>NZ_CP108454.1:0-2663750 GCF_036240795.1 Streptomyces sp. NBC_01268 | reverse complement strand
ACGCTCGCCGACTCCGCCTACGACCTCGGCGCGGGCCGCGTCGACGTCGCCGCCGCCATCGCCGCGAACGTCACCGCCACCGGCTCCGCCGACCTGGGCTTCTACGCCTGGCCCTACGAGGCGGACAAGCAGGTGACGAAGACCGTCACCTACACCAACTCCTCCGACGCGCCCGTCCGGCTCGACCTGTCCGTCGAGGGCATGCCCGAGGGCACCGCCGCCCTCGCCGACAGCACCCTCACCGTCCCCGCCCACGGCAGCGCCGCCACCACCGTCACCGGCGACGGCGCCAAGGCCCCCGTCGGCAGCAGCTCCGGCCGGATCACGGCGAGCTCGGACGGCACCACGGTCGCCCACACCGCGCTCGGCCTGGTCAAGGAGGAGGAGCGCTACACGCTCACCGTCCACGTCAAGGACCGTGACGGCGCCCCCGTCCCGGCCCACCTCGGCGTGCAGCGGCTGGCCGCCGACGCCGATCCGTTCCCGGTGGCCGTCGGCGACTCCGGCACCCTCCAACTGCGCCTGCAGCCCGGCACGTACACCGTCGACACCTTCCTCGACGTCCGCGGCTCGCACGGCGAGGACTCCCTCGGCCTCGGCTTCCTCACCGCGCCCGAGATCGTCCTCGACCGCGACCGCGAGGTCACCCTCGACGGCCGGCGGCTGCGCGAGATCCGTGCCGAGGTCGAGCGGCGCACCGAGACCCGGCAGCTCCTGATGGAGTTCGACCGCAAGGCGAACGGGGCCTCCTACGGCGGCGCCGTCCAGGTCCCGGCGACCTACGACTCGATCTTCGCCGCGCCCACCACCGCGCCCGCCACCGGCAGCTTCGAGTACCGGACGGTCTGGCGGCTCGGCAAGCCGATGCTGGAGGCGACGGCGGGCGGCGCCCGGCTCGCCGACGTCACCGCGCAGCCCGGCGGCACCCTCCTGGAGGGCCGCCACCGGCTCGGCGTCGTCGACGCGGGCACCGGCACCGCCGCCGAGTACGCCGGCCGCGACGTCACCGGCAAGGCCGTCCTGGTCCGCCGCACCGAGGGCGCCGATCCGGTCGCGCTCGCCCAGACCGCCCAGGACGCGGGCGCGAAGGCGCTGTTCGTCACCGACGACCGGCCGGGGCGCCTGATGGCGTGGTTCGGCACCGCCGACTACGAGGACCGGCCGCTCTCCGTCGCCACCGTGAACACGGCCGACGCCGCCCGCCTCGCGGCCGCCGCCGCCCGCGGCACCGCGCTCGACCTGACGGGCACCCGCTTCACCCCGTACACGTACGACCTCTCCGAGGGGCACCCCGGCGCCATCGGCACCGACCTGGTGTTCCGCCCGGGGCACAGGGAACTGGCCACGATCCGCTCCACGTTCCACATGCCGACGGCCCGCAAGGAGCTCGGCGGCGAGTTCCGCTACTCGCTCACCGACACCTTCCGGATCGGCTTCGGCTTCAAGGAGTGGATCTCCTTCCCGGCCGAACGTACCGAGTACGTCTCCACCGGCACCGGACAGCGCTGGCACGAGTCCGTCGACCTCGGCGACTCCCTGGAACAGCGCGGCGGGCAGTCCGTCTACCGGGGCGGCAGCGAGAACGCACTGGAGTGGTTCAAGCCGGTCTGGCACCCCTGGCTCGGCACCGGCCTCGGCTGGGGGCAGGAGCGCAGCGGCAACGACCTGCGGTTCAACACGCCCGGCTGGGGCGACTCGGGCCCCGACCACACCGGCTTCGGCAACGTGTGGGGCGACGACTCGATGACCCAGTACACCGAGGTGTACGTGAACGGCGTCCGTGTCGACCGGCGCAAGAGCTCCGGCGCCTACGCCTGGGACGCCCCGGCCGAGGAGGCCGCGTACAAGGTCGTCACCGACACCGCGCTCGACCCGGCCCGCTGGCGCCTCGGCACGAAGGGCCACGCCGAGTGGACCTTCCGGTCCGCCGAGACGCCGGGCGACCGGATCACCTATCTGCCGCTCATCAACCTCGGCTTCGACCTGCGCACCGACCTCGCCGGCGACGTCCGGGCCGGCTCCCGGGTCCCCGTCCGGATCACCGCCGCGTACGTGGCGGACGCGGCCGGCACCGGCCGGATCGGCGGCGGCTCGCTGGAGGTCTCGTACGACGAGGGGAAGAGCTGGACGAAGGTC
This sequence comes from Streptomyces sp. NBC_01268, assembly GCF_036240795.1. Lineage (NCBI taxonomy): Bacteria > Bacillati > Actinomycetota > Actinomycetes > Kitasatosporales > Streptomycetaceae > Streptomyces > Streptomyces sp. NBC_01268. The sequence goes on along the minus strand of NZ_CP108454.1, from coordinate 2,661,614 downwards.
GGGCTGGACCGTTCGTGGCGGGGTGAGCTGCGCGTCCCGTCCCGGGCGACGTCCGTCTCGCTGCGCGCGGGCGCGCACGACGACAAGGGCGGCTCGGTACGGCAGGAGGTCATCCGGGCGGTGGGCGTGAAGTAGAAGTGCTCCCAGCCGAACGGGTCATCCCGCCACTCGACAGGGCGCGTGCACTTGCTGACGGCCTATGCCCCGGCGAGGCTCCGACATGAGCAACTCCGCTCGTCCAGGAGGTATTCATGCGTAGGTTCATCGCCACGGTCACGCTGGCCGCCGCCGCTGTTCTCGTCGGTTCCGGAACCGCCCTCGCCCACAACGGGCCCGAGTACGGGGAGGACATCGACATCGTCGTGGTGGACAACACGGTCGTCGTCTGTGGCGACTTCAGCGTGTGTGCGGGTGACGTCAGCATCGGCTGACGTCACCGGACCACCGCGAAGCCCCCTCGTCCAGAGGGGGCTTCGTGCCGCCCGGGATCAGGGGGAGAGGGCCTCGCCCGCCGCCCGGGCCCCGTCAGCCGTCCCGCCGGGGATCCGCTCCGACGATTCCCCGCACCACGCCGAGCTCCACCAGGTCCTGGGGGCGCAGCCGCAGCTGGTCCGCCGTCTCGGGGACGCGGTCCGGCGGGCGCTTCAGGATCTGCGCGGCGAGCTCGGGGGCGATGACGGAGAAGTAGCCGCCGGGCGCGGCCCAGGTGTTGCCGGGGGCCGCGAGCGCCAGCGCGCCTCCCGATCCGCCCTCGCCGACGAGGAGCGAGGTGACGGGGGTGCGGGCCTCCGCGAGGGCCGTGAAGGCGTCCGCGATGGCCGGGCCCGCGCCCGCCCGTTCCGCGTCGGCGTCGTTGGCGGCGCCGGGCGTGTCGATCAGGGTGAGGACGGGGACGCCGAGCCGCCCCGCGAGCCGCACCAGCCGCGCCACGGTCCGGAACCCGGCCGGCCGGGTCGCCCCGCCGTCCTGCGCCGCGTACGCGACGACCCGCCCCTCGTGCACGCCGAAACCGCACTCCACGCCCGGGTCGACACCCCCGGCCCGGTCGCCGCGGATCGTCGCCCGCACCTCGAAGTACCGGGCCAGGTACGCCCCGGCGCGCGGCCGCTCCGCGGCCCGGGCCCGCCGCACCGCGTCCCAGCCGGAGGCCGGCGGGCCGAGCGGACCGAGGGCGTACGGCGGGGGAGCGGCCACCGGCGGTTCCGAGTCGCCGGGCGTGGCGTCCGGGCCGAGCAGCCGCAGCCACAGCGCGACGGTCTCCCGCAGCCGCTCGGGCGGGACGAGCGCGTCGACGTGGCCATGGGCGTACTGCCCCTCCGCCGTGTAAGCGGCCGGGTCGGCGTCCGCCGGGCGCACCCGGGAGCCGGCGAAGGCGACCTGCGCGGTGGGCAGGGCCAGGACGACGTCGGCGCCCGCCCCGACCGTGGCCCAGCCGCCGCCGGTCGACGGGTCGCGCAGCACGGTCACATGGGCCACGCCCGCGGCCCGGAGCCGGACGGCCGCGGCGGCCACGCGCTGCAGCTGGGCGAGGGCGACCATGCCCTCCTGCATGCGGCTGCCGCCGGTGGCGACGAGCGAGACCAGCGGCAGGCGCCGCTCGGCCGCCGTCCGGTACGCGGCGACCAGCCGGTCCCCGGCCGCCCGCCCGAGCGAGCCGCCGAGGAAGCCGAACTCGAAGACGACCAGCACGCAGGGCCGGCCGCCGACGGTCGCCGTGCCGTACAGGACGGACTCGTCGGCGCCGGTGCGCCCGGCGGCCCGGGCGCGCGAGGCGTCGTAGCCGCTCCAGGCGACCGGCCCGTCGGGCGGCTGCGGGGGCGGGGGAGCGGTGTCGGGCGTGAACTCCTCCGCGACCAGGGCCACGGCCTCCCGCGCGGAGAGCCGCTCAGGCATCGGGCGTCCCCGGCAGCGCCTTCTTGAGGATCTTGCCCATGTCGTTGCGGGGCAGCGCCGCCAGGTAGCGGACCTCGCGGGGCCGCTTGTGCGGGGCGAGGAGGGCGGTGACGTGGGCGGCCAAGGCGTCGGGCGCGGGGGGCCGGGCCGGGTCGGCGGGGACCACCCAGGCCACGATCCGCTCGCCGAGGTCGGGGTCGGGTTCACCGGTGACGGCCGCCTCGCGGACCTCGGGGTGGTCGAGCAGGGCGTTCTCGATCTCGCCCGCGCCGATCTTGTAGCCGCCGCTCTTGATGAGGTCGGTCGCCTTGCGGCCGACGATCCGGACGTACCCGTCGGCCTCCCGCACCGCCATGTCCCCGGTGCGGAACCAGCCGCCGTCGGCGAAGGCCGCCGCCGTGGCGTCCGGGCGGTTGAGGTAGGCGGTGAACAGGTTCGGGCCCTTGACCTGGATCTCGCCGACGGTCTCGCCGTCGTACGCGTCGAGGACCGAGCCGTCCTCCTCCACCAGGCGCAGCCCGACCCCGCGCAGCGGCAGTCCGACCGAGCCGGGGCGCGGGCCGGGGCCGACGGGGACGGAGGTGTTCATGAGGGTCTCGGTCATGCCGTAGCGCTCGACCACCGTCCGGCCGGTCGCCGCCGTGATCCGCTCGTGGTCGCGCAGCGGCAGCGCCGCCGAGCCGGAGACCAGGAGCCGGGCGCCGGTCAGCGCCCGGACCAGCGCGGGGTCGTGGGGGAGCGCCTCCGCGATCCGGTGGTACATGGTGGGCACGCCGAACAGCATCGTGCCGCCGCCGTCGCCGAGCTCCTTCGCGACCCCCTCGACGGAGAAGGCTCCCAGGTGGCGCACCTCGCCGCCGCGCCGCAGCGGGCCGAGGACCCCGAGGATCAGCCCGTGCACGTGGAACAGCGGCAGGGCGTGCACGAGCACGTCCTCGGCGGTCCACTCCCAGGCCTCCGCCAGGGCGTCGAGGGAGGCGGCGATCGCCCGCCGGGAGAGCACGACGCCCTTGGGCGGGCCGGTCGTGCCGGAGGTGTAGACGATCAGGGCGGGGGCCTCGGGGTCGTCGGGTCCGTCGCCGAAGGCGGTGACGGCGCTGACGGGGCTGAAGTACGGGACCCGTGTCTCCACGTCGATCCGGGGCAGTTCCGTGAGTCCCTCCGGCAGCTCGTCCCCGGCGCCCGCGAGCACCCCGCCGGGCGCGCTGTCGCCGAGGATGTGCGCCAGCTCGCGCGCGCCGATCCGCGGGTTGACGGGGACGGCCGGCACACCGGCGAGGAGGGCGGCGACCACGCCGACGGCGGTCTCCGCGGTGGGCGTGGCCCAGACGGCGACGCGGCCGGCGCCCCCGATCCGTACCGCCAGGGCCCCGGCGGCGCGCGCCAGCTCCTCGTACGTCAGCGGGTCCGCGCCGAAGCGCAGGGCGGGCCGGTCGGATCCGGCCTTCAGGGCGGGGAACAGGGCGCTCATGGAGGCATTCTGCCCAGGCGTCAGGGGCGGCGCGCTGCGACCTTGCTCACCTCGGGCCGCGGGTCGTCGTCCTCGGGCCGGACGTTCCGCATCCGCCCGTAGGCGTAGACGCAGCCGGCGAGGGCCAGGTCGGACAGGAGCATGAAGCCGATCGAGTAGGAGCCCTTGGCGCTGTAGATGGCGCCCATGACCAGCGGGGGGACGAAGCCGCCGAGGCCGCCCATCGCGCCGACGATGCCGGTGACGCTGCCGACCTGGGCCTGTGGGGTGACCTGGGAGACGAGGGCGAAGACGGAGCCGCTCGCGGTGCCGAGGCCGGCGGCCATGATGAGCAGGGCGGTGGTGCCGCCGGGGTTCAGGGGCGGGTCGAAGGCCTGCACGATCGCCAGGAGCGCGACGACGCCGAGCGCGACGGCCGTCACCAGCGCGGGGTGCACGCGGTCCGAGAGCCAGCCGCCGAACGGCCGGAACACGACGGTGACCGCGGCGAATCCGGCGGCCTTGGTGCCCGCGTCGGTCGGGTCGAGCTCGTACCAGGTCTTCAGGTACGTCGGCAGGTAGACCCCGAACGCGACGATGCCGCCGAAGCCGATCGCGTACAGCGCCGACAGCTCCCAGGTGACCCGCAGCCGGCCCGCCTGGCCGAGCCGGTGGGCGAGGGAGGCGGCGGGCACCGGCCGGTCGGGACGGTCGGAGAGGAGCACGGCGGCGAGCACGGCATAGACGGCGAGGGCGATCGCCACCACGAAGAAGGGCAGGTTCTCGCCGTGCCGGGCGATCCGCGGGGTGAAGTAGCCGGACAGCGCCACGCCGCCCATGCCCATGCCGAAGACGCCGAGGGCGAAGCCGCGCTTGGCCGGCGGGAACCAGGAGTTGACCAGCGGGACGCCGATCGCGAACGTCGTGCCGCCGAGGCCGAGCAGGAAGCCGACGGCCAGCATCAGACCGTACGAGTCCTTGACGACGGTCAGCAGCAGGACGGGCACGATGGTGAGCGCCGAGGCCAGCGGGAACATCGTCTTCGCGCCGTACCGGTCGGTGAGCGCCCCCGCCGGGATCCGGCCCAGCGAGCCGACGAGCACGGGGACGGCGACGAGCAGGGACTGCTGGAAGGAGCTGAGCGCGAGCCGGTCGCCGTACCAGCTGGCGAGCGGGGCGATCAGGTTCCAGGCCCAGAAGGTGAGTGTGAAGCCGATGGTCGCCATGACGAGGTTGCGGTAGGCGGCCGCGGGGATCTTCGCTTCGGTGTCCACGCCCTCAGTCAAGATCCGGGCCGGGGGCGGTGCGCGCGGGACTGGGCCGTACGGGGGATGGCGGGCCGTACAGGGGATGGCGGGGCCGTACGGGTCAGGGCCAGGTCACCGTCGTCGGCGGGGTGCCGTCGTCCTCGACGCGCAGCCGCAGCCCGTTCTCGTCCGCGGTCACCTCGACCGTCACCGCCCCGACGCCGGGTCGGCGGTGCGCGGCGGCGAGCGCGCCGCGCAGGGCGGCGAGCAGCCGGTCGGCGGAGGTCTCCTCGGCGAGGGTGTCGACGGCGCCGGAGAAGTGCACGGAGGGCTGGAAGCCGAGCAGCGCCGCCGCGCCGCCGGTCTCCCGCAGCACCCGGCCGCGGAACGAGGTGGGCGCGTCGGCCGGCGGCTGCTGGAGGGCGAAGATCGTCGTGCGGACCTCCTGGATCGTCGAGTCCAGCTCGTCGACGGCGCGCCCCAGGAGCGCGTCCTCGTCGGAGGAGTCGTCCGCCCGGCGCCGGGTCGACTCCAGCATCATCTCGGTGGCGAAGAGGCGCTGGACGACCAGGTCGTGCAGGTCGCGGGCGATCCGGTCGCGGTCCTCGTAGACGGCGAGCCGCTCCCGGTTGTGCTGGGCGTCGGCGAGGACCAGGGCGAGGGCCGCCTGGGAGGCGAACTGGGCGGCGAGCAGCCGGTCCACCGCCGTGTACGGGCGGTCGCCGCGCCGCCGGGGCAGGGCGAGGGTGCCGATGAGCTGCCCGCCGCTCTGCAGCGGCAGCATCATCGAGGGCCCGAAGCGGCTGCGGACGTGGGTGGTCATCCGGGGGTCGGTCGCCGAGTCCTCGACGAAGACGGGCTCGCCGCCGAGCAGCTGGACCAGGACGGGGGAGCCGGGGGCGATCGTGGTGCCGACCAGGTCGCCTGGGTCGTCGGTGGTGGAGGCGGCGACGATCTCCATGCCGCCCTCCTCGGTGGGCTGGAGCACCACGCCGGCGGAGGCGTCGGCGAGCAGCCTGGCCCGTTCGGCGACGGTCATCAGGGCGTTCTCGGCCGGCTCGCCGGCGAGCAGCGCCGTGGTGACGGCGGCGGCGCCCTCGATCCACCGCTCGCGCTGCCGGGCCGTCTCGTACAGCCGGGCGTTGCCGATGGCGATGCCGGCCTGGGAGGCGAGGACGCGCAGCAGGCTGTGGTCCTCCTCGGTGAAGGGGCCCTCGCGCTTCTCGGTGAGGTAGAGGTTGCCGAACACCTCGGTGTGCACCCGGACGGGCACGCCGAGGAAGGTGTTCGTGCCCGGGTGGCCCTCGGGCACGCCGGCGGAGCGCGGGTCGGCGGTCGCGTCGTCGAGCCGCATCGGCCGCGCGTCCCGGACGAGCACGCCGAGCAGTCCGGTGTGCCCGTCGGGGAGCCGGCCGATCCGCTCCCGCTGCTCCTCCGTGATGCCGGAGGTGTACAGGTCGGTGACGGTCCGGCGCTCGGGGTCGACGACCCCGAGCGCCCCGTAGCGGGCCCCGGTCAGCTGGGTCGCGGTCTCCACGAGGTGCTGGAGGGTGGCCCGCAGTTCGAGCTCGTTGCCGACGCCGAGGACGGCTTCGAGGAGCATCGGGAGCCGGGGGGCGGAGGCGTCGTCGGGCTCGTCGGCCGGGCCGTTCCCGTGCTCGTCTCCGTGCTCGTCCATGATCGACATAGGGTCATTGTCGTACAAAACACCCAGCCCTCGGCTATTCGCTTTCGGACAGCGGGGCGAGCGCCAGCGGCTGGATCTTGCCCTCCAGCATCGCGCCCAGGCCGAGTACCGCGCAGATGTCGGGCCGCTCGGCGATGTGCACCGGCATCCCGGTGGCCTCGCGCAGCATCTGGTCGAGGCCCGGCAGCAGGGCGCTGCCGCCGACCATCATGATGCCGCGGTCCGCCAGGTCGGCCACCAGGTCGGGCGGGCAGTCGCGGAGCACCTTGCCGATGACGTCGAGGACGGCGGTCAGCGGGGTCTGGATGGCCTCCCGGACGGCGGCCGTGTCGACGGTCACCGAACGGGCGAGGCCGGTGGCCACGTCCCGGCCGTGGATCTCCGTGTACGTGGGGCCCTGGAGCGTCAGGCCGTTCCCGTGCAGGGCGACTTGCAGCGGACGGACCGACTGGCTGGGCAGCATCAGCTCGTGCTGGTGACGCAGGTGCTGGATGATCGCGTGGTCGATGGCGTCGCCGCCGACCGGGACGCGCTCGGCCGTGACGATCGCGCCGAGCGAGAGCACGGCGACCTGGGTGGTGGCCGCCCCGCACACCATGATCATGGTCGCGGTGGGCTGCTCCACCGGGAGCCCGCAGCCCACGGCCGCCGCGATCAGGGTGTCGACCAGTTCGACCCGGCGGGCACCCAGGCCGACCAGGGTCTCCACGGCGGCGCGCTGGGCGAGCGGGTCGCTGTCGTGCGGGGTGCAGGCGGCGGCGCGCAGCCGGGGCTTGCGGCGCAGCTGGCGGCGGAGCTTGTCGCCCAGCAGGTGACGGAGCATCCGCTGGGCCATCTCGATGTCGACGACGGTGCCGCCGGAGACGGGGCGGACCACCCGGATGTAGTCGGGGGTGCGGCCGGTCATCTTCTCGGCGAGGGCGCCGACGGCGATGAGCGCGCCGGTGCGGGTGTTCACGGCGGCGACGGACGGCTCGTCGACGACGAGTCCGGCGCCCTTGACGAAGACCCGGGTGCGGGCTGCTCCCAGGTCGACGGCGACATGGCAGCGGCGCAGCTGCTCAAGGCTGACGGTCACGGCGTTCCTCCGGAGTGCGGTGCTGGCACGGGCGAGGCGGTGCGCGGAGCGCGGTCCTGTTCGCATCGTGCTGCCGCCCCGGCCGGGGCGCGCGTTGGGCTGCGCCGCCCGGGGGTGGGCAGTTGCTGACGGAGGGTCAGGCTCGGGTGAGGGGTCCGGCAGGGCTGGTCAGGGGTTCACCGGCGGCAGCAGTCGCTGGAGCAGCCCCCAGGCGAACTCGGCCGCGCACGCCGTGCCGTCGGGCAGGGTGAAGTCCAGCCGGGTGAGCGCCGGGGAGACCTGCTCGCGGGCCCGGGCGCCCCGGAACGCCGTGTACACCTCGTCGATCGTGCACCGCCACGGCACCAGGTCGGCCGCGGTGCGCAGTCCGGGTACGGGCGCGCCGGGCGCCCTGGTCAGGGTCCTCGACCAGACCGCGCGCCCCGGCCCGGCGCACACCGTGAACCGCAGCTCGGGCCAGAGCGGCACCGGCCACACCCAGGCCTCGTGCCCGGCGGGGAAGCCCGGGATCGCCTGCCGCGCCTCCGGCTCGCCCAGCGCCGCCCGGTAGCGGTCGAGTTCACCCGGTCCGCGCCGGGCGTGCGCCCGCGCCTGCCAGCGCTTGTTCGCCTCGCGCATCACGGTGTGGGTGGCGCCGAGCGCGCGCAGCGCCTCCTCGACGAGTCCCGGCTGGTGGTCGGCCATCCGGCGGAGCAGGACGAGCTGGAACTCGTCCGGCCCAAAGGGGGCGGCAGGGGTCATGCGCCCATCCTGCCCGAAGGGGGAGATTAGCGACGGCACGCCGACGACCTGCGGTTTCCTCACAGGATCCTCACCTCTGTGGCTACCTGTCGTGTCCGTGGGACGCATAGCCTGCGGGCGCCATGGACTACTGCCACCAGTGCCGACGGCATCTCAACGGCGCCCTGGCCTGTGCCGGCTGCGGGATCCCCGTCGAGGAGCTGCGGTACCGCGCCCCCCACCCGAACGCCGCACCGGCGGCGGACTTCCCTCCGCCGGCCGAGCCGGAGTTCGGCTACGCCTTCGAGCTCGACCCCCTGGAGCCGCCGCGCCCCGGCGAGGGGCGCGCCGCCGCGCGCCGGAGCGCGCGTGGCGGAGGCAGGGGCGGAAAGGGCGCTCGGGGCGCCGCCGGAGCCAAGGGGGGCCGCCGGGCGCGCTCGCGGCGCGGGCGCACGGTCCTGGTCGGCACGCTCGGCCTGGTGCTCGCGGCCGGGGCGCTGAGCATGGCGAAGCTGGCCCTGGAACAGCCCGACGGGGGCGGTGCGGCCACCGCCGTCCAGGAGGAGGAGGTCGTCGAGACCTCGCTCGACCCCGATCCGCTCACCCCGTCGGAGAGCGCCGCGCGGACCGAGGGTCCCGGGACGGTCGAGGTGCCGGACTCCGCGAGTCCGGCGCCCACCGGGCAGGCTTCGCACGGCTCCGGCGGCTCGGGAGGTTCCGGTGGCCCCGGCGCGCCGGGCAGCGGTACGGGCACGGGGGCGGGGCGCGGATCCGGTACGGGGCCGGGCTCGGGCTCCGGGGACGGCTCCGGTGCCTCGCCGCGGGCGTCCACCGGCTCCCCGACCCCGACGGTCACGCCCTCCGGCACGGCCTCGGGCCCCGCTTCGCCCACGGCGAGCGGCCCCGCCCCGACGCCGGGCGAGCCGAGCGGCACGCCCAGCACCTCGCCGAGCCCGACCCCGACGTGCACGCGCTTCCTGTGGTGGTGCGTGTAGGGCGGTGCCGGGGCCACCGGCCGGTGCCGCCGGTGGCGTCGCCGCCGTCCGCGGCGTCGGTCGGCTACGCCGTGCCGAGCATGCGCTTCAGGAGGTCGCGGAGCAGGGTGCGCTCGACCTCGGTGAGCTCGCCGAGCGGCTCGCGGGCGAAGTGCAGAGACTCGCGCAGCCTGCGGGCGACGTCACGGCCCTCCTCGGTGGGGGCGGCCACCTTGACCCGGCGGTCGGCGGGATCCGGGCGGCGCTCGGCGAGGCCGCGGGACTCCAGGCGGTCGATGATCCCCGTCACGTTCGACGGCTCGCACTTGAGCTTCTCGGCGATCTTCCGCATGGGGGTGGGCTCCAGCGAGAGCAGGCCGAGGACGCGGGCCTGCGCGCCGGTGAGGGCGTGCTGGGCGGCGGCCTCCTCGTACTCGTCGTGGTAGCGCGCCACGACCGTGCCGATGAGCTCCACGACTTCCAGCGTCAGGGGATCCGTGCGTGTGGTGGGCATGGGTTCATCGTACTCCGATACTTGACAACATGAAATATTGAGGCGCATGGTTGTTTCAGTTCATGAAACATTTCTAGGAGGCTCCGCCGATGTCCGCACTGCCCGCGTCCAGCCGTGAGTGGCACCTCGTCTCCCGTCCGCACGGCTGGCCCGTGCCCTCGGACTTCGCCCTGCGCGAGACCCCGGTCGCCGAGCCCGCCGAGGGCCGCGTCCTCGTGCGCAACCTGCACTTCTCCGTCGACCCGTACATGCGCGGCCGCATGAACGACGTCAAGTCGTACGTTCCCCCGTTCAAGCTGGACCACCCCATGGACGGCGGCGCGGTCGGCGAGGTCGTCGCGTCCAACGCGGAGGGCTTCGCCGTCGGCGACCACGTGCTGCACGGCCTCGGCTGGCGCGAGTACGCCGAGGTGCCCGTCCAGCACGCCACCAAGGTCGACCCGGAGCTCGCCCCGCTCTCCACCTACCTCGGTGTGCTCGGCATGACCGGCCTCACCGCCTACGCTGGCCTCTTCGACGTGGCCTCCTTCAAGGAGGGCGACGCCGTCTTCGTCTCCGGCGCGGCCGGCGCCGTCGGCAGCCAGGTCGGCCAGATGGCGAAGCTCAAGGGCGCCTCCCGGGTCATCGGCTCGGCCGGCTCCGACGAGAAGGTCAAGTGGCTCGTCGAGGAGCTCGGCTTCGACGCCGCCTTCAACTACAAGAACGGCCCGGTCAAGGACCAGCTCCGCGAGGCCGCCCCGGACGGCATCGACGTCTACTTCGACAACGTCGGCGGCGACCACCTCGAAGCCGCGATCTCCTCGCTCAACGTGCACGGCCGCGCCACCATCTGCGGCATGATCGCGCAGTACAACGACACCGAGCCGGTCGCGGGCCCGCGCAACATGGCCATGATCATCGGCAAGCGGCTCCGCCTCCAGGGCGTCCTCGTCGGCGACCACTACGGGATGCAGCAGCAGTTCGTCCAGGAGGTCGGCGGCTGGCTGCGCTCCGGCGAGCTGAAGTACGGCGAGACCTTCGTCGAGGGCATCGAGAACGGCGTGGACGGCTTCCTGGGCCTGCTCCGCGGCGAGAACACCGGAAAGATGATCGTCTCGCTGACCCGTTAGTCTTCCCTCAGCCGTCGCGATCGTGGGCGCGAGTCGCGGCGAACGAAGAAGGAAGACATCAGCATGTCGATCCAGCACTCCGACGTCCTGTACACCGCCGTCGCGACCGCCGAGAACGGCCGCGACGGCCGGGTCGCCACCGACGACGGGCAGCTCGACGTCGTCGTGAACCCGCCGAAGGCCATGGGCGGCTCCGGTGCCGGCACCAACCCCGAGCAGCTCTTCGCCGCCGGGTACAGCGCCTGCTTCCAGGGTGCGCTGGGCGTCGTCGCCCGCAACGAGAACGCCGACGTGTCCGGCTCGACGGTCACCGCCGAGGTCGGCATCGGCAAGAACGACGAGGGCTTCGGCATCATCGTGAAGATCTCGGCGACCCTTCCGAACGTGGACGCCGAGACCGCCAAGAGCCTGATCGAGAAGGCCCACCAGGTCTGCCCGTACTCCAAGGCGACCCGCGGCAACATCACGGTGGAGCTCGCGGTCTGATCACGGGATACCGTAGAAGGGGGCCGCACCCCGACCGACCGAGGTGCGGCCCCTCCTTCGCGTCATGCCCGCGCGCGCCCGTCAGCGGGTCAGCAGGGCCCGTCCCACCAGGGCGAACGAGCCCTTCGGGTGGTCCCGGAACAGCGGTTCCGTGCCGATCAGCACCACCGGGACGCCGTATCCGGCCCGGCCGCTGACCACCGCGGCCCGCCCGGCCGCGTCCGCCGGACCGCCCCGGCCGTCCGCCCCGGCCCGCCAGTGGCCCGAGACCAGCGGCGCCGCCGGCGCGTACGCCAGATCCGTCCGCACCCCCGCCCCCAGCCCCGTGAACCACAGCGGCGCGTAGACGAAGGCGTGCCCCGGAGCACCCGCGGTCAGCGGGGAGCCCGCGGCGCGGACCCGCACCACCCCGTTCGCGTCCGGGCCGCCCGCGACGGCGGTGGCCCTCAGCAGCCCCGCCGCCGCATTGAACGCGGCGCCCTCCGCGCCGACGGCAACCACGCCCGCCCGGCCCGCCCGCAGCGCCGCCCGGGCCGCCGGGGACAGCTCGGCCCAGTCGAGGCCGCGCGACACGTACAGCACGTCCCCGGCCGCCCAGCGGAAGCCCCCGTTCAGACGCTCCGCCGAGACCGGCACCACCTCGAAGCCCATCTCCCGCAGCGCGAACAGCTCGCCCGCCGACGCCGAGGCCACCACCCGGGTGCGGAGCAGCGGCGCCGAACCCCGCTCCTTCGTGGCCCGGAACTCCACCCCGTACCGCCCGGCGAGTTCCCGGGCGGCCTTCCGCGCCGAACCCGGCACGACCGCCGCCCCGCTCTCCGTCCGGCGCACCGCGACCCCGCGCGCGAGCAGGGCGTTCACCGCCACCAGCTCCTCGGGGTCGTCGAGCCGCAGCAGCAGGTCCCCGTACGGCGCGACGGAGCCGGTCGGCGCCGCCGCGTGCACCTGCCGCACCACGGACGGCACCGGGCCGCGCTCCACCTTCCGCACCGTCGCGCCCCACAGCAGGCCCAGGCTCCACCCCGAGATGTCGTACATCGTCGACACGTCCGCGCTGATGTCCCGGCCGTCCGCCAGGATCACGTTCGCGATGCCCCGCTTGGGCTGGCGCAGGTCCACCACGTACGAGCCGTCCGCCGCCCGCCCGACCCGCACGTCGTTGGCGAGCAGATGGTCCACGAGCCGCGCCGCCGCGACCGCCGACCTCTGGGAGCGGCCCGCCGGGATCACGTACGCCCGCGGGAAGGACGTCGTGTACACGTCCTCGGGGCCGATCCCCGGCACTCCCGGCACCGTCTTCTCCGACACCGGCCGCTGCGGCTCGCCCGCCGCGCCCCGCCGGAAGGTCTCGATCTGGTCCGCGAGCACCGAGGCGCGGTGCGCGTCCGTGTAGCCGAGGGCGGCCCGCATCGCCGCGCCCGCGACGGCCACGTTGACGGCCGAGCGGCGGCGCAGCTCCGGCACCGGCAGCGTGTCGTACTCCTCGTTGTTCACCGCCATCGGGAACTCGATGGTGTGGGCGGCCACCGCGCCCTGGAACGGCATGTACTGCGGGGTGAAGATCGGCGGCCAGTCGTCCCAGCCCTCCGGCATGTCGCGGAACGGGATGACCGCCGGCTCCACGCCGTCCTTCGCCGGGGTGTAGCCGAGCCCGTTGACGGCCTTCTCCATGCCGAGCGCGTTGGCGTAGGAGTTCTTCAGGAACAGGTCGTACTCGTAGTTCTCGCCGTGCGGCGGGGTGGTCGGCTCGATCAGGGTGCCGTTGACGTAGCCGTGCAGGTCCAGCATCACGGCCGGCTGCTTGTCGATGGCGATCCGGCGGATCGCCCGTGCCTCCGGCTGGGAGGCGGTGACGAAGTCGCGGTTGAGGTCGAAGCCGTCGGCGTTGGCGCGGGTGCCGGCGATCCGGCCGTCCGGATTGGCCGTCACGTTGAGGTAGACCCGGGTGCGCGCGAGCAGTCCTGCGGTCTTGCGGTCGGTGGCGGTGGCCAGCTCCTCGATCAGCTTCAGGGCCGCGTCCGTGCCCTCCCACTCGTTGCCGTGGATGTTGTTGTTGATGAACACCGGCGTCTTGTAGGCCGCTTTGATCCGCGGGTCCCCGGCGGCGGCCGCGGGCGCGTTCTCGATCCGCTCGCGCATCCGTTCCTGCTCGCGGGTCTGCCCGGCGGACTCCGGCGCGGTGACGGTGACCAGGTACAGCTCGTGCCCGCCGGCCGACCGCCCGGCGACCTCGACGCTCACCCGGTCGCCGAGCCGCTGGAGGGCGTTGAGGCGCGGAGCGAGCGCGTGGTACGGGGCGAGCCCCAGCTTGAGCGACCGGTCGGCCGGGTCCACCGGCGGCACGGTCAGGGGCGTGCGGCGCGGATAGCCGGTGCCGGGGCGGACCGCCGTGGTCAGGTCGGGGGCGCCGAGCGCCCGGGGCAGCCGCGCGGCGGCGGACTCCGGCCCGCCGCCCTCCCGTAACGGACGGGTCGTGGGTCCCGGCGTCCCCGCCGGGCCCGGGGGCGCGGCGCTCGCCGGGAGCGAGGTGAGGACCAGCGCTCCGAGCGCGGCGCAGGTCGTGGTGATCAGAACGGAACGGGGTCGTGCCATGCGTGCGAACCTCCGCGACTGGGCCCGATGATCATTACGGAGGGGTCTACCGTCTCAACTCGGGAACAACAAGAGGGCGTCGGGCCGACCGCCGTTAGGGTGATCACCATGCGCGATTTCGGGGCGGGATTCGGTTACCTGCTGCAAGGTCAGAAGTGGGTCGGCCGGCACGGACGGTGGTTCGGGTTCGGGCTGCTGCCCGGGCTCGTGACCTTCGTCCTCTACGTGGGGGCGCTCATCGGCCTCTTCTACGGCGCCGACGACCTGACGGCCTGGGCCACCCCGTTCGCCGACGACTGGGGCTCGCCGTGGCAGGGCGTCCTCCGCGGCACGCTGACCTTCCTGGTCTTCGCGATGGGCCTCTTCCTCGCCGTGATCACCTTCACCGCCGTCACGCTCCTGATCGGCCAGCCCTTCTACGAGTCGCTGTCCGAGGAGGTCGACCGCAGCCAGGGCGGCGACGTGCCCGAGTCCGGGCTGCCGCTCTGGAAGGACCTGTGGATCTCGGCCCGCGACAGCCTGCGGGTCCTGCTCCGGGTGGCGCTCTACGGCGTCCTGCTCTTCGCGGCCGGGTTCATCCCGGTGGCCGGCCAGACGGTCGTCCCCGCGATCGGCTTCTGCGTCTCGGGCTTCTTCCTCACCGAGGAGCTGACCGCGGTCGCGCTCCAGCGCCGGGGGATCGAACTCAAGGAGCGGCTGGGCCTGTTGCGCGGCCGCCGGATGGCCGTCCTCGGCTTCGGCGTCCCCCTCACCCTCGCCTTCCTCGTCCCCTTCGTCGCCGTCCTGCTGATGCCGGGCGCGGTCGCCGGAGCCACCCTGATGGCCCGCGACCTGAACGGCGAGACCGGCGACGGGGACGCCGACGGCACCGACGCGGCCGTCGACGCCGACGGCCGCCGGCCCGCCACGGGGGCCGCCTCCGGCGCCTGAGCCGCCGCGAGGCGGGACCGCCGCCCGTCACCCGTCACCCGCCGCCTGTCACCCGTCGCTCGCCGCCCGGCACCCGATGCCCTACATCCGCCCGCCCGGCGGGTGTGCCCCGGGGGTCAGTCCGGCGCCACCGGCTCCAGCACCGGGTGCAGCTCCGGACGGGACTCCCACCAGGTCCGGTGGAAGGCGTTGTTGGGGACGTTCGCCAGATAGGCGAGCCCCGCCGCGCGGTACAGCAGTCCGGCCCGGCGCTCGGAGACCGCGGCCCGGTTCCAGGCGAGCCGGATGCGGCCCGTGATCGGGTCGCCGGCCAGGGGACGCAGCACGGTCCCCTCGGCGGGCGGCGCCGTCGGCTGGCTCACCGAGATCGCGCGGCCGGCCGCGATCAGGTCGTAGTGCATCTTGCGGTCCGCGATCCGGTAGCGCAGCGCCGGCGTGAACCCGGCCTTCTGGCAGGCCGCGACCAGCGCCTCCGGGCCGCCGTCGTCGTCCTCCACCAGCGTCATCCAGGTCTCGCCCGCCAGGTCCGCGAGCTCCACCCGCTCCCGCGAGGCCAGCGGATGGGCCGCGGACATGCGCACGCAGAACGGTTCCTTCGGGATCAGGGTGCGGGCCGCCGTGCCCTCGGGGAGCGGCACCTCGTGGTCGTTGCACTCCCCGTAGACGATGGCGTCGTACTGGCCGGCGCCGAGCAGGCGGCTGAGCGTGGTCACCGAGTGCTCGATGCTGACCGCGATCTCCTGGCCCTCCATCTCCTGGTCGAGGCGCCCGAGCAGGCCGTCCACCAGGACCAGCAGGATGCACCCGAGCCGGAGCGTCGGATGCGGCTCGGCGGCCCGGGCGCCTGCCGCGAGCGCGTCCATCTCGCCGAGCACCCGGCGCGCCTTGGACAGCACGAACTCGCCCAGCGGGGTGGGGTCCACCCCGTGCCGGCCGCGGAAGAACAGCTCGCCGCCCGCGGCCCGTTCGATCCGCCGCAACTGTGCCGAGAGCGCGGGCTGCGAGACGCCGAGCCGGACCGCCGCGCGCCCCAGACTGCCCGCTTCCGCTATCCGGCAGACGGCTTCGAGATGCCTCAACTCCAACTGCATTTCAGCAGCGTACGCAGCGCACGAGGGCGGACGGCAGGGTTCTGCGGCTCCGATCCATAACGCGGGTCTTATGACGGGTGAGATGTCCCCGACTTGCCATGTCCACGCACATACTCGGCGCGACGACCCACCGTCTCCCCCCCACCCTTGATCGGAGCAGACGTGCAACCCACCAGACTCTCGGCGGCCGTGGCAGCGCTCGCGCTGACGGCGAGCCTCGCGGGCACCCTCGCGAGCACCGCCTCCGCCGTGACGCCGGCGCCGCAGCCCGTACCGCCCGGGCACGGCAAGTCCCTCGCGCTGGCCGCCGCCGACAAGGCCGCCGACAGCGGGCTCGACGGCCTGCGCCACGGTGCGGACGAGGAGCTCGTCCGCACCGCCGTCACCCCTTGGACGGGCGGTCTCTACTACGCCACCTACCAGCGCACCTACAAGGGGCTCCCGGTGGCCGGCGGCGACGCCGTGGTCCTCTCCGACAGCGCCGGCAAGGTCCGTGACGTCACCTCGGCGCCCGCTCCGGCCATCCGCCTCTCCACCAAGGCCACCGTGAGCTCCGCCGCCGCGCTGGCCACCGCCCGCGGCCGGCTCGCCGAGGTCGAGAGCGCGAGCACCCCCGAGCTCACCGTGCTCCTCAAGGGCGACAAGCCGGTCCTCACCTGGCACACCCTGGTCGTCGGCCGCACCGCCAAGGGCCTGCCGAGCTCGCTCGACACCTACGTCGACGCCCGCACCGGGGCCGTGGCCCGCGCCACCGACAAGATCCTGCACGCCGACGGGCGCGGCTACCACAACGGCAACGTCACCATCGACACCGCCGCGAGCTCCATGACCGACACCAGCCGCGGCGGCTTCAAGTGCGGTGGCCAGAACGGCAGCGCCTACACGGGCTCCTCGCCGTGGGGCAACAACGGCGCCAACGACCTGGTGACCGCCTGCGTCGACATCATGTACGCGGCGCAGAAGGAACACTCCATGCTCAAGGAGTGGTTCGGCTACAACGGGCAGAACGGCCAGGGCGGCATGGTCCCGGCCCGCGCCGGACTCTCCGAGGTCAACGCGTACTACGACGGCACGAAGACGACCTACGGGCGGGCCCAGACCGGCTCCAACCAGCTCACCGGCATCGACGTCGTGGCCCACGAGTACGGCCACGAGATCTTCGACCGCACTCCGGGCAGCTCCGGCTCGTCCAACGAGAACGGCGGGATGAACGAGTCCACCGGCGACATCTTCGGCGCCCTCACCGAGCACTATGCCAACAACCCGAACGACACCCCGGACTACACGGTCGGCGAGAAGGTCAACTTCTTCGGCGACGGCAAGCCGATCCGGAACATGTACAACCCCTCGCTCGTCGGCAACGACCCCAACTGCTACCCCCAGTTGACCTCGGGCACCGAGGTGCACGCGGCGGCCGGTCCGCAGAACCACTGGTTCTACCTGCTCGCCGAGGGCTCGAACCCGGGCGGCGGCAAGCCCAGCAGCCCCATATGTTCCGGCGGTCCCTCCTCGGTGACCGGCGTCGGCATCCAGAAGGCCGGCAAGATCTTCATGGGCGCCCTGCTGATGAAGACCTCGTCCTGGAACCACCTCGCCGCCCGCAAGGCGACCCTCTCCAGCGCCAAGAACACCTACGGCAGCGCCGAGTGCAACGCGGTGAAGGCGGCCTGGAACGCGATCGGCGTCCCCGCCCAGTCCGGTGAGACCGACTGCGGCGGCACCACCACGCCGGACTTCTCGCTGGCCCTGAACCCGACCTCCGGCTCGGTCCAGCCGGGCGCCTCGGCCACCTCCACGGTGAGCACGAGCACCACCGGCGGCAGCGCGCAGACCGTGCAGCTCTCCGCGAGCGGCGCCCCGAGCGGGACCACGGTCTCCTTCAGCCCGTCCTCGGTGACCTCGGGCGGCTCCTCGACGATGACCGTGCAGACCGCGGCCGGTACGCCCAACGGCTCCTACGCGATCACCGTCACCGGCACCGGCTCGGCCACCCACACGGTGACCTACCAGCTGACGGTCGGCTCCACGACGCCGCCCACCGGCTGCGACGACACCGAGTACACCTACCAGGGCACCCTCGCCTCGGGCCAGGCCCAGGCCCAGCCGGACGGCTCGTACTACTACTCGGCCACCGCCGGCACCCACGTGGGCTGCCTGCGCGGCCCGGCGGGCACCGACTTCGACCTGTACCTGCAGAAGTGGAACGGGTCGGCCTGGGCGGACGTCGCGGTCGGCGGCACGGCCGGCGCCGATGAGGACACCTCGTACTACGGCACCGCGGGCTACTACCGCTATGTGGTCCACGCCTACAGCGGCTCCGGCGCGTACACGCTGGGCCTGAGCGCCCCGTAAGGGGCCGGGGCGCCGTCGCGGACCGGGGGTTCCGCGGCGGCTTCCCCCGCCGGACGGCCGTGGACGCACCCACCGGCCGTCCGGCACTTCCGCGTGCGGGGCGCCGGCGGCCCTTCCCCGTCACCGGCCGTCCGGGACCTCCGCCAGCGCGTACCCCGGCTCCTCGCCGCCCGCGTCGGCGATCCGGCGTCCGTCCGGGGCCCAGGCCCCGGCGAGTCCGGCGCCGACCCCGTCCTCGTTGGCGCCGAGCACGTTGCCCAGGACCACGTACAGGCCGAAGTCCCGGGCCCGCGCGGGATAGACCGTCTCGAACGAGTCGTTGTCCGCGCCGAGCACCGAACTCGCCAGATAGACCGCGCAGCCGTCCGCGGCGGCCCGCTCGGCGAGCTCCGGGAAGCGGTTGTCGTAGCAGGTCGCGGTCGCGAACCGGACGCCGTCGAGCGCGAATCGCCCGTCGGCGGTGCCCGGCGCGAAGACCTCCGCCTCCACCCCGTACAGGTGCCGCTTGTCGTAGCGGGCGAGGAGGGAGCCGTCCGGGCCGATCACCAGCGTGGTGATGGCCGGCCGCCCGGACGGCGTGCGCACCGGCCCGTTGACGACGGCGGCCGCCGACGCCTCCCGGCAGGCCTCCCGGACGGGTGCGAGGCGCGGGTCGTCCTCGGTGAGGACCAGGCCGGGGGTGTCCCGGATCAGGCTCGGCTCGTAGCCGGTGAGGGCCAGCTCGGCGAAGACGACGACCCTGGCCCCCTCGGCCCCGGCGGCCCGGACGAGTCCGGCGACGGTACGGACGTTGGCGGCGATGTCCCCGGCGACCGGGGCGAACTGGGTGGCTGCGACGATCATGACCGCCATCATCCCGCCTCCCTTGGTAAGGATCAATGGGGTGCTGCGGGTGTTATCCGCTGCTCTCGTTGCCCGTGGCGCCCGTGCCGCCCCCGCCGCCCCCGCCGGTCTCGTCGCGGGCCCAGGCCGAGGCCGGTTCCGCCGCGGTCTCGCGCAGCAGTGCCAGGAAGGCGGTCGCCGCCACGGTCGGCGTCGCCGGGGTGGCCGCGCAGATCCGCCGCCGCGGCATGTCGTCCGGATGGAGCGCCACCAGCGCCACGTCCCGCCGCACGGCGGCCGCCGCGAGCGCCGGTACGAGGGTGACGCCGAGGCCCGCGGCGACCGCGCCCAGCTTGGCGATCCAGTCGTGGGCGACGAGGCCCGTGCGCGGCCGGAGCCCGGCGGCGGCGACGGGCCGGAACAGGGTGTCCTCCAGGCGCTCGTTGCCGACGATCCACTCCTCGTCGACGAGCTCCGCGAGCCGCACCGCCCGCCGGCCCTCGTAGGGATGCCCGCGGCCCAGCGCCACCAGCATCGGCTCGTCCAGGAGGCGATGGAGCGTCACCCCCTCCGGCGGCGGCCCCTCCGCCGCAGGGCTGACCACCGCCAGGTCCTCCTCCCCGGCGGCGACGAGCGCCAGGTGCTTGACCGAGGGCCCCTCGACCCGGGTCACCACGACCCCCGGGTGCCGCTCCCGGAACACGGCCTGCGCCCGCGGGACGAGGGCGGCGCCCGCGCTGGAGAAGGCGCCGAGCCGCAGCAGCCCGCCGTCCAGGGTGCGCAGCGCCGCGAGCTCGGTCCGGGCGACGGCCAGCCGGTCCCGGACCGCCTCCGCGTGCGGCAGCAGCACCCGGCCCGCCTCGCTGAGCCGCACCCCGCGCGGCAGCCGCTCGAAGAGGGCGGCGCCCGTCTCGTCCTCCAGGGTCTGGATCTGACGGGAGACCGCGGACTGGGTGTAGCCGAGGGCGCGGGCCGCGGCGGTGAAGGAGCCGTGGCCGGCGACGGCGAGGAAGACCTCGTACAAGCCGGACGAGCCATGAGTCAAGGGCATGGCAGTCATGCTAGACATTCGCTTGTCGCATGGAGTGGCTGCCCCTAGCGTCGAGGTCATGAACACCACGGACGCCACCGGCACCACCCGGCAGAAGATCGCCTTCCTCGGCCTCGGCTCCATGGGCCTGCCCATGGCCCGCCGCCTCCTCGACGCCGGGCACCCCCTGACCGTCTGGAACCGCACGCCCGCCAAGGCCGACGGGCTCGTCGCCGCCGGGGCCGTGCGCGCCACCGGGCCCGCCGAGGCCGTGGCCGACGCCGACGTCGTCGTCACCATGCTGGCCGACCCGGCCGCCGCGCTCGCCGTCGCCGACGCGATCGTCCCCGCGCTGCGCCCCGGCACGTACTGGATCGACACCTCGACCGTCGGCCCCGACACCGTCCGCGCCCTCGCCGGGCGACTGCCCGAGGGCGTCGCCCTGATCGACGCGCCGGTCATGGGCAGCGTCGACCGGGCCGCGACGGGCGAACTGCTGATCCTGGCGGGCGGCGACACCGCGCCCGTCGCGGAGCTGCTCGGGCTGCTCGGCACCGTCACCGCGTGCGGCGCTCCGGGTGCCGGGGCCGCCCTCAAGCTGGTCCTCATCAACGCCGCCATCGGCGGGGTCGCCCTGGTCGCCGAGGCGCTGACCCTCGCCGACGCGCTCGGCCTGCCCCGCGACCTGGCCCTGCGCACCCTCGCCGCGGGCCCCCTCGCGGGCGCCGTCGCCCGGGCCGGGGCGGTCGGCTCGCACTTCCCGGTCGCGCTGGCCGCGAAGGACGTGGCCCTGGCGACCGGGGCCGCCGAGCTGCCCGTCCTGGAGGCCGTCCACGCCGCCCTGACCCGCGACCCGGCCCTCGCGGGCGAGGACCTGGCCGCGATCACCCGGTGATCAGGAGCCGGCGGCCACCGCCAGGATCGCCCGCACCTGGGCGATGATGTCCAGCCGGTTGCGGACGAACTCGGGGTCGGTGACCGTGCCCGTCGCCGGGTCGGCGTTGGCGGCGCCGAACTGGAGGACCGGCGTGTGCACATGGCCGCCGGGCAGTCCGGTCAGGCCGAGCCGGTCGCGCAGCAGGGTGGCCCGGTAGGCGATCTCGTTGGAGAGGTAGTCCCCGCCGCCGCCCGCACGGGCCCGCGAGCCCGGCGTGGGGCCGCCGGGACGGACCACGGGGGTGTCCGTCCCGGCCGGGACCTCGGTCACCGAGGTGTTGTCGTAGACGGGGAAGCGCCCGGTGGCCGCCGCCGTGATCGCCGTGTACGGGAGGGTCGTCGACGTCCACTGGGGCTGCGCGGCCGGACCGTCCACCGGCACCGTCCCGGTCCTGGACAGGTTCTCGTTGTCCGGGAAGCCGCCGCGCCAGGCGCCGTTGGTGCGCTCGACGTCGAAGCGGCCGGGGCGGCCCTGGCTCACCGTGGTGAACAGGTCCACCCCGGGCAGGTGCGGGCGCAGCGTCCGCTCGACCGTGCCGTCCGCGAAGTCCTCCCAGCGCACCGGGAAGACGGCCGTCTCGATCCGGGCGAGGGAGCCGTCGGCGGTGCGCAGCCAGGTGCCGTCCAGGGCGAGCGCGGTGGCCCCGGAGGGGTTGCTGATCCGCACGTCCCGGTCGAGCGTGAACGGGTCGAAGCCGGTCAGCAGGATGCGCTTGACGCCCTTGCCCGCCGGGTAGCGGATCGCTTCCTGGCCGCGCGAGGAGCGTTCCAGCCGGTCCAGGAGCCGGGCCCGGCCCTCGTCGGTGACGTCGAACCCGGGCCGCCAGCCGCGCAGTTCACGGGTGAGGGCGAGCCGCGCCCAGTACAGCGGCCGGTCGTCGTCCCGCGTCAGGTCGCCGCGCGACGGCCCCCGCCCCTGCGCCCGGTCGACCGCCCGCCGCCACAGCTGCGATCCGTACCGTGTGGCGGTGCGCTCGGCCTGCCCGATGGTGCGGGCGTCCGCGAGGTCGGCGGCGAACTCCGGTGCCAGGGCGTCGAATCCGCTCCTGCGCAGGATCTCCTGGGGCGCGGCCCGGTCGAGCCTGGCCTCCTCCGTGGTGACGGCGGGGGCGGGGGCGGGGGCGGCCGGGGCGGGCGGGGCCGCCACGACGAGCGAGGCGGCGGCGAGGGAGAGGGCGAGCGTGCTGCGTATCGGGGGCACGGGGGTCCTTCCGTACGGCGGTGACGGGCCGCCGGAAGTATCCCGTCCCTTCCCCGGGTGCCGCTACGGAGCCCCCGCGTGTCCGTCAGGACGCGCCCGTCACACCGTCCGCTTCGAGTCCTCCTTGAGGAGCGCCAGGAAGTCCCGGAAGGACGCCGCCATGTCCACCGCGTCCGGGTCCAGGAGCCACTGGTACTGGAGGCCGTCCATGACCGCCGTGAGCAGCGGCGCCACCCGCTCCGGGGTGAGCCCGCCGGGGAGTTCGTCGCCGTACTCGGCGCGCAGGACCTCGGCCATGTTCTCCCGCACCTGGGTGTAGCGCTCGGTGAAGAAGGCCCGTGCCGGATGCTCCTCGGTGACGCTCTCGCCGAGCAGCGCGGAGAAGGTCTGCACGATGCCGGGCCGCATCGCGTTGTACTCGACGAGCGACTCCATGAGGTCGAGGCGCCAGCGCTCGCGTTCCTGGCCGCCGCTGGTGTCCCAGCGGTCGCGCTCCTCCAGGACGGCGACGAGCAGCGCCTCCTTGGTGGGGAAGTAGTGCAGCAGTCCCTGCTGGGTGAGTCCGACCCGCTCGGCGACCGCGCCGAGGGAGGCGCCCCGGTAGCCCCGCTCGGCGATCACTTCGAGGGCGGCGCGGACGATCTCCGCCCGCCGCTCCTCGCTCCTGGCCCGTGCCATCGCCCCGTCCCCCTTGCGTAGGTCCCTGACAGGAGGACCGTACGGCATGCCGGACGGTCCACCGTTGATAACGAAATGCTAACGTAACCTACCGATCTACAGGTAGTCGGGTCACCATGGCGGCATCAGCACTTCAACGAGGAGGTAGGCCGTGCCGGAGACGAACGCGGACACCCTGCGCGAAGAGGCCGTCGAGGCGGCCCTGGCCAAGCTGGACCTGGACGCCAAGACCCGGCTGCTCGCCGGTCAGGACATGTGGTCGCTCCCGGCGCTGCCCGAGATCGGGCTGGCCTCCCTGGTCATGTCCGACGGCCCGATCGGCGTCCGAGGCGTCCGCTGGACCGCCGACGACCCCTCCGTCGCCCTGCCGTCCCCGACCGCCCTCGCCGCCACCTGGGACCCCGCGCTCGCCCGCCGGGCCGGCCGGCTGCTCGCCCAGGAGGCCCGCCGCAAGGGCGTCCACGTCCTCCTCGCCCCCACCGTCAACCTGCACCGCACGCCCCTCGGCGGGCGCCACTTCGAGGCGTACAGCGAGGACCCGTACCTCACCGGCGCCATCGGCACCGGCTACGTCCAGGGCGTCCAGGACGGCGGCGTCGGCACCACCGTCAAGCACTACGTCGGCAACGACGCGGAGACCGACCGCTTCACCGTCGACAACAGGATCGCCCCGCGCCCGCTCCGCGAGCTCTACCTCGCGCCCTTCGAGGCCATCGTCAAAAACGCCCACCCCTGGGGCATCATGACGGCCTACAACCGGATCAACGGCACGACCATGACCGAGCACCGGTACCTCGTCAACGAGGTCCTGCGCGGCGAGTGGGGCTTCGACGGCTACAACGTCTCCGACTGGATGGCCGCCCGCGACACCAAGGGCGACATCGAGGGCGGCCTCGACGTCGCCATGCCCGGCCCGCACACCGTGTACGGCGAGGCGCTCGCCGCCGCCGTGCGCACCGGCGACGTCGAGGAGTCCGCCGTCGACGCCGCCGTGCGCAACGTGCTGCGGCTCGCCGCCCGCGTCGGCGCCCTCGAAGGCGCCCCGGCCGTCGTCACCGAGCCGCCCGCCGCCATCGACGGCGACGCCCTCGCCCGCGAGGTCGCCCGCCGCGGCTTCGTCCTCGTGCGCAACGAGAACGGCGCCCTGCCGCTCAAGCCCGGGAGCGTCGCCCTCTCCGGCGCCGCCGCCCGCGACGCCCGCGTCCTCGGCGGCGGCTCGGCCCAGGTCTTCCCCGACCACACCGTCTCCCCGCTCGACGGCCTCACCGCCGCGCTCCCCGAGGGCGCGCTGACCTTCCGCGTCGGCGCCGACCCCAGCGAGGAACTCGCCCCCGCCGACCAGGGCTTCACCCTCCGTGCGGTCTGCCGCGACGCCGACGGCACCGTCCTCGGCGAGGGCACCCTGCCCAACGGCCAGGTCCAGTGGATCGGCGACGACCTCCCGGCCGGTGTCACCCACGAGGCCCTCGCCTCCGTCGAGGTCATCGGCAGCTTCACGCCCCGCGAGAGCGGCGAGCACTCCTTCGGCACCCGCGGCCTCGGCGCCTTCGCCCTCACCGTCGCCGGGGAGGCCCTCTTCGACGGCGTCCAGGCCATGGGCCCCGAGACCGACCCCTTCGAGGCCTTCTTCGGCTCGCCGGTCGAGCGCGGCCGGGTCGCCCTCACCGCCGGCGAGACCGTCGAGGTCTCCCTGCTGCACACCCTGGACAAGGAGTTCGCGGCCCCGCTCCCGGCCGTCATGTTCTCCTTCGTCCACCTCGGTCCGCGCCGTGACCCCGACGAACTGATCGCCGAAGCCGTCGAGGCGGCCCGCGCCGCCGACACCGCCATCGTGGTCGTCGCCACCACCGAACGCGTCGAGTCCGAGGGCTTCGACCGCAAGGACCTCACCCTCCCCGGCCGCCAGGACGACCTCGTCCGGGCCGTCGCCGCCGCCAACCCGAACACCGTCGTCGTCGTCAACGCCGGCTCCCCGGTCGAGATGCCCTGGCGCGAGGAGGTCGCCGCGGTCCTGCTCAGCTGGTTCCCCGGCCAGGAGGGCGGCGCCGCGCTCGCCGACGTCCTCACCGGCGCCGAGGAGCCCGGCGGCCGTCTCCCCACCACCTGGCCCGTCGCCCTGGCCGACGTCCCGGTCACCGAGGTCACCCCGACCGACGGCGAACTCCCGTACAAGGAGGGCGTGTTCATCGGCTACCGGGCCTGGGACAAGGCGGGCACCGCCCCCGCGTACCCCTTCGGTCACGGCCTCGGCTACACCACCTGGACGTACGACTCCCTCGTCGTCACCCCGGACGGCGCCACCGTCCGCCTCACCAACACCGGTGAGCGCACCGGCCGCGAGACCGTCCAGCTCTACCTGGCGCCCGTCGGTGACTCCGTGGAGCGCCCGGCCCGCTGGCTGGCCGCCTTCGCGAGCGTCGAGGCCGCCCCGGGAGAGACCGTCGAGACGACCGTCGAACTGCCCCGCCGCGCCTTCGAGATCTGGGACGAGGAGCGATCCGCCTGGACCCTCGTCACCGGCGGCTACGAGGTGCTCGCCGCGCACTCGCTGGCCGACGCGCGCCTGACCGCGACCCTGGAGCTCTGACCTCCGGGGTCCCCGGGACCGGTCCCGGGGCGGAACCTGACTCCCGCCCCGGGGCCCGCCGTCGTCCCCTACCGCGCGGTGATCCGCCGGTACGCGATCTCCGCGAGCCGCGCCTGCCCGTCCCGGCTCGGGTGGAACCAGTCCCACGGGCTCAGCTGCCCGCCCTCGAAGCGGAAGCCGAACACCGCCCCGCCGTCGTCACGGCAGCGCGCGTCCTTCGCGCACACCTCCCGGAGGACCCCGTTGTACGCGACCACCCGGTCCCGCACCCGGTTCCTGCGCTCCTGAGCCGCCGGTCCCAGGTCCTCCGGGTCCGCCAGCATCGCCCCGCAGACGCCCAGGCTCCACACCTGACGGCCCATCGGGCTGACCCGTCCCGTCGCCCACAGGCGCTTCAGGTCCGGCAGGCTCGACACGTACACCTGCGCCTTCGGCGCCCCGGCCCGCAGCCGGCCGAGCGCCGCCGTGAACGAGGCCCGGAAGTCCTCGACCGGGGTCATCAGCTCGGGCCGCTCCCGGCACGCGTCGTTCGCGCCCATCATGACCGTGACCAGCTCGGGGCGTTCGGCCGCCGCCGCGGCCATCTGCTCCGGCAGCTCCGCCATCCGCGCCCCGGTGCGGGCCAGGTTCCAGCTCCGGCCGGCCACGCCCTCGGGCCCGAGCAGCCGCAGGGCCAGGCTGTCGACGCCCGTGTCGGTGCCGGTCGCCCAGGACGCCTCGGGGCAGTCCGCCAGGACCGCGCAGGCGTCGAAGGCGCGGGTGATGGAGTCCCCGACGGCGGCCACGGAGCCGGGGGAGGGGTCCCACAGGGGCGTCGGCCTCGGGGCCGGTCCCGGCCTCGACGGGGTGGCGGCCGGACGCGCGGCGTCGGCCGGGCCGTCGGCCGAGCAGCCCGGCAGCACCGCGACGCACAGCAGCGCGACCGCGGCGGCGGTGGTTCGGAATCGACGTCGCCCGCGCATCCCCGGGGCCCCTCCTCGGCGTCCTCGCGAGTGAATGCTTGGTGTCCACCCGCCCCTGACCGACCGTACGTCACCCCGATGCGGGTGCGGCACGGTAGCTTTTCCCCGTCGAACCAGAGGCGCCTCGGCCGAATGGGTCCGGTAAATTACATCACGTCACTTGCTGTCCCCTTTTTGGGGGTTTGCGAAGATCTACTCCTGATGTGTTTACTGAGGCCGCTGGGCAAGGTGAACCTCGTCCCACACTGGAGGTCCCGGTGACGACACGTGGAGTCCTGTACGTACACTCCGCACCGCGTGCGCTCTGCCCGCACGTCGAATGGGCGGTCGCGGGCGTCCTCGGTGCGAGGGTCCAGCTCGACTGGATCCGCCAGCCGGCGTCCCCCGGCACCTGGAGAGCCGAGTTCTCCTGGAAGGGGCAGACCGGCACCGCCTCCACACTCGCCTCCGCCCTGCGCGGCTGGCAGATGCTCCGCTTCGAGGTGACCGCGGAACCCTGCCCCACCGCCGAGGGCGAGCGCTACAGCGCCACCCCCGCCCTGGGCATCTTCCACGCCGTCACCGGCATCCACGGCGACATCCTCGTCCCCGAGGACCGCCTGCGCGCCGCCCTGGCCCGCGCGGCCCAGGGCGAGACGGTGCTCGAGGCGGAGATCGCCCGGCTCCTCGGCAAACCCTGGGACGACGAGCTGGAACCCTTCCGCTACGCGGGCGAGGGGGCTCCGGTGCGCTGGCTGCACCAGGTGGTCTAGATTCCCCGCCGGGGCCCGCAGGGGGCGGGTCCCGTGAGGTGGGGGGGAAGCGATGCAGGGACGTACGGCGGCCTCGACGGCCGTCGTTCTGCTGTCGGGGGCCGCGTTCGGCGCCGCGGCCGTGCTGCTCGGCGGCTTCGTGGTCCGGGGCCTGGGCGGGATGAGCTACGAGTGCCAGGGTTCCTGGCCCGAGGGCGCCGCCGTGTGGTGGTGGCTGCTCGCCGGAGCGGGGCTCCTGGCGGTCGGCCGGGCCGGCCACGTCCTCGGGCGGCGCGGCCGAAAGGTCCCGCCGGAGGAGCCCCGCGACGCGATCCCCCGGAACGCCAAGGCCTGGGGACCGACGGGGTCCGAGGCGAGGGTGCGGCCCGCCGTGCTCCTCGGCAAGGAGGAGCGGGAGCCCGCCGCGCCGCGCTCGTCCCGGCTCGGCGGCGCCGAACGCGCGGCCCTCGCCGTCGCCGTCTGCCTCGGACTGCTGGCCGGCGCCTGGGGCGTGTGGCCGGCCGGCGAGGACGGGACCGCCGCGGGGCGCCCGGAATCGAAGCCGCCCGCCCGGCCGACCCTCGCCTGGCAGGTGCCCCGGGTCGGCGACGGCCAGGGGCCCGGCACCTGGGGCCTGCCCGACGGCATCGTCGACGGGCGGCTCGACGGCCTCCACGCGTACGGCGGCGCCGACGGGAAGGTGCGCTGGAACGTCGCCGTGCCCGCCCGTGAGGCCGTCTGCGTGATGAGCCCGCGTGTCGACGGGAACATCGGCCTCCTCGCGTACGGACGCCACGACAAGCCCTGCGCGACGCTCGTCGCCGTCCACACCGGCACCGGCAAGGTCCTGTGGAAGCAGCGCGTCGGCGGTGACGGGGTCCCCGCTCGGGGCATCGCCGTCGGCGGCACCGTCGCCGTCGCCGTCGAGGGCGGCACGGTCCGCGGCCGCGCCGCCGAGAGCGGCGCGCAACGCTGGCAGCGGGCCCTCGGCAAGGGGTGCGCGATCCCGTCCCTCGACGCGGACGCCACCCGCGCGCTCCTCGTCGAGCAGTGCGGCGACAGAGCCCGCCTGCTCGCCCTCGACCCGGCCACCGGCAAGGAGCTCTGGACCCGCGCCCTGCCCGTGGAGTCCACCGTCCAGGCCCGGGTCGTGTCGGTCGCCCCCGCGGTCGTCGCGCTCCTCGAACGGGACGACCGGGGCACCCGCGCCCTGCTCGGCTTCGACGACACGGGCGCGCCGACCGCCACCGTGCCGCTCTCGGGACCCGACGGGACCGTCGTCGTCTTCGACGACGACCGCCCCCTGGTCTTCGGCGACGTGCTCGTCGCCCGCGTGGAGCGGAGCTCGTCCGTGGCCGAGAAGACGGTCGGCTACTCCCTCAAGGACGGCCGCAAGCTGTGGGAGCACGAGGTGGCGGACTCCGACGAGCTCATGGTCGACGCGCTGGCCCGGCAGCCCGACGGCACCCTCGCCCTGCTCGTCCGCACCCTCAAGGCCCCGAAGGTCGTCCTGCTCGACGCCGCCACGGGGCGCGTACGCTCCCAGCGCGTCCCCGAGGGCGAGGACGGCCTCACCTCGATCTATCCGGAGCTCTTCCCGGTCGCGGGCGGGCACGTCGTCGTCAACCACCTCTCGATGAGCGGCGAACCGGCGGTGTTCGCGATCCGCTGACACCGCGCGGGAACGACGGAGGCCCACCCCCCGGCCGGGGGGTGGGCCTCACCTGTGACGGAACGTCACGGCACGGATCAGACCGAACGGAACGCCAGCACCACGTTGTGGCCGCCGAACCCGAACGAGTTGTTGATCGCGGCGATCGAGCCCTGGGGCAGCTCGCGCGGCTCGTTCAGCACGATGTCGGCGTCGACCTCGGGGTCGAGGTCGGTGACGTTGATCGTCGGCGGGGCCAGCCGGTGGTGGAGGGCCAGGACCGTCGCGACGGTCTCGATGCCGCCGGCGCCGCCCAGGAGGTGGCCCGTCATCGACTTGGTCGCGGAGACCGCGACGTGGTCCAGGTCGTCGCCCAGGACCTTGCGCAGCGCCTTGATCTCGGCGACGTCGCCCTGCGGGGTCGACGTGGCGTGGGCGTTGAGGTGGACGACCTCGGACGGCTTCAGGTCCGTCGCGTCGAGGAGGTTCTGTAGCGCCGCGGCGATGCCCCGGCCGGTCGGCTCGGGCTGCGCGATGTGGTGGCTGTCGGCCGACAGGCCCTGGCCCAGCACCTCGCAGTAGATCTTCGCGCCGCGCGCCTTCGCGTGCTCCTCGGACTCCAGCACGACCACGCCGGCGCCCTCGCCCAGGACGAAGCCGTCCCGGCCCTTGTCGTAGGGGCGCGAGGCCTGCTGGGGCTCGTCGTTGTTCTTGGACATCGCCATCATGTTGGCGAAGGCCGCGATCGGCAGCGGGTGGATCGCCGCCTCGGTGCCGCCCGCGACGACCACGTCGGCACGGCCGGTACGGATCATCTCGACGGCGTAGCCGATCGCCTCGGCACCCGACGCGCACGCGGAGACCGGGGTGTGGACGCCCGCCCGGGCGTTCACCTCCAGGCCGACGTTGGCGGAGGGGCTGTTGGGCATCAGCATCGGCACGGTGTGCGGGGAGACGCGGCGCACGCCGGACTCCTTCAGCACGTCGTACTGGTCGAGCAGGGTGGTGACGCCGCCGATGCCGGAGGCGATGACGGAACCGAGCCGCTCGGGCACGATCT
Source organism: Streptomyces sp. NBC_01268 (assembly GCF_036240795.1). NCBI lineage: Bacteria > Bacillati > Actinomycetota > Actinomycetes > Kitasatosporales > Streptomycetaceae > Streptomyces > Streptomyces sp. NBC_01268. The sequence continues at coordinate 2,631,833 of NZ_CP108454.1, read as the reverse complement.
TCTCGTCCTCGCCGGCGGGCGCGGTGTAGCCCGCGTCGGCCCACGCCTCGCGGGCCGCGATCAGCGCGAACTGCGCCGAGCGGTCCAGCTTGCGGGCCAGCGGGCGGGGCAGGACCTCGGACGGCTCCACCGCGACGCGCGCGGCGATCCGTACGGGCAGCTCCTCGAAGCGCTCGCCCTCCAGGGGCTTCACGCCGGAGCGTCCGGCGAGGAGGCCCTCCCAGGTGGAAGCGGAGTCGCCACCCAGCGGAGTGGTTGCGCCGATACCGGTGACGACCACGGTGCGATTGGTCGAGCTCACAGGAATTCTTTCTCCATGTGTGTGATGGTCGAAAAGCGGCGCCACCGCTGGGTGGCGAACCGGGTCAGCTAGGCCCGAATCAGGCCTGGTGCTTCAGGATGTACTCGGTCGCGTCGCCGACCGTCTTGAGGTTCTTGACGTCCTCGTCGGGGATCTTGACGTCGAAGCGCTCTTCGGCGGCCACGACGACCTCGACCATGGACAGGGAGTCGACGTCCAGGTCATCGGTGAAGGACTTCTCGATCGCGACGTCCTCGACCGGGATGCCGGCGATCTCGTTCACGATGTCGGCGAGACCGGCGACGATCTCTTCCTGGGTGGCGGCCATGGTGGCGCTCCTTCTTGTGTGTGCTGAGAAAAAAGAGGCTTCCGGGAGATCCGGAGTGCCTAGGGGAGAGTAACGACCGTCGCGGCGAAGACGAGACCCGCCCCGAAGCCGATGATGAGCGCCGTGTCGCCGCTCTTGGCCTTGCCGGTCGCCAGGAGCCGCTCCATCGCGAGCGGAATCGAGGCGGCCGAGGTGTTGCCGGTGGTCTCCACGTCACGGGCGACCGTGACGTGCTCCGGCAGCTTGAGGGTCTTCACCATCGAGTCGATGATCCGCATGTTGGCCTGGTGCGGGATGAAGACGTCCAGGTCGTCCGCCGAGATCCCGGCGGCGTCCAGCGCCTGCTGGGCGACCTTCGCCATCTCGAAGACGGCCCAGCGGAAGACCGCCTGGCCCTCCTGCGTGATGGCCGGGAACTTGATCTCGCCCTGCTCGTTGAGGGGCAGCTTCGAGACGTCGCCGAGGTGGAAGTCGTTCCACGGCACGGTCTGCTTGATCGTCTCGGACTTGTCGCCCTCCGAACCCCACACGGTGGGGCCGATGTGCGGCTCGTCCGAGGGGCCGACGACCACGGCGCCGGCACCGTCGCCGAACAGGAAGGCCGTCGCGCGGTCCTCCAGGTCCGTCAGGTCGCTCAGCCGCTCCACGCCGATCACCAGCACGTACTCGGCCGAACCCTCGACGATCATGCCCTTGGCGAGGGTGAGGCCGTAGCCGAAGCCCGCGCAGCCGGCGGAGATGTCGAACGCGGCCGGCTTGCCGGCACCGATCTTGTCGGCGATCTCGGTGGCCACCGCCGGGGTCTGCTTGAAGTGCGACACCGTGGAGACGACGACCGCGCCGATCTGCTCGGGAGAGATCCCGGCGTCGGCGATCGCCTTGCCGGAGGCCTCCACCGACATCGCGGTGACGGTCTCCTCGGGGGACGCCCAGTGGCGGGTGGCGATGCCGGAGCGCGAGCGGATCCACTCGTCGGAGGAGTCGATCTTCTCCAGGATCACCTCGTTGGGCACCACACGGGTCGGGCGGTAGCCGCCGACGCCGAGGATGCGCGCGTACGGGGCGCCCTTGCTGGGCTTGATCTTCGCCATGCTTCTCGACACTCCTTGTCAGGCCGTGGTCGTCGTCGCTGCGAGCGTGCGGGCCGCGTCGAGGTCGTCCGGGGTCTTCAGGGCCACGGTGGGGACACCGGGCAGGGCGCGCTTGGCGAGGCCGGTCAGGGTGCCGCCGGGGCACACCTCGATCAGGCCGGTGACGCCGAGCTCCTGGAAGGTCTCCATGCACAGGTCCCAGCGGACCGGGTTGGCGACCTGGCCGACCAGGCGGGCGATGACCTCGCTGCCGCCGGCCACGACCTGGCCGTCCTTGTTGGAGACGTAGCGCACGGCCGGGTCGGCCGGGGACAGCTCCTGGGCGGCGGCGGCCAGCTTCTCCACGGCCGGGGCCATGTGGTGCGTGTGGAACGCGCCGGCGACCTGCAGCGCGACCACCCGGCGGACGCCCTCGGGCTTGTCCTCGGCCAGGGCGGCCAGCTGCTCCAGGGTGCCGGCGGCCACGATCTGGCCGGCGCCGTTGACGTTGGCCGGGGTCAGGCCCAGCTTCTCCAGGTGGGGGACGGTCACCTCGGGGTCGCCGCCGAGCAGCGCCGACATGCCGGTCCGCGTGATCGCGGCGGCCTCGGCCATCGCCAGACCACGGGTGCGTACGAGACGCAGCGCGGCGGTGTCGTCGAGGACGCCCGCGAAGGCGGCGGCGGTGAACTCGCCGACGCTGTGACCGGCGACGGCGCCGGGCGCCACGTCACCGAGGGCGGCGGCCGACAGCAGACCGGCGGCGACCAGCAGCGGCTGGGCCACGGCGGTGTCGCGGATCTCGTCCGCGTCGGCCTTCGTGCCGTAGTGGGCAAGGTCGAGCCCGATGGCGTCGGACCAGGCCGCGACGCGGTCGGCGGCACCGGGGAGTTCGAGCCAGGGAGTCAGGAAGCCGGGCGTCTGGGCGCCTTGGCCGGGAGCGACGAGTACGAGCACCCTCACACTCTCTCTTGGGGACGGTCCCGGACGCCCGTGGGGACAAGGACGAAGAACCGTCGGGGGAATTGTTGGTGTTCGACAAAAGTCTAGGACTGCGTCTCCGCGTCGGCCAAGCGCCCGAGGATGAGCGCGATCCGCAGGGTGAACGCGGAGCGGACGTCGGAGGGTGACCAGCCGGTGACGTCGGTCACACGTCGAAGCCGGTAGCGCACGGTGTTCGGGTGGACGAACAGCATCCTCGCCGCGCCTTCCAGGCTGCTCGCCTGCTCCAGATAGACACTGAGCGTTTCGAGCAGCGCCGACCCCGCTTCTTCCAGCGGTCTGTAGATCTCCTCCACCAGCTGGTCACGGGCCGAAGGGTCGGAGGCGATGGCGCGCTCCGGCAGGAGATCGTCCGCGAGGACCGGCCTGGGGGCGTCCTGCCAGGCCGTGCAGGCCTTCAGGCCGGCGGCGGCGGCCTGCGCGGACCGGGTCGCGGCCAGCAGGTCGGGCACGACGGGCCCGGCGACGACGGCTCCGGCCGCGTACGGCCCGATCAGGGCCTTCGCGACGGCCAGCGGGTTGTCGTTGCCGCCCGCGATGACCACGAGCCGGTCCCCGAGGACCCCGGTGAGCACCTGCAGCTTGGCGTGCCGGGCGGCCCGGCGGATCGCCTCGACGGTCAGCTCGCTGTCCCCGTCGGGCGCCGTCCCCAGCACCACGCACACGTTCTCCGGCGAGTTCCAGCCGAGCGCGGCGGCCCGGGACACGGCCCCCTCGTCGGCCTCCCCGGACAGCACCGCGTTGACGACCAGCGACTCCAGCCGGGCGTCCCAGGCTCCCCGGGCCTCGGCGGCCTGCGCGTACACCTGGGCGGTGGCGAAGGCGATCTCCCGCGCGTAGACGAGCAGCGCCTCGCGCAGCACGCGCTCGTCGCCCGGGGCGGCGACCTCGTCGATCGCCACCTCCATGACCTCGATGGTCGTGCGGACCATCTCGACGGTCTGGCGCAGCGTGATCGCCCGGGTCAGCTCGCGCGGGGCGGTGCCGAACACGTCGGTGGAGATCGCCTGCGGGGTCTCGGGGTGCCGGAACCACTCGGTGAACGCCGCGATGCCGGCCTGGGCGACCAGGCCGATCCACGACCGGTTCTCGGGCGGCATCGCCCGGTACCACGGCAGCGTCTCGTCCATGCGGGCAATGGCGTTGGCGGCGAGCCGCCCGGAGGACTGTTCGAGGCGCTTCAGGGTCGCGGCATGCGGGTGAGGGGCGTTCACGGGTTCAGACACGGGGACAAGACTGCCCTATGCCGGGGAGTCGGCTGGCACGGACCGGCGCGAGAGTACGAAGTCGCAGGTCACAGCCGTGAGGCTGCCGACCGATCCGGCTGCTTGGTCGTGTCGTGCCGACTCGGTCGCCTCACCGGGGCTGTGGAGATCCGACAGCGCCGGAAGCCCGTGGTGCGGCCGCAGGGCCGTCCCGGGGCTCCGTGGGCGCACGCCGTGGGGCGCCGCGCGGATCGGGGCCGGCCGCGTGCCGGTCGGGGCGGTGTCGTGGACACCCGCCGCACCGCCGCCGCTACCGTGGGCCCGTGATACGCATCCAGCGCGCCGGGGAGCGGTACCCCGGAGGCGACCCCGAGGCCGGGATCGACACCCGGCACGCCCTCTCCTTCGGCCGCTTCTACGACCCCGACAACCTCCGCTTCGGCGCCCTGCTCGCCGTGAACGAGGAACGTCTCGCGCCCGGCGCCGGTTTCGACGAGCACCCGCACAGCCACACCGAGATCGTGACCTGGGTCGTCGAGGGCGAGCTGACCCACCGCGATTCGGCGGGCCACGCGACGGTGGTCCGCCCCGGCGACCTCCAGCACCTGAGCGCCGCCGAGGGCGTCCGGCACGTGGAGCGCAACGACGGCCCGGACCCGCTCGTCTTCGTCCAGATGTGGCTGGCCCCGGCGGCCCCCGGCGGCGACCCCGCGTACGACGTGGTCCGCGGCATCGCCGACGCCACCCCGTACGCCCTGCCGGCGGCGGACGCGATGCTGTACGTGCGGCGCCTGGAACAGGGCGAGCGGGCGGCCGTCCCGGACGCCGCGTTCGTGTACGTGCACGTGGTGCGGGGTTCGGTGCGGCTGGCGGGGGAGGAGCTGAGCACGGGCGACGCGGCCCGCGTCACCGGCGCGGAGGGGCTCGCCCTGCTGGCGACCGGCGACGCGGAGGTGCTGCTGTGGGAGATGCGGGGGGCGTCCTAGCGGACGCCGTCCACGAAGGCCTGCCAGGCGGCGGCGCCGACGATCAGGGTCGGGCCCGTGGGGTTCTTGCTGTCACGGACGGGGACGGTGCCGGGGCAGTCGTCGAGGACCTCGACGCAGTCGCCGCCGGTGTTTCCGCTGTACGAGGACTTCCGCCAGGCCGCGTCGCCGGTGACGGTGCACTCGACGCAGTCGCCGCCGGTGCTTCCGCTGTAACTGGACTTACGCCACCGCGCGCCGGTCAGCTCAGGACGGGTCTCCATAACGTTCCTCCATCACGCGGGTGATCAGCGCCGCCGAATCCTCTACGGAGAGGGCGGTGGCCTGCACGTGAGAGTAACGGAGCGCGGCTTCTCTGACGGTGTCGGGGTTGGCGGTCATGTGGCCCGAGATGAGGTCTTCCGTGTAGACGATGTCCGGGTCGTCGTCGAATCGGAGGAGGTTGAACGAGCCTGCCAAGCTAGCGTGTTCGCCCGCCTCGAAAGGCAGCACCTGGATGCGCATCCAACGGTGGTCGACGAAGCCCAGCAGGTGGGCCAGTTGCCTCCGCATCACCTCGCGGCCGCCGATCGGCCGGTGCAGCACCGCTTCGTCGAGCACCGCCCAGGCCAGCGGCGGGCGTTCCCGGTCCAGGATGCGCTGGCGTTCCATGCGTGCCGCGAGGAGGCCCTCCAGGTCGTCCGGCATTCCGGTGGCCAGGACCGCCCGCGCGTACTCCTCCGTCTGCAACAGCCCGTACACCAGCTGCGTCTGGAACGTGGAGATGTACGTCGCCCGGGCCTCCATCTCCGCGTACGGCTGGAACCAGTTCGGCAACTGGCTCCGCAGCACCAGCCCCACGAGCCGGCTGAACAGACCGCCCGTGCCGAGCGCCGCGTCCAGCCGTTCGGAGAACTCGCGGGTGGGGATCTTCTTCGCGCACTCGATCTGGCCGACCAGGGAGCCCGAGCAGAAGATGATGTCGCCGAGCTGCTGCTGTCTGAGCCCGTGCGCCTCGCGTAAGCGGCGCAGCTCCCAGCCGTAGTAGTCCAAGGGCGAGGCGCCGGGGTCGAGTTGCTGGATGTTGGCCATGGCGGATACCTCCGGCCCGGACGCGCGCGGCGTGTCGACTGGCTGTGTCGCCGAGCGTATCCGGCGCGTCGCGGGCCGGAGGGGGGAATGCCGGACGGCCACCCCTGTGGGTGACCCGGCCCGGTCAGCCGCGCAGCGCGCTCTTCGCCTGCCAGGCCGTCCAGTCCAGGTTCCACGCGCCGTAGCCGTTGCCCTCGGCGACGACGCCCTTGGTGTCCTCGCCGGTGATCTCGAAGGGGTCGCCGACCCGGACCGAGGCGTAGAAGGAGGCGGCGTTCTCGGTGCTCATGCCGATGCAGCCGGAGCTGTGGTTGGCCCGCCCGAAGTAGGCCGCGTTCCACGGGGCGGCGTGGGCGTACATGCCCGACCAGGTCAGCCGCATCGAGTAGTCGACGTCCTTGTTGTAGGCGTCGCCGAGGCCGACCGTCTCGGAGTTCATGTTGATCGTGCCCTCCTTCGCCATCAGGACGGCCGTGCCCCGCCAGGAGCGCTTGTCGCCGCCGGGGGTGCCGCCGGAGACGGGGATCGTGCGGACCGGGCGCCCGTCCCGTACGACGGTGAGCTTCTTGCGGTCCAGGTCGACCTTCACCACCTGGGACTGGGCGGCGACGGTGAAGCCGGTGCGGTAGTCGCGGACGAACCAGCCGCCGCCCGAGTCCGTGCCGTTCAGCGTCGCGTCCAGGGTGACCTTCGTGCCGGGCTTCCAGTACGAGCGGGGCCGCCAGTCCGCACGGTCCTTGCCCGAGTAGTCCTTGAGCCAGCCCCACGAGCCCTCGGTGGCGACGGACGTGGTGACTTTCAACTGGCGCTCCACGTCCGCCTTGTTGGTCACCGGGCGGTCGAAGACGATCGACAGGGGCTGCGCGACGCCCACCGTGGTGTTCTTGCCGGGGGCCAGCGTCAGCTTGTTGACCTTGTCCGCGGCGGGGGTCGAGAAGGACGTGCGGTCCTTCGTCTCCTTGCCGCCGGCGCCGCGCGCGGTCACTTCCACCGTGTACGTGGCACCCGGCGCCGCCTTGCGGTCCGAGGACCACGAGGAGCCGCCGGTCGCGGTGCGGCCCGCGAGCACGGCGCCGTCCTCGTCGACCACCTTCACCGTCGCGAGGGTGCCGCCGGTGGCCGTCACCGTCACCGGCCGGCCGGCCGTCGGGGGAGCCACGGTCACCTTCGCGGGGGTGCCGTCGGCGGACGCCTTCGGCGACGCGGACTGCGGGTCGGCCGCCGCCGTCGAGCAGGCGGTCAGCGACGCGGCCGCGATCAGGAACAGGGGGATGCGTATGTGGGTGCGCAGCACGGCACGGCCTCCGCGGGAGGGTGGGAAGAAGTGGGATGCACCGGACTGTAGGCCGCCGCCCGGGTCGCGCGCCCGGCCCACGGGCCATGTGACGGGGGCTGATGAGAAACGGTCATCGTCCGGTCACATTCCTCGCGCGGAGTGGTCAATACCGGCTGTGAGCCTGCTGTGCGCCCCACCACCGACGGGGCGGAACCAGGAGGCCCTCGTTGTGTCAGCGCTGCTCGTGACGCCCGCGCCCGCCCGCCCCGCGCTGCGGCTCGGCCCCGTCACCCCCGAGGTGTACCGCGCCTTCCTCGCCGCCCGCAGCACCGGTGCGGACGGGCCCAGCTTCCTCCAGCTCCCCTCCTGGGCGCAGGTGAAGGACGGGTGGACCCACCAACTCGTCGGGTGGGGGCCCGAGTCCGGTGAGCTGTCCGGGGTCGCGCTCGTGCTGCTGCGGGCCTTCCCCGGCACCCGCAAGTACTTCGCCTACCTGCCCGAGGGGCCCGTCGCCGACTGGGCCGACCCGGACCTCGACGGCTGGCTCCAGCCGCTGCTCGGGCACCTGCGGTCCTGTGGCGTGTTCGCGGTGCGCATGGGCCCCGGGCCCGACTACCGGCGCTGGTCCGCCGCCACCCTCAAGGCGCACGCCGGGCCCGGGCGGCGCCTGTCCGACGTCCTCGCCACCGAGGTCGACCCGCTCGGCTCGGCCGTCGCCGAACGGCTGCGGGCGCGGGGGTGGCGCCGGTGCGGCGGCGAGTCCGAGGACGGCGCCGACGCCCAGCCGCGCCTCGTCTACCAGGTGCCGCTCGCCGGCCGCAGCTCCGACGACCTGTGGTCCGGGCTCAACCAGGAGTGGCGGCGCAACATCCGCAAGGCCCGCAAGTCCGGCGTCGAGGTCGTCGTCGGGTCCGCCGCGGACCTGCCCGAGTTCTACCGGCTGCTGCGCGTCACCGAGGAGCGCGACGGCTTCCGGCTCGGCCGCTCCCTCGCGTACTACGAGCGCCAGTACGCCGTCCTCAACGCGGAGTACCCGGGCCGGATGAAGCTGTACCTGGCCCGGCACGAGGGGGAGGTCCTCGCCGCCCACACCATGGTGACCGTCGGACGGCGGGTCTGGTACCAGACCGGTGCCTCCGCCGACCACCGCCGTGAGGTCCGCCCTTCCAACGCCCTGCAGTGGCGCATGATGCTCGACGCCCACGCGCTCGGAGCGGACGTCTACGACATGCGCGGGGTACCCTCCACCCTCGATCCGGACGACCGCGCCCACGGGCTGCTCCGCTGGAAGCTGGGCACGGGCGGGCGGGTCGTCGAGACGCTGGGGGAGTGGGAGATTCCGTTGCAGGGCACGACCAACCACACGCTGTACCGCGCCTTCCAGGCGTACCTGGCCCGCCGATGACGGCCACGGCCACCGAGGCCGCCCCGGCGAAGTCCCCGTCCGTGCTGCGCAGCGGCGCGCTGATGGCGGCCGGTTCGCTCGTCTCGCGCGCCACCGGCTTCGTCCGCTCCGCCGTCGTCGCGGCGGCCATCGGCACCGGCTTCGTCGCCGACGGCTACGCGGTCGGCAACTCCGTCCCCACGATCGTCTACATGCTGCTCCTCGGCGGCGCGCTCAACGCGGTCTTCGTCCCCGAGCTGGTCAAGGCGGCCAAGGAACACGCGGACGGCGGCGCGGCCTACACCGACCGGCTGCTCACCGTCTGCGTGCTCGCCCTCACCGTGCTGACCGGCGTCGCCGTGCTCGCGGCCCCCGCGATCGTCGACGGGTACACCGACTACACCGGCGCCCAGCGGGACATGACCGTCGCGTTCGCCCGCTCCTGCCTGCCGCAGATCTTCTTCCTCGGCCTGTTCACGCTGCTCGGGCAGGTGCTCAACGCCCGCGGCCGGTTCGGCGCGATGATGTGGACGCCGGTCCTCAACAACGTCGTCGTGGTCGGCGTCTTCGGACTGTTCCTCGCCGTCTCCACGGGCGGCGGGCTCACGCCCGGCGAGACCGCGCTGCTCGGCTGGGGCACCACCGCGGGCATCGCCCTCCAGGCCCTCGCCCTCGTGCCCTCCCTGAAGGCGGCCGGCTTCCGCTGGCGCCCCCGCTTCGACTGGCGGGGCAGCGGCCTGACCGCGCCCCTGAAGGCGGCGGGCTGGCTGGTCCTCCTGGTCCTCACCAACCAGGCCGCGTACTGGGTGACCACCAAGATCGCCACGGCGGCCGGGCAGCGCGCCGAGGGCGCCGGCCTCAGCGCGTACAACAACGCCTACCTGCTGTGGGCCGTCCCGCACGGCATCGTCACCGTCGCCCTGGTCACCGCCCTGCTGCCGCGGATGAGCGCCGCGGCGGCCGAGGGCGACCTGGCGGGGGTGCGCCGGGACGTCGCCTACGCCCAGCGCACCAGCATGGCGGCGATCGTCCCCGCCGCGTGCGTGCTGTTCGCCCTGGCCGTCCCGCTGATGGGCCTGGTCTTCGGCTACGGCCGCACCGACGCCGGCGCCGTCCGCTCCATGGCCTGGATCCTGATGGCCCTCGCACCCGGCCTCGTCGCCCTCTCCGGCCAGTACGTCTGCACCCGCGCCTTCTACGCGCTGCGCGACACCCGCACGCCCTTCTTCCTGAACCTGGTCATCGCGGGCCTCAACGCCCTGCTCGCCGTCTGCTCGTACACCGTCCTGCCCGCCCGCTGGGCCGTGGCGGGCATGGCCGCGGGCTACTCCCTGGCGCTGTGGACGGGCTGGGGCCTCACGGCGTACGTGCTCGGGCGCAGGCTCAAGGGCGCGCGGCTCCCGGAAGCCGGGGCCGCGTCCACCGGCGCCGGTTCCGCGCTGCTGCGGTTGCTGGCCGCCGCCGTGCCCGCCGCCGGGGCCGGGCTGCTCGTCGCCGACCGCACCACCGGCGCCGGCTCCGTCCTCTCCGGCCTGGCCGGCGCGGGCGCCGTCGTCGCCGTCTTCGCCCTCCTCGCCCGGCCGCTCCGGCTCACCGAGGTGCGGGCCCTGCTCACGGGCGCCACCGCCCGGCTCACCCGGCGGCGCTGAGACCACCCGTCCCGCCGCCCCCCGTACCCGCTCCCCGCCGGATCCCCTCCCCGGCGGGGAGCGCATCCGACCGACCTTGGGATACTCCACGAATGCCACGCGTGCTGCTGATCGAAGACGACCCCTCCGTCCGCGAAGGCGTCGAGCTCGGGCTCCGGCGCCGCGGGCACGAGGTGCGCACCGCCGCCACCGGGGAGGCTGGGCTCGCCGCGCTGCGCGAGTTCCTCCCCGACCTGCTGCTGCTCGACCTCATGCTGCCCGGGATGAACGGCGTCCAGGTCTGCCGCCAGGTCCGCGAGACCAGCCAGCTGCCGATCATCATGCTCACCGCGCGCGGCGACGACTTCGACGTCGTCATCGGCCTGGAGGCGGGTGCCGACGACTACATCGTCAAGCCCGCCCGTACCGAGGTCATCGAGGCCCGGATCCGGGCCGTGCTCCGCCGGATCGACGAGCCCGGCGGCGCACGCCAGGCCGTGGAGTTCCACGGGGAGCTCGCCGTCGACCGGACCGGCCTCACCGTGGCCAAGAACGGCGAACGCATCGCCCTCGCCCCCTCCGAGCTCAAGCTGCTGCTCCACCTCACCGCCGCCCCCGAGCAGGTCTTCAGCCGCCAGCAGCTCCTCGAACACGTCTGGGAGCACAGCTTCCACGGCGACGCCCGGCTCGTCGACGCCTGCGTCCGCCGCCTCCGCAACAAGATCGAGGACACCCCCGGCGACCCCCGCTACATCCAGACCCTGCGCGGCTTCGGCTACCGCTTCGGACCGTTGTGAGAGCCCACGTCCCGGGCGGTGGCAGACACGCCGAGGCCCGCCGCAGACGCCTGCACCCCTTCGGGCTGCGCACCCGGCTCGTCCTCGCCTTCCTGCTGGTCGCCGCCGTCGGCTGCGGCACCACCGCCGCCCTCACCTACCGCGCCGCCCGCAACGCGATCCTGGAGCAGACCCAGAACACCGCCGTCACCGCCTTCCGCCAGCAGGTCGAGACCCTGAACACCCAGCTGCCCGTCAACCCCGACGGGCTGCGCTCCGCCCTGCAGACCATCGCCCGGCAGGGCAAGCCGCGTCCCTGGCGGGTGTACGCGGAATACGGCGACCTGCGGGTGTCCTCCACCGACCGGCCCGAGTCGAGCGTCCTCACCCCCGAACTGCGCCGTCGTGCCACGGCGGTCGGCGCCACCCACGGCAGCTTCCAGCGGGTCGTCAAGAACGGGACCCCGTACCTCACCATCGCCGTCCCCGCCGTCTTCAGCAACTACTATCGGGGCTTCCCCGAGGGCAGTCCCACCGGGCTCGTCCTGTACGCGGTGATGGACCTGGGCGAGGAGGAGGCCAACATCGAGGCGATGGTCGTCGCCGCCCGTGACGGCGCCCTGCCCGCGCTGCTCGTCGCCCTGATCCCGGCGCTGGTGGCCTCGCGAGGGGTGCTGCGGCCGGTGCGGGAGCTGCGGGTCGCCGCCCACAGCATGGGCCGGGGCCTTCTGGACACCCGTATCCATGCCAAGGGCAGCGACGAACTCGCCGATCTGGCCCGCACGTTCAACGAGTCCGCTGCCGAGCTGGAACGTTCCGTCACGGAGCTGCGGAGCGCCGAGGCCCGCGCCCGCCGCTTCGCCTCCGACGTCTCCCACGAACTGCGCACCCCGCTCGCCGGGATGCTCGCCGTCACCGAGGTGCTCGACGAGGACGCCGGCAGCCTCGACTCCGACACCGCCCGCGCCGTCCGCCTGATCAGCGCCGAGACCGGCAAGCTGGCCGTGCTCGTCGAGGACCTGATGGAGATCTCCCGCTTCGACGCCCGCGCGGCCGAGCTCCACACCGACGAGGTCGACGTGGCGGACTCGGTCCGCAAGACCCTCCAGAACAGGCACTGGACCGACCCGGCGCAGATCGTCACCGAGCTCACCGACGGCCTGCGCGCCCCCCTCGACCCGCGCCGCTTCGACGTCGTCGTCGCCAACCTGGTCGGCAACGCCCTGCGGCACGGCGCCGCGCCGGTGACGGTCCGGGTGTACGCGGAGGACGGGCCCGAGGACCGGCTCGTCACGGAGGTCGCCGACCGGGGGCCGGGCATCCCCGAAGACGTCCTGCCGCATGTCTTCGACCGCTTCTACAAGGCCGACGCGGCCCGTACCCGCTCGGCGGGCAGCGGCCTCGGCCTCGCCATCACGCTGGAGAACGTCCGGCTGCACGGCGGCACCGTCGTCGCCGCCAACCGCCCCGACGGGGGCGCCGTCTTCACCGTCAGGATCCCGCGGTGACCCCCGCCGCGAGCCGCTTCCGCAGGCGTGCCGCAGCCGCTCTGCTGGCCCTGCTGGCGCTGGCGGGCTGCGGCATACAGAAGAGCGACGTCGTGGAGGCCGGGGCGGGCGCCCCGGTCACGGTGAACCCCACCGGCAACCCGCGGATGCTGCTGTTCTTCGTCGGACGGGACGGCCGGCTGATGCCGGTCGCCCGCGACCTCGGATTCCACCGCGTCGTCGACACCGGCACCGGGACCACGATCACCGAACCGCCGTACCGGGTCACCACCGACAAGGTCCTCGGCGCCCTCATCGAGGGCCCGGACGAGCGCGAGCGCGCCGCCGGCATCACCAGCCGGATCGCCTTCCACGGCGCCGGCGAACCCCACGCGCTGCGCGAGACGGGCTCCGACGGGCGCCCGCGGCTCACCGTCCGGCTCACGGTCCGCCTTCAGGACCTCGACCCGGTCGCCGTGCGCCAGCTGATCTGCACGGCCTCCTACGCCGAGGACCTCGGCCGGGCGGTCGAGGTCGTCGTCGCGGGGACGGACGGGCCGTTGCCCGCCGCCCGCTGCGAGACGGACTGAACCCGTCGGGGCCGCGCCTCAGGCGCTCCGCAGCTCCGCGAGGACCGCGTCCGTGAACGGCGGCCACGCCTCGACCGCCCACGCGCCGAAGGGCCGGTCGGTGAGCGCCACGCAGGCCGCACCGGCGTCCGGGTCGATCCACAGGAAGGTCCCGGACTGGCCGAAGTGCCCGAAGGTGCGCGGCGAGGACGAGGCGCCCGTCCAGTGCGGCGACTTGCCGTCGCGGATCTCGAAGCCGAGGCCCCAGTCGTTGGGCTTCTGATGCCCGTAGCCCGGCAGGATGCCGGTGAGGCCGGGGTACGTCACGGTCATCGCGTCCAGCACCGTCCGCGCGTCGAGCAGTCGCGGCGCCTGCACCTCGGCGGCGAAGCGCACCAGGTCGTCGACGGTCGACACGCCGTCCTTGGCGGGCGAGCCCTCCAGCGTCGTCGCGGTCATGCCGAGCGGCTCCAGGACCGCCTGGTGCAGGTACTCGGCGAACGGGATGTCGGTGGCCTTGGCGACATGGTCGCCGAGCACCTCGAATCCGGTGTTGGAGTAGATCCGGCGGGCGCCGGGCGCCGCCATGACCCGGTTCTCGTCGAAGGCGAGCCCGGAGGTGTGCGCGAGCAGGTGCCGCACGGTGGCGCCCTCGGGCCCGGCCGCCTCGTCGAGGTCGATCGCCCCCTCCTCGTACGCGACGAGGACGGCGTACGCCGCGAGCGGCTTGGTGACCGAGGCCAGCGGGAAGCGCCGGCCGGTGGGGCCGTGCGCGCCGGCCAGGGTGCCGTCCGCGCGGACGACGGCGGCCGCGGCGGTGGGGACGGGCCAGTTCTCGATCGACGCCAGGGTCTGCAGGCTGCTCAGCATGGTGCCGAGCGTACTTGGCCTGCTTGCTTCGAGTGCACTCCAACCTTCTAGCGTGGGGGCATGAGCTTGATCGAGAGCACGACACCGCCGGTGCGGAAGGACCGCTACACGATCAGCGAGGTGGCCGCCCTGACCGGACTCTCGGCACACACCCTGCGCTGGTACGAGCGGATCGGCCTCATGCCGCACGTCGACCGTTCGCACACCGGCCAGCGCCGCTTCACCGGGCGGGACCTGGACTGGCTGGCCTTCGTCGGCAAGCTGCGGCTGACCGGGATGTCGGTGGCCGACATGGTGCGGTACGCGGAGCTCGTCCGCGACGGCGATCACACCCACCCCGAGCGGCGCGCGCTCCTGGAGACCACCCGGCGCGACGTCCTGACCCGGATCGCCGAGCTGCAGGACACCCTCGCCGTGCTCGACCTCAAGATCGGCTACTACGGCAACCAAGCGACCACATGCGGAGAGGCCACCTCATGAGCAGCAGCAACGGCAGGATCGGCACCGTACGGCTCGGCGCCGGCCAGGACGGACCGGAGATCGGCGTCCAGGGCTTCGGCGCCATGGGCATCAGCGAGTTCTACGGCGACACCGACGAGACGGCCGCCCGCGACACCCTCGACGCGGCCCTGGAAGCCGGCGTCACCCTCATCGACACCGCCGACGTCTACGGGCAGGGCGCCAACGAGGAGTTCCTCGCCCCCTTCGTCGCCGCGCACCGCGACGAGATCGTCCTCGCCACCAAGTTCGCCATCGAGCGGCGGGCCGACGACCCGTTCTACCGGGGCGTCCGCAACGACCGCGCGTACATCCGCAACGCGGTGGAGGCGAGCCTGCGCCGCCTCGGCGTCGAGACCATCGACCTCTACTACATGCACCGCCGCGACCCGGGCGTCCCCTTCGCCGAGTCCGTCGGCGCGATGGCCGAGCTCGTCCGGGAGGGCAAGGTCCGGCACCTGGGCCTGAGCGAGGTGACCGGGGCCGAGCTGCGCGAGGCCTACACGGTGCACCCGATCGCCGCGCTCCAGTCGGAGTGGTCGCTGTTCTCCCGCGACGTCGAGCGCAGCGCCGTCGGCGCCGCCGCCGAACTCGGCGTGACCTTCGTCCCCTACTCGCCGCTCGGCCGGGGCTTCCTCACCGGCGCGTTCGCCGACGCCTCCAAGGAGCTGTCCGACGCGGACTTCCGCCGGCACCAGCCCCGCTTCAGCGGCGAGAACGCGGCCCGGAACGCGGCCCTGCTCGCCCCGGTCCGGACGATCGCCGAGGAGCACGCGGCGACGCCCGCGCAGATCGCCCTCGCCTGGGTCCAGCAGCGCGCCGCCGTGCACGGCCTGGACGTCGTCCCCATCCCGGGCACCCGCAAGCGCTCCCGCCTGACGGAGAACGCGGCCGCCACCCGGATCACCCTCACCGAGTCCCAGCTCGCCGCCCTGGAGCCGATCGCCGACCGGGTGGCGGGCGACCGCTACCCCGACATGACGTTCACGTCGGCGGCGCGGGAGGGCTGACGGCAGGGGGCGGGGACGCCCGGCGTCCCGGACCCGACGCCTCACGCCAGCCCCAGCGCGAAGACCGCGAACCCCGCCGCCAGGACGCCCGCGAGGGCGCGCCTGGCGGCGCCGGTCCGGCTCCACGGGGACTCGAAGCCCCGGGCGTACCGCCCGATCAGGACGAGCAGCCCGGCGAACACCGGCATCCAGGCCAGCCGCGCCAGGATCCAGCCGACCGAGTCGGGCGCCCCGACCAGACCGGTGATCTCCCCCGCGTACGAGGCGGGGATCGCGGCGGTCAGCATCGCCGTCTGGTGCCAGCACAGGATCGTCATCGCGGACAGGTTGATCACGACGACCGGCGCCCACAGAGCGGGCTTGCGGAGCAGCTTCCCGAGCCGGTCCCGCAGCAGGATCGCGGCGCCGCTCTGCGTGGCGGCGAGGGCGAGCACCAGCAGCGACGGCGGGTGCGAGTTGGTGCGGGCCTCGCCGGGGACGCCGACCATGGACGCGGGGTACCCGCACCACACCAGGAGCACGGCGAAGAGCGCGGCGCCGCCGGCCAGCAGCCCCCAGGCGTGCCGGCGGGTGACCCGGCCCTCGCCCCAGGAGACGCCGAGCTGATAGGCGAAGAGCCAGCCGGGCAGGATGTTGAGGAGGCTCAGCCAGGACGGCATGGCGTCGGCGTACGGCCCGTAGCGCAGCAGGTCGACGACGGCGACGGAACCGAGCAGCGGGGCCGCCGCCCACACGCCGAGCCGGCGGGCGGCCCGGACGCAGTACGGGGTGAGCGCGGTGACGACCGAGTAGACGCCCACGAACCACAGCGGCTGCACGACCAGCGTCGACGCCGTCCGCAGGGTGTCGCCCGGCACGCCGAACCCGTAGTGCAGCAGCGGCAGCAGCGCCGCCCACACGGCGGTGACGCCGAGCACCGGGCGTCCGAGCCGGGCGAGCCGGGCCTTGAGCCAGTCGCGGACCGGGCCCTGGTGGCGTCGGAAGGAGAGCACCGAGGCGTAGCCGCCGACCAGGAAGAAGATGCCCAGCATCTGGAGGATCCAGCTGGCCGGGGCGAGGCCGCCGAAGGCGGAGAGCGGGCTGGCGTTGTGGATCGCGCCGTCGGCGGAGAGCGTGAAGCCGCCGAGCAGCCAGTGCCCGGTGGGCACGGCGAGCAGCGCGAGGGCGCGCAGCCCGTCGATCGCGCGGTCGCGGTGGGCGGGCGTACCGGCCTCGATGCGCCGGACCAGGGTCTGCGGCGAGCTCATCGGGCGACCCCCTCGGCGATGGCGGCGAAGGTGCGCAGGGACGCGGTCCCGGGGGCGAAGTAGCCGTCGTGGCCCTCCGCGTCGGCGGCGTCGATCCGGCGCGCGCCGAACTCCGGGGCGGTGGGGTCGGTGCCGTGACCGAGGCCGGCCACCTCGACGTGGGGTATCCGGTCGATCCAGTCGGTGGGGTCCTTGGCGGCCCACACCCGGGCGTCGGTACCGAGGGCGGCGGCGTTGTCGGTGCGCATCCCGGGGGAGCCGAGGACGACGAGGTCCTCGGCCTTCATGTCGTGCGCGGCGAGCCCGCAGACGACGGACCCGTAGCTGTGGCAGAAGACCGAGGGCTCGGCGGCGCCGACGGCGGCCAGCCCCTCGGCGAAGCGGGTGAGCCGCCCGGCGCCGACCTCGGCGAGCCCCCCGGTGGCGGCGTCGAGGCCGACCCCGACGGGCGTGGTGTAGCCGGCCCAGGCGACGACGGCGGTCCGGCCGCCGGTGGCCTCGCGCAGGGCGGTGGCCTTGCGGGTGAGCGGTGCGAGGTTGCCCGCGTCGATGTCGGACCCCGGCACGATCACGGACACGTGCGCGGCCTTCGTCAGGTCGCCGTAGACGAGGACCGCCTGGCCGCGCCCCCGCGGGTCGTAGGCGAGGACCTGCTGCCCGGCGAACCCGGCCCCGGTGGCCCGGGCGTTGGCCGCGTAGCGCAGCGCGGGCGGGGCGCCGTCGAGGTTGCCGACGACGGTGGGGTGGGCGGCGGCCAGCTCCCGCTGCCGCCGGGGGGTCAGGGAGCCGAAGTACGCGGCGACCTGAGCGGGCGTCATGCGCTCCGGATCGGGCAGCCCGTCGGCCCGCCACTGCGCGGTCCCGACCGGCGCACCCGTCACGGGTTGCTGGCTGCTGCCGGAAGCCCAGCCTGCGGTCCCGGCCACCACGGTCGCGGTGAGCGCGGCGGCGACCAGGGTCCTCGTGAAGCGGCGCATCGAGTGCCCTTCCTCTCTCTCGTCGTTGGCGAGAGGAAGGTAGGAAGGGGACGCCTGACCGGGCGTCACACCGGAGCGCCAACCGCGAACCGATACCGGGGTAGGGGGAGGAGGAGCAGAGGGCCCCAGGCCGGGGGTGGGGCTGTCCCCCGGGGGCTAGCCCGAGTACCGCCGAAGGGACGGGGCGGCGCGCGGGAGGGACCGCCGAAAGGACGGGGGTCGGCGCCGGGCGGGGCCGGCGTCGGCGCGCAGGTGGGGCTAGCGCCCCTGACCGGGCGTCACGAGCCCCGACTCGTACGCGAAGACGACCGCCTGTGCCCGGTCCCGCAGGTCCAGCTTGGCCAGCACCCGGCCGATGTGGGTCTTCACGGTCTGCTCGGCGAGCACCAGGTGATCGGCGATCTCCTGGTTCGACAGGCCCCGGGCGATCAGTTCGAGGACCTCCGTCTCGCGCGGGGTCAGCCCGTTGAGGCGCAGGGCCGCACGGTCGGCGCGCGGCGCGGGCTTCGAGGCGGCGAAGTCGGCGATCAGCCGCCGGGTCACCGAGGGCGCGAGCAGCGCGTCGCCGGCCGCCACCACCCGGACCGCCGCGATCAGGTCGGCCGGGGGCGCGTCCTTCAGGAGGAAGCCGGAGGCGCCGGCGCGCAGCGCCTCGTACACGTAGTCGTCCACGTCGAAGGTGGTGAGCATCAGCACCTTGGGGCGGTGGACCACGCCCGGCGGCGGGTTCAGGATCTCCCGCGCCGCCGCGAGCCCGTCGAGCTCCGGCATCCGTACGTCCATGAGGACCACGTCCGGGTGGGTGGAGCGGGCCACGTCCACGCCCTGCCGCCCGTCCGGCGCCTCGCCCACCACGTCGATGTCGGGCTGCGCGGCGAGCAGCGCGGCGAACCCCGCCCGCACCATGGCCTGGTCGTCGACGATGATCACACGGATGGTCACGGGCTTCCTCAGCTGTCGGTCGGTCCCAGCGGCAGCCGGGCGGCGACCCGGAAGCCCCCGTCCGGCAGCGGCCCGGTGTCGAGCGAGCCGCCGGTCAACCGTACGCGTTCCCGCATCCCGACGAGCCCGTGCCCGGTCCCGGAGCCGCGCTCCACGGGGGATCCCTTCTCCGCGGTGGGCCCGTTGACGACCAGGACGTTCAGCCAGCCCTCGCCGTCCGGGCGGACCGACACCCGGGTGGCGGCGCCCGGCGCGTGCCGGACGACGTTGGAGAGGGCCTCCTGCACGATCCGGTACGCCGACAGGTCCACCGCCTGCGGGACGCCGTCCAGATCGGCGGCGAGGGACAGCTCGGCCGGCACCCCGGCCCGTACCGTCGCCTCGACCAGCTGCTGCACCCGGTCGAGCCCCGGCTGCGGGGCGCGTTCGCCCTCCACGCCCTCGCTGCGCAGCACCACGAGCAGCCGTCGCATCTCGGCGAGCGACTCGCGGGCGCCGGCCGCGATCGAGGCGAACTCCTCGCGGGCCGCGTCCGGCAGCTCGGGGATGCGGTACGGGGCGGAGTCCGCCTGCACGGTGATCACCGACATGTGGTGGGCGACCACGTCGTGCAGCTCGCGGGCGATCCTGGCGCGCTCCTCCAGGAGGGTGCGCCGGGATCGCTCGGCCTCGCTGATGGTCTCCTGCTCGACGAGCCGCCGCTCGGCGTCACCGCGGCCCCGCAGGGTCGCGGTGATCAGCAGCACGACGCCGCTGAGCACGAAGAGGAGCAGGGTGATGCCGCCGGCCCGGCGGGGCGAGAAGATCTCGAAGACGGTCGCGGCGGCCCCGGTCATCAGCCACACCCCGATGAGGGCCCGCCGGGACTCGCGCAGGCCCAGCGCCAGCATCAGCGCCAGGTAGCCGACCACGACCATCGGCGTCCACGGCCAGGGCCGCCCGTCGACCCCGTCGGCGGCGAGCAGCACGAAGCCGCCGAAGACGTCCGCCGCGAAGATCACCCACCAGGCCTGGAGGGGCCGGGTGACGGCGAGCAGCAGGGGCGCGGTCTGCGCGGTGGCGAGCGCCCCGGCGAGGGCGCCGTCGACCTGGTAGTCCTGGACGAGCACGGTGACGGTGACGGGCAGCAGCGAGGCGACGAACGCCAGCGCGACCCCGTACGGAAGCAGCCGCACCCAGGGCGAGGAGGCCCGGGCGAGCAGCGCCTCTCCGGGGGCGGTCGGCGTCGCGAGCGCGACCCCGAAGCTGCGCACCAGCCCGTTCGTCCGGGCCCCGACGGCACGGAGCGGCCCGGCGGCCCGGGCCCCGAGGCTCTGGAGCCGCCCGCGCACACGGACGGCGGTCTGGGGGAGGCGCTGTCGGCGCCGCGGTTCGTCCTTCATGGCCCGCCCAGGGTAGGCAGGCCCGGCGGGGGCGGACGTCATACCGGGGGGTGGGGTGCGGGGTCATACCGGGGTACCCCTCCCCTCGTCCCGCCCGTCCTACAGCTCCGCCAGCAGCTCCGCTTTCCTGGAGGAGAACTCCTCGTCGGTCACGAGACCCGCCTGGTGCAGCTCGCCGAGGTGGCGAATCCTTTCCGCAACTCCCGCGGGATCGTAGGGCGGGGCCGCGCACGGGAGGGCGGGGACGCGTGCGGAGCCGCGGATCGCGGCGAGCACGGCGGCGGCGAAGGGCAGGGACTCGTGCACCGGCCCGTAGCCGAGCCCGAAGACCACCGAGGCGGGATCCCGCTCCGGGTGGGCCGGGCGGCCCGACGCGGACACCGCCCCGCGCGGCAGCAGCCGCAGGCAGCCGTCGGGGGACTCGGGCGAGTGCCACTCGACCCCGCCCAGCTCCCGCACCGGGAAGACCTGGTCGCCCGCCCGCCACTTCTCCGAGGACGCCCCGGTCCGGGACCAGCGGAAGACGACCTCGGCGGACCCGTCGAAGCTGGCCTTCCCGTCGTACGCCTTGAAGGACTGCGGGCCCTCCGGCGCCGCGACGAGGAAGCCGTCCGCGGGCTCCGCCGCGTCGGGCGGGAGCAGCGCGAGCAGCTCCTCGCGGTAGTACGCGGCCTGCGCCTCGCGCTCGACGGGCAGCACGAGCCGGTAGGGGTCGCCCCCTTCCTTCAGCTGCCCCGCCGCCGCCTCGACCAGCGGATCGGCCCCCGGCCTCGGCACGGCATGCAGCACCACGGTGCCCCGCTTGCCCGGCGCGAGCGTCACCGACGCCAGCGCCTCGTGCGGGATGCGCCGTTCGCGCAGCGTGCCGAAGAGCCTCGGCGTGCGGATCCCCCGTTCGAAACGGATGACGATGGCGTCGCTCTCGAACTGCCAGGTGGCATGTATTCCGGCCAGCACATCACCCATGCGCCTCATCGTATGCGGCGTATGCCCCGGCGTCGCCCCTGTGGGAACGCCCGAAATCCGCCGTGATCTACGCGCGTCAGGCGGCTTCTGCACCGGAGATTCCCCGGCGGCAAGCGCTGTCCGCGGCGGCGCAGGTCAGGTCGTCGTACGCGCCGACGCCTATCGCGGCGAAGTTCCGCAGGCTGCCGGTGCCGGGCTCGAAGTAGCCGGCGTGGCCGCTGGCCCCGGCCGCCGAGAGCAGGCGCGCACCGAACTCCGGGGACACCGGGTCGGCGCCGTGGCCCACCCCGCCGAGCTCGACGTGCGGGACGTCGGCGATCCAGTCACCCGCGTCCCGCATCGCCCAGACCCGGGCCGGGGTCGCGAGGTCGGCGGCGCGCTCGGCGCGCATGCCGGGGCTGCCGGCGACCACGACGTCCGTCACCCGCGCGGGCAGCCGGGAGGCGGCGACCCCGCACAGGACGGAGCCGTAGCTGTGGCAGAAGAGGCTGATCCGTGCGTCGCCGGGCAACGCGGCGGTCAGGTCGACGAGTCGTACGGCGCCGTTCTCGGCGAGCCTCCCGATGGCCGCGTCGATCCCGACGCCGACGGGCGCGGTGTAGTCGGCCCAGGCGATGACGGCGGTCCGGGCGCGCGGGTCGGCGCGGTGCTCGGCGGCGTACAGGGAGGCGGCCATGCCGGCGGGGGCCGAGTACATCCGGGCGGTCTTCTGGAAGGTGAGCAGGTTGGTGTCGACGCCCGGCACGATCACCGACACCCGCCGCGCCCGGTCCAGGTCGCCGAGGACCTCGGCGGTCCGTCCGGTGCCGGTCGGGTCGAAGGCGAGGATCTGGCGGTCGGGGCGCATCAGCGACCGGAAGCGGTCCACGCGGCGGCGGGCCTCGTGCAGGCCCTGGGCGTTGAGCCGCGGGTCGTCGACCCTGCTCCGCTCGGCGTCGAGGGTGCGGGCGAGGGAGACGCGGTTGGCGCGGTAGCGGAGGGTGACCGGGACGCCGTTGAGGTTGCCGACGACGAGCGGGTAGCTGTCGGCGAGACGGGTCCGCTGCGCGGGGGCGAGGGAGGCGAAGAAGGCGGCGATCGTACGGGCCGGGGCCGCCGCGTCGGGGAGGGGGCGCTGCCCGACCCGTCCGTGGGCCCAGGCGGCGAGCGCGGTCGCCCGGGTCTCCCCTGGCGTGCTCTGATCCCGGATCGTGGTCCACCCGGTGGTCGCCAGGAACACGAACACCACGGCCAGCGCGAGCATCA
Source organism: Streptomyces sp. NBC_01268 (assembly GCF_036240795.1). Classification (NCBI taxonomy): domain Bacteria; kingdom Bacillati; phylum Actinomycetota; class Actinomycetes; order Kitasatosporales; family Streptomycetaceae; genus Streptomyces; species Streptomyces sp. NBC_01268. The sequence continues at coordinate 2,609,613 of NZ_CP108454.1, read as the reverse complement.
TGCGCCAGACGGAGAGGGTGGGGGAGGAGTCGAAGGAAGGCATTGCGAGCCACCCTAGGGGGCGCGGTCGTACCCCCGGGCGGGCGAGTGACGCGGATCACCTGGCGCGGCGGGCGTGGTGACGTTCCGTACGCGCGGGCGCACGCGGAGCTCGCACGGGCGGGCGGCGTGGAGGGGGTGGCGCGGGGGTTCAGGCCCTCCAGTCCGGCGCGAGCGCCGGGCCCAGGTGGTCCAGGTAGTGCTCGGTGAGCGCGCGGATCGCCTCCAGGGTCGGCTCCCCGCTCCGCCCCCACAGCTGCCCGGTCACCCGCATCACGCCGCTGAACGCCGCCACGGCGATCCTCGGGCGCGGGTCCGCGTCCACGTCGAGGCCCTCGCGCTCGGCGATCACCCGCGCGATGGACTCCTCCATCTCGGTGGAACGGCGCAGATGGACCGCGAGCAGCGCGGGCGTGGACTCGATGACCTGGAAGCTGCGGACGTACAGCTCGACGGGGACGACCTCGGCGATGGCCTCGCCGATGGTGTCCCAGGCGCTCAGGACCGCGTTGCGCATCGCGTCGAACGGGCCCTCCTCGGGCGGTCGTTCGGTCAGGGCGCGCATGAAGCGCTCCTCGACCATCTGCTGGACGGCGAAGGCCACGTCCTCCTTGGAGGCGAAGTAGCGGAAGAAGGTGCGCTGCGAGACCTCGACCGCGTCGGCGATCTCGTCGACGGTGGTCCCCTCGTACCCCTGGGCGGTGAAGAGCTCCAGGGCGACCCGGATCAACGCGTCGCGGGTGCGCTGCTTCTTCCGCTCGCGCAGACCGGGAACCGTCACCGCCCGGCCCCCTTCCCCGTCTCGTTTCGGTCACTTCGTCCAGCTCAGCGTACCTGTGAGCAACATGACAGTTACCGTCGCGTGAACTCATTAGTCAATTGTCAGTGACTGACATTAGCCTCGCGGCATGACTAGTCAGACCACCGTGGAAAAGACCCCGCAGGGGCAGGGGGGTGGCCGGAAGCCCGACACGACTCCGGCCCCGGCTCAGGCGAAGGGGCTCCGCGGTCATCCGTGGTTGACGCTGTTCGCCGTGGCCGTGGGCGTCATGATGGTGGCGCTCGACGGCACCATCGTCGCCATCGCCAACCCCGCCATCAAGGACGACCTCCAGGCCTCGCTCGCCGAGGTCCAGTGGATCACCAACGGCTACCTGCTCGCGCTGGCCGTCGCCCTCGTCACCGCCGGCAAGCTGGGCGACCGCTTCGGGCACCGCCAGACCTTCATCATCGGCATCGCGGGCTTCGCCGCCTCCTCCGGCGCGATCGGCCTGTCGAGCTCGATCGGGCTCGTCGTCGGCTTCCGTGTCCTCCAGGGCCTCTTCGGCGCCCTGCTCATGCCGGCCGCGCTCGGCCTGCTGCGCGCGACCTTCCCCGCCGAGAAGCTCAACATGGCCATCGGCATCTGGGGCATGGTCATCGGCGCCTCGACCGCGGGCGGTCCGATCGTCGGCGGTCTGCTCGTCGAGCACGTCAGCTGGCAGTCCGTCTTCTTCATCAACGTGCCGGTCGGCGTCCTCGCGCTCGTCCTCGGCCTGGTGATCCTCAAGGACCACCGCGCCGAGAACGCCCCGCGCTCCTTCGACGTCCTCGGCATCCTGCTGCTCTCCGGCGCGATGGCCTCCCTCATCTGGGGCATCATCAAGGCCGGTGAGTCCTGGGGCTGGTCCAGCCTGAACACCTGGGGCTGTCTGGTCGGCGCGCTGGTGCTCTTCGGCGTCTTCGCCTTCTGGGAGACCCGGGTCAAGGAGCCGCTCATCCCGCTGGGGATGTTCCGCTCCGTGCCGCTCTCGGCCGGTGTGGTGCTGATGGTCCTGATGGCCTTCGCCTTCATGGGCGGCCTGTTCTTCGTCACCTTCTACCTCCAGGGCGCGAAGGGGCTCAGCCCGGTCGACAGCGGCATGCACCTGCTCCCGCTGACCGGCATGATGATCGTCTCCTCGCCGCTGGCCGGCGTGCTGATCACCAAGTTCGGCCCGCGCGTCCCGCTGGTCGGCGGCATGGTCTGCACCGCGATCGCGATGTTCGGCATGATCACCCTCACCTCCGGCACGGGCACCCTGGCGATGTCCCTCTGGTTCGCGCTGCTCGGCCTGGGCCTGGCCCCGGTCATGGTCGGCGCCACCGAGGTCATCGTCGGCAACGCGCCGCTGGAGCTCTCCGGTGTGGCCGGCGGTCTGCAGCAGGCCGCCATGCAGGTCGGCGGCGCCCTCGGCACCGCGGTGCTGGGCGCGGTCATGTCCTCCAAGGTCTCCAGCGCCTTCGCGGAGAACTGGAAGGGCGCCGGCATCCCGACGCCGCCGGACCCGCGCCTGGAGCAGGCCGCCGAGTTCGGCATGGTGCCGCCCGGCCTGGACCAGGCGCCGGGCATGACGCCCGAGATCGCCCAGACCATCGGCAAGGTCATCCACGACACGTTCATGGACGGCATGGGGCTCGCCTTCACCGTCGCCGGTGTCGTGGCCGTCGTCGCCGCCCTGGTCGCCACGCTCACCAAGCGCGGCGCCAACGCGGAGGCGGGCGCGGGCGCGGCCCACATCTGAGCCCGAGCCCGACCCGGGAGCCTTGAGCTCCCTCAGGGGGTCGTCACCCGTTCGCGTGAACGGGGGCGGCCCCTCTTCCGTTCCCGGGGTGACTTCCGCCATGCTCTTGATTACAGAGAGTGACGAAACGGGGGTTCACCTGCATGTATACGCAGACGAAGGCGAAGACGAGGACGAAGACGAGGACGAGGACGAAGGCGAGGAAGACGAAGCTGGCCGTCGGTGCCGTGGGGGCGGTCCTGACCGCTCTTCTCGCGATCCCGGCCGAGGCGGCGGCCCCGAGCGGCACAGCCCTGGGGCCCTGCGGGCCGGGGCAGCTGTGCCTCTGGCCGAAGGCCGACTTCAAGGGGCGGCCGCAGACCCATGAGCTGTCCTCGGTCGACATCGAGAGCTGTGTCGCCCTGCCACCGGGGACGACCGCCCAAGCCCTCGCCAACCGGACCGGACGGCCGGTCACCACCTACCAGTCCGCGGTCTGCGCGGAGACCGGGGAGTTCGAGACCTATCCCGGCCGGGGGACGTGGGTGCCCCAGACGCCCTACCAGGTCCGGGCCTTCAAGATCTGGGAGAGGTAGGCGCCGGCGCCGGGACGTCCGGGGTGCCGGGCGGCGGGACCGAGAGGCGCGCGACCTCGGCCCGCAGCTCCCGCACCTCGACGGTCAGCGCCTCCAGGAGCTCCAACTGCCGGCGCTCGGACTCGTCGTCCCGCTCGAAGCGGGCGATGAACCAGGCGGCGATGTTGGCGGTCACCACACCGAGCAGGGCGATGCCCGACAGCATCAGGCCCACCGCGAGCACCCGGCCCAGGCCCGTGGTCGGGGCGTGGTCGCCGTAGCCGACGGTGGTCATCGTGGTGAAGGACCACCAGACCGCGTCCCCCAACGTCTTGATGTTGCCGTTCGGCGCGTCCCGCTCCACATGGAGCACGGCCAGCGAGCCGAACATCATCAGCCCGACCACCGCGCCCGCCACATAGGTGGTGAGCGTTATCTGCGGGGCCATCCGGGCCCGCCGGCCCACCAGGAGGAGCGTCGACACCACCCGCAGCAGCCGCAGCGGCTGCACCATCGGCAGTATCACCGCGAGCAGATCCAGCGGATGCCCCCGCACGAACACCCACCTGGCCGGGGCGAGCGCGAGACGCACCAGGTAGTCCAGGGCGAACGCGGCCCACACCGTCCACTCCACGTGGGTGCACAGCCGGTGCACCCACGGGTCGGCGCCGGGCGCCACGATCGGCACGGCGTACGCCACGCCGAAGGCCACGGCCAGCACCAGCAGCGGCGTCTGGGTGCGTGCTTCCCAGCGGTCCTTCATGACGGGTGATCCTCCATGCCCGGCATCGTAAGGAACGCGGAAGGGCGGCGGGACCACCCGGTCCCACCGCCCTCACCAGCGGATACGTGCTACGCGTCGCCGCCCGCGGCGCCCGGGTCCGCGGCCGCCACGTCGAGCAGCTGGTAGCGGTCCACGGCCTGCTTCAGGACCGACCGGTCGACCTTGCCGTCACGGGCCAGCTCGGTGAGGACCGCGAGCACGATCGACTGGGCGTCGATGTGGAAGTAGCGACGGGCCGCGCCCCGCGTGTCCGCGAAGCCGAAGCCGTCCGCGCCCAGCGAGGTGTAACGGCCCGGCACCCAGCGGGAGATCTGGTCCGGCACCGCGCGCATCCAGTCCGAGACCGCCACGAACGGGCCCTGGGCCGCCTGCAGCTTGCGGGTCACGTACGGGACGCGCTGCTCCTCGTCCGGGTGGAGCAGGTTGTGCTCCTCGACGGCCACGGCCTCGCGGCGCAGCTCGTTCCAGGAGGTGGCCGACCAGACGTCGGCGCGCACGTTCCACTCCTCGGCGAGGATCCGCTGGGCCTCCAGGGCCCACGGCACGCCGACACCGGAGGCCATGATCTGCGCGGGGATCGCACCGGACTCGCCGGCCTTGTAGCGGTAGATGCCCTTGAGGATGCCCTCGGCGTCCACGTTCTCGGGCTCGGCCGGGTGCTGGATCGGCTCGTTGTAGACCGTCAGGTAGTAGAAGACGTCCTCGGCCTCGGGGCCGTACATCCGCCGCAGACCGTCCTGGACGATGTGCGCGATCTCGAAGCCGAAGGCCGGGTCGTACGCGACGCAGCCCGGGTTGGTCGAGGCCAGCAGGTGCGAGTGGCCGTCGGCGTGCTGGAGGCCCTCACCGGTCAGCGTGGTGCGGCCGGCGGTGGCGCCCAGCACGAAGCCGCGGGCGAGCTGGTCGGCCATCTGCCAGAACTGGTCGCCGGTGCGCTGGAAGCCGAACATCGAGTAGAAGACGTAGACCGGGATGAGCGGCTCGCCGTGCGTCGCGTAGGCCGAGCCGGCGGCGATCAGCGAGGCCGTGCAGCCGGCCTCCGAGATGCCGTCGTGCAGCATCTGGCCGGTCGGGGACTCCTTGTAGGCGAGGAGCAGTTCGCGGTCCACGGCCTCGTACTGCTGCCCGAGCGGGTTGTAGATCTTGGCGCTCGGGAAGAACGAGTCCATGCCGAAGGTGCGGTACTCGTCCGGCGCGATCAGCACGAAGCGCCTGCCGATCTCCTTGTCCCGCATCAGGTCCTTGAGCAGCCGGACGAAGGCCATGGTGGTGGCGATCGACTGCTGGCCGGAGCCCTTCTTCACCGGGGCGTAGGTCTTCTCCTCGGGCAGCGCCAGCGGCTTGGCGCGCACCACCCGCGTCGGGACGTACCCGCCGAGCGCCTTGCGGCGGTCGTGCATGTACTGGATCTCCTCGGAGTTCCGGCCCGGGTGGTAGTACGGCGGCAGGCCGTCCTCCAGCTGCCGGTCCGTGACCGGGATGTGCAGCCGGTCGCGGAAGCGCTTGAGGTCGTCGACCGTCAGCTTCTTCATCTGGTGGGTGGCGTTGCGGCCCTCGAAGTTGGGGCCCAGCGTCCAGCCCTTGACCGTCTTGGCCAGGATCACCGTCGGCTGGCCCTTGTGGGCCTTGGCCGCCGAGAACGCGGCGAAGATCTTCTTGTGGTCGTGACCGCCACGGCCCAGGTGCAGGATCTGGTCGTCGGTCATGTTCTCGACCATGGCCCGCAGCCGCTGGTCGTCGCCGAAGAAGTGGTCGCGGATGTACCCGCCGGTCTCCGTCGCGTACGTCTGGAACTGTCCGTCCGGCGTGGTGTTCATCCGGTTCACCAGCACGCCGTCGCGGTCCTGCGCGAGCAGCGGGTCCCAGGAGCGGTCCCAGACCAGCTTGATGACGTTCCAGCCGGCGCCGCGGAAGACCGACTCCAGCTCCTGGATGACCTTGCCGTTGCCGCGCACCGGGCCGTCGAGGCGCTGCAGGTTGCAGTTGACGACGAAGGTGAGGTTGTCCAGGTTCTCCCGGGCGGCGATGGTCAGCTGGCCGAGCGACTCCGGCTCGTCCATCTCGCCGTCGCCGAGGAAGGCCCACACGTGCGACTTGGAGGTGTCCGCGATGCCGCGCGCCTCCATGTAGCGGTTCATCCGGGCCTGGTAGATCGCGCCGAGCGGGCCGAGGCCCATCGAGACGGTCGGGAACTCCCAGAAGTCCGGCATCAGCCGCGGGTGCGGGTACGAGGACAGCCCGTTCGGGAACTTCGACTTCTCCTGGCGGAAGGCGTCGAGCTGGGTCTCGCTCAGTCGGTCCAGCAGGAAGGCGCGGGCGTAGATGCCGGGGGAGGCGTGGCCCTGGAAGAAGATCTGGTCGCCGCCGTCGCCCTCGTCCTTACCGCGGAAGAAGTGGTTGAAGCCGACGTCGTACAGCGAGGCGGAGGAGGCGAAGGTCGCGATGTGGCCGCCGACGCCGATGCCGGGGCGCTGGGCGCGCGAGACCATGACGGCCGCGTTCCACCGGGTGGCGTTGAGGACCTTGCGCTCGATCTCCTCGTTGCCGGGGAAGAAGGGCTCGTCCCGTGTCGCGATGGTGTTGACGTAGTCCGTGCTGCGCATCTCGGGCACCGCGACCCGCTTCTCGCGAGCCCGCTCGATCAACCGCAGCATGAGGTAACGGGCCCGCTCCCGGCCCCGCTCGTCGACGGCGGCGTCCAGGGAGTCGAGCCATTCCTGGGTCTCTTCGGGATCGAAATCCGGGACCTGGCTGGGAAGGCCGCCAATGATGATCGGGTTGCGATCGGATGCGGAAGCCACGCTGTTCCTTCGCTGGTCGGTGGAGCCCACGGGGAGGGACCCGCGGAGGCCGGGATGACCATCGTGTACCCCGCCGACGGCAAACGTCATCTTTACCGTGGGGTAACCCTCCCGAGGCGCCTTGTTCGGTCAAATCGCAACCTTACGCCCATCCCGCGCATGCGTTTCGTCAGCACGTTCGGCAGACTGAAGCCGCAGAGTCCCGCAATCCGGGGCGAAGCGTGCATGACTCGTCACGGAGAGTGGCGGGCACTCGCCGGAGGTTGCGGCGAGACGGCCCCAAACGTCACCGTTTCGGCGGTCTCCATGGCCGGGTACTTGCGCGATCCGCCCCGGCCCGTGTGGACTACGGCCAGCGCCGCGCGCACGCGCGCGGCCACAGATCTTTTCCGAAGACGATCAGGAGGCAAGCCGTGAGCGCGACCGCGGACCACGCGGAGGAGCGGACCAACCCGGCAGCGAGGCTGGGGTTCGAGCCCGGACAGGTGGTCCAGGAGATCGGCTACGACGACGACGTAGACCACGATCTCCGTGAAGGCATCGAGTCCCTCATCGGCCAGGAACTCGTGGACGAGGACTACGACGACGTCGCCGACGTCGTGCTGCTGTGGTTCCGTGACGAGGACGGTGATCTCACCGACGCCCTGGTGGATGCCATCGGTCTTCTGGAGGAGGGCGGCCAGATCTGGCTGCTCACCCCGAAGACGGGCCGCGACGGCTACATCGAGCCGAGCGACATCAACGATGCCGCGCAGACCGCCGGTCTCTCCCAGACCAAGAGCATCAGCGTCGCCAAGGACTGGACGGGCACCCGCCTGGGCACTCCCAAGCGCTGATCCCTCGAACGCTGCACGGAGCCCCCGCCGGTCACGACCGGCGGGGGCTCTGCGCGTACCGGCCGCCCCTTAGGGTGGGCTTCACCGGATCGGCCCAAGGGGTGGGCCGCCGGGCGAAGGGATGCGTACGCGATGGCGATCGAGATCGGCGCCCAGGCCCCGGACTTCGAGCTGAAGGACAACCACGGGCGGACCGTGCGGCTCTCCGACCTCTTCGGGGACTCCCCGGACAGCCGGAACGTGGTGCTGTTCTTCTACCCCTTCGCCTTCACCGGGGTGTGCACCGGCGAGCTGCGCGAGCTCCGCGACCACCTGGACACCTTCGTCAACGACGACACCCAGCTGCTCGCGGTCTCCAACGACTCCATCCACACCCTGCGCGTCTACGGAGAACAGGAGGGGCTGGAGTTCCCGCTGCTCTCCGACTTCTGGCCGCACGGCGCGGCCTCCCGCGCCTACGGCGTGTTCGACGAGGACAAGGGCTGCGCGGTGCGCGGCACCTTCGTCATCGACAAGGCCGGAACGGTCCGCTGGTCGGTCGTCAACGCCCTCCCGGACGCCCGTGACCTCGACGCCTACGTCAAGGCGCTCGCGGCCCTCTGAGGGTCCGGCCGGGGGCTACCGGTCCAACACTCGGGCGAAACGTCTGTTTGTGCGGGGAACCCGTCACTAGGATCCAGACGTTGATCCGATGCCAACGCACGACTGGGGGCACGACCCCTGGAAAACAATGGAGGGACTCGTGGGAGTCAGCCTCAGCAAGGGCGGCAACGTCTCGCTGACCAAGGAGGCCCCTGGCCTGACCGCCGTCACCGTCGGTCTGGGCTGGGACGTCCGCACCACCACCGGTACGGACTTCGACCTCGATGCCAGCGCCATCCTGGTGAACACGGAGGGCAAGGTCCGCAACGACCAGGACTTCGTGTTCTTCAACAACCTGAAGAGCGCCGACGGCTCCGTCGAGCACACCGGTGACAACCTCACCGGCGAGGGCGAGGGTGACGACGAGCAGGTCAAGGTCGACCTGGCCAACGTTCCGGCGGACGTCGCCAAGATCGTCTTCCCGGTCTCGATCTACGACGCCGACAACCGGCAGCAGTCCTTCGGCCAGGTCCGCAACGCGTTCATCCGCGTCGTGAACCAGGCCGGCGGCGCCGAGATCGCGCGGTACGACCTCTCCGAGGACGCCTCGACCGAGACCGCCATGGTCTTCGGCGAGCTGTACCGCAACGGTGCGGAGTGGAAGTTCCGCGCCGTCGGCCAGGGCTACGCCTCGGGTCTGCGCGGCATCGCGCAGGACTTCGGCGTCAACGTCTGACCGACGCCTTCGCATCCGTCCGGCGCCGCACCCCTCGTGCGGCGCCGGACGTGCCTGATCAGCAGTCATCACCGGGGAGGAACCACCGTCATGGGCGTCACGCTCGCCAAGGGAGGCAATGTCTCCCTCTCCAAGGCCGCACCCAACCTCACCCGGGTCCTCGTGGGTCTCGGCTGGGACGCGCGCTCCACCACCGGAGCCCCCTTCGACCTCGACGCCAGCGCGCTGCTGTGCCAGTCGGGCCGGGTGCTCGGCGACGAGTACTTCGTCTTCTACAACAACCTCACGAGCCCCGAAGGCTCCGTCGAACACACCGGCGACAACCTCACCGGTGAGGGTGAGGGTGACGACGAGTCGCTCATCGTCGGCCTCGACAAGGTCCCGGCCCACTGCGACAAGATCATCTTCCCCGTCTCGATCCACGAGGCCGACAACCGCGGCCAGTCGTTCGGCCAGGTGGCGAACGCGTTCATCCGCGTCGTGAACCAGACCGACGGCCAGGAACTCGCCCGCTACGACCTCTCCGAGGACGCCTCCACGGAGACCGCGATGATCTTCGGCGAGCTCTACCGTTACAACGGCGAATGGAAGTTCCGGGCGGTGGGGCAGGGGTACGCGTCAGGCCTCCGGGGCATCGCTCTAGACTTCGGGGTCAACGTTTCGTAAAGCCGCGTTATTACACGATGGGGTAGACAGTGGTTCTGAAAACCTTCGGGTGGTCGTTCGCGATCACTGCGCTCGGCCTTGTCGCGGCCGTGATCTACGGGGGGTGGGAGGCGTTCGGGGTCGTCGCGATCCTCTGCATCCTCGAGATCTCGCTGTCCTTCGACAACGCGGTGGTCAACGCCGGAATCCTGAAGAAGATGAACGCCTTCTGGCAGAAGATCTTCCTCACGATCGGTGTGCTCATCGCCGTCTTCGGCATGCGGCTGGTCTTCCCCGTCGTGATCGTCGCGATCAGCGCCAAGATCGGCCCCATCGAGGCCGTCGACCTCGCGCTGAACGACGCCGACCGGTACCAGGAGCTGGTGACCGACGCGCACCCGTCGATCGCCGCCTTCGGTGGCATGTTCCTGCTGATGATCTTCCTCGACTTCATCTTCGAGGACCGTGACATCCAGTGGCTGCGCTGGATCGAGCGCCCGCTGGCCAAGCTGGGCAAGGTCGACATGCTGTCGGTCTGCATCGCCCTGATCGTCCTGCTGATCACCTCGATGACCTTCGCGACCCAGGCCCACCAGCACGGTGGCGCGCACGTCGACAAGGCCCAGACGGTGCTGATCTCCGGCATCGCCGGCCTCATCACGTACCTGATCGTCGGCGGTCTCTCCGGCTACTTCGAGAACAAGCTGGAGGAGGAAGAGGAGCGCGAGCACGAGGCCGAGGAAGAGGCCAAGCGCAGCGGCAAGAAGGTTTCCGCGGTCCAGCTCGCCGGCAAGGCCGCCTTCTTCATGTTCCTCTACCTGGAGGTCCTCGACGCCTCCTTCTCCTTCGACGGCGTCATCGGCGCCTTCGCCATCACCAACGACATCGTCCTGATGGCCCTCGGCCTCGGCGTCGGCGCCATGTACGTGCGGTCGCTGACCGTCTACCTGGTCCGCCAGGGCACCCTCGACGACTACGTCTACCTGGAGCACGGCGCCCACTACGCGATCGGCGCCCTGGCCGTGGTCCTCATGATCACCATCCAGTACGAGATCCCCGAGATCGTCACCGGCGGTATCGGCGTCGCCCTCATCGGCTGGTCCTTCTGGTCCTCCGTGCGGCGCAACAAGGCGCTCGCCGCGGCGGGCGGGAACGCCGATTCCTCGGACGACAAGACCGGGGTGCCGTCGGGGGTGTGACACCCCCGACAATGAGGAACGCTTCTCTGCGGGGCGGCCGGTGCACCCGGCCGCCCCGCGGCGTGTGTCAGGGGTGGGCGACGAGTGGGGGGTGAAGGCGCATGGCCTTCTGGGACAACCTGTTTCCGGGCCGGGTGGACGAGTTCGCCGCGGGCACCGGCTCGCACTCCATCGACCTGACCAGACGCCGCCCGACGATCTCCCTCAGCAAGCAGGGCGCCGCCACCGGCAACCTCCGGGTCAACCTCTCCTGGCGCATGCGCACCTCCGACATCGGAGACCGGCCCCGCCAGTCCGGCAGCCTGCTGCGCCACCCCTTACGGCTCTTCAAGCCCGAGGAGGTCCAGGCGCACACCCAGGGCGTCGTCAACGTCGACCTCGACCTCGGCTGCCTCTACGAGATGGCCGACGGCTCCAAGGGCGTCGTGCAGCCCCTGGGCGGCTTCATGGGCGAGCTGAACGAGCCGCCGTACGTGCGGCTGAGCGGCGACGACCGATTCGGGGCGCCCTCCGGCGAGACGATCTTCGTCAACCTCGACCACGTGGACGCGATCAAGCGGCTGCTCTTCTTCGTCTACATCTACGACCAGACACCGGCCTTCGACCGCACCCACGCCAAGGTCACGCTCTACCCGAGCAACGGCCCGCGGATCGAGATCGAACTGGACGAGCACGCCCCGCAGGCCCGCTCCTGCGCGGTCTTCAGCGTCGAGAACGTCAAGGGCGAGCTGACCGTCCGCCGCGAGGTGCGGTTCGTGTACGGCTTCCAGGCCGAGCTGGACCGGCTGTACGGCTGGGGCCTCCAGTGGGGCCGCGGCTTCAAGTCGAAGACCTGACGCCCGTCCGGCCCACCGGGGTCACCGGACGAACTGCGGACCCATCGGAGGCATCCGGAACTCGCGCACCGGCTGCGGATAGCCGTACGCGGGCGGCGCGGCCGGAACAGCGGCCGGTGCCGTCGCCGGGAGCGGGGGAGCGGCCGGCTGCGGCGGCACCACCGGGACCGGAGGCCCGGTCACCGGGCCCTCCGGGGCCCGCACCGCCTCCATCGGCTGCACCATCGTCGCGTCGGGGTCGTGCCCGGCCGCCGGGGCGTCCCGCGGCCCGTCGTCCTCGGCTTCTGCGGCCCCTGTGGCCGCCGTGTCGACGGAGTCGTCGACCGAGACCCCGAAGTCCGTCGCGAGGCCCACCAGGCCGGTCGGATAGCCCTGGCCGACCGCACGGAACTTCCAGCCGTCCCCGCGCCGGTACAGCTCACCGCAGATGATCGCGGTCTCCTCGCCGGTCTCCGCCGACACGTCGAAGACCGCCAGCGGGTCCCGGTCCCCGGCGCCCGGCGCCCCGTCGTACAGCAGGATCCGCAGGTCGGAGACCGAACGGAAGGTGTCACCGTCCGATGAGGCCGCGAGCACCACCCGGTCGACCGAGGCGTCGAGGACGCCCAGGTCGGCCTCCACGGTGTCCGTGAGCCCCTCCGGCACCCGCTTCTTGTGGGGCAGCCTGCGCACCAGCCCCGACGGATGCCGGAGCTGGTTGTAGAAGACGAAGTCCTCGTCGGACCGCACGCGCCCGTCCACGCCGAGCAACAGCGCCGAGGCGTCCACGTCGGGCACCCCGGGGCCCGGAGTCCAGCGGAGCACGGCCCGTACGGCCGCGGTGTCGAGAGGGACGTTGGAGCCCTTCAGCATCGCGTGCGTCATGCCCGTCATCATTCCTGCCCGGGCACCTTCCGGACAACGCGGGGGGCCCGATGCGGACGAGTTACCTGAACTTCACGCACGTGGGGAACTACGGACACCCTCACCTACGTACTATTACCGGCCACATCTCATCAGGGCCTCCCGGGCCAGTCGGGGGAGATACATGCGTCATTTCGGGCACATCCCGGCCGCAACGCGGACCAGGCTGTTCCATCAGGAGCCGGCCGCGTTCACGGTCGACTCCGCCGCGCGCACGCTCGCCGTGGCCCTGGGCGCCACGCTCTACAGCCCGGCCACCCGGCCGCGGCTCGCCGACGACGTGCGCAAACAGGTCGCGCGGGGAGTGGCCTCCATGGTGCTCTGCCTGGAGGATTCCATCAGCGACGCCGAGGTCGAGGCGGGCGAGGCCAACCTCGTCCGGCAGTTCGCCGACCTCGCCGCCGGCAGCGGCCCGGACGGCTCCGACGTGCCCCTGCTCTTCATCCGGGTCCGCGAACCCGGACAGATCACCGACCTCGTCGACCGCCTCGGCGAAACGGTCCGGCTGCTGTCCGGATTCGTACTCCCCAAATTCACCGAGACCCGAGGCCGCGCCTTCCTCGAAGCGCTCGCCGTCGCCGAGCGGAACTGCGGCCGCCGGCTCTTCGCCATGCCCGTCCTGGAGTCCTCCGAGCTCCTCCACCTGGAGACCCGGGCCGAGACCCTGGCCGGCATCGCCTCGATCACCGGCAAGTACCGCGACCGCGTCCTCGCCCTGCGCCTCGGCGTCACCGACTTCTGCTCCCACTACGGCCTGCGCCGCTCGCCCGACATGACCGCGTACGACGTCAAGCTGGTCGCCGACGTCATCGCCGACGTCGTCAACGTCCTCGGCCGCTCCGACGGCACCGGCTTCACCATCACCGGCCCCGTCTGGGAGTACTTCCGCCCCGGCGAGCGCATGTTCAAGCCGCAGCTCCGCCGCAGCCCCTTCCTGGAGGGCCGTGCCGAGGACCTGCGGACCGCGCTCATCGAGCACGACCTCGACGGGCTGCTGCGCGAGATCGAACTCGACCGCGCCAACGGCCTGCTCGGCAAGACCTGCATCCACCCCACCCACGTGCCCCCGGTGCACGCACTCTCCGTGGTCAGCCACGAGGAGTTCAGCGACGCCCAGGACATCCTGCGGCCGGAACGCGGCGGTGGCGGGGTGCTCCGCTCCGCGTACACGAACAAGATGAACGAGGTGAAGCCGCACCGCGCGTGGGCCGAACGGACCCTGCTGCGCGCCGAGGTCTTCGGCGTCGCGCGCGAGGACGTCGGCTTCGTGGAGCTGCTCACCGCCGGCCTCGCCGGCTGACGGAAGGCTGAAGAACTCCGATGGAAACGGTGTGGTCGGGAACCTGGGTCGCGGAGCGACTGGGCGTCGAACTGATCGGCGACGAGGAGCTGCCGGGCCTGCTGGGCCTCGCACTGCGCCGCAACCCCAAGCGGGCGCATCTGCTGGTCTCCAACGTGCTCGGCAAGCACGTGCCGCAGCGCCCCTCGGTCGTCCGGGACGCCGGCCACGACCTGGGCGTACGGGTACGGCGGCTGCTCGGCGACGAGGAGGCGGCGCGGGCCGTCGTCCTCGGGTACGCCGAGACCGCCACCGGCCTCGGTCACAGCGTCGCCGACGGCCTCGCGCTCGCCCCGTACCTCCACTCCACCCGGCGCCCCGTCGACGGCGTCGCCACCGCGGGCGGCTTCGAGGAGTCCCACTCCCACGCCACCTCCCACCTGTTGCTCCCCGAGGACCCCAAGCTGCTCGCCCAAGACGGCCCGCTGGTCCTCGTCGACGACGAGTTCTCCACCGGCAACACGGTCCTCAACACCATCCGCGACCTGCACGAACGCCACCCGCGCGAGCGGTACGTGGTCGTCGCGCTCGTCGACATGCGCACCCCCGCCGACCGGGCCCGGCTCACCGCCTTCGCCGACGCCCTCGGCGTCCGCGTCGACCTGATCACCCTCGCGGCGGGCACCGTGGACCTGCCGGACGGGGTCCTCGCCAAGGGCCAGGAACTCGTCGCCCGCCACGAGGCCGCCGCCCCCGCCGTACCGGTACCCCGCCCCCCGCGCGGCGGAGCCGGGCTCCGGACCCGGCGGATAGCCCTCGACTGGCCGGCCGGCCTGCCCGACGGCGGCCGGCACGGCTTCACCCCCGAGCACCGGGAGCGCCTGGAGAAGGCCCTGCCCGCGATGGCGGCACGGATCGCACAGGCGCTGGAGGACGTCGCGGAGGACGGACCGGCCGCCCCTCCCGGCGCCCTCCGCGCCCCCCGCGTGCTCGTCCTCGGTTTCGAGGAGCTCATGTACGCCCCGCTGCGCCTGGCCGGCGAGCTGGAGCGGACCGGCGCCGCCGAGGTGCGCTACTCGACCACCACCCGCTCGCCCGTCCTCGCCGTCGACGACCCCGGCTACGCCATAAGGACCCGGCTGGTCTTCCCGGCCCACGACGAGCCCGCCGACGGCCCCGGCGAGCGGTACGCGTACAACGTGGCCGGCGGCGGCTTCGACGCGGTCGTCGCCGTCGTCGACTCCGTCGCCGACACCCCCGAGCTGCACGCCCCGGACGGACTCCTCGCCCAGCTCGCGGCCCACATACCCCGGGTCGTGCTGGCCGTCGTCCCCTCGTACACCCCCCAGGTCACCGAAGCTCCCGAAAGGAGCTCCATGCTGCCCGAGCCCCTCCGCGGCCCCGCCTTCTCCTCGTACGCACCCGAGGAGGTCGGCTGGCTGCTCCAGGACCTCTCGGACGTCGAACTGGAGGCACCGACCGAGGAACGGGAGGAGGCCATCCAGAGCGGCGGCGCGCACTACGCCGAGTCGCTGCCCGTCGAGTACCAGCCCAGCGAGCGGTACCAGGAGCTGTTCCAGGCCGCCCTGGACGGCTCGGCCGCCCGGATCGCCCGGGCCGTCGGCACCGTCACCGAGACCGTCCTCGCCGAGCGCGGCAAGCAGCCCGTCCTGGTCTCCCTCGCCCGGGCCGGAACCCCCGTCGGCGTCCTGATGCGCCGCTGGGCCCTGCACCGGCACGGTCTGGAGCTCCCGCACTACGCCGTCTCCATCGTGCGCGGCCGCGGCATCGACGCCAACGCGCTGCGCTGGCTCGCCGCCCACCACGACCCGGCCGACGTCGTCTTCGTCGACGGCTGGACCGGGAAGGGCGCCATCACGCGCGAACTCGCCGAGGCGCTCAAGGAGTTCGACGGCTTCGACCCGGAGGTCGCGGTCCTCGCCGACCCCGGCTCCTGCGTCCGCGTCTACGGCACCCGCGAGGACTTCCTCATCCCCTCCGCCTGCCTCAACTCCACCGTCTCCGGCCTGATCTCGCGCACGGTCCTGCGCTCCGACCTGGTCGGCCCGCACGACTTCCACGGCGCCAAGTTCTACCGCGAACTGGCCGGCGCGGACGTCTCCGGCGCCTTCCTCGACGCCGTCGCCGCCCGCTTCGACGAGGTCGCCGCCGACGTCGACGAGGACGTCGCCAAGCTGCTCGCCACCGACCGCACCCCCACCTGGGAGGGCTGGAGCGCCGTCGAGCGGATCAGCGAGGAGTACGGCATCCACGACGTCAACCTGGTCAAGCCGGGCGTCGGCGAGACCACCCGGGTGCTGCTGCGCCGGGTCCCCTGGAAGATCCTGGCCAAGCGGGGCGCGGGCGCCGACCTGGCCCACGTACGGCTGCTCGCCGAACAGCGGGGCGTGCCGGTCGAGGAGGTCGACGACCTGCCGTACAGCTGCGTCGGACTGATCCACCCCCAGTACACGCGCGGGGCGACCGGCGCCGACGGCACGGCGGTGGTGTCCCGATGAACGCGATTCCGAAGCCCACCGGGGCCGCGTCCACGCCCACCGTCCTGGTCGCCAGCGACCTCGACCGCACCCTCATCTACTCCACGGCCGCCCTCTCCCTGGGCATGCCCGACGCCCAGGCGCCCCGGCTCCTGTGCGTGGAGGTCCACGAGTCCAAGCCGCTCTCGTACGTGACCGAGAGCGCCGCCGACGAACTGCGCGCGCTGGCCGCCGAGACGGTCTTCGTCCCCACCACGACCCGCACCCGCAAGCAGTACCAGCGGATCCGGCTGCCCGGCGACACCCAGCCGAAGTACGCGATCTGCGCCAACGGCGGGCACCTGCTGGTCGACGGCGTCTCCGACCCCGACTGGCACGCCGAGGTACTCCGCCGGGTCACCGAGTCCTGCGCCCCGCTCGCCGAGGTCCGCGCCTACTTCACCGCCACCACCGACCTGTCCTGGGTGCGCAAGCACCGGGTCGCCGAGGACCTGTTCGCCTACCTCGTCGTCGAACGGGAGCGGCTGCCCGAGGAGTGGCTCGCCCGCTTCACCGAGTGGGCGGGCGAGCGCGGCTGGACCGTCTCGCTCCAGGGCCGCAAGGTGTACGCCGTGCCCCGGCCGCTCACCAAGAGCGCCGCCGTCCGCGAGGTCGCCCGCCGCACCGGCGCCACCCTCACGCTCGGCGCCGGCGACTCGCTCCTCGACGCCGACCTCCTGCTCGCCGCCGACCGCGGCTGGCGCCCGGGCCACGGCGAACTCGCCGACGCCGACTGGACGGCACCGCACGTGGAGGCCCTGCCCGAGCGGGGCGTGGCGGCGGGCGAGGAGATCCTGCGCCGCTTCCGGGCCGCGGCCCGGGCCCACATCGCGCCCCGGCTCAACGGCGCGCCCGCCGCCCTCCCGGACCCGGCCTGACGGCCCGTACGACCCGGACGGCGACGAGGCAGGCCAGCGCGGCCAGCGCCAGGAGGAGCACCGCCTTCGAGTAGACCGACACATAGTCGGTGACCTGCTCCCAGTTCTCGCCGAGCACGTAACCGGCCAGGACGAAGGCGGTGTTCCACAGCGCGCTGCCGAGGGTCGTGAGCGCCAGGAAGAGGGGCAGCGGCATCCGCTCCACCCCGGCCGGCACCGAGATCAGGCTGCGGAAGATCGGCACCATCCGGCCGAGCAGCACCGCCTTGGTGCCGTGCCGGGCGAACCACGCCTCCGTCCGCTCGATGTCCGCCACCTTCACCAGCGGCAGCCGGGCCGCCACCGCGACCACCCGCTCCCGCCCGAACAACGCCCCCACCGCGTACAGGGCGAGCGCCCCGACGACCGACCCGGCGGTCGTCCACAGCAGCGCGGCGATCAGGTTCATGCGCCCCGAGGAGGCGGCGAACCCCGCCAGCGGCAGGATCACCTCGCTCGGGATCGGCGGGAAGAGGTTCTCCAGCGCGACGGCGACGCCCGCACCGGGCGCGCCGAGGGTGTCCATCAGTGTGTTGATCCATTGCGCCATCCATTGGTCCATGCCCTCGACGCTAGGAATCCCCGGGGCCCGGGGGACTGCGGGCGCCCGCACGGGAGGGTGCGGTTTTCCGCAGGGTGCGGGGGACGGCGCCGCGCTAGCGTGGCGATCATGGGGATCAGGTCGGAGGGGACCGGCGCGGGCGTGAGCGGTGGGCCGGGCGGCGGAGGCGTACGCGGGGTCGCACCCGGCGGGCCGGGCGGCGGCGACCCACGCGGGGGCGCGCGCCCAGGGCCGCTCGGTGGCGGCCGTCGGGCGGTCCGGACCGTGGCGGCGCTCGTGCTCGGCGCCGTCTCGGCGGTCCTGGAGATGGCGGCCGGTCTCGTCCTGCTGCCCGTCCTGGTGTCGCCGCACGGCCGACGGGGCCTCGCGCGGGTGGCGGGCCGGGCCGTGCGGGCGGAGCGGTGGCGGCTCGGCCGCCTGCTCGGCGTGCGCGTCCCGCCGTACGGGCGGCAGCGCACCCTCGCGTACCTCGTCGCGCGCTGGCCGGTCGGCCTGCTGGGCGGGGTGGTCCTCGGCTGTGCGGCCACCGGCCTCGCCTACGCGCTCTTCGCGCTGACCGGCTGGCTCCTCGTGGACGTCCGGCAGCCGCTCGTGGTCGCCCTCGGAGGCGCCGGCGGACTGCTCCTGCTCTTCCTCGCGGCCCAGGGGATGGGGCAGGTCGCCCGGATGGAGGCCGAGCTGGCGGCCAGGATGCTGGGCCCGAGCCAGGCCGACGCCCTGGAGGCCAGGATCGCCGAACTCGCCGCGAGCCGCGCCGAGATCATGGACGTCGTCCACGAGGAACGCCGCCGCATCGAGCGCGACCTGCACGACGGCGTGCAGCAGCGCCTGGTGGCCCTCGGCATGCTCATCGGCCGGGCCCGCCGCAGCCAGGACCCCGCGCGGGCCGCCGAACTGCTGCTCCAGGCCCACGAGGAGAGCGGCCGGGCCCTCGCCGAACTGCGCGAGGTGGCCTGGCGGGTGCATCCCGCGGTCCTGGACGAGGCGGGCCTGCGCCCCGCCCTGGAGGCGGTCGCCGAACGCAGCCCGCTGCCGGTGCGGCTCGGGTTCGCGGTCCCGCGGCCGGTGCCGAAGCCGGTGGAGACGGCGGCGTACTTCGTCGTGTCGGAGGCGGTGACGAACGTGGTCAAGCACGCGGGTGCGGGCGCCGTGGACGTACAAGTGACGTGGAGGGACGGGACGTTGGACGTACGGGTGGAGGACGACGGCGCCGGTGGCGCGGACCCGGCCGGCAGCGGCCTCGCCGGCCTCGCGAGCCGGGTGGCGGCGCTGGACGGACGCCTGAGCGTGCACAGTCCGGCGGGCGGCCCGACGGTGATCGGGGCGGAGCTGCCGTGCGCGTGATACTGGCCGAGGACTCGACGCTGCTACGGGAGGGGCTCGTACGCCTCCTCGCCGAGGAGGGCCACGAGGTGCGGGCCGCGGTGGGCACGGCGGTGGAACTCCTCGCCGCGGTCCGAGCAGACCCCCCGGACGTGGTGGTCGTCGACGTCCGCATGCCGCCCACCCACACCGACGAGGGCCTGCGCGCCGCCCTGGAGATCCGCGCCGGGCTGCCGGAGGTGGGCGTGCTGGTGCTGTCGCAGTACGTGGAGAAGCGGTACGCGACGGAGCTCCTGACCGGCGGGGCCGGGGCCCGGGGCGGCGTGGGCTACCTGCTCAAGGACCGGGTCGCGCAGGTCGACGAGTTCCTGGAGGCGCTGGAGCGGGTGGGGGAGGGAAGGACCGCCTTCGACCCGGAGGTCGTCCGGCGGCTCCTCGTCCACTCCTCCCACACCGACCCGCTGGCCCGCCTGACACCCCGGGAGGGGGAGGTCCTCGCGGCGATGGCGCAGGGCCACACCAACGCGACCGTGGCGGCCCGGCTGCACGTGTCGCTGAGCGCGGTGGAGAAGCACATCAACGCGATCTTCGACAAGCTGGAGCTGACGGGCCGCAGCGAGGGCTACAGCAAGCGGGTCCTGGCGGTCCTGCGCTACCTGGACAGCTGACGGGCGGGCGGGGCGACCGGCCTCAGCCGCAGCACCCTCCGCCACAGCATCCGCCCCCGCCGCCGCTCGGCGCGGGTGCGGAGCCCTTCCCGCCCCCGACCGCGACGGCGGAGAGCAGCTTGACGGTGTCGTCGTGCCCGGCGGGGCAGGCGGCGGGGGCGGAGGACTCGGCCATGGGACGGCTGAGCTCGAAGGTGTCGCCGCAGGTCCGGCAGCGGTACTCGTAACGAGGCATGGACACAGGTTACGGCGTGCCCCTACGGCTTCCCCCGCTCCTCCCGGATCTGCTCGACGACGTGCCCGGCCGTGGCCCGGATCGCCTCCAGCTCGGTCAGGAAGGCCCAGTAGTCGGGATGCCGACCGCTGTTCAGGGTCCCCACGGCCCGGTCGATCCGGGCGACGGCCTCGTCGAGGGGCCGGGCGTGCCGGGGCTCGGGGGTGGAGCGCCCCGCCATGGCGAGCCGCTGGGCGTCCCGTACGGCGAAGCGGGTGCGGTCGATCTCGGCCTGCGGGTCCTTGGCGACGGCGTTCAGGCGCCGCAGCCGCTCCCCGGCGGCGGCCACGCCCTCGTCGGCGGTGTTGAGCAGGGCACGGGCGGTGGCCAGCAGCGAGGTGGCGTCGGGCCAGCGCTGCTCGTCGCGCGCCTTGACGGCCTCGGCCAGCCGCTCCTCGGCCTGGCGGGCGGCGGTGGCGGCCTGCTCGGGCACGTGCTGGAGGTCCTGCCAGCAGGCGGCCGAGAACCGGCGGCGCAGCTCGGACAGGACCGGCTCGACACCGTCGGCGCGGGTGGCGAGGGCCTGGGCGCGGGTACGGAGCGAGACGAGCCGCTTGTCGATCTCGGCGGCCCGCTCGGGCACCCGGGCCGCCTCGGCCCGTACCGCCTCGGCCTCCCGGAGCACCCGGTCGGCCCGCTGCAGGGTCTCGGCGACGCCGTGCCGCCCGGCCCCTTCGTTGAGCCGGGTCAGCTCGGGCCCGAGCAGCGCGAGCCGCCGCGCGAGCTCGTCCGCCCGGAACCCCTGCTCCCTGGTGGCGTCGAGCGCGACCGCCGCCCCGCGCAGCGCCTGCCGGGCCCGCTCCACGGCGGGGGCGAGCCGGGCCAGCTGGGTCTCCGCCCGGTCGATCAGCGGCGCGAGCCCCTGCTCGAACCGGTCGAGCTCGCCCTTGGCCCCCATGAGCTGGTCCCGGGCCCGCTCCAGCTCGGCCTTGGCACGCCCGGCGGCGGCGGCGTCGAGCTCGTCCCGGTCGAGGTCGTGCCCGTCGACGGCCTCGATGTAGACGTGGCTGACCTCGTCGATCCTCCGCCCCAGCGCGGCGAACCCCTCCACCGCACGCCGGGCGTCGGCGGAGTCGTCGGCGGCGGTGATGGTCTCGATGGAGATCCGCAGCCCGCGCTGCGCGGTGTCCAGCTCGTAGAAGGCCGCCGCGGCGGCGTCCTTCGCGGCCTGTGCCTCGGCCCGCCGGCTCTCGTCCCGCCCGCCGAACCACCGCCGGGTGCCACCCCCGGCGAAGGCCTGCGGCAACAGCGCGACGACCAGCAGCGGCAAAGCGAGCCCCAGCCGAACCACGCTGGTGACCCCGGGCGTCGCCCCGCCCCTGTCCTCGGTCGCCGCCACGTTCCCTCTCCCGTGCTGTGTCCGCCCTGCCCGGTCCGCTACATTCTCCCACCCGCTAGTGACGAAGACACAGCCCCCTCAGTTCGCCCGAACCCCCACCGACTTCCCCGCCCCAACGGGTTTGCGGTCCCCACCGGTCCGCCATGTACGCTGTTGCTTCACTCCACGGGTGCGTAGCTCAGGGGTAGAGCGCTGCTCTTACAAAGCAGATGTCGGCGGTTCGAAACCGTCCGCGCCCACCGACGGGAAGCCCCCGGCCGATCATGGTCGGGGGCTTCTTCGCGCCCTGTGGACGCCTCGCCATCGCCCAGCGCATCGCCGCCGCCCTCGCCCCGGGGCACCCGGTTCCCGACTTCGGCCGAGGCCGGGACCCCGGTCCGGCCCCTCGTGCATCATGGCCACCCACCATGAGGTCCAGGGGGACGCGTGCACATCTTCATCAGCTGGTCGGGCGAGGCGTCGCGGCAGGGCGCGGAGGCGTTACGGGAGTGGCTGCCGTACATGAACCCGGAGATCGAACCGTTCGTCTCCTCCCAGGACATCTCCAAGGGGGAGCGGGGCCTCACCAAGATCGCCGACCGTCTCCAGGAATCCTCGTTCGGCATCGTGTGCGTGACCCGTGACAACCAGTCCGCTCCCTGGATCAACTTCGAGGCCGGGGCGCTCTCCCGCGAACTGGGCGAGAGCTCGCTGGCGCCGCTCCTCCTCGACATGCAGGTCAAGGATCTGGCGGCGGGGCCCCTGGCCCAGTTCCAGGCCACCGACGCCTCGAACCGGGAGGACGTCTGGGCGATGGTGAGGTCCATCAACGAGAAGTGCGAGAACAGGCTGCCCGAGGGCCGGCTCCGGACCGTGTTCGACAAGTTCTGGGGCGAGCTGGCGGAGGGACTGGCCGCCATCCAGGAGGGGGCGCAGGCCACGGACGTGCCCCAGCGGGAGACCTCGGACATCCTCGACGAACTCGTCAAACTGGCGCGTGAGCAGAGCACGAGGATCGGAGTGCTGGAGAAGGCGATCGAGAACTCCGGCGGCAACACCTCCCACTCCCACTACGCG
The DNA here is from genome assembly GCF_036240795.1 of Streptomyces sp. NBC_01268. Lineage (NCBI taxonomy): Bacteria > Bacillati > Actinomycetota > Actinomycetes > Kitasatosporales > Streptomycetaceae > Streptomyces > Streptomyces sp. NBC_01268. The sequence goes on along the minus strand of NZ_CP108454.1, from coordinate 2,587,200 downwards.
ATCTACGAGCCCAGGGAAGTACGCATCGGAGGCGACGCGGACGAGGTGACGACGCTGTCGGCCTCGCAGCGGCGCCTGGCGGCCTCCGCGGCCCGCTTGGTGCAGCAGACCATCGGGCCCGCATACGTGGCGAGCATCCAGAGGAAGGGGGCCGGGATCGAGGTGAACTGCGTCGAAGGCGCCGCCGAGAGGGTCCGCGAGGTGAACCGCGAGCTCGCGGAGCTCGCCGAGGTGAGCGGCCTCGAGATCCATGTGTTCGGCCCGGAAGGGCTGCTGGAGGTCTTTCCGCCGCACTGACCGCACGGCGTCGCCCGCGCCGCACGGGAAAGCGGGCCCGCCCGGGAATCCAGGTGGCGGGCCCCGGCCCTGCCGATCCGCCCGCCACCGCGGTCATGCCTGCCCGACGGGCGGACGGGTCAGTGGGCTCTTCTCGGTGAGAGTGCGGGGGCGGCCAGCGCCAGGACGCTGAGGCCGAACATCAGGACGCCCAGCGGCACGTGCACCGACGGCACGCGCGCGATGCCCAGGATCACCTGCGCCGAGGCGAGCAGCAGGAAGCCGGTCGCGTACAGGATGGGGCGCGGGCTGCCGCCGCCCGGCCGCCACGCCAGGATCGCCGCCAACAGGTAGAGCATCGACGCGCCGTACATCACGCGCGCTCCGATGCCGTGCAGCAGCTCGCCGTGCGCGGAGGTCAGCAGGATGCCCGCCGTCGTCGCCTGGAAGAAGAGGGTGAGGGTCTGCAGGGCCACCGTGACGCGGAGGAACGTGACGGTCGGGCGGGAAGCTGCTGCCGGGGTCTGCGGGGTCCGGGCGGTCTGCGTGGTCATCGTGGGATCCCTTGTTCTGCCGCGTGGCGGTGGGTCGGTACCTTCTCGGTAGTTCGACGACACAGGGGCGTGGAATGTGAGGCGGGGGACGGGGTGGGGGGCGCATGACCGGTCGGTACGCGGGTGACGTCGACGTGCTCGTATCGGAGCGGCGGCGGCTCACCGATCTCGCCTACCGCCTGCTCGGCTCGCTCGCCGAGGCCGAGGACGCCGTCCAGGAGGCGTACGCCCGCTGGTACGCGATGTCGCCGGAGCGGCGGGCGGCCGTGCGGGCGCCGGGGGCCTGGCTGACCACCGTGGCCGGGCGGATCTGTCTCGATCTGCTCGGTTCGGCGCGGGTCCGGCGGGAGCGGTACGTCGGTGCCTGGCTGCCGGAGCCGCTGCCGGACCGTACGGAGTGGGGCGGGGGGACCTCGGTCGACCCCGCGGACCGGGTGACCCTGGACGAGTCCGTCAACATGGCCTTTCTCGTCGTCCTGGAGGCCATGACGCCCGCCGAGCGCGTCGCCTTCGTCCTGCACGACGTCTTCGGGTACCCCTTCGCCGAGGTCGCCACGATCGTCGGCCGGACACCCGCGGCCTGCCGGCAGCTGGCCTCCTCGGCGCGTCGCCGGATCGGTGCCGCCGAGGCGCCCGCCGTCCCCGCCGCGGCCGGGCAGGCCGGTGTGGTACGGGAGTTCAAGGAGGCGTGGGAGGCGAAGGACATCGAGGCGCTGGTCGGGCTGCTCGATCCCGATGCCGTCATGACGGCCGACGGCGGCGGTCTCGTCGGCACCGTCCTGCGTCCGGTCGAGGGCGGCGGCCGGATCGCCGACTACCTGCTCTTCATCGCCGGCAAGGCCCCCGGGCTGCGGCTCCTGGAACGGTCGGTCAACGGCCGGCCCGGTCTGGTCGCCCAGCTCGGCGGCGTCACCGTGACCGTCGCCGCGTTCGACCTCGGCGAGGACGACGGCAGGGTCCGGCGGATCTGGGTGGTGCGCAATCCGGAGAAGCTGCGGCCCTGGAGCGATGAGGGGTGACGGGTGGGGGACGGGCTTTGGGACGGGTGAGGGAGGGGCGCCCGGGGCGGGTTGACTCGTGGGGCGGCACGGCGGTGTACTCCCCGCATGGACCAGGTGGGGGACGCGCCCGAAGTCGGGGCGCAGAGCGGTGAGATGACGCCGCAGGGGTACGTGGAGACGAGGCTCGCGCAGTACCAGGAGTGGTACGACCGCAAGGCCACCAAGATGAAGGCGATGCATCTGCGGATGCGCACCGTCTCGGTGGTCGGGGGCGCGCTCGTGCCCGTGCTCGTCAACCTCGACCTGGGGTTCGCGCGGATCACGGCGACCGTGCTCAGCCTGGTCGTGGTGGCGTCCGTGTCGCTGGAGAGCGTCTACCGCTATCGCGAGCAGTGGAAGAACTACCGGTCGACCGAGCAGCTGCTCGGGCACGAGCGGGTCTACTTCGCCGCCCGCGTCGGGCCGTATCACCGGCTCTCGGAAAGGGACGCGTTCACGACGCTGGTCGCGCGGGTGGAGAAGGCGATCGCCAGCGAGAACTCGGCCACGCTCAACGTCATGACCCTCGGCGGGCAGGTCAGCAGCGAGTTGCAGCAGTACGGGCTCCCCTCGCAGCGCGAGGAGAGCCCGAAGGGTCCGGCCGGTCAGGCCGGTCAGGCCGGACCGGCGGCCGGTCAGGCCGGGTCCGACGACGGTCCCGCCGTCAGCACATGACGTAGTCGACCCGGGTCGAGTTGTACGAGCACGTGTCGATCCGCGCGCCGTTGGACTTGCGCAGCGTCGCCGTGTCCCGGTCGTTGTTCCACACGTACGCGCCACGGCCCTGGTAGAGGTTCGTGGCGCTGTTCGTGCCGCGGCCGGTGCGGACGGTGACCGTCTTGCCCTTGCCGAGGGTGACGTTGCCGAAGGTGTACTTGTGGTTCGACGCGTCCGTCAGCGTCCAGCCCCGCAGGTTGACCGCCGCACCCGTGGTGTTGCGTATCTGCACGTACTCGGCGTTGAGGCTGGCCGTGCTGCGGGTGTCCGAGCCCGGGCTGTCGTAGTAGATCTTGTACAGGTGGACGGAACCGGCCGCCTGGGCGGGCGAGGGCAGCAGGAGCAGACCGGCTGCGGCGGCAGCGGCGGCGGCCGCGACGGTGCGGATACGGAGCATGGGTGTCCCTTGGCGTGGTGGGGCGGATGCGGTGGTGACGGGCCGGGCCCGCCCCGACGGGCGCCCGGCGCGGACACAGAATACGCACGCTCTTCACAAGTTCCCCACCAAGTTCGGGAAATGACGGTGAGGCGGCCGGAACCCGCTCCTGGGGTGGCTCGTCCCCCTCCGAAATCGCCCGCGACAGTGCCCTGTTCCTCGGCAGGGGGGGGACGGTGAGGGGTCCGGGCTCGGCGTCACGCGTCGAAGTCGTACTCCAGGACGTATGACGCCGAGTCCAGCGTCATCTCGTTGAGCTCGACCGGAACGCCCGCCTCCGTGAGGGCCGTCCGGCTGATCAGGATCACCGGCGTGCCGAACTCCAGCGCCAGCCGCGCCGATTCCTCGGCCGTCGGCATCCGGCAGCGGATCTCCTCGCGGAAGTGCACCGGCCGGTGGCCGAGTTCGGTCAGGCGGGCGTAGGTGCCGCCGGGGCCGGTGTCCGGCTCCGTGATCGCCGTGCCCTCCGCGAGGGCCGCCGGGAGGTACGAGACGGAGAACAGCACCGGCTTGTCGTCCAGCACGAAGCGCCGGCTGCGCACGCAGACCGCCGCGTCGGGCGAGGCCAGGCCGAGCACCTTGGCCACCCGAGCCCCCGCCGGAGCGGCGGCCCGGACCTCGATCTCGTCCACGAGCAGGGACCGGTCCTCGATGTCCGCCGACCAGACCGAGCGCCCGGCGCCCCAGTGCGCGTGGGCCAGCCGGGGGATGCCCCGGCGGCGCAGCGGGCGGAACGTGCGGACGAAGACCCCGGCACCCTTGCGGGCCTCCGCCAGGCCCTCGTTGCGCAGGACGGACAGGGCCTGGCGGGCGGTCATCCGGGCCACGTCGTAGGTGGACATCAGATCGTTCTCGCCGGGGAGGCGGTCGCCCGGCGCGAAGTCACCCGACTGGATCGCGGTTCTCAACTCGTCGGCGATGCGCTGGTACTTGGGCCGACGACCGCCGTCCTGGTCAGTCATGGGTGGACCACTCCCTTCCGTCTGCGGGACACCCTACGGCCCGGTTCTGCGGGGTGGTGTACACCTGTGCGCCGTCCCGCGCCGCCGATCCATCCTTCGGGGGACATCTCTAGAGATGCGTTGACACAGGGGGGTCTCAGGGCTTCTCTGGGTGTATCTATCTGATCTCTGCCAGATCGCTGTCAGAACTCTGCGTACGGGGACGGAGGGAATGCGTGCAGCCCGTGCCCGAGGTCGGTGACCTCGTCCGTGATACCGCCACCGGGCGGGTCGGCTTCTACGTCGACAGCGTCTCCGGCCGCTTCCTCATCCGGCCTGTCAACGGCGACTGCGCGTGGGAGGCCGAGCCCGCCGACGTGCAGCTCGCCACGCCCCTGCGGGAGCTGCGTGCCCGGGCCGCCGAGATCAACGCGCGGAGCAGACGGAGCCTCGGCGGCTGACGTTGTCAGTGGGGCGCGTCACACTGGAGGCATGTGCCGCAGCATCAAGACCCTCCGACCGCCGGCCCTCCCCGTAGAGGCCACCGAGGACGACTTCCGCGCCGCCGCCTTGCAGTACGTCCGCAAGGTCTCCGGCTTCCGGGCGCCCGCCGCGCACAACCGCGAGGTGTTCGACCGGGCCGTGGACGAGATCGCGGAGGCGACCGCGCGTCTCCTCGCGGGCCTGGAGATACGGGGCAGCCACCCGCATCCGGCCCATCCGGCCGGTCAGGCCGACGGGTCCGTCAGCCCGCGGTCGCGGGAGCCGCAGCCGGACGCCGTATGACGTAGGCGGCCACCCCGCCCGCCAGGAACAGGGCGAGGACCGGGACGCAGGCGCCGAGCCAGGTCGCGCCCAGCCAGCGGCCGCTCAGCCAGCCGAGCCCGACGCTGTACGTGGCCCAGGCCGCGGCCGCCAGGGCCGACCAGGGCAGGAAGTCCCGCAGGCGGCGGCCCGTCGCGCCGGCGCCGAGGGAGACCACCGAGCGCCCGGCGGGGGCGAAGCGCGCCAGGACGACGAGCAGGCCGCCGCCGCGCGCGAGCGTCTCGCCGAGACGTTCCTGCGCCGCGGCCAGGCGGCGTGAGCGGGCGACGGCGCGGGCCAGCCGGGTGCCGCCGCTCCTGGCCAGGCGGTACGCGAGGAGGTCGCCGAGCATCGAGGCGGTGGCCGCGCAGAGCAGGAGGGGGAGCAGGGCCGGGGCGTACGTGCCCGGGGTGGCGGACACGGCGGCGGCGGAGGACGCCGTGGCGGCCGTGACCACCAGGATGCCGCTCGGGAGCACGGGCAGCAGGACGTCGAGCAGGATCGACGTCGTCACCGCCGCGTAGATCCACGGGCCCGAGGTCAGCGCCTGCAGTGACCACCCCGTGCCGTCGAGCACGTTCACAGCGCCAGAGCCTACGTGGGGGCGGCCCCGGTCGAACCGACCGGGGCCGGAAAGCGGCGCCTAGGCGGCGACCGTCGGGCGCTTCTCGTCCGACGGCGACGGCTGCGCGGCCGCCGGGCCGCGCGCGCCGAAGAGGCGGTCGAGCGCCAGGGCGCCCGGTCCGGTGAAGACGAGCAGCAGGAAGGCCCAGCAGAACAGGGCCGCGCCGTCGCCGCCGTTCTGCAGCGGGAACAGGCCCTCGGGCTGGTGGACGTCGAAGTACGCGTACGCCATCGAGCCGGAGGCTATGAACGCGGCACCGCGCGTCCCCACGCCCAGCAGGACCAGGGCGCCGGCGACGAGTTGGATGACGGCCGCGTACCAGCCGGGCCAGGCGCCGGTCTCCACCGTGCCGCCGCCGTTGGCGCCGCCGAGCACTCCGAAGAGCGAGGCGGCGCCGTGGCAGGCGAAGAGCAGACCGATGACGATCCGGAACAGGCCGAGGGCGTAGGGCTGTGCCTGATTCAGGCGGGTGGCAAGGGTGTTCATGTGGGGGGAGGGCTCCTTCGGTTCGCCGGGCCCTCAGGTTAGGCATCCCTCACTATTACTTGCAAGTTCAACATTCCACGCTGTGAGACGGCCGAGTCGCGGGTGCGGGGGTCAGCAGCCGTTGAGGGTCGACTGGAGCGCGCTCTTCTCCGCCGTGTCGACGCTGAGGTTCCAGTAGTACTTCACGTGCACCCACATGCGGGCGTACGTGCAGCGGTACGCGGTGCGCGAGGGCATCCACAGGGCCGGGTCCTTGTCGCCCTTGGCCTGGTTGACGTTGTCGGTCACCGCGATCAGCTGGGGGCGGGTCAGGTCGTTGGCGAAGGACTGGCGCTGACCGGTCGTCCAGGAGTTGGCGCCCGAGCGCCAGGCCTCCGCGAGCGGGACGACGTGGTCGATGTCGAGGTCGGAGGCGGTGGTCCAGGTGGCGCCGTCGTACTCCGAGTACCAGCTCCCGCTGACCGACGCGCAGCTGGAGTCGGTCACGACGTTCACGCCGTCCCGCTTGAGGACCGTCTCGCGGGTGTTGCAGGTGCCCGACTGGGTGATCCAGTGCGGGAAGAGGTCGCGGCTGTAGCCGGTGGAGGAACCTTCCGCCTTGACCGTGAGCGCGGCGAGGTAGGTACGGGCCGTGGCGGCGCTGACCGGGGTGGGCGGGGCGGCCTGGGCGGCCGGGGCGGTGGCGAGCAGGCCGGTGGCGGCGAGGGCGGCGGAGGCGGCGGCGACACCTATTCGACGCGCGTAGACGCTGGCGACGGACATGCGAACTCCCTTGATGTGGGGGGACCTTGGCCATGGCCGGCCCCCGTGCGGGTGCGGAGGGGCGCCGGACGGCCCGGCCATCGTGACGGCGCCGGGTTTCCGTGGGGGGTGCGCCAGGTAACAGAGTGGCGACATGAGCACGTCACATCAAGGGGTGTGACGTGCCGACAGTTCCCGCACGGGGTCCTAGGGTTGGCGCGTGCTCGTGGACGTGAACGTGACATTCGGGGCGGTTCTCGCCGTTCTGCTCGCCCTCGCCGCCGGGGTCGTCGCACTGGCCCGGCTCGGCCGCGCCCGCGACACGCTCGTCGCCGGAGTCCGCGCGGCCGCGCAGCTCGTGGCCGTCTCCCTGGTGATCGGGTGGGTCGTCCGCTCGGTGCCGCTGCTGGTCTGCTTCCTGTTGCTGATGTACGCGGTGGCGGTGCGGACCGCGGGCCGGCGGATCGTCCCGGCGCCCGGCCGGGCGTGGCGGTGGGCCGCCGTCCCGATCGCGGCGGGCGTGCTCCCGGTCGTCGCGGCGCTCGTCCTCACCGGTCTCGTACCGCCGCGCGGCATCACGCTCGTCCCGGTGACCGGGATCCTCATCGGCGGCGCGCTCACGGCCACCGTCCTCGGCGGGCGCCGCGCCCTCGACGAGATCCGGGGGAGGTGGGGGGAGGTCGAGGCGGGTCTCGCGATCGGCCTCCCGGAACGGGAGGCCCGCCTGGAGGTGGCCCGCGAGGCGGCGTCCGACGCGCTGCTGCCCGGCATGGACCAGACCCGCACGGTCGGGCTCGTCACCCTTCCGGGCGCCTTCGTCGGCATGCTCCTGGGCGGCGCGTCACCGCTGCACGCGGGCGCCGTGCAGCTCTTCGTCCTGGTCGCCCTGCTCCTGGTCCAGGCGGTGGCGGTCGCGGTGACGCTGGAGCTGGTGGCGCGGGGGCGGCTGGTCCGGGCCTAGGGCCGGGCGTGCGGGCCGGGCGGTCCGGACCCGGTGTGAAGGGCCGGACGCGCCCTGGGGCGTCCTACGCGAACGTCAGCGTGATCGTGCCCTCGGCGCCCGGCTCGACGCGCAGCCGGGTCAGGTCCTGGACGTGCGCGTCCGGGGCGAAGGCGGCGGCGCGGGGGCCGACGCCCACCACGCGCATGCCGGCCGCGCGGCCGGCCTGGATGCCCGCCTCGGAGTCCTCGAACACGACGCAGTCCTCGGGGGCGAAGCCCAGCTCCGCCGCGCCCTTCAGGAAGCCCTCCGGGTCCGGCTTGCTGGCGCTCACGCCCTCGGCGGTCACCCGGGTCGCCGGCATCGGCAGCTCCGCCGCGCCCATCCGCGCCCGGGCCAGCGCCTCGTCGGCGGAGGTCACCAGGGCGTGCGGCAGCGTCGCGAGGGCGGCCATGAACGCGGGCGCGCCCGGCACCGGCACGACGCCGTCGAGGTCGGCGGTCTCCTCGGCGAGCATGACGCGGTTGTCGGCGAGGTTCTCCTCCATCGGCCGGTCCGGCAGCAGGACCGCCATCGTGGCGTACCCCTGACGGCCGTGCACCACCTTCAGGGCCTCCACCGGGTCGAGGCCGTGGCGCTCCGCCCAGCGCCGCCAGCAGCGCTCCACGACGGCGTCGGAATTGACGAGCGTGCCGTCCATGTCGAGCAGGAGGGCACGTGCGGTGAACGACGCCGGGGTGGTGGCAGTCATCAGGGATCTCCAGGAGGGGTGGTCGGAGACGAGATGAGGCAGAGGGGTACAGAGCGGTCCCGCCCGCCGGTCAGGGAGTGCGGGCGGGGCCACTTTGTTTCTCCACGATACAAAACGGGGCGGCATCCGCGCCAATCCGTCCGCATCACGGGACTCCGGCCGCCCCTCAGCCCGTCGTCTCGGCCTCCAGGGCCCGGCGCGTGCTCGGCCCGTAGACGCCCTCCGGGTCGTCGTCGATGTACTTGTACGACTGGAAGACCTCGACCGCGTGCTCCACCTTCCTGGTGAACTTGCCGTCCTCGGGCCCGTTGTACAGCCACAGCTCCTTCAGGCGCCGCTGGAGCTCCGCCACCTCGTCCCCGGTGGAGCCCAGGCTCAGGGTCGCCGCCTCCGGGTCCTCCGTGGCGCTCGGGGCCACCGCGGGCGCGCTCGACGGCGCGGTGGTGGTCTTCGTGGGGCGCGCGGGCGGAGCCGTCCCGGTGGCGGACGCCGAGGCCCGGGTCGTCGCGGGGGAGGTGGAAGCGGACGCGGTGGAGGTCGCCGAGGTGGTCCGGGCGGAGGGGGAGGCGGTCTCCGTCGGGGTCGGCGCGGTGCTCGGCTCCTCGGAGACGGCGACGTTGTCGGACGCGCTGGTGGTGACCTCGGGGACGGCGGCCCGGTCGTCGGTGTTGTCGTTCCCGCCGATCATCGCGGTCGCCATGACCGCCGTGCCCACGACCGCGGCGGCGACCACGCCCGCGATGACCACGGCCCGGCCCCGCCCGGAACGCCGGCGCCCCTCGGGGGCGTACGCGAGCGTGTGCGAGACCTCCGGGACCCCGTCGGTCCCGTACGCGGCGGCGCCGGCCCCGGCGGCCCCGTACGCGGCGGTGTCGGCCTGCCCCGCCCCGTACGCCTGCCCCGCCTCGTACGCCTGCCCCGCCCCGTATCCCTGCCCTGCCCCGTACGCGGTCCCGCGCCCCTCGCCGTACCCCCGTCCGGCCGCCCCCGGGAGGAGCAGCGGCATCGTCTCGGACGGGTCTCCGGTCAGGTGTGGGGCGGGGACCTCCGCGGGCAGCGGCCCCGCGAGCGGCCCCGGCCCGCCGGGCGGCCCCGGCGGTACGGGCGGCGGCATCGTCGTCGCCTCCTCCGGCGACTCCAGCGTCACGTACGGGCGGATGCGCAACGGATCGAAGTCCTCCGCCGCCGCCACCTCCGCGGCCTGCGCCTCCGCCCGGGCGCAGGCGCAGCCAGGTCTGTGTACACCGCATTCAGGACAGGCGTGTCCGGACATCGTTGGTTCCCTCCCCGGTTCAACTGCGAGCGATTATGCAGCCAGCCCGCCCCGGCAGGGTGAACAGCTGTGCCCTTTCGCCGGTCTTCCGCAGGCCATACCCGGGCAAAGCAACCAGGATGGAGGCGTACGGAGGGGGGGACGAACCCCAGCGGCCCGGCCGGAGGAGACGCCCATGGCCCAGGAAGTGCGCGCGCCGCGCGCCGGCGGCGACCCTGTGCCCGGGGAGGGCCGGAGCCACCGCACCGTCATCATCGCGATCGGCGCACTGCTGCTCGGCATGCTGCTCGCCGCACTCGACCAGACCATCGTCTCCACCGCGTTGCCGACCATCGTCAGCGAACTCGGCGGCATGGAGCACCTCTCCTGGGTCGTGACCGCCTACATGCTGGCGTCGACCGCCGCCACGCCCCTGTGGGGCAAGCTGGGCGACCAGTACGGGCGCAAGAAGCTCTTCCAGAGCGCCATCGTCCTCTTCCTGATCGGCTCGGCGCTCTGCGGCATCGCACAGAACATGCCCCAGCTCATCGCCTTCCGCGCGCTCCAGGGCCTCGGCGGCGGCGGGCTCATGGTGCTGTCGATGGCGATCGTCGGCGACCTCGTGTCGCCCCGCGAACGCGGCCGCTACCAGGGCCTGTTCGGTGCGGTCTTCGGTGCCACCAGCGTGCTCGGGCCGCTGTTGGGCGGGCTGTTCACCGAACACCTCTCCTGGCGCTGGGTGTTCTACATCAACCTGCCCATCGGCATCGTCGCCCTCTTCGTCATCGCCGCCGTGCTGCACATCCCGGTCGGCGGCACCCGCCACACCATCGACTACCTCGGCACCTTCCTCATCGCCTCGGTCGCCACCTGCCTGGTGCTGGTGGCCTCCCTCGGCGGGACCACCTGGGCCTGGGGCTCGCCGCAGATCATCGGGCTCGCCGTCCTCGGCGTCGTCCTGCTCGTGTGGTTCGTGTACGTGGAGCAGCGGGCCGCCGAACCCGTGCTGCCGCTCAAGCTGTTCCGGATCAGGACCTTCAGCCTGGTCTCCGTCATCAGCTTCATCGTCGGCTTCGCGATGTTCGGCGCGATGACCTACCTGCCGACCTTCCTCCAGATCGTGCAGGGCGTCAGCCCCACCATGTCCGGCGTCCACATGCTGCCCATGGTCGTCGGCATGCTGCTCACCTCGACCGCCTCCGGCCAGATCGTGTCCCGTACCGGCCGCTGGAAGGTCTTCCCGCTCGCCGGCACCGCCGTCACCGCCCTCGGCCTGCTCCTCCTCCACCGGCTGACGGAGACCAGCTCCACCTGGGAGATGAGCGTCTACTTCTTCGTCTTCGGCGCCGGGCTCGGCCTGGTCATGCAGGTCCTGGTGCTCGTCGTGCAGAACGCCGTCTCCTACCAGGACCTCGGCGTCGCCACCTCCGGAGCCACCTTCTTCCGCTCCATCGGCGCCTCCTTCGGCGTCGCCATCTTCGGCACCGTCTTCACCAACCGCCTCACCGACAAGCTGGCGGCCGCCCTCGCCGGGCAGCAGCTGCCCCCCGGCGCCGGTGCCTCGCAGATCGCCGCCGACCCCCGGGCCATCGCCGCCCTCCCGCCCGAGCTGCGCCCCTCGGTGCTGCACGCGTACGCCACGTCCATCACCGACGTGTTCCTGTACGCGGCGCCGGTCGTCCTGATCGGCTTCGTCGTCGCCTGCTTCCTGAAGGAGGACCCGCTGCGCGCCTCGGTCACCGCGCCCGACACCAGTCAGACCCTCGCCTCCAACCCCGTCGAGCGCTCCTCGTACGAGGAGTGCGCCCGCGCGTTGTCGCTGCTCGGCTCCCGCGAGGGGCGCAAGCAGGTGTACGAGAAGATCATCGCGCGCGCCGGGCTCGACCTGCTGCCGGCCGCCGGCTGGCTGCTGCTGCGGGTGCGCCGGCACGGTGCAGTGGAGCCCTCCCTGCTCGCCGACACCACCCCCGTACCGCTGCGGGTGATCACCGAGGCGGCCCGGCAGCTGGAGGAGCGGCGGCTGGTGGCCAGGGAGGGGATCCAGCTCGTGCTCACCGAGGACGGGGCCCACACGGCCGTACGGCTCGCCAAGGCGCGCGAGGACTCGCTATCCGATCTGCTCGGCGACTGGTGGGGGCCGGACCGTCCGACCGACCTGGTGCAGCTCGTCGAGGAGCTGACCGCCGAACTCGGCGGCTCGGACGGGGAACGACCCCGCTCGCCGGAGCCGCCGGGCGACCACCACGCCCCCTGAGGCGGGGCGCCGCGCCCCGGGGCGCCCGAGGGGTCAGAGCTCCTTGCCGTACCAGATGTCCATGTACGGCCCCGAGCAGTACGCGGGGATCTCCGCGTACCCGTGCCGTGTGTACAGCGCCCGCGCCTCGACCAGGTCGAGCCGGGTGTTGAGGACCATCCGGCGTGCACCGAGGCCGCGCGCCGCGTCCTCCAGGCCCTGCATCAGGGTGCCCGCGCCGCCCTTGCCACGGAAGCCGTGCCGCAGGAACACCCGGGTCAGCTCGGCCCGTTCGGCGTCCAGCAGGAGCACACCGCCGCACGCGGCCGACTCGCCGTCGTGGCGCCCGACCAGGAACTGGCCGGTCGGCGGGGTGAGCAGCTCGACCCCGTCGGCGGTCAGTCCCTCGTCGATCTCCGCCTCGGTCGCCGGGCGCTTCCAGTACCGCCCCGCCACGTCGCCGTAGTAGGCGCGGCGCAGGGCGGTGGCGTCCGGGGTGCCGACGTGCTCGGGGGTGAAGATCCAGGTCATGCGCGCCATTGTGCGGCGCGCACGTCCCGGGGCGCAGCCGGGTTTCGGCGGCTCAGGCCTTGGGGGCCGTCTGCTGCACGACCTCGAAGGACCAGAGGGTGGAGCCGGTCGCCGCGGGCTTCGGGCGCTCTGCCCCGCCCTCGCCGCCCGCGGTGCCCTGGTGGGCGGCCTTCATGGAGCCGTTCATCCAGTTCTGGAAGTCCTCCTCGCTGCGCCAGCGGGTGTAGACCAGGTACTGGTCCGTCCCCTCCAGCGGGCGCAGCAGCTCGAACCACTCGAAGCCGTCCGAGCCCTCGACGGCTCCGGCGCGGGACGCGAAGCGCTGCTCCAGGACCTCGCGCTGCTCGGCCGGCACGGTCAGTGCGTTGATCTTCACGATGCTCATGAAGGGCAGGATATGACCGGGGCGGACGCGGTCCGGACAGCGGTCGGCCGCCCGGCGCTGTCGCGGTCGGGCGGCCGGGGAGCCGCTTCTAGTACGTGAGGTCCTTCTGGTCGGTGATCAGACGGCCGGCGATGTGCAGGTTGCCGTCGGAGTCGAGCACCGCGATGATCTTCTTCGTCGAGCCGTGGTGGGTCGTGAAGTAGATCTTGTCCGCCTCCTGCGAGGAGGAGAGGTTGGTGTTCACCGACAGCTCGATGCTCACCGGCGAGCTGATGAGCACGTCCTTCTTGGGCGAGGTCGGGTAGACCTGGTTCTGCCGCAGCTTGACGCGACCGTGGGTGTCGCCCTCGCTCCAGTCCGTCGCCAGTCCGAGATCGATGTCCGCCATGAGGCTTCCTCTCCAGTGCCGGCGGGCCGCCCGGCAGGGCGGGCCCGCTCTCCGGTGAAAAGAGCTCCGTGCGTCGGGTGACGTGCGGCATCACCCGAACCGACGCAGAACCTACACAGCGTAGTCACACGGTGGCATAGGGCTGTGTGAATATGACTGGTTATTGCTGGCGTTGGTCGCGATATATCCAGTTTGGGATCCCCGGCGAGGGGCAGGCGACCCCTCCGCGAGGCAGCGGGCGGCGCTAGTCGATCACGCGGGCGACCAGCAGTCCGTCGTGCCCCTTCGTGCCCACCGTCTGGAGGGCGGTCGCGTCGAGCCGCGGCTCGCGGGAGATCAGGTCGAACATGGCGCGGATGCCGGTGATCGCCGGGTCGTCGGGGTGGGCGGTGGCGACCTTCCCGCCGCGCGCCACGTTGTCGACGACGATCAGCGTGCCGGGCCGGGACAGCCTCAGGGCCCAGGAGACGTAGTGCGGGTTGTTGGCCTTGTCGGCGTCGACGAAGACGAAGTCGAAGGGGCCCGCGCCCTCCTCCGCGAGGGCGGGGAGCGTGTCCAGGGCGGCGCCCGTGCGCACCTCGACGGTCTTGTCGAGGCCCGCGCGGGCGATGTTGGCGCGGGCCACGTCCGCGTGGACGGGGGAGTACTCCAGGCTGATCAGCCTGCCGTCCGCGGGCAGCGCGCGGGCCAGCCAGATGGTGCTGTAGCCGCCGAGGGTGCCGATCTCCAGGACCTTCTTCGCGCCCTGCGCGCGGACGAGGAGGTTCAGCAGTTTGCCCTGGTTGGGGGCGACGGCGATCTCCGGCAGCCCGGCGGCCGTGGACGCGTCGAGCGCGGCGTCGAGCACCTCGTCGTCGGGTGCGAGGAGCCCGGTGAAGTAGCGGTCCACGGCGGTCCATCGATCCTGGTCGTTGCTCATGCGGCCGAACGTACACCGGCCCTCGTGCGCCGCACCCGCACCGCCACGAGGACTCCGGCCACGACCAGCAGGACCGTGCCGGTCACGGTGAGCAGCCAGACCGGGACGCCGCCGGCGGTCAGCAGCCGGTCGGTGTAGTACACCCTCTGGTACGGGGTGTCCGCTTCGGCGCGGACGAGTGTGTGGTCGCCGTCGATCCGGGCGGGGACCGGGAAGTACTGCCCGACGGCGGTGAGGAAGACCGGGGCGCGGCCGGTGAGTTCGGCGACGGCGCCGTCGGGCGCGTCGAGCGTCCCGGCGAAGGTGACGTCGGGCCGGTCGCCGCCGATGCGGCCCTGCGGCTCCATGCGGTGGCCGGAGAGCACGTACAGGTCGAGCGCCTGTGGGGTCTTCGCCAGCCGGGAGAGGCGCATCGGGTAGACGGGCGTGTCGTTGGCGAAGGTGATCCGCAGCGGGTCGAGGGAGCCGTGCAGGGGTTCGCCGGGCTGTTCGGGGGCGAGGCGGACGGCGACGTACTCCCACTTCCGCTCGACGTACGGGCGCAGTTCGCCGGCGAGCCGGTCGGAGAGCTCGAAGCCGTTGCGGTGCAGCCAGTCGCCGAGCGCGTCCGGGTCGGTGGCGGTCAGCCGGGCCACGTCGAAGGGGCCGAGCCGTTCGCGGCCGACGACGCCGACGCCGGGGGCCTGGGCGGTGGGCGGCGCCGCCCCGGCGACGCCGTCGGTGTCGCCGGAGGAGAAGGGCCAGTCGCCGGAGCGCGGCCAGAAGTGGTCGCGGTCCCGGTTCACGGGTGCGGTGAGCCGGTACAGGGCGTCGAAGAGCGCCGGGTCCCCCAGCCGGACGTCGGCGCGGTGCGGCACGGGCATGACCCAGGCGGCCTTCTCGGCGTCGCCGTGCACGCTGAAGCGCATGACGATCCGTTCGGTGCCCGTCCGCTCGTCCCAGTGCACGGCCGAGGTCTCGCGGTCGACGCCGATCCGGGCGCCGCTGCCCGGGATCATGGCGCCGCAGCCGCAGGCGTAGGCCGGTGCGACGAGCGAGCCGGCCTGGAGGGCGAGCAGCGCGACGAGCATGGTGAGCAGTCTGGTGAACCGGTTCCGGTGTGTCCCCCGCATGCCTGCTCGGACGTAGGGGCGGAGCATCCGGTTCCGTCGCCCGCGCCACGCCGTGCCCGTCCGTGGATGCCGTGCCGTGCGGTCGTGCCGTGCGGTGTCGTGCGGTGCGGGATCGTGCCGTGCGGTGTCGTGCCGTGCGGCTTCCGTGGGGGAGGCGGGGCCGTCGGCGTGGGGATGGGACCCCGCCTCCCCGGGCCCTCAGGCCACCCGGACCTGGAGCTCCTTGATGCCGTTCAGCCACGCCGCCCGCAGTCGGCGCGGGTCGCCCGCGAGGGTCAGGTCGGGCAGTTCGTCGGCGAGCGCCTCGAAGATCAGCTCGATCTCCTTGATGGCGAGGGACTTGCCGAGGCAGAAGTGCGGTCCGCCGCCGCCGAAGCCGAGGTGCGGGTTGGGGTCGCGGCCGATGTCGAAGGCCTCGGGGTTCTCGAAGACCTCGGGGTCGTTGTTGGCGGAGGAGTAGAAGAGGCCGACCCGGTCGCCCTTGCGGATCTGCTGCCCGCCGAGCTCGGTGTCCTGGGTGGCGGTCCGCTGGAAGGAGACGACGGGGGTCGCCCAGCGCACGATCTCCTCGGCGGCGGTCGCGGGCCGCTCCCGCTTGTAGCGCTCCCACTGGTCGGGGTGGGTGAGGAAGGCGTGCATGCCGTGGCTGATGGCGTTGCGGGTGGTCTCGTTGCCGGCGACGGCGAGGAGCAGCACGAAGAAGCCGAACTCGTCGGAGGAGAGGTTGCCCTGCCCCTCGGCGGCGACGAGCTGGCTCACGATGTCCTGGGCGGGGCACTCCTTGCGGCCGGCGGCGAGGTTCATCGAGTAGCCGATGAGCTCCATCGCGGCCTCGGCCCCGATCTCCTCGGTGATGGCGTACTCGGGGTCGTCGTACGCGACCATCTTGTTCGACCAGTCGAAGATCCTGGCCCGGTCCTCCTGCGGTACGCCGATGAGTTCGGCGATGGCCTGGAGCGGCAGTTCGACGGCGACCTTGGTGACGAAGTCGAAGGTGCCGCCCTCGCCGGCCGAGGCCTTCGCCTCCTCGACGATGGCGCGGGCCCGGTCGCGCAGCGCGGTCTCCAGGCTCCGGATGGCGCGCGGGGTGAAGCCGCGCTGGACGATCTGGCGGACCCGGCTGTGCTCGGGCGGGTCCATGTTGAGCATGATCAGCTTCTGGACCTCGATCTGGTCCCGGGTGATGTGCTCGTTGAAGCGGATGACGGCGGTGTTCTCGTTGGAGGAGAACAGCTCGGGGTGGGTGGAGACGTACTTGACGTCGGCGTGCCGGGTCACGGCCCAGTAGCCGTCGTCGGCGAAGCCGGTGAGGCCGGGGGTCTGGGCGCACCACCAGACGGGCGCGGTCTGCCGCAGTCGGGCGAACTCCGGATGGGGTATCCGGTCCTGGAGCAGATCGGGGTCGGTGGCGTCGAACCCTTCGGAGAGGTGAGGGCACGGCATCGGCAACACGTCCTTGTCTGATCCTGTCAGCCCATTGTCTGACGACCCATCAGAAGTTGCCGGGAAAGGTAGTAACGAGTTCTACAAGAGGCAAGGCATGGCGCGGGAACTGTTGCGTTCCGGACCCTTGCGTACCCGCGGTAGCAGTCATAAGACTGCACTCAGAACTAGAACGCGTACCAGTTCCGGATGTGAGTCCGCACCGGAGTGCCGGGACACCCCGGGCGGGCGAGGAGAGGACGAGCTCATGGCCGCGGAACCCGTCATCGTCGAAGCCGTACGCACCCCCATCGGCAAGCGCGGAGGCGCGCTCGCCAATCTGCACCCCGCCTATCTCCTCGGCGAGACCTACCGCGAGCTCCTCGGCCGCACCGGCATCCACGCCGACTGCGTCGAGCAGATCGTCGGCGGCACGGTCACCCACGCCGGGGAGCAGTCCATGAACCCCGCCCGCACCGCCTGGCTCACCATGGGCCTCCCGTACGAGACCGCCGCCACCACCGTCGACTGTCAGTGCGGCTCCTCGCAGCAGGCCAGCCACATGGTCGCCAACATGGTCGCGGCCGGCGTCATCGACATCGGCATCAGCTGCGGCGTCGAGGCGATGTCCCGCGTCCCGCTCGGTTCCGGCTCCAAGCACGGCCCCGGCAAGCCCTGGCCGGACGAGTGGAACGTCGACCTGCCCAACCAGTTCGAGGCCGCCGAACGCATCGCCCGCCGCCGCGGCCTCACCCGCGAACGCGTCGACTCCCTCGGCCTGCTCTCCCAGGAACGGGCCGCCGTCGCCTGGTCCGAGGAGAGGTTCAAGCGCGAGACCTTCGCCGTCCAGGTCCCCACCACCGAGGAGGAGCAGGCCGCGGGCCACGGCATGTGGCGGCTCGTCGACCGTGACGAGGGCCTGCGCGACACCAGCATGGAGGGGCTCGGCCGGCTCAAGCCCGTCATGCCGACGGCCATCCACACCGCCGGCAACTCCTCCCAGATCTCCGACGGCGCCTCCGCGATCATGTGGGCCTCCAAGCGCATGGCCCGCGCCCTCAAGCTGCGTCCACGCGCCCGGATCGTCGCCCAGGCCCTGGTCGGCGCCGACCCGCACTACCACCTCGACGGACCCGTCGACGCGACCCGCGCGGTGCTCGGCAAGGCCGGGATGTCCCTCAAGGACATCGACCTCGTCGAGATCAACGAGGCCTTCGCCTCCGTCGTGCTCAGCTGGGCACAGGTCTTCGACCAGGACCTGGAGAAGGTCAACGTCAACGGCGGCGCCATCGCCCTCGGGCACCCCGTCGGCGCCACCGGGGCCCGGCTCATCGCCACCGCCCTGCACGAGCTGGAGCGCACCGACAAGGAGTTCGCGCTGATCACCATGTGCGCGGGCGGCGCGCTGGCCACCGGGACGATCATCCAGCGGCTGTGACCGGGTGACCACACCCCGGAAACGCCGCAGGCCCCGCCCCTCCGTGCGGAGGGCGGGGCCTTGCGGGTGTGCGCGGTGCGGCGTGGTGACTCTTAGTACCAGCCGTGCGACTGCCAGAAGTTCCAGGCGCCGTTCGGGGAGCCGTAGCGCTCGTTCATGTAGTCCAGACCCCACTTGATCTGCGTGGCGGGGTTGGTCTTCCAGTCGGAACCGGCCGAGGACATCTTCGAACCCGGGAGGGCCTGGACCAGGCCGTAGGCGCCGCTGGAGGAGTTGGTGGCGGTGTGGTTCCAGCCGGACTCGTGCTCGACGATCTTGCTGAAGGACGCGAACTGGGCCGGCGGCACGATCTGCCGGGCGATCTCCTGGGGGGTGGCGGCGGAAGCCGTACCCGTCGTGCCGAGCACCGCACCCGAGGCGCCGAGCAGCACCGCTGCGGTCACGGCGAAGGACTTCTTGCGGGAGTTGGCACGAGTGGCGATCGAGCGGAACAAAGCGTCATACCTAACGTCGGGGGCTGGGTCCGCGCCAGGGGTTTCGGCATGCCGGAACCAGGGCCCGGGAGACCCGGGAACTGGGGGGAACCGGCCGGCCGTGCCGTTGCGATGAGCACCGGCTGCCTGGCGACGTCCACCAGACAAACAAACCCCGGACGGCGGCGCAATCACCCCCAGTACGAGGAAGGTTCGGACCCCGGCGGCGGGGCCCGGCGCGCGCTCTGTGCCGTTTCCGCAGGCAGGGCACCCCTATGGGGGGATTTGGTACACCCTCGAACGCCTACTATTTCCCGTCGTACGTGACGTGGGTCCTATGAGGCGCCTCACCCGCGAGGGCCCTCTCCGGGGCCTCGAATGTGACCTGGGCCTCGAAGTTCGCGCGCCGCGTGGCCCGCCGGAGCGCCTTCAGGAGGGTGCCGCCGACGGCCAGGGTCAGCACCACCGTGAGGACGGCCCGCCCGAGGTCCCAGCCGAGGGAGGTCGCGACCACGTACGCCAGGAACCGGACCAGGTTCTCGTGCACCGGCGCCCCCGGCTGGAAGGAGATCCCCTGCCCCAGGCCGCCGACCGTCACCCAGCCGTAGAGATTGGTGACCGTGCCGTACGCGAACGCCGCCAGGAAGCCGTAGCCGGAGAGCATCAGCAGCTCGCCCCGGCCCCGCACCCTCCCCGGCAGCAGGCCCGCGCCCATCGCGAACCAGCCCATCGCCAGCATCTGCGTCGGCATCCACGGCCCCACGCCCCCCGTGAGCAGGGCCGACGCGAACATCGTGACCGCGCCCAGCACGAAGCCGAAGCCCGGTCCCAGGACCCGGCCGCTCAGCACCATCAGGAAGAACATCGGCTCCAGGCCGGCCGTCCCCGCCCCCAGCGGGCGCAGCGCCGCCCCCACGGCGGCCAGCACCCCCAGCATCGCCACCGCCTTCGCGTCCATCCCGCAGTCCGCGATCGTCGCCACGACCACCGCGATGAGGAGGGGGAGCAGCAGGGCGAAGAACCAGGGGGCGTCGGCGGCGTGGTCGGTCAGCGCCGAGCCCGGGTCGGCGAAGAGCGGCCAGCCGACCGCGATCAGCCCGACGACGGAGACCAGGACCAGGGCGACGACCGAACGGACGCCCAGCCGGATCGGCCGCGCGCTCACAGCGCCGCCTCCACCTGTTCGACGGTGAGCCACGGCTGGGGCGCCAGGACCTTCGCGACCTGCGGCGAGAACGCGGGGGAGGAGACGACCACCTCGGCCGTCGGCCCGTCCGCGACCACCTCGCCGCCCGCGACGATCACCACCCGGTGCGCCAGCTCCGCCGCCAGCTCCACGTCGTGCGTGGCCAGCACGATCGCGTGCCCCTCGGCCGCGAGCCCGCGCAGCCGCGCCACCAGGCGGGCCTTGGCCGCGTAGTCCAGACCGCGGGTCGGCTCGTCGAGCAGCAGCAGCGGCGGGCGGGCCGTCAGCACCACGGAGAGGGCGAGCGTCAGCCGCTGCCCCTCCGACAGGTCCCGCGGATGCGTCTCGTCCGCGACGCCCGGCAGCAGCTCCGACACCAGCGCCCGGCAGCTCCCCGGCTCCGCCCCCGCGTCCTCGTCGGCGGCCGCGCACTCGGCGGCCACCGTGTCCGCGAACAGCAGGTCCCGGGGCTCCTGCGGGACGAGCCCGACCTGCCGGATCAGGGTTCGCGGGTCCGTGGCGTGCGGGGTGAGCCCGGCGACGCGGACGGTGCCGGAGGTCGGCGCGATCATCCCGACGAGCGTGCCGAGCAGCGTCGACTTCCCGGCCCCGTTCCGTCCCATCAGGGCGACGGTCTCGCCCGCGGCGACCTGGAGGGTCACCTGGCGCAGGGCCTCGACGCGGCCGCGGCGGACGGCGAGGCGGTCGACGTGGACGAGGGGGAGGCCGGGGGCGGCGGCGGGTGCGGAGCGGG
This sequence comes from Streptomyces sp. NBC_01268, assembly GCF_036240795.1. NCBI lineage: Bacteria > Bacillati > Actinomycetota > Actinomycetes > Kitasatosporales > Streptomycetaceae > Streptomyces > Streptomyces sp. NBC_01268. Next base: position 2,566,796 of record NZ_CP108454.1, on the reverse strand, counting down.
TGCGGCGGCGCCGGAAGAGGGAGAGACCCCCACCGCGCCCCTGCGCGGAGCCGGGGGCGTGCTCCCGGGCTCCCGTACGGCCCGCGGCCGTGCCCTCGCGCGCCGGCGCGGCGGGACGTGCTCCCGCCAACCGCTCCCGCAAGGCCCCCGCCGCCCGCCGGGCGTCCCGCACGGACAGCGGCAACGGCTCCCACCCCGCCAGCCGCCCCAGGGCGACCACCGGCGGGTGGACCGGCGAGACGGCCATGACGTCGGCGGGCCGTCCCAGGACGCCGTCGGGGAGCAGGAGGACCTGGTCCGCGTACTGCACGACCCGCTCCAGCCGGTGCTCCGCCATCAGGACCGTCGTGCCGAGGTCGTGGACGAGCCGCTGGAGCACGGCGAGCACGTCCTCCGCGGCCGACGGGTCGAGCGCGGAGGTCGGCTCGTCGAGGACGAGGACCTTGGGGTGCGGGGTGAGCACGGAGCCGATCGCGACGCGCTGCTGCTGCCCGCCCGAGAGCGTGGCGATGGGCCGGTCGCGGAGTTCGGCCAGGCCCAGCAGGTCCAGGACCTCCTCGACGCGCCGCCGCATGACGGCGGGCGCGAGGCCCAGGGACTCCATGCCGTAGGCCAGCTCGTCCTCGACGGTGTCGGTGACGAAGTGGGCGAGCGGGTCCTGCCCCACTGTCCCGACCAGGTCGGCGAGCTCGCGGGGCGGGTGGGTGCGGGTGTCGCGTCCGTCGACGGTGACCCGGCCGCGCAGGGTGCCGCCGGTGAAGTGGGGGACGAGCCCGGACACCGCGTTCAGGAGGGTCGACTTGCCGACCCCGGAGGGCCCGACGAGCAGCACCAGCTCGCCCTCGGGCACGGTCAGGTCGAGCCCGCTCAGGGTGGGCGCGGCCGCGTCGTCGTACGTCACCGAGACGTTCTCGAAGCGGATCATCGGGAGGTCTCCTTCGGAACGGGGGCCACGAAGGCGGGGAGCAGGCCGAGCAGCACGGACGCCGCGGGCCACAGCGGCAGCTCGGGCGCCCGGAGGGGGACGACGCCGGGGCGGAGCGCCTCGGGGTCGACCGACGCGGCCCAGATCATCGCGACGGCGACCGCGATGCCGGAGGCGGCGACGAGCCAGGCCCGGACGCCCCAGCGGTCGGGCCGGTAGCGGGTCCTGGCGGCCCGCCGCCCGCCGAGCCGCAGCCCCGCGACGGCCGCGAGGAGCCCGGCGGCGAGCAGCGGCAGCCCGTACCCGGCACCCTGCGCGGCGAGCAGCCCGTACGATCCCGCGCACACGCCGAGGAGCCCGCCGATCGTCAGCACGGCGGTGGTGCGCCGTACGGCGGGCGGCACCTGGGCGGTCCGGCCGTAGCCGCGCGCGTCCATGGAGGCGGCCACGGCCACCGAGCGTTCGAGGGCGCCCTCCAGGACCGGAAGGCCGATCTGGAGCAGGGCCCGCACCCCGCCGGTGGGGCGGCCGCGCAGCCGCCGGGCGGTGCGCAGCCGGACCACGTCGGCGACCATGTTCGGTGCGAAGGTCATCGCGACGACGACGGCGACCCCCACCTCGTACAGCGCGCCCGGCAGCGACTTGAGCAGCCGCGCCGGGTTGGCGAGCGCGTTCGCCGCGCCCACGCAGATGAGCAGGGTCGCCAGTTTCAGCCCGTCGTACAGGGCGAAGACGAGTTGTTCGGCGGTGACCCGGCCGCCGATCCGTACGCCCTGCGCCCAGTCGGGCAGGGGTACCTCGGGCAGCGTGAACAGCAGCCGCTCGCCCGGGATCGGCGAGCCGAGGACCAGCGAGAACACCACCCGCAGGGCGACGACGAACAGGCCCAGCTTGACGAAGGCGCCGTACGAGCGGGCCCAGGGCGCCTCGGTGCGGCGGGCCGCGACGACGTACCCCGCGACGCCGACGATCAGGCCGAGGACCAGCGGGTTGGTGGTGCGCGAGGCGGCCACGGCGAGGCCGAGCGCCCAGAGCCACCAGGCTCCGGGGTGCAGGGCGTTCGAGCGGTTCGCCTCGGGGGCGCGCAGCCGGTTCGGGCGGGTCATCCGCGGCGGCGGCGGGCCTGCCAGACGCCGGCGACGCCGAGGAGCAGCACGGCGGCGCCGCCCGTGACGAGCCCGAAGGAGGGGCCGCCGGAGTGCTCGGGAGCGGCGGCGGCCGGGGTCCCGGACGGCTTCGCGGCGGGCTTCGACGCGGCGGCGTCCGGTGCGGTCGCCACCTGCTCGCCGCAGCCCTTCGCCGGGTAGCCGGCGATCCCGCAGAGCATCGCGTTCGTGTCGTACCGCAGCGGCTTGGCGACCGCGGCGAGCGCCTCGGCGGCGGTGGCGTCCTCGCGGACCTGCGGGCAGCCGGCCGTGAGCACCTTCGCGGGCGGGGTCTCGCCGGGCGGGGCGTCGAGGGGGCCGCCGAAGTCGACGACGACCGCGACCCGCTTGTTGCCGTCCTGCTTCTCCACGCCCGCGCAGATCTGCCCGAAGTCGGGCGCGGCGGAGGGCTTCGAGGCGTCGGCGGAGTCCTTGCTGACGGCGAAGCGGAAGCCGATGACGTCGCCGTCGGCGGGCCGGGCGGTCGCCGGGCCCTGGGTGGCGTAGGCCCAGCCGCCGCCCTTGCCCTCGCCCTCCCAGAAGGACCAGTAGCGGTAGCCGGCGGCCTGGGCGGGGGCGGCGGCCAGCAGCATCAGGAGACCGGCGGCGCCACCGGCGAGCCCGGTGCGGGCCCTCACTTCTTGCGGCCGCTCAGGAGGAAGCCGATGCCGACGCCGACGACCATGCCGATGCCGATGATCCACCACAGGTCGAAGCCGGACTCGTCGTCCTCGGCGGTGGTGGACGCCTGCGAGTTGTCGGGCGCCTTGGGGGCGGGCCCGGTGGCGTTCAGCCGCTCCAGGAGGTCCGTGCTGCCGAAGCTGCGCGGGTCGGTGTCCATGGCGTGCGCGGCGAAGACCAGCTGGGCGTAGGCGGCGGGGCCGCTCGTCCCGGCCCACTGGGAGGAGTTCTTCTCCAGCCAGGCCAGGGCGCCGGCCGCTTCCTTCTTCGCACCGGCCGCGGCGAGCGCGACGACGGCGTCGGCGGTGTTGCCGTAGTCGGGGAGCTCGGCGGTCTCGGAGGCGCCGGGCATCGGCGGGACGGTGAGGTGGCCGGTCTTGGCGAGCTGGGCGGCGAGGTAGGCGGCGCCGTTGAGCGCGGCCCGGTCGGCGGTCGGCTTCGGCAGGTCCTTGCAGACGGGGGGCTGTTCGGGCTGGGTGCCGCGGGCGGTGATGCTCTTGCCGAGCCCGCCGAGGGTGGCGGCGGCGGTGGCGTCGGCGTTGGCGAACAGCTTGCCGGTCTTGTCGGGCTGGTAGGCGAAGGCTCCGGCGCCTTCCTTGTCCGTGCAGGGCAGGGCGAAGGTGAGGAGGGCGTCGTACGGGTTCCGGCCGTCGGTGGACTTCACGTCGCCGGGGCGCTCGCCGGCGGCGACGAAGGCGCTGACGACGATGGAGGTGGAGTTGGCGTCGCTGGGCCCGCCGGGGGTGTAGCTCCAGCCGCCGTCCTTGTTCTGCACGCTCTTGAGCCAGGCGGTGCCCGCCTTGGCGGCCTTCTCGGCCTTCTCGGGGGCGTCGGACTGGCGCCGGACCGCGGCGAGCGCCTGGACGGCGGCGGCGGTGGCGTTGCTGTCGAGCATCGTCTTGGCGTCGCAGGGCTTGGCCGGGTCGGGGCGGTACGAGGCGAAGGCGCCGGAGTCGCACTGCTGGCCGAGCAGCCAGTCCACGGCCTGGTCGGCGGGCTGGATGCCGGAGGTGCGCTGGGCCAGGAAGGCCAGCGACTGGCGCCAGACGCCGTCGTAGGTCGGGTCGGTCGTGCCGTACAGACCGGCGGGGATCTTCGCGGGGGTCGGCGTCGGCGAGGGTGCGGCGGCGGCCACTCCGGCGGCGGTGGTGCTGAGCACGGCACCGGCCGCGAGTGCGGCGGCGACACGGCGAACGCTGATCATGGGTCCCTCTCCTGCGGGCACCGGACACCAGGCACCCGAGGAGCCGGCCTCCGGCGCCGTATTCCTCGACGGTGCCGGCGCTCACGTCCCGTACCGGGCATTCCGACTCCATGCCCTTCCGGGCACGTCACGGCTGCGGGTCAGTGCCGGAATCCCACCGGCTTCCCCCTGTACGGGCATGACGACGACCGCCCACTCTACCGGCCGCGCCCCGCCGGGCCGGGGCGCCGTGCGTCACACCGGCGGCGCGGGCGGAGGGCGTCAGACCGCCTGGTAGGCCACCGGGTCCGTGCCGGGGACGGGCTCGGCGCGGCCCAGTTTCACCAGGCGCCGGAGATGGGCCTCGGCCTCGCTGACGGCGATGTTGCGGGAGCCGTGCGGGATGAGCTCCCAGGGGCGGTTCCACTCCATGCGTTCGGCGAGCTGCCAGGGGGTGAGCGGGGTGGCCAGGAGGGCGAGCAGCCCGGCGAGGCGTTCCTCGTGGTGGTCGAGGAGCTCGCGGACCCGGCGGGCGGCGTCGGGGAAGGCGTACTGGTGGGCGGGGAGCACTTCGGCGACGCCGAGCCGCCCGATGCGTTCGAGGGAGTCGAGGTAGTCGCCGAGGGGGTCGGCGGCGGTGGCCTCGTCGGGGTCCTCGTACAGGCCGATGTGCGGGCTGATCCCGGGCAGCAGGTGGTCGCCGGAGAAGAGCCGGCCGTGGCCGGGCAGGCCGGCCGGGTGGGCCTCCTCCAGGTGGAGGCAGACGTGGCCGGGGGTGTGGCCGGGGGTCCAGACGGCGCGCAGCCGGCGCCCGGCGAGGTCGAGCAGCTCGCCGGGGACGATCTCCCGGTCGGGCAGGGCGGAGGACAGGCCGGGCAGGGTCCGCATCCGGCCGGCGGCGCGGGCGGCGCGCAGCGGGGCGGTGTGCTCCTCGGGGGCGCCGACGGCGGCCAGCTTGCGGGCCAGGTAGTCGAGCCAGCTGCCGGGTTCGGCGCTGCCGGTGCGGCGGACGACGGCGATGTCGGCGGCGTGCATGGCGATCCACGCCCCGGACTCCTCCCGGACCCGGCCGGACAGGCCGTGGTGGTCGGGGTGGTGGTGGGTGACGACGACGCCGTGGACGTCCTGGATGCCGATGCCCAAGGTGCCGAGTCCGGTGGTGAGTTCGTGCCAGGAGGCGGGGTCGTCCCAGCCGGTGTCGACGAGGACGGGGCCGCGGTCGGTGTCGAGGACGTGCACGAGGGTGTGGCCGAGGGGGTTGTCCGGGATGGGCACCCGCAGCGACCAGACGCCTCCGCCGTGCTCGGTCACCTGGTCGGTCGGCTGCGTCATGAGCGCCCTCGTCTCTGCGTGCCGGTACGGCTGTCGCAGCACTATAACGAGAACTGACGCAGCGTCAGAATAGCTGGGGAGGGGCGAATGGCGGGGAGGGCGGGTCAGTCGATCCGCTGGCACACCGGCACGGGCAGGCGCGGCGACCAGGTCTGCGTGGTGCGGTCGAAGGCGCGGGCGTAGCCGTTGTTGCCGGGGGCGCACGGTGAACTGATCGTGGTCTCCACGTAGATCGCGCCGCCCGGGGTGATGGAGTGGGTCCGCGCGATGACCGTCTGCCGGAACATGATGGTGCCGTTGTTCAGCTTGACGTAGAGGGTGACCGGGCCGTCGACGGTGAAGTTGCCGCCGCCGATCTTCAGGTGCCCGTTGAAGGTGTACTGGAAGAGGAAGGGTGCGGGCGCCTTCGTGGTGACGGAGACGCTCTCGGGTACGGGCTGCGCGACCGGCGTGGGTGCCGCCGAGGCGGTCGCCGGCACGAGCAGGGCCACCGCGGCGACGGACGAGACCGCGGCGGCCGTCAGGCGCCGGGCCCGGTGCGGATGTGAGCGCGCGAGGGTACGCATGGCTGCTCCTGTGGGGCGTGGGGGAGGGTGACGTCGGCGGCCGGGGGGTGCGCGCGGCCGCGGGTTCTTCCGCTCCGCCTCAAAGTCTAGACCGGCGGGCTCCGGGACGCCCGCCGTCCCGAGTCTGGCCAAGCAGAACTAGAACTGGTATCAGTTCTGAAACACAGTCAGATATCGGCGGACAGATATCGGCATCGGCGCGTGGTTCCGGGAGGCAGTCGGTCATGACCGAGCTTGTGGAGCACGGAAAACTGTTCATCGGCGGCGAGTTGGCCGACCCGCTCGGCAGCGACGTCATCGAGGTGATCTCCCCCCACACCGAGGAGGTCATCGGCCGCGTCCCGCACGCGGCCGAGGCCGATGTCGACCGGGCCGTCGCCGCCGCCCGCCGGGCCTTCGACGAGGGGCCCTGGCCGCGGATGACGCTGGAGGAGCGGATCGAGGTCGTCGGGCGGATCAAGGACGCCGTCGCGGTCCGGCACGAGGAGATCGCCCGCTCGATCAGCTCGCAGAACGGCTCCCCGTACTCCTGGTCCGTCCTCGCCCAGGCGCTCGGCGCCATGATGGTGTGGGACTCGGCGATCACCGTGGCCCGCGCGTACGCGTACGAGGAGCGGCGCGCCGGCGTCCTCGGCCCGCTGCTCGTGCGGCGCGAGCCGGTCGGCGTCGTCGCGGCGGTCGTGCCGTGGAACGTGCCGCAGTTCACCGCCGCCGCCAAGCTGGGGCCCGCGCTGCTGGCCGGCTGCACCGTGATCCTCAAGCCCTCGCCGGAGTCGCCCCTCGACTCGTACATCCTCGGCGAGATCGCGGCCGAGGCGGGCCTGCCGGAGGGCGTCCTCTCGATCCTGCCGGCGGACCGCGAGGTCAGCGAGTACCTGGTGGCGCACCCCGGCATCGACAAGGTGTCCTTCACCGGCTCGGTCGCGGCGGGCAAGCGCGTGATGGAGGTCGCCGCGCGCAACCTCACCCGCGTCACCCTCGAACTCGGCGGCAAGTCCGCCGCCGTGATCCTGCCCGACGCCGACCTCGACGCGGCCGTCGCCGGGATCGTCCCCGCTGCCTGGATGAACAACGGGCAGGCCTGCGTGGCCCAGACCCGCATCCTCGCCCCGCGCTCCCGCTACGAGGAGATCGCCGAGGCCTTCGCCGCGGCGGCCGGCGCGCTCGTGGTCGGCGACCCGCTCGACCCCGCCACCCAGGTCGGCCCGCTCGTCGCCCGCCGCCAGCAGCAGCGCTCCCTCGACTACATCTCCATCGGCCAGGCCGAAGGCGCCAAGGTCCTCACCGGCGGCGGGCGTCCGGCGGGCCTGGAGCGCGGCTGGTACGTCGAGCCGACCCTCTTCGGGGGCGTGGACAACTCCATGCGGATCGCCCGCGAGGAGATCTTCGGCCCGGTCATCTGCCTCCTGCCGTACGGGGACGAGGACGAGGCCCTGCGGGTCGCGAACGACTCCGACTACGGCCTCAGCGGCAGCGTGTGGACCGGCGACGTCGAGCACGGCGTCGACTTCGCCCGCCGGGTCCGCACCGGCACCTTCAACGTCAACACCTTCAGCCTCGACATGCTCGGCCCCTTCGGCGGCTACAAGAACTCCGGCGTCGGCCGCGAGTTCGGTCCCGAGGGCCTGGGGGAGTACCTGGAGCACAAGATGATCCACCTGCCCGCCGGCTACGAGGGGCCCGGTGGTGCGTGATGGGCGACCGCTGGCACGTCGAGGTGGACCGCACGGTCTGCATCGGTTCGGGCATGTGCATCAACCACGCCCCGCAGGCTTTCCGCCTGGACACCGCGCGCCAGTCCCACCCGCGCGAGGGCGAACTCGACGCCAACGAACGGGTCCTGGCGGCGGCGGAGGGCTGCCCGGTGGAGGCCATCTCGATCACCCTGGTGGACGGCGGGGAGACGGTGTTCCCTCCCGAGGACTAGGCGCCGCGTGGAACACGGGCCGGTACCCGGGACTTCGGGTACCGGCACCCGGCCCGGTCCGTTCCAGTCGTTCCCGCGTGCAAAACTACTCCCTTGATCACGGGGGCAACGGGCCCTCGGGCACGGGGAATCGGGAGAGTCGTGCGCAAGGCGAGGTGGGTGGCCGCGACGGTGGCCGCCAGTGCGGTGCTGTGGGTCGCGGGATGCAGTGGTCAGGGCGGCGACGCCGGCAAGGGGACTCCGGGCGGGGGCGGTTCGGGTGCCACGGCCGCACCGTCGGCCGAGGGCGGCCTGTCCGCCGACGCGGTGAAGAAGGAGATCGAGACCGCCGCGAAGGCCGCGGGCTTCACGCAGGACGCCACCGGCGACGACGTGCCGCCCGGCCTGGAGAACTGCATGGTCTCCTGGACGCCCGACACCGAGAAGGCCGTGAACCCCAAGAAGTCCTACACGGACACGCTCGACGCGCTCGGCAAGGGTGGCTGGAAGGAGGGGCAGGGCGTCGACCAGGCCGAGTCCAGGATCGTGCCCCTCACCAAGAGCCAGTGGAAGCTGAAGGCCAGCGAGCACACCATGGGCGAGTTCAAGATGGTGCTCTTCATCGCCAGCGACACCTCCCCCGCGTGCGAGGAGCTGTTCAAGGCGGACCTGGAGAAGGAGAAGAGCAAGAAGAAGTCCTGACCCCCCAGGGGTCAGCCGCGCCCGGGGGCCCCGCCGGCCCCCGGCGCGGTCAGGTCGATCAGCCGGCAGACCGTCTCGATGTCGATCTTCACCTGTGCGATCGAGGCCCGGCCCGACAGCCAGGTGATCAGCGCCGAGTGCCAGGTGTGCTCGATCACCCGCACCGCCGAGAGCTGCGACGGCGTCGGGTGCTCGGTCCCCATCGCGTCCAGGATGATCGCGGTGGTCAGCCGGGACACCGTGTCCACCTCGGGGCTCACGCTCCGGTCCGCGAAGGTCAGCGCGCGGACCATCGCGTCCGCGAGCTGCGGTTCGCGCTGGAGCGCCCGGAAGGCCCGCATCAGGGTTTCGGCCACCCTGTCCGCCGGGTCCGCGCCCGCCGGCGGACGCTTGCGGAGCGTGGTGTGCATGTGCTGGAGCTGGTCCTGCATGGTGGCGACCAGCAGATGGATCTTCGAGGGGAAGTAGCGGTAGAGGGTGCCGAGCGCGACGCCGGCCGCCTCCGCCACCTCCCGCATCTGCACGGCCTCGAACCCGCCTCGCCCGGCGAGCTGCGCGCTCGCCGTGAGGATGCGCCGTCGGCGCGCCTCCTGGCGCTCCGTCAGAGGCGGCGACGCCGGTCTGTCTTCCACGGTCATGGGGCCCCGTTCCGTGCGGTGAAGGAGGGACAGTATCGCGGGGCTCCGGCCGTGGCGCGAATCACCTGATCCGGCTTCTCACGGCGGAGCTACCTGCCGGTAGATTCTGTGCTCCTTGAAGGATCAAGAAGATCAAGCCAGAAGATCATGAACGATCAAGTCTGTAACTTGTTCTAGATTAGCGCGGGCGGTTACGCTCCCGCGAAATACACGCTCGAAGGGGGTCGCACATGACCGCGGAGGCCATAGAGGCAAGCCCCCGGCAGGGTGTCACGCCGGGCGGTGACCGTCCGTTGCGGATCGCTCTCCTCACGTACAAGGGGAACCCGTTCTGCGGCGGCCAGGGCGTCTACGTCCGGCACCTCTCCCGTGAGCTCGCCCGGCTCGGCCACAGCGTCGAGGTCCTCGGCTCCCAGCCGTACCCCACGCTCGACGAGGGCGTCCCGCTCACCGAGATCGCCAGCCTCGACCTCTACCGCCAGCCCGACCCGTTCCGCACCCCGAAGCGCGAGGAGTACCGGGACTGGATCGACGCCCTGGAGGTCGCCACCATGTGGACCGGCGGCTTCCCGGAGCCGCTGACCTTCTCGCTGCGCGCCCGCCGCGCCCTCGCCGCCCGCCGCGGCGACTTCGACGTCATCCACGACAACCAGACCCTCGGATACGGACTCCTCGGCGGCCCGCGCGCCCTCGGCGCCCCGCTGGTGACCACGATCCACCACCCGATCACCGTCGACCGGCAGCTGGAGCTGGACGCCGCCGCCGACTGGAAGCGCCGCGCCTCCGTCCGCCGCTGGTACGCCTTCACCCGCATGCAGAAGCGCGTCGCCCGGCGACTGCCCTCCGTCCTCACCGTCTCCGGCACCTCCCGCGGGGAGATCGTCGAGCACCTCGGGGTCCGCGAGGACCGCATCGGCGTGGTCCACATCGGCGCCGACACCGACCTGTGGTCGCCCGACCCGTCCGTCGCCGAGGTCCCCGGCCGGATCGTCACCACCTCCAGCGCCGACGTCCCGCTCAAGGGCCTGGTCCACCTGATCGAGGCGCTCGCCAAGCTGCGCACCGAGCACCCCGACGCCCACCTCGTCGTCGTCGGCAAGCGCGCCGAGGACGGACCGGTCGCCCAGGCCATCGAGCGGTACGGCCTGGAGGGCGCCGTCGAGTTCGTCAAGGGCGTCACCGACGCCGAGCTCGTGGACCTCTACCGCTCCGCCCGGGTCGCCTGCGTCCCGTCCCTGTACGAGGGCTTCTCGCTGCCCGCCGCCGAGGCCATGGCCACCGGCACCCCCCTGGTCGCCACCACCGGCGGCGCGATCCCCGAGGTCGCGGGCACCGACGGCGAGACCTGTCTGGCCGTCCCCCCGGGCGACGCGGGCGCGCTGGCCGCGGCCCTCGGCCGGGTCCTCACCGATCCGGCCCTCGGCGCGCGGCTCGGCGCGGCGGGCCGCGAGCGGGTCCTCCAGCGCTTCACCTGGGCGCGGGCCGCCCAGGGCACCGCCGAGCTGTACCGTGCGGCGATCGCCGCGCAGGGCGCGCAGGCCTCCCTCCACCGCGAAAGCAGGAACCCGTGCTGACCGTCGACTTCACCCGCTTCCCGCTCGCCCCCGGCGACCGCGTGCTCGACCTGGGCTGTGGCGGCGGCCGGCACGCCTTCGAGTGCTACCGGCGCGGTGCCCAGGTGGTGGCCCTCGACCAGAACGCCGAGGAGATCCGCGAGGTCGCCAAGTGGTTCGCGGCGATGAAGGAGGCCGGCGAGGCCCCGGCCGGTGCCAGCGCCACCGCGATGGAGGGCGACGCGCTCAACCTGCCCTTCCCCGACGAGTCCTTCGACGTCGTCATCATCTCCGAGGTCATGGAGCACATCCCGGACGACAAGGGCGTGCTCGCCGAGATGGTCCGGGTCCTCAAGCCGGGCGGCCGGATCGCCGTCACCGTCCCGCGCTACGGCCCCGAGAAGGTCTGCTGGGCGCTCTCCGACGAGTACCACGAGGTCGAGGGCGGCCACATCCGCATCTACAAGGCCGACGAGCTGCTGGCCAAGATGCGCCAGGCCGGCCTCAAGCCGTACGGCACCCACCACGCCCACGCGCTGCACGCCCCGTACTGGTGGCTGAAGTGCGCCTTCGGCGTCGACAACGACAAGGCGCTGCCGGTGCGGGCGTACCACAAGCTGCTGGTCTGGGACATCATGAAGAAGCCCGCCGTGACCCGGGTCGCCGAGCAGCTGCTCAACCCGGTCGTCGGCAAGAGCTTCGTGGCCTACGCGACCAAGCCCCACCTTCCCGTGGACGCCGCCCAGTGACCTCTCCCGAGCGGATGGCGCAGCACCTCGTCCTGCCGGGCGTGCTCACCGCCGAGGAGGCCGCCGAGACCGTGGCCCGCATCCTCGGCGCGCAGCGCGAGGACGGCGCCATACCCTGGTTCCGCGGGCACCACCTGGACCCGTGGGACCACACCGAGGCCGCCATGGCCCTCGACACCGCCGGCGAACACGAGGCCGCCGCCCGCGCCTACGCGTGGCTGGCCCGGCACCAGAACGCCGACGGCTCCTGGTACGCGGCCTACCGGGACGGCGACCCGGAGGACGTCACCGACCGCGGTCTGGAGTCCAACTTCGTCGCGTACATCGCCGTCGGCGTCTGGCACCACTACCTGTCGACCGGCGACGACGTCTTCCTCGACCGCATGTGGCCGGTGGTCTACGCGGCCGTCGAGTTCGTCCTGCGGCTGCAGCGGCCGGGCGGCGAGATCGGCTGGAAGCGCGAGGCCGACGGCACCCCCGTCGACGAGGCGCTGCTGACCGGCAGCTCCTCGATCCACCAGGCGCTGCGCTGCGCCCTGGCCATCGCCGAGGAGCGCGAGGAGCCGCAGCCCGACTGGGAGCTCGCGGCCGGCGCGCTCGGCCACGCGATCCGCAGCCACCCCGAGCGGTTCCTCGACAAGTCCCGCTACTCGATGGACTGGTACTACCCGGTCCTCGGCGGCGCGGTGACCGGAGCGCAGGCCCAGGCGCGGATCGACGGGCGGTGGGACGACTTCGTCGTGCCGGGCCTCGGGGTGCGCTGCGTGCTGCCCAACCCGTGGGTGACCGGCGGCGAGAGCTGCGAACTGGCCCTCACCCTGTGGGCGATGGGGGAGTCGGACCGGGCCCTGGAGATCCTCCAGGCCATCCGGCACCTGCGCGCCGCCGACGGCAACTACTGGACGGGCTACGTCTTCGAGGGCAACCGCGCGGTCTGGCCCGAGGAGCAGACCACCTGGACCTCCGGTTCGCTGCTGCTCGCGGTGGCGGCGCTCGGCGGCGACGAGGCGACGGTCGCGGTCTTCGGCGGCGAGCGGCTGCCGCGCGGGCTGGAGCCCGACTGCTGCGGCGGACCGCCCCGTTGATCCATGCCCGATGCACGTACACCCGGTCGATAAACCGGCTCTAGTATGTCCACGTCCATGACTGGCATGGGCATGCATATCAGGGAGAATCGGTCACGATGGACCGTGCGGGGTCGGTCACGGATCTTGCCGGCGAGCTTCTCGCGCTGAAGAAGGCGTCGGGGTGCAGTTTCGCCCAGCTCAGCGAGAAGACCCACTACGCCAAGTCGTCGTGGGAGCGGTGGGTCAACGGCAAGCAGTTCCCGCCGCGCGACGCGGTCGAGAGCCTCGCGAAGCTGTGCGACGCCGACCCGGCGCCGCTGCTCGCCCTCTGGGACGAGGAGGAGGCCCGGCGCGCGGCCCCCGAGGACGAGCCCGACGGGACGGACGCCCCGGACGGGGCCGCGCCGCCCAAGAGCCGCCGCACCCTGTGGATCTCGCTCGTCCTCGCCTTCCTCCTGCTGGCGGGCGCGGGCGCGTACGCCGCCGTGACCCTCTCCGGCTCCGACGAGCCGCCGGTCAAGCCCAAGCCCGCGGTGAAGGTCGCGGGCCCGGCCACCGGCTGCACCCTCACCACCTGCGAGGGCAAGGACCCGAAGAAGATGAACTGCGGCGCCGACGCGGTCACCGTCCGCACCGGCTCCATCCCCAAGGACCTCGTCATCGAGCTCCGCTACAGCCGCGCCTGCAAGGCCGCCTGGGGCCGCATCTCCTTCGCCGAGGTCGGCGCCACCGTCGTCGTCAACAACTCCGACGGCGCCGCCCAGGCCGACGTCGTCCACTACGACCGCGACGTCTACACCCCGCTGATCGCGGCCCCCGACAACGGCTCCGTCTTCGTCTGCGCCGCCCTGCCGAAGAAGAACGGCAAGGACAGCGTGCCCACCTGCACCGGGCGCTTCATCCCGAGCGCGGAGTCCCACCAGCCCTGAGACGTGTCCCGAGGCGTCAGGCCCTGCCCGCGAGCACCTCGCGGGAGGCCTTGTCCTGCCGGGCCAGCAGCGCCGTCCAGTCCTTCACCACGGCCGGGTTGGCGTCCAGCCAGCGCTGCTGGACGGCGGCGAGCCGGGTGTACGCCGTGGTCAGATAGCCGGTCTCGCTCTTGCAGCGCAGATCGGCCTTCAGGATGCCGTCGGACGGGGCCTTGGCCGGCCCCAGCGGATCGCGCTGCCCGGGGAAACCGGCCCGCTCCATGCACTGCCGCCAGCGTGCGGTGGCGTTCCGGAACGCCGGGTCCTTCTCCACGTCCGTACGCGCCTGCTCCTGCGCCTCGAAGAGCATGATCCGCACCTGGAGCCAGCGCATCCGGCCGTCGCCCAGGACCCGCTTCTCGGCGTCGGCGAGGCAGCCGTTGCCGGGCCTGGACACCTTCATCCCCTTCGCGCCGACGGCGGTGACCCGCTTGGTCTCGTCGCCGAAGAGCGCCTTCGCGTACGCGGGGGAGGCCTCCGGGCTGCCCGGCTTCGGGGGCTTCTCGCCGGGTGGCGACGGGGCCGGCGGGGCCGCGGAAGGGGCGGTCTCCAGGCCGAAGGGACGGGGCCGCTGGTCCTCGTCCCCGCCCGCGCGGGCGGCCGGAGTGGCGGGCGGGGCGTAGCGGAAGCCCTGCCGGGCCATGCAGTCGACGGCATACCGGCGCTGCGCCTCGGCACCGCGGTAGTGGACGTCGGTCCAGGCGAAGACGCGGTCGGTGACGGGCGGCAGTCCGTGCAGCCGCTCAAGGGCCTCGGCCGAGGCGAGGGTCCCGTCGGACGGCGCGGGCGCCGCTTCGGAGGCGGAGGTCAGCATCGTCCCCCCGACGACGGCGGCTCCGCCCGCGAGAACGGCGGTGAGGGCGAGCAGGGCGCGGCGGCCCGACCGGTGCATGGTGGCGGTTGCCTTTCGTCGGTGCGCGGGGGGAGGGGGTGGGGCCCGGTGCACCCCTGTAGCACCGGGCCCCGTTCACGCGCGGGGCGTGTGGATCAGAAGCAGCGGATCGTCGTCGACGGACGCAGCTCCAGCGAGCTGGCGGCGTTGCGCTGCCCGTCCGAGAGCTGCGAACCGAAGACCTCGCTGCCCGGGTTCACGCAGAAGAGCAGGCCGCCCTGGTAGTTGATGTCGCGGTAGTAGTGGCTCTCGTAGCCGCCCGTGCTGGAGTTGCTCGCCGACCAGAGGGCGTCGTTCACGTTTTGGCCGTAGCCGCCCGTGCCCGGGTTCTTGTCGAACGTGTCGTCCGTGAAGTTCCGGTCGCTGTTGTAGAAGTCGTGCGAGGCGCTGTCGCCCAGGTTGCCCCAGTACACGCAGTGGTAGCCGGCGCCGCACATGTAGCCGGCCGACGCCTCGGTCGCGGCGGCGACGCCGCCACCGACGAACAGCGCGGTGGTCGCGGCGACAGCCGCGGCCTTCTTGCGGATCCCCGTTGCCATGCCCATCAGATCGTCCTTCTCTTGAGACGTCGCGTGCGCAACTGCACGCGGGCGCAAGACTCGCACCCGGCGCCCGGTCCGGTATTGGAAAAAACCGCCGCGTCGGTTGCGCGGCCGGTCAGCCCGCGATCCAGGCGCTGGCCGTGCCCCGGTCCGCGAGGAAGCGGCCCGGCGGCATCCCGGTCAGCGCCTTGAAGTCGCGGCTCAGGTGGGCCTGGTCGTAGTAGCCGCAGCGGACGGCCGTCTCGGCGGGCCGGTCGCCCGCCGAGAGCAGCCCGATCGCCCGGTTCAGGCGCAGGATCCGGGCCAGCCGCTTCGGGCCGAGCCCGATCTGCTCACGGAACCGCGTCTCCAGGTGCCGCTGGCTCCAGCCCGTGGCCGCCGCCACCTCACGGATCTGAAGGGCCCCCGCGGACCGCTCCAGCAGCCGCCAGGCCTCCAGGACGGCCGGCGCGGGCCCCGTGTCACCCGCCGCGTCCGCCTCCGCCGACCAGCGCAGCAGCGTCTCGTCGAGCAGCGCGAACCGTTCGGGCCAGCCCGGGGCCTCCGCCAGCGCCTCGGCCAGGCCGCGGGCCCGGGTGCCCACGACGTCCGCCGGGTCGGCCAGCGTGTCGGTCAGCTCCGTGAGCGCGGTGCCGCCGAAGAAGCGGCGCGCCGCCCAGGGAGCCAGGGCCAGCTCCACGCCCTGCACGTCCCCGCTGTGCCCGAGCACCCGCGCCCGGGTGTGCAGCCCCGACACCAGGGACGTGTGCCGTCCCGCGTCCCGGACCCGCAGCTCGCCGCCGAAGCCGATGAGCAGCGACACCCGCCCGCTCGGCACGACGAGACGCTCCTGCGGCACCCCTGCCGCCGACCGGAACCCCCGGTACGTGCCGATCCCCCTGCCGAGCCGGGCGTCCGGCGCCCGGTAGAACCACTGGCACCGACCGCCCCCCGTACACACGCGGCGACTCACCATCGAACTTCCGTACCTCCCCCGCCCGGAACCGTCCCGGGCCGGTGATCCACTCTCCGACCGCCCGGCGGGCCGGGCCAGGGGCGGCGGCGTCCCAGGGACACGATGGGACGTCCCAAGGCTCTGACCTGCGGGGATGTTCGGAGGAAGGGATGTCGGGCGCCGTTTTTGAGCAGGGGCGGAACCCCGTACGGAGTCACTCCGGTGGCGCACCCCCGGGCCCCGGGCGAGGCTGGGGCCTGCCCGGCGGATCAGGCCCGGCGCCACAGCCCCACGGAGGTCCCACGTGCCCAGCCTCGACCGCGCGCGGCGTGCCGTCGTCGCGCTCTTCCTGTCCGGCGCGCTGCTCGCCACGACCGCGGCCTGCGGCGGCGACAGCTCGCAGTCCATGACCACGAGCGCCGACTCGACGCCGACGAGCTCGGCCAGTTTCGAGCAGCAGAGGCTGGCCAAGACCCGGTTCGTGGCGAACGCGGGTCTGGCGGCCGGAGCCACGTACCAGTGGATCGTGAAGCCGTACCGCGCGGGGAAGTTCAAGAAGGGCGCGGACGGGCGCACGTTCGCTCTGGTGAAGGCCGGCCTGGCGGGTGCCTTCACCTACAACCGGCTCAAGGCGGCGCTGAACAACGCCAAGGGCGACCCGCTGCTCTCCAAGGCGGTGGCGCCGCTGAGCGCCGGCATCGAGTCGCTGAAGGAGCTCGGGACGAAGCTGCGCAAGGGCGAGGCGAGCGACGCGGACATCGGCTCCTTCGACAGCATCATCAACCAGGTGAAGGAGGCGGGGAAGAGCGCGGGCGCCGAGGTCGTCGACAAGGTGCCCAGTACGTCCCAGCTGGGCGGCGGCTGACCGGCGCCCCTCAGGCGGTGAGCTCCGCGAGGACGCGGAGCGTGGCGGGGTCCGGCGCCGTGACCAGGAGGTCGGTGACCGGGCCCTTGCGCCAGGCGGCGAGCCGTTCGGCGATCCGCTCGCGCGGCCCGACCAGGGAGATCTCGTCGGCGAAGGCGTCCGGCACGGCGAGCACGGCCTCCTGGCGCCGCCCGGCCGCGAACAGCTCCTGGATGTGCCGGGCCTCCGCCTCGTACCCCATGCGCCCCATCAGGTCGGCGTGGAAGTTGCGGGCCGCGTGCCCCATGCCGCCGATGTAGAAGCCGAGCATGGCCTTGACGGGCAGCAGCCCCTCGGCGACGTCGTCGCAGACCTGGGCGCGGACCATCGGGGCGACCAGGAAGCCGTCGGGGAGGCGCTCGGGGAGGGCGTAGACCTCGGCCCAGCGGCCGGGCGACCAGTAGAGCGGCAGCCAGCCGTCGGCGATCTCGACGGTCTGGGCGATGTTCTTGGGGCCTTCGGCGCCGAGCAGGACGGGCAGATCGGACCGGAGCGGATGGGTGATCGGCTTCAGCGGCTTGCCGAGCCCCGTGCCGTCGGCGCCCGCGTACGGGTGGGAGTGGTAGCGCCCGTCGAGCCGGACGGGACCCTCGCGCCGCAGCACCTGCCGGATCACGTCCACGTACTCGCGGGTCGCGGTGAGCGGCGAGCGGGGGAAGGGGCGCCCGTACCAGCCCTCGACGACCTGCGGCCCGGAGAGTCCGAGCCCGAGCATCATCCGGCCGCCGGAGAGGTGGTCGAGGGTGAGCGCGTGCATGGCGGTGGCGGTCGGGGTGCGCGCGGCCATCTGGGCGACGGCGGTGCCCAGCCCGATGCGGCTGGTGTGGGCGGCGATCCAGGTGAGCGCGGTGAAGGCGTCGGAGCCCCAGGCCTCGGCGGTCCACACCGAGTGGTAGCCGAGCCGCTCGGCCTCGCGGGCCAGTTCGAGGTGGGCGGCGGAGGGGCCGCGGCCCCAGTAGCCAAGGGCGAGTCCAAGGCGCATGACGGCCAGCCTTCCTGACGCATCGTCAGATTCTTCGGTCGGCCTGGACTGTACGACAACGGCCCCCCGCCCGGAAGGGCGAGGGGCCGTGGCGGCGGGGTGCGGCTAGCCGCGCTGGATGCCGGTGGTGTCCTGGAGGACGCCGCGGCGGCCGTCCTGCGTCTGCGCGACCAGGGCCTGGCCGCGCTGCTCGACCGCGAGGTACCAGGTGCCGGGCGCCAGCTCGGCGATGGGCGCCTGGGAGCCGTCCTCCGCGTACAGCGGGCGGGCCACCGGGACGGCGAACCAGAACGCGGTGAAGTCGGCGGCGGGCGCCGGAGCGGCGGCCTGCTGCGGCTGCGGCTGCGCGGCCTGCGGCTGCGGGGCCTGGTGCTGCTGCGCCTGCGGCTGGCCGCCGAAGGGCTGGCCGCCGAGCGACGGGTCGGGCTGGGCGCCGTACGGCTGCTGCGGGGCGCCCGGGTAGCCGTAGCCGCCGGGGACGCCCTGCTGGGCGCCGGGCTGCATGCCGTACGGCTGCGGGGTCTGCGGCTTCGGGGCGCCGAGCAGCGGGCCGCCGAGGGCCGGGACCAGCGGGGCCGCGACGGCCGCACCGGCCACCACGAGCGCGGCGATCAGGCCGAGGATGAGGCCCGCACCGGCGTTCTCCGACTCGAAGACCCACATCAGCAGGGTCCAGGCGGAGGCGATGCCGAACGCGGCACCGACCTGGCCGAGCTCGAGACCGGCCACCTTGCGCGGCTGCGGCAGCGCGCGGGACAGGACCACCAGCGCGGCGCCGGCGATGCCGAGGAAGAAGGAGCCCCAGCCGAGCGGCGACACCTCCCACGAGTTCGGGAGGTCGACCTTGTCGCAGATCGCGGCGCCGGCGTCGCATCCGGAGATGCTGAGGAACGAGGCGATGAACAGCACCACCGCTGCACCGATCAGCACGCCATCGCCTCGGGTGAGGGAGCGGATATTCACGTAAGAGTCCTTCGTCGGGTCGTCTCGTCGGGGTGGCGCGGATCACGGGGGCGGCCCCATCGTACGGAGCATCGTACGGAGCGAATCTATCGTCCGTCCGTCGGGACGCCGGTCCTACCCCTTGAGGTAGGCCCCGATGCCGTCGGCGATCCCCTGTGCGGCCTTCTGGCGCCACGCGGCCTCGGTCAGCAGTGCGGCGTCCTTCGGGTCACGCATATTGCCGCATTCGACGAACACCTTGGGGACGGTCGAGAGATTGAGTCCCCCGAGATCCTTCCGCACATCCAACCCGGTACCGGAACCGATGTAGTTGGCGGGGTGGGTCCCGGTCGCGCGCCCGAACTGCGTGACCAGCTTCTCGCCCAGCGACCGCGAGGGCGCCACGATCCTCGTGGTGTCCGCACCGCCCTCCTGCACCCGTGCGGGCAGGATCACATGGAACCCCCGGTTGCCGACGGCCGAGCCGTCCGCGTGGACCGAGACGACCGCGTCGGCCCCGGCGCCGTTCCCGATCCGGGCGCGCTCGTCGATGCAGGGCCCGAAGGGGCGCTCGGCGTCGTGGACGAGGACGACCTCGGCGCCCCGCGCCTTGAGGAGATCGCGGAGACGGTGTGAAACATCGAGGGTGAACGCGGCCTCGGTGTATCCCGCGTTCGTGGAGGTGCCGGTGGTGTCGCACTCCTTGCGGGTCGTCCCGATATCGACCTTTTTGTTGATTTCCGAGGCATGCCGGAAATTGCCGGGATTGTGGCCGGGGTCGATCACGACCGTCCGCCCGGCCAGCGGCAGCTTCCGCGGCGGCCCGGCCGGGATCGCCCCGGTCGCGGGGCCCCCGCCGGCGGGGGCGGTGGCCCTGGCCGCCTCGGTACGGGGAGAGGGCTGCGAGGGCGTCTGTGTCGCCGACCCGGCGGCGCCCCCGCAGCCGGCGAGGGCGGCGCAGGCGGTCAGGGCCAGAGGGAGGGCGAGGAGTTTGCGGTGGGCGTACGGCACCCCGCGACTGTAGGCGTTCCGGCGCGGGATTGCGCGTTCCGCTGGACGTGTGTGGGGGGAGGGTGAAGGGTATGTGGGGGGCACCGCAGCAACGACCACAGAGGGGGAACCTGTGGCGGGGGAAGATCACGACCACACCAGCGCCGACGACGACGGCGCGAACGACTCCCGGGGCAGACAGCCGTCGCCCTGGGAGTGGACCGGACCGGGGGCGCAGCAGCCGTTGCCGCCGTCGGCACCGCAGCCACCCGGAGCGCCCCAGGACCCGCGCCTCGGGACCGGCCCGTACGGGCAGCAGCCGCCGGCGCCCCCGGGACCGCCGCCGGTGATGACCGCACCGCCACCGCCGCCGCCCGGACCGCCGCCCGGCCCGCCGAACCCCGTGCAGGCCGTCGCCGTCGCCCTGCTCAACCTCTCCGGCCTGGGCCTCGGGTACGTCCTGCTCAGGCACTGGGCCTCCGCCGCCCTCTGCTGGGCGGCCACCGTGGCGCTGCTCGTCGTCGCCCTGCCCGCCGACCCGGACGGCATCCCCCTCGGCGTCCTCGTGGCGTACGGGGTCTTCCTCCTGGCCGTCGCCGCCGACGGGGCCCGCCGCGGACTGCGGGCGACTCCCGCCGCCCTGGAGGCACCCGGCCGCGCCAAGCTGGTCCTGCCGGTCGCGATCGCGCTCGTGCTGGCCGTCCCCGGCGGCGGCACCTTCGCCTACGGGGCGGCCCGCGACGAGGCCGTCGAGCAGCAGCTCATGGACCGGCTGACCACCGCCGACGGGCTGGTGAAGCGCGTCGAGGGCCAGTCCTTCACCAGCGTCGAGGTGACCTACGGCTCGGTCCTCGCGACCTACCAGGACATCGCCACGCAGCACGCGGGCTCGCGCGCCGCGAAGCTGGTCCCCGACCGGCTCACCGCCTACTACACCTCGGTCTCCCTCCCGTACACGAAGAAGGACTACTGCGCGGCCGTCCCCGGCCTGAAGCACCTGCGCACCCTGCCCGAGAAGGTCGACCGCGGACTGCTCGGCGGCCTGGTCGGCAAGGCCGACGAGCCGCTGGCCGAGTCCTGGTTCCAGTGCGGCACCACCACGATCGGCTCCGCCGGCCAGGAGACCAGCTCCGGGAACCACCTCAACGACCTGACGAAGACCTTCCCGCAGTCCCCCTTCACGCAGAAGATCGAGCCCACCCTCCGCGAGGGCCTGCGCACCCGCGAGAAGGCCCTGGGCGTCGCGCCCTGCGACGGCATCGCGGAGGTGCGGCGCTTCCAGACCACCGTCGGCATGCTGCCGAGCGCGACCTACGCGAGCCTCGGGGCGGACACCAAGCGGGTCATCCAGCGGGGCGACTTCGGCTGCGGTCTCGACCGCTTCAAGAAGAAGGAGTTCAGCGAGGCCGCCACGGCGATGACCGACTACGCCAAGACCTACCCGGACAGCCCGCAGACCGCCCAGGCGCGCAACGTCGCCATCGCCGCCGAGATCGCCGAGGAGACCCCGGCGGCCGGCAACAAGGTGCCCTCCGGCGCCACGGTCGACGGCTCCGGCATGGTCATGGTCATCAGCAACGACGGCCCCGGCGAGGTCGAACTCCTCTACACCGGCCCGGTCACCGGCCGGATCACCATCCCGTCCTGCGCCAAGTGCACGAGCTACCCGACCCTCCTGCTGCCGGTCGGGGAGAAGCCCAAGCCGTGCTCGGGCCCCTCCTCCAAGTACCCGAAGCGGACCCTGACGCTGCCTCCGGGCAGCTACCAGATGCTCCAGAAGCGGGTGGGCACGGGCACGTCGGCGGGCATGAAGAAGCCCAGCAACGCCAAGATCGAGTCCGGCTACAGCTACACCAACTGCCTCTATGTGACCTCGGGGTTCTGAGCATCCCGAGAAGGTCGCCGAGCGTGTTGTTCCAGGGCCGGGCCCCGTGTGCGGGGCCCGGCCCACGCGCGTCGCGGCGTCACGGGACGAGGCCGGCGGGGACGGTCGGCGGACAGCGCCGGTATCTAGGCCTGTCCGGTCCCCTTCGCCCGCTCCGCCTCCGCGGCCCGCTGCGGGGGCACCTTCGACAGACGACCCCACGACGGGCGACGCCGCTCGGGACCCTTGCGGTGCGAACCGGCCACGGCGAACAGCGAGACGGCGTACCAGATCATGACCCCGGCACCCCACCCGCCGAAGGCGTCCCAGGCGAGGACCACGCTGGGCACCAGCAGGCACACGTAGGCGAACCGGAGCCGCCATCTGTGGAAGGTCAGCGACGGGACGTCCAGACGGATGCTGTATTCGCTGATGATGATCCAGTCGTCGATGAAGAACGCGAACACATAGGCCAGCGACGTCATCCAGAGGCCGTCGAGACCGTGCCCCCGGAGCAGCCACATGATGGTGAGGGAGGCGAGGAAGACGCCGCCCTGGGCGTTGGTGATGTTGAGCTGACGCAGCTTCCGCCAGAGCTCCAGCGTGGTGCCGTCGTGCCCGAAGAGCGTGCGCAGGAAGCTGATGTGCCGCATCAGCACGGTCACACCGACCGCCACGGTGGTGAGCTGGAGGACCAGCGATCCGTTCGCCAGCTGTTCCGCGAGGCTGTTCAGGGTCGCCCGACGGTCGGTGAAGACCAGCGGCAGCCACTGCCCGATCGTGCCGGCCGGCCCGCCGAGCGCCATCACGCAGCACGTGACCGCCAGCGCCAGGTTGGTGGCGCCCTGCCCGAAGCTGGTGTTGAGCCTTCGCCCGTGCTCCGACACGTGGACGTGGAACCCGCGCTTCTCGAAGGGAAGCTGGTCGGACTGCTCGCGCGTCTCCGTCCGCACCCCGCCCACGCCCGAGACGAGGCACGCGAGGCCGTAGGTGACGGCACCGGCGATGACCGCCGCGCGAATGACCGGATCGTCGAACAACTGCACCTGGGACCTCTTACGCACGGGGCCGCTGAAGGGGCCGATCGGGGCCGAGGGGCGCCATCATCGCAGCGGAAAAGGCCGGGCGAAGGTGGTTTCGGTGCATTCGCCCCTGCGGATTCGGGGGCCGTTTCCGGCCCCGTCGCCCCTCAGCCGCGCCGGCGCAGCACCCGCATCGAGTCGGTGACCGAGACCTCCTCGAAGTCGCCCGACTCGATCGCCCGCAGATAGATCCGGTACGGGGCCTGGCCGCCGTCCTCCGGGTTCGGGAAGACGTCGTGGATGACCAGGACGCCGCCCGGCGCGACCTTCGGGGCCCAGCCCTCGTAGTCGTTGGTCGCGTGCTCGTCGGTGTGCCCGCCGTCCACGAACACGAAGCCGAGCTGCCCCGCCCACACCTTCGCGACCTGCGGCGACCGCCCCACGACCGCGACCACGTGCTCCTCCAGGCCCGCCTTGCGCAGCGTCCGCCGGAAGGTCGGCAGCGTGTCCATGACGCCGACCTCCGGGTCGACGACGGTCGGGTCGTGGTACTCCCAGCCCGGCTGCTGCTCCTCGCTGCCCCGGTGGTGGTCCACGGTCACCGCGACCGTCCCGGCCGCCCGCGCCACGTCCGCCAGCAGGATCGTCGACCGCCCGCAGTACGTCCCGACCTCCAGCAGCGGCAGCCCGAGCTCCGCCGCCTCGGCAGCCGCCGCGTACAGCGCGAGCCCTTCCTTGACCGGCATGAAGCCCTTCGCGGCCTCGAAGGCGGCGAGGATCTCGGGGGTGGGCTCGGCGGCGACCATGGTCGGCTCCTCCTACTGGCGGGTACGCGCTTACGGGCGCCCATCGTGCCCTACCCGTCGCACTCGAACCACACCGTCTTCCCGTCGGCCCCTTCCATGACCCCCCACCGGTCCGTCACGGCCTCCACCAGGGCCAGCCCCCGCCCGCCCTCGTCGAGCGGCCCGGCCGCCTTCGCCGCGAGCGGCCCCGGCACCCCGTCGGCCACCTCCACCCGCAGCCCGTGCGGCTCCCGCAGGAGCAGCACCGTGCACCGGCGGCCCGGCACGTGCCGCACGACGTTCGCGACGAGCTCCGTGAGCGCGAGCTCACCGGAATCGGACAGCCGGTCGAGCCCCCAACGCGTGAGGAACATGCGGAGGATGCGGCGCATGTGACCGGCGGAGTGCTCACCCACGGTGAAGCCCATCCGGTAGCTCGCTTCAAGTTCCGCAGGGTAGAGGTCCGTTACGTGATTCATGCCTCCAGATTGGAGCGACATCACTACGCTCGGCTACGAATCGGACGCAACGTGTGCAAGCGTGAGCTTGGGGGTGACCTCGCCGTGGCCAACATCCGCAACCTCGATCCCAGCGCCTCGCCGCTGGACTACTACGGCTCGGAATTACGCCGGTTGAGGGAGGAGGCGGGGCTCAGCCAGGACCAGTTGGGGGGCATCCTGTTCTGTACGGGGTCGCTCGTCGGGCAGGTCGAGACCGCGAAGAAGCTGCCGACGAGACAGTTCTCGGAGCGGCTGGACGCCGCGCTGATGACGGGCGGCCTGTTCACGCGCCTGATCGGCCTGGTGTTGAAGAGCCAGCTGCCGAACTGGTTCCAGCCGTACGCGGAGATGGAGGCGAAGGCGACGTACATCTCGACGTACCAGGCTCAACTCGTCTACGGGTTGCTTCAGACCGAGCCGTACGCCCGCGCCGTCCTGAGCGTGGACAACCCAGGCGGCGCCGACGAGATGGTCGCAGCCCGAATGGAACGCCAGCGCATCCTGGAACGCGAGAACCCGCCCGTCGTCTGCGTCATCCTCGACGAGGCCGTGCTGTACCGGGAGATCGGTGGAGTCGAGGTGATGCGCGGTCAACTGGCCCACCTGTTGAGTTTCCGCGATCATCCGTGGATTCAGGTGCAGGTCCTTCCGTTCGGTGTCGGACAGCACTCCGGACTGCTCGGTTCGTTCACCCTTCTTCGCTTCGATGACGACCCGGACATCCTCTATGCCGAGAGCTACGAGTCGGGTCACATGACCGCCAATTCCCAAGCGATCAGGGAGCGGTTCGTCGGCTACGCTCGGCTTCAGGCCACGGCCCTCTCCCGGGAGGACTCAGCGGCGCTGATCGCACGCGTAATGGAGGATCGGTATGGGTACCAGCCAGGACCCGAGGTGGCGTAAGTCGTCCTACAGCGGCCCCAACGGTGGCGAATGCATTGAATGCGCCCCCCTCGGCGCCGCCGCCTGGCGTAAGTCCTCGTTCAGTGGCGACACCGGCGGCCAGTGCATCGAGATCGCCGACCTCACCGCCCACGTCGCCGTGCGGGACTCCAAGAACCCCGCCGGCCCCGCCTTCCTCGCCACCCCGGCGGCCTTCACGGCCTTCGTGACGGCCGCAGCCGAGGGGCGTTTCGGTCACTGACCTGCGGCACCTGCCAGCACCGCGCGCAGCCGCAGGATGCCCGCCTTCCACTCCTCCCCGTCGGACTCCTCCCACAGTTCCAGCAGCTCGGAGTCCTTGCCGAGGACGCGGTCGAGGGCGGCGACGGCGAGGGGGCGGAGGGCGGTCGGGAGGGCCGGTACGGCCTGCTTCGGGCCGTACGCGGTGGTGACGGGCTCGCCGCCCGGGCACTGCGCGGCGACGAGGGCCGCGGCGGCGACGGCCTCGACCGCGAGGTCCGAGTCGAGGTAGTCGTCGCCGTTCTCGGTGACCTCGCGGAAGGCGACGAGGAGCACCGCCGCCTTGTCGCCCTCGGTGGCCTCGTCGATCCGGTACGAGAAGTCGGCGGCGGTGTCGTTGTCGAACGGGCCGATGTCCCAGGTGCCCATGGCGTACCCAACCTTCTTCGCTGGTGCGGTTCCTTGCCTGCCTCCGCATCGTGACAGGCGCCACTGACAACACCCTTGTTCCTGACCTTCCGTCAGATTGGAACGTGTTCTAGTCTGCCGTGCCATGGGCATCGCCATCACGCACGAACAGCGGGAGCTCGCCCGATCCGTCCGCGGCTGGCTCACCCGCGCCGTACCGCCCGAGGACGTACGCAAGCACCTGGACGCGCCGGGGGGCGCGACGGGCAGGCCGGCGTACTGGGACGGGGCTGCGGCGCAGGGCCTCCTCGGCATCCATCTCCCCGAGGGGTACGAGGGCGGGGGCGGCGGCGATCTCGTCGACCTGGCCGTGGTCCTGGAGGAGGCGGGGCGGGCGCTGCTGCCGGGCCCGTACCTCCCGACCGTCCTCGCCGCCGAACTGCTGCACCGGGCCGGGCGGAGGGAGGACGCCGGTGCGCTCGCCACGGGGGAGCGCACCGGGGCCGTGGCGCTGGGGCCGGGCACGCTGACCGCCGCGCCGGCGCTCGAAGCCGACGGCTTCGTGCTCGACGGGGTCGCCCCGCCGGTGCTCGGCGCGGCACAGGCCGACCTGCTGATCCTCCCCGCGCGCGCTCAGTGCGGCACCGTGTGGCTCGCGGTGGACGCCGACACCCTCGACGTGCGCCCGCACGAGAGCGCCGATCCGACGCGGCCGACGGCCGAGGTCGCCGCCGACGGGGTGCTGGTGCCGGCGAGCCGGATCCTGGGGGGCGTGGAACCGGCGCTGGTCGCCGACCTGGCCGCCGTGCTCTTCGCCGCCGACGCCTGCGGGACCGCGGCCCGGGTCCTCGACATCGCCGCCGAACACGCCCGTACGCGCGTGCAGTTCGGGAAGCCGATCGGGCAGTTCCAGGGCGTGAAGCACCTCTGTGCCGACATGCTCGTGCGGCTGGAGCAGGCGCGGGCGCTGACCTGGGACGCGGCGCGCGCCGCGCGTGAGGACGCGGCCGACGTGCGGGCGCTGACCGCGTCGCTCGCGGCGGGGGCCGCGCTCGACACCGCGTACGGGCTGGCGAAGGACTGCATCCAGATCCTCGGCGGCATCGGCTTCACCTGGGAGCACGACGCCCACCTGTACCTGCGCCGCGCGCTCGTCGCCCGCCAGCTCCTCGGCGCCGGCGACAGCCACCGGCTGGCCGCCGTGCGCCACGCTGCCGCCGGCACCCGGCGCGAACTGCGCCTGGAACTCCCGGAGGAGGCCGAGGCGTTCCGTGCCGACGCCCGGGAGGCGCTGGCACCGGCCGTCGGACTCGACCCGCGCGCCGCCCGCCGCGCCCTCGCGGGCACCGGCTACGCGGCCCCGCACCTCCCGGAGCCGTACGGGCTGGGCGCCGGCCCGGTGCGGCAGCTCGCCGTGCAACGGGAGATGGAGGCGGCCGGGGTGAGGCTCAGCCCCCTCTCCATCGCCACCTGGGTGATCCCGTCCCTCCTCGCGTACGGCACCCCCGCCCAGCAGGCCCGCCACCTGGCGCCGACCCTGCGCGGCGAACAGCAGTGGTGCCAGCTCTTCTCCGAGCCCGAGGCCGGATCGGACCTGGCCTCCCTCCGTACGAGGGCGGAGCGGACGGAGGACGGGCGGGGCTGGCGGATCAACGGGCAGAAGGTGTGGACGAGCGCCGCCCAGTGGGCCGACTACGGCATCCTCCTCGCCCGCACCGACCCCGACGCGCCCAAGCACAAGGGGCTCACCTACTTCGTCGTCGACATGCGGAACACCCCCGGCATCGACATCAGACCCCTGAAGGAGATCACCGGGGAGTCGCTCTTCAACGAGGTGTGGTTCGACGACGCCGTGCTGCCCGCCGACGCGGTCGTCGGCGAGGTCGGCGGCGGCTGGCAGGTCGCCCGCAACACCCTCGGCAACGAGCGCGTCCACATGGCCGACCAGGTCGCCTTCGACACCGGCCTCGAAGCGCTCATCGGGCGGGCGGCCGACGAGGACGGCGCCGTGCGGGCCCGGATCGGCGCGCTCGTCGCCGAGGCGCACGCCCTGGCCTGCATCGGCCTGCGCACCACCCTGCTCCAGGTGTCCGGCCTCGAACCCGGCCCGGGGGCCAGCGTCCGCAAACTCGTCCAGACCGTCCACCAGCAGAAACTGGCCGAACTCACCCTCGAACTCCTCGGCGCGCAGGGCGCGCTGCGGGAGGGGCCGGGGGAGCGGGCCGTGCACGGACTGCTGATGTCGCGCTGCCTGACCATCGCGGGCGGCACCACCCAAGTGCAGCTGAACGTCGTCGCCGAGCGTCTGCTCGGCCTGCCGCGAGACTGAGAGAGACTGAGGGAGTGGCTTCGATGAAGTCGTACATCGTCGGTGTGGGCATGACGAAGTTCGAGAAGCCGGAGACCCGGGACTGGCAGTACTGGGACATGGCGAAGGAGGCCGGCACCGCCGCCCTGGACGACGCCGGCATCCCGTACGGCCTGGTGGAACAGGTCCCGGTCGGCTACTGCTTCCAGGCGTCGACGGCGGGACAGCGCGCGGTCTACGAGCTGGGCCTGACCGGCGTCCCCGTCTACAACGTCAACAACAACTGCGCGACCGGCTCGTCCGCCCTCATGATGGCGCGGCAGCTGGTGGAGGGCGGCATCGCCGACTGCGTGCTGGCGCTGGGCTTCGAGAAGATGGCGCGCGGCGCGCTGGGCGGCGGCTCGGACGGCGGCGACTTCAAGACCTCGCCGGTGGCCCGCCACTACGGGATCATGGCGGCCGGGCACGGCTTCGAGATGTCCCCGCCCACCGCCCAGATCTTCGGCGACGCGGCGCGCGAGCACATGGAGCGGTACGGCACGACGGAGGCCCAGCTGGCGGCGGTGGCCGCCAAGAACCACGAGCACTCCTCGCGCAACCCCAACGCGCAGTTCCAGGACGTGTACACGGTCGAGGAGATCCTCGCGGCGAAGACCATCCACCGCCCGCTGACCAAGCTGCAGTGCTCGCCGACCTCGGACGGTGCGGCGGCGGCCGTGGTCGTCTCCGAACGCTTCGTGGCGGAACACGGCCTGCGCGACCGGGCGGTGGAGATCGCCGCCCAGGCCATGACCACCGACACGGAGGAGTCCTTCGCCTCCGGTACCTGCATCGACGTCGTCGGCCGCCCGATGTCGCGGGCGGCCGCGCGGCAGGTCTACGAGGCCTCGGGCCTGGGCATCGAGGACGTCGACGTCATCGAACTCCACGACTGCTTCTCCATCAACGAACTCCTCACGTACGAGGCGCTGGGCATGTGCGAGGAGGGCGCCTCCGGCAAACTGGTCGAATCGGGCGCGACGACGTACGGCGGCCGCTGGGTGGTCAACCCCTCCGGAGGCCTCATCTCCAAGGGCCACCCCCTGGGCGCGACGGGCCTGGCCCAGGCGGCGGAACTGGTGTGGCAGCTGCGGGGCGAGGCGGGCGGGCGCCAGGTGGCGGGCGCGGGCGTGGGGCTGGCGCACAACATCGGGCTCGGCGGGGCGGCGGTGGTGACGCTGCTGCGGAGGGCATAGGCGCGGAGGGATAGTCGATGTACGGGGCGGGACGCTTCTGCGACCATGACGGGCATGCCGCGAACCGACACGAACAAAACCCCCCGCGAGGCGGACGACCCCTCCATACCCTCCTCACCCACGCCCTCGTCCCCCCGCCTGTGGCTGGTGGTCCTGATCGCGTGCGCGGGCCAGTTCCTGGTGGTGCTGGACGTGTCGGTGGTGAACGTGGCGCTGCCGTCGATGCGCACGGACCTGGGCCTGACGGCCTCGGGCCTCCAGTGGGTGGTGAACGCCTACTCGATCGCGTTCGCGGGCTTCATGCTGCTGGGCGGCCGGGCGGCGGACCTGTTCGGCCGCAGGCGCATGTTCGTGGTGGGCCTCGGCCTGTTCACGCTGGCGTCGGTGGCGGGCGGCCTGGCCCAGGAGGGCTGGCAACTCCTGGCCGCCCGCGCGGTCCAGGGCCTCGGCGCGGCGGTCCTGTCCCCCTCCACCCTCACCCTCCTCACGGCGGCCGTGCCCGTGGGCCCGGCCCGCACGAGGGCGGTCGGCACGTGGACGGCGGTGGGTGCGGCCGGCGGCGCGGCCGGCGGCTTCGTCGGCGGCGTCCTGGTCGACCTCCTGTCCTGGCGCTGGGTCCTCCTGATCAACGTCCCGATCGGCGCGCTGGTCCTGCTGTGCGCGTGCCTGTGGCTGACGGAGAGCCGCGTGGCCGAGGCCCGCAACCGCCTGGACCTGCCGGGCGCGGTCCTGGTGACCGGCGGCCTGGCGACCCTCGCCTACGGGATCGTGCAGACCGAGGAGTCGGGCTGGGGGTCCCCGACGACCCTGCTCCCCCTGACGGGCGGCCTGCTGCTGCTCGCGACGTTCGTGGCGTGGGAGACACGCGCGAAGGCCCCCCTGATGCCGCTCCGCATCTTCCGCACCCGCGCGGTGTCGGCGGCGAACGCGACGATGGCCCTCTGTGCCTCGACGACCTTCGGGATGTGGTTCTTCATGACGGTGTACGCCCAGAACGTCCTGGGCTACACCCCCCTCCAGGCGGGCCTCGCCCTGGTCCCCAGCTCGGCCAGCGTCATCGTCGGCTCCAAACTCTCCCCCCGCCTCCTCCCGCGCTTCGGCGCCCGAACGGTCGCGGTGACGGGCATCCTGATCGCGGCGTCGGGCTTCGTGTGGCAGTCGACGATGACCCCCGACGGCACGTACGTGCCGTCGATCCTGATCCCCGGCATGCTGATGATGTTCGGCATAGGCATCGGCTCGACCCCGCTGGCCATCCTGGCCACCACGAGCGCCCCGCCCTCCGAAGCGGGTCTGGCTTCGGGCCTCATCAACACCTCCCGCACGATGGGCGGCGCCCTGGGCCTCTCGATCCTCTCCACCGTCGCAGCCGCCTGGACCACCGACACCCCGACCCCGGCCTCCCTCACCGAGGGCTACGCGGCGGCGTTCCGGGTGGGCGCGTGCGTGCTGGTGGCGACGGCGGGGCTGATGGCGGTGTGGCTGCCGGGACGGGAGCGGAAGGGCTGACCTACAGCCACCCCTGCTGCCGGGCCGCCCGAACGGCTTCCATCCGATTGCGGGTCCCCGTCTTCCCGATGGCGGAGGACAGGTAGTTCCGCACCGTCGACTCCGACAGGTGCAGCGCGGCCGCGATGTCCGCGATCGTCGCCCCGTCCACCGACGCCCCCAGGGCGTCCCGCTCACGCGCCGTCAACGGATTGGGCCCGGCGCTGAGCGCGGCGGCGGCGAGCGCGGGATCGATGACGGTCTCGCCGCGCAGCACCTTGCGGATCGACTCGGCCAGATCCTCGACCGGCCCGTCCTTCACCAGGAACCCGGCGGCCCCCGCCTCCATGGCCCGCCGCAGGTACCCCGGCCGCCCGAACGTCGTCAGGATCAGCACCCGGCAGTCCGGCACCTCGTCCCGCAGGTCCGCCGCCGCGTCCAGCCCCGACCGCCCCGGCAGCTCGATGTCCAGCAACGCCACCTCGGGCCGCGAGACGAGCGCCGTGTCCACGATCTCGTCCCCGCGCCCGACTTGGGCGACGACCTCGATGTCGGGCTCCAGCCCGAGGAGCAGCGCGAGCGCACCGCGCATCATGCCCTGGTCCTCGGCGAGCAGCACCCGGATGCTCTTGGCGGGGCGGTGGTCCTGCGGCATCTCGTTCACGAGGAACAGGGTAGGACCTACAGCGCAGGTACCGTCTTGCTGGTCTCGATGGCAGTAAAAGAGAAGGTAATCTCGCTGGACGAAATGACCTCGCAGAAGGTCTGCCCGCCCTGCCACCCCTTGATCTCTGGAGGGTCCGAGGAGTTCGCTTCGGTAATGCCATCCCGAGATCCATCAACAATCGGTGTTGGCGCTGAGCGACATTGGTAAGCCCCCTTGCTAAGGTGTGAATAGTTGGTCTGGTAGCTACCGCACGGGGTGCGCATGGGTGCATTGGACTCAGGATGGGCAGCCGTATTAGGTGCCGTAGCCGGCGCGCTCGGCGCAGTGATTGCCGGACTTCTCGGTGTGCTTGCGCAACGTGCGTCTGCCCGCATCGCGGCACGCTCAGAGGACGCCAGGCACCTTCGAGAGCCACGCATTGCTGCCTTCAAACGTCTCATCGATGGAGCTACCAGGGTCAGAGAGAGCGTTCCAGTGTATTTTCTTCCGCAGGAGGGGCCTTGGATTCTTGTATCGGCTATGAGCGACAAAGAGTGGGACGCCTGGCAGTCGGCGAACAAGAACTGGCGTGAGGCGTGGCGGGATGTGGCATTGCTCGGACCGGATTCTGTAGCGAACTCGGCGGATGCGATCGGTCGAATCTGCGATGAAATGGGCGCTAAGGTCACGAGCTTGAATAATTGGAGAAAAGTTCCACTAGAGACGAGACCGGCATCGAAGCCCGATTTCGATGACACGACAGCAA
Organism: Streptomyces sp. NBC_01268; assembly: GCF_036240795.1. NCBI lineage: Bacteria > Bacillati > Actinomycetota > Actinomycetes > Kitasatosporales > Streptomycetaceae > Streptomyces > Streptomyces sp. NBC_01268. The sequence continues at coordinate 2,535,051 of NZ_CP108454.1, read as the reverse complement.
GGGCTATCGATCATTTACACCAGCAGCTTGCAGATGAGGTCTCTAAATTCACCGAGCAGGCTCGCCATGCGTTGAAATTCGACGCCACTTAGTGAGCGTAGTCATGGCTGATCTGTCACATGTCCCCGCACGTGAATCTCTAGAGCCAACGCATACCGGGGTGACCCCGACGCGTTATCAGGTAGCCACTGCGGGCCCCGACTTCCCGCCCCGTGCACCGCTCGGCGGGTACGAGCTGCCCGCCTGCACGCAAAGCTTGCACGGATGTCACGGGGCGCTGCGGCAGCTCCACCCGACCCCCGTTCGGGCGGAGCGCTACCGGCCTGGTCGCCCTGGTGAAGTTCTGTCGTACCTCGCGCCGCACGATCGTGGACGCCATATCGAGGAGCTGCGGGGTGTCGCACTCGTCCGTGTGCGGAGCCTTCGGGGTGGGCGCTGCACGCTTACGCGGCGGAAATTTCGGACCCCATTCGGCTACGTGACAAAAATGCCGTTGATGCGAGCCGCAGCCTGTCCACCGAACAGCGCGGCTGGACGGATCCGTAGCCGTGCCTTGCGTCCCAGTGGTCGGCAGAATCTCCACCCCAGCCGAATTCTGGCCCGGGTCGAGCAGAGGAATCCGTTCGCGCTCCCGCTCGCACTGGTCGATACGGGCAACGCACACGCAGCAGTCCGTGACCGTGGCGGTATCCAAGGAGCCGACGCCGGTCGTGAACGCCAGGAGTTCGGACAGCTCGGCGGGCGGAACCCGCGCCCCCTCGGAAACGGGGCGCTTGCCGGGGTTGCCCTCACGGACCACCGTCAACGACGGTGTCTTGCGTGTCGGGCCTGCCGTTACTCCACCCCTTTCATCGGACGTGAGCCCACCGCCTCGGCACCATGCCGTTGCTCAGTTGGCGAGAGGGTCGGGGGTCCCCTGGTCAGTACGGCGGACGCTCCAGCGACTCACGCCGCGAGCGAGCCAGGAGCCCGACCACCAGCCCTCGCCGGCTCAGAGGGAAGTGGACCGCCACGTTCGCCGCTCGACCGCAAAGGACGCGCCACGGGTTTGCGTACAGATAGCCACGGCGGATGCGCTGCCACCGCGTCGTGTACACCGCGCCACCACGAGACGCGCGGTCCCCATTCGCCTCATGCTCGTGAGCGGCACAGCGGCCACCCCGGGCAGTCGGCTCGGGGCACCCGGGTACCGAGCAAGGTGGGCGGGGTCGAGGGGGCAGAGGCGCTCCATACTTTCGCGGGACATCCGGGCGGGAGGGCCCGCTGGCGCAAGGTCCGAGCGCCCCCCTGCCGGCTCCTGCGGCCACCGTGCTGTCCTAGCGCCATGAGCCGACCGAGTAACCCCCTTGAACGTCCAGCCCTCGAACTCCGGCTAGGCGGACTGCGCTTGAGGATTCAGCGCGTCCCCCCCACGGCTGGTCGCCCTCGCGGCCACCGTAGGCGGGGCAGTCGGAACCTGGTGGGCTCAGCGGTGAACGGGCAGCCCTGTCAGTGCCAGCCGCCTCGGGCGGCCAGCTCGGGGGCGCACAGGTACCGAAGACGGAGGGCGGATACGGGGCACAGGACGCCTCTCTCCGCATGCACGCCTCAGCAGCGCGGCGCAGACTGGAATTATGGAAATGACTGAAGGGTTGGCAAGGCAACTCTCCGTGATTCTTCCAGCGCTAGGTATAGCCGTATCCGTTCAAATTCAAGCAGTTCACGGTCAGGTTAAAGCGAAGCGACAAGAGGCCGCCAAAGCGATCAAAGCGGCGAAGTGTACGGGGAAGAAGTTCGCCGACGACTCCCCCGAGAGTGAGATAATTCGGCAGAATCACAATGACCGAATAATCTGGGGGGTTGTCGGAACGGTAGCCTACCTGTATGCGGGAGTTGTTGTATTTGGCGAGGTCACATGCCTTCGCTGGCTCGGCAATGACTTGGCGTGGGCTTCCGAAGGGACGGCCATCTTCTTGATTTCGCTGGCCATAGTTGGGCTTTTTGCGGTTCTCCTGATCCCTGCCGCCCGCCTCCTGGAGAGCGTCTGGCGAGGCCATATGCGAGCAAATCGTGATACGCGTGCATACGATGCTCTGGAACCTCACTCCGAACCGGCCGAAAGCCAGAGTCCCGAAACCAGCACTGAACTGCAGCAACGCTGAGTCGCGGTACCGAACTCCGTCCGTGTCTTCCGAGCGTGGCGCTCCCTCGCCGGCAAGACCACACCGGCTTCTTTGAGTCCCACGCGGACAGCACCGTCTACGCAATCGACTACGGACCGGCAGGGCAGTGCTACTACCGCACCCTCAGGCCGAGGGATTACGCCGAAGATTGGGACTGGGACGGCAGGATCGACGGCGTTGGCGCCGATTCCCAGGGGTGCTACCCGAACTGAGAACCTCATAGCCACGTGTCGTCGTCCTCGCCGGTGGGACCGGTCCAGACGCGGCGTGGACTGCATGCGCTTACGACCCGTCTCGGCGACCCGTGTCATAGGCGGTTACTCCCGGATGCTGCGGCATCTCGTTCACGAGGAACAGGGTAGGGCGGATGACCTGTTGGGGCGCGGCGGGAGAGGTCGGGCGCATCCGCGTCCGTCCGCACTCGTTGTGCAGCACATGCAGATCACCAAGCGCACTCTCGCCGTACTGGCCCTCGCGGGGGCCGCGCTGTCGGTCGTCGGCACCGCTCACGCCGACGGAACCGGAGACACCGGCTCCGTGGGCCGTGGCGCATCGGCCGACGTCACCGCGGACGGGCTCGGAGGCGACGTCAACAAGGGCGTCGGCAAGCTGATTCTCCGGCAGCCGCTCGTCGAGGGCGTGAACACCGGTCACATCATCTGAGGGACGCGGCGCGGCGCATCCACGGCGTGCCGTTCCTCGTTCGCAGCGCATGAGCAACAACGCACAGCGTGTCCTCGCCGCCTCCCTCCTCCTCGCCGCCGGTGCCGCGGCTGCCGCCCTCGGGGTCGCGGGGGCCGCGCAGGCCGCTCCCGTCCCCCTCGACCTGCCCGGCGGCGGGCTCGGGCTCGCCGACGTGCTCGGGGTGGAGGACTCCGGCACCGCGGCCCCCGCAAGCGGCGACGCGCAGAGTGCCGTGATCGGGGGGAACGCCTCCGAGCAGAGCATCGGGAGCTAGGGGCCGGGGCAGCGGAGGGGCGGCACCAGGGGCCGCCTACGATCTCTCGCCATGGTCAAGACATTGCGCACGCACCTCGCGGTCCTCGGGACCGCCCTCCTCGCGCTCGGGTCCTCCCTCGTCGCCGCCGGGCCCGCCCAGGCCGCCACGCCGTTCGGGGCGGTCGACGCGGCGACCGTCGCCGGATTCCAGCTGCGGCCCGGGAACACGTTCGCCGAGAACGACACCGCCATCAAGGCCGTCGAAGCCCAGGGCGCCGTCACCGTCCGGAACGCCACCCAGGTCCTCACCTCCGGTGGGCGTACCGGGCGTCCCGGCCTGTGCCACACCACGGGCCTCTCCGCCTCCCTCAGCCCCAGCGGCTTCTGCTGGGACGCGGCCGATGACACCTCCAACTCGTACACCGACGCCGGCGGTTGGACCCCGCAGGGGCTGACCGGGTCGTACGACGCCCAGCCCGGCGGCCTGTGGGACGGCCACACCGCCTTCCTCGCCTCCTGGCACTTCAGCCGCGGCATGCAGACCGGCGGCGCCAAGGTCGCCAACGAGTTCAGCCGGGTCAGCCTCGTCAACAACGACGGCGGCCAGGTCCGCTACAACCACCTGCTCCTCGTCCGCCCCACCGTCGACGCCGACGGCAAGGGCAGCTTCACCGGTGTCTCCAGCCACAGCGACGGCGTCGTCTGGTACGGCAACAAGGTGTTCGTCGCCAACGGGCGCTGGCTCCAGGTGTACGACCTGCGGCACATCTGGCAGGTCAACTCCAGCACCGACGCCGTCGGCGTCTCCGGCACGACCTCGTCCGCGCGGTGGAGCAGCTACGCCCTGCCGATGATCGGCGAGTACGTCACCACCTCCGACGGCGGTGCCTGCTCGGTCGGCAGCAGCGATGCCACCGTCCCCAAGGACCGGCCCTGCCTCAACTCCCTCAGCCTCGACCGCACCGGCCAGGACGGCCTCGTCTCCGCCGAGTACAAGCCGGGCGCCGCCGGCGGCCGGGTCATCCGCTGGGCCCTCGACGCCGGCACCGCCCTCCCGTACGGGCACGCCACCGCCGCGTACTCCTCCCCGATCTGGGCCATGCAGGGCGCCGCCACCGACGGCACCGACTGGTACCTCGCCGGTGACTGCCCCACCGGTGTCGGCGGCGGATCCGGGGACCCGTCGGGCGCCTCGTACTCCTGCATCCACAAGGCGGCCGCCAACGCCGCCCCGCACGTGCTGACCACGGCCCCCGTCTACACCCAGAACCTCGGCTACGACCCGGCGACCGGGCGTATCTGGGGGCTCAACGAGCGGATCAACTCCACCGTCGGCGTACGCGTGGTCTTCTCCGTCGACCGGGCCTAGGGCCCAAGGCCCAGGGGCTACGGCAGGGCTTCGGAGGCGGCATCGGCCGGCGGGTCCGCCGCCTCCCCGTCCACCGGCAGCTCCGCCGTCACCCGGAAGCCGCCGCGCGGGCCCGGGCCCGACTCCAGGGTGCCGCCCGCCGCCAGCACCCGCTCGCGCAGGCCCTTCAGCCCGCTGCCGGGGGTGCCCTCGCCCGTGCCGCGACCGTTGTCCGTGACGGTGAGGCGGACGCGTTCGGGGGTGCCCCCGACCTCGATCGTGCAGCGGGTCGCGCGGCTGTGCCGTACCGCGTTGGTCGCCGACTCGCGGACCACCCAGCTCAGCAGGGCCTCGGTCTGCGCTTCCAGCGGCGGGCCCGACCGGCGGACGACCGGCTCGATGCCGGCGGAGGACAGGGCGTCCCGCGCGCGGTCCAGCTCCGCGGCCAGGGTGACCTCGCGGTAGCCGGTGACGGCCTCGCGGATCTCGGTCAGCGCCTGCCGGCCGACCGACTCGATGTCCGTGATCTGCGACAGCGCCGCGTCCAGGTCGCGCGGCGCCAGACGGCGGGCGGCCTCCGACTTCACCACGATCACCGACAGGGTGTGGCCGAGCAGGTCGTGCAGGTCCCGGGAGAAGCGCAGCCGCTCCTTCTCGACGGCCGTGCGGGCCAGCTGCTCGCGGGTCGCGCGCAGCTCCTTCACCGTCTCGGAGAGGGTGAGCACCGCCGCCGTCACCATGGCCGAGATGAACGTCCCGTACGCCACGTTGATCGCGCCCCACCCGTCCCGCAGCCCGGCCACCGTGCCCGCGACCACGCACAGCGGGAAGACGATCCGGCCCAGCATCCGGCCGCGGACCACCGAGCCCACGGCGAGGCCGAGGAGCGGGAAGAAGAGCAGGTAGGGGCCGCCGCAGGTGGTGGCGAGGACCAGGGTGACCGCAGTGATCGCGGCCAGCAGCCACCAGGTCGCCGGGGCCTCCCGCTTGGTGCGGTCGAAGGCGCGGAAGACGATCGAGATGTAGAGGGAGTTGAAGGCCAGGAGGCCGAGGCCGGCGATCCACGGGTAGCGGGTGTCGCCCTGGAGGAGGTTGGAGACGGCGCCCATGCCCATCAGCAGCCACGGCAGCATGGCGAAGCCGTTCGGCGGGCCCAGCTCCTCCGGGATCCGGCCGCCGCGTCGCTTGCGTCGCATGTCGACTCCTCCTCCAGTCCCAGGCATCAGATCGTCCGTGCCGAACGACGGTACGAGACCGCCGCGTACGCGCCGAACAGTGCCGCCCACGCGACCAGGATCACCAGTGCCCCGGTCCCCGGCATCGTGCCCTCCGTCAGTGCCCTGCCGAGCTCGGCGAAGCGGTTGGTCGGCGTGTACGACGAGATCGTGCGCAGCCACTGCGGGAACAGCTCCACCGGGAACCACAGGCCGCCGACCACCGCGAGCCCCAGGTTGCAGGCGACGTTGACCACGCCGGTCGTCTGCGCGGAGAGCCGGTAGCCGTTGCCCAGGCCGAGCAGGGTGAAGGGGAGCGAGCCGGCCCACAGGGCGAGGGCGACCGCCGCCCACTGCCAGGCGTCGAGCCGTACGCCGTTGACGAGCGCCCCCGCGAGCAGCACGGCGGCGATCGCCGGGAGGACCACGACCGTGCCGGTCAGGGCGCGGCCCGTGACCACCTGGCGCGAGGTCATCGGCGTGATCCGCAACTGGCGCAGCCAGCCGGAGGACTTGTCCTCGGCGACGCCGGTGCCCAGGGACAGGGCGGCGCCGAGCGCTCCGTACGCGGCCATGCCGACCATGGCGGCGGCCTTGACGTCGGCGCTGTTCGCGCCGCCGAGGTTGGTGAAGAGCAGGTACATCATCACCGGCACGGCGATCGAGGAGATCGCGAAGCCGACGTCGCGCAGGGTGCGGCGGACTTCGAGGCGGACGTAGGCGGTGATCATCGGGCCGTCTCCATGGTCTTGGTGGTGGCGGTGGTGGCGGTGCCGGTGGTGTTGGTGCCGGTGGTGGTGTCTGCGCCGGTCAGTGCCAGGAACGCGTCGTTCAGCGAGACCGGGGCGACCTCCAGGCCGCGGATCGCGTGCAGCGCCGCCAGCGCGAGGACGGTCGCGTCCGAGTCGTCGCTGCGCAGGTGCGCGCGGTCGCCGCGGATCTCGATCGAGGTGACGCCGGGCAGCAGGGTGAGGCCGTCCGTCGGACCGCCGTGCAGGTCGAAGGAGACCAGCGCCCCGCCGGCCCTCCGCTTCAGCTGCTCGGCCGTGCCGTCGGCGAGCACGCGGCCCGCGTCGACGACGACGATCCGGTCGGCGCTGGTGTCGGCCTCCTCCAGGTAGTGGGTGGAGAACAGCACCGTGTTGCCGCGCCCGGCGTAGTCCCGCATCGCGTCCCAGAAGACCTGCCGGGCCTCGACGTCCAGGGCGGCGGTCGGCTCGTCGAGGACGATGAGCTCGGGGTTGCCGGCCAGGGCGACGGCGAAGCGGACGCGCTGGGCCTGGCCGCCGGAGAGCCGGTCGGCGCGGCGGTCCGCGAACTCGGTCAGGCCCGCCAGCTCCAGCGCCTCCGCGACCGGCATGGGGGAGGGGTAGGTGCGGGCGACGAACGAGACGAGCTCGCGGACGGTGACCCGGGGGACCGGGCGGGTGTCCTGGAGCATGGCGCCGACCCGGCCCGCCTCGACCGCGCGGGCGGGCGTGTCGCCGAACAGGCGGACCCGGCCGCTGTCGGGGGCGTCGAGGCCGAGCAGCAGGTTGATGGTCGTGGACTTCCCGGCGCCGTTGCGGCCGAGCAGGGCGACGGTCTCGCCGCGGCGGATCGTGAGGTCGATGCCGTCCACGGCGCGGACCGGGCCGTAGGTCTTGGTGGCCGCCTCGAAGGCGACGGCGGGCTCGTTCGTCATGACCACGACGTTACGGAGGGGAGGGTGCGGCCGGACAGGAGCGCATGTACGGACCTGGCAGTGACAAATGTCCCGGGTGCCCTGCATCCCTGGGAGCGGACAGGATCTGACATGCCGTCAGGAGGGTTCCCAACAGAACACCCCTCCGCTATACATGGGGGTCACCGAACTGGAACAGGTTCTAGCTTCTGGGGCTTCCGTTCCGGTCCCGGTTCCCGCACGGCCTCGGTGCGGTCGACGGTGCGGACGACCGCACCGAGGTCTTCCACTCCAAGGATCCCCAAGGAGCAGCAAGCCGATGCCCATTGACGCCGCCAAGGCCGTCGCCGCCGAGCCCCGCAGCGCGGAGATCGGCTGGGACCACAAGGACGTCCAGCTCTACCACCTGGGCCTCGGCGCGGGCGTCCCCGCGACCGACCCCGACGAGCTGCGCTACACCCTCGAATCCCGGCTGCACGTGCTGCCCAGCTTCGCGACCGTCGCCGGTGCCGGCATGGGGGTCGTCGGCGGGCTCTCCGCCCCCGGCATCGACATCGACCTCGCCGCCGTCCTGCACGGCGGGCAGTCGATCACCCTGCACCGCCCGCTGCCCGTCTCCGGCCGGGCCGTCTCCACCTCCCGCGTCGCCGCCGTGTACGACAAGGGCAAGGCCGCCGTCCTGGTGCTCCGCTCGGAGGCCGCCGACGAGGACGGCCCGCTGTGGACCAGCGACGCCCAGATCTTCGTCCGCGGCGAGGGCGGCTGGGGCGGCGACCGCGGGCCCTCCGAGCGCCTCGAACTCCCCGCCCGCGAGCCCGACGCCACCGTCGAGCGCCCCATCCGCGAGGAGCAGGCCCTCCTCTACCGCCTCTCCGGCGACTGGAACCCGCTCCACGCGGACCCCGAGTTCGCCAAGCTGGCGGGCTTCGACCGGCCGATCCTGCACGGCCTCTGCTCGTACGGCATGACCCTCAAGGCGGCCGTGGACACCCTCCTCGACGGCGACGTCACCCGGGTCCGCGCCTACCGCACCCGCTTCGCCGGGATCGTCTTCCCGGGCGAGACCCTGCGGATCCGGATGTGGCGCCTGGAGGGCGGCCGGATCCAGATCACGGTCAGCGCCGTCGAGCGGGACGACGCGCCCGTGCTCGCCGACACCGTCGTGGACCACTCCTGACACCAGCCCCGAGGGGAGCCGCACCATGCGCGCAGCCGTACTGCACGAGATCGGCCAGGACAAACTCGAAGTCCTCGACGACGTCGAGGCGGTGGGCTTCGGCCCCGGCCGGGTGAGGATCCGGGTACGGGCCACCGGCCTGTGCCACTCCGACGTCTCCGCCATGAGCGGCGTCCTCCCGCAGCCCGCGCCCTTCATCCCGGGGCACGAGGGCGCCGGCGAGATCATCGACATCGGCGACGGGGTGACCGGACTGAGCGAGGGGCAGCGGGTGCTGCTCTGCTGGCTGCCCGCCTGCGGCAGCTGTCCCGCCTGCAAGCGCGGTCAGACCCAGCTCTGCCTGGCCGGCTTCATGAACGCCGGGACCCCCAACTTCAAGCGCCCCGGCGGTGACGTCTTCGGCTTCGCCGGCACCGGCACCTTCGCCGAGGAGGTCGTCGTCGACGCGGGCTGCGCCGTCCCCATCCCGGACGACGTGCCCTTCGACATCGCCGCGCTCATCGGCTGCGGCGTGACCACCGGGCTCGGCGCGGCCATCAACACGGCGAAGGTGGAGGCAGGTTCGTCGGTCGCCGTGATCGGTTGCGGCGGCGTCGGCATCTCCGCGATCCAGGGCGCCAAGCTGCAGGGCGCGGCCCAGATCGTCGCCGTCGACCCCGTCGAGTCCCGGCGCGAGGCCGCCCTCCGCTTCGGCGCCACCGAGGCCGTCGCCCCCGACGCCCTCGCCGACGCCAAGCAGCGGATCACCGGCGGCGAGGGCTTCGACTACGTCTTCGAGGTCGTCGGCAAGTCGGCCACCGCGCGCACCGCGTACGAGACCACCCGGCGCGGCGGCACCCTCTGCGTCGTCGGCGCGGGCGCCCTCGACGACCACCTCCAGCTCAACATGTTCGAGCTCTTCTTCGACGAGAAGAAGATCCTGCCGTCCATGTACGGGGGCGGGGACGTGCTCCGTTCGTACGAACGGGCCATCGCGCTCTGGCGGGCCGGCCGCATCGACCTGGAGTCCCTGATCACGCACCGGGTGCCGCTGGCCGGGATCAACGAGGCGCTGGAGCAGATGCGGACCGGGGCCGCGCTGCGCACGTGCATCGAGATCTGACCGGTACCCACACCTGAGAGGACCTGCCCCATGTCACTCCCTCTTGAGGGACTGAGCGCGATCGTCACCGGCGCCGGCCGCGGGCTCGGCCGGGCCGAGGCGCTCGAACTGGCCGGGCTCGGCGCGGCCGTCGTCGTCAACGACTACGGCCAGCCCGGGCGGGACGGCTCCGGCGACGCGTCGGCGACCCCCGCCGAGGAGGTGGCCGCCGAGATCCGCGCGGCGGGCGGCCGGGCCGTCGCCCACCTCGGGGACATCGCCGACTTCGAGACCGCGCGCGCCCTGGTCGACCTGGCCGTGAGCGAGTTCGGGAAGCTGGACATCCTGGTCAACAACGCGGGCATCCTGCGTGACCGGATGGTCTTCTCGATGAGCGAGGAGGAGTGGGACTCGGTGATCCGGGTCCACCTCAAGGGCCACTTCAACACCACCCACCACGCGGCGGTGCACTGGCGGGGCCGGGCGAAGGCGGGCGAGAGCGGCGTCTACGGGCGGATCGTCAACACCTCGTCCGAGGCCTTCCTCGCCGGTTCGGCCGGACAGCCCAACTACGCGGCGGCCAAGGGCGGGATCGTGGGCCTGACGACGTCCACCGCGCTCGCCCTCGCCAAGTACGGCGTCACGGCGAACGCGATCTGCCCCCGGGCCCGCACCCGGATGACCGAGGACGTCTTCGCCGGGTTCGCCGAGCCGACCGCCGAGGACCAGCTCGACCCGCTGTCTCCGGAGCACGTGGCGCCGCTCGTCGGCTATCTCGCCTCCCCGGCGGCGGCCGGGGTCAACGGGCAGCTGCTGGTCGTCCACGGCGGGATGGTGGCGATCGTGGACCGCCCGAAGGTGGCCGCGAAGTTCGACACGGCGAAGGACGCCTTCACCTACGAGGAGCTCGACGGGCTCCTCACCCCGCACTACGCGGCGCGGCCGGCGGGGGAGACCTTCGCGGCGGCGGAGGTGCTGGGGCTGAAGAAGGGCTGACCGCGCGGGGGTGCGGACGGGGAGGTCGAGGAAGGCGGACGGCCCCCGGGGAGGGATCCCTCCCCGGGGGCCGTCCGTGCGCTCGCGCGCGCCTGCCGGTCCTGCCGCTACGCGTCGGGCTCGCGACGGTGGCGGCCGTGCGGCGAGGAGGACGTCGCGTCCTCCGACGGTGCCGATTCGCCCCGGTGCCTGCCCGAGCCGTTCGACTCCTGCGCGTCCGTGTTGCTCATGGTGGAACTCACCCCGTTGATCTCGCTCTTGCTGTGCGGCCAGTGAGTCTAACGAGCGGGCCGGCGGTCCGTCAGCGGAGCCTGCTGCAACGGCACCGGCCGGCAGATCTTGAAGGCGCCGGTGCCCGTCACCGGGCCCGGTTCCGGTACGGGGGGCTCGTCGGGCTCCTCCAGGGACGCGAGCCCGCAGGGCGTGCCGGCCGTCGCGTAGGGGAGCCGCAGCACCCCCTCGGGCGTCCACAGGCCCGCCCCGGCCAGCCAGCCCGCCGGTACGCCCAGTTGGCGCATCCGGCGCGCGGAGGGCCGCCACATGCCCACCCAGCTGCCCGCCGCGGCGTCGATCCGCAGCGCCACCCCGCAGCCCTCCGGCAGGAGCGCCTGCCCGGGCTGCACCGCGAACGGCGTGACCGCCGCGTCGTCGAGGCGCAGGCACTCGGGGAACCGCACCGGCAGCAGGCTCCCCAGGACGCCCCAGCCCAGCCGGTCGTGCCCCGGCGAGGGCGCGTCGGAGCGGATCAGCAGCAGCCCGCTGTCGGGGTCCGCGAGCAGCAGCCGGTCGTGGCTGTCCTCGGTGATCTGCAGCAGCGGGGTCACCTCGCCGCCGCGCTCCAGGTCGACCGCGACCGCCTTCACCGGGCCGTCGTCCAGGCGCCGGTCGAGGGCGAGCATCCGGCCCGTACGGTCCAGCCACACGCCGCCCGAGCAGCGCCCCCTGACCTCGGCGACCTGCTCGGGCCCGAAGGCGCCGCCCGCCACCAGCCACAGGGTGGTGGTGTCCTGGCCGACGCACATGGCGTACGCGCAGATGCCGTCGGGCGACGGCGGGAGCAGCACCAGCTCCCCCGTGCCGGGCGCCTCCACGGCGCCGAGCACCAGCTCGCCCGTCTCGGGGCCGGTCGGGTACAGCAGCGAGAACGTGTGCCGGCGCCCGTCCACGCGGCGCGCGACCAGCACCCGCCCGTCGGCCAGCGGCAGCAGCGGTGTGCCGGGCTCCTCGGGCTGGGCGAGCGGCAGCGGTACGGCGTACGGCTCCGGGCCGTCGAGCGTCCACCGCTCGACGTACAGCGCGTCCCCGGATCCCGCGAGCCGGGCCGCGTAGGCGCCGTTCGTGGTGATCGTGAACGCTCCGGGGCCGGCGGGCGCGGGCCACATCGGGCCGCCTTCCGCCGCCGTTTCGACGGCACAGACTGTCATCGACTCGTCACCTCCGGCCACGAAGCTAGTTTTCGCACTTCCAGCCGAACAACGCGAGCCACCGCACTTCACCCCAAAGGGTGGCCGTCATCCGGTTCCGCTGAGCGGAGGGGGCGGGTTGTGCTGGTGGGGCTCAGGGTAGGTAAGGTAAGGCGACCCTAAGTGGAACTCGGTGCTCCGCCTCCGGGTCGCGAGCCGTCCCCGTACGCGTACAGGAGATCCTTCATGTCCTTCCGCCGCCGCGGCACCGCCGCCGCCCTCGGCCTCGCCGCCGCGCTCACCCTCGCGGCCTGCGGAGGCGGTGACGGCTCCTCGGACGGGGCCAAGAAGGACGAGGGCGGCAAGAAGAAGGACGTCGCCGTCGGCGGCAAGGACTTCGGCGACGCCGCCGCCAAGACCGCCGCCATGGGGACGGACGCCCAGCCGGGACAGTTCCCGCGCACCCTCACCCACGCCCTCGGCAAGACCGAGATCCCCGCCGCGCCCAAGCGCGTGATCGTCCTCGACGTCGGCGAGCTCGACAACGTCGTCTCCCTCGGCGTCAAGCCCGTCGGCTACGCCCCCTCCGAGGGCGACGACGGCATCCCCGGCTACCTGAAGAAGGACGCCGGGAGCCCCAAGTCCATCGGCACCATCAACAACCTCAACCTGGAGGCGATCGCCAACCTCCAGCCCGACCTGATCCTCGGCAGCCAGCTGCGCGCCGCGGACAAGTACGACGAGCTGTCGAAGATCGCCCCCACCGTCTTCTCCATCCGCCCGGGCTTCACCTGGAAGGAGAACTACCTGCTCAACGCCGCCGCCCTGGACAAGAGCGCGGAGGCGAAGACCAAGCTGGACGCCTACGAGACCAAGGCGAGGAAGCTCGGGACGGACCTCGGGGCCGACAAGCCGACCGTCTCCATGGTCCGCTACCTCCCGGGCAAGATCCGCCTCTACGCCAAGGCCTCCTTCATCGGCACCATCCTGGAGGACGCCGGCCTGCCCCGGCCCGCCAACCAGCAGGTGGACGACCTCGCCGTCGAGGTCAGCCCCGAGAAGATCGACCAGGCCGACGGCGACTGGATCTTCACCGGCGTCTACGGCGACCCCAAGGCCACCAAGCGGGACACCGCCCAGGCCAACCCGCTCTGGAAGAACCTCAAGGCGGTCAAGGCCGGCCAGGCCAAGGACGTCCCGGACGAGACCTGGTACCTCGGCCTCGGTGTCACCGCCGCCGACAGCGTCCTCGACGACCTGCGCGCCGACCTCGTGAAGTAGCGGGACCGGGCGGCGGCCGGGGCGGGGCCGCCCCACCCGGCGGGCGGGCGCGCCCACCCGGCCGGAGCAGGTTGTCCACAGGCCAGGACGGCGGGGCATGCAGGGCAGGTAGCCTTTCCCTCGTGCCCCGTCTGTCTGAAGTCATCGCCGAGCTCGACGCCCTCTGGCCGCCCGAGCGGGCCGAGCAGTGGGACGCCGTCGGCACCGTCTGCGGCGACCCCGACGCCGAGGTCTCCCGCGTGCTCTTCGCCGTCGATCCCGTACAGGAGATCGCCGCCGAGGCCATCGCGCTCGGCGCCGACCTGATCGTCACCCACCACCCGCTCTACCTGCGCGGGACGACGACCGTCGCGGCCTCCCACTTCAAGGGCCGGGTCGTGCACACCCTGATCAAGCACGACATCGCCCTCCACGTGGCCCACACCAACGCCGACACCGCCGACCCCGGCGTCTCCGACGCCCTCGCCGGCGCCCTCGACCTCCGGGTCACCGGACCGCTCGTCCCCGAGAGCAACCTCGGCCGGATCTGCGAGCTGGACCACCCCGAGACCCTCGCCGAGTTCGCCGCCCGCGCCGCGAAGCGGCTGCCCGCCACCGCGCAGGGCATCCGCCTCGCCGGCGACCCCGACATGGAGCTGCGCCGGGTCGCCGTCAGCGGCGGCTCCGGCGACAGCCTCTTCGACGCCGTACGGGCCGCGGGCGTGGACGCCTTCCTCACCGCGGACCTGCGCCACCACCCCGTCTCCGAGGCGACCCAGCACTCCCCGCTCGGCCTGGTCGACGCCGCCCACTGGGCCACCGAATGGCCCTGGTGCGAGCAGGCCGCCGCCCAGCTCGACACGATCTCCGACCGCCACGGCTGGGACCTGCGCGTCCACGTCTCCCAGACGGTCACCGACCCCTGGTCGGCCCACGTCGACCCGGCCGCCGCCCTCCCCGGGAGCGCTCCGAGCGCCCCTTCCGCACCCACCTCTCCTGGAGCCCCCAACTGAACGCCGCGCCCGCCGACCAGATCCGACTCCTCGACGTCCAGGCCCTGGACGTGCGCCTCCAGCAGATCGCGCACAAGCGCCGGTCGCTGCCGGAGCACGCCGAGATCGAGTCGCTGAACAAGGACCTCACCCAGCTCCGCGACCTGCACGTCGCCGCGCAGACCGAGGAGAGCGACTGCGCCCGCGAGCAGACCAAGGCGGAGCAGGACGTCGACCAGGTGCGCCAGCGCGCCGCCCGCGACCAGCAGCGGCTCGACTCCGGTGCCGTGTCCTCCCCGAAGGACCTGGAGAGCCTGCAGCGCGAGATCACCTCGCTCGCCAAGCGCCAGGGCGACCTCGAGGAGATCGTCCTGGAGGTCATGGAGCGCCGCGAGTCCGCCCAGGAGCGCGTCGCCGAGCTGACCGAGAGGGTCGCCGCCGTGCAGGCCAAGACCGACGACGCGACCGGCCGCCGCGACCGCGCGCAGGCCGAGCTGGACGCCGAGACCGCCTCGGTCACCAAGGAGCGCGAGCTCGTGGCGGGCTCCGTCCCGGCCGACCTGATGAAGCTCTACGAGAAGCTGCGCGAGCAGCAGGGCGGCGTCGGCGCGGCCCGGCTGTACCAGCGCAAGTGCGAGGGCTGCCACATCGAGCTGAACATCACCGAGGTCAACGAGGTCCGCGCGGCCGCCACCGACACCGTGCTGCGCTGCGAGAACTGCCGCCGGATCCTGGTCCGTACGTCGGAGTCCGGTCTGTAATGACACCGTCGAGGGAGCTGATCGTCGAGGCCGACGGGGGCTCCCGGGGCAACCCGGGACCCGCCGGCTACGGGGCGGTGGTCCTGGACCCGGCGACGGGGGAGACCCTGGCGGAGCGGGCCGAGTTCATCGGCGTCGCGACGAACAACGTCGCCGAGTACAAGGGCCTGGTGGCCGGTCTGGCCGCCGCCAGGGAGCTGTTCCCGGACTGCACCGTCCATGTCCGCATGGACTCCAAGCTGGTCGTCGAGCAGATGTCCGGCCGCTGGAAGATCAAGCACCCCGACATGAAGCCGCTGGCGGCCGAGGCCGCCCGCGTCTTCCCGCCGGGCCGGGTCCGCTACGAGTGGATCCCGCGCGAGCGCAACAAGCACGCGGACCGGCTGGCCAACGAGGCGATGGACGCCGGGCGCCGGGGCGAGCAGTGGAGCCCCGCCGCGTCGACCGCGGCCCTGGACCTGACGGCCGACCTGGCCGCCGCCCGCAAGGCGGCGGGCGACCCGACGGCCGGCGCGGCCAGGGCGCGGGCCGCCCTGGCCGGCGGCAAGCCGACCGCGACCACGACCGCGGCCGGGCGCCCGCCCGCCACGCCTGCCGCCTCCGCTTCCGCCTCCGCCTCCGCTTCCGTCTCCGCCTCCGACGACGGCCTCTTCGCCCCCGACGAGGCCGTGGCGTCCCAGGCCCGCGCCTCCCTGAGCACCGCCGCGGCGGCGGACCGGACCGTCGCCGCTGACCGCGAGACGGCGACGGGCGACTTCGAGGCGGAGGCCGCGGACGCGGCGCACACGCGGGCCGCGCCCGCCGCCTCGCCGGGCTGGTCGGGCCCGGACATGGGCGCCCCGGCGACGTTCGTGCTCCTCCGGCACGGCGAGACGGCCCTCACCCCCGAGAAGCGCTTCTCCGGCAGCGGCGGGGGCGACCCCGAGCTGTCCGCGGCCGGCCGCCGCCAGGCCGAGGCCGTGGCCGCCGCGCTCGCCGCGCGCGGCACGATCCAGGAGATCGTCAGCTCCCCGCTCACCCGCTGCCGCCAGACCGCCGAGGCCGTCGCCACCCGCCTCGGCCTGGACGTCCGGATCGAGAACGGGCTGCGCGAGACCGACTTCGGCGCCTGGGAGGGCCTCACCTTCGGCGAGGTCCGCGAGCGGTACAGGGACGACCTCGACGCCTGGCTCGCCTCCCCGAAGGCCGCCCCGACCGGCGGCGGCGAGAGCTTCGCGACCGTCGCCCGCCGGGTAGCCGCCACCCGCGACCGCCTGACGGCCGCCTACGCGGGCCGCACGGTCCTGGCGGTCACCCACGTGACCCCCATCAAGACCCTGGTGCGACTCGCCCTCGGCGCCCCGCCCGAGTCCCTGTTCCGCATGGAGCTCTCGGCGGCCTCGATCTCGGCGGTGGCCTACTACGCGGACGGCAACGCGTCGGTCCGCCTCCTCAACGACACCTCGCACCTGAGGTAGCCGGCACCCGGAGCCCGCCGGAGGCCGCGGCCCGGCTGACCCGACTGCCGGGTCAGCCGCCCGCCAGTCCCGAGGCCTCCCGCGCGAGCGCCTCGACGCGCCCCCAGTCGCGGGCCGCGAGCGCGTCCGCCGGGAGCATCCAGGTGCCGCCGACGCACGCCACGTTCGGGAGGGCCAGGTAACCCGGGGCGGAGCTGCGGGAGATGCCGCCCGTCGGGCAGAAGCGGGCCCGGGGGAGGGGCCCCGCGAGGGACTTCAGGTACGGCACGCCGCCCGCCGCCTCCGCGGGGAAGAACTTCATGTCCGTCACCCCGCGTTCGAGCAGCGCCACGACCTCCGAGGCGGTCGAGACGCCGGGGAGGAACGCCACGCCCGAGGCGCGCATCGCCTCCAGGAGGGCGTCCGTCCAGCCGGGGCTCACCAGGAAGCGGGCCCCCGCGCCGACCGCGTCCGCCACGTCGACGGGCGAGACGACCGTGCCCGCGCCGACGACCGCCTCCGGTACCTCCGCCGCGATCGCCCGGAGGGCGTCGAGGGCCGCCGGGGTGCGCAGGGTCACCTCGATCGCGGGCAGGCCGCCGGCCACCAGGGCGCGGGCCAGCGGTACGGCGTCGGCGGCGTCCTCGATCACGACGACCGGGACGACGGGGGAGGCGGAGGCAAGGTCAAGCACGCTCGTCATGGCCCCATCCTGGCGGTGCGGAACGGGGTGTGCAACGAGCGTTGCGTATGTTGCAACGGCGGCCGGGTGGGGCTAGTGGATCTCGTCCACCAGCACGTCCAGCGCTCCCGCCTTGCCGCCCTCCTCCACCACGTACCCCAGGTCCCGCAGCGCCTCCGTCAGTTCCTCCCGGCCGGCCGGCGCCGCGCCCGACTCCAGGAGGCTCCGCACGATGCGCCCCTTCGTCGCCTTGTTGAAGTGGCTGACCACCTTCCGGGTCGGCGCGTGCAGCACGCGCACCGTCGCCGTACGCGCGGCCAGGTCGCCCTTCGGCTTCCACGCCGACGCGTACGCCGACGAGCGCAGGTCCAGGACCGGACCGTCCCCGGCCTCCTCCGGCAGGACCGCGGCCATCGCCCCGCGCCAGTGCGCCCCGAGCGCGCCGAGAGCCGGCAGCTTCACTCCCATCGAGCAGCGGTACGACGGGATCCGGTCGCTCACCCGTACGGCGCCCCACAGCCCGGAGAACACCAGCAGCGAGCGGTCCGCCCGCTTCCGGGCCGCCGTGTCCAGCGTCGACAGGCCCAGCGCGTCGTACAGGACCCCGGTGTAGATCTCCCCGGCGGGACGCGCGCCGGCCGTCCGCAGCTCCGTGTTCTTCGCGACCTCACCGCGCAGGCCCTCGCTCAGGCCGAGCACCTCGCGCGCCTTCTCCTCGTCGGCGGCGCACAGCTCGACCAGCTCGTCGAGGACCGCGGCCCGCGCCTGCGCGAGCCCCGGCAGCGACAGCGACTCCGGCTTGAGCGGCGCCCCGCGCCCCGAGGAGGCCTTGCCTTCGGAGGGCGGCAACAGGACGAGCACGGCGGTTCTCCTTCGTACGTACGGGCGTGGGGGTGCGGCCCCGGTGACCCAGCGTACGAGGTGGCGGGGGGCCCGGGCCGCCGCCCGCGACGAGGTGCCGCCCCCCGCCCCCCGTCCTACGCTCGGTCCATGCCCCGCCGACACCTTCACGTGACCGCCGCAGCGGACGCTCCGCTGTCGGCCGCCCTGCGCGCGCTCCGTACCCAGCTGGCCATCCCCGAGTCCTTCCCGCCGGCCGTCCTCGCCGAGGCGGAGGCCGCGGCGAAGGCGCCGCACCTGCCCGCGTACGACGCCACCGACATCCCCTTCTTCACCATCGACCCGCCGACCTCCCGGGACCTGGACCAGGCCATGCACCTGGCCCGGCGCCCCGAGGGCGGCTACCGCGTCCACTACGCGATCGCCGACGTCGCCGCGTTCGTCGCCCCGGGCGGCGCCCTCGACGCGGAGGCGCACCGGCGGGCCACCACGCTCTACCTCCCCGACGGCAAGGTGCCGCTGCACCCGCCCGTGCTCTCCGAGGGCGCGGCCAGCCTCCTGCCGGGCAACACCGCCCCCGCCCTGCTCTGGCGCATCGACCTCGACGCCGAGGGGCGCCAGGTCGCCGTCGACGTGCGCCGGGCCCTCGTCCGCAGCGTCACCAAGCTGGACTACGCGGGCGCCCAGGCCCAGATCGACGCCGGCACCGCCGAGGAGCCGCTCGCCCTCCTCGCGGCCGTCGGCCCCCTCCGGGAGCGGCTGGAGATCGAACGCGGCGGCGTCTCCCTCAACGTGCCCGAACAGGAGGTCTCCGAGACCGCCGGCGTCTACACGCTCGACTACCGGGTCCCGCTGCCCGTCGACGGCTGGAACGCCCAGATCTCCCTGCTCACCGGAATGGTCGCCGCCGACCTGATGATCGCGGCGGGCACCGGTGTGCTGCGCACCCTGCCGCCCGCCCCCGACGGGGCCGTCGCCAAGCTGCGGCTCTCCGCCAAGGCCCTCGGGATCGAGTGGCCGCACCACGTCTCGTACGCGGAGCTGATCCGCTCCCTCGACCCGGGCAACGGCCGGCACGCCGCCTTCCTCCAGGACGCCACCAGCCTGCTGCGCGGCTCCGACTACACGCCCTTCACCGGCGGGCACGTCCCCACCCCGTCGGTGCACGCGGCCGTCGCCGACGAGTACACCCACTGCACGGCCCCGCTGCGGCGGCTCATCGACCGCTACACCGGCGAACTGAGCCTCGCCGCGTCCGCGGGCACGGCTCCGCCCGAGTGGGTGCTGAGCGCGCTCGACACCCTGCCGCAGGACATGGCGAAGGGGACGAAGCTGGCCAACAAGGCCGAGCGGGAGAGCGTCGACATCGTCGAGGCCGCCCTGATGAGCCACCGGATCGGCGAGACCTTCGACTCGGTCGTCATCGACGTCCAGGAGCACGAACCGGACGTCGGCACCGTCCACCTGCCGGACCCGGCCGTGATCGGCCGGGTCGAGGCCGACGGGGCGCCGCTGCCGCTCGGCGACCCCCTGCGGGTCAGGCTGACGCAGGCGGATCCGGGACGGGCGAAGGTCCTGTTCGCGCCGGCGTAGCGGCGTCGCCGCCCCGGCCCCCGAGCGTCCCGCGCGCCTCCCGCAGCGCGCGTACGAGCGCCCGCGCGTCGTCCGCGTGGAGGCGGACGGTGTGCACCGGCCGGGGCGGCCCGAGCAGCCGGGGCGCGGCCACCGGCCCGGTGAGCTCGACCGTGAGGGAGGTCTGCGAACCGACGGCCAGGTTCAGCTCGCCCTCCGCCTTCTCGTGCGAGAACAGCGACTCGTGGCGGACGGCGGCGATCCGCTCCAGCGGGATGCGCACGTCGACGTGGGCGGCCTGCCGCACCCGCAGCGCGTCCTCGGTGAGCAGGTGCGGCCGGGTCGCGGAGGCGGCGTGCAGGCCGAGCACGAACAGCACGGTGTACACGTCGAGGACGAGGACGACGGCGTGCACCACCGGCCACGGGGCCAGCAGGTACGACATGCCGACGGTCTCCACGACGCAGACGAACGCGAAGCCGTACATGAGGGCCGCCTGGTCCCGCGCGTGCGGGAACGCCGTGGCGCCCGGCCCGACGCCGTGCGGCCGGCGGACGACCCAGCGTGCCAGGCTCGCCATCAGCCGCAGCTCGTGCCCGGCCAGCCGCAGCACCGGCTCCGGCACGAGCCGGCTCAGCGCGGCCCGCCGCGAGAGCCCGCGCCGCCGCAGCCGCAGGTAGGCGAAGGCCTCGACGCCGACCAGCAGCGCCACGGCCGCCTCGGCACCGACGAGGACCGCCCCGGGTATCCGTACGCCCGCGACGAGGCAGACGACGAGCACGAACTCGGCGGGCAGCAGCGCGTAAGCGAGGTACCTCATCGCGCGGTCCGCTCGTACGCCAGCCGCAGCGCCTGCCGTACGACGGCGGCCTGCGCCGGGGCGAGGTCGTCGAAGAAGACGTCGGCGAGCCCGCTCCCGGGCGGCTCCGCGACGGCCTCGTCCGGCAGACAGGCGGCGAGCAGCGCGGCGGCCTCCGCGACCCGGGGGTCGTCGGGCGCCGCGTCCACGAGGGCGTCGAGGCGCGCGTACAGCTCGGGCGCGTGCCCGGACGCCGCCCGCATCCGCTCCATCAGCAGGGCCCGCTCCTCCGCCGGCACCACGGTGTCGAGCAGGGTCAGCAGCTCCCGGTCCTTCGCGGCCATCGGCGACGCGGCCGGTCCGGGCGCCTCGCCCAGCTCCGCGAAGAGCGCCGCCAGCTCCGCCGACACCGGCCCCTCCGCCGCCAGTCGCCCCTCCCGCGCCTGCCCGAGCAGCTCCCCGAGCCGCGCCCGCCGCTCCCGGATCACCCGCTCCTGCCGCGCCAGATCCCCGTCGAGCTCCTCAAGGACCTCCACCAGCTCCCGCCCGGCGTCGTCGGCGAGCACGTCCCGCACCTCGTCGAGCCCGACCCCCAGCTCGGTCAGCCGCCGGATCCGCGCGAGCAGCACGGCGTCCCGCACCCCGTACTCCCGGTACCCGTTGGCCCGCCGCTCGGGCTCGGGCAGCAGCCCGAGGTGGTGGTAGTGCCGCACGGCCCGAGGGGTGACCCCGACGAGCGCGGCGATCTCGCCGATCCGCATCCCTTTGCCCATGCCCCCAGTAGAAACCCTGACGCTGCGACAAGGTCAAGCGTCCTCCGGGGCACGGCACGGATCATGTGCCACGGTCGAGGGAACGACCCCGATCACAGGGACGGCGGGTGCCCGGATGTCCGACGGTCACGACATGACTGCCATGCCGCACGCGCCACTCACGCAGGAGGAGATCCTGCCGGAGGGCGTTCTGGCGCTGGAGACGCCGGAGGGCTTCCGGGCGGAGCTGATCGAAGGGGAGATCGTCGTGACGCCGCCGCCGGACGGGACCGCGGGGACTACCGCGAGCAGCACCGGGTCCCGTTCGGCAAGTCCCTCGCCCTCCCCGAGCCCTTCGGCTTCGACGTGGAGACGGCCGACTTCGTGTGAATCGGCAGGTAGCATGGTCGGCACGGCAGACGAGCCGGGCGGGCGGCCGCGTGGAGACCTTCGGGTCTTCCCGAGGAACGTCCGGGCTCCACAGGGCAAGGTGGTGGCTAACGGCCACCCGGGGTGACCCGCGGGACAGTGCCACAGAAAACAGACCGCCGGGGACCTCGGTCCTCGGTAAGGGTGAAACGGTGGTGTAAGAGACCACCAGCGCCTGAGGTGACTCAGGCGGCTCGGTAAACCCCACCAGGAGCAAGGTCAAAAGGGAACACCCCGGTGTTCCTGCGCGGACGATCGAGGGCTGCCCGCCCGAGTCCGCGGGTAGACCGCACGAGACCGGCGGCAACGCCGGTCCTAGATGGATGGCCGTCACCCCGACGACCGCGAGGTCCCGGGGTACAGAACCCGGCGTACAGCCCGACTCGTCTGCCCCTACCTGGGGCTTTTCCTCGAAAAGGGCGTCTGACCTGCGTCGGATGCCCTTTTCGATCTTTGAGGGGCTTGCCGACCCGCCCCTCTTCTCCGCCAGGACCCGCTCAGTGGGTTACCAGCCGAAGGTGTACCCGTCGCCGTTGCACGAGCTGCAGACGCCGTCCCCTCCGCATGTGTCGCAGTCTCGCGGGAAGGGGAAGCCGTCGACCTTGCCGGTGCCCTTGCACTTTCGGCACTCGCCCTTCCTGTCAGGGCATGACGTGCATCGGGCCATGAGAGTTCTCCTTCTCGTCTTGAATGTGGACCGCCGTAGCCGTCGTGGGTTGCGCACTCGTCGTTTCCCGGGCCCAGCCGGGCAACGGAGAGGACCTACAGCGGTTCGTCTGCCGGTTCGAAGTGGGGAAGGGACGGGCCGGCCACAACAGCGCTGCCTCCCCATCGGACGCGATGCGTCTCGGTTCCTCCTGAGGGGCAGCAGGTGGGATCGGTGTCCTTGAAGATCGGACGGGTCAGCGTGGCTTCCGTGCCGTTCTGCGAGGTGAGGCGGAGCTGCCCGGATCCGGTCGCCTGGCCCACGTACCTGTTGCCGTGGAAGAAGAACACGCTGACGCAGTTGCCGTTGGCGCTGCCGACGCAGGCGGCTTGAACGGCGCGCAGCGGGCCGGCCATGCGGGTGATCTCCTCTGCGGTGACAGTGGTGCTGAAGTGGTGCCGCCGGATGAGTCCCAGGGCCGCGGCGCCGTCGATGGTGGTCGTGGTCGGTTGTTGGGCTGTGGCCGGGCAGCCGGTGAACTCGACCAGCCGGGCGGGGGGTTTCATGCCTCGGAGCCGGCCGCAGTCACGGACCCAGTCCGGGTCGTGGTCGTCCTCCATGACCGGGACGAGGTGGGTGGCCAGTTTGAGCCGGCCGGCCGTACGGGTGAAGACCGTGATGATCACGGAGTCGGTGGCGGGAGTGTCTCCCCAGATGACGGCCGACCAGCCGGGGTAGCACTTGCTGTCTCCGAGGTGGACTTCGGAGGGGGCTTGCAAGGTGCGGGTGACTGCCGTCTTCAGTTCCGCGCGGGTGGGGCACGGGTTCGTGGGGACGGGCTTGACGGGCTGTGTGCCCCGGATGCGTTCGATCTGCTTGATCACCGTCTCCATGACGGCGGGATCGGTCTTGATGTTGATGTGGTTGCAGCCGCTCTCGAGAACCTTCCAGCCGCTCGGGCGGCAGGTGAGGACGTGCGGCTCGCCGGTCATGTTCGCGTACGCGGTGGCGGAGTCGCGGGTGACGGCGATGTCCCCGATTCCCACTTCGGGCGGCGGGGAGACGTCGAAAGGCCCCCGGGGCAGGGTGAACCTGATGTCGCCCGCGATCGCCCGGACGGGCAGTTCCTTGGGCCAGGGCGGCAGTTTGGCGATTTCGGCCGAGCGGTACCTCAGCGCACGGCCCTGGGGAGATTTGAGGGCTGTGAATGCATCGCAGATGTCGTCTTCGTGCGTGAGGTCGTATCCCGCACAGAAACTGAGGACGGCGTTGAGCGTCATGAGTACGGGGTCACGGGAGATGCTGAGCAGGTCCGTGCCCGTTTGGAGGGCGGTGACGAGTGGGGAGCCGATCGTCGGCGTGCCGATGGTGATGACCTCGGCGATGTTCTGCCACGTCTTGCCGTCGGACCGGCCGTCGGAGCGTGAGGCTGCGTACTGGGTGGCGAGGCCGCCCATGGAGTGGCCGACGACCACGACCTTGTGGCCGGTCGCTCGGGCCAGGCAGTTGACGGCGTCCGCGAGCGCCGGACCGATGCGACGGTCCGTGACCCATTCGGGCTGGGCCGCGTGGTAGTCGTAGGTCCACGCCGTGACCCGGGCCAGGTGGGCGACTCTCGCGGGAAAGGATCCCTTCCCCGGCCGGTATGCCTCGCCTGCCTTCTGCGCCTTGTCGGCCGGGTACACCCCCTCGGGCTGGTTCCAGGTGTCGGCTCCGGCGTTGATGCCGTGGACGAAGAGGACGGGCGTACTGTTCGCCACCGGCCCGCGAGGCTCGACCTGTACGACCTTGCCGCCCGCGGAACAGGGGCCGGGGGCCGCCGCTGCGGTCCCGGAAAGCACCGTAGTGAGGCCGAGGAGGGTCAGCAGGGTGGAACAGAGGGCGACAACGCGCTTCCGGATCGAATGGCCCGTCACTTCAGGACCTCCACTACGGTGATGCGCCATCCGGTACTCCGCTTGGCGAACCCGATGAGGACGTGCTGTGCGGGTTTCCCTGGTTTCGTCAGGGTGGCCTGTGCGTTGGCGTAGCCGTTGGCCTCGTGCCAGCTGTCCTCGCTCAGGTCGATGCGGGTTCCCTCGGGGAGAAGGCGGCCGGCCTCCAGAGCGTGATCCAGTTCCGGGGTGAGTGCCGCCCGCTGGGTGGCGGCATCGCCGGAGGCCAGGTCCTGGGCGACGTCGGCCGCTTGGGCGGGCAGGGGTCCACCCGGCTTGTACGGCAGTGAGGGGGCGCCCGGAGGCTTGCCGCTGTCCGGTGGGCGTGGTGGCTGGTTGTCGCGGAGGGCCAGATAGCCGACTCCGAAGGCGGCTACCAGGGCCAGGCCGAGGACCAGGAGGGTTTTTCGCATGACTTCATGCCTCCGTGGAGAGTCAGGTGTGCGAAGGACACATCAGCGGGAAACGGAGTGCCTCGGTGCGGTGCGCCGTGATCAGTACCGGTTGACCGGGCCCCAGCCGCCGGCATGTGAGGTGAGGCGGGTCTTGATGTAGTACGTCGGGCTCAGACCGCCTCCGTTGGGGCGGCCTCCCAGGCCGTCAGGAAGGTGCCGTGTGCTCATGGCGGGGCTGTAGGCCCGGAAGATCTCGCCGGCGCCCGTCAGACAGTTGTTCGTGAGGAGGTCGTAGCTCGTGCGGGCCAGAGCTCGGTAGGTGCGCTGTGCGGGGGCGATGCTGCCGCTCGCGGTTGTCTGGCATCGGTAGAACTCGTACTTCGAGGGGGCGAGGATGCTGCCTTTCGCAGTCAGCTCCCGCCAGGTTCCGCCTGCGATGCGAGCGCCCATGGCGAGGGGCTGCTGCGTGGTCGGCCCTTGGAAGGTTCCCCAGATGTAGTGGTCGGCGCGGGCGGTGTCCTTGACGGCCCAGCCGGCGTGTCCGGCGCCGCCCGCGCCGTCGGTGTCGAGGAAGAAGCACACCTGTCCTCGTCCTGCGGCGTGGGCCTGCGGGATTGCCAGGGAGGCGGGGAGCAGGGCGAGGGAGAGGGATACCAGGACCGCGTCGAGGCGGAATGCAGAGGTCCTCGTGGGCTTTGCGGGCATGCGGGCAGGCATGAGCGACCCTTCGGTGGTGGTGGGATGACCGCGATGAGGAACGTCGCTGCGCGTTCAGGCGCTGCGGCCTGCGATCTGTCACCACCGTAGGAGGCCTTGGGGTGTCTCCGTGCAGGTTGGCGTGGCGAGCTCTGGCGTGAGCACAGGTGACCAAGATCATCAAGAGGGGATCGGGGCGCCGGACCCATCCGCATCGCCCCACCGCCGGGATCAGTCGAGCAGGCCCATCCGGCATGCCCTGACCACCAGTTGAGTGCGGGTGCTCACCTCGAACTCGCGGCAGAGGTCCTTGATGCGGCGTCGTGCGGTCGACGGCGATACGCCGAGGCGCCGCGCGATGGCCTCGTCCTTCACCTCGTCGGCGAGCAGCGCGATGAGATCGCGATGCTTCTGCATCAGGTCGCGGGGGGTCTGGTGATCGGGAGCGGCAAGCGGTGCGGCTCCGCGCCAGTGACGGACGAAGAGGTCGGCAGCGGCCGCGACCGCCCCCGGTGTTCGGACGACCATGATCCCTGCCTGGTTGTCGGCGGGGTCCAGAGCGGTGGCGACGTACTCGTCGTCGACGATGAACACCCAGACGGGGAGCGTGGGCACGGTGCGGATCTCGACACCGGCCGCTGCCATCGTGTGGGCGCCGTCCACCAGGCTGGGCAGGATGTCGATGCTCTCCAGGAGCAGGAGCTGCACGGGGGTGCCCCGCCGGGCGGTGAAGGCCGCGAGCTCGCCGATCGCCGTGTAGTCGGAGGTCTCCCCTACTCCCGGGGCGGCACCGGCGGCGGCCATGCACTGCACCGACGTCGACGCCGTGGCCGCGATCTGCTCCAGAAACGACCAGGCCGCGGCGGCTCCACGGTGCACCTGCGCCTCGGCAAGGGAGGAGGCCCTCTCCGAGCCGATCTCGGAGGCCAGCTCATCGACCGCCGCACGGCTCAGCTCGAGTTCCTTCTGCTGACGTGCCAGGCGCAGTTCGGCGCGTTCCAACAGGGGATGACAGGCCAGGACCGGATGGACGGCACGCAGCTCTCCCCCTGCGGTCCCGGCGAGCAAGCCCAGCGACAAGAGCCGCTCTGCGACAAGGCAGGCCTCCTGCGCGGAGAGGCCCACCGAGTCACCGACACACTCTGCGGTCGACGTCAGCCGCGTCAGAAAGAGGCGGTAGAACTCCGACTCAACAGCTCCCAGGCCCAACCCCGCCAGCATGGTCTTCCCTTTGTCCTCGCTCGCCTGACGAGCCGGCGGCCGCACCATGGGGCGGCTTGCACGGCCGGTTCCGGCACTGGTGTGAAGCTCACCGATTCTGCCCGATCCCTGCGGTACGGAACTCACAGAAACCAGCCATGTGATGCGGCATCACACTCGTGGTCCGAGCACAGAACCCGGCGTACAGCCCGACTCGTCTGCCCCTCAAGGCCCTCGCTGGTCCGTGAGGGGGCCCCTCCCGGTGTGGGACCCCCGGCCGCGGCCTCCCCCGGTGTACGGGTGGTGCATGACCCTTTCCGTGGACCAGCTCAGCGATCCCACCGTGCGGGCCTTCGTCGCCGCGCTCAACGCCAACGACCGGCAGGCCTTCTCCGAGGTCCTCGCGCCCGGTGTGACCATGTCCGACGACGGGTCGGACCGGGACGTGGCCGACTGGACCGAGCGGGAGATCTTCTCCTCCTCGGGGCGCATGGAGGTCGAGTCGGAGGCGGACGGCGGGCGGGCCCTCGTCGCCACCTACAGCAACGAGACCTGGGGGGCCATGCGGACCGCCTGGCGGTTCACCGTCGACGGGGGGAAGGTGTCGCGGTTCGAGACCGGTCAGGCCTGACCGGGCCCGCCCGGCAGCGCTCCCCGGGCGGGGCTCAGCCCCGCCCGATGTACGGCATCGCCGTCGCCATCACCGTCGCGAACTGCACGTTCGCCTCCAGCGGCAGAGCCGCCATGTGCACCACCGTCGCCGCCACGTCCGCCGCGTCCATCACCGGTTCCGCCGCCAGTTCGCCGTTGGCCTGGAGGATGCCGGTCTGCATGCGGGCCGTCATCTCCGTCGCCGCGTTGCCGATGTCGAGCTGGCCGCAGGCGATCCGGTACGGGCGCCCGTCCAGCGACAGGGACTTCGTCAGGCCCGTCATCGCGTGCTTCGTCGCCGTGTACGCGATGGAGTGCGGGCGCGGCACGTGCGCCGAGATGGAGCCGTTGTTGATGATCCGGCCGCCCTGCGGCGCCTGGTCCTTCATCGTGCGGAAGGCGGCCTGCGCGCAGAGGAACGCCCCCGTCAGGTTGACGTCCACCACCGAGCGCCAGGTCGCGTGGTCCAGGTCCTCCACGGGGACGCCGCCGCCCGCGAACGTACCCGCGTTGTTGAAGAGCAGGTCGACCCGGCCGAACCGGTCCCGTACCGCCTCGAAGAGGGCCGCGACCTGCTCGGGGGAGGTCACGTCGGTGGGGACGCACAGCACGTCCGAGGCGGGGAAGGGGGCTGCGGTCTCCTCCAGGGGGGCCAGGCGGCGGCCGGCCAGGGCCACCTGCCAGCCGGCCTCCGCCAGGGCCCGCGCCACGCTCCGGCCGATGCCCGACCCCGCTCCCGTCACCACTGCGATGCTCATGGGCGCGCAGCGTACGGCAGACCCGTGCCCCATGAACTCATCCGTCCGACACGTGGATGTTCTGTACCCGACAACGTGAGGTCGTCCCGCCCCCTTGCAATACCGGACGGACAGCATCCTTCAGGGGAGGGGAACATGACCACCAGTCAGGTACGTTCCGAGGAACTTCGCGCCGCCGCACGGGACTTCGGGAGGCGCCGGTTCCTCACCGTCACGGGTGCCGCCGCCGCGCTCGCCTTCGCCGTGAACCTGCCCGCCGCGGGCACGGCCGCCGCCGCGGAGCTCGACCCGCGCCGCATCTCCGACGACCCGTTCACCCTGGGGGTGGCGTCCGGAGACCCGCTGCCCGGGTCCGCGCTGCTGTGGACGCGGCTCGCCCCCCGCCCGTACGAGACGGGCGGCGGCCTGCCCGCCGGCAGCCGGGTCACCGTCCGGTGGGAGCTCGCCCACGACGAGCTGTTCCGGCGCGGGGTCCGGCGGGGAAGCGCGATCGCGCATCCCGAGTTCGACCACACCGTCCACGTCGAGGTCCCGGACCTCGGGCCCGGGCGGGTCTACTTCTACCGCTTCCGCGTCGGGTCCTGGACCAGCCCGGTCGGCCGGACCCGCACCGCGCCCGCTCCCGGTGCGCACAACACCCGTCTGAAGCTGGCCGCCGTCTCCTGCCAGGCCTACCACGACGGCTACTTCACGGCCTACCGCCACCTCGCCGACGAGGACCTCGACGTCGTCTTCCACCTCGGCGACTACCTCTACGAGTACGCCGTGAACGGCGCCGGCGGTGCCCGCGCCTACCAGGACCGGGTCCTTCCGGGCGTCTTCGCCAAGGAGACGCTGACCCTCGACGACTACCGGCTGCGCTACGCGCTCTACAAGTCCGACCCGGACCTGATCGCCGCGCACGCCGCCCACCCCTTCGTCGTCACCTGGGACGACCACGAGACCGAGAACAACTACGCGGGCGACACCCCCGAGAACGACGTGCCGCCGGAGGAGTTCCTGATCCGCCGCGCCGCCGCCTACCGCGCCTACTGGGAGAACCAGCCGCTGCGCCGCCCCCAGCGGCCCCAGGGCCCGGACATGCGGCTGTACCGGCGGCTGCGCTTCGGGCGGCTCGCCCAGTTCGACATCCTCGACACCCGCCAGTACCGCTCGGACCAGGCGTACGGCGACGGCTGGCAGGTCCCGGGACCCGAGTCCGAGGACCCCGCGCGCACGCTGACCGGCGCCGCCCAGGAGCGCTGGCTGATCGACGGCTGGCGCGACTCGCGCGCCCGCTGGAACGTCGTCCCGCAGCAGGTCGTCCTCGCCGAGCGCCGCAGCGTCCCCACCGACGCGTACAAGCTGTCCATGGACTCCTGGGACGGCTACCCCGCCTCCCGGCAGCGCGTCCTCGCCGGGGCGCAGGCGGCCGGGGTCGAGAACCTGATGGTGCTCACCGGCGACGTGCACGTCGCGTACGGCCTCGACATCAAGGCCGACTTCCGCGACCCCGGCTCCCGGACCCTCGGGACCGAGATCGTCACCACGTCCATCAGCAGCGGGAAGGACGGCAGCGAGCGGCCCTCCAACTACGGCAACCTGACGCGGGCCAACCCCCACCTGAAGTTCTACGACGGGCGGCGCGGCTACGTGACCGTCGCGCTCGGGCAGGACAGCGCGCGGGCCGACTTCCGTACCGTCTCCGCCGTGACGGTCCCCGGCGCCCCGGTCACCACCGCCGCGTCCTTCGTCACCGAGGCGGGCGACCCCGGGCTCACCCCCGCCTAACATAAGGAAGGATTCAACGAAACGGAGCAGCAATGCCGGAGAGCGGCCGGACCACCACCAAAGCCCACATAGCCGACGCACCGGCCGCCACCGCCCGTAGGGCGGGGCTGCTCGTGACCCTCGTGCTGGGCGGTCTCACCGCCCTCCCGCCGCTCTCCATGGACATGTACCTGCCGGCCCTGCCGGAGGTCACCGAGGTGCTCCGCGCACCCGCCGCCACCGTCCAGCTCACCCTGACCGCCTGCCTCGCCGGCATGGCGCTCGGTCAGCTCGTCGTCGGCCCCATGAGCGACAAGTGGGGCCGACGCCGGCCGCTGCTCATCGGCATGATCGTCTACGTCCTGGCGACCGCCGTCTGCGCCCTCGCCCCCTCCGCCGGCCTCCTCATCGGCTTCCGGCTGCTCCAGGGCCTCGCGGGCGCGGCCGGCATCGTGATCGCCCGCGCCGTCGTCCGCGACCTGTACGACGGCGTCGAGATGGCCCGCTTCTTCTCCACCCTGATGCTGATCTCCGGGGTCGCGCCGGTCGTCGCCCCGCTCATCGGCGGCCAGATCCTGCGGATCACCGACTGGCGGGGCGTCTTCTACGTCCTCACCGGCGTCGGAGTCGTCCTCACCCTGGTCGTCTGGCGCTTCCTCCACGAGAGCCTGCCGCCCGAGCGGCGCCACGCGGGCGGCGTCGGCGAGGCCCTGCGCACCATGCGCGGGCTGCTCGCCGACCGCGTCTTCGCCGGCTACATGCTGACCGGCGGGCTCGCCTTCGCCGTCCTCTTCGCCTACATCTCCGCCTCGCCCTTCGTCGTCCAGGAGATCTACGGGGCCTCCCCGCAGACCTTCAGCCTGCTCTTCGGGCTCAACTCCGTCGGCCTCGTCGCCGTGGGCCAGATCAACGGGCGGCTACTCGTCGGCCGCGTCAGCCTCGACAAGGTGCTCGGCTGGGGCCTCGGCATCATCCTGCTCGCCTCCGTCGCCCTGCTCCTCATGACCACCGGCGTCTTCGGCGAGCCCGGTCTCGCGGCCGTGGCCGCCGGCCTCTTCGTGCTGATGTCGGCGATGGGCCTCGCCCTGCCCAACACCCAGGCCCAGGCCCTCATGCGCACCCCGCACGCGGCCGGCTCCGCCTCCGCCCTGCTCGGCACCTCCTCCTTCCTCATCGGAGCCGTCGCCTCGCCGCTCGTCGGCATCGCCGGCGAGACCACCGCCGTCCCCATGGCGGTCGTCCAGGTCTGCTGCGCCGTCGCCGCCGTCGCCTGCTTCCTGCTGCTCTGCCGCCCCTGGCGCGTCGCAGCGGAGAAGCGGAACCCCTGATGTGACGATCCGGGGCATGTGCCACTACTGCGGGTGCCGCGACATTCCCCTGATCAAGGAGTTCATCGCCGAGCACGAGGCCGTCACCGACCTCGGCGGGGACGCCGTCCGGGCCCTGGCGGCCGGGGACCGCACCCGCGCCGCCGCGCTCGCCGCCGAGATGGCGGTGCTGCTGCGCGCACACTGGGCGGGCGAGGAGGCGGGTCTCTTCCGCGTCATGAGCGAGAACGAGGAGTACGCGGGCTACGTCGACGCGCTCGAACGGGAGCACCGCGAGCTCGCCGCCTTCCTCTCCGCCCTGGACCTGGACGACCCGGAGCAGCGCACCGCCTTCGCCGAGGCCGTCGACGAACTCCACGCGCACATCGCCAAGGAGGAGGACGGCCTCTTCCCCGCCTCCCTCACCGAACTCACCGGCCCCCAGTGGAACCTCGCGATGTCCGCCTGGAGCACGGCCCACGGCCGGGACGTCGGGGCCCCGGCCGGCGCCTAGGCCGCCCGGACCCGGGACCTGGGCGCCCCCGGACCCGGGGCCGCCCCAGGTCCCGGCGGAAGAATTCCGGGGCGGGTCGCAACCTCCGGGGGAGACGCACGTCTGGTGGGTTGAAGGCGCCCTTCGACCGATCCACCGGCTCCGGCCCACCACCTGATCACCTGGTCGGCCGGATCCACCAGACCGTGTTCCGTCCCCCTTCCTCGGGAGATCTCATGTCCGTCCACTCCAAGCGGAACCTCCGCCGCCCCCGGGCCCTGGGCCTCGTCGCCGGTGTCGCGCTGCTCCTCGGCGGCGGATTCGCCGCGCAGGCCTTCGCCGACTCCGGCACGAAGCCCGCCCCGGCCCCGGCGCCGGCCACCGCGCCCGACGCCGCCCCGGCCGTGTCCACGCCCGGTGCCCCCGCGCCCGCCCCCGCCCCGAAGGTCGCCTCCCCGGCCAAGGGGGCCGCGGCGCCCGGCTCCACCGCCGCGCCCGCACCCGCCCCGGCCGACACCGCGCCCCGGGTGATCTCGCCCGGCACCGGCGTCCGGAAGTAACGCGAGCGGCAACGCCGACGGGGTGGGGGGACGGGACCGGGCCCGGTCCCGTCCCCCACCCCTCCCGCGACGGATCGACCGAGGACGTGCAGGTGTCGTACGCCATATCCAGCCCCCGCCCCCGCCCCCGCCCCCGCCCCCGCCCCCGCCCCCGCCCCTTGCCCCTCCGATGGCCACGGCTGCTCGCCCGGCTGTCCCGGGCGGTCGGCGAGGCGCCGGTACGCGGGCGCCGCCTCCGGGCGGTCGGACCCGCGTGCGCGGACGAGCCGGTGCACGGCCACGAACCACCGCCGACCCTCACCGAGCTGTACCGGGCACGTCGACTCGACATGGTCCGGCTCGCGCTGTTCCTGGTGGACGACCTGCACACCGCCGAGGACGTGGTCCAGGACGCCTTCACCGCGCTGTGCCGCACCCACGGCACCTCGCTCGGCGGGCTGGAGGACCCCGGGGCGTACCTGCACACCGCCGTGGTCAACGCCGCCCGCTCCGTCCTGCGCAGGCGCCGCACCGCGCGCGCGTACACCCCGCCGCACCCGGGCGCGGGAGCACCGGTCGACGAGGGGCTGCTGCTCGCGGAGGAGCACCGACACGTGCTCGACGCCCTCGCCCAGCTGACCCGGCGCCAGCGCGAGGTGCTCGTGCTGCGCTACTGGTCGGAGCTGACCGAGGCGCAGATCGCGCGGACGCTGGGGCTCTCGTGCGGCACCGTCAAGTCCACCGCGAGCCGGGCGCTCGACGCGCTGGAGAAGAAGCTGGAGGCGGGCCGATGAGACCGCAGACACCGTTCGCCGGGGACCACGACTCCCCGGTCGAGGAGCGGCTGCGCGCCGCGCTGGCCGCCCGCGCGGCCCTCGTCACCTCCCGCGAACTGCGCCGCGACGAGCCGCCGCGGGGGCGTACCCGGGGGACGCGCCGGGTGCGGCGGCTCGCCTTCGCGGGGCTCGGGGCGGCGGCGGCCGTGGCGGCCGCGTACCTGCTGGGGGTGCTCCCCGGCGGCGTGCCGAGTCCGGCTCCGGAGCCGCCCGCCCGCCCGCCGGGCATCGTCGAACACCCGACGCCCAGGCCGGCCCCGCCACCGTCCTCGGGCCCGGTCGCCCCGTCCGTGACGGAGGGCGGCGGCCGGTCCCGCTAGGGCCTGTCGTCACACTCCCGTCGTCGCCCGAAGGGCGGCCCCGCGGCGTCTGGTGCGTGCTCTCGGCGTGCCGGGTGGAAGCCCTCGTACTGGACGTACTCGGACTTTCACCCGGTGCGGCGAGAGCGCGTGCCAGGCGCCGCGGGCCAGGCGGGAGTTTGACGACAGGCCCCAGGGCACGGGCCCGGACGACGGCCGTCCTGGCCAGGAGCGTCCCGGGCCGTGGCGGCGCCTAGAATCGTGCGGTGAATGGATCCCCCGCCTCCGCCGAGTCCCTGCGCGCCGCCCTCGCCGGCGTCGTCGGCGGGCTGCCGCCCTCGCAGGCCGCCCGGGCCGTCGAGCGCCTGATCGCGCACTACCGGGGGACGACCCCGACCGACGCGCCCGTGCTGCGCGACCGGTCCGACGTGGTCGCCTACGCCGCCTACCGCATGCCCGCCACCTTCGAGGCCGCCCGGGGCGCCCTCGCCGCGCTGCGGGACGCCGCCCCGGACTGGGTGCCCGCCACCCACACCGACGTCGGTGGCGGCACCGGCGCCGCCACCTGGGCCGTCGCCGAACTGTGGGACGAGGCCCCGCCCCGTACCCGGGTCCTCGACTGGGCCGAGCCCGCGCTCACCCTCGGGCGCGAACTGGCCACCGGGGTCCTCGACGCCGACTGGCGGCGCGAGCGCGTCGGCACCGCGCTGCGCCTCGACGAGACGGACCTCGTGACCGTCTCGTACGTGCTCAAGGAGCTGACAGAGAAGGACCGGGCCACGCTCGTCGCCGAGGCCGCCCGCGTCGCGCAGGCCGTCGTCGTCGTGGAGCCGGGCACCCCCGACGGGTACGAGCGGATCATCGCCGCCCGGTCCGCCCTCGTCGAGGCCGGCTTCACCGTCGCCGCGCCCTGCCCGCACAGCGGCGCCTGCCCGATCGTGCCGGGCACCGACTGGTGCCACTTCTCCGCCCGGGTCAGCCGCTCCTCCCTGCACCGGCAGGTGAAGGGCGGCTCGCTGCCGTACGAGGACGAGAAGTACGCGTACGTCGCCGCCGCGCGGTTCCCGGTGACGCCGACGACCTCGCGCATCACCCGTCGCCCGCAGATCCGCAAGGGACAGGTCCTGCTGGAGCTCTGCGGGCCGGACGGGCTCGCCCGCGAGACGGTCACCAAGCGCCACGGGCCCCTGTACAAGGAGGCCCGGGACGCCGACTGGGGTGACCCGTGGCCGCCGGAGACGGACTGACGGAGCGGGTCCGTCCGGGCGGCCAGGGCGGGTCGGCCACGCCCTAGGGGCGCAGCTCCTGGGTGCAGCACTTCACGCTGCCGCCGCCCTTGAGCAGCTCGCCCAGGTCCATGCCGACCGGCTCGAAGCCGCGCTCCCGCAGCGGGCCGTAGAGTCCCACCGCCGCCTGCGGGAGCAGCACGTGGCGGCCGTCGCTGACCGCGTTCAGGCCGAGCGCTGCGGCGTCCTCGGCGCCGGCGATCAGGGCGTCGGGGAAGAGGCGCTCCAGGACGCGGCGGCTGCCGGGGGAGAAGGCGTCCGGGAAGTACATGACCTCGTCGCGGGCGTCGTCCAGGACGCACAGCGCGGTGTCCAGGTGGTAGTAGCGCGGGTCCACCAGCTCCAGGCCGATCACCGGGCGGCCGAAGAACTCCTGGGCCTCGTCGTGCGAGAGCGGGCTGGAGCGGAAGCCCCGGCCGGCCAGGATCCAGGAGTCGGTGACGGCGAAGTCGCCCTCGCCCTCGTTCACGTGCTCCGGCACCCGAACGTCCGCGTCCGGGTAACCGTTCCTGCGGAACCAGTCCAGGTGCGCGGACGCCTCGCCCGAGCGCTCCGGGTGTGCGAACCGCGCGCCGAGCACGCGGCCGTCCACCACGGTGGCGCCGTTCGCGGCGAAGACCATGTCCGGCAGTTCCGGACCCGGGTCGAGCAGCTCCACGGTGTGGCCGAGGGCGCGGTAGCGGTCGCGCAGGTCCTCCCACTGCGCGAGGGCCACCGGCAGGTCGACCGGCTTCGTGGGGTCCATCCAGGGGTTGATGGAGTAGGTCACCTTGAAGTGCGTGGGTGGGCACATCAGATAACGGCGGGGCGAGGCCTCGCGCGGAGTGTGGCGCAAAGAGGGCTCCTCTACGGTCGCTGAGCGTTGAGCCCATGGTCCGCCTTCCGAGGGCCGCGCGCAGTGGACCGTTCGGGTGGTTCCGATGAAGAGCAGGTGGCGAGACGAGACGTCTCGCTGACTGTTAGGTTGGCGGCATGACCGACTCCAAGGCGCCCGACTCCTCCCGCCGCAGCGAGCGCTCCCGCCGCGCCATCTACGCCGCCGCCCTCGAACTCGTCTCCGAGCACGGCTACGCCAGGACGACCGTCGAGGGCATCGCCTCCCGCGCGGGCGTCGGCAAGCAGACCATCTACCGCTGGTGGCCGGTGAACTCCAAGCCCGCCGTCCTCATGGAGGCCTTCCTCGACCTGGCCGAGCAGGCGAACGAGGCGGCCGGCGGCAGCGGCGAGAGTGAGATCCCCGACACCGGCGACCTCGCCGCCGACCTCAAGCTGGTCCTGCGGGCCACCGTCGACGAGCTCAACGACCCCGTCTACGACCGCCCCACCCGCGCGCTCGCCGCCGAGGGCATCGTCGACCCCGACCTCGGCGCCCAGTTCACCGCCAGGCTCCTGGAACCCGCGCTCCAGCAGTACGTGCGCCGCATCGAGGCCGCCCAGGCCGCCGGTGACGTCGACCCCTCCGTCGACCCCCGCATCGCCCTCGAACTCCTCGTCGGACCCCTGCACCACCGCTGGCTGCACCGCACGCAGCCGCTCACCCACGCCTACGCGGACACCCTCGTCGACTACGCCCTGCGCGGTCTCGGCGCCCGTCCGTGAGAACCGGCCCACCCCCCGGTTCCCGACTCCGGTCACCCGAGGCGCAGGATGGTGGGACCATGGAGAGCCCGTGGGACCGAACGGGCGAGCACGAGGTGTGAGGGGATAGATGGGCGACGGCATCGGCCGCTACCGCGGCACGGAGAGCAAACTCGCACAGTGGCTGCGCAGGCGCCCCAAGCGGAGCGCGGCCGACGTCGAGAACGACCGCGAGAACGCGCTCCTGGCCGTCGCCGCCGCGGGGATGCCGTTGGCCCCCGCCGCGTACCCCGTCGGCTACCGCTGTTCCTGTGAGCGGATCGGCTGTCCCACCCCCGCCCGGCACCCCGTCTCCTTCGCCTGGCAGACCCAGTCGACCACCGACCGCGCCCAGATCGAGCGCTGGGCCCGCAACCAGCCCGAGGCGAACTTCGTCACCGCCACCGGCATGGTCCACGACGTCCTCGACGTCCCCCTCGCCGCCGGCCAGGCCGCGCTCGACCGGCTGCTCGCCGAGGGCGTCGAGGTCGGCCCCGTCGCCGTCTCCGGCGCCGCCGAGGACCGCGACGAAGACGGCCGCATGCTCTTCTTCACCGCCACCCGCGGCACCCCCGAGGACGAGGACGAGTGGTGGCCCTGCGAGCTGGACTGCCACCCCGAGACCATGGACGAGCATCCGGGGCTCCGCTGGCACTGCCGCGGCAGCTACGTGCTCGTGCCGCCGTCCCGGCTCGCCGGTGACGAGGGCAGCCAGCCGGTCCTCGCCTGGGTCCGCGGCCCCGAGCACCCGCTGCCCGAGCCGCTGAACCTCCTGGAGTCCCTCACCGACGCCTGCGCCCGCCACGCGGCCGCGCGGGCCGAGCAGGGGGAGTCCGCGGAGCACGAGACCGCCTGGCCGCTCAGCCGCTGAGCCGGCGCGGAGGACCCGGCCGCCCGTCCGCCGGGCGGCCCCGCGGTCCGAGGGGCTACGACCCCTCCGCCGCCGTCACGCCCTGGAGCCGGCCCACGACCGCGACCGCGTCGCGTTCCGTGCCCGCCGGCTTCACCAGCACCGTCTGGCTGGACACCCACCGCTTGGTGACCGTGTTCTTGACCTCGCCGGTCAGCAGCGCCTTCACGTCCTTGCCGACCTTCGGCCGGTAGCCCTGCGCCGCCGTCTGGCGCTCGAAGTAGCGGGTGGCGAAGAAGACCAGCGCCCCGCCGTCCTCCGTCGCGAGTCCCAGCGGCGCGAAGTCCCCGGTGCTGTCGGCCCGGTCGACGTACTGCGTGACGAGCCCGGGCCGCTTGGCGTCCTTCTCCCGCGCCGCCCGCCACTCGGTGGTGTGCGGGCCGGGGGCGAACGGCCCCTGCTGCCCGGCCGCCCCGTCCTTCAGGAACGACACGTACCGCTCGCCGAGCTCCTGCGGCGCGACCGCGAGTCCCTGGGAACCGGCGCCGACGGGCACCGCGTACCCCGCCTCGCTCTGGAACGCGGGGACGTCGCCGGCGCTCAGGATCGACAGGTAGGCGACCTCCCAGAGCTGCTGGGCCCCGCCGCGCACGAAGACCAGGAGCCAGCGGTTGTCGCCGGACCCCTGGTCGGTGTCCCGGTTGGAGTCGGTGTCCGCGACGAAGTAGCGCGGCCAGCCGGCCTTGCGGGGGATGGCGAACCTGGCGTCCGTCAGCTCCAGCGGCCGGTGGTCCGGGTTGCCGCCCGGGGTGGACTTCTGGCGCGACGTCAGGCCCGCCTGGTTGATCTCGCCCATCGGGCCGGTGACCCGGCCCGCGTCGAGGGCCGGGTCGTACGCCTTGTCGGCCTTGTTGTAGGCGTCGGTGAAGTCCTTGAGGGCCTGCTCGGCCTCGGCCTTCGTCGCGGCGGGCGTCAGCTCCCGCTCGCCGTGCACCGTCACGCAGCCGCTCGCGGTCAGGGCGAGGACGAGAGCCGTCGCCGCCACGAGGAGCGTGTCAGCCGGTCGCCTCCGCGCCGGTCGCCTCAGCCTTCTCATCGGTCTCGGTCGCCTTCTGCTTCGCCACCCGCTTGGACGGACCCGACCCTACCGGGGCCAGGAACACGGCGAGCGTCGGGATCAGATAAGCGGCCCACACCGTGACCTGAAGGACCGTCGGGTCGGGCTGGAAGTTGAACACGCCCTTGAGGAGCGTGCCGTACCAGCTGTCCGGCGGGATCGTCGCGGAGATGTCGAAGGCCTTGGTCGACAGGCCGCCGAGGAAGTCCGCCTCCTGCAGGTCGTGCACGCCGTACGCGAGCACACCGGCGGCGACCACGACCAGCATGCCGCCGGTCCAGGTGAAGAACTTCGCCAGGTTGATCTTCAGCGCGCCCCGGTAGAACAGCCAGCCCAGGAACACGGCCGTCAGCAGACCGAGGACCACGCCGATCAGCGGCGCGTACGTGCCGTCCGAGGAGGCCCGTACCGACGCCCACACGAACAGCGCCGTCTCCAGGCCCTCCCGGCCGACCGCCAGGAACGCGGTCGCGACCAGCGCGCCCGTGCCCATCTGGAGCGCCGCGTCCAGCTTGCCGTGCAGCTCCGTCTTCAGGTGCCGCGCGGTGCGCCGCATCCAGAAGACCATCCAGGTCACCAGGACCACGGCGACGATCGACAGCGAGCCGCCGAGCAGCTCCTGCGCCTCGAAGGTCAGCTCCTGCGAGCCGAACGTGAGGCCGGCACCGAAGGCGAGCGCGAGCGCGACGGCGACCCCGATGCCGATCCAGATCGGCCGCAGGGCGTCCCTGCGTCCGGTCTTCACCAGGTAGGCGATGAGGATGCAGACGACCAGGCTGGCCTCAAGACCCTCGCGCAGGCCGATCAGATAGTTGCCGAACACG
This sequence comes from Streptomyces sp. NBC_01268, assembly GCF_036240795.1. Lineage (NCBI taxonomy): Bacteria > Bacillati > Actinomycetota > Actinomycetes > Kitasatosporales > Streptomycetaceae > Streptomyces > Streptomyces sp. NBC_01268. The sequence continues at coordinate 2,496,348 of NZ_CP108454.1, read as the reverse complement.
TCGGTCCCTTCTTGGATGACGGGGTTGTACGCGACTCAGGCGAACAGCGCCCGGCCCCACCAGTCGTCCTTGTCACGGACGCCCGGCGGGATCGCGAACAGTGCCGAACCCACGTGCTGCGTGTACTCGTTGAGCGCGTCGTTGCGGGACAGCGAGGTCTGCACCGGGATGAAGCCGGTGCGGACGTCCCGCATGTACGCGAGGAAGAACAGGCCCGCGTCCAGGCGGCCCAGGCCGTCCGTGCCGTCGGTGAAGGAGTAGCCGCGGCGCAGGATCGTCGCCCCGCCGTTGGAGTCGGGGTGCGCCAGGCGCACGTGCGAATCCGGCTTCATCGCCTTCAGGAACGGCGCGTCGTGCTCCTTGGCCTTGCCGACCGGCGCGCCCTCCTTCTTGTCGCGGCCGAAGATGTCCTCCTGCTCGGCCAGCGGCGTGCGGTCCCACGTCTCGACGTTCATCCGGATCCGGCGGGCGACCAGGTACGAGCCGCCGTCCATCCAGGCCGCCGGGCCCTCGGCACCCTTGCCGGCCACCCACACGTGCTGCGCGAGGCGGTCGGTCTCGGTGCCCGCGATGTTGCGGGTGCCGTCCTTGAAGCCGAACAGGTTGCGCGGGGTCTGGGCGTCCGGCGTCGTCGAGGACGTCTTGCCGAAGCCCAGCTGGGACCAGCGCACCGCGACCTTGCCGAAGCCGATGCGGGCCAGGTTGCGGATGGCGTGCACGGCGACCTGCGGGTCGTCCGCGCAGGCCTGGACGCACAGGTCGCCACCGCTGCGGGCCGGGTCCAGGTTGTCGCCGGGGAACTTGGGCAGCTCCACCAGGGCCGCGGGCCGCTTGCCCGCGAGGCCGAAGCGCCCGTCGAAGAGCGAGGGGCCGAAGCCGATGGTGAGGGTGAGCCGGGACGGCTTGAGGCCGAGCGCCTCGCCGGTGTCGTCCGGCGGGGCCTCCGGCAGGCCGCCGTAGGCGCCCTCGCCGACCTCGCGGCCGGCCGTCATGCGCTCGGCGGCCCGGGTCCAGTCCTTCAGGAGCTGGATGAGCTCGGCTCGGTCCTTCGTCTTCACGTCGAAGGACGCGAAGTGCAGCCGGTCCTGGACGGCGGTGGCGATGCCGGCCTGGTTCGTGCCGTGGAAGGGGACGGCCGCGCCGCTCTCGGCGACGGGCGCGGTGGCGTCGCCGTCGCCCCGGGTCAGGGCGACGGTGGTGCCGGCGGCGACGGCGCCGAGCGCGAGCCCGGCCCCGCCCCAGCCGATGACGCTGCGACGGGAGGGCGCGGAGCCCTGCCCGGCGCCGTCCTGTCCGGCCTGCTCAGTGCTCTGCGTGGCGCTCTGCGTGGCGCTCTCGTCCGAAGGCGTGCTCATGTCGGTCGTCCCCCTCTACTTCACAACCGCGGCGGCCAGCTTGGAGAGCGGCTCGGCCAGCGCGTTGACGCCGTCCGACAGCTCCTTGCGCTGCTCCTTGCCGACCTTCTCGTACGAGGTGAAGACGTAGCTCGTCTTGTCCGTGCGGTACTTGTCGAGCAGCGTGTTCAGGGCGGCGAACTGCTCGTCGAGCTCGGCGACCAGCTTGGGGTCGTTCTTGGAGGCGACCGGCTTCAGCAGCTCGAAGGACTTCTGGGCGCCCTCGACGTTGGCCTTGAAGTCGACCAGGTCGGTGTGCGAGTAGCGCTCCTCCTCGCCGGTGACCTTGCCGGTGGCGACCTCGTCCAGGAGCTCCTTGGCGCCGTTGGCCATGGAGGTGGGCGTGATGTCGGCCTTGCCGACCCGCTTCTGCCAGTCGGCCAGGTCCTTGTCGAGCAGGTCGGCGAGCTGCTTCTCGCGGTCGCCGATCTTCTTGTCCTGCCACAGCGCCTTCTCCAGGCGGTGCCAGCCGGTCCAGTCCTTCGCCGGGTCCTGGCCGGCCTCCAGGCCGTCCTCGCGGACGTCGACCTTGGGGTCGATGTCGCCGAAGGACTCGGCGACCGGCTCGGTGCGCTCCCAGCCGATGCGGGAGTCGGCGTAGGCCTTCTTGGCGGCCTCGACGTCACCGGCGCGGACCGCGTCGGTGAAGGTCTTCACCTTGGGCAGGGTGGAGTCGGCCTGCGCCTGCACGTACTGGCGGTAGGCGGCGACGGCGGCGTCCATCTCCGGGGAGCGCTTGACGGCGGCGGCACCGGCGCCGGTCGCGGTGACCTTCTGGCGGATGCCGTCGCCCTTCATGCCGGGCTTGCAGGCGATCTCGTAGTCGCCGGCCTTGATCTCGGCGGTGATGGAGGCCTTGGTGCCGGGGCCGATGTTCTCGCGCTCGGCGACGATCCGGTCGTCCGGGTACAGGACGTAGACCTCGGTGACCTTGCTGCCGCGGTTCTCCACGTTCAGCTTGAGGTGACCGGCCGGGAAGTCCTTCTTCGAGACCTCGCAGGAGTCGTCCTTCGCGATCACCTGGACCGCGCCGTCCTCCGACTTCCCGTCGCTTTTCTGGGTGCAGCCCGTGGCGGCGGCCAGAGTCGCCGCGGTGACGGCGGCGGTGACGACGGTGAGACGGACGGCTCGCATGAGGGCTCCACTCGGGGACACGGCGCTGGGGACGGGGTGAGGCGGACCTAACTTAACCGAGGCTTACCTCAGCCATACCCACCCGTCCAGTGATTCAGCTCTCAGGACCGGGGTGCCGGACACGGCCCGGTCACGGCTGCCTCATGGGAGGCTCAGGGATTGGTCAAGGGATGGTCAAGTGGGGTGGATTGTCGTGATTTGTGGTTACTCGCGGGTAGCACGACGGGGACGCCGGTCCGCGGATGCGGGAACGCCTCCACCGGCTGCCGGTAGACCCGGCTCAGCACCTCCCCGGCCCGTACGGCGACGTCGACACCGTCCAGCACCGCGCGCCGTCCGCGCGCGACCCGCAGGCCCACGGCCTCGGCGACCGCCGAGCCGGGCGGGACGGGCACGGGGAGCGCGCGGGTGCGGCGCCCGGGGATCCGCGGGGTCGTCCGGATGTTCATGCCCAACCACCTTGCCTGCGACGGGTCCTGCGCAGTAGCCAGAAGAAGAACGGGCTACTGGCGTGCGAGGAACGGCGTCGTCACCCTGGCCGCGCTCCCCGCGAAGCTCACCAAGGCCGGCGCGGACACCCCCACCGGCCCCCTCCTGGCCGCCGCCGGCCTCGCCGCCGCTACCGGCGCGGGCGTCGTGATCGCCGTGCGCCGCCGGGCAGCCGGTTTCTGTCTTTCCCCCGACGCGAAGGGGCCGTACCCCCCAGGAGTGCGGCCCCTTCGTGGTGCTCCGGCGCGAACGGGCGTCTGGATGCTTCAATTCCGCCATGAACACGACGGTCACTGACATCGACGTCCTGCGGGTCTTCTGTGCGGGCGACGGCCGGCACGGCAACGCCCTCGGCGTCGTACGGGACGGGCGCGGCCACCCCGACGAGGCGTCACGGCAGGCACTCGCCAAGGAGCTCGGCTTCAGCGAGACCGTGTTCGTGGACGACCCGGAGCGCGGTGTCGTCGACATCTACACCCCGGGGCTGCGGCTGCCCTTCGCCGGGCACCCGCTCGTGGGCGCGGCCTGGCTGCTGGACCTGGAGGTCATCTGCCCTCCGGCCGGGGAGGTGTGGGTGCGCGGCGACGGCGAGTTCACCTGGATCGAGGCCCGCGCCGAATGGGCCCCGCCGCGCACGCTGAAGCGTTACGCCACGGCCGCCGAGGTCGACGCCCTGGACATCCCGGAGCCGGGGGAGTGGATCTACGCCTGGGCCTGGGAGGACGAGGCGGCCGGGCGGATCCGCGCGCGGGCCTTCCCCGGGCGCGGTGACGGCATCGACGAGGACGAGGCGACGGGCGCGGCGGCGCTGCTGCTCACGGCGGAGCTCGGCCGGGCTCTCAACATCACCCAGGGGCGCGGCTCGCAGCTGCTCACCGCGCCCGGCCCCGACGGCATCGTCGAACTGGGCGGCCGCGTCCGCCTGGAGCGGACGCTCGCCGTCTGAGGGCGGGGCCGGGCGGGGTGCCCGGCCCCCTGTCCGCCGCCGTCAGGCGGCGCTGAGCGGGAACTCGCCCGCCAGCTCGCGGAAGACCGCGCCGTTGAAGTCGAAGGCGCGCTTGCACTCGTCGACGATCCGCTGCTTCTCCAGGTCGTCCGCGTTCACCCCGTCGAGCAGCTCCCGGTAGGACCGCTTGAAGGCGGCGGGGTTGCCGATGGCGTCGAACACGTAGAACCGCACGCCGTCGCCCTTGCGCGCGAAGCCCCAGGTCCGCTCCGCCTTGTCGCGGATGATCTGGCCGCCCGACAGGTCGCCCAGGTAGCGGGTGTAGTGGTGCGCCACGTATCCGGCGGGCCAGTCGCGGGCGCACTCGGCGACCCGCGCCGCGTACGCCTCGGTGGCCGGCAGGGCCGTGAGCCCGGCGCGCCAGCCGGCGCCCCGCAGATGGGCGAGGTCCTGCTCCAGGGCGGCCGTGCGGAACAGCTCCGGCTGTATGAAGGGCCCGGCGACGGGGTCGGCCCTCAGGGCCTCGGCGCCCTCCTCCAAGGCCCGGTAGACGAACCACAGCTGCTCCGTGTAGCGCGCGTACGCGTCCACGGCGAGGTGGCCGCCGAGGAGATCGCTCATGAACGTCGACGACTCGGCTTCCGTGTGCTGCTCGTGCGAAGCGGTGCGGATGAGCGTCGAGAAGGGCGTGTCCAAGGCGTGCCTCCGGGACCGTCGGGGGTCGGGAACCATCATGGCCAGGATGATCCTGCCAAGTTAGGCTTGCCTAAGTCAACTGGTTCCCGACGTCCTGTCGGTAAAAAACTACCCCTCGATCGGGTCAGGGCAACGTGAGGATCTCGGCCCCGGTCTCCGTCACCACGAGCGTGTGCTCGAACTGCGCCGTCCGCTTCCGGTCCTTGGTCACCACGGTCCAGCCGTCGTCCCACATGTCGTACTCGTGGGTGCCCAGGGTCAGCATCGGCTCGATCGTGAACGTCATGCCGGGCTGGATGACCGTCGTGTGGTGCGGCGAGTCGTAGTGCGGAATGATCAGCCCGGAATGGAACGACGAGTTGATGCCGTGCCCCGTGAAGTCGCGTACGACGCCGTAGCCGAAGCGCTTGGCGTACGACTCGATGACCCGGCCGATGATGTTGACCTGCCGGCCCGGCCTGACCGCCTTGATGGCCCGGTTCAGGGACTCGCGGGTCCGCTCGACGAGCAGCCGCGACTCCTCGTCGACCTCGCCGCACAGGTAGGTGGCGTTGTTGTCGCCGTGGACGCCGTCGATGTACGCGGTCACGTCCAGGTTCACGATGTCGCCGTCCTGGAGGACGGTCGAGTCGGGGATGCCGTGGCAGATGACCTCGTTGACCGAGGAGCACAGCGACTTCGGGAAGCCGCGGTAGCCGAGCGTCGACGGATAGGCCCCGTGGTCGCACATGTACTCGTGCGCGACCCGGTCCAGCTCGTCCGTGGTCACCCCCGGAGCGATGTGCTTGGCGGCCTCCTCCATCGCCTGCGCGGCGATGCGGCCGGCGATCCGCATCCGCTCGATCGTGTCGGAGTCCTGCACCTCGGGCCCGGAGTACGGGGTGGGGGCGGGCTTTCCGACGTACTCGGGGCGGCGGATGGACCCCGGAACGGAACGGTGGGGGGAGAGCTCCCCCGGTACGAGAAGCGACTGGCCAGACATGTCAGCGAGTCTAACGACCGCGTCTGGGGCAGCATGGCGACAGAGGAAGGAGCCGACGATGGCCCTGTTCAAGAAGCGCACGGCGGGCAAGCCGGGCGAGTGGTACTACTGCCTGGAGCACAAGAAGGTCGAGGAGGGCCCCGAGTGCCCGGCCAAGAACCGCTTCGGCCCGTACGCCAGCCCGGAGGAGGCGGCCCACGCCATGGAGACGGCGCGGGAACGGAACCTGGAGTGGGAGACCGACCCGCGCTGGCACGACAAGCAGGGCGGCGGGGAGGGCGGCGGCCCGTCGGACCAGGACCGCTAGGCCACCGGACCGCCCGGCCCCAGGGCCCTCACGCCCCGTTCGCGGGGAACGCGGCCGTCGCCAGCACGGTCCCGTCCGCGCCGAGCAGCCGGACCCCGGCCGGCGCCGCGGGGCCCACCCGGGCCGGGGCGGCCCAGTAGCCGTACCCGTCCTTGAGCGCGAACGACCCCAGCACCGCCGAGCCGCCGTCGGACCCGTCGAGCACGCACCGCACCGGCCCGCGGCCCGCTCCCTCCAGGTCCACCGACATGTACACCCAGCCCGGTTCCCCCTGGTGCGCGAAGACCCGGCCGACCTCGTGCCCGGCCGGGGAGACCAGCGCCGCCTCGAACAGCCCCGGACGCGCCGCACGCCCCGGATCCGTCGAGACCGCCGGCGCGCCCTGGACCACCGTGCCGACCGCCCAGCCGCCGAACCCGCAGGCCAGGGCGGCGGCCACCGCCGCCGCTGCCAGCCGCAGCCGGCGCCGCCCGTGCCGCCGTGCCGCCGGGGCCGGAGCCAGCGCCGCCACCACCCGGCTCTCGAAGCCGACCGGCGGTTCGGCCTCCGGCAGCAGTCCGAGCAGCCCGTCGCCGGCCGCCGTCAGCTGCTCCACGTGCTCCCGGCACTCCGGACAGTGGTCCAGATGGGCCACCGCCTCGGCCCGCTCCCGGGCCGGCAGGACGCCGAGCGCCAGCTCGGCACCGAGCTCCCGCAGCCGCTCGCACCCCACGCCGCTCACCGCTCCTCCTCCCGCTCCAGGGCCGCCCGCAGCTTCGCCGTTCCCGCCCTGATCCGGGTCTTGGCGGTGCCCAGCGGAACGGACTCCCGCGCGGCGACCTCCCGCGCGGTCATCCCGTAGATCCCGGCCATCACCAGTGCTCGCGCCTGCTCGCGCGGCAGCGTCGCCACCGCCCGCCGCACCCGCTCCGAGCCCTCCTCCGCCACCGCGTACCGCTCGGGCGTGTCCGTCATCGCGCCGAGCAGCGCGTCCAGGTCCTCCGGGGCCACGGGGCTGGCCCGCCGGGCCCGTACCGCGTCGATCGCCAGGTTGTGCGCGATCGTCGTCAGCCAGGTCCGCACCGAGCCGCGCCGCGGGTCGTACACCTGGGCGTGCCGCCAGGCCCGCTCGAAGGTCTGCTGGGCGATGTCCTCGGCCAGCTGGGGATCGCCGACGACGGCGACGGCCACCCCGAACACGGTCCGCTGGAAACGGCGCACGAAAGCCACCGCGATCTCCTGGTCGCCCGTGGTCAGACCGGAGAGCAGTGCCTCGTCGGGTACCTGCCCGAGGGAAGCGCCCATGTGCCGCATACCCGTGGATACGTTCCGCGGCCCCGAAGGGATTGCCTGGGTCCCATTGTCCGTCCGACGTCCGTCCGACCGCGGGCAATCCCTTCGGCCGGCCCGGCCGTATCCCCTGTGGAGGACCGAACCATGACCGGAACACCGAGCACCCCACGCGACCACCGCACCCGCGGCCGCATCGCCCTCGGCCTGTCGGGCGCCGCCCTCGCCGCCCTCCTGGCCGCCTGCGGAGGCGGCGGCGGAGGAAGCGGCAGCAGCAGCACCCCGGCCCCGGCCCCGGCCCCGTCCTCGGGGACCTCGGGGACCACGGCGGCCACCCAGGTGAAGGCCGACCTGACCGACTTCCACATCACGCTCTCCCAGCAGACCTTCCACGCCGGGCCGTACACCTTCGTCGCGAAGAACGACGGGCAGCACGAGCACGCCCTGGAGATCGAGGGCGGCGGCACGGAGAACCGGACCGAGACCCTCGCCCCGGGCGAATCGGCCACCCTCACGGTGACCCTGAAGTCCGGCACCTACCAGGTCTACTGCCCGGTCGACAGCCACAAGGACCTGGGCATGAAGACACAGATCACCGTCGGCGGGACCGGCGGCACCACCCCGACCACCCCGACCACCCCGAGCGACGGGAACGGCCATGGCAACGGCGACAGCCCGGGCACGGGCTACTAGGAGCACCGCCGTGACGGTCCTGCTGCGCCTGACCGGCGTCGCCCTGACCGCCGCGATGGCCGCGATCCACCTCTACCTCTGGGGCGACGGCTACCGGTACGTCGCCACCATCGGCGTGCTCTTCCTGCTGAACGGCATCGTCGGCTGCGTCCTCGCGGCGGCCCTGCTCGTGACGCCCGCCCGCTTCCTGGAGCCGGTCGCCGCGGTCACCGCGCTCTTCACGGCCGGCACCCTGGGAGCGCTCGTGCTGAGCCTCACCACGGGTCTCCTCGGTTTCGAGGAGGTCGTCGAAGGGGAGCTGGTCGTCCCCACGCTCGCCGTCGAGACGGCGGGGGTCCTCGTCCTCGCGGTGCTGTCCCTGCGCGGGTGGGCGGCGCGCCGCGGGGACTCCTGAGGACGCCCGCCCAGGCCGTCGCGCGGGGCCGAGCGCCCTACGCGACGGCCGCGGCCTTGCGGGCCAGCGCGTCCTCGTCCGTCGCGGCGTCGTAGGTGAGCAGCTTCGGCAGCGCCAGGCACAGCAGGCCGACCGACGCCACGCAGGCCACCCCGCCCGACCAGACCGCCGCCCGCGTGCCCGTCCAGCCGGCCATCGCACCCGCCCGGACCTGGCCGAGCTGCGGACCCACGCTGTACGACAGCACCTCGATGCCCGCCAGGCGCCCGCGCAGCTCCTCCGGGATCGTCTGGTTCCAGATCGTCGACCGGCCGAGCCCGCTCAGCATGTCGCCCGCGCCCGCGAACGCCAGGCACAGCAGCACCAGCCACACGTTCCCGAACCAGCCCGCCGCCGCGATCGCCAGACCCCACCCCGTCGCCCCGGCCACGACGAGCACCCCGTGCCGCCGCACCTTCGACGTCCAGCCGCTGGTGAGCCCCAGCACCAGGGAGCCGACCGAACCGGCCGCGTACATCAGGCCCAGGGACCACTCCGCGTCCAGGTCGTCCGCGAGGAACGGGAAGATCGTGTTGGGGAAGGCGAAGAACATCGCGGCCAGGTCGATCGCGTACGTCCCCAGCAGCACCGGCCGCGACCACGCGTACCGCGCGCCCTCCGCGATCCCGCGCAGCGACGGCTTCTCGGCGTCCCGCGCCGGGGGCGCGGGCGACAGGCGGCGGCACAGCAGCACCGACACCACGAAGCCGGCCGCCCCGACCGCGTAGGCCGGGGCGTGTCCCGCGTACGCGACGACGAGACCCGCCAGCGCCGGGCCCGCGATGGACCCCAGCTGCCAGCGCAGCGAGTTCAGCGCGGCGGCGGCGGTCTGCTGCTCGTGCGGCACGATCCGGGCCATCAGCGAGTCCAGCGCCGGGCGCTGCAGCCCGGCCAGGGCGGAGACCCCGGCCGCGACGACGTACAGCGGCCACAGCAGCGGCTGCGGCAGCAGCGCGTTCAGGAACAGGACGAGCGCCAGCAGCGCGAGCCCCGCCTCGGTCGCCACGATCACCCTGCGCCGGTCCACGGCGTCGGCGAGCGCCCCGCCGTACAGCCCGAAGACGATCAGCGGGACGAGCTCCACGGCCCCCATCGCGCCCACCGCGAGCGGCGAGTGAGTGAGGTCCTTGATCTGGAGCGGCAGCGCGATCAGCGCCATGAAGCCGGCGAAGTACGCCACGAGGCCCTGCACCCACAGGAGCCGGAAGTCGGGGGAGGAGCGCCAGGGGGCGAGGTCGGGGAGGAGGCGGAGCAGACGGGTCACGAGGCGCCATGCTCAGCCGGGGCGCGGTCCCGGGGCAACCGAATTAGCGCCGGATCGGGCAGTGCGCCCGTTCACCACCGGGCCGGCGGCGGGGCGGTGAGCCGGTCGGCCAGGCGGGACAGACGGTCCCGGAAGCGCGGGCGCCCGCGCGGGGCCGGCGGCGGCAGGCAGTTCTCGCCGGTCGCCGCGCTCACCAGGTGCTGGACCGTGTCCAGGTCCACCTCCGCGTCCGCCGCGACCGTCAGCGTCTCGTGCGCCAGGCCCTGCAGCTCCGGGTCGCCGCCGTCCAGGGACAGCACCGTCGCCCCCGCCCTGCGCGCGTCATGGATCCGTTCGAGCACTCCCTCGGCGGGCCGCGACGGCGCCACCATCAGCAGCGTCGCCCCCCGGCCCGCCGTCTCGATCCTGCCGAGACCGACCGCCAGGTGCGCCGGGTCGCCGGGCCGCACCCGGTGCCTCACCAGGGTGGGCGCCAGCTCCGGGCAGCCCGACCAGGCCGACTCGTCGACCAGATGGGCGGCCAGGTGCCAGGGCTCGTACTCCTCCGTCCCGACCAGCAGCAGCCCGCCGCCGTGCGACACGACCGAGGAGCGCAGCGAGCCCGCGAAGCGGCGGGCCGCCGCCGGCCACTGCGTACCGGCGAGCACTTCGCGCAGCAGCGCGACACGTACGGCGTCCATGGCCCCGCATCATGGGCCCCCGCCGGGGGCGCGCGCGGGCGTTCGCGGAACTCTCACCCGTACGGGGCCCATCGACCCGACCGGTCGGTAATGTCGGGGCCATGACTTCCTCGCCCTCCTCCAGCAGCCCCGCCTCCGCCGCCCCCGCGCCCAAGGACCCCTGGGACCTTCCCGACGTCTCCGGGCTCGTCGTCGGCGTCCTCGGCGGCACCGGCGACCAGGGGCGCGGCCTCGCCTACCGGCTCGCCAAGGCCGGCCAGAAGGTGATCATCGGCTCCCGTGCCGCGGACCGCGCCCAGGCCGCGGCCGACGAGCTCGGTCTCGGCGTCGAGGGCGCCGACAACGCCGAGTGCGCCCGCCGCAGCGACATCGTGATCGTCGCCGTGCCGTGGGACGGGCACGCCAAGACCCTGGAGGCGCTGCGCGGCGAGCTCGCCGGCAAGCTGGTCGTCGACTGCGTCAACCCGCTCGGCTTCGACAAGAAGGGCGCCTACGCCCTCAAGCCGGAGGAGGGCTCCGCCGCCGAGCAGGCCGCCGCGCTGCTGCCCGACGCCCGGGTCACCGCCGCCTTCCACCACCTGTCGGCCGTCCTGCTCCAGGACGCCTCCATCGACGAGATCGACACCGACGTCATGGTCCTCGGCGAGGTCCGCGCCGACGTCGAGATCGTCCAGGCCCTCGCCGGGCGCATCCCCGGCATGCGCGGCGTCTTCGCCGGGCGGCTGCGCAACGCGCACCAGGTCGAGTCGCTGGTCGCCAACCTGATCTCCGTGAACCGGCGGTACAAGGCGCACGCCGGGCTGCGCGTCACCGACGTCTGAGCCGCGTCCGGGCACCCGGACGCGCACCCGCCCGTCTCCCCGCCCCCGCCCGGCCGGGTCCCGGGCGGGGCGCGGTCCGGGCATGGGGGACACTGGACGGGCACCATCGCCGTATCCGACAGGAGCCGACCTCCATGCCCCGCCTCGCCCTCTACGCCCTGGTCGTCTGCGCGCTCGCCGTCACCGCGGCCGTCGTCTCCTTCGTCCAGGGCAGCTTCCTCGGCATCGTCTGGGTGCTGCTGGCCGGTCTCTCCTCGAACATGGCCTGGTACTACATCCGGCGTGCGAAGGCGTCCGCGGCCTCCGCCTCCGCCGAGGGCTAGACCGCGCAGACGTCCGGCGCCGACTCCCAGAAGCGGAACAGGGCCGACCCGCAGGAGCGCGACAGCTCCGGCACCCCGAGCGCCTGCATCAGCGCGTCCACCCCGTCGAAGAACGCGCCGTTGACCGCCGGGACGAACAGCAGCGCGATCACGACGAAGAAGCCGTACGGCGCGTACGGCTCGATCTGGCGCTTGAACCGGTACGACAGCCAGGGCTCGACCACCCCGTAGCCGTCGAGCCCCGGCACCGGCAGCGCGTTCAGGAGCGCCGCCGTCACCTGGAGGAACGCCAGGAACGCGAGCGCGTACCGGAACGCCACCGGCACGCCGTCGAGCGCCCCCAGCCAGAACGGCGCCGTGCAGACGACCGCGAACAGCGCGTTCGCCAGCGGGCCCGCCGCCGAGATCAGGCTGTGCTTCCAGCGGCCCCTGACCCGGTCCCGCTCGATGAAGACCGCGCCGCCCGGCAGACCGATCCCGCCCATGATCACGAACAGCACCGGCAGGACGACGCTCAGCACCGCGTGCGTGTACGCGAGCGGGTTCAGGGTCAGATAGCCCTTCGCACCGACCGTGATGTCCCCGCTGTGCAGCGCGGTGCGGGCGTGCGCGTACTCGTGGAGGCAGAGCGAGACGATCCACCCCGAGGTCACGAAGAGGAAGACCGCCAGGCCCGGCGAGGCCGCGAAGTCCGTCCACACGGCCCAGCCGGTGACTCCCATCACGGCGGCGATCGCGAGGAAGACCGGACTGATCCTCCGCTCGTGGTGGCGGTGGGTGGTGCGGGCGCGGGCCCTCGGCCGGCTCACGGACAATGGGGCCCGTGCGCTACTTCGTCCTCGGCCCGGCCCGGGTTCACACGTCAGAAGGCCCCGACGGGTCCGCCGTCGCCGTCGGCGGGCCCCGGGTGCGGGCGTTGCTGACCGCGCTCGCGCTGCGGGCGGGCAGGGCCGTCCCCGTCGGGGTGCTCGTCGACGAGGTCTGGGGGGCCGAGCCGCCCGCCGACGCCGTCGCCGCGCTCCAGGCGCTGGTCGGGCGGCTGCGGCGGGCCCTGGGGCACGAGCGGGTCGTCTCCACCGACGGGGGCTACCGGCTGGACGCCGCGCGGGACGACGTCGACCTGTTCCGCTTCGAGCGGCTCGTCGCCGAGGGCGTACGCGAGGGGGAGGACGGGCGCGCCGCGGCGGCCGCCCGGCTCCTCGACGAGGCCCTGGCGCTGTGGAAGGGGCCGGCCCTGGCCGACCTCCCGGACCGCGGGGCCGAGGCCGCCCGTTGGGAGGCCCGCCGGCTGGACGCCCGCCGGGCCCGGCTCGCGGCCGCCCTCGCACTCGGCGACGCGGCCGCCGTGCTGCCCGAGCTCACCGCGCTGTGCGAGGCCCGTCCGCTGGACGAACCCCTCCAGGCCCTGCGGATCCGGGCGCTGCGGGACGTCGGGCGCTCGGCCGAGGCCCTGGCGGCCTACGACGTCGTCCGGGGGGAGATCGCCGATCGGCTCGGCGCCGATCCGTCGGCCGAACTGCGGTCCCTGCACGGTGAGTTGCTGGAACTGCCCGCGGCCGTACCCGCTGTCCGGGCGCCCGTCGGCAACCTCAGGGCCCGGCTCACCAGCTTCCTCGGGCGCGATGTCGAACTGGCGCAACTGGAACAGGAGTTGCGATCCGCCCGCCTGGTCACCCTGCTCGGGCCCGGTGGCGTCGGCAAGACCCGGCTCTCGCAGGAGGCCGCCGAACGGGTGGGCGGTGACTGGCCCGACGGCGTCTGGCTCGTCGAGCTCGCGCCCGTCACCGACCCGGAGACCGTCGCCGAGGCCGTCCTCGGCGCCGTCGGGGCCCGCGAGACCGTCCTGCGCGGCGCCGGTGCCGAGGAACTGCGCCTCGGCGAGGACCCGAACGACCCGACCCGCCGCCTGGTCGAGCACTGCGCCGGGCTGCGCATGCTCGTCGTGCTGGACAACTGTGAGCATGTGGTGGGTGCGGTGGCGGGGTTGGTGGAGGTGTTGTTGGCGGGGTGTGCGGGGGTGACGGTGCTGGCGACGAGTCGGGAGTCGTTGGGGGTGCCGGGGGAGGTGGTGCGTTCGTTGGGGCCGTTGCCGTTGGGGGTGGCGGTGCGGTTGTTCGGTGAGCGGGGGGCTGCGGTGCGGCCGGGGTTCGTGGTGGAGGGGGAGCGGGGTGGCGTGGAGGAGATCGTTCGGCGGTTGGACGGGTTGCCGTTGGCGGTGGAGTTGGCGGCGGCTCGGTTGCGGATGTTGTCGGTGGGGCAGATCGCGGAGCGGTTGGATGATCGTTTCCGGTTGTTGACGTCGGGGGCGCGGACGGTGTTGCCGCGGCAGCAGACGTTGCGGGCGGTGGTGGACTGGTCGTGGGATCTGTTGGACGGGCCGGAGCGGGTGGTGTTGCGGCGGCTTTCGGTGTTCGCGGGTGGGTGTGATCTGGAGGCTGCCGAGGTGGTCTGCGGGGCGGGTTCGGTGGGTGGGCCGGGCGGGCCGGGTGTGCTGGATGTGCTGGGGTCGTTGGTCGACAAGTCGTTGGTGGTGGCGGTCGAGGGGGGCGGGGGGATGCGGTACCGGTTGCTGGAGACGGTGGCCGAGTACGCGGGGGAGCGGCTGGACGAGGGTGGGGACCGGGAGGGCACGGAGCGGCTGCATCTCGTGTACTACCGGGAGCTGGCCCGGCTGACCGATCCCGAACTGCGCGGGCCGCGGCAGACGTCCGCCCTCGCCCGCTTCGGCGTCGAGTACGGGAACGTCCGCACGGCCCTGCGGCGGGCCGTCGCCGCACGCGACGAGCACGAGGCGCTCGTCCTCGTCCACTCCCTGCTCTGGTACTGGACCATGCGCGACCTGCGGGCCGACGCCCTGCACTGGTCCGAGTCCGTCACCGCCCTCGGACCCGACCCGTTCGGACCCGACGCCGCCCCCGTCGTACCGCTGGACGAGCCGATCACGGCCGGGCCCCCGCCGCTCGACGAGGACCGGCTGTGGGAGGCGCGGCGTGGCGTGCGCCTGATCGAACTGCTCAACATGGACCACGAGACGGGGCGGTGGACCACCCCGGAGGGGATCGTGCGGCTGCGCCGGATCAACGAGCTGTATCCACCGGGGCTGCCCCAGACCTGCCGGCTGCCCGGGTCCTTCGCCGTCTTCGCCGTCCTGCTCATCGCCGAACCGGGACGCATGGGCGAGGCCCTGGACGCCCATGTCGCCGCCTGCCGCCGCTACGGGTACGACTGGGAGCTGGGCAACGCCCTGCAGCTGCGCGCCAACCTGCTCGCCAACCGGGCCGACCTGGCCGGACAGGCCGCCGCCGACGCCGAGGAGAGCCTGCGGATCTTCGTCCGGCTCGACGACGCCTGGGGCGCGGCCGAGGCGCTGTCCTCGCGAGCCGAGGCGCGCGAGCGGCGCCTGGAGTTCCACGGCGCCGCCGAGGACTTCGCGGCCGCCATCGACTACGCGCGGCGGGTCGGCGCCCAGTCCCAGATGGCGCTGCTGCGCGCCCGCTACGCCGACATGCTGATCGAGACCGGACGCGTGGAGGAGGCCGAGAAGATCCTGCGCGAGGTCGTCGAGGGCGAACACGGGCGCGGCCACGAGCCGATGCTCGCCGCCCGGATCTTCCTGGCGATGCTGCTCGGCCGGACCGGGCGCCTGGAGGAGGCCCGGAGCCATCTGGAGCGGCTGCTCGACGAGTTCCGCTCGCAGACCCTCTCCATCTTCGAGGGCTTCACCCTCGGCAGCCTGGGCTGGGTGGAGAACCTCGACGAGCGGTACGACGTGGCCTTCGGGCTCGCCCGGCGGGCCTACGAGCGCTCCCTGGGCGCCCTGTCGCTGATGGTCGCGCCGCAGATGCCCTCGGTCCATCTCATGACCGCCGCCTGGGCGCTGGCGGGGCTCGGCGGCCCCGGGGCCCGCACGGCGGCCGTGCTGCTCGGCGCGGCCCAGGGACTGCGTCCACCGGGGCACCTGTCCCCGCCCATCGAGCGGGAGAACCTGGCGCGCGCCTCCGAGCTGGCCCGTGCCGCGCTCGGCGACGGGGCGGAGTTCGAGGCCGCGTACGCCGAAGGCGGCGGCCTCTCCCTGGAGGAGGCCGCCGCCCTGCTCGTACGCGCCGACGCGATCAACGGGCGCGCCGAGTCCTGAGTCCCCCTGAGGATCAGGTCTTCTTGCGGAACTTGGCGACCGCGAGCGGCGCCATGACCACGGTGAGGCCGGCCGCCCAGGCGAGCGTCATCCACACCGAGTGGGCGACGGGGCCGCCGTTGATCAGGCCGCGGGCGGCGTCGGCGAGGTTGGACAGCGGGTTGTAGTCGGTGAAGGTCTGCAGCCAGCCGGGCATCGTGGTCGGCTTGGCGAAGATCGAGGACCCGAACTGCAGCGGCATCAGCACGAGCATCGCCATCCCCTGGACGGCCTGGGCCGTCTTCATGGTGAGACCGAGCAGGATGAAGATCCACATCAGGGCGGCGCCGAAGACCGCGGACAGGCCGATCGCGGCGAACAGGTGGAGCACCGAGGTGTGGATCTGCAGGCCGAGCAGGAAGCCCATGCCCAGCAGGATCGCGGTGGCGATCAGCATGCGGCCGAGCTCGACGACTATCTTCGCGATGAGCACCGAGGAGCGGGCGATCGGCATGGTCCGGAACCGGTCCATGACGCCCTTCTTGAAGTCGTCGTTGATGCCGGTGCCGACGCCCATCGCGATGTTCATGCCCATCATGGCCATCAGGCCGGGCACGACGTAGTTCACGTACTGGTCGTTGTTGCCCTTGCCGGCGATCGCGCCGCCGAAGACGTACACGAAGAGCAGCACGAAGATGATCGGCATCAGGACGGCGTCGAACATCGACTCCGGGTCCTGCTTGATCTGGAGCGCGTTGCGCCGGACCAGGGCGCCGATGTGGCGCAGGTTGGCCCGCAGGCCGATGCGGCCGTCGGCGTCGCCGGACGCCTGCCGGGCGGGCGTGGGGCCGGGGGTGTCCACCGGGGACTGGGGCAGGGTGGTGGTGCTCATGCGGCGACCTCCTGGTCGAGCGCGTCGTGGGCGGCGTCGGTGGCGGAGGTCTTCTCCCCCGTGATGGCGAGGAACACCTCGTCGAGGCTCGGCAGGTGGGTGCCGATGTGGGCGATGCCGAAGCCGCGGGCACCGAACAGGCCCACGACGGCGGTCAGCTGCTCGTCGCTGAGGATCGGCACGTACAGCACGCCCTCGTCGGGCACCACGGTCGCGCCCGCGATGCCGTCGAGGCCCGTCTCGCGGAGCGCCGCCGCCATCGCGGAGAGGTCGGCCGGATCGGCCGGGCGGACCTGGAGGGTGCGGCCGCCGACCCGCGCCTTCAGCTCGTCGACGCCGCCCCGGGCGATGACCCGGCCGCGGTCGATGACGGTCAGCTCGCTGGCGAGCTGCTCCGCCTCCTCCATGTACTGCGTGGTGAGCAGGACGGTGGCGCCCTCGGCGACCATCCGCTGGACCTCGTCCCACACCTCGTTGCGGGTGCGGGGGTCGAGGCCGGTGGTCGGCTCGTCCAGGTAGAGCACGGCCGGCCGGCCGATCATCGAGGCGGCCAGGTCGAGGCGGCGCCGCATGCCGCCGGAGTAGTTCATCGCGGGGCGCTTGGCGGCCTCGGTGAGGGAGAAGCGCTCCAGGAGCTCGTCGGCCCGCGCGCGGGCGTCCTTGCGCGGGAGGTCGAGCAGCCGCCCGATCATGTAGAGGTTCTCCCGGCCGGACAGCTTCTCGTCGACCGAGGCGTACTGGCCGGTGAGGCCGATGGTGCGGCGCAGCTGGCGGGGCTGGCGCACCACGTCGTAGCCGGCGACGAAGGCGGTGCCGGCGTCCGGGGCGAGGAGGGTGGACAGGCAGCGGACGAGGGTGGTCTTGCCGGCGCCGTTGGGGCCGAGGACCCCGAGGACGGTGCCCTCGCGGACGTCCAGGTCGACCCCGTCGAGGGCCTTCGTCTCGCCGAAGTGCTTCACGAGGCCCCGGACCTCGACGGCGTTGGTGTGTGATCGCGTCATGTCCACCAGGGAACACGGCGCCACCGACAACGCACCGACAGCCGACCGACAGCACCGCCTACAGCCACCGACAGGAGTGTCGGGGGGTGCCGGAAGGGCGACAGCCCGCCGACGGGGGACGGTCGGCGGGCTGTCGTTCTTTCCGGGAAGGTCCGGTGGGGCCTAGTGGAAGCTGTGCTCCTCGGCGGGGAACGCCCCGCCGGTGACGTCCTGGGCGAAGGCGCGCGCGGCGTCGCCGAGCGTCTCGCGCAGGTTGGCGTACTGCTTGGTGAAGCGCGGCACCTTGCCTCCGGTCAGACCGGCCATGTCGGTCCAGACGAGGACCTGAGCGTCCGTGTCGGGGCCGGCGCCGATGCCGATCGTCGGGATGTGCAGCGAGCGGGTGACCTCGGCGGCCAGCTCGGCCGGGACGAGCTCCAGGACCACGGCGAAGGCGCCCGCGTCCTGCGCCGCCTTGGCGTCGCTGAGCAGCCGGTGGGCGGCCTCGTCGGAGCGGCCCTGCACCCGGTAGCCCATGGTGTTCACGGACTGGGGGGTGAGGCCCAGGTGGGACATGACGGGGATGCCGGCCTGGACGAGCAGCTCGGTCTGGGGGAGGGAGCGCTCGCCGCCCTCCAGCTTGACCGCGCCGACCCCCGCGTCCTTGACCAGCCGGGTGGCGTTGCGCAGGGCCTGGACCGGACCCTCCTGGTACGAGCCGAAGGGCAGGTCGCCGACGACGAGGGCGCGCCGGGTGCCCCGTACGACGGCGGCGGAGAGCAGCGTCATCTCGTCCATCGTGACGGGCACGGTGGTGTCGTAGCCGAGGTGACAGTTGCCCATCGAGTCGCCGACGAGGACCACCGGGATGCCGGCCTCGTCGAAGACGGACGCGGTCATGGCGTCGTAGGCGGTGAGCATGGGCCACTTCTCGCCGCGGGTCTTGGCGGCGGCGATGTCGTGGACGGTGATGCGGCGGGTGCCCTTCCCTCCGTACAGCGCCTTGCTGCTGTCGGCGGGCGGTTTCTGGGCAGCCTGAAGCGTCATGGTGAACGGCTCCTTTTGTCATCTCGAGGCGCCCTGTGGCGTCCCCGGACCATGTCCATGGTGGCACTTCGCCGGGGGGCCGGGGAAGTGGGGCGGAGTGGTGCTGTTCACACCCCCGCGACGGGCCGCGTCGCGGTGTCGGTAAAGAAACCGTCTTGGTTTTTCGATACGAGACGGTCTCGTATCGAAATGGGTCTAGGGTGAGGGCCATGTCTCAGCCGTCCCCTGACCTCACCCTGCCTCGGATACCCGAGGCCGTGCACCGCCGCCGCTGGGCGATCCTCGGCGTCCTGATGCTCAGCCTGCTGATCGTCGTGCTCGACAACTCGATCCTGAACGTCGCCGTCAAGACGATCGCGAGCCCCGCGCCCACCGGCATCGGCGCCACCCAGAGCGAGCTGGAGTGGTCGATCAACTCCTACACGCTCGTCTTCGCCGGGCTCCTCTTCACCTCCGGACTCCTCGGGGACCGCCTGGGCCGCAAGAAGGTGCTCCTCTTCGGCATCACCGTCTTCGGCATCGCCTCCGCGCTCGCCGCGCTCTCCGGCTCCCCGGGCGAGCTCATCGCCTACCGGGCCCTCATGGGCCTCGGCGCCGCCTTCGTCATGCCGGCCACCCTCGCCGTCCTGATGAACGTCTTCGAACGCGACGAACAGCCCAAGGCCATCGGCATCTGGGCCGGCAGCGTCGGCCTCGCGATCGCCGTCGGCCCCATCACCGGCGGCATCCTCCTGGAGCACTTCTGGTGGGGCTCGATCTTCCTGGTCAACGTGCCCGTCGTGCTGCTCGCGCTCGTCCTCATGGCGTGGCTCGTGCCCGACTCCAAGGACCCGAAGCCCGGCCGGATCGACCTGCCCGGCGTGCTGCTCTCCGTCCTCGGCCTGGTCCTGCTGGTGTACGGCATCATCCGCGGCGGCGAGCTGGCGAGCGTCACCGACGTCACCGTCCTCGTGCCCGCGCTGGCCGGCATCGCGGTCCTCACCGGGTTCGTGCTGTACGAGAAGCGCGCCGACCACCCGGCGCTCGACATCTCGTACTTCCGCAAGCCCGCGTTCTCGGCCGCCGTCGCCGCCATCGCGCTGGTCTTCTTCGCCCTGCTCGGCGTGACCTTCTTCTCCGCCTTCTACCTGCAGAGCGTCCGCGGCTACAGCGCCCTGCAGTCGGGCCTGCTGATCCTGCCGCTGGCCGTCGCCCAGGTGCTGTTCTCGCCGCGGGCCCGGCTGGTCGTCGAGCGCTTCGGCGCGAAGGCCGTGTGCACGGCCGGCATGCTCGCCGTCGCCGTCGGCCTGGGCGCGTTCGCCTTCTTCGACGCCGACACCCCGGTCTGGGTCCTCGAAGTCGTCTTCTTCGTCCAGGGCGCCGGCATGGCGCACATCATGCCGCCGGTCACCGTCGCCGTGATGCAGGCGCTGCCCCGCGAGAAGGCCGGCTCCGGCTCGGCGATCAACAACACCTTCCGCCAGGTCGGCGGGGCGCTCGGCGTGGCCGTGCTCGGCTCCGTCCTGTCCTCCACCTACCGCGGCGGCATCGAGGACCACCTCGGCGCGGTCCCGCCCGGGCTGCGCGACGCGGCCGGCGAGTCCCTGGAGGCCACCCTGGCCGTCGCCGAGAAGCTGGGCCCGGCCGGGCGCGGCCTGGTCGCCCCCGCGTACGACGCCTTCCTCGACGCCATGCACGTCACCGCCATCGGCTCCGCCGCCGTCGCCCTCCTGGGCGCCGTCGTCGTGGCCCTCTTCCTCCCCGGCCGCACCCCGGCGCCCCCCGCGGCGCGCTCCTCCGTTCCCGGTGACCGAGCAGAGGCGGGAGAATCGGTGACGAGGTAGCGGCAGAGGCGGCGGCGGTGGCCCAGGGGCCCGGACGGAGAGGCGGAGCGGACGTGGCGCAGGAGAACGGCGGGGCACGGGCGACGAGCCCGGGATCCGGACGACGGACCGGGAGCGCCGCACGCGGCCCGGCCCCGGACACGGCCCCGGCCCCGGACACGGCCCCGGACACGGACGCGCCGCGGGCCGAGGGCACCGTCGAAGGCGCGCCGAGCGCCGCACGCGGCCCGCGCGCCGCGTCCACGGCTCCGGGCACCCCGGCGGCCCCGGCCACCCCGCCCGCGGCCCCGGCCACCCCGTCCGCGGCCCCGGCCACCCCGCCCGCGGCCTCGGCCACTCCGTCCGCCGCCGACGACTGCGCCGGGTCCGCCCGGCGCGGGCGGCCGCGGAGCGAGGCGGCGGAGCAGGCGATCTTCGACGCGGCGATCGGGCTGCTGGAGGGCGGGACGCCGCTGACCGAGCTGTCGATCGAGAAGATCGCCCGCACCGCCGGGGTCGGCAAGGCCACCATCTACCGTCGCTGGCCCGGCAAGGAGGAGCTCTTCGTCGACCTGCTGCGCTCCGTCGAGGCCCCGGATCCGGTGCTTCCCGGCGTCTCGGTCCGGGACGACCTCGTCGCGCTCATGGAGTCGATCCGGCGGCGAGGACTCGCCAAGCGGAACTCGGCGCTGCTCCACAACGTGTTCTCGCAGATGCAGAGCTACCCGAAGCTGTGGGACGCGTACCACCAGACCGTCATCGACCCCCGCCGCCGCCTCGGTCTGGACGTCGTCCGGCGCGGGATGGAGCTCGGCGAGATCCGCGACGACCTCGACGTCGAGCTGGTCAACGACCTCTTCACCGGCCCGTTGCTGCTGCGTACCGTCATCCGCCCCGGTGCCACCCTGGAACCGGACCTCGCCGAGCGGGTCGTCGACGCCGTTCTGGAGGGCGTGCGCCCGCGCCGCTGACCAGGCGCGACGTCCGACCGGACGAGTCGTACGAATGTGCGCGTTCTGTCACAGCAGGACGCCTCTCGCCACCTGCAGGAACCCGCCACGCGGCTCTGTCGTCCCTCGGGGAGTACGACCGAACCGGAATCGCCTAGGGTCGAGTCCGGGTCGCAGAGCAAGGCAGTGAGGACGGGCAGCGATGACGCGGGTGGACATGACGGAGACCGAGAACGGCGGCGCGCCGCACGACAAGGGCCCCGCCTCCCGGCTCGCGGACCGCCTGCGGGCCCTGCGCGGCGACCGCGGGATCTGGCGGCGCGGCATCCTCCTCGCCCTGTGCGCGGTGCTGTTGACGCTCCTGATGGTGTTCCACTCCGACATCCCCAACCGGATCGGCAACCTCGGCAGCCTGACCGAGACCTTCCTGCCCTGGCTCGGCCTCTTCGTGCCGGTGCTCCTCGTCCTCGCCCTGCTGCGCCGCTCCGCGACCGCGCTGATCGCCCTGCTGCTGCCGGCCGTGGTCTGGGTCAACCTCTTCGGCGGCCTGATCGTCGACAAGTCCGAGCCCGGCGAGGGCCTCACCGTGGTGAGCCACAACGTGAACGCCGACAACCCCGACCCGGAGGGCACGGCCCGTCAGATCGCGGCCTCCGGCGCGGACGTGATCGCCCTGGAGGAGCTGAAGGGCGACGTGGTGCCCGCCTACGAGCGGGGCCTGGCCGACACGTACCGGTACCACTCGGTGCAGGGCACGGTCGGCCTGTGGAGCAAGTACCCGCTGCGCGACCCGCGGCCGGTCGACATCCGGATGGGCTGGACCCGCGCCATGCGCGCCACCGTCGCCGCCCCCGCCGGGGACGTGGCCGTCTACGTGGCCCACCTCCCCTCCGTACGGGTCAAGCTGAACGCCGGCTTCACCGCCAACCAGCGCGACGACAGCGCCAACGCCCTCGGCGAGGCCATCTCGCACGACCCGCACCAGCGGATCGTGCTGCTCGGCGACCTCAACGGCACCATGAACGACCGCTCGCTCAACGCGGTGACCTCGCAGCTGCGTTCCACGCAGGGCGCGGCCGGCGACGGCTTCGGCTTCAGCTGGCCGGCGTCCTTCCCGATGGCCCGCATCGACCAGATCATGGTGAAGGGCGTGGAGCCGCTCTCCTCCTGGACGCTGCCGGAGACGAAGAGCGACCACCTGCCGGTCGCGGCCCGCGTGACGTTCTGACCCGCTCCGCCCGGGCCGCCCGGAGGCGCCGTCAGGAAGGGGTCTCCCGCCAGCGGTTGGTGATGGGCAGGCGGCGGTCCTTGCCGAAGCCCTTCGCGGAGATCTTGGTGCCCGGAGGGTACTGGCGGCGCTTGTACTCCGCCGTGTCCACCATCCGCAGCGTGCGGGTCACCAGCTCCTCGTCGAAGCCGGCCGCGACGATCTCGTCCTTGCCCCGGTCGCGGTCGACGTACAGCTCCAGGATCCGGTCCAGGACCCCGTAGTCGGGCAGCGAGTCGGTGTCGACCTGGTCCGGGCGGAGCTCGGCGCTCGGCGGCTTGCTGATCGAGCTCTCCGGGATCGGCGGCAGCTGGCCGCGCTCCTCGGCGGCCCGGTTGCGCCAGCGGGCCAGCCGGAAGACGTCCGACTTGTAGACGTCCTTGATCGGGCCGTACGCGCCGACGGAGTCGCCGTACAGGGTCGAGTAGCCCACCGCCAGCTCGGACTTGTTGCCCGGTGCGAGGACGAGGTGGCCCTCCTGGTTGGAGAGCGCCATGAGCAGCGTGCCGCGCAGCCGGGACTGCAGGTTCTCCTCGGCGAGGCCGGTCAGGCCGAGGGAGCCCATGTAGGCGTCGAACATCGGCTCGATGGAGACGGTGCGGAAGTCCAGGCCGGTGCGGCGGGCCAGTTCGGCGGCGTCCCCGCGCGAGTGGTCCGAGGAGTACTTCGAGGGCATGGACACGCCGTGCACGTTGGCCGCGCCGACCGCGTCGCAGGCGAGCGCGGCGACCAGGGCGGAGTCGATGCCGCCGGACAGGCCGACCAGGACCGACCGGAAGCCGTTCTTGGCGACGTACGCCCGCAGGCCGACGACCAGCGCGGAGTAGACCTCCTCGTCGTCGTCGAGCCGCTCCGCGTAACCGCCGGTGACCTCCGGCTCGTACGGGGGCAGCGGCTCCTCGGAGAGCACCACCCGGTCGATCCGCAGCCCGTCGTCGACGGTCCCTTCGGGGGCGTCCGGCACGGCCGCCGGGAGGTCCAGGTCCAGGATCACGCTGCCCTCGGCGAACTGCGGGGCGCGCGCGATCACCTCGCCCGAGGCGTCGACGACGATCGAGTCGCCGTCGAAGACCAGCTCGTCCTGGCCGCCGGTGGTCGCCAGGTACGCGGTGGTGCAGCCGGCCTCCCGGGCCCGGGTGCGGACCAGTTCGAGCCGGGTGTCGTCCTTGTTCCGCTCGTACGGGGAGGCGTTGACCGAGAGCAGCAGCCCGGCCCGCGCGGTGCGGGCCGCCGGGACCCGGCCGCCGTCCTGCCACAGGTCCTCGCAGATCGCCAGGGCCACGTCGACGCCGTGGACGCGCAGGACGGGCAGGGTGTCGCCTTGGACGAAGTAGCGGTACTCGTCGAAGACGCCGTAGTTGGGCAGGTGGTGCTTGGCGAAGCGCAGCACCACCTCGCCCCGGTGCAGCACGGCGGCGGCGTTCTCCGGGGAGCCGGCGGGCCGGCCGAGCCGGGGCCGGTCCCGCTCGGACCGGTCGAGGTAGCCGACGACGACCGGCAGCTCGCCGAGGCCCTCGTCCGCGAGGCGCCGCCCGAGCGCCCGCAGGGCGGCCCGGGAGGCCTCGACGAACGAGGGGCGCAGCGCCAGGTCCTCGACGGGGTAGCCGGTCAGCACCATCTCGGGGAACGCGACGAGGTGCGCTCCCTGCTCGGCGGCGTGCCGGGTCCACTGGACGACGGCCTCGGCGTTGCCGGCGAGGTCGCCGACCGTCGAGTCGATCTGATTCAGAGCGAGGCGTAGTTGAGGCACGCCCCCCAGTCTAATCGTCAATTCGACGCTATGTCCTGGGGAATGGGTGCCGTCGCCGCCCTACTTGGTCGAGCCGGTCCAGACCGCGGACTCGTGGTCCAGGACGGTCGGGGCGATCTCCACCTGGAGCTCGCCGGCGGCGTCGGGCGCCATGGCGAAGGTGAAGTCGGCCTTGGCCTGCTTGCCGGGGAGCACCTTGCCCTCGAAGGGCTTGGTGGCGTTGCTGCCGTCGAAGACCATCTCGGCCGCGGCGCCGTTGGCGTCGCTGGCGTTCGGCAGGGCGGCGGTGACGTCGACCGCCTCCTTGCCGCCGTTGACGATGGTGATGGTCACCTGGAAGGCCTTGTTGCCCTTGGTGTACCCGGCGGCGAAGGCGTCGGGCTTGTGGGCGCGCGGCTTGGAGACGGTGACCTTGAGGCCGTCCTCGTAGGCGAAGGTCTCGCCGAACTTCAGCGCCCCGGGGGTCGCGTCGGCCGAGGGCTCGGCGGTGCTGCCCGCGCCCGGCTTGGCGGAGGACGTGGCGGTCGGCAGGCCGCCCGACTTCTCGATCTCGTCGGCGACGTCCTTGACCGCCGTGGCGATGACGACGGTCCAGATGATCGAGACGAGGATCGAGAGGGCGCCCAGGACCAGGCCGGTCACGGCCATGCCCTTGTTCGTCGCCAGACCCTTGCCGGCCCGCGAGGCGCCGACGATGCCGAAGATCAGGGCCAGCAGGCCCAGGATCCCGCCCAGCCAGAAGAGGAAGGGGATGATCGCGAAGAGCAGGCCCACGATGCCGAGCACCAGTGCCGAGGTGCCGAGCCCGTTGCGGGGCTGGACCGGGGGCTGCATCCCCGGCGCGCCCCAGGGCTGCTGGTCGGGGGAGTGGGTGGGCATGGTCATGCGGTGTCCTTCGCAGGCGGTTCGGGGCATGGCAAGACCGCCCCACCCCTGGAGATCACGACCGTAGGCCAGTCATGCGTGAAGGACCCAGTTGATTTGTGAACGATATGTGTTCGTGATCAGCACGGGGGGTCGAACGGGCGGGATTCCACCTCTTTCGGCCGACATGCGAAGCTGGTCCGGTCCGCTGATCATGAGCCCATGACGACCACTGACGATCCGGCAGAGCCGGCGGGGAACACCGTCGCGGGCTCCCCGACGGAAGCCGAGCTCCGCCAGGACGACGGCACCAAGCGGCAGTTCATCTCCTGGCTGACGCTCGCGTTCATGACCACCGCGTCCGTCGCCTCGCTGCGGCCCTCGCCGTCCATGGCCCTCTACGGACTCGCGGCGATCTTCCTCTACCTGCTGCCCGCCCTCGTGTTCCTGCTGCCCACCGCCCTGGTCGGCGCCGAGCTCGCCTCCGGCTGGGAGGGCGGCATCTACCGCTGGGTCAGCGAGGCGCTCGGCAAACCGCTCGGCTTCCTCGCCGTCTGGTGCCAGTTCGCCATGACCATCGCGTACTACCCGAGCCTGCTCGCCTACGTGGCCTCGACCTTCGCGTACGTCATCGACCCCTCCCTCGCGGAGAACGGCCTCTACGTCGCGATCGTCATCGTCGTCATCTACTGGTCCGGGGTCTGGATCTCCGCGCGCGGTACGAAGACGATCGCCGGCCTGTCCTCCTTCGGCCTCGTCGTCGGCACCCTCGTCCCCGGCGTCCTGCTCGTCGTCCTCGGCATCGTCTTCCTCGGCCAGGGCAACCCCTCCGCGCAGCCCATGACCGCCGACCACTGGCTGCCGCCGTGGACCGGCCTCGCCAGCCTGGTCCTCATCGTCAACAACTTCCTGTCCTACGCCGGCATGGAGATGAACGGCGTCCACGTCTCCTCGCTGCGCGAACCCAAGCGCGAGTACCCCCGGTCGATGTTCCTGGCGACCGGCCTCGTCCTGCTGATCTTCATCCTCCCGGCCCTGGCCATCGCCTGGGTGATGCCCGCCGAGCAGCTCAGCCTGACCGCCGGTCTCATGCAGGCCTTCCAGGCCTTCTTCGACCACTTCTCGATCGGCTGGATGACGAAGGTCGTCGGCGTCATGCTGGTCTGCGCCGCCCTCGGCGGCATGCTCACCTGGCTCTCCGGACCCGCCAGGGGCCTCGTCCTGCTCTCCCGGCAGGAGGGCTACCTGCCGCCCGCGTTCCAGAAGTTCAACCAGGCCGGCGCCCCCGTGAACATCATGGTCGCGCAGGGCGTCGTCACCACCCTGATCGGCGTCCTCTACGCCTTCAGCGACAACGTCTCCAGCGCGTACTGGATGTTCTCCGTGATCACCGTGCAGATCTACCTCATCGCCTACCTGCTGATGTTCGCGGCCGTCGTCCGACTGCGCAGGACCCAGCCCGCCGTGGAGCGCGGCTTCCGCGTCCCCGCCGTCGCCTGGGTCGCCGGCGTCGGCTTCGTCTCCTCCGTCGCCGCCCTCGTCATCGGCTTCGTACCGCCCGACCAGTTCGGCGACCAGCCGCTGTGGCGCTACCTCCTGATCGTCGGCGGTGGGCTGCTCGTCCTCGGCCTCGTCATCCCCGGAGCCCTGCTCAAATACCGCAAGCCGGGCTGGATCCACCCGGACCACCGGGAACCTTCCACCACGCCCTGACGTAGG
Source organism: Streptomyces sp. NBC_01268 (assembly GCF_036240795.1). Classification (NCBI taxonomy): domain Bacteria; kingdom Bacillati; phylum Actinomycetota; class Actinomycetes; order Kitasatosporales; family Streptomycetaceae; genus Streptomyces; species Streptomyces sp. NBC_01268. The sequence continues at coordinate 2,469,532 of NZ_CP108454.1, read as the reverse complement.
ACGAGTGTGTCCAGGAAAGCCACGCAGGCCGCCGCCGTCCTCCTCGCGCTCGGCGCGCTCGCGTACACCGCCTGGGTGCTCGAAGTCGTCGTCCGGACCGGGCTCGACCCGGTCCGGGCCTACGTCTCCGAGCTCGCCGCCGCCGACCAGCCGCTCGGCGGCCTGTTCCGCGCGACCGACCTCACCGCCGGGCTGCTCGTCCTCGCGGGCGCGCTGACCGGCCTCGCGGCGACCGGCCGGCCCGGCCGCCCCGCCGAACCGGCCCCGACCTCCTGGGCCCGGCGCGAACCCGGCCCGCGCCGGCCCTGGCTGCTCGTCGGCTGGCTCGCCCTCGCGCTCTTCGGAGCCGCCACCGCCGTCGACTCCCGGCTCCCGCTCAGCTGCGCCCCCACCTCGGACCCCGAGTGCGCCGCCCGCGAGACCGCCGGGCTCGTGCCCGCCACCCACACCGCCCACGCCGTCAGCTCCAGCCTCGCCATGGCGGGTGCGCTGACCGCGATGCTCGCCCTGACCCTGGCCGCCCGCCGCTATTCCCTGTGGCGCCCCCTCGCCCGCACCGGACCCGCCCTCGTCGCCCTCGAACTCGCCGCCACCGCCTGGACCCTCGCCGCCGTGGCCGCCTTCGAGGCGGGCAGGGGCCTGTGGTCCCTGGGCGCGGGTCAGCGCCTGCAGATCCTCCTCGTGGCGGTGTGGCTGGCGGTGCTCGCGTGGTCGGTGTACCGCGAGCGGGGAGAGGACGCGGCGACGCGGGCCGAGCGGGCCGTACGGACGGAAGGACAGCGCCCATGACCCCCACCCCCGCCCCGGTCCCCGGCCCCGCCCCCCGCTTCGTCCGGATCGGCGGCGTCCCCCACCACGTCGTCGTCGACGGGGCGGGGCCCGTCTGCGTCCTGTCCGCGGGGCTCGGCATGAGCTGGTTCGACTGGCAGCCGGTCGTGCCGCTGCTCACCCCGTACCGCACGGTCGTCCGGTTCGACCGGCCCGGGCACGGCCTCTCCGCCCCCGCCTCCGGGCCCTCCACCGCCGCGGGCGAGGCGGACCGGATCGCCGCCGTGCTCGACGCGCTGCGCCTGCCCGGGCCCGCCGCGGTCGTCGGCCACTCCCTCGCCGGGTTCCACGCGGAGGCCTTCGCACGCCTCCACCCGGACCGTACCGCCGCGCTCGTCCTCGTCGACTCCTCCGTGGAGGAGCACCCGCGCGCCTCCCGCACCGCGCCCGCCCGGGCCCGGCTGCTGGGCGCGCTGCTGTCCGCCCTCGGCGCGCCGGCCGCGCTGGGGCCGGCCGCCCGCGCACTGGCCGTACGGCACGACCCGGCGCCGCCCGCCCTGGTCCGCCGCGTCTACCGCACCTCGCGCGTGCTGCGCGGCACCCTCGACGAGAACGCCCGCTACGGCGCCGTCGCCGCCGAACTCCTCGCCCTGCGCGCGCGCGTGCCGCTGCCGCCGGGCCTGCCCGTCACCGTGCTCGCCGCGCCCGACGGCTCCGCCCGCTGGGAGCGGCGCCAACGCGCGCTGGCCCGACGGCTCGGCGCCCGCTACGAGGCGGCCGAGCCGTCGGGCCATCTGGTCATGCTGGACCGCCCGGACGCCGTGGCCCGGGCCGCGCTGGGAGGCTGAGGCCGCCTCAGGAGGCGGCGTACACGCTCGCGCAGAAGGCCTTCAGCTGCTCGTCCGACAGCTGCTGGGCCAGATCGGCCTCGCTGATCATGCCGACCAGCTTCTTGTTCTCGACGACGGGCAGCCGCCGGATCTGGTGACTCTGCATCTCCTCCAGGACCGCGCCCACGTCGGCGCCCGCGTCGATCCAGCGCGGGGTGCCCTGGGCCATCTCCCCGCAGGTGATCTTGGCGGGATCGTGGCCCATGGCCACACAGCCCACGACGATGTCGCGGTCCGTGATGATGCCGCAGAGCCGTTCGTTCTGATCGGCGATGGGCAGGGCGCCCACGTTCAGGTCGCGCATCAGCTGGGCGGCGCGGTCGAGGGTCTCGTGTGCGGGGATCCACTGGGCTCCCGCGTGCATGATGTCCTTCGCCGTGGTCATGGGGTGCGTACCTTTCGTCGAACGCCTGACGTCGGACGTCGGACGTGCGTACGGGATCCCCGAGCACCACCATTCTCCGGTCACGACGCGGCCCCCGCGACCGCTGGGGTCACGGGGGCCGGCGCATCGGCGCGGGTACGCGCGGGAGGGCGCGGTACGGGGCGGCTAGGCGCCGCGCTGCTTGAGCATGTCCGCCATCAGCTTGATCTCGGACTGCTGCCCGTCGACCATGCCCTGCGCGAGGTCGCGCTCGACGCCGGGCACGCACCGCTCCACACAGCCCTGGGCCATGTGGATGCCGCCCTTGTGGTGCTCGGTCATGAGCTTCAGGTACAGCACCTCGGCGTCCCGGCCGGAGGCCTTGCGCAGCTGCTCCAGCTCGGCGCGGGTGGCCATGCCCGGCATGAGCTCACCGTCCTCGCCGCCCATGGCCATGCCGCCCATGCCCATCCAGGTCATCGGCTCCACGCCGGACTGCACCTTGGGCAGCCGCCACATGTCGAGCCAGCCCAGCATCATGCCGCGCTGGTTGGCCTGGGTGTTGGCGATGTCGTACGCGAGGCGGCGCACCTCCTCGTCCTCGGTGCGGTCGCGGACGATGAAGGACATCTCGACGGCCTGCTGGTGGTGGACGGCCATGTCACGGGCGAAGCCCGCGTCCGCCGACTCCGCGGTGGGCGTGCCGGGGCCCTCGTCGCGGTCCGCGGAGGCGACGGTGACGGCGCCTCCGGCGAACAGCAGGGCCAGGACCACGGCGGTGACGGACGCCCACTGCGTCCGGTTCAGCTTCACTGGCCCATCCCGGCGCCGCCCTGACCCTCCGCGCCGACCCCGCCGGTGCACGCGGCGCCCGGCTCGGGGGTCTGCGGGCCGTTGACGTACTTGGTGAAGAACACGTCGACCCGCGGGTCGCTCGCGCCGTCCACGGTCACCTGCTTGCCCCAGGCGCTGAGCATGATGGCGCCGCTCTGGTCGTCGACCGGGCTCATCAGCGAGTACGGGGTCTTCTTGACCTTCGCGCTCAGCTTCTCGACGTCGGCGGGGGACGCCTTCTTGTTGTACGTCACCCAGACGGCGCCGTGCTCCAGGGAGTGCACCGCGTTGGTGTCGTTGACCGCCTTGTCGTAGACGTCGCCGTTGCAGTTCTGCCAGACGGGGTTGTGGTCCCCGCCGACCGGCGGCTTCATGTCGTACTTCACCGGGGTGGTGACGTGGTTGCGGCCCAGCTTCTTGGCGTCCCAGTCCTTCTCGCCCTTGATGGGGGCCTTGGCGGCCGCCTCCGTCTTCTCCTGCTCCTTGTTCTCCTTGGTGATCACCCAGCCGCCGAAGCCGACGAGGCTGAGCACGACGACGGTGGAGAGACCGATCGTCAGCAGACGGTTGCGGCGCTCACGGGCCTGCTCGGCGCGGCGCAGCCCCTCTATCTTGGCGCGGCGGTCGGAGGTGGTGGAGCGGTTCGCGGCCATGGTGATGTCGTCCTTCTCGGAAGTTCGGAAGTAAGGGGAAATGCGAACGGTGCAAACGAACTGTGGGGATGACCCGGCCGCTTACGTCCGCAGCACTTGAAGGACGTGGAGGTCCGGCGCACGGGGCTGTGCGCCGGGGCGGGGCGCCAGGCCGGAGTGGTGCGGCGCGTCGAGGCGCGGCAGCCGTCCCTCCGTGTGCAGCGGCGGGTCCAGCGGCGGGGCGCTGAGTACCGCGGGGGAGAGGGACGGGAAGAGGGAGCAGCCGCCGGGGTCGTACGGGCACACGTACTCGTCGACGACGGAGGTGTGGTGGCGCAGGACCTGCTCGTGGGCGGCGGGGTCCCGGTCGGCGCCGGCCGGGTCGCCGACCCCCAGACAGAGGAAGAGCGCGCCGATGAGCGTCGCCACGGCACTCGCCAGTGCCAGGGGACGCGCGTGTCGCGGCGGGCCGATGAGCCGGGAGGCTCCCATGGGCGCCGATCGTAGTGGTTGAAAGGGTCCCTTGGGCCGAACGGGGGACCACTCGGTACCGGAAAGATGCCTGACCGGCGCCGCTTTCCGGCCGCTTTCCCGTTACCTCAGTCACAGCGGAGCAGGCACTATGGGTAGGCAACGTGCACGAAACCATGTGGTGGGATGCTCAGGTGCCCCCCGATGTGCCCGAGGCGGTGGGAGCAGGCGGCCTGACCAGCGAGGATGGGTGTGGAAATGGACAAGCAGCAGGAATTCGTGCTCCGTACGCTCGAGGAGCGCGACATCCGCTTCGTGCGTCTGTGGTTCACCGACGTGCTGGGCTTCCTGAAGTCGGTGGCCGTGGCACCCGCCGAGCTGGAGCAGGCCTTCGACGAGGGCATCGGCTTCGACGGCTCCGCGATCGAGGGCTTCGCCCGCGTGTACGAGTCCGACATGATCGCCAAGCCGGACCCGGGCACCTTCCAGATCCTGCCCTGGCGCGCGGAGGCCCCCGGCACGGCCCGGATGTTCTGCGACATCCTCATGCCCGACGGCTCGCCGTCCTTCGCGGACCCGCGCTACGTCCTGAAGCGGGCCCTCGCCAAGACCTCGGACCTGGGCTTCACCTTCTACACCCACCCCGAGATCGAGTTCTTCCTCCTGAAGGACAAGCCGCTCGACGGCAGCCGGCCCACCCCGGCCGACAACTCGGGCTACTTCGACCACACCCCGCAGAACGTGGGCATGGACTTCCGCCGCCAGGCGATCACCATGCTCGAATCCATGGGCATCTCGGTCGAGTTCTCCCACCACGAGGGCGCGCCGGGCCAGCAGGAGATCGACCTGCGCTACGCGGACGCCCTCTCCACCGCCGACAACATCATGACCTTCCGCCTGGTCATGAAGCAGGTCGCCCTCGAACAGGGCGTCCAGGCGACCTTCATGCCGAAGCCGTTCTCGGACTACCCCGGCTCGGGCATGCACACCCACCTCTCCCTCTTCGAGGGCGACCGCAACGCCTTCTACGAGTCGGGCTCCGAGTACCAGCTCTCGAAGGTGGGCCGCTCCTTCATCGCGGGCCTCCTGAAGCACGCGGGCGAGATCTCGGCCGTCACCAACCAGTGGGTCAACTCGTACAAGCGCATCTGGGGCGGCTCGGGCCGCACCGCCGGTTCCGGCGGCGAGGCCCCCGCGTACATCTGCTGGGGCCACAACAACCGCTCCGCGCTGATCCGCGTCCCGATGTACAAGCCCGGCAAGATGGGCTCCTCCCGGGTCGAGGTCCGCTCCATCGACTCGGGCGCCAACCCCTACCTGACCTACGCGGTCCTCCTCGCCGCCGGTCTCAAGGGCATCGAGGAGGGCTACGAGCTCCCGGCCGGCGCCGACGACGACGTCTGGGCCCTCAGCGACGCCGAACGCCGCGCGATGGGCATCGAGCCCCTCCCGCAGAACCTGGGCGAGGCCATCGCCCTGATGGAACGCAGCGAACTGGTCGCGGAGACCCTCGGCGAGCACGTGTTCGACTTCTTCCTCCGCAACAAGAAGCAGGAGTGGGAGGAGTACCGCTCCGAGGTCACCGCCTTCGAGCTGCGGAAGAACCTGCCGGTGCTGTAGGCGCCGCGGCGCCGTGCGGGAACGGCCGGGCAATTCCGTTGCGCCCGGCCGCCGGTCGGCCGAGACTTCGGCGCGTGAGGGAAACGAAGATCATCGAAACGGGCCGGCTGGTCCTGCACCCGCTCTCCTTCGGCGACGCGCAGCGCATCGTCGACGCCCGGCCCGCGGCCGGGGAGCGCTGGGCCGCGGAGTATCCGGGGGTCGGGGACGTCGCCAGCGCGCGGGCCTTCCTCGCCGGGGTCGCCGAGCGCGGCGACCCCGGTGCCTACCGGCCGTACGCCATACGCGTGCGCGACGAGGACGACGTCGTCATCGGGGGGATCGGGTTCCACCGGCCGCCCGGGCCGGACGGGGTCGTCACCGTCGGGTACGGGCTCGTGCCGGCGTTCCGGGGGCAGGGCTTCGCGACCGAGGCGCTGCGGGCCCTGATCGGCCGTGCCCGCGAGGCCGGTGCCACGGCCGTGCGGGGCGACGCGAACCTGGACAACGTCGCCTCGCAGCGGGTGATGGAGCGCGCGGGGATGGCGTACGAGGGCGAGGACGAGACCGTGCGGAACTACCGGATCGTCCTCCAGGAGCGGTAGGGCTCAGCGCTCGGACAGATCCGACGGGGCCTCCTGGACCACCCAGCCGTTGCCGTCCGGGTCCGCGAAGGTCAGGAACGAGTTCCAGGTCTGGCCCTTGCCCTCCTCCCAGCCCGTCGCGCCCACGTGCATCACCGGGGACACGTCCACGCCCGCCTCGACGAGCTCGTTCCGGGCCCCCTCGATGTCGGTCACGCAGAGCTGGAGGCCGTGCAGGGTGCCGGGGGCCATCTCGCGGGTGCCGGGGAACGGCGGCATGCCCTGGATCAGCGTGAGCGAACAGCGCGAGCCCGGCGGGGTGATCTGGACGATCCGGATGCCCGGCGCCACCTCCTGGTCCAGATCGACCTTGAAACCGCACTGGTCGGCGTAGAACTCCTTGGCCCGGTCCAGGTCGGTGACGGGGACGGGGACGACTTCCAGGGTCCAGTTCACGTTCGGGCTCCTCGGTCGGTGCGGTGTCCGGTGCGGTTCCGGCCGTACCACCGTGTCCGAAGCACGCCCGCCACGCACCTCGAAACGCCAAGTCGGCCGTTCGCCGGATAGGCTCGTCCGGGGGCTGGAACGACCGGTGGAGGGAGCGGCGGCATGACGGTGCCGGGACGCAGGAGCAGCACGTTCAGCAGGCTGCTGCGGCACGGGTTCACCGATCCGTCCGCCGCCGAACGACTGCTCGACCTGGACGAGCTGGCCGCCCTGCGCGGCGATCCGGTGCTCCTCGACGCCCTCGGCGGCACCGCCGACCCCGACCTCGCGCTGCGCGGCCTGGTCCGGCTCGTCGAGGCGCAGCCCGAGGCCGAGCGCCCGGCGCTCACCACCACGCTGCTCTCCGCCAAGCCCTTCCGCGACCGGCTGCTCGGCGTGCTCGGCGCCTCCGAGGCGCTCGCCGACCACCTGGCCCGCCATCCGCACGACTGGCAGGCCCTCGTCACGTACGAGGCCGCCGACCTGCACCCGGGCGTCGCCGACTTCGAGCGGGGCCTCGCCGAGGCCACCGACCCGGTCTCGCTGCGGGTCGCCTACCGGCGCTGCCTGCTGGCCATCGCCGCCCGCGACGTGTGCGGCACCACCCTGGTCGCCCAGACCGCCGCCGAGCTCGCCGACCTCGCCACCGCCACCCTGCGCGCCGCCCTCGCCCTGGCCTCGGCCGACGCGCCCGAGGACGCCGCCCTGTGCCGGCTCGCCGTCATCGCCATGGGCAAGTGCGGCGGCCGCGAACTCAACTACGTCTCCGACGTCGACGTCATCTTCGTCGGCGAGCCGGCCGAGGGCGCGGACGAGGGCAAGGCGATCCAGGCCGCGACCCGGCTCGCCTCCCACCTCATGCGGATCTGCTCCGAGACCACCGTCGAGGGCACCATCTGGCCGGTCGACGCCAACCTCCGCCCCGAGGGGCGCAACGGCCCGCTCGTGCGCACCCTCTCCTCCCACCTCGCCTACTACCAGCGCTGGGCCAAGACCTGGGAGTTCCAGGCCCTGTTGAAGGCGCGCCCGGTGGCCGGCGACCCCGAGCTCGGCGCGGCCTACATCGACGCCGTCTCCCCGCTCGTCTGGCACGCCGCCGAGCGCGAGAACTTCGTCCCCGACGTGCAGAAGATGCGCCGCCGGGTGGTCGACAACATCCCCGCCGCCCAGGTCGAACGCGAGCTGAAGCTGGGCCCCGGCGGTCTGCGGGACGTCGAGTTCGCCGTCCAGCTCCTCCAGCTCGTGCACGGCCGCAGCGACGCCACCCTGCACAGCGGCAGCACCCTCGACGCGCTCGCCGCCCTCGCCGCCGGCGGCTACGTCGGCCGCGCCGACGCCGCCCAGCTCGACGACGCGTACCGCTTCCTGCGCGCGATGGAACACCGCATCCAGCTCTACCGGCTGCGCCGCACCCACCTCGTCCCGGAGGGCGAGGCCGACCTGCGCCGCCTCGGGCGCTCCCTGGGTCTGCGCACCGACCCGGTCGCCGAGCTCAACAAGGAGTGGAAGCGGCACGCGGCCGTGGTGCGCCGCCTGCACGAGAAGCTGTTCTACCGCCCGCTCCTCGACGCCGTCGCCCAGCTCGCCCCCGGCGAGATCCGGCTCAGCCCCAAGGCGGCCGGCCAGCGCCTCGAAGCGCTCGGCTACGCCGACCCGTCCGCCGCCCTGCGCCACCTGGAGGCGCTGTCCTCCGGCGTCAGCCGCAAGGCCGCCATCCAGCGCACCCTGCTGCCGGTGCTGCTCGGCTGGTTCGCCGACTCCGCCGACCCGGACGCCGGCCTGCTCGGCTTCCGCAAGGTCTCCGACGCGCTCGGCAAGACCCCCTGGTACCTGCGGCTGCTGCGCGACGAGGGCGCCGCCGCCGAGAACCTGGCCCGGGTCCTGTCCGCCGGCCGGCTCGCCCCCGACCTGCTGCTGCGTGCCCCCGAGGCGGTCGCGATCCTCGGCGACCCGGAGGGCCTCAAGCCGCGCGGAAGGGAACACCTGGAGCAGGAGGTGCTCGCCGCCGTCGGCCGCGCGGACGGCGCCGAGCAGGCGGTGGCCGCGGCCCGCGGTGTGCGCCGCCGGGAACTGTTCCGCACCGCCGCCGCCGACCTCATCCGCTCGTACGGCACGGAGGACAGCCCCCGCGAACCCGACCCCGGCGCCCTCGTGGACCGGGTCGGCAAGGCCGTCACCGACCTCAACGCGGCCACCCTCGCCGGCGCGCTCCGGGCCGCCGTGCGGGCCGAGTGGGGCGACGAACTGCCCACCCGGTTCGCGGTGATCGGCATGGGCCGCTTCGGCGGACACGAACTCGGCTACGGCTCCGACGCGGACGTGCTGTTCGTGCACGAGCCGCGCGAGGGCGTCGACGAGCAGGAGGCCTCCCGGGCCGCCAACCGGGTCGTCGCCGAGATGCGCAGACTGCTCCAACTCCCCACCGCCGACCCGCCGTTGCTCATCGACGCCGATCTGCGGCCGGAGGGCAAGAGCGGCCCCATGGTCCGCACCCTCAAGTCCTACGAGGCCTACTACCGGCGCTGGTCGCTGGTCTGGGAGAGCCAGGCCCTGCTGCGCGCCGAGCCGATGGCCGGCGACGCCGAGCTGGGCGCCCGGTTCGTCGAGCTCGCCGACCCGTTGCGCTACCCCGTGGAGGGGCTGCGTGAGGACGCGGTGCGCGAGATCCGGCGGCTCAAGGCCCGGATGGAGACCGAGCGGCTGCCGCGCGGCGCCGACCCGACCCTCCACGCCAAGCTGGGCCGTGGCGGCCTGAGCGACGTCGAGTGGACGGTGCAGCTGCTCCAGATGCGGCACGGCTGGGCCGAGCCCGGTCTGCGCACCACCCGGACCCGCGAGGCGCTGGCCGCGGCCCACGCGGCGGAGCTGATCGCCACGGACGAGGCCCAGATCCTGGACGAGGCCTGGGTCCTGGCGACCCGGGTGCGCAACGCGGTGATGCTGGTCCGCGGCCGCCCCGGCGACACCTTCCCCTCCGAGCCGCGCGAACTGGCCGCGGTCGGGCGCTATCTGGGCTACGGCCCGGGCCACGTCGGCGAGATGGTCGACGACTACCGCCGGATCACGCGCCGGGCGCGGGCGGTGGTGGAGGAGCGCTTCTACGGCGCGTAGCGCGGCGCAGGGCGCTCGTCGGGATCAGCGAGGCGACCGCGGTCACGGCCGCCACGAGGAGCATCGAGCGCAGCGGCAGCAGCGCGCCGGGGGCGTCGTCGAGGTGGTCGACGCCGTTCCACACCGCGCAGATCCAGGCGAAGGTCCCCGTCGTCACGGTCAGCCACAGCCGCCGCTCGCCGGAGATCCGCAGACCGATCCAGAGCACCAGCGGCATCACGAGCGCCGTGTTCACGAGCGCCGTGGTGAACGCCTGGTCCGCGGAGTAGGCCGGCCCGCCGCCCAGCGTCGCCGAGGCCTGTCCGGCGAAGCCCAGGTAGAGGGTGTCGGAGAGGATCAGATGCGAGGCGGCGACGCCGAGCGAGGAGACGGCCAGAGCTTTGAACGGGCGTGAGACGGTGGTCATGCGCGGGACTATACGTAGTGTGTATACATGGGGTGCATAGTGGGGTGGCCGTACCCCTGCCGGGCCGTCGCGACCGGCGCCGCCGAGCCCCCCCGCCCGGACCGGCCCCACCTGGACCCGGCCCCGTCGGACCCGGCAGGCTCCTACGCCCCGCCGCTCCCGTCGCCGTCCACGCCCTCGCCGCCGTTCCACTTCCGGCTCGACCGGCTGACGCCGCGCGCCAGTTCGCCCGCCGCCAGGGTCGTGGCGGCCACGCCGCGCGCCCAGCGCGGGCCGCCCCGGGCCGCCCAGACGACACAGCCGCAGCCCAGGGCGGCGAGGACGACGAGGACGGACAGGATGAGGATGGCCACGGTGCTGTTCTCCTTGGTCAGGGGGTGGCGGCGTCGAGCCGTCTCCGGCAGTGTTCCAGGTAGCCCGCGAGCGCCAGCTCGAAGGCCGCGTCCGTGCGTCCCTCGGCGACCTCGGCCAGCGCGCGGGCCAGTTGGGGCGTGGCCGTCTCGTCGGTGAGCTCCCACATGGCCTCGGGTGCGGCCATGTCGAGGGCCGAGCCGAGCACCAGGTTCTCCAGGGCGATGATCACCGGCATCACGTCCGCGAGCGGGAAGCCCGCGCCCAGGAGCCGGACGACGGCCTTCTCGTACTGGAGGAGCACCCTGGGCGCGCGCACCGGCGAGGTGGTGAGGAGCGGGATCGCGCGCGGGTGGGCGGCGAAGGCGGCGCGGTAGGAGCGGGCCCAGGCGGCCATGGCCGTGTCCCAGGGCTCCCGGTCGAGCGCGCCGCCGTCGATCGCGTCGCAGACCCGCTCCCGCAGCAACTCGACGATGCCGTCCCGGCCGTCCACATGGTGGTACACCGAGGCCGTCTGCACGCCCAGTCTCCGGGCGATCTGCGGCACGCTGAAGTCGCCCTGCTCGTCGACGAGTTCGAGCGCCGTGGTGGTGATGCGCTCCCGGTCGAGGAGGGGTGTGCGCGGCCGGCCCATGAAGGTTTTCCCCCTGTTCAGGTCTTCCCGGATCGTTGGACCCGAGGCTACATTGCGCCAACCGAAAGGCTTTAGGTTTCCTGCTCCTGCCGCAGAAGGGCCTCCCCACCCATGTCCTCCCGCACCGCCGACGAGCCACCACGACCCGAGCTGAGGACCGGCAGCCTCACCACCGCCGACATCTCCTTCTTCGTCGTCTCCGCCGCCGCCCCGCTCACCGTGATGGCCGGAGTCGCCCCCATAGCCCTCGTCCTCGGCGGCATCGGCACCCCCGTCGGCTACCTCCTGGCCGGCGTCACCCTGGCCGTCTTCGCCGTCGGCTTCACCACCATGAGCCGCCACGTCCGCAGCGGCGGCGCCTTCTACGCGTACATCGCCCAGGGCCTCGGCAAGCCCGTCGGCATCGCCGCCGCCCTCGTCGCCATGGTCGGCTACAACGGCATGGAGATCGGCGTCTACGGACTCCTCGGCTCCGCCACCGCCGACACCGCCCACGCCCTGGGGGGCGTCGACCTGCCCTGGCTGCCGATCGCCCTCGCCGGCCTGCTGCTCGTCTGGTACGGCGGCTACCGCTCCATCGACTTCGGCGCCAAGGTCCTCGGCGTCCTGCTCGTCGCCGAGACCGGCATACTCCTGCTGCTGGCCGGCGGCGTCCTGCTCCGGGGCGGCGCCGGCGGACTCTCGCTCGCCTCCTTCGCCCCCGGCAACGTGCTCGTCCCCGGCACCGCGGCCGTCCTCGCCTTCGCCTTCTCGGCCTTCACCGGCTTCGAGTCCACGGTGATCTACCGCCGCGAGGCCCGCGACCCCGACCGCACCATCCCCCGCGCCACCTACATCGCGGTCGCCTTCCTCGGCCTGTTCTACGCGTTCGTCGTCTGGACCGTCATCCAGGCCTTCGGCGACGACCGGGTCGTCGCAGCCGCCACCGACGACCCCGGCGGCCTCTTCTTCGCCGCGATCACCACGTACGTCGGCCCCTGGGCCGCCGACCTGATGCACGTCTTCATCGTGACCAGCATCATCGCCTCGCTGCTCGCCTTCCACAACGCGATCAACCGCTACGGCCTCGCCCTCGCCGAGGAGGGCGTCCTGCCCGCCGCGCTCGGCCGGATCCACCCCCGCCACCGCTCCCCGTACGTCGCCGGTGCCGTCCAGACCGTGCTCGGCGCCGCCGTCGTCCTCGGCTTCGCCGCCGCGGGCGCCGACCCGTACGCCCAGCTGCTGCTCTGGGTGAACACCCCCGGCATGCTCGGGCTCATGGCGCTGATGCTGCTCGCCGCCCTCGCCGTGGTCCGCTACTTCCGCCGCGTCCCGCACCGCGAGGGCGCCCTGCGCACCCTCGTCGCCCCCGGCACCGCCGCCCTCCTGCTGGCCGTCGCGATCTGGCTGGTCGCCTCCAAGGTCCAGCTCTTCACCGGCGCCTCGGACACCGTCGACACCGTCCTCGTCGCCGTCGTCCCCGCCGTCTTCGTCCTCGGCCTCCTGCTCGCGCACCGGCTCCGCCGCACCCGCCCCGAGGTCTACGCCCACTTCGCCGAAGAACCGCCCACCGAGCCCCTGGAACCCGGAGACCCCTCGTGTCCGCAGAGCACGCCGCACCCGACCTCGTCCTCGTCGACGCCCGCCTCCGTACCCCCGCCCCCTCCCGCCACACCGCTGTCGCCGTCCGCGACGGACTGATCACCGCCCTCGGCGACGACACCGACGCCCGCGCCTGGCGAGGCCCCCGCACCGAGGTCGTCGACCTCGGCGGCGCCACCCTCACCCCCGGACTCACCGACGCCCACAGCCACCCGGTCTGGGGCCTGGAGATGTCCGCCGGCACCGACCTCTCGGCCGTCACCGACCTCGACGGGCTGCGGGCCGCGCTCAAGGCCGCCGCACGCCGCTCCGGCTGGGTGATCGGCTTCGGCCTCGACCACAACGTCTTCGGCGGGCGCCCCATCCACCGCGACCTCGTCGAGGAGGCCCTCGACGGCGCCCCCGCCTTCCTGCGCCTCTACGACGGGCACTCCGCCCTCGCCAGCGGCGCCGCCCTGCGGGCCGCCGGCATCGACGGACCGCGCGCCTTCACCCAGCGCTCCGAGATCGTCTGCGACGCTGAGGGCCGCCCCACCGGGCACCTCAACGAGCACGCCGCCATGGACCTGATGACCCCGGTCCTCCCCGCCCAGGGCTTCGCCGAACGCCGCGACCGGCTCGTCGAGCTGCTCACCGCCATGGCCGCCACCGGACTCACCGGCGCCCACGTCATGGACCTCGGCGGCCACGACGTCCCCGGCCTGCTCGCCGCCGTCGAGGCCGACGGCGGCCTGCCGCTGCGCCTGCGCCTCGCCCCCTGGTGCATGCCCGGCGCCACCCCCGAGGAGCTGGACGAACTGATCCGGCTGCAGGACCGCGCCGGGCGGCTGTGGCGGATCGGCGGCGTCAAGTTCTTCATGGACGGCACCGTCGAGGGCGGCACCGCCTGGCTGGAGCACGCCGACTGCCACGGCCAGGGCACCGACGCCTTCTGGCCCGACCCGGCCGCGTACTCCGCCGCCGTACGGCGGCTGCACCGCGCCGGTGTCGGCACCGCCACCCACGCCATCGGCGACGCGGCCGTACGGCACGTGCTGGACACCGTGGAGGGCCTCGGCGCCGGCACCGGCCCCCGCCACCGGATCGAGCACATCGAGACCGTCCCCGACGACCAGCTCGCCCGCTTCCCGGCGCTCGGCGTCGTGGCCTCGATGCAGCCTCCGCACACCGCGTACACCCGCGCCGACCGCACCGACGAGTGGTCCAGGCGGCTCGGCGACGAGCGGGCCGGCCGGGCCTGGCGCTGCCGCGACCTCAGGGACGCCGGGGCCCGCCTCGCGCTCGGCTCGGACTGGCCCATCGCCCCCTACGACGCCCGCCAGGTCCTCGCCACCGCACAGGCCCCGCGCGGCGCGGCCGCGGCCCGGCCCGGGCTCACCGGACTCATGGCGCTGGAGGGCATGACGACGCACGCGGCGCTCGCGGCGGGGGAGGAGGCGGTCGCCGGCCGGATCGCACCGGGCCACCGGGCGGACCTCACGGCCTTCACCCTCGACCCCACGACGGCCCCGGCGGACGAGACCGCTCAGGCCCCGGTCCGGCTCACGGTGGCCGGCGGAAGGATCACTTACCGGAGCCGGAGCTGACGCGCTGCTGCTCCGCCTCGGCGGCCCCGGCGGCCCCGGCGGCCTCGGCGGCCCCGGCCGCCTTCGTCGGGGCCGGGCCGCTCAGGGCGACCGGAGCGGCCGGCTCCACCAGCTTGGGCAGCCTGTGCGGGCGGGAGCCGTACCAGAGGTACGAGACGCCGAAGCCGAAGGCCAGGCAGACCATGCCGCCGACCGCGTCCATCCAGAAGTGGTTGGCGGTGGCCACGATGACGACCAGGGTCGCCGTCGGGTAGAGCAGACCGAGGATCCGCGCCCAGGGCGCCTTGGCCAGCAGGAAGATGGTCACGCCGCACCACAGGGACCAGCCGATGTGCATCGACGGCATCGCCGCGTACTGGTTCGACATGTGCTTGAGGTTGCCCGAGGCCATCGAGCCCCAGGTGTGGTGCACGAGCACGGTGTCGACGAAGTTCTGGCCGTTCATCAGCCGCGGCGGAGCGAGCGGGTACAGGTAGTAACCGACCAGGGCCACACCGGTGGTGGCGAACAGGACCGTGCGGAACGCCGCGTAACGGCCCGGCTGCCATCGGTACAGCCACACGAGCACACCGATGGTCACGACGAAGTGCAGGGTGGCGTAGTAGTAGTTCATCGACACGATCAGCCAGGTCACCGAGTTCACGGCCTGGTTGACGGTGTGCTCGAACGCGAGCCCGAGGGAGTGCTCGGCCTGCCAGATCCAGTCGGCGTTCTTCAGCGCCTGGGCCTTCTGCTCCGGCACCGCGTTGCGGATGAGGGAGTAGGTCCAGTAGCTGATCGCGATGAGCGCGATCTCGAACCAGATCGTGGGGCGCCGAGGCGTCCGGGCGCGCAGGCGCGCGAATCTTCCGTCGGTCACGATGGGTGACGACGGGGTCGTCCGGTTTTCCAAACTCTTCACGGTCGTTTCACCCATGGGAGGAGAGTCTGCCAGATCCCTTTCCTCCGACCGATCATCCCTCGGTCGGGTTCGGAGCGCACCCGCTCCGCCTCAGGGCTGACCTCAGTCCCTTAGGGGAGCCGAGGCAGTGGAACCGCGAACGACCAGTTCGGGCATGAAGACGAACTCGCTGTGCGGGGCCGGCGTACCGCCGACCTCCTCCAGGAGTGCCCGGACCGCCGCCTGCCCCATCGCCTGCACGGGCTGGCGGATGGTGGTCAGCGGCGGATCGGTGAACGCTATGAGCGGGGAGTCGTCGAAGCCGACCACCGACACGTCCCGGGGCACCTCGAGCCCCTGCTGCCGCGCGGCCCGGATCGCGCCGAGCGCCATCATGTCGCTGGCGCAGACGATCGCGGTGCACCCCTTGGAGACGAGCGCGGCGGCCGCCGCCTGGCCCCCCTCCAGCGTGTAGAGCGAGTGCTGGATGAGCTCCTCGGACTCCTCGGGGGTGAGGCCGAAGCGCTCCTGCATGCCCTTGCGGAAACCCTCGATCTTGCGCAGCACCGGCACGAACCGCTTGGGCCCGACGGCGAGACCGATCCGGGTGTGCCCGAGCGCCGCCAGGTGCGTCACCGCCAGGACCATCGCGGCCCGGTCGTCGGGAGAGACGAAGGGGGCCTGGACCCTGGGGGAGAAGCCGTTGATGAGGACGTACGGGACGCCCTTGCCGCGCAGCTGGTCGTAGCGGGTGGTGTCGGCCGTGGTGTCGGCGTGCAGCCCCGAGACGAAGATGATGCCGGACACCCCGCGCTCCACCAGCATGTCGGTGAGCTCGTCCTCCGTGGACCCGCCGGGGGTCTGGGTGGCGAGCACCGGGGTGTACCCCTGGCGGGTGAGGGCCTGCCCGATGACCTGCGCGAGCGCGGGGAAGATCGGGTTGTCCAGTTCGGGGGTTATGAGGCCGACCAGTCCCGCGCTGCGCTGGCGCAGGCGCACGGGACGCTCGTAGCCGAGCACGTCGAGTGCGGCAAGGACGGATTCACGGGTGGCCGCGGCCACACCGGGCTTGCCGTTGAGCACGCGGCTGACTGTGGCTTCACTGACCCCCGCCTGGGCTGCGATGTCGGCGAGCCGCGCGGTCATGGGAGTGGACTGTACCGGTCGCCCGTCGGATTGCCCACCGAGCGCGGATTCCGGTCGCCGCGGACCCGGCCGGGCCCCGGCCGCCCGTCGGATACCGGCCGCCCGCCGGTCGGGTTTCGCAAGTTCTTGCAAGAGGCGAAGGGGTGTCGGGGCTGTCAAGCGGCCCGTCGGCAACCTTCAGGACACGCAAATGTAACGATCGCCGGGTCTTGCAGAAAGTTCCCGCAAGCTCTTTCGGCGCGTTTTCATCCCTGTTACGTTCCTGGCAACCCGGGGCGCCGCGAGGGAGCGGTCGCATGAGGAAGTTGTTCGAGACCCTCGTCCAATCCGGGATCAGTTGAAGGAGTTCACATGCGGCGTGGCATAGCGGCCACCGCGCTGGTCGCGGCCCTGGGTGTGTCCCTGGCGGCGTGCGGAAGCGGCGACGGATCCACCGGCGGCGGCTCGAAGGGCTCGGGTGAGCTGTCCGGCACCGTCACCTGGTGGGACACCTCCACCGTCGGTTCCGAGGACAAGGTCTTCAAGAAGATCGCCGAGGACTTCACGAAGAAGCACCCCAAGGTCACGGTCAAGTACGTGAACGTGCCCTTCGGCGACGCCCAGAACAAGTTCAAGAACGCCGCGCAGTCCGGCTCCGGCGCCCCCGACGTGATCCGCTCCGAGGTCGCCTGGACCCCGGACTTCGCGAACCTCGGCTACCTCGCCCCGCTGGACGGCACCGCCGCCCTGAAGGACAAGGACGACTTCCTCAAGCAGGCCGCCGCGTCCACCAAGTACAACGGCAAGACCTACGCGGTGCCGCAGGTCATCGACTCCATGGGCATCTTCTACAACAAGAAGATCTTCAAGGACGCCGGCGTCGAGGTCCCCAAGACCATCGACGAGCTGAAGTCCGTCTCCGCCAAGATCAAGCAGAAGACCGGCAAGACCGGCCTCTACCTGCGCGGCGACGACGCCTACTGGTTCCTGTCCTTCCTGTACGGCGAGGGCGGCGACATGGTCAACGCCGACACCAAGACCGTCACGATCGACAACGCGGCCGGCGTCAAGGCCTTCAAGACCGTCAAGGACCTCGTCGACTCGGGCGCCGCCAAGACCGACGCCACCGACGGCTGGAACAACATGCAGACGGCCTTCAAGGACGGCAAGGTCGCCATGATGATCAACGGCCCGTGGGCCGTCACCGACACCTACGCCGGCAAGGAGTTCGCCGACAAGGCCAACCTGGGCATCGCCCCGGTCCCGGCCGGCTCCGGCGGCCAGGGCGCTCCGCAGGGCGGCCACAACCTCGCCGTCTACGCGGGCTCCAAGAACCTGGACGCCTCCTACGCCTTCGTCGACTACATGAGCTCGCCCGAGGTGCAGACCCAGGTCGCCAAGGAGCTGAGCCTGCTCCCGACCCGCAGCTCGGTCTACGGCAAGTCCGACGTGGCGATGAACGAGATGATCACGTTCTTCAAGCCGGTCGTCGACAAGGCCGTCGAGCGCCCCTGGATCCCCGAGGGCGGCAGCCTCTTCGCCCCGCTGGTCACCGAGTACACCAAGGTCCTCACCCACCAGACCACCCCGGAGCAGGGAGCCAAGACGGCGGGCGAGTCCTACCGCAAGCTGCTGAAGGACTGGAAGTAACAAGGAAGCGGGAAGGAAGGCAGACCGGCTGATGGCTGTGGACACCAGCAGCCAGTCGGTGGCGAAGGCCGCGGGCGAGAACGTCGCCCGCGGCCGGAGCCGCGGAACTGGCAACCGGCAGCGAGCGGTGAAGCGTTCGCTCTCCACTCACTGGTACGCCTGGGCGATGGTCGCCCCGGTGGTGATCGTGATCGGCGTGATCATCGGCTATCCGCTGGTCCGCGGCATCTGGCTGTCGCTCACGGACGCCAACGAGCGCAACGTCGAGCGCTCCATCGGCGTCAACCACATACCCGCGACCTACGAGTTCGTGGGCGTGGACAACTACGTCGACGCGCTCACCGGGAGCCAGTTCCTCTCCACCCTGGGCTGGACCCTGGTGTGGACGGTCTCCTGTGTCTCCGTGACCTTCGCCCTCGGCCTCGGTCTCGCCAACCTGCTCAACCGCCGGATCGCCGGCCGCTCCGTCTACCGGATGCTGCTGATCCTGCCCTGGGCCGTGCCCGGCTTCGTCTCCGTCTTCGCCTGGCGCTTCCTCTACAACGAGGACAACGGTCTGCTCAACAAGGTCCTCGCCGGCGGCGGCATCGACGCCGTCCCGTGGCTGAACGACCCCAGCTGGGCGAAGTTCTCGGTCATCGCCGTCAACGTCTGGCTCGGCGTCCCCTTCATGATGGTCGCCCTGCTCGGCGGTCTGCAGTCCATCCCCGGCGAGCTCTACGAGGCCGCCGAGATGGACGGCGCGGGCCCCCTCCAGCGCTTCCGGCACATCACCCTGCCCGGGCTGCGCTCGGTGTCCACGACGGTGATCCTGCTCTCCACCATCTGGACCTTCAACATGTTCCCGGTGATCTTCCTGCTCACCCGGGGCGGTCCCGGCGAGGCCACCCAGATCCTGGTGACCCAGGCCTACAAGTTCTCCTTCGAGATCAGCCCGCGCGACTACGCCCAGTCCTCCACGTGGGGCGTGCTGATCCTGATCCTCCTGATGGTCTTCGCCGCGGTCTACCGGCGAGTCCTCCGCAAGCAGGGAGAAGTCTGGTGACCACGACCAGCCCCACCGTCCGCGCCGTCAACGCCCCCCGCCGCGGCCGCCGTTCGCCGCTCAGCTCGGCCGGGCTGCACCTCACCCTGATCGTGGCCTCCGTGATCGCGGTCTTCCCGGTGCTGTGGGTCCTGCTGACCTCGCTCAAGCCGGCGAAGTTCGCGACCAGCACCGACTTCTTCAAAGACACGACGTTCGAGAACTACACGAACCTGCTGAGCGACACCCCGTTCCTCACCTGGTTCGGCAACTCGCTGCTCGTCGCCGCCCTCACCACGGTGCTCGGCGTCTTCGTCTCGTCCACCACCGGCTACGCCGTCAGCCGCTTCCGCTTCCCCGGGAAGCGCGGGCTGATGTGGACGCTGCTCATCACCCAGATGTTCCCGGTCGCCGTCCTCATCGTGCCGATCTACAACATCATGGCCTCGATGGGCCTGCTCAACAGCCCGGCCGGCCTGGTCATCACCTACCTGACGATCGCCGTGCCGTTCTGCGCCTGGATGATGAAGGGCTTCTTCGACACCATCCCGCGCGAGATCGACGAGTCGGGGTACGTCGACGGCCTCACCCCCTTCGGCACCTTCTGGCGGCTGATCCTGCCGCTCGCCAAGCCGGGCATCGCGGTCACCGCCTTCTACTCCTTCATCACCGCCTGGAGCGAGGTCGCCTACGCCTCCGCGTTCATGGTCGGCGACGAGAACCTGACCCTCGCCGGCGGACTGCAGAAGTTCGTCAACCAGTACGGCGCCCAGTGGGGCCCGATGTCCGCGGCCTCCGTGCTCATCGCCGTCCCGGCGGCCCTGGTGTTCCTGTTCGCCCAGCGCCACCTGGTGACCGGCATGTCCGCCGGCGCCGTCAAGGGCTGAGCCGCACGCCGGCGCCGCACACCGCGCCGGGGCCCGCACCCGTGCCCGAACCCGTGTCCGTAATCTCCTTACGACTCAAGGAAGACATGACCCAGCACCTCGCCACTCCCGCCGCCGCCGCTCCGACCACCGGCACGCACTCGGGCTGGTGGAGAGACGCGGTGATCTACCAGGTCTATCCGCGCAGCTTCGCCGACGGCAACGGCGACGGCATGGGCGACCTGGAAGGCGTTCGCAGCCGGCTGCCGTACCTGAAGGAGCTCGGCGTCGACGCCGTCTGGCTCTCGCCCTTCTACGCCTCCCCGCAGGCCGACGCCGGGTACGACGTCGCCGACTACCGGGCCATCGACCCCATGTTCGGCACCCTCCTCGACGCCGACGCCCTCATCCGCGAGGCCCACGACCTGGGCCTGAGGATCATCGTCGACCTCGTCCCCAACCACTCCTCCGACCAGCACGAGTGGTTCCAGCGCGCCCTGCGCGAGGGCCCCGGCTCCCCGCTGCGCGAGCGCTACCACTTCCGCCCCGGCAAGGGCGAGAGCGGCGAACTCCCGCCCAACGACTGGGAGTCCATCTTCGGCGGCCCCGCCTGGACCCGCACGGAGAACCCCGACGGCACCCCCGGCGACTGGTACCTGCACCTCTTCGCGCCCGAGCAGCCCGACTTCGACTGGGACCACCCGGCCGTCCGCGACGAGTTCCGCTCGATCCTGCGCTTCTGGCTCGACATGGGCGTCGACGGCTTCCGCGTGGACGTCGCCCACGGCCTGGTCAAGGCCGCCGGCCTGCCCGACATCGGCAGCCACGACCAGCTGAAGCTGCTCGGCAACGACGTCATGCCCTTCTTCGACCAGGACGGCGTCCACGAGATCTACCGCTCCTGGCGCGCCGTGCTCTCCGAGTACGACGGCGAGCGCGTCCTCGTCGCCGAGGCCTGGACGCCGACCGTCGAGCGCACCGCGAACTACGTGCGCCCCGACGAGATGCACCAGGCCTTCAACTTCCAGTACCTGGGCACCTCCTGGGACGCGGCCGAGCTCCGCCAGGTCATCGACGCCTCGCTCTTCGCGATGGAGCCCGTCGGCGCCCCCACCACCTGGGTGCTGTCCAACCACGACGTCACCCGGCACGCCACGCGCTTCGCCAACCCGCCGGGCCTCGGCACCCAGCTGCGCACCCCCGGCGACCGTGCGCTCGGCCTGCGCCGGGCCCGCGCGGCGACGCTGCTGATGCTGGCGCTGCCCGGCTCCGCCTACGTCTACCAGGGCGAGGAGCTCGGCCTGCCGGACGTCACCGACCTGCCCGACGAGGTCCGCCAGGACCCGTCGTTCTTCCGGGCCACCGGCCAGGACGGCTTCCGCGACGGCTGCCGGGTGCCGATCCCGTGGACCGTCGAGGGCTCCTCGTACGGCTTCGGGGCCGGCGGCTCCTGGCTGCCGCAGCCCGCCACCTGGGGCGGGCTCAGCGTCCAGGCGCAGACCGGCGACCCCGCCTCCACCCTGGAGCTGTACCGCGAGGCGCTGGCCATGCGCCGCGCCCAGCCCGGACTCGGCGCGGGCGAACCCCACAACGGCATCGAGTGGCTGACGGCGCCCGAGGGCGTCCTGGCCTTCCGCCGCGACGGGTTCGTCTGCACCGCCAACACCACCGGCCGGGCCATCTCCGTCCCGCTGCCCGGCCGGTTCCTCCTCTCCAGCGCGCCCGTCTCGCACGGCGAGGGCACGGTGGAGCTGCCCGCCGACACCACCGTCTGGTGGGCGGTGTGACGATCCCCCTGCCGCGGGGCGCCGGTCACGGCGCCCCGCGGCTCTCGGACATCGCGGCCCAGTCCGGGGTGAGCGAGGCCACCGTCAGCCGGGTCCTCAACGGCAAGGCGGGGGTGGCCGGCGCGACCCGGCACAAGGTGCTGGCCGCGCTGGACGTGCTGGGCTACGAACGGCCCGTGCGGCTCAAACGGCGCAGCGCGGGCCTGATCGGCCTGGTCGTGCCCGAGCTGACCAACCCCATCTTCCCGGCCTTCGCGCAGGTCGTGGAGCAGGTCCTCGCCGGGCACGGATACACGCCGGTGCTCTGCACCCAGATGCCGGGCGGGGCCACCGAGGACGAGCTGGTCGAGCAGCTGGTGGAGCGCGGGGTGGCGGGCATCGTCTTCCTGTCCGGGCTGCACGCGGACGCCACCGCCGATCCGGCCCGCTACACGCGGCTGGCCGCCCGGGGCGTGCCCTTCGTCCTCATCAACGGCTTCAACGAGCACATCGACGCCAACTTCGTCTCCCCCGACGACCGGGCCGCGGCCAGGATGGCCGTACGGCACCTGGTCGAACTCGGCCACGAGCGGATCGGGCTCGCCATCGGGCCGACCCGCTACGTGCCCTCGCGGCGCAAGGCGGAGGGCTTCGCGGCCGAGCTGCGCGAGCAGCTGGGCATCGAGCGGGCCGAGGCCGAACGCTTCGTACGGCCCACGCTGTTCGGCGTGGAGGGCGGGCACGCCGCCGCCGACCTGCTGCTGGCCGAGGGGTGCACGGGCATCGTGTGCGGCTCGGACCTGATGGCCCTCGGGGTGGTCAGGGCGGCCCGTGCCCGGGGCCTCGACGTGCCCCGGGACGTGTCCGTGGTGGGCTTCGACGACTCCCCGCTGATCGCGTTCACCGACCCGCCGCTGACCACCGTGCGCCAGCCGGTGCAGGCGATGGCGACGGCGGCGGTCGGCGCGCTCCTGGAGGAGATCGAGGGAAACCCGGTCCAGCGCACGGAGTTCGTGTTCCAGCCCGAGCTGGTCGTGCGCGGCTCCACCGCGCAGTCGCCCCAGCCGGCCGTGTAACTCCTTGCGCAATCCCTTGCATTGCGGTGCCGGAAGGGTTGACCGCACGTCTGTACGCCCCTACGGTCGCGGCTGAAAACAGTTGCTGTCATTTTCGGCAACTTCTTGCGAACCCGCTCTTGCGACAGGGACGTCGTACAGGAGGAAACATGGCAAGAAAGACCGTGGCTGCCGCACTCGCCCTCGTGGCGGGAGCCGCTGTGGCCGTGACGGGAACCCCGGTGGCGCAGGCCGCGGCCCCCGGGACCAAGGACGTCACCGCGGTGATGTTCGAGTGGAACTTCGCCTCGGTGGCCAAGGCCTGCACCGACCAGCTGGGCCCCGCGGGCTACGGGTACGTGCAGGTCTCCCCGCCCCAGGAACGCATCCAGGGCTCCGCCTGGTGGACCGCCTACCAGCCGGTCAGCTACAAGATCGCCGGCCCGCTCGGCGACCGCGCCGCCTTCAAGAGCATGGTCGACACCTGCCACGCCGCCGGGGTGAAGGTCGTCGCCGACTCCGTCGTCAACCACATGGCGAACTCCTCCGGCACCGGGACCGGCGGCACGGCGTTCTCCAAGTACGACTACCCGGGCCTCTACTCCGGCGCCGACATGGACGACTGCCGCGCCACCATCTCGAACTACCAGGACCGCGCCAACGTCCAGAACTGCGAACTCGTCGGCCTGCCCGACCTGGACACCGGCGAGGACTGGGTCCGCGGCAAGATCGCCGGATACCTCAACGACCTGCTCTCGCTCGGCGTCGACGGCTTCCGCGTCGACGCCGCCAAGCACATGCCGGCCGCCGACCTCGCCAACATCAAGTCCCGGCTGACGAATCCTTCCGTCTACTGGAAGCAGGAGGCCATCTACGGCGCCGGCGAGGCCGTCTCGCCCAGCGAGTACCTCGGCAACGGCGACGTCCAGGAGTTCCGCTACGCCCGCGACCTCAAGCGGGTCCTCCAGGGCGAGAAGCTCTCCTACCTGAAGAACTTCGGCGAGGCCTGGGGCTACATGCCCTCCGGCCAGTCCGCCGTCTTCGTCGACAACCACGACACCGAGCGCGGCGGCGACACCCTCAACTACAAGAACGGCGCCGACTACACCCTCGCCTCCGTCTTCATGCTGGCCTGGCCCTACGGCTCCCCGGACGTCCACTCCGGCTACGAGTGGACCGACAAGGACGCCGGCGCCCCCAACGGGCACCAGGTCACCGCCTGTTACAGCAACGGCTGGAAGTGCCAGCACGCCTGGCGCGAGATAGCCTCCATGGTCGCCTTCCGCAACACCGCCCGCGGACAGGCCGTCACCGACTGGTGGGACAACGGCAACAACGCGATCGCGTTCGGCCGCGGCACCAAGGCCTACGTGGCGATCAACCACGAGAGCTCGGCCCTCACCCGCACCTTCCAGACCTCCCTGCCCGCCGGCTCCTACTGCGACGTGCAGTCGAACACGGCGGTGAGCGTCAACTCCTCCGGCCAGTTCACCGCCACCCTAGGCGCGAACACCGCACTCGCCCTCCACACCGGCGCCACCACCTGCGGAACGACGCAGCCCGCCACGGCCGGCGCGGCCTTCAACGTCAACGCCACCACCACCCTCGGCCAGGACATCTACGTCACCGGCAACCGCCCCGAGCTCGGCAACTGGGCCCCCGCCGCCGCCCTCAAGCTGGACCCGGCCGCGTACCCCGTCTGGAAGCTGGCCGTCACCCTGCCCGCGGGCACCGCCTTCGAGTACAAGTACGTCCGCAAGGACGCCGCCGGGAACGTCACCTGGGAGTCCGGCGCCAACCGCACCGCGACCGTCTCCGCCTCCGGCCAGACCGTCCTGAACGACACCTTCCGCAACTGACGCGTCTCCCGCGTCCCAGGGCCGCCCCGACCGGGGCGGCCCCGATTCCCGTACCCCTGGGAGCACCCTCGTGACACGCAAGAGAACGGCGGTCGTCCTGGCCGCCGCCCTGTGCGCGGCCCTCGTGCCCGTCCTGCCCGCGGCCGCCGCGCCGCGGCCGCCCGCCCCGCCCTCCGACCGGGCGCTGGCCGCCACCCCGGCCCGCCACGACCTGACCCGCGAGCAGTTCTACTTCGTGCTCCCGGACCGGTTCGCCGACGGCGATCCCTCCAACGACCGCGGCGGTCTCACCGGCAGCCGCGAGCGGACCGGCTTCGACCCCACCGACAAGGGCTTCTACCAGGGCGGCGACCTCAAGGGCCTCACCCAGCGGCTCGACTACATCAAGGGCCTGGGCACCACCGCCATCTGGATGGCGCCCATCTTCAAGAACCGGCCCGTGCAGGGCACCGGCAAGGACGCCAGCGCCGGCTACCACGGGTACTGGATCACCGACTTCACCCAGGTCGACCCGCACTTCGGCACCAACGAGGACCTGAAGCGGCTCATCGCCGCCGCCCACGCCAAGGGCATGAAGGTCTTCTTCGACGTCATCACCAACCACACCGCCGACACCGTCGACTACGCCGAGAAGAAGTACGGCTACCGCCCCAAGGGCGCCTACCCCTACCTCGACCGGGACGGGCGCCCCTTCGACGACCGCACCGCCGTGGGGAAGGCCGACGCGGACTCCTTCCCGTACACCCCGGTCGTGCCGGCCGCCGACCGGGCGGCCAAGGTCCCTGCCTGGCTCAACGACCCGGCGATGTACCACAACCGCGGCGACTCGACCTGGGCCGGCGAGTCCGCCGAGTACGGCGACTTCGTCGGCCTCGACGACCTGTGGACCGAACGCCCCGAGGTCGTCGAGGGCATGAAGAGGATCTACGAGACCTGGGTCCGCGACTTCGACATCGACGGCTTCCGCATCGACACCGTCAAGCACGTCGACCTCGACTTCTGGACCCAGTGGGCCACCGCCCTCGACGCCTACGCCAAGAAGCGCGGCCGCGAGGACTTCTTCATGTTCGGCGAGGTCTACTCCGCCGACACCGCCGTCACCGCGCCCTACGTCACCCGCGGCCGGCTCGACGCCACCCTCGACTTCCCCTTCCAGGACGCCGCCCGCGCCTACGCCTCCCAGGGCGCCGGCGCCGACCGGCTCGCCAAGGTCTACGCCGAGGACTACCGCTACACCACCGACAAGGCCAACGCCTACGAGCAGGTCACCTTCCTCGGCAACCACGACATGGGCCGCATCGGGACCTTCCTCAAGCAGGACCACCCCGACGCCTCCGACGCCGAACTCCTCCAGCGCGCCCGCCTCGCCAACGAGCTGATGTTCCTCGGCCGCGGCAACCCGGTGATCTACTACGGCGACGAGCAGGGCTTCACCGGAGCCGGCGGCGACAAGGACGCCCGCCAGACCCTCTTCGCCTCGAAGACCGCCGACTACCTCGACGACGACCAGCTCGGCACCGACCGCACCCACGCCTCCGACGCGTACGACACCGGGCACCCGCTCTACCGGTCCATCGCCGCGCTCTCGCGCCTCACCAGGACGCACCCCGCCCTGCGCGACGGCGTCCAGCAGGAGCGGTACGCCGAGGGCTCCGTCTACGCCTTCTCCCGCACCGACCCGAAGGCGCGGACCGAGTACCTCGTCGCCACCAACAGCGCCACCACGGCCAGCACCGTGACCGTGCCCGCCGGCTCCACGGCCTTCCACCTCCTGTACGGGGGCCAGGGCGCCGTCACCGCGAAGGACGGCAAGGTCACCGTCACCGTCCCCGCCCTGTCCTCCCTCGTCCTGAAGGCGGACCGGCCGCTGCCCGCCCCCGCCACCGCCCCGGCCGTCACGCTCAAGGCCCCCGCCACCGGCGCCACCGGCACCGTCGAGCTCACCGCCGACGTCACCGGCGGCGGCCTCGACCGGGTCGTCTTCGCCGCCCAGGTCGGCGACGGGCGCTGGCAGACCCTCGGCACCGCCGACCACGCCCCCTACAAGGTCACCCAGCACGTGACCGCCCCCGCCGGCACCGCCCTCC
Organism: Streptomyces sp. NBC_01268; assembly: GCF_036240795.1. NCBI lineage: Bacteria > Bacillati > Actinomycetota > Actinomycetes > Kitasatosporales > Streptomycetaceae > Streptomyces > Streptomyces sp. NBC_01268. The sequence continues at coordinate 2,442,923 of NZ_CP108454.1, read as the reverse complement.
GCTACAAGGCCGTCGTCGTCGACTCCGCGGGCCGCACCGCGAGCGCCCTCGCCGCCTCCACGGCCGGGCAGGCCCCGGCACCCGAGAAGCCCGTCGCCGTCGAGCGCACCTGGGCCGTCGTGCACTACCAGCGCCCGGACGGCGCCTACGACGGCTGGACGCTGAAGGCCGCGGGCCAGGAGGCCGCCTTCACCGGCCGCGACGCCCACGGCGCCTTCGCCTGGGTCCGCGTCCCCGAGGGCGCCGCCACCCTCCCGTACACCGTCGAGAAGGCCGGTACGGCCGACGGGCCGCAGCGTGCCATCAGCCTCGCCCGCACCGGCGAGGTCTGGATCACGCAGGGCTCCGACACCCAGTCCGACACCGCCCCCGCCACCCCGCCCCAGGACAGGACCAAGGCCGTCCTCCACTACCAGCGCGCCGACGGCGCCTACGACGGCTGGGGCCTGCACACCTGGACCGGAGCCGCCCAGCCCACCGACTGGTCCAAGCCGCTGATGCCGGCGCGCTTCGACGCGTACGGCGCGGTCTACGAGGTCCCGCTCACCGCGGGCGCGGGCTCCCTCTCGTACATCCTCCACAAGGGCGACCAGAAGGACCTGCCCACCGACCAGTCCCTCGACCTCGCCACCCGCGGCAACGAGGTCTGGCTGCTCGCCGGACAGCCCACGTACCTCCTGCCGCAGACCGGCGGAACCCCCGAGCTGGACCTCGCTAAGGCCGAGGCCCAGTGGATCGACCGCACCACCGTCGTCTGGAAGGTCAAGGCGACCGACGCCACCAGCCAGCAGCTCGTGTACGCGCCCGAAGGCGGCATCACCGTCACCGACGGCGCCCTCAGCTCCGAGGGCCGGTGGCTCCGGCTGAACCCGGCCGCGCTCACCGACGCCCAGAAGGCCCGCTTCCCGCACCTGAAGGACCACCCGGCCTTCACCGTCGACCCGCGCGACGCCGACCGCGTCCGCGCCTCCCTGCGCGGCCAGCTCATCGCCACCCAGCGCGCCGCCAACGGCGCCCTGCTCGCCGCCACCGGCGTCCAGACCGCCGGCGTCCTCGACGACCTGTACGCGCCGGCCGCCACCCGGGCCGCCCTCGGACCGGTCTTCCGGTCCGGCCGCCCCACCCTGTCCGTGTGGGCCCCCACCGCCCAGTCCGTCGCCCTCGAACTCGACGGGAAGAGCGTCCCCATGCGCCGCGACGCGGCGAGCGGCGTCTGGTCCGTCACCGGCCCCACGTCCTGGACCGGCAAGCCCTACCGGTACGCCGTGAAGGTCTGGGCCCCCAGCGTCCAGCGGCTCGTCGTCAACCGGGTCACCGACCCCTACTCGACGGCCCTCACCACCGACTCCGCCCGCAGCCTCGTCGTCGACCTCACCGCCCCGGCCCTCGCCCCCCAGGGCTGGCGGACACTGCGGAAGCCGGCCGCCGTGCCGCTGCGCGACGCCCGCATCCAGGAACTCCACATCCGCGACTACTCCGTCGCCGACACCACCGTCCCCGCCGCGCACCGCGGCACCTACCTCGCCTTCGGTGACACCGGCAGCAAGGGCGCCCGGCACCTCAAGGACCTCGCCGCCGCCGGCACCAACTACGTCCACCTCCTCCCGGCCTTCGACATCGGCACCATCCCCGAGGAGAAGTCCGGACAGACCGCGCCCGCCTGCGACCTGAAGGTCTACGCCCCCGACTCCGAGGAGCAGCAGGCCTGCGTCGCCGCCACCGCGGCCAAGGACGCCTACAACTGGGGCTACGACCCGCTGCACTACACCGTGCCGGAAGGCTCGTACGCCACCGACCCCGAGGGCACCCGGCGCACCGTCGAGTTCCGGCGGATGGTCCAGGCGCTCAACGGCGAGGGCCTGCGCACCGTCATGGACGTCGTCTACAACCACACCGTCGCCGCCGGGCAGTCCGACAAGTCCGTCCTCGACCGGATCGTGCCCGGCTACTACCAGCGCCTCCAGGCCGACGGCAGCGTCGCCACCTCCACCTGCTGCGCCAACACCGCGCCCGAGAACGCGATGATGGGCAAGCTGGTCGTCGACTCCGTCGTCACCTGGGCCAAGGACTACAAGGTCGACGGCTTCCGCTTCGACCTCATGGGCCACCACCCCAAGGCCAACATCCTCGCCGTCCGCAAGGCCCTGGACGCGCTGACCGTCGCCGAGGACGGCGTGGACGGCAAGGCGATCGTCCTCTACGGCGAGGGCTGGAACTTCGGCGAGATCGCCGACGACGCGCGCTTCGTCCAGGCCACCCAGAAGAACATGGCCGGCACCGGCGTCGCGACCTTCTCCGACCGGGCCCGCGACGCCGTCCGCGGCGGCGGCCCCTTCGACGAGGACCCGGGCGTCCAGGGCTTCGCCAGCGGCCTCTACACGGACCCCAACACGTCCCCCGCCAACGGCACCCCGTCCGAGCAGAAGGCCCGCCTCCTCCACTACCAGGACCTGATCAAGGTGGGCCTGACCGGCAACCTGGCCGGCTACTCCTTCACCGACACCGCCGGGCGTACGGTCAAGGGCTCCGAGGTCGACTACAACGGCGCCCCGGCCGGTTACGCCGCCGTCCCCGGCGACGCCCTCGCCTACGCCGACGCCCACGACAACGAGAGCCTGTACGACGCCCTCGCCTTCAAGCTGCCGGCCGGCACCTCCGCGGCCGACCGGGCCCGCATGCAGGTCCTCGCCATGGCGACGACCGCGCTCTCCCAGGGCCCGTCGCTCTCCCAGGCGGGCAGCGACCTGCTGCGCTCCAAGTCCCTCGACCGCAACTCCTTCGACAGCGGCGACTGGTTCAACGCGATCCACTGGGACTGCCGCGACGGCAACGGCTTCGGCCGGGGCCTCCCGCCGGCCGCCGACAACACGTCCAAGTGGGCGTACGGGAAGCCGCTGCTGACCCGGGCGACCCTGACCCCCGGCTGCGCCGAGATCACCGGAGCCTCCGCCGCCTACCGCGACCTGCTCCGCATCCGCACCACCGAGCCCGCCTTCTCCCTCGACTCGGCCGCGCGCGTCCAGGACACCCTGTCCTTCCCGCTCTCGGGCCGCGACGAGACCCCGGGCGTGATCACGATGCGCCTGGGCGACCTGGTCGTCGTCTTCAACGCGACCCCGCAGGGGCAGCGGCAGACCGTCGGCGACCTGGCCGGGCGGGGCTACCGCCTGCACCCGGTCCAGGCGGACGGGGCCGACGCGGGGGTGAAGGCCGCGACGTACGAGCGGGACTCGGGCACCTTCACCGTCCCGGCCCGCACGGTGGCCGTCTTCACCACCGGCTGACCGCGCGGAGGCCCACCGTCACGGCGACGGTGGGCCTCCCGCCCGCTACGAGGAGCGCTGCTCCGGCTCCCGCGGCGGCGCCAGGGCGATCAGGCGCCCCACCAGTTCACCGAACGGCCCGTCCGCCGGCTCGTCGGCGAGGATCCGGACCAGGATCTCCGCCATCCCCTCGTCGTACACGGCGCTCACCGCCGCCAGCGCCGCGAAGTCGTGCACGAGCTGGCGCTCCAGCTCCGCGCGCGGCACCCGGCGCCCGTCCAGCCACAGCAGCGCCGTCGACTCGGCGAGCGACACCCAGGAGCGGACGACCAGTTCGAGCCGGGCGGAGGGGCCGGTCACCTCCAGATGGGCCAGGATCTGCTCGTACGCGGCCTGCCGCACCTCGTCGATCATCGCGTGGGCGGTCGAGGAACCGACCGCGGGACCGCCCCGCATGAGCGCGGCGAAACCGGGGCCGTGGTCGTCGACGAAGTCGAAGAAGCGCCCCATCACCCGCAGCAGCCGCGCGCCCAGCGGACCCCGGGACGGTTCCACGAACCGCCCGGCCAGGTCGTCGGCGGCCCGCCGCAGCGCGGCCTCGTACAGCGACTGCTTGCCGGGGAAGTAGTGGTAGACCAGCGGCCGCGAGATGCCCGCGGCCGCGGCGATCTCGTCGATCGAGACGTCGTCGGGGGAGCGGTGGCTGAACAGCTCGAGGGCCACCCCGATCAGTTGCTGCTTGCGCTCCTCGACGCCCATCCTGCGGCGTACCCCGGTCGTCATGCGAACAGCCTAACGGGAGTCCGTTACGCTCCCGGCACATGAGCGCTTCTGAGCAGGACACCCCGGACACCGTGGCGGAGCTTGACGAGCCCGGGGAGCCCGCCGACCCGGACGAGGCCGCGGGCCTCACCCCGAAGCAGGCGCGCCTGTTGCGGGTCGTCGCCGGTTCGGTCCTGCTCGTCGTGACGGCCGCGGTGCTGGCGGTCCGCCTGGCGAACCACACGTCCGTCCTCGTCGTCGGCGTGTACGGGCTCGCCATGATCCTGTGCGGAGTCGTCATCGAGCTCTCCCGCAACGGGCGCACGCGGCTCGCCACTTGGCTGCTGACCGGCGGCCTGCTGACCGCGTTCGCCCTGGACTGGCTGGTCCTTCCCTGACCGGCTGACCGGCAGGCATGCGGCCCGGGCGGCGGCCGGCCGGCGGACCCGCCGAGCTGACGGACTACAGGTCCAGGACCAGCCGTTCGCCCGCGCACCGCGACACGCAGATCAGCATCGAGTCGGCCCGCTCCGCGTCGGTGAGCAGCTCGTCCCGGTGGTCGACCTCGCCCTCCAGGACACCCTGCCGGCAGGTCCCGCAGAAGCCCTGCCGACAGGAGTACAGGACCCCCGGCACGGCCTCGCGGACCGCGGACAGCACCGACTGGTCGGCCGCCACCGTCAACGTACGCCCGGAGCGCCGCAGTTCGACCTCGAAGGGCGCGCCGCCCTCGGTCCGCGCGGCGGAGAAGCGTTCCAGGGTGGGGACCCGGCCGTCCGGCAGCGCCGCGCCCACCGCGTCCATGAGCCCCTCGGGCCCGCAGCAGTAGACGGCGGTCTCGGCGGGCAGCCCGCCGAGGAAGGACAGGTCGGGGAGCCCGCTCTCGTGCTCGGTGACCACCGTCGTCCGGCCGCGCCCCAGCTTCTCCGCCTCGTGCACGTACGGCATGGTGGCGCGGTGGCGCCCGCAGTACAGCAGCCGCCAGTCCGCCCCGGCCGCCTCGGCGGCCCGCACCATGGGCAGGATCGGAGTGATCCCGATGCCGCCGGCGACGAAGACGTAGGCGGGGGCGGGGGCCAGCGGGAAGCGGTTGCGCGGCCCGCGGATCTCGATCTCGGTGCCGACGTGCAGCTGTTCGTGCACCTCGCGGGAGCCGCCCCGGCCGCCCTGCTCGGCCTCGATCAGCCGGGTGGCGATCGTGTAGACGTCCCGCTCGGCCGGGTCGCCGCAGAGCGAGTACTGGCGCACGGCGCCGGAGGGCAGCACGAGGTCGATGTGCGCGCCGGGCTGCCAGGCGGGCAGCGCGCTGCCCTCCAGGCGCAGTTGGACGACGCCGGCGGCGGGCTCGCGGCGCTCGGCGACCAGGACGCGCAGGGTGACGGTGGAGCCGCGCCCGCGGCCCGAGACCGGCTCGTCGAGCGCGGGCATGGGCCAGAGCGGCGAGGCGTCGATCCGGCGCCGCAGGGCCCGCTTGGCGAGCAGCGCGGCCCCGGCGAGCAGGACGACGGTACGCAGTCGGGGCATCAGGGACGGCCTCCGTTGGCGCCGGGGGAGCTCGCCAGGTAGGCGGCGGCCTGTGCGGTGCAGCCCTCCTGGGTGGGGTGGTAACTGCGGCTCAGGTAGCGGGGGATGGAGCGCAGCATGTCGGGCGTGGAGGGCAGCACGCCCTCGCGGCCCTTGCGGACGAACTGGCCCACGCTCGGCTTGGCGTCGAGCACGCCGGGGTCGTTCTCCATGAAGAAGCGCACCCCGCGCTGCCAGAGGAACGCGAGCGCGGAGAACGCCGCCGCCCAGGTGCGGACGCGCCGCCGGTAGCCGCCGTCCAGGTGCAGGAAGAGCTCGAAGGCGACCGAGCGGTGCTCGACCTCCTCGGCGCCGTGCCAGCGCAGCAGGTCCAGCATGACGGGGTCGGCGCCGACCCGGTCGAGCTCCTCGGCGTTGAGCACCCAGTTGCCGAGGAAGGCGGTGTAGTGCTCGATCGCGGCGATCAGCGCGACCCGCTCCATCAGCCACCAGCGGCGCGGCCGGCCCGGCGGCAGCGTCCGGTCGCCGAGCAGCTTCTCGAAGAACCAGTCGACCTGCGCGGTGTACGGGGTGGGGTCGAGCCCGAGCCGCTTGAGGTGCGGCAGCACGTCGTCGTGGGCCTGGGAGTGGACGGCCTCCTGCCCGATGAAGCCGATGACGTCCGCACGCAGCCGGTCGTCGGTGATGTACGGGAGGACCTGCTTGTAGACGTGCACGAACCAGCGCTCACCGGCCGGGAGCAGCAGGTGCAGCACGTTGATGGTGTGGGTGGTGAACGGGTCGCCGGGAACCCAGTGCAGCGGGGTCTCCTCCCAGTCGAAGGAGACCTTGCGGGCCTTGAGCTCGATGTGTTCCGACGCCACCGGTGCAGGCTGCGTATTAGACATGGCGTCAATGTACTGAGGGGTAGGCACGAGGGCCAGGGGTCGCGCACGCCCATTTCCCCGGCCCCGGGCGGCCCGTCACCTCAGGGCGCTCACCCGGGTCCCGTCCGCCAGCGTCCCCGTCAGGTCCGCCCGGCTGCCCGGCGCCGCCTTCACCGCGAGCAGATGCCCCTGGACCCGCCCCTTCACGCCGCCCGACAGGCTCAGCGAGGCGAAGTCCCCCGTGCCCGCCGCCACCACGTACCACTGCCCGCTCCGGGCCTGCCAGACCACGCCCGCCAGCACCCGGGGATCCCGCACCCCGCAGGCCGGGGTGGACTCGGAGCGGGCCGCCAGGGCCGCCGTGCCGGTCGCGCCCGGCGCGCGGAACAGGGCCAGGGCGCGGCTGCCCGTCCCCCGCCAGGTCTCCGCGCGGGCGCACAGCCACTCGGCCTGCCCGCCGGACTCCGGCAGCGCCTGCCCGGCGAACGCCCAGGAGTTCACCGCCCGCACCCCGTGCGAGCGCACCGCCGAGAGCTGGCAGGCCGTCCGGGCCCACGCCTCCCGTGCCGCCGGGCCCGTCGCGTCCACGGGCGCGGACGGCGGGCCGGAGGTCAGCCGGGCCGGGGCCAGTTCGCCGAGATCGCCCAGGAGCCGGACGCCCGTCCCGTCGCGCACCTGGAGGGCGTTCCAGCTCGCGCAGGTCCGGGCCGTCGCCGGACTCGGCAGCGGCTCGGTCACCCCGGCCGCGTCCCGGGGCAGCGGCCACGCCGCCTTCGCGGGCGCCAGGAGGTCGACGACCGACGTCTCCCTCACCCAAGGCGCCGTCAGATAGCGCACGTTGCCCGCGGCCCGCGACACCACGAGCGCCGCCGAGCCGACCGCGTCCGCCCCGTCCGTCCGTGCGAAGTCCAGCGCCGCCCCGCTCGCGTCCCCGACCGGCTCCGCGTACCGCACCACCCGCAGGCCGTCGTGGAACAGCACCACGCGCACCGCGTCCACCTGCCCCGCGTACAGCAGCTGCGGCGATCCCATCGGCGGCCCCGACGGCGTCCCGGGCGTCGCCGAAGCGTGCACGGACGGGCCGGGCCGCGCCCACACCGCGAGCGCCCGCCGCAGCAGCGCCGTGTCGCCGGTGAGCCCGCCCCGCGCCGGCCACACCGAGAAGTCCGTCCGGGTGGACGCCCGCCACGCCGCCGCCTCGACCCGCTTCACCCCGCCCGGGTCGAGCGCCGCCTCCGCCGCCGGATTGCGGGCGTACGAGGGGGCCGCCGCGCCGTTCCTGCCCCAGCCGTCGCCCGGCAGCCCGAGCAGCGTCCCGCACACCACCACCGCCGCGGCCGCCGCGAGCGCCGCCCGGCCGTGCTGCCGGCGCCGCATGAGGTCCGGCGGGCGGGCCTGGAGCGAGCAGGGGTCGAACTCGGGCGACTCCAGGAGCGCGCTCTGCGCCTCGACCCCGTCCGCCTCCGCGAGCGCCGCCTCGGGCTCCTCGGCCCCGGCCGCGGCCAGGACCCGCAGCACCTCCGGGTCGCCCTGCCGCTCCAGGCCGCGCAGCACGTACGCCGCGCGCCCCGGCCCGGAGAGCGCCGAGAGGCGCTGGTCCAGGGCCAGTTCGTCGGCGCCGCCCGCCCGCGGGAACAGTCGCAGCCCCCACACCTGCGGCAGCAGCGGCGGGAACTGGGCCCGCCGCGGCAGCGCGCGCCGCCGCAGCGGCAGCCCGGCCACCAGCGCCTGCCGCAGCACCTCGCCCCGCACGTACGCGTACCCCGGGTCGACGGCGTCCTCCGCCCGCCGGGCTCCCGGCACGACCCCGCCCGAGGTGCGGCGGCGCGGCAGCGAGCGCTGCACGAGCGCGTGCGCGGTCAGCACCCGGCGGTTGCGGCCCAGCGAGGGCGGCAGGACGAGGTACGCGATGCGGACGAGCCGCGGGTAGTGCTCGACGAGCGCGGCCTCGGCCTGCTCCACGTCGACGGGGCCGGGGGAGTCGGGGGAGGGGCCTGAGGAGGGGGCGAGTTCCTGGGTGCTCACGTTCAGCAGAACGAGCGAATCGTGCGATGGTCACCCCGGAGGGGTCCCCCGAACGGGCGCGGCCGGTCCCCGGAGCGGGCCGGTCCGGGCCCCCGCGCGCGCGGTGCCGGCTCAGGCCGCGTACACCGTGAGCCGCTCCCGGATCAGCGCGGTCACCTCGTCGGGGACGCCGAGCCCGTCCCGTACGTACTTGTCCATCGACCCGTACCGCACCGTGACCTCGTCGAGCGCCGCCTCCAGGTATTCCGGCACGACCCCGATCAGCGCGAGCGCCAGGTCCGGGTCGCCGCCCTGGGCCGTGAAGCCCTCGATGAGCGGGGCGAAGGCCTGCCGGACCGCCGGGTTGACCGCCAGGAACTCCGCCATGACCGTCTCCTCGTCCGCGCCGAGCAGCGAGAGCACGACCGCCGCGGCCCAGCCCGTGCGGTCCTTGCCGGCCGTGCAGTGGAAGAGCAGCGGACCGGCGTACGGGTCGCCCAGCTCGGTGAGGAAGGCCCCGTACGAGGCGCGCGCCGACTCGGTGTTCACGAAGGCCCGGTAGGTCCGCCGGAACGCCGCCTGCGCCCGGCCGCCGCCCAGGTGCTCCTCGGCGAGCGCCGGGTCGGAGAGCAGGGTCTTCAGCCGGGCGGCGGGCGGCAGTCCACTGGTCGCCAGGAAGTCCGCGAGCACGTCCGCGACGAGCAGCCGCCCGCCCGCCGGCACGTGGTCGGGCCGCTCGGCCCGTTCGGCGGCGGTGCGGAAGTCGACGACGGTACGGATGCCGAGCGCGGCCACCACCGGATCGGCCGGATCCAGCCGGTCGAGCTGCCCGGAGCGGAAGACCAGGCCCTCGCGGACGCTGCGGCCCTCGCCGAGCGGGAGGGTGCCGAGGCCGCGGAGGTTGGCGACGGTGGCGGCGGGGATGGCGGGCATGCGTCGACTCCTCCGAAACCGGTACAAAAGCAGTTTCCCGCTCACCGTAGCCGATGCGTGCCGGGGGCGGTCTCCCGGGCCGGGCGCGCGGATGACAGCATGGGCGCACCATGACGCACCCCAGGTCGCCGCTGCGCGCCCTCCGTGCCGCACTGTTCGCGGCGGTGTGCGTCACTTTGGCAGCCGTGGGGCATTCGTCCATGTCTGCCCATGCGATCCCGGAGCGCTCGCTCCTCCTGGCCTTCGCCGTGACGGCCGCCCTCGCCTGGGCCGCCGCCGGCCGCCGCCGCGGCTCCCTCGCCATCGCGATCGGCCTCACCGCCGTACAGGGGGCGCTGCACCTCCTCTTCGGGGCGGGTGAACACGGGTCGATGACCGAGGCCATGGGCTCGATGGGCGAGATGGACTCGATGAGCGCCATGGAGCACATGAGCGCCATGGAGCACATGGGCTCCATGGCCCACACCATGACCATGGCCGGATCCGGTGCCTCCGGCCACGGATCCGGCTCCGGATCCGGCTCCGACGTCGGCATGCTCGCCGCGCACCTGTTCGCCGCCCTGGCCTGCGGACTCTGGCTCGCCCACGGCGAGGCCGCGCTGTTCGCCCTGGCCCGCGCCGTCGCCGCGACCGCGTTCACGCCGCTGCGCCTCGCGCTCGCCGTCGTACGCGCCCTCGCCCCCGTGCCGCCGGCCCTCCGGCCGGTACGCACCACTCCGTCCACCCGCCGGCCGCGCGGTGCCGTCCTCGCGCGGTCGGTCTCCCGGCGCGGCCCGCCCCGCCGTGCCGTACCCCGCGCCACGGCCCTCGGAGCACGCGTCTGACGTGATCGGCCCGGGGGCCGCTTCCCCCTGCCGACACGCGCATGCCGACACGGGCATGCCGACGCACCCTCCTAGGACCGTCATGACCATCGACGACCTCGCGCGCCCGGAGACACCGGACACACCGGAAACCCCCGAGGCACGCGCCACCGACTCCCCGGCCCGGCCGCGCGGCTGGGCGGCCCTGCGGCCGCTCGTCCTGCGCCTGCACTTCTACGCGGGCGTCCTCGTCGCCCCGTTCCTCCTCGTCGCCGCCGTCAGCGGCCTGCTCTACGCCCTGTCCGTACCGGCCGAGAAGCTGGTCTACGCGCACGAGCTCGAAGTCCCGGTGCCCGCCGACGCCACGGCCCTGCCGCTCTCCCGCCAGGTCGAGCTGGCCCGCGCGGCCAACCCCGACGGCACCGTCACCGCCGTGTGGCCCGGCGCCGAACCCGGCGCCACCACCCGGGTCCTGATGGACGACCCGGAGGCCCCCGAGGGCACCTCCATGGGCGTGTTCGTCGACCCGTACACCGGCGACATACGCGGACAGCTGCCCAGCTACGGCAGCTCGGGCGCGCTCCCGCTGCGCACCTGGATCTCCGGGCTCCACGTCGACCTGCACCTCGGCGAGCTCGGCCGCAACTACAGCGAGCTGGCCGCCAGCTGGCTGTGGGTGGTCGCGCTCGGCGGCCTGCTGCTGTGGATCGGGCGCCGCCGCAAGAACCGGCGCGCGCTGTTCCTGCCCGAAGGCGGCCCGAAGTCCCGCCGCCGCACGCTCTCCTGGCACGGCACGGTCGGCCTGTGGACGGTGGCCGGTCTCGTGGCGCTCTCCGCCACCGGTCTGACCTGGTCGCGGTATGCGGGCGAGAACATCGGCTCCGTCCAGGACCGGCTCGGCGGCGCGACCCCGGCGCTCTCCGCGGAGATCACGGCCGGCGGCCCGGCCGGGGCCGGGGCCGGCGAGCACGCGGGACACGGCGCCGGCCACCAGTCGGCACCGGCCGCGCCCAAGGGTGCGGACATCGGCCTCGACAAGGCGGTCGACGCGGCCCGTGCGGCCGGCATCGACAGCCCCTCGATCACCGTCGTGCTGCCGGCTCAGGGCGCCGGCTACGTGGTGAAGGAGACCGACAAGCAGTTCCCCGTCGAGCTGGACTCGGTGGCCGTGAACCCGGCCGACGGCACCGTCCTCGACGAGCTGCGCTTCGCCGACTACCCGCTGCTCGCGCAGCTCACCCGGGTCGGCATCGACGCCCACATGGGCGTCTTCCTCGGCCTGTTCAACCAGCTGGCGCTCGCGGCCCTCGGGCTCGCGCTCGTCCTGCTCGTCCTGTGGGGCTACCGCATGTGGTGGCTGCGCCGGCCGGGCCGCCCGGTCGCCCGGGGTGCCTGGCGCAGGGTCCCGCCGACGCTGCTGCTGCCGCTGCTCGCCGGGACGGCCCTGGTGGCCTGGTTCGTCCCGCTGCTCGGCCTCAGCCTGCTGCTGTTCGTGGCCGTGGACGTGACGACCGGGGTCGTGGCGAAGGTCCGGGCCGGGCGCGGTGGCCCGGACCCCGCCGGAACCGCCTGATCAGGGGGTGTACTTGTAGCCGACCCGCCGCACGGTCTGGATCGTGTGGCGGTGCTCGGCGCCCAGCTTGCGGCGCAGCCGCGCCACGTGGACGTCGACGGTCCGGCCGTCACCGACGTGCCCGTACCCCCACACCGTCGTGACCAACTGGTCGCGGGTGTGCACCCGGTGCGGGTGGGCCACCAGATGGGCGAGCAGTTCGAACTCCAGATACGTCAGGTCCAGCGGCCGCCCGTCCACGACGGCGACCCGCTGGACCCCGTCGATGGCCACCGGGCCCTGCTCGCCGGCCGGCTCCGCCGCCACCGGGGCGGGCTGCTGCTGGTCGGCGGGGAGCAGCACCAGATAGCCGACCATCGGCGGCCGGCCGGGCAGCGCCGGCAGGGTGTGCTGGGGCGCGGGCAGCAGCGTGGCGCCCGGCGGAAGGAAGTCGGCGACCCGCGCGAGACCGGCGGCCTCGTCGGGGTCGACGGCGCGCAGCCGGTGCCGGTCGGCGCGCTCGACGCGGGGGCGGAGGGCGGTGAGGGTGGCGGCAGCCTGGGTATGGGCCATGAAAGCTCAACTCTTTCGCGCGAGTTACGGACGGACAGGCGTCGTACGTCATGCGCGTCGGCCGAAGGCCGGAGGACCGGACCTACCGGTCGGGGGCTTTAGAGGGCCGACGCGTTCCTCACGCGTCGACAGCACCGGTCGAAGTCATGGTGCTGACGGGAAGGCCAGAACGGCTCGAGGTCGTGGCGACCCTTCGCGGTGTCGTTCTCGATGCTGGCCATATCCCTATTAAACCAGGAGGGAAGTGCGGTGGGCAGCCCTCGGTCGGCCAAAAGCCCTGTCGTTGCGCCCTCATGTGTTTCCCACATGCCGGAAGGGGCGCCCACCGTGGGGAACGGTGGACGCCCCTTCCGGGTGCGTGCGGATCAGACCTGGCCGGCCCGCTCGAGGGCCTCGCAGCAGGTGTCCACCAGGAGGCGGGTCACCACGTACGGGTCCACGTTGGCGTTCGGACGGCGGTCCTCGATGTAGCCCTTGCCGTCCTGCTCGACCTGCCACGGGATGCGGACCGAGGCACCGCGGTCGGAGACGCCGTAGTGGTACTTGTCCCACGGGGCGGTCTCGTGCAGACCGGTCAGCCGGTCGTCGATGCCCGCGCCGTAGTTCTTCACGTGGTCGAGCGGCTTCGAGCCCTCGCCCAGCGACTCGCACGCGGTGATGATCGCGTCGTAGCCCTCGCGCATCGCCTTCGTGGAGAAGTTGGTGTGCGCGCCGGCGCCGTTCCAGTCGCCCTTCACCGGCTTCGGGTCCAGCGTCGCGGTGACCTTGAAGTCCTCGGCGGTGCGGTAGAGCAGCCAGCGGGCCACCCACAGCTGGTCGGCGACCTCGAGCGGCGCCAGCGGGCCGACCTGGAACTCCCACTGGCCGGGCATGACCTCGGCGTTGATGCCGGAGATGCCGAGACCCGCGGTCAGGCAGTTCTCCAGGTGCGCCTCGACGACGTCACGGCCGAAGATCTCGTCCGCGCCGACACCGCAGTAGTAGCCGCCCTGCGGGGCCGGGAAGCCGCCGACCGGGAAGCCGAGCGGACGCTCGCCGTCGAAGAAGGTGTACTCCTGCTCGATGCCGAAGATCGGCTCCTGGGAGGCGTACTGCGCGTACACCTCGGCCAGCGCGGCACGCGTGTTGGACTCGTGCGGCGTCATGTCCGTGTTCAGGACCTCGCACAGCACCAGCACGTCGTCGCCGCCGCGGATCGGGTCCGGGCAGGAGAAGACCGGCTTGAGGACGCGGTCCGAGGCGTGCCCCTTGGCCTGGTTGGTGCTGGAACCGTCGAAGCCCCAGATCGGCAGCTCCTCCAGGGCGACCCCCGTGCCGGGCATGATCTTCGTCTTCGAACGGAGCTTGGCGGTCGGCTCGGTTCCGTCGATCCAGATGTACTCAGCCTTGAAGGTCACGGGGCCTCATCCTTTGGCGTGCGCTGCGGGTGCTCGGTGCACCGCGCCTCGCTACGCTCGCGACGCTGCGAGAGCTGCGGTGGCGGTGTCTGCGCGCAGCATCGCAATATCGGATTTCCCGATGGTTGCCCGATTGTGAACCCCGTGTTACTCAGCTTCCCTCCTTATCCGGGGTCCGGGTCGTATACGGGCCGGGTTTCCGGGGCGGTTCCCCGGCTCCCCGGAGAGGATCCGCGGCCCCCCGGGGCCGGATGTCCGCGCCGGGCGGCAGACTGGGGGCATGGCGAAGATCCCCGGCGTGAAGCCCCGTATCGGACTGCTCGGCACCGGCCCCTGGGCCGAGCGCACCCACGCGCCCGCGCTGGCGGCGCACACGGGCGTGGAGTTCAGCGGGGTGTGGGGCAGACGGCCCGAGGCCGCGGCGGCGCTGGCCGCCGGGTTCGGGACGCGGGCGTACGAGGACGTCGACGCCCTGTTCGAGGCGAGCGACGCCGTCGCCCTCGCGCTGCCGCCGGACGTCCAGGCCCCGCTCGCGGCCCGGGCGGCGGCCGCCGGCTGCCACGTGATCCTCGACAAGCCGGTGGCGACCTCGGCCGGGACGGCCCGCGACCTGGCGGCGGCCGTCACGGCGGCGGGCGTCGCCTCCGTGGTCTTCTGCACCCTGCGGTTCGCGGAGCCCACCGCCCGCTGGATCGACGAACAGGCCGCGGCGGGCGGCTGGTTCCTGGGCGAGGCGCACTGGCTGGGCTCCCTCTTCGCACCCGGCTCCCGGAGCGCGTACGCGGCCTCGCCGTGGCGGCGCGAGAAGGGCGGCCTGTGGGACGTCGGTCCCCACGTCCTCTCCGTCTACCTGCCGGTCCTCGGCGACGTCACCTCCGTGACGTGCGTCCCCGGCCCCGAGGACACCCGCCACCTGGTCCTGCGCCACACCTCGGGCGCCAGCAGCACCGCCACCCTCACCCTCGGCGCCCCGCCCGAGGCCGCCGAGGCCGCGCTCTCGCTGTACGGAAAGCGGGGGCGGGTGACCATGCCGGGCTGGGACGGCGCCCTGGGCGCCTTCGGGGGAGCGGTGGACGCCCTCCTGGAAGCCGTCCGCAGCGGTGAGCCGCACGCCTGCGACGTGCGCTTCGGAGCACGGCTCACCGAGATCCTGGCGGAGGCGGAGGCGGAGGCGGAGGCGGAGGCGGAGGCGGAGGCGGAGGCGGAGGCGGAGGCGGCGTCCGCCTGAGCCGGGACGGCGGACGGTCAGCGGGACAGCGCGTCCCGCACGGCCTCCTCGGTGCGGGCGACGACGGCCGAGCCGTCCTCCGCGGTGATGATGGGCCGCTGGATCAGCTTCGGATGCGCGGCCAGCGCCTCCACCCAGCGGTCCCGGCCCGCCGCGTCCCGCGGCCAGTCCTTGAGCCCGAGCTCCTTCGCGTCCGCCTCCTGCGTCCGCGTGATGTCCCACGGCTCCAGGCCGAGCCGGTCGAGCACGGCCCGGATCTCGTCCGGGGTCGGAACGTCCTCCAGGTAGCGCCGCACGGTGTAGTCGGCGCCCTCGGCGTCCAGCAGGGTCAGCGCGCTGCGGCACTTCGAACAGGCGGGATTGATCCAGATCTCCATGCCCCCAACGTACCGCCCGAAGGGCCGCCCAACGAGCCACTAAAGCCGGTCTGGCCAGGGGCGATTGTCAGTGGTCGCGACTAAAATCGGGGGTGAAGGTGAGGGTCCCGGGGAGGGCTCTCGCCCACCGTTCGCCAGGAGGTCGCGCATGGCTCTCGCCGTGATCCGGACACCGTCCCTCGAACCCTGGAAGCCGCTCCAGAAGCAGCCGCTCCCCGCGGGCCGCCCCCGCGAGTGGTACGTCACCCACAACCGCCGACTGAAGGCCATGCGCCTCGCGATAGCCCTGCTCGACGCCGGGGTCTACATCCCGTCGCGGGCCACCAACGCGAAGATCCGCACGACCGCCGTCCAGCTCGGCATCCACCCGCCCTCCGACACCACCTGCCACATGGTCCGGGCCCTGATCCGCTACGGCCGCTGATCCGGAAAGGGCGCCGCCCGGCCACGCGTGCCGGGCGGCGCTCTCCGTACACCTGGGTCGCGCCCTACCAGGCCACGGGCAGCCGCTCGGGCAGCCGCTTCATGAAGTTGGTGCGCCACACCAGCTGCTCGACCGGCACCGCGAGCCGCAGCCCGGGCAGCCGTTCCAGCACCGTCTCCAGGGCGATCTCCGCGTGCCGCTTGCCGAGCGCGGTGGCCGGGCAGTAGTGCCGGCCGCCGCCGAAGGAGAGGTGGTCGGCCGCGTTCTCCCGGCCCGGCCGGAAGGCCAGCGGCTCGGCGAAGTGCTCCGGGTCGTGGTTGGCCGCCTCGACGAGCACCAGCACCAGCTCACCGGCCCGCACGAGCACGTCACCCAGCCACACGTCCTCCAGCGCGATCCGCGGCAGCCCGTCGCCGATCGACAGGTTCACCCGCAGCAGCTCGTCCATCGCCCCGGCGACCCCGCCCCCGGCCAGCGCCTCCCGCACGTCCGGCCGGGTCAGCACCGACACCAGCGCCATCGTCAGGAACCCGGCGGTGGAGATCACCCCGGCCCCGAACAGCGTCACGCCGACCGTCGCCAGCATCTCGTCCGTCAGATGCGCGTACTCGGGGTCGTCCCGCAGCGCCGCCAGCTCTGCCATCAGCCCGCCGGTCGCCGGATCGTCGAGCCGCTCCACCATGTACGCGAGGTCGCGGTCCCAGTGGAGCCGCGCCGCCTCGATCTCGCGCGGCGCGTTCATGAACGCCACGTCCAGGCTGCGCAGCAGCCTCGGCCCGTCCTCCTCGGGGATGCCGAGCAGACGGCAGTGCAGCCCCGCCGAGTACGGATCGGCGAACCCGCCCCGCAGCTCCCCGGGCGCCCCCTCGCCGACCAGCGCGTCCACCAGCGAACCGGCCCGCGCCCGCAGCCACTCCTCCAGACCGGGCGCCTTCGGATTGAGCGCCTTCATCACCGCCTTGCGCAGCCCCGCGCCGGTGATGTTGCCCATGTTGTTCACCACGTGCGGCGGGATCGTCAGCGCGTACTGCCGCGGCGCGCCCGGGGCGGAGGTGTCCTTCAGGCTGAACCGCGGGTCCTCCAGGACCTGCCGGCACAGCCCGTACGAGGAGACCAGCCAGGCCTCCGCCCCCGCGATGGTCCGCACCTTCCGCACGGGCTCCGCGCGCAGCCGCTCGACCTCCGCGGGCAGCCGGGTGCCGTCCCAGTCGAACGGGAAGGCGGGCAGGGTCTCGACGGTGCTCGCCGTCATCGGGGGTCTCCTTCGGTACGGGGGCCGGCGGGCGTGAGGATGCCGTGCCCCTGGTTGCGCGAGGCCCGCAGTCCGGACCCCCGGGCGTACAACAGGTCCGCGAGCGGCAGGGCCTGGTGGTAGACGTTCAGCGAGGACGGCACCCCGAGGATCGCGGGCGTGTCCAGGAACAGCGGCACCTCGGCGCAGATGTACTCCCGGCACACCTCCCGCTGCCGCTCGGTGATCTCCTGCCCCGGCGCCAGCTTCCCGGCCAGGAAGATCCCGGCCAGCGCGTCGCACGTCCGCCCCACCGCCGGGTCCCCGGTCACGGCCGCCACGGTCTCCACGTGCAGCGCCCGGTACGCCGGCACCCCCGTGAACTCCGACATCCCCCGGGCCCGGAGCCGCAGCCCCGACGGATCCTCCTCGGCCACGGCGGCGTGCACCTTCGCGCGCACCCCCCGCAGGTTCTTCACGGCCTTCCGCCGCGCCTCCTCGGCCCCGTACCCGAGGGCCTCGTACATGTCGGCGACATGCAGGTCGGTGTAGACGAAGTCGACCGTCTCGAAGTGTGCGAGCCCCCAGCGCGCCAGATCGCGCAGCCGCTGGGCCGTGAAGTAGCTGTTCCCCGGGGAGACGCCGATGACCACGTGTGCGCCCTCGTCTGCGATGACGCGGCAATGGGCGGTGTACGGCTGGAGTTGGAGCGTCTCCACAGGGGCGAAAGCCGCCTGAGTCACGTTCAGAGTCCTCATCGCGCCAACTAGTCCCAGCGGAGCCCAGTGCTCCGGGTGTGGCGGTCGCGACGACGACACGCTATCGATCAGTCACGGAGAGCGAGAGCTCTACTCGGGGGTAGGGGCAGTAATTCGTCACCTGTTCGCGTGTTCGTTGCACGGGGGGCGGGGGACGCGGGCGAGGGCGGCGCGGACGGTGTCGGCGGGGTCGGGGAGGGGGACGCCGAGGCGGCGGATGAGGTCGACGGCCTCGGTGAGGGTGATGTCGCGGCGGACGGCGGTGCGGTGCAGGTACTGGAGGCTGAAGTCGGAGGCCAGCGGAGGCTCGTCCTCCTCCCCCTCGTCCAGCCTGAGCAGCGCCACGGCCTCGGTGAAGGACACCCCCGACGGCAGATCGTCGTGCGTGGGCGTCACTCCGCAGGCCCGCAGGCGCTTCGCGATGTCGCGGGGGGTGGTGCCGAGGGCGCGTGCCGCCATCAGGACGTGCGTGAAGGGAACGGGCTCGCCCACAGGGACCCACCAGGCGAACGAGCGGTAAGGCTGCAGGAGCTCGCGATCGAGGGCGGTCGGGCGGGCGGGCACGTCCAGGGCGACGTCGAATCCGTAGGCCCGCAGCCGGGCCAGCTTGCGGCGCAGGACCGACAGGTCGTCCACCCCGTCGAGCAGGACGGCGTACAACGGCGGTTCCGCGAGGGTCAGGAAGGTCCGGTCGAAGACGTCCGAGAGGAACGGCACGTCCTTGGGGCTCGCGTCGGCGGGAAACACGGCGGGCACGGTGAACCCGAGCCCGGTGAGCCGCGCGAGTACCTCCGCCAAGGGCAGGTCCAGCCGCTCCGCCACGGCCAGCGCGTGCCCGGGAGGGGTCACCTTCGACCGGTCGAGCCAGGGCGACGTGCCGTTTCCCCGCGCGCTCAGCAGTACGAGGTCCGCGGCGCAGGGGTGTTCGGGGACACCGCCCGGATCGACGGTCAGACCGTACGAGGCGAGCCGACGGCACACGTCCGGAACGGGCAGCCCCGACAGGGAGGCGGCCGCTGCGATGTGCCCGGGTGGGACGACGTCCTCGGGGTCCAGGAGAGCGGCGTTGTGCGTTCCCGGCGCGACGACGAGCAGTTCGTCCGACGCCGCCGCCTGCCGCTCGACGTGCTCGGGGACGGTGAACCCGAACCGGCGCAGATGTGCCGCCGCCTCCTCGACGCCGGCCCGCATGCGGCCCGCCGCGCTCGACAGCGCGTCCGGGGTGAGCCGGTTGTTCCGGAGAAGCCTCTCGGAAGAGGACGACGGGTCGCCGAAGACCCGGGCGTTCGCCTCGGTGAGCCGGGCTCCGGGCGCCCAGTGCCCGGGGTCCACGGCAGGGAAACCGAGGCCGGCCATCCGCCGCGCCAGCGCGCGGGGGTCGTCCCGGAGGGAGTGGGCCGCGCCGGGGACGCCATGGAGCCACCGCGCCCCTGATTCGTGGAGCAGCCACTGGTCGGACGGGACGGCCCGCAGGACCGGTCCCGCGTCCTCGACCTCCGGGCACACCTCCGTCAGGTCCCTCAGAGCAGGGTGCCGATGGGCGAGCAGCCGCCACAAGTAGACGTGGTCCAGCTGCTTCCCCCCTTCCTTGGCCCAGGGAAGGGCGACGTACCTGTCGGTGCCCGGGGAATCCGGCAGCAGGGAGAAGTCCATCGGCAGGAAGCCTGCCTCCGGGCAGCCGAAGGCCTGGCCCCTGAACTCCAGCGTCCGCCCCCGCGCGGCGAGCGCCGAGGTCACGATGTCGGCGAGGACCGGGCTTCCGTCCGCCACCCGGCAGACCCACTCGAAGTCCGGCAGGTCCTCCGGGTCCTGGTAGGAGAGGGTCGTCGACGCCTGCCGCAGCAGCTCACCGACCATCGGTGCCACGTCGTCGACGACATGCAGCCGGTCCACCGACAGCATCCCCGGCGACAGGGGCCCTCTGAGGTTCACCACGGCGCCGGTCAGCCCCGACCTCTGGCGGCCGAAGACCCCCGTGCGCACCTGCGGCCCCACCAACAAGCCGTCCACGAGGAGCGCGCCGCCCGCCTCGCACCAGACCACGTCCACACCCTCCGGCGCGTCGGGCCAGGGCACCAGGCGCCCGTGCGCGTTGAAGGCGAAGCCTTCACTCTGACGGCCCTGACGCTCCCGCAGCACCCCCGGCACCCACGCACTCTCCGGCCCCGCCCCCTGCCGCGCACTCGTCGGGAACTCCGCGATCCCCAGCACCCGCTCCAGCACGTCGACGCTCGACCACCCCTCCTCCACCGTGCCGGGCCGCAGGTACAACCGCACCCGCGTCCCCGGCTCCCGCCCCCGCGCCGCCACCTGGACGATCCGGAACAGATGCCCGGGCCCGCACACCGACACCTCGTACACCGGCCCGGGGACGCCGTCGGGCCCCATCCGGCAGGTCGTCACGCGGATGTCGTCGGCGAGCATGAAGTAGCTGAGGACGCCGATGCCGAAGCGGCTGTTGGGGTACAGGGTGACGGGCGGGTCGAGGCGCTCCCAGGCGGCCCGCTCCAGGGTGAACTCCAGTTGCTCGGCGAAGCGCGAGCCGGCCCGGGAGAAGACGCCGCGGAGCTCCGCGTCGCCCATGCCGACGCCGTCGTCCCGGCACTCCAGGTACTCCCGGCCGTCCTCGTCGACGTCCTGCACGAAGGCGATCCGCCCGACGTAGGGGGTGGCGGCCGGCTGCCCCGTACGGTCCAGGTACTCACCGCGGGCCCGCCGGTAGCGGCAGGCGTCCAGGGCGTTCTGGTACAGCTCGCGGACCGCCAGGTCGCGGGACTTGTACAGCTGGACGCCCATGGCGAGGTCGAGCACCCGGCGGCCGTCGCCGCGGAAGCGCGCGTACCCGTCGAAGGCGCCCTCGCTCGGCACCACGCCGTCGCTGGAGAGCCGGGTCGGCAGCTCGGGCAGCGCATGGGTGATCCGGTCGCGGGCGGTCCGCCGCACCGTGTGCAGCAGTTCGTCGGCGCGGGCCGTGTACTCGCGCAGCCCCTCCACCACCGCCTCGTGCCCGCACTCCGCCCGCAGCACGGGGTGGTCGTGCGGACCGCCCCAGTGGGACGCGTCGAGGGTGCGGCGCAGCGCGTCCAGGTCGACGGGGTACGGGATGGGCAGATGCTCGGCGACGATCGAGGGCAGCGCCGTCGTCTCGATCGCCATGCCGTGCGCGAGCGCGAGCAGCAGGGCGAGCCGCTGGTCGCGGATGCGCTGGTGGCCGGGGCCGGAGCGGACCCCGTCGTCGGTGGGCAGCAGGGTGAGGAACTCCGGGTGGCACACGTCGGGGCCGCGCCGCAGCCCGTGCAGCAGGGCCGTCACCCGGCGCGGCGCCAGCGCGTCGCCGAGGCCGTCCGCCGTGTCGCCCAGCTCGTCCAGCAGCCGGCGTACGGGGTCGGCGCCCGCGAACTCCCGCTGCTGCGCCAGCCAGCGGTGGAACAGCCACCAGCCGACCGCCGGCTCGGCCCCCGGAGCGCGCCGGGCCCGCTGGGCGAGGGCCTCGTCCCCTTCGGTGAACACCTCGAACGCCCGCCGGTCGGCCGACGGTTCCGGCATCGGGGCCAGGCTCCAGGGCTCGACCGCCGCGAGCTGTTCGACGCGGAGCAGACAGTGCGCCCGGTAGAGGAACGGGAAGAGCGCGAGGAGCGCCGCCTCGGCCGGGTAGAGATCGAGGTCGGGGCCCGCCCCCGGCTCGCCGAGCAGCCACTCGACCTGCGCCAGGAAGCGCGTCGGAAGCCCGGGGTCGTCCCAGGGGTCCTCGCGGACGTCCGCCCGTGATCCCCGCCTCGCCCCCTCCCGCATCCCGGCCAGCCGCACCGCCACCGCCTCGGCCAGCTCCCGGTGCACCCGCGCGTCCCGGTCCCCGGCCACGTGCTCCCACACGGCGGAGCCGCCGACCGCACGCACCCAGGGGTCGGCGGGTGCCCCGCCCTCGGCCGAGGGCGGGGGAACGGTCGCGTGGAGATGAAGGACACCGATCTCCCCGGCCTGGACCACCGGCCCCGTCACCGCCCCGCCGTCGACGACGTTGCGGGTCCCACCCTGCTCCACCTCACCGCCCCCTTCCTCCGCTGCGACGCGCACGCGGCACGCAGGAAGGACGAACGTAGCAAGCGGCGCGGACGGGCACCCCGCAGTCCGTCAGAGCCAGTTCCGCTCCCGGGCCGCCAGGGCCGCGGCGAAGCGGTTGGGTGCGTCCAGGCGGCGGATGAGGGCGGCGACGTGGCCCCGGTAGGTGCGGACGGACATGCCGAGTTCGCGGGCGCCCGCCTCGTCCTTGGCCACCCGGGCCATGGCGCGCAGGACGCGCAGTTCGGTGGGGCTCGGCAGGTCGTCCACGAGGCCACGGGACCGGGACCAACGGGACTCGAAGAGAGGCAGGAGGAAGCCGACGAGTGCGGGGTGGCGGACCACCAGGGCGCCGCGCGTGATGTCCGCCGGGTCGGTCGCCACGAGGGCGGTCCGCCGGTCGAAGATCACCATGCGTTCGAGCGGCCCGGCCGTGCCCCGCACCTGGGCGCCCCGCTCGGTCAGTTCCGACACGAAGCGGCCGACCTCCGGGGAGCCGAGCGCGCCGTCGTGCACGAGGGTCCGCATCCGCAGGCCCCGCCGCAGGTACTTCAGGTCGGAGCTCCTGACGGCGTCGAGGGCGGCGGCGAGGATCGGGCCCGGGTGCGTGGTCAGGCGCTCCTCGCGCGCGAAGAACGACAACTCGTCCACGCACGCGATCACCTGGTCGAGGCCCTCGACGTGCTGGAGCTCGACGGCCCGGTCCCAGGTCCCGGCGCGCCGGTCCTCGGCCAGGCTCTCCACGAGGTGGCGCGACGAGGCGACGCGGCGGATCTCCCCCTGGAGTCCGCGTATCCGCAGGCGGGCCAGCCGGTCGATCACGGACACCGGGTCGGTGCCGGTGAACGTCCGCTGGTCGGCCGTGGCCACCATGCCGAGCTCCCGGAGCCTGCCGAGCGCGGCCCCGGCGCTCTCCTCGTCGATCCCGCACGCACCGGCTATCGCGGCGATGCCGAGCCCCGGTGAACGCAGGGTCGTCCGGTAGACCGCCTCCTCGCCCGCGCTCACTCCGAGGAACGCGAGCATGTTGCCTTCCACCGTGCCCACCCCGATTGCACCCCGTTTCTCCTGTCGGCCGTCCATGAGCGGGCAAGGGCCCCGACCCCGAATGCGGGGCCCTTGCCGGACGGAGATCGTCCAACGGCCCGGCCCCCTCTCCCCAGGGACCTAGGTCCGTGCCCGGAAGGACCAACGCCCCGGGCTCGCTCCGTGGGCAGGCTCACGTCCTGACCTCAAGTGGCTTGCCCGTGTGGGGTGTTGGGGACTCCTGTCCGGTGGTGTCCCATAAGGCGAAGCTATGGGGTCATAGACGGGCGGCCTCCCGCTCTGCAGGAAGCTGCGGCACCGGTCCGCAGGAACTCCCCTCGCTTTCCGCCCTCGGGCCGGTGCGGCCGTCCATAGCTTTGTTCGAGTCCGTAGTGGCGCATACAGGGAGAAGAGTGGCAGTGGGGCGGAAACGCATGATCCGTACGGCGAGCGGCGTGCTCGTGAGCGGAATGCTGGCGAGCGGCGCCGCGACGACGGCAGTCGCGGCCGAGGCCGGTGCCGGGGGCGACGGGAGGCTGGTCGTCGAGGAGCTCACGATGGGCGAGAGGGACTACATCGGACACGTCACGGAGCCCGAGGGCAAGGACGACGGGCTGCCCGGCGGCCTGATCAAGGTGCGGACCGCTGACGGCGACACCCTGTTCGTGTACTGCCTCGACGCCTTGACCGAACTGCGCGAGGGCGCCGCATACCGGGAGGCCGGCGCGTCCGAGGTGCCCACGCTGAAGGGCAACCCGGACGCGGGGAAGATCGACTGGATCCTGCGGCACGGGTACCCGAGCCTGACCGAGGCGGCGCTCGGCGAGCAGATCGGCGCCAAGCTGTCCAAGAACGCGGCGGCCGGCGGGACCCAGGCCGCCATCTGGCGCCTCACGAACCACGTCAAGGCGGTCCCGATGAACCCGGCCGGAGCCGATCTCGCCGACTACCTCGTGGCACACGCCGTCGACGTCGAGGAACCGACACCCTCGCTGACCCTCGCCCCCGGCACGGTGACCGGGCCCGCCGGGTCGGTGCTCGGACCGATCGGGATCGGCTCCGCCGGCGACCCGGTCGGCGCCTCCCTCGACCCCGCGGCCGTCGCGGCCGGGGTGACGCTGACCGACCGGGAGGGGAACGTCCTCTCGGACGGCAGCGGCAAGCTGACCCGACCCGCCGCGGACGGCGGGTCGCTCTTCGTGAAGGCGCCGGCCGGTACGCCGCCGGGCAGCGCGACCGTCTCGGCGACGGCCTCCGTGCCGGTCCGGACGGGCCACAAGCTGGTCGGTGAGGGCAGCCAGGCCCTGGGCCTGGTGAGCGGCGACCGCGTTCCCGTCACCGCGCACGCGAAGGCGAGCTGGACCGAGGCCACCACCCCGACGTCGCCCACTCCGGACCCGAGTGACTCGGCGAGCACGCCCCCGGACCCGTCCGCTTCCCCTTCCCCGACCACACCGGGGGCGACGGCCGACCCGGGCTCTCCCGGCGCTACGGCCGGCCCCGGCCCGACCGGCGGCACGGGCCCCGGCCCGGTCGACACGGCGGCCTCCGCGTCCTCGGCCGGCGCCGGCGCCTCCGAGCTCGCCTCCACCGGGAGCCCGAGTGTCCTCGGGTTCGTCGCCGTGGCGGCCGGCGGGCTGACCTTGATCGGTGCTCTCGTGGTCCTCGTCCACGCGTGGCGGCGTCGCTACCGCGACCTGGACTGAGCCGAGCCGGGCGGGAACGGCGGAAACGGACGGGCCCCGGGCGGCGTCATGCCGGCCCGGGGCCCGTCCGTCAGGTGTGTCCGCGGCTCGAACGAGCCTCACGCTCTAGAGGTCGAAGTACAGCTCGAACTCGTGCGGGTGCGGGCGCAGCTGGATCGGGGCGATCTCGTTGGTGCGCTTGTAGTCGATCCACGTCTCGATCAGGTCGGACGTGAAGACGCCGCCGGCCTGCAGGTACTCGTTGTCCTCCTCCAGGGCGGTGAGGACGGCCTCGAGGTTGGTCGGGACCTGCGGGACGTTCGCGTGCTCCTCCGGAGCCAGCTCGTACAGGTCCTTGTCGATCGGCTCCATGGGCTCGATCTTGTTCTTGATGCCGTCGAGGCCCGCGAGGAGCAGGGCGGAGAAGGCGAGGTACGGGTTCGAGGACGGGTCCGGCGCGCGGAACTCGACGCGCTTGGCCTTCGGGTTCGAGCCCGTGATCGGGATGCGCATGGCGGCGGAGCGGTTGCGCTGCGAGTACACCATGTTGACCGGGGCCTCGAAGCCCGGGACCAGGCGGTGGTACGAGTTCACCGTCGGGTTGGTGAAGGCGAGCAGCGACGGGGCGTGCTTGAGGATGCCGCCGATGTAGTAGCGGGCGGTGTCCGACAGCCCCGCGTAGCCGGCCTCGTCGTAGAACAGCGGCTGGCCGCCGGTCCACAGCGACTGGTGGACGTGCATGCCCGAGCCGTTGTCACCGAAGATCGGCTTCGGCATGAAGGTCGCGGTCTTGCCGTTGCGCCAGGCGACGTTCTTCACGATGTACTTGAAGAGCATCAGGTCGTCGGCGGCGGCGAGCAGCGTGTTGAACTTGTAGTTGATCTCGGCCTGGCCGGCGGTGCCGACCTCGTGGTGCTGGCGCTCGACCTGGAGGCCGACGTTCTCCAGCTCCAGGGAGATCTCCGAACGCAGGTCGGCGAAGTGGTCGACCGGCGGGGCCGGGAAGTAGCCGCCCTTGTAGCGGACCTTGTAGCCGCGGTTGTTCTCCTCCGCACCGGTGTTCCAGGCGCCCGCCTCGGAGTCGATGTGGTAGAAGCCCTGGTTCGCCGAGGTCTCGAAGCGGACCGAGTCGAACACGTAGAACTCGGCCTCGGGGCCGAAGTACGCGGTGTCGGCGATGCCGGTGGAGGCCAGGTACGCCTCCGCCTTCTTCGCGATGTTGCGCGGGTCACGGCTGTACTGCTCGCCCGTGATCGGGTCGTGGATGAAGAAGTTGATGTTCAGCGTCTTGTCACGGCGGAAGGGGTCCACCCGGGCCGTCGACAGGTCGGCGCGCAGGGACATGTCCGACTCGTGGATGGCCTGGAAGCCGCGGATCGACGAACCGTCGAACGCGAGCTCCTCCGACGGGTCGAAGGCCGTCGCCGGGATCGTGAAGTGCTGCATGACGCCCGGAAGGTCACAGAAGCGGACGTCGACCATCTTGACGTCGTTGTCCTTGATGAACTTCTGGACCTCGTCGGCGTTCTGGAACCCGTGCTTCTCGGACATCCAACTCCTCCTACTCCCGGCCCGGGGAGGGGCGGGCTTGCAGCTCGGTCGTGCGGCCAGTGCGGTGGCACACGCAGGACCCGACCATAGGCAGACGGGATTTCTCAAGCATGACCCATTTGTTTCGTCGAAGTTAACCGGGGCGGGTGTGCGCGGGCCGGTACGGGGGCTCCCGCCGACCCAGGCCGAAGTGATCAAAAACGGGCACAGTACCGTGGTCGGGTGGACAACAGGCAAGCACTCGGATCATGGCTCTCCGGCCCGCGCGCCGCGGCCGAAGAAGCGGGCGTGGACTTCGGTTACCGGGGGCAGCAGCTCGGTCTGCCCGAGGAGGGGCCCGGCTCGATCGCCCGCCCCGGCCGCCGGCTCGGCGCCCTCGCCGTGGACTGGGCCCTCTGCATGCTGATCGCATACGGCCTGATCACCCACGGCTACGGCCAGGCCACCGGCAACTGGGCGCTGCTGCTCCTGCTCGTCGTGAGCGTGCTCACGGTCGGCACCGTCGGCTCCACCCCCGGCAAGCGCCTCTTCGGCCTCCGGGTGGTCTCGGTGCGGGGCGGCCGTCTCGGCATCCTGCGCGTGGCCCTGCGCAGCGTCCTGGTCTGCCTCGCCATCCCGGCCCTCATCTGGGACCGCGACGGCCGGGGCCTGCACGACCGCTTCTCCGGCGCCGTCCAGGTCCGGATCTGACGAGCCCCGCACGCGCGAACGGGAAGCGCCCCGGACCTGGTCGATCAGGTCCGGGGCGCTTCCCGTTCGCGCGTGCGGCTTCGCGTACGCCGCTCAGCGCATCTTTCCGCCGCGCGGCATCCGCATGCCCTTGGGCATCGGACCCTTCGGCAGCGGCATGTTGCTCATCAGGTCGCCCATCGCCCGCAGCCGGTCGTTGGTGGCCGTCACCTGGGGGCCGGAGAGCAGCCGGGGCAGCTTCAGCATCTTGGTGCGGACCTTCTTGAGGGGCACCTGGCCCTGGTCCTCGTCGTTGCCGACGATGATGTCGGTCACCGGCACGTCGACGACGATGCGGGCGACCTTCTTCTTCTCGGCCGCGAGCAGCGTCTTCAGCCGGTTCGGGTTGCCCTCGCCGACCAGCACGACGCCCTGACGGCCGACCGCCCGGTGCACGACGTCCTGGTTGCGGTTCATCGCCACCGCCGGGGTGACGGTCCAGCCGCGCCCGATGTTCTGCAGCACCGCCGCGGCCGCGCCCGGCTGGCCCTCCATCTGACCGAAGGCCGCCTTCTCGGCGCGCCGGCCGAAGATGATGGCCATCGCCAGGAACGCCAGCACGAAGCCGAGGATGCCCAGGTAGACCGGGTGGCCGATCAGGAAGCCGACCGCGAGGAAGACACCGAGTACGACGATGCCCACGCCCGCGACGACGAGACCGACCTTGGGATCGGCCTTCCGGGTCATCTTGTACGTGAGGGCGATCTGCTTCAGTCGCCCGGGGTTCGCGGCGTCAGCGCCGCCCGTGTTTGCACTCCTCGCCATGTCCTGAAGTT
The DNA here is from genome assembly GCF_036240795.1 of Streptomyces sp. NBC_01268. Lineage (NCBI taxonomy): Bacteria > Bacillati > Actinomycetota > Actinomycetes > Kitasatosporales > Streptomycetaceae > Streptomyces > Streptomyces sp. NBC_01268. Next base: position 2,415,402 of record NZ_CP108454.1, on the reverse strand, counting down.
TACGTGGCCCGGGAAGCGCGGCCCGACACCGCCTCCATGACGTGCTGGGCCTCGACCCGGTCCTTGGCCCGGCGGCGGTCCTCCAGGACGGAGGTCCAGGCGTTGCTGCGGGCCCTGCGGTGCCCGCGGGAGAGCAGGAGGGACTCGACGGCCCGGAGGGCGTCGGTGACGGACGGGAGCGCCGTGGCGCGGATCTGCGCGGCCTGCATGGGCGTGGGCCTCCGTGAGCACTCGGTGGCGGTGAGTGAGTACATCCTCACAGAACGGTGTTACCAGGGCGTGACCCCGCGGTCAAACACTGATGAAACCCTGGCGCCGCCGAGGCCGGAATCACGCCGGGTCGGGCGCCGGGTCCGGTCCGGATACGCCGATGCGGCCGTCCGGGGGACGGCCGCATCGGGGAGAGCGCCTGGTCAGACGGCCTGGGAGGCGTCGACGGCGCCCGCGCGCTTCTCGATCGCCTGCTGGTAGAGGCGGCCGGCCCGGTACGAGGAGCGGACCAGCGGGCCCGACATCACACCGGAGAAACCGATCTCGTCGGCCTCCTCCTTCAGCTCCACGAACTCCTGCGGCTTCACCCAGCGCTCCACGGGGTGGTGCCGGACGGAGGGGCGCAGGTACTGCGTGATGGTGATCAGCTCGCAGCCCGCGTCGTGCAGGTGCTGGAGGGCCTCGCTGACCTCCTCGCGGGTCTCGCCCATGCCGAGGATCAGGTTCGACTTCGTGACCAGACCGTAGTCACGCGCCTTGGTGATGACCTCCAGCGACCGCTCGTAGCGGAAGCCGGGGCGGATCCGCTTGAAGATCCGCGGCACGGTCTCGACGTTGTGCGCGAAGACCTCGGGGCGGGAGGCGAAGACCTCCTCCAGGAGCTCCGGCACCGCGTTGAAGTCGGGGGCGAGGAGCTCGACCTTGGTGCGGCCCTCGGCGCGCCCCTCGGTCTGCTGGTGGATCTGGCGCACGGTCTCCGCGTACAGCCAGGCGCCGCCGTCCTCCAGGTCGTCGCGGGCGACGCCGGTGATGGTGGCGTAGTTCAGGTCCATCGTGACGACCGACTCGCCGACGCGGCGCGGCTCGTCACGGTCGAGCGCCTCCGGCTTGCCGGTGTCGATCTGGCAGAAGTCGCAGCGGCGGGTGCACTGGTCGCCGCCGATGAGGAAGGTGGCCTCGCGGTCCTCCCAGCATTCGAAGATGTTGGGACAGCCCGCCTCCTGGCAGACCGTGTGCAGGCCCTCGCTCTTCACCAGGCCCTGGAGCTTGTTGTACTCCGGTCCCATCTTCGCGCGGGTCTTGATCCACTCGGGCTTGCGCTCGATGGGGGTCTGGGCGTTCCGGACCTCCAGGCGCAGCATCTTGCGTCCGTCGGGTGCGACTGCGGACACATCGGCTCCTGTAGCTTCGATTCTTCGGCGCACACCAGGGTACGCCCGTTGCTTCGCATGCCTTGACGCTCTGGCCAACCCGTGGCCATGACTCGGCATTCCTCGGTGACCGTCCGGCTGCTGCCGGCCGGCTGAGGGGCGGCCGTCAGACCGAGGCCTGCTCGACCGGCCGCGGCCTGAGGTCCGCGTTCTCCAGGATCTCGCGCAGGTGCCCCTCGACGACCGGGAGCACCTCCTCGATGGTGATGTCCCGGCCGAGCTCGTTGGCGAGCGAGGCCACGCCGGCGTCGCGGATGCCGCACGGGATGATCCGGTCGAACCAGGTGTTGTCCGGGTTCACGTTGAGCGCGAAGCCGTGCATCGTGACGCCCTTGGCGACCCGGATGCCGATGGCCGCCAGCTTCCGGTCCTCGCGCCGCTGGCCCGCGTTGGAGGGCGCGTACTCCGGGCCGTTGAGCCGGGGGTCGAACTCGTCGTCGGTCAGCCGCGGGTCGAAGTCCAGCGAGAGCCCGCCCAGCGAGGGGCGCTGCTCGACCGGGTCGCCGAGCACCCAGACCCCGCTGCGGCCCTCGATGCGGGTGGTCTCCAGGCCGAAGTCGGCCGCCGTGCGGATCAGGGCCTCCTCCAGGCGCCGGACGTGGGCGACCACGTCGACCGGGCGGGGCAGCTTCATGATCGGGTAGCCGACCAGCTGGCCGGGACCGTGCCAGGTGATCTTGCCGCCGCGGTCCACGTCCACGACCGGCGTCCCGTCCAGGGGGCGCTCGCTCTCCGCGGTGCGCCGGCCGGCGGTGTAGACGGGCGGGTGCTCCAGCAGCAGACAGGTGTCGTCGACCTCGTCCGCGAACCGGGCGGCGTGCACCTCGCGCTGCTTGTCCCATGCCGCCTGGTAGTCGACGGCGTCCTCGCCGAAGCCCAGACGGACGAATCGCAGCTCACTCACGGCCATGCCTCCTCCTGGATGCCGAAGGCCGGGTTCCGGGGATCGTCCCGGGGCGGGAGCCGGCTCGGCACCATGCGTCATACGCGCCCATGCCACTGTACGGCGGAGCGCCGAACAGCCGTCCGGCAGGTGCGTGGCGGTACGTGCGTGCTGCTGGGAAGCCCTTCGCTTCGGGGGCAGGCGTAAAGATCACTCCACGTTCCTCACACGATCGGATGAATGTGGGGCGAAGGTGGCGGTTAGGGCGGTCCCTGCCGCTAAATTCACGCCGTTCCATGAGGGCCATGAGGGTCCCGTACGGGCGGACTGCCACCCGGGCCCAGAAGGCAGGAGACCGCACAGCTGATGACGGAACGACCCCCGCAGCGCATCCCGAACCGCCAGCTCGCCGCGCTCATCGCCGAAGCCGGATTCTCCAACGCGGGCCTCGCCAGACGGGTGGACCAGCTCGGTCTGGAGCACGGCCTCGACCTGCGGTACGACAAGACCTCGGTCACCCGCTGGCTGCGCGGGCAGCAGCCGCGCGGCACCACCCCCGCACTCATCGCCGAGGTCTTCACCCGGCGCCTCGGCCGCCGGCTCTCCGCCCAGGACCTCGGGCTCGACGCCTGCGCCCCGGTCTACGCCGGGCTCGAGTTCGCGGCCACGCCCGAGGAGGCCGTCGACATCGTCAGCGGCCTCTGGCGCAAGGACTCCGGCAGCCACGCCGAGCTGCGGAAGATCGCCTTCACCCCGGCCGGGCTCGTCGTGCCCAGCCGGGACTGGCTGATCGGACGGGCCGACGAACGGGTGGCCCGCGGCGAGCCCGGCGCGGCCGCGAGCGCCCCCGCGGACCCGCGCGTGCCGGTCCAGGGCCGCTACTCGGTGCCCCGCCAGCGCGGCACCGACCGCGGCCCCGGCCAGCGGGTCTCCGGCGGCGACATCGCCGCCCTGCGCTCCGTCGGCGAGCTCTTCCGCACCCTCGACCACGCCTACGGCGGAGGCCACGCCCGCCAGGCCCTCGTGCGCTACCTGGAGCACGAGGCCGAGCCGATGCTGCGCGGCACGTACGGGGAGAGCACCGGCCGCCGGCTCTTCGGGGCGGCGGCCGACCTCACCCGGCTGGCCGGCTGGACCTCGTACGACATCGCCGCGCACGGCCTCGCCCAGCGGTACTTCGTCCAGGCGCTGAGGCTCGCGCAGGCGGCCGGGGACCGCGCGTACGGCTCGTACGTCCTGATCACCATGAGCCACCAGGCCGTCTACCTCGGGCACGGCCGGGAGGCCGTCCAGCTCGCCCGGGTCGCCCAGCAGGGCGTCGGCGCCGCCGCCCCGCCCGTCGTCCAGGCGCTGCTGCACTCCGTCGAGGCCCGCGGCCACGGCGTCCTCGGCGACTCCCGGGCCTGTGGCGCCTCGCTTGCCCGCGCGGAGCGCGCCCTGGAGGCCGCCCGGCCCGGCGACGAGGTGCCCTACTGGGCCAGGCCCTTCGACGAGGCCCAGCTCGCGGACGAGTTCGGGCACTGCCACCGCGACCTCCAGCAGTACCGGGCCGCCGCCCAGCACGCCGAACGCGCCCTCCAGCTCCGCGCCCCCGGCTACGCCCGCAGCCGCCTGTTCTGCCGCGTCGTCCTCGCCTCCGCCCGCCTCGCCCTCGGCGAGCTCGACCAGGCCTGCGCGCTGGGCGCCGAGGCCGCCCAGCAGGCCTCCGAGATGCGCTCGGCCCGCGCCGTCGAGTACGTCCGCGACTTCGAACGCCGCCTGGAGCCCTACCGCGACGCCCCGGCCGTCCGGGCCTACCGCGACCGGGTGGCGGCGCTCGGCTGAGGGCACCGCGTCCGGGCTACGCCGCCTCCGCCTCCAGGGCCGCCCCCGCCGGGCGCAGCCCCAGGTCCGTCAGCAGCGTGGTGGCCGCGCGACGGGCCGAGGCGAGCGCGCCGACGGGCGTGCCGGTGGCCCGGTGGTCGCCGCACACGTAGAGGCCGGACAGGAGCCGCACCGGCCGCTCCGGGTCGAACGGCGGCCGCATCGCCGGGAAGGCGTACCGGGTGTGGTGCAGCGCCAGCAGCTCCCACTCGTCCGTCGACGTGCCGTACAGCGTCGCCAGGTGCTTGCGGACCCGCCGCTCGGTGTCGTCCGGCGCCGTGCCGAGCACCGTCGAGGTGATCAGCGTCCGCCCGGCCGGCGCCCGGACCGGGTCGACCGCGCTCATCACCGCGGTGTGCGACACCGGGCCGCCCGCGTCGGACTCCAGGAGCAGCACCGGGTTCGCGGTGGGCGCGACCGGCGCCGTGTGGTGCAGCACCGTCGCCGCGTGGTACTCCGGCACGCACAGCCCCGGCAGCAGCTCCGCCGCCGTCCGGCCGCCCGTCGCCAGGATCACCGAGCGACAGGTGAACACCCCGTGCTCGGCGGTCGTGACCCGCGCGATCGACACCTCGGTGACCTTCACCCCGGTACGGACCGTCCCCGGCGGCAGCGCCGCCGCGAGCCGCTCCGGCAGCGCGTCCGAACCGCCCGCCGGCACGCTCGGCCGGCCCCGCGCGAAGGACCGCAGCGCGAGGTCCGCGCGCCGGCTGGAGGTCGTCAGGTCCGGGTCGCCGAGCAGCGCGGAGAGCAGCGGGCGCAGCACCCCCTGGACGGTGCGCGCGGGCAGCCGGGCCGTCAGCGCCTCCCGGGCGGTCCGCTCCGTGCGGCCGAGCAGGCGCTGGGCGGGCGTCGTGGCCAGCCGGACCAGGGAGGCGCCGAGCCGCGCCTGGTCGAGCGAGGTGGCCGGATTGCGCGGGGCGCTCGCGAGGGCGCGTGCCCTTCCGCGTGCTCCCCCCGCGCCGGGGGACCCCGCACCGCGCGAGCTCCACGGGGCGTGCGGCGCCCCCCACCGCCCGTACCGGCCGTCGCTGTGCACGACGACCCCCGGGGCGAAGGCGCGCAGCGGGACGCCCTCCAGCTGTGGCGTGGTGAGCAGCGGCCCGACCCGGTCGAGCCGGAAGCCGTCGACGGTGTCGGTCGCCATCCGGCCGCCGATCCGTGGTGCGGCCTCCAGGACCGTGACCGAGAGCCCGGCCTCGGTGAGCAGCCGGGCCGCCGCGAGACCCGCGATCCCGGCTCCTACGACGACGACGTCCGAGTTGTTGAGCACGTGCCCCTCCCCAGGTCGGCGCGGTTGGTGGGAGGCCTATGCCCCCAACATGCCCCCGGAATGCCCGAGTTCGCAGAAGAGTAGGCAGCGCTCCCACGGGGCGAAGCCGCGCGCGACGGGGTGCACGCAGCACGGGGGAGCGCACGGCAGGGCAAGGGCCGCAGAAGGTGCCAGGTGACGGGGCCGCCGCCCCGCCCCGGCCCGGCGCCGGATGGCGGATCGTCAGCGGGCCGCCGCGCGCACCGACTCGTCGATCGTCGGGAACGCGAAGTCGAAGCCCGTCTCCAACAGGCGCCCCGGCAGCACCCGCTGACTGCCCAGCACGTCCTGCGCGAACTCCCCGAGCGCCACCCGCAGCACGGCGGCCGGCACGTGGAAGAGGGCGGGCCGGTGCAGCACCCGGCCCATCGCCGCGGTCACCTCGCGGTTGGTGACCGGCTCGGGCGCGGTCAGGTTCACCGGTCCCGACACCTCGGGGGTGTCCATCAGGTGCCGCAGCGCGGCGACCTCGTCGTGCAGCGCGATGAAGCTCCAGTACTGGCTCCCGTCGCCCATCCGCCCGCCGAGACCGGCCCGGAACAGCGGGAACAGACGGCCCCACGCCCCGCCCTCGCGCGCCACCACCAGGCCGGTACGGGCGTACGCCACCCGGATGCCGGCCGCCTCGGCGGGCGCCGCCGCGGCCTCCCACTCCACGCACACCGACGGCAGGAAGCCCTCGCCCGCGGGCGCGCTCTCGTCCACCGCCCGGGAGCCCGTGTCGCCGTAGTAGCCGAGCGCCGTACCGCAGACCAGCACCTCGGGCGGTTCGGCCAGTGAGGCGAGCGCCTCGGCGACCGCCCGCGTGCCGAGCACCCGGCTGTCGCGGATCTCCTTCTTGTACGCCTCGCTCCAGCGCCGCTCGCCGACGCCCGCGCCCGCCAGGTGCACGACCGCGTCGACGCCGACGAGCGCGGCGGCGTCCACGTACAGCCGGGCCGGGTCCCACTCCACCTCGTCGGCCGCGGCCGCGGGGCGCCGGACCAGGCGCAGCACCTCGTGGCCGTCGGCGCGCAGCGAGCGCACGAGGGCGGAGCCGATCAGTCCGGTGGCGCCGGTGACGGCGACGCGCTTGCGGGTGGCGGCGGGGCGGGATGAGCGCTGCATGCGCTCATCCTGCCCTTCCCGACCGGTCCGTGGCACAGTGACCCGCATGATCGTTCCGGAGATTCGGATACGCGCGGCCCGGCTCGCGGACGAGCGCGTGCTCGCCGAGCTCGACCGCACCGCCTGGTCGCCGCTGCACGCGGTGCTGCCCGCCCCGGAGGGCGACGAGCCGTTCTACGACGAGCGGCACCTGCCCGAGCACTACCTGGTCGCGGAGCTCCCGGACGCGGGCGTCGTCGGCTTCGTCCGGCTGGTCCGGGCCATCCCGCTCCCCAGCAACGCCCACGTGCGCCAGATCCAGGGCCTCGTCGTCGGCGAGGCCGCCCGCGGCAAGGGCGTGGCCCGCGCGCTGGTGCGCGCCGCGATGGACCGCGCCCGGCGGCAGGGCGCGACCCGGATCACCCTGCGGGTCCTCGGCCACAACGCCCCGGCCCGCGCGCTCTACGAGGCGGAGGGCTTCGCCGTGGAGGGCGTCCTGCCGGGGGAGTTCCTGCTGGAGGGGACGTACGTGGACGACGTCTGCATGGGGCGCTCCCTGAGCTGAGCTGAGCTGAGCCGGGCCGTCACCCTCCGTCCGTCCCCAGCACCCGCATCCCGCCCATCAGCTCCCGCAGGCACCGCACCGCCAGGGCGGCCGGTGCCCCCTCGCCGCGGAGGGGGGCGTCCGTCTCCGCCCAGGTCTCCAGGGCGATCCGGATCGCGTCCGTCGCCGCCGCGGCGGCGAGGCGCAGCTCCAGGGGGTCGGCGGCCGGGCCCGCGAGGGTGGCGAGGACGCCGCGCAGGCGGTCCTCCGACTCCTGGTTGACGCGGTACCAGACGGCCCGCAGCGCCGGGTCGTGCTCCGCCGCGCGCAGCAGCCCGCGGGTCCAGCGCAGGCCCTCCTCCGCCTCCTCGTCCGCCGCGGCGAGCGACGCGCCGATGGACCGCTCCAGGGCGGCGGGCAGCGCCGTGCCGGGGGCGGTGGTGGCGGCGAGCTCGGCCCGCCAGCGGTCGGCGCCGCCCGCGAGGAGCGGGGCGACGGCGTCCTGCTTGGAGCGGAAGTAGCGGTAGAAGGTGCGCAGTGCGACCCCGGCCCGCTGGGCGATGTCCTCGGCGGTGGTGTCGTCCGGGCCGCGCTCGGTGAACAGCTCGGCGGCGGCGCGGGCGATGTCCAGCTGGGTGGCCGCCTTGCGGCGCTCGGTCAGGGAGGGGGTCCTGGGGGACGCGGTGCCGTCGGCCGGGTTCTTGTCGCTCACGCCACCCAGCGTACGCCCGCGACTGCCATGCGTGCACTTCATGCACCTATGGCAAAACGTGCCACTTAGGCGTACGGTGGCACGCATCCCCCGGATAGCTCGACATCGAGAGGTTGCCGTCATGAACCAGCTCACCCGTTACGTAGGACGCCGCGCCCTGGTCACCGGCGGCGGCTCCGGCATCGGCCAGGCCACCGTCCTGCGCATGCTCGCGGAGGGCGGCACCGTCGTCGCCGCGGACATCAGCGAGGACGGCCTCGAGGACACCGTCGCCAAGGCCGGCGCCCACGCCGACCGCCTCACCACCCTCGTTGTGAACATCGGCGACGAGAGCTCGGTGCGCGAGGGCGTCGCCGCCGCCGTCGCGGCCCTCGGCGGCCTGGACGTCCTGGTCAACGCGGCCGGCATCCTGCGCTCCTCGCACACCCACGAGACCAGCCTCGACGCCTTCGAGCAGGTGCTCCGGATCAACCTGACCGGCACCTTCCTCATGATCCGCGAGGCCGTCCCGGCGCTCCTGGAGGGCGAGGGCTCCGCCGTCGTCAACTTCTCCTCGACCTCGGCGATGTTCGCGCACCCCTACATGGCGGCCTACGCGGCCAGCAAGGGCGGCATCCAGTCCATGACCCACGCCCTCGCCGCCGAGTACGCCAAGCAGGGCATCCGCTTCACCGCCGTGCAGCCCGGCTCCATCTCCTCCGGCATGACCGACGGCAGCGGCGCCAGCAAGCAGTCCGCGGGCCCCGGCCTGCCCGAGGACACCGACTGGTCGCTCTTCGCGAAGCTGGCCCCCGCCCTCGGCCAGGGCTTCGCCGGTCCCGAGACCGTCGCCGGCGTCGTCGCGATGCTCGCCTCCGAGGACGGCCGCTTCATCACCGGCACCGAGGTCCGCATCGACGGCGGAACCCACTTCTGATGTCCGCCGCCGACACCTTCGCCGGGCGCACGGCCGTCATCACCGGAGCCTCCTCCGGCATCGGCGCCGGACTCGCCCGGCACGCCGCCGCGCTCGGCATGAAGCTGGTGCTCGCCGATGTCGCCGCCGACCGCCTCGCCGCCTTCGCCGAGGAGCTGCGGGCCACCGGCGCCGAGGTCGAGGCCGTCGTCACCGACGTCGCCGACCCCGCTTCCGTCGAGGCGCTCGCCGACACGGCGTACACCCGGTTCGGCGTGGTCGACCTCCTGGTCAACAACGCCGGGATCATGGCCATGGGCTACTCGTGGGAGATCCCCGCCGAGCGCTGGGACGCCATGCTGCGGATCAACGTCGGCGGCTACGTCAACGGCATCCGGGCCTTCGTCCCGCGCATGCTGGAGCGCGGCGAGCAGGCCTGGGTCGTCAACGTCTCCTCCGTCGGCGGCCTCCTGCCGAGCCCGCTCATGGCCCCGTACAGCGTCACCAAGTTCGGCACCCTCGCGCTCAGCGAGTCGCTCCACTACGAGCTGCTGATGAAGGGCGCGCCGATCCAGGTGTCCGTCGTGACCCCCGGCTCGGTCAGGAGCGAGATCTTCAAGGCCGCCCGCCCCGGCGAGGACGAGCCCCCGGAGATCGCGGCCTTCAACGAGCAGCTCCAGCGGCTCGCCGACGAGCACGGGCTCACCCCCGAGGAGCACGCCGAGCGGGTCTTCGAGATGGTCGCCGAGGGGAAGTACTGGGCGATCCCGCAGCCCGAACAGCTCTTCCCCGCCCTCCAGCCCAGGACCGACATGATCCTCGGCCAGGAGAACCCCCGGCTGCGGCTCGGGGGCTGACAGACCGGTCCGGTCCGGTCCCGGCACCCCTTTCCCCCGTCAGCCGGGACCGAACCGGGCCCACAGCCGTGGGAAGCGGGCGGCGAGCACCTCGTCGTCCGCCAGGTCGAGCGGCGAGCCCGCCGGCTCCGCGGCCTGTGGCGGGATCCCCAGATCCGGCGCCTCCACGCCGGTCAGGCGCTCGTACGCCTCGTCCGCCGCGAAACCCAGCTCCTCGCCGTCCCCGTCGATCTCCTCGTCGAAGGCGTCGAGCAGCTCCGCCAGCGCGTCCGGATCGTGCACCGCCCCCTCGAAGACCTCCCGGCCCTGGCCGATCAGCCAGCAGCGGAAGAAGTCGAAGGCGTCGTCCCCCGCCCCGTCGAACAGCACCGCCGCCGCGCCCCACAGCTCCCAGGTGTACGCGCGGTTGAAGCGGGCCTCGAAGTGGCGGGCGAAGTCCAGGACGGCATCGGGGTCCCGCTGCGTCAGCCGCTCGACGAGCAGGTCGGCATGCTCCTCCGGGTCGCCGTCGGCGCCCTCCCGGGTGGAGTCGATGATCTCCCAGAACTCCGTCTCGTCCATCACGGGACAAGCATCGTGGGTGGGGCCGGGCGACGCACCCGGAAACGGCCGAAAACAATCCGGACGGAAGATGTCGTATTTTCCTGCCAGGCTCTCCCCATGACCACCGAACCGAAGCCCCTGACCGGCCGGATCGCCCTCGTCGCGGGCGCCACCCGAGGCGCCGGACGGGCCATCGCCGTCCAGCTCGGCGCTGCCGGAGCCACCGTCTACGTCACCGGACGGACCACCCGCGACCAGGTCAGCGAGGTCGGCCGCACCACCGAGACCATCGAGGAGACCGCCGAGCTCGTCACCGCCGCCGGCGGCGAGGGCGTCGCCGTCCCCACCGACCACCTGGACCCCGACCGGGTCCGCGCCCTGATCGAGCGCATCGACCGCGAACAGGGCCGGCTCGACGTCCTCGTCAACGACGTCTGGGGCGGCGAACACCTCCTCGCCTTCGGGACGAAGACCTGGGAGTACGACCTCGCCGGCGGCCTGCGGATGCTCGAACTCGGCGTGAAGACGCACGCCATCACCTCCCACGCCGCGCTGCCGCTGCTGATCCGGCACCCCGGCGGCCTCGTCGTCGAGGTCACCGACGGCACCGCCGCGTACAACGGCACCCGCTACCGCGAGAACCTCTTCTACGACCTGGCCAAGAACGCCCCCATCCGGATGGCCTTCGGCCTCGGCGAGGAGCTGAAGGAGTACGGCGGCACGGCCGTCTGCGTCAGCCCCGGCTGGCTCAGGTCCGAGCAGATGCTCGGCCACTTCGGCGTCACCGAGGACCACTGGCGCGACGCGACCGAGCAGCTCCCCGACTTCGGCGTCTCCGAGTCCCCGGTGTACGTCGGCCGCGCCGTCGCCGCCCTCGCCGCCGACCCGGACCGGGCGCGCTGGAACGGGCGGTCGCTCGACAGCGGGCAGCTCGCCCGGGAGTACGGCTTCACCGACGCCGACGGCTCCCGGCCCGACTCCTGGGGGTTCATCATGGCCAAGGAGACCGACCCGGACACCAAGGTGGAGGACTACCGGTAGATCCCGGCGAGCGCGTGGGCGGCCTGCGCGAACCGCTCGCGCAGGGAGGCGGGGGCCAGCACCTCCGCCTCCGGGCCGAGCCCGAGCAGCTGCCCGAAGGCGACGTCCTCGCTCTCCACCGGAAGCGTCACCGTGACCCGGCCGTCCGCCGGGTCCGCCGCACCCTCGGCGACCGCCTCCGCCAGCGCCTCCTCGGCCGCCGCCCGGTCCGTCACGTACGGCAGCCGCCGCGCCCCCTCCGGAGTCAGCCGCAGCACCACCTCCGCGCGCAGCAGCGAGCGGGCGAACGCGGCGGACCGCTCGCTCCAGAACGCGGCCAGGTCGAAGCCCGGATCCCGCTCGAAGCGCTCCTCGGCCACCGCCACCTCGACGAACCGGTCCACCCGGTAGGTGCGGAACGAGCCGTCGGCCCGGGCGCACACGTACCAGACGCCCGCCTTCAGCACGAGACCGTACGGCTGGAGCTCCCGCTCGACCTCGCCGTCGCCCCGCCGGTAGCGGGCCCGCACCGGCCGGTCGTCCCAGACCGCCTCCGCGACCGTCGCGAGCAGCTCCGGCGTCCGCGGCTCCTGGTACCAGGCGGGCGCGTCCAGGTGGAAGCGGCGGCCCACCGCCTCCGGCGCGTCCCGCAGCGAGGGCGTCAGCGCCGCCGACACCTTCAGCCGGGCCGCGGAGGCCGCGTCGGCGAGCCCCAGCTCCCGCAGCGCCTCCGGGAGCCCGGACAGGAACAGCGCCTCCGCCTCCCCGCGGGCGAGCCCGGTCAGCCGGGTCCGGTAGCCGCCGACGAGCCGGTAGCCGCCCGCCCGGCCCCGGTCCGCGTAGACCGGCACCCCCGCCTCCGAGAGGGCGAGGGCGTCACGGGTGATGGTGCGCTCCGACACCTCCAGCTCGGCGGCGAGTTCGGCGGCCGTCATGGACGGCCGGGACTGGAGCAGGAGCACCAACTTGATGAGGCGGGCGGCACGCATGAGTCCATCATGCGTGCCGCCCGCCTCACGCGGAGCGGGGGCCCCTACAGGCCGTAGCGCTCCCGAGCCTCCTTCACCGAGGTCGCCTTGACCTCGCCGCGACGGGCGAGCTGGGCGAGCGCGGCGACCACGATCGACTGGGCGTCGACACCGAAGTGGCGGCGGGCGGCGTCGCGGGTGTCCGACAGGCCGAAGCCGTCGGCGCCCAGCGAGGACCAGTCCTGCTCGACCCACTGCGCGATCTGGTCCGGGACCTGGCGCATGTAGTCCGAGACGGCGAGGACCGGGGAGTCCACGCCCTCCAGGGCCTTGCGGACGTACGGCACGCGCTCCTCGCCGCGCAGCAGGGCCGCGTCGGCCTCCAGCGCGTCGCGGCGCAGCTCGGTCCACGAGGTGGCGGACCACACGTCGGCGGCCACGCCCCACTCGGCGGCGAGCAGCTTCTGCGCCTCCAGGGCCCAGTGGATGGCCGTGCCGGAGGAGAGCAGCTGGATGCGCGGGGCGTTCGCGGGCAGCTCCAGGCCGGCCGACTCGGCCGTGTTGAAGCGGTACAGGCCCTTGATGATGCCCTCGTCGACGCCCGAGGGCTTGGCCGGCTGCGGCATCGGCTCGTTGTAGACGGTGAGGTAGTAGAAGACGTTCTGGTCCTCGCCCTCGGCCGCCTCGCCGTACATGCGGCGCAGGCCCTCCTTGACGATGGCCGCGACCTCGTAGGCGAACGCCGGGTCGTAGGTGAGCGCCGCCGGGTTGGTGGCCGCGATCACCGGGGAGTGCCCATCGGCGTGCTGGAGGCCCTCACCGGTCAGGGTGGTGCGGCCGGCGGTGGCGCCGACGAGGAAGCCGCGGCCGAGCTGGTCGCCGAGCTGCCACATCTGGTCGGCGGTCCGCTGCCAGCCGAACATCGAGTAGAAGATGTAGAAGGGGATCATCGCCTCGCCGTGCGTCGCGTACGACGTCGAGGCGGCGATGAAGTCGGCCATCGAGCCGGCCTCGGTGATGCCCTCGTTCAGGATCTGGCCGTTGACGGCCTCCTTGTAGTACATCAGCTGGTCGCGGTCGACCGGCTCGTACGTCTGGCCCTTCGGCGAGTAGATGCCGAGCGAGGGGAACAGCGACTCCATGCCGAAGGTGCGGGCCTCGTCCGGGACGATCGGGACCCAGCGCTTGCCGGTCTCCTTGTCGCGGACCAGGTCCTTGACCAGGCGGACGAAGGCCATCGTGGTGGCGATGGACTGCGAGCCGGAGCCCTTGTCGAAGGCGGCGAAGGTCTTCTCGGCCGGGGCCGGCAGCGGCGCGAGCGGGTGCACCCGGCGGGCCGGGGCGGGGCCGCCGAGGGCCGCGCGGCGCTCCTGGAGGTAGCGGACCTCGGGGGAGTCTGCGCCCGGGTGGCCGTAGGGCACCTGGCCGTCGACGAACTGCGCGTCCGAGATCGGCAGCTCGAGGAGGTCACGCATGTTCTTGAACTCGTCGCTCGTGAGCTTCTTCATCTGGTGGTTCGCGTTCTTCGACGCGAAGCCCTCACCCAGGGTGAAGCCCTTGACGGTCTGCGCCAGGATGACCGTCGGCGCGCCCTTGAACTCCAGGGCGGCCTTGTACGCGGCGTAGACCTTGCGCGGCTCGTGGCCACCGCGGGAGAGGTGGAAGCACTCGAGGATCTTGTCGTCCGAGAGCAGCTTCGCCATCTCGACGAGGGCCGGGTCGGCGCCGAAGAAGTCCTGGCGGATGTAGGCGGCGTCGCGGGTCTGGTACGTCTGGACCTGGGCGTCCGGCACCTGGCGCAGACGGCGGACCAGGGCGCCGGTGGTGTCGAGCGCGAACAGCTCGTCCCAGGCGTTGCCCCACAGGGACTTCACCACGTTCCAGCCGGCGCCGCGGAACTGGGCCTCCAGCTCCTGCACGATCTTGAAGTTGGCGCGGACCGGGCCGTCGAGGCGCTGCAGGTTGCAGTTGATGACGAAGGTCAGGTTGTCCAGACCCTCGCGGGCGGCGAGCGCCAGGGCGGCGGTCGACTCCGGCTCGTCCATCTCGCCGTCACCGAGGAACGCCCACACGTGCGAGGCGGAGACGTCCTTGATGGAGCGGTTGGTCAGGTAGCGGTTGAAGCGCGCCTGGTAGATCGCGGAGAGCGGGCCGAGGCCCATGGAGACGGTGGGGAACTCCCACAGCCAGGGCAGCCGGCGCGGGTGCGGGTAGGAGGGCAGGCCGTTGCCGCCGGACTCCTGCCGGAAGTTGTCGAGGTGGCCCTCGTTCAGCCGCCCGTCGAGGAAGGCGCGGGCGTAGATGCCGGGGGAGGCGTGGCCCTGGATGTAGAGCTGGTCGCCGGAGCCCTCGGCGGCGCCCGACTCCTTGCCCTTGAAGAAGTGGTTGAAGCCGGTCTCGTAGAGCCAGGCCGCGGAGGCGAAGGTGGCGATGTGGCCGCCGACGCCGTGCTTGGAGCCGCGGGTGACCATCGCGGCCGCGTTCCAGCGGTTCCACGCGGTGATCTTCCGCTCCATCTCCTCGTCGCCGCCGAACTCGGTGACCGAGGGCTCGGCGGAGGTGGGGATGGTGTTGACGTAGTCCGTCTCCAGCAGCTTGGGCAGGGCCAGGCCCGCGCCCTCGGCGTGCTGGAGCGTGCGGCGCATCAGGTAGGCGGCCCGGTGGGGGCCGGCGGCCTTGGTGACGGCGTCCAGGGAGGCCGCCCACTCGGCGGTCTCCTCGGTGTCACGGTCCGGGAGCTGGTCGAGCTCGCTCGGAATCTTGCCTACGGGATCGGTCATGATCGCCGCCTTCCGGACAGGTGGGGGTGGAGAAAAAGAGGCCTTGTCTGGCAGGACAGGGCGAAGGGCCGGGGTACGGCCCGCCGAAGACTGTAAGCCGACGATCGATGATCGATCAAAGTGTTGAAGCGAAAAACTTCCCCGGAGCACGAAAGTCGGCACAGGGTGCCGCGAAAATGGGCACCGGGTGCCTTGTTTTCGAAGGATTTGCGCAGGTGGGAGAGCGATTGAGAGCCCTTACGCACGAATGAGCGGGCCCGTTCGAAACGGGACCCGCTCAGGCGGTGGACGGCGGCACGCGTGGCCGGATCACGCCCTCGGCGCGCACCCCAGGACGTGCGCCTTCACCAGCGCCCCGATCTGCGGGTCGCCCCTGCGGAAGGCCTCCACGAGCTCCTGGTGCTCCTCCGCGTACGACTTCTGCACCGTGCCCAGCCAGCGGATCGACAGCGCCGTGAACACCTCGATGCCCAGGCCCTCCCAGGTGTGCAGCAGCACGCTGTTGCCGGCCGCCTTCACCAGCTCCCGGTGGAACGCCACCGTGTGCCGCACCTGCGCCGTGCCGTCCGCGGCCGCGTCCGCCTCGTACAGGGCCGCCACGTGCGGCTCCAGGGTCGAGCAGTCCGCCGCCAGCCGGCCGGCCGCCAGCTCGGCCGCGATCTGCTCCAGACCGGCCCGTACGGGGTAGCTCTCCTCCAGGTCGGCGGCGGTGAGATTGCGCACCCGGACGCCCTTGTTGGGCGCCGACTCGATCAGCCGCAGCGACTCCAGCTCGCGCAGCGCCTCGCGCACCGGTGTCTGCGACACCTCCAGCTCCGTCGCGATCCGGCGCTCCACGATCCGCTCGCCCGGCTTCCAGCGCCCGCTGACGATGCCCTCCACGATGTGCTCGCGGATCTGCTCGCGCAGCGAATGGACGACGGGCATGGTCATGGAAGCCGCTCCTTAGGGAGTCATTGACCCTTAGACAATACGGCGGTGTCCCCGCCCGGAAACACATCCGGACGGGGACACCGCAGGTGAGGCTTGTTACGTTGCCTTTCGGCAGGGTGCCTTACAGGCCGAGGTCGACCTCGAACTCGCCGGCCTCCAGGATCGCCTTGACGGCCGTCAGGTAGCGGGCGGCGTCGGCGCCGTCCACCAGACGGTGGTCGTAGGAGAGCGTCAGGTAGGTCATGTCGCGGACGCCGATGACGGTGCCCTCGGCGGTCTCGATGACGGCCGGACGCTTGACCGTGGCACCGATGCCCAGGATGGCGACCTGGTTCGGCGGCACGATGATCGTGTCGAACAGCGCACCGCGCGAACCGGTGTTGCTGATGGTGAAGGTCGCGCCGGCGAGCTCGTCCGGCGTGATCTTGTTGCCGCGGACCTTGCCGGCCAGCTCGGCGGTGGCCTTGGAGATGCCGGCGATGTTCAGGTCGCCCGCACCCTTGATGACCGGGGTCATCAGGCCCTTCTCGGAGTCCACCGCGATCCCGATGTTCTCGGAGTCGAAGTAGGTGATCGTGCCCTCGTCCTCGTTGATCCGGGCGTTGATGACCGGGTGGGCCTTCAGCGCCTGGGCCGCCGCCTTCACGAAGAACGGCATCGGGGAGAGCTTGACGCCCTCACGGGCGGCGAAGGCGTCCTTCGCGCGGCCGCGCAGCTTCATCAGCTTGGTGATGTCGACCTCGACGACCGAGGACAGCTGGGCCTGGCCGTGCAGCGCCTTCATCATGTTGTCGCCGATGACCTTGCGCATGCGGGTCATCTTGACGGTCTGGCCACGCAGCGGCGAGACCTCGAGGGCCGGAGCCTTCGAAGCCGCGGCCGGGGCGGCCGGAGCGGCGGCGACCGGAGCCGGAGCGGCCTTCTTGGCCTCGGCGGCCGCGAGGACGTCCTGCTTGCGGATACGACCGCCGACGCCCGAGCCCTTGACGCCCGCCAGGTCGACACCGTTCTCGGTGGCCAGCTTGCGGACCAGCGGGGTCACGTACGCGCCGTCCTCGGCCGGCTGAGCGGCGACGGGGGCGGCCGGGGCGACCGGAGCCGGAGCGGCGACCGGGGCGGCGGGCGCGACCGGAGCCGGGGCGGCGACCGGAGCGGCCGGAGCCACCGGGGCGGGCGCCGGAGCCGGAGCGGCCGGGGCGGCCGGAGCCGGAGCGGCGGCGGCCGGAGCCGGAGCGGCCGGAGCCGGGGCGGCGGCGGGCGCGGCACCGGCGGCACCGATGACGGCCAGCTTGGCGCCGACCTCGGCGGACTCGTCCTCGTTGACGACGATCTCGAGCAGCACGCCGGAGGCGGGCGCCGGGATCTCGGTGTCGACCTTGTCCGTGGAGACCTCGAGCAGCGGCTCGTCGGCCTCGACGGTCTCGCCGACCGACTTCAGCCAGCGGGTGACGGTGCCCTCGGTGACGGACTCGCCGAGCGCCGGCAGGACGACGTCGGTGCCCTGAGCGGCACCGGCGGGGGCGGCGGGCGCGGCGGCCGGAGCCTCGGCCACGGGGGCCGGGGCGGCGGGGGCCTCGGCCACGGGGGCCGGAGCCGGGGCGGCGGCCGGCTCGGCGGCCGGCGCCGGGGCAGCGGCGGGGGCGCCGGTGCCGTCGTCGATGATGGCCAGCTCGGCGCCGACCTCGACCGTCTCGTCCTCGGCGACCTTGATGGAGGCCAGGATGCCCGAGGCGGGGGCGGGGATCTCGGTGTCGACCTTGTCGGTCGAGACCTCGAGCAGCGGCTCGTCAGCCTCGACGCGCTCGCCCTCGGCCTTGAGCCAGCGGGTGACGGTGCCCTCGGTGACGCTCTCGCCGAGCGCCGGCAGGGTTACGGAAACCGACATGGTTTCGGTTGCTCCTATCGAATGTGCGGAAAGTGGTCGTCGCGCCCTGGATGACGTGAGCGTCAGTCGTGGGAGTGAAGAGGCTTGCCGGCCAGGGCCAGGTGGGCCTCGCCGAGGGCCTCGTTCTGCGTCGGGTGGGCGTGGATGAGCTGCGCGACCTCGGCCGGCAGCGCCTCCCAGTTGTAGATCAGCTGAGCTTCGCCGACCTGCTCGCCCATGCGGTCACCGACCATGTGGACGCCGACCACGGCACCGTCCTTGACCTGGACCAGCTTGATCTCGCCCGCGGTCTTGAGGATCTTGCTCTTGCCGTTGCCCGCGAGGTTGTACTTCAGGGCGACGACCTTGTCCGCGCCGTAGATCTCCTTGGCCTTGGCCTCGGTGATGCCGACGGAGGCGACCTCCGGGTGGCAGTAGGTCACCCGCGGGACACCGTCGTAGTCGATCGGGACGGTCTTCAGACCGGCCAGCCGCTCCGCCACCAGGATGCCCTCGGCGAAGCCGACGTGCGCGAGCTGGAGGGTCGGGACCAGGTCGCCGACCGCGGAGACGGTGGGCACGTTGGTGCGCATGTACTCGTCGACGAGCACGTAGCCGCGGTCCATCGCGACGCCCTGCTCCTCGTAGCCGAGACCGGCCGAGACCGGGCCGCGGCCGATGGCGACGAGCAGCACCTCGGCCTCGAAGGTCTTGCCGTCGGCCAGGGTGACCTTGACACCGGTCTCGGTGTACTCGGCCGACTGGAAGAAGGTGCCGAGGTTGAACTTGATGCCGCGCTTGCGGAACGCGCGCTCCAGCAGCTTCGAGCTGTTCTCGTCCTCGACCGGGACCAGGTGCTTCAGGCCCTCGATGACGGTGACGTCGGTGCCGAAGGACTTCCACGCCGAGGCGAACTCGACGCCGATGACGCCGCCGCCGAGGATGATCGCGGACTCCGGGACCCGGTCCAGGGTCAGCGCGTGGTCCGAGGAGATGATCCGGTTGCCGTCGATCTCCAGGCCCGGGAGCGACTTCGGCACGGAGCCGGTGGCGAGGAGGACGTGACGGCCCTCGACGCGGCGGCCGTCGACGTCGACGGAGGTGGGCGAGGACAGCCGGCCGGTGCCCTCGATGTAGGTCACCTTGCGGGAGGCGACGAGACCCTGCAGACCCTTGTACAGGCCCGAGATCACGTCGTCCTTGTACTTGTGCACGGCCTTGATGTCGATGCCCTCGAACGAGGCCTTGACACCGAACTGCTCCGCCTCGCGCGTCTGGTCGGCGACCTCGCCGGCGTGGAGCAGGGCCTTCGTCGGGATGCAGCCGTTGTGCAGGCAGGTGCCGCCGAGCTTGTTCTTCTCGATCAGTGCGACGTCCAGGCCCAGCTGCGCTCCGCGCAGCGCCGCGGCGTAACCGCCGCTACCGCCGCCGAGGATCACTAGGTCGAAAACGGTGCTGGCGTCGTTCGCCACGTCACGTCCTCCATGCATGTGCGCTCGTCGCCGGTCTTCGCTGACCGGGCGGCGGCTCTGGTGTCCGGCCGCATTTTCTTCGGCCCTGTGGTGGGGGCCCTGTCCTGCCGAGAACCCATCTTCGCACTTGTTGACGGACGGCGGGACGCGGGGCCGGTGGATGAGACCGGCCGATCGTCCGTACGGACGGGTAACGCGGGCGTACGAAGCTACGGATTTCGTTGCCGGCGAACAGTCCGGACCGCACCGCGGGACGGGCACGGCCCCGGGGACGCGGGGTCCCCGGGGCCGTGCCGTCGGCTCAGGCGCTCGCTCAGAGCTCGCCGTCCGCGTGGCGCTCGGCCAGCCGCACCAGGGTGCGCACCGAGGAGCCGGTGCCGCCCTTGGGGGTGTAGCCGTACGGGGCGCCCTCGTGGAAGGCCGGGCCCGCGATGTCGAGGTGGGCCCAGGTGATGCCCTCGCCCACGAACTCCTGCAGGAAGAGACCGGCGACCAGGCCGCCGCCCATCCGCACGCCCATGTTGGCCATGTCGGCGGTGGGGGAGTCCATGGACTTGCGCAGGTCCGCCGGGAGCGGCATCGGCCAGGACTGCTCGCCCACCTCGTCCGCGATCTCGTGGATCGCGGTCCGGTAGTCGTCGTCGTTGGCCATGATGCCGAAGGTGCGGTCGCCCAGGGCCAGCACCATGGCGCCGGTCAGGGTGGCCACGTCGACGATGGCGTCCGGGTTCTCCTCCGAGGCCTTGGTCAGCGCGTCGGCCAGGACCAGGCGGCCCTCGGCGTCCGTGTTGAGGACCTCGACGGTCTTGCCGCTGTACATGCGCAGCACGTCGCCGGGGCGGGTGGCCGAGCCCGACGGCATGTTCTCGGCCAGCGCCAGCCAGCCGGTGACGTTGACGACCAGGCCGAGGCGGGCCGCGGCGACGACGGCGGAGAACACGGCGGCGGCGCCGCTCATGTCGCACTTCATCGTCTCGTTGTGGCCGGCCGGCTTCAGGGAGATGCCGCCCGAGTCGTAGGTGATGCCCTTGCCGACCAGGGCGAGGGTCTGCTCCGCCTTCGGGTGGGTGTAGGCGATCCGGACCAGGCGCGGCGGGTTCACCGAACCGACGCCGACGCCCAGGATGCCGCCGAAGCCGCCCTTGGCGAGCGCCTTCTCGTCGAGCACCTGGACCTTGAGGCCGTGCTCCTTGCCGGCCGTCTGCGCGGCGGCGGCGAAGGCGGCCGGGGTCAGGTCGTTCGGCGGCATGTTGATCAGGTCGCGGGCGCGGTTGATCTCCTCCGCGACGGCCTGGGCGCGCTCCGCGGCGGCCTTGTAGGCCTTGTCGCGGGGCTTGGCGCCGAGCAGGGCGACCTCGGCCAGCGGCTTCTTGGCGTCCTTGGGGACGTCCTGGTAGGCGGTGTAGGCGTACGCGCCGAGCAGGGCGCCCTCCGCGATCGCGGCGGCGTCCTCGGGGGCGGAGATCGGCAGCGCGAAGGCGGCCTTCTTCGCGCCGGTCAGGACGCGGGCGGCGGTGCCGGCGGCGCGGCGCAGCGTCTCGGCCGCGTACCCCTCGCCGTCCTCGGCGGCCGCGCCGAGGCCGACGGCCAGGACGACGGGCGCCTTCACACCGGCGGGGGCGGGCAGCTTGGTCGCCTCACCTTCGGCACCGGAGGCACCCAGAGTCTCCAGGACGGCGGCGAGCCCGCCGTCGAAGGCCTGGTCGACGGCCTCGGCGCCGGGGGCGACGACGAGCGCCTTGCCGGACTTCGCGACGCCGACCACGAGGGCGTCGGCACGCAGCGTCGCCGCTCCGGCGGTGCTGAGAGTGAGAGCAGTCACGGTGGTGAAATCTCGCTTCCATTGAGTTCTTGGCGGTCGAGGGATGGGCCGACCGTGCCCCGCCGCATCGTATTTCGGCCCGATGAGCGCCGAGAACGAGCCTACGCCCGCTCACCGTGTTCGCTCACGGCGGCGCTGATTCACTCATCCGTGGTGTCTCTTTCATGTTTACCCCGCCGGGTCCCGGAGCTCGTTCACACTCGCCTCATTCGCGCAAGGGCGACGCCCTCGCCTTTGCATCCTCTGCCGCATCTCCACAGGTCCTCCCGCCGGACGGGCCTGCCCGAGGGGGGACACCACGTGAAGGACTCCGGCCGAATCCGTACGCCCAGAACCGCCCGTACACCCGGCGCACCCCGCGCACCCCGCACCGGGCGCCTCGCGGCCCTCGCCGCCGCGGGGCTGCTCGCCACCGTCGTCCCGTCCGCGCAGGCGGCCGCCGCCGAGCAGAACCCGCGCGTCGACCTCACCGTGCTCGTCGTCGACGACGGCGGCAGCGCGGTCGAGGCGATCACCGCCGAGCTGAAGGGCTCCGGGGTGCCGTACCGCACGCTCGACCTGAACGACGAGAACCGGGCGGTGCTCACCCCCGCCTTCCTCAGCGACACGGTCGACGGCCGCCCCCGCGCCAGGTACCAGGGCGTCGTCCTGCCGCACGAGGCCGTCTTCGGCCCCGACTCCGCGGAGCAGACCGCCCTCCTCGCGTACGAGAGGACCTTCGGCATCCCGCAGGTCGACGCGTACACCTGGGCCCACCCCGGCGTCGGCCTCGACTACACCGACGACGGCGGCTACTCCGGCGTCCTGGACGGCGCCCGAGCCTCCGTCACCCCCGCCGGGCAGGCGGGCCCCTTCCGGCACCTCAGGGGAGCCGTCGACTTCGAGGACAACGACCCGTCCGTGGCCGAGAGTTACGGCTACGCGGGCCGCCCCCGGGCCGGCTACACCAGCTACCTCGACCTGCCCGTCGGGGGCGGCGCCCGGGCCAGCCTGATCGGCGAGTACGCCCACGACGGGCGGCGCGAGCTGGTGGTCTCCTTCGCGTACCACGCGAACCAGCGCCAGTTCCGGGCGCTGGCCCGCGGCATCGTCGAGTGGCTCACCCAGGGCGTCCACCTCGGGCAGGACCGCAACTACCTCTCCGTCCACGTCGACGACGTGTTCGCCCCCGACGCCCGCTGGGACACCGCGCGCGACTGCACCCCCGGCGACCTCGACTGCGCCGGCGGCGACGGGGAGGCCGAGAACCCGATCCGGATGACCGCCGCCGACGCCCAGTACGCCGCCGCCTGGCAGAAGTCCGCCGGCTTCCAGCTCGACCTGGTCTACAACGGCGGCCAGGGCGAGGAATGGAAGACCGAGCACGGCGGCAGCGACCCGCTCGCCACCCGCCTGCTGGCCGACCGCGCCCAGTACCGCTGGGTCAACCACACCTACACGCACCCCTTCCTCGGCTGCGTCCAGGACGCCACCACCGTCCCCTGGCAGTGCGCCAAGGACCCCGTGACCGGGGCGGTGAAGTGGACCGGCCGCTCCGAGATCTCCGCCCAGATCCGCGACAACCACAACTGGGCCGTCCTCAAGGGGATCCCGGTCGACCGCACCGAGCTGGTCACCGGCGAGCACTCCGGCCTCAAGACCCTGCCCCAGCAGTCCGTCGACAACCCCAACCTCGCCGGGGCACTCGCCGACAACGGCGTGAAGTGGACCGCGAGCGACAACTCGCGCGAACCGCGGCAACGCTCCGTCGGCACCGGAGCGGGAGCCGCGCAGACGGTGCCCCGCCACCCCATGAACGTGTACTACAACGTGGGAACGGCGGCCGAGATGGCCGACGAGTACAACTGGATCTACACCTCGCGCGCCGACGGCGGCAGCGGGATCTGCGAGTCCGACCCGGCCTCCACCTGCCTGCCCGCCCCGCTCGACCCCGCCACCGGCTACGCCTCCCACATCGTGCCGCAGGAGGCCCGCACCGCCCTCTCCCACGTGATGGGCAACGACCCGCGCCCGCACTACGTGCACCAGTCCAACCTCGCCGAGGAGCGCATCCTCTACCCGGTCCTCGACCGGGTCCTCGCCGACTACCGCGAGCTGTTCGCCGACAACACGCCCCTGCTCAACCCGCGCCAGAAGGACGTCGGCACCGAGCTGGACCGCCGCACCGCATGGGACCGGGCGCTCGCCGCCGGACAGGTCACCGCCTACCGGATCGGCACCACCGTCACCGTGAAGGCCCCCTCCGGCGTCGACGTCCCGCTCACCGCCCCCGAGGGCGCCCGCAAGCAACTCCTCCTCGGCACCACGGCCTTCGGCACCCCCTACGCGGGCGCCCGCTCGGCCTGGACCACGCCCGAACTGCTCCAGACCGCGATCACGCTCAAGCTGCCGACCGCCTGACCGGCGCCAGGGACTGTCCGACACGTCCGGGGGGACACACATGCCGAGCAGCGGCCGTCACGTCACCATGCTCACCGAAGGCACCTATCCACACGTGCACGGGGGCGTCAGCACCTGGTGCGACCAGCTCGTCCGCGGCATGCCCGAGGTCGACTTCCGCATCCTCGCCCTCACCGGCAGCGGCCGCGAACCCGTGACCTGGGAACTGCCACCGAACATCTCGGAGCACCGCTCCTTCCCGCTCTGGGGCACCCCGGAGCGGGGCGGGGCGCCCCGGGGCCGGGCCCGCCGCCGCTTCCTCGACACCTACGAGCGCTTCCTGCTCGCCCTCCTCGACCCCACCGCGGGCTCCGACTTCGGCGAGGGCCTGTACGCCCTGGCCGAACTCGCCCGCCAGGGGCGCCTGACCGCCGCCCTGCGCTCGGAGCAGGTACTGCGCTCCCTGATGTGGATCTGGTCCATGCCCCACCTGCCGACCGCCGTGGCCCGCCCCACCGTCCACGACGCCCTCACCGCCACCGACCTGCTCGAACACGCCCTGCGCCCGCTCGCCGCCCGGATACCCGGCGACCGCGTGGCACACGCCGTGTCCAGCGGTCTCGCCACGCTGCCGGCGCTCGCCGCCCAGCACTTCGAAGGGGTGCCCTTCCTGCTCACCGAACACGGCATCTACCTCCGCGAGCGCTACCTCGGCTACCGCACCGAGGCACAGCGCTGGCCGGTCAAGGCCCTCATGCTCGGCTTCTACCGCGAGCTCAACTCCCTCGGCTACCGCAAGGCCGACCTCATCACCCCCTGCAACCAGTACAACCGGCGCTGGGAGGAGCGCGGCGGCGCCCCCGCCGACCGCATCCGCACCGTCTACAACGGCGTCGACCCCGCCGCCTTCCCCTGGGCCGGCCCCGAACCGGAGACCCCCACCCTCAGCTGGGTGGGCCGGGTGGACCCGATCAAGGACCTGGAGACCCTGATCAGGGCGTACGCGATCGTCCGCGCCGAACTCCCCGACGTACGCCTCAGGCTCTTCGGCCCGGTCCCGGCGGGCAACGAGGACTACCGCACCCGGCTGGAGAAGCTGGCCGCCGAACTCGGCGTCGCCGACGGCGTCACCTTCGAGGGCCGCACCTCCGACGTGGCCGGGGCCTACGCGGCCGGCAACATCGTGATGCTCTCCTCCATCAGCGAGGGCTTCCCCTTCTCCCTCATCGAGGCCATGTCCTGCGGCCGGGCCACCGTCTCCACGGACGTGGGCGGGGTCCGCGAGGCCGTCGGCGACACCGGACTCGTGGTCCCGCCCCGCGAACCGGCCGTGATGGCCGCCGCCGTGACGGAACTCCTCCAGGACCACCCGCGCCGCGCGGAGCTCGCCCGGGACGCCCGCCGGCGCGTCGTCGACCGCTTCACCCTGCACCGCTCGGTGGACGGCTTCCGCACCATCTACCGGGAACTGGCCGGCGAGGAGGCCGAGCCGCCGGCCGAGCCGGAGCAGGACTGGACCGTCCGCCTCACCGACCCGTGGCGCACCGGACTGACGGAAGGCGCCCGGGCATGAGCGGCTCCCTCTGGCTGAAGCCGGGCAGCACCCGGGACACCCTCCCGGCCATCCCCCGCCAGCGGGCCGCCTCACCGGACCCGGCCGGACGGCCCCTGGCCCCCGACCCGATGGACGAACTGGCCGACCGCCTGGACGCCCTGGCGGCAGCGGCGGTCCACCCGGACGAGATAGCCGCCATCCTGGAATCCGACGGCATGACCGACAGCCACATCCGCCTCACCTACGGCCGCGCCGACTCCTTCGCCCTGGCCGAGGACCTCTACGCGAGGACCGAGCGCCGCCACTCCGCCCCCGAACCCCCGAAGGCCGCTCCCTGGCACACCGGCCTGGCCGGCTGCCTGCTGCGCGGTGTCGTCTTCGCCCTGCCCGGCCTCGCCTACGTGCTGGGCGCGCCGCTGCTCGCCACCGGACCGGGCCGCCACGGCCTGCCGCCCGGCACCGTGCCGCTGTTCGCCGGGGCCGTCACCGGCTGGGTGTGGAACCAGGCGCTGTCCCACCGCGCGTACACCTGGCTGGGCCTCGGCGACCGGCGGGCCGCCGCCCGCGCGCTGCTCACCGGGGCACCGGCGGGCGCGCTCGCGGGCGCGGCCGTGGCCGTCGCGGCGGCGGGGCCGGGAGAGGGCCCCGCCGCCCTCTTCGGGGCCGGCCAGGCCGTGTACCTGGGCGCGGCGACCGTGCTGCTCGTGCTCGGCCGCGAACGGGCCCTGCTGGGCGCGCTGCTGCCGCTCGCCGGAGCCGTCCCCGCCTTCCGCCACGACCTGCCCGAGCCGCTCCGGATCGCGCTGCTGCTCGCCTCGCTCGGCGCGACGACGGTCTGCGCCGCGCTGGCCCTGCGCCCGGCCCCCGACGCGCCACCCGCCCGCCGGGGCCGCGGCGGACCGCCGTTCGCGGCCTCCCTCCCGTACGGCCTGTTCGGCCTGGGCAGCGGGCTGCTCGTGCTGTACGCCGGGGCCGACGCGGTCATCGCGCTGACCCTGTCGATGGGCCCGGCCGAGTGGCTGCTGCACCGCTTCCGCGGCGCGAGCCTGACCCGGCTGAGCCTGCTGACCACGGCCTACGAGTTCCGGCGCGCCGTCACCTGCATGCTCGCCCGCTGCCTGGGTGCCTACCTCGGGGTGCTCGCCGCCCTCACCCTCACCGCCGCCGCGCTGTGGCCGGGTGCCGAGGCCGTCGGCCCCGGGCGGATCGGCTCGCTGCTGCTGGTGGGCGCGGTGCTGTGGCTCGGGCTGCTGCTCCAGGCCTTCGGCGGGGTGTCCAGCGCCGCCGTGGTGTGCCTGCTCGCCGCGGGAGCGCAGACGCTGGTGCCGGCCGCGGGGCCGGTGGCGGCCGGCGCGGCGGCGGCGGCGCTGTCCGTGCTGACCTGCGTCCTGCTGGCCCGCCCCACCACCCACCGCTTCTAGGGACAGGACCATGACCACCTCCTCTCTGCTCGTCCCCTTCTACGAGCACCCGGCCGACCGCCCCGAGGACTGGTCCGCCGTCGTGGCGGCGGCGCCGGCCCTCTACGGCGTCGTCCTCAACCCGGCCAGCGGCGCGGGCCGTTCCCGCGACCCGGCCTTCGCCGAGCTGGCCGGGCGGCTGCGGGCGGCCGGGGTGCGGGTCCTCGGCTACGCCGACACCGACTACGGGCGCCGCCCGCACGCCGAGGTCGTCGCCGACCTGGTGCGGCACCGCGACTGGTACGAGGCGGGAGGCGCGTTCCTCGACCAGGTGCCGACGGAGCCCGGGGCGCTCCCGCACTACCGGCGCCTCGCCGTGTCGGCGCGGGCGGCCGGGCTCCGCACCCTGGTCCTCAACCACGGCGCCCACCCGGCGCCCGGCTACGAGGCCCTCGCCGACCTCCTGGTGACCTTCGAGGGCCCCTGGGACTCCTACCGCGAGCTCGATCTGCCGGTCGCCGACCACTACTGTCACCTGGTGTACGCGGCCCCGGCGGACGTCCGCCCCGCGACTCCGGTGCACTGCGCGGTCCCGGGCACCGGCGCCCACCCGTGGGGCACCCTCCCGCACACCCTGGAGCCCGCCCGATGAGACGCCTGGCGCCCCTGCTGGCCCTGCTGCTCGTCCTGGCCGGCTGCGCGACGCCCCCGCCCCCGTCCTCGCCGGAGCCCCGGCCCGCGCACCCCACGACCCCGGACCCGAAGCCCACCCCCCGCTGGCAGCCCCGCCCGGGCACCGCCTGGCAGTGGCAGCTGAGCGGCCGGCTGGACCCGGCCGTGGACGTCCCGGTCTACGACATCGACGGCTTCGACCACCCGGCGGCCACCGTCGCCGACCTGCACCGGCGGGGCCGCAAGGTCATCTGCTACCTCTCCACCGGCGCCTGGGAGGACTTCCGCCCGGACGCGGCGGAGTTCCCCGCGGCCCTCCTGGGCAAGGGCAACGGCTGGCAGGGCGAACGCTGGCTCGACATCCGCCGCACCGACCTGCTCACCCCCCTGATGGCGGCCCGCCTGGACATGTGCCGGACCAAGGGCTTCGACGCCGTCGAGCCCGACAACATGGACGGCTACCGCAACGCCACCGGCTTCCCCCTCACCGCCGCCGACCAGCTCCGCTACAACCGCCTGATCGCCCGGCTGGCCCACGACCGCGGCCTGGCCGTCGGCCTGAAGAACGACCTGGACCAGATCCCCGCGCTCCTGCCGGACTTCGACTTCGCGGTCAACGAGCAGTGCGCGCAGTACGAGGAGTGCGCGCTGCTGACCCCCTTCGTGAAGGCGGGCAAGGCGGTGTTCCACGTCGAGTACGAGCGGGAGCCGGCGCAGTTCTGCCCCGGATCCCGCTCGCTCGGCCTGAGCTCGATGCGCAAGGAGTACGACCTGGGGGCGTGGCGGCGGGCCTGCTGACGGGCGGTCACCAGACCTGGGGCGGCTCGGGCAGCATGCTGTAGTTGCCGCTCGCGGTGTGGTCGTGCGTGCCGCCCGCGGGGCAGCGGCCGGCCTCGCCGCCGGCGTAGGCGAGGCCCTGGCACCTGGCGCACCACTTCCAGTCCGCCTGGGAGATCCGCACCCCGTGCAGCAGGGTGTAGTTGCCGCTGGCCGAGAGGTCGTGGACGCCACCGGTCGGGCAGGCCCCGGCACCACCGCCGCCGAAGGCCAGCCCCTGGCAGTTGCGGCACCACCGCCAGTCGTCCTGGCTGGTCAGCCCCTTCAGATCGTGCAGCACCTGATAGGTGCGCAGGGTGGACGGCTGGTGCGCGCCGCTGCCGGGGCACGGGCCGGGGGACCCGTCGGCGAACACGAGCGCGCGGCACTTGCCGCACTCGTGCCAGCCGGACTGCGCGGTCGGCAGGGTCACGTCGTGCTGCATGCTGTAGTTGCCGCTCGTCGTGTGGTCGTGGCGGCCCCCGGCCGCACAGGGGCCGGGGGTGCCGAGGCCGCTCGCGAGGACCTGGCACTTGGCGCACCAGCGCCAGCCGGCCTCGCCGGCCATCGGCTCGACCCCGTGCAGCAGGTGGTACGCGCCGCTGCCGGTGTGGTCATGACTGCCGCCGGCCTGGCACGGCCCCGTGGAGCCGTCGGCGAAGGCGAGGCTCTGGCACTTCGCGCACCACCGCCAGCCCGCCTGGACCGCGGGCGCGGGGAACTCGTGGAGCAGGCTGTACGGCCAGCTCGGGCCGTGGTCGTGGGTGCCGCCGACCGGGCACTCGCCCACCTTGGTGCCGAAGGCGAAGGCGAGTCCCTGGCACTTGGCGCACCACCGCCAGCCCGGCTGCTGGTGCGGGTAGGCGGGGACCGGGAAGGAGCCGATGAGGCTCACCCGGATGTTGGGCACGCCCTCGTCCTGACGCCCGACGACCTGGACCCGGTAGCCGGTGCCGCCGAAGGCGACGGTCGCCCCCAGTCCGACGGCCGGCGGGAAGGAGGTCTCGAACCAGGGGGGATCCACCTCGTGGTGCCCCGGGCCGATCGACCGGGCGCCGAGGGTGTGCACGACCACCGCGGGGTCGCCGATGCCTGCGTCGTCCCCGGCCGGGAGCCGGTACTCGACCGTCAGGACGCCGCCGCCGTCGAGGTTCGCCACCGCGAGCACCGGGCTGTCGCCGGCCCGGGTGAGTGCCGCCACCGTGGCGTCGGTGCCGAACCGGGCGTGGACGACGCGCCGGTCGAAGGCGCCCGCCCCGCCGGTCCCGGAGGTGAGGGAGCCGCTGCCGCCGAACTCGGGGCGGACGAAGAGCCGGTACAGCGACGCGGCGGCGGGCCTGCGGCCGCTGCGCCAGAAGTCGGGGGCGAGGGTCACCACGTCGGCGAACTCGGCGGGCCGGTCGATGGCGTGGCTGGAGGTGCCGGTCCAGCCCATCACGCAGTACGGGTCGGCATAGGCGCCGCCGCGGCCCCAGGCGTGCTCGAAGCCGAGCAGATGGCCGACCTCGTGCTGGAAGAACTCCAGGCTCCCGGCCTGGTCGAGCGCGAGGTCCCCGCTGCCGGCGGCGCCCGCGTTGCACGGCGGCGGGTTGACGAAGCAGGCGACGTGGTCGAAGCCGGCGAGCGACTGGCCGGCGGCCTCGGTCGCCTCACGGCAGGCGACGATCATGCCGTTCCGGTCGTCGCGCAGCTGCGTCTGGTCGCGGTCGAGCACCGCCCATCCCGGGGAGAGCGTGAACTGGAGGTCGAGCAGGCCGAAGGTCGAGCGCGCCCAGTAGTCGCGCAGGCTCCAGCCGTCGGGTCGCCCGCACAGTGCGTCGAAGAACGCGGATCCCCAGACCGTGCTGGCCGGCGCGTCGGGGCTGGGAGTGCGCCAGGTGAAGCGGGGAACGAAGACGCGTACGGGTCCGGGAAACACGGGTGCCCCTCTCGGCGAGCTCCTGCGACGCCGGATCCCTACCCCCGGCGGAGCCCGCCAGTGCGACGGGGCACGGGGTTCACCCCAAGGTGAGTGCCACCAGCGCCACCGTCGCCGCCGTCTCCTCGACGGCGCCGAACACGTCCCCGGTCACCCCGCCGAAGCGGCGCACGCAGCGCCGCAGCAGCAGTTCGGCGACGCCGAGGGCGGCGAGGGCGGCCAGCGGGAGGCGCAGGGCGTCGTACGGGGAGAGGAGGGCGCCGGCCGCCGTGCACAGGACGAGGACCAGACCGGTCGTCAGGGCGGCGGGGCGGAGCGGGACGGTCGCGGCGACGATCGCGCCGAGGCCCTCGGGGCGGGCGGCGGGAACGCCGTGCCGGGAGGCGTGGGTGAGGGCGAGACGGGCGACGGCGGCGGCGAGGACCGCGCCGGCCGCGCCGTGCGCCCAGCCCTCGCCGTAGAGCTCGTACAACGCGCCGACCTGGGCGAGCAGCGCGAAGAGGAGCACGATGACGCCGAAGGGTCCGATGTCGGACTGCTTCATGACGCGCAGCGCCTCCTCGGCGGGCTTGGCGCTGCCGAGTCCGTCGGCGGTGTCGGCGAGGCCGTCGAGGTGGAGGCCGCGGGTCATCAGGGCGGGGACGCCGACGGTGAGGACGGCGGCGAGCAACGGGCCCGAGCCGAGCAGCAGGAACACCCCGCCGACCGCGGCCGCGCACAGGCCGACGACGAGGCCCGCGAGCGGGGCGCAGAGCATCCCGGCGCGTGCCGCGTCGCGGTCCCAGCGGGTGATGCGGGCGGGGAGCACGGTGAGGGTGCCGAAGGCGAAACGCAGGCCGTCCATCCGCGGAAGGGTAATGCCCCGTCCCTGGACGCTAAATTGGCCATATGGTACGAAAGCGGCCAATCGGTAGAGGGGTGGCATGGGTCACTGGTTCTCACGCAACATCGTCGAACCCGGGAAGCTCCCGCTGTTCCTCGCCCTGACCTCCTTCGTGCTGACCTTCGCGATCACGCGCACGGTCACCCGGCTCATCCGGGCCGGCAAGGGCCCCTTCGGCAACGTCTCCTCGGGCGGGCTGCACATCCACCACGTGGTGCCGGGGGTCGTGCTCACCGTCCTCGGCGGCTTCGGGGCGGTCCTCAGCGGCCGCGAGGGGGTCGGGGCGTGCGTCTTCGCCGTGGTGTTCGGCATCGGCGCGGGGCTCGTCCTGGACGAGTTCGCGCTGATCCTCCATCTCGACGACGTCTACTGGTCGGAGGACGGCCGCAAGAGCGTCGAGGTCGTGGTCCTCACCGCGGCCCTCGTGCTGCTCACCCTGGCCGGGTTCTCCCCGCTCGGCGTGGACGACATGACGGCGGACGAACGACAGGACCGCGCCGGGTTCATCCTGACCCTCGCGGTGAACTTCCTCTTCGTGCTGGTCACCTTGGTGAAGGGGAAGTTCCGGATGGCGGTGCTCGGCACCCTCGTGCCGTTCGTCGCGATCGTCGGGTCGGTCCGGCTCGCCCGCCCCGGCTCCTGGTGGTCCCGGCGCGTCTACGCCCGGCGCCACCGGGCCAGGGCGCGCTCCTGGGTCCGCGCCTACCGGCACGACAAGCGCTGGACCCGGGTGCGCCGCAGGGCTCAGGACCTGATCGGCGGCTTCCAGGAGCGCGTCCCCGGGCGGGGCTCCGCGCCGCCCCGCTGACCCCGGCCCCGCCACTCCTGGAAGGCGAGGACCGCGAGGACCGCGGCGATGGCGGCGATGTGCTCCTTGCCGGCCAGGTTGTTCTTGATCAGCACCTCGACCACCATCGCCACGACCACCAGCGCCCCGGTCCACCGGGCCCGGTAGCGCCAGCACACGTACACGGCGAGGCCGACCACCGCCGCCGACGGGCCGGTGTCCACCACGTGCGCGTCGGAGGCCGGCAGCCCCAGCGGGCCGTCCGGGCCGAGCGCGATGCCGACCCGGGCGTACAGCGTGCCGGCCAGCGTCGCCACGTACGCGATGAGCAGCGTCCGCCACCGGCCCAGGCAGATCTCGGCGATGCCGAAGACCAGCAGGATCTGCGCGAGCGCGCCCCACACCGGCAGGTCGAGGGCCGGCACGAAGAGCGAGAGCGGGGTCCGCAGCAGGGCCAGGACCAGCGGGTCCTCCGCCCGTACCGAGCCGATGTCCTGCACCGGCTGGTAGCCCCAGTCCTGGTTCTGCACGATCTGGAAGAGGGAGGTGAGGCAGACCGCCGCCAGGGTCATCGGGATCGCCCGCCAGCCGCGGGTGACCAGCGCCGTCCGCACCGTCGCGTACAGCGGACCCCACTCCCGTATGGCGAAGCCCTTCAGGGCCCCGCGCACCCCCCGTCCCCGCGTCCCCGCACGTCCCCCGGTCAACGTCGTCCCTCCAGGTGCTTGCGGTGCAGCCACTTCGGCAGCCCCGGGGCCTCCAGGAAGCCCTCGGCGCGCCCGGCGGCGAGGCCGATGCGCAGCAGGTCGGCGC
Organism: Streptomyces sp. NBC_01268; assembly: GCF_036240795.1. NCBI lineage: Bacteria > Bacillati > Actinomycetota > Actinomycetes > Kitasatosporales > Streptomycetaceae > Streptomyces > Streptomyces sp. NBC_01268. The sequence goes on along the minus strand of NZ_CP108454.1, from coordinate 2,383,204 downwards.
TCTTCTCGAAGAGCATGAAACGGGGCTCCCAGATCGGTCGGTACTTGGCGTTGGCGCGGTACAGCGACTCGATCTGCCACCAGCGGGAGAAGAAGCTGAGCAGCGAGCGCCACATGCGCAGCACGGGTCCCGCCCCCAGCTTCGAGCCGCGTTCGAAGACGGACCGGAACATCGCGAAGTTCAGCGAGACCTGCGTGATCCCGATCTCCTTCGCCCGCTGCAGGAGTTCGATCACCATGAACTCCATCAGGCCGTTCTCGGAGTCCCGGTCGCGGCGCATCAGGTCGAGCGACAGGCCCTTCGGCCCCCAGGGCACGAAGGACAGCACCGCCCGCAGCTCGCCCGACTCGTCCGAGCACTCCAGCATCACGCAGCGCCCGTCCCGGGGGTCGCCCAGGCGTCCCAGCGCCATCGAGAAGCCGCGCTCGGTGGCCCCGTCGCGCCAGTCGTCGGCCTTGCGGAGCAGCTCGTCCATCTCGTCGGCGGGGATGTCCTCGTGGCGCCGGATGCGGACCTCGTAGCCGGCCCGCTTGACCCGGTTGAAGGCCTGCCGGACGGTGCGCATGGCCCGCCCGTCGAGGGTGAACTCGTCGGTCTCCACGATCGCCTCGTCACCCAGCTCCAGGGCGTCCAGGCCGTGCCGGGCGTAGATGGTGCCGGCCTCCTCGCTGGCGCCCATCACGGCCGGGATCCAGCCGTGCTCGCGGGCCTCGGCCAGCCAGGGCTCGATGGCCCCGGGCCAGGCCTCCGGGTCGCCGATCGGGTCACCGGAGGCGAGGGAGACCCCGCCGACCACCCGGTAGGCGATGGCGGCCTTCTCGCTGGGCGACCAGATGACGCTCTTCTCGCGGCGCAGCGCGAAGTAGCCGAGCGAGTCCCGGTCGCCCTGCTTGTCCAGCAGCGTCCGCAGCCGGTCCTCGTCCTCCTCGGTCAGCGGGTCGACGGCCCGCCGGGCGCGGAAGGCGGCGAAGAGGACGGCGAAGAGCAGCAGCGTCGACATGATGTTGATGACGACGTCCACCCAGCCCGGGGTGGCGATGGAGGCGTACGCCGAGTCGTCCGAGGCCAGGGTGATCAGCCGCATCACGCCGTACTTCCAGCGCTCCAGGAAGGTGGAGTGGCCGGCGGCGGTGTTGGTGACGGTCACCAGCGCCGCGGCGAGCAGCGAGGTCACGAGCAGTCCGCCGACCGCCACGGCCGCGGCGAGCGGCGGGTTGGAGCGGTCGCCCTTCGCGTAGAACTCCTTGCGGCCCAGCAGCAGCGCGGTGAAGAAGGCGGCGGTCAGGACCAGCGAGATCCAGTTCTGGGTGTGCTGGCGGATCTCCGGGAAGATCATCACCAGTGCGAAGAGCAGCAGGAAGAGCCCGCTGAGGACGAGGTTGAGGATCCACGCGGCCCGCTTGCGGCGGCGCATGGTGATCGCCAGGAAGAGCGTGAAGACGCCGGAGGCGAATCCGGCGGTGAGCATGTACGGGGTGAAGTAGTTGTCCTCGTTGTGCCGGCGCAGGTCCTGGCCGAACGAGACCCACACGGCGCTCAGGAAGTTGATGAACGTGACGGCCCGCAGGTACCAGACGGCGAACGCGGCACTGCGCCGCGAGCGGACCGTGGTCCGGGGCGCTTCTTCGGTGGACAAACGGACCTCTCCCATGAAAAGCGATCATATGGGGCATCACCCTGCATGGCTGGGCGCCGGATGCGCCCGCCCCGACGTGGCGGGGCGAACGCATCCGGGCCGGTGATCCGGCTCAGCCCACCTCGTCCGTCACCCCGGCGGTCTCCTCCGCCGTGGTGTCCGCCTCCGGAGTGGTCACCTCCGGCAGCTCCGCGGCCAGCGCGGCGGCGGCCCGGACGAGGGGGAGAGCGAGCAGTGCCCCGGTTCCCTCGCCCACAGTGACGCCGTGATCGAGCAGAGGGTTGAGCGACATCCGGTCCAGTGCCTTCGCCTGCGCCGGCTCCCCGCTCACCTGGCCCGCAAGCCACCAGTCCGGGGCCCGGAACGCCGCCCGCTGCGCCACCAGCGCACAGGCCGCGCCCACCACACCGTCCAGGATCACCGGGAGCCGCCGCACCGAGGCCTGCAGCAGGAAGCCGGTCGTCGCCGCGAGGTCGGGCCCGCCGACCGCCGCGAGCAGCTCCAGCTGGTCGCCGAGGACCGGCCGGGCCCGGCGCAGCGCGTCCCGCACCGCCGCGCACTTGCGCATCCACGCCAGATCGTCGATCCCGGCACCGCCCCGGCCGGTCACCACGGAGGCGTCCGTCCCGCACAGCGCGGCGATCAGCGTCGAGGCGGGCGTCGTACCGCCCACGCTCAGATCCCCGAGCACCACCAGGTCGGTGCCCGAGTCGGCCTCCTCGTCGGCGACCGCGATGCCCAGTTCGAGCGCCGCGCGGGTCTCGTCGAGGGTCAGCGCGTTCTCGACGTCGATCCGGCCGGTGCCGCGCCGCACCCGGCGCCGGGTGACCTCCGCCGGCAGCAGCTCCGGGTCGCAGTCCAGACCCGCGTCCACCACCCGCACCGGCACCTGCTGGGCCCGGGCCAGCACCGCCACCGGGCTCGCCCCGTCCAGCACGGCCCGCACCAGCGCGTACCCGCCGCCCGCGGCCCGCCCGGACACGTCCAGCGAGGCCACGCCGTGGTCGCCCGCGAAGAGCACCACCTTCGGCTGCTCCACCGGCCGCGGCGGGACCGCGCCCTGCGCCGCCGACAGCCACTCGCCCAGCTCGTCGAGCCGACCGAGCGCCCCGGGGCGCACGCTCAGGCGCTCCCTGCGCTCCTCGGCGTCACGCCGGATCCCCCCGTCGGGGCGCTCGATCAGATCGGAGAAGTCGTCGAGGTTCAAGGTTCGTTCCGCCTAGGGACGTCAATCGTTCGTGACCATGGTCGTAGGACGTTCGAACCCTACCCGGGGCCCCCGCACCCTGTCCGGAAGGTGCCGCCCGGTCCACGGCCGCCCGCGGCCCGTCCGCCTCGGCCTACCCGCGCAGCACCAGCGCCTGCCCCGCGACCACCAGCAGAACCTGCTCGCACTCGTCGGCGAAGGCCGCGTTGAGCCGCCCCAGCTCGTCGCGGAAACGGCGCCCCGAGGCCGTCGCCGGGACCACGCCCGAACCCACCTCGTTCGTCACCGCCACGACCGTGCGGGGCGTCGCCCGCACCGCCGCCACCAGCTCGGCGACCCGGCCCGCGAGCGCCTCCCGGCCGCCGGACTCCCAGCGCTCGTCGTCCCACGCCCCGACCTGGTCCATGGCGTCCGTCAGCCACAGCGACAGACAGTCGACGAGGAGCGCCGGGCCCTCGGCCGTGAGCAGCGGTACGAGGTCGGTGGTCTCGGCTGTACGCCAGGAGCCCGGCCGCCGCTCCCGGTGCAGCCCCACCCGCTGCGCCCACTCCGGGTCGCCCTCGCGGGTCCCGCCCGTCGCCACGTACAGCACCTCGGGGAAGGTCTCCAGGCGCCGCTCGGCCTCCACCGACTTCCCGGACCGGGCGCCGCCCGTCACCAGCGTCCGCCGCGGTACGTCCGGCACCTCGTGGTACTCGCCCACGTACAGCGTCGTCCCGTCCGGCACCGCCCGCGCCCCCGCGGCCGCGAGCCGCCGGTCCAGCTCGGCCCCGGCGGGCGCGTCGTGGTCCAGGTGCACGGCGATCACGTCGGTGCTCGGGCCGACGGCCCCGATGGCCCGCAGCCGGGCCAGCCCGTCCGGCCGGCCCGTCACATCGGCGATCACCATGTCGTACGGGGGCCGGTGGTCGTCCGGGAGGCCGGCCGCCGCGGCGCCCGGCGGCAGGTACAGCAGCCGCTCGCCCTCCGCCGAGGTCACCTCGTACCCGGTGCCCGGCGAGTCCATGGACACCGCTCGCACCCGGTGGCCGCTGATCAGGGTCAGCTCCCGCCCGTCCGGCACCCGCCCCGCCGTGGGCAGCCCCGCGGGCAGCTCCACGGCCGGCCCGTCGTGCGGATGCGTGAGCAGCACTTGCCGCACCCCGACCAGCGAGTGCCCCGAACGGGCCGCGGCCAGTGCGGCCCCCGGCGTCAGATCCAACAGCAGCGCCCCGTCCACGAGCAGCGAGGTGGCCGCCCGCGCCCGCTCCCCGCGGGACAGCGCGCACACCGCGCAGGGGCAGTCGGGTCGGGGGAGTCCGAGGGGTGCGCCGGTGCCGAGCAGAGTCAGTTCCACCCTCAGATCCTCCCGCGTCACCGCAAGCGGTGCGCGCCCGGCTACGCTGCGGGCAGGAAACCGATCATCCGGAGGCTGGCATGGCATGGACGTGGCGGTTCGAGAAGTCCGACGGCACTGAGGTCGCACCGGCGGTGACCCCCGAGGAGTTCCCCACCCAGGGCGACGCGGAATCCTGGATCGGCGAGAACTGGCGCGACCTGCTCGACGGCGGCGCGGACCAGGTGACGCTCTCCGAGGACGGGACGAAGATCTACGGCCCGATGGCGCTCGACGCCGAGGGCTAGGAGCCCGGGGAAGGCCGGAGGAGGCCGGGAGAAGCCCGGAGACGGCCGGAGAGGCACCGGAGGAACCCGGAGAACGCGAAACGGGGTGCGGGCCCGAGGCCCGCACCCCGGAAGCCCGGGTGTCTCAGCCCCGTACGCCGCAGAGGTGCAGCAGGCCCGCTATGCGCCGGTACGGATCCGTGCGCGAGGCCCGGTCCTCGGCGGTGAGCAGGCGCTCCAGCTCGTCCGCGGCTGGCAGGCCCTCGTCGCCGGGGATGCCGTCGGTGAAGACCCGCACGCCGTACCAGGCGTGCAGCGGTGCCGCGATCCCGGCGAGCGTCGCGGTCAGCGCGTCGAAGCGGTCGGCCCGCACCTTGGTGCCGTTGCGGTCGGTGTACACGTCCGACTCGAAGCCGTCGAGCGCGCCCACCCAGTCCCCGGCCAGGCCCGGCCGCATGGCCAGCGCCTCCGCGTTGGGGACCACCAGGGAGAGCAGGCCGCCGGGGGCCAGCATGCGGGCCAGGCCCGCGAGCAGGGCGTCGGGCTCGTCGGCGTACATCAGCACACCGTGGCAGAGGACGACGTCGAAGCTGCCGGGCAGGAAGTGCACGCCGGTCTCGCGTCCCTCGCCCTCGATCAGCCGGACCCGCTCGCGGATGCCGGCCGGTTCGGTGGCCAGCGACTCGCGGGCGGCCTTGAGCAGCTCGGGGTCGGCCTCCAGGCCGGTCACGGTGTGCCCGGCCCGGGCCAGGCGCAGGGCCTGCGTGCCCTGCCCCATGCCCGCGTCGAGGATCCGCAGCCGCTGCCCCACGGGGTAGCGGGCGGCTATCTGCTCGTCGAGCTGGCGCGCGATCAACTCCTGACGGACGGTGTCACGCAGTCCGCCCGGCACGACCGGCCAGTGGGCGACGACGGGCGACGCCGAACCGGAGCCGTCCGCGCTCAGGGTCGCTCTCCGCGCTTGACCTGCGGCTTCGGCAGCCGCAGCCGGCGCATCTGGAGCGTGCGCATGAGGCCGTACGCGACGGCGCCGCGCTTCGGCTCGTTCGGGAAGCGCTCGTTCAGCTGCTTGCGCAGCCGGATCACGATGCCGATCGAGTCGATGACGATCATGACGATCACACCGGCCCAGAGCAGCAGCGAGATGTTCTGCAGCGAGCGGTTGGTGTTGCCGAAGAGCGAGAGCACCAGGATGACCACGGCCATCGGCAGGAAGAACTCGGCGACCGCGAAGCGCGAGTCGACGAAGTCACGCACGAAGCGCCGCACGGGACCCTTGTCACGGGCGGGCAGGTAGCGCTCGTCACCGCTGGCCAGCGCCTCGCGCTGCCGGACCATGTCGGTGCGGCGCGCCTCACGCTGCCGCTTGGATGCTTCCTTGCGGTCCAACGGCGCGGACTGCGCGCGACGGCGCTGCGACTGGGCATCACTCCGCTTCGGGGTCGGGCGGCCCTTGGGGGCCTCGGGGTCGCGGGGCTGCTTGGAAAGGTCCGCCGTCACCTTCTCGGTGGGGGCCTTCTCGTCCTTCGAACGGCTACGGAACACAAGGCCAAGGGTACGTGGTGCCACGCATGGACCCCAGCGTCGGCGGGAACGATCCGCTAACGGCCTGCGTCCCTGGGCAGGGGACCCCGAGGTTCCTCTACTCCCTGGGCGGGAGGGCGGATGATCGTCACTCGTCCTTGGGGAGGAGCACATCGGGTCCCGAACAGTGCGGTAATGGAGTCGGGAACCGTACTGTGGTTTCTGTTGGAGAGCTGGAGCCGAGTCCGTCAGAAGGGGGCGCGCGAAGCCCATGAGCGGTGTCATGAAGCGTATGGGGATGATCTTCCGCGCGAAGGCAAACAAGGCCCTCGACCGGGCCGAGGATCCGCGCGAGACCCTCGATTACTCGTACCAGAAACAGCTGGAGCTGCTGCAGAAGGTGCGCCGCGGCGTCGCCGACGTGGCGACCTCCCGCAAGCGGCTCGAACTGCAGCTGAACCAGCTGCAGGGCCAGTCCGCCAAGCTCGAGGACCAGGGCCGCAAGGCGCTGGCGCTCGGCCGTGAGGACCTGGCGCGCGAGGCGCTGTCCCGCCGCGCCGCGCTGCAGCAGCAGGTGAGCGACCTGGAGGTGCAGCACCAGACGCTGCAGGGCGAGGAGGAGAAGCTCACCCTCGCGGCGCAGCGCCTCCAGGCCAAGGTCGACGCCTTCCGCACCAAGAAGGAGACCATCAAGGCGACCTACACGGCGGCCCAGGCGCAGACCCGGATCGCCGAGTCCTTCTCCGGCATCTCGGAGGAGATGAGCGACGTCGGCCTCGCGATCCAGCGGGCCGAGGACAAGACCGCCCAGCTCCAGGCGCGGGCCGGCGCGATCGACGAGCTGCTCGCCTCGGGCGCGCTCGACGACCAGTCGGGCCTGGGCAAGGACGACATCCAGGCGGAGCTCGACCGGCTGTCCGGCGGTACGGACGTCGAGCTGGAGCTCCAGCGGATGAAGGCCGAGCTGGCCGGAGGCCCGTCGGCGCAGCAGCAGGCCCTGGAGGGCGGCGCCGCGGGACAGCAGGACCCGTCGCAGCAGCAGTCCCACCCGCGCTTCGAGAAGTAGCGGCCCGCAGGGGCACTTCCTCGGGGCACTTCCTTCAGGAGGACGGCACGTCATGATCGTACGGATCATGGGGGAGGGCCAGTGCACGCTGGCCGACAGTCACTTCGCCGAGCTGAACGAGCTGGACGACGAGCTCCTCGAGGAGATGGAGTCGGGGGACGAGGAGGGCTTCCGCCGGACGCTCGGCGCCCTCCTCGACGCCGTGCGGCGGCTCGGCGAGCCGCTGCCCGACGACGCCCTGGAGCCGTCCGAACTGATCCTCCCGGCTCCTGACGCGACCCTCGACGAGGTGCGTCAGATGCTCTCCGACGACGGCCTGATCCCGGGCTGACCGGTGTCCGGTCCCGGCCCGGGGCGCCCGCCCCGGGCCGGGGGCGCCGTACCGTTTCCTGCTGTGACGACCGACGGCACCCTCCTCGCCCGGGCCCGGGACCGGCAGCGGACCCATCCGCTCGCCTTCGACGCGGGCCTCGCCCTGCTGGTCCTCGTGGCGATGGTCATCAGCTCCTTCACCGACCCGCACGGCCCCGACGGGCCCACCTTCGGCACCCGCGCGCCCACCACCGAGGGCATCGTGCTGATGCTGCTCGGCGCCCTCGCGCTGGTCCTCCGCCGCAGCCGGCCCATCCCGGTGCTGGCGGTGACCGGCGGCTTCGCGTTCGTCCAGCTGGTGGGCGACGAGCGGCCCGCGCCGGTCGCCATGAGCGTCGTCGTCGCCCTGTACACCGTCGCCTCGCACACCGACCGGCCCACCACCTGGCGGCTCGGGCTCGCCACCATGGGCCTGCTGACCGCCGCCGCCATGTTCTTCGGCCCCACCCCCTGGTACGCGCAGGAGAACCTGGGCGTCTTCGCCTGGACCGGGATGGCCGCGGCCGCCGGGGACGCGGTGCGCAGCCGCCGCGCCTTCGTGGACGCCATCCGCGAGCGGGCCGAACGGGCCGAACGCACCCGCGAGGAGGAGGCCCGCCGCCGGGTCGCCGAGGAGCGGCTGCGGATCGCCCGCGACCTGCACGACGTCGTCGCCCACCACATCGCCCTGGTCAACGTGCAGGCCGGGGTCGCCGCGCACGTCATGGACAAGCGCCCCGACCAGGCCAAGGAGGCCCTCGGGCACGTCCGCGCCGCCAGCCGCTCCGCCCTCGACGAGCTGCGCGCCACGGTCGGGCTGCTGCGCCAGTCGGGCGACCCGGAGGCCCCCACCGAGCCGGTGGCGGGGCTCGCCGTCCTCGACGACCTGCTGGCGACCTTCCGCAACGCGGGGCTGCCCGTGGAGCTGGCCCGCACCGACGCCGGCACCGCCCTGCCGGCCGCCGTCGACCTCGCCGCGTACCGGATCATCCAGGAGGCGCTGACCAACGTGCGCAAGCACGCGGGCGGCGACGCCCGGGCCGAGGTCAGCGTCGTCCGGGTCGGCCGCACGGTGGAGATCACCGTCCTGGACGACGGCCCGCCGCTGCCGCCGCCGGCCGACCACGGCGACCACGCCGACCGGGGCGGCCACGGGCTGCTCGGCATGCGGGAGCGGGTGACCGCGCTCGGCGGCTCGCTCACCGCCGCGCCCCGGTACGGAGGCGGCTTCCGGGTGCAGGCGATACTGCCGGTGAACGCCGACAGCGGGGGGAAAGCGTGACGATCCGGGTACTGCTCGCCGACGACCAGGCGCTGCTGCGCAGCGCCTTCAAGGTCCTGGTCGACTCCGAGCCGGACATGGAGGTGGTCGCCGAGGCCGCGGACGGGGCCCAGGCGGTGGCCCTGGCCCGCTCGGCGCGGGCCGACGTGGTGCTCATGGACATCCGGATGCCGGGCACGGACGGCCTTGCCGCCACCCGCATGATCACCGCGGACCCGGAGCTGTCCGCCGTGCGGATCGTCATGCTGACCACCTTCGAGGTCGACGAGTACGTGGTGCAGTCGCTGCGCGCCGGGGCCTCCGGCTTCCTCGGCAAGGGAGCCGAACCGGAGGAGCTGCTGGGCGCCATCCGGATCGCGGCGGCCGGCGAGGCCCTGCTGTCCCCGGTGGCGACCAAGGGCCTGATCGCCAAGTTCCTGGCGCAGGGCGGCGGTTCGGAGCCGGGGGACGGGTCGGGGCCCGCGTACTCCGAACGGCTCACGGCGCTGACCGCCCGCGAGCGGGAGGTCCTGGTGCTCGTGGCGGGCGGGCACTCGAACGACGAGATCGCCGAACGGCTCGACGTCAGCCCGCTCACCGTCAAGACCCATGTGAACCGGACCATGGCCAAACTGGGCGCCCGCGACCGCGCCCAGCTGGTCGTCACCGCCTACGAGTCGGGGCTCGTACGTCCAAGGGTGGAGTGAGTCCCGGGTCCGGCGTACTCCAGACGCGGTATGCGCGGCATAAGGAATTGGGCCCGGGGGGCGAGGATCTGCCCGTCCTCATGGCTGATCGTGTAGACGGGCACCCCTGGCGGTGCCCGGACGGCACTCCTCGGGGGTGACCGGACGCCTGCCGAGCACGCCACGGAAGAGAGACCGCATGTCCTGGCTGTCCAGATTCAGCCTCGCGCAACGGGCCCTGATCGGGCTGATGTCCATCGTCGCCATCGTCTTCGGAGCGATAGCGATCCCGCAGCTGAAGCAGCAGCTGTTCCCGTCGATCGAGTTCCCGATGGTCTCGGTCCTCGCCCCCTACCAGGGCGCCTCGCCCGACGTGGTCGAGAAGCAGGTCGTCGAGCCGATCGAGAGCGCCCTCAAGGCCGTCGACGGCATCAAGGGCGTCACCTCGACCGCCTCCGAGGGCAGCGCCGTCATCATGGCCAGCTTCGACTACGGCGACGAGTCGACCAAGCAGCTGGTCGCCGACGTCCAGCAGGCCGTGAACCGGGCCCGCGCCCAGCTCCCCGACGCGGTGGACCCGCAGGTCATCGCCGGCTCCACGGACGACATGCCGACCGTGGTCCTCGCCGTCTCCTCGGACAAGGACCCGCAGGCGCTCGCCGACCAGCTGGAGCGGACCGTCGTCCCCGTCCTGGAGGGCATCGACGGCGTCGGCCAGGTCTCCGTCTCGGGCGTCCAGGACCTCCAGGTCTCCATCACCCCGGACCCGCGCAAGCTGGCCGCGGCCGGCCTGAACACCATGAAGCTGGCCGAGGCCGTCCGGTCCGGCGGAGCCACCCTCCCGGCCGGCGCCTTCTCCGAGGACGGCAAGAGCCGCACCGTCCAGGTCGGCGGCGGCTACACCTCCCTGCGGCAGCTCCAGGACCTGCGGATCAAGCCCGAGCAGGGCAAGGCGGTCCGCCTCGGCGACGTCGCCACCGTGAAGCAGGAGGAGTCCCCGCGGGTCTCCCTCACCCGTACCAACGGCAAGCCCAGCCTCGCCGTGTACGCCACCATGGACAAGGACGGCAGCGCCGTCGGCATCTCCGACGCGGTCAAGGACGAGCTGCCGAAGCTGCGGCAGGACCTCGGCTCCGGCGCCGAGCTGACCGTCGTCTCCGACCAGGGCCCGGCCGTCGCCAAGTCGATCTCCGGCCTCACCACGGAGGGCATGCTCGGCCTGGTCATGGCCGTCCTGGTGATCCTGGTCTTCCTCGCCTCGATCCGCTCCACCCTGGTCACCGCGGTCTCCATCCCGCTCTCGGTCGTCCTCGCCCTGATCGTGCTGTGGACCCGTGACCTCTCCCTGAACATGCTCACGCTGGGCGCCCTCACCATCGCCATCGGCCGGGTCGTCGACGACTCGATCGTGGTCCTGGAGAACATCAAGCGGCACCTCGGGTACGGCGAGGAGCGCGAGACCGCGATCCTCACCGCGGTCCGCGAGGTGGCCGGCGCGGTCACCTCCTCCACCCTCACCACGGTCGCGGTCTTCCTGCCGATCGGCCTGGTCGGCGGCATGATCGGGCAGCTCTTCGGCTCCTTCTCGCTGACCGTCACGGCGGCCCTGCTCGCCTCGCTGCTCGTCTCCCTGACCGTCGTCCCGGTCCTGTCGTACTGGTTCCTGCGCGCCCCCAAGGGCACCTCGGAGGACCAGGAGGAGGCGCGGCGGCTCGCCGAGGAGAAGGAGAACCGCAGCAGGCTCCAGCGCCTGTACGTGCCGGTGCTGCGGTTCGCCACCCGGCGCCGCCTCACCAGCGTGGCCATCGCCCTCGTGGTGCTCGTGGTCACCTTCGGCATGACCCCGCTCCTGAAGACCAACTTCTTCGACCAGGGCGAGCAGGAGGTCATGACGGTCCGCCAGGAACTGGCGCCCGGCACCAGCCTGTCGGCCGCCGACGAGGCCGCGAAGAAGGTCGAGAAGGTCCTGGCCGGCACGGAGGGCGTCAAGGACTACCAGGTCACCGTCGGTTCCTCCGGCTTCATGGCGGCCTTCGGCGGCGGCACCGGCGCCAACCAGGCGACCTACCAGGTCGCGCTGGAGGACTCCGCCTCGTACGAGAAGATCCACGACAGCGTGGAGGCCGCGCTCGGCAAGCTGGACGGCATCGGCGACACGACCATCGCGGCCGGCGCCGCCTTCGGCAGCCAGGACCTGAGCGTCGTGGTCAAGGCCGCCGACCCGCAGGTCCTCAAGGCCGCCGCCGACCAGGTGAAGACCGCGGTCGGGCAGCTGAAGGACGTCACCGACGTGCAGAGCGACCTGTCGCAGTCGGTCCCGCGGATCTCGGTCCGGCCGAACGCGAAGGCGGCCGACGCCGGCTTCGACGCGACCACCCTCGGCATGATCGTCGGCCAGGCCGTGCACGGCACCCCGACCGGCAAGGCCATCCTCGACGACACCGAGCGGGACGTCCTCATCACCTCGGCGAAGCCGGCCACCACGCTCGCCGAGCTGAAGGCGCTGCCGCTGGGCCCGGTGAAGCTGGGTGACATCGCGAGCGTCGAACTGGTGCCGGGCCCGGTCTCCAAGACCCGGATCGACGGCGCCCGCGCGGCGACGGTCACCGCCACCCCGGTCGGCGACAACACCGGAGCGGTCAGCGCCGCGCTGCAGACCAAGCTGAAGGAGCTGAAGCTGCCGGCCGGCGCGACCGCGACCATCGGCGGAGTCTCCGAGGACCAGACCGACGCCTTCGTCAACCTGTTCCTGGCGATGCTCGCCGCCATCGCGATCGTCTTCATGCTGCTGGTCGCGACCTTCCGCTCGCTGATCCAGCCGCTGATCCTGCTGGTCTCCATCCCGTTCGCGGCGACCGGTGCGCTCGGCCTGCTGGTGGCCACCGGCACCGCGATGGGCGTGCCCGCGCTCATCGGCATGCTGATGCTGATCGGCATCGTGGTCACCAACGCGATCGTCCTGATCGACCTGATCAACCAGTACCGGGCCCAGGGCCTGGGCGTGGTCGAGGCGGTCGTCGAGGGCGGCCGGCACCGGCTGCGCCCGATCCTGATGACCGCTCTGGCGACGATCTTCGCCCTGCTCCCGATGGCGCTCGGCATCACCGGTCAGGGCGGCTTCATCGCCCAGCCGCTGGCCGTGGTCGTCATCGGCGGACTGATCAGCTCGACGCTGCTCACCCTGCTGCTCGTCCCGACCCTCTACGCGATGGTGGAGCTCCGCAAGGAGCGCCGCGCGAAGAAGAAGGCGGCGAAGCGGGCGGCGACGACCGGCGCCGCGGAGATCCCGCCGCAGGCGAAGGAGCCGGCGGGCGTCTGACGCCGGACGCACGACGGAAGGGGCGCCCCGCGATCACGCGGGGCGCCCCTTCCCGTGCCGTACGGAGACCCGAGGCCGCCGTGGCCGAGGCCGCCGAGGTCGGCGCATCGTTACGGCAGAGCCAGCATCCGCTCCAGCGCCAGCTTGGCGAAGGACTCGGTCTCCTTGTCGACCTGGATCTGGTTGACCAGGTTGCCCTCGGCCAGCGACTCCAGGGTCCACACCAGGTGCGGCAGGTCGATCCGGTTCATGGTCGAGCAGAAGCAGACCGTCTTGTCGAGGAAGACGATCTCCTTGTCCTCGGCGGCGAACCGGTTCGCCAGGCGGCGCACCAGGTTCAGCTCGGTGCCGATCGCCCACTTGGAGCCGGCCGGGGCCGCCTCCAGGGCCTTGATGATGTACTCGGTCGAGCCCACGTAGTCCGCGGCGGCGACGACCTCGTGCCGGCACTCGGGGTGGACGAGCACGTTGACGCCCGGGATGCGCTCGCGGACGTCGTTGACCGAGTCCAGCGAGAAGCGCCCGTGCACGGAGCAGTGGCCCCGCCACAGGATCATCTTCGCGTCGCGCAGCTCCTCGGCGGTCAGGCCGCCGTTCGGCTTGTGCGGGTTGTAGAGCACGCAGTCGTCCAGGGACATGCCCATGTCGCGCACGGCGGTGTTGCGGCCCAGGTGCTGGTCCGGCAGGAACAGCACCTTCTCGCCCTGCTCGAAGGCCCAGTCCAGGGCCTTCTTCGCGTTGGACGAGGTGCAGATGGTGCCGCCGTGCTTGCCGGTGAAGGCCTTGATGTCGGCGGAGGAGTTCATGTACGAGACGGGCACGACCCGGTCGGCGACGCCGGCCTCGGTCAGCACGTCCCAGCACTCCGCGACCTGCTCGGCGGTGGCCATGTCGGCCATCGAGCAGCCGGCGGCCAGGTCGGGCAGCACGACCTTCTGGTCGTCCGTGGTGAGGATGTCGGCCGACTCGGCCATGAAGTGCACGCCGCAGAAGACGATGTACTCGGCCTCCGGCTTGGCGGCGGCGTCACGGGCCAGCTTGAAGGAGTCGCCGGTGACGTCGGCGAACTGGATGACCTCGTCCCGCTGGTAGTGGTGCCCGAGGACGAAGACCTTGTCCCCCAGCTTCTCCTTGGCGGCGCGGGCACGCTCCACCAGGTCGGGGTCGGAGGGCGACGGCAGGTCGCCGGGGCACTCCACGCCGCGCTCGCTCTTGGGGTCGGCCTCGCGGCCGAGGAGCAGCAGGGCGAGCGGCGTCGGCTGGACGTCCAGGGGCTGGGCGGTGGTCACGTCACGCACCCTTTCTACTTCTACGGTGAGCCTCGAAAAGCCTTTTCGTCTAAATGACGCTATCTATCATAACCGCTTCACGTCACTTTGACGATGGCCATAGTGTCGATGTGACGAATTCGCCTCGCCCGTCGCCGCTCCCGCCTTCCGCGCCGGGTGTGCGAGCATGAAAGGGAAAGACGCGCCTCGGCCCGGAATGAATCCGCGGCCCCGCCGGTTGCAACCGTCGGCAAGCAGTCTCCGTATCAAACCGGGAGAGAAGCAGATGTCCGTATCGGACGAGAAGACCACTGTCAGCGACGGCATCCTCCTGTCCGACGCCGCCGCGGGGAAGGTCAAGGCCCTCCTCGAGCAGGAAGGCCGCGACGACCTCGCGCTGCGCGTCGCCGTTCAGCCCGGTGGCTGCTCCGGCCTGCGCTACCAGCTGTTCTTCGACGAGCGCTCGCTCGACGGCGACGTCGTCAAGGACTTCGACGGCGTCAAGGTCGTCACCGACCGCATGAGCGCCCCCTACCTCGGTGGCGCCTCCATCGACTTCGTCGACACCATCGAGAAGCAGGGCTTCACGATCGACAACCCCAACGCCACGGGTTCCTGCGCCTGCGGCGACAGCTTCAGCTAAGCCGTAGCACCCGAGAGGGCGGCACCCGCATCGCGGGTGCCGCCCTCTCGCGCGTCCGCGCTCACTTCCGGGGCACGGCCTGCCCGCTCGCCCCGTCCACCACGGGCCGGCCGCCCAGCGGCTGTTCCAGGGTCACCGTCTTCGTGACGTCCACGGCGATCGCGATGCAGACCTTGTCCGGGTCGGCCGGCTTCTCCGCGATCCGCACCGTGACCTTCGCCGGGGTCTCCACGGCCGTGACCGTGTAGGTGCTGCACACCCCGCCCCAGAAGCTCACCGACAGCTTCCGGCCCGCCGGGTCGGTCGTGAACGAGGAGATCTGCCGCTCCGGCGCGGTCCCCTGGTCCGGCGGGGGAGAGGACGAGGCCGGCGGCGCCAGGTACCGCGCGTCCACCGCCGTCCGCACCACCGTGTACGGCGCCGTGCCGGGCTTCTCCCGTGCCTCGAACAGCCACGCGGGCACCAGCACCTGCTCGCCGTCCACGTACTGCGCGGCCAGCCCGAAGCGCGCACCGGTCACCGTCACGACCTGCGGCGGCGCCGCGTCGGCCGTCGTCCGGCACGGCAGGTCGGGCCGCTCGCCCGCGGTGTCGGCCGCACCCGCCGGCGGGTCGGTGGCGCAGCCGCCGATCCCGATCGGGCCGGTCCCCTTCGCCGCCTTGTTCAGCTCGTCCAGCGCCTTCTGCGCGCCGACCACCGGATAGGTGTCGCCCGCCGGCGGCTCCGTCAGGCGCCCGCTCCCGGCGACCAGCGAGCCGTCGGGACCGACGTGGACGCCGGTCGACCAGCCGTACGTCGGCAGGCCGCCCACCACCGGGTCGGCGTTCACCACCCGCACCGAGCCGTTCATCAGCTGCCGCGCGTCCAGCTTGGCGTCGTCCTGGCCGGTCGCCTTGAGCACCGGCGCCACCGCCGCCTTCGCCGCGGCCTCGCTCACCGGGCTGCCGCCGCGCGGGGGTCCGGCCTCCCCGGGCGGCGGGCAGGCCTTGCCCTTCAGGCAGGTGTCACCCACCGGACCGCCCTGGTACTGGCTGTACGTCCAGCTGCCCGGCGCCTTCGCCGAGACGTCCAGCCGCGGCCCGGACTCGTCCCGGTCCGGACCCAGCCGCCACACCTCGCCCACCAGGCGCGGGGTGCCGGACATGCCGAGCGCCTTCGCCAGCCGGGTCACGTCGGCCGCGCCGATCCGCCCCTCGGGCCGGTGCACCGCGGCCTCGGACGGCCCCTGGGGGAGCGGGACCCCGGCCCGGTAGACCGTCCCGCTCGGACCGCCGCCGGGGTCGGGCTCGCCGGGCGCGATCCCCGGACCGCGGTCGCCCTTCTCGTCCAGGTTCAGCATCGGCGGGGCGGCCGGCGCCGTCTTCGCGCCTCCGCCCCCGCCGGCGGCCGTGGCGGCGTAGTACACGCCGCCCCCGCCTGCCAGCAGCACCCCCGCCGCCACCGAGGCGACGAGGAGCGGGCCGCGCTTCCCGGACCGGTTCTCCGTACTGTTCACCGCACGCTCCTCCTGACCATGGCGTCCCTTTGGGAGACACCCATGGGACGGGAGAAGCGCTCAGCCGGTTCCGCCGGTCCCGTCAGGTCCCCCGGTCAGGCTCCGTACTCGGAGGTGGCGGCGATCAGCCGGGCCGAGGCGGCGGGCACCTCGACGCCGTGGATGAGCGCGGGGGAGACCCGGGTGGCCGCGGGGGCGGCCGGGGTCACCCAGTGCGGAGCCATCCGTGCACTGTCACCGCACAGCTGCGCAAGACTGAACTCGGACTCCTGAGGCTCACGAGGAGCGGGGTACTGGGTCATGGTCGCACCGTACGCAGGCCGTCGGTTCGGGGAAAAGCCCTACTCTGGGGTAGTTTCCACTGTTCGGCATGCGGGGTCGCACCCGGTAGCGTGAACTGTCATCACCGTCCTTACCGCAGGAGCGTCCAGCCGTGCGTATCGCAGTCACCGGCTCCATCGCCACCGACCACCTCATGACCTTCCCGGGCCGGTTCGCCGACCAGCTCGTGGCGGACCAGCTCCACACGGTCTCCCTCTCCTTCCTGGTCGACAACCTCGACATCCGGCGCGGCGGCGTCGGCCCCAACATCTGCTTCGGCATGGGCCAGCTCGGCGGCAGCCCGATCCTCGTCGGCGCGGCGGGGTACGACTTCGACGAGTACCGCGGCTGGCTCGACCGCCACGGCGTCGACACCGGCTCGGTGCGCATCTCCGAGGTCCTGCACACCGCCCGCTTCGTGTGCACCACGGACAGCGACCACAACCAGATCGGCTCGTTCTACACCGGCGCCATGAGCGAGGCCCGGCTGATCGAGCTGAAGGCCGTCGCCGACCGCGTGGGCGGCCTCGACCTGGTGCTGATCGGCGCCGACGACCCCGAGGCGATGCTGCGCCACACCGAGGAGTGCCGCACCCGCGAGATCCCCTTCGCGGCCGACTTCTCGCAGCAGATCGCGCGCATGGGCGGCGAGGAGATCCGCACCCTCCTCGACGGGGCGACCTACCTCTTCTCCAACGAGTACGAGAAGGGCCTCATCGAGTCCAAGACGGGCTGGACCGAGCAGGAGATCCTGGAGCGCGTCGGCCACCGGGTCACCACCCTCGGCTCCCGCGGCGTGCGCATCGAGCGCGTCGGCGAGCCGGCCATCGAGGTCGGCTGCCCGGAGGAGGACGCCAAGGTCGACCCGACCGGTGTCGGCGACGCCTTCCGGGCCGGCTTCCTGACCGGCCTGTCCTGGGGCGTCGGCCTGGAGCGCGCCGCCCAGGTCGGCTGCATGCTAGCCACCCTGGTGATCGAGACCCTGGGCACGCAGGAGTACACGCTGCGCCGCACCAACTTCATGGACCGCTTCACCAAGGCCTACGGAGACGAGGCCGCCGCCGAGGTCCAGGCGCACCTCTCCTGAGGTTGTCCTGAAAAAGCCCCCCGGAGCCCCGGCCCGCCGCCCGTACGGCGCGGACCGGGGCTCCGGTGCGTCCGCCCCGGAGCCTCAGGACACCCGCCGCACCACGTACGCCGTGCCGCCCTTCGGCGACGGCTCCTCGCCCACGTACTCCTGCCCGCGCATCTCACACCAGGCCGGGATGTCGAGACGGGCCGCCTCGTCGTCCGACAGGACCGTCACCGTGCCGCCCACCGGTACCGACCCGAACACCTTCGCGAGTTCGATCACCGGGATCGGGCAGCGCTTGCCGAGGGCGTCCACCACCCGCGTGCCGGCCGCGCCGGAGGGCGCCGCCGCGGGCTCCGGTGCCCCGAGCCGGTCCCGTACCGAGGCGACCGCGCCCGGCAGCACCGCGAGGAAGCGGTCGACGTCCTCCTCGGAGGTGCCCGCCGGCAGCGACACCCGGACGTTGCCCTCGCTCAGCACCCCCATCGCCCGCAGCACATGGCTGGGTGTCAGCGTCGAACTCGTGCACGACGAACCGGACGAAACGGAGAAACCCTCCCGGTCCAGCTCGTGCAGCAACGCCTCCCCGTCGACATAGAGACAGGAGAAGGTCACCAGGTGCGGCAGCCGCCGCACCGGATCGCCCACCACCTCCACGTCCGGCACCAGCTCCGGCACCCGCACCCGGATCCGGTCCACCAGGGCCCGCAGCCGCGCCGCCTCGGCCGCCGCCTCCGCCCGCACCGCCCGCAGTGAGGCCGCCGCCGCCACGATCGCCGGCAGGTTCTCGAAGCCGGGCGCCCGCCCCGACTCCCGCTCGTCGGCCGGGCCTTGCGGGGCGAACCGCACCCCCTTGCGCACCGCGAGCAGCCCGACGCCCGCCGGGCCGCCCCACTTGTGGGCGCTCGCCGCCAGCAGTGACCAGCCCTCCGGCACCGGCCCCCAGCCGAGCGACTGCGCCGCGTCCACGAGCAGCGGCACCCCGGCCGCCCGGCAGGCCTCCGCCACCTCGGCCACCGGCTGCTCGGTGCCCACCTCGTGGTTGGCGGACTGCAGGCAGGCCAGGGCCGTCCGCGCGTCCAGCGTCGCCGCGAAGACCTCCGGGTCCACCGCGCCCGACCGCTCCACCGGCACCTCGGCCATCGAGCCGCCCGCCGCCGCGTGCGCCTCTCCCGCGTGCAGCACACAGGAGTGCTCGACCGCCGAGACCACCAGGCGGTCCCCGACACGCCGACGCCCGGCGAGCGCCCCGGAGATCCCGGCGTGAACCGCGCGCGTCCCCGAAGGAGTGAAGACGAGCTCGTCCGGACGGCACCCCACGGCCTCCGCCGCGGCCTCCCGGGCCGCGTCCAGCAGCATCCGGGCCCGCCGCCCCTCCCGGTGGAGCCGGGCCGGATCGGCCCACCCCTCGTCCAGGGAGGCGAGCAGCGCCTGGCGGGCGACGGGGTGCAACGGGGCGGCGGAGGCGGTGTCGAAGTACGGCATCCGCCCACGCTAACCCGCACCGGGGGTCCCGATCGGACGGGATCCGGGGGCGGTAAGGATCCGTCAGATGCCCCGCCCGCACCGCCGATCGGCCCTGTGGAACCCACCCGCGGAACGCAGGAGTCCACCCCTTCGGGGACTCGGACGGCGCGTTGGGCACCCTCCCCGCGCGACCCCAAATAGCGTCCAGTAGGGTTTGGTCCGCATAAACATCCAAACCCCTGCCCGCGGCCGGGGCGGCGACCGACCAGCGAGACGGACGGCCGTGGCCGACCAAACGCGGGCCGAGACTCTCGGGAAGGCGCTACGTGAGTCCCAACGGCTCCGACCGCTCGTCGCGGCGCCCGATGCGGCGGAAGCTGCCGCAGGTGCTGACTGCGGGCCTGATCCTGGCCACAGCCACCGGCTGCTCGTACAACTGGGAAGACTTCCCCCGCCTTGGCATGCCCACCCCGGTGACGGAAGAGGCGCCTCGGATCCTCTCCCTCTGGCAGGGCTCGTGGGCGGCAGCGCTCATCACGGGCGTGCTGGTGTGGGGTCTGATCCTGTGGGCGACCATCTTCCACCGGCGCAGCCGCACCAAGGTGGAGGTACCCCCGCAGACCCGGTACAACATGCCCATCGAGGCGCTGTACACGGTCACCCCGCTCATCATCGTCTCGGTGCTCTTCTACTTCACCGCACGCGACGAGTCGAAGCTCCTCGAGCTCTCCCCGAAGCCGGCCCACACCGTGAACGTGGTCGGCTACCAGTGGAGCTGGGGCTTCAACTACGTCGAGGACGTGCCCGGTGTGAAGGGCAACGCGAAGACGGACATCAACCTCGCGGCCATTCCGGACAAGTACAAGGACGCGTTCCCCGCGAACGCGGGCGGCGTCTACGACGCCGGCATCCCCGGTGACCGGAACCCGCAGACCGGCAACCCCGGTCCGACCCTGTGGCTGCCCAAGGGCGAGAGGGTCCGGTTCGTCCTGACCTCCCGCGACGTCATCCACTCCTTCTGGGTTGTCCCCTTCCTCATGAAGCAGGACGTCATCCCCGGTCACACCAACGCCTTCGAGGTCATCCCGACCCAGGAGGGCACGTTCCTCGGCAAGTGCGCCGAGCTGTGCGGTGTCGACCACTCCCGGATGCTCTTCAACGTCAAGGTGGTCTCTCCGGAGCGCTACCAGCAGCACCTGAAGGAGCTGGCGGAGAAGGGGCAGACCGGCTACATCCCGTCTGGCATCGAGCAGACGGACCCGGCCAGGAATGCGGAGACGAACAAGCTGTGAGCATCCTCAACGAACCCCACGGCTCGGCCGCGGCTGAGGACTCGTACGAGAACGAGCTCCCGGTCCGCCGCAAGCAGCCCGGCAACGTCGTGGTGAAGTGGCTTACCACCACCGACCACAAGACGATCGGCACCATGTACCTGGTGACGTCGTTCGTGTTCTTCATCATCGGCGGTCTGATGGCGCTCTTCATGCGCGCCGAGCTTGCCCGTCCGGGCACGCAGATCATGTCGAACGAGCAGTTCAACCAGGCGTTCACCATGCATGGCACGATCATGCTGCTGATGTTCGCCACCCCGCTCTTCGCGGGCTTCGCGAACTGGATCATGCCGCTGCAGATCGGCGCGCCCGACGTGGCGTTCCCGCGGCTGAACATGTTCGCCTACTGGCTGTACCTGTTCGGCTCGATCATCGCGGTGGCCGGCTTCCTCACCCCGCAGGGTGCGGCCGACTTCGGCTGGTTCGCCTACTCCCCGCTGTCGGACGCGGTCCGCTCGCCGGGCGTCGGCGCCGACATGTGGATCATGGGTCTGGCCTTCTCCGGCTTCGGCACGATCCTCGGCTCGGTCAACTTCATCACCACGATCATCTGCATGCGCGCTCCGGGCATGACGATGTTCCGCATGCCGATCTTCACCTGGAACGTGCTGCTGACCGGTGTCCTGGTCCTGCTCGCCTTCCCGGTCCTGGCGGCCGCGCTGTTCGCCCTGGAGGCGGACCGCAAGTTCGGTGCCCACGTCTTCGACGCGGCCAACGGCGGAGCGCTGCTCTGGCAACACCTCTTCTGGTTCTTCGGACACCCAGAGGTGTACATCATCGCCTTGCCCTTCTTCGGCATCATCTCCGAGGTCATCCCGGTCTTCAGCCGCAAGCCGATGTTCGGCTACATCGGTCTGGTGGCCGCGACCATCGCGATCGCGGGTCTGTCCGTGACCGTGTGGGCGCACCACATGTACGTCACCGGTGGCGTGCTCCTGCCGTTCTTCTCCTTCATGACGTTCCTCATCGCCGTACCGACCGGCGTGAAGTTCTTCAACTGGATCGGCACGATGTGGAAGGGCTCGCTGTCCTTCGAGACCCCGATGCTCTGGGCCGTCGGCTTCCTGATCACCTTCACCTTCGGTGGTCTGACCGGCGTCATCCTGGCCTCGCCGCCGATGGACTTCCACGTCTCCGACTCGTACTTCGTCGTCGCGCACTTCCACTACGTCATCTTCGGCACCGTGGTCTTCGCGATGTTCTCCGGCTTCCACTTCTGGTGGCCGAAGTTCACCGGCAAGATGCTGGACGAGCGGCTCGGCAAGATGACCTTCTGGACGCTGTTCGTGGGCTTCCACGGCACGTTCCTGGTCCAGCACTGGCTGGGTGCCGAGGGCATGCCGCGTCGTTACGCGGACTACCTCGACGCCGACGGCTTCACGGCGCTGAACACCATCTCGACGATCTCGTCGTTCCTGCTCGGCCTGTCGATGCTGCCGTTCTTCTACAACGTGTGGAAGACCGCCAAGTACGGCAAGAAGATCGAGGTCGACGACCCGTGGGGCTACGGCCGTTCGCTCGAGTGGGCGACGTCCTGCCCGCCGCCGCGGCACAACTTCCTCACCCTGCCGCGGATCCGTTCCGAATCCCCGGCGTTCGACCTGCACCACCCTGAGATCGCGGCTCTCGACCAGCTCGAGAACAAGGGTCACGAGGTGGCGGCGCTCACCGGCGGCAAGGAGACCGGCAAGTGAAGATCCAGGGCAAGATGTTCATCTGGCTGAGCGTCTTCGTCCTCGCCATGGCGATCCTCTATGGCGTGTGGTCGAAGGAGCCGGTCGGCACGACGGCGCTGTTCCTGGCGTTCGGTCTCTGCATCATGATCGGCTACTACCTGGCCTTCACGGCCCGGCGGGTCGACGCCATGGCGCAGGACGAGAAGGAGGCCGACGTCGCGGACGAGGCCGGCGAGGTGGGCTTCTTCGCCCCCCACAGCTGGCAGCCGCTCTCGCTGGCCATCGGCGGTGCGCTCGCCTTCCTCGCCATCGCGATGGGCTGGTGGATCCTGTACTTCTCCGCCCCGTTGATCCTGGTCGGCATCTTCGGCTGGGTCTTCGAGTTCTACCGCGGTGAGAACCAGAACCAGTAGCACCCGCAGTACCCCGTAACACCCCGAGGGGCCCGGTCACTTCGTGCGAACGAAGCGGCCGGGCCCCTCGTTTGCCATGCCCGGCGCGCTGGGTCCGAGGATTGTTCTTAACGTGAAGTCATGAACGACACGCCGCGCATTCGGACTGTTCTGAGCTGCACTCTTCTGGCCCTCACCGTCACCGCGGGCGCCACCGCGTGCGCGGGCTCCGGAAACCATCCGCTCTCGGCGAAGCCCTACGACGCGGCGGACGAGATCGCCTTCAACGCCCCCGAGGAGGGCAAGAAGGCCGACCCCGAGAAGCCGCTGGAGATCACGGCCAAGGGCGACGACGGGCGGATCACCGACGTCACCGCCCTGGACGAGTCGGGCCACCACCTGGCCGGCGAGCTCACCGCGGACGGGCGCAAGTGGCGCTCCACCGCCGCGCTGGCGGCCGGCGCCCGGTACACCGTCCAGGTGGCCACGGAGGACGGGGACGGCGCCCCTGGGGCCCGTACGTTCACCTTCGAGACGGCTCCGGCCAAACGGGCCCTCACCGTCGCCTTCGGCCCGCAGGCGGGCACGTACGGCGTCGGTCAGCCGATCACCGCCGACCTGAGCCTCCCGGTCAAGGACAAGGCGGCCCGCGCGATCGTGGAACGGGCCCTCAAGGTCCGCTCGACGCCCGCCGTGGAGGGCTCCTGGTACTGGGTGGACGACAAGAAGCTGCACTTCCGCCCGAAGGAGTACTGGCCCACGGGCGCCGTCGTCACCGCCACCGGCAACCTGGCCGGTCTCAAGGTCGGCGACAAGCTCTACGGAGGCGACTCCAAGCCGCTCAAGCTGACCATCGGCGACCGGATCGAGGCCGTCGCCGACGCCGGCTCGCACTACATGACGGTGCGGCGCAACGGAGAAGTGATCAACACCATTCCGGTGACCACCGGAAAACCGGGCTTCTCCACCCGTAACGGGATCAAAGTGGTGCTCGGCAAGGAGTACTACGTCCGGATGCGGGGCACCAGCATCGGCATCTCGGAGGGCAGCTCCGACTCGTACGACCTGCCCGTCTACTACGCGACACGGGTGACGTGGAGCGGCGAGTACGTGCACGCCGCGCCGTGGTCCGTCGGCTCCCAGGGGGTCGAGAACGTCAGCCACGGCTGTGTCGGCATGTCGACAGGGAACGCCGCCTGGTTCTACGAGAACGTGCGCCCGGGGGACATCGTCCGCGTCGTCAACAGCGAGGGCGAGATGATGGACACCTTCGGCAACGGCTTCGGCGACTGGAACCTGGACTGGGCCAAGTGGCGCAAGGGCAGCGCCCTGGTGGCGGACTCCTCCGATCCGGCCGCCACCGTGGACGCCAAGGCCCGGCTCAGGCCCTCCCTGTAGGCCTCACGGGCCCCCGGGCCCCCCGGGGCCGCCTCGGGCCCCGCAAGGCCTCTCAGGCCCCGCAGAACCCTCAGGCGTCGAGGGAGAGCCGCGAACGCAGCAGGGACGCCAGGGACGCCGCGAACTCCACCGGTTCCACCGGAAGGGTGACCGCGGCGTCCGCGCGACTCCAGGTGGCCAGCCAGGCGTCCTGCGGACGGCCGATCAGCAGCAGGACCGGAGGGCAGTGGAAGACCTCGTCCTTGATCTGCCGGCACACGCCCATGCCGCCCGCCGGCACCGTCTCGCCGTCCAGCACGCACACGTCGATGCCGCCCTCGTCCAGGGCCGTCAACACGGCGGGCAGCGTCGCGCACTCGACGAACTCGACCGGGGGAACATCGGCCGCGGGCCTGCGACCCGCCGCCAGGCGGACCTGCGCGCGGGTGTTCGCGTCGTCGCTGTAGACCAGGACCGTGGCGCTCGACTGCATCGTTCCTCCGTGAAGGTGGTCGGTCGTTGCGCGGATGCTACTCCGGTCCACACCTCGTCAACACCCGTTCAACACCTGTTCGAAGGGTGCCGGAAGGCCCTTCCGATGGGCCGTTCGGGCAGGACACGCCCCCCGGACACTCCGAACGGCACCCCCCGGAGTGAGGGCGGGATAAGCGACCGACATAATGTCGGTCGTGGCGACAGTAACGACAGTAGAAACCGGGCACGCGCACCCGTCGGTCAATCGACCGAACCTCACCAGCGTCGGAACCATCATCTGGTTGAGCTCCGAGCTGATGTTCTTCGCGGCCCTCTTCGCGATGTACTTCACCCTGCGATCCGTGATGGGCGCCGAGTTCTGGACGGAAAAGGCCTCGGCCTTGAACCTCCCGTTCTCGGCGACGAACACCACGATCCTGGTGCTCTCCTCACTCACCTGCCAGCTCGGCGTCTTCGCCGCGGAGCGGGGCGACGTGAAGAAGCTCCGGACGTGGTTCATCATCACGTTCGTGATGGGCGCGATCTTCATTGGCGGCCAGGTCTTCGAGTACACCGAGCTGGTCAAGGAGGACGGCCTCTCGCTGTCCTCGGACCCGTACGGCACGGTGTTCTACCTGACCACCGGCTTCCACGGCCTGCACGTGACGGGCGGTCTCATCGCCTTCCTGCTGGTCCTGGGCCGGACGTACGCCGCCAAGAGGTTCACTCACGAGCAGGCAACCGCCGCCATCGTCGTGTCCTACTACTGGCACTTCGTCGATGTCGTCTGGATCGGCCTCTTCGCCACGATCTACTTGATCAAGTAATCGTGCTCCGCCGCTCCCGGCGGGCCACACATCCAGCAAGCATCGACGCAGAAGATCCTGACACCGGGGTAATCCGTGAAAAAGCTCTCCGCACGACGACGCCATCCGCTGGCGGCGGTCGTCGTCCTACTTCTCGCGCTGGCGGCAACTGGGGGGCTGTACGCCGCGTTCGCGCCCGCGGGCACCGCGAAGGCCGACGAAACCGCCCAGTCCCTCGCCATCGAGGAGGGCAAGAAGCTCTACGCCGTAGGCTGCGCCAGCTGCCACGGGACCGGCGGTCAGGGCACCTCTGACGGTCCGTCCCTGGTCGGCGTGGGCTCGGCGGCCGTGGACTTCCAGGTCGGCACGGGCCGTATGCCGGCCCAGCAGCCGGGCGCCCAGGTCCCGAAGAAGAAGGTCATCTACACGCAGGCTGAGATCGATCAGCTCGCGGCGTACGTGGCTTCCCTCGGTGCCGGCCCGATCGTGCCGACCGAAGGCCAGTACAGCCCTGACGGCGCCGACATCGCCAAGGGCGGCGAGCTGTTCCGCTCCAACTGCGCCCAGTGCCACAACTTCACCGGTGAGGGTGGCGCGCTGACCTACGGCAAGTACGCCCCGAACCTCGAAGGCGTCAGCCCGAAGCACCTCTACGAGGCCATGCAGACCGGCCCGCAGAACATGCCCTCCTTCCCCGACACGACCATGCCGGAGAAGCAGAAGAAGGACATCATCGCCTACGTCCAGGCCGTCAACAGCGACAAGGCCGACAACCCGGGTGGTCTCAAGCTGGGTGGCCTCGGCCCCGTCAGCGAGGGTCTGTTCGCGTGGGTCTTCGGTCTGGGCGCGCTGATCGCAGTTGCCATCTGGGTCGCGGCCCACACCGCTAAGGCCAAGAAGTCATGAGTACCCAAGAGAATCCAGAAGAGAACCTGCCGTCCGAGCAGGGCACCGCGCACGGCGCGGTGAAGGTCGTCGACGACCCGTTCGCCGACCCGGGCCTCCCGCCCCACAAGCCGCGCATCCAGGACATCGACGAGCGGGCCGCCCGGCGGTCCGAGCGTGCGGTCGCCTTCATGTTCACGCTGTCGATGCTGGCCACGATCGGCTTCATCGCCTCGTACGTGATCTTCCCGGTGGACAAGATCGTGTACATCTGGCCCTTCGGCCGGGTGTCCGCGCTCAACTTCTCCCTGGGTCTGACCCTCGGTGCGGCCCTGTTCTTCATCGGCGCGGGCGCGGTCCACTGGGCCCGCACCCTGATGTCCGACGTCGAGGTCGCCGACGAGCGTCACCCGATGGCGGCCACGCCCGAGGTCAAGGCCAAGGTCATGGCGGACTTCGCGGCCGGTGCCGCCGAGTCCGGCTTCGGCCGGCGCAAGCTGATCCGCAACACGCTGTTCGGCGCGCTGGCCATGGTGCCGCTCTCCGGCATCGTGCTGCTGCGTGACATGGGCCCGCTGCCCGAGAAGAAGCTCCGCTCCACCCTGTGGGCCAAGGGCAAGCTGCTCGTCAACATGAACACGCACGAGCCGCTGCGTCCCGAGGACGTCGCGGTCGGTTCGCTGACCTTCGCGATGCCCGAGGGCCTCTCGGAGCACGACGAGCACTTCCAGACCGAGATCGCCAAGGCCGCCCTGATGATCGTCCGCATCCAGCCGGAGGACATCAAGGACAAGCGCGAGCTCGAGTGGTCGCACGAGGGCATCGTCGCCTTCTCGAAGATCTGCACCCACGTCGGCTGCCCGATCTCTCTGTACGAGCAGCAGACGCACCACGTGCTCTGCCCGTGCCACCAGTCCACCTTCGACCTGTCCGACGGCGCCCGTGTCATCTTCGGCCCGGCCGGCCACGCCCTCCCGCAGCTGCGGATCGGCGTGAACGACAAGGGCTTCCTGGAGGCGCACGGCGACTTCGATGAGCCCGTCGGTCCCGCCTTCTGGGAGCGCGGATGAGCACTGTGACCAATACGCAGAAGAAGGCCCCCGCCGGCGAGCGCATCGCCGACTGGGCCGACGGCCGCCTGGGGATCTACACGCTGGCCAAGGCCAACATGCGGAAGATCTTCCCGGACCACTGGTCGTTCATGCTGGGCGAGGTCTGCCTCTACAGCTTCCTCATCATCATCCTGACGGGCGTCTATCTGACGATGTTCTTCCACCCGTCGATGAACGAGGTGGAGTACGTCGGACCGTACGTCCCGCTCCAGGGACAGCTGATGTCCGAGGCGTTCAACTCGACCATGCACATCTCGTTCGAGGTGCGCGGTGGTCTGCTGATCCGGCAGATCCACCACTGGGCGGCGCTGATCTTCCTCGCCGGCATGTTCGTGCACATGATGCGCGTGTTCTTCACCGGCGCGTTCCGCAAGCCGCGTGAGATCAACTGGCTGTTCGGCTTCCTGCTGTTCTTCCTGGGCATGTTCACCGGCTTCACCGGTTACTCGCTCCCGGACGACCTGCTCTCCGGCACCGGTGTGCGCTTCATGCAGGGCGCGATCCTGTCCGTGCCGATCGTCGGCACGTACCTGTCGATGTTCCTGTTCGGCGGGGAGTTCCCCGGCGGCGACTTCGTCGCCCGGTTCTACTCGGCGCACGTGCTGCTGCTGCCCGGCATCATGCTGGGTCTCGTGGTCGCGCACCTCATCCTGGTGTTCGTCCACAAGCACACGCAGTTCGAGGGCCCCGGCCGCACGAACAAGAACGTCGTCGGCATGCCGCTGCTGCCGGTGTACATGGCGAAGGCCGGAGGCTTCTTCTTCCTGGTCTTCGGCGTCATCGCGGTCATCGCGGCGATCGCCTCGATCAACCCGATCTGGGCCATCGGCCCGTACCGGCCGGACCAGGTGTCCACCGGCGCCCAGCCCGACTGGTACATGGGCTTCGCCGAGGGTCTGATCCGTGTCATGCCGGGCTGGGAGATCAACCTGTGGGGCCACACGCTGGTCCTCGGCGTGATGATCCCGCTGGCGATCTTCCCGGCGGTGCTCGCGGCGATCGCGGTCTACCCGTTCATCGAGTCCTGGATCACGGGCGACAAGCGCGAGCACCACATCGCGCAGCGCCCGCGCAACGCTCCGACGCGCACCGCCTTCGGTGTCGCCTGGATCACCGCGTACATGATCATGCTCGTCGGTGGCGGCAACGACCTCTGGGCCACGCACTTCCACCTGTCGATCAACTCGATCACCTGGTTCGTCCGGATCTTCTTCTTCGCCGGACCGGTCATCGCGTTCGTCGTCACCAAGCGCATCTGCCTCGGCCTGCAGCGCCGGGACAAGGACAAGGTGCTGCACGGGCGCGAGTCCGGCATCATCAAGCGCCTGCCGCACGGTGAGTTCGTCGAGGTCCACCAGCCGCTCAGCCAGGGTGAGCTGCACCGTCTCACGGCGCACGAGCAGTACGAGGCCGCGGCCCTGCCGCCGGCCGTCGACGAGAACGGCGTGGAGCGCAAGATCGGGCGTATGGAGAAGCTCCGGGTCAAGCTCAGCAAGGGCTACTACGGCGCGGACAACCAGATCACCAAGCCCACCGCCGAGGAGTACAAGGAGATCACGAGCGGCCACGGCCACCACTGATCACCTGACCTCCTGAAGCAGGTCGCCACGGCGAGAGCCCCGTCCATTCGATGGACGGGGCTCTTTGCCGTCCCCGCGGATCGATAGGGTGGGAAGGTACCCATCCCCGAAGATCACCGATCACCGATCGCCAGGAGCTGCCATGAGCGCTGCGACCCCCGCTGGAGGACTCGACTCGGCGGGCCGCTCCTGGCCCGCCGTCCTGGACGGTCTGCTGAGCGGCCGCGACCAGAGCGCGGAGGACACCGCCTGGGCGATGGACCGCATCCTGCGCGGTGAGGCCACGGCCGCCCAGATCGCCGGCTTCGTCGTCGCCCTGCGCGCCAAGGGCGAGACCGTCGAGGAGATCACCGGCCTCGTCCGGACCATGTACGAGCACGCCAACACGATCGAGGTGCCCGGCCCGTCCGTGGACATCGTCGGCACCGGTGGCGACGGCGCCAAGACCGTCAACATCTCCACCATGTCGGCGATCGTGGTGGCCGGCACCGGCGCCAAGGTCGTCAAGCACGGCAACCGCGCCGCGTCCAGCGCCAGCGGTGCCTCCGACGTCCTGGAGAAGCTGGGCGTCAACCTGGAGCTGACCCCCGCGCGGGTGGCCGAGGTCGCCGGCGAGGCCGGCATCACCTTCTGCTTCGCGGTGAAGTTCCACCCGGCGCTGCGCCACGTGGCGATGGCCCGCAAGGAGCTGGGCATCCGCACGGTCTTCAACTTCCTCGGGCCGCTCACCAACCCGGCCCGGGTGCGGGCCCAGGCCACCGGCGTGGCCGACCCCCGGATGGCCCCGATCGTCGCCGGGGTGCTCGCCGAGCGCGGCTCCTCGGCGCTGGTCTTCCGCGGCGACGACGGTCTGGACGAGCTGACCACGACGGCGACCTCCCGGGTGTGGATCGTCCGGGACGGCACGGTCCGCGAGGAGTCCTTCGACCCGCGCGACGTCGGCATCGACATCGTCCCGGTGGAGGCCCTGCGCGGTGCCGACGCCTCGTACAACGCCGACGTGGCGCGCCGCCTGCTGGCCGGCGAGACCGGTCCGGTGCGGGACGCGGTGCTGCTCAACTCGGCGGCGGCGCTCACCGCGCTCGAACCGGGCGAGGGCACCCTGGCGGAGCAACTGCGGGTGGGCATCGCGAAGGCGGCCGAGTCCATCGACTCCGGCGCCGCCCGCCGGGCCCTGGAGCGCTGGATCGCGGCCAGCAACGCCTAGCCCCGCCCCCCACCGGTACCGGGTCCTCCGGTACGCGGCCCCTTACGCAACCCCGTTCCGAATGCCGGGACGGGGTTGCGTCGTCGTGATCGACTGGCATAGGTTCTGTGACAGGTCATGAGTGACAGCGACAAAGCCCCGGCTGGCTGTCCGGCAACCCTCCGTCCGTGGCGGGGTGCCCCGGGTGAAGACCAGGCCGTACGAGCAGCAGCCTGCGGCAAGCGCGGACCCCTGCGCAGAACCCTGGGGTCCTTGGTCCTCTAGGGAGCAGTGTCTCGTGAGCAAGCGAATGCGTTAGGGCCGTCGGCCCACTTCTTCACCGAACACCCGTACGCGGCGCCCCCTTTCTTCGCGCTGCCCTGCGGGCTCTTTCACGCCTTTTCGCGCCCCTTTTCTGCCGGGAGATACCGTCATGTCCGCATGCCCGAACGCCGCCGCCACCGCCACCGCTTCCGTCCCCTCCGGTGACGCGGCGGACCCCTGCTGCGCCGCCCCGCTGCCGGTCCTCGGCCGCGACGTCACCGTCCCGCTCGTCACCGGCGGCGAGGTCAGCTACGCCGCGCTCGACTACGCCGCCAGCGCCCCGGCCCTGCAGCGCGTGTGGGACGACGTCGCCGCGTACGCCCCGTACTACGGCAGCGTCCACCGCGGTGCCGGCTACCTCTCCCAGCTCTCCACCGACCTGTTCGAGAACAGCCGCGCCACCGTCGCCGAGTTCCTCGACTGCCGCCCCGGTGACCAGGTGGTCTTCACCCGCTCCACCACCGACTCGCTCAACCTGCTCGCCCAGGTGATCCCCGCCGACTGCCAGGTCTTCGTCTTCGAGACCGAGCACCACGCCTCGCTGCTGCCCTGGCGCGACGCCCGGGTCACCTACCTCAACGCCCCGCGCACCCCGCGCGAGGCCGTCGAGACCCTGGAGCGGGCGCTCGCCGACCGCGACCCTTCCCCGAGCTCTCGGCTTCGCTCGAGCGGGGGAGGCCCCAAGGGCCCCGCCCTGGTCTGCGTGACCGGTGCCTCCAACGTCACCGGCGAGCTGTGGCCGGTCCGGGAACTGGCCGCCGCCGCGCACGCCCACGGTGCGCGGATCGTCCTCGACGCCGCCCAGCTCGCGCCCCACCACCCCGTCTCCGTACAGGAGTTGGACGTCGACTGGATCGCCTTCTCCGGCCACAAGCTGTACGCCCCGTTCGGCTCCGGCGTCCTCGCCGGGCGGGCCGACTGGCTCCAGGACTCCGAGCCCTACCTCGCGGGCGGCGGCGCCTCCCGCAAGGTGGCCCGGCGGGCCGACGGCGGTGTCGACGTGGAGTGGCACACCACCGCGGCCCGGCACGAGGCCGGCTCGCCCAACGTCATCGGCGTCTACTCCATCGCCTCCGCCTGCAAGGCGCTCACCGAGGCCGGCTTCGACCAGCTCGTCGCCCGTGAGCGGCACCTGATCGCGAAGGTCCGCGAGGGCCTGGCCGAGGTGCCCGAGGTGCGGGTGCTCTCGCTCTTCGGCGACGACGCCCCGCGGGTCGGCGTCATCTCCTTCGTCGTGGACGGCTGGAACAGCTCCCACTTCGCCGCCGCGCTCTCCGCCGAGTACGGCATCGGCGTCCGCGACGGCCTCTTCTGCGCCCACCCGCTGGTGCGCACCCTGCTCGGCAGCGACCCGCAGGACCCGGGCGAGTGCGGCGCCCCGGAGGCGGCGCCCGGCGAGAGGTCCCTCAACGCCATCCGCGTCAGCTTCGGCGCGGGGACGCCCGACGAGCACGTGGAGCGGTTCGTCGGCGCGGTGAAGCAGCTGGTGCGCGAGGGCGCCCAGTGGAAGTACCGCACCGAGGACGGCCGCTGCGTGCCCGACCGCGGCTGAGTTCCCTCCCCCGTACGAGTGAAGCCGGCCTCCCGCGGGAGAGGCCGGCTTCCTCGTGCGTGCCGCGTGCTGTGCCGCGGGCTCAGGACTCCAGACCGATGGCGAAGGCCGCGTCCAGGTCGTTCTGGGAGTAGGCCCGGAAGGCGACGTGGGTGTCGGTGCCCTCCACGCCGGGGATCTTGCTGATCTTCCCGGGGATGACGTCGGCGAGGTCGTCGTGGCGCGGCACCCGGACCATGGCGATCAGGTCGTACGTCCCGGTCACCGAGAAGACCTCACTGACGCAGTCGATCGCGGCGATGGACTCCGCGATCTCGGGAATGCGGTCCACGCTGGTCTTGATGAGCACGATCGCGGTGATCACGGCTGGCTTTCTCCCTCGGTGGCCGCGGCTGGTGGTTTCACTTTAACGCCACCTCTGTACCGGCCCCACGCGTAGACGAAGCCGATCGCGAACCCCACCACGTGCGCCAGATACGCCACCCCCGGCCCCGCCCCGGCCGAGCGGGCCGCCAGCCACTGGAGCACGAACCAGAAGATCAGCACGATCCAGGCGGGGAAGCGCAGCGGCAGGAAGAAGAGGAAGGGGAAGAGGCTGGTCACCCGGGAGCGCGGGAAGAGATAGAGGAAGGCCCCGAGCACCCCCGAGATCGCCCCCGACGCCCCGACCAGGGTCTGCGTGCTGTCCGCGTGCGCGGCCGCGTAGCCGAGCAGCGCCAGACAGCCGCAGCCCAGATAGAACAGGGCGAACTCGGCCGGGCCCATCCGCTCCTCGGCCATCGCGCCGAAGACGTACAGGAACAGCATGTTCCCGAGCAGGTGCAGCCAGCTGCCGTGCACGAAGAGCGCGGTCAGCGGGGTGAGCAGGGCGTGCGGACGTCCGCTCGTCAGCTCGGCCGGGATCACGCCCCAGCGTTCGAAGTACGCGCCCTGCGCCGCGAGCAGCCGGTCGCCGGTGCCGTATCCCGGGTTGAGCCCGGACACCGGGCTCAGGGCGAACAGCAGGACGCACAGCGCGATGAGGCCGTACGTCACGGTGGGCCCGTTCCGGGTTCCGTGCCACGCGCCGAGGGCCGTGCGCCGCCATTCGATCATGGACAGATCATGGCGTACCGGGGTCCACCTGGACAGAGTGCCTCGCCGTGACACGGGGTACCCGCGAGGCCGTAGGGTTACGGGCAGACTTCCGCAGTCCGACGGCGCACCGCGGTCCCGTACAACCCCGGAATTCCAGGGAAAGCCCAGAAAGAGGCGGCACGATGACGACGGTTCCCCTGCCGACCCCGGAGACCCGCTGGCGTTGCACGCTCTGCGGCAACCTGACCCGCTTCGACGTCACGCGGTCCTCCAAGGTCGTCGAGTACGTCCATCTGGACCTCGCCGGAGAGCCGAAGGTCGAGGAACGTGAGGTGGTCAGTGAGACCATCGAGTCGGTCCGCTGTCGCTGGTGCAACGCGGTGGACCAGATCGAACTGGTGGACAGGCCGGGTTCCGCTTCCTGAGAAGCGGCCCGTGGGGGCGACGACGACAGGGAAGTGGGGTGACGGATCGTGGCGCAGCCCGCGCACGGTGAAGAACCGACGGGCTCGGCGGGCGACGCCGCCGAGGCGCTCGACCGGCCGCTGCCCGAGCCCGTACGGCGGAAGGTGGTCGCGCTGGTCGCGGACGCCTTCGGTGGGCTGACCGTCGCCGAGCTGCCCGGACCGCTGCGCCAGTACGCCCGCTTCACCGCCTCCCGGCGGGCCAAGTTCGCCGGGAACGCGATGGCGGCCGCCCTGGAGAGCGACCCGCTGTTCCGGCAGCGGATCGGCGAGCGGTTCAAGGAGGCCGAGCCCGAACTGGCCGGCGCCGTCGAGTCCGGTTCCCCGCCCGCCGCCGCCGACCCCGTCGACGTGGCCGCGGCGGCCTACGTGCTGCGCCCGGCCGGCTGGGGCAAGCTGGTCGCCGCCGCCGGCGAGGAGGCCGAGCGCGCCGACGCCGAGCGCGCCGACGAGGCCGGCCGGCGCGAACTGGAGCGGCTGCGCGAGGAGGTCGCGCACGCCCGGGAGCGCACCAGGTCCGAGACCGAACAGCTGCGCCACGACCTGGAGGCGGCCCGCAAGGAAGCCGAATCGCTTCACCGCAAGCTGCGCAGCGCCCAGAGCGACGTGAAGCGCGGCGAGGCGGCGCTGCGGCGCGTCCAGGCGGAGATCGACGCCGCCAGGACCGAGTCCGCCGCCCAGGTCTCCGCCGCCGAGAGCGAGAGCCGGCGGCTCAAGGCCCGGCTCGGCGAGGTGGAGGCGGCCCTGGAGGCCAGCCGTCGCGCCGTCCGCGAGGGCCGCTCGGTGGAGGACATGCGGCTGCGGCTGCTCCTGGACACCGTGCTCGACGCCGCCCAGGGGCTGCGCCGCGAACTGGCCCTGCCGCCGGTCTCGATGCACCCCGCGGACACCGTGGACGCGGTGGAGCCGGGCCGGATGTCGCCGAAGGACATCGCGGCCCGCGCCCTGTCCGAGACCGATCCGGCCCTCCTGGACCAGCTGCTCGAACTGCCGCAGGCGCACCTGGTGGTGGACGGCTACAACGTCACCAAGACCGGCTACCCGACGATGCCGCTGGAGAAGCAGCGGCTGCGGCTGCTCGGCGGTCTGTCCGCCCTCGCGGCCCGCTCGGGCGCCGAGATCACCTGTGTCTTCGACGGGGCCGAGCTCGCCGCCCCGGTGCTGCTCGCGCCGCCCCGCGGGGTGCGGGTGCTGTTCTCCAAGCCCGGTGTCACGGCGGACGAGTTGATCCGCCAGCTGGTGCGGGCCGAGCCGCCGGGCCGCCCGGTGGTGGTGGCCTCCACCGACCGCGAGGTGGCCGACGGGGTGGCCAAGTCCGGTGCGCGCCCGGTTGCTTCCGCCTTGCTGCTGAAGCGGCTTTCGCGTCTCTCGTGACGGCTCGTAACTTCTGCGCCTGATGTCCCTTTTATGGTCCGCGCAGGGTCAAGTGACCATTACTGCCCGTGTGGTGTGTGTGAATACTTTGTCGCCCGAGCGAGATTTTGCCTATCGGGATTTGAACTGATCACAAGATGGTCACTAGGGTCGGGGCTCGAACCTTCGCGCGGTTGATCATCCATCCGGGATGTCGGCGGGGGTCCCGCCTGCCGCTCACCCGGTCGGCGGCTGAAGGAAGAAGGAGCTCGCCTTCGTGGCGTCCCACCGTCGTCCCAAGCAGCCGAGCCGCACCCGTGTGACCGTGCTCACCGCGACCGCCGGCCTCGCCGTCGCGATCTCCGCCCAGAGCGGCGCCTCCGCGGCCCCCGCCAAGCCGAAGATCGACGAGGTCAAGTCCAAGGTCGACAAGCTCTACCACGAGGCCGAAGAGGCCACGGAGCAGGCCAACCTCGCCGAGGAGCGCCGCGGCAAGCTCCACAAGGAGATCGACGCCCTCCAGGACAAGGTCGCCCGCGGCCAGCAGGACCTCAACACCCTGCGCGGCCAGATCGGTTCGGTCGCCAGCGCCCAGTACCGCTCCGGCGGCATCGACCCGGCGCTCCAGCTCTTCCTCTCCGCCGACCCGGACACCTACCTCGACAAGGCGTCCGCGATCGACCAGATCGGCGCCAAGCAGGCCGACGTGCTCCAGTCGATCCAGGCCAAGCAGCGCACCCTCGCCCAGGAGCGCACCGAGGCCGCGACCAAGCTGGCCGACCTCGAGGACGTCCGCAAGACGCTCAACGAGAAGAAGAGCAAGGCCACCGCCAAGCTGGCCGAGGCCCGCAAGCTGCTCAACACGCTGACGGCCGCCGAGCGCTCCAAGATGGAGCAGGACGAGCAGCGCGCCAGCCGCGCCGCCGGCGACCGCGTCGAGCTCGGCAACGAGGTGCCCGCCTCGCAGCGCGGCGCCGCCGCCCTCAACGCCGCCGCCACCCAGATCGGCAAGCCGTACTTCCGCGGCGGCACGGGCCCCGGCTCCTACGACTGCTCGGGTCTGACGCAGTGGGCCTACCGCCAGGCCAACGTGTCGATCACCCGCACCACCTACACGCAGCAGAACGACGGCGTGAAGATCGGCCGCAGCCAGCTCAAGCCGGGCGACCTGGTCTTCTTCAACAACCTGTCGCACGTGGGCCTGTACGCGGGCAACAACACCATCCTGCACGCTCCGAAGCCGGGCGCCTACGTCCGCTACGAGTCGATGGACTACATGGGCACCTTCCAGTTCGGCGTCCGCATCTGACGCGACGGCAGCTGCCCTCCGAACGGGTGGTTCGCCGGATCCCGAACTGACGTGACGCCCCGCCGGTGACCTGTGGTCACGGGCGGGGCGTCACTTTGTGTGCCCGCCGCCTTCGTTGGACCCGGGGTGATCACCGGCTACTGTCTGCCGCGCCAGACCGTCCAGCCGAACGGAGCGCGTTCCGTGGCGTCCCACCGACGACCCGCCAGGGTCACCGTCCTCACCGCAGCCGCGGCCACCGCGGCCACGGCCCTCGGTGCCGTCCCCGCGCACGCCGACCCGGGCGCCGCGGGCCCCGAAGCCACCCGTGTCACCGTCGACCGCCTCTTCGAGGAGGCCGAGAAGGCCACCGAGGGCTACAACCAGGCCGACGAGAAGGCCGACCGGCTGCGCCGCACCGTCTCGCTCGCCCAGGACCGCCTGGCCCGCGGCCAGGAGCGCGTCAACCGCATGCGCGGCGCGCTCGGTTCGGTGGCCGGCGCCCAGTACCGCTCCGGCGGCGTCGACCCGGCCCTCGCCCTGCTGCTCTCCTCCGACCCGGAGACCTACCTCGACCGGGCCTCCGTGCTCGACCGGGCCACCGCCCGTCAGGGCGCCGTCCTCGCCGAACTCCGCCGCGAGCTGCGCAAGCTGGCCCAGGAGCGGACGGAGGCGGGCCGCGCCCTCGCCGAACTGGAGCGCAGCAGGACCGAGGTGGCCCGGCACAAGCGCACCGTCGAGCGGAAGCTGGCCGAGGCCCGCCGGGTGCTCGCCTCGCTCTCCGACGACGAGCGGGCCGGCTACGAGCGGGCCTCCCGCTCGGGCCGCGACTCCCTCGACGCCGAACTCCCGCCGCTCGCCGACCTCGGCCCCTCCCGGGCCGCCGCCGCGGTGATCGCCGCCCGCGGCGCCATCGGCAGACCGTACGTGTGGGGCGCCACCGGCCCCTCCGCCTTCGACTGCTCGGGCCTGATGGTCTGGTCGTACCGGCAGGCCGGGATCGCCCTGCCCCGCACCTCCTCCGCGCAGCGGTACGCGGGCCGCCGGGTGCCGCTCTCGCAGGCCCAGCCCGGCGACCTCGTCACGTA
The DNA here is from genome assembly GCF_036240795.1 of Streptomyces sp. NBC_01268. Lineage (NCBI taxonomy): Bacteria > Bacillati > Actinomycetota > Actinomycetes > Kitasatosporales > Streptomycetaceae > Streptomyces > Streptomyces sp. NBC_01268. Next base: position 2,346,321 of record NZ_CP108454.1, on the reverse strand, counting down.
CCGCAGCGACGCCAGCCACGTGGCGATCTACGCCGGCAACGGGCAGGTCATCCACGCGCCCTACCCCGGCGCCCGGGTCCGCTACGACCCGGTGAACATGATGTCCCACGTCACCGTCACACGGGTCTGAGCGGACGGCCGGGGTCCGCCACCGCCACCGCCCCGTACGATCGGGGGCGTGGCAGGTCAGGGGAGCGGAAGGGCGCGCGGCGCGGCCGTGTGCCTGGCGGCGGCCCTGCTGGTGCTGACCGGCTGTACGGCCCCCGGCCCCGCCGACCCCGCGCCCGGGCAGGTCCAGCGCCTGCTCGACCGGCACGCGCGGGCGCTGCTCGACCGCGACGAGGCCGCCTATCTCGCGGCCCTCGACCCCGCCCTCGCACCCGCCGCCCGCACCGAGTTCGACCGGCTCGCGACGATCCCGCTGGGCGGCTGGAAGTACCGGGTCACCGACGTCGACCGGACCGGCGGGGGCCGCGCCACCGCCAGGGCCGAGCTCGGCTACCGGATCAAGGGCTACGACTCCGGGCCCGCCACCACCGAGCGGGTCCTGGAGCTCGCCGAACGCGACGGGCGCTGGTACGTCACCGGCGACCGCCCCGCCGAGGGCGCCCCGCAGCAGCTGTGGCAGCAGGGCGAGGTGCGCACCGTGACCGGACGGCGCAGCCTCGTCCTCGGCGTGGGCCAGAGCCCCGAGCGGCTGCGCGAGATCGCGGCCGCGGCGGACCGGGCGGTGCCCGCCGTCGGGGACGCCTGGCGCGGGAACTGGGCGGGCCGGATCGTGGTCCTGGTGCCCGCCTCGGTCGAGGCGATGGGCGGGCTGCTCGGCGCGCCGGCCGCCTCCTACCGGGGCATCGCGGCCGTCACGACCGGCGAGACCGGCGGCGGCCCGCAGGCCCCCGCCGACCGGGTCATCGTCAACCCCGACGCCTACGCGACGCTCGGCGCGTTCGGCCGGCAGCTGGTCCTCACCCACGAGACGACCCATGTCGCGACCCGCGTCCAGACCACGAAGGCCACCCCGGTCTGGCTCTCCGAGGGATTCGCCGACTGGATCGCCTACCTCGGCACGGGCCGCACCGCCGCCCAGGCCGCCCCCGAACTGCGCCGCGCGGTCCAGGAGGGCCGGGCGCCGGCCGCCCTGCCCGACGACGAGGACTTCGCCTTCGGCGGCGACCAGGACGCGATGGCCCGCGCCTACGAGGGCGGCTGGCTGGCCTGCGAGCTGATCGCCGAGCGCTGGGGCGAGGAGAAGCTGGCCGCGTTCTACCGGGCGGTCGGCGCCCACCCGCAGCGCGAGGGCGCGCTGGAGAAGGCGCTGAAGGACGTCCTCGGCACCACGCCCGAGGAGTTCACGGCGAGGTGGCGCGCCTACGTGGGGGAGCGGCTGGCCTAGGGCCTGTCGTCAAACTCCCGTCGTCGCCCGCGGGGCAGGCGGGAGTTTGACGACAGGCCCTAGTCCGCGCGGCTCCGGAGGTCGAGCTCGGCCAGGGTCTCCGCCAGCCAGGCCTTCTCCTCGGTGCCCGTCGCCCGGGCGATCCGCAGCATCCCGCGCCGGAACGGGTCGGGCTCCTGCTCGGCGCGGACCGGCGCGCCGTCCGCGTAGAAGAAGCTGGCCGGGGCGGTGAGGAAGTCCTGCCGACGGCGGAGCACCGCGGCCTGCTCGGCCGGGTCGGGCAGATGGCCCAGGAACGAGAGCAGGGTGAAGAAGCGCTGGCCGTCGCTGATCTCGATGTCCTTGGGGGAGCGCAGCCGGGCGAGGAGCTCGGCCCGGCCCTCGGCGGTGAGCGAGAGGGTGCGGCGGGGCGCCGCGCCCGCGCCCGGCTCCGTACGGCTGTCGACCAGGCCGTTCTTCGCCAGCCGGGTGATCGCCGGATAGAGCGCGCCGTCGCTCACCGGGCGGACGTGGCCGCTCAGTGACTGGATGCGCTCCTTGAGCTCGTAGCCGTGCAGCGGCCGCTCGTAGAGGAACCCGAGGATCGTCAGCTCCAACACCGGTCTGCTCCCTTCGCGCTTGTCGGGAACCAGTGGACCATGGTACCTCTTTTCGAGGTACCTCTAATCGAGGTATCTCGGAGACCGAGGGGGAATCCGTCCATGCGCGCACACCGCGGCACACTCGTCCGGCTCGCCGGGCCCGTCTATCTCGAACTCCTCGCCGGAGTCGCCGCCGGCGTCATCAACATGGTCTGGGTCGCCCGCCTCGGCGGGGACGCCGTCGCCGCCGTCGCCGTCGCCACCAACGTCGAGAACCTGCTTCTCGGCGTCGTCCTCATGGCCGCCTCCGGCACCACCGTCCTGGTCGCCCGGGCCCGGGGCGCCGACGACCCCGGGGCGCTGCGCTCCGCCGTCCGCGGCGGCACCGCGCTCGGTGCGCTCCTCGTGCCGCCCGTCGCGATCTGCGGGTATCTGCTGCGCGACCCGCTCGCCGCGCTCCTGCTCGGCGGCGCGGACCATCCGGCGCACGCCCTCGCCGCCGCCTACTTCGCCATCTCGCTCCCCGGCACGGCCGTCTTCTTCGCCACCACCGTCCTCGACGGCGTCCTCAAGGGCACCGGCGACACCCGCACCCCGATGCGGCTCGCCTTCCTCTCCAACGGGCTGATCCTGCTCCTCGACCCGCTGCTCGTGCACGCGTACGGAGTGGAGGGCGCCGCCGTCTCCACGATCCTCGGACGCACCGCCGCCCTCGCCGTCGGCCTGTTCGTCCTGCGCCGCAACGCGCCGCTGCGGGCCGCCCGCGCGGCGCGCCCCGCCGAGACCACCCCGGCCGCGCTGCGCCGCACCGCCGCCACCGGACTGCCCATGTCCGTCGACTTCGTCGTCCGCATGGCCGGGGCGCTCGCCCTGGTCTGCGTCGTCGCCCGGCTCGGCGTCACCGAGATCGCCGCGTACGGCATCGCCACCAAGGCCATGTACGTCGCCACGATGGCCTTCTACGCGGTCCGGCAGGCCGCGTCGATCCACACCGCCCATCTGCTCGGCGCCGGCAGGGACGAGCGCCGGGCCGTCGGACGCCAGGCCCTCCTCCTCGGCGTCGTGCTCGGCGCCGGCGCGGGCGTGCTGCTGCTGTGCGCCGCCGGACCCGTCATGCGCGGCTTCGGAGCGGAGCCCGCCGTCGCCGGGGCCGGGGCGCTGTTCCTGCGCTGCCTGGGCCCCTACCTGCTGCTGATGGCCGGGTTCATCGCCCTGGCCGGGGTCTTCGAGGGCGGCGGCGGCTCACCGCTGCTGGCCCGGATCACCGTCGCCGGGGTCCTGGTCCAGCTGCCCCTCGCGTACGTGCTGTCGGCGGCCCTCGGCCTCGCCGGGGTCAGCCTGGCGATGGCGCTCGCGATGGCCGGCCAGTGCGCCGCGCTCGGGCTGCTGCACCGCCGTACGCACGGAGCCGACGACGGGGTGGCGGCCGGTCAGGAGGCGGTGGTGACCGGGGTCTTCTCGCGGTCCGCCTGAACCGGGACCGGTACCGGCGCCAGGCGCGGCTCCGTCACCGTCTGGCGCCACAGGATCCGGCAGGCCGACAGGCAGGCCGCGACGAGCAGGCCGTTGCGGACCAGGAGCAGCGCGATGCCCAGCGGGTCGCTGTGCGAGACGTGCGAGAACCACACCGGGAACTCGAACTGCGTCACCGCCGTCGCCCACAGCACCAGATGCGCGGGCCGCCGCATCCGGCTCGCCCGGTACACCAGGCACACCGCCGCCAGGCCCACCAGCCAGATCATGTACTGGGGGCTGATCACCCGGCTCGTCGTCACGAACAGCAGCACCGCCACGAAGGCCGCGTCCGCCGTCGTGGACGTGGTGGAACGTCGGGTCCGCAGCCGCCACACCAGGAGCCAGCCGAAGGCGGCGAACGTCAGCACCATCGCCGCCGTGGACACCGCGGAGACCCCCGGGCCCAGGAACTCGATCGAGCCGTAGTTCATCCGCGCCTCGCCCTCCCAGCCGAAGTTCCTGGCCACGTGGAACACGAGCGCGCCCAGTGACTCGACCTCGGTGCCCCGGTCCCGCTGGAAGCCGAGGAAGGCGAGCGCCCCGGGTGCCGCGAGCACGCACAGCAGCAGCACCCCGGCCGCCGTGCTGGCCGCCGCGGGCCAGGAGCGCAGGGTGGCCCGGCCGCGCGCGGTGCCCGCGAGCAGCAGCACCGGCCAGACCTTCAGCATCGCCCCGAACCCGGCCAGCGCACCGAGCACCGCCGGCCTGCGCACCGCCGCCAGCAGGCCCGCCACCGCCACCGCCGTCACCATCAGGTCGTAGCGCGCGTACGCGGTCGGCCCGAGCAGCGCGACGCCGGCGATCCACAGCCACGCCCCGCGCATCGAGCGGCCCGGCCGCCGCCCCGCGTACACGAGCAGCCCGAAGACGACGGCGTCGCACACCAGGCTGAGCACGAAGAAGGCGGCCGAGTAGCCGAGGAAGGGCAGCAGCGCGGGGGAGAGGATCGCCAGCGCGGCGGCCGGCGGGTACTGCCAGGTGACGTCGTCCAGCGGGAACGTGCCGGTCCGCAGGACCTCGTACCAGCCCTGGTAGATCTGCTCGACGTCGCTCGTCACGTCCGGGCCCGGGATCACCACGACCTTGAAGACGCAGAGCAGCAGCAGGACCCGGGTGACGGCCCAGATGCCGACGGGCAGCCGCAGCCGATCGCGTGCCGGGCGGTCCGGTGCCGTCGTGCCCACTGCGCCCGTCATACCTGTCCTGTTCCTGTCCTTCGGTCCGCCGGGGCGGAGGGTGGTGGTGCCGGGCCGGGGGCGCGGTCGCGGTACTGTCGGCCACGATGCACAAGACCCTGATCGTAACGAACGACTTCCCGCCGCGACCCGGTGGAATCCAGGCCTTCCTGCACAACATGGCGCTGCGCCTGGATCCCGAGCGGATCGTCGTCTACGCCTCCACGTGGAAGCGCAGCCGTGAGGGCATCGAGGCGACCGCCGCGTTCGACGCGGAACAGCCTTTCACGGTCGTCCGCGACCGCACCACCATGCTGTTGCCGACGCCGCGGGTCACCGCCCGGGCCACCGCGCTGCTGCGCGAGCACGGCTGCGAGTCCGTCTGGTTCGGCGCGGCGGCCCCGCTCGGCCTGATGGCCCCGGCCCTGCGCCGCGCGGGCGCCCGGCGCCTGGTCGCCACCACCCACGGCCACGAGGCGGGCTGGGCCCAGCTGCCGGCCTCCCGGCAGCTGCTGCGGCGGATCGGCGAGGGCACCGACACGATCACCTACCTCGGCGAGTACACCCGCTCCCGGATCGCCGCCGCGCTCACCCCGGCCGCAGCCGGGCGCATGGCGCAGCTGCCGCCGGGCGTCGACGAGAAGACCTTCCACCCCGACTCGGGCGGCGCCGAGGTGCGCGAGCGGCTCGGGCTCAGCGACCGCCCGGTGGTGGTGTGCGTCTCCCGGCTCGTCCCGCGCAAGGGCCAGGACACCCTGATCCTCGCCCTGCCCGAGATCCTGCGCCGGGTGCCGGACGCGGTGCTGCTGATCGTCGGCGGCGGTCCGTACGAGCAGGAGCTGCGCAAGCTGGCGGCCCGCACCGGCGTGGCCGCGTCCGTGCGGTTCACCGGCGCCGTGCCGTGGGCGGAGCTGCCCGCGCACTACGGGGCGGGCGACGTCTTCGCGATGCCCTGCCGCACCCGCCGCGGCGGCCTCGACGTCGAGGGCCTCGGCATCGTCTACCTGGAGGCCTCGGCCACCGGCCTGCCGGTCGTCGCGGGCGACTCGGGCGGCGCCCCGGACGCCGTCCTCGACGGCGAGACCGGCTGGGTCGTCCGCGGCGGCGTCCCGGAGGAGTCCGCCGACCGGATCGCGACCCTCCTCCTCGACCCCGAGCTGCGCGCCCGCATGGGCGAGCGCGGCCGCCGCTGGGTCGAGGAGCGCTGGCGCTGGGACCTGCTGGCCGAACGGCTGAGGGAACTGCTCTAGCGGGCGTCCCGGGCGGGGGCGACCGGACCGGCCGCCCCCCCGCTCGCGGCTAGCCGGGCAGGTAGTCGGTCAGGGCGCAGCCGTCGACGAGCAGCTTCTCGTTGCGGTAGCCGTCGGGGACCTTGAAGCCCTTCTCGCAGGTGAAGAGGAGGACGTCGGAGTCGAGCAGGGCCTTCGCGGTCTTCTCGTCGCCGGGGAACAGCGCGAAGTTCTGGCCGACCAGCACCCGCACGCCCTTGCCGTGGGCGGCGGCGGCCTTGTTCGCCTGCTGGAACTTCTCCATGTCGGAGACGGACAGCAGCGTGACGGTGTCCCTGTCGTCGTCGCCGCACACCCCGCGCTCGGATATCGCCCAGGCCGGGTCCGCGGACTGCTCGCGCATGGCGCCGCCGCCGTTGGTGCGCAGGTCGCTGCACATGGTGTGGGCGCCGACCAGTTTCTCCATCGCCGCCATGTCGTCGGCCGCGGGCAGACCGGCGTCCTCGCCCCAGGCGCTGCTGCACCCGGTGAGCGTGACGAGGGCGGTGAGAGCCGTGCCCAGGACGGCGGCGGTGCGCTTGAGCCGCATGACTTCCTGCTTCCGTTTCGTATCGGTGTGGTGGAATCGTCCGTTCCGATCCCGACGCGCGCGAGCGCCCCCGGCCGGCCCGCGATGCGGGCCCGCCAGGGGCGCTCCGAGGGCTTGTCAGCCCTGGTAGATCGCCTCGATCTCGTCGGCGAAGTCCTTCGCCACCACGTTCCGCTTCAGCTTCAGCGACGGGGTGATGTGCCCCGCCTCCTCGGTGAACTGCGCGGACAGGATACGGAACTTCCGCACCGACTCCGCCTTCGAGACCGCCGCGTTGCCGTCGTCGATCGCGCGCTGCACCTCGGCGATCAGCTCCGGGTCGTCGCGCAGCGTCGCCGCCGTCGCGCCGGCCGGCTTGCCGTGCTCGGCCGCCCAGCGGCCCAGGAACTCCTCGTCGACGGTGACGAGCGCGCCCACGAACGGGCGTCCGTCGCCGACCACCATGCACTCGGCGACCAGCGCGTGCGCACGGATCCGGTCCTCGATGACCGCCGGGGCGACGTTCTTGCCGCCCGCCGTCACCAGGATCTCCTTCTTGCGGCCGGTGATCGCGAGGTAGCCGTCCTCGTCGAGGGTGCCGATGTCACCGGTGTGGAACCAGCCGTCCGCCAGCGCCTCGGCCGTCGCGGCCTCGTTGTTCCAGTAGCCGGAGAAGATGTGCTCGCCGTGCAGCAGGACCTCGCCGTCGTCGGCGATCCGCACCACCGAACCCGGCAGCGGCTGCCCGACCGTGCCGATCTTCTGCCGGTCCCACGGGTTGAACGCGGTCGCCGCGCAGGACTCCGTCAGGCCGTAGCCCTCCAGGACCGTGAAGCCGATGCCGCGGAAGAAGTGCCCGAGCCGCTCGCCCAGCGGCGCGCCGCCCGAGATCGCGTACTCGCCCCGGCCGCCGAGGACCGCGCGCAGCTTCGAGAAGACCAGCTTGTCGAAGACCTTGTGCTTCAGCTTCAGACCGAAGGACGGGCCCTGCGGGGTGCTCAGCGCCCGGCTGTACGCGATGGCCGTGTGCGCGGCCCTGTCGAAGATCTTGCCCTTGCCGTCCGCCTGCGCCTTGGCCCGCGCCGAGTTGTAGACCTTCTCGAAGACCCGCGGCACACCGAGGATCAGCGTCGGCCGGAAGGAGGCCAGCTCGTCGGTGAGGTTCTTGATGTCGGGCAGGCAGCCCAGCTTGATCGGCGCCATCACGGAGGCGACCTCGACCAGCCGGCCGAAGACGTGCGCGGCCGGCAGGAAGAGCAGGACCGAGCACTCGCCCGTACGGAACAGCGGCTTCAGCCGCTCGACGACGTTGCCGCACTCGGCGAAGAAGGCGCGGTGCGTCAGCACGCAGCCCTTGGGGCGGCCCGTGGTGCCCGAGGTGTAGACGATCGTGGCCGGGTCGTCCGCGTGCGCGGAGGACATCCGGCGGTCCAGCGCCTCGTCGGAGACCTCCGCACCGCTCTCCGTCAGCCGCGCGACGGCGTCCGCGTCGATCTGCCAGACACCCTTGAGGTCGGGCAGACCGGCCCGGACCGACGCCACCGAGGCCTCGTGCGCGGCGGACTCGACGAGGGCGAGCGAGGCGCCCGAGTCGCCGAGGATCCACTGGATCTGCTCCGGCGAGCTGGTCTCGTACACCGGCACCGTCACGGCGCCCGCGCTCCAGATCGCGAAGTCGAGGAGCACCCACTCGTAGCGGGTGCGGGAGAGCAGCGCGACCCGGTCGCCGGGCTCGACGCCGGCGGCGATCAGGCCCTTGGCGGCCCCGCGGACCTCGGCGAGGAACTGCTTGGCGGTGACGTCCTCCCAGCCGCCGGCCACCTTGCGTCCCATCACGGCGACATCTGGGTGCTGTGCGGCGTTGCGGCGGATGAGATCCGTCAGGTTGCCGTCCGTGGGGACCTCGTACAGGGCCGGAAGGCTGAACTCGCGCAAGACTGCTGCTCCTCATCGGGCGCCGGCGCCACGGCTCTGTGTGATGCGTCGGTGCGGTCCAAGATCGGGCAGGTGCTCAGTGGGGGTGAGCACGACCGGACTGCCCGGACGTTACCCATCAGTACGCGGTTCCGGATAGGGGGTCCTGGCCAGATGTTCCATGCGTCACACGTGTATGGCGTTGCTTCGCGCACAGTAATCCACCGCTTTCCCGACTCGGAAGTAACCGCAGGTCCGACCGTGCGGCACCACACGGGAGGCCCCGCCCCCTACGCTGACGCCATGAGGATCAACGTGGTGAGCGACGTACACGGCAACACCGGGGCCCTCGCCACGGCGGGGGAGGGCGCCGACGCCCTCATATGCCTCGGGGACCTGGTGCTCTTCCTCGACTACGCCGATCACGCGCGCGGAATCTTCCCCGACCTCTTCGGCGTGGAGAACGCCGACCTCATCGTCGAACTGCGCACCGCCCGCCGCTTCGACGAGGCCCGCGACCTGGGCCGCCGTCTCTGGGCCGAGCTCGGCATCGACCGCGCCACCGCCATCGAGTCCGCCGTCCGCCGCCAGTACGCCGAGATGTTCGCCGCCTTCCCCACCCCCACGTACGCGACCTACGGCAACGTCGACGTCCCCGGCCTCTGGCCCGAGTACGCCCGCCCCGGCACCACCGTCCTCGACGGCGACCGGATCGAGCTGGGCGGCCTCGTCTTCGGCTTCGTCGGCGGCGGCCTGCACAGCCCCATGCGCACCCCGTACGAGATCTCCGAAGAGGAGTACGCGGCCAAGGTCGAGGCCCTCGGCGAGGTCGACGTGCTCTGCTCCCACATCCCGCCGGACGTCGCCGAGCTCACCTACGACACCGTCGCCCGCCGCTTCGAACGCGGCAGCCGCGCCCTGCTCGACGCCATCCACCGGGTCCGCCCCCGCTACGCCCTCTTCGGCCACGTCCACCAGCCGCTGGCCCGCCGGATGCGGATCGGCGCGACCGAGTGCGTGAACGTCGGCCACTTCGCGGCGACCGGCCGGCCGTGGACGCTGGAGTGGTGACGGATGCCCGATGACGGCGCGATAGCCTCTTTTCCGACGTAGGTCACCGCACGATCCGTACCGTCCCCCACCTGTCCTTACGAGGAGCGCCCGCGATGGCGGAACACACCAGCTCGAGCATCACCATCGAGGCGGCCCCGGCCGAGGTCATGAGCGTGATCGCCGACTTCGCGCGCTACCCCGAGTGGACGGGCGAGGTGAAGGAGGCCGAGGTCCTGGAGACCGACGGGGCCGGCCGCGCGGAGAAGGTCCGCCTCCTCCTCGACGCGGGCGCCATCAAGGACGACCACACTCTCGCCTACACCTGGACCGGCGACGACGAGGTCAGCTGGACCCTCGTCAAGTCCCAGATGCTCCGCTCCCTCGACGGCTCCTACCGCCTCGCCCCGGCCGCCGGCGGCGCCCGCACCGAGGTCACCTACCAGCTGACCGTCGACGTCAAGATCCCCATGCTCGGCATGATCAAGCGCAAGGCCGAGAAGGTCATCATCGACCGCGCCCTCCAGGGCCTGAAGCAGCGCGTCGAGTCGGCGAAGTAACCGAGAGACCGACCTTCCCGGGATCTCCACCCTGGCCCTGTCCGTCCGCCCGTCCGTCTGCCTGCCCGCCCCCGGCTCCGGCCCCGTGGGGGCTCGTCCCGCCGGGGCGGGACGGGTGGGCGCACGGGACGGCGCGGGGCACCGGTACGGTCGCCCCATGCGGATCATCCTCGTCACCGGAACCGGCGGAGCCGGACGCACCGCCGTCGCCACGGGCACGGCCCTCGCCGAGGCGAAGGCGGGCCGCCGTGTCCAGCTGGTGTCGGCGGACGCCGACCCCGCGTCGACGACCTCCGCGGACACCCTCCGCCTCCTCACCCCCGAACCCGCCGCGGACTTCCGCAGGGAGTTCCTCGCCCTCCAGTCCCGCTCCGCCACCGCCCTGGACCTCCTCGGCACCACCCCCTTCGAGGACGCCGAGCTCACCGAGCTCCCCGGCAGCGCCCAGTTCGCCCTGCTCAGGGCCGTACGGGACGCGGCGGCCACCGACGCCGACCTGGTCGTCGTCGACCTGCCCCCGCTGCGCGAGGCCCTCGCCCTGCTCGCCCTGCCCGAACAGCTGCGCCGCTACCTGCGCCGCCTGCTGCCCCCCGAGCGGCAGGCCGCCCGCGCGCTGCGCCCCATGCTCGCCCAGCTCGCCGGCGTACCCCTGCCCGCACAGTGGCTGTACGAGACCACCGCCCGCTGGGAGGCGGAGCTCGCCGCCGTCCAGGACGTCGTCGACTCCCCGGACACCCGCGTCCGGCTCGTCGTCGAGCCCGGACCCGCCGCCTCCGACGCCCTGCGCACCGCCCGCCTCGGCCTCGCCCTCCAGGGCCTCGCCCTCGACGCCGTCGTCGCCAACCGGGTGCTGCCCGCCGACTCCGCGGACCCCTGGTTCGCCGGCCTCGCCGCCGAGCAGCACCGACACCTCGCCGCCCTGCGCGAGGAGCACCCCGCCGTGCGCGAGCTGCCGCACCTCGGACGGGCGCCCCGCGGCCCCGAGGACCTCGCCCTGCTCGCCGTCGAGGACCGGCCCGCCGCCCCCGCGCCCGGCTGGCGGGTCGAGGACCGGCGCGAGGCGGACGGCATCCTGGTCTGGCACGTCCCGCTGCCCGGCGCCGTCAAGGAGGCCCTCTCCCTGGTCCGCCGCGGCGACGAACTGCTCCTCTCCGCCGGACCCTTCCGCCGCAACGTCCCGCTCCCGGCCGTACTGCGCCGCTGCGCCGTCACCGGCGCCGGACTCGTCGAGGGCGACCTCCGGATCCGCTTCACTCCCGACCCCGGACTCTGGCCGAAGGCCGCTCCCTGAGCCCCCGCGAGGCGTGTACCGTCGACGGTAGAGAACCTGAGGAGTACGCCATGAGCGATGGGGACGCCTGGGCCAAGGCCTGCGCCGAGGACCTGGAGGCCGAGAAGGCCCGCCGCCGTGCCGAGCGCGGCGAGGAGCCCGGCACCCCGGCCGAGGAGTTCCGCAAGCTGTTCGAGGCCGTCGCCGAGAAGTTCTCCGGCACCCTCGGCGGCCCCCTCCTCGGCGGCCAGGCCGCCGAGACCGTCCACCAGGTCGTCAACCAGGCGAAGTCCCTGGTCGAGCCCGTCATCGAGCGCAATCCGGAGGTCTTCGACCACCTTGCGGCCGCCGGCAACGAGCTCCTCGCCGCCTACCGCTCGGCCGTCCAGGGCCACGAGACCCGCTGGACCCGCGGCGACACCCGCGGCACGGAACCGGGTGATCCGCGCGACGAGGGCCGCGACGAAGGCCCGGGAACCGGGCAGCACATCGATCTGGACTGATCGGGAGCGCCCTCCCCCTCGGGTACGGTTGGCCCTAGCGGGGCTCGACCGAAAACTGAGGGACACATGGCACTCACCATCGGCGTCGACATCGGCGGCACGAAGATCGCGGCCGGCGTGGTCGACGAGGACGGCAAGATCCTCGACACCCACACCGTGCCCACCCCGCCGACCCCCGAGGGCATCGTCGACGCCATCTGCGCCGCGGTCTCCGAGGCCGGCAAGGGGCACCAGATCGAGGCCGTCGGCATCGGAGCCGCGGGCTACGTCGACGACAAGCGCGCCACCGTCCTCTTCGCGCCGAACATCGACTGGCGGCACGAGCCGCTGAAGGACAAGGTCGAGCAGCGGGTCGGCCTCCCCGTGGTCGTGGAGAACGACGCCAACGCCGCCGCCTGGGGCGAGTACCGCTTCGGCGCCGGCCAGGGCCACGAGGACGTCATCTGCATCACCCTCGGCACCGGCCTCGGCGGCGGCATCATCATCGGCAACAAGCTGCGCCGCGGCCGCTTCGGCGTCGCCGCCGAGTTCGGCCACATCCGGGTCGTCCCCGACGGCCTGCTGTGCGGCTGCGGCAGCCAGGGCTGCTGGGAGCAGTACGCCTCCGGCCGCGCCCTCGTCCGGTACGCGAAGCAGCGCGCCGCCGCCACCCCCGAGCACGCCGCGGTCCTGCTCGGGCTCGGCGACGGCACCCCCGAGGGCATCGAGGGCAAGCACATCAGCGAGGCCGCCCGCGCGGGCGACCCGGTCGCCGTCGACTCCTTCCGCGAGCTGGCCCGTTGGGCCGGAGCGGGCCTCGCCGACCTGGCCTCGCTCTTCGACCCCTCGGCGTTCATCGTCGGCGGCGGCGTCTCCGACGAGGGCGAGCTGGTCCTGGACCCGATCCGCAAGTCCTTCCGGCGCTGGCTGATCGGCGGCCAGTGGCGTCCGCACGCGCAGGTGCTCGCCGCGCAGCTCGGCAACAAGGCCGGACTGGTCGGCGCGGCCGACCTGGCCCGCCAGGGCTGACTCCCGGCGGCCACCCCTTCGCGGCAGTGCCCGTCGCGCCCTCTGGGGCGCGGCGGGCACTGCGCCTATCTTGGGCCCATGGCGACCGGTGCGAACACCTCGATCAGCGAGCTGCCCAAGTCCCGTACGGAATCGGACGGTTCGGCCGTCGTCCGGGTCCTGTCCTACAACATCCGCTCGATGCGCGACGACGAGGACGCCCTCGCCCGGGTGATCCGGGCCTGCGCCCCCGACCTGGTCTTCGTCCAGGAGGCCCCGCGCTTCTTCCGCTGGCGCAAGCACGCGGCCCGGCTCGCGGCCAAGAGCGAACTCGTGGTCCTCGGCGGCGGCGCCACCGCCGCCGGACCCATGCTGCTGTGCTCCCTGCGGGCCACCGTCGAACGCACCGAGGACGTCCTCCTCCCGCTCACCCCGGGACTCCACCGGCGCGGCCTCGCCACCGCCGTGGTCCGCCTCGGCGGCGCCCGGGTCGGACTCGTCAGCTGCCACCTGAGCCTGCGCGCCGACGAGCGCTACGCCCAGGCCGGGCTCGTCCTCGACCGGGTCGCCGCCCTCGGCACCCCGCACGTGATCGTCGCCGGCGACCTCAACGAGGGCCCCGGCGGGCGCGGCTTCGGCCGCCTCGCCAAGGAGCTCCAGGACGGCTGGGCCACCAGCCCCTGGGGCGCCGAACACACCTTCGGCACGACCGCCCCGCACCAGCGCATCGACGCGGTCCTCGCCACCCCGGGCATCGAGATCCTCACCTGCGGCGTCCCCACGGACCTCGACCCGCACGACCTGAGAACGGCGACGGACCACCTGCCGGTGCTGGCGGTGGTCCGTATCCCTGCCGCGTCCCCCTCCTGAGGAGCTACACGACCGCCCCGCGCCCCGGGTCGTCGAAGCCGTCCTCGTCCTCGTCGTCGTGCTTCATCCGGGCCACCAGCGTCACGAAGCCGCCCAGGAAGCCGCCCACGCACAGGGTGGTCAGCCACCAGGTCATGTCCCACTGGAGCAGCACCGCGAGCAGCAGCAGGACCGGGCCCCCGACCACCGCGAGCCAGGCGAACTTGGTCGTCGTGTCGGCCTCCGGCAGCGGCGGCGGCTCCGGCGGGACGAAATGGCCCTCGTCGGAATCGTCCGCGCCCTTGCGGCCCTTGCCCTTCGCGCCCTCCGGCGCCTCGTCCGGGTCGGCCACCGAGTAGTCGCGCGGGCCGACGCCCACACCCGGCGCGAAGACGATCGACGAGCCGAGCGCGGGCCGCCCGGCCCCCTCGGAGCCACCGTCGGTGCCGTCGGTGCCGTTCGCGCCGTCGGCGTCGTCCGCCCCGCCCTCGGCGTCCTCCGTGCCCGCCGCGCCCGCCGCGCCCTCGTCCTCGGCCGCCGGCTTCCTGAACTTGTCCGGCTTCGCCGCCGCCCCGCCCTTTTCGGGCATCGGCGGCAGCGCCAGGTCCTCCACCGGCCGGAACGGCCTGGTGCCCGGCGGGTCCACCGGCTCCTCGCCGTAGCCCGCGACGATCGCGGCCCAGGCCGCCTCCTCGTCGATGGGCTGCGGCTCGCGCTCCCCGTCCTGCTGCTCAGCCACCGCTCGCGCTCCCCTTCTCGCCGACGAGTTCCGGAGCGAGCCGGGACACGAACGCCCAGCTCTCATCGAAGATCCGCTCCGCGTCGTGGTCCAACGTCGCCACGTGGTAGCTCTGTTCCAGCAGGACCTCCTTCACGTCCGTCGACGAGACCCGGCTCAGCACGCGCGCCGAGTCCACCGGCGGCACCACGTGGTCCCGCGGGCTGTGCAGCAGCACCATCGGCTGCGTCACCTGCGGCAGCTCCGCGTCCACGACCTGGAAGAAGCGCCGCAGCGAGTGCGCCGCGTGCAGCGGCACCCGGTCGTAGCCGACCTCGGCCGCGCCCGGCTTCGCGATGTCGCTGGCGATGCCCTTGGTCGACGGCACCAGGTGCCGGACCACCGGCAGCGCCTTCGCGGCCAGGCCGTGCACCTTGTTGCCCGGGTTGACCAGGACGATGCCGCTGACCGCCTCGCCGTGCCGTGCCGCGAGCCGCAGGGTCAGCGCCCCTCCCATCGACAGGCCCATGACGAAGACCCGCTCGCAGCGGGCGGACAGCTCGCGCAGGGCCTGGTCGACCTCCGCGTACCAGTCCTCCCAGGTGGTGAGCTGCATGTCCTGCCAGCGCGTGCCGTGCCCGGGCAGCAGCGGCAGCGACACCGTGAGGCCGCGCTCGGCCAGGTACTCGGCCCAGGGACGCAGCGACTGCGGGGAACCGGTGAATCCGTGACAGAGGAGTACGCCGACCTCTCCGCCCTCGTGGCGGTACGGCTCGGCTCCAGGAAGGACCGGCACGGGGTCTCCTGTTCGGGTTCGACTTCGGGCCTGGCTCTCGCGGACGCCCGAAGCGGCGACGGAAAGGGGAAGGCTTTCACCGTACGCGACCGGACCGACACCGACCAGGGCCGTTCGCACGAAGGAGCACGACGGCCCGGTGCGCCCGCGCCGCCCACGGCGGTCCGGCCGGGCCCGTACGGGATAAAGTCGTCGTGACGGCACACGGAAGGCATGGCGAGTTGATCTACGGCGCAATGAAGTTCTCTCTCGGCGGGTCCCTGAAGCTCGCCTTCAGGCCCTGGGTGGAGGGCCTGGAGAACATCCCCGCCGAGGGGCCGGCGATCCTCGCGAGCAACCACCTCTCCTTCTCGGACTCCTTCTTCCTGCCCGCGGTCCTCGACCGCAAGGTGACCTTCATCGCCAAGGCCGAGTACTTCACCACCCCCGGCGTCAAGGGCAAGCTGACGGCCGCCTTCTTCAAGGGCGTCGGCCAGCTCCCGGTGGACCGCTCCGGAGCCCGCGGCGCGGGCGAGGCGGCGATCAAGGCCGGCATCGAGGTCATCGAGGGCGGCGGCCTCTTCGGCATCTACCCCGAGGGCACCCGCTCGCCCGACGGACGCCTGTACCGCGGCAAGCCCGGCGGCCTCGCCCGCGTGGCGCTCGCCACCGGCGCCCCCGTGATCCCGATCGCCATGATCGACACCGAGAAGATCCAGCCGCCCGGCAAGGTCGTCCCCAAGCTGATGCGCCCGGGCATCCGGATCGGCAAGCCGCTCGACTTCACCCGCTACCAGGGCATGGAGGGCGACCGCTTCATCCTGCGCTCGGTGACGGACGAGGTCATGTACGAGATCATGAAGCTCTCCGGCCAGGAGTACGTGGACATCTACGCGACCGCCGCCAAGCGGCAGATCGCCGATGCCCAGAAGGCCGCCAAGGAGGCCGTCAAGGCCGAGATCGCGGCACGGGAAGAGTCCGGCGCCTGACCCTCTGACGAGGGGAGCGCCCAGGGGTGGGGAAGATGGCCAGGCGCGAACGGGTCGTGCGCATGTCGGTCGAGCAGCCGTTGTGGCGCGCGCTCACCGCGTACCGCGTCCTGACGATGATCTACGCGGTACTGCTCTTCGCCTTCGGGCACGGCCGCTACGAACGCCCCTGGGTGGCGGTCGGCTTCCTCGCCGTCATGTGCGTCTGGACCCTCGCCACCCTCCCCAAGGTGGCGAGCGCGGTCAGCTGCACCCGGCGCTTCCTCGTCGCCGACCTCACCCTCGCCCTCGCCGGCATCCTCCTCACCCCGCTCGCCGACGAGCAGGCCCAGTCGATGGACGGCACCACCCTCCCCTCCATATGGACGGCGGGCGCCGTCCTCGCGTACGCGATCAAGGGCGGCTGGCGCTGGGCGGGCTTCGCCTCCTCCCTCGTGGCCGTCGCCAACATCATCGAGCGCGGCCACCCCAGCCGCGACACCCTGCACAACGTGCTGCTCGTCTGGGTCGCCTCCATCGCCATCGGGTACGTGGTCGAGGTCGCCCGCGCCTCCGAGCGCACCCTCGCCCGCGCCCTGGAGATCGAGGCCGCGACCCGCGAGCGGGAGCGGCTCGCCCGCGACATCCACGACAGCGTGCTCCAGGTCCTCGCCATGGTGCAGCGGCGCGGCACCGCGCTCGGCGGCGAGGCGGCCGAGCTGGGCCGGATGGCCGGCGAGCAGGAGGTCGCCCTGCGCACCCTGGTCGCCGGCGGGCTCACCCGTACCTCGTACGTCTCCGAGGACGAGTCCGAGGGCGCGGTCGTCCGGGTCGTGGAGGAGCCCGACGACGAGCTCCGCTCCGGCGCCGACCTCGACCTGCGCGCCCTGCTCGTGCCGCGCGCCGGCTCCCGGGTGACCCTGTCCGACCCGGGCACCCCGGTCCTCCTGCCGCCCCCCGCCGCCCGCGAACTGGCCGCCGCCGTCGGCGCCGCCCTGGACAATGTGCGGGTGCACGCGGGCGACGGCGCGCGGGCCTGGATCCTGGTCGAGGACTGGGGCGACGAGGTGATCGTGACGGTCCGGGACGACGGCCCCGGGATCCCCGAGGGCCGGCTCGCCCAGGCCGAGGGCGAGGGCCGGATGGGCGTCGCCCTGTCCATCCGGGGCAGACTGCGGGACCTCGGCGGCAGCGCCGAACTGATCTCGGTCCCGGGCCAGGGCACCGAAGTGGAACTGAAAGTCCCGCGGGCACCGCGGGAGCGGCGGGGGAAGGCGGGAACGAAGTGAGCGAGCAGCAGCAGATCAAGGTGATGGTCGTCGACGACCACCCGATGTGGCGGGACGCGGTGGCCCGCGACCTCGCCGAGGCGGGCCTCGACGTGGTGGCCACCGCGGGCGACGGCGAGCAGGCGGTGCGGCGCGCGGCGGCCGCCGGCCCGGACGTCCTGGTCCTCGACCTGAACCTGCCGCTCAAGCCGGGCGTCCAGGTCTGCAAGGAGCTCGTCGGCGCCGACCCGCGGCTGCGGGTCCTGGTGCTCTCCGCGAGCGGCGAGCACGCCGACGTCCTGGAGGCGGTGAAGTCCGGCGCCACCGGCTACCTGCTGAAGTCGGCCAGCACCGAGGAGCTGATCGACGCGGTGCGCCGCACGTCCGTCGGCGACCCCGTCTTCACGCCGGGCCTGGCGGGCCTGGTCCTCGGCGAGTACCGGCGGCTCGCCTCCGAGCCGCTCCCGGCGGCCGGCGCCGACGAGCCGAAGGCGCCGCAGCTGACCGAGCGGGAGACCGAGGTGCTGCGCCTGGTCGCCAAGGGGCTGAGCTACAAGCAGATCGCCGAGCGGCTGGTCATCTCGCACCGCACGGTGCAGAACCACGTCCAGAACACCCTCGGCAAGCTGCAGCTGCACAACCGGGTCGAGCTCGTCCGGTACGCCATCGAGCGCGGCCTCGACGACGCCTGATTCACTCGGTTCGCCGTGTCGGGGCGACCCGGCCCACCACTAGCGTGGGCCGCATCCCCCCACGTACGGCGAAGGAGTGCCCATGCACGTCGGTGTGCTGACCGGCGGCGGCGACTGCCCCGGGCTCAACGCGGTGATCCGAGCGGTCGTCCGCAAGGGCGTCCAGGAGCACGGCTGGAGCTTCACCGGTTTCCGCGACGGCTGGCGCGGGGTCGTCGAGGGCGACACGGTCCCGCTGGACGTGCGGGCCGTCCGCGGCATCCTGCCGCGCGGCGGCACCGTGCTCGGCTCCTCCCGCACCGACCCCTTCGGCGTCCCGGACGGGGTGCGGCGGATCGGGGAGCAGCTGGCCAAGCGCCGGACCGACGCGCTGATCGCCATCGGCGGGCGCGGCACCCTGGCCATCGCCGCCCGGCTGCACGCCGAGCACGGGGTGCCGTGCGTGGGCGTGCCGAAGACCATCGACAACGACCTGTCGGCCACCGACTGGACCTTCGGCTTCGACACCGCCGTCGGCATCGCCACCCAGGCCATCGACCGGCTGCACACCACCGCCGACTCCCACCGGCGGGTCCTCGTCGTGGAGGTGATGGGCCGGCACACCGGCTGGATCGCGCTGCACGCCGGGCTGGCCGGCGGGGCCAACGTCATCCTCGTCCCCGAGCAGCGCTTCGACCTCGACCAGGTCTGCGCCTGGGTCGCCTCCCGCTTCGAGGCCACGTACGCCCCGATCCTCGTCGTCGCCGAGGGGGCGCGGCCACGCGACGGCCTCGTGGTCGAGGGCTCGGTGGGGGTGTGGCTGGCGGCCGCGATCGAGCGGCGCACCGGCAAGGAGGCCCGCACCACCGTGCTCGGGCACGTCCAGCGCGGCGGCAGCCCGAGCGCCTTCGACCGCTGGCTGGCCACCCGGTTCGGGCTGCACGCCGTGGACGCCGTACGGGACGGGGCGCACGGCACGATGGTGGCGCTGCGCGGCACGGAGGTGGTCCGGGTCCCGCTGGCCGCCGCCACCGCCCGGCTCAAGACGGTCGACCCCGCGCTGTACGCGGAGGCGGGGGTGTTCTTCGGCTGAGGGCGGCCCGCCGGGGGAGCCCGTATATTCGCTCCCGTAACCAGACATATACGGCGCAATCCCTGGAGGGCCCGTGGAGATCCTGGCATTCGGTGTGCAGACGGACGAGAAGCCGCTGATCGAGAAGGCCTTCGCGGGGCACCACGAGGTGCGCTGCGTGGACGTCTTCCTCACCGAGGACACCGCCCCCATCGCCGCCGGCTACGAGGTCGTGTCGACCAGCGTCAACGCCAACCTCAACCACCGGGTGCTGCAGTCCCTCGCGGCCGGCGGGACCCAGATGATCGCCCAGCGCTCCACCGGCTTCAACAACATCGACCTCGACGTGGCCGAGCGGCTGGGGCTCACGGTCGCCCGCGTCTCGTACTACTCGCCCTACTCCGTCGCCGAGTTCGCCTGGACCCTCGCGATGGGCGTCAACCGGCGGATCGTCCGCGCCTCCAACCGCACCCGGGACTTCGACTTCCGGCTCGACGGGCTCATGGGCCGCGACCTGCGCGGGCGCACGGTCGGCGTCCTCGGCACCGGCAAGATCGGCGAGTCGTTCACCCGGATCGCCCACGGCTTCGGCATGAACCTGCTCGGCTGGGACGTCGTCGAGAACCCCGCCTGCCTCGAACTCGGCATGAAGTACGTGGAGAAGGAGCAGCTCCTCGCCGAGGCCGACCTCATCAGCCTGCACGTGCCGCTGCTCCCGGCCACCCACCACCTCATCGACGCCGCCGCGCTCGGCATGATGAAGGGCGACGCCATCCTGGTGAACTCCAGCCGCGGCGGCCTCGTCGACACCGAGGCCCTCGTCCGCGAACTGCGCGCGGGCCGCTTCACGGGCGTCGGACTCGACGTGTACGAGGCGGAGGCCGGGCTCTTCTTCCTCGACAGGTCCCTGGAGGTCGTCGAGGACGACACCCTGGCCCGCCTGGTGACCTTCCCCAACGTGGTGGTCACCTCCCACCAGGCCTACTACACGGTCGACGCGGTCGGGCAGATCATCGACACCACGGTCCAGAACGTCCTCAACTACCTCGCGCGGCGGCGCGACGAGAACGTCCTGGTGCCGCGTACGCAGACGCCGCCGACGACGCCGTAGCGACTAGACGAGCACGCCCGCGAGGAGCGAGGCGGTCACGGCGGCCCCCTCCTTCGTCAGGACCGACTCCGGGTGGAACTGCACGCCCGCGAAGCCCGGCCCGCGCAGCGCGTGCACCTCGTCCGTGCCCGTGTCCCGGCTCACCTCGATCCGGTGCAGCGCCAGCTCGGTCGCCGTCCGCTCGTCGCACCGCGCCGTGAAGCTGTTGTAGAAGCCGACCGTGCGCTCCTGCCCGAACAGGTCGATCCGCACCTGCGCGCCCTGGAACGGGACCCGCTTGCGGACGATCTCCAGGCCCAGTTCGGCCGCGATCAGCTCATGGCCCAGGCAGACCCCGAGCAGACCGTGCCGGTGCCCGCGCAGGAGCTCGGCGGTGAGCCCGCGCAGGAAGCGCATCTTCGGGTCGGCGGCGTCCGAGGGGTCCCCGGGACCGGGCCCGAGCACCACGGGCCCCTCGTGCGCCAGCGCCAGCTCGCGCAGCCCCGGCTCGTCGTAGCGCAGCACCGACACCTCCAGGCCCGAGGAGCGCAGCAGGTGCGCCAGCATCGCCGTGAAGGTGTCCTCGGCGTCCACGACCAGCGCGTGCCCCGACAGCTCCGCGGAACGGGCCTGCATCCTCAGCCAGAACGGCGCCAGGTCCGCCCGGCGCGCGTCGAGCGCCGCCCGGACCCTGGGGTCCTCCGCCAGTCGCGGCGGCACCGTGCCCGCGTCGGCGGGGCGCCCCTCCCGCACGCCGAGCGCGGTCAGCACGCCCGCCGCCTTGGCGTGGGTCTCGGCGACCTCGCCCGCAGGGTCGGAGTGCCGGACGAGGGTCGCGCCGACCGGGACCCGCAGCCGCCCCCCGGGCGAGATGTCGGCGGTGCGGATCAGGATGGGGGAGTCGAGGGTCTGCGCCCCGTTCTCGTCGGTGCCGAGCAGGGCCAACGCCCCCGCGTAGTAGCCGCGGCCCCCGACCTCGTGCCGCTCGATCACCCGGCAGGCGTTCTGCACCGGGGAGCCGGTCACGGTCGCCGCGAACATCGTCTCGCGCAGCACCTCGCGCACGTCGAGCGAGGACCGGCCGCGCAGCTCGTACTCCGTATGGGCGAGGTGGGCCATCTCCTTCAGACGGGGCCCGATCACCACCCCGCCCCGGTCGCCGACGGTGCACATCATCTTCAGCTCCTCGTCGACCACCATGGAGAGCTCCTCGGTCTCCTTCCGGTCGGAGAGGAACGACAGCAGCTGCTCGGCGGTCGGCGCGGCCCCCGACGGGTAGCGGAAGGTGCCGCTGATCGGGTTCATCACGACCGTCCCGCCGGACATCCGCACGTGCACCTCCGGGCTCGCGCCCACGAGCGTCCTGTCCCCTGTGTGCACCACGAAGGTCCAGTACGCCCCCCGCTCGCCGGCGAGCAGCCGCCGGAACAGGGCCAGCGCGTCGGCCCGCCCGAAGCCCGGGATCTCGCCGGTGTAGGTGCGCCGGATGACGAAGTTCGCGCCCTCGCCGCCGCCGATCTCCTCGTCGATCACCCGCCGCACGATCCGGCCGTACTCCTCGTCGCCGACGTCGAACCCGCCGCCCTCGACCCGTACGTCATGGGCCGGCAGCCGGTCCAGGACCTCGGCGAGCGGCAGCTCGTAGGCCTCCTCGGCGACCAGTACGGAGAGCGGGGTGCCGTCGTCGCGCACCTCGAAGCCGCGCTCGCGGATCTGCCGGAACGGGACGAGCGCCAGCGTCGGCCGCGGGCCCACCGGCAGCTCGGCGAGCCGCCCGGCCTCGTGCACCGGGCCGATCAGCACCTCGACGGTGTCGTGGTCCCGGCCCGGTGTGCGCCGGCGCAGCAGGGCGAACGGCGGGCAGGAGTCGTCGAGGAGGCGGGAGAGGAGACGGGGGAGGTCCATGGCGGGTGTCGTTCCTTCCGATGGGGGTTCGGATGCGGAGAGGAACGGCCTCGGGGTACGAGAAAGGCCGCCCCTCGGGCGGCCTTCGCGTGATTTCGGTGTACGCGCAGTCAGTGGGCCGCCGGATGAGCGGTCCACCACCAGTTCTGGGTCGTCTGCGTGAACATGGCGCCGATCGTAGCGCATGAGCCGGATCACACCCGTCTCATCCATCGGTCACTGGCGTGGACGCGGCCTCCGGCACCGTACTGTGGTGGCGTGACCGTGAACGCTGATACCCACGCCGTCGCCAAGGCGACCTGGCGAGACCTGCCCGCGGCGCAGCAGCCTGAGTACCCCGATGCCGAGGCTCTGCGCGACGTCGTCGCGGAGCTCCAGAGCTATCCCCCCCTCGTCTTCGCGGGCGAGTGCGACCAGCTGCGCGCCCGGATGGGAGCCGTCGCCCGTGGCGAGGCGTTCCTCCTCCAGGGCGGTGACTGCGCCGAGGCCTTCGACGCCGTGTCCGCCGACCACATCCGCGCCAAGCTGAAGACGCTGCTCCAGATGAGCGCCGTCCTGACCTACGCGGCCTCCGTGCCCGTGGTCAAGGTCGGCCGCATCGCCGGGCAGTACTCCAAGCCGCGCTCCAAGGGCACCGAGACCCGTGACGGGGTGACCCTGCCGACCTACCGCGGCGACTCCGTCAACGGCTTCGACTTCACCGAGGCCGCCCGCGTCCCGGACCCCGAGCGCCTGAAGCGGATGTACCACGCCTCTTCGTCGACGCTGAACCTGGTCCGCGCCTTCACCACCGGTGGCTACGCCGACCTGCGCCAGGTGCACGCCTGGAACCAGGACTTCGTGAAGTCCTCCCCGTCGGGCCAGCGCTACGAGGCGCTCGCCCGCGAGATCGACAACGCGCTGAACTTCATGAAGGCCTGTGGCACCGACCCGGCCGAGTTCAAGGCCGTGGAGTTCTACTCCTCGCACGAGGCGCTGCTGCTCGACTACGAGGGCGCGCTGACCCGTACGGACTCGCGGACCGGCAAGCTCTACGACACCTCCGGCCACATGGTCTGGATCGGCGAGCGCACCCGTCAGCTGGACCACGCGCACGTCGAGTTCGCCGCGCGGATCGCCAACCCGATCGGCATCAAGCTGGGTCCGACGACGACCGCGGAGGAGGCGCTCACCTACATCGACCGCCTCGACCCCGACCGCGAGCCCGGCCGGCTGACCTTCATCGTCCGCATGGGCGCCGACAAGGTCCGCGACAAGCTGCCCGAGCTGGTCGAGAAGGTCACCGCCTCGGGCGCGACCGTCGCCTGGGTGACCGACCCGATGCACGGCAACACCTTCGAGGCGGCCTCGGGTCACAAGACCCGTCGCTTCGACGACGTGCTCGACGAGGTCAAGGGCTTCTTCGAGGTCCACAAGGAGCTCGGCACCCACCCCGGCGGCATCCACGTGGAGCTGACCGGCGACGACGTCACCGAGTGCGTGGGCGGCGGCGACGAGATCTTCGTCGACGACCTGCACCAGCGCTACGAGACCGCCTGCGACCCGCGCCTCAACCGCAGCCAGTCGCTCGACCTCGCCTTCCTGGTCGCGGAGATGTACCGCGATCAGTAGGGAGCTTCCTACGAGGATGGGGCGCGGATCCATGTGATCCGCGCCCCATCGTCGTATCCGGGTCTTTTACGGCCCCGGACCGCCGGGTAAGGTTAGGTTAGCCTTATCGATCCCGGCGGGAGGTGAACCGCGTGTACGTCTGCTCATGCTTCGGTGTCACGGAGAAGCAGGTGAAGGACCATGCCGAGGCGGGCGCCTGCACGCCCCGCCAGATCGCCTCGGCCTGCAAGGCCGGCACGGACTGCGGTTCGTGCGTGAAGCGCATCCAGGCCCTCCTCGGGCGCGGCAACTGCCCACGGCGCGAGCTGCTGGACCAGGGCGTGCCGGCCCTGGCGGCGGACCTGTCCGAGGCCGCTTAGCTCGGCTGCTCGATGAGCGTCGAGCAGTAGAGCGCCTCGCCCAGCTGCTCGATCAGCTCCAGCTGGGTGTCCAGGTAGTCGATGTGGTGCTCCTCGTCGGCCAGGATCTCCTCGAAGAGGTTGGCCGAGGTGACGTCGCCCTTGGCCCGCATGACCTCGATCCCGCGCCGCAGCCGGTCGATCGCCTCGACCTCGACCTGGCGGTCGGCCTCGAACATCTCCTTGACCGTCTGGCCCACCCGGACGTGGAAGAGACGCTGGTAGTTGGGCAGGCCGTCGAGCATGAGGATGCGCTCGGTCAGCTTGTCCGCGTGCTTCATCTCGTCGATGGACTCTTCGCGGGTGTACTTGGCCAGCTTGGTCCAGCCCTTGTTGTCCTGGATGCGGTAGTGCAGCCAGTACTGGTTGATCGCGGTGAGTTCGCCGGTCAGCTGCTCGTTGAGGAACTCGAGGACCTCGGGGTCGCCCTGCATCGCTTCAGGATCCTTCCACGTATGTAACCGCCGCCACTGGGCAGGATGGCCGCATCCTCGCAGTGCGCATGGGTGGCGTCCAGTAAGTGCACGCTTACTGTGAGTTGTACCGAACGCCGGGATGTCCCGGGATGTCGGGCGGTCACTGGTCATGACCACCCCTCGCCGTCTGTCACCATGGATGACATGGGTCAGCCGGAGGGCGGAGTACGCCGGGAAGCAGGAGCGACGGATCTTCCGCCGGGGCAACGCCTTCAGCGCGGCTGGCCGGTCACCCACTACGGTCCCGTGCCGCGCTTCAAGCCGGAGCGCTGGGAGTTCCGGGTCTTCGGGGCGACCGCCGACGGCGACAAGCACTGCTGGAACCACGAGGAGTTCTCGGCGCTGCCCTTCGGCTCCGTCGTGGCCGATCTGCACTGCGTGACGAAGTTCAGCATGGTCGGGGCCGAATGGGGCGGGATCCCCGCCCGCACGATCCTGGAGCTCGCCCCGCCCGCGCCCGGTGTCACGCACGTGATGGTCTGGGCGGAGTACGGCTACAGCGCCAACATGCGGCTGGCCGACTTCGCCGCGGAGAGCACGATCTTCGCCACGCACAAGGACGGCGAGCTGCTCACCGCCGAGCACGGCTTCCCGCTGCGGCTCGTGGTGCCCCACCTGTATGCCTGGAAGGGCCCGAAGTGGGTGCGGGGCGTGGAGTACATGGCCGCCGACCGGCGTGGCTTCTGGGAGGAGCGCGGCTACCACAACATCGGTGACCCGTGGACGGAGCAGCGCTACTCGTACCAGGAGGAGCCGGGCGACGGCCCCGAGCTCTAGTGGTACTGGTGGACGACGGCGTGGCCCTTGCCGCGGCCGATCATCCACTTGTTGACGGGCGTGGTCACGACGAAGGCGACCGCCAGTGAGATCGCCAGGACGATCCAGAACAGCGACTCGGTCAGGTGCGCGTCCATGGCGCCCGGCCACAGCGCGATGACGCCGTTGTCGATGAGCTCCATGACGGCGATGGACAGGGTGTCGGCGGCGAGCGCGACCTTGAAGGCGGTCTTGAAGTCGACGCCGGCCGCGAGGATGCCGCGCAGGGTGAGCGCGTAGCCGAAGAAGAAGGCCAGGGCGATCGCCAGGATCATCGTCGACAGGTTGCCCCAGCCGAGCGCGGTGCCGATGATCATGCCCAGGACCTCGCCGATGGCGCAGCCGGTGAGGCAGTGGAGCGTCGCCTTGGCCGCCATGGACCAGGAGACCTTGCCCGTGCCCAGGTGGTGACCGTGGTGTCCGTGGTCCTCGTGTCCCTGGTGGTGGGCGTGGTTTTCGTGGTGCTCGTGGTGTCCCTCGTGGGTGGCGGGGTGCTCGTGACCGGTGTGCGGGTCGTGCTGCATGGGTGCCCCCAAAGGTCGGGTAGCCGTTCCTGCCTACACGGGAACGTTATACCCCCCTGGGGTATTCCTCAACGCAGTTTCTTCAACAGCTCCACGTCCGCCCGGTGCCCCTCGGGGCCGCCCGGAGTCTCGATGATCAACGGCACGCCGTCGGTGGCGGGGTGGCTCAGGAGGTTCCCGAAGGCCTCCTGGCCGATGTGCCCCGCGCCGATGTTCGCGTGCCGGTCCTTGTGGGCTCCGACCACGTCCTTGGAGTCGTTGGCGTGGATCAGTCTCAGCCGGCCCTCGCCGACCACCGCGACCAGCTCGTCCAGGGTGCGGGCGGCGCCGTCCGGGCCGGTCAGGTCGTGCCCGGCGGCGAAGATGTGGCAGGTGTCGAGGCAGATGCCCAGCTTCGGGTGGTGGTCCAGCGCGTCGAAGTACGGCCCGAAGTCCTCCGCCCGCGAGCAGAGCGAGAAGCCCTGCCCGGCGGTCGACTCCAGCAGCAGGAACGGGTCGTCCTCGTGGGTCAGCTCGTCGAGCAGCGGCAGCATCCGCTCCCGCACCTGCGCGAGCGCCTGGGCGCGCGGACGTCCGCCGGTCGCCGAGCCGGTGTGCACCACCACGCCCTTGGCGCCGATCTCCCGGCCGCGGCGCAGCGAGTGGCGCATCGACTCCACCGACCTGTCCACCGTGGCCTCGGTGTGCGAGCCGAAGTTGATCAGGTACGGGGCGTGCACCCAGGCGGACAGGCCCTCGGCCTCGCAGCCGGCCCGGAACAGCTCGTCCTGGGCCGGGTTGCCGACCGGGGTGGCCCAGCCGCGCGGGTTGGCGACGAAGACCTGCACGGTCTCGGCGCCGAGCTCGCGCGCGTAGCCGAGACCGGTCGTGGCGAGGCCGCCGGCCACGGGGACATGTCCGCCGACGGGGTTGCGCATGAGTCTCTACAGTCCCTTGATCGTGAGCGTGATGGTGGAGCCCTCGGCGGCGGTGGAGCCGCCCTCCGCGGACTGGCCGGTGACCGTGTCGCCGAGGAAGGGGAAGGTCTTCTCGATCCTCACCTCGAAGCCGGCCGACTCCAGCTCGGCGCGGGCCTCGTCGGTCTTCATGTCGACGACGTCCGGCACCTCGACCATCCGGGGGCCCTTGGAGACGGTGAGGGTGATCGTGTCGCCCTTGGCGGCCCGGCTGCCCTCGGCGAGGGACTGCGCGGCGACGGCCCCGGCGTCCTCGGGCGAGTTGATCCGCTCCGGGGCCACCGTCACCGTGAGGCCGGCGTCCTGGAGCGTGGCGGTGGCGTCGGCCACCGACTCGCCCGTGACGTCCGGGACGTCGATCGGCGTGCCCTTGCTGACCACCAGGGCGATGGCCGACTCCGGGGCGCGCTCCGTGCCGGGCTCCGGGTCCGAGCTGATGACGGCGCCCTGCGCGACGGCCTGGCTGAAGGCGTACGTGATCACCCCGGGGGCCAGTCCCTCGTCGGTCAGCTGCTTCCTCGCGTCGGCGAGGGGGACGCCCTTCAGGTTCGGGACCTTCACGATCTCGGGGCCGCGGGAGACGGTCAGCGTCACCGTGCCGTTGCCGCGGATGCGCTCGCCGGTGCCGGGGTCGGTGGCCATGACCGTGCCCCGCTCGTACACGTCGCTGAACGCGCGCTTGGTCGCGCCCACGTCGAGGCCGGCGTCCGCGAGGCGCCGGGTGGCCTGCGCCTCGCTCTGGCCGAGGACGGCGGGGACCCGGGTGAACTGGCCCGAGTTGATGTACCAGACGCCGGCCCCGATGCCGAGGGCCAGCAGGACGGCGGCGACGATCAGGAACGGCCCCCGGGGTGCCGTCCGGCGTCGTGACGCCGGGGGCGCGGGCGGCGGGGTCGGCAGCAGGCTGGTGTGCTCCACCGGCTGGGGCAGCAGTCGCGGGATGACGCTGGTGCGGTCCTCGGAGCCGGAGCCCCCCGGCGTGTGCGCCCGTGGCGGTACGGCGTCCAGCTGCCCGTCGTCGAGCCCGGCGCGGGCCTCGCGGAGCAGCGCCAGCAGGGCGACCGCGTCGTACGGCCGCAGCTCCGGGTCGCGCGCCGTGGCGCCCGCCACCAGGTCGTCCAGCTCCGGCGCGAGCCCCGGGAAGGCGGCGGACGGCGCCGGCACGTCGGTGTTCAGGTGCTGGTAGAGCACCTGGGCGGGGGTGTCCCCGGAGTGCGGCTTGGCGCCCGTCAGCATCTCGTACAGGACGACCCCGCACGCGTACACGTCGGCGCGGGTGTCCGCGGTGCCGTGCTCGATCTGCTCCGGGGCGAGGTAGGAGACGGTGCCGAGGACCGCGCCGGTGGTGTCGGTGGCCGAGCCCACGGCCCGTACGAGACCGAAGTCGGCGACCTTCACCCGGCCGTCGTCCCCTATGAGGACGTTCTCGGGCTTCATGTCCCGGTGCACGAACCCGGCCCGGTGCGCGGCGCCGAGCGCGGCCAGCACCGGCTCCAGGATGTCGAGGGCGGCCCGCGGCGCGAGCGCGCCGCGCTCGCGCAGCACGTCACGGAGGGTGCACCCGGCGACGTACTCCATCGCCAGGTACACGTACGCGCCGTCCGCGCCCTGGTCGAAGACCCCGACGACATTGGGGTGCGCCAGGCGCGCGACCGACTTGGCCTCGCGCATGAACCGCTCCACGAACGCGGCGTCCGTGGCGAGGTCCGGGTGCATCACCTTGAGGGCGAGCACCCGGTCGAGGCGGGTGTCGACGGCCCGGTAGACCGTGGCCATCCCGCCGACGGCGATGCGCGCGTCGACGCGGTAGCGGCCGTCGAGCAGCCGCCCGACGAGGGGGTCCTGAAGGGTCGTGTCCACGGCGTCGAGTCTACGAGCCGCGTACGGGCCCCCCGCCCGCGTCGGGCGCTCTGCAGCGCGGTTGTGACGCGCGCGACCCCCGTGCGCGCCCCCCGTGGGGACCCGGGCGGCGACCCGCCCGGGCCGTGCGGTCCCGGCCGGGCCCGCGCTAGAACGCCGGCCGTTCCGGGTCGAGCCGGGCGCGGCCCTCGTGCGGCGAGGAGGCCTCGGCGAAACGGCGGCGCGGGATGCGGCCCGCGCGGTGGGCGAGGCGGCCCGCCTCCACCGCGTGGCGCATCGCCTCGGCCATCAGGACGGGCTCCTGGGCCCGGGTCACCGCCGAGGCCAGCATCACCGCCGAGCAGCCCAGCTCCATCGCCAGGGCCGCGTCGGAGGCCGTCCCGGCGCCCGCGTCCAGGATCACCGGCACCCCGGCCCGCTCCACGATCAGCTCGAAGTTGTGCGGGTTGCGGATGCCGAGCCCGGAGCCGATCGGCGAGCCCAGCGGCATGATCGCGGCACAGCCCACGTCCTCCAGCTTCTGCGCGAGGACCGGGTCGTCGTTGGTGTAGGGCAGCACGACGAAACCGTCGTCGACCAGCGTCTCGGCCGCGTCCAGCAGCTCCACCGGGTCGGGCAGCAGGGTCCGCTCGTCGGCGATGACCTCCACCTTGATCCAGTTGGTGCCGAGTGCCTCGCGGGCCAGCCGGGCGGTGAGCACGGCCTCGCCCGCGGTGTAGCAGCCCGCGGTGTTCGGCAGCACGCGGATGCCGAGCCGGTCCAGGACGGACAGCACCGAGCCGCGCACGGTCGGGTCCAGGCGGCGCATGGCGACCGTGGTCAGCTGCGTGCCGCTGGCGACGAGGGAGCGGTCGAGCACGTCGAGGCTGGGCGCCCCGCCGGTGCCCATGATCAGGCGGGAGGAGAACTCGGCGTCGCCGAGCAGGAACACGTCGTCGGACACGGCTCAGCCCCCCTGCACCGCGGTGAGGACCTCGACCCGGTCGCCCTCGCCGAGCGGGGTCGTGGCCCACTGGCTGCGCGGGACGACCGTCTCGTTGACGGCGGCGGCCACCCCGGCGGGGGCGGCGGTGAGGGTCGCGACGAGGGCGTCGAGGAAGAGCGGGTCCGCGAGCTCGCGGGGCGCTCCGTTCACGGACACGTTCATGCGTGCTCCAGGTGTACGGGGGAGAAGCGGCGGGCGGTGAAGGGGCGGGCCTCGTCGGGCAGCGCCCCGGTGGTCAGGGCCTCGGCCATGACGTCGCCGGTGACGGGGGTCAGCAGCACCCCGTTGCGGTAGTGGCCGGTGGCCAGGTGCAGACCGGGCAGCGCGCTCGGGCCGAGCAGCGGCGCGTTGTCGGGGGAGCCGGGCCGCAGCCCGGCGCGGGTCTCGGTGAGCGGCAGCTCGGTGATGCCCGGCACCAGCTCGTGCGCGTCGCGCAGCAGCTCGTACACGCCGCCCGCCGTGACGGTGGTGTCCCAGCCCAGCTCCTCGCTGGTCGCGCCGACGACCAGCTCCCCGTTCTCGCGCGGCACCAGGTAGACGTGGCTGCCGCGGACCACCGCGCGGACGGTGCGGGAGAGGAACGGCGCGTACGCGGGCGGCACCCGCAGCCGCAGCACCTGCCCCTTCACGGGCCGGACCGGCGGCAGCACCCGCTCCGGTACGCCGGCCAGCCGGCCGCTCAGGCTGCCGGCGGCCAGCACCACCTGGTCCGCCGCCAGCTCGTCGCCGCCGGCGAGGACGGCGCCGCGGGCCCGGTCCCCGGCGACCGTGAGCCGCTCGACGAGCGCCCGGTGGAACACCACCCCGGCCCGCTCGCAGGCGACGAGCAGCGCGTCGGCGAGCCGGCGCGGATCGACCTGGTGGTCGCCGTCCACCCGCAGCCCGCCCCGGACGCCCGGGGCCAGCATGGGCTCCAGCCGGCGGCACTCGCGCCCGTTCAGCCACTCCGAGGCGAGCCCGCAGCGGGTCTGCAGGGCGTGCAGCTCGCGCAGATGGGCCCGGTCGTCGGCGTCGAGGGCGACGGCGAGGGTGCCGCAGGCGCGGTAGCCGACGTCGTGGCCGGTGGCCTCGGCGAGTTCGGCGACGAACGCGGGATAGCGGCGGGCGGAGTCGAGGTTGAGCCCGAGCAGGGTCTCCTCGCCGAAGTGCAGTTCGGTGACGGCGGCCAGCATGCCCGCCGCCACCCGGGCGGCGCCGCCGCCCGGTTCGGGGTCGGCCACGGCGGTGCGCAGGCCGCGCTGCGCGGCCCGCCAGGCCGTGACCAGGCCGATGATGCCGCCCCCGATGACGAGGACGTCAGAGGTACCGCGTGTACGCGACATGGGCGTCCAGCCCCTCCCTTCGCCGGCATGACCCGGATCAGGTTCGTACGGTCGGAGGCCGGACAGCCTCCCTCTCAGCCCGGTGCGTCCGGGCTCCCGCGAGTGCTTTACGCCCGCCACACTAGCCGCAGGGCGCGGCCCGTCGCAGGCCCCTCCCTTCCTGACGATCCGTCAGATGCGTAAGGTGGGCGGGTGAGCGAGCAGAAGCAGACCCAGCGGCACACCGAGCGGAACGTCGTGATCGTCGGCGCCGGAATGGCGGGCGTCCAGACCGCCGTCGCCCTGCGCGAACAGGGCTTCACCGGCCCCGTGACCCTCATCGGCGCCGAACCCCACCAGCCCTACGACCGGCCCCCGCTCTCCAAGGCGGTCCTCCTCGGCACCGCCGAGGGCTCCGCCTTCGACATCGACTTCGCGTCCCTCGACATCACCCTGCGCCTCGGCGTCGACGTGACCGGGCTGCGCCCCGCCGACCGCGAGATCGACACCGAGGCCGGCCCCGTCCCGTACGACACGCTGGTCCTCGCCACCGGCGCCCACCCGCTCACCCTGCCCGGCACCGAAGGAGTGCCCGGCGTCCACCTGCTGCGCACCCTCGACGACGCCATCCGGCTGGGCGGCGTCCTGGAGCGCCGCCACGACGTCGTGGTCGTCGGCGCCGGCTGGATCGGCGCCGAGTTCGCCACCGCCGCCCGCGCGGCCGGCTGCGCCGTCACCGTCGTCGAGGCCGCCGACCGCCCCCTCGCCGGCGCCCTGCCCGCCGAGGTCACCGCGCCCATGACCGCCTGGTACGCCGAGAGCGGCGCCGAGCTGCGGCTCAACGCGCGCGTGGCGGGCGTCGAGGAGGGGCGGGTGGTCCTCGCCGAGGGCGCCGACCGCTCCGGCGAGCGGGCCGAGCTGCCCGCCGACGCCGTGGTCGTCGGCATCGGCGCCCGCCCCGCCACCGGCTGGCTCGACGGCTCCGGCATCGCCCTCGACCCGAGCGGCGCCGTCACCGCCGACGACCGGCTGCGCAGCTCCCTGCCCGACGTGTACGCGGTCGGCGACTGCGCCTCGTTCCCCTCGGCCCGCTACGGCGAGCGGCTCCTCGTCCACCACTGGGACAACGCCCTCCAGGGGCCGCGCGCGGTCGCCGCCGACATCCTCGGCCGGCCCGCCGGGGAGCCCGCGCCGTACGACCCGGTGCCCTACTTCTGGTCCGAGCAGTTCGGCCGCTTCGTCCAGTACGCCGGCCACCACGGCGCCGCCGACACCCTCCTGTGGCGCGGCGACCCGGCCGACGAGGCCTGGACCGTGCTGTGGCTCCAGGACGAGGTGCCCGTCGCCCTGCTGACCGTCAGCCGCCCCCGCGACCTCGCCCAGGGGCGTCGGCTGATCGAGCGCCGCACCCCCCTCGACCCGGCGAGGGCGGCCGACCCCTCCGTCCCCCTGAAGGCCGCAGTCAGGTAGGGCCCGACTACCGGCTGTCAGTCCGGGATGGCACGCTTGTCCCGTGACCGAGATTGACGCAAAGACCGATGCTCTCGTACCCGCCTGGCTCTTTCTCCCCGACATCGCGGAAATGCTCGATGTCGAGGTGACGCGCGTGCGCCAGCTGGTCAAGGAGGGCCAGCTGATCGCCGTCCGCCGCGGTGAGCGCAGCGTGCTCCAGGTGCCCGCCGCCTTCATCGACGGCGACAAGGTCGTCAAGGGCCTCGCCGGCACCCTGACGCTCCTGCGGGACGACGGCTTCAGCGACGAAGAGATGCTGGAGTGGCTCTTCACTCCGGACCCGACCCTGCCCGGCACCCCCGCGCAGGCCCTGAGTGAGAATCGCGGCACGGAGGTGAAGCGCCGCGCCCAGGCGCTCGCCGTCTGACCCGGTACCACCGAGCACCACCGAAGACACCACCGCGGGTGCCGGACCGACCCCACCGGGGCCGGTCCGGCACCCGCGCCACCCGACGGGGGGAACCACCATGTCCACGCCTCGCGCACAGCTCGCCGACGCCCGGCTCTACCTGTGCACCGACGCCCGGAAGCGCCAGGGCGACCTGCCCGCCTTCCTGGACGCCGTGCTCTCCTCCGGCGTGGACATCGTGCAGCTGCGCGACAAGGGCATGGAGGCCGGCGAGGAGCTGGACCACCTGGCCGTCTTCGCCGACGCCTGCCGCCGCCACGGCAAGCTGCTCGCCGTCAACGACCGGGCCGACGTCGCCCACGCCATCGGCTCCGACGTGCTCCACCTCGGCCAGGGCGACCTCCCCGTGCCCGCCGCCCGCGCGATCCTCGGCGACGAGGTGCTGATCGGGCGCTCCTGCCACGCCGAGTCCGAGGCGGCCGCGGCCGCCGCCGAGCCCGGAGTGGACTACTTCTGCACCGGCCCCTGCTGGCCCACCCCCACCAAGCCGGGGCGGTACGCGCCGGGGCTCGACCTCGTGCGCTACACGGCGGCCCTGGAACAGGACCGCCCCTGGTTCGCCATCGGCGGCATCGACGAGGGCAACCTCGACGAGGTGCTGGACGCGGGCGCCCGCCGGATCGTCGTCGTCCGCGCCATCACCGAGGCCGACGACCCGGCCGCCGCGACCGCCTCGCTCGCCAAGCGGGTCCGCGACCGCCTCGCGTAGGCCACCGGCCGGGGCCCGGCCCCACCGGACACGCCGGGCTGGCCGGAAACCTGTCCAGAACCTGTCCATAACGCGGACGCGCCTTCTGTCTGCCCCTGGACCCCGTCTAACCTGCCCGTATGGCCCTTGGTACCGCTTCCACCCGCACGGACCGCGCCCGCACGGTGCGGGACATCCTCGCCGACGGTGGCACCTCGTACTCGTTCGAGTTCTTCGCGCCCCGGACCGAGAAGAGCGAGCAGAGCCTCTGGAACGCCATGCGGCGGATCGAGGCGGTCGCGCCCAGCTTCGTCTCGGTGACCTACGGGGCCGGCGGCTCCACGCGCGGCGGCACCGTCAAGGCCACGCAGAAGATCGCCTCCGACACCACCCTCACCCCGGTCGCCCACCTCACGGCCGTCGACCACTCCATCGCCGAGCTCCGCAACATCCTCGGCCAGTACGCCGACGCCGGCATCAGGAACATGCTCGCCGTCCGCGGCGACCCGCCCGGCGACCCGCTGGGGGAGTGGATCGCCCACCCCGAGGGCGTCCACTACGCCGCCGACCTGGTCCGGCTGATCAAGGAGTCCGGCGACTTCTGCGTCGGCGTCGCGGCCTTCCCCGAGATGCACCCGCGCTCCTCCGACTGGGACACGGACATCCGGCACTTCGTGGACAAGTGCCGCGCCGGGGCGGACTACGCCATCACCCAGATGTTCTTCGACCCGGAGAACTACCTGCGGCTGCGCGACAGCGCCGAGAAGGCGGGCTGCGAGACCCCGATCATCCCCGAGGTCATGCCCGTGGTGAGCGTCCGGAGCCTGGAGCGGCTGCCCCAGCTGAGCAACGCCGCCTTCCCCGAGGATGTGAAAGACCGCATCCTCGCGGTCAAGGACGATCCGGCCGCTGTACGCTCCATGGGCATCGAGTTCGCGACGGAGTTCTGCGCGCGGCTGCTCTCCGAGGGTGTCCCCGGACTGCACTTCATCACGCTGAACAACTCCAGGGCGACGCTCGAGATCTACGAGAATCTCGGACTGCACCAGCAGTCGTGACCGGCCGTACTCGCCCCTTCCCGCGGCGGTGGCCGTAGGAGAGGGGCGGGCATGGGGTGGACGGTCCTCTACATCGCGTTCGGTGTCGTGGCGCTGTGGCTGCTGGGTGAGGTGCTCCTCCAGTACAAGGCACGGCTGCGCTGGCGGCTGCTCGCCTTCGGCGGCTTCCTCGGCGTCGTCGTCGGCGTGCTGCTGCCCTCCGTGCTGGTGATCGTCGTGGGCGCCGTCGCCTTCGCCGTCGGCCAGACCTACGTGACCCTCTCGTTCCGGCGCGGCTTCTCCACCGGCTGGGCGATCGGCGGCAGCCCCGGCGCGAGCCGCCGTCGCAGGTCCGGGGGACGGGCCGCGAAGGAGGGCCCGACGCTGGAGGTCAGCGACCTCTCCTACGAGCCCGCGGAGTCCCCCGTCGAGAACGCCTCCGCCGAGGACGCCTTCCCGGAGCCGCAGGAGGTCCACGCCGCGGCCTCCGACGTGTACGAGCCCCAGCCGCTGCCCGAGGACACCGGGCAGTACGCCGTCTACGGCACCTCCTACGACCAGCAGCAGCCCTACGCCGACGCCTACGCGGGCGGCTACGAGCAGCAGCCCGGCTACGACTACGGCACCGAGGGCCAGCAGCAGTACGCGGCCTACTCCGACCCGTACATCGGCCAGCAGGCCTACACCGACGCCGGCCAGCAGTACGGCACCTACCAGCAGCCGTACGCCGACCCGTACGCGCCCTCGTACACCTACGACACCCCGCCCGGCGGCGTCTGGGTGCCCCAGCAGCAGGGCCGCTCCGGGCAGGACGGCGCACCGCAGCACCCGCAGGAGCAGCAGTACGGCTACGGCGAGGACCAGCAGTACCGGTACTAGGGCGGGTCCGACACGCCCTGGGCGCCGCGCGCCGGACCGGTCACTGCGAGCCGCGGAAGTCCGCGCCCTCCACGATCAGTCCGGCGACCAGCGCCCCGGACATGCCCGCGTGCGCGAGCCCGCCGCCCGGGTGCGACCAGCCGCCGGCGAAGTAGAGGCCGGGGAGCGGCGACCGGTTGGCGGCGGGCAGCCACTGCCCGCCCGCCCCGGCCAGCGCCGGTCCCGGGACCTCGGCGGCACCCGTCTCCAGGAGGGTGTCGTCCGGGGTGCGGACCTCCTGCCAGAGCAGCCGCTCGCGCAGGTCCGGCACGGCCGTCGCGGCCTGGACCAGCATCCGCTCGGCGAACTCCGCCCAGGACGGCATGATCCCCACCGTCGCCGTGACCGTCACCGACTCGTGCGCCCCGTCCGGCCGCAGCGCCGGGTCGTCGGGCCGCAGCACGGTCACCGTCGGCAGCTCCCCGGAGGCGTGCACGACCGTCCGGTGCGCGGCGCCGGACTCCCGGGCCCCGCGCAGGGCCAGACAGAGCGTCACCCGGCCCGTGCGCATCGGCTGGTGGTGCGGCCGGTCGTCCCCGGACTCCCCTCCGACGGTCTGCTCGGCGTAGAGCGTGGGCACGGGCGCGCCCGCGACCACGTGGTCGGCCGCCACCGTCCCGCCGCCCGCCAGAGCGAGGCCGGTCGCCCGGCCCCGCTCCTCCAGGACGTCGGTCACCTCGGTGCCGAAGACGAACTCCACCCGCCGCTGCAGGCACCGCTCGTACACCGCGTCGGCGAGCGCGCGGATGCCGCCGGCCACGTACCAGCTGCCGAAGGTCTGCTCCATGTACGGCAGCACGGCCGCCGCGGCGGGGGCGGTGGCCGGGTCGAAGCCGTAGCTCCAGGCGTACGAGCCGAGGAGCGCGGCCAGCCGGGGGTCGCGCAGCTCGCGCTCGCCGATCCGCGCGAGCGTGGTCGTCGGGCGGCGCAGCAGGCCCGCCTTGGGCGCCGGATAGGGCTCGCGGCCCAGCGCGGAGACGTCCTCGGGCTGCGGCTCCTCCAGGAGCGGGCGCCGGGTGCGGTCCCAGGCCTCGCGGGCCCGCACCATGAACTCGCCCCAGCGCGCGCCCGCGCCCGCGCCGAGCGCCGCGTCCAGGGCGGCCATCGTCCCGGCCCGCGAGGCGTTCGGCAGGTCGACGCGGGTGCCGTCGGGGAAGACGTGACGGCTCGCCGGATCCACCTGCGTCAGCGTGACGCACTCCTCCAGCGGCTGCTTGCCGGTCTTGACGAAGAGGTCGCGGTAGACCGCGGGGAGGTGCAGCAGCCCGGGGCCGGTGTCGAAGCCGAAGCCGTCCCGCTCCAAGCGGCGGACCCCGCCCCCGTACGTCGCACCGCTCTCGTAGACCGTCACCCGGTGGCCCGCCACCGCCAGTCGGGCGGCGGCCGCCATCGAGCCGAGTCCCGCCCCGATCACCACAATCCGTGCCATGGGGGCGACCCTATCCGGCGCTCAGAAATGCTCCGAACCGTCCGTCGGCGCAGGTGGCCGCTCCCGGACGGCCGCCGGCCTCCGCTCCTCGCGGCGCTGCGCCCGGCGCCGCCAGAAGCGCCGGATGCTGTGGGCCAGGAAGGCCACTATCACCAGGCCGAGCACGAGCAGCACGGCCGCGATCACGGCCGCGGCGACCGGATGGAATATCGCGAACGTGATGACTCCGGCGACCCCGAGGTCCTCCGCCGTGGACACCGCGATGTTGGAGAAGGGCTCGGGCGAGGTGTTCACCGCCATCCGGGTGCCGGCCTTCACGAAGTGGCTCAGCAGGGCCGTCGTCCCGCCCACCGCGCCCGCCGCCAGCTCCGGAAGCGAACCGGACTGCCCCGCGAGCAGGGCGGCGACCACGGCGCCGGCGAGGGGCCGGATCACCGTGTGCGCCGAGTCCCAGACGGAGTCGACGTACGGGATCTTGTCCGCCACCGCCTCGCACAGGAACAGCACGCCGGCGGCGATCAGGACGTCGGGCCGTTGCAGCGCCTCGGGCACCTCGTCGGAGAGCCCGGTCGCGCCGAACAGGCCGAGCAGCAGGACCACCGCGTAGGCGTTGATCCCGCTCGCCCAGCCGCTCGTGAACACCAGGGGGAGTACGGACACGTCCGCGATGGTAGCCAGGTCTGAGTACCCGTACCTAGAGCGCGAGATGAGTAGATGCGCGGATGGGCTGTGACCTGCGGAGAAGGGAGAGTGGAACGCACGGAAGGGGCGCGGCTCCGGCACCGCCGGCACGGGGCTGCGGAACGGGGTCGCGCACCTGCCGGAACGGGGTCCACGGGGGATACGGGGACCCACGGGGGAAGTCGGGGTCCACGGGGGACACGGGGACCCGCGACGGAGTACGGACGAAGCGCCGGTCCGGCGTGGCTCGGGGGGATCGAGCCTCGCGGGACCGGCGCTTCTTTCGTGCCCTCGCCGTCCGGCGGCAGGTCTCAGCGGCCGCCCACGCGCCCGTGCAGGAGGCGCGAGAGCGCGGCGTGGACGTCGTCCAGGGAGCGCTCGCTCTGGAACGCCTGCCAGTCGAGCGCGGCCACCAGGACCATGCCGACCAGCGCCGCCGCCGTCAGCTTCACGTCGATCTCCTCGCTCAGCTCACCGGCCTCGACGCCCTCGCGCAGCACGCCCTCGACCACCGCGACGGCCTCCTGGCGGACCACCAGGAGGGTCGAGTTCCACGCCCGGTTGGTGCGCCAGAGCTCGGCCACGTACAGCTGGGTGAAGGCCGGGTAGCGGTCGATGAAGACCAGGCCCGCCCGGATCATCGCGTCCAGCGCGTCGACCCGGCTGCCGCCCCGCTCGGCGGTGTCCTCGGCCGCCGCCCGCAGGGAGGCGGCGAGGAGGGAGACGCCGTGCCGCAGCAGCTCCTCGAAGAGCTCGGTCTTGCTCTTGAAGTTGTAGTAGACCGTGCCCTTGGCCACGCCCGCCCGCTCGGCGATCTCGTCGACGGTCGTCGCCGAGAAGCCCTGCTCCGCGATGAGCGTGACGGCCGCTTCGTAGAGCTTGGTGCGCGTGGCCCGGCGTCTGGTGCTGCTGCTGTCCATGGGCTCGATTCTCACAGGTTCAGAGCGACAGTTCGGGGTGGAGCCGGTCGAGCGACCACACCTGCTTCTGGCGGGCGGTCAGGGCGGTCAGGGCCAGCGCGCCCACCGTGAACGCGGTGAGGACGGCGCAGGCCTGCCAGACCGGCCCGGTGCCGCCGCCCGAGATGAGCCGGCGCAGCGCCTCGACCACGTACGTCATCGGCAGGTACGGGTGGATCGCGTTGAAGAAGCCCGGGCTGGTCTGCACGGGGTACGTGCCGCCCGCCGAGGTCAGCTGGAGCATCAGCACCGCGAGCACCAGGATGCGTCCCGCCGCGCCGAACTTGGCGTTCAGCCACTGGATGATGGCGGCGAAGCAGCAGGTCACCAGCGCGAGGAAGCCGACCGTCCCGGCGGCCCGCGCCATCTGGAGCCCCAGGCCCCAGTGGAGCACCGACATCAGCGCGCCCACCTGGAGGACGCCGATCGCGGCGACCGGCAGCCAGCCCGCGAGCGCGATCCGCCAGGCGGAGGCGCCGGCGGCCAGGGCGCGCCGGTTGAGCGGCTGGATGATCATGTACGCGACCATCGCGCCGACCCAGAGGGAGAGCGGGATGAAGTACGGGGCGAAACCGGTGCCGTAGTTGGGCGCCTTGTGCATCGACTGGGCGGCCAGCTTGACCGGGTCGGCCATCACCTCGGTGCGCTTGTCGCGGTCCGGCTTGTCGTAGTCGGGGATCTGCTTCACCCCGTCGTTCAGGCCGGTGGCCAGCTCGCCCGAGCCGTCGGCCAGCTTGAACAGGCCGCCGTCGAGCTCGCCGGCGCCCTTCTTGAGCTTGCCGACACCCGTGTCGAGGCTGCGGGAACCGGTGCGCGCGTCGGTCAGGCCGGTGTGCAGCCGGTCCGCGCCGTCGGCGACCTTCTTGGCGCCCGCGTTGAGCTCGTTGATCTTCTTGACGGCGCCCTCGACGTCCCGGTCCAGGTGCGGGGCGCGGCGGGCCAGCTCGTCGGCGTCCTTCTTCAGCTTGGCGAGCCGGGTGTCCAGGGTCTTCAGGTCGCCCTTCTGGTCCTTGGTCAGCTCGTGCAGGTCGTCGGCGATCTTGGCGACGTCGTCGGCGGAGACCGCGGCCTCCTTGAGGACCTCGCACTCCTGGGCGTCGGGCAGCGGGTTCGTCACGCACCGCTTCTTGTAGAACGCGGCCAGCTTGTCGTCGGCCAGGTGGGCGGCGCCGCGGGCGATCGGGGCGCGGCGCACCAGGTCGTCCAGGTTGTGCCGGACGGCGGTCGTGGAGTCGGAGACCAGTCGGGCGGTGTCCCGGATCGACTTGCCGTTGTTCGCCAGGTACGGGCGGACCTTGTCGGCCGTGCCGTTCACCTTGTCGGCGAGCGCCTGGGTGCCGTCGGCGACCTTCCGGGAGCCGTTCTCCAGGTCCTTGGCGCCCTTGTTCAGCTTCTTGATGCCGGTGGCCAGGTCGCCGCTGCCCTTCTTGGCGTCCTTGAGGCCGTCGGCGAGGCTCTTGGAGCCGGCCTTCGCCTTGTCGACGCCGTCCTTCAGGTCGTCGGCACCCTTGGCGGCCTTGGCGGTCGCCTCGTGGATGTCGGAGAAGGAGATGAAGATCTTGTCCAGGAAGGTGCGCGAGGACTTCGTCGAGGCGGCGGTGCGGACCTCGGAGAAGACCGTGCGGGAGATCTGCCCGACGATGTAGTTGTTGGCGTCGTTCGTCCGCACCTTGAGGGCGCCGGCCTCGGGGGAGTCGCCGGAGCTGGAGGCGATCCGCCGGCTGAAGTCCGACGGCATCGTCAGGGACAGGTAGTACGTCCCGTCCTCGACGCCCTCGCGGGCCTCGTCGTCGCTCACCTCGTGCCACTCGAAGACGGCGCTCTCGCGCAGGTTCTCGGTGATGTCCGCGCCCGCGGTGATCTTCTTCCCGCCGGCGGTGGCGCCGCGGTCCTCGTTGACGAGGGCGACGGGGATCTTGTCGAGCCTGCTGTACGGGTCCCAGAAGGACCACAGGTACAGCGCGCCGTAGAGCAGCGGCAGCAGCAGGATCGCGACGAGCGCGGCCCGCGGCAGCTTCCCCCTGCCGAACCGCTTGAGCTCAAGCGCGGCCAGTCTCGGCGAACGCATCGTCCTCCCCCTTCTGGTCCTTCTGGATGGTGTCCGCGGCGGGCCCGGGCCGGGCGGGCAGGGCCTGGGTGGCGGCCTCGGGCCGGGGCGCGGCGTCCGACGTGGCCTCGGGCTCGGGTGCGGTCCCGGGCTTGGCCTTCGTCGTGCGTACGGTCCCGGGCTCGGGCTCGGCCTTCGTGGTGCGTACGGTCCCGGGCTCGGGCTCGGCCTTCGCTCGTCCGGTCCCGGTCCCGGCCTCGGCCTCGGCCTTGGTGCGCGCGGTCGCGGTCCCGGCCTCGGGCGCCTTCGGCGTGCTCCGGGTGGTGGCGGGCGCCGTGGAGACGCGCAGCGCGTCCTCCGGGGCCTCGCTGCACACGGCGAGCACGGTGATGCCGGAGTCGGCGACGGACCGGAGCAGGGCCCAGGCCTCGGCCCGGTCGGCGTCCGAGAGCTTCAGGTCGGTGTCGTCCAGGGCGACCAGCCGGGGGCGCCCGAGGAGGGCGAGGGCCAGCGACAGGCGCAGCGCCTCCAGTCGCTCCAGGTCCCGTACGGAGGTCCGCTCGCCCTTCGGCAGGGTCTCCGGGTCGAGGCCGGCGGCCTTCAGGGCCTCGTCGATCCGGGCCCGCGTGGCGGCGGCCCGCTCGGCGGGCGGCCGGAGCAGCGCCTTGAGCGAGCCGTCGAAACGGCGCTGGAGCAGGGCCCGCTCCCGCAGGTGCTCGGCGACGGTGAGGGCCGGGTCGAGGTCGCTGACGCCCGGCACCGGGCCGAGCGCGCTGATCCGCCGTACGGCCGCCATCTTCTTGGGCAGCCGGAGCCTCGCCACCTGGGCGTGGCCCTCCTGGGCCTTCATGCGGCCGGTGAGAGCCAGCAGCAGGCAGGTGCGGCCGGACCCCGAGGGCCCCTCGATGGCGACCAGCGATCCGGGCGCGGCCTCGAAGCCGATGCCGCGGAAGGCCCAGCCGCGCGGGCCCTTCAGCCCGTATCCGTCCGCGACGACGGCGGCGCCGTGCGGCTCGTCCGGGTGCGCGTCCACGATCCCCCCTAGGAATTCTTTGAACTGACCAGTCAGTGCAAAAAGTTACCGCTGAGTCGCCGAACTGGCAAAGCACCAGGTCAGGGCGATTGTCAGTGGGGGCGGGCACGATGAACACATACGGCCACAGCGCCGTCACCCGACGACAGGAGGCTCGTCATGGCCGGCCACTCCGCCGCAGCCGCACCCCGGCGCCACACCGCGCCGCGCCCCGCCCCCGCCCAGCTCGGACCCGCGTCCGACGTCCACCCGGTCGCCCGCCGCGCCTCGGCCCCGCCCGCCGCCCTCGACCTGCTCGCCAAGGCCAGGGCGGGACTCGACGAGGCCGCCGCGCTCGACGTGCCCAACGAGCGGTACGCCACCGCCCACCTCGCCGCCCTGCGCACCGCCGCCGCCGTGCTCGCCGTCCGCGGCCGGCCCGAGCGCGACCCCCGCAAGCGGGCCCGCATCCGCAGCACCTGGGAGGTGCTCCCGGAGATAGCGCCCGAGCTCACCGAATGGAGCGCCCTGTTCGCCTCCGGGGCCGCCCGGCGGGCCAGGGCCGAGGCCGGGATCACCGGCGCCGCGAGCCGACGCGACGCCGACGACCTGCTGAGGGACGCGGCCGTGTTCCTGCGCCTGGTCGAGCGCCTCCTGGTGCTCCCGCCGGTGCTGCCCCGCCAGCCGGGCGCCGAGGAGACCACAGGATGATCGGGACCGGAGGCCCGAGGCCATAGGGTGGAGCCGTTCGTCCCCGTCACCGAGGAGTCAGCAACCGTGTCGGACCCTTCCCCTGTCTTCGGCCGAGAGGCGACCTCGCGCCCGTCGCGCGCCTCCCTGCGCACCGCCGTCGTCTGGGACGTCCTCAAAGACGCCCTCGACCGCCGGGTCAAGGCCACCGGGAACGACTGCCTCGATGTCCTCGACACGGGCGGCGGCTCCGGGAACTTCGCGGTGCCGGCGGCCTGCCTCGGACACCGCGTCACCGTCGTCGACCCCAGCCCCAACGCGCTCTTCGCCCTGGAGCGGCGTGCCGCCGAGGCGGGCGTCGCCGACCGGGTGCGCGGGGTCCAGGGGGACATCCGCGGCCTCTTCGACGTCGTCGACCGCGAGGGCTTCGACGTCGTCCTCTGCCACGGCGTCCTGGAGTACGTGGACGACCCCGCCGAGGGCGTGCGCAACGCGGTGGCCGCGCTGCGCCCCGGCGGCGGCCTCAGCCTGCTCGCCGCGGGCCTCGGCGGCGCCGTGCTCGCCCGCGCGCTGGCCGGCCACTTCACCGAGGCGCGGCACGCGCTGACCGACCCCGCGGGCCGCTGGGGCGACGGCGACCCCGTGCCCCGGCGCTTCAGCGCGGACCAGCTCACCGGGCTCGCCGAGGACGCGGGCCTGGAGGTCGGCGCGGTGCACGGCGTCCGGGTCTTCGCCGACCTGGTGCCCGGCGTCCTCGTCGACACCGAGCCCGGCGCCGCCGAGGCGCTCCTCAAGCTGGAGGCGGCGGCGGCCGAGCTGCCGTCCTTCCACGCGATCGCCACCCAGCTGCACGTCCTGGGCGAGAAGCGGGCCTGACACCCGCCCGGCGGTGCCCCCGGGCCCGGCCCCCGGGACACCGCCGCACCTGCTGAGCAGCGGCGCAACCGCACATGGAGTACGCCACAGGCCGCCCGTTCGGGGACATGTCCCCGTATGATCGGGAGACACGATCCGGCATGACGGGCAGGGGGCTGGGGAATCAACGCCTCAGCATCCGAACCGCATGGCGGCCCGGATTGGCGATTTGGCATTGAGGGCGGGTTTCACGGGGGCGATTCCCTGCCTATCCTGAAAGGGCCGCAAACCGGTCGCCCCCGCGACCGACGACTAGGAGGACTCCGTGCCGCTCTCGGAGCACGAGCAGCGAATGCTCGAGCAGATGGAGCGAGCGCTGTACGCCGAAGATCCCAAGTTCGCGACAGCGCTCGAGGGAAGCGGGCTGCGTACGTACACCCGGCGACGGGTCTACCAGGCAGTCGCCGGCTTCCTGGTGGGTATCGCGCTCCTCATGGCCGGAATGATCGCTCCGCAGATCTGGCCGCTCAGTGTGGTGGGGTTCCTCATCATGCTGGGATGTGCCGTCCTTGCGGTCACCGGATGGCGCAAGGCGCCCAAGCCGGGCGAGCAGGCCCGGACAGTGGGCGGCGGCGGGCGACAGGCCCGGCAGCGCCGCTCGATGATGAACCGGATCGAAGAGCGGTGGCAGCGCCGCCGCGACGAGCAGGGCGGCGGTCACCACTGACCCGCCCCACCCTCACACTCCGCTGAGCCCCGCGAGGCCGTCTTCACGGCCGACCGGGGCTCAGCCATGTCCGGGACTCCCGTCGGCGCGGACCCCGCACCCGGCCACACCGGGGACTCCCGTTTCGCGTCGACCCCGGACCGGCCAGGT
Source organism: Streptomyces sp. NBC_01268 (assembly GCF_036240795.1). Classification (NCBI taxonomy): domain Bacteria; kingdom Bacillati; phylum Actinomycetota; class Actinomycetes; order Kitasatosporales; family Streptomycetaceae; genus Streptomyces; species Streptomyces sp. NBC_01268. The sequence continues at coordinate 2,302,219 of NZ_CP108454.1, read as the reverse complement.
CCGGGACTCCCGTCCGCCTCGGCCCGACACCGGGCATGTCCGGGACCCGGCGGCGTCGGCCCGACGGGGGGGCGGGGCCGCGCACCGCGGCCCCGCCCCCCCGTCAGGGCGACTCGCTCGACGGGCGCCGGAAGAGGGTGCGGGCGCGGGTCGAGGCGGTGGTGCGGAGGGCGTCCCAGCGGGTCCGGGTCGCCCAGGCCACCCGGACCGTCGAGCGCGGCGCCAGCACCGCCCGCAGGCGGTTCGAGCGGGAGGCCGCCGCGTGGAAGCCCCGGCGGATCGGCTCGGCCTCCTCGGAGAGGCCCGGAACCGGCTGCGGGCGCGGCGCGTACAGCGCCTGCTCGACCGCCCGCGCCACCCGGTGCACCGCGTCGGCCGCGTCCGGCGGCAGCTCACCCAGACGGATCAGCCGCGCCGCCGTCCCGCGCGGTGTCAGCGAGTCGTCCGGGGCCACCCCGTGGTCCCAGGCCGTGTCCTTGATCTCCGACCAGACCGCGAGGACCTCCCCCTGCCCCAGCCGCCTCGCCCGCAGCCGGGTGCGCCAGAGCCAGGGCAGGAGGGGCAGGGCGAGGAGGACCAGGACGCCCAGCAGGAGCAGGGCCAGTTGCAGGGGCGGCAGGCCCGAGTCGGACGCCGCCTCGCTCCCCGCCGCCTGGTCCGGCCCGCACTCGCCCAGCCGCCGCAGCTGCGGCGGGCAGCTCTCCGCGGCGCTCGGCGCCGCCGAGGGCTGGGCCGACGCGCCGGTGGAGGGCTGCGCCGACGGGGTCGCCGCCCCGCCGGCGGACTGCTCGCGCGTGTACTCCGGCACCGTGCCGCGCGAGGGCGTCGGCTCGAAGCGGGTCCAGCCCGCCCCCTCGAAGTACAGCTCGGGCCACGCGTGCGCGTCCCGGATGCCGACGGACAGGGAGCCGTCCGGCTGCGGGGTGCCCGGCATGAAGCCGACCGCCACCCGGGCGGGGATGCCCAGGGAGCGGGCCATGGCGGCCATCGAGAAGGAGAAGTGGACGCAGAAGCCCTCCCTGTCCTTCAGGAAGCGGGAGATCGCCTGGACCCCGGTGCCGGAGTCGACCTCGACGTCGTAGCGGAAGCCGCCGTCCCGGGCGAACCAGTTCTGCAGCTTCACCGCCCGCTCGTACCCGTTGCGCGCCCCGCGGGTGACCTCGACGGCCGTCGACCGCACGTCGGCCGGGAGCGAGGCCGGGACCTTGGTGTACTCGCGGAGCAGCTTCTCCGGCGCGGGCGCCGCCGCGGCCAGCTGATCGGCGGTGGGCCGGATGTCCAGGCTGGTCACCGAGTACCGCGCGCCCTTGGTGTTCTGCCCGTTGTCGCCGACGAGCATCCGCCCGGCCGGCTCGTACCGCCAGCTGCCGCCGATGGAGACCTTCGAGACCGGGTACGGCATCGGCAGCCACTTCTGCTCGTACGCCGTGGAGGCGACGAAGTTGCTGGTGACCTCGGTGGTGGTGACGTCCTGGGCGAGGCCGTCCGGCCAGGGCAGCAGCTCGGGCACGTCCTGGATGGGGCGGACCGAGGACTTCCACGCCGTCCCGTCGAACTGGTCGAGCGCCACGAGCCGCAGATACATCCCGGACGTGTCCCGGGCGTTGGTCCGGTAGCGCAGCACCTCGCGGTCGTCCGGCTGGCGCAGGTCGTTCTGGAGGGAGACCAGCGGGTTCACCGCCGAGATCGTGCCGCCCTTGCCGCCGGCGCCCTCGCCCTTCCCGGCGCCGCCGAAGATGCCGCCGCTCAGCCCGGGCAGGGCGAACGGCACCACCAGCGCGATGCCCAGGGCGACCGCGCCGATCCGCCGTCCGGACCGGACCGGAGCGGACGCGGAGTCGCTGTCACCGACGGCCGAGCCGGCCCGGCCCGAGCGGGGCGCGCCGCCGAAGACCCGACCCCACTGGGAGAGCCTGTCCCGGCCCTCGGCCAGGAGCAGCAGCAGATAGCCGGTGGCGGCCAGCAGGAAGTACAGCCAGCCCGCACCGCCGCCGGAGAGTCCGGCGGCCACCGAGTACAGGGCGAGCAGCGGGAGTCCCGCGGGGGCGGCGGTGCGGAAGGTCACCGCGAGGGCGTCCACGAGGAGCCCGACGGCGGCCACGCCGACGACGAGGAGCAGGCGGATGCCGGCCGTGTCGGGGGCGGGGATCGCGTAGGTCCCCACGTCGTCCACGCCCGCCTGGAAGAGCGAGCCGAAGGTGCTGAGGACCTCGGGCCCGGGCAGCAGGCCGAGGACGGCCTGCTCACGGGCGAAGACCACCGTCAGCACGAGGAGCGTGACGACCGCCTGGGCGCCGAGGGTGAGCGGCCGGGCCAGCGGCACCCGCCGGGTGATCGTGCCGATCGCGCTCTGCAGGCCCAGCACGAGCGCCGCGGTGAAGATCCAGGTCGCCGGCTTCACCAGCGGCAGCAGCGCGGCCGACGCCAGGAGCGTCGCGCCGAAGGCCGCGAGCGTCAGCCGTCCGCGCCCGCTCATGACCAACCTCCGTACGTGTCGGCCGCGGGGGCCTGGTTCTGTGCGCCGCCGGCCTGCTGCCAGAGCTGGGCGAGGCGGGTGCCCGGGGGAACGGCGAGGGCCGTCCAGCCGGCCTCCCGCAGCCGCCGCAGCCGGTCCTCGACCGCGCCGGTGACGGCGCCGCCGGTCAGCCAGGTCCCGGAGTCCAGCAGGAAGGCGACCGCGGCGCCGCCGCGCTGCCGCATCCGTGCGGCCAGGGCCGCCTGCTCCTCGTCGAGGTCGCCGACGAAGGCGACCAGAAGGCCCTCGTGTCCGCCGCGCAGCACGTCGTACGCGCGGGAGAGTCCGGCCCCGTCGGAGTGGTCGACGACCGCGAGGGTGTCCATCATCAGTCCGGCGGCCTCGGCCGTGTTCTGCCCGGAGCCGGTGAAGCCCTCCGCGCCGTCGCCGGGGAGGCTGCTGCCGGTGTCCGTGAGCAGCCGCACCGCGTAGCCGCGCTCCAGCATGTGCACGAGGACGGAGGCGGCGCCGGAGACGGCCCATTCGAAGGCCGAGTCGGGTCCGCCGCCCTCGTAGGCGATCCGGCGGGTGTCGAGCAGCACGGTGCAGCGGGCCCGCTGCGGCTGCTCCTCACGGCGCACCATCAGCTCGCCGTAGCGGGCCGTGGAGCGCCAGTGGACCCTGCGCAGGTCGTCGCCGTGCCGGTAGGCGCGGGGGATGATGTCGTCGTCCCCGGCGAGGGCGAGCGCCCGCTGGTGGCCCTCCCCGTACCCCGCGGACTCGCCGGCCAGCCTCACCGGCGGCAGCGGTTCGGTGCGGGGGATGACGGTCAGCGTGTCGTACGCGCTGAAGGAGCGGGTCAGCTCGCACATGCCGAAGGGGTCGTTGAGCCGCAGCTGGAGCGGGCCGAGGGCGAAGCGCCCGCGCAGGTCGGAGCGGACCCGGTAGGACACCTCGCGGCGGCCGCCCGCCTCCACGCGGTCGAGCACGAAGCGGGGGCGGGGGCCCAGCATGTACGGCACGTGGTCCTGGAGCATCAGCAGCCCGGTGGGCACCCGGGAGACGTTGTCCATGCGCAGGTGGACCCGGGCCTCCGTGCCGGTCTCGACGCGCTGCGGGGAGAGCCGGCGGCTGCCCGCGACCCGGTAGCGGGTGCGGTGCAGCACGACGACGCAGACCAGCGGCAGCACGGCGAGCAGCAGACCGACGCGCAGCAGGTCGGCCTGGCCGAGCACGTAGGCGCAGACTCCGGCGGCGATCCCGGCGGCCAGGAAGGACCGGCCGCGGGTGGTGAGTCCGCCGAGGGCGGCCCGCAGGCCGCCCCGGTCGTCGTCGCCGTCCTCCCGCTGTCCCGGCGGGGCGGCGGTGGTCATCACAGCCGCCGGGCGCCGGGCTGCTGCTGGCCGTAGAGCGGTCCGGCGGGCGGCGCCGGGGGCGCGGCGGCCGGGACGGGCGTGCGCTGGAGGATGTCCTGGACGACCTGCTCGGCCGTGCGCCGGTTGAGCTGGGCCTGCGCGGTGGGCAGCAGGCGGTGGGCGAGCACGGGCGCGGCGAGCGCCTGGAGGTCGTCGGGCAGCACGAAATCGCGGCCGCTGAGCGCGGCGGAGGCCTTCGCCGCGCGCAGCAGGTGCAGCGTGGCGCGCGGGGAGGCGCCGAGCCTGAGGTCCGGGTGCGTTCTGGTGGCGGACACGATGTCCACCGCGTACCTGCGGACGGCCTCGGCCACGTGCACCCCGCGCACGGCGTCGATCAGCTTGACCACGTCGTGGGCGTGGGCGACCGGCTGGAGGTCGTCCAGCGGGGAGACCGAGCCGTGCACGTCGAGCATCTGGAGCTCGGCCTCGGCGCTCGGGTATCCCATGGAGACCCGGGCCATGAAGCGGTCGCGCTGCGCCTCGGGCAGCGGGTAGGTGCCCTCCATCTCGACCGGGTTCTGGGTGGCGACCACCATGAACGGTCCGGGCAGCTCGTAGGTCTGGCCGTCGACCGTGACCTGGCGCTCCTCCATGGACTCCAGGAGCGCGGACTGGGTCTTGGGGGAGGCCCGGTTGATCTCGTCGCCGATCACGATCTGGGCGAAGATCGCGCCGGGCTTGAACTCGAACTCGCGCCGCTGCTGGTCGAAGATCGACACGCCGGTGATGTCCGACGGCAGCAGGTCGGGCGTGAACTGGATGCGGCGGACCGAGCAGTCGATGGACCGCGCCAGCGTCTTGGCGAGCATCGTCTTGCCCACGCCGGGGACGTCCTCGATCAGGAGGTGTCCCTCGGCGAGCAGCACGGTCAGCGCAAGCCGTACGACCTCGGGCTTGCCCTCGATCACGCCTTCCACCGACCTGCGCACCCGCTCCGCTGTGGTGGTCAGATCTGTGAGGCTCGCTCGATCGTCATAGGTCGTCACCCGGCCCTCCTCGGCCCTTCCGGCAGCACCGACACCTGCCCCCGGAACGAGGTCCGGGGGGTGTCACCCGTGCATTCTTGTTGCCGTGGCCGGGTTGTGTCACTTGCCGGCCACCGCCCTGTGGATAACTCGGGGTGAATTGCCGGGGTTTGCTGCCTTGTGCCGGGTTGATCAGGCCGGGCTGATCTCCCGCAGCAGCCCCGTCGTCACGTCGAAGACGAAGCCGCGGACGTCGTCGGTGTGCAGCAGGAACGGGGAGGTGCGCACCCGCTGCATCGACTGGCGCACGTCCTGGTCGACGTCGCGGAAGGCCTCCACGGCCCAGGCCGGACGCTGGCCGACCTCGTCCTCCAGCTCGTGCCGGAAGTCCTCGGTCAGCGACTCCAGGCCGCAGTTGGTGTGGTGCACCAGCATCACGCTGCGGGTGCCGAGCGCCCGCTGGCTGATGGTGAGCGAGCGGATCACGTCGTCGGTGACCACGCCGCCGGCGTTGCGGATGGTGTGGCAGTCGCCGAGCTCCAGGCCGAGCGCGGCGTGCAGGTCGAGGCGGGCGTCCATACAGGCGACCACGGCGACGTGCAGCACGGGGCGCGCGTCCATTCCGGGGTCGGTGAAGTCGGCGGCGTAACGCGCGTTCGCCGTGACGAGGCGATCGGTGACCGCGCTCGCGTCGTGTATGGCGTCGGCAGGGGAGTGCGCAGAGGTCGACATGTCTCCGACGTTAACGGTCACGGACTGTCCGAGCCCGCTGTGAGAGTGGACAAAGAGCGCCAATGAACCTTGTTGTGAGGGAACCCACAGCCCGTCCGGGGACGGGGCCGTCCGGGTGAGCCGCCCGGAGGGTTCCGGGAGCCTTCCGGGAGCGCCGACCGGGGTGCGCGACGCGCCAGCCGGTTGGTTGACCGGCCCGGCCGGTGGACTAAAGTGACGCGGAGTTCACGGAGACATCGAGCGATTTTCGCCGTTTCTCCCCCGTATGTGCGGCGGTACCTGCGGCTCGGCCTCCTTCCGCTCGCCGGTGGTACCTGTTTCCGCCGGACCTGAGAGGGCGCATTGAGCAACGACCGACACGTCCCGGTGATGCTCCAGCGGTGCCTGGACATGTTGGCCCCCGCACTGGAGCGCCCCGGCGCGGTCGTCGTCGACTGCACCCTCGGCCTCGGCGGCCACAGCGAGGCGCTGCTGCGGAACTTCCCCGAAGCGCGGCTCGTCGCCCTGGACCGGGACAAGGAGGCGCTGCGCCTCTCCGGCGAGCGGCTCGCCCCGTACGGGGAGCGCGCCACGCTGGTCCACGCGGTCTACGACGAACTGCCCGAGGTCCTGGACCGGCTCGGCATCCCGCGCGTCGACGGCGTCCTGTTCGACCTGGGCGTCTCCTCCATGCAGCTGGACGAGGCCGACCGCGGCTTCGCCTACGCGCAGGACGCCCCGCTCGACATGCGCATGGACCAGACGACGGGCATCAGCGCGGCCGAGGTCCTCAACACCTACCCGGCCGGCGAGCTGGTCCGCATCCTGCGCGCGTACGGCGAGGAGAAGCAGGCCAAGCGGATCGTCTCCGCGATCGTGCGCGAGCGCGAGAAGGAGCCGTTCAGCAACAGCGCGCGGCTGGTCGAGCTGATCCGCGACTCGCTGCCCCAGGCCGCCAAGCGCACCGGCGGCAACCCCGCCAAGCGGACCTTCCAGGCCCTGCGCATCGAGGTCAACGGGGAGCTCTCGGTCCTGGAGGAGGCGATCCCGGCGGCCGTCAAGGCCCTCGCCGTCGGCGGCCGGATCGCCGTCCTCTCGTACCACTCCCTGGAGGACCGGCTGGTCAAGCAGGTGTTCGCGGCGGGCGCCGCGAACACCGCGCCGCCCGGCCTCCCGGTCGTCCCCGAGCGCTACCAGCCCCGCCTCAAGCTGCTCACCCGCGGCGCCGAACTCCCCACCGAGGAGGAGGTCGCCGAGAACCGCCGCGCGGCCCCGGCCCGGCTCCGGGGGGCCCAGCGGATCCGCGAGGACGAATCCGCGTGACGCGACAGGGGCCCCTCAAAGGGCGGGCCGCGCGGCTCGGGAGGCTGATGCCGTCCGGGCCGAGCAGCGCGGCCCGGACCCCCTTCGTCCTGCTCGTCGTGCTGCTGCTCGGCGGTGGCCTGATCAGCCTGCTGCTGCTCAACTCCGCCCTCAACCAGGGCTCCTTCGAGCTCAGCGAGCTGAAGAAGAAGACCACCGAGCTCACCGACGAGGAGCAGGCCCTCCAGCGGGACGTGGACGACAGCTCCGCCCCCGACGCCCTGGAGCGGCGCGCCCGGGAGCTCGGCATGGTGCCGGGCGGCAGCCCCGTCTTCCTGGACCCCGACGGCACGGTGCGCGGCGTCCCCTCGAAGGCCGCCTCGCCGAAGCCCACGCCGACGCCCACCCCGCCCGCGGCCGACCCGGCCACCGGCGCGAACACCCCGAACGCCGCGAGCACGACTCCGCCGGCCGGCCGGACCCCGGCCACCGGCGGGCCCGCGAGATCCGGCGACACGCCGAAGCCGCCCGCGTCGAAGAACCCCGACACGCCGAACAGCACCGCGACCGCCCCCACGACCTCCGGCAGGTGACCCCGTGCCCTCCAAGGAGCCCCCGCGCCGCCGCGTCCCCGGCCCCGCCCGGCCCGCCCGCCCGCGCCCCCCGGCCCCCGGCCGCCCCGCGCCGCGGCCCGCGCAGGCACGGCGCCCCGCGCCCCGGCCGCCGGCCAGGCCGCGCACCATCCGGCTCGGCAGCCCCAAGCCCCGGCTGCGCCTGGTCTCCCTCGGGCTGACCCTGGTGATGCTGGTGTTCGTGGTGCGGCTGCTCCAGGTGCAGGCCGTGGACGCCAGCGCCTACGCGGCCAAGGCCCAGAAGCACCGCTACCAGGAGTACACGCTCTCCGCCGACCGCGGCGAGATCACCGACCGGTCCGGCGTCGCGCTGGCCGCGAGCGTCGACGCGTACGACATCACCGCCGACCCCAAGCTCTTCACGCCCGAGGAGTCCAAGGTCAGGGACGCCCCCGAACAGGCCGCCGCGCTCCTCGCCCCGCTCCTCGGCAAGGAGCCCGCCGACCTCGCGAAGAAGCTGCGCACCCCCAAGTCCCGCTACACCCTGCTCGCCCGCAAGCAGACCCCGCAGGTCTGGAACCAGATCAAGGACCTGAAGAAGGTCTACGAGCAGAAGGCGAAGCCGGCCAACGGCGGCAACGGCGTCAGCCTGCTCGGCGGCATCCTCAGCGAGCCGGTCACCAAGCGCGTGTACCCGAACGGCGAGCTGGCCGCCGGGATACTGGGCTACGTCAACGCCGAGGGCCGTGGCGCCGGCGGCGTGGAGTCCATGCTGGACGCGGACCTGGCCGGCAAGGACGGCAAGATCAGGTTCGCCCAGTCCGGCGGGCGCCGGGTGCCCACCGCGGGCTCCCAGGGCACCCCGGCGGTGCCCGGCTCCGACATCGAGCTGACCATCGACCGGGACATCCAGTGGGCCGCCCAGCAGGCCATCACCGACCAGGTCAGGAAGTCCAAGGCCGACCGCGGCTACGTCGTCGTGCAGGACACCAGGACCGGCGAGGTCCTCGCGATGGCCAACGCCCCCGGCTTCGACCCCAACGACCTCTCCCAGGCCAACGCCACCGCCATGGGCAACGCCGCCCTCCAGGACGCCTACGAGCCCGGCTCCACCAGCAAGGTGATGTCCATGGCCGCCGTCCTGGAGGAGGGCGCCGCCACCGCCGGCACCCGGGTCACGGTCCCCAACCGGCTGCACCGCGGCGACCGCCTCTTCAGCGACGACATCGACCACATCACCTGGTACCTGACCCTCAACGGCGTCCTGGCCCGGTCCAGCAACATCGGCACCATCCTCGCCACCGGGCAGCTCGGCAAGAACCAGGCCGAGGCCAACCGGGTGCTCTACAGCTATCTGCGCAAGTTCGGCGTCGGCAGCCCGACCGGCCTCGACTTCCCCGGCGAGACCCCCGGCATCCTCGCCAAGCCCGACGACTGGTCGACCTCGCAGCAGTACACGATCCCCTTCGGCCAGGGCCTCTCGCTCAGCGCCATGCAGGCCACCTCCGTCTACCAGGCCATCGCCAACGGAGGCGTACGGATCGAGCCGACCCTGGTACGCGGCACCAAGGGGCCCGACGGGCGCTTCACCCCCGCGCCGGCGCCCAAGGAGAGCCGGGTGGTCAGCGAGAAGACCGCCAAGACCCTCGGCCAGATGCTGGAGTCCGTCGTCGACGACGAGGAGGGCACCGGCAGCAGGGCGGCCATCCCCGGCTACCGGGTCGCCGGCAAGACCGGCACCGCCAACCGGGTCGACCCCGAACTCGGCGTCTACAAGGGCTACACCGCCTCCTTCGCCGGCTTCGCCCCCGCCGACCAGCCCCGGATCGCCGTCTACTGCGCCATCCAGAACCCCACCAAGGGCAGCTACTTCGGCGGCCAGATCTGCGGACCGATCTACAAGAAGGTCATGGAGTTCGCCCTCAAGACCCTCCATGTCGCCCCCACCGGCAGCGAGCCCGCCCGCCTGCCCACGACGTTCAAACCGACCCCGTGACACACCGGGAGCACCAGTGACCACCATCACCCCCCGTTCCGGGAACCGGAAATCGAACTCCGGCGAGGCCGTGGCCTCATTTAGCCCCTCGGCCGGTGCGCCCGGTACGCTCACCGCCGTGCCACACGCTGATCAGTACCGAACCACCCCGCCCCGCCCGGAGCGGCTCCGCCCGACACCCCTGGGCGAGCTCGCCGCACGGCTGGGCACCGAGCCCACCGACGCCGGAACCACGACCGGCTCCACGGAGGTCACGGGCATCACGCACGACTCCCGGGCGGTGCGTCCGGGTGACGTGTACGCGGCCCTGCCCGGCGCCCGGATGCACGGCGCCGACTTCGTCGCCCAGGCCGCCGGACTCGGCGCCGCCGCGATCCTGACCGACCCGGCCGGCGCCGAACGCGCCGCCGCGACCGGCCTGCCGGTCCTGGTCGCCGAGGACCCGCGCGGACGCATGGGCGAGCTCGCCGCGGAGATCTACGGTCGGCCCGGCGCCGACCTGCTGCAGATCGGCATCACTGGCACCTCCGGCAAGACCACCACCGCCTACCTCGTCGAGGGCGGACTGCGCGGCGCGGGCCGCGCGACGGGCCTGGTCGGCACCGTCGAGATGCGCATCGGCGACGAGCGCATCAAGTCCGAGCGGACCACCCCCGAGGCCACCGACCTCCAGGCCCTCTTCGCCGTCATGCGCGAGCGCGGGGTCGAGGCGGTCGCCATGGAGGTCTCCAGCCACGCCCTCGTGCTCGGCCGGGTAGACGGCTGCGTCTTCGACGTCGCCGTCTTCAACAACCTGAGCCCGGAGCACATGGAGTTCCACTCCGACATGGAGGACTACTTCCAGGCCAAGGCGCGCCTGTTCACCCCCGAGCGCAGCAAACGCGGCGTGGTGAACCTGGACGACGCCTACGGCCGCCGGCTGGTCAAGGAGTCGGGCGTCCCGGTCGTCTCCTTCTCCGCCGCCGGCGACCCGGACGCCGACTGGCGCGCCGTGGACGTCGTCACCGGCCCCGCCGACTCCTCCTTCACCGTCCTCGGCCCGGACGGACAGCGGATCTCGGCCACCGCGCCGCTGCCCGGTCCGTTCAACGTCGCGAACACCCTCGCCGCGATCGTCACCCTCGCCACCGCCGGGCTCGACCCGCAGACCGCCGCCGACGGCGTCGCCGCCGTCCCCGGCGTCCCGGGCCGCCTGGAGCGGATCGACGCCGGCCAGCCGTACCTCGCGGTCGTCGACTACGCGCACAAGACGGACGCCGTCGAATCGGTCCTGCGCTCGCTGCGCGAGGTGACCCGCGGCAGGCTGCACGTCGTCATCGGCTGCGGCGGCGACCGCGACACCACCAAGCGCGGCCCGATGGGCGCCGCGGCGGCCCGGCTCGCCGACACCGCCGTGCTCACCTCCGACAACCCGCGCTCCGAGGACCCGCTCGCGATCCTCACCGCGATGCTCGCGGGTGCCGCCGAGGTCCCCGCCGCCGAGCGCGGCGAGGTCCTCGTGGACGCCGACCGGGCGGCCGCCATCGCGGCGGCCGTGGCCCGGGCCCGGCCCGGTGACACCGTCCTGGTCGCGGGCAAGGGCCACGAGCAGGGCCAGGAGGCCGCCGGAGTGGTCCGCCCCTTCGACGACCGCCAGGTGCTGCGCGAGGCCGTCCTGGCCCGCGGCGCCCGACAGGACCCGCGGAACGAGCAGGACGCACAGCAGGCGCAGAACGCGCAGGACACGCGGGACGCACACCGTCACGAGAACAGTCAGGGATGAAGCAGTGATCGCCCTCTCCCTCGCCGAGATCGCCGAAATCGTCGGCGGGCAGCCGCACGACATACCGGATCAGGCCGTCCAGGTCACCGGTCCCGTCGTCATCGACTCCCGCGAGGTGAAGCCCGGCAGCCTCTTCGCCGCCTTCGCCGGCGAGCACGTCGACGGCCACGCCTACGCGGAGCGCGCCGTCCAGGCGGGCGCGGCGGCGGTGCTCGCCGCCCGCCCCGTCGGCGTGCCCTCGATCGTCGTGCCCGACGTGCAGGCCGCGCTCGGGGCGCTGGCCCGCGCGGTGGTCGAACGCCTCGGCACCGACGTCGTCGCGCTCACCGGATCGGCCGGCAAGACCTCCACCAAGGACCTGATCGCCCAGGTCCTGGAGCGTCACGCGCCGACCGTGTGGACGCCCGGCTCCCTCAACAACGAGATCGGCCTGCCGCTGACCGCGCTGAAGGCCGACGCCGGGACCCGGCACCTCGTCCTGGAGATGGGAGCGCGCGGAATCGGCCACATCCGCTACCTCACCGGTCTCACCCCGCCGCGGATCGGCCTGGTCCTCAACGTGGGCACCGCGCACATCGGCGAGTTCGGCGGCCGCGAGCAGATCGCCCAGGCCAAGGGCGAGCTGGTCGAGTCGCTGCCGGCCGCGGCCGACGGCGGCGTCGCCGTCCTCAACGCCGACGACCCGCTCGTACGGGCCATGGCGAGCCGCACCACGGCCCGGGTCATCCTCTTCGGCGAGGCCGAGGACGCGGCCGTACGTGCCGAGAATGTCCGGCTCACAGAGAACGGACAGCCCTCTTTCAGGCTTCACACACCCACCGGGTGCAGCGACGTGACCTTGCGCCTGTACGGTGAGCACCACGTGTCGAACGCGCTCGCCGCGGCCGCCGTCGCCCATGAGGTCGGCATGCCCGTCGAGGAGATCGCCACCGCGCTCTCCGAGGCAGGCAACCTGTCCCGCTGGCGCATGGAGGTCACCGAGCGTCCGGACGGCGTGACGATCGTCAACGACGCCTACAACGCGAACCCCGAGTCCATGCGAGCCGCTCTGCGCGCGCTCGCGGCCATGGGCAGGCCCGCACAGGCCAGGGGCTCCCGGACGTGGGCGGTGCTCGGCAAGATGGCCGAGCTCGGGGACGAGTCGCTCGCCGAGCACGACGCGGTCGGACGGCTCGCCGTCCGGCTCAACGTCAGCAAGCTCGTGGCGGTCGGGGACAGGGAAGCGTCCTGGCTGCAACTGGGCGCCTATAACGAGGGTTCGTGGGGTGAGGAGTCGGTGCACGTGTCCGACGCGCAGGCGGCGGTCGACCTGTTGCGCAGTGAGCTGCGACCGGGGGACATCGTCCTGGTGAAGGCGTCCAGGTCGGTGGGTCTGGAGCGGATCGCCCTGGCACTGCTCGACACGGCCGAGGGCGAGGTCGCCGGCCGATGAGGCAGATCCTCTTCGCGGGGGCCATCGGCCTCTTCCTGACCCTGATCGGCACCCCGCTGCTCATCAAGCTGCTCGCCCGCAAGGGATACGGGCAGTTCATCCGCGACGACGGCCCGCGCGGCCACGCCGGGAAGAAGGGCACGCCCACCATGGGCGGTATCTCCTTCATCCTGGCCACGATCATCGCGTACGCCCTGGCCAAGGTCATCACCGGCGAGGACCCGACGTACTCGGGCGTGCTGGTGCTGTTCCTGATGGCCGGAATGGGCCTGGTCGGCTTCCTCGACGACTACATCAAGATCGTCAAGCAGCGTTCGCTGGGCCTGCGGGCCAAGGCGAAGATGGCCGGCCAGCTCATCGTCGGCATCGCCTTCGCCGTGCTCTCGCTGCAGTTCGCGGACCTGCGCGGCAACACCCCGGCCTCCACGAAGCTCTCCTTCATCACCGACTTCGGCTGGTCCATCGGCCCGGTGCTGTTCGTGGTCTGGGCGCTCTTCATGATCCTGGCCATGTCCAACGGCGTGAACCTGACGGACGGTCTGGACGGCCTGGCCACCGGCGCGTCGGTGATGGTCTTCGGCGCGTACACCTTCATCGGGCTCTGGCAGTTCCAGGAGTCCTGCGCCAACGCGATGACGCTGACCAACCCGAACGCCTGCTTCGAGGTCCGCGATCCACTCGACCTCGCCGTCGTCGCCTCCGCGCTGATGGGCGCCTGCTTCGGCTTCCTGTGGTGGAACACCTCGCCCGCCAAGATCTTCATGGGTGACACCGGCTCGCTGGCCCTCGGCGGCGCGCTGGCCGGTCTCGCCATCTGCTCCCGTACGGAGCTGCTGCTGGCCCTCCTCGGCGGCCTCTTCGTGATGATCACGATGTCCGTGGTCATCCAGGTCGGCTCGTTCAAGATGACCGGCAAGCGCGTCTTCCGGATGGCACCGCTCCAGCACCACTTCGAACTCAAGGGGTGGTCGGAAGTCCTGGTCGTCGTCCGGTTCTGGATCATCCAGGGCATGTGCGTGATCGTGGGCCTGGGCCTCTTCTACGCGGGATGGGCAGCAGAGAAGTGAGCGAGCTGGACTGGCAGGGCAAGCGCGTCACCGTCGCCGGGCTCGGCGTGAGCGGCATCCCCGCCGCCCGTGTCCTGCACGGCCTGGGCGCGGTCGTCACGGTCGTCAACGACGGCGACGACGAGCGCTCCCGGGCGCAGGCCGCGGAGCTGGAGGCGGAGGGCGTCACCGTCCGCCTCGGCGACGGGGCGACCCTGCCGCCCGGCACCGAACTGATCGTCACCGCCCCGGGCTGGCAGCCCGACAAGCCCCTGTTCCTGGCCGCCGCCGAGGCGGGCGTGGAGATCTGGGGCGACGTCGAGCTGGCCTGGCGCCTGCGGGGATCCCGGCCCGGAAGGACCCCGGCCCCCTGGCTCGCGGTCACCGGCACCAACGGCAAGACCACGACCGTGCGGATGCTCGCCTCAATCCTGGAGGCGGCCGGCCTGCGGACCGCAGCCGTCGGCAACATCGGCGTCTCGCTCCTCGACGCCGTCCTCGGCGACGAGGAGTACGACGTGCTCGCCGTGGAGCTCTCCAGCTACCAGCTGCACTGGGCGCCCTCGCTGCGCGCCCACTCGGGCGCCGTGCTCAACCTGGCGCCCGACCACCTCGACTGGCACGGCTCCATGGAGGCGTACGCCGCCGACAAGGGCCGGATCTACGAGGGCAACCAGGTCGCCTGCGTCTACAACGTGGGCGACAAGGCGACCGAGGACCTGGTCCGCGAGGCCGACGTCGAGGAGGGCTGCCGGGCGATCGGCTTCACCCTCGGCACCCCCGGCCCCTCGCAGCTCGGCATCGTCGAGGACATCCTCGTCGACCGGGCCTTCGTCGAGAACCGGCAGAAGAACGCCCAGGAGCTGGCGGAGGTCGCGGACGTCCAGCCGCCGGCCCCGCACAACATCGCCAACGCCCTCGCCGCGGCCGCCCTCGCCCGCGCCTTCGGCGTCGAGCCGAAGGCCGTACGGGACGGGCTGCGGGCCTTCCGGCCCGACCCGCACCGCATCGAGCTGGTCGAGGAGATCGAGGGCGTGGTCTACGTCGACGACTCCAAGGCGACCAACACCCACGCCGCCGAAGCCTCGTTGGCGTCCTACGACCCGATCGTCTGGATCGCCGGCGGCCTGGCCAAGGGCGCCGCGTTCGACGAGCTGGTCCGCAACGCGGCGCAGCGGCTGCGCGGCGTCGTACTGATCGGCCGGGACCGCGCGCTGATCCGCGAAGCGCTGGCCCGACACGCCCCCGAGGTCCCGGTGGTGGACCTCGACCGGACCGACACTGGGGCGATGTCCGCGGCGGTCCAGGAGGCGGCCTCGCTCGCCCGGCCGGGGGACACGGTCCTGCTGGCCCCGGCCTGTGCCTCGATGGACATGTTCACCAACTACAACAAGCGCGGCGAGGCCTTCGCGGACGCCGTCCGCAGTCTCGCGGCGACCGGACGCGCCTGACCTGACCAGCAAGGAGGTCCGGCCGGACCGGGCACGACTGGAGGGGACGGCGATCATGCCGAGCCGAACCGCAGGGACGCGCGACCCGTCCGCCGTACGCGGCTCAGGGCGCGCCCCGGCGGCGCCGAGGAAGCCACGCCGGGGCGGTCTTCGCGGGATCCACGAGCGGGCCCGCAGGACCTGGGACCGGCCGCTCACCGCGTACTACGTCATCGTCGGCGCCGGGCTGCTCATCACCGCGCTCGGCCTGGTGATGGTCTACTCGGCCTCGATGATCACGGCGCTGCGCTACGACCTGGTGCCCTCGTACTTCTTCCGCAAGCAGTTCTTCGCGGCGCTGCTCGGGGCGGGGCTGCTGCTCGTGGCCTCCCGGATGCCGGTGAAGCTGCACCGGGCGCTGGCCTACCCGATCCTGGTCGGGGCGATCTTCCTGATGGTGCTCGTCCAGGTGCCGGGGATAGGGGTGGCGGTCGGCGGCAACCAGAACTGGATCTCACTGGGCGGACCGTTCATGCTGCAGCCCAGCGAGTTCGGCAAGCTGGCGCTGATCCTGTGGGGGGCCGACCTGCTCGCCCGCAAGCAGGACATGAAGTTGCTCACGCAGTGGAAGCACATGCTCGTCCCGCTGGTGCCCGGAACGTTTCTGCTGCTGGGGCTCATCATGCTGGGTGGTGACATGGGCACGGCGATCATCCTCTCGGCGATCCTCTTCGGACTGCTGTGGACCGCCGGCGCCCCCACCCGGCTCTTCGTCGGCGTGCTCTCGGTGGCCGGGGCCATCGGGTTCCTGCTGATCAAGACCAGCGACAACCGGCTGAAGCGCTTCGCCTGCATCGGTGCCACCGATCCCGGCGGAGAAGGCGCCCCGTGCCTCCAGGCAGCGCACGGGATCTACGCTCTGGCCTCGGGCGGATGGTTCGGTTCCGGGCTCGGGGCGAGTGTGGAAAAATGGGGCCAACTCCCCGAAGCGCACACCGACTTCATCTTCGCCGTCACCGGCGAGGAACTGGGTCTGGCGGGGACGCTGTCGGTGCTGGCCCTGTTCGCGGCTCTAGGCTATGCGGGTATCCGCGTGGCCGGACGTACGGAGGACCCCTTCGTCAGGTTTGCCGCGGGAGGCGTGACCACCTGGATCACGGCGCAGGCCGTGGTCAACATCGGTGCGGTGCTCGGTCTGCTGCCGATCGCCGGAGTCCCGCTCCCGCTGTTCTCCTACGGAGGATCGGCCCTGCTGCCGACCATGTTCGCCGTCGGGCTCCTGATCGCCTTCGCGAGACAGGAACCCGCCGCGAAAGCGGCCCTGGCCATGCGCCGCCCCGGCTGGGGCAAGCGGGTCGGGGGGAGATGGAAGTCGATGCGACGGCGCGTCAAGAAGCGTCCGTCCGGAGAGCGGTGAATTTCGGTGCATGTCGTCCTCGCCGGCGGAGGTACAGCCGGCCACATCGAGCCCGCGCTCGCACTCGCGGACGCCCTGCGCAGGCAGGACCCCTCCGTGGGGATCACGGCGCTGGGCACGGAGAAGGGCCTGGAGACCCGGCTGGTCCCCGAGCGGGGCTACGAGCTGGCGCTCATCCCCGCCGTGCCGCTGCCCCGCAAGCCCACCCCTGAGCTGATCACCGTCCCCGGACGGCTGCGCGGCACCATCAAGGCCGCCGAGCAGGTCCTGGAGCGCACCAAGGCGGACTGCGTGGTCGGCTTCGGCGGCTACGTGGCGCTGCCCGGCTACCTGGCCGCCAAGCGGCTCGGCGTGCCGATCGTGGTCCACGAGGCCAACGCCCGGCCCGGCCTGGCCAACAAGATCGGCTCGCGCTACGCGGCCGGGGTCGGCGTGGCCACCCCGGACTCCAAGCTGCGCAACGCCCGCTACATCGGCATCCCGCTGCGGCACACCATCGCGACCCTCGACCGGGCCCGGGTCCGCCCCGAGGCGCGCGCCGCCTTCGGCCTCGACCCGAACCTGCCGACCCTGCTGGTCTCCGGCGGCTCCCAGGGCGCCCGGCGGCTCAACGAGGTCATCCAGCAGATCGCACCGGTGCTCCAGCGCTCGGGCATCCAGATCCTGCACGCGGTCGGCCCGAAGAACGAGCTGCCGCGTGTCGACAACATGCCCGGAATGCCGCCGTACGTGCCGGTACCGTACGTGGACCGGATGGATCTCGCGTACGCCGCCGCCGACATGATGCTCTGCCGCGCGGGCGCGATGACCGTCGCCGAGCTCTCCGCCGTCGGACTGCCGGCCGCCTACGTCCCGCTGCCCATCGGCAACGGCGAACAGCGGCTGAACGCCCAGCCGGTGGTCAAGGCGGGCGGTGGACTCCTCGTCGACGACGCGGAGCTGTCGCCGCAGTGGGTGCAGGGCAACGTCCTGCCCGTACTGGCCGATCCGCACCGGCTGTACGAGATGTCCCGCGCCGCCTCCGAGTTCGGCCGCCGGGACGCCGACGACCTCCTCGTCGGCATGGTGTACGAGGCGATCGCCGCCCGCCGTCAGGCGTAGCGGCGGCGGAAAGGGAGACGCCCTGTGGCAGCCGGACCCGCGACCGACCGGAAGAGCCCGAGCGGCAGGTCCAAGGGCTCGCCCGGGCCGTCGTCCCGACCGGGCGCCCGGAGGTTCCGGGTGCCCGGCCCGCGGGTGCTCCTGGCCTCCTTCGGCGCGCTCGCCCTCGTGGCCGGCGGCGTCTGGGCGCTCTACGGCTCGGCCTGGCTCCGCGTGGAGCGGGTGAGCGTCTTTGGCACGGAGGTGCTCACCCCGGACGAGGTGGAGCGCGTCGCGGCCGTTCCCGTCGGCGCGCCGATGGTCTCCGTCGACACCGACTCCATCGCGGCACGGCTGCGCGAACGGCTGCCCCGGATCGACACCGTGGACGTCGTGCGGTCCTGGCCGCACGGAATCGGTCTGAAAGTGACGGAACGGAAGCCCGTACTCCTGATGGAAAAGGGC
Organism: Streptomyces sp. NBC_01268; assembly: GCF_036240795.1. Classification (NCBI taxonomy): domain Bacteria; kingdom Bacillati; phylum Actinomycetota; class Actinomycetes; order Kitasatosporales; family Streptomycetaceae; genus Streptomyces; species Streptomyces sp. NBC_01268. Next base: position 2,284,171 of record NZ_CP108454.1, on the reverse strand, counting down.
GGAAAGTTCACCGAAGTGGACGCCGGTGGTGTGCGGTTCGCCACCGTGGCCAAGGCGCCCTCCGGCGTCCCCCGGCTGGTCCTCGACGCGGCCGCCTCGCCGAGCCTGCGCCGCTTCGACGAGGACCGGCTCCTCGGCGAGGCGGTAGGCGTGACGGGCGAACTCCCGGAGAAAATCGCCCGGGACGCCCGTGTCGTCCGGATCAAGTCGTACGACTCCATCACCCTGGAGCTCGGCGGAGGGCGCACGGTCTTCTGGGGCAGTGGTGAGGACGGGGCCGTCAAGGCCCGTGTCCTGACCGCGCTGATGAAGGCCACTCCCAAAGCGGGACACTTCGATGTAAGTGCCCCCACGGCGCCCGCTTCGTCGGGAAGTTGACGCTCATCAGCCCTGGCCAGCACCCTGGTTGGCCAGCGCTACGGGTGATCACATAGGGTGAAAAGAAAAACGGGAGGTTCGGCGTGTTCGTTGAACGTGCGCCACTTGTCGACTTAGTGTCCTGTTCGGAAGAGTCCAGCGAACAGAGACACTGGTAACCCTAAACTTCAACGTTAGGGTTTGGGTCGGCGTTTCGGACCGTCCCAATCGGCATCCGTCGTCGCGGCGCGCTAACCACCGCGAAGCGGCGACACGTAACTCGAGGCGAGAGGCCTTCGACGTGGCAGCACCGCAGAACTACCTCGCAGTCATCAAGGTCATCGGTGTCGGCGGCGGTGGTGTCAATGCCATCAACCGAATGATCGAGGTCGGTCTCAAGGGCGTCGAGTTCATCGCCATCAACACCGATGCACAGGCGCTGTTGATGAGCGACGCCGACGTCAAGCTGGACGTCGGCCGTGAACTCACCCGTGGCCTCGGGGCCGGGGCCAACCCGGCCGTCGGTCGCAAGGCGGCAGAGGACCACCGTGAGGAGATCGAGGAGGTCCTCAAGGGGGCCGACATGGTCTTCGTGACCGCCGGCGAAGGCGGCGGCACCGGCACCGGCGGCGCACCCGTCGTCGCCAACATCGCGCGCTCGCTCGGCGCCCTGACGATCGGTGTGGTCACCCGCCCGTTCACGTTCGAGGGCCGTCGGCGCGCCAACCAGGCGGAGGACGGCATCGCCGAGCTCCGCGAAGAGGTCGACACCCTCATCGTCATCCCGAACGACCGACTGCTGTCGATCTCGGACCGTCAGGTCTCCGTGCTCGACGCCTTCAAGTCGGCCGACCAGGTGCTGCTGAGCGGTGTCCAGGGCATCACCGACCTCATCACCACCCCCGGTCTGATCAACCTCGACTTCGCCGACGTCAAGTCGGTCATGTCCGAGGCGGGTTCCGCCCTCATGGGCATCGGCTCCGCCCGCGGCGACGACCGCGCCGTGGCCGCGGCCGAGATGGCGATCTCCTCGCCGCTCCTGGAGGCCTCCATCGACGGGGCCCGCGGTGTGCTGCTCTCCATCTCCGGCGGCAGCGACCTCGGTCTCTTCGAGATCAACGAGGCCGCCCAGCTGGTGAGCGAGGCCGCCCACCCCGAGGCGAACATCATCTTCGGCGCCGTCATCGACGACGCCCTCGGCGACGAGGTGCGGGTCACCGTGATCGCCGCGGGCTTCGACGGCGGCCAGCCGCCGGCCCGTCGCGACAACATCATCGGCTCGGCCTCCGCCAAGCGCGAGGAGCCGGCCCCGGCCCCCCGCATCGCCGAGACCTCCCGCCCGCTGGGCGGTCTGGGCACGGTGGCCCCGCGCGAGGAGCCCGTGGCCCCGGTCGAGCCGATGCCGGCCGTCAGCGAGACCCCGCTGCCGCCCGTCGCCTCGCCGGTGGTCCCGCCGGCCCGCCCGTACCCGGACAGCCAGGCCGAAGAGCTGGATGTCCCGGACTTCTTGAAGTGATAGGGCAGCGTCACGACACGAGCGGCGCCCACTTCGCCTTCACCGACCGGTGGGGCGGGGTGAGCGCCGTTCCGTACGAGGAGCTCAACCTCGGCGGAGCCGTCGGTGACGACCCCGCGGCCGTCCTCGCCAACCGGGGGCGCGCCGCGACCGGGCTGGGCCTCGACCCGGCCCGGGTGGTCTGGATGAACCAGGTCCACGGCGCCGACGTCGCCGTGGTGGACGGGCCCTGGGGGACGGACCCCGTCCCCTCGGTCGACGCCCTCGTCACCGACCGGCCCGGACTCGCCCTCGCGGTGCTCACCGCGGACTGCGTGCCGGTCCTCCTCGCCGACCCCGTCGCCGGTGTCGTCGCCGCCGCCCACGCCGGGCGGCCCGGGATGGTCGCCGGAGTCGTCCCGGCCGCGGTGGCCCGGATGACCGAACTCGGGGCCCGCCCCGAGCGGATCGTCGCCCGCACCGGCCCCGCCGTCTGCGGGCGCTGCTACGAGGTTCCCGAGGCGATGCGGGCCGAGGTCGCCGCCGTCGAACCGGCCGCACACGCCGAGACCTCCTGGGGAACCCCCGCCGTCGACGTCACCGCGGGCGTGCTGGACCAGCTCGCCCGACTCGGCGTCACCGACGTGGCGGCGAGCGGGGTCTGCACCCTGGAGTCCCGGGACCACTACTCGTACCGCCGCGACCGCACCACCGGGCGACTCGCGGGATATGTCTGGCTGAACCGGGAAGAGACATGACGGACCGCACCGCGGAACTCGCCGAGAACCTGGCCGGGGTGGAGGAGCGCATCGCCGCCGCCTGCGCCGCCGCCGGTCGAGCGCGGGAGGAGGTGACCCTCATCGTGGTCACCAAGACCTACCCCGCGAGCGACGTGAGGATCCTGCACGGACTCGGGGTGCGCCATGTCGCCGAGAACCGCGACCAGGACGCCGCCCCCAAGGCCGCCGCCTGTGCGGACCTCGACCTGAACTGGCACTTCGTGGGCCAGCTGCAGACCAACAAGGTCCGTTCCGTGGTGGGTTATGCCGATGTGGTGCAGTCCGTCGACCGTTTGAAGCTGGTCTCCTCTCTCTCCGCGGCCGCGGAGAAGGCGGAGCGCGAGCTCGGCTGCCTCCTCCAGGTCGCCCTCGACGCCGAGTCCGGCGCCCGGGGCGACCGGGGCGGGGTGGCCCCCGACGGCATCGAGGAGTTGGCCGCCGCGGTGGACGCGGCGCCCGGACTGCGGCTCGACGGACTGATGACGGTCGCCCCGCTCGCGGGTCCGTTCGCGGGACGGCAACGGGCCGCCTTCGACCGGCTGATGGATTTGTCGACTGTCCTGCGCGCGACCCGTCCGGCTGCGAACATGGTGTCAGCAGGGATGAGTGCGGACCTCGAGGAGGCCGTGGCGGCCGGAGCGACACACGTGCGCATCGGTACGGCGGTACTCGGTGTCCGCCCGAAGCTCGGGTAACGTCGCGAAGCAAGTCGGACCACAGCAGAAAATATGGTCATTCCGCCAGGGAGGCGGGGGGACCTCGTGGATCGCGGGCACTTGGTGACACTGCGACATTCGGTAAGGGCGATCCACCACTGAGCGGAGGATGCAGAGCATGGCCGGCGCGATGCGCAAGATGGCGGTCTACCTCGGCCTCGTGGAGGACGATGGTTACGACGGCCGGGGATTCGACCCCGACGACGACTTCGAACCCGAGCTGGAGCCCGAGCCCGAGCGTGACCGGCGCCATCACCAGCCCCCGCGCCAGGTGGAACGGGAGGAACCGGTACGAGTGATCTCCCCGCCCGCGCCCCGCGAGCCGGTGTCCCATTCTGTCCCGGTACCCGCCGAGAGCGGGCGTCCAGCCCGAATTGCCCCCGTGGCATCCATCACACCCGAACGCCCGAGCCTGGAGAAGAACGCGCCGGTGATCATGCCCAAGGTCGTGTCCGAGCGGGAGCCCTACCGCATCACCACGCTTCACCCGCGGACCTACAACGAGGCCCGTACCATCGGGGAACACTTCCGTGAGGGCACCCCGGTGATCATGAATCTCACGGAGATGGACGACACCGACGCGAAGCGACTTGTCGACTTTGCCGCCGGACTCGTCTTCGGGCTCCATGGCAGCATTGAGCGCGTGACGCAGAAGGTGTTCCTGTTGTCGCCTGCTAACGTCGATGTCACGGCGGAGGACAAGGCCCGTATCGCAGAGGGCGGATTCTTCAACCAGAGCTGAGAACACGAGACCGAGAACGACCCGGCCGCGAGGCCGGACAAGCGAGAGCCAGGGGAGAGGGAAGCGCGGGATGGGCGTCGCACTGCAGGTGGTCTACATCGCGCTGATGTGCTTCCTTGTCCTCCTGATCTTCCGGCTGGTCATGGACTACGTCTTCCAGTTCGCCCGTTCATGGCAACCCGGTAAGGCGATGGTGGTCGTTCTGGAGGCCACCTACACTGTCACCGATCCACCGCTCAAGCTCCTGCGGCGGCTCATCCCGCCGCTGCGTCTCGGGGGCGTGGCACTCGACCTGTCCTTCTTCGTTCTGATGATCATCGTCTACATCCTGATCTCCGTCGTGAGCAACTTCGCGAGGTGATGGTGGAGGGAAATGTGGACGATACGGTCTTGCCGACTGCCGACGACTACGTAGAGGTGAAGAAGAGATGCCGCTGACCCCCGAGGACGTGCGGAACAAGCAGTTCACGACCGTCCGACTTCGAGAAGGCTATGACGAGGACGAGGTCGATGCCTTCCTCGACGAGGTCGAAGGCGAACTGACCCGTCTGCTCCGCGAGAACGAGGACCTGCGCGCCAAGCTGGCCGCCGCGACCCGTGCCGCCGCGCAGAACCAGCAGCAGCAGGGCATGCGCAAGCCCCCGGAGCAGCAGGACCGCCCCGTCGGTCCCGGCGCCCCCGTGCCCGCCGCCATATCCGGACCTCCGGCCCAGCAGCAGCCCCCGCAGATGGGCCCGCCGCAGCTGCCGTCCGGTGCCCCCGCGCTTCCCGCCGGCCCGATGCAGGGCGGCCCGATGCAGGGTGGCCCCATGCAGGGCGGCCCGATGGGCCCCGGCGCGATGCAGGGCGGCCCCATGGGTCCCGGCGCGATGCAGGGTGGCCCCATGCAGGGCGGCCCCATGGGTCACCCGCAGCAGCAGATGCAGCCCATGCAGCCGGCCCAGGGCCCGGGTGGCGACAGCGCCGCGCGTGTCCTCTCGCTGGCCCAGCAGACCGCCGACCAGGCGATCGCGGAGGCCCGTTCCGAGGCCAACAAGATCGTCGGCGAGGCGCGTTCGCGCGCCGAGGGCCTGGAGCGGGACGCCCGCGCCAAGGCCGACGCCCTGGAGCGGGACGCGCAGGAGAAGCACCGCGTCGCGATGGGCTCCCTGGAGTCCGCCCGCGCGACCCTCGAGCGCAAGGTCGAGGACCTGCGGGGCTTCGAGCGTGAGTACCGGACCCGCCTGAAGTCGTACCTGGAGTCGCAGCTGCGTCAGCTGGAGACCCAGGCCGACGACTCGCTGGCCCCGGCGCGCACCCCCGCGACCGCGTCCCTGCCGCCGTCGCCCTCGATGGCCTCGGCGGGTGCCCCCGCCCCGTCCTTCGGCGGCAACGGCCCGATGGGCGGCGCCCCGTCGTACGGCGGTCAGCAGCAGATGTCCCCGGCGATGACCCAGCCGATGGCTCCGGTCCGTCCGCAGGCTCCGCAGCCGATGCAGCAGGCGCCGGCGCCGATGCGCGGTTTCCTGATCGACGAGGACGACAACTGACGGCGCCGTACGTCCACGCGCTGAGCGCGTAGCCGTCGGCGGCAGTCGCAAGGGCCGGGCCCTGGGTATCCACCCAGGGCCCGGCCCTTTTGCGCGTCCCCGGGCGTACGCCGAAGGGCGGGTACGCCGAAGGGCGGGTACGCCGCAGGGCCGGGCACGCCGCAGGGCCGGGCACGCCGCAGGGCCGGGCACGCCGCAGGGACGGGCACGCCGCAGGGCCGGGTACGCCGCAGGGCCGGGTACGCCGCAGGGCCGGGTACGCCGCAGGGCCGGGTACGCCGAAGGGCCCGGCACCGAGGTCGGTGCCGGGCCCTTCGCCGTGCGGGTTACGCCTTGCGGAGGCGGAAGGTGAGGGCCAGGCCCTCGTCCTCGAACGGGGTGCCGTACGAATCGTCGGCGGCGCCCTCCGCGTGGTCCGTGGCCAGGACCTCGTCGGCGATCAGACCGGCGTGGGCCGCCAGCGCCTCCACCGTCTCCGGGGAGGTGGAGGTCCAGCGCAGCGCGATCCGGTCCGCCACGTCCAGGCCGCTGTTCTTGCGGGCCTCCTGGATCAGGCGGATCGCGTCACGGGCCAGACCCGCCTTGCGCAGCTCCGGGGTGATCTCCAGGTCCAGGGCGACCGTCGCGCCGGAGTCGGAGGCCACCGACCAGCCCTCGCGCGGGGTCTCCGTGATGATGACCTCCTCCGGGGTGAGGGTCACCTCCTCGCCGTTGACCGTGACGACCGCCTCGCCGCCGCGCAGCGCCAGCGACAGGGCCGCCGCGTCGGCCGCGGCCACCGCCTTCGCCACGTCCTGGACGCCCTTGCCGAAGCGCTTGCCCAGCGCCCGGAAGTTCGCCTTGGCGGTGGTGTCGACGAGGCTGCCGCCGACCTCGGAGAGGGAGGCGAGCGAGGAGACGTTCAGCTCCTCCGTGATCTGGGCCTGGAGCTCCGGCGAGAGGGCCGCGAAGCCGGTCGCCGCAACCAGCGCGCGCGAGAGCGGCTGACGGGTCTTCACGCCCGACTCGGCGCGCGTCGCGCGGCCCAGCTCGACCAGGCGGCGGACCAGCAGCATCTGCTCGGACAGCACCTCGTCGACGAGCGCGGCGTCCGCCTCCGGCCAGGTGGCCAGGTGGACGGAGTCCGGGGCGTCCGGGGAGACCGTGACGACCAGGTCCTGCCAGACCCGCTCCGTGATGAAGGGGGTCAGCGGGGCCATCAGACGGGTGACCGTCTCGACGACCTCGTGCAGGGTGCGCAGCGCCGCCTTGTCGCCCTGCCAGAAGCGGCGGCGGGAGCGGCGCACGTACCAGTTGGACAGGTCGTCGACGAAGGCCGAGAGCAGCTTGCCGGCCCGCTGGGTGTCGTACGCCTCCATCGCCTCGGTGACCGAGGCGACCAGCGTGTTCAGCTCGGAGAGCAGCCACTTGTCGAGGACCGTGCGGTCGGCCGGCGCCGGGTCCGCGGCCGACGGGGCCCAGCCCGAGGTGCGGGCGTACAGGGCCTGGAAGGCGACCGTGTTCCAGTACGTCAGGAGGGTCTTGCGGACGACCTCTTGGATCGTGCCGTGGCCGACCCGGCGGGCCGCCCACGGCGAGCCGCCGGCCGCCATGAACCAGCGCACCGCGTCGGCGCCGTGCTGGTCCATCAGCGGGATGGGCTGCAGGATGTTGCCGAGGTGCTTGGACATCTTGCGGCCGTCCTCGGCGAGGATGTGGCCCAGGCAGACCACGTTCTCGTACGAGGACTTGTCGAAGACCAGCGTGCCGACCGCCATCAGCGTGTAGAACCAGCCGCGGGTCTGGTCGATCGCCTCGGAGATGAACTGCGCCGGGTAGCGGCTCTCGAACAGCTCCTTGTTCTGGTACGGGTAGCCGTACTGCGCGAACGGCATCGAGCCCGAGTCGTACCAGGCGTCGATGACCTCCGGGACGCGGACGGCCTCGTGGGAGCAGCCTTCGGCGGGGCAGGTGAAGGTCACCGCGTCGATGTACGGGCGGTGCGGGTCGAGCTCCGACTGGTCCGTGCCGGTCAGCTCGGAGAGCTCCGCGCGCGAGCCCACGCAGGTCAGGTGGTCGTCCTCGCAGCGCCAGATCGGCAGCGGGGTGCCCCAGTAGCGGTTGCGGGAGAGGGCCCAGTCGATGTTGTTGTTCAGCCAGTCGCCGAAGCGCCCGTGCTTCACCGAGTCCGGGAACCAGTTCGTCTTCTCGTTCTCCTCGAGAAGGCGGTCCTTCACGGCGGTCGTACGGATGTACCAGGACGGCTGCGCGTAGTAGAGCAGGGCGGTGTGGCAGCGCCAGCAGTGCGGGTAGCTGTGCTCGTACGGGATGTGCCGGTAGAGCAGGCCGCGCGCGTCCAGGTCGGCGGTCAGCTGCTCGTCGGCCTTCTTGAAGAAGACGCCGCCGACCAGCGGCACGTCCTCCTCGAAGGTGCCGTCGGGGCGGACCGGGTTGACGACCGGCAGGCCGTAGGCACGGCAGACCTTGAGGTCGTCCTCACCGAAGGCGGGGGACTGGTGGACCAGACCCGTGCCGTCCTCGGTCGTCACGTACTCGGCGTTGACCACGTAGTGGGCCTCGGCCGGGAACTCGACCAGCTCGAAGGGGCGCTGGTAGGTCCAGCGCTCCATCTCGGCGCCGGTGAAGGACTCGCCGGTGGTCACCCAGCCCTCGCCGAGGGCCTTCTCCAGGAGCGGCTCGGCGACGACCAGCCGCTCGTCGCCGTCGGTGGCGACCACGTAGGTCACCTCGGGGTGGGCGGCGACGGCCGTGTTGGACACCAGGGTCCACGGGGTCGTCGTCCAGACCAGCAGGGCCGCCTTGCCGGCCAGCGGGCCGGAGGTCAGCGGGAAGCGCACGAAGACCGAGGGGTCGACGACCGTCTCGTAGCCCTGGGCCAGCTCGTGGTCGGAGAGGCCGGTGCCGCAGCGGGGGCACCAGGGGGCGACGCGGTGGTCCTGGACCAGCAGGTCCTTGTCGAAGATCTGCTTCAGCGACCACCAGACCGACTCGATGTACGAGGGGTCCATGGTCCGGTACGCGTCGTCGAGGTCGACCCAGTAGCCCATGCGGGTCGTGAGCTCGGCGAAGGCGTCGGTGTGCCGGGTCACGGACTCGCGGCACTTGGCGTTGAACTCGGCGATGCCGTACGCCTCGATGTCCTTCTTGCCGGAGAAGCCGAGCTCCTTCTCGACGGCGAGCTCGACCGGCAGGCCGTGGCAGTCCCAGCCGGCCTTGCGGGCGACGTGGTAGCCGCGCATGGTGCGGAAGCGGGGGAAGACGTCCTTGAAGACGCGGGCCTCGATGTGGTGGGCGCCGGGCATGCCGTTGGCGGTGGGCGGGCCCTCGTAGAACACCCACTCGGGGCGTCCCTCGGACTGCTCCAGGGTCTTGGCGAAGACCTTGTTGTCCTGCCAGAAGTCGAGCACCGCGTGCTCGAGCGCGGGCAGGTCGACCTGGGCGGGCACCTGGCGGTATTGCGGCGGCGTCATGCTTGCGAGCTCCTCCGGCGGACTGTTTCGCTTCCGTCCGGAGGGACGAGAGCGCTGCTCCCGCGGTACCACCCTCCTTGGCCCCGGCCGGCCGCTGCCGTCCTGAGCCCCCTCATTGGGGTCGCGACGCCGGGTCTACTCGCCGCGGTCGACCGCGGCTTTCTTCCGGCAGCTCCGGGGTGATGCTTCACATCGGGCTCGCCCCCGGGCTCTCACCGTCCCCGGGTCGCTCATGGCTGCGTACGACGCTACTCGTCCCCATCCAAGCCTTTCGCTCCGGCCAGTGTACGGGGCCGGGACGGGCCCGGCCGACCGGATTTCCGGTGTTTCCCGGTGACCCGAATGGGCACACCGGGCCGTGCGGAGTCGGACTTCGGCCAAGTGGGGGACGGTCGGGACGGATAACCCGCCGGGGAGCTGGGCACAACGGAGGCAGGCTCGTCCCGGAGGGCGCCGGGGCGGGTGTGCAGGGCGGCGTGCCCCGTTGCCGCGGGCTCTGGGCCGATTTATCGTCCCAGCACGATTCGCGAGCAAGATCACTAAATGTGAAGGGGCCGCGACATGGTGGCGAAGAAGACCGCCGCGAAGAAGACGACGGCAGCGAAGAAGACGCCGGCCGTCAAGAAGTCCGCGCCCGCGAAGAACTCCGCGCCCGCGAGCAAGGCGCCCGCCGGGAAGGCCGCCGCGAAGGCGACGGCCGGAGGAACGGCGGCCGTGCAGGAGGCGTCGGCCGACCCCGCGGCCCCCGCGAAGAAGGCGGCACCCGCGCGGAAGGCCGCCGCGGCGAAGAAGGCGGCCACGGCCGGGACGACCGCCGCGTCGAAGAAGACCGTGAAGACGGCGAAGACCGCGAAGACCGTGAAGACGGCGAAGGCCGCGACCGAGAAGACAGGAGCCAGGACGGTGGCAGCGAAGAAGACCGCGGGGGGCGTCAGGACGGCCACGAGCGAGGCCGCGGTGCCTCACTCCCGGCCGGGAGAGCTCGCCGTACGCCCCGGGGAGGACCCCTGGACCCCCGAGGAGGTCGCCGAGGCCCGCAGCGGCCTCCAGGCGGAGGTGCTGCGGCTGCGGAGCGAGCTGGTGCACTCGCAGGAGGAGCTGACCGGGCTGATGCGCGACTCCGGCGACGGGGCGGGCGACGACCAGGCCGACACCGGGACCAAGAACATCACGCGCGAGCACGAGCTCGCCCTGGCGGCCAACGCGCGCGAGATGCTGGAGCAGAGCGAGCACGCCCTGGAGCGGCTCGACGCGGGCACGTACGGCCTGTGCGAGGTCTGCGGCAAGCCCATCGGCAAGGCCAGGATGCAGGCCTTCCCCCGGGCCACGCTGTGCGTGGAGGACAAGCAGAGGCAGGAGCGCCGCGGCTGACGCGGCCCGGGGAGTGTGCCGTACCCTCGTGCACATGGCAGAGGCGGAGAGCGTCATCGGTACGCCGGATTCAGGTACGCCGGATTCAGCAGGGGCCGACGACACGGCCGTCCCCGAGGAGCGGCCCAAGGGGAGGCGACGGATCGTCGCCCTCCTCGTGGTGGCCGTCCTGGCCTACCTCGTCGACCTCGGCAGCAAGATGCTGGTGGTCGAGAAGCTGGAGGGGCACGCGCCGATCGAGGTCATCGGTGACCTGCTGCGCTTCGAGGCCATCCGCAACCCGGGTGCCGCCTTCGGCATGGGCGAGGCCTTCACGATCATCTTCACCGCGATCGCGGCCGTCGTCATCGTCGTGATCATCCGGCTCGCGCGCAAGCTCTACAGCCTGCCCTGGGCGATCGCGCTGGGTCTGCTGCTCGGCGGCGCGCTGGGCAACCTCACGGACCGGATCTTCCGCTCGCCGGGCGTCTTCGAGGGGGCGGTCGTCGACTTCATCGCGCCCGCCCACTTCGCCGTCTTCAACCTCGCCGACTCGGCGATCGTGTGCGGCGGCATCCTGATCGTGATCCTGTCCTTCCGGGGTCTGGACCCCGACGGAACCGTCCACAAGGACTGAGCCCGCCCCCGGCGGACGACGGGGTGTCGTCCGCACAAGGCATACTCGACGGGTGAGTACGAGTCCCGAGATCCGCACGCTGCCCGTTCCCGATGGCCTGGAGGGCGAGCGCGTCGACGCCGCCATCGCCCGTATGTTCGGGTTCTCCCGTACGAAGGCGGCCGAGCTGGCCGCCGCAGGCAAGGTCCAGGTCGACGGTGCCGTCGTCGGCAAGTCCGAGCGGGTCAGCGGCGGCGCGTGGCTCGAGGTCGAGATGCCGGGCGCGGCCGCCCCGGTGCAGATCGTGGCCGAGCCCGTCGAGGGCATGGAGATCGTCCACGACGACGACGACATCGTCGTGATCATGAAGCCGGTCGGCGTCGCCGCCCACCCCAGCCCCGGCTGGACCGGCACCACCGTGATCGGCGGCCTCGCCGCCGCCGGCTACCGCATCTCCACCTCCGGCGCCGCCGAGCGCCAGGGCATCGTGCACCGCCTCGACGTCGGCACCTCCGGTCTCATGGTGGTGGCGAAGTCGGAGTACGCGTACACCTCGCTGAAGCGCCAGTTCAAGGAGCGCGTGGTCGACAAGCGCTACCACGCCCTGGTCCAGGGCCACCCGGACCCGCTGAGCGGCACCGTCGACGCACCCATCGGCCGGCACCCGCAGCACGACTACAAGTGGGCCGTGACCGCCGACGGCAAGGCCTCCGTGACCCACTACGACCTGATCGAGGCCTACCGCGCGGCCTCGCTGCTCGACATCAAGCTGGAGACGGGCCGCACCCACCAGATCCGGGTGCACATGTCCACCCTCCGCCACCCCTGCGTCGGCGACCTGACCTACGGCGCCGACCCGACGATGGCCAAGCGCCTCGGCCTGACCCGCCAGTGGCTGCACGCGGTGCGGCTCGGCTTCGAGCACCCCGGCGACGGGCAGTGGGTCGAGTTCGCCAGCACCTACCCTGCGGACCTGCAGACCGCGCTCGACCGGATCGCGTCGGAGAGCCGGTGACCGGGGCCGCGTACGTGGTCCGCGAGGCCGTGGACGGCGCCGACCGCGAGGCGTGCTTCGCGGTGCGCCGCGAGGTCTTCGTCGAGGAGCAGGGCGTTCCGCAGGAGCTCGAGTACGACCCGTACGACGAGACCGCCGTGCACGTCCTCGCCGTCGGCGGGGACGGGGTGCCGCTGGGCACCGGGCGGCTGCTGTTCGGGGCGGACGCGACCGGCAAGACCGGCGCCGACGCCTCGGTGGGCTCCCTCGGGCGGCTCGCGGTCGGCAAGGCCGCCCGCGGTCTCGGGGTGGGCGCCGCGCTGGTGCGGGCCATCGAGGACGCGGCCCGCGGGCGCGGGCTCGCCGCCGTCGACCTGCACGCGCAGACGCAGGCGCTCGGCTTCTACGAGCGGCTGGGTTACGAGGCGTACGGCCCGGAGTTCCCCGACGCGGGGATGCCGCACCGGGCGATGCGCCGCACGCTCTGACGTTCTCCCACCGCGGGGCTTCTCCCCACGGTGGGGGCAATCACGGTCAAACCGGACGTACGTGGCAGGGTGGGGCCGTGGATCAATTGGCCCTGCTGTTCCTGCTGCTGCTCGGCGCCGTACTGACCGTGCCCCTCGGGGACCGGCTCGGGCTGCCCGCGCCGGTCCTGATGACCCTCATCGGGATCGCGCTGGCCTTCACGCCCTTCGTGCCCAACGTGGACATCCCGCCCGAGTACATCCTTCCGCTGGTCCTGCCCCCGCTGCTGTACGCCTCCGTGCAGCGCACCTCCTGGCGCCAGTTCGCGGCCAACAGGCGCCCGATCTTCCTGCTCGCGGTGGCCCTGGTCTTCGTCACCACGGCCGCCGTCGGCGCGGTGGCGGACGCCCTCGTGCCGGGGATCCCGCTGGCCGCGGCGCTGGCGCTCGGCGCGCTCGTGGCTCCGCCCGACCCGGTCGCGGCGACCGCCGTCGCCGGGTCGCTCGGGCTGCCCCGGCGGCTGGTGTCGATCCTGGAGGGCGAGGGGCTCTTCAACGACGTCACCGCGATCGTGCTCTACAACGTGGCGATCACCGCCGTGGTGAGCGGTTCCTTCTCGTGGCCCCGGGCACTCGGTGAGCTCGTTCTGTCGGCCGTCGTCGCGGTCGTCGTCGGGCTCGCGCTCGGCTGGACCGCCAACAAGCTGATGGGCCTGCTCGGCGACTCCACGCTCCAGACCGGACTCACCCTCCTGGTGCCCTTCGTCTCCTACGTGCTCGCCGAGGAGCTGCACGGCTCCGGCGTCCTCGCCGTGCTGGTCACCGCGCTCTTCCTGGCCGAGCACGCGATCGACGCCGACGACGTGATGGGCCGGCTCGCCGGGCAGACCTTCTGGGAGGTCATCGACACCCTGGTCACCGGGATCGCCTTCGGGCTCATCGGCCTGGAGCTGGTGAACGTCTTCGGGGTGGTGGACGACCACGGCGGGCAGGTGCTCCGCTGGGGCGCGGCCGTGGTGGGCGTGGTCATCGGGGTCCGGCTGCTGTGGCTGCTGCCGGCGACCTGGCTGGCGAAGCGGCTGCACACCGGCCGGGACTACGCCGAGGAGATCCCGATGAGCTGGCGGGAGACCGTCGTCATGTGGTGGTCCGGCATGCGCGGGGTGGCCTCGGTGGCGCTGGCGCTCGCCATCCCGCTGCGCACCGACGACGGTTCGCCCTTCCCCGGCCGGGACGAGATCGTCTTCATCGCCTTCTGCGTGATCATCGCCACCCTCGTCGTCCAGGGGCTCACCCTGCCCTGGCTGGTCAGGCGGCTCGGCGTGAAGGCCGACGCGGACGCGGAGCGGGCCTTCGAGCGGGAGCTCGCGATCCGCGCCGCCAAGGCGGCCAAGCGCCGTCTGAAGGAGATCGAGGAGGTCGAGGAGCTCCCCGAGGAGGTCGCCGAGCGGCTGCTGCGCGGGGCCTTCGACATCGGGGCGCGGATCAGTCCGGACATGGTCGACGACGAGCGGCGGGCCGCGTTCACGGAGCGGGTGGACCGGGTGAAGAAGGTCCAGCGGATCCACCGGGAGCTGATGTCCGCGGCCCGGCACGAGGTCCTCGCGGCGCGCAGCGAGCCCGGCGCCGACCCGGAGGTGGTGGACCGGGTGCTCCGGCACCTGGACGTGCGCAGCATGCGCTAGGCCGCGCCCGGAGGTCCCGCCCGGCTCGCGGCGCCCGGCCACGACCTGGAGCGTGCCGCGCGGATGGGAGGATGGCCGCATGGACATCATGCTTTTCCACTCGGTCTACGGGATGCGCCCCGCGGTGGAGGCCGCGGCCGAGCGGCTGCGGGCCGCCGGGCACCAGGTCTGGACGCCGGACCTCTTCGAGGGCCGCACCGTCGGCACGGTCGAGGAGGGCATGGAGCTCAGGGACGGGATCGGGAAGGACGAGCTGCTGCGGCGCGCGGTCCTGGCGGCCGCGCCGTACTCGGAGCGCGGGCTCGTCTACATGGGCCTGTCCTTCGGGGCCTCGGTGGCGCAGACGCTGGCGCTGGGCGACGAGAAGGCGCGCGGGCTGCTGCTGTTCCACGGCACCTCGGACATCGCCGAGTCGGCGTCGGTGGACGACCTGCCCGTGCAGCTGCACGTGGCCGAGCCCGACCCGTTCGAGACGGACGACTGGCTGTCCTCCTGGTACCTGCAGATGCGCAAGGCGGGGGCGGACGTGGAGGTCTACCGCTACCGGGGCGCCGGGCACCTGTACACCGACCCGGAGCTGCCGGACTGGGACGAGGAGGCGGCGGAGCGGACCTGGTCGGTCGCGCTGTCGTTCCTGGACAGCCTGTAGATCGGTGCGACGGACGGGGTGTGGCCCCCGGGGAGTTCCCCGGGGGCCACACCCGTGTGCGCGGACGGTGCGTCAGGCGCGGTACGCGGTCCAGGAGTCGTTCATCCGGGTCACCTGGCCCGACGTGAACTGGTACATGCAGGAGTCGTACGTGTAGTCCATGAAGTTGTGGATCGGGTCCACACCGGGCTTCGAGGTGCAGGTGTCACGGCCGGTCGGGCACTCGAAGGCGGCGCTCTTCTCGGCCGGGGTGTCGCTGACGTAGTCGCCGTTGCCCGTGCAGCCGCCCTGGAAGGTGTGGTAGAGCCCCATCCAGTGGCCGACCTCGTGGGTGGCGGTGTCGCCCTCGTTGTAGTTGGCCGCGGAGCCGCCCGGGAGCGAGGCGTCGAGGATGACGACGCCGTCCATCTTCGGGCTGGCCTTGTAGGAGGACGGGAAGGTCGCCCAGCCGAGCAGGCCGCCGCCGAGGTTGGCGGTGTAGACGTTCAGCGCGTTGGCGCCGCCCTTGCGCAGGGTGTTCTTCATGTCCTTCTCCGCCTGGGTGCCGTCGGAGACGTTGTACCAGGTGGCGTTGTCCGTGTAGTCCGTGCCGGCCAGGGAGAACTGGAAGTTGGAGTTCACGTTGCCGGTGCCCTGGCCGCTGTAGGCGGCGTTGAGGACGGCCATCTGGTTGTTGATGGCGGTGGCGCTGAGCTTGCCCGTCGTGCCGCTGTGGATGACGTGGAAGTAGACGGGGATCGTCGTCGCGGCGGCGGCGTTCGCTCCGGCGGCCAGGGAGGCGCGGCCGGAGACGCGGGCCTCGCTGACCTTCTTCTTCAGGTCCGCGTCCATGGCCTTGGCCTGGGCGGCGGTGACCTCGTTGGGCTCGGCCTCGGTGGCGTGGCCCTTGGCCTTGCGGGCGCCGGACAGGGTGGCGGAGCCGTCCGCGCACTTCTCGGCGGAGGCCAGCGTGGAGGTGGCCGGGGCCGCGGCGGGGGCGGAGAGGGGGGCCAGAGCCAGAGTTCCGGCCACCACGGCCGTACCGAGCACGCGACGTGACATAAGCGGGGATATGCGGACAAGAGCGCGCACGCTGACTCCTCGTGGGGGGTGGTGGGGAGGTAGTTCCTCGCCACTGGCCGGGAGATTACGCGTCCATGTCAGACGTCGTTGAGGATTGATCAAGCCCAATCATTCGTGGGGCAATTCGGGGCATCGGGAAGAAAAACTTCTGTCGCTTCCGGAGTTTGAGACGTGGACGTAACAGAAGTGATGACGAAGGCGGGTGGTGTGTCCGGTTTCGATCTCCCGAACTCGCCACCCGCCGTAGCCATGTGATCTTCCGTTAACAGAGCGGATCATGGCTGAAAAGCATCGCTACGACGCCCCGGGGCGCCCGTACGTACGCGTCAGCGCACCGGCTGATACACGCGCTCGACACGCTGCGTTCCGCTGAGCGTGCGGTACGAACGGGCCCAGGACGCCGTCGCGTGCGCGTCCGCCCGGTCGGAGACCGTGTAGTAGTCCATCTGCGAGCGCTCGGCCGTCACGTCGAGCACGCCGTAGCCGTGGTGGTCCATGTCCACCCACTTCACGTGCCGGTTGGCCGCCTTGACCGCGCCCGCCGCCACCACCGAGAGCGTGCCCGGCGCCACGTGCAGCAGGTCGTCCAGGTTGTCCGAGGTCACCGAGGTCACCACGAACTCCGTCGCGGCCGAGGCCGACAGCGGGTACGTCGCCGCCGTCACCGGCACGTCGTTGGCCCACGCCATGTGGATGTCACCGGTGAGGAAGACCGTGTTCCGGATGCCCCGGTCCGTCAGGTGCCGCAGCAGCTCCTTGCGGTCGTCTGTGTAGCCGTCCCACTGGTCCACGTTGACGGCGAGGCCCTCCTTGGGCAGCCCGAGCAGCCCGGCGAGCGGTTCGAGCAGATGGGCCGGGAGCGAGCCGAAGGCCACCGGCGAGATCATCACCGAGGTGCCGACCAGCTGCCAGGCCGCGTCCGAGGCGGACAGGCCCGACTTCAGCCAGTCCAGCTGCGCCCGGCCGGTGAGGGAGCGCTCCGGGTCGTCCACCTTGCCGCTGCCCACGCCGGCCTGCTGGGAGCGGAAGGAGCGCAGGTCGAGCAGGTGCAGATCGGCCAGCTTGCCGAAGCGCAGCCGCCGGAAGACCGTGCCCTCGGTCGAGGTGCGGACCGGCATCCACTCGAAATAGGCCCGCTTGGCCGCCGCCACCCGGTCCGCCCAGTCGCCCTCGGCGCCCGGCGTGTGGTTCTCGGCCCCGCCCGACCAGGCGTCGTTGGCGAATTCGTGGTCGTCCCAGATCGCGACGATCGGGTGCGCCGCGTGCAGCGCCTGGAGGTCGGCGTCCGTCTTGTACTTCCCGTGCCGGGTGCGGTAGTCGGCGAGCGAGACGATCTCGTGGGCCGGCTCGTGCTGCCGGACGACGTACGTGGCCGCCGGGTAGGCGCCGGTGGCGTACTCGTAGATGTAGTCGCCGAGGTGGAGGATCGCGTCCAGGTCGGTGCGGGCCGCGAGGTGGCGGTACGGGGAGAAGTAGCCGGCCTCCCAGTTGGCGCAGGAGACCACGCCGAAGCGGACGCCGGGTCCGGCCGCGTCGGCGGCGGGGGCGGTGCGGGTGCGGCCGGCCGGGGAGACGACCCCGCCGGCGGTGAAGCGGAACCAGTAGGAGGTGGCCGGGCGCAGGCCGCGGACGTCCGCCTTCACGGTGTGGTCGGAGGCGGCGGTGGCCAGGGCCGTGCCGTCGGCGACGGTCCGGGCGAAGGCGCGGTCCTCGGCGAGCTCCCAGGTGACGGTCACATCGGGGCCCGTGCCGGAGCCGGGTACGGCGTCGGGGGTGGGGGTGACGCGCGTCCAGAGCAGGACGCCGTCGGGCAGCGGGTCGCCCGAGGCGACACCGTGCAGGAAGGCGGGCGCCGTCGGGTCGGCGAGCGCGGGAGAGGCGGTGGCCACCAGTGCCGGGGTCACGACGGCCGTCACGGCGGCGGCCTTCACGACGGTGCGGCGAGTGGGGGCGGATATGAGGTTACGACTGGTCACGGGCCGTCAGATTACCGGCCGGTACGGCTGAGTGGCAGAGCTGTGCGCAAAGTTCGCCGACTCTTCGGCGGGGCGTCGCCGAAGGGGCCGGGGCCGCCCTCCCCGGGGGAGTGGGCTTCCCGCCGGACGCGCCGCGGCCCCCGGTCCGCCGCGGAGTGCGGTGGGCCGGGGGCCGGCGAAGCGGTCCCGGAGGAGCGCCCGGGGGAGGGGCGAGGGGTCAGCCCTTCATCACCTTGGCGAGCGCGGTGTTGAACTGGTCCACCGTCAGCGGCGGGTTGTCGCTGCCCTCGGCGGTCAGGGTCTTGCCGTCCATCTTCAGCGTCGGCGTGCCCGTGACCCCGCTCTTGTCGAAGGCCTTCGACATCTTCATCGCCCAGGCGTCGAAGGTGCCGTCCTCGACGTTCTTCTTGAACTCGGCGTTGCCCTTCAGCGCGGGCACCGAGTCCGCGACCTCCAGGAGGTAGGAGTCCTTGGCGAACTTGTCCTGGCTCTCCTCCGGGTGGAACTTGGTCGAGTACAGCGCCTCCTTGTACTTCAGGAAGGCCTCGGGGCTCACGTTCAGGGCCGCGCCCAGCGCCGACAGGGCGTTCTTCGAGCCCTCGCCCTGGTCGGAGTTGTCGATGAAGGTGGCGCCCACGTACTTGATCTTGTACTTGCCGTCGGCGACGTCCTTCGCCACGGTCGCGCCCACGCCCTGCTCGAAGGTCGCGCAGACCGGGCAGCGGGAGTCCTCGTACAGCTCCAGCGTCTTCTTCGCCTCCGGCTTGCCGACGACGAGCGTCGTGCCGTCGGTGCCCTCGGTGTTCTTCGGGGCCGTGACGTTCTTCGCGTCCGCGGCCGTCTCCCACACGGACGGCTTGTTGGACTGGACGATGGCGAAGCTGATGCCGCCGACCACCGCGAGCGCGGCGACCGCCGACACCGCGACGACCACCTGGCGGCGCGCCTTGTCCTTCTTGGCCTGGCGCTCGCGCTCCTCGCGCAGCCGCTCGCGGGCGGCTGCCTTGTTGGCCTGGGTGTTGCGCTTGCTCATGATCGTGATCTCCGTGACGTGAAGCAGGAAAGGAAAAGGGCGAACGGACCGCGTGCTTGCTCAGACGAGGGCGAGCGCCGGCGCACAGGCGCGCCGGAAGCCCGCGGAGCACGGCGGTCCACGCCGTCCCACGGAGTGCACGAGCAGCCGGGCCCGCGACCGGAGAGGCCGGTCCACGGGACGCCCGGCGCGCCGCGGGACCGTCCCCACGACGCGGAAGAAGGCCGCCACCAGGAGCAGTGGCCGGAAGGCGAGGGCCACGGCCGCCGCGAGCAGCCGGGCGAGCGCCCGCTCCCCGCCGCGCAGCCAGGCGGCCGCGGTGAGCCCGACCACCACATGGGCGGAGAGCAGCAGCCAGGGCACCGCCGGATCGGGCGAGCTCAGCAGCGCCGCCGCGGTCCCGCTCCCCGGGGCCGCCACACCCGGCAGCGGGGAGCCGAGGGCGCCGCCGCACAGTGCGTCCACGTCGAAGCCCACCGCGCGCAGCGAGCCGGCGACCGGGCCGCCGGCGGGGCCGTAACAGGCGACCTGCCCGCTGGTGAACAGCGTGTCGGCGGCCAGCTCCAGCGGGACGAGCAGCCCGGCGATCGGGCCGAAGCCGCGCTCCCGCCCGGCCAGGGCGTAGGCGACGGCGAAGACGCCGGCGCCGACCGGGACGACCGTCGCCAGGGGCAGCGGCACCCCGGACAGCAGCACATGCGAGGCCACGGACAGCGCCACGACCAGGGTCGTGAAGAGCGCCGCCCGTAGGGCTCTCAGCTGAATGCTTGCCATGTCCATCGCCGTGGAAGTGTGTCATGCCGGGCCGTATGGCGTCCCTAAGGCCGAGCTGTGAGACCGCGCCGGGCGGGCCCGGCGGCCCCACCCGCCCCTACAGCCCCGGGATGCGCCCGTTGCGGAAGAGGTCCACGAAGATCTGGTGGTCCGCCCGCGCCCGCGCGCCGTAGGAGTGCGCGAAGTCCACCAGGAGCTCGGCGAAGCCCTCCTCGTCGGCCGCGATGGCCGCGTCGATGGCCCGCTCCGTGGAGAACGGCACCAGCGACTGCCCGCTGGAGTCGTCCGCCGCCGCGTGCATGGCCGCCGTGGCCCGCCCGAGGTCGGCCACGGTCGCCGCGATCTCCTCCGGGTCGTCGATGTCCGACCAGTCCAGGTCCACCGCGTACGGCGACACCTCGGCGACCAGCTGCCCGGCCCCGTCCAGCTCCGTCCAGCCCAGCCACGGGTCGGCGTGCGCCTGGAGCGCCCGCTGCGAGATCACGGTGCGGTGGCCCTCGTGCCGGAAGTACCCCCGTACCGCCGCGTCCGTCACGTGGCGTGACACCGCCGGCGTCTGCGCCTGCTTCATGTAGATGACGACGTCGTTCTCCAGGGCGTCGCTGTTGCCCTCCAGGAGGATGTTGTACGAGGGGAGGCCGGCCGAGCCGATGCCGATGCCGCGCCGCCCGACGACGTCCTTCACCCGGTACGAGTCCGGGCGGGTCAGGCTCGACTCCGGCAGGGTCTCCAGGTAGCCGTCGAAGGCGGCGAGGACCTTGTAGCGGGTGGCCGCGTCCAGCTCGATCGCACCGCCGCCGGAGGCGAAGCGGCGTTCGAACTCGCGGATCTCCGTCATCGAGTCCAGCAGGCCGAAGCGGGTCATGCCGCGCGCGTCGCGCAGGGCGTCGAGCAGGGCGCCGCCCGCCGTGTCCAGCGTGAAGGGCGGAATCTCGTCGTGCTTGGCGCCGGTCGCGAGCGCGTGGATGCGCTCCCGGTAGGCGGCGGCGTAGATCCGCACCAGCTCGGTGATCTGCTCGTCGCCGAGCGCCTTGGTGTAGCCCAGCAGCGCCAGGGAGGCGGCGAGCCGCTTGAGGTCCCAGGTGAAGGGGCCGACGTAGGCCTCGTCGAAGTCGTTGACGTTGAAGATCAGGCGCCCGTTGGCGTCCATGTACGTGCCGAAGTTCTCGGCGTGCAGATCGCCGTGGATCCACACCCGGCCGGTCCGCTCGTCCAGGTAGGGGCCGCCGTGCGCCTCCCGCTCCAGGTCCTTGTAGAAGAGGCAGGCGGTGCCCCGGTAGAAGGCGAAGGCGGAGCCGGCCATCTTGCGGAACTTGACCTTGAAGGCGGCGGGGTCGGCGGCGAGCAGCTCGCCGAAGGCGGTGTCGAAGACGGCGAGGATCTGCTCACCGCGCTCGGCCGCGGTGGGCTGGGGGACCGACATCGAGGGTGCCTCCTGGGTACGGGGACGCGGCGCGCGGGCGCCGCGGATGTGACTCAAAATTGTGCATGACAAATGGGACAGGTGTTCTCTGTCCCCAACGCTCGACGCTAGTCGCGAGTGCCCGCTCGTTGTCAGTCGGGCGACGTAGACTTCGACGCTGTCCCCCCAGGAATTCATTCGGAGGCACCCCCCGTGACCAAGCCGCCCTTCACGCACCTCCACGTCCACACCCAGTACTCCCTGCTGGACGGTGCCGCGCGGCTGAAGGACATGTTCAACGCGTGCAACGAGATGGGCATGACCCATATCGCCATGTCCGACCACGGCAACCTGCACGGGGCCTACGACTTCTTCCACAGCGCCAAGAAGGCCGGTGTGACGCCGATCATCGGCATCGAGGCCTATGTCGCCCCGGAGTCCCGGCGCAACAAGCGGAAGATCCAGTGGGGCCAGCCGCACCAGAAGCGGGACGACGTCTCCGGTTCCGGCGGTTACACCCACAAGACCATCTGGGCGGCCAACGCCACGGGACTGCACAACCTGTTCCGGCTCTCCTCCGACGCGTACGCCGAGGGCTGGCTGCAGAAGTGGCCCCGGATGGACAAGGACACCATCTCGCAGTGGTCGGAGGGCCTGATCGCCTCCACCGGCTGCCCCTCCGGCGAGCTGCAGACCAGGCTGCGTCTCGGCCAGTTCGACGAGGCCCTGAAGTCCGCCTCCGAGTACCAGGACATCTTCGGCAAGGACCGCTACTTCCTGGAGCTGATGGACCACGGCATCGAGATCGAGCGCCGGGTCCGCGACGGGCTCCTGGAGATCGGCAAGAAGCTGGGCATCCCGCCGCTGGTCACCAACGACTCGCACTACACCTACGCGCACGAGGCCACCGCCCACGACGCCCTGCTGTGCATCCAGACCGGCAAGAACCTCTCCGACCCGGACCGCTTCAAGTTCGACGGCACCGGCTACTACCTGAAGTCCACCGACGAGATGTACGCCGTCGACCTCTCGGACGCCTGGCAGGAGGGCTGCGCGAACACGCAGCTGGTCGCCGACCAGATCGACGTCTCCGGCATGTTCGAGGCCAAGAACCTCATGCCGAAGTTCGACATCCCGGACGGCTACACCGAGGTCACCTGGTTCCGCGCGGAGACCATGAAGGGCATGCACCGGCGCTTCCCCGGCGGCATCCCCGACGACCGCATGAAGCAGGTCGAGTACGAGATGGACACCATCATCTCGATGGGCTTCCCCGGCTACTTCCTCGTCGTCGCCGACTTCATCATGTGGGCGAAGAGCCAGGGCATCGCCGTCGGCCCCGGCCGAGGCTCCGCGGCCGGCTCGATCGTCGCGTACGCCATGGGCATCACCGACCTCGACCCCATCCCGCACGGACTGATCTTCGAGCGCTTCCTCAACCCCGAGCGCATCTCGATGCCCGATGTCGACATCGACTTCGACGAGCGCCGGCGCGTCGAGGTGATCCGGTACGTGACCGAGAAGTACGGCGCCGACAAGGTCGCCATGATCGGCACCTACGGCAAGATCAAGGCCAAGAACGCGATCAAGGACTCCGCCCGCGTCCTCGGCTACCCGTACGCCATGGGCGACCGGCTCACCAAGGCCATGCCCGCCGACGTCCTCGGCAAGGGCATCGACCTCGACGGCATCACCAACCCCAGCCACCCGCGCTACAGCGAGGCCGGCGAGATCCGGGGGATGTACGAGAACGAGCCGGACGTCAAGAAGGTCATCGACACCGCCAAGGGCGTCGAGGGCCTGGTCCGCCAGATGGGCGTGCACGCCGCCGGCGTGATCATGTCCAGCGAGCCCATCGTCGACCACGCCCCGATCTGGGTGCGGCACACCGACGGCGTCACCATCACGCAGTGGGACTACCCGCAGTGCGAGTCGCTCGGCCTGCTGAAGATGGACTTCCTCGGCCTGCGCAACCTCACGATCATGGACGACGCCGTCAAGATGGTGAAGGCCAACAAGGGGATCGAGCTCGACCTCCTGGCCCTGCCGCTCGACGACGCCAAGACCTTCGAACTGCTCCAGCGCGGCGACACCCTCGGCGTCTTCCAGTTCGACGGCGGGCCCATGCGCTCCCTGCTGCGCCTGATGAAGCCCGACAACTTCGAAGACATCTCCGCCGTGTCCGCGCTCTACCGCCCGGGCCCGATGGGCATGAACTCGCACACGAACTACGCCCTGCGCAAGAACAAGCAGCAGGACATCACCCCGATCCACCCCGAGCTGGAGAAGCCGCTCGAAGAGGTGCTCGCGGTCACCTACGGCCTGATCGTGTACCAGGAGCAGGTGCAGAAGGCCGCCCAGATCATCGCCGGCTACTCGCTCGGCGAGGCCGACATCCTCCGCCGCGTCATGGGCAAGAAGAAGCCCGACGAGCTGGCGAAGAACTTCACCATCTTCCAGGCCGGCGCCCAGAAGAACGGCTACAGCGACGCGGCCATCCAGGCCCTCTGGGACGTCCTGGTCCCCTTCGCCGGCTACGCCTTCAACAAGGCGCACTCCGCCGCGTACGGACTGGTCTCCTACTGGACCGCCTACCTCAAGGCGAACTACCCCGCCGAGTACATGGCGGGCCTGCTCACCTCGGTCAAGGACGACAAGGACAAGTCCGCCGTCTACCTGAACGAGTGCCGCCGCATGGGCATCAAGGTGCTCCCGCCGAACGTCAACGAGTCCGAGTCCAACTTCGCCGCCCAGGGCGACGACGTGATCCTCTTCGGCCTCACCGCCGTCCGCAACGTCGGCTCCAACGTCGTCGAGTCGATCATCAAGACGCGCAAGTCCAAGGGGAAGTACTCCTCCTTCCCCGACTTCCTCGACAAGGTCGAGGCCGTGGTCTGCAACAAGCGGACCATCGAGTCGCTGATCAAGGCCGGCGCCTTCGACACCATGGGCCACACCCGCAAGGGCCTGGTCGCCCAGCACGAGCCCATGATCGACACCGTGGTGGCCGTCAAGCGCAAGGAGGCCGAGGGCCAGTTCGACCTCTTCGGCGGCATGGGCGAGGACGACAGCGACGAGCCCGGCTTCGGCCTCGACGTCGAGTTCTCCGACGTCGAGTGGGAGAAGGCCTACCTGCTCGCCCAGGAGCGCGAGATGCTCGGCCTGTACGTCTCCGACCACCCGCTCTTCGGCCTCGAACACGTCCTGTCCGACAAGACCGACGCCGGCATCTCCCAGCTCACCGGCGGCGAGCACTCCGACGGCGCGGTCGTCACCATCGGCGGCATCATCTCCGGCCTCCAGCGGAAGATGACCAAGCAGGGCAACGCCTGGGCCATCGCCACCGTCGAGGACCTGGCCGGCTCCATCGAGTGCATGTTCTTCCCGGCCACCTACCAGCTGGTCTCCACCCAGCTCGTCGAGGACACGGTCGTCTTCGTCAAGGGCCGGCTCGACAAGCGCGAGGACATCCCCCGTCTGGTCGCCATGGAGCTGATGGTCCCCGACCTCTCCAACGCCGGGACCAACGCGCCGGTGATCCTGA
Source organism: Streptomyces sp. NBC_01268 (assembly GCF_036240795.1). Taxonomy (NCBI): domain Bacteria; kingdom Bacillati; phylum Actinomycetota; class Actinomycetes; order Kitasatosporales; family Streptomycetaceae; genus Streptomyces; species Streptomyces sp. NBC_01268. The sequence continues at coordinate 2,259,531 of NZ_CP108454.1, read as the reverse complement.
CCATCCCCACGGTCAAGGTGACGCCGCCCATGGTCAGCCGGCTCGGCGAGATCCTCAAGCACCACCGGGGCAACACCGAGGTCCGCATCAAGCTGCAGGGGCCGCGCTCCACCACCGTGCTCCGGCTCGACCGGCACCGGGTCCAGCCCGACCCGGCGCTCTTCGGCGACCTGAAGGTGCTGCTCGGGCCGTCCTGCCTGGCCGGATAGGCGTCCGCCGCACACGCGCAAGGGGCGCGCCCGTCGTCACGGGCGCGCCCCTTTGCCGTGGATCCGTCAGTTGTGCCCGAAGCGCTTCTGACGGCCCTTGCGTGCCATGTCGCCAGGCGTGACCTGGGTGGCGCGCTGCTCGGCCTGGGACTCCATCGCGGACGCCTGCGCCTGCTGCTGCCCGCGTTCGGCCTGCGAGCCTCGCTGCTGACTGCGGTCCTGCTTTCGGTTCTTGGCCATGGGGATGATGCCTCCTCAAGGGGGTGTGGGGCCAGGGCCGCTGTCAGACTCACACACGGCGGAAAGCGCCGCATTTTGGATCATTACGGACGGTAATCGAGGTCTCCGAGTGAGATCCGCCACGCCGATGATCCAGTTCCGGACCTCTCCGCGCGCGCGGTCGGGCAGACTCGGAGCAACCTGGAGCACTTCCGATCCCGAGGTTCCCGAAAGAGGGTGGAACACGTGGACCGCTGCGTCGTCCTGGTGGACGCCGGCTATCTGCTGGGCGCCGCCGCCAGCCTCCTCGCCGGGGAGCCGGCCCGCTCACGGATCACCGTCGACCACGCCGCGCTCATCCAGCAGCTGCGCGAACGCGCCGAGGCCGACACGGAGCTGCCGCTGCTGCGGATCTACTGGTTCGACGGCGCACCCGACCGGGTGCCCCAGCCCGAGCACCGCAGGCTCCGCGTGATGCCCCGGGTCACCGTCCGGCTCGGCGCCCTCACCCGTACCGACGGGCGCTGGGCGCAGAAGGGCGTCGACGCGGCCATGCACACCGAGCTCACCGAGCTCGCCAGGAACCGGGCCTGCTCCGACATCGTCCTCGTCACCGGCGACGGCGACCTGCTGCCCGGCCTCATGTCCGCCAAGGAACACGGGGTCGCCGTCCACCTCTGGGCCGTCCAGGCCGCCGACGGCGACTACAACCAGTCGGAGGACCTCGTCGCCGAGGCCGACGAGCGCCGGGTCCTCGACCGGGCCTGGATCACCCGGGCCGTCCGCGCCAAGGACCTCAGCGGACTCTGCGCCACGCCGCCGGTGCCCCGACCCGAGATCGCCGCGATCCTCTCCGCCCCGCTGCCCGAGTCCGCGCTCGCCGCCTCCGCCGAACGGGCCGCCACGGCCGGTGGAGCCCCCGACGGGGTCCGTACCGACGGGGGCGCCCCCACGGGCCCGGAGCCCGTCGACGCCGAGGCCGTGAACGGCTCCGTCATCCCCGCCCCCGCCTCCGCCAAGACCGTGCCCACCCCCAAGGACCTCGCCGCCCTGCGCGGGCCCGCCGCCCCTGCCGCCCCGCACCCCGCGAGCGCCACCCTGCGCTGGTCCTCCGACAAGGGGTGGATCGACCGGCCCGCCGCCCCCCTCGGCGAGCCCGCCGAGACCGCCTCACTGCCCACCCTCGCCCAGCTCACCAGCGCCGAGCAGCGCTGGGCCGACCGCGAGGAGGACATCACCACCGTCGGCGGCGACCCCTACGAGGTCGGCCAGGTGTTCGCCCGCCGCTGGCTCGACCGGCTCCCCGAGCCGGGGCACGTCCAGAAGCTGGCCGTCATGTACCCGCGCATCCCGCACCGCATCGACGGCGAACTCCTCCGCTACGCCGCCCGCTTCGGCCTCCTCGCCCACAAGGACGACCAGATCGACGAGCACGACCGGTACGCGATCCGGGCCGGATTCTGGCGCGAGATCGACGTCCACGCCGCCGCCCAACACGCCCCCGCGCCCGAGGAGAGCCGGGGGACCCCGTAGGCTCATCCCTCGTGAGTACGGTGTGCGTGGTGCGGGATCTGGTCAAGACGTACCCCGCCACGCGCGGCAGACGCGGGACGCCCGCGACCCCCGAGGTGCGGGCCACCGACGGGATCAGCCTCGACGTGCGCGGCGGCGAGATCTTCGGTCTGCTCGGCCCCAACGGCGCCGGCAAGTCCACCCTCGTGCGCCAGCTGACCGGCCTCATGCGCCCCGACTCCGGCACCGTCCGGATGCTCGGCCACGACCTGGTCCGCCACCCCGAGCGCGCCTCCCGGCTCCTCGCCCATCTCGGGCAGGAGTCCACCGCGCTCGACGAGCTCACCGTGGCCCTCGCCGCCGAGACCACCGGCCGGCTGCGCGGGCTCGGCGCCCGCGAGGCCCGTGCCGAGCGCGACGCCGTCCTCGACGAGCTCGGCCTCGCGGAGATCGCCGGGCGCCCCCTGAAGAAGCTCTCCGGCGGCCAGCGCCGGCTCGCCTGCGTCGCCGCCGCCCTCGTCGGCGAGCGGCCGGTCCTCGTCCTCGACGAGCCCACCACCGGCATGGACCCCGTCGCCCGCCGGGCCGTGTGGGCCGCCGTCGACCGGCGGCGCGCCGAGCACGGCGCCACCGTGCTGCTCGTCACCCACAACGTCATCGAGGCCGAGACCGTCCTCGACCGCGTCGCCGTCATCGACCGCGGCCGGGTCATCGCCTGCGACACCCCCGCCGGACTCAAGGAGCGGGTCGCGGGGGAGGTGCGGGTCGAGCTCGTCTGGCGCGAGCGGGCGCCGCTGGAGGTCCCCGAGGTCTCCGCGCTGCAGGTGTCCGCCCAGGAGTCGGGACGCCGCTGGACCCTTCGGCTCGCCCCCGACGAGGCGCGCGCCGCGGTCGCCGCGGTGACCGGCGGAGCGGCCTTCGCCGCCCTCGACGACTTCACGCTGGCGACGCCGAGCCTGGAGGACGTCTACCTCGCGCTCGGCGGCGAGAACCGCGGGCTGGTGAAGGCATGACCCACCCGCCGGCCCCCCTGCCGGGCCCGTCGCACCTGTCGCACCTGTCGGATCCCAGGAGCTGTACGAGTTGAGCACCCTGCCCGCGGAGGCGCTGCCCGCCACCGCCCTCGGCGACCCGACCGGGGACGCGGAGGACCACACCGCCGCGCCCCTCGCCCCGCGCGCCCGGCTGCTGCCCGCGCTCGCCGCCGTGTACCGCGCGCAGCTGTCGCGCGCCCGGGTCTCCCGTATCCCGCTGCTCTTCGTCGCGACCTTCCAGTCGATCGGGATCATGGTCCTGATGCGGGGTGTCGTGGACGGCGGTACGGAGGCGCGGGCCGTGGTGGCCGGCTCCGCCGTCCTCGTCGTGGCCTTCGTCGCGCTCAACCTGCTCGCCCAGTACTTCGGGCAGCTGCGGGCCGGCGGCGGGCTCGACCACTACGCCACGCTGCCCGTGCCGCCCGCCGCCGTGGTGCTCGGCGCGGCCGGGGCGTACGCCTCCTTCACCGTGCCCGGCACCGTCGTGACCGCCGTCGCCGGCTCCGTCCTGTTCGGGCTGCCGCTCGGACACCTGTGGATCCTGGCCGCGGTCGTGCCGCTGTCCGGCGCCGCCCTCGCCGGGCTGGGCGCCGCCCTCGGCCTGCTCGCGCCGCGCCAGGAGCTGGCCACCCTGCTCGGCCAGCTGGGGATGTCGGCGGCGCTGCTGCTCGGCGTCCTGCCGCCCGACCGGCTGCCCGGCCCGATCGGCTGGGCGCGGGACCTGCTGCCCTCCACGTACGGGGTCGAGGCCCTGGCCCGCACCTTCGACGCGCACCCGGACTGGACGGCCGTCTGCCGGGACCTCGCCGTCTGCGGGGCGGTGGGCGTCCTCTCGCTGGCCGTCGCGACCTGGGCGTACCGTCGGGCGGCGGTCCGCTGAGGCGGCGCACAGGCACACCTGGCACGATGGCATGGTGACCGCACCTCTGACTCCGCCGCACCAGCCGCCGCACGACTCCCAGTGGCCCGCGCCCTACCCCGCGCAGCCCGCACCGGACGGTGCCCCGAGCACCGGCACCGAGCTGCGGCAGGCCGCCGTGGTGGCCGCCGTCTCCGGCGTGGCGGGTGCCCTGCTCGGACTGCTGTGGCTGTGGCTCGCGCCGAGGGTCACCCTGATCTCCGACGGCAAGGCGGTCTTCCTCCGCAACAGCGAGGGGGAGGCGGCGATCGGCATGGACGGAACGTTCGTCCTGCTGGCCCTCGGCTTCGGCGCGGTCGCCGCGGCCGTCGTCTTCCTCGTCCACCGGCACGGCGGCATCGCCCTCGTCCTGGGTCTCGCCCTCGGCGGTGTCCTCGGCTCGCTCCTCGCCTGGGGCACCGGGGTCTGGCTCGGGCCCGACCGCGACGTCGTCGCCCACGCCAAGGCGGTCGGACCCAACGTCGACTTCCAGGCGCCGCTGGAGCTCAACATGGCGGCCGCTGCGATGCTGGCGTGGCCCGTCGCCGCGATGATCGTGCACCTCGCGCTGACCGCGCTCTTCGGCCCCCGCGACCCGGAGCCCGAGGACGAGGCCTGGCCTCCGCTGCCCGGCGCCTGACGGGGACCGCCCGCACGCCCGACGGCCCGACGGCCCGTCGGCTCAGCCGCGGCCGATCGGCGCCAGCACCGCCTGCGTGAGGGCCGCCAGGTCCTGCGGGGCGAGCTCCACCTCCAGGCCCCTGCGGCCCGCCGAGATGCAGATCGTGGGATGCTCCTCGGCCGAGCTGTCCAGGACCGTGCGCAGCCGCTTGCGCTGGCCCAGCGGCGAGATGCCGCCGCGGACGTAGCCGGTGGTCCGCTCGGCCGCCGCCGGGTCCGCCATCGCCGCCCGCTTCCCGCCCACCGCCGAGGCCAGCGCCTTCAGGTCCAGCTGGCCCGCCACCGGGACCACCGCGACCGTCAGCTCGCCGTCCACGTCCGCGACCAGGGTCTTGAAGACCCGGGTGGGCGAGACGCCCATGGCCTCCGCCGCCTCCTCGCCGTACGACGGGGTCGCCGGGTCGTGGTCGTAGGAGTGCAGGGTGTACGCGGTGCCCGCCGCCGTCAGCGCCACCGTCGCCGGGGTGCCGCCGGTGTTCTTCTTCTGCTTCTTCGCCACGGAGTCCTCTCCAGAGGTCAGTTCTGGCTGGTCGGCGCGCGGGTCAGGTCCACCGCCGGCAGCGACGGCAGATGGCGCAGGACCGCCGTCTCCGCGCGCAGCAGCGACAGCTCCTCGCGCAGCCGGGTCGCCGTGTCCGGCGCCTGCAGCAGCCGCTGCTTGGCCGGGGTGTCCAGGACGGCGGCCGCCGCCACCAGGTACGACACCACCGAGGGGTCGTCCGGCAGCTCACTGGTCGTCAGGGACCGCTCGCGCGCCCCGGCCAGCCGCTTCTGGTAGGTGCGGAAGGCGCGCAGCACCCCCTCGGCCAGGGTGCCCGCCTCGTCGCCCTGCTCTTCGGGGATCTCCTCCAGCTCCGCCGTCAGGAACGGGCCGTCGGCGTCGACCGAGAGCAGCTTCACCCGGGTCGTGCCGGTGGCCATCACCTCGAAGCCGCCGTCCGGGCGCTCCCGGATCTGGGCCGCGTCGGCGATGCAGCCGACCCGGTGGAAGGCCTGGATCGGGTCCGGGCCGAAGCCGGCCGTGGGGCCCTTCTCGGGCAGCGCCGTCTGGTCCGGCAGGCCGGGCGCCGTCGGCGCGACCTCCCGGCCGTCCCGGATCGCCACGACCGCGAAGCGCCGCGGCTCGGACTCGTCGGTCTTGAGCAGTTCGCGCATCATGGCGCGATAGCGCTGCTCGAAGACGTTCAGCGGCAACACGAGGCCCGGGAACAGCACGGCGTTGAGCGGGAACAGGGGCAGGCGAGCGGTGGTCACAGCGGTCAAGCGTAATGGCCGTCCGGGCCGTCACCACCGGCCCGGTCCTCCTGGTCCGGAACAGGCACCTGATCGAGGTGCCCCGCGCGCAGCCGCGTGCGGCGGGCCACCTCGCGGACGGCCGTCGTCCGGGCCTCCAGGAAGGCCCGCAGCGGGTCCTCGGCGAGCAGCGTCCAGGGGAAGGAGGTCGCCCGGGTCCCGATCCGCCCGAACTCCGTCAGGGCGTCGTCCCAACGGGACCGCCCCACCAGGACGTGCACCAGGAGATTGCGCACCTCCGCCGGCCACAGGTCGCCCGCCGGGTACTCCGCCGACAGGGCCAGTGCCCGGTCGGCCGCCGCGTCGACCCGGTCGCCCGCCACCCCGTGGCCCGGCCCCGCGAGCAGCTGCGCGAAGGCCGCCCGCACCGGCAGGGCCTGGACCAGCGAGCCGGGCAGCGCGTCCTCGGCGGCCTGCTCGGCGAAGTCGAAGCACTCGCGGTGCGAGCCGTACCACTGCGCCGACAGGTATTTGAGGGCGGCCACATGACAGCCGTAGTGGTGCGGGGCGCGGCGCACGGCCTGCTCCCACAGCGCCTCGAAGTCGGTGTGCCGGGCGTGGGTGCCGCGCGCGTGGTCCAGCGCGAGCCGCCACGGCACCGGGTCACGGGGCGCGGCCTCGGTCGCCGCGTCGATCAGCGGCCCGAGCTCGCGCAGCCGCTCGGCCCTGGCCGGCGACTCCCAGGCCCTGCGCACCGCGAGCTGCGCCTTGACGAGCAGGGCGTCCGGGTCGCGCGGGGCGCACGAGAGCCAGTGCCGCAGCCACTCGTCCCGGTGGTGCGCGAAGGTGCTCAGCCGGGTGACGTAGCGGTCGCGGTCCTCCCAGTCGGCGGCGTCGCGGGTGGTGGCGAGCAGCTTGGCGGCCGGTTCCGGGTCGGCCTGGGCGGCGGCGACCAGGGCCGGCGCCAGTCTCGCGTCCGGCACGTCGAGCAGCACGTCGTCGTCCGGCGGGAGCCCGGCGGCGAGGCGCGGGGTGTGCCGGACCATGCGGGCGGTGCCGATCAGGGCGCGGAGCAGTGACATGGTGCGAATCATTGAAAACCGCAGGTGAGGGCCGCGCCAGTGGGGGACTGTGAAGACTTGGTGGCGGCCGGAAGGTTGTCCTGGCGAGGGTCAAGACAGCGTAAAGAAAGGGGCGGTGTGGTGCTCGTCCGGCCCCCTGATCCTCACGGTTCCCGCCCGGCTACCCCCGTCTCAGCAGCCGCGAGGCCCCCGCCGCCACCGTCGTCGCCAGCACCCAGCCGAGCAGGATCAGCACCGTCGACGCCCACTGCCAGAAGCCCTCCATGCGCCAGTAGCCGGCCTGGCCCAGGTCGATCACCGGGAGCAGCACGTCGAGGGCGTAGAGGGTGGCGCTCCACTTCGGGGCCTCGCCCGGTTTGAGCGCCACCGGGTCGTAGTGCGCGAAGGCGTAGGCCCCCGCCGCCCACAGCACCGCCATCCACAGCGCGGCCCGCCCCGGGCGGTAGCCGTAGGCCACCGCCAGGTCCTGGACGTACCCCCACAGCTTCCCGGCGACCGGCAGCGTCTCCCGGCGGCGGCGCTGCTTGGCGAGGAGCACCACCCGCGCGTCGGCGTCCTCCCCGCTGTTGCGCAGCACCGTGGCCAGCCGCTCGTACGGCTCCGGCGCGTACTCCGGGGTGGCCGCCGCGACCCACTCCAGGCGTCGGCTCAGCGGGAAGTGTCCGTACGGCACCAGGTTCTCGTAGACGAAGCCGCTCAGCGCGAGGCCGCCCGGACCCGGCCAGCTGGTGGACAGGTCGATGAGCGTCACCACCTTCGCCCCGTTGAGCACCACCCGGCCCTCCTCGGGGCGCTCGCCGTTGAAGCGCAGCTCGGGCGTGACGATCCGGCGCAGCGACAGCTCCTCGCGTCGCGAGCCGTCCAGCAGGAAGCGGGCGTAGTGCAGGTCCACCGAGTCGCCGAAGCGCCCGTCGTCCAGCCGGACCCCGCCGTGGCACTCGACGGGCTTGCGTCGGGCGCCCTGCGAGGGGGTCACCCCGTACGGCGGGGTGGCCGTCGCGTCGCCCGAGGAGTCGTACACCCAGGCCGCGTTCAGATAGAGCGTGCGCTCGACCGTCAGCTGCGGCGCGTTCAGCGCGCGGCGCTGCTGGGCGCCGCGCAGCACGCTGCCCCGCAGGCTCAGCGACACGCCGACCTTCGCCCCGCGCAGGCTCAGCTCCCCGTACGTCTCGATCAGCTCGGCCTGCAGGTCCTGGGCGACCACCAGGCCGTCCGCGGTGATGGCCCGGCCCCGTCGGTCCGGCCACACCCGGATCTGGTTGATCAGCAGGTCCGTGCCGATCTGGGCGTCCGTCAGACGGATGCCCCGCTCGACCCGGCAGCGCGGCAGGTGCAGGTCGCCCGCCGTGTGCAGGCGCGCCGCCTCCAGCCGGGGTATCGCGCACTCGACCATCCGCAGCGTCCCGAAGTGGGCCTCCGGCAGCACCACCTCGCCGTCGAAGCGGCAGCCGTTCATCTCCACGTACGGCCCTATCGTGCCGCCCGCCAGGTTGAGCACCCCCGTGATCCGCGCCCCGCGCAGTTTGAGCGCCGCGACGCGCCCGGACCGGGCCGGCGGTCCGTCGAGCAGCAGCAGCGCCACCACCTCGGCCCGCACGCTGCGCTCCTCGCCCCACACCACCTGCCGGTCGAACGGGTCGTCCCGCTCCGCGACCCCCTCCCTGAGATCACACGCCTTGCCGATCCGGAACGCCCTCCACATGAACCGCTCCGGGCCGGTCAGGCCCTCCGGCACTCCGTCGTCCACGCGCGGCTCGGTCACTGCCGCCCCCTCGCTTTCCACGACTCCGCTTCACTTCCCCGGATTCGTACAGCCGTTCTTCCCGCTGAGTGACGGACTGAACGCTAACGGTCAGGAGTGGCGACAAGACGCCAGAGTGGCCCGTATCAGCCAGTGATACGGGCGTCCGGGGCTCTGGGGCGTCTGCGAGAATTGACCCGTGATCTCTCGAATCGATCTGCGTGGCGCGTCCCTCCCCGAGGGTGCCGCCCTGCGCGACCTGCTGCCCCGTGCCGAGTTCGACGTGGAAGCCGCCCTGGAGAAGGTGCGGCCGATCTGCGAGGACGTCCGGCATCATGGCGCCGCAGCGGTGATCGACTACGGGGAGAAGTTCGACGGCGTCCGCGTCGAGAGCCTGCGCGTGCCCGCCGAGGCGCTCACCCGCGCCCTCGACGAGCTCGACCCGGCCGTCCGCGCCGCCCTGGAAGAGTCCATCCGCCGCGCCCGCCTGGTCCACCGCGAGCAGCGCCGCACCACCCACACCACCCAGGTCGTGCCCGGCGGCACGGTCACCGAGAAATGGATCCCCGTCGAGCGCGTCGGCCTCTACGTGCCGGGCGGGCGGTCGGTGTACCCCTCGTCCGTCGTGATGAACGTCGTCCCGGCCCAGGAGGCCGGTGTCGAGGGCATCGCCGTGTCCTCGCCGCCGCAGAAGGAGTTCGGCGGCCTGCCGCACCCGACCATCCTCGCCGCCTGCGCCCTGCTCGGCGTCGACGAGGTCTACGCCGCGGGCGGCGCCCAGGCGGTCGCCATGTTCGCGTACGGCACCGAAGGCCCCGAAGGTGCCGCCGGCACGCCCGGCTGCGCCCCCGTCAACCTGGTCACCGGCCCCGGCAACATCTACGTCGCCGCCGCCAAACGCCTGCTCAAGGGCCGGATCGGCATCGACGCCGAGGCCGGTCCCACCGAGATCGCGGTCCTCGCGGACTCCACCGCCGACCCGGTGCACGTCGCCGCCGACCTGATCAGCCAGGCCGAGCACGACCCGATGGCCGCCTCGGTCCTCGTCACCGCCTCCGAGGAGCTCGCCGAGGCCGTCGAGGCCGAGCTCAAGACCCAGGTCGCCGCCTCCAAGCACGTCGACGACCGGATCGTCCCGGCGCTCGCCGGCCGCCAGTCCGCGATCGTCCTGGTCGACGGCCTGGCCGAGGGCCTGCGGGTCGTCGACGCCTACGGCGCGGAGCACCTGGAGATCCAGACCGCCGACGCCGCCGCCGTCGCCGACCGGGTCCGCAACGCGGGCGCGATCTTCGTCGGCCCCTGGGCCCCGGTCTCCCTCGGCGACTACTGCGCCGGCTCCAACCACGTCCTGCCCACCGGCGGCTGCGCCTGCCACTCCTCGGGCCTGTCCGTGCAGTCCTTCCTGCGCGGCGTGCACATCGTGGACTACACGCGCGACGCGCTCGCCGAGGTCGCCCACCACGTGGTGACCCTCGCCGAGGCGGAGGACCTGCCCGCACACGGCGCCGCCATCAAGGCACGCTTCGGATGGAAGGTGCCCGAGAGCAAGTGAGCGACACCAGCGACAGCAACGACACCCTCGGCATCGACGACCTGCCGATCCGCGACGAGCTGAAGGGCAAGTCGCCCTACGGCGCGCCCCAGCTCGACGTGCCGGTCCAGCTGAACACCAACGAGAACCCGTACCCGCTGCCCGAGCCCCTGGTGGCCCGGATCGCGGAGCGGGTCGCCGAGGCCGCCCGCGGCCTCAACCGCTACCCCGACCGGGACGCGGTCGAGCTGCGCACCGAGCTCGCCCGCTACCTCACCCGTACCGCCAAGCACCCGGTCGCCATGGGCAACGTGTGGGCCGCCAACGGCTCCAACGAGGTGCTCCAGCAGCTGCTGCAGACCTTCGGCGGGCCCGGCCGCACCGCGATCGGCTTCGAGCCCTCGTACTCGATGCACGCCCTGATCGCCCGCGGCACCGGCACCCACTGGATCTCCGGCCCCCGCAACGAGGACTTCAGCATCGACCTCGCGGCGGCCGAGCGGGCCATCGCGGAGAACGCGCCGGACGTCGTCTTCATCACCTCGCCCAACAACCCCACGGGGACGACGGTCGACGCCGGGACCGTCCTCGCGCTGTACGAGGCCGCCCAGGCCGCCAAGCCCTCCCTGGTGGTCGTCGACGAGGCGTACGTGGAGTTCAGCCACCGCGACTCGGTGCTTCCCCTCATCGAGGGCCGCCCGAACCTGGTGGTCTCCCGGACCATGTCCAAGGCCTTCGGCGCCGCCGGACTGCGCCTGGGCTACCTCGCCGCCCACCCCGCCGTGGTCGACGCCGTCCAGCTGGTGCGCCTGCCGTACCACCTGTCGGCCGTCACCCAGGCCACCGCGCTGGCCGCCCTGGAGCACACCGACACCCTCCTCGGGTACGTCGAGCAGCTCAAGGCCGAGCGCGACCGCCTCGTCAGCGAGCTGCGGGCCATCGGCTACGAGGTCACCGAGTCCGACGCCAACTTCGTCCAGTTCGGCCGCTTCGACGGAGCGGAGGGCTCCCACGCGGCCTGGCAGAAGATCCTCGATCGGGGCGTCCTGGTCCGGGACAACGGTGTGGCGGGCTGGCTGCGGGTCTCCGCGGGCACCCCCGAAGAGAACGACGCGTTCCTCGACGCGGTTCGTGAGTTGAAGAAGGAGCAGGACGCATGAGCCGCGTAGGCCGCGTTGAGCGCACCACCAAGGAGACGTCCGTCGTCGTCGAGATCGACCTCGACGGCACCGGAAAGGTCGACGTGTCGACCGGGGTCGGGTTCTACGACCACATGCTCGACCAGCTCGGCCGGCACGGTCTGTTCGACCTGACCGTGAAGACCGACGGCGACCTCCACATCGACTCGCACCACACGATCGAGGACACCGCCCTCGCCCTGGGCGCCGCCTTCAAGCAGGCCCTCGGCGACAAGGTCGGCATCTACCGCTTCGGCAACTGCACCGTCCCGCTGGACGAGTCGCTCGCCCAGGTCACCGTCGACCTCTCCGGCCGCCCCTACCTGGTGCACACCGAGCCCGAGAACATGGCGCCGATGATCGGCTCCTACGACACGACGATGACCCGGCACATCCTGGAGTCCTTCGTCGCGCAGGCGCAGATCGCCCTGCACGTCCACGTGCCGTACGGGCGCAACGCCCACCACATCGTCGAGTGCCAGTTCAAGGCGCTCGCCCGCGCCCTGCGCTACGCCTCGGAGCGCGACGTCCGCGCCGCCGGAATCCTCCCCTCCACGAAGGGCGCGCTGTAAACGTGAACGGCCTCTCCACCATCCTGATCGTCGTCGGGCTCTTCCTGCTCGGCGGCATCTACTCCTTCGCCAAGCAGAAGATGCCCGCGGGCCTCATCGTGCTGCTCTCCATCGGCGCCGCCATGTGCCTGGCGGCCGGTGTGCTGCGGCTGGACGTGTGGTCATGAGCGGCGGCAGCCCCAAGAAGGTCGTCGTCTTCGACTACGGCTTCGGCAACGTCCGCTCCGCCGAGCGCGCTCTCGCCCGGGTCGGAGCCGAGGTCGAGATCACCCGCGACTACGAGCGCGCCATGAACGCCGACGGCCTGCTCGTCCCCGGCGTCGGTGCCTTCTCCGCCTGCATGGAGGGCCTCAAGGAGGCCCGCGGTGACTGGATCATCGGCCGCCGGCTCTCCGGCGGACGCCCGGTCATGGGCATCTGCGTCGGCATGCAGATCCTCTTCGCCCGCGGCATCGAGCACGGCGTGGAGACCGAGGGGCTCGACGAGTGGCCCGGTTCGGTCGAGCCGCTGGACGCGCCGGTCGTGCCCCACATGGGCTGGAACACGGTCGACGCGCCCGAGGGCAGCGAGCTGTTCGCCGGCCTCGACGCCGACACCCGCTACTACTTCGTGCACTCCTACGGGGTGCGCACGTGGGAGCTGGAGATCGGCAACCCCCACATCCGTGCCCCCAAGGTGACCTGGTCCACCCACGGCGAGCCGTTCGTCTCCGCGGTGGAGAACGGGGCCCTGTGGGCGACCCAGTTCCACCCCGAGAAGTCCGGCGACGCCGGCGCCCAGCTCCTCACCAACTGGATCGGAACCCTGTGACCAGCGCGCTCGAACTCCTCCCCGCCGTCGACGTCCGCGACGGCCAGGCCGTCCGCCTCGTGCACGGCGAGTCCGGCACGGAGACCTCCTACGGCTCGCCCCTGGAGGCCGCCCTCGCGTGGCAGCGCTCCGGCGCCGAGTGGCTGCACCTCGTCGACCTGGACGCCGCCTTCGGCACCGGCGACAACCGGCAGCTGGTCCGCGAGGTCGCCGAGTCCATGGCGGAGTTGAACCTCCGGGTCGAGCTCTCCGGCGGCATCCGCGACGACGCCTCGCTGGCCGCGGCGCTCGCCACCGGCTGCACCCGCGTCAACCTGGGCACCGCCGCCCTGGAGACGCCCGAGTGGGTCGCCAAGGTCATCGCCGAGCACGGCGACAAGATCGCCGTCGGTCTGGACGTGCGCGGCACGACCCTGCGCGGCCGGGGCTGGACCCGCGACGGCGGCGACCTGTACGAGACGCTGGCCCGCCTCGACTCCGAGGGCTGCGCCCGTTACGTGGTCACCGACATCGCCAAGGACGGCACCCTGGAGGGCCCCAACCTGGAGCTCCTGCGGAACGTCTGCGCGGCCACCGACAAGCCGGTCGTCGCCTCCGGCGGCGTCTCCTCCCTGGACGACCTGCGGGCCCTGTCCGCCCTGGTCCCGCTGGGCGTCGAGGGCGCGATCGTCGGCAAGGCGCTGTACGCGAAGGCCTTCACCCTGGAAGAGGCCCTTCAGGCGGTGGCCGTATGAGCGACTCCGTGCGCAAGATCGTGACCGGCGCCCCCTGGGAGGAGCAGTTCGGCTACTCCCGCGCGGTGGAGCTGCCGAACGGGACGGTGCTGGTCTCCGGCTGCACCTCCGTGGTGGGCGGCGCGATCGCCGACGGCGGCCCGTACGAGCAGACCGTCAACTCCTTCAACGTCGCCTTCGACGCCCTGAAGCAGCTGGATCTGAACGCCGAGCACGTGGTCCGCACCCGCATGTACCTCACGCACGCGCGGGACGTCGACGAGGTCGGCCGGGCCCACAAGGAGCTCTTCGACGCCGTCCGCCCCGCCGCGTCCATGATCATCGTCTCCGGCTTCGTCGACCCGCGTCTGGTCGTCGAGGTCGAGGTCGAGGCGTACCGCCCGGGTGCCACCGAGGGGGGCGCCGCATGAGCCTCGCCGTACGCGTGATCCCCTGCCTGGACGTGGACAACGGCCGGGTCGTCAAGGGCGTCAACTTCCGGAACCTGCGGGACGCGGGCGACCCCGTCGAGATGGCCAAGCTGTACGACGCCGAGGGCGCCGACGAGCTCACCTTCCTCGACATCACCGCCTCCTCGGGCAACCGGGAGACCACCTACGACGTGGTGCGCCGCACCGCCGAGCAGGTCTTCATCCCGCTGACCGTCGGCGGCGGGGTCCGCTCCGCCGAGGACGTCGACAAGCTGCTGCGGGCCGGCGCGGACAAGGTGGGCGTCAACACGGCCGCCATCGCCCGCCCCGAGCTGATCCGCGAGATCGCCGAGCGGTTCGGCCGCCAGGTCCTCGTCCTGTCGGTCGACGCCCGCCGCACCGAGACGGGCTCCTTCGAGGTCACCACGCACGGCGGCCGCCGGGGCACCGGCATCGACGCCGTCGAGTGGGCGCACCGGGCCGCCGAGCTGGGCGCGGGCGAGATCCTGCTCAACTCGATGGACGCGGACGGCACGAAGGACGGCTACGACACCGAGATGATCGCGGCGGTGCGCAAGCACGTGACCGTGCCGGTGATCGCCTCCGGCGGCGCCGGCAAGCTGTCCGACTTCCCGCCGGCCGTCGCGGCGGGCGCGGACGCGGTGCTCGCGGCCTCGGTCTTCCACTTCGGCGATCTGCGGATCGGCGAGGTCAAGCAGGCGCTGAAGGAGGCGGGCCGACAGGTCCGCTGAGTCTTCCGGCCGCTCGGCCGTCCGACCCCTCAAAGAAGCCCCCGGACCCCTCGGATCCGGGGGCTTCCCCTTGCCCCGATGCACAGGATTATTTGCGCAACATCCATTGCGCAAGTTTTCTTTCCTATCTAGAGTTTCTGACATGACCTCGTCGGAGAACCGCCGGATCACCGATCTCGGCACCCTCAAAGCCATCTCCCACCCGCTGCGGATGCGCCTCTACCGCGCCCTCTTCGTCGCCCGCACCGCCACCGCCTCGCAGCTGGCCGACCAGGTCGACGAGGCCGTCTCCCTCGTCAGCTACCACCTGCGCAAGCTGGCCGACCACGGCCTCATCGAGGAGGCCGAGAGCCAGTCCTCCGACGGCCGCGAGCGCTGGTGGCAGCCCAGCTCCTACGGCTTCAGCATCCACGAGCAGGACCTCCAGGGAGCCCCCGAACTCGCCGCCGCGAGCACCGCGTTCGGCCGCACGGTCAACGCGCAGCGCACCGAGATGCACAGCCGCTTCCTCGACGAACGGCACACCTGGTCCGAGGCCTGGCGGACCGCCGCCATGAGCTCGGAGTGGCTGCCCCGGCTCACCGCCGACGAACTCGCCGGGCTCGGCGCGGAGCTCGACGAGCTCGTCAGGAAGTACGACGAGCGGGCCCGCGCCGCCGAGGCGGCGGGCGACACCGAGGGGCGCGAGAACGTCGCCGTCCACCTCTTCGGCTTCCCGTACCGGGGCTGAGCCGATGTCCACCGCCACCGCCACCGCCACCGCCACCGCCACCGCTACGGCCACGGCCCCCGCCCCCGCGCGCCCCGCCCACCGCGACCCGAACGTGCTGCGCTGGGTCGGCGCCTACACCGCCTCCACGCTCGGCGACAGCGTCTACCACCTCGCCCTGTCCTGGACCGTCGTCAGCACCGGCACCCCCGCCCAGGCCGGACTCGTCATGGCCGTCAGTGCCGTGCCCCGCGCCCTGCTCATGCTCGGCGGGGGAGTGGTCGCCGACCGCCTCGGCCCGCGCCGCGTCGTCATCGGCTCCGATGCCGTCCGCTGCCTCGTCGTCCTCGGCCTCGCCGCGACGCTCTTCCTCACCTCGCCCGGCCTGTGGGCGCTCGCCGCCGTCGCCCTCGTCTTCGGCACCGTCGACGCCCTGTTCCTGCCCGCGGTCGGCGCCCTGCCGCCCCGGATCGCCCCGACCGACCAGTTGGCCCGGATCCAGGGCCTGCGCGGCCTCGCGTACCGCTGCGGCGCCGTCCTCGGCGCCCCGCTCGGCGGCCTCGCGGTCGCCCTCGGCGGCCCGGCCACCGCCTTCGGGGCCGCCGGAGTCCTCTTCGCCCTCTCCATCCCCCTGCTGTCCGCGCTGCGGCTGCGCCCGCTCCCCGACACCGAGGGGGTCCGCGACGGCACCGCCCTGAGCGACCTCGCCGATGGACTGCGCTACCTGCGCGGACACCGCGTCCTCGGCCCGCTCATGGTCATCGTGCTCCTCAGCGACCTCGGCTTCGTCGGCCCCCTCAACGTCGGCCTCGCCGTCCTCGCCGAGCAGCGCGACTGGGGAGCGTCCGGCATCGGCTGGATCCTCGCCGGTTTCGGCACCGGCGCGGGCGCCGCCGCGCTGCTCCTGACGGTACGGGGGCACGTACCGCGCGCCGGGGCCGTCAGCGGCTGGACCATGACCCTGGGCGCCGTCGCCATCGGCGCGCTCGCCTACGCCCCGGTCCTGCCCGCCGCCGTCGCCGTCGCGCTCGCCATCGGCCTGCTCGCCGGACTCTCCGGGGCGCTGTGCAACGCCCTCGTCCAGACCCACTGCGAGCCCGCCTACCTGGGCCGTGTCACCGCCGTCGCCGGCCTCTGCTCCCTCGGCCTCGCACCGCTCGGCTACCCGCTCACCGGCGCCGCGATCGGCCTGTGGGGCCTCGGCCCGGTGTACGTCGTGAGCGCGTCCGTCTGCGCCCTCTCGGGGATCTACGGCCTCCTCGTCCCGGCGGTCCGCAAGGCCGAGCTGCCGCGCTAGGGCCTGTCGTCGAACTCCCGCCTGCCCCGCGACGCCTGGCACGCGCTCTCGCCGCACCGGGTGAAAGTCCGAGTACGTCCAGTACGAGGGCTTCCACCCGGCACGCCGAGAGCACGCACCAGACGCCGCGGGGCCGCCCTTCGGGCGACGACGGGAGTCTGACGACAGGCCCTGGGTCCCGGCGGCACGGGGTCGCACCGGACTCGGCGCCGGGCGGCGACCATACCCCCGGCGCCTCCCGTGCGGGCCCGCCGGCCTCAGATCCCCAGCTGCTTCGTCTCGTGCAGCCGGTCCATCGCCTCCTGGTCGCCCTCCAGGGCCACCTTCGCCACGTCCTGGCGGCCGAACAGGAACATCGTCAGCTCGCCCGGCTCCCCGGAGACCGTCACCACCGGGGTGCCCCGGTGCGCCACCGCCGTCTGCCCGTTCGGGCGGCGCAGCACCAGGCCGACCGGGGCCTTGCGGCCGAGCAGGCGGGCGGACTTCTCCAGGCGCGACCACAGCGCGTCGGAGAAGACCGGGTCGAGTTCGCGCGCCGACCATTCCGGCTGCGCCCGGCGCACGTCCTCGGCGTGGACGAAGAACTCCACCACGTTCGCGCCCTCGTCCACCTGCTTGATCGTGAACGGCGAGAGCCGCGGCGGACCCGTCCGGATGAGCTGGACCAGCTCCTCGTACGGCTTCTCGGCGAACTCCGCCTGCACCCGCTCCATCCTGGCCTTCAGGGCCGGCACCACCGACCCGGCCGCCGCGTCCGGGCGGCGCTCGCGCACCACCACATGGGCCGCCAGGTCCCGGGTCCGCCACCCCTCGCAGAGCGTGGGGGCGTCCGGACCGGCCGCCTCCAACAGGTCGGCGAGCAGAAGGCGTTCACGCTTGGCATGGGTCGACATGCTCGCCAGCGTACGGCGGTGTCCGCCGGTCCGCCCAGTGGACGCACCGCCGGACATCCCCGCCCGGCGCGGCAGAATGGCGTCATGAGCAGCACGCCCCGCACCCCCAGCGACCTCGACCCGGCCATCGCCGCCCGCCTCAAGCGGAGCGAGGACGGTCTGATTCCCGCCATCGCCCAGCAGTACGACACCGGCGAGGTGCTCATGCTGGGCTGGATGGACGACGAGGCCCTGCACCGCACCCTCACCACCGGCCGCTGCACCTACTGGTCCCGCAGCCGCCAGGAGTACTGGGTCAAGGGCGACACCTCCGGCCACGTCCAGCACGTCCGGTCCGTCGCGCTCGACTGCGACGCCGACACCCTGCTCGTCAAGGTCGACCAGGTCGGCGCCGCCTGCCACACCGGGGCCCGGACCTGCTTCGACGCCGACGTCCTCCGCGCGGCCGAGTAGGGTCTGGCGCCATGGATCTCGAGCACTTCCGCAAGCTGGCGGCCGACCGCCGCGTCATCCCCGTCAGCCGCAGGCTCCTCGCGGACGGCGACACCCCGGTCGGGCTCTACCGCAAGCTGGCCGCCGAACGCTCCGGCACCTTCCTCCTCGAATCCGCGGAGAACGGGCGCAGCTGGTCCCGCTACTCCTTCATCGGGGTCCGCAGCGACGCGACCCTGACCGTCGAGGACGGCGAGGCCCACTGGCTCGGCACCCCGCCGGTCGGCGTCCCCGTCGACGGCGATCCGCTCGCCGCCCTGAAGGCGACCGTCGAGACCCTCCACACCCCCCGCGACCTCGCGGGCGGCATGCCCCCGTTCACCGGCGGCATGGTCGGCTACCTCGGCTACGACATCGTCCGCCGCCTGGAGCGCATCGGCGAGCACGGCGGCGACGACCTCCGGCTGCCCGAGCTCACCATGCTGCTCACCAGCGACCTCGCCGTCCTCGACCACTGGGACGGCACGGTCCTGCTGATCGCCAACGCGATCAACCACAACGACCTGGAGACCGGCGTCGACGAGGCGTACGCGGACGCCGTCGCCCGCCTCGACGCGATGGAGGCCGACCTGGCCCGCCCCGTCGCCACCGTCCCCGCCGCCCTGCCCGCCTCCGAACTCCCCGAGTTC
Source organism: Streptomyces sp. NBC_01268 (assembly GCF_036240795.1). Taxonomy (NCBI): domain Bacteria; kingdom Bacillati; phylum Actinomycetota; class Actinomycetes; order Kitasatosporales; family Streptomycetaceae; genus Streptomyces; species Streptomyces sp. NBC_01268. The sequence continues at coordinate 2,240,914 of NZ_CP108454.1, read as the reverse complement.
TCCGCCCTGTGGGGCGGCCCGGCCTACCAGGACGCCGTCGAGGACATCAAGGAGCGCATCCGGGCCGGAGAGGCCTTCCAGGTGGTGCCCTCGCAGCGCTTCGAGACCCCGTGCGCCGCCACCGCCCTGGACGTGTACCGGGTCCTGCGGGCCACCAACCCCTCCCCGTACATGTACCTCTTCCGCTTCGAGAACGGCTTCGACGTCGTCGGCTCCTCGCCCGAGGCGCTGGTCAAGGTCGAGGACGGGCGGGCGATGGTCCACCCCATCGCCGGCACCCGGCACCGCGGCGCCACCCCGCAGGAGGACCACGACCTCGCCGAGGAGCTGCTGGCCGACCCCAAGGAGCGCGCCGAGCACCTCATGCTCGTCGACCTCGGCCGCAACGACCTCGGCCGGGTCTGCGAACCGGGCTCCGTCGAGGTCGTCGACTTCATGTCGATCGAGCGGTACTCGCACGTCATGCACATCGTCTCCACCGTGACCGGCCGGGTCGCCGAGGGGAAGACCGCCTTCGACGTGCTCACCGCCTGCTTCCCGGCCGGCACCCTCTCCGGCGCGCCCAAGCCCCGCGCGATGCAGATCATCGAGGAGCTCGAACCCACCCGGCGCGGCCTGTACGGCGGATGTGTCGGGTATCTCGATTTCGCCGGGGACTCCGACACGGCCATCGCCATCCGCACCGCGCTGCTGCGCGACGGAACCGCGTACGTGCAGGCGGGCGCCGGTGTCGTCGCCGACTCCGACCCGGTCGCCGAGGACAACGAGTGCCGCAACAAGGCCGCGGCGGTGCTCCGCGCCGTCCACACGGCCAACCGGATGACCACGACCGGATGAACGCACCGGGAGCCGGTAGGGGATAGTGGGGTACGTGAGTGCCGTACCCGTACCCCAGCCCCGAGCCGCCCGCCCGGGCGGCGCCGCCTCCTCCTCCGGCGCCCGTCGCAGTCTGGCCGCGGCCCTCCTGCTCGGCGCCCTCGGAGCCACCGTCGTGCTGCTCTCCGCGGGCCAGATCTGGGCCGAGGGCACCGCGGCCGTCGGCGGCGGCGCCGTTCCGGTGCACGCCGACGGCGGTTCCGTCACCGGCGTGCCGACCGCGCTCGCGATCGTCGGCCTCGCCGCGCTCGTCGCCGTCTTCGCGGTCCGCCGCACCGGCCGCACCCTGGTCGCCGCCCTGCTCGCCCTCAGTGGCGCGGGCGCGGCCCTCGCCGCCGTCCTCGGCGCCTCCGACAGCGCCGCCCTGGACGCCGAGGCGGCCCGCATCAGCGGCAACACCGCCGCCGTCGTCGACGGCCTCAGCCACACCGTCTGGCCGTACGTGACCGCCGCCGGCGCCGTCCTCATCCTGGCCGCCGGGCTCTTCGCCCTGTGCTACGGCAAGGCCTGGCCCGCCATGGGCGGCCGCTACGAGCGCTCCGGAACCCCGCGCGCGACGCGCCGTCCCGCGACGGCCGATCCGGACCGGCCCGAGGACCTGTGGAAGGCCCTCGACCGCGGCGAGGACCCCACCCACGGCGACTGACGGCCGGACCGCGAGCGCGACGCGTGATCGTTCGGGCACCCCGATTCATCTCCGCGCCCCCATGTGCGGAAGAATGAGGCGTCACCACCGAGCAACACCAACGAGGAGCAACTCATGGCGGGCAGCGCCCACGGACACACCCCGGCCGCCTGGACCGGTGTCATCATCTCCTTCATCGGCTTCTGCATCGCCGGAGTCTTCATGGTGGCCGCCAACGTGCCCGGTTTCTGGGGCGGCATCGGCGTCATCGTCCTCGGCGGCATCGTCGGCGGCGTGATGAAGGTCGCGGGCCTCGGCATGCCGAAGCAGTCGGCCGCCGTCATCGCCGCCCGTGAGACCGCCACCGCGAGCATCAGGGCGCGCGCCTGACGCCCCAGGGTCACTCCGATGGCGCAGTCCCGCGACGCGGGGCTGCGCCCTCGCGCGTCACGGGCGAGAATCACCGGGTGGACGCGAAGCCGACGGCGGGAGCCGAGACCGAACCCCTGCGGGCCCCCTGGGGGCCGCCGCCCGGCCCGTACGCCCCCGCCGTGCCGCCCAAGCCCCTCGCCCGGCGGCTGCTCGCCCCGCTCGGCGCCCTCGCCGGGGTCGCCGCGGCCTTCGCGTACGTCGGGACGGTCGACCCCAACGAACCCGGCCACTACCCCGTCTGTCCGCTGCTCCGCTTCGCCGGCGTCTACTGCCCCGGCTGCGGCGGTCTGCGCAGCGCCCACGCCTTCGTCCACGGCGACCTCGGCGCCGCCTTCGGCGCGAACGCCCTGGCCGTCGTCGGTTACGGCGTCTTCGCGGTCGTCATGGCCGTCTGGCTGGTTCGCGCCATCAGGGGCGTCCCGATGCGCCTGGCGGTCTCCCCGGTCCTCTGGTGGGGCGTCGGGGCCGTTCTGGCCGTTTTCACCCTGGTGCGGAACCTTCCGTTCGGCTCCGCGCTGGCCCCCTGAAGTCCCAGCAGGTGGGACGCGTCGCGAACCGATGCGGGTCCGGGGCCCACCTGCGGATACCATCGACTTGGCTGAACACTGTTCCTCGGCGTTCATCAACACCGTCACCGTCCCGGAAGGGGGCCTCTCGCGTGAGTGTGCTCGACGAGATCATCGAAGGCGTGCGCGCCGACCTCGCAGAGCGGCAGGCGCGGGTCTCCCTCGACGAGCTCAAGGAGCGCGCCGCCAAGGCGCCGCAGGCCAAGGACGGCGTCGCCGCACTGCGCGGGGACAGCGTCAAGGTGATCTGCGAGGTCAAGCGCTCCAGCCCGTCCAAGGGCGCCCTCGCCGCCATCGCCGACCCGGCCGCGCTCGCCGCGGACTACGAGGCGGGCGGCGCCGCCGTCATCTCCGTCCTCACCGAGCAGCGCCGCTTCGGCGGCTCCCTCGCCGACCTGGAGGCCGTCCGCGCCCGGGTCGACATCCCCGTGCTGCGCAAGGACTTCATCGTCACCGCGTACCAGCTCTGGGAAGCGCGGGCGTACGGAGCGGATCTCGCGCTCCTCATCGTCGCCGCCCTGGAGCAGGAGGCCCTGGTCTCCCTCATCGAGCGGGCCGAGTCCATCGGCCTGACCCCGCTGGTCGAGGTCCACGACGAGGAGGAGGTCGAGCGGGCCGTCGACGCCGGCGCCCGGATCATCGGCGTCAACGCGCGCAACCTGAAGACCCTCCAGGTCGACCGCTCCACCTTCGAGCGCGTCGCCCCCGAGATCCCCGACACCATCGTCAAGATCGCCGAGTCCGGCGTCCGCGGCCCGCACGACCTGATCGCGTACGCCAACGCCGGGGCCGACGCGGTCCTGGTCGGCGAGTCGCTGGTCACCGGCCGCGACCCGAAGGCCGCCGTCGCCGACCTCGTCGCCGCCGGCGCCCACCCGGCCCTGCGCCACGGCCGGAGCTGACCTCCGCCATGACCGTCCGACGCGCCACGCCGACCCCGCCAGAGGTCCCGTCGGCGCGCCGTACCCTGCTCCGCACCGCCGCCGCTCCCGCCCACGCCCCGCTGGCCCGGGGCTGCCGGCCGCGCGGCTGCCGCGCACCCGCCCGCCGTGTCCACGGCCGCCGGGTCCGGTACGTGATCGGCGACGAGCCCGGCCAGGTCAACGGCATGCGATGGCGCCCGCGCCTCGCGCGCACCATCACCATCCACACGTAACCCCGCCCTTCCGGCTGCGCCCGCGCCGGCCGCCGTCTCGCCGTAGCCCTCCCCGCCCACCTCCGTGTGGGCACCCGTCCCGCAGGGCGGGACGGGTGGGCACACGCGGCGGCGCCCATTGCGGCGCCTCCGCTCCCAGTGCCTCGACCCGCACCCCTGGTGCGGCGCACCGGGGGTGGGTGTTCAGGCGCGGAAGCCTGGGCCCGGCGAGGGGCGCCGTCCGTTCTGCCCACCCGTTCCGCCCAGCGGAACGATTGCCCCCAACGGGCGGGGCGCGAGCCCACGAACGGGGCGGGCGGGAGCCCGTCGGCGAGGGCGGCGTGTGGGAGGGGGTCGCGCGCATACCGTGACCATCATCAGCACGCGTACCCGGGGCACCCGCCCCGCGAGGAGCAACCGCATGTCCAGCGAGTTCTTCATTCCCGACCCGGAGGGTCGGATCCCCTCTCCCGAGGGCTACTTCGGCGCCTACGGCGGCAAGTTCATCCCCGAGGCCCTCGTCGCCGCCGTCGACGAGGTCGCGGTCGAGTACGACAAGGCCAAGGCCGACCCCGAGTTCGCCCGCGAGCTCAACGACCTGATGGTCAACTACACCGGCCGCCCCAGCGCCCTCACGGAGGTCCCGCGCTTCGCCGAGCACGCCGGCGGCGCCCGCGTCTTCCTCAAGCGCGAGGACCTCAACCACACCGGCTCGCACAAGATCAACAACGTGCTCGGGCAGGCCCTGCTCACCAAGCGCATGGGCAAGACCCGCGTGATCGCCGAGACCGGCGCCGGCCAGCACGGCGTGGCCACGGCCACCGCCTGCGCCCTGTTCGGCCTCGACTGCACCATCTACATGGGCGAGATCGACACCCAGCGCCAGGCCCTCAACGTGGCCCGCATGCGCATGCTCGGCGCCGAGGTCATCGCCGTGAAGTCCGGCAGCCGCACCCTCAAGGACGCCATCAACGAGGCGTTCCGCGACTGGGTCGCGAACGTCGACAACACGCACTACCTCTTCGGCACCGTCGCCGGACCGCACCCCTTCCCGGCCATGGTCCGCGACTTCCACCGCGTCATCGGCGTCGAGGCCCGCCGCCAGATCCTGGAGCGCGCCGGCCGCCTGCCCGACGCGGCCGTCGCCTGCGTCGGCGGCGGATCCAACGCCATCGGGCTCTTCCACGCCTTCGTCCCGGACGCCTCCGTCCGGCTGATCGGCTGCGAGCCGGCCGGCCACGGCGTCGAGACCGGCGAGCACGCCGCCACCCTGACCGCGGGCGAGCCCGGCATCCTGCACGGCTCCCGCTCCTACGTCCTCCAGGACGACGAGGGCCAGATCACCGAGCCGTACTCGATCTCCGCCGGACTCGACTACCCCGGCATCGGCCCCGAGCACGCCTACCTCAAGGACAGCGGCCGAGGCGAGTACCGCGCCGTCACCGACGACGCCGCCATGCAGGCCCTGCGCCTGCTCTCCCGCACCGAGGGCATCATCCCGGCCATCGAGTCGGCGCACGCCCTCGCCGGGGCGCTGGAGATCGGCAAGGAGCTCGGCAAGGACGCCCTGCTCCTCGTCAACCTCTCCGGGCGCGGCGACAAGGACATGGACACCGCGGCCCGCTACTTCGGGCTGTACGACAACGGAGCCGAGGGGGGCGCCAAGTGACCGGGAACGTTCAGCTGCTCAGCGACACCCTGGCCAAGGCCAGGTCGGAGAACCGGGCCGCGCTCATCGCCTACCTCCCGGCCGGGTTCCCGACCGTGGACGGCGGCATCGCCGCCATCAAGGCGGTCTTCGACGGCGGCGCCGACGTCGTCGAGGTCGGGCTGCCGCACAGCGACCCGGTCCTCGACGGCCCGGTCATCCAGACCGCCGACGACATCGCCCTGCGCGGCGGCGTCAAGATCGTCGACGTCATGCGCACGGTGAAGGAGGCCCACGAGGCCACCGGCAAGCCGGTCCTCGTCATGACCTACTGGAACCCGATCGACCGCTACGGCGTCGAGCGCTTCACCGAGGAGCTCGCCGCGGCCGGCGGCGCGGGCTGCATCCTGCCCGACCTGCCGGTCCAGGAGTCCGCCCTCTGGCGCGAGCACGCCGACAAGCACGGTCTCGCGACCGTCTTCGTCGTCGCGCCCAGCAGCAGGGACGAGCGGCTCGCCACGATCACCGCGGCCGGCTCCGGCTTCGTCTACGCGGCCTCCCTCATGGGCGTCACCGGCACCCGCGAGTCGGTCGGCACGCAGGCCTCCGACCTCGTCCGCCGCACCCGGGCCACCTCCGACCTGCCCGTCTGCGTCGGACTCGGCGTCTCGAACGCGCAGCAGGCGAAGGAGGTCGCCGCCTTCGCCGACGGCGTCATCGTCGGCTCCGCCTTCGTGCAGCGGATCCTCGACGCCGACGGCGACGAGGGCGCCGGACTCGACGCCGTAAGGGAACTGGCGGCCGAACTCGCCGAAGGCGTGCGCCGCACCCCGTAACCCATACGGGTGGATTCCGGACCGGGGAGGCACGGTGGTGCCTCCCCGGTTCGTTGCTGTGGGCGTGAGCGAGAAGAACAATGGCGGTACCCAGAGCGCGCGGGAGCGCCTCCAGCAGCAGCGGCAGCGTGACAAGGCCCGCGAGAAGCAGCGGCGCGTCCTCATCGTGTCGGCCGCGGTCGTCGGCGTCCTCGGCCTGGCCGCGGTCGTCGGAGTGATCGCCGCCAACAGCGGCGGCAAGGACAGCTCCGACAAGGCCGGCCCCGTGGTCGCCCCCACCGGGGCCATCGGCGGCGACAAGCCGGCCATCCCCCAGGGCAGGCCGGACGCCCCGTCCACGCTCGCGATCTGGGAGGACTTCCGCTGCCCGGCCTGCGCCCAGTTCGAGAACTTCTTCCGGGACACCGTCCACGAGCTGGAGGCCTCGGGCGCGGTCAAGGCCGAGTACCACCTCGCCACCCTCATCGACGGGAACATGGGCGGCAGCGGCTCCCTGCGCGCCGCCAACGCGGCGGCCTGCGCCCAGGACGCCGGAAAGTTCACGCAGTACCACGACGTGCTCTACATCAACCAGCCGCAGGAGACCGACGACGCCTACGCGAAGAACGGCAAGCTCATCGAGCTCGCCGCGAAGGTCCCCGGTCTCGACACCCCCGCCTTCCGCAGCTGCGTGGAGGACGGCACGCACGACGCCTGGGTGAAGAAGTCGAACGACGCCTTCCGCGCCAGCGAGTTCACCGGCACCCCGTCCGTCCTGCTCAACGGCGAATCGATCTTCCCGTCGAAGGGGAACGAGCAGATCTCCCCGGAGAACCTGAAGAAGTGGGTCGCCGAGGCCAACAAGGGCAAGAAGCCCGGCACGGCCTCCCCGGCCGCCGGATCCGCCACCCGCTGACCTCGTCCGTCACGGTAGTTACGGAGAAGTTGCCGGGCTGGCTGCCGCACGGCCCGCCCGGCAGGGTAGCGTCGGACCTGCCATGGACCTTGCCTACATTCCCAGCCCGTCGACCGGCGTGATCCACCTCGGACCGATCCCGCTGCGCGGCTATGCCTTCTGCATCATCATCGGTGTCTTCGTCGCCGTCTGGCTCGGCAACAAGCGCTGGATCGCCCGGGGCGGCACCGCCGGCACCGTCGCCGACATCGCCGTCTGGGCCGTGCCCTTCGGCCTCGTCGGCGGCCGGCTCTACCACGTGATCACCGACTACCAGCTGTACTTCAGCGAGGGTGAGAACTGGGTCGACGCCTTCAAGATCTGGGAGGGCGGCCTCGGTATCTGGGGCGCCATCGCGCTCGGCGCCGTCGGCGCCTGGATCGGCTGCCGCCGCCGCGGCATCCCGCTCCCGGCGTACGCGGACGCCATCGCGCCCGGCATCGCCCTCGCCCAGGCCATCGGACGCTGGGGCAACTGGTTCAACCAGGAGCTCTACGGCAAGCCGACCGACCTGCCCTGGGCGCTGAAGATCACCGCGGGCCCCAACCGCGAGGCCGGCCTCTACCACCCGACCTTCCTCTACGAGTCGCTGTGGTGCGTCGGCGTCGCGCTCCTGGTCATCTGGGCCGACCGCCGCTTCAAGCTGGGCCACGGCCGCGCCTTCGCGCTGTACGTCGCGGCGTACTGCGCGGGCCGCGTCTGGACCGAGTACCTGCGCGTCGACGAGGCCCACCACATCCTCGGCCTGCGGCTGAACGTGTGGACGGCGATCATCGTCTTCGTCCTCGCGGTCGTCTACATCGTGATCTCGGCGAAGATCCGCCCGGGCCGCGAGGAGATCGTGGAGCCGAAGGCGAACAAGACCGAGAAGAGCGACCAGGCCGACCAGGCCGACGCCACGGAGCAGGGCGACGACGTCGTCGGCGAGAAGGCGGACGGCGGCGACAAGGCCCCCGACGCCGACTCCGGCTCGGACGAGGCGCCGGCGAAGGACGCCGCCGCCGACGGGGCTCCGCAGGGCAAGACGGGCAGGACCACGGAGGACGAGCCCTCCGACGCCCCGGCCGAGGACGCCGCCGCGAAGGACGGCGTGGACAACGGGGCCGGCGCGGGCGGGCGCTGACCCGGCCGACCGACCGACACGGCGAAGGGCCGTCGGGACCATCCGGTCCCGGCGGCCCTTCCGCGTCGTCGGCCCCCCCGCCCGTCAGGCCGTACGGGCCGCGAGGGTGAGGACGCGGCGGGCGCCCTCGACCACGGCCGCGTCCACGAAGCGTCCGTCGGGAAGGGCGAGCGCCCCTTCCTCGGTCTCCGCCGCCTTCACGACCTCCTCGGCCGCGGCGACCTCGCCGGGCGTGGGCAGGTAGGCCCGGGCGATGACGGGGAGCTGGCGGGGATGGATCGCGGCCCTGCCGAGGAAGCCCATGGCACGGCCCCGCGCACATCCCGCGGCGAGCGCGTTCAGGTCGCGGACGTCCGGGTGCACCGACTGGACCGGGGGAGGGAGCGCGGCCGCGCGGGCGGCGACCACGACCCGGCTGCGCGGCCAGTCGAGGCCGCTGTCCTCCCGTACGCCCAGATCGGCGCGCAGGTCCGCCTCGCCGAGGGCGATGCCGTGGACCGAGGGGTGCGCGGCGGCGATGGCGTAGGCGTGCTCCACGGCCAGGGCGTTCTCCAGAAGCGGGTAGATCGGGAGGCCCTGGGCGAGCTCGACGATCCGCTGGATGTCAGTGGGGTGTGTCACCTTGGGAACACGGAGAGCGACGATCCCGGGGAGGGGTGCCAGTGCGGGGATGTCACGGGGGGAGTGGATGCGGACGTGGATCGGTACGGGGTGGGGTTCGGCGAGCAGCTCGGCGGTGGCGGCCAGGGCATAGGCCCTGCGGTCCGGGGCCACCGCGTCCTCCAGGTCCACGATGACGACGTCGGCCCCGGAGGCGAGGGCCTTGCGGACCACGGACGGGCGGTCGCCGGGGGCGTAGAGCCAGGTGAGGGGGACGGGCGGGGCGTCGCGCCCGAGGCGACCGGGCCGGCCCGCGAGACCCGCCGGCCCGGCCGGGACGGTGAGTCCGCCGTGCCCGGCGGGGCCCGTCATACGGCTCCCTCCTCGCGCAGGGCGTCGATCTCGGCGTCGGTGAGGCCCAGCTCGGTGAGGAGTTCGGTGGTGTCGGCGCCGTGGCCGCGTCCGGCCCAGCGGATTCCGCCGGGGGTCTCGGAGAGCCGGAAGAGGACGTTCTGCATGCGGAGCGGGCCGAGCTCGGGGTCCGGGACCTCGGTGACGGTGCCGAGCGCCTGGAACTGGGGGTCGGCGAGCACGTCCCGGACGTCGTAGACCGGGGCGATGGCGGCCTCCGCCTTCTCGAACGCGGCCATGGCCTCGTCGCGGGTGTGGCGGGCGATCCACGAGCCGACGGCCTCGTCGAGGAGCTCCGCGTGCGCGGCCCGGCCGGTGCCGTCGGCGAACCAGGGCTCGTCGATCAGCTCCGGGCGGCCGACGAGGCGCAGCACGCGTTCGGCGATGGACTGGGCGGAGGTGGAGACGGCGACCCAGGAGCCGTCGGCGGTCCGGTAGGTGTTGCGCGGGGCGTTGTTGCGGGAGCGGTTGCCGGTGCGGGGCTGGACGTAGCCGAGCTGGTCGTACCAGAGGGGGTGGGGTCCGATGACGGAGAGCATCGGTTCGATGATGGCCATGTCGACGACCTGGCCGCGGCCCGTGGTGGCCCTGGCGGTGAGCGCCGTCATCACCGCGTACGCGGTGGCGAGGGCGGCGATCGAGTCGGCGAGGCCGAAGGGCGGCAGGGTCGGCGGGCCGTCGGGTTCGCCGGTGATGGCGGCGAAGCCGCTCATGGCCTCGGCGAGGGTGCCGAAGCCGGGCCGGTGGGCGTACGGGCCGAACTGGCCGAAGCCGGTGACCCGGGCGAGCACGAGGCGCGGGTTGACGGTGGACAGCTCGTCCCAGCCGAGGTCCCAGCGCTCCAGGGTGCCGGGGCGGAAGTTCTCCACGATCACGTCGGCGTCGGTGGCGAGCCGCAGCAGGGTGTCGCGGCCGCCGGGGGTGGACAGGTCGAGGGTCATCGTCCGCTTGTTGCGGCCGAGGACCTTCCACCACAGGCCGACGCCGTCCTTCGCCGGGCCGTGGCCGCGCGAGGGGTCGGGCCGCCGGGGGTGCTCGACCTTGATCACGTCGGCGCCGAAGTCGCCGAGCATCATCGCGGCGAGCGGACCGGCGAAGAGGGTGGCGAGGTCGAGGACGCGCAGTCCGCGCAGGGGCGGGGCGGGAGCGGTGGTGGCGTGCGGGTCGGCGGCGGTCATGTGCGGTCGGCCTCCGGTTCGCCGGCCGCCGCCTCGATCTCGGAGCGGTACGGCATCGAGGTGGACGCGCCCGGGCGCTGGACGGAGAGCGCGGCGGCGGCCGACGCCCAGGCGAGCGCCTCCGGTGCGGGCCGGCCCTCGGTGAGGGCGACGGCCAGCGTGCCGACGAAGGTGTCGCCGGCGGCGGTGGTGTCCACCGCCCGGACGCGGGGCGCGGGCACGGTGACCGGCTCGGCGCCGCGCGTGGCGTACAGGCAGCCGGTGGCGCCGAGGGTGATCACCACCTCCGGGACGAACCGCAGCAGGGCCTGCGCGGCGGCGTGCGGCTCGGTGTGACCGGTGAGGGCGGCGGCCTCGTGCTCGTTGGGTACCAACAGGTCCGTCGCGGCGAGGAGTTCGGCGGGCAGGGCCCGGGCCGGGGCGGGCGTGAGGACGGTGCGCACGCCGAGGCCGCGGGCGGTGCGGGCGCCCTCGACGACGACGGGGAGGGGGAGTTCGAGCTGGAGGAGCAGGGCGTCGGCGGTGCCGATCAGGGCCTCGTCGCCGTGGCTCAGGGAGGTGACGGTGCCGTTGGCGCCGGGGACGACGACGATCGCGTTGCCGCCCTCGTCGTCGACGACGATGTGCGCGGTGCCGGAGGGGCCCTCGACGGTGCGCAGCAGGTCGGTGTCGACGCCGCTGTGTTCGAGCGCCGACCGGAGCCGGGCGCCGAAGTCGTCGGCGCCGACCGCGCCGATCATCGACACCTCGGCACCGGCCCGGGCGGCGGCGACGGCCTGGTTGGCGCCCTTGCCGCCGGGGACGGTGCGGAACTCGCGGCCGGTCACGGTCTCGCCGCGGGCGGGGGCCCTGGGCACATAGGCCACGAGGTCCATGTTCGTGCTGCCGAGCACGACGATGCTGGTCATGGGCGTACGGCCTCCGAGTGCGTCAGTGCGGCCAGGGTGTCGAAGCCGATGCCGTCGAAGGACGGCACCGAGGTGGAGAGGCGGTTCTCGAGGGGGGAGGTCCAGTGGGCGGGGAGCCGGTCCGGGTGGCCGGCGAGCAGACCGGCGACGGAGCCGGCCGTGGCGCCGTTGGAGTCGGTGTCCCAGCCGCCCGAGACGGCCGCGCAGACGGAGCGCGTGAAGTCGCCGTCGGCGTGGGTGAGGGCGGCGGCGAGCAGCGCGGCGTTGGGGACGGCATGCACCCAGTGATACCCGCCGTACTGGGCGTGGAGCCGGTCCACGACCGAGTCGAAGGCGTGGGGCGTCCGGGCGCCGCGGGCGGCGGCGATGCCGTACCGGACCGCCTCGGCCAGCCGCGACTCCGGTGGTACGACGGCCAGTCCGGACGCCAGGGACGCGTGCACGTCGGCGGTGCCGGTGGCGGCGGTGGCGAGGGTGGCGGCGACGAACAGGGCGCCGTAGACGCCGTTGCCGGTGTGGCTGAGCACCGCGTCCCGGTACGCCTGGCGGGCTGCGGCGGCCGGGTCACCCGGGTGGGTCCAGCCGTGCACGTCGGCGCGGATCTGGGCGCCGATCCACTCCCGGAACGGGTTGCGGCGGACGGCGGTCAGCGGGGGTTCGACGCCGTCGAGCAGATTGCGGTAGGCGATCCGCTCGGCGGTGAACGTACGGCCGGCCGGCAGTTCGTCGAGCCAGAGCCGGGCGACGTCGGCGGTGCTGAACTCCCGGCCGTGGCGGCGGAGCAGGAGCAGCGCCAGGAGCGGGTAGTCGAGGTCGTCGTCCTCGGGCATCCCGGCGATGTTCTCGGCGAGGGAGGTGGGGGCGGAGCGCCGGTTCCAGGGGTGCGCGGCGAGCAGGGCGGCGGGTACGCCGCGGGCGGTGAACCAGTCGGCGAGCGGCCAGTTGCCGGTGGCGCGGGCGAGGGCCCGGATCGCGTCCAGGGGCAGCTTCTCCACGGGCTTGCCGAGCAGACAGCCGACGGCCCGGCCGAGCCAGGCGGCGTGCAGACGGGAGAGCAGGGCGCCGTCGGGCGAGTCCGGCGGCGGCACCGGGCGGGGCCGCCCGTCGGACTCTCCCGCGCCGCTCGCACCTTCCGCGCCGCTCGCACCTCCCGCACTGCCCAGCCGGTCCGGCCGGGCGGTCCGGTCCGGCCGCGCGGGCCAGTCCGGGCAGGCCGCCACGATGGCGGCGAGGGCGGTCGGTTCGCGGGTGGCCAGGGGGGAGGGGAGCGCGGCCAGGGCGTCCAGGATCTCCTCGGCCAAGGGGCGTAGTCCGGGGCGGGTGCCGGGGGACGCCCCGGAGGTCCGTGGGGCCGGGGGGCCGCCGGCCGCGTACCAGCGGGCGGCGAGTTCCGTGGCGTCGCGCCCGTCCTCCGCGGCCTGGCGCAGCTCGTGCCCGACCAGGTCCTCGGGCTGCACCCAGGTCAGCCGCAGCGGGGCGGCGGCCGCGCCGGACGGGTCCGCCGCCGGTCCGGCGGGTGCACGGGTCCGGGCCGGTGCCCCGGCTTCGGCGGTCGTCATCGGGCCGGGCCCGTCAGGGCCGCGTAGGCCGACTCGTGGGCGCGGCGGCGGGCGGTGTCGCGGGTGTGGATCTCACGGGAGACCGCGGCCAGGGCGGTCGCCGGGGCGTGCAGGTCGAGACGGCTGGCCTCCGCCACCCGCTTCGCCCACTCCGCGGGGACCACCGCCTCGCCGCCGAGGGCGCCGCTGATCGCGCCCGCCATCGTGGCGATCGAGTCGCAGTCCCGCCCGTAGTTGACCGCACCCAGCACCGTCCGCCGGTAGTCGCCCGCGCCGACGAGCAGCATCCCGAGGGCGACGGGCAGTTCCTCGATCGCGTGGACCCGGGAAGGGCGGCGGGCGTCGAGGGAGGGGGCGCGGTAGTCGGGGCCGACGGAGTCGTACGGGGCGACCGCACGGCGCAGCGGATCGAGTGCGGACTCGAAGTCCCGGTAGGCGTCGGCCACTTCGGCGACCGCGTGGATCGCCGCGCGGGTGCCGTCCTTGGCGAGCGCCAGCGCCGCGTCGACGACCGAGCGCGGGGTGGCGCCCGGGACGCAGGCCGCGGCGACCGCCGCCGCGAAGACGCCGGCCGCCTCCCGGCCGTACGAGGACTGGTGGGCGCCGGCCAGGTCGAGCGCCTCGGCGTAGGCTCCCGCCGGGTTCGCCGCGTTCACCAGGCCGACCGGGGCCATGTACATCGCCGCGCCGCAGTTGACGATGTTGCCGGTGCCGGCCTCGCGCGGGTCGGCGTGGGCGTAGTGGAGCCGGGTCACGATCCACTTCTCGGCGAGGAACACCCGCTGGAGGGGGAGGGCCTCCGCCTCCAGCTCGGGGATCCACACGGGGCGGCCCATGAGTTCGGGGACCAGGTGCTCGGCGACGGCGTACGCGTCGAGGTGGTCGCGGACCTTCACGTACACCCTGATCAGGGCGTGGGTCATCAAGGTGTCGTCGGTGACGTGCCCGTCGCCCTTGTGGTACGGCGCGAGGGGGCGCGCCGTGCGCCAGGCCTCGCCGTTCCAGGGGCCGACGATGCCGGTGACGCGGCCGCCGTGGCGTTCCAGGATCTGGGCGGGCGTGTAGCCCTCGACGGGGCCGCCGAGGGCGTCGCCGACGGCGGCACCGATGAGGCTGCCGGTGATCCGGTCATCCAGAGTGGGTGTCATGTCGGAATTGTCCACCCGGGTCGGCCGGTTCCGTGGCTCCGAGGAGACCGGCGAGTTCCACCAGGTCGGTGCCCGCGAGCCGGGGCAGCGCGCAGCCCGCGAGCGTGCGGCAGGCCTCCCGCCAGGTCGCCGGGACCGAACCGCCGCCGCCCAGCGCGCCGGTGAGCGCGCCCACGAGCGCGGGGGCCGAGTCGGCGACCCGCGACAGACAGGCCGCGGCCGGTACGGCGACGGCGATCTCGCCGCGCGCGGCGACGGTCAGCGCGAGGGCGACCGGCACGGTCTCGGCGGCGGCGATGCCGTAGCTGTACACGTGGTCGACGATCCGGTGCTCCAGGAGCGGCACGAGCTCGAACGCGGAGGCCGCGGTGCGGGCCAGCTCCACGGCGTACCGGCCGTTGCGGCCGATCTCGGTGGCGGGCGGCAGCTGTGCCAGGGCCGCCGCCACGGCCTCGTCGGGCGTGGCCCCGCCGACGGCGGCCGCCGTGGCCGCGGCCATCGCCCGGGCGCCGTGCACGCCGTCGCCGTCCTGCGTGTAGCGGGCGTCGAACTCGGCGAGTTCGGCGGCGGCGGCCGGGTCGCCGGGGTGCACCAGGGCGAGTACGGCGGCGCGTACGCAGGCCGCGTCGTCGAAGTAGTGCGGGTTGTCGTGGCCGGTGGCGGGCGGGCGGAGACCGGCGGCGAGGTTGCCGAGCCCGGCCCGGACCGAGATCCGGGCGCGGAGGGGAAGGACGGCGGACTCGACCTCGGGGGCGCGGTCGGCGGCGGCTGCGACCTGGCTGGCGAGCGCGTTCCAGGCCATGTCGACGGCGGCGCGCAGCCGGCGCTCGGGCGGCAGGGAGGCGAAGAGCGGGCCCGCGGACGCGAGCAGGGCCTCGGCGGTGAACACCGCCCATTCGGCGTCGTCGGAGGGGCCGAGGCGGAGGGGCTCGGGGGGCTGGTTGAGGGCGATGGGGACGGGGAGGGTGGTCGTCGCGTTCTGTTCGGCGAAGGTGTCGAGTTCGCGGGTGAGACGACGGGTCCATTCGGGCATGCGGGAGGCGCGGTGCCGGGCGGCCGGCCAGCCGGCGGCGTCGCCCGCGGCCAGGCCCAGGAGGAGGCCCTCGACGGTGTCGCGGCGCGTCGCCCTGGCGCGGGACGCGGGGCTCCGGGTGCCCAGCACGGGGGCGCGTCGTGCGCGGCGGCGTACGGGGGGCGGGTTCTCGGGAGCGGGGTCCGGGGCGGCGTGGCCCGCCGCCGCCCTGTCCCCCGGGGCTGCCGCCCTGTCCCCCGGGGCCGTCGGCCTGTTCCCCGGGGCCGCCGGCCTGTCTCCGGCTGCCAGCGTCGTGTCACCACTCATAGGGCGTCCTCCTCCGGTGTCAGCAAGTCCGCGATGTCCAGCACGTGGTACCCCCGCATCGACGGCAGGCAGCTGCCGGTGACCGGGCTGATGGCGGTGGACCATTCCTCCGGGACGGCGGCGAGGCCGCCCGACGCGCCGGCCAGGGCGCCTGCCACGGCAGCCGTCGTGTCGGCGTCGCGGCCCATGTTGACGGCGGTCAGGACCGCGGTGCGGAAGTCGCCGCGGGCGGCGGCGAAGGCGCCGAAGGCGAGGGCGACGGCCTCGGGGGCCAGGTCCGTCCAGGGGTAGCCGCCGATGACGACCGCCGAGCGGACCGTGCGCTCGCGGGTCAGCGGGTCGGGCTGGACGCGCTGCGCCGCGACCACCGCGCGCCGCATCGAACGGGCCGTCCAGGAGTCCATCGGGACGACGGACAGGGCCGCCGCGATCACCGAGGTGACCGAGGCGCCGCCCATCGCCGCCGCGACGCCCGCGGCGACGGCCTGGCCGCCGTAGATGCCCTCGCCCTCGTGGCTGACGCTCCCGTCGATGGCGACCAGGCGGGCCGCCTCGGCGGGGCGGCCCGCCGCGAAGACCCCGAAGGGTGCGGCCCGCATGGCGAGACCGTCGCTCCAGGCGTGCCGGTGCTGGGCGGAGATGGGGGCGGCCAGGCCCCGGCGCAGGTTCTCCAGGGTGCCGCGCTCGGAGAAGCCGGCGCCGCGGAACGGGCCCTCGTCGAGGTCGGCGATCCAGTGGTGCCAGGCCCGTTCCACGTGGGCGACGGTCAGCGCCGAGCCGTGCCGGGCGAGCAGCAGGCCGGAGAAGATGGCGTACTCGGTGTCGTCCGTGCCCGCGGGGCGGTCCGTCACGAAGCCCTCGATCCGGCCCCACCGGCGCCGGATCTCCGAGGGGCGCAGGTTCTCGGCGGGCGCGCCGAGCGCGTCGCCCACCGCGAGTCCGAGCAGCGCGCCCCTCGCGCGCTCCCGGATGTCACACACCGTCTCGCCGATCATGTTCGCTCCCCTCTCGCGCTCGCCCGAATGCCTGCCACGCGAGGGGGTCCGACCC
This sequence comes from Streptomyces sp. NBC_01268, assembly GCF_036240795.1. Lineage (NCBI taxonomy): Bacteria > Bacillati > Actinomycetota > Actinomycetes > Kitasatosporales > Streptomycetaceae > Streptomyces > Streptomyces sp. NBC_01268. The sequence goes on along the minus strand of NZ_CP108454.1, from coordinate 2,224,546 downwards.
TCCAAGGAAACGTTTCTGTCACCCGGGTGACAGCAGGTCAGGCAGGGTTGCCTCAGTAAAGCGAGCCTTAGTAAGTACGGCCTGCCTTGCTGGCGCGACCCTTACATCGGGCGTATTTTCGATGATGTCGAAGGGGGCGGGCGTGCCGAACCCGCTGGAAAGACAGGGGAGAAGCATGTCCATCATCGAAGCCGTCGCACCGCTCCACGAGGCCCACCGCGACAACCACAGCCACCGTGACGTCAACGGCGGCTGGCTGCGCCCGGCGGTCTTCGGCGCGATGGACGGACTCGTCTCCAACCTCGCCCTCATGACCGGTGTCGTCGGCGGCGCCGTCTCCACGCAGACCGTCGTGATCACCGGCCTCGCCGGTCTCGCGGCCGGCGCCTTCTCGATGGCCGCCGGCGAGTACACCTCGGTCGCCTCGCAGCGCGAGCTGGTCCAGGCCGAACTCGACGTGGAGCGCCGTCAGTTGCGCAAGCACCCGGTCGACGAGATGGAGGAGCTGGCCGCGCTCTACGTCTCCCGTGGCGTCGAGCCCGGACTCGCCCGCGAGGTCGCCATGCAGCTGTCCCGGGACCCGGAGCAGGCGCTGGAGATCCACGCCCGCGAGGAGCTGGGCATCGACCCCGACGACCTGCCGTCGCCGATGGTCGCCGCGGTGTCGTCGTTCGGCTCGTTCGCGCTCGGCGCCCTGCTGCCCGTGCTGCCGTTCCTGCTCGGCGCGACCGCGCTGTGGCCGGCCGTGCTGCTCGCGCTCCTCGGGCTCTTCGCCTGCGGCGCCCTGGTCGCCCGGGTCACCGCCCGCAGCTGGTGGTTCAGCGGCCTGCGCCAGCTCGTCCTCGGTGGCGCCGCCGCCGCCCTCACGTACGGGCTCGGCATGCTCTTCGGCGCCGCCTTGTAGGCCCCGCCCGCCCCGCACGTGTTGCGAAGGCCCCCGGTCCCTGACCCGGGGGCCTTTCGCATGTCCGAAGACACGACCGAGGGCCCCTGTCTCTGTGACGTATCTCCCGGAGCGGATCCACCGTTCCGGTGAGACACTATGCGCAGCGCCACATAACTAGCCGGTTACCCGGCGGTTTCGAAAGCCTGACCACCGGGCATGAGGCGTAAGCGCCGCGGGCAATGAGGCCCGCTCTGTGACGGGTCGCGGAAGACCCCCGGAAATCTCGATCCGTCCCCCCCCCATGGGAGCCATGGGAGCCCTTCAGTTCCCATGTCCCACCGCTGGATCATTGCCACCGCTCGCACGCGCGGTGTCCGCATGCTGGAATGAGCTATCCACTTTCCGAGAAGCCAGCCATCATGTAACCTGCACGAAATTTCGCGGAGGGCCAACGTCGTCCCTCGGCTGCTGCATATGCCACGACGACGACGGGAGAGCCGATGCGTTCCGACGCCTGGTCGCCCATGGACGGTCGCCCCGCCCCGCAGGGGATGTACGACCCCCGTAACGAACACGACGCCTGCGGTGTCGGGTTCGTGGCCACCCTCACCGGTGTAGCCAGCCACGCGCTGGTCGAGCAGGCGCTGACCGTACTGCGCAACCTCGAGCACCGAGGCGCCACCGGCTCCGAGCCCGACTCCGGGGACGGCGCCGGAATCCTCTTCCAGGTCCCCGACGCGTTCCTGCGCGAGGTGGCCGGGTTCGAGCTCCCCGAAGCCGGCGCGTACGCCGTCGGCATCGCCTTCCTCCCCGCCGACGGCTCCGCACAGGCCGTCTCGCGGATCGAGACGATCGCGTCCGAGGAGGGTCTGAACGTCCTCGGCTGGCGCGAGGTCCCCGTCGCCCCCGAGCTGCTCGGCGCCTCCGCCCGCGCCACCATGCCGGTCTTCCGCCAGCTCTTCGTCGCCGACGGCGAGAACAGCGGCATCGCGCTGGACCGCAAGGCCTTCGTCCTGCGCAAGCGCGCCGAGCGCGAGGCCGGGACCTACTTCCCGTCGCTCTCCGCCCGCACGATCGTCTACAAGGGCATGCTGACCACCGGCCAGCTGGAGCCCTTCTTCCCGGACCTGTCGGACCGTCGCTGCGCCACCGCCGTGGCCCTGGTCCACTCCCGGTTCTCCACCAACACCTTCCCGAGCTGGCCGCTCGCCCACCCGTACCGCTTCGTCGCGCACAACGGCGAGATCAACACGGTCAAGGGCAACCGCAACTGGATGACGGCCCGCGAGGCCCAGCTCGCCGGCGACGTCTTCGGCAGCGGCGCCGACGGCCGGGGCATCGAGCGGATCTTCCCGGTCTGTACGCCGGACGCCTCCGACTCCGCCTCCTTCGACGAGGTCCTGGAGCTGCTCCACCTCGGCGGCCGTTCCCTCCCGCACGCGGTCCTGATGATGGTCCCCGAGGCGTGGGAGAACCACGACTCCATGGACCCGGCCCGGCGCGCGTTCTACCAGTACCACTCCACCCTGATGGAGCCCTGGGACGGCCCGGCCTGCGTCACCTTCACCGACGGCGTCCAGGTCGGCGCGGTCCTCGACCGCAACGGTCTGCGCCCCGGCCGCTACTGGGTCACCGACGAGGGCCTCGTCGTGCTCTCCTCCGAGGTCGGCGTCCTCGACATCGACCCCGCCAAGGTCGTCCGCAAGGGCCGCCTGCAGCCCGGCAAGATGTTCCTCGTCGACACCGCCGAGCACCGCATCATCGAGGACGACGAGATCAAGGCCGCCCTCGCCGCCGAGCAGCCGTACGCGGAGTGGCTGGAGACCGGCGAGATCGAGCTCTCCGACCTCCCCGAGCGCGAGCACATCGTGCACACCCACGCCTCGGTCACCCGCCGCCAGCAGACCTTCGGCTACACCGAGGAAGAGCTCCGCGTCATCGTCGCCCCGATGGCCCGCAGTGCCGCCGAGCCGATCGGCTCCATGGGCACCGACTCGCCCATCGCGGCCCTGTCCGCGCGGCCCCGGCTGCTCTTCGACTACTTCACCCAGCTGTTCGCGCAGGTCACCAACCCGCCGCTGGACGCCATCCGCGAAGAGCTCGTGACCTCGCTGCGCTCCTCGCTCGGCCCCGGCAGCAACCTGCTCGACCCGACCGCCGCGTCCTGCCGCAGCGTCACGCTGCCCTTCCCGGTGATCGACAACGACGAGCTGGCCAAGCTCATCCACATCAACGCCGACGGCGACATGCCCGGCATGAAGGCCGCGACGCTCTCCGGCCTCTACCGGGTCTCCGGCGGCGGCGACGCGCTGGCCGCCCGCATCGAGGAGATCTGCGCCGAGGCCGACACGGCGATCGAGGGCGGTGCCGGCCTGATCGTCCTGTCCGACCGGCACTCCGACGCCGAGCACGCGCCGATCCCGTCGCTGCTGCTCACCGCGGCCGTCCACCACCACCTCATCCGCACCAAGCAGCGCACCGAGGTGGGCCTGCTGGTCGAGGCCGGCGACGTCCGCGAGGTCCACCACGTGGCCCTCCTCATCGGCTACGGCGCCGCCGCGGTCAACCCGTACCTGGCCATGGAGTCCGTCGAGGACCTGGTCCGGGCCGGCACCTTCATCGAGGGCCTGGAGGCCGAGCAGGCCATCCGCAACCTGATCTACGCGCTGGGCAAGGGCGTCCTCAAGGTCATGTCCAAGATGGGCATCTCCACGGTCGCCTCCTACCGCGGCGCGCAGGTCTTCGAGGCCGTCGGCCTCGACGCCGCCTTCGTCGAGCAGTACTTCAACGGCACCGCCACCAAGATCGGCGGCGCCGGCCTCGACGTCGTCGCCAAGGAGGTCGCCGCCCGCCACGCCAAGGCGTACCCCGCCACCGGCATCCCCTCGGCGCACCGCGCCCTGGACATCGGCGGCGAGTACCAGTGGCGCCGTGAGGGCGAGCCGCACCTGTTCGACCCGGAGACGGTCTTCCGCCTGCAGCACGCCACGCGCTCCAAGCGGTACGACATCTTCAAGCAGTACACGGAGCGGGTGAACGAGCAGTCCGAGCGCCTCATGACGCTCCGCGGCCTGTTCGGCTTCGGCACCGACCGCCCGTCGATCCCCCTCGACGAGGTCGAGCCGGTCTCCGAGATCGTCAAGCGCTTCTCCACCGGCGCCATGTCGTACGGCTCCATCTCGCGCGAGGCCCACGAGAACCTCGCCATCGCGATGAACCAGCTGGGCGGCAAGTCCAACACCGGTGAGGGCGGCGAGGACCCGGACCGCCTCTACGACCCGGAGCGCCGCTCCGCGATCAAGCAGGTCGCCTCCGGCCGCTTCGGCGTCACCAGCGAGTACCTGGTCAACGCGGACGACATCCAGATCAAGATGGCCCAGGGCGCCAAGCCCGGCGAGGGCGGGCAGCTGCCCGGCCACAAGGTCTACCCGTGGGTCGCCAAGACGCGTCACTCGACGCCCGGCGTCGGCCTGATCTCCCCGCCGCCGCACCACGACATCTACTCCATCGAGGATCTGGCCCAGCTGATCCACGACCTCAAGAACGCCAACCCGGCGGCCCGCATCCACGTGAAGCTGGTCTCCGAGGTCGGCGTCGGCACGGTCGCGGCCGGTGTGTCCAAGGCCCACGCGGACGTCGTGCTGATCTCCGGCCACGACGGCGGCACCGGCGCCTCCCCGCTCACCTCGCTGAAGCACGCGGGCGGCCCCTGGGAGCTCGGCCTCGCCGAGACCCAGCAGACCCTGCTGCTCAACGGCCTGCGCGACCGGATCGTCGTCCAGACCGACGGCCAGCTCAAGACCGGCCGCGACGTGGTCATCGCCGCGCTCCTCGGTGCCGAGGAGTTCGGCTTCGCCACCGCGCCGCTCGTGGTCTCCGGCTGCGTCATGATGCGCGTCTGCCACCTGGACACCTGCCCGGTCGGCATCGCCACCCAGAACCCGGTGCTGCGCGACCGCTTCTCGGGCAAGCCCGAGTTCGTCGTCAACTTCTTCGAGTTCATCGCCGAAGAGGTCCGCGAGCTCCTCGCCGAGCTGGGCTTCCGCACCCTGGAGGAGGCGGTCGGCCACGCCGAGCTCCTCGACACCAGCCGTGCGGTCTCCCACTGGAAGGCGCAGGGCCTGGATCTGGAGCCGCTGTTCTTCGTGCCCGAGCTGGCCGAGGGCGCGGTCCGCCACGCCCTGGTCGAGCAGGACCACGGCCTGGAGAAGGCCCTCGACAACGAGCTGATCGAGCTCGCCGCCGAGGCCCTGGGCGCCGAGTCCGCCGAGGCCGCCCAGCCGGTCCGCGCCCAGGTCCCGATCCGCAACATCAACCGGACCGTCGGCACCATGCTCGGCCACCAGGTGACGAAGAAGTTCGGTGGCGCGGGCCTGCCCGCCGACACCATCGACATCACCTTCACCGGTTCCGCCGGCCAGTCCTTCGGCGCCTTCCTGCCGGCCGGTGTCACCCTCCGCCTGGAGGGCGACGCCAACGACTACGTCGGCAAGGGCCTCTCCGGCGGCCGGGTCGTGGTCCGCCCGGACCGCGGCGCCGACCACCTGGCCGAGTACTCCACCATCGCGGGCAACACCATCGCGTACGGTGCGACCGGCGGCGAGCTGTTCCTGCGCGGCCGCACCGGCGAGCGCTTCTGCGTCCGCAACTCCGGCGCGCTGGTCGTCTCGGAGGGCGTGGGCGACCACGGCTGCGAGTACATGACCGGCGGCACGGCGGTCGTCCTCGGCGAGACCGGGCGCAACTTCGCGGCCGGCATGTCGGGCGGCGTCGCCTACGTGATCGACCTCGACCGGAACAACGTCAACTCCGGCAACCTGGGTGCCGTCGAGGCCCTGTCGGACACCGACAAGGCGTGGCTGCACGACGTCGTGCGCCGCCACGCCGAGGAGACCGGCTCGACCGTCGCCCAGAAGCTGCTGGCCGACTGGCCCGCCCACGCGGACCGGTTCAGCAAGATCATCCCCACCACGTACAAGGCAGTGCTCGCCGCCAAGGACGCCGCTGAGCTCGCCGGTCTCTCCGAGGCCGAGACCACCGAGAAGATGATGGAGGCGGCGACCCATGGCTGACCCCAAGGGCTTCCTGACCACCGGGCGCGAGGTCGCCAAGACCCGGCCGGTGGGCGAGCGAGTCAAGGACTGGAACGAGGTCTACGTCCCCGGCTCCCTGCTGCCGATCATCAGCAAGCAGGCCGGCCGTTGCATGGACTGCGGCATCCCGTTCTGCCACAACGGCTGCCCGCTGGGGAACCTCATCCCCGAGTGGAACGACTACGCCTACCGCGAGGACTGGTCGGCGGCGTCGGAGCGGCTGCACGCCACCAACAACTTCCCGGAGTTCACCGGCCGCCTGTGCCCGGCTCCGTGCGAGGCGGCGTGCGTGCTCGGCATCAACCAGCCGGCCGTGACCATCAAGAACGTCGAGGTCTCGATCATCGACAAGGCGTGGGACGGCGGCGACGTCCGGCCGCAGGCCCCCGAGCGCCTGTCCGGCAAGACCGTCGCGGTCATCGGCTCCGGCCCGGCGGGTCTCGCCGCCGCCCAGCAGCTGACCCGGGCCGGCCACACCGTGGTCGTGTACGAGCGGGCCGACCGCATCGGCGGACTGCTGCGCTACGGCATCCCCGAGTTCAAGATGGAGAAGCGGCACATCAACCGCCGCATCGAGCAGATGCGCGCGGAGGGCACCAAGTTCCGCACCGGCATCGAGATCGGCCGCGACCTCACCGCGACGGACCTGCGCAAGCGGTTCGACGCGGTGGTCGTCGCCGCCGGCGCCACCACCGCCCGCGACCTGCCCGTCCCGGGCCGGGAGCTCAAGGGCGTGTACCAGGCGATGGAGTACCTGCCGCTCGCCAACAAGGTCGTCGAGGGCGACTTCGTCTCCTCGCCGATCTCCGCCGAGGGCAAGCACGTGGTCGTCATCGGCGGCGGCGACACCGGCGCGGACTGCGTCGGCACGGCGCACCGTCAGGGCGCGGCCTCCGTGACCCAGCTGGAGATCATGCCCAAGCCGGGCGAGGAGCGGAACCCGGGCCAGCCCTGGCCGACCTTCCCCATGCTCTACAAGGTCACCTCGGCCCACGAGGAGGGCGGCGAGCGGGTCTACTCCGTCTCCACCACCCACTTCGAGGGCGACGAGGAGGGCAACGTCCGCTTCCTGCACCTGGTCGAGGTCGAGTTCGTCGACGGCAAGCTGACCCAGAAGCCGGGCACCGAGCGGAAGATCCCCGCCGAGCTGGTCACCCTCGCCATGGGCTTCACCGGCACGGACGTGGAGAACGGCCTGGTGGCGCAGTTTGGTCTGGACCTCGACGCGCGGGGTAACATCGCCCGTGACGCGGACTTCGCCACCAACGTCGATGGTGTCTTCGTCGCCGGCGACGCCGGCCGTGGCCAGTCGCTGATCGTCTGGGCCATCGCCGAGGGCCGCTCGGCCGCCCGTGGCGTGGACCGCCGCCTGACGGGCGCCAGCTCCCTGCCGGCCCCCATCCGTCCGACGGACCGTTCCCTGACGGTCTGACCGGCCGGACCCCCCGAGAACGTCCCGTACAACGACGTGCGGAACTGAGCGCGGCGCCCCCCGAATGTCCCCGACCGGACGACTGGGTAGGGCGCCGGTGCTCGTTGCGGGGACCCGCGAAGCGCCGCTCCGAGGCCGCTGCGGTGCCCGGGAGCGCCGGTCGGCCCCTCGGTCGGTCAGACCCTCAGCAGGTCAGCCCCTGTGTTCGGTCAGCCCCTCGGCAGATCAGCCCCCCGGTCGACCAGCTCCTCGGTCGGTCAGCCGCCCCAGCCAGTCCGCCGCCCCGTCCAGGGCCTCGTCCGCCTCCGGCAGCACGCCCGCGCCGCCGAGGAAGCCGTGGAACATGCCGGTGTGGACGCGGACCTGCGCCGGGACGCCCGCGGCGGACAGGCGGCGGGCGTAGGCGAGGCCCTCGTCGCGCAGCGGGTCGCAGTCGGCGAGGACGAACAGGGCCGGCGGAAGGCCGGCGACGTCGGGCGCCAGACCGGGCGAGGCGGGCGCCGGGTCGCCGCCGGGGCCCACGTACTGCTCCCAGTACCAGCGCATGTGGGCCGTCGTGTGGAAGAAGCCCTCCGCGTACGTCTCCGCCGACGCCCCGGCCAGACGGTGGTCCAGAACCGGGTAGAACAGGAGCTGCCCGGCGACCTCGGGCCCGCCGGGACCGCGGGCGCGCAGGGCGGCGGCCGCGGCGAGGTTGCCGCCGCTGGAGTCGCCGGCCAGGACCAGCGGACGCCCCGGGTACCGGGCCGCCGCCCACCCCAGGGCCGTGTACACGTCGTCCTCGGCCGCCGGGAAGCGGTGCTCGGGCGCGCGCCGGTAGCCGACCGAGACGACGGTCGCCCCGGTGCGGGAGGCGAGCGCGCGGCACAGCCGGTCGTGGGTGTCCAGGTCGCACAGCACCCAGCCGCCGCCGTGCGCGAAGACGACGACGAGCCCGGCCGCCCCCGCGTACACGCGCACCGGGACGCCGCCCGCCTCCGTGTCCGTGGCGCCCGGCGGGAGCGCGCCCAGGTGCGCCCGCGCCGCCGCCCGCAGCGCCGCCGCGCCCGCCCCGGGACGGGGGAAGCCGGCCGACAGGGCGTCGCACAGGGCGCGGGCGCCCGGGGTCAGGGGGTCGGCCGTCATGCGGTGAGCCCTCCGTCCACGGTGAACTCGGCGCCCGTCACGTACGATGCGGCGTCGGACAGCAGGTAGGCGACCAGCTCGCCGACCTCCTCGGGCCGGCCCATCCGGCCGAGCGGCACGTGCGACCAGTCCCGGTCCGCGACCGCCGCCGTCATCGGGGTGTCGACGGCGCCGGGATGCACCGAGTTGACGCGGACGCCGTACGGGGCGAGGTCCCGGGCCGCCGAGCGGCTGAGCCCGCGCAGCCCGAACTTGCCCGCCCCGTAGGCCGCGTGGCCCGGGACACCGACGAGACCGGCCGTCGACGACACGTTCACGACCGAGCCCCCGCCCGCCGCGCGCAGCGCCGGGAGCACCGCCCGCATGCCGAGGAAGGGGCCGAGGAGGTTGACCCGCAGCAGGAGCTCGAAGTTCTCGTACGTCTCCGACTCCACGGGCGCGGTCCGCCACAGGGCCGCGTTGTTGACCAGGCCGTCGAGCCGCCCGTACGTGCCGAGCGCGGCGTCCGTCACGGCCCGCCACTCCTCGGCCGAGGTCACGTCGTGCCGCACGAAGAGCGCCGCCGGCCCCAGCTCCGCGGCGACCGCGCGGCCCTCCTCCTCGCGTACGTCGGTGAGGACCACCCGCGCGCCCGCCGCGACGAGCAGCCGCGCCTCGGCGGCGCCCTGCCCGCGGGCCGCGCCGGTCACCACGACGGTCCGGCCGTCGAGCCGGCTCACGCGGCGGCCGCCGGCGTGCGGAAGTGCGGGATGACCTTCTCGCCCCACTGCCGGATGGTCTCCATGCAGACCTCCTGCGGCACGGTCCCCATCTGGATCAGGCACATGACCTCGTCGACACCGATCCGCCGCAGCCGTTCGACGTAGGCGATGGCGGTGTCCGCGTCCCCGTAGGCGTGGTCGGTGTTGTAGGTGCCGGTGTCGACGGGCCGGGCCGGGATGTTCGCCTCGTGCAGCCGGGCGACCAGCTCCCGCCGCTCCTGCGCGAGGGCTCCGGCGTGGTCCTCGTCCTCGGCGTATCCGGTGGGCGCGGGGGCGCCGCCGTACCAGTGGGCGATGGACTCGGCGAAGAAGCGCTGGCCGCGGGTGCCCAGGCGCAGGGCGCGGGCGGCGTCGTCCAGGACGATCGTCGGGCAGAGCGCGGAGAAGTGGTCGTTGACCTCGGTGGACACCAGCTGAGAGCCGTCCCGTGCGGCGATGGCCTCGTCGTACGCCTCGCGCATCGCGCGGACGTCGTCGGCGCCGGCGAAGCCCATCACCAGGGCGCCGATGCCGAGTTCGGCGGCACGCTTGAGGGAGTCGTGCTGCGAGCAGGCCATGAAGAGCGGCGGGTGCGGGCCCTGCACGGGCCGGGGCAGGACGGCGCCGGGGCCGATGTCGAGGGAGCCGTGCCACTCGAACTCCGGCTCGCGCCAGGCGGCGGCGAGGATCCGCAGGGCCTCCTCCATCTGCGGCCGGGTGTCGGCCGGGTCCACGCCGAACATGCGGGTCTCCTGCCGGGTCGCGCCACGGCCGGCGCCGATGTCGACCCGGCCGCCGGAGAGCACGTCGAGCATGGCGGTGCGCTCGGCCACCCGCACCGGGTGCTGGTAGCCGAAGGGCAGGGTCACCACGCCGTGGCCGATCCGGATGGTGCGCGTGCGGGCGGCGACCCAGGTCAGGAAGATCTCGGACGCGCTCATGTGGGCGTACTGGGTGAGGGAGTGGTGTTCGACCGCCCAGATGCGGTCGAAGCCCATCTCCTCGGCGTGGACGGCCTGTTCGACGCAGTCGTGGATGACCTGCTGTTCGCGGGCGGGGGTGGGGTCGACGAGCTGTGCTTCGAAGATCATCGAGAACTTCACGGGGAGCTCCTCCCGAAACCGATCGGCTCTATGCCTAATCGAAATACTTCTAGCAGGCATAGGGAGAGGAGGGAAGAGAGCCGTAGACTGCCCACCGTGGTGGACGACGAGAAGGTGCCCGCGCTGCCCGCGACCAGCTGGGCCGTGCTCGGACTGCTCTCCTTCGGGCGGGAGTTGTCCGGCTACGACCTGAAGAAGTGGTCCGACCGCTCGCTCGGCCTCTTCTACTGGAGCCCGTCCTTCAGCCAGATCTACGCCGAGCTCAAGCGCCTGGAGGCGGCCGGCTACGCCACCTCCCGCCTGGTCGCCCCCGAGTCCGGCTCCCGAGACAAGCGCGTCTACCGCATCACCGACGAGGGCCTCGCCGCCGTCCGGGCCTGGGCGCGCACCGCCCCCCTCGACCCGCCGGTCCTCAAGCACGGGCCGATGCTGCGCCTCTGGCTCGGGCACCTCCTCGAACCCGAGCGGACCCGCGAGATCCTCGCCGGACACCGGGAGCACGCCGAGACCATGCGGCTGCGCGCCGAGGCGGACGTCGCCGACGCCGGGGCCGACGCCTCCTGGGCGTACCCGCTGCTCACCCTCAAGTGGGCCGAGCGGTACTACGCCGCCGAGCGCGACCTGGCCGACGCCATGCTCGCGGACATCGAGGAGCTGGAGAGGAACCGCCCGCGGCACTGAGCCCGCGCACGATCGAGTGGCCTGTACGGGACGGCGGACGACCGTGAGAAAACGGATGGTCAGAAGCGTTCCCCGCGGGCGATAGTGACCGGATGAGCTCTCTCGTACGCCACATCACCATCGACTGCGCCGACGCCTACGCCCTGGGCGGCTTCTGGGCCCAGGTCCTCGACTCCAAGCTCTCCGACGACGACCGGCCGGGCGACACCGAAGTACTGGTGGAGTCGCCGGGCGCGGGCCTGCTCTTCATCCAGGTGCCGGAGAAGAAGTCGGTGAAGAACCGGATCCACCTCGACCTCCAGCCGGAGGACCGCACCCGCGAGGAGGAGGTCGAGCGCCTCCTCGCCCTCGGCGCCACCCTCGTCGACGACCAGCGCCGCCCGGACGGCCTGGGGTGGGCGGTCCTGGCCGACCCGGAGGGGAACGAGTTCTGCGTCGAGCGCAGCAAGGGGGAGCGGGCAGCGGCCGAGCACGCGGAGTGACCCGGGACGCCCCAGGTGCAGTCCGGACTGACTCCGGACCCACTCCGGACCCACTCCGGACCCACTCCGGACTGACTCCGGAGTGATTTCGGAGTAATCAGGACAGAGGTTGTCGGGTTTCCGTTGTCTCCTTGAGTCATGGGAGACACCGGAACCACTGCCACCCCGAACGCCGACGCCCCCGAGGCCCCCGCCACCTGGGCCGCCTTCGAGGCCGCCGAGCCCGCCTTCGCCACCACCGTCCGCGAGCGCTTCGGGCAGTACACCCACCACGCCCTCGCGACCCTCCGCAAGGACGGCTCGCCGCGGCTGAGCGGCATCGAGGCGGACTTCCGCGGCGACGAGCTGTGGCTCGGCATGATGCCGCACTCCCGCAAGGCGCTCGACCTCCTGCGCGACCCGCGCTGCTCGCTGCTGGCGAACCCCGGCGAGGGCACCGGCATGGGCGGCGGCGACGTCCGCGTCTCCGGCCGGGCGGTCGAGGTCACCGACCCGCGGACCCTGGAGTGGTACGCGAAGGAGGCCGGCCAGCCCCTGCCGTTCCACCTCTTCCGGGTCGAGCCGACGGAGGTCGTCCGCACCGCGGTCGAGGGCGAGGAGCTCATCCTGCGCACCTGGGTGCCGGGCCGGCCGCTGCGGACGATCCGGCGCGGGAACGACGACGCGCCCGCACGCGAGTCATGAGGCCGAAGGAACCACCCGGGCCGACACCAGGACCGTCGTCGTGCCCCGACCGGCCCCCTGCTCCTCGCGCACGACCGTCGGGCCGGTCCCGGTCGGCAGCCGGCACGCGTGGTACCAGAATGGACGTGTGCCGACGACCAAGACATCCGCCAAGAAGAAGCCCCAGGTGACCGCGTCGCCCGAGCGGCGCCGCGAGCTCCTCGACATCGCCGCCGAGGTGTTCGCCGCCCAGGGCTACAACGCCACCACCGTCCGCAGGATCGCGGATGAGGCCGGCATGCTCGCGGGCAGCCTCTACTACCACTTCGACTCCAAGGAGTCGATGCTCGACGAGATCCTCTCGACCTTCCTGAACGAGCTGTGGGAGGGCTACGACACCGTGCTCGCCGCCGGCCTCGGCCCCCGGGAGACCATCGAGGCCCTCGTCACCGAATCCTTCCGGGAGATCGACCGGCACCGCGCCGCCGTCGCCATCTACCAGAAGGAGTCCCGCCACCTCGTCGACCAGGACCGCTTCCAGTACCTCGCCGACTCGCAGGTCAGGTTCGAGAAGGCCTGGCTCGGCACCCTGGAGCGCGGGGTCGCCGCCGGCGTCTTCCGCCCCGACCTCGACCTCCGGCTCACCTACCGCTTCGTGCGCGACACCGTCTGGGTCGCCGCGTCCTGGTACCGCCCCGGCGGCCGGCACACCCCGGAGGAGATCGCCCGCCAGTACCTGTCGATGGTCCTGGACGGAATCGCCGTACGCGCTTAGCCCCACGGAGCTCCCGGACGCCCTATCGACCGCCCACGGCCCCCGGCCCGGTCAGGGGCCGGCCACGCCGGCCTGCCCCCACCGTTCGAGCAGCTCCCGCGCCGCCCGGCGGCTGCCCGCCGCGAGCACGGGCGAGCCGAAGCCGTAGTCCGCCCCGTCCGCGCCCAGGACCGCCAGACCGCGCTCCCGCACCAGCGGGACTCCCGCCGCCACGTCCCAGGGCTTCGGGCCGACGCAGAGACAGGCGTCGATCCAGCCCTCTGCGACCCCGACGAGGTCCAGGCTCATCGCGCCCTGCAGCCGGATCCGGTAGGCCTCGTCGTACAGCAGTGCCAGCAGGATCCGCGCCCGTGGATCGCCGGAGCCGGTGCCGGTCAGGCCGACGACCGCCCGCCGGATTTCCCGTACGGCCTCGGGCGGCTCGGTGGCGATCGGGTCGGCCGGAACGCTCCCGCCGGCCGACCAGCGGCGGCCGAGCGCAGGTGCGTCGACCACCCCGAGCCGTGGCGATCCGCCCTCCGCGTACGCCAGCGAGATGCCGTACAGCGGCGCGCCGCGGGCGAAGTTCATCGTGCCGTCGACGGGGTCGAGCAGCCAGCACCGGTCCGGCAACGGCCCCCCGGCGAAGCTCTCCTCGCCGATGACCGGGATGTCCGGGGTCCGCCGGCGCAGGAACGCGGAGACCCGGTGCTCGATCTCCACATCGGCGTCGGTGACCTCCTCACCCGAGGGCTTGCGCCGGGCCCGGGCCCAGTCCGCGTCCGCCCCGGCCAGCCAGCGCGCCCCCGCGTCGACAGCCTCACCCGCGACGGCGAGGAGCTCACTCTCCGATGTCACCTCGGGGTCAGCATCCTCTCCTCCAGGATCTCCGCATGAGCGCCGTTCTCGCCCATCACGTAGAAGCTGAAGCGGTCGAAGTCCCAGGTCCCCGGCACGTCCACCCGCTCGGGCGCCGACCGGACCAGCTCCTTGGCCACCGCCTCCTCGGCACGCCCCAACGTGATGTGGGGCGCGTACGCGGGTCCGGTGTACCTGTACCCGTACCGCTCGAAGCTCTCCCGCTCGTCCGGGGTGAACCGAGAGACGTCCTTGGACGGGTCGAACGCCGCCCGGTCCAGATGCGGCTCCAGCGCCTTCAGCGTCGCCTGCTGGATCCTCTCCAGCAGGGCGGGTCGCTCCAGCGAGAGGAACACCCAGCCGGTGGGCTGGTAGACGACCCCGTGCGAAGCCAGGGCGATCCGCTCCGGTGCGTCCACGGTGTCGACTATCCGGTCGAGCTCGGCCGCCGGGTCGAGGGAGTCGAGGAACGGGCCCTGGAACACCGTGACATGGGGCAGGTTGCCCTCCGGGCTCAGCGGCGGCCGCAACACGTGGTCGCCGCCCACCTCCCCCTGGAGGCGAATCGCGGTCGTGCGGTGTTCCGCGCTGGGCAACAGGGCGATGCCGAGCCATCTCGTCACGGCTGAGCTCCAATCTTCGTGATCACGTGCAGTGCGGCGTCGAGCCCTCGGCGCAGGCAGGACGCCGGGTCCTCCCCGCTCAACCAGCCGGCGAGGAAACCCGCGTCGAACGCGTCGCCGCCCCCGGTCCGGTCCACCGGGCGGACGGCCACGGTCGGTTCGGTGACGACCCTGCCGTCCGGCGACGCCCACAGCGCGCCGCTCGGCCCCAGAGTCAGGATCACATGACCGGACAGGGCAGCGGCGTACCTGAGGGCCGTGCCCTCGGGGTCGCCGGGGACCGCGTCGGGCAGGCGGGCGGCCTCGTCCGCGTTCATGAAGTTCAGCGCCCCCCGCCCGAGGGACGCCCCCATGTCCCGCCCGTTCCACTCCACGGAGACGGAACGGCCGGCCTCCCGGGCTAGCGACGCGAGGCGGGCCAGCGCCGGCCGAGGCTCCCCGACGAGGTGGACGTGGTCCACCCCGCGGACGTCGTCCGCGGTGACCGAGGCGATCGCCGCGTCGCGGTCGGCACCGGGGAAGGTCATCATCCGCTTGCCGTCACCGGCGGCCAGGACGATCGCCATGCCGGTCCTCGCGGCGGGCTCGACGTGGATCAGCCCGGTGCCCACCCCGCCCGCCCTCAGGTCTTCCAGGCACACCCGGCCGAGCAGATCGTCGCCCACCGCCGACACCAGCCGCACCTCGCAGCCCTGCCGGGCGAGGCCGAGCGCCGTGTTGGCGGCGGAGCCGCCCGGCTGGGCGCTGTACTCGCCGCCGCGCAGCTTCTCGTGCTCCTCGGGTAGCCGCCCGGCGTGCACGATGATGTCGAAGTTGGTGCCCCCGGCCACGAGCACACGGCGGGGCCGGGTCACGGGCGCCCCAGCCGGTAACTCTCGAACAGGACGTGCCGCACCAGCCGCTCCCTGCTCTCACCGGTGTTCTGCAGCGGGAACGAGGCGTGCGTGACCAGGTCGCGCACCAGTTCCTCGAACCGCGCCTCCTCCGAACTCAGATCGTGGAAGGAACGCATGGACTCCTGGTGCAACTGCTCCGGCGGCACCTTCAGCTCCTCCAGCCAGGTGCGGTTGGCCAGCAGGACGTTCGCGGCCGCGGACCGCAGCTGGGCCTGGGCTTCCGCGGGCAGCATGTCGGAGTTCAGCAGCTCGAAGTACGCGTCGTCCTCCAGGGCGTGCATCCGCAGGTTCTGACCGCCGACCGCCAGGACGTCCCCGTTGAGGTGGAACAGTTCCAGGCCCAGGTGGTGCGGCACGTCGAGGATGCGCACCCCTTTCTCCGCCAGTCCCGCCTCGTCCGTCGAGAACGCCCGCAGGATGTTGTCGAACATGTCGCTGTGCTTGGGCACGGCGATCGTCGCCCCTGCGGGGTCCCGCAGGAACTCCTCGCCCGAGGTGTCTCCCCAGCGCCCGTCCCGGGCGGCGAGGAGGTAGAAGTTGCGGCCGCCCATCGAGTAGCCGACCTGGCCGACGGGGACGACCTGGGAGGCGACCTCCGGGTCCGTCTCCCTCATGCGCAGCAACCGCTGCTCGTTGTAGACGGCGAGGTCCAGCAGGCCCCCGGCGACGTCGGTCACCAGTCTGTCCGACCACGGCATCTGCACATGCACCACGCGATGACGGCGACGTCCGAGGAGTTCGTCGAACCCGCAGCCCAGCAGCACCGCCTTCACGACGATCAGCGTCGAGTCGGCGAGACGGGTCGTCCCCGAACGGTGCTTGATCGCGGACAGCTCGTGCTGGGCCTCGTCCTCCGCGAACGACGCGGTGGTCCTGCCGTACCAGACCGCCAGCTGCGTCAGGGCGTTGAGGCACGGCTGCACGTCCTCGGTGGAGATCTCCTCATCGGCGGCGTCCTGCGCGTGACTGCCGTAGTTGCCGTAGTTCTGGATGGTCCGCACGGCGAGCACGACCTTCTGCGGGACCAGGCCCTTCGCCGTGAGGGTCGTCAACAAGGACTCCAGCGTCGGCTTCGAGCCGACCGCTTGCTGTATGGCGATATCCAACAGGATCGACTCCGCCGCCCTCCGTGCCGTGCTGAGGAAGACCTCCGGGTCCGCCTCCGCGTAGCGCAAAGCCTTCCGGTACAACCGGATCGGCTCCCCCTCGTTCACCGTCACGTCGCCCGTGTCCTCTTCACTGTTTTTCGCGGAAGCTACCAAGGCCGACGGGTGCCCGCCAGCCACTTCTCCGCCTCGTCCGGCTACCGCCGGTCCCCGCTCAGCGAGGCCAGGACGATGCGGCCGTAGCGGGTGGCGAAGGCGCCGGCGGTGGCGACCAGGGCCGCGCCGAGGCCGATCAGCATGTGCGCCGGGCTCTCGTCCCCCAGGACCTGGAGGATGCCCAGGGCGGTGCTGAGGGGGAGGCCGAGGATCGTCAGTACGCCGAGCGCGCCCGCGATCTGCTGGTTGTCCTGTGTCTGCACGAGCCGGCTGTAGTCGGCGGCCTCGGCGAGGATCTCCGCGAAGCGGTCGGCCAGTCGGTACTGCGCCTGGAAGGCGACGAGCAGCTCGTTCGCCGGGCCGTGCGCCGTGAGGTGCTGCCGCCAGTACGTGCTGCGGAAGGCGGCGATGTGGCGCTCCAGCGCGGTCACCCGGCGGGCCAGCCGCCGCCCGTCGAAGACGTTCGACAGGCCCTCGGTGAGCTCGTCGACGTGGTCGCGCTGGATGGTGCCGAGCAGGATCGCGTCCAGGTACACGGTCCGGGAGTGGAGCGCGGCGAACTCGTAGAAGTCCCCGTCGCCGGTGTCCGGGCGATGGCCCAGGAACGCCGCTCCGTGCCGCAGCACCAGCGCGCTCCAGTCCGCCGAGATGCGCACCGTGTCGGCGGTCTGCCGGGGGAACTGCTCCGGCGCGGAGGGGAAGTCCGCGTCGGCGGAGCGGGACGCGAGCGACCACAGCCAGCCGTCGGCCGAGTCCGGCAGCCGCCCGTCGATCCGTAACGCGGCCGTGTGCTCGGTGCGCGGGGTCAGGAAGGCGACGGTGTAGGGGCGGGCGATGGCGAAGGGGCCCTGGGCGGTCATCGGCACCGCGATGCCGGCGAGCAGTACGGCCGGGTCGAGTGGGCCGTCGAGCGGGTCGGGGCCCGCCGTGGGCCGTTGGCCGATGGCCCGCAGGGTCGTCAGCAGCGACGGCCCCTTCACGTCGAGGTGCAGGATGGCGAGGGCGTGCCGCGGGTGCTGTGCGGTGGCGGTGTGCAGGATCTCCATCGCCCGCAGCGTGAGGTCGCCGTGTGCCACGGACGTGAACGTGTGCCAGCGGCACGGACGTTCGGGGGTGCCGTACAGGGCGCGGGCGGCAGCGGGGGTGAAGTAGGTCTGCCGGGTTCCCGCGTCGGTCGTGCGGGCGCCGAGCCGGAGCGGCAGGGGGCCGGTCTCCCACGGGGGCGGAGCAGGCAGCCGTACGGGGAAGACGACCGTGACAAACTGCCGGGCGCCGGTCGCGGTGCTGAGATCGGTACTCAACGGCGGCACTCTCCAGACGCTCGTGCGATCAGGCTTCGCGATCACGCTTCGGTGGGCGCAGAAAGATTAACTGCACGATGGGATCGGTGCGTTGGGGAATTCCGGTCGGTTTGTCGCAGGCCCTGGTGCGGAGGTCCACGGCGGCCCGGGACGGCGGGCCGCCATGCCCCCGCGCCGTCAGTCCACCAACCGCCGCCGCAGTGCCGCCAGGACCGGCAGGTCCAGGCCCAGGCCGTCCGTCAGGTAGTGGTAGACGCTGCCGTAGGCGGTGCGGAGTTCGGCGAGGGCGGCGTCCAGGTAGGGGCGGCTGACTTCCTGGAGGGGGATGATCAGGTCCGGGTTCTGCATCAGGCCGGCCTGGCGGAGACCCTCGCGGACGCGGGCGTCGTTGGCGGCGCGGAAGGTGTTGGAGGCCAGGTAGTCCTCGGTGGCCGTCCGCTCCGGTACGCCGAGGAGGGTGAGGAGCAGCCAGCTGGTCCAGCCCGTGCGGTCCTTGCCCGAGGTGCAGTGGTAGAGGTGGGGGCCCGCGCCCGGGGCGGCCAGTTCGCGCAGGGTCGTGCCGAAGCCTTCGCGGTTGGCGGGGCTGGTGACGAAGGTGCGGTACACCTCGGTCATGAAGGCCGCCGCCCGGCCGCCGCCCAGCATCTGCTCCTGCCGGACCGGGTCGCGCGAGCCGATCGCGGCGAGCAGCTGCCCGTACAGGCCGTTGTCGGTGACGGGGCGGGAGACGAGAACGGGGCCGGCCGGGAGGCGGTCCGTGCCGTCGGACTGGACTTCGAGGGGGATCCGGAAGTCGATCACCCGGGCGAGGCCGAGGCCGCCCAGCACGGTCAGGTCGGCGGCGGTCAGTTTGCCGAGGTGGTCGCCCCGGTAGACCAGGCCGTGCCGGACCCGGGCCCCGTCGTAGGTGAGGTATCCGCCCAGGTCGCGGACGTTGACCGCGCCCTGGAGGGGGACCTGCCGGATGGCGTTCGCGGTGCGGACCCGTGGCCTGGCCAGGACGGGCGGGGCGGTGGCCGCCAGGATGGCGGTGGCGCCGGCGGTGCTCAGCAGTGCGCGTCTGGAGAGGGACATGACTGACTCCGTCGGAGAGAAGGGAGGGTACGGAGCACGTGCGCGGCCCCGGACGCGGTCCGGGTGACGAGTTCCTCGCAGCCGGGCAGGTCCTCGATCACCTCCGCGACCTGTCCGGAGGTCATGACGCCGAGGTCGGTGCGGCCCTCGACCGTGGAAGCCACCAGGGGCACGGGACGGGGCGGGGGCCGGCGACCCGGCCCGTGCCGGTCTGCGCGATCGGGTGCTCGGCGCCGACCGGCTTGGTCGGTGGGGTCCCGATCCCCGTCATCAGGACCGGACCTCGCGGTCCCGCAGGCCCTCGGGGTCGATCACCTCGCGGATCAGTCGCAGCTCCTCGGCGGTGGGCACCCACGTAAGGATCAGCCCCCTTTCCACCAAACGCTTGTTAGGTGACCGTGCTGGGAGGAAGGTAGCAGCCGACGGGGCCGGGCGGGAGGGGCGCCGTCGTCACCCGTGGAAACGGGCGGGGTCGGCGCGGGCGTCGCCCGGGCCCTTCCGTGGGCCCTTCCGTGGGCCGGGACGGGTCGAGGGGGGCGGACAGGCGGCCCGGGCCGACCGGTCCGCCCGCCCCGCCGCCGCCCCCCGTCAGCGCCCGCGCGGCGGCGTCCACTCCAGGCGGGTCCGGGTCCGGGGGTCCGCCACGTGTTCCAGGGCGGCCAGGGCCGTCTCCCGGGCGGGGCCGTCCGGGTCGCCGTCCGCCAGGACGCGCGCCAGTGCCTCTATGGCGCGCGGATCCTGACGGATGGCCAGGCCCCGCGCGGCCTCGGCCGCCGTCTCCGGGTCCGGGTCGGCGAGTCGCGCGGCGAGGGCCTCGCGGACGGCGGGGGTGTCGTCGGGGAGTTCGGCGAGCGCCAGGGTGGCCCAGTCCCGGACCCGGGGCTCGTGGTCCCGGCTCAGCCCGACGAGCACCCCGACCGCCTCGGCGTGGCCCGTGGGCACGAGCCCGGTCAGCGCGGCGGCCGTCTGCCGCCGCACCTCGCCGTCCGGGTGCCCGGCGAGCCCGAGCAGCCCGGGCACGGCACCCGCGTCCGCGCACTGCCCGAGTGCGACGGCGAGGGAGAGGGCGGGCTCGCGGGGGAAGGGTGACCCGGCCCCGGCCGCAGCACCCGCCACGCCCCCCGCGCCCGCCTCCCGCAACTCCGCCCCCACCTCCCGCGCCAGCCCCCGCAACACCGGCAGGGCCCGCGCCGTGTGACCCGGCAGGGCGGCGAGGACCTGGACGCCCAGGGCGCGGCGGAGGGCGTCGGGGGCGGCGCACCAGGTGGTGGCGGTCGTCGCCACGGTGTCGTCGGGGCGGGCGGTGAGCGCGGCGACCGCCGTCGTCCAGGCGTCCTGGGCCGGATCGCCGCAGCGCAGGGCGCGCCCCGCGAGCTCCTCGTGCGGGGTGCGGAGGCCGAGGGCGCCCTCCAGGAGGGTGGCGATGGCCGCGTGGCCGGTCTGGCGTTCGTCGCCGCGGGTCGGCGCGCCGTCCTCGCGCAGCAGCTCGACGATCACGGTCACGCCGCCGTCCTCGGGGACCCGCCGCACCACCGCCTCGTACGTGTCCCCGGCGCCCCCGCCCTCGACGAGCCCGCGCCGCAGCACCGCCGCCATGTCCGCGCCGATCCACCGCCGGGCCTCGTCGAGCGCCTCCGCCCGGCTGCCCGCGCCGTGTTCGAGCAGCGCCCGTACGCACGAGGTGGAGCCGCGCCGGGCGGCGGCCACGAGCGGGGCGAGCCCGTCGGGTCCCGGCCGGTCCGGGGCGGCGCCCGCCTCGAGCAGCTCACGCACCACCTCCGTGTGGCCGAGCCGGATCGCCCAGGCCAGGGCGGTGAAGCCGTAGCCCTCCTCCTGGTCCGGGTCCACGCCCGCGGCCAGCAGCGCCCGCACCACCTCGGCGTGGCCGCCGCAGGCCGCCCCGCACAGCGGCAGGTCGGCGTCGTCCTCGCCGCCGCGCCGGGCCGGGTCCGCTCCGGCGGCGAGCAGCAGCCGGACCGCCACCGGCTGGTTGCCGACGGCCGCGCGGTACAGCGCGGTCTCGGCGTCCTCCCGCGCCTCGGGGTCCGCCCCGGCCCGGAGGGCCC
The DNA here is from genome assembly GCF_036240795.1 of Streptomyces sp. NBC_01268. Classification (NCBI taxonomy): domain Bacteria; kingdom Bacillati; phylum Actinomycetota; class Actinomycetes; order Kitasatosporales; family Streptomycetaceae; genus Streptomyces; species Streptomyces sp. NBC_01268. Next base: position 2,203,507 of record NZ_CP108454.1, on the reverse strand, counting down.
GTACGACCCCGTCGTCGTCCCCGTTCCACAGCGCCTCGAACAACGTGCTCATGCGCCCGACCCTCACCCGAGTCGCCCGAACGGCGCAAATCCATTCCTTGACGTGCGGTCAGGGTGCGCATTCCAGAACGGTGGCGCACACTCCGCACCGGGCCCTGACCCGCCCCCGCGCGGGCGCCACGCGCAGCCGCTGACCGCAGGCCGGGCAGGGGAAGACGCCGTCACCGCCGGCCCGGGCGCGCCGCCGGGCGGCCCAGCCGGCGCCCACGAGCGGAGGGTGCCGCCAGTCGCGGGCGGCCTCCTCCCGGCCCCGGACCCACGCGTCGTACGCCACCGCGCTGGTGAACCACGGGGACGGGTCCTCACCGAAGACCTCGGCCCGCTTGGCGAGGACGTAGCCGAACTCCTCGGGCGTCAGGTAGCCCAGCTTCTGACTGGACATGCCGTCCTGCCGGAACGCGTCGAGCAGCAGCCAGCCCGCGCCGAGGTAGGTGGTGACGACGTCGGTGAGGATCTCGTTCTCGGGCGTCGTGGGGAAGGCGAGCCCGAGGCGGTGCAGCAGGACGTGGGTGATCTCGTGGGCGAGGGCGGCGCCGATGTCCCGGCGATGGGCCGGCCGGGCGAAGCGTTCGTTGAGCTCGACGAAGTACTCCGGACCGGCCGTCAGTTCGACGCCCGCCGCGTGTTCCATCGCGCGGAAGCTCACCACCATCCGGGCGTCGGGCAGCCGCAGGTGCCGGACGAGGGCGCGGGCCGCGGCCTGCGCGCCGAGGTGGAGCCCCTCCGGGTCCTCGACGGCGACGTCGGAGGCGGGCAGGCTCGACTCGTAACGCCGCACGCCGTCGGGGGAGAGACGTCGGTAGAGCGCGCGGATGGCGGCCCGGACCGTGTCGAGGTGCGGGAACCCGTGGACGACACGGGAGACTTCGTCGCTGTGCGGCATCCCGGACCACCCCCTGCCGTCCAGGGTACGGGCGGCGTGGCCGGTGTCCCCGGGCGTCCCCCGCCTGGCCGAAAAGGCCTTCTTGTTGCCCCCGTCGGGCGGTGTCCATAATCCGGACCACGTCTTGACGGGCTCATGCCATCAAGATCAACCCCCCATGAAGGAAGGCAGTCGCATGCAGAAGAACAGTCTGGTCCGCGCGCTGCAGAAGATCGCTGCGGCCGGCGCCGTCGTCCTCGCCGCCGTCAGCCTCCAGCCCACCACCGCCTCGGCCGCGCCCGCGCCGGTCGTCGGCGGCGTCCGCGCCGCCCAGGGCGAGTTCCCCTGGATGGTCCGGCTCTCCATGGGCTGCGGCGGCTCCCTGATCACCCCGCAGGTCGTCCTCACCGCCGCGCACTGCGTGAACGGCTCCGGCCCCAACACGAGCATCACGGCCACCGCCGGGGTCGTCGACCTGCAGTCCAGCAGCGCCATCAAGGTCAGGTCGACCAAGGTCTACCAGGCCCCCGGCTACAACGGCCAGGGCAAGGACTGGGCCCTCATCAAGCTGGCCTCGCCGATCAACAGCCTGCCCAACCTGAAGATCGCCGAGACCACCGCGTACAACAACGGCGACTTCACCGTGGCCGGCTGGGGCGCCGCCACCGAGGGCGGCAGCCAGCAGCGCTACCTGCGCAAGGCGGTCGTCCCGTTCGTCTCGGACGCCTCCTGCCAGTCCGCGTACGGCAGCTCGCTCGTCCCCGCCGAGGAGATCTGCGCCGGGTTCAGCCAGGGCGGCGTCGACACCTGCCAGGGTGACTCCGGCGGCCCGATGTTCCGCAAGGACAACACCAACGCCTGGGTCCAGGTCGGCATCGTGAGCTGGGGCGAGGGCTGCGCCCGCGCCGGCTACCCCGGCGTCTACACCGAGGTCTCGACCTTCGCCTCCGCGATCAAGGCGGCCGCTGCCTCGCTGTAGCGGACGGACGGACACGTGACGCGGGGTGCCCGGGGCGCGAAGCCCCGGGCACCTCCGTGCGTACGGGGCTCCCGAGGGCACCTCCTGCGCGCACGGGTTCTCCCGCACCCCCGCCCGCGCGAGCCGCCCCGGCCGCCCGCGGCTGACCCCCGCGCGAGCCGCCCCGCCGCCCGCGGCGCAACCCCGCGCCCGCTACCCCAGCTCCACCGCGCCCCCCGCCCCGCCCTCCAGCTCCAGCACCCACACCTCGTTCGGGCCCTCCCGCAGCACCGGGCCCGGGACGAACAGCGCGTCCTGCGGGCCGGTGTTCCAGTAGCGGCCCAGACAGAAGCCGTTGACCCAGACGAAGCCGCGGGTCCAGCCCGGCAGGCGCAGGGCCGCGTCACCGGGGGAGGGGACCGTCACCGTGCCGCGGTGGAGCCCCGGGCCGGCGGCCGCAGGGGCCGGGACGAACGGGACCTTGTCCACCGCCGCCGCCTCGAAGGCGTCGAGCCGCAGGCCCCGGGCCCGTACCCCGTGCAGGTACTGCCGCTCGTGCCGGATGCCGCCCGTGACGCCCTTCGGCTCCGCGAGCCGCGGCCCGTAGTTCACCCGGCCCAGGGACTCCACCCACAGCTCGACGACCGCGGGCCCCGCCACCGGCTCCGGCAGCACGGCCTCCTCCGTGTCGAGCACCCCGGCGAAGATCCCGTCCACGTACACCGAGGCCCGGTCGCGCAGCCCCGCCACCGCCAGCGGGTACGGCTGCCGGGGGCCCGGCACCTGCACCCGGTAGCGGACCAGGCCCCGGTCCACGCCCAGCTGTTCGAAGGTCGGCGGCGTCGGGGAGACCGTCTCCGCGCCACCGAGCACCGACAGCACCTCCGCGAGCGGCGCCCACCCGTCCATCGCCCCGGCCGCGGGCGCGCCGATCCGGGTGGGCGGCTGCGGCACCTCGGGCAGCGGCCCCTCCGCGTACGCGGCGAGCACCTCGCGGAAGCGCCAGAACTTCTCCGTCGGCAGCCCCGCCTCGTCGACCGGCGCGTCGTAGTCGTACGAGGTGACCGTCGGCCGCAGCGCGCCCTCGTGCAGCCGCCCGGCCCGGTTCGCCCCCGCCCACCCGGCGAAGCTGGTCCCGCCGTGCGCCATGTAGACGTTGACCGACGCCCCGCACTCCAGGATCTCCCGCAGCGTCGCCGCCGCGTCCGCCGCGTCCCGCCCGACGTGCTCCGTGCCCCAGTGGTCGAACCAGCCGCACCAGAACTCCATGCACATCAGCGGGCCGCCCGGCTGGTGCCGCCGCAGCGTCGCGAACGCCTCCCGCGCCCCCGAGCCGAAGTTCGCCGTCGCGAGCACCCCGGGCACCGAACCGCCCGTCAGCATGTGGTCCTCCGGGCCGTCCGAGGTGAACAGCGGCACCTCCACCCCGCAGGCGAGCAGCAGATCGGCGACCCGCCGCAGATAGCCGGCGTCGGTGCCGTAGCTGCCGTACTCGTTCTCCACCTGCACCAGGACCACCGGACCGCCGCGGCCGATCTGCCGCTCCACCACCTGCGGCAGCAACCGCCGGAACCAGCGCTCCACGTGCGCCAGGTACTCCGCGTCGTCCGTGCGCACCCGCCGCCCCAGCGGCCCGGTCAGCCAGTGCGGCAGGCCGCCGTTCTCCCACTCGGCGCAGATGTACGGGCCGGGGCGCACGATCGCCCACATCCCCGCGTCCGCCACCGCGTCCAGGAACCGCCCGAGCGCGTCCACGTCCCCGTAGCGGCCGGGCTCCGGCTCGTACAGGTTCCACGGCACGTACGTCTCGACGCAGTTGAGGCCCATCGCCCGCAGCATGCCGAGCCGGTGCGCCCACTGTTCCTCGTGCACCCGGAAGTAGTGCAGCGCCCCCGAAAGCAGCCGCACGGGCCGCCCGTCGAGAAGAAAGTCCTCGTCACCCACCACGAACTCGCTCATGCGCCTCACCTTCACCCTCTGGCGGCGGACCGGTCCATGGACAAAGATCGTCGCAGTTTGGACCCTTCGACGGGCGCTGAGGAGGCTGCCGCGCGATGTACCACACCTGGATGCGCTACTTCACGCCCGGACCCGTCCACCACCGCCTCGGTCTGGTCTGCCTCGGCGTCGGACTCCAGCACGGCACGCTGCCCACCGTCGGCCCGCGCACCCTCGACCACCACGTCGCCGTCCTCGTCAGCTCGGGCGGCGGCTGGTACCGGGGCCCCGACGGGCGCCGCACCACCGTCACCGCCCCCGCCGTCATCTGGCTCACCCCCGGCGTGCCCCACCACTACGCCGCCGACCCCGGCACCGGCTGGGACGAGTCCTTCGTCGACTTCACCGGGCCCGCCACCGCCACCTACACCGAGCTCGGCTACATCGAACCCGACCGGCCCGTCGTCCCCCTCGCCGACGCCGCCCCCGCCCGCGCCGCGATCGGGCGCATCGCCCGCGCCGCCCGCCCCGGCAACCCCTTCCTGGAGGTCGAGACCGGCGCCGCCGTCCACGAGCTCCTCGTCGCCCTGCGCCGCTCCCGCGCCGACACCAACGCCGACGGCGACCCCGTCCTCACCGCCCTCGCCCGCGACGCCTTCAGCCGCCTCACCGTCGCCGAACACGCCGCCCGGCACGGCATGACCGCCGCCGAGCTGCGCACCGCCGTCCGCCGCGCCGCCGGCTGCAGCCCCAAGGACTACCTGCTCACCGTCCGCCTCGGCCGCGCCAAGGAACTCCTCGCCGGGACCGACCTCCCGGTCGCCGCCGTCGCCCGCCGGGTCGGCTACGACGACCCCGCCTACTTCTCCCGCCTGTTCACCCGCCGTGTCGGCACCGCCCCCATCCGCTTCCGCGAACAACAGGGCAGAAGCGTCCCGGGCGGCTGGAGCACCACCGTTCCGGATCCCGAACACCCGCCCACGATCCTGCCGAGATCCGGATAAGGTCGCTGCTCATGAGCGAGTCCAGCGAGTCCGGCAACACCAGTGGCACCCACGGCACCAGCGGCACCGGCGAGGCCGGGGGCACCGGCGGCATCGATCCCTCCGTCGTCGCCGAGCTGACCCGGCTGCGCGAGAGCATCGACAACATCGACGCCGCCGTGGTCCACATGCTGGCCGAGCGCTTCAAGTGCACCCAGCAGGTCGGCGTCCTCAAGGCCGAGCACGAGCTGCCGCCGGCCGACCCGGCCCGGGAGGCCCGGCAGATCGCCCGGCTGCGGGAACTCGCCGGGAGCGCGAAACTGGACCCGGCCTTCGCCGAGAAGCTGCTGAACTTCATCATCGCGGAGGTCATCCGCCACCACGAGACGATCGCGGACGGAGCACGCTGATGGCGCGGGTCACCGTATTCACGCTGGGAGGCACCATCTCCGCGCGAGGCGGCGACGCCGCCCGCATGACCGGCACCGAGGTGCTCGCCGGACTCGGCGTCGCCCCCGAGGGCGTCGACGTCGAGCTGCGCGACTTCCGCCGCGTGCCCAGCTCCTCGCTCTCCTTCGAGGACCTCGCGGCCCTCGCCGACGAGGTGCGCGCGACCGTCGCCGCCGGCTCCGGCGCGGTCGTCGTCCAGGGCACCGACACCCTGGAGGAGACCGCCTTCCTCCTCGACCTGCTCTGCACCACCGAGGAGCCCATCGCCGTCACCGGCGCCATGCGCCGCCCCGACCTGCCCGGCGCCGACGGCCCCGCCAACCTGGCCGCCGCCCTCGCCGTCGCCGCCGACCCCGGCTGCCGCGGCCTCGGCGTCCTCGTGGTGCTCGCCGACGAGATCCACGCCGCCCGCTTCGCCCACAAGGCCCACACCACCTCCGTCGCCACGTTCACCTCGCCCGGCGCCGGACCCCTCGGCGCCGTCGTCGAGGGCGAGCCGCGGATCCTGCTCCGCCCCGCCGTGCCGTCCCGGCTCTGCCCGCTCACCGTCGACCCCGCCGTACGGGTGGCCCTGCTCACCCTCTCCCTCGGTGACCGCGGCGAACTCCTCGACGCCGTCGCCGACCGGTACGACGGCCTCGTCGTCGCCGCCTTCGGCGCGGGCCACGTCCCCGCCGGGCTCGTCGAACCCCTCGCCGCGCTCGCCGAGCGCATCCCGGTCGTCCTCGCCTCCCGCACGGGCGCGGGCGCGACCCTCTCGCACACCTATCGCGGCCCCGGCTCCGAGTACGACCTGCTGCACCGCGGCCTCGTCCCGGCCGGCCCGCTCGCCCCCGCCAAGGCCCGGCTCCTGCTGCACGCCCTGCTCTCCAGCGGCGCCAAGGGCCCCGCCGGCTACGACCGGCCCCGGATCTCCGCGGCCTTCGCCCACCTGGACGGCGCCGGCCTGGCGTAAATCCGAACCCCCCTGCCGGGGCAGGGGGGCATCAGGCAGCATGGCCCCCATGTCCGTACTGACGCGCGACGAAGCGCAGACCCGTGCCCAGCTCCTCGACGTCCACCGCTACACCGTGGAGCTCGACCTCACCACCGGCGACGAGACCTTCGAGTCCACCAGTCTCATCCGGTTCACCGCCCGCGCCGCCGGGACCAGCTTCGTCGAGCTCAAGCCGGAAGCCCTGCACTCCGCCGTCCTCGACGGCGAAGCCCTCGACACCGCCGCCCTCGACGGCAACCGCCTCCCGCTCACCCTCACCGAGGGCGAGCACACCCTGAGCATCGCCACCACCATGCGCTACTCCCGCACCGGCGAGGGCATGCACCGCTTCACCGACCCCACCGACGGCGAGGCGTACGTCTACACCCAGCTGTTCATGGAGGACATCCAGCGGGTGTTCGCCGCCTTCGACCAGCCCGACCTCAAGGCCGTCTTCGAGATCGCCGTCACCGCCCCCGAGGGCTGGACCGTCCTGTCCAACGGCGTCACGGAGCGCGGCGCCGACGGGCGCTGGACCGCCGCGCCCACCCAGCTGCTCTCCACCTACTTCGTCTGCGTCGCCGCCGGCCCCTGGCACTCCGTCCGCACCGAGCACGCCGGCCTGCCCTTCGGCATCCACTGCCGCCGCTCGCTCGCCCCCCACCTCGACGCCGACGCCGAGGAGATCCTCGACATCACCAAGGCCTGCTTCGACCGGTACCACGAGAAGTTCGACGAGCCGTACCCCTTCGACTCGTACGACCAGGCCTTCGTCCCCGAGTTCAACCCGGGCGCCATGGAGAACCCCGGCCTCGTCACCTTCCGCGACGAGTTCGTCTTCCGCTCCGCCGTCACCGACACCGAGCGGATGACCCGCGCCATGGTCATCGCCCACGAGATGGCCCACATGTGGTTCGGCGACCTCGTCACCCTGCGCTGGTGGGACGACATCTGGCTGAACGAGTCCTTCGCCGAGTACATGGGCTTCCAGACCATCAACGAGGCCTGCTCCGACCGCTTCGCCGACACCTGGATCGACTTCGGCGCGACCCGGAAGGCCTGGGGCTACGAGGCCGACCAGCGGCCCTCCACCCACCCCGTCGCCCCCGACCCGGACGCCGTCCCCGACACCGCCTCCGCCCTCCTCAACTTCGACGGCATCTCCTACGCCAAGGGCGCCTCCGCGCTGCGCCAGCTCGTCGCGTGGATGGGGGAGGAGGACTTCCTCGCCGGCATCAACATCCACTTCAAGCGCCACAAGTTCGGCAACGCCACCCTCGCCGACTTCATCGACAACCTCGCCGCCGCCACCGACCGCGACGTCCACGGCTGGGCCGAGCAGTGGCTGCGCACCACCGGCGTCGACGTCCTCACCCCGCGCGTCGAGGGCGAGGGCAAGCAGTGGCGGCTCACCGTCGACCGCGACGGCAGCCGTCCGCACCGCGTCGCCGTCGGCGTGTACGACCGGGACGCCGCCGGCGACCTCGTGCTGCGTGCCCGGCACGAGCTCGACGTCCCCCAGGCCGCCCCGCTCGAACTCACCGGCCCGCGCCCCGCGCTCGTCGTCCTCAACGAGGGCGACCTCACCTACGCCAAGATCCGCTTCGACGAGGTGTCACAGGAGACCGTCCTGCGCGGCCTCTCCCGCGTCCCCGACGCCCTCACCCGCGCCGTCGTCTGGAACGCGCTCCGCGACATGGTCCGCGACGGCGAACTGGCGCCCGCCGACTACCTGGATTCCGCCCTCGCGCACCTCCCCGAGGAGACCGAACTCGCCGTCGTCCAGGGCGTCCTGGGCTTCGCCCGCGGCCAGATCGCCGACCGGTACGTCTCCGCCGCCGACCGCCCCGCCGCCCTCGCCACGATCTGCGAGATCGCCCGCGACCTGATGCGCCGCACCGAGGACGGCGACGCGCCCGGCCTGCGCCTCACCGCCGTGCGCACCTACATCGACAGCGCCACCACCCCCGACAAGATCGCCACCTGGCTCGCCGACGGCACCGTCCACGGCGGCCCCGAGCTCGACCCCGAGCTCCGCTGGCGCATCCTCGCCCGCCTCGCCGTCCTCGGCGCCACGGACGAGGCCACCATCGCCGCCGAACTCGACCGCGACCCCAGCGCCACCGGCCAGGAGGGTGCCGCCCGCTGTCGCGCCGCCCTGCCGACCGAGGAGGCCAAGGCCGCCGCCTGGGCGTCCATGTTCGACGCGGACGACCTCTCCAACTACCTGTTCACGGCCACCGCCCAGGGCTTCTGGAAGCCCGAACAGGCCGAGCTGCTGCACCCCTACGTGGCCCGCTTCTACCCGGCCGCCCTGGCCCTCGCCGACCGCCGCGGCCCCGCCATCGCCGAGGCCGCCGGCCGCTGGGCCTTCCCCGCGGACGCGGTCGACGCCGACTCCCTCGCCCTCGGCGACCGCCACCTCGCCGAGGACAAGGCCATCCCGGCCCTCCACCGCAAGCTGGTCGACCAGCTCGACGACCTGCGCCGGGCGCTGCGCGTGCGCGGCTAGGCCGCGTCCGGGAGGTCCCGCCCGGCCCGTGGCCCCGCCCTTCGGGCCGACCGCGCCGCTTCCCGGGCACGACCTGCAGCCCGCTCCATCCTGGGCCTTCGCCCCGCACCGCGGGGCGAAGGCCCACCCGCCCGTCCCCCGTTCGGGTCACACCACCCCACTCTCCGGACAAACCCCCAGAACCCCCGGCACTCTGTCGTCCATGCGTGCCGCACCCCTCGCCGGAGGCGCCCCCGGCCCCGAGCAGCTCCGTCCCCTCCTCGACACGGTCCTCGACGCCCTCCGCGCCGGAGCGGAGGACCGCGGCGGCCCCCTCCCGGCCGGGGGCCCCCGGGCGGTGGCCCATCAGGTGCGGGAGGCCCTGGGGGAGGCGCTGCCCGGGAGCGGGTCGGGGGCCGCCGAGGCGCTGTCCGCCGTCGTGCGGGCGGTCGCCGCCGGGGCGGCCGACCCCGCGCACCCGCTGTGCGCGGCGCACCTCCACACCCCGCCGCTCGCCCTCGCGGCCGCCGCCGACCTCGCCGCCTCCGTGCTGAACCCGTCGCTGGACTCCTGGGACCAGGCCCCCGCCGCCTCCGTGCTCGAAGACCTGGTCACGGCCGCCCTCGCCGCCGAGGCGTTCCCGGCCGCGCCCCGCCCGGACGCCCTGGTCACCACCGGCGGCACCGAGTCCAACCAGCTGGCCCTGCTCCTCGCGCGAGAACGCGGCGGCACCGTGCAGACGCTCGTCGGAGCCAACGCCCACCACTCCTTCCGGCGCGCCGCCTGGCTCCTCGGCCTGCCCGAGCCGGTCCTCGTGCCGGCCCCGAGCGGCACCATGGACCCGGTCGCCCTGGAGCAGGCGCTCACCGACCTCCCCGGACCGCTGCTGGTCGCCGCCACCGCCGGCACCACCGACGCCGGACTGATCGACCCGCTCCCGGAGATCGCCGAGCTGTGCGCGGCGCACGGGAACGCCGACCTCCACGTGGACGCGGCCTACGGCGGCCCGCTCCTCTTCAGCGACCGGCACCGACCGCTCCTCGCCGGCCTCGACCGGGCCCGCACGGTCACCGTCGACCTGCACAAACTGGGCTGGCAGCCGGCCGCCGCCGGGCTGCTCGCCGTCCGGGACGCCGACGACCTCGCCGTCCTCGGACACAGCGCCGACTACCTGAACGCCGACGACGACACCGACGCCGGACTGCCCGACCTCCTCGGGCGGTCGCTGCGCACCACCCGGCGGCCCGACGTCCTCAAGACCGCCGTCACCCTGCGCGCCCTCGGCCGCTCGGGGCTCGGCGCCCTCGTCGACGCCTGCATGGCGCTCGCCGAGGAGCTGGCCGAACGGGTCGAGAAGGCCCCGGGCCTGGAGCTGTACGCCCGGCCCACCCTCACGACCGTGCTGTTCCGGCCGTACGGCGCTCCCGACGAGGCCGTCGCCGGGATCCGCCGCACCCTGCTCACCGAGGGCCGCGCGGTCCTCGGGCGGGCCGCGGCCGACGGGCGGCTCTGGCTCAAGGCCACCCTGCTCAACCCCCACGCCACCCCCGGCGACCTGGCACAGATCCTCACCCTCGTGGAAGGCGGCACCGACCGATGACCGGCAGCACCCCCCAGCACGACCTCGACCGTCCGCACGACCTGGTGGGCGTCGGCATCGGCCCGTTCAACCTCTCCCTCGCCGCGCTCGCCCAGGGCGTCCCGGGCGGTCTCACCACCGCCTTCTTCGAGCAGCGGCCCGCCTTCCACTGGCACCCCGGCCTGCTCATCGAGGGCGCCACCCTCCAGGTCCCCTTCCTGGCCGACCTGGTGACCCTCGCCGACCCGGCCAGCCCGTGGAGCTTCCTCAACTACCTCCGCAGCCGCGACCGGCTCTTCCCCTTCTACTTCGCCGAGAAGTTCCACATCCAGCGCGCCGAGTACGACGCCTACTGCCGCTGGGTCAGCGGCCTGGTCCCCGGGCTCCACTTCGGGCACCAGGTCGACTCCGTCCGCTGGAACCCCGAACGGCGCCTGTTCGAGGTCGACTTCACCCAGCTGGACGCCGACGGCGAGGCCGAGGCGCTGGGCCGCGCGTACACCCGCAACGTCGTCCTCGGCGTCGGCACCGAGCCGTACGTCCCCGAGCCGCTGCGCCCGCTCGCCGACGCGCCCGGCGTGCCCGTGATCCACTCCGCCGACTACCTGACCCACCGCGAGACCCTGCTCGCCGCCGGGCACGTCACCGTCATCGGATCCGGGCAGTCGGGCGCCGAGGTCTTCCTCGACCTGCTGCGCGCCCGCCCCGAGGGGGCCGAGAAGCTGCACTGGCTGGCCCGCAGCGAGGCCTTCGCCCCCATGGAGTACTCCAAGCTGGGCCTGGAGCACTTCACCCCCGACTACACCCGCTACTTCCACTCCCTGCCCGAGCCGGTGCGCGGCGAACTGGTGCCCCGCCAGTGGCAGTTGCACAAGGGCATCGACGCCGACACCATCGCCGCCATCCACGACGAGCTCTACCGGCGCACCCTGCACGGCGGCTGGCCGGACGCGGTCATCACCCCGGGGGTCCGGGTCCGCACGGCCGGCCGGGTCGCCACCACCAAGGTCGAGCTCCACCTGGAGCACGCCCAGCAGAACACCCGCTCCCGGCTCACCACCGACGCCGTGGTCCTGGCGACCGGCTACCGCGAGCGCCCGGTCGACCGGATGCTCGCCGGCCTCGACCCGTACCTGCGGCACGACTCCGCCGGCCGGCCCCGGATCGACAGCGCGTACCGGCTGGTGCTCGACGACTCGGTCACCGGCTCGGTCTACGTCCAGAACGCGGAGAAGCACACCCACGGCGTCGGCGCCCCCGACCTGGGGCTCGCCGCCTGGCGCAGCGCCGTCATCCTCAACTCGGTCACCGGCGAGGAGCCGTACCCGCTGCCCCGCCGCACCGCCTTCACCACCTTCGGCCTGGACGCGCGAGAGGCGCCGAGCATCCCGGCCCAGGGCCAGAAGCTGACGCCTCTCACTCAGAACGTGTGAGTGCCGGGACGGATCCGTCCTAGAACACCGGCACGCCGTCCCGGGTCAGCTTCCAGTCCACCGAGGCGAACAGGGACGGGTCGACCGTGCCCTTGGCCTTCACCCACTGGATGATGGTGTTGCGGATCTCGTCCGAGTTCGCCCACAGCTGCTGGGCCTTGGCCACGTGCGGGAAGGCGCCGCCGCCGCTGGCCCGGTAGTTGTTCACCGCGAGCACGAACTGCGCGGCCGGGTCGAGCGGCTTGCCCTGGAAGAGCAGGTTCGCGATCCGCTGCCCCGCGGGCTTGGCGATGTCGATGTCGTACGTCAGCCCGGACACGGCGTCGTAGTTGTAGTCCGGGGTGTTGTCCGCGTTGGTGAGCTTCGCGGTGTCGACGGGCGCGCCCGCCGGGGTCTGGACGTAGTACCTCGCCGAGTACTCCAGGTACTCCCTGAGCTGGGCGCCCGTCATCAGTCGGGCCTCCAGGGTGTTCTCGAAGGGGTAGAGCCCGGCGGCGTCCTTGATGGAGATGGTGCCGGAGGGGATGCGGGCCGTGCGGGAGAAGCAGGAGGCCTGGGAGAGCACCGGCAGGTTCGCGTAGGCGCCGCCGGCCAGGGCCGCCTTCACCGTCTCGGCCTGGACGACGTTGATCAGGTCGATGATCGGCTCGTCCTTCCACGGCGCGTCGGCCGTGGTCATGGCGGCGGTGGAGGTGCCGATGACCTGGTTGACGTAGGCGACGACCTTCTTGTGCTCGTCCGCGAGCAGCCCGGTGATCTCCGGGTCCTCGGCGACCGTGTTGGAGTTGAGGACCTGCGCGCCGACCTTCTCGACGGTCCAGCGGCCCTTCTCCCACACCAGGTCGAAGTCGAACAGGGTGAGGCGCTGGCCCCACTTGAGCGGCTCGGACAGGACGACGTCCTTGCCGGTCTCCTTGTTGGTGATCCGGTACTCGGGGATCTCGGTGTGGGCGTGCCCGACGAGGATCGCGTCGATGCCCGGGACCTGCTCGGCGACGAGCCCGGCCGCGTTCTCGACGTACGGGAGCTGGTCACCGTACGAGGAGGTGCCGCTGGAGCCGGAGTGCGCCGAGACGACGACCACGTCGGCGCCGAGGGAGCGCAGCTTCGGCACCCACTTGGCGGCCTGCTCCTCGAGGCCCGGGAAGACCATCTTGCCGCTGACGTTGGCCTTGTCCCAGATGGCGATGCCCGGGTTGGTCAGGCCGAGGACGGCGACCTTGACGTCCCGCCCGTGCGGGGTGCGCAGCCGGTGGATGCTGTACGGGGGGAAGGCCGGGCGCAGGGTCTTCGCGTCGAGCGCGTTGGCGCCGAGCAGCGGGAAGTCGAGCTGGTCCTGGAACTTGCGCAGCACCGGGATGCCGTAGTTGAACTCGTGGTTGCCGAGCGCGGCGGCGTCGTAGCCGATGGCGTTCATGGCCTGCGCCATCGGGTGGACCGGGCCGCCCGCCTTGGTGATGGGGTCGACCTTGGCGTAGTAGTAGGACAGCTGGGTGCCCTGGATGGTGTCGCCGGCGTCGATGAGGAGGGTGTTGCAGCGGCCCTTCTCCTCGCGGACCTGCTCGACCAGGGTGGAGATCTTGGCGAGGCCGACGTCGTTGTGGGCCTTGTCGTCGAACTCCTTGTCGGTGAAGTAGTCCCAGTTGAAGACGTTCCCGTGCAGGTCGGTGGTGCCCATCACGGTGAAGGAGTACCGCTTCTGCGGACGCGGGCGGCCGTGGCCGGGGGCTCCGTCGTGGGCCTCGGCCGGAACGGCGACGGCGCCGGTGAGGGCCACTCCGGCCCCGGCGGCGGCCGAGCGCTCCAGGAACGTCCTGCGGTTCAGCGGCATGTGTGTTCTCCCCTTGTGGTTCTGTGGCGAAGGCGCCGACCGTGGCGCACAACGCGCGTAGATTCTGGCTCAGACCGCACGGTCGCAACAGACCTTTCGGGTTACGGAGTGGGAAAGTGTTCGGTATGACACAGCAGCAGCCCACCCCCGAGGCGCCCCAGGTGACGGTCCGTGGCGAAGGCCGCCTGGAGGTCGATCCGGAACTCGCGAGGATCGGTGTCTCGGTACGCGCCCGGGGCACCGACCGCTCCTCGGTCCTGGCCACCCTGACGAGCCGCAACGCCGAGGCGATCGCCCTGGTCAAGTCGTACGGGGAGGCTGTCGCCAAGCTGGAGACGGGCGCGCTCTCGGTCAGCCCGGAGCCCGCCCGGCACGGGCGCGGCGAGCGGGTGCGCGGCTACCAGGGCTGGGTGCACCTGTCGGCGGAGCTGACCGACTTCACCGCCCTCGGCGAGCTGACCACGCGCCTCGCCGATCTGGAGTGGACCCGGGTGGACGGTCCTTGGTGGGCGCTGCGCCCGGACTCCCCGGCGTACGCGGAGGCCCGCCGGCAGGCCGTGCGGGAGGCGGTGCGCCGGGCGCGCGAGTACGCCCAGGCGCTGGGCTCCTCACTGGTGGCGCTGCTCGAACTCTCCGACACCGGGCTCGGGCAGGGCGGCCCCGCGCCGATGGGCGGGATGCGGATGGCGTTCGCGGCGGAGGCGGTGGACGCGCCGGCCCCGATGGAGCTCGAACCGCAGCGGCAGACGGTCACCGCCGAGGTCGCCGCGCGGTTCACGATGGCCCCGCCCGCACTCTGAGACATCCGGTCCCCGACCGCGGAAATCGCTCATCAGAGCAGGCGTTCGCACAGATTCAAGACTTGTCAACAACCTTTCACTGAAAGGTTGTTGAGTAGTCATGCCCGGCCCATTCGCTACCCGCCGGTAAGCCCTAGGCTCGCCTCATGCGCCGAGCAAAAATCGTTTGTACCCTGGGGCCCGCCACCGAAACATACGACCAGATCAAGGCATTGGTCGAAGCCGGGATGGACGTGGCCCGTCTCAACCTCAGTCACGGCTCCTACGCCGAGCACGAGGAGCGCTACCAGCGCGTTCGCAAGGCCTCCGAGGAGACCGGCCGCAGCGTCGGCGTCCTCGCCGACCTTCAAGGCCCGAAGATTCGTCTCGGCCGATTCCGCGAGGGCCCCGTACTCCTTGAACGCGGCGACGAGTTCACCATCACCGTCGAGCCGATGGAGGGCGACCGCCACTGCTGCGGCACCACCTACGCCGGCCTCGCCGAGGACGTCACCGCCGGTGAGCGCATCCTCGTCGACGACGGCCGGGTCACCCTGGAGGTCGTCTCCGTCGAAGGACCCCGGGTCAACACCCGGGTCGTCGAGGGCGGCATGGTCTCCGACAACAAGGGCCTCAACCTGCCGGGGGTCGCCGTCTCCGTCCCCGCCCTCTCCGAGAAGGACGTCGAGGACCTGCGCTGGGCCCTGCGCACCGGCGCCGACGTCATCGCCCTCTCCTTCGTCCGCAGCGGCCGGGACATCGAGGACGTCCACCGGATCATGGACGAGGAGGACCGCCGGGTCCCGGTCATCGCCAAGATCGAGAAGCCGCAGGCCGTCGAGAACATCGAGGACATCGTCGCGGCCTTCGACGGCATCATGGTCGCCCGCGGCGACCTGGGTGTGGAGATGCCCCTGGAGCAGGTGCCGATCGTCCAGAAGCGGGCCGTCAAGCTGGCCAAGCGGAACGCCAAGCCGGTCATCGTCGCCACCCAGATGCTCGACTCGATGATCGACAACTCCCGGCCGACCCGCGCCGAGGCCTCCGACGTGGCCAACGCCGTCATCGACGGCACCGACGCCGTGATGCTCTCCGGTGAGACCAGTGTCGGCAAGTATCCGGTCGAGACCGTGCGCACGATGAGCCGGATCGTCGAGGCCGCCGAGGAGGACGTCCTCGCCAAGGGGCTGCCGCCGCTGACCGAGCGCAGCAAGCCCCGTACCCAGGGCGGTGCGGTGGCCCGGGCCGCCGCCGAGATCGGGGACTTCCTCGGGGCCCGGTTCCTGGTCGCGTTCACGCAGTCCGGCGACACCGTGAAGCGGCTCTCCCGCTACCGCTCGCCGATCCCGCTGCTGGCCTTCACGCCCGACCCGGCGACCCGCTCCCAGCTCAACCTCACCTGGGGCGTCGAGACCTTCCTCGGCCCGCACGTCGACTCCACCGACGCGATGGTGGCGCAGGTGGACGAGGAGCTGCTGCGGATCGGGCGCTGCGAGAAGGGGGACATCGTGGTCATCACGGCCGGTTCTCCGCCCGGTGTGCCGGGCTCGACCAACCTGGTCCGGGTCCACCACATCGGGGAACCCCCGGCGGAGTGACGGTCCCCCGGAAGCCGCAGTCGGGGCGTGACCTTGGAAATCGCGTTAATGTACCCCGGGTGGGATTCGAACCCACGCTAGATGGTGTTTGAGACCATTGCCTCTACCGCTGGGCTACCGGGGCTTCCTTCGAAACGAAGGGGGGCGGTCACCCGCCGTGCCCCTACCTTACAGGAGGTGGGTAGGCTCATGGGGAGCTGTATCCGCCTCGATCACCCTGCGAACGAGGCCTTGAACGAGGAGCCCGCGTGACCGCCCCCGAGTCGCCCCAGCCCGCCGCCGACGACGACGCCGACACGTCGCACGTCCCGCCGCTGACGACCCGCGTCGTCATCGCCGAGGACGAGGCCCTCATCCGCATGGACCTCAAGGAGATGCTGGAGGAGGAGGGCTACACCGTCGTCGGCGAGGCCGGTGACGGCGCCACCGCCGTGGAGCTCGCCCGCGAGCACCGCCCCGACCTCGTCATCCTCGATGTGAAGATGCCCGTCCTCGACGGCATCTCCGCGGCCGAGAAGATCGCCGGCGAGTCCATCGCCCCGGTCCTCATGCTCACCGCCTTCTCCCAGCGCGAGCTCGTCGAGCGCGCCCGGGACGCCGGCGCCATGGCGTACCTGGTCAAGCCGTTCAGCAAGAGCGACGTGGTGCCGGCCATCGAGATGGCCGTCTCCCGCTTCGCCGAGCTGCGCGCCCTGGAGCAGGAGGTCGCCGACCTCTCCCAGCGCCTGGAGACCCGCAAGCTGGTGGACCGCGCCAAGTCGATCCTCCAGACCCAGTACGGACTCACCGAGCCGGCCGCCTTCCGCTGGATCCAGAAGACCTCCATGGACCGCCGCATGTCGATGCAGCAGGTCGCCGAGGCGGTCATCGAGGACGCCGAGGAGAAGAAGGCCGCGAAGGCCAAGGAGCAGTAGTCCGGCCCGTACACACGAGGAAGGCCCGCCCCACGTCGTCGTGGGGCGGGCCTTCGTCCGTGGTGCCTACTCCTCGCCGAGGTACGTCTTGCGCACGTCGTCGTTCACGAGCAGGTCGCGGCCGGTGCCGGACAGCTTCACCGTGCCGACCTCCATCACGTAACCGTAGTCCGCGAGGGAGAGGGCGGCCTGCGCGTTCTGCTCGATGAGCAGGATCGTCATGCCCTCGGCCTTCAGCGCCGCGATGGTCTCCATGATCTTCTGCATCATGATCGGGGAGAGGCCCATCGAGGGCTCGTCCAGCATCAGCAGCTTCGGCTGGGACATCAGCGCCCGGCCCATCGCCAGCATCTGCTGCTCACCGCCGGAGAGGGTGCCCGCGGCCTGCTTGCGACGCTCGCCCAGGATCGGGAAGAGGTCGTAGGCCTTCTGGATGTCCCGCTCGATGCCGTCCTTGTCGCTGCGCAGGAACGCGCCCAGCTGGAGGTTCTCGGCGATGCTCAGCCGGGGGAAGATGTGCCGGCCCTCGGGGGAGTGGGCGAGGCCCAGCGAGACCACCTTGTGGGCCGGGATGCCGTTCAGTACCTGGCCGTCGAAGGTGATCTTGCCGCCGGAGGGCTTGAGCAGACCGGACAGCGTGCGCAGGGTCGTGGTCTTGCCGGCGCCGTTGGTGCCGATCAGGGCGACGACCTGGCCCGCCTCGACGGAGAAGGAGATGCCCTTGACGGCCTCGATCTTGCCGTAGGCGACCCTGAGGTCCTCGACCTCCAGAAGTGCGGTCACTTGGAGTCTCCTTCGGTGGTGCTGTCCGCGTCCTGGGACGCGGGGGTCTCGGCCGGAGCGGCCTCGGCGTCGTCGGCGGCCTCGGCGTCCGAAGCCTCGGCGGTGGCCGGCTCGGCCTCGGCGTCCGAGGCCTCCTCGGGCGCGTCCTCCGACTCCGGCTCCGGCTCCGACTCCGACTCGGACTCCGGCTCGGACTCCGCCCCGGCCGCGGCCTCGGCGGCCTCGACCTCCGCGGCCTCCTCCGCGCCGGGCGCACCCTCGAAGGGCGTGCCCAGGTACGCGGCGACGACCCGCTCGTCGCCCTGGACGACCTCGGAGGTGCCCTCGACCAGCTTCTCGCCCTGGACGAGGACGGCGACCCGGTCGCACAGGTTGAAGATGAACTTCATGTCGTGCTCGATGACCAGGACCGCGATGCCGAGGTCGCGGATCGCGAAGACCAGCTCCTCGGTGGTGCGGGTCTCGGCCTGGTTCATGCCGGCCGTCGGCTCGTCGAGCAGCAGCAGACCGGGGTCGCTGGCGAGCGCGCGGGCGATCTCCAGCTTGCGCTGCTCGCCGTACGGCAGGTTGCGCGCGAGGTGCTCGGCCTTGGCGGCCAGGCCCACGAACTCCAGGAGTTCCATGGCCCGGGCACGGGAGGCCGCCTCCGCCCGCTTGAAGCCGGGGCCGCGCAGCAGCGCGGACCACAGGCCCTCCTTGGTCCGGGTGTGGCGTCCGACGAGGACGTTCTCCAGGACCGTCATGTTGGAGAAGAGGCGGATGTTCTGGAAGGTACGGGCGATGCCGGCCTGGGTGACCAGGTGCGGCTTGGGCGGCAGGACCGTCCCCTTGTAGCTGACCTGGCCCTCGGTCGGGACGTACAGACCGGTCAGGCAGTTGAAGAAGGTGGTCTTGCCGGCGCCGTTGGGGCCGATGAGGCCGACGATCTCGCCCTGGCGGACGGTCAGGTCGACATCGCGGACGGCGGTCAGACCGCCGAAGCGCATGGTGACCCCGCGCGCCTCCAGGACGGCGGCCGCCGTCGCGGTCGTCCCGGTGCCGGTCTCGGTGGTGGTCGTCATGGCGTTCACGCCCCCGCCTTCGCCGTACCGACGCCGGACTCCGCGTCCGCGGGCTGTCGCTGCTCCGGTACGTCGGGCTGCTCGTCGTTCTCGTGGAATTCCAGCTTGGCGCGCTTGTTGGCGATCAGGCCCTCGGGGCGGAAGCGCATCAGCAGGATCAGGGCGATGCCGAAGCCGAGCAGCTGGTAGTCCTGCAGGAAGGACAGCTTGGCCGGGATCAGGAAGAGCAGCGCGGAGCCGACGATCGGACCGCTGATCGTGCCCATGCCGCCGAGGATGACGGCCGCGAGCAGGAAGGCGGAGTTCGGCGGCACGGGGCCGGCGAAGACGTAGTTCTCCGGCACCACCGTGGTGTTGACGTGCGCCTGGACCGTGCCCGCGAGGCCGGCCAGGGCCGCGCCGAGGGCGAAGGCGACCAGCTTGACCCGGAAGCCGTTGATGCCCATGGCGGTGGCGGCGGTCTCGTCCTCGCGGATGGCGACCCAGGCCCGCCCGATGCGGCTGTTGCCGGCGCGGGAGAACACCACCACGACGATCACCATGATGAGGATCATGAGCAGGTAGTAGTTGGCGTACGCGCCGAGCTCGACACCCAGGACGGTGTGGGACTCGCCGAAGTTGTAGCCGAAGAACTCCAGCTGCGGGATGTTCGGGATGCCGTTCGGGCCGTTGGTGATCTGCGGGCCCGAGGTGCCGTCGAGGTTGCCCATGGCGATGCGGAAGATCTCTCCGAAGCCGAGCGTCACGATGGCGAGGTAGTCGCCGCGCAGACGCAGGGTCGGCGCGCCGATGACGACGCCGAAGACCAGCGAGGCGGCCATGCCGGTGAGGGCCGCGGCCCAGAACGGGAACTGGACGCCGAAGGCGGAGGAGGTGGCACCGGAGACCAGGGCCGCGGTGTACGCGCCGACACCGAGGAAGGCGACGTAACCGAGGTCGAGCAGACCCGCGAGACCGACGACGATGTTCAGGCCGAGGGCGACGGTCGCGAAGATCAGGATGTTGACCGCGATCAGCGTGTACGTGTCGCCGCTCTGCTGGATGAACGGGAAGGCGATCGCCATGACCAGGCTGGCCGTGACGGTCACCTGGCGGTTGCGCGCCGTCATCTGCGAAAGGCGCCCGGTGATACCGGACTTGACCAGGGCCGTGGCGGAGAAGCCGACCAGGATCAGGTACGCGATGAAGAGCTGCGGCTCCGAGTCGTCGGTGTCGATGCCGAAGGTGACCACGAAGAGGCCGAGGGCGAAGACGACGACGATGATCAGGACCTCGGCCCAGGAGGGCAGGGCCTTGGCGCGGGCCGGCCGGCGGCTGTCGTCCGGCAGCTTGTACGCGGCGAGCGCCGGGACGGCCGAGGCGATGACGGCGACGCCGGCGCCGGGCTCCAGGTCCACCAGGGCGCCCAGCTCGACGACGATCGAGAGCGTCGTGAACAGGGTGGTGGCGAAGGTGCCCAGGGCCACGATCCACAGCGCCTTGCGGGAGCCGGCCGGGGTGAGCCAGCCGAGTCCCTTGACGCCCAGCGCGGAGAGCGCGTAGGCGGCGGTGAGGACGGCTCCGACGAGGGTGAGCAGCTGGAGCGGGGCGGGGTTGCCGTAGATCGTGAGGTTGCCGGGGAAGGCGGTGGTCCACGTCCAGGCGAGGAAGGAGCTGGCGGCGGTCGCGACGCTGCCGCCGACGACCGTCCAGAGCAGGCCCGCGGGCTTGCCGGCGGCCGGGGTCGCGGCCGCGGCCTCGGCCGCTTCGGTCTTGGTGAGGTTCTCGCTCATGTCGCTCACGCCCTGTCCGCGACGCGCTCGCCGAGCAGGCCCTGGGGCCGCACGAGGAGGACGACGATGAGGAGGACGAAGGCCCACACGTTGGACCAGGCACCGCCGCCGAGCTGCTGCATGCCGGGGATGTCCTCGATGTAGGCGATCGAGAGGGACTCGGCGATGCCGAGGACCACGCCGCCGACCATGGCGCCGTAGATGTTGCCGATGCCGCCGAGGACGGCCGCGGTGAACGCCTTGAGGCCGAGGATGAAGCCCATCTCGAAGTTGATCTGGCCCTTGTCGAGGCCGTAGGCGACGGCGGCGACGGCGGCGAACGCGGCACCGATGGCGAAGGCCATGACGATGATGCGGTCGGTGTTGATGCCCATCAGCTTCGCGGTGTCCGGGTCCTGCGCGGTGGCCTGCATGGCCCGGCCGCTGCGGCTCTTGGAGACGAAGACGCCGAGGGCGAGCATGCACAGCGGTGCCAGGATGAGCACGAAGGCGTCGGCGCGCTGGATCTGCAGGTTGTCGAGGAGCTGGAAGGCCTCACCCTTGAACTCGGGGAAGCTGACGGCCTTCTTGGCGTCCGGGTAGAACTGCCAGACCAGCTGCTGGAGCGCGATGGACAGACCGATCGCGGTGATGAGCGGGGCCAGCCGCGGCGCGCTGCGCAGCGGACGGTAGGCGAACCGCTCGGCGGCGGTGGCGACGGCCACGGAGGCGATCGCGCCACCGACGATCATGAGCGGTATCGCCACCAGAAGGGACGTCCCGCTCGGCAGAGCGGTGTAGGTGGTGAGGGCGCCGAAGCCCCCGATCATGAAGATCTCGCCGTGGGCGAAGTTGATGAGCTGGACGATGCCGTAGACCATGGTGTACCCGATGGCGATGAGGCCATAGAGAGCACCGAGGGCCAGGCCGTTGGCCAGCTGTTGCGGCAGTTCGTTCACCGCAGGGCCTCCGATGAGCGTGTCGGATATGACTCCGCGCGAGGGCGCTGTTTGCGCCCTCGCGCGGGCTGGTTCAGGTGTGCGGTACTGCGAGGGGCGGGTCTCGCCGCCCGGGCCTCAGGGCCCGGGGGCGGACCGGGGTACTACTGGTTGAAGGTGTCGCTCTTGACGTCGACCCACTTGCCGCCCTCGACCTTGTAGACCGTGAGCTGCTTGTTGGTGGTGTCGCCGAACTCGTCGAAGGAGACCTTGCCGGTCACACCGTCGAAGGAGACCTTGCCCAGGGCCTCGGTGACCTTGGCGCGGGCGTCGGACGGCAGCTTGCCGCTGTTGGCGGCGACGGCGGCCTTGACGGCCTGGATGATCGCCCAGCCGGCGTCGTAGGAGTAGCCGCCGTAGGCCGCGTACGGGTCCTTGTAGCCGGCCGCGTTGTAGTCGGCGATGAACTTCTTGGCGGTGTCCAGCTTCTCGACCGGGTAACCGATCGAGGTGGCCAGGTCGCCGTCGTTGGCCTCGCCGGAGGCGCTGATGAAGGCCGGGTCGTAGATGCCGTCGCCACCCATGACGGGGATCTTGGCGCCGGTCTTCTTGACCTGGTCGGAGAGCAGACCGCCCTCGGGGTACTGGCCGCCGAAGTAGACGGAGTCGGCGCCGGAGGACTTGACCTTGTCGGCGCTGGAGGAGAAGTCGGTCTCCTTCACGGTGACGTGGTCGGTGCCGACGACCTGGCCGCCGAGGCGCTTGAACTCCTCGGTGAAGATCGCCGCGAGGCCGGCGCCGTAGGTCTGCTTGTCGTCGACGACGAAGACCTTCTTCTTGCCGGCGTCCTTGAAGAGGTACTGGGCGGCGAACTTGCCCTGGACCACGTCGGTGGCGGCTGTACGGAAGTAGGTCGGGAAGGGGCGCTTGAACTCGCCCTTGCCCCAGTTGTCGCCCTGGCTGAGCGAGGGGTTCGTGTTGGCCGGGGAGACCTGCGCGAGGCCGGCGGCGGCGAAGACGCCCTGCATCTGCTGGGAGACGCCGGAGTTCAGCGGGCCGACGACGCCCACGACGTCCTTGTTGCCGACCAGCTTGGTGGCGTTGGCCTGGCCGGAGGCGGGGACGGCCTGGTCGTCCAGGGCCTCCACCTTGAAGGTGATCCCGGGGACTTCCTTGTTCTTGTTGGCGGTCTTGGCCGCCAGGTCCACGGAGTTCTTGATGCCCTGGCCCAGTGCGGAGAGCGAGCCGGTGAGCGGGGCGTCCACACCGATGACCACGGTGGTGGTGCCGCCGGCGTCGTCGCCGCCGCCGCCCTTGCCCTCGTCGCGCGAACCGCAGGCGGTGAGGGTGAGCGCTCCCGTGGTGAGCACGCTGGTGAGGATGAGCAAAGAACGGTGTCGCACGAAGAAATCCTTTCCCTGGCGCGGCCCCCTCAAGCTGAGGCGGTGCCGTGAAGCTGTGTAGCTAGAGGTGCCGTTTCGAAGCCGGGCCGTACGGGGTGGAGCGGGTGCCGTGCAGAGAAGGCGCCCGGCGGCGCGGTGACTGGCCGTGACTCTAGGCGTAGGTGGGGAAGGTCGGGGAGCGCCGAGGTCAGGATGTGACTGTCTTGTTATGCCGACGGGGGGAGACGGTGTGCGGGCGGTGGGCAAAGCCGGGCACAACGGTCGGTAGTGCGGTGTTCACATGCTGAGAACGCCCAGTTCCGCTAAGGGGCTTGAGCGGTTTTGGCTCCTGACGACCGAAC
The DNA here is from genome assembly GCF_036240795.1 of Streptomyces sp. NBC_01268. NCBI lineage: Bacteria > Bacillati > Actinomycetota > Actinomycetes > Kitasatosporales > Streptomycetaceae > Streptomyces > Streptomyces sp. NBC_01268. Next base: position 2,180,378 of record NZ_CP108454.1, on the reverse strand, counting down.
CTGTTACCTCTCCGGATATCGGACACTCGCCTCGGTGCCAGCGGACGCGCGGTCTGACCGGAGGGCTCCGCTCCTTTATTGCGCCGGTGTGACGCAGTGTGACGAAGAGGAGGGTCAGAGTCCGCCCGTGGGTACTCTCTGTTCGCTGGGCGGACGCCAGTTCTCCGAACTTCCGGTCGCTCCCTTCGCCTCCTCGCAGCGCCGCCGGCTCTCCCGGTCGGCCAGTGCGAAGGCGGCGTCACGGCCCGCCCGCCGCTCCTCGGCGCGCGCCGCGAGCAGGACCTCGTCGTGGATCTCGTACTGCTCGTTGGACAGGCCCTTCTGCTCCCAGTCGAGCCCCGCCCACTTGCTCCCCTTGAGCGCTTCCTTCACCCAGTACGACACCAGGCTCGCGCACACGTCCGCGGGTGAGCTCGCGCGCGGCGCCGGCTCCTCGGGCGCCCGCGCGCACCCGGTGGACAGGGCGAGGACGCAGCCCGCCAGAGCCGCGGCGGTGCCGGCGGTCACCCTGGTCGTGGCGCGCGTGGACCTCAACGGGAACCCCTCGGTGTGTGAGTCGCCCGCCAGTGAAGCGCTTGCCGTGCCCGAGGGCAAGGGGCCATCAGGTAAAGGGAGTTGGGAATACGACGGGGCCCCGGGACGGAAGTCCGTCCCGGGGCCCCGGTGTGCTGCGCGTCAGGCCCCGGTGGCGTGACCGGCCTCCGGCAGGTTCCCCGCGTCCTTCGGGCCGATCTCCTTCAGCATGCAGGTCAGCCGCGCCGAGCAGACCCGCTTGTCCTGCTCGTCGGTGATCACGATCTCGTACGTGGCGGTGGACCGGCCCCGGTGCACGGGCGTCGCGACCCCGGTCACCAGTCCGCTGCGCGCCCCGCGGTGGTGGGTGCAGTTGAGGTCCACGCCCACGGCGATCCGGGACACCCCGCCGTGCAGCATCGAGCCGATCGAGCCCAGCGTCTCGGCGAGCACCGCCGAGGCGCCGCCGTGCAGCAGACCGTACGGCTGGGTGTTGCCCTCCACCGGCATGGTGCCGACGACCCGGTCCGCCGAGGCCTCCAGGATCTGCACGCCCATCCGGTTCCCGAGGTGACCGGCCGAGAAGAGCGCCGGCAGGTCCACACCGAGCGAGGCGTACTCGTCGATGACCTCCTGCGGGAACTTCACATGCTGCTGCTCACCCATGGGTCCGGCTCCGTTCGTCTTCGTACGGCTGGTCTGCTGCGTCTTTCCACGCCTGAGCAAACGCTTAGGCGTGGGTGATTGTGTCATGCACCCCCGAGGAAGAGACGGCAGAGGCGGTCCTCCGCGTACGCGGGCTCATGACACGGGGTGAGCCGGTACGGGGCGAACCGTGCCAAGTAGAACTGGTCGGGCGCGGCCGGCGGCGCCTCCGCGCGGAACGGCTCGTCCCCGTCGCGGATCACGACCTCGCCGCGGGCCCCCGACGCGTCGCGGTAGGCGGCCTTGATCGCCCAGTCGCAGGTCTCGGTGCCGACCGTGGCCGCGATCCGCAGCCCGCCCGGCTCGCTGCCGCCGCCGAGGTCGATCCGCCGCCGGTCGAAGTACCGCTGCCCCTGGTCGTCCCCCTCGTCGGTGATGACCGGGTCGGCGGCCGGCCGGCGCAGATCGAAGTGGACGCCCGGATAGGTCGCCTCGCCCTGGGCGGGGTGCTCCAGGACGAAGCGGGCGGCGGAGGGGCGGCAGTGCAGGTCGACCGCCTCCATGCCGGTGACCGACAGCTGGGAGGTGCGGTCGCTGAAGAGGTTCAGACGGAACTGGGTGGTGGGCCCGCTCCGGGGCGAGACGACACCGTCCCTCCCCTCGTCCAGGTGCGGGGTGGTGCCGATGACCCGCGCCCCGAGGGGCCCCAGGATCCGCCAGACGTTCCGGCCGTAGCCGGTGGCCTCGACGGGCACGGCCATCAGGGAGCGCTGTTCCCCGGGGGTGAGCGTCCGGTCGAGGACGATCGTCCAGTCGTCGCCGTCGAGCGCCGAGAGGTCGGAGTCGGCCGTGGCGGTGAACGGGGCCTTCTCGTCGTTCAGCCGGTCCTGGGCGGCGTCCTCCGCCCGGGCCCGGTCGGCGGCGAAGACGGTGTCGTAGACGTAGGTGACGACCTGGGTGAGCAGCGCGGTCGCCAGCAGGCCCGCGGCGATCACCAGGAGCCCCCGGACCAGCACCCGCAACCGGCCCCGCCGCGACGGCGGCACCGGACTTCCCGGTGCGATCCGCTCCAGGGCGAGGGCGCTGAGGGACGGGGCGGGCGGCTCGGGTGCGGGTGAGGGCGGGGGTGGGGGCGGGGTCGGTAAGGCGGGTGGAGCGGGTGGATGCGGGGGAGGAGGTGGCGTCGTCGGGGGCGCGGGAGCCGACGGGCTCTGCGGGGGGACCGGAGGGCTCTGGGGCACGGGCCGGCTCCGGCGCCCCGGCGGGATCTGCCCCATCGGCGGGTTCTGCGGCACCGGCGGGCTGTGCGGCACCGGCGGGTTCTGCGGCACCGGCGGCGGTGGGGCCGCGCTCGGTGGGGGCGGGGACTGTGCGGGCGGGTGCTGCTCCGGCGGGTGTCCGCCGGAGGGAGGAGTGGACAACAGGACCCCCGTGGCGTCCTCGGCCGTCGGCCGGCTGCCGCGGCGCGGGAGTGGAGGATACAGAATCCCCGCTCCTCCCGCGCGGCGCGTGACCGGTCAGTCACCCGCCGGGGGAACCAGTCGCACGATCACGGACTTGCTCGCCGGGGTGTTGCTGATGTCCGCCGTGGACTCCAGCGGCACCAGCACGTTCGTCTCCGGGTAGTACGCGGCCGCGCAGCCGCGGGTCGTCGGATAGTGCACCACCCGGAAACCGGGCGCCCGGCGCTCGCTGCCGTCCGTCCACTCGCTCACCAGGTCCGCGTACGCCCCGTCCGCGAAGCCCAGCGCCGCCGCGTCCTCCGGGTGCACCATGACCACCCGGCGGCCGCCCGTGATGCCGCGGTAGCGGTCGTCGAGACCGTAGATCGTGGTGTTGTACTGGTCGTGCGAGCGCAGGGTCTGCAGCAGCAGCCGGCCCTCGGGCACCTTCGGGTACTCGACCGGCGCGGCCGTGAAGTTGGCCTTGCCGGTCGCCGTCGGGAAGCGCCGCTCGTCGCGCGGCGCGTGCGGCAGCGCGAAGCCGCCCGGGTTCGCCGCCAGCCGCGCGTTGAAGTCCTCGAAGCCCGGGATCACGCGGGCGATGCGGTCGCGGATCGTCGCGTAGTCCGCCTCGAAGGCCTCCCACGGCGTGGCCGAGCCCGCGCCGAGGACCGCCCGCGCCAGCCGGGCCACGATCGCCGGCTCGGAGAGCAGCCGCGGGCCCGCCGGCGGCAGGTTGCCCCGCGAGGCGTGCACCAGGCCCATCGAGTCCTCGACCGTGACGACCTGCTTGCCGCTCTTCTGCACGTCCTTGTCCGTGCGCCCCAGCGTCGGCAGGATCAGCGCCCGCGTGCCGGTCACCGCGTGCGAGCGGTTCAGCTTCGTCGACACGTGCACCGTCAGGCGGGCCCTGCGCATCGCCGCCTCGGTGACCTCGGTGTCCGGGGTCGCGCCCACGAAGTTGCCGCCCATGGCGAAGAACACCTTCGCCTCGCCGTCCCGCAGCGCCTCGATCGAGCGGACCACGTCGAAGCCGTGGTGGCGCGGCGAGACGATCCCGAACTCCTTGTCCAGCGCGTCGAGGAAGGCCGCCGAGGGGCGCTCGAAGATCCCCATCGTCCGGTCGCCCTGCACGTTGGAGTGACCGCGCACCGGGCACACCCCGGCGCCCGGCCGGCCGATGTTGCCGCGCAGCAGCAGGAAGTTGACCACCTCGCGGATGGTCGGCACGGAGTGCTTGTGCTGGGTGAGCCCCATCGCCCAGCAGACGATCGTCCGCTCCGAGGCGAGCACCATCTCCAGGGCCCGCTCGATCTCCGCCCGGGACAGACCGGTCGCCGCCAGCGTCTCGTCCCAGTCGGCGTCCCGCGCGGCGGCGGCGAACTCCTCGTACCCATGGGTGTGCGCGGCGACGAACTCCTCGTCCACGGCGCCCGGCGTCTCCAGGACCAGCTTGTTGAGCAGCCGGAACAGCGCCTGGTCGCCGCCGATGCGGATCTGCAGGAAGAGATCCGTGAGCGCGGCGCCCTTGAACATGCCCTGCGGCGTCTGCGGGTTCTTGAAGCGCTCCAGGCCCGCCTCCGGGAGCGGGTTCACCGAGATGATCCGCGCGCCGGCGGCCTTCGCCTTCTCCAGGGCCGACAGCATCCGGGGGTGGTTCGTGCCCGGGTTCTGCCCCGCGACCACGATCAGGTCCGCCCGGTGCAGGTCCTCCAGGGAGACGCTGCCCTTGCCGATCCCGATCGTCTCGTTGAGCGCGGAGCCCGAGGACTCGTGGCACATGTTGGAGCAGTCCGGCAGGTTGTTGGTGCCGAACTCGCGGGCGAACAGCTGGAGCAGGAACGCGGCCTCGTTGCTCGTGCGCCCCGAGGTGTAGAACAGCGCCTCGTCGGGTGAGGAGAGCGCCGTCAGCTCCTCCGCGAGGATCGCGAAGGCCCGCTCCCAGGACACCGCCTCGTACCGCTCGGCCCCCTCCGCCAGGTACATGGGGTCCGTGATCCGGCCCTGCTGGCCCAGCCAGTACCCACTGCGGGCCGCCAGGTCCGCCACCGGATGCGCGGCGAAGAACTCCGGGGTCACCCGGCGCAGCGTCGCCTCCTCGGCGACCGCCTTCGCCCCGTTCTCGCAGAACTCCGCGACGTGCCGCTTGTCGCCCTCGGGCCAGGCGCAGCCCGGACAGTCGAAGCCGTCCTTCTGGTTGACCTTGAGCAGGGTCTGCGCGGTGCGCCGCACGCCCATCTGCGCCTGCGCGATCCGCAGTGTGTGCGCGACGGCGGGCAGACCGGCCGCGGCGTGCTGCGGCGCCGTGACCTGCGGCGCGTCCTGGACCGGATCGCCGGCGGGCGGCTTGCTGACCATCGCGCTCTCCCTTGAGCGGTGGGGCCCCGGACGGGTCCGGGGAAGAACTCTCGTACGGGTCCGATCCTGTCACGCCCCACCGACAGGAGCCCAGGCCCGGTCGGGCCACCGAGCGGTGGACGGGAATGTCGGTGGCGCGTGGCAGGATCGTCCCGTGGCCGAGACAGCAGCGAAGAAGACCGATATGACCGAAGAGAACCGTCCGCGCCTGCTCCTCATGGACGGGCATTCCCTGGCGTACCGGGCGTTCTTCGCGCTGCCCGCGGAGAACTTCACCACCGCGACCGGGCAGCCGACCAACGCGATCTACGGATTCGCGTCCATGCTCGCGAACACGCTCCGCGACGAGGCGCCCACGCACTTCGCCGTCGCCTTCGACGTGTCACGCAAGACCTGGCGCTCGGACGAGTTCCCCGAGTACAAGGCGAACCGCTCCAAGACCCCCGACGAGTTCAAGGGGCAGGTCGAGCTGATCGGCGAGCTCCTCGACGCCATGCACGCGCCCCGCTTCGCCGTCGAGGGCTTCGAGGCGGACGACGTCATCGCGACGCTCGCCACCCAGGCCGAGGCGGAGGGCTTCGAGGTCCTGATCGTCACCGGCGACCGGGACTCCTTCCAGCTGGTCACCGACCACACCACCGTGCTCTACCCGACCAAGGGCGTCTCCGAGCTGACCCGCTTCACCCCGGAGAAGGTCCAGGAGAAGTACGGACTCACTCCCAACCAGTACCCGGACTTCGCCGCGCTGCGCGGCGACCCGTCGGACAACCTGCCCGGCATCCCCGGCGTCGGCGAGAAGACCGCCGCCAAGTGGATCAACCAGTTCGGCTCCTTCGCCGAGCTCGTGGAGCGCGCCGAGGAGGTCAAGGGCAAGGCCGGGCAGAACTTCCGCGACCACCTGGAGTCGGTGAAGCTCAACCGCCGCCTCACCGAGATGGTCCGCGACGTGGAGCTGCCCAAGGGCGTCCAGGACCTGGCCCGCGAGCCGTACGACCGCACCGCCGTCGCCCTCGTCCTCGACACCCTGGAGATCCGCAACCCCTCGCTGCGCGAGCGGCTCCTCGCCGTCGACCCCGGCTCCGCCGAGGAGGCCGCCCCGGCCCCCGCCGCCGGCGTGGAGCTCGACTTCACCGTCCTCGGCGCCGGCGAGCTCGCCGGCTGGCTCGACGGGCACGGCGCCCAGCCGCTCGGTGTCGCCACCGTCGACAGCTGGGCGCTCGGCACCGGCAGCGTCGCCGAGGTCGCCCTCGCCGCGGCCGACGGCGCCGCCGCCTGGTTCGACCCGTCCCAGCTCGACGAGGCCGACGAGCGCGCGTGGGCCGCCTGGATCGCCGACCCGGAGCGGCCCAAGGTCCTGCACAACGCCAAGGGCGCCCTGCGGGTCTTCCCCGAGCACGGCTGGACCGTCGCCGGCGTCACCATGGACACCGCGCTCGCCGCCTACCTGGTCAAGCCGGGCCGCCGCTCCTTCGCCCTGGACGCGCTCTCCGTCGAGTACCTGGGCCGCGAGCTCGCCCCCGCGGCCGCCGCCGACGGCCAGCTCGCCTTCGGCGCCGAGGACACCGCCGAGGCCGAGGCCCTCATGAGCCAGGCCCGTGCCGTCCTCGACCTCGGCACCGCCTTCGACGAGCGGCTCGCCGAGGTCGGCGCGCGCGAGCTCCTGCACGAGGTCGAGCTGCCCACCTCCGTCCTCCTCGCCCGCCTGGAGCGGCACGGCATCGCCGCCGACCGGGACCACCTGGAGGCTCTGGAGCAGCAGTTCGCGGGCGCGGTGCAGCAGGCCGTGAAGGAGGCGCACGCCTCCGTCGGCCACGAGTTCAACCTCGGCTCGCCCAAGCAGCTCCAGGAGGTCTTCTTCGGCGAGCTGAACCTGCCGAAGACGAAGAAGACGAAGACCGGCTACACCACGGACGCCGACGCCCTCGCCTGGCTCGCCGGCCAGACCGAGCACGAGCTCCCGGTGATCATGCTCCGCCACCGCGAGCAGGCCCGGCTGCGCTCCACCGTCGAAGGCCTGATCAAGACCGTCGCGGCCGACGGCCGGATCCACACCACCTTCAGCCAGACCGTCGCCGCCACCGGCCGCCTCTCCTCCACCGACCCCAACCTGCAGAACGTGCCGGTGCGCACCGACGAGGGCCGCGCCATCCGGCACGGCTTCGTCGTCGGCGAGGGCTTCGAGGCCCTGATGACCGCCGACTACAGCCAGATCGAGCTGCGCGTGATGGCCCACCTCTCCGAGGACGAGGGCCTGCTCGAGGCCTTCGCCTCCGGCGAGGACCTGCACACCACGGTCGCCTCGCAGGTCTTCGGCGTCGAGCGGTCCGCCGTCGACGCGGAGATGCGCCGCAAGATCAAGGCCATGTCGTACGGTCTGGCCTACGGCCTGTCCGCCTTCGGCCTCTCCCAGCAGCTGGGCATCGACCCGGCCGAGGCCCGCGGCCTGATGGACACCTACTTCGAGCGCTTCGGCGGCGTCCGCGACTACCTGCGCCGGGTCGTCGACGAGGCCCGCGCCACGGGCTACACGGAGACGATGCTGGGCCGTCGCCGCTACCTCCCGGACCTCAACAGCGACAACCGCCAGCGCCGCGAGGCGGCCGAGCGGATGGCGCTGAACGCCCCGATCCAGGGCACCGCGGCGGACATCGTGAAGGTCGCCATGCTCGACGTGGACCGCGCCCTCACGGAGGCCGGCCTCGCGTCCCGGATGCTCCTCCAGGTCCACGACGAAATCGTCCTGGAGCTCGCCCCCGGCGAGCGCGACCGGGTCGAGGCCCTGGTCCGCGAGCGGATGTCGCAGGCCGTCGACCTGCGCGCCCCGCTGGACGTCTCCGTCGGCGTCGGCCCGGACTGGGACTCCGCCGCCCACTGAGGCACGGGAGGCAAGGGACCGGGCGGCGGGCCGAGGAGGCCGGCCGCCCGGTCCCTTTTCCCGGAGGCGGGAGGCGGGAGGCGAGGACGGGGCCGCGGGACGAGGTGCGCGGCGGCGGAACGGGGGCCGACCGCGGCTTCACCCCGGCCGAAGGGATCAGCGAGGTCCGGGACGGGAGCGCTCCGGCGCACGGCCCGACGCGCCGGCCGCGGCGTCGGGACCCGCTTCCGGGACGGGGCGCACCCGGGCCTCGAGGCGGGCTTCCGGCCGGTCCGGCGGCCACAGCCGCGTCCCCGCCCCGTACAGCAGCAGACCGAGGGCCAGCCCCGAGCCCGCACCGAAGCAGAGCGTCGGGATGATGTCGAGGGGCTTGTCGATCCGTCCCCAGTACGCGTAGAAGCGCACCACCCGGTGGGCCGTGGCGGCCAGTACGCAGGCTCCGATCACCGCGGCCGCGAGGAGCCGCCCGCGCCGGTCGAGGAGCGGTACCCCGGCGGGCGGCCCGGCCCCGGCCGGGGTGGCGCGCAGCGCCCGTACCGTGAACCAGCCGAGCAGGACCAGCGCCAGCGCCGAACCGCCGTACTGCGCGTACAGATAGACGGGGAAGCCGCCGACGATCTCGCCCAGGAACGGGATCAGCCGGGTGCCCCAGCGGTCGAGGTGGGTGAACGCGTCCCACACCACGTGGGTCGTCGCGCCCAGCACCGCAGAGAGACCGAACCAGAGGACGAGCCCGGCCGGCCGCCGCTCCCGCCACGGGCGGCCCCGGACGAACCCGTACACCCGGCCGTTCCACCGGCGCGGCAGCAGTCCCACCAGCGGCTCACGCACCATCAGCCACAGCGCCACCAGCGCCGCCGTGATCAGGACGTCGACCGTGACGACGCCGAGCGGTGAGTGGGTGACGTTCCCGAACTGCATCGCGCCGGGTACGGCGGTGGCCGCGAAGTAGGTCAGGTCGGGGGAGAAGGAGCCCGCGACGAGCGCCGAGGCCACCAGGGGCCCGCGCGCTCGGCCGTCGCTCCGGATGCCCGGCAGGACGGCGGCGGCATGGCTCAGTGTGAACGGCACCGGGATCCCCTCGTGTGGTGTCCGGCCCAGTATGCAAGAGCGGCCGGTGTCGAAAGCGGCGACGGCCAAGTGGTGACGAAACCGTGAAACACGGTCAGGGCCCGGTGCCGCCGCGTCGGGAGTTGGCATAGGGTCACGTGGTCAGATCTCGCGCGGGGAGCGCGATGGCGGTGAAACGGGGAGGGACCACACGTATGGCATCGCACTTGGGGCGTCGGCTGCGCAGGGGAGCCACCAGCGGTGCGGTGGTGGCCGCGGCGGTCGCGGCACTGGCCGCCTCGCAGGCACCGGACATGGCACCGCCGCCCGCGGACAACGCGAGCGGTGACCTGCCGGCCGGTGCCGAGGACACGGCGACGCCCCCGGGCGGCTCGGCCTCCGGCAACTCGCCGTACTACACCGACCTGCCGCCGCTGAACACCCCCAACAAGCCCGGCGCCACCACCGATCTGCCGGTCATCACCGGCCCCGCGGAGGCCGGCATACCCGCGTCGGTCCTCGCCGCCTACAAGCGCGCCGAGCAGTCGATCCGGTCGACCGACCCCAACTGCAACCTGCCCTGGCAGCTGCTCGCGGGCATCGGCAAGGTCGAGTCCGGGCAGGCGCGCGGCGGCAAGGTCGACGCCAACGGCACCACCCTCTCGCCGATCCTCGGCCCGGTCCTCAACGGTGTCGGCTTCGCCAACATCTCGGACACGGACAAGGGCGCCTACGACGGCGACACCACGCACGACCGGGCGATAGGCCCGATGCAGTTCATCCCGTCCACCTGGGCCACCTGGGGCCAGGACGCCAACGGCGACGGGAAGAAGGACCCCAGCAACATCTACGACGCCGCCCAGGCCGCCGGCATGTACCTCTGCGCCAACGACCGCAACCTCGCGGTCAAGGCGGACCTGGACCGGGCCGTCCTCAGCTACAACCACTCGCGGGAGTACCTGAACACGGTCCTCTCCTGGTTCGAGTACTACAAGCGCGGCACCCACCAGGTGCCCGACGGCACCGGTGTGCTGCCCGGCGGCCGCAGCGACGACCGCGACACCACGCCCGGCCGGAACACCCCGCCGCCGAAGACGCCGGTCACGAAGCCGCCCACGCCGAAGCCGACCCCGTCGAAGCCCGTCCCGCCGAAGCCGCCCACGCCGACCCCCGCCCCGGTGACCAAGGTGGCCCGGATCAAGGACGCCTCCACCGGCACCCTGACCGCCACCGCCGGCGGCACCTTCGCCACCCGCCCCGCCGTCGTGGCGCTCGACGCGGCGGGCAAGCCGGTCGCCGGCGTCCAGGTGCGCTTCCAGATCACCGGGGACACCGACGCCCGCTTCGGCATCGGCGCCCGCGAGATCACCGCCACCACCGGAGCCAACGGCAAGGCCGTCGCCCCGAACCTCAAGGCGGGCGAGCGGACCGGCCGCTTCACCGTCGGTGCCGCGGTCGTGGGCCGCACCCTGGGCGCCGTCTCGTTCTCCGCGACCGTCACCGAGCGGAGCGCCGACACGCTCACCCGCCTCGACGCCAAGGAGCTCGAGGCCGTCACCGGCGCCGAGTTCGCCGACCAGGTGCGGGTCAAGGCAACCGACGGCGGAGCCGTCGCCTCCGGCGTCGCCCTGACCGCCACCTTCATCACCTCGGCGGACAACCCGCAGACCGCCACCGAGGGGCCCTACTTCAAGGGCGCGGACGGCACCGCCCTCCACACCCTCACGGGTCTGAAGACGGACGCCGACGGGGTGCTCACCCTGCCGAAGATCTACGCGGACGGGAAGGCCGGCACCTTCCTGCTGCGCCTGACCGCGCCCGGCGGCGGCACGCTGACCGTCACGCTGAAGGTCACCGAGCCGGCCCCCGAGCCGACGCCCACGCCGACCCCGACCCCGACGCCTTCCCCGTCGCAGTCCTCGGGCGCGCCGGAGGCCACGCCGACCTCCTGACGCCCGCACCGGCTCCGCCGCGCCGCCCCCGTGTCCCCACCGGACACGGGGGCGGCGTCCGTCGTTCTGAGTGCAACGTGTTCTCATCTCGCGGTCGCGTTGCTACGGTTCCCCCGCCCTGACGACCTATCAGATCGAGCGCCGGGAGGCCGACCTTGCGCGCCCTAGTAGCCGCCGCCATCGGGCTGGTCCCCGTCCTTCTGATCGTCCTGCTCTTCGCCCTGGTCGACGTCCCGCCGGACGGGCCCACCTCGCCCAGCCCCCTGCTGACCGCCGTCCCCGGTCCCGAGAAGTAAGGGGGCACGCCCATGCGCCGCCGAGCCAGCCTCGTCCTGCTCGCCTTCGCCGTCTTCTTCGCCGCCATGGCGCCCACCCTGCGCTGGTACGTCTTCCCCCGCGTGGTGAAGATCCCGTCGAACCAGTACCAGGTGACCGTCCTGGAGGCGAAGCCCGCGACCCTCCTCGACTACACGACCTTCAAGGCCAAGAAGGTCGACAAGATCACGATCGTCCAGACCCTCAAGGGCAATGTGGAGGAGTCGCGGCGGATCGAACGCGACGCCGGCCGCGACGTCGTCGTCTGGGACTCCCTCTCCTACGTCGCGGGACCCGACGGCAAGATGGTGTCCAAGATCCCCGAGCGCTACATCTTCGACGCCCACACCCAGGACCCCGTCAACGCCACCGGCGAGATGGTCGACGGCGACCCGGTCCGGCGCACGGGCATCGAGTTCAAGTGGCCCTTCCTCGTCGAGAAGCGGGACTACCAGTACTTCGACGCCCAGACCCGCACCTCCGCCCCCATCCACTACAAGGGCACCCGCACCTTCCGCGGCATGGAGGTCTACTACTTCGAGCAGACCGTCCCCTGGACGCGGGTCCCCATGCCCAAGTCGATGCCCATCAAGGGCATCACCCCCGACCTCCTCGCCAAGACCGGCCTCACCCGCTGGTACACCACCCAGCGCATGTTCTGGATCGACCCGGTCACCGGCGCCCCCGTCAACGGCGAGGAGATCCACAAGGAGGAGCTCCGCAACGCCAAGGCCCTGATGGGTCAGGACACGATCACCGTCTTCGCGGGCCACGTGAAGATGCGCGAGGACTACATCGAGAGCGTCGGCGCACTGGTCGAGTCCAACCGCCTGATGGTGCTGATGGTCGTCTCCTACCTCCCCTGGAGCTTCACCTTCCTCGCCCTCCTCCTGCTCGCCCTCGCCCTCTGGCTCGAAGCCCGCTCCCGGCGCCCCGACCCGGACGCCCGGTCCGGTCCCGATCCGGACGCCGGTCCCGATCCGGACGCCTGGCCGGGTCCCGACCCGGACGGCCGGTCCGGTCCCGGCCCCGACCCCGTCACCGCTCCGGTCTGACCTCCCTCCGCTGCCGCGCGCTCGTGTGCCGGGTGGGCTCCGCCGCCGACGGGTCCTCCGGCCACGGATGCTTGGGATACCGGCCCCGCAGCTCCGCCCGCACCGAGCGATAGCCCTCCCGCCAGAACGAGGCCAGATCCGCCGTCACCGCCGCCGGCCGCCCCGCCGGGGACAGCAGATGCACCTGCACCGGGACCCCCGCCACCCTGGGCGTCTCGGCCAGACCGAACATCTCCTGCAGCTTCACCGCGAGCACCGGCCGCTCCCCGCCGTACTCCACCCGGATCCGCGAACCGCTCGGCACCTCGATCCGCTCCGGCGCCAGCTCGTCGAGCCGCCCGGCCTCGCCCGAAGCCCACGGCAGCAGCCGCCGGAGCCCCTGCCCGGCGTCGATCCGCCCCAGGTCCGCCCGCCGCCGCGCCCGCGACAGCTCCGGCTCCAGCCACTCCTCCGCCCGAGCGAGCAGCGCCCCCTCCGACACGTCCGGCCACGGCTCGCCCACCCCGCGCCGCAGGAAGGCCAGTCGGCTCCGCAGCTCCGTCGCACCCTGGCTCCACCGCAGCAGCGACAGGCCCTCCCGGGCCAGCCCGTCCAGCAGTGCCTCCCGCACCAGCGCGGGATCGGCGCCGTCCCGCAGCGGGCGGACCGTCAGCTCCACCGCGCCGAGCCGCTCGACCGAGCGGGCCACGACGTCCCCGTCCTCCCAGTGGACCTCCTCGCCGGCCGCGAACAGGTGCCCAGCGGCGCCCCGCGCCACCTCCTCGTCCACCACGGCCGCCAGCCGCACCCGGGCGGTGGCGCTCTGCGCCGTCCGGTCCGCCACCGCCACCGCCAGCCAGCCGCTGGACCGCAGCCCCGAGCCCTCCGCGAGCCGGGCCCCCGTACCCGACACCATCAGATACCCGCCCTGCTCCCGGGCCCTGGCCACCCGTTCGGGGAACGCCAACGCGGTCACGAGCCCGGCCGCCGCGTCCTCGCCCGAGGCGCCTGCCGTGGCCCTCCCGCCCGCGGTGCCCGCCTCGACGGCGGCGGATGCCCCTGCCATGCCTGCCGTGCCTGCCGTGCCGGAAGGGCCCGTCCGTCCCGTCCTGCCCGACGCCGCACCGGGCCGCCGCGACTCCGCCTCCTCGTCCGCCGAGCGCTCCAGGCGCCGCACCTCGGCCTTCCACCGCGCCCCGTATCCGTCGCCGCCCTTGCGCGCCGCCCGCCAGGCCGCCGCCAGGTCGTCCCCGTACTCCCGGGGCGGCTCCTCGCTCAGCAGGGCCACCACCTCCGCCGCCCGCCGGGCGCCCACCTCCCTCGCCCCGTCCAGCAGGGCCCGCCCCAGCCGGGGGTGCAGACCGAGCCGGGACATCCGCACGCCCCGGTCCGTGGCCCGCCCGTCCCCGTCCACGGCGCCGATCGCCGTGAGGACCGCGCGGGCCGCCGTCATCGCCCCGGCCGGCGGCGCGTCGAGCAGCGCGAGCCCGGAGCCCGTCGGGTCGCCCCAGCAGGCCGCGCGCAGCGCGAAGTCGGCCAGGTCCGAGATCCTGATCTCGGGGGAGGGGAAGCGCGCCCGGGCCCCGTCCTCCGCCTCGGCCCAGCAGCGATAGACCACACCGGGCGCCTCACGCCCGGACCGGCCGGCCCGCTGGGTGGCCGCCGCGACCGACACCGGCACCGTCGCCAGGGAACCGAGGCCCCGCGCGTGGTCCATCCGCGGCTCCCGCGCCAGCCCGGAGTCCACCACGATCCGCACACCGGGCACCGTCAGGCTCGACTCCGCCACCGAGGTCGCCAGCACCACCCGCCGCCGCCCGCCCGGCTCGGCGCCCCGCAGCACCGAGTCCTGCACCGCGGCGGGCGCGCGGCCGTGCAGCTGGAGCACGTCCGCGTCCAGGTCCGCGAGCAGCCCCGCCGTCCGCGCGATCTCCCCCGTGCCGGGCAGGAAACAGAGCACGTCCCCGTCGTGCCGCTCCAGCGCGCCCCGCACCGTCGCCGCCACGTGCCGCAGCAGCGCCGGATCCACCCGGGTGCCGTGCGCCGGCCGGATCCCGGCGGGCGGGGCGGCGAACCGGACCGCGTAGCCGTGCCCCTCGCCCTTGCCCCAGACGATCGGCGCGGGTGCACCGCCGTCGAGGACGGTCAGCAGCTGCGCCCACGCCTCCGCGTCGCTCGTCGCCGAGGCGGCGATCAGCTTCAGCTCCGGCCGCAGCGTCGCCCGCACGTCCACCAGGAACGCCATCGCCGTGTCCGCGTCCAGATGCCGCTCGTGGCACTCGTCGAGCAGCACCACGTCCACCCCGCCCAGCTCCGGGTCCCGCTGGAGCCGCTGGAGCAGGACGCCCGTGGTGACCACCTCGACCCGGGTCGCGGGCCCGGCCCGTCGCTCGCCGCGCACGGAGAAGCCGACCGAGCCGCCGACCTCCTCGCCGAGCAGCCACGCCATCCGCCGGGCGGCCGCCCGCACCGCCATCCGGCGCGGCTCGGCCACCAGCACCCGCCGCCGCGGCCCGTCCCCTATGAGCCCCGCGAGGGCCAGCGGGACCAGCGTGGTCTTGCCGGTCCCGGGCGGGGCGTACAGCATCGCGACACCGCGCTCCTCGAGCGCGGTCAGCAGCTCGGGGACGGCGTGGCGGACGGGGAGCAGGTCGAGTGCGTCGTTTCGGATCACGCAGTCAGTCTCGTACGCCCCGCCGACGGGTGTGCGCGGTTGTCCACAGGCCCCACCCATTAATAGGACTATTGGGGGTGGGGCCCGCCCGGCCGGTCAGTCCTCCGCGCGCTCGCAGACGAAGATCGCCGTCCCCGGGATCAGGTTCCCCCGCAGCGGGGACCAGCCACCCCACTCCTGGTCGTTCCAGGCCGGCCATTCCGGCTCCACCAGGTCCACCAGCCGGAAACCGCCGGCCACCACGTCCCGCACCCGGTCGCCGATCGTCCGGTGGTGCTCGACGTAGACCGCGTGCCCCCGCTCGTCCTGCTCCACGTACGGCGTCCGGTCGAAGTAGGAGGCCGCGACCGACAGGCCCTCGGGCCCCGGCTCGTCCGGGAACGCCCAGCGGATCGGGTGCGTCACCGAGAACACCCACCGGCCGCCGGGCCGCAGCACCCGCCGGACCTCGCGGAAGACCCGTACCGGATCCGCCACGAACGGCACCGCCCCGTACGCCGAGCACGCCAGGTCGAAGGCGCCGTCGCGGAATGGCAGCGCCCCCGCGTCCGCCTCCACCAGCGGCACCTCGCCGCCGATCCGCAGCGCGTGCTGCAGCTGCCGGTGCGAGAGGTCCAGGGCCACCGGCCGGGCCCCCCGCGCCGCCAGCCAGCGCGAGCACTGCGCCGCGCCCGCGCCGATCTCCAGCACGTCCAGACCCTTCAGCGAGCCGGCCGGGCCGAGCAGCCCCGCCTCCTCCTCGTCGAGGCCCTCGGGGCCCCAGACGAACCGGTCGTCCCCGAGGAACGACCCGTGCTCGGTCTGGTACTCGTCGGCGTTCCGGTCCCACCAGCCCCGGCTCGCCCGACTGCTCTCCGCGTCCCCCGTCTCGCGCCGGGTGGCCTCCGGCTCGTCCTCGGGGCCGTCTTCCTGTCCGTACTCTTGGTTCATCTCGCCCGTCGATGTAGTTTGCGCTCAGTGCTGCGGCGCGACCCGGGCCAGGATGGCCTGGGTGGACATGAGTTGTGCCGGGTTTGCGGCGATCCGCCCCGGGTGAGCGCTTCGCGCATTGACCCTGTCCGGCCGTCCCCGTATGCTAAAGGTTGCGTTGCGAGCCTGCGCGCCTCAGACGGAGCAGGTCGCGCTCGCATCTGTTGTATGTCCCCTCGGTTTTTGAGGTGCCGCCCTTCACGGGTCGCGCGCTTCCTTGGCTGGCCGGCTTCATCAGCTGCGATACGGGCTCTCGGCGTAGCAGTACCTACGACCTTCTGTCCGTAACCGGAGCCCTTTCCCACATGACGAGCAGCACCGAGACCACCGCCACCAGCACCACCCCGCAGGTTGCGGTCAACGACATCGGTAACGAGGAAGCCTTCCTCGCCGCGATCGACGAGACGATCAAGTACTTCAACGACGGCGACATCGTCGACGGCGTCATCGTGAAGGTCGACCGGGACGAGGTCCTGCTCGACATCGGTTACAAGACCGAAGGTGTCATCCCGAGCCGCGAGCTCTCGATCAAGCACGACGTCGACCCCAACGAGGTCGTCAAGGTCGGCGACGAGATCGAGGCCCTTGTTCTCCAGAAGGAGGACAAGGAAGGCCGCCTGATCCTCTCGAAGAAGCGTGCCCAGTACGAGCGTGCTTGGGGCACCATCGAGAAGATCAAGGAAGAGGACGGCATCGTCACCGGTACCGTCATCGAGGTCGTCAAGGGTGGTCTCATCCTCGACATCGGCCTCCGCGGCTTCCTCCCGGCCTCCCTGGTCGAGATGCGTCGCGTCCGCGACCTCCAGCCCTACGTGGGCAAGGAGCTCGAGGCGAAGATCATCGAGCTGGACAAGAACCGCAACAACGTGGTCCTGTCCCGCCGTGCCTGGCTCGAGCAGACCCAGTCCGAGGTCCGCCAGACCTTCCTCACGACCCTCCAGAAGGGTCAGGTCCGCTCCGGCGTCGTGTCCTCGATCGTCAACTTCGGTGCCTTCGTGGACCTGGGTGGCGTCGACGGCCTCGTGCACGTCTCCGAGCTGTCCTGGAAGCACATCGACCACCCCTCCGAGGTTGTCGAGGTCGGCCAGGAGGTCACCGTCGAGGTTCTCGACGTGGACATGGACCGCGAGCGTGTCTCCCTGTCGCTGAAGGCGACGCAGGAGGACCCGTGGCAGCAGTTCGCCCGCACGCACCAGATCGGCCAGGTCGTCCCCGGCAAGGTCACCAAGCTGGTTCCGTTCGGTGCGTTCGTCCGCGTGGACGAGGGCATCGAGGGTCTGGTCCACATCTCCGAGCTGGCCGAGCGCCACGTGGAGATCCCGGAGCAGGTCGTCCAGGTCAACGACGAGATCTTCGTCAAGGTCATCGACATCGACCTCGAGCGTCGTCGCATCAGCCTCTCGCTGAAGCAGGCCAACGAGTCCTTCGGTGCCGACCCGGCCTCGGTCGAGTTCGACCCGACCCTGTACGGCATGGCCGCGTCCTACGACGACCAGGGCAACTACATCTACCCCGAGGGCTTCGACCCCGAGACCAACGACTGGCTCGAGGGCTACGAGACCCAGCGCGAGGCCTGGGAGACCCAGTACGCCGAGGCGCAGCAGCGCTTCGAGCAGCACCAGGCTCAGGTCATCAAGTCCCGCGAGGCCGACGAGGCCGCCGCTGCCGAGGGTGGCGCCGCCGCTCCGGCCGGTGCCCCGGCGGGCGTCTCCGGTGGTTCGTACTCCTCGGAGTCGGACGACACCTCCGGCGCCCTGGCGTCGGACGAGGCCCTGGCTGCCCTGCGCGAGAAGCTGGCCGGCGGCCAGAGCTGAACAAGCTCTCCGCTGAGCTCCAGTAGCTAGCGTCGAGGCCCGCTCCCCTTCGGGGGAGCGGGCCTCGGTCTTTTTCCGGACGCGGGGAATGGCGCCGCTACAGGGGGCGTTGTCCAGGAAGGACGCGAGGAGGAGCGGAAATCGTGCTTGATCCCCAGGATTTGTACGAATGGGACCAGAAGGGGCTGGCCGTGGTCGACGTGGCCCTGGCCCAGGAGTCGGCCGGACTGGTCATGCTCTACCACTTCGACGGCTACATCGACGCCGGTGAGACCGGCGAGCAGATCATCGAGGGGCTGCTCGACACCCTGCCGCACCAGCTCGTGGCGCGCTTCGACCACGACCGGCTCGTGGACTACCGGGCCCGCAGGCCCCTGCTGACCTTCCGACGCGACCGCTGGTCGGCGTACGAGACGCCCTCGATCGAGGTCAGGCTCGTCCAGGACGCCACCGGTGCCCCCTTCCTGGTGCTCTCCGGACCCGAGCCCGACGTCGAGTGGGAGCGGTTCGCCGCCGCCGTGCGCCAGATCGTCGAGCGCCTGGGCGTGCGCCTCGCCGTGAACTTCCACGGCATCCCCATGGGCGTCCCGCACACCCGCCCCGTCGGCCTCACCCCGCACGGCAACCGCACCGACCTCATGCCGGGCCACCGCAGCCCCTTCGACGAGGCCCAGGTGCCCGGCAGCGCCGAGTCCCTCATCGAGTTCCGCCTCACCGAGTCCGGCCACGACACCCTCGGCGTCGCGGCCCACGTCCCGCACTACGTCGCGCGCTCCCCGTACCCCGACGCGGCCCTGACCGCGCTGGAGGCCGTCACCGCGGCCACCGGCCTGGTCCTGCCCGGAGTCGCGCACTCCCTGCGCACCGAGGCGCGCCGCACCCAGACCGAGATCGAGCGCCAGATCGGCGAGGGCGACGACGAACTGGTCGCGCTCGTCCAGGGCCTTGAGCACCAGTACGACGCGATGGCCGGCGCCGAGACCCGCGGCAGCCTGGTCGCCGAACCCGTCGAGCTGCCCTCCGCGGACGAACTGGGCCGCGAGTTCGAGCGCTTCCTCGCCGAACGGGAGGGCGACTCCTGACGGCGGGACCGTGGCATCTAAGCTGCCGCTCATGCTGAAAGTGGGCCTGACTGGCGGCATCGGCGCCGGCAAGAGCGAAGTGTCGCGGCTTCTCGTCTCGTACGGAGCGGTGCTGATCGACGCCGACCGGATCGCCCGGGAGGTCGTGGAGCCCGGCACGCCCGGGCTCGCCGCCGTCGTGGCGGAGTTCGGCCCCGGGATCCTCACCCCGGAGGGGACCCTCGACCGGCCCCGGCTGGGCTCCATCGTCTTCAACGACCCCGAGCGCCTGGCCGCCCTCAACGCGATCGTGCATCCGCTGGTCGGCGCCCGCTCGGCCGAACTGGAGAGCAGGGCCACCGCCGGCGACGTCGTCGTCCACGACGTCCCGCTGCTCACCGAGAACGGCCTCGCGCCCCTGTACGACCTGGTCGTCGTCGTGGACGCCGCCCCCCAGACCCAGCTCGACCGGCTCGTAGGGCTGCGCGGCATGACCGCACCCGAGGCCGAGGCGCGGATGGCGGCGCAGGCCACCCGCGCGCAACGGCGGGCCGTGGCCGACCTCGTCATCGACAACGACGGTCCACTGGAGGCGCTGGAGCCCCAGGTGCGCAAGGTCTGGGAGACGCTCCAGGAGCGTGCCGCCGGGCACGCGTAGGGAAGCGACGGGCGGGCCTCCGGGGAATGCCAGGGGCCGTTCCGGTGGGCAAGGGCCCCTGGAATGGGTAGAGATGACCTGCGCGGGGGCGTCCACGCACCGGTTCCCGCGGAATACGGCCGCCGTGCCCGCTTGTTGAACAGCCGGAGCGAGGAAAGGACGCCACTGTGGCCGAGAGGAACCCGGAGACCCACGTCATCGACTTCCGCGCCGCCGAGCAACTGCTCGCCGCCCGGGACCCGCGTGGTGCCGTCAAGCTGCTCGACTCGGTGATCGCCGCCCACCCCGAGAACACCGCGGCCCGGCTGCTGCGGGCCCGCGCCTTCTTCGCCGCCGCCCAACTGCGTCCGGCCGAGCTCGAGTTCGAGCTGGTCCTGGAGCGCGAGCCGGACAACGCGTTCGCGCACTTCGCGCTCGCCCGCACCTTCCAGCGCTCCGGGCGCCCCGACCAGGCCCTGCGCCACTTCCGTCTCGCCGCGGCACTCGACCCGAAGCCGGAGTACCTGGAGGCGGCCCGCTTCGGCGCGGCGGCCGACTGAGTCCCGCTCCGCGGCCGGCGGGCGTCAGCGCCGCGGGTTGCCGTGGTCCGGCTCGTACGGCGGGACGTCCCGGCCCGGCTGCCAGTGCGGGCCCTGCCGAAGATGGCGCACGACCATGATCAGGTCGACGGCGGTCACCAGGAACAGCACCCCGCAGGCCGCCGCCCATCCGGGCCGGTCGAGCAGGGAGAAGACCGTGGTGCCGAAGGCGGCCCACAGCAGCCCCCACAGACTCAGCACGAACCGCAGCCGCAGGGGACTGCGCGCGGTCACCGGCTCGCTCCCAGTACGCATGATGCCGACATCTCCCTACGGGAACCCCCCGAGGGCACTTCCAGCATCCACCCGCGACGCGCGATCCGAAAGCACTTCCGGAAGGAGGGAGGGCCTGAGGAGCAGAGGCGCACCCAGGTGCGCCGGGGCGGGCGCGCGCCCGCCCCGCCCGGATCAGTGGATGACGATGTAGCTGCGCCAGGGCAGAGTGCCCGGAGCGATCTCGTCGCCGCTGTTGGTCGCCACGTAGATGGGATTCTCGCCCCGGCAGTTCAGGGTGCGGTACAGCTGGATGTCCACCAGCGTGTTGTTCTCGATCCTGGTCGCGCCCGACGGCGCCAGCCTGTGGCAGCCGTTCACGGACGGGCTGGTCACCGTCACCACGAACTCGCGCCCGGTCTCGTAAGAGAGCGTGCCGACCATGCTGCGGCCGAGGCCCGAGCAGCCCGTCACCGTGACGGCGAGCAGAGCCGCCCCGGTGGCGATGGTGAGACGCCGGCGAAGGGACATGGGGGATCCTCGTCTGTCGGAGAGTGGCGGCGGAACCGTGTTCCTGGCCACCCTGCCCCTTCCGGGCGCGCTCGTCATGTTCTGTTGGGCCGTACGGGCGATGCGCCGGAACGCCCGTTGTCAGACCCCACCCGTATGGTCGGAGATCCAGTCGTGAATCCGTCGCGGAACAGGAGGTGAGGAGCGTCGTGACCCAGGCCCCGCTCGGCCATGCCGCCGTCTTCCTGCCCGCCGCCCTGCCCCGCGAGGGCCGGGTCGCCTTCTGGTCGCCCGAGGGCGCCCCGCTGCCCGATCCGGAGCAGTTCGAGACGGCCCGGGGGTCCGCCCGCACCGACGGCGCCCCCGCCTCCGCCACCAGGGGCGAGCTGACCGTCGTGCGCCGGCACGGGGCGGGGGTCAGGTCCCGGACCGTGCCCGCGCTGTTCCTGTCCGTGGCCGAGGCACTGCCCGTGCTGGTCGCCGCCCGGCACCATCCGGCCGCGCACCCCGCCACCGCCTGCTGGGGTGCCGCCGCCCTGCACGCCCTGCACCTGGTCGCCCGGGGCCGGCTGCTGCCCGGACTCACGGCCGACGACCACGACGCCTGGCGGGCCGGACCGCTCGACGCCGACGACATCGCCCACCTGCGGGCGATCGCCGCCGCCATGCCGTACGAGGGCCACGCCACCCCGCTGCCGGAGCCCGGCTCGGCCCGCGGCCCGCTGCGCCTGCCCGAGCCGGAGGCGCTGGTGCGCGCCTTCCTCGACGCGGTCGCCGACACCCTGCCCCGGACGCCCGCGGCGCCGCACGCCGTCGGCGCGCCGTTCGCCGCGCGGGAGGCCGTCCACCTGCCCCGCGCGCGCACCTGGGCCGCCGAGGCCGCCGCCGGCATGGACGCGGGCGTCCGCGTCTCGCTCCGCCTCGACCTGTCGAAGTACGAGCTGTTCGACGTCTCGGGGGAGTCCGCGGAAGGAGAGGAGCGGCAGGCCGCGGCCGTGCTGCTCCAGGTGCACAGCCTCGCCGACCCGACCCTCGTCATCGACGCCGCCGCCCTGTGGGCCGGCGACGGCGACGAGCATTTCGGCCCCCGCGCCCGGATCGACGCCGTCCTCGCCGTGCGCCGCGCCGCGCGCGTCTGGCCGCCGCTCGGCCGCCTCCTCGAACGGGAGGTGCCCGACGTCCTCCCGATCACCGAGGACGAGCTGTACGAGCTCCTCGGCCCCGCCACCCCACGGCTCGCCGACGCCGGTGTCGCCGTCCACTGGCCCCGCGACCTCGCCCGCTCGCTCAGCGCCTCCGCCGTCGTCCGCCCGGCCCGCTCCGCACCGGGCTCCGCCACCGACGGCACCGCCTTCTTCGACAGCGAGGAGCTGCTCCGCTTCAACTGGCAGCTCGCCCTCGACGGCGACCCCCTCACCGAGCGGGAGATGGACGTCCTCGCCGAGGCGCACCGGCCCGTCGTCAGGCTGCGGGACCAGTGGGTGGTCGTCGACCCCGACCTCGTCCGCAAGGCCCGCAAGCGCGAGCTCGGGCTCCTGGAGCCGGTCGACGCGCTCGCCGTCGCCCTCGGCGGCACCGCGGAGGTGGACGGCGAGACCGTCCCCGCCGTGCCCGTCGGCGCCCTCGCGGTCCTGCGCGACCGCCTCCTCGCCGGGCCCGAGGACGTCCCCCCGCCACCCGGCCTCGACGCGACCCTCCGCGACTACCAGCTGCGCGGCCTGGCCTGGCTCGACCTGATGACCTCGCTCGGCCTCGGCGGCTGCCTCGCCGACGACATGGGCCTCGGCAAGACCGTCACCCTCATCGCCCTCCATCTGCGCCGCGCCCGCCCCGCACCCACCCTGGTCGTCTGCCCGGCCTCGCTCCTGGGCAACTGGCAGCGGGAGATCCGGCGCTTCGCCCCCGGCGTCCCCGTACGCCGCTTCCACGGCGCCGACCGCACCCTCGGCGGGCTCGACGGCGGCTTCGTCCTCACGACGTACGGCACCCTGCGCACCAGCGCCGCCCAGCTCGCCGAGCAGGAGTGGGGGATGGTCGTCGCGGACGAGGCCCAGCACGTCAAGAACCCCTTCTCGGCGACGGCCAAGGCGCTCCGCACGATCCCCTCACCCGCCCGGGTCGCCCTCACCGGCACCCCCGTGGAGAACAACCTCTCCGAGCTGTGGGCACTCCTCGACTGGACCACCCCGGGTCTCCTCGGCCCCCTCAAGGCCTTCCGCTCGCGCCACGCCCGCGCGGTGGAGAACGACGAGGAGATCGGCAACGAGGAGGCGGTCGAGCGCCTGGCCCGGCTGGTCCGTCCGTTCCTGCTGCGCCGGCGCAAGTCCGACCCCGGCATCGCCCCCGAGCTGCCGCCCAAGACCGAGTCCGACCACCCGGTCGCCCTCACCCGGGAGCAGGCCTCGCTCTACGAGGCGGTGGTGCGCGAGACGATGGCGCAGATCGAGGCCGCCGAGGGCATGGCCCGACGCGGACTGATCATGAAGCTGCTGACCTCGCTCAAGCAGATCTGCAACCACCCCGCGCAGTACCTCAAGGAGAGCTCCCCGAGGAACCGCGGATCGAGCGGTGCCGGCGCCGGCGCCCTGCGGCTCGCAGGGCGCTCCGGGAAGCTGGCCCTCCTCGACGAGCTCCTCGACACGATCCTCGCCGAGGACGGTTCGGTCCTCGTCTTCACGCAGTACGTGTCGATGGCCCGGCTCCTCGCCGACCACCTCGCCTCCCGGGGCGTCGACGCCCAACTGCTGCACGGCGGCACGCCCGTCCCCGAGCGGGAGCGGATGGTGGACCGCTTCCAGGCCGGGGAGGTCCCCGTCTTCCTGCTCTCCCTCAAGGCCGCCGGCACGGGGCTCAACCTCACCCGGGCCGGCCACGTCGTGCACTACGACCGCTGGTGGAACCCGGCCGTCGAGGAGCAGGCCACCGACCGCGCCTACCGCATCGGGCAGACCCAGCCGGTCCAGGTGCACCGCCTGATCGCCGAGGGCACCGTCGAGGACAGCATCGCGGAGATGCTGCGCGCCAAGCGGGCCCTTGCCGACGCCGTCCTCGGCAGCGGCGAGGCCGCCCTCACCGAACTGACCGACCGCGACCTGGCCGACCTGGTGTCCCTGAGGAGGCCGTCATGACCCCCGACGAGCCCCGTCACCCGGACGCGTCCCGCCACGTCGACGAGCCCCGCTTCCCGGACCGCTCCCGCGCGGGCGCCGGGCGCCCGCGGCCGTCCCGGACGGCCCCCGCCCGACCCGCCCTGCCCCGCCACGACGACCGGCGCCGGACCTTCCCCCAGCTCGCCCCGCGCGCGGCGCCCGACGGGCGGTTCGCCGCCACCTGGTGGGGCAACGCCTGGGTCGAGTCCCTGGAGGACACCGCCCTCGACCAGGCCCGGCTCGCCCGCGGCAAGGCGTACGCCCAGCGCGGCCACGTCGACGCGATCACCGTCACCCCCGGCAGGGTCGTCGCCTACGTGCACGGAAGCCGCCCCCGCCCGTACCGCACCGAGATCCGCCTGCGCACCCTCGACGACGCCGACTGGGAGCGGTTCCTCGACGAGGCCGCCGCCCGGCCCGAGCACATCGCCGCCCTCCTCGACAAGGACGTCCCGCACGCCCTGGAGGCCGTCACCGGACTGCTGCCCGCCCCCGGCGACCTGATCCCCGACTGCTCCTGCCCCGACGACGGCTACCCCTGCAAGCACGCGGCCGCCCTCTGCTACCAGTCCGCGCGCCTCCTCGACGAGGACCCCTTCGTCCTCTTCCTCATGCGCGGCCGCGGCGAACAGGAACTCCTCGCCGACCTCACCCGGCGCAACGCGGCCCGCTCCGCCGCCGAGCGCGGCGCCACGGCACCGGCCCTCCCCGCCGTCCCCGCACGCACCGCGCTCGCCCCGCTCACCGGACACACCCTCCCGCCGCTGCCCCCGCCGCTTCCCGCGCCCGAGCGCCCGGGCCGCCCGGCGGTCTTCCCCGCCGACCCCGACGCACCCGACCCCCTGGCCCTCGACCTGCTCGCCGGCGAGGCGGCCGCCCGCGCCCACGCCTTCCTCACCACCGGCCAGGACCCCGTCGCCGCGCTCACCCCCTGGCAGGACGCGGTTCGGCTGGCCGCCGCGCACCCCGGCTCCGGACTCACCGCCTCCACCCGCGCCCTCTACCGGGACCTGTCCTACGCCCTCGACCGCACCCCGACCGACCTGGCCCGGGCCGTCGCCGCCTGGCGGCAGGGCGGACCGGCCGGCCTCGCCGTCCTGGAAGAGCCCTGGGACCCGCCCGCCGGGCCGTTCGACCGGGCCAGACCCGCCCTGTTCGCCGCCGACCTCCCCGTCTTCCGTCCCTGGCGCAACCGGCTCTCCACCCGTTCCCTCCAGCTCCGCTTCGGCCGGGACGGGCTCTGGTACGGGTACGAGTCGGACACCGACCGCGAGGACTGGTGGCCCCGCGGCACCCCGGACGCCGACCCGGTCGGCGTGGTCACGGCCCTGCTGGGGAGATGATCGACCGATAGGCTGGTACGACGCGAAGCGGACTCGAAGGGGGCCCGGTGGAAGCCGAGTTGGTGGCACTGGCGACGGCGGGCGCGAGCGCCCTGGTGCAGCAGATGGTGGGCGACGGCTGGGAGCGCGCCCGGACCCGGATCGCCGCGTTCTTCGCGGCCCGCTCCGGGGCGGATGAGCAGGCGGTCGGCGAGGAGCTCGAAGCGGCCCGCGACGACCTGCTGCGCGCCGAACGGACCGGCGACCAGGGGACGGCGGACGAGGCCAGGACCGAGGCCCGCGTCGAGTGGCGGGCCAGGATGCGGCGGAGCCTGCTCGCGGACCCGGAGTCGGCGGGAGAACTGCGCGGGATCCTCCGCGAGTTGGCGGACGGCGACGGCGAGCCGCAGCCGCGGCACACCACGATCACCACCAACACCATCAACGGAGGGGTCCACCACAACTTCACCCTCCAGGTCGGCACCATCGGGTCCGCCGGTCAGATCGGCAACAACAGCGGAACGACCGGTTCGGCCGACACGGGCGACCAGGGCGCCCCCCGGGCGTGAGCCCCGGCCCCGCCGGGTGCGGCGGTCCCGGCGACCGGCGGTCGGCTCGCTGTGGGACAATGACCAACTAGCCTTTCCGCGCCGGGAGTTCTTGTCGTCGCTCGTGGTGACGGCCGGGTCCACCTCACTCCCTTCCGCGTCACGCCGGCGCTCCGCGCACCCCCACGTCGGGACATGATCCACCGCGTCACACTCGCTCGATGGAGTGAAACACGGCATCGGTCGGATCCGCGCACCTCACGGATGGCGTTATTTCGGGTACGGGCGACTGCCCGTGAAGAACATCCGGAAGGCAGGAAGCCATGAGGCAGATTCGCCGAAGTGGTCTGGCCACACTGTTGGTCACCGGTGGCGCGCTCGCGCTCTCGGCGGGCGCCGCCCACGCCGACTCCGCGGCCCAGGGTGCCGCCGTCGGTTCGCCGGGGGTCGGCTCCGGCAACGCCGTTCAGCTGCCCGTGCACGTCCCCGTCAACCTCTGCGGGAACACCGTCAACGTGGTCGGACTGCTCAACCCGGCGGCGGGCAACAGCTGTGCCAACCGCTCGGAGTCCCGGGGACACGGCTCCGAGGGACACGGGCCCACCCACAAGGACCTGCCGGGCACCCCGCGCGCCGGATCCTCCGACAACGGCGGCCGCTCGGGCGGCTCGTCCAACGGCGGCGGCGCCACGGCCGAGGGCCACGCCGAAGGCTCGCCCGGCGTGCTGTCCGGCAACGGCCTGCAGCTCCCCGTCGACCTTCCGGTCAACCTCAGCGGCAACTCGCTGAACGTCGTCGGCATCGGCAACCCGGCCATCGGCAACACCTCGGTCAACGGCCCGGTCGAGCAGCCCTGCGACGAGCACCCCCCGCCGCGCCCGCACACCCCGGTCCGCCACGTGCCGCCCGCCCCGGGCGCCGAGGAGCAGCCGCCCGCCCCGGCCCCGCAGTCGAGCTCGGTGCAGCTCGCCAGCACCGGGTCGGACGTGGTCGGCTTCGCCGCCCCGGCCGGCGCCGCACTGCTCCTCGGCGGCGCGCTGATGTACCGCAGGGCCCGCCGCGCGGCCGACCAGGGCTGACCGGGACGCGTGAAGCGTCCTCTCAGCCGATACGCCAGGCCCGGAGCACCGCCTCGATGGTGGGTGCGACCCTCGTCCGGGCCTGGTGACGGGGGACCCCGGTCATCAGCAACGAGTCGTACTCGGTGTCGACGTGCCGTATGGCGGCCCGCACCGCCGCCGTGACCGCGCCCCGGTCCAGGGACCGGCCGGCGGCCGTGCGTCCCACCCGTCCGCTGCCCTTCGCCGAGGCGTGCCCGGCTATCTCCGCCGCCCGGTCGGCCGGGCAGTTCGGGAAGAGGCGCAGGATCTCGGCCTCCAGGGCCGCCGTGACCTCCGCGTCCGAACCGGCCCGCCGCTCCGCGTCCCTCGCCCGGCGCCGCGCCCGCGCCTCGGAGTCCGCGAGGCAGGCGGCCTCCGCGCGCCGCAGCGCCGCCTCCTCGACGAGCAGGCCCTGGCGCTCGTACCGGGTGCGGCGCCTGTTGTGCCGTACCACCACCGCCCACAGTGCGCTGCCCTCGCGGGCCCGGCGGGTGAGCGCGGTGTCGCCGCGGCGCAGGAAGACGAGATGGCCGAGGTCGGCGCAGTCCAGGCAGACGATCGCGTTGAACTCGACGATCACGCGCTCCAGCGGCCCCTGACGGCACTCCGAGCAGCGGCGTCGTCTGAGCGGTTCGACCACGACGGGGGCGACGAGATCCACGGTGTCGTCCTACCCGTACGGGCCCCGGCCGACGCCCGCAGGCGCGCTCCGGGAACGGACTCCCCGCGGCTCAGCGCACCCCGGGGGCGGCCGCGGCGATGAACAGGGCGAGGGCCTCCTTGGCCTGCTCCGAGCGCCGGGTCCGTTCGGCGTCGTCCGCCGCCTCGTGCATGCAGTGGGTCACCTCGAAGGCGGACTCGGCGAGTTGGCGGGTCCGCGGGTCGTCGCAGACCAGCTGGACCCGGAAGAGCGCCTGGCGGGCGACGGTCCGCTGCCGGTACGAGGCGTGCCGGGACTCCTCGGCCTCGTCCGAGCCCGGTTCCAGCCGGGCACGGAACCAGCGGTCGTTCTGGCTGTGCCGGTAGTCGACGACCGCGCCCGCGAACGCGCTGTAGGTCGAGATCCGCTCCTGCCGCAACTGCTCGGTCCTGGCCAGGGCCGCCGTCCGCTCGGTGGCCCGGCCCTGGAACCAATGGGTCGCCACCGCGCCCAGCAGGGTTCCGACGACGGCTATCAGCGCCGCATCCATGACGGATTCGCTCCTCGCGTTCTCGACGCACCCCCGACGCATCGCCAGCGCGTGCCCAACCGGCAGGAAAAACAGTTCGATTCGCCGGGCTCCGGACCCTAGGGTCGGACACGTGGCAACGAAACTCAATCAGATCATCGCAGTAGAGAAAGGCGTCAAGTCCCGGGCGCATCAGGACCTGACCACCGCCCATCACGGAGTGCAGAAGCCGGCGCTGCTGGCGGGCATCTCCCGTACGTACCAGCCGAAGGACGAGGAGGGTGAGCAGCTGCCGCCCGAGTCGACACTGGTGCAGGTCAAGGCCGAGGACGTGCTGCGCGACACCGCGCGGACGCTGACCCGCCTCTTCGACGTCACCGCCACCAAGGACTGGGCGAACTGCGAGGCCCGCGCCGACATCACCGTCGACGGACGGGTGCTGGTGCCCGGGGTGCCGGTCGCGTATCTGCTCTTCCTGGAGAAGCAGCTGACGGACATCCTCACCTTCGTCCGCAAGCTGCCGGTCCTCGACGCGGCCGAGTCGTGGACGCAGGACCCGTCGACGGACGCGTGGAAGACCGAGCCGGTCCGCACGGTCCGTACGAAGAAGGTGCCGCGCAACCACGTCAAGGCCGAGGCGACGGAGAAGCACCCGGCGCAGGTCGAGGTGTACTACGAGGACGTCCCGGTGGGGTACTGGACGACCGTGAAGTTCTCCGGCGCGCTGCCGGCCCGGCGGGTGAACGAGCTGGTCGAGCGGGTCGAGAAGGTCCAGCAGGCGGTGAAGTTCGCCCGCGAGGAGGCGAACGGCGCCGAGATCACCGACCAGCGCGTCGGCGACGCGGTCTTCGGCTACCTCTTCGGGTAGCCGTCCGCCGACGGCCCCGTGGCCGTCACCATGAACTCCCCGGCCGCCAGCCGCGGCCGGGGTGCGCGAGGAGCGCAAAGCTGAAGCTGAGCCTTGTCGTGAATGCGCGGCCCGGATCACCAGAGCACTTCTGATCCGGATCGCGTTCAAACTCAGACTATTGCTCCAGACTCAGCATGCGCCGCTCATCGCCGGATCGACCGGGCCCGGGCCCTGGTGCGTCGAAATGCCAGTTCGAATCTGGTCCGCCGAGCTTCGATCGGCGGTGGTCCAATGGCAGGACGCGACGCAATGACGACTGACCCGGGTCCTCAAGTGCGCCGGCGTGTGAAGAGGAGCGGCATCGAAAGGGTCCGGGGGCAGGCTACGCCCTCGGACCCGCTGCCGTTTCCGGCCGTCGGTCACCTCGCCGCCCCGGCTCCGGCTACTGGCGGTAGCCGCTGAGGAAGCGCCCGATGCGGCTGATCGCCGCGTCCAGGTCGTCCGCGTGAGGAAGCGTCAGGATGCGGAAGTGGTCCGGGCTCGGCCAGTTGAAGCCGGTGCCCTGCACGACCTGGATCTTCTCCCTCAGCAGCAGGTCGAGGACGAACTTCTCGTCGTCATGGATCTTGTGGACGCTGGGATCCAGTCGCGGGAAGGCGTAGAGCGCGCCCTTCGGCTTGACGCAGGAGACGCCGGGGATCTCGTTCAGCTTCTCCCAGGCGCGGTCGCGCTGTTCGTACAGCCGTCCGCCGGGGGCGGTCAGCTCGTGGATCGACTGCCGGCCGCCGAGCGCTGCCTGGATGGCGTACTGCGCGGGGGCGTTGGGGCAGAGCCGCATGGAGGCCAGCATCGTCAGGCCCTCCAGGTAGTTCCTGGCGTGCTGCCGAGGGCCGGTGACGACCAGCCAGCCGGAGCGGAAGCCCGCCACCCGGTACGTCTTCGACAGGCCGCCGAAGGTGAGCACGACCAGGTCGGGGGCGAGGGAGGCGGCCGGGTAGTGCACGGCGTCGTCGTAGACGATCTGGTCGTAGATCTCGTCGGCGAAGACCATCAGGCCGTGCCGGCGGGCGAGGTCGAGGATGCCCTCGACGATCTCCTTCGGATACACCGCGCCCGTGGGGTTGTTCGGATTGATGATCACGACGGCGCGGGTCCGGTCGGTGATCTTCGAGGCCATGTCGTCGAGGTCCGGGTACCACTCGGCGGACTCGTCGCACAGGTAGTGCACGGCCTTGCCGCCCGCGAGCGTCGTGACCGCCGTCCACAGGGGGAAGTCGGGGGCCGGGATCAGGACCTCGTCGCCGTCCTCCAGAAGCGCCTGGACGGCCATCGACACCAGCTCGGAGACCCCGTTGCCGAGGAAGACGTCGTCGACGTCGACATCCCGCAGGCCCATCGACTGGTAGCGCTGGGCGACCGCGCGGCGGGCGGAGAGGATGCCCCGCGAGTCGGTGTAGCCGTGCGCCTTGGGGAGCATCCGGATCATGTCCTGGACGATCTCCTCGGGCGCCTCGAAGCCGAAGAGCGCCGGGTTTCCGGTGTTGAGGCGCAGGACGCTGTGGCCCGCCTCCTCCAGGGCGTTGGCGTGCTCGATGACCGGGCCGCGGATCTCGTAGCAGACCTCGCTCAGCTTGCTCGACTGCCGGAACTCCATGCGCCGACCTCCCCAGAAGTGTTGATGCTTGGTTTTACCAAGTTCGAGCTTGGAAAGTCCAACAACATGTCTAGACTGCGTCGCATGCCACGCCGCCGAAGCTATGACCAGTACTGCGCCGCAGCCCGCGCCCTCGACGCCGTAGGCGACCGGTGGACGCTCCTGATCGTCCGTGAACTCCTCGCCGGCCCGCGCCGCTACACCGATCTGCACGCCGATCTCCCCGGCGTCAGCACCGACATGCTCGCCGGGCGGCTCAAGGACATGGAGGGCACCGAACTCGTCACCCGCCGCCGGCTGCCGCCGCCCGCCTCCGCGTCCGTGTACGAGCTCACCGACCGAGGCCGCGACCTGCTCCCCGTCCTGCGCGCCCTCGCCGCCTGGGGCGCGCCCGCCCTCGACGCGCCCCGGCCGACGGACGCCGTGCGCGCCCACTGGTTCGCCGTCCCGCTCCTGACGGCCCTGGAGCCGCTGGGGGCGCGGGTCGTCCAGGTCACCCTCGACGAGGGGGAGTTCCACGTACGGACCGGGGCCGACGGCCGGGCGGAGTACGGGGACGGGGCGGCCGCCGACGCCGAGGTGCGCCTGGTGACCGACGCGGAGACCTGCCGGGCCCTGGCGAACGGCGAGTCGACCCTCGCCGACGCCGTCGCGGCGGGCCGGGTCGAACTCGTCGAGGCCGTACCGGCGGTCCCGGCGGCTCCCTGACCCGGTCCGTGCCTTACGCGCCGACGGGCCGGTCCGAGCTGCGAGCGGCACCCATGGGGGAGGCCAGGGCGGCCGCGAGGCGGTTCCTGGCCTCCGTCTGCGCCGCGATCCGCGCGTCGAGCACCGCGAGCCGCTCCCGGGCGATCTCGAGGCCGCGCGCGGAGGGCGACGCGGCGGGCACGTTCCCGTCGAGGCAGGACGCGAAGGCGGCCACGTCGTCGAGCGTCAGACCGGCGTCCAGCAGATACCGGATATTGGATACACGTACCACCGCGCCCTCCTCGTAGACCCGGTAGCCGTTGGCCGCGCGCACCGAGGCGATCAGCCCCGCCTGCTCGTAGTGACGCAGCGCGCGAGCCGTCGTTCCGGTCCTCCGGGCCAGTTCACCGATGCGCAAGGACACCACCTCCCCGCGCAGTCGTATCACGCGACCAGGGCGCCCCCGTCGACGGGCAGTACCGTGCCCGTCAGGTAGGCGGCGTCCGGCGAGGCCAGTGAGGCGATCGCCCAGGCCACGTCCTCCGGGCGGCCGATCCGGCCCAGGGGGACGTGCGCCAACTGCCAGTCCCGCAGGGCCTTCCGCCGCTCCGGGGTGAGCCCCATGTGGTCGGCGATCGGCGTCTCGATCGCGCCGGGCGCGACGGCGACGACCCGCACCCCGCGCGGCGCCAGCTCCACGGCCCAGCAGCGGGTCAGCGTCTCGAGCGCGCTCTTGGTCGCCGGGTAGAAGGAGTTGCCGGGCCAGCCGCGCTGCCCGACCGTGGTCGTGACGTTGACGACGACTCCCCGGGAGGTCTCCAGCGCCGGCAGGGCCGCCTGCGTGAGCAGGACCGGGGCGACGAGATTGGTCTCCACGAGCGGGCCGATCACGTCACGGCCCAGGGTGCCGAGCGGCCCGCCCTTCGCGATCCCGGCGTTGTTGACGAGGACGTCGAGCCGCCCGTACCCGTCGACCGCCGCCGCCACGATCTCCTCGGGCGCGCCCTGGGCCGTGATGTCCGCGACCAGGGGCCGGATCCCGGGGAAGCCCTCGGCCGTCTCCGCGAGCGGCTCCGGCCTGCGCCCCACGGCGAGGACCGCCGCCCCCTCGCGCGCGAAGGCCCGCGCCGTGGCCCGGCCGATCCCGGTCCCGGCCCCGGTGACCACGACGACGCGGGCGGTGCGGTGTGTGTTGTCCGTGCTGATGTCCATGGGGTGAGGGTCGAACCTTGCCGCCAGTGGCAAGGTCAAGCCGGGACCCCTGTCCAGAATCCGTGTGTGGGGGTCCGTGCGGCAGGATGGGACGGATGCGATGCGAAGCGATCAGCTGGGAGCGGCTCGCCGACGCCGTGGCCGGCCGGGTCGACGGGGCCGAGCCCGCCGACGGCAGCGCCTGGCTCAAGGTGGGGATCGACGGCGCCCCCGCCGCACCGGGCGCGGAGCTGGCCGACCGGGTCGCCGACGTGCTGCGGCTGCGCGGACGGTCGGTGCTGGTGGTCGGCACGGGCGGCTTCCTGCGGCCGGCCTCCCTGCGCTTCGAGTACGGCAAGCAGGACCCGGACGCCTACTACGGCGGCTGGTTCGACACCGGGGCGCTGTGGCGGGAGGTCTTCGGGCCGTTGGAACCGGGCGGCAACGGTCGGGTGCTGCCCGATCTGTGGGACCCGGCCACCGACCGCGCGACCCGCAGCCCCGCCGTACCGCTGCCGCCCGGTGGCGTCCTGGTCCTGCACGGGCCCTTTCTGCTCGGGCACTGGTTCCCCTTCGACCTCACCCTGCACCTGCGCCTTTCGCCCGGCGCCCTCGCCCGCCGCACGGAGGAGCCCTGGGCCCTCCCCGCCTTCGAGCGGTACGAGAACGAGGTCGGCCCGGGGGACGTCGCCGACGCCGTCGTGCGCGTCGACGATCCGCGGCGCCCGGCCTGGGCAGGCTTCGCGGACTCCCCGGGAGCGCGCTAGGGCCTGTCGTCAAACTCCCGCCTGCCCCGCGACGCCTGGCACGCGCTCTCGCCGCACCGGGTGAAAGTCCGAGTACGTCCAGTACGAGGGCTTCCACCCGGCACGCCGAGAGCACGCACCAGACGCCGCGGGGCCGCCCTTCGGGCGACGACGGGAGTTTGACGACAGGCCCTAGGGGCGCCCGCCCACCCGGGTGACCGCCTCCGCTCCCGCGCGGCAGCCCGCTCCGGCGGCCGCCACCGGGGTCGCCCCGGTCAGGAGGGCGGCCAGGAAGGCGCCCGTGAAGGCGTCCCCGGCGCCGGTGGAGTCCACCGCGCGGACCGGCGGAGCCGTCACCCGGGCCGTCACCCGGCCCTCCTCGGCGAGGACGGCACCCTCGCCGCCCAGGGTGACCGCGACCAGCGGAAAGCGGCGGCTGAGGGTCGAGGCGGCCTCGTCCGGGCTCGTGCGGCCGGTCAGCAGGCGGGCCTCGTCGAGGTTGGGCAGCAGGCACTCGGCGCCGTCCACGGCCCCGAGGAAGCGTTCCGTGCCGAGTTCCGTCAGGAACCCGGCGGACGCCGGGTCGACGCTCACCGGGACGCCCGCCGCGCGCGCGTCGCGCAGGACCCGCCCGGCCGTCTCGCGGCTCGGCCCGGCGAAGAACAGGTACCCGGACAGATGCACCCGTGCGACCCCGTCGAGCAGCGCCGCAGACCAGTCCTCGGGCGCCAGGCGCAGCGAGGCCCCGCTGTCCGTGAGGAACGTGCGCTCCGCGTCCGGTCCCACCAGGGCGATGACCGCCGCGGTCGGGGCGTCCGGATCGAGGGCGAGCAGCGGCCGTACACCCGCGCGGCGCAGTTCCCGCTCGTGCCAGGACGCCGAGTCGGCACCCACCCGCCCCAGGAGCCGCACGTCCGCGCGGCCCGAACGAGCCGCCCAGCAGGCCACGTTCGCCCCGGCTCCGCCGGGCAGCGTCCGGATCCGCGCCGGGGTGTCGGTCGCGGCGGCCAGGGGCTTGTGGTGCCGGGCGATCACGTCCGTGACGACGTCCCCGACGACCAGGAGCCCGCCGGGGCCGGTCACGGGCGCTCGCGGTAGGCCGCCGCGATCCGCGCCGCGAGCCGCACGTTGCCCCGCACCGCCGCCAGGTTGGCCTCCAGGGAGGCGCCTTCCGTGTGCACCGTCAGATGGTCGAGCAGGAACGGCGTCACCGCCTGCCCCGTGACGCCCTTCTCCTTCGCCGCCGCGAGGCCCTGTGCGAGCACCCGGTCGTGCAGCGCCGGATCGAGCTGGTCCTCGCGCGGCACCGGGTTGGCGACGATCAGCGCCGCCCGGGGGCCGTCGAGGGCGTCCTGGGCGCGTATCACCTCCGCCACCTCGTGCGGGGTGCGCAGGGTCCAGTCGACCGGTTCGCCCGACGAGGAGAGGTAGAAGCCGGGGAAGTGGTCCGTCCCGTAGCCGACGACGGTCACCCCGAGCGTCTCCAGGCGCTGGAGCGTGGCCGGCACGTCCAGGATCGACTTGACCCCCGCGCACACCACCGTCACCCCGACCCGGGAGAGCAGCCGCAGGTCGGCCGACTCGTCCTGGGTCTCCGCCCACTCCCGGTGCACCCCGCCGAGCCCGCCGGTCGCGAAGACCCGGATGCCCACGGAGTCCGCGAGCCAGGCGGTCCCGGAGACGGTCGTCGCGCCCGTCACCCCGGTCGCGAGCGCGGGCGCCAGATCGCGGTGCCCGAGCTTCCGGACCGTCGGGTCCTCCGCGATCCTGGTCAGCCCGGCCTCGTCCAGGCCGATCCGGGCCGTGCCGTCGACCACCGCGATGGTGGCGGGGACGGCCCCGCCCTCCCGTACCAGTGCCTCCAGCTCCGTGGCCACGGCCAGGTTGCGCGGGCGTGGCAGACCGTGGGCGATGATCGTCGACTCGAGCGCGACGACGGGGCGCCGCTCGTGGAGCGCCTCCCGTACCTCCTCGGACACCTGTGTGGACATGGGGGATCTCTGATGCAACCGAGGCCCCCGCAAACCTCGGTGGCGCGCATCGGCCGCAACGCGTCGGCCGCGGTGCGCCGGTCACACGGCATCATCCCCAGCACGTCGGCCCCAGCGCCTCAGCCGCACCGCGGGAGCCCGGGCAGCAGGTCCGCGTCCACCACCTGGATCACCGGCCGCGCGCCCGCCGCCTTCGCCTCGCCCGCGCTGTACGCGAGGGCCAGTGCGCCGCCCGCCGCCTGCGCGTACCCGTAGGCCGGGGTGATCTCCGCGTACGCGCCCGAGTCCAGGTCCAGGCCGTAGGACGTCTCCGGGGTGCGCCAGGTGAGCAGGCGGCCGGACACCCGGAGCTGGTCCATGCCGTCGACGGCGGGGGAGGCGGTCACCGCGGCCGTGGGCCGGGCCCGGCCGGAGCGCCACACCATCAGCCGGGGCGCGCTCTCGCCCGCCACCCACGCCCAGGTGGTGCCGTCGGACACCGCGGACCGGAGGTCGCGCAGGGCGGCCACCGGCGGGGGCAGGGGCGCCGGGCGCCCGTCGCGCAGGGAGACGGCGGTCAGCCGGGTGCCGCCGCCGGCGGCCTCGCGCCACACCAGCAGCCCGCCGGCGGCGAAGGGGCTGTCCAGCACGCCCGTGTGCCACGCGCGCGGGGCGCCGCCCCCGGCCGGGGCCGCGAAGACGGTGGCCTTGCCGGAGCCCGTGCCCTGCGCCCACAGCACGGTGCCGTCGTGGACGACCGGGTGGGGGAGCGGGCCCGGCCGGTCGGCGCGGGCGAGCCGCCGGGACCTGCCGGTGGTCGCGTCCCACACGTACAGGCTCCACGGGCTGTCGAGGCTCCGGCCCTCCAGGACGGCGAACGCGGCCCAGCGGCGTCCGTCGAAGTCCGCCGCCAGCAGCTGGTGTTCGACCGGGTCGGCGAGGCGGAGCAAGGTGCGGGGCGCGGTCTCGCCGCGGCGTACGAGGGCGGCGCGGCGCCCCGCGACGCCGGTGAGCTGGAGCGCCGTCCAGCCGGGTCCGGTCTCCGTGAGGACCGCGCGTTCCCCGGGCGGCGGCCGGTACTCGCCGGCCGCGAACGCGGCGCGCCAGGCGGCGGGCAGCGGCACCTGGCAGGCCGCGGCCCGCACCCCCGAGGGGAGGGCCGACGAGGACGCCGGGGCGGGCGCCGTCCGCGCGGGCGGGGTGCCGGGCCCGGCGGCTCCCGACGAGCACCCCGCGAGGAGCAGGGCGCCCGTCAGGAGCGGCACCGGCAGGAGGCGTCGCCTACCAGACGTACCCACGGCCGCCCATGATGGTGGTGAGGGTGTCGGAGGAGATGTGCGCGGACTTCGGCACCGGGCCCGCCCAGGAGATGACGCTGGTGCTGACCCCGCCCACCGGGTCCAGGTAGTCGACCTCCCCCGCGGCCGTGTCGGTGTTGTAGCCGTCGACCGCGACCCAGTGGAAGATCTCGATGTTGGGGTGTCCGACGAGATGCGGCCCGCCCGGCACCTCCCAGGCGTTGCCCGCGATGGCGTAGTCGTTGTCGGTGTTGTGCGTGATGTGCTGCCTGAAGGCGGCCTTGTCGGCGGCGGTCGGGGTGTAGGGCAGCGCGTTCGGTACGTAACCGGCACCGGGGAGCCGGTAGTTGAGGGCATCCGCCATGGGGTAGCCGGTCGGGTTCGGCACGTTGATGTCGATGCCGTACCAGGCGGTGCCGCTGGTGGTCGCCCTGAGCAGGGTCGCCGCGTCCCGCTGGGAGCGGCCGGCGACCTCGTCGTGGGCGGACTGGGTGATCACCAGGGTGGCCGGGCCGCACCAGTAGGAGGTCTGCTGCGACTGGTGGAGGGCACCGGAGAGCTTGTACCCGGCGAGGGCACGCGCTCCCGTGTACGTCCACTCCGCCACTGCCTGCTTGGCGGCGGCGAGTCTGCGCTGGCCCGGCGTGAGCCGCTGCGGCCCGAGGGTGTCGTGGGCGGCCTTGTACGAGGCGCCGGGTGCCGGTTCGGCGGCGGAGGCGCCGGCGGCGAAGGCGGTGGGGAGGGCCGTGGCGGCGGTCAGCAGGGCCGCCGATCCGAGGACGGCCGCGCGGGCGAGGATTCGGGTGGGGGGCATCGCACTCTCCTGTCCGGGGTGGGGTGGGGGTGGGGGGAGGAGGGGGAGCGGGGTGGTCCGCTCGGAGTGTGACGCCCTCACGCCCTCCTTGTCAGCGCGCCGGGCGGGTGGCGCGGGACCAACATTGGGCCCACCAAAGGCGCCGCCCCCGACCTGCGGCGACAGTCGTCGGCACCCGCCGCGCGGGGAGCGGTTTTCGGCTCCGCGAGGCCGAGAACCGGCTGCCCGGGCCGGATCGTGCTCCTGGCGCACGTCCGCACGTCCGCACGTCCGCACGTCCGCACGTCCGCACGTCCGCACGTCCGCACGTCCGCACGTCCGCACGTCCGCACGTCCGCACGTCCGCACGTCCGCACGTCCGCACGTCCGCACGCGCCCACGGGACGGCTGCGGAATCGGTGCCTCGGGGCCCCGCTCGGCGAGGCCGGGCCGCCCCTTGGCGGGCGCCCCGGCCGTAAACCCCTCCTGCGGATTCCGTTGCGCCGCACGCCACGGAGAAGTGCCTGGGCGGAGCGTGAAACGGAAGGGATTCTTCCAGGCGGTACCGGGCCCGTGGCGGCGTCGGGACCCCGCTACAGTCACCGCCCATGACCACTCACGCGCAGCCCTCGTTCGCCGTCCACATCCCTGATGCCGAGCTCGAGCCCGAGCCGCTGGACCCCGGCCAGATCGTCTCCGGCACCCCCGAGGTGACCGGCAAGCTCCTCTGGGAGTCCGCCGACGGCAAGCAGCTCCGCGGCATCTGGCAGATCACCCCCGGCGTGGTGACCGACACCGAGGCGAACGAGCTGTTCGTGGTCGTCAGCGGGCGTGCCACGGTCGCGGTCGAGGGCGGCGAGACCCTGGAGATCGGTCCGGGTGACGCCTGCGTGCTGCGCGAGGGCGACCGCACCACCTGGACCGTCCACGAGACCCTGCGCAAGGCGTACCACATCAGCCTCTGAACTCCCCTCGGAGGGAGCCGGTCCGGAGTCTGGTAGGAAACTTTCCTATCCACTACGATCCCCGGCAGCGGCTTGGCGCGGCGCCCGTGTCCGGGACCTTCCCGGACACGGGCGTGACGCGCTCAGCGAGAGCTCTGACCCGGCCGCCGTGCACCGCAGCATGCCCCGTGGCGCCCCTCGCCACACGGGCCGGTCCGCGCTGCCCGCACCCCAAGTCCAGCTCTCGCCGTCCCCAGGCCAGGGAGTCCCAGGTATGCGCCTGAACGCCTCCGCCCCACCCCGCCGGACCGCACTGTCCCTCCTCCTCGCCGCCGTGCTCCTCCTCACCGGCGGCCTCCTGCTCGCCGCCCCCGGCCGCGCCGACGCCGCCGACCCGCTCCTCTCCCGCGGCAAGCCCGCCACCTCCTCCTCCGACGAGGACGCCACCCTCGTCCCCGCCAAGGCCTTCGACGGTGACCCGGCCACCCGCTGGGCCAGCGCCGAGGGCTCCGACCCCCAGTGGCTGCGCGTCGACCTCGGCGCCGCCTCGACGGTCTCCCGGGTCCGCCTCTCCTGGGAGGCGGCCTACGCCAAGGCCTACCGCGTCGAGGTCTCCGCCGACGGCGCCACCTGGACCGCCCTCGCCACCGAGACCGCCGGCAACGGCGGCACCGACGACTGGACCGGGCTGGCCGGAAAGGGCCGCTACCTCCGCGTCTACGGCACCGCCCGCGGCACCTCGTACGGCTACTCCCTCTACGAAGTGGAGGTGTACGGGACGACGGACGGCACCACACCGCCGCCCACCGGCTCCTTCACCGTCGTCGCGGCCGGCGACATCGCCGCGCAGTGCACCGCCTCCAGCAGCTCCTGCGCCCACCCCAAGACCGCCGCCCAGGCCCAGCGGATCAACCCGAAGTTCTACGTGACGATGGGCGACAACCAGTACGACGACGCCCGCCTGAGCGACTACCGCTCCTACTACGACAAGACCTGGGGCGCCTTCAAGGCCAAGACGCGGCCCGTGCCCGGGAACCACGAGACCTACGACCCGGCCGGCTCCCTCGCCGGATACAAGTCGTACTTCGGCGCCATCGCCTACCCCCAGGGCAAGCCCTACTACAGCTACGACGAGGGCAACTGGCACTTCGTCGCCCTCGACTCCAACTCCTTCGACGACGCCGCCCAGATCCAGTGGCTCAAGGACGACCTCGCCCGCAACGCCAAGAGCTGCGTCGCCGCCTACTTCCACCACCCGCTGTACTCGTCCGGCGGCCACGGCAACGACCCCGTGTCCAAGCCGGTCTGGCAGATCCTCTACGCGGCCAAGGCCGACCTCGTCCTCAACGGGCACGACCACCACTACGAGCGCTTCGCCCCGCAGGACCCGAACGGCAAGGCCACCGCGGACGGCATCGTCGAGATCGTCGGCGGCATGGGCGGCGCCGAGCCGTACCCCATCGAGACCGTCCAGCCCAACAGCCAGAAGCGGATCAGCGGCCCGTACGGGGTGCTGAAGCTGGACTTCACCGACACCACGTACAGCTGGCAGTACGTCGGCACCGACGGTCTGGTCAAGGACACCGGCCCGACCTACACCTGCCACTGATGTACCTCGCGACCACCGGTCGCCGCGGCGCGCCGTCCGCACCCTCCGGGGTGCGGCGGCGTGTCCCCGCCACCGTCCTCGCCCTCGGCGCCGTCAGCCTCGTCACCGACGTGTCCTCCGAGATGGTCACCGCCGTGCTGCCGCTCTACCTGGTCCTCGGGCTCGGCCTGACCCCGCTCCAGTTCGGATTCCTCGACGGGCTGTTCACCGGTGCCACCGCGCTCGTCCGGCTCCTCGGCGGACACGCCGCCGACCGGGGCGGCCGGCACAAGCGGATCGCCGGCATCGGCTACGCCCTGTCCGCCTGCTCCCGGCTCGGCCTGCTCCTCGCGGGCGGTGCGACCGGCCTCATCGCCGCCTCGCTCGCCGCCGACCGGCTCGGCAAGGGCATCCGCACCGCCCCGCGCGACGCGCTCATCACCCTCGAAAGCCCGCCCGACGCCCTCGGCCGCGCCTTCGGCGTGCACCGGGCCATGGACACCACCGGCGCCCTCCTCGGCCCCCTGGCCGCCTTCGCGCTGCTGTGGGCGACCGCCGACGCGTACGACGCCGTCTTCGTCGTCAGCTTCTGCGTCGGGCTCCTGGGGGTGCTGCTCCTCGTCGTGCTCGTCCCCGGCGGGCGCCGGGAGACCGTGCGCCCCGCACGCGAACCGCTCGGCCTGCCGGCCCTGCTCCGGCAGCCCGCCGTGCGCCGGGTCGCGTTCGCCACCGCGCTCCTCGGCGCGGCCACCGTCGGCGACGCCTTCCTCTACCTGCTGCTCCAGCGCAGGACCGCGCTGGACGCCACCTGGTTCCCGTTCCTGCCGCTCGGCGCCGCGGCCGCCTACCTGCTGCTCGCCGTGCCCGCCGGACGGCTCGCCGACCGCATCGGCCGCCGGCGCCCCTTCCTGTACGGGCACGGAGCCCTGCTCCTCGCCATGGCCCTGCTCCTCGCCCCCGTGCCGGACGCGGTCCTCATCGGCGGGGTCCTCGCCCTGCTCGGGGTCTTCTACGCCGCCACCGACGGGGTCCTGATGGCCCTCACCGGCCCCCTGCTCCCGGCCGCCCGGCGCGCCAGCGGGCTCGCCCTCGTCCAGACGGCGCAGGCCCTCGCCAAGGTCGCCGCCGCCACCGGCTTCGGCGCGGCCTGGACCCTGTGGGGGCCGTCCACCGCCCTCGTCCTCGCCTCGGCCGGGCTCGCGACGGCCCTCGTGTGCGCCGCCCGCCTGCTGCCCGCCGAACCACCGCACGGAAGGACCACGACATGACCGCCCGTCGCCTGTGGGCACTCCTCCTGGGAGCCCTGCTCCTCGTCGGCGGCGCCACCGCCTACACCCTGCGCGCCGCCGCCGAACACCCGCGGGCGGGGGTCGCGGGCGCCGACACCGGCTTCGACCTCGACGGGCCCCCGGGCGCCCTCTACTTCCGTGACACCGCCAGCGGACGCGTCGCCCGCCAGGACCCGGCGGCACCCGGCGCCCGCCTCGTCGGCGGACCGCGCTGCGACCGCTTCCACGCCGCCGCGACCACCGCGCTCTGCCTCCAGCGCCGCCCGGGACTGCCCGCCCGCTCGTACGTCCTCGTGCTCGACCGGCAGCTGCGCGAACTGCGCCGGATGAGCCTGCCCGGCATCCCCAACCGGGCCCGGGTCTCCGCCTCCGGCCGGGTGCTCGCCTGGACGACCTTCGCGACCGGCGACTCCTACAACACCTCGGCGTTCGCCACCCGGACCTCGATCCTCGACCTGCGCACCGGCTACCTGATCAAGAACATCGAGCAGATCCCGCTCACCCTCGACGGGCGCCGGCACCACGCCCCCGACGTCAACTACTGGGGCGTCAGCTTCGCCCGGGACGACAACCGCTTCTACGCCACCGTCTCCACCCAGGGCCGCACCCACCTGGTCGAGGGCGACCTGCGCAACTGGTCCGCACGCGCGATCAAGGAGAACGTCGAGTGCCCCTCGCTCTCCCCGGACGGCACCCGCATCGCCTACAAGAAGAAGGTCTCCACCGACTCCGCCGCACCCTGGCGCCTGTACGTCCTCGACCTCGCCACCCTGCGCGAACACCC
The DNA here is from genome assembly GCF_036240795.1 of Streptomyces sp. NBC_01268. Lineage (NCBI taxonomy): Bacteria > Bacillati > Actinomycetota > Actinomycetes > Kitasatosporales > Streptomycetaceae > Streptomyces > Streptomyces sp. NBC_01268. The sequence goes on along the minus strand of NZ_CP108454.1, from coordinate 2,138,635 downwards.
GCTCGCCGACACCCGGTCCGTCGACGACCAGGCGTCCTGGACCGGGCCCGGCACGGTCTCCTACGCGTACGGGGGCGCGGTGTGGAGCGTGCCCGCGGACGGGACGGGGGCGCCGCGCCGAGTGGCGGCGGGGGCGAGTTCCCCGGTGGTTCCGCACTGAGGCGGGCGGATGGTGGATGCCGGACAGGGGACGCCGGACAGGGGATGCCGGATACGGAATACCGGATACGGGATGCCGGATACGGGATGCCGGACAGGGGATGTTGGATCCTGGATCCGGTATCCCGGATCCACGCTCCTCAGGCCCGCCGCACCGCATCCCGCCGCACCGCATCCCGCCGCACCGCGCCCCGCAGCGCCAGCAGCGCCATCGGCACCAGCAGGCACGCGCCCACCGCGTTCAGCCAGCCGTATCCCACCGTGGAGACGATGAGGCCCGCCGCCAGGCCGCCGACCCCGGCCGCGGTGTTCATGATGAAGTCGGAGAGGCCCTGGACCGCCGCCCGGGCGGCCTGCGGGACGGAGTCCGTCAGGAGGGCCGAACCGGAGACGAGCCCCGCCGACCAGCCGAGGCCGAGGACGAAGAGGCCGAGCGCGGTCTGCCCGTGGCTCGGTCCCGCCGTGCCCGCGAGGAGAGCCGCGACGGCGATCAGGGCGACGGCCAGGCCGATCACCGACAGCCGGCCGAGCCGGTCCGACAGCCAGCCCATCACCGGCGAGAAGGCGTACATGCCCGCGATGTGTCCGCTGATGACCAGGCCGATCAGCCGGATGTCCGCCCCGTGGTGGCTGAGCGCGACCGGCGTCATCGACATGATCGACACCATCGCCGTGTGCGAGCCGGCCACGGTGACCAGGGCCAGCTTGGCCCGCGAGGACTCCCGTACCGCCCGCAGCCCCGCCTTCAGGGAGCGGCCCTCCGCCGCCGCGTCCCCCTCGGGACCTGCCAGCGCCCGCGCCGTCAGGAGCGGGTCGGGGCGCAGCAGCAGGGCCACCACGAGGGCCGAGATCACGAACACGCCGGACGCCCAGACGAAGGGCCCGGCCGCCACCGGAATGCCGAGGCCGGCGACGCTCTCCCCGGCCGGGGCGGCGATGTTGGGACCGAGGACGGCGCCGATGGTGGTGGCCCACACGACCGTCGAGATGGACCGGGCCCGCCGGTCGGGCTCGGCCAGGTCGGCCGCGGCGAAGCGGGCCGCCAGGTTGGCCGAGGAGCCGGCCCCGAAGCCGACCAGGCCGACGAGCAGCACGGGGAAGCTGTCCAGGACCGCGCCGAGGACCGCGACACCCGCGCCGACGGCGCCGACGAGATAGGCGAGGACGAGTCCGGCGCGCCGGCCCCGGGTCGACATCAGCGAGGCGAGCGGCATCGCGAGCAGGGCGGGACCCGCCACCGAGGCCGTCGAGGCGAGCCCCGACAGCGCCTCCGTACCGCTGACCTCCTTGGCGAGGACCGCGGCCAGCGCCACTCCGGTGGCGATGCCCAGACCGCCCAGGATCTGGGTGGTGATCAGCACGGCCTGGATGCGCCGGCGCAGTGCCGGAAGCCGCTCGGGCGAGAGGGGGCCGGATATCTCGGTCGACTGGAGCGCGTCAGGGGCGTCTGGCGTGGTGGTCACTTACGCATAGTGCCAGCCTTCCCACAGCGTGGGAACGGCCGGGCGGCCTCCGGGCAGACGCCCCGGCTCAGAACAGCGGTTCCGGCAGCACCCCTTCCAGGGCGAGGAGCCTGCGCTTGGTCTCCAGACCCCCGCCGAAGCCCCCGATCCCGCCGTCGCTCTCCACCACGCGGTGGCACGGCACCACCACCGGCAGCGGATTGGCGCCCATCGCCGCGCCGACCGCCTGGGCCGCCCCCGGCTGCCCGACGCGGCGTGCCAGCTCCCCGTACCCCACCACGGTCCCGTACGGGACGCGCTCGGCGAGTTCGCGCAGGACCTGGCGGTTGAATCCGGTCACCAGCGACCAGTCCAGCTTGACGGCGAAGCCGCGACGCCTCTCGCCGAAGTAGTCGGCGAGCTGCCGCACCGGCTCGGCCAGCAGGCCCTCCGCGCTCTCCGCGAGCTCCCCGCCCAGGGCACCCGCGAGCCGCTCCAGGGCCCGGTCGCGCACCCGGTCGTCGGCGTGGAAGACCACACTCACCAGACCCCGCTCCGTCGCGGCGAGCAGCAGGGGACCGAGGGTGCTGGGCACCACCGTCCACTCCACGCGCCCGGCCGTCCGTACCGTCGTCGGCTTCTCGCTCTCCATGCCGGCCACGGTACGACCCGGCACTGACAACCGGGCAGGTCAATTCCCGGACGGCGTGGCCGAGGGGCCCCGCCTGGCGCCATAATCCGGTAGCACTACTCAGCGGTACCGACTGTTTTCGGACGACGTTGCACCAGGGGTGGAGGACAGACGCTCATGCAGGGCACGGTCGACGGATTCAGCTACGGACTCGTCACGCCGGTGGCGGCCTTCCTCATGGCCTGCCTCGGCGGGGCGCTCGGGCTGCGCTGCACCACACGGTCGCTGCGCCACGACGACACCTTCAAAGCCGGCTGGCTCGCGCTCGGCGCCACCTCCATAGGCACCGGCATCTGGACCATGCACTTCATCGCCATGATGGGCTTCTCCGTCCAGCAGGCCCCCATCAGCTACGACCGGCCCATCACCTTCGCCAGTCTCGGCGTCGCCGTCGTCATGGTGGGCATCGGCATCTTCATCGTGGGCTACCGCGGCGCCACCGCCCTGACCCTGGTCACCGGCGGCACCATCACCGGACTCGGCGTCGCCACCATGCACTACCTGGGCATGGCCGGCATGCGGCTGCACGGCCAGATCTCCTACGACACCCTCACGGTCGCCCTCTCCGTGGTCATCGCCGTCGTGGCCGCCACCGTCGCCCTCTGGGCGGCCGTCTCCATCCACGGCTTCCTCGCCAGCCTCGGCGCCAGCCTGGTCATGGGCCTGGCCGTCAGCGGCATGCACTACACCGCCATGGCGGCGGTCGACGTCGAGCTGCACGGCACGCCCGCCCAGGGCGGCGGCGACACCGCCACCTCGCTCCTGCTGCCCATGCTGATCGGGCCTGCCGTCTTCCTCCTGCTGGCCGCCGTCGTGGTCATGTTCGACCCGCTGCTCGTCATGGGCGAGCCCGACTGGCAGAAGCCCACGGCCCGCGGCGGCTACCGCCACGGCGCCCCCGGCGTGCCCGCCCCGCGCCGCGCCCCCGCGTACGGCGAGCCCGCGAACTGGTCGTCGTCCCGGCCCGCCGCCCGCACGGCCCGCAGGGGCGCCCACCGCGGCACGTACCGCTCCCAGGACTGGTGACCAGCCCGCTCCGACCGCGGCGCTGAGCCGATCACCACCCGGCTGTCAGTGCCGGGTCGTACGGTGGTTCCATGCGGCCCGTTTCCAAGATCGAACGTACGGTGGCGCCCTTCGAGGTCGTCAGCCCCTACCAGCCCAGCGGCGACCAGCCCGCCGCCATCGCCGAGCTCGACCGGCGCATCCGCGCAGGCGAGAAGGACGTCGTCCTGCTCGGCGCCACCGGTACCGGAAAGTCGGCGACGACCGCCTGGATGATCGAGAAGCTCCAGCGCCCCACCCTGGTGATGGCGCCGAACAAGACGCTCGCCGCCCAGCTGGCCAACGAGTTCCGCGAGCTCCTGCCGAACAACGCGGTCGAGTACTTCGTCTCGTACTACGACTACTACCAGCCCGAGGCGTACGTCCCGCAGTCCGACACCTACATCGAGAAGGACTCCTCGATCAACGAGGAGGTCGAGCGGCTGCGCCACTCCGCGACCAACTCGCTGCTGACCCGTCGTGACGTCATCGTGGTCGCCTCCGTCTCCTGCATCTACGGTCTCGGCACCCCCCAGGAGTACGTCGACCGGATGGTCGACCTCAAGGTCGGCGACGAGATCGACCGCGACCAGCTGCTGCGCCGCTTCGTCGACATCCAGTACACCCGCAACGACCTGGCGTTCACCCGCGGCACCTTCCGCGTCCGCGGCGACACCATCGAGATCTTCCCGGTCTACGAGGAGCTCGCCGTCCGCATCGAGATGTTCGGCGACGAGATCGAGGCGCTCTCCACGCTGCACCCGCTCACCGGCGAGGTCATCAGCGACGACCGGCAGCTGTACGTCTTCCCCGCCAGCCACTACGTCGCGGGCCCCGAGCGCATGGAGCGGGCCGTCAACGACATCGAGCGCGAGCTGGACCAGCGCCTCAAGGAGCTGGAGAAGCAGGGGAAGATGCTGGAGGCCCAGCGCCTGCGCATGCGGACCACGTACGACATCGAGATGATGCGCCAGATCGGCTCCTGCTCCGGCATCGAGAACTACTCGATGCACTTCGACGGCCGCGAGCCCGGCTCCCCGCCCAACACCCTCCTGGACTACTTCCCGGAGGACTTCCTGCTCGTCATCGACGAGTCGCACGTCACCGTCCCGCAGATCGGCGCGATGTACGAGGGCGACGCCTCCCGCAAGCGCACCCTCGTCGACCACGGCTTCCGGCTCCCCTCCGCCCTCGACAACAGGCCGCTGAAGTGGGAGGAGTTCCAGAAGAGGATCGGCCAGACCGTCTACCTCTCCGCCACCCCGGGCACGTACGAGCTCTCCCGGGGCGACGGCTTCGTCGAGCAGATCATCCGCCCGACCGGGCTCGTCGACCCCGAGGTCGTGGTCAAGCCCACCGAGGGCCAGATCGACGACCTGGTGCACGAGATCCGGCTGCGCACCGAGCGCGACGAGCGCGTGCTGGTCACCACGCTCACCAAGAAGATGGCCGAGGACCTCACGGACTACTTCCTGGAGCTGGGCATCCAGGTGCGCTATCTGCACAGCGACGTCGACACCCTGCGCCGGATCGAGCTGCTGCGCGAGCTGCGGGCCGGCGAGTACGACGTGCTGGTCGGCATCAACCTGCTCCGCGAGGGCCTCGACCTGCCCGAGGTGTCCCTGGTCGCCATCCTCGACGCCGACAAGCAGGGCTTCCTGCGCTCCGGCACCTCGCTCATCCAGACCATCGGCCGCGCCGCGCGCAACGTCTCGGGCCAGGTCCACATGTACGCGGACACCATCACCCCGGCGATGGCGCAGGCCATCGACGAGACCAACCGGCGCCGGGAGAAGCAGGTCGCCTACAACAAGGCCCACGGCATCGACCCGCAGCCGCTGCGCAAGAAGATCAACGACATCGTCGCCACCATCGCGCGCGAGGAGGTCGACACCGAGGAGCTGCTCGGCAGCGGCTACCGCAAGTCGAAGGACGGCAAGGGCGCCAAGGCCCCCGTCCCCTCGCTCGCCGCGCACGCGCCGAAGGGCAGGGCGGGGAAGGCCGGCTCCACCGTCGAGCTCGGCGACCGCCCCGCGACCGAACTGGCCTCGATCATCGAGGAGATGACCGACCGCATGAAGGCCGCCGCCGCCGAGCTGCAGTTCGAGGTCGCCGCGCGGCTGCGCGACGAGGTGTCGGAGCTGAAGAAGGAGCTGCGCCAGATGAAGGAGGCCGGACTGGCCTGACCGGCAGGTCGGATGCCCGCGGACGGCGGCCCGGTGTGTTGCAAGAGCGACACAAAACCGGGCCGCTCCCGGCGCGTTGTCAGTGCCCCTGCGTAGGGTGCTGCTCACACCGATGAGAGGGGCAGCGCGTGACGGTCAACATGACCAAGGGGCAGGCCATCAGCCTGGAGAAGAAGGACGGGGGCAGCCTCACGTCCGTGCGGATGGGCCTCGGCTGGCAGGCGGCGCCCCGCCGCGGCCTGTTCGGCTCGCGCACCCGTGAGATCGACCTGGACGCCTCCGCCGTGCTGTTCGCCGACAAGCAGCCGGTGGACGTGGTCTTCTTCCGCCACCTCGTCAGCGACGACGGCTCGGTCCGTCACACCGGTGACAACCTGGTGGGCGGCGTCGGCCAGGGCGGCGACGACGAGGCGATCCTGGTCGACCTCCAGCGCGTCCCGGTCCACATCGACCAGATCGTCTTCACGGTGAACTCCTTCACCGGCCAGTCCTTCCAGGAGGTGCAGAACGCGTTCTGCCGCCTGGTCGACGAGACCAACGGCCAGGAGCTCGCCCGCTACACGCTCCACGGCGGCGGCCAGTACACGGCCCAGATCATGGCCAAGGTGCACCGGGCCGGTTCGGGCTGGCAGATGACGGCCCTGGGCAACTCGGCCAACGGCCGCACCTTCCAGGACCTGATGCCGTCGATCTTCCCGGTCCTGTAAGCAGCACGTTCGCACGTACGGAGAGACGCAGCAGATGACCGCCGAGCTGGTCCGGGGGCAGAACCACCCCCTGCCCCACACCCGTCTGGAGATCCGGGTCTCGGCCGGTCATCCGGTCCTCGCCGCCGTCACCCTGGTCGACGAGGGGGGACGCGTCCCGGGCACCGGGGCCGTCGCCCATCCCGGGGCGACCGCGCTGCCCGGGGTCGAGGTGCCCCGGCAGGCCGCGACCACGCACCGGCTCGCGGTCGACCTGGAGGCCGTCGAGGACACCGTCCACCGCGTCTGCGTCCTGCTCGCCCTGCCGGTCGGCGTGGAGGGCCCGCCCCGCTTCGGCGCATCCGCCGCTCCCGTCGTCACCGTCACGGCACCCGACGGCACCGGCATCGCCGACTACACCATCACCGGCCTCGACCAGGAGTCCGCGCTCGTCGCCCTGGAGCTCTACCGCCGCCAGGACACCTGGAAGGTCCGGGCCGTCGGCCAGGGGTACGAGGGCGGACTCGCCGCGCTCCTCGCCGACCAGGGCCTGGACCGCCCCGCGGAGCTCGCCGGCTCCATCCTGGAGGCCGTCGCCCAGGGCCTGGCACGCTCCGTCGCCGCCCCGCCCCCACGCGTCCCCGAGGCCGACCGGGTCCGGCAGCCCGCCCCGGCCGCCCCCGGCGGGCCCATCGACTACACGCACCGGGGCCGCCGCCCCGCGCCCGACGCCGCCCCGCCGCGGCCCGAGCAGCCCCCGGCCCCGCCGGCCCACCCGGCCCCCGTCGCGGGCGACGCCACGGGCTGGTCCATGGACGAGCGCCTCTACAACCAGGTGTGGGGCATGTTCGAGGACCTGGCCCGCACGGCCGCCGCCTACCGCAGCGCCTGCCAGTTCGCCGAGTCCCGCCTCGACCAGGAGCTCGACCGGGCCCTGTCCGACCCGCGCGCCCGCATCGGTGGCGCCGGGGACGCCGCCCGGGCCGCGGCCCGGGCGAAGCACGACGAGCTCACCGCCCGCGCCCAGGAGGCGCTCGACCGCGACCTGGCGCAGCTCACCGCCGAGTCCGAGGTCGTCGAGCCGGCGCTGCCCGCCGCCTACGCCCGCTGGGACAGCCCCGTCTGGCAGGCCTACCGGGTCCCCATGGAGGCGCCGATGGCCGTGCGCCTCGGTGACCTCCACCTCCCCGAGCGCACCGGGCTGCGCATCCCGTTCCTGGCCCGGCTCCCGCTGGCCCGGGGGCTCTGGGTGGACTCGGGGCGCGGCCACGGCGAGGCGGCCGCGCTCCTCGACGAGGCCGAGCTGCGCGCGCTCGCCCTGGACACGGCCGTCGCGCTCGTGGCCCGGCTGGTCGCGGTGTATCCGGCGGACGGCTTCCGAGTGCGGGTGATCGACCCGGCGGGTGCGGGTGCGGGCGCGTTCGCCCCGCTGGTGGAGGCCGGGGTGCTCGCGGGCCCGCCGGCGGCCGGTGCCGCCGGGGTCTCGGCCGTTCTCGCCCAGCTCACCGAGCGGGTCGACCTGCTGCAGATGGCGGTCCGCGCCGGTGCCGCCGACGACCTGCCGCCCGGCGTCGACACGGCCGAGCACCTCCTCGTCGTGCACGACTTCCCGCACGGCTTCGACGACCGGGCGGTCAACCAGCTGCGCTATCTCGCCGACGAGGGCCCGGAGGTCGGCCTGCATCTGCTGATGGTCGCGGACCGGGCGGACGCCGCCGCGTACGGACCGGTGCTCGATCCGCTGTGGCGCTCGCTGACGCGGCTCACGCCGGTACCCGAGGACCACCTCGCCGATCCCTGGGTGGGGCATGCCTGGACGTACGAGCCGCCGAGGGTGCCTCAGGGCAGTGCGGTGCTGCGGCAGGTGCTCTCCCAGGTGGCCGACGCCCGACGGCAATGGGATCTCTGACCTGCGGGTTTGGCTCGACTTTACCCATCCCTTTACCTTCTCTTGGGTTTTCGGGTAGTCTTTTTTACGCGGAGGGGAGTACTCCCCAAGCGCGACGTGCCCGTCAGTACGGACGGATCCAGTGATCTGATCCCGGGGCGTCGGCCCGGGCCGTGCCCGGGTGGAAGAGACCTCCGGCAGCGACGACGCTGATCACAAGCCGTACGACGCCGGAGGCGCAGTGGACGTTTCGATGACCCTGTGGGTGCTGACCATTCTCGGTCTGGGTGCCCTTATCGCGGTCGACTTCTTCATCGGGCGCAAGCCCCATGACGTGTCGGTGAAGGAAGCCGGCATCTGGACGATCGTCTGGATCGCCCTCGCCGTCCTCTTCGGCCTGGGCCTGATGGTGTTCGGCACCAGCCAGGCCTCGGGCGAGTTCTTCGCCGGCTTCATCACCGAGAAGTCGCTGAGTGTCGACAACCTGTTCGTCTTCGTCCTGATCATGGCGAAGTTCTCGGTGCCCTCGCACCTGCAGCAGCGCGTGCTGCTCGTGGGTGTGCTGATCGCCCTGGTGCTGCGTGCGATCTTCATCGCCGCCGGCGCGGCGGTCATCGCCAACTTCTCGTGGATCTTCTACATCTTCGGCGCGTTCCTCATCTACACCGCCTGGAAGCTGATCCAGGAGGCGCGCTCCGACGACGACGAGGACGACTGGGAGGAGAACCGCCTCCTCAAGACCGTCGAGAAGAAGTTCGGCGTCGCCGACCGGTACCACGGCACGAAGCTCTTCATCGTCAGCAACGGCAAGCGGGTGCTGACCCCGCTGATGGTCGTCATGCTGGCCATCGGCACCACCGACATCCTCTTCGCCCTCGACTCGATCCCGGCGATCTTCGGCCTCACCCAGGACCCGTACATCGTCTTCACCGCCAACGCCTTCGCCCTCATGGGTCTGCGGCAGCTGTACTTCCTGATCGGCGGCCTGCTCAAGAAGCTGGTCCACCTCAGCTACGGCCTGTCGGTGATCCTCGGCTTCATCGGCGTGAAGCTGGTGCTGCACGCACTGCACGAGTCCGGGGTCCACGTCCCGGAGATCAGCATCCCGTTCTCGCTGACGGTCATCGGCGGTGTCCTGGTCATCACGACCATCACCAGCCTGATCGCCTCCAGGAAGCAGGCGCAGCGCGAGGCCGCCGAGGCCCCGGCGGTCGACGCCGGAGAGACCGAGAAGGACAGCGTCGGAGCCTGACACCCGACGCGGAGAGGGGCCGGTGCGGGTGGTGTCACGCCACCCGGACCGGCCCCTGTGCCGTTTCCGCGCCGCTAGGCGGGCTCCGGGGCCGCCACCCGCGACGGCAGCGTCTCCGGGAGCAGGGCGAAGCAGCCCAGGCTCACCAGCGCCACCACCGTCAGATAGGCGGCCACGCCCCACGGCGGCCCCTCGCCGCCCTCGGAGACCGCGGTCGCGACGATCGGGGTGAGCGCCCCGCCCAGCACGCCGGCCAGGTTGTAACCGACGGCCGCGCCCGTGCAGCGCACCCGCGGCTCGTACAGCTCGGGAAGGTACGCGGCGACCACCGAGAACATGGTGATGAACGCCAGCAGCGAGCCGAGGAAGCCGAGGAACATCAGCAGCGGCACCGCGGTGTGCAGCAGCGCCACCATCGGGAACATCCACACCGCCGAGGCCGCGCAGCCCGCCAGGCAGAGCGTCCGGCGCCCGTACCGGTCGCCGAGCATCGCCGCGAACGGGGTCACCGCCCCCTTGATCGCCACCGCCGACATCACGCAGACCAGCATCACCGTGCTGGACACGCCGAGCCGTTCGGTGCCGTAGGTCAGCGCCCAGGTGGAGACCGTGTAGAAGACGGCGTAGCCGACGGCCAGTGCGCCCGCCGTCAGCAGCACGAGCCGCCAGTGCCCGCGGAACACTTCTTTCAGCGGCGCCTCCGCCCGCTGCCCCGAGGCGGCCATCTCCTCGAACCGGGGCGTCTCGGCGAGCGAGGAGCGCAGCCCGAGACCGGCCGCGGCGAGCAGCCCGGCGGCCCAGAACGGCACCCGCCAGCCCCAGGAGCGGAAGTCGGCGTCGCTCAGTCCGGCCGTCAGCGCCAGCATCACCCCGTTCGCCAGCAGGAAGCCGACCGCGGGCCCGATCTGCGGGAAGCTGGCCCACAGCGCCCGCCGCCGCTCCGGGGCGTGCTCGGCGGTGAGCAGCACCGCCCCGCCCCATTCGCCGCCCAGACCGAGCCCCTGGAGGAAGCGCAGGACGAGCAGGAGCAGGGGCGCGGCGATGCCGATGCTCTCGTACGTCGGGACGCAGCCGACGGCGACCGTGGCGCAGCCGGTGAGCAGCAGCGAGGCGAAGAGCACCGGCCGCCGCCCGTACCGGTCGCCCACGTGCCCGAAGAGGACCGAGCCGAGCGGGCGGGAGACGAAGCCGATCGCGAAGGTGCCGAAGGCCGCCAGGGTGCCGGCGAGGGGCGAGAAGTTCGGGAAGAACAGCGGGCCGAGAACGAGCGCGGCGGCGGTCCCGTAGACGAAGAAGTCGAAGAACTCGATGGCGGTGCCGACGAGTGAGGCGGCGGCGAGCCGCCCCATCGACGGAGCGTGACTGTGGCGCATGTGGCGCCAACTACCCGCCCGCCGTCCGGGTTACGGGGGCGTGCGGGGGCGCGTCGGGATCACCAGCCGCGCTCGCGCCACTCCTCCAGGTGCGGGCGCTCGTCACCCAGCGTGGTGTCGTTGCCGTGGCCGGGGTAGACCCAGGTCTCGTCCGGCAGCGCGCCGAAGAGCTTGGTCTCGACGTCGTGGATCAGGCTCGCGAAGGCCTCCGCGTCGCCCCAGGTGCCGCCTACGCCGCCCGGGAAGAGGCAGTCGCCGGTGAAGAGGTGCGGGTGGCCGTGCGGGTCGTCGTAGACCAGCGCGATCGAGCCCGGCGTGTGCCCGACGAGACGCCGGGCGGTGAGCTCGACCCGGCCGACCGTGACCGTGTCGCCGTCCTGGACGAGGACGTCGGTGGGGACGTCGATGCCCTCCGCGTCGTACGCCCCGGCGTACGTGCGCGCGCCGGTGGCGTCGACGACCTCGGCCAGCGCCTGCCAGTGGTCGCCGTGCTGGTGGGTGGTGACGACGGACGCGATGCCGTCGTCACCGATCAGCGTGAGCAGGGTCCCGGCCTCGGCGGCCGCGTCGATCAGCAGCTGCTCGCCGGTCGCCCGGCAGCGCAGCAGATACGCGTTGTTGTTCATCTCGCCGACCGCGACCTTCGAGATCATCAGGTCGGTCAGTTCGTGCACGTCCGCAGGTCCGCCGACCTTCACCGCTCCGCTGTACGTCATGGCCTCAGCCTATCCCCGGGCCGCGGAGCCCGGGGCGGCAACGGCGGCTACAGGGGCGGGAGCTGGGGGAGCGGGCCGCCCTCGGTGGCGAGCGCCGCGCCCTTGTCGCCGCGGCCGGCCAGCCAGCCGACGAGCTCGTCCAGGGAGCCGGTGACGGTGACCGGGGCGCCCTCGGTGCCCCCGGTCCGCCCGCGGTCGGTGCCGTCGGGGGTGCGCAGGGTCACCGGCGGCACCTCGGGGCGGCCGGACCAGCGGTCGGCGAGGAAGTCGATCTCGCGCAGCAGGAACTCCCGGGGGAGGTCGGCGAGCTCGTAGCCGGCGCCCAGGTCGACGTGGTGCAGGGCCACCTCGACCCAGCGGCGGAAGGGCACCCGGGAGGCGCTGTCGGTGACGCCGTTGCGCAGCTCCACGGTCCGGTCCCAGGCGGCGGGCTCGTCGCAGACGGCCTGGAAGCGGTCCGCGGTGGCGCGCAGGTCGGCGAGCTGGACGTCGAGGGGGCGGCCGGCGTCCCGCTCGATGTCGGCGTCGCGGGTCTCGCCGTCCTCGTACATCGGCAGGCCCCGGAGCACGTTCACCAGAGCGTCGGCGTTGCGGGCGAGGTGGGCGAGGACGTGGCCGCGGCTCCAGCCCGGAAGCCGTGACGGCTCGGCGAGCGCCGCGTTGTCCCAGGAGGCGGCCGCGTCGAGGAGCCGGTCGGTCGCCTCGCGCACGGAGGTCAGGTCACGCACATGGTCGATCATGGCGCAGACCCTAGCGCCGACGGGGTGTCGCCACCCGTTCGGGTGAAGAGGGCAGCGGAACGCCGGAAATCGAATGTGCGTGCTATAGGCTCGTCGGAAGCATCAGGCATCCTTGGTTGTTGGATGCTCTGGCACATCCGCTCTCTCAAGAAAGGTGCGGACCGGCGTGGCCGACCGTCTCATCGTCCGTGGCGCTCGTGAGCACAACCTCAAGAACGTCTCGCTCGACCTCCCCCGTGACTCCCTGATCGTCTTCACCGGGCTCTCCGGGTCGGGCAAGTCCTCCCTCGCGTTCGACACGATCTTCGCCGAGGGGCAGCGCCGGTACGTCGAGTCGCTCTCCTCCTACGCCCGCCAGTTCCTCGGCCAGATGGACAAGCCGGACGTCGACTTCATCGAAGGTCTGTCGCCCGCCGTCTCCATCGACCAGAAGTCGACCTCGCGCAACCCGCGCTCGACGGTCGGCACGATCACCGAGGTCTACGACTACCTCCGGCTGCTCTTCGCCCGCATCGGCAAGCCGCACTGTCCGGAGTGCCGCCGGCCGATCTCCCGCCAGTCGCCGCAGGCCATCGTCGACAAGGTCCTGGAGCTGCCCGAGGGCAGCCGCTTCCAGGTCCTGTCGCCGCTGGTGCGCGAGCGCAAGGGCGAGTTCGTCGACCTCTTCGCCGACCTCCAGACCAAGGGCTACAGCCGCGCCCGGGTCGACGGGCAGACGATCCAGCTCAGCGAGCCGCCGACCCTGAAGAAGCAGGAGAAGCACACGATCGAGGTGGTCATCGACCGCCTCACCGTGAAGGACAGCGCCAAGCGCCGCCTCACCGACTCGGTCGAGACCGCGCTCGGGCTCTCCGGCGGCATGGTCGTGCTCGACTTCGTCGACCTCGCCGAGGACGACCCCGAGCGCGAGCGGATGTACTCGGAGCACCTCTACTGCCCGTACGACGACCTGTCCTTCGAGGAGCTGGAGCCGCGCTCCTTCTCCTTCAACTCGCCCTTCGGCGCCTGCCCGGACTGCACCGGCATCGGCACCCGCATGGAGGTCGACCCCGAGCTGGTCGTCCCCGACGAGGAGAAGTCCCTCGACGAGGGCGCCATCCACCCCTGGTCGCACGGGCACACCAAGGAGTACTTCGGCCGGCTCATCGGCGGGCTCTCCCAGGCGCTGGGCTTCCGCACCGACATCCCGTACGCCGGGCTGCCGCAGCGGGCCAAGAAGGCCCTCATGCACGGCCACAAGACCCAGGTCGAGGTCCGCTACCGGAACCGGTACGGCCGCGAGCGGGCCTACACCACCCCCGCCTTCGAGGGCGCCGTCTCCTTCGTGAAGCGGCGGCACAGCGAGGCCGAGAGCGACTCCAGCCGCGAGCGCTTCGAGGGCTACATGCGCGAGGTGCCGTGCCCCACCTGCGAGGGCACCCGCCTCAAGCCGATCGTGCTCGCGGTTACCGTGATGGAGAAGTCCATCGCCGAGGTCTCCGCCATGTCGATCAGCGACTGCGCCGACTTCCTCGGCCGCCTCACGCTCAACGCGCGCGACAAGAAGATCGCCGAGCGGGTCCTGAAGGAGGTCAACGAGCGGCTGCGCTTCCTCGTCGACGTCGGCCTCGACTACCTCTCGCTCAACCGGGCCGCCGGCACCCTCTCCGGCGGCGAGGCCCAGCGCATCCGGCTCGCCACCCAGATCGGCTCCGGCCTGGTCGGCGTGCTCTACGTGCTCGACGAGCCGTCCATCGGCCTGCACCAGCGCGACAACCACCGGCTCATCGAGACCCTGGTCCGGCTCCGCGACATGGGCAACACCCTCATCGTGGTCGAGCACGACGAGGACACCATCAAGGTCGCCGACTGGGTCGTGGACATCGGCCCCGGCGCCGGTGAGCACGGCGGCAAGGTCGTCCACTCCGGCCCCTTGAAGGAGCTCCTGGCCAACGAGGAGTCGATGACCGGGCAGTACCTGTCGGGCCGCAAGGCCATCCCCACCCCGGACATCCGCCGCCCCGTGGACCCGTCGCGCCGCCTCACCGTGCACGGCGCCCGCGAGAACAACCTGCGGGACATCGACGTCTCCTTCCCGCTCGGCGTCCTCACCGCCGTCACCGGAGTCTCCGGCTCCGGCAAGTCGACCCTGGTCAACGACATCCTCTACACCCACCTGGCGCGCGAGCTCAACGGCGCCAAGTCGGTGCCCGGACGCCACACCCGGGTGGACGGCGACGACCTCGTCGACAAGGTCGTGCACGTCGACCAGTCGCCCATCGGCCGCACCCCGCGGTCCAACCCGGCGACGTACACCGGCGTCTTCGACCACGTCCGCAAGCTCTTCGCGGAGACCATGGAGGCGAAGGTCCGCGGCTATCTGCCCGGCCGCTTCTCCTTCAACGTCAAGGGCGGCCGCTGCGAGAACTGCTCCGGCGACGGCACCATCAAGATCGAGATGAACTTCCTCCCGGACGTCTACGTCCCGTGCGAGGTCTGCCACGGCGCCCGGTACAACCGGGAGACCCTGGAGGTCCACTACAAGGGCAAGTCCATCGCCGAGGTCCTGGACATGCCGATCGAGGAGGCCCTGGACTTCTTCGAGGCCGTCCCGACCATCGCCCGCCACCTGCGCACGCTCCACGAGGTCGGCCTCGGGTACGTCCGCCTCGGCCAGTCCGCGCCCACCCTCTCCGGCGGCGAGGCCCAGCGCGTCAAGCTGGCCTCCGAGCTGCAGAAGCGCTCCACGGGGCGCACGGTCTACGTCCTGGACGAGCCGACCACGGGCCTCCACTTCGAGGACATCTCGAAGCTGATCAAGGTCCTGTCCGGTCTCGTCGACAAGGGGAACTCGGTGATCGTCATCGAGCACAACCTGGACGTCATCAAGACCGCGGACTGGCTCATCGACATGGGCCCCGAGGGCGGCAGCGGTGGCGGCATCGTCGTCGCCGAGGGCACGCCCGAGGAGGTCGCCTCGGTCCCGGCCAGCCACACCGGCAAGTTCCTCCGCGAGATCCTGGGCGCCGACCGGGTCAGCGACGCCTCGGTCCCGGCCGCGCGGAGCGCCAAGAAGGCCCCCGCGAAGAAGTCCCCCGCGAAGAAGGCGACGGCCACCAAGGCGACGGCTGCCAAGGCGGCCGCCGCCAAGAAGGCCGCGCCGGCGAAGAAGACCGCCGCGAAGAAGACGACCGCCGGGACCCGCAAGGCCTGACGGACGCCGCCCCCGGCCCCTGAGGGGGTGGCCCCGCCGACACCGGCGGGGCCACCCCCTCAGCCGTCGCCCAGCTCGTGCCCGTACGGTGGCTCCGCACCCGCCCTCGTGCAGGTCACCGCCGCCGCCCGCGCCGCGAAGGACAGCAGCTCCCGCCACTCCTCCCGGGACAGGCCGGCCGGATCACGGCCGGCGAGTCCGTGCAGCAGGGCCGCGTTGACCGTGTCGCCCGCGCCGATCGTGTCCACCACCCGCACCCGGACCGCCGGGACCGCCACCTCGTACGCCCGGGTGAAGACGCTCAGCCCTCCGGCGCCCCGGGTGAGGACCACCGCCGCCGGGCCCCGCTCCAGCCACTCGGCCGGGGAGCCGCCCAGCCAGGCCGCGTCCTCCTCCGACAGCTTCAGCAGCGACACGTACGGCAGCCAGCCCGCGAAGCGCTCCCGGTAGGCCGCAGGGTCCGGGATCAGGCCGGGCCGCACGTTCGGGTCGAGCAGCGTGAAGGCGCCCTCCCGGGAGGAACGCCGCAGCAGCGCCTCGTACGCGCTCGCGCCCGGCTCCAGGGCCAGCGAGCAGGTCCCGAAGGCCACGGCCCGCACGTCCTCCGGCAGCCGCTCCGGCAGCGTGAAGAGGCGGTCCGCCGTGCCCTCCACGTAGAAGCCGTAGCGCGCCGAGCCGTCCGGGCCCACCGAGGCCACCGCCAGGCTGGTCGGCTCCGGCCCGCGCTGGACGAGCCCGGTCGCCACTCCCGCCGCCCGCAGCCCGCCGACCAGCGCCTCGCCGAAGGCGTCGGTCGAGACCCGGGAGCAGAAGGCGGCCTCCGCGCCGATCCGCCCGAGGGCCACCGCCGTGTTGTAGGGGCCGCCGCCCGGCCGGGGCAGCAACGGGGACAGGGGGCCGGTGGCCCCGTCCGGAACCAGGTCGATCAGGGACTCACCCGCGACGACGATCACGTACCGGAAGGTAACCCATGCCCCGTACGTCACGACAGCCCCGCCGCAGGCCCCCGTGAGCGCGCCGGTATCGTCGTTCGGGTCACCCGCTTCGGGTGTCTTGTCCCCGATTTCCCCGTGAACCCGTGGAGCGCTCATGTCCGGCCAGTCCACCCGCCGCACCGTGCTGAAAGGCGCCGCCCTCGCCGGGGCCGCCGGCCTGGGTGTCTCCGCCTGCTCCACGGACTCCAAGCTGGGCCACGCCCAGACCCCGACCCCGACCGCCCCGGTCTCCCTCGGCGCGCCCGACGAGGTGCCCGTCGGCGGCGCCAAGCTCTACCGCGAGCAGCGGCTCCTGGTGCACTGCCCGGCCAAGGGCCAGTACAAGGCGTTCAGTGCCCAGTGCACCCACGCCGGCTGTGTCCTCGACAAGATCGAGGACAACGAGGGCAACTGCCCCTGCCACGGCAGCCGCTTCGACGTGACCACCGGCAAGGCCCTCCAGGGCCCGGCGACCGTGCCGCTCCCCGAGGTCCCGGTCCGCGTCGAGAACGGCAAGCTGGTGGCGGGCCCGGAGGCGTAAGGCCCGGGTCCCGAGGCGCGAGGCCCCGAGGCTCGGAGCCCCGATGCCCGCCCAGGCCCGAGGCCCGGCGGCCCCTACGCCCAGTCCCAGTCGATCCCCAGGATCCCCGGGCGTACCCCCTGGTCCACCAGGTGCACCGCGCGGTGCCGGCCGCTCACCGTCAGCTCGGCCCGGCCGCCGCGCGGCGCGCCCGTCGACGCCTGCGCGAACCGCCGGCACCGCACCGGCAGCGCCGCCTCGTCGAACCGCACCTGCAGCACGTACTGCCCGCCCGCGAAGCTGAAGCCCCGCACGTACTCCCGGCTCGGACCGCCGGTGCCGTCCTCGAAGCCGTACGAGAAGAAGTACGTGTCCCCGGCCCGCAGCCGCGTGTCGAAGAGCAGCTCCGCGACGAGCACCCCCGTCTCCGCGTGCCGCCGCACCCGCCCCGTGCGGCAGTTCTCCGCCGCCCGCACCTCCACCCGGGACGGATCGCAGCCGGGATCGCCCCAGTGGATCGCGAGATAGCGGTCGATGCCGTCCCGGTGCGCCCGGACCACCTGCTGCGACTCCCGGCCGAGCAGCTCGCGCCCCGCCCCGATCCGCACCCGCTCGTGGTGCCCGACCGTGTGCAGCCCCCCGTCCGCCGGGCTCTCCAGCTCGGCGAGCAGCCCCTCCACGACCCCGGATGCCTCCACCAGGGAGCGGTACGAGCGGGTCGCCGGGCGCTCCACGTCGGCGCGGGTGGCGGTGTCCTCGGCGAGCAGCCGGGTCAGCGAGTTCCCCGGCAGCTGGAGCACCTCCTCCAGGGCCCGTACCGCCTTCATCGACTCCGGGCGCTGCGGGCGGCGGGCGCCCTGCTGCCAGTAGCTGAGCGAGGTCACCCCGACCTTGATGCCCCGGTGCGCCAGATGGTGCTGCACCCGCTGGAGCGGCAGCCCGCGCACCGCGAGCGCCGTGCGCAGCGCCAGGTGGAACGGGCCGGTGTGCAGCAACTGCGCCAGATCGGCCTCGGTGTGACCCACGAGGACTCCTCAGTGAACGTTCACGTCAGGGCGGACCGGTTACGGCACCTCCCGGGGCGGGCGGGCTGGTGGACCGGGGGCCGTCGTTCACAGCCGGGTCACACCGTTCACAGCTCGCCGTCATCCCGCATTGAAGCGTGTTGACCCGTTCCGGACAACGCCCGATGCTCCTGACCAGCGTCCGGACGCGCTCCTCTCCTCCAACTCCCCACATCCCCACCTCGGGAGGAACGCGATGCGCAAGAGAAAGCTCTCCTTCGCGGCACTCGCCGCGGCCGCCGCCCTCTTCGTCCTGCCCGCCACGCCGGCGTCCGCCGCGCCGGCCGGCTCCGGGACGCAGAACGACACGGTGTCGGCGTACGCGTACAAGCGCCTCAACCTCACCATGCAGGCCCAGCAGAAGACCAACTGGTGCTGGGCCGCGGCCGGCAACACCATCGCCACCTGGTTCGGGCGCAACTACAGCCAGAACCAGTTCTGCAACGCCGCCTTCAACCGCCAGCAGGGCTACGAGTGCCCCAACTCGCAGGCCACCCTCGGCAACGTCCAGACCGGCCTGAGCTGGGCGGGCATCAACCCCGGCTCGTACGTGGACGGCTGGCTGCGCTACTCGACCGTGCAGACCGAGATCAACGCCAACCGGCCGGTCGAGACGCGGATCCAGTGGTCCAGCGGCGGTGGCCACATGCACGTGATCTACGGCTACGACGACGCCAACGGCTGGGTCTACTGGGGCGACCCGTGGCCGTCCAGCGACCGCTACAACTGGGCCTCGCACGACTGGTACGTCGACAACGGCTCCTTCTCCTGGACCCACTCGCTCTACCGGATCGGGGCGTGACGACCATGACCGTGCGCACACGAGCCCTGGGCGCGGGCCTGCTGACCGCCGCCGCCCTGGTCGCCCTCGGCGCCGCCCCGGCCGACGCGGCCCCGGCTCCGGTCCCGCCGGCCGCGCCCACCCCCGAGCTGGCGGTCGCCGCACCGCAGACGCTCGACACGCTCGCCCGCTTCTTCAGCCGGGACGCCGAGGGCGGCGCTCTGGCGCGGTCCGCTTCCACACCCCGGATCGACGGCGCGTCGGTGCCGGTGCGGATCCTCTCTCCGGACTTCGTCGCCGGGAAGCCGGGGGCGGCGGTGGCCCGCGTCGAGTTCCACGCGAGCACGGCCGTCGCCGCCGACGGGCGGACCGCCTCGCTGTGGACGGTACGCGGGACCGGCGGCGGCTGGCGGGTGGTGAACATCGCCACCGGCGACGACGAGCTGCGCTACACCCGGCAGGGGCTCCGCGCACTGCCCGGCGGGATCGTCTTCCGCGAGCCGCAGATCGACGCGTGGTACGTCCAGAAGGGGGCGAAGGTGCTGCCACTGGACGAGGACGCGGTGCGGGCGGTGGGGCGGAACGGGGTCAGCCTCGTCGCCTACCGGGAGCGGGTGGTGAAGGCGTACGGGGACAAGTTGCCGGGGTCCGGGTACGCGAGGAAGGGGGCGGCCGGGGGGTACGGCACCGATGCCGCCACCCCCGGCGTCTCCGACGGGGGTGTCTCCGACGGGCCCGCCGTCACCGCCGCCTCCACCGCGGCCGGTGCGGGCGCCGTGCTGGTGCTCGCGCTGACGGGTGCCGTGGCCCTGCGCAAGAGGCGCGGGTCCGCGACGGACTGAGGTACGGACGACCGGGAGCGGAGGCGCCCGCGAGGCGCCGTCCGCTGGGCCCATGGGTTCCGCCCCGGCGGGACCCATGGGCACGACGGGGGCGGGACGGGAGGGTGGGCCTACTGCGCCAGGTACCCCCCGTCCACCGGCAGCACCGCTCCCGTCACGAAGGACGCCTCGTCCGAGGCCAGGAAGAGGATGGCCGCGGCGACCTCGTCCGGGTGGCCGAAGCGGGCCATCGGGTGGGCGCGGGCCACGGTGTCCAGGTAGGCGGGGCCGCCCGGTTCCTCGCGGACGGCGGCGACGCGTTCGGTCTCGATGGTGCCCGGGGCGACCGCGTTGACGCGGATGCCGTGGGCGGCCCACTCCACCGCCAGGTGCTTGGTCAGGCCCGTCGCCACGAACTTCGCCGGGCCGTAGACCGCCTGCCGGGCCTGGCCGGCGACGCCCGAGACCGACGAGGTGCAGACGATCGCGCCGCCGCCGGTAAGGAGCATCGCCTCGATCGCGTACTTGCAGGTCAGGAACATGCCCCGGCCGTCCACGGCCATCACGTCGTCGAAGTCCGAGGCGCTCGCCTCGGTGATGTCGAGCAGCGGGATCACCCCGGCGTTCGCCACCAGGACGTCCAGGCGGCCGAAACGCTCGACCGCCGTGGCGATCATGCGGCGGGCGTCCGCGTCCCGCGAGACGTCGCCGACCACCGTCACCATGCCGTCGCCGAGCGTGCCGAGCCGCTCCGCGTCCACGTCCGTCGCCACCACCCGGGCGCCCTCGCGCGCGAAGCGCAGCGCCGTCGCCCGGCCGATCCCGCTCGCCGCGCCGGTGACCACGCACACCCGGCCCGCGAGCCGTCCGGAATCCTCGTTCGCCATACCCGGCCAACGAGCGCGCACGGTCGGAGTGTCGGTCCCCGCCAGTAGGGTGGGAACCATGGCCGACCCCTCCAGCTACCGCCCCAAGCCGGGACAGATCCCCGACTCCCCGGGGGTCTACAAATTCCGCGACGAGCACCGCCGGGTGATCTACGTCGGGAAGGCGAAGTCCCTTCGGCAGCGCCTGGCGAACTACTTCCAGCCGCTCGCGAGCCTGCACCCGCGGACGGCGACGATGGTGACCACGGCCGCCTCCGTGGAGTGGACCGTCGTGTCGACCGAGGTCGAGGCGCTGCAGCTGGAGTACTCCTGGATCAAGGAGTTCGACCCCCGGTTCAACGTCAAGTACCGGGACGACAAGAGCTACCCCTACCTCGCGGTCACCCTGAACGAGGAGTATCCGCGGGTCCAGGTCATGCGCGGCCACAAGAAGAAGGGCGTGCGCTACTTCGGGCCGTACGGACACGCGTGGGCGATCCGCGAGACCGTCGACCTGATGCTGCGGGTGTTCCCGGTGCGCACCTGCTCGGCGGGGGTCTTCCGCAACGCCGCCTCGGCCGGGCGGCCCTGCCTGCTCGGCTACATCGGCAAGTGCTCGGCGCCCTGCGTCGGCCGGGTCACCCCCGAGGAGCACCGCGAACTGGCCGAGGACTTCTGCGACTTCATGACCGGCCGCACCGGCACGTATCTGCGCCGGCTGGAGAAGGAGATGACGATCGCGGCCGAGGACATGGAGTACGAGAAGGCCGCCCGGCTGCGCGACGACATAGGGGCCCTGCGCAAGGCCATGGAGAAGAGCGCGGTCGTCCTCGCCGACGCCACCGACGCCGACCTCATCGCGCTCGCCGAGGACGAGCTGGAGGCCGCCGTCCAGATCTTCCACGTCCGCGGCGGCCGGGTCCGCGGCCAGCGCGGCTGGGTCACGGACAAGGTCGAGGCCGTCGACACCGCCGGGCTCGTCGAGCACGCCCTCCAGCAGCTGTACGGAGAGGAGAGCGGCGACGCGGTCCCCAAGGAGGTGCTGGTCCCCGCCCTGCCGGAGGACGCCGACGCGGTCACCGCCTGGCTCTCCGGCCGCCGCGGGTCCAACGTCTCGCTGCGCGTCCCGCAGCGCGGCGACAAGAAGGACCTGATGGAGACCGTCGCGCGCAACGCGCAGCAGGCCCTCGTGCTCCACAAGACCAAGCGGGCCAGCGACCTCACCACCCGCTCCCGGGCCCTGGAGGAGATCGCCGACGCCCTGGACCTGGACTCCGCGCCGCTGCGCATCGAGTGCTTCGACATCTCCCACCTCCAGGGCGAGGACGTCGTGGCCTCCATGGTCGTCTTCGAGGACGGCCTGCCCCGCAAGGGGGAGTACCGCCGCTTCCAGATCAAGGGCTTCGAGGGACAGGACGACGTCCGGTCCATGCACGAGGTGATCAGCCGCCGCTTCAAGCGCTACCTCGCCGAGAAGGAGAAGACCGGCGAGTGGGTGGACGGGGAGGTCCCGGCGGACGAGGGGCCCGAGGGCCGGGAGGACGACGGACGGCCCAAGCGCTTCGCGTACCCGCCGCAGCTCGTCGTGGTCGACGGCGGGCAGCCGCAGGTCGCGGCGGCCCGGCGGGCCCTGGACGAGCTCGGCATCGACGACATCGCCGTCTGCGGGCTCGCCAAGCGCCTGGAGGAGGTCTGGCTGCCCGGCGACGACGACCCGGTGGTGCTGCCCCGCTCCAGCGAGGGCCTGTACCTCCTTCAGCGGGTACGTGACACGGCTCACGATTTCGCCATCCGCTACCAGCGGTCCAAGCGGAACAAGCGCATCCGCAGCAGCCCCTTGGACGCCGTGCCGGGTCTGGGCGAGACGCGCAAGCAGGCACTCATCAAGCATTTCGGCTCGGTCAAACGCCTCCGGCAGGCGACAATCGAGCAGATCTGCGAGGTCCCCGGCATGGGCCGCAAGACGGCCGAGGCCGTGGCGGTGGCCCTCGCGCAGGCGGCCCCGGCCGCGCCCGCCGTGAACACGGCAACAGGAGAGATCATGGAAGACGACGGGGGCACGACGGCATGACCACGCACGACCGGCAGCACGAGAACGACCCGCACGCCGACGACGTCCGGCGCGAAGAGCAGCAAGAGCAGCAAGAGCAGCAGAAGCACGAAGACGGAGTGCCAGACATGGATACGGGCACCACTGAGCCCGCGGGCGGCGACAACGCCGACGCGGCCATCCCCGAACTGGTGATCATCTCCGGCATGTCCGGAGCAGGCCGGTCCACCGCGGCGAAGTGCCTGGAGGACCTCGGCTGGTTCGTCGTCGACAACCTGCCGCCCGCGCTGATCCCCACCATGGTGGAGCTCGGCGCCCGCTCCCAGGGCAACGTCGCCCGCATCGCGGTCGTCGTCGACGTCCGCGGCCGGCAGTTCTTCGACAACCTCCGCGACTCCCTCGCCGACCTCGACTCCAAGCAGGTCACCCGCCGGATCGTCTTCCTGGAGTCCTCCGACGACGCCCTGGTCCGGCGCTTCGAGTCGGTCCGCCGCCCGCACCCCCTCCAGGGCGACGGACGCATCGTCGACGGCATCGCCGCCGAGCGCGACCTGCTGCGCGAGCTGCGCGGCGACGCCGACCTGGTGATCGACACCTCCAGCCTCAACGTCCACGAGCTGCGCGCCAAGATGGACGCCCAGTTCGCCGGCGACGAGGAGCCCGAGCTGCGGGCCACCGTGATGTCCTTCGGGTTCAAGTACGGCCTGCCCGTCGACGCCGACCTCGTCGTCGACATGCGCTTCCTGCCCAACCCGCACTGGGTCCCGGAGCTGCGCCCCTTCACCGGGCTGAACGAAGAGGTCGCCAACTACGTCTACAACCAGCCCGGGGCCAAGGAGTTCCTGGACCGCTACACCGAGCTGCTCCAGCTGATCGCCGCCGGATACCGCCGCGAGGGCAAGCGGTACGTGACGATCGCCGTCGGCTGCACGGGCGGCAAGCACCGCTCCGTGGCCACCGCCGAGAAGCTGGCCGCCCGGCTCGCCGCGGAGGGTGTGGAGACCGTCGTCGTCCACCGGGACATGGGGCGCGAGTGAAGCCGTACAAACGGCGCGCCTCCACGCTGTCGGTGCGGCGCGCGCTCCGCAGGCGCGGCGCCCAGCCCAAGGTCGTCGCGCTCGGCGGCGGCATGGGGCTGTCCGCCTCGCTCGCCGCTCTGCGCCGCATCACCGGCGACCTGACCGCGGTGGTCACGGTCGCCGACGACGGGGGCTCCAGCGGCCGGCTCCGCGAGGAGCTGGGCGTGCTGCCCCCCGGCGACCTGCGCAAGGCGCTCGCCGCGCTCTGCGGCGACGACGACTGGGGCCAGACCTGGGCCCGGGTGATCCAGCACCGCTTCCAGTCCAAGGGCGAGATGCACGGCCACGCGGTCGGCAACCTGCTGATCGTCGCCCTCTGGGAGCAGCTCGGCGACCCCGTGCAGGCCCTCGACCTGGTCGGCAGGCTGCTCGGCGCGCAGGGCAGGGTGCTGCCCATGTCCGCCGTGCCGCTGGAGCTCCAGGCCCTGGTCAAGGGGCATGACCCGGAGCGCCCGCTCGACGTGGACACCGTGGCCGGCCAGGCGACCGTGGCCCTCACTCCCGGCGAGGTGCAGTCCGTGCACCTGGTGCCGCACGACCCGCCGGCCGTGCCCGAGGCCGTCGAGGCGGTCCTGGACGCGGACTGGGTGGTGCTCGGCCCGGGGTCCTGGTTCTCCTCGGTGATCCCGCATCTGCTGGTGCCCGAGCTGCTCGACGCCCTGGTGGAGACCAAGGCCCGTCGGGTGCTCTCGCTGAACCTCGCGCCGCAGCCCGGAGAAACAGAGGGCTTCTCCCCGCAGCGTCATTTGGAGGTTTTGGCACGACACGCCCCTAAACTCGCCCTGGACGTGGTGCTGGCCGACGAGGCCGCCGTGCCCGATCGCGAGTCCCTCGCCGATGCCGCCAAGCGGCTCGGCGCCGCGGTCGAGCTGGCGCCGGTGGCCAGGCCCGACGGTTCTCCGAAGCACGACCCGGAGCTGTTGGCCGCCGCGTACGACCGTATTTTTCGGATGCATGGAAGGATCGGCCCATGGCGATGACGGCAGCGGTGAAGGACGAGATCTCCCGGCTCCCCGTCACCCGGACCTGCTGCAGGAAGGCCGAGGTCTCGTCGATCCTGCGGTTCGCGGGCGGGCTGCACCTGGTGAGCGGCCGGATCGTGATCGAGGCGGAGCTGGACACCGCGATGGCGGCCCGGCGTCTCAAGCGGGACATCCTGGAGATCTTCGGGCACAGCTCGGAGCTGATCGTGATGGCGCCCGGCGGACTGCGCCGGGGCTCGCGGTTCGTGGTGCGCGTGGTGGCGGGCGGCGACCAGCTGGCCCGCCAGACCGGTCTGGTGGACGGCCGCGGCCGTCCGATCCGGGGCCTGCCCCCGCAGGTCGTGTCCGGTGCCACCTGTGACGCGGAGGCGGCCTGGCGCGGCGCCTTCCTGGCGCACGGCTCGCTGACCGAGCCGGGCCGCTCCTCCTCCCTGGAGGTGACCTGCCCCGGTCCCGAGGCCGCCCTGGCCCTGGTCGGCGCGGCCCGCCGGCTCTCCATCGCGGCGAAGGCCCGCGAGGTGCGCGGCGTGGACCGGGTGGTCGTCCGTGACGGCGACGCCATCGGAGCCCTGCTCACCCGGCTC
Organism: Streptomyces sp. NBC_01268; assembly: GCF_036240795.1. Taxonomy (NCBI): domain Bacteria; kingdom Bacillati; phylum Actinomycetota; class Actinomycetes; order Kitasatosporales; family Streptomycetaceae; genus Streptomyces; species Streptomyces sp. NBC_01268. Next base: position 2,113,543 of record NZ_CP108454.1, on the reverse strand, counting down.
GGCGCGCACGAGTCGGTGCTGGCCTGGGAGGAGCGGCGGATGCGCCGCGAGGTCCGCGCCACCGCCAACCGGCTGGCCAACTTCGACGACGCCAACCTGCGCCGCTCGGCCCGCGCGGCGGTCGCCGCGGGCGCCCGGGTGCAGCGGGCCCTGGAGATCCTCGCCGACGAGGTGCCCGAGCACCTCGCCGCCGCGGGCCGGCTGCGCATGGAGCACAAGCAGGCCTCCCTGGAGGAGCTGGGCGCGCTCGCCGACCCGCCGCTGACCAAGGACGCGGTGGCCGGCCGGATCCGCCGGCTGCTCGCCATGGCCGACAAGCGGGCGCAGGACCTGGGCATCCCGGGGACCGAGTCCAACCTGACGGAGGAGCTGGACGACAGCCTCGTCGGCTGACCCTTCACCAGAACGGGCGATTCCGTTCAACTCCCCGCTGCCGGTGCCTTTCTGAGGCATCGGCAGCTTCCGTTTCGGCGCGCCGCACGCACCCTTGACGAAGCCCGTGAGTCACCACGAGCCTGACGTCTGTTCACTTTCGTGGCAGACAACAGCAAGGGGGGCTTATGAGACGCAGAGCGAGAGCGGTGCTCGCCGCCGGTTCACTGCTGATCGCAGGACTGGTGGCGGCACCCGTCGCCGGAGCACAGCCGAACACCGACGGCTCGCCCCAGGGCGACGGGCTCTCCGTCTGGCGTGCCAAGGTCAGCAAGGAGCAGGTGCCGCTCCTCCTCGACGCCGGCACCGACGCCCGCGAGCTGACGGAGCAGGTGCCCGCCAAGGGTTCCGCCACCGTCGAGCTCTACCTCACCGACGAGCAGGCGGGGAAGCTGCGCGGCGAGGGCGTCGAGATCGCCGAGCACTCCCTCTCCGCCCAGGCGGAGAAGCGCGTCGCCGGCGCCGGGGACGGCGTCTTCCGCCCGTACGGCGGGCCCGGCGGCCTCAAGCAGGAGATCATGGACACCGCCCGGTCCCACCCCGGGCTCACCAAGGTCGTCTCCCTCGGCAAGACGGTCAAGGGTCAGGACATCCTCGCCCTGAAGGTCAGCAAGGGCGCAGCGAAGACCAGGGACGGCTCGCGGCCGGCCACGCTCTACATGTCCAACCAGCACGCCCGCGAGTGGATCACCCCCGAGATGACCCGGCGGCTGATGCACCACTACCTCGACGGCTACGGCAAGGACGCCCGCCTCACCAGGCTGGTCGACACGACCGAGTTGTGGTTCGTGCTCTCCGCCAACCCCGACGGCTACGACTACACCCACGCCGACCCGGACAACCGCCAGTGGCGCAAGAACCTGCGCGACAACGACGGCGACGGGCGCATCGAGTCCGGCGACGGCGTCGACCTCAACCGCAACTTCGCCTACAAGTGGGGCTACGACGACGAGGGCTCCTCGCCCGACCGGGCCGACGAGACCTTCCGCGGCGCCGGACCGAACTCGGAGCCCGAGACCCGCGCCCTCGACCGCTTCGAGAAGCGCATCGGCTTCCGGTACGGCATCAACTACCACTCCGCCGCCCAGCTGCTGCTCTACGGCGTGGGCTGGCAGGTCGCCACCGACACCCCCGACGACGTGGCCCTCAAGGCGCTCGCCGGCACCCCGCAGAACTCCGCGGTCCCCGGCTACCGCCCGCAGGTCTCCTCGGAGCTCTACATCACCAACGGCGAGGCCGACGGACACGCCGCCAACGTCAACGGGATGCAGATGTTCACCCCGGAGATGTCGACCTGTGCCACCGCCTCGCGGGTCGACCCGAACGACGCCTGGGACCCGGCGGACTGCGCCTCCGTCTTCACCTTCCCCGACGACGAGAAGCTGATCCAGGCCGAGTTCGCCAAGAACATCCCCTTCGCGCTCGCCGTCGCCGAGACCGCCGCCCACCCGGACCGGCCCGTCTCCCCGGTGGGCATCGAGGCCCCCGACTTCACCCCGGACGCCTTCGCCACCTCCTACGCCGCCCGCGGCCAGGAGCAGGAGGTCGCCGTCACCGCCCGCAAGTCGCTGCGCGCCAAGACCCTCAACTACCGGATCAACGGTGGCCGCACCGAGCGCGAGGGCCTGGAGCCCTGGAAGGGCGGGGAGACCTACGGGGGCGAGGACAACCTCTACTTCGACCAGTACCGCGCCGAGGTCGAGGGCGCCAGGCCCGGTGACAAGGTCGAGGTCTGGTACACGGCCCGCACCCGCGAGGGCAAGGCCACCGCGTCCACCCCGTTCACGTACACCGTGGCGGCACGGCCCCGCGGCGACGTCCTGGTCATCGCCGAGGAGGGCGGCACCGCCGCCGCGAGGAACACCGCCGCGTACGTGAAGGCCCTCGCCGCCGGCGGGCGCCGCGCCGCCGTCTGGGACGTCGCCACCCAGGGCGCCCCGCACGCCCTCGGCGTGCTCGGCCACTTCCGTGCCGTCGTCTGGTACACCGGCGCCGAGCAGCCCTCCGGAGCCACCCTGCTCGCCGTCCGCGCCTATCTCAACGAGGGCGGCAAGCTGGTCAACGCCGGAGAGAAGTCCGGTGGCCTGGTCGCGATCGGCCGCGCCGAGTCCAACGACTTCGCCCAGTACTACCTCGGCGCCTACCGCAGGGCCGGACTGAACGGCCCGGCCTCCTTCGCCGGAGCCGGCCGCCTCGGCGGCGCCGCCGCGCCCCTGGGCGCGGCGGACGGCAACCCGCTCGACAACGCGGGCGCCTACACCGTCACCTCCGACACCCTGAAGCCCGACCTGTTCCCGCAGTTCGCGAGCAGCGCCTCCGCGGGCGACTACCCGGGCGTGCGCACCCCCTTCGAGCCCTACGAGGGCAGCCGTTTCGCGGCCCTGCGCCACTCGGACAACACCTGGGCGCGGCTCGCCAGGACCGTGGACCTGACCGGCGTCGCGGCCGCCTCGCAGCCGAACCTGAGCTTCCAGGTCAGCTACGACACCGAGCCGGGGTACGACAACCTGATCGTCGAGGCCCACACCGTCGGCCAGGACGACTGGACCACCCTGCCCGACCTCAACGGCGGCACCTCCGCCGAGCCGCCCGCCGACTGCGGCGAGGGCTACTACGTCCGCGGGCACCCCTTCCTCGCCCGCTACCTCACCGTCGGCCAGGACGGCTGTGCCGCCACCGGCACCACCGGCGCCTGGAACGCCTTCACCGGCCCGTCCAACGGCTGGCGGCAGGCGAAGGTCGACCTGAGCGCCTACGCGGGCAAGCAGGTCGAGCTGGCGATCTCGTACGTCTCCGACCCCGGCACCGGAGAGATGGGCGCCTTCGTCGACGACGTCCGGCTCAGCGCCGGCGCCGTCACCGAGACCGAGGGCTTCGAGACCGGGACCGGAAACTGGTCCGTACCGGGAGCGCCGGCCGGCAGTCCGGGGAACGGATCCGACTGGACCCGTTCCGAGGCCCTCTTCCACTCCCAGGCGTCGGTCACCACCCGTGACACCGTGCTCTTCGGCTTCGGCCTGGAGCACGTCCCGAATGCGGCGGATCGGGCGGCTCTGCTCGGAAAGGCCCTTAATTCGCTCCGACGCTGATCCGGCCGCTCAGTCGAGCACCGGTTTTCGTCACTCTCCGTAGTGGGGGCGAAGGTCCCTCGATGGCCCTTACCTCTTGGTAGGTAAGGGCTGTCGGCCTTTTTCCGGCACTTTCAGGGCTCGTACGGCTGCACTGGATGTCACTGTGGGCCGTTCGGAGAGGTAGGGTCGTAAGCGGTCGGGGACATCCCAAAAGAGAAGCTCGCCGGGCGTCGAAACCCGGCGTACCTAACGAGGAGATCGGTTCGTGACGATCCGCGTAGGCATCAACGGCTTTGGCCGTATCGGTCGCAACTACTTCCGCGCGCTCCTTGAGCAGGGTGCCGACATCGAGATCGTGGCTGTCAACGACCTGGGTGACACCGCGACCACGGCCCACCTGCTGAAGTACGACACCATCCTGGGCCGCCTCAAGGCCGAGGTGACCCACACCGCCGACACCATCACCGTCGACGGCCACACCATCAAGGTCCTGTCCGAGCGCAACCCGGCCGACATCCCCTGGGGTCAGCTGGGCGTCGACATCGTCATCGAGTCGACCGGCATCTTCACCAAGAAGGCCGACGCCGAGAAGCACATCGCCGGCGGCGCCAAGAAGGTCCTCATCTCGGCTCCGGCCAGCGACGAGGACATCACCATCGTCATGGGTGTCAACCAGGACAAGTACGACGCGGCCAACCACCACGTCATCTCGAACGCGTCCTGCACCACCAACTGTGTCGCGCCGATGGCCAAGGTTCTCGACGAGAACTTCGGCATCGTCAAGGGCCTGATGACCACGGTCCACGCGTACACCAACGACCAGCGCATCCTGGACTTCCCGCACAAGGACCTGCGCCGCGCCCGCGCCGCCGCGGAGAACATCATCCCGACCACGACGGGGGCCGCCAAGGCCACCGCCCTGGTCCTCCCGCAGCTCAAGGGCAAGCTGGACGGCATCGCGATGCGCGTCCCGGTCCCGACCGGCTCCGCCACCGACCTCGTCGTCACCCTCGACCGCGAGGTCACCAAGGACGAGGTCAACGCGGCCTTCAAGAAGGCGTCCGAGGACGGCTCCCTGAAGGGCATCCTGTTCTACACCGAGGACCCGATCGTCTCCTCGGACATCGTCAGCGACCCGGCGTCCTGCACCTTCGACGCCTCCCTGACGATGGTCCAGGAGGGCAGCACGGTCAAGATCCTCGGTTGGTACGACAACGAGTGGGGCTACTCCAACCGTCTCGTCGACCTCACCGTCTTCGTCGGCGGCCAGCTCTAGACTCTAGGGCGGGTACTTCGATGTGAGCAGGGCTCGGGCAGCGCGAAGATGCGCTGTGCGAGCCCTGTCTCGTGTGCTCCACCGCGTGTACCAAGGGAGTCAGTGAACAGATGAAGACGATCGACGAGCTTCTCGCCGAAGGCGTCTCCGGCAAGCGGGTGTTCGTCCGCGCCGACCTCAACGTGCCGCTCGACGGCACCACCATCACGGACGACGGACGCATCCGCGCCGTCGTCCCCACCGTCAAGGCGCTGGCCGACGCGGGCGCCCGCGTGGTCGTCGCCTCGCACCTGGGCCGCCCCAAGGGCGCCCCGGACCCGGCCTTCTCGCTCGCCCCGGCCGCCCGGCGGCTCGGCGAGCTCCTCGGCGCCGACGTGGCCTTCGCGACCGACACCGTCGGCGACTCGGCCAAGGCGACCGTCGCGGGCCTGACCGACGGCCAGGTGGCCGTCGTCGAGAACCTGCGCTTCAACGCCGGCGAGACCTCCAAGGACGACGCCGAGCGCGGCGCCTTCGCGGACCGGCTGGCCGAGCTCGCCGACCTGTACGTCGGCGACGGCTTCGGCGCGGTGCACCGCAAGCACGCCTCGGTCTTCGACCTCCCGGCCCGCCTCCCGCACGCCGCGGGCTACCTCATCGCCAACGAGGTCGGCGTCCTCAAGAAGCTCACCGAGGACGTCAAGCGCCCCTACGTGGTCGCCCTCGGCGGTGCCAAGGTCTCCGACAAGCTGGGCGTGATCGACCACCTCCTGGAGAAGGCCGACCGCATCCTCATCGGTGGCGGCATGGCGTACACCTTCCTCAAGGCCCAGGGCCACGAGGTCGGCATCTCGCTGCTCCAGGAGGACCAGATCCCGGCGGTCCTGGACTACCTCAAGCGCGCCGAGGCGCGCGGCGTGGAGTTCGTCCTCCCCGTCGACGTGCTGGTCTCGGCCGACTTCCCGGACCTGAAGACCAAGGCCCCGGCCCACCCGGAGCTCGTCGCCGCGGATGCCATCCCGGCGGACCAGGAGGGCCTGGACATCGGCCCGAAGACCCGCGAGCTGTACGCCTCGAAGCTGGCCGACGCGGGCACCGTCTTCTGGAACGGCCCGATGGGCGTCTTCGAGCACCCCGACTACGCCCACGGCACCAAGGCCGTCGCCCAGGCGCTCGTCGACTCCCCGGCCTTCACCGTGGTCGGCGGCGGTGACTCCGCCGCGGCCGTCCGGATCCTGGGCTTCGACGAGAATGCCTTCGGCCACATCTCGACCGGCGGCGGCGCCTCCCTCGAATACCTCGAGGGCAAGACGCTTCCCGGCCTCGACGCACTGGAGGACTGACCTCTTCATGAGCAACACCCGCACCCCGCTGATGGCGGGCAACTGGAAGATGAACCTCAACCACCTTGAGGCCATCGCGCACGTCCAGAAGCTGGCCTTCGCGCTCACCGACAAGGACCTCGACGCCGTCGAGGTCGCGGTCCTCGCGCCCTTCACCGACCTGCGCTCCGTGCAGACCCTGGTCGACGGCGACAAGCTGAAGATCAAGTACGGCGCCCAGGACATCTCCGCGCACGAGTCCGGCGCCTACACGGGCGAGATCTCCGGCCCCATGCTGTCGAAGCTGAAGTGCGCCTTCGTGGCCGTCGGCCACTCGGAGCGCCGCCAGTACCACGGCGAGTCCGACGAGCTGTGCAACGCCAAGGTGAAGGCCGCCTTCCAGCACGGGATCACCCCGATCCTCTGTGTCGGCGAGGAGCTGGACGTCCGCGAGGCCGGCAACGCCGTCGCGCACACCCTGGCCCAGGTCGAGGGCGGCCTGAAGGGCCTCCCGGCCGAGCAGGCCGAGACCATCGTGATCGCGTACGAGCCCGTGTGGGCCATCGGCACCGGCAAGGTCTGCGGCGCCGAGGACGCGCAGGAGGTCTGCGGGGCGATCCGCGGCAAGCTGGCCGAGCTGTACGCGCAGGACGTGGCCGACAAGATCCGCATCCAGTACGGCGGGTCCGTCAAGGGCGGAAACGTCGCCGAGATCATGGCGCAGCCCGACATCGACGGCGCGCTGGTGGGCGGTGCCTCGCTGGACGCCGACGAGTTCGTCAAGATCGTGCGCTTCCGCGACCAGTGAGTATGCGGTAGCGGAGATACGTCGTACCCTTGCGGGGGTCGGGCAGGCGCCCGGCCCCCGTCCGTATAAGTCCGAGGAAGTTGGTCCAGCCGTGGTTATGGGGTTCTCGATCGCCCTGATCGTCTTCAGCGCGCTGCTGATGCTGCTCGTGCTGATGCACAAGGGGAAGGGCGGCGGCCTCTCCGACATGTTCGGTGGCGGCATGCAGTCGTCCGTCGGTGGTTCCTCGGTCGCCGAGCGCAACCTGGACCGCATCACCCTGGTGATCGGTCTGCTCTGGTTCGCCTGCATTGTGGTGCTCGGTCTGCTGATGAAGTTGGACGGGTAACTCCAATCACTGGACGCGCGTTGGGCCTTACGTAGACTGGGGCATCTTCGAGCACCATCACGCAGGGAGTTACGACCGTGGCAAGTGGCAACGCGATCCGGGGAAGCCGGGTCGGAGCGGGGCCGATGGGGGAGGCTGAGCGGGGCGAGTCCGCACCCCGTCTCCGCATCTCCTTCTGGTGCTCGAACGGGCACGAGACCCAGCCCAGCTTCGCCAGTGACGCACAGGTCCCGGAGACCTGGGACTGCCCGCGTTGCGGCTTCCCGGCAGGTCAGGACCAGGACAACCCGCCGGACCCGCCGCGCACCGAGCCGTACAAGACGCACCTCGCCTACGTACGCGAGCGGCGCAGCGACGCGGACGGCGAGGCCATCCTCGCCGAGGCGCTTGCCAAGCTGCGCGGCGAGATCTGAGCGTGGTGTGACGATGTGACCGAACGGGCCCCGCCCCGCGAACCGAGTTCGCGCGCGGGGCCCGTCGGCGTTCTCAGCCGCGATGGGCGTCCGCGATGTGCGCGGTGAGCGCCAGGGCGGCCGTGGCCCGCGAGTAGGTCAGCTGCGCCACGCGCGCGTACAGGCAGTCCAGGATCAGCAGCACCGAGTGGCGGGTGCCGAAGCCGCCGTGCCGGAAGCCGGTCCCGGCCGCCGTCGAGGTGAGGTGGACGCCGGCCGCGCGGGCCACCGGGGAGCGCGGATCGCCGGTGACCGCGACGGTCGCGGCGCCCCGCTCGGCGGCCAGCCGCAGCGGCCCGAGCACCTCGCGGGTGGCGCCCGAGTGCGACAGGGTGACGACCGCGTCGGCGGGGGTCAGCAGGGCCGCCGAGGTCTCCGCCGCGTGCACCTCGGTCCAGGCGCGCGCCTCGCAGCCGATGCCGAAGAGCCGGGCCTGGGTCTCCAGGGCGAGCACCCCGGAGGCGCCGACCCCGTAGACGTCGATCCGGCGTGCCTGGGCGAGGGCGCGGGCGGCCCGCTCCAGGGCGCCGAGGTCGAGCTGCTCGGCGGTGGCGCGCAGGGCCTGGAGGTCGGCGCGGGCGACGGCGGCGACGACCTGCTCCAGCGGCTCGTCGGGGCCGATCTCCGGCCCCAGCGGCGTCCGTTCGGCCGCCTCGCTCTCCTGCCCCTGCTCGCGGGCGAGTTCGAGCAGCAGCCGCTGGTACGAGTCGAGCCCGACGGCGTGGCAGAAACGGGTCACGGTGGCTTGCGAGGTGCCCGTGCGGCGGCCCAGCTCGGCGGCGGAGAGCCCGGAGACCCGGGCCGGATCGGCGAGGACCCAGCTGCCGACCTTGCGCAAGGAGCCGGACATCCGGGGGAGTTCGGAGCGGATCAGCGCGGTGATCATAGGGGCCGGCCTTCGTGGGTCTTGTGTTCCGATGAATCTATCAATCACCATGCGGGCTGATGAACGAATCCGGGATTCAGTGGGTCGTCGGCGTCGACGCCGGTGGTACGCGGACCAGGGCGCGGCTCGCCGACGCGGCGACCGGCCGGGTGCTCGGCGAGGGCGCCGGAGGCCCTGGCAACGCGCTGAGCGTGGCCCCCGACGCGCTCCTGCGCCACCTGGGCGAGGCCCTGCGCGGGGCCCTGCCGCCGGGCGGCGGAAGCGTCGCCGCCGTGGTGGGCGGCTTCGCGGGCGGCGGGCCCGGCGGGGGCCGGGAGCGGGCGCACGCGGCGCTGACGGAGGCGCTGGCCCTCGCGGGCGTCCGGGCCGGCCGGGTCGAGGTGCGGGGCGACGCGGACGTCGCCTTCGCCGGAGGCGCCGGGACCCCCGCCGACGGGCTCGTGCTCATCGCCGGCACGGGCGCGGCGGCGGCCCGGGTGGCCGACCGTCGCGCGGTCCGTGCCGCCGACGGCGACGGCTGGCTGCTCGGCGACGCCGGCAGCGGCTTCTGGCTGGGCCGCGAGGCGCTGCGCGCGGTGCTGCGGGCACTGGACGGGCGGGGGGCGTCGACCGCGCTCACGGAGCGGGTGGGGGCGCTGTGCGGAGGGCTGAGCAAGGAGCACGTCGTGCGGTACGCGTACGGGGCGGCGCCGGTGCGACTGGCTTCGCTGAGCCCCTTGGTGGTGGAGGCGGCGGGGCTGGGGGACGGGGTGGCGCGCGGCTTGCTGGACCGGGCGGTGGGGGAACTGGTGGCGACGGTGGGGGCGTTGGGGCCGCGGCCGGGGGAGCCGTTGGTGGTGACCGGGGGGCTTCTCGGACCTGGGGGGCCGCTGCTGGAGCGGCTGACCGCGCGGGTCTCGGCGCTGGGGCTCGCCCCGGATCCCGTACCGGACGGCGTCGCCGGGGCGGTGGCGTTGGCGAGGTTGTCGGTCTGACGGCGGAGGGAGGGCCGGGGGCGGCGTGCGGCGCTCTTGACGCGCCCGGGATCCGCTGGTTCATTGAGCCGGAGAGGCTCGGCATGATCGGTTCACCCAACCATTGGAGCGCCCCGTGTCCCCACCCGCCCCCAGCGCCGCCCGGTTCGCCGATCTCGCCCGGTCCGCGCTCGACCGGGCCGTCGCCGTCAACCAGGACTCCGTGACGGTCGCCGCCCGGCTCTTCGCCGACTGCGTGGCCGCCGACGGGGTGATCCACGCGTTCGGGACCGGGCACTCGCAGGCCGCCGCACTGGAGGTGGCGGGGCGGGCCGGAGGGCTGGTGCCGACCAGCCGGATCGCGCTCGCCGACCTCGTGCTGCGCGGCGGCGAGGATCCGGCGGTCCTCCGGGACCCGCTGCTCGAACGGTCGCCGGGGCTCGCCGACCGGCTGTACGCCCTCGCCACGCCCCGCCCGCAGGACCTGTTCGTGATCATCTCCAACTCCGGTGTCAACAACTCGATCGTGGACATGGCGCTCAAGGTGACCGGCGCCGGTCACCCCCTCGTCGCGCTCACCTCGCTGGAGCACACCCACGCCGTGCCCGCGCTGCACGCCGGCGGCCGGCGGCTCGCCGATCTCGCCGACGCCGTGCTCGACAACTGCGCCCCCGCAGGCGACGCCGTCCTCCCGCTGCCCGACGGCGCCGCGCTGTGCGGGATCTCCACGCTCACCTCCTCCCTGCTGGTCCAGATGGTCGTCGCCGAGGCCGTCGCGCTCCTGCTCGCCGAAGGGCACGAGCCGCCGGTCTACGTCTCCGCCAACCTGCCCGGCGGCCACGAGCGCAACGCCCTCCTCGAAGCCCGCTACGCGGGACGGCTGCACCGCGGCGGTCACTGAACGCGTTTCGCACACCGGATCAATTAGGTTGGTGGGGCAGCGGGGCACACACGCAGTGAGACGAAGAAATGGGCGATGTCCGAGATGAGTAACGAAGGCCGTACCAGGCTCAACCAGCTGCCCGAGTGGGCGGCCCTCGGCAAGCACCGCGAGCAGCTGGGCGCGACGCACCTGCGTGAGCTGTTCGCCGCCGACCCCGAGCGCGGCACCGGCTACACGCTGCGCGTCGGCGACCTGTATCTGGACTACTCCAAGAACCTCGTCACCGAGGAGACCCTGGCGCTGCTGCGCGACCTGGCCGCCGCCACCGGCGTGGCCGAGCTGCGCGACGCCATGTTCCGCGGCGAGAAGATCAACAACACCGAGCACCGGGCGGTCCTGCACACCGCGCTGCGTGCCCCGCGCGGTGCCGTGATCGAGGTCGACGGCGTGAACGTGGTCCCCGAGGTGCACGCCGTCCTCGACAAGATGGCCGCCTTCGCCGAGCGGGTCCGCGCGGGCGCGTGGACCGGCCACACCGGCAAGCCGATCAAGAACGTCGTGAACATCGGCATCGGCGGCTCGGACCTCGGCCCGGCCATGGCCTACGAGGTCCTGCGCTCCTTCACCCAGCGCGACCTGACGCTCCGTTTCGTCTCCAACGTCGACGGCGCCGACCTGCACGAGGCCGTCCGCGACCTGGACCCGGCACAGACCCTCTTCATCGTCGCCTCGAAGACCTTCACCACCATCGAGACGATCACCAACGCCACCTCCGCCCGCGACTGGCTCCTCACCGGGCTGGGGGCCGGCCAGGAGGCCGTCGCCCAGCACTTCGTGGCCCTGTCGACCAACGCCGAGAAGGTCGAGGAGTTCGGCATCGACACGGCGAACATGTTCGAGTTCTGGGACTGGGTCGGCGGCCGCTACTCCTACGACTCCGCCATCGGCCTGTCCCTGATGATCGCCATCGGGCCGGACGGCTTCCGGGAGATGCTCGACGGCTTCCACCTCGTCGACGAGCACTTCCGCACCGCCGCCCCGGAGGAGAACGCCCCGCTCCTGCTCGGCCTCCTCGGCATCTGGTACGGCGCGTTCCACGACGCCCAGTCGCACGCCGTGCTGCCGTACTCGCACTACCTGTCGAAGTTCACCGCGTACCTCCAGCAGCTCGACATGGAGTCCAACGGCAAGTCCGTGACCCGTGACGGACAGCCGGTCGACTGGCAGACGGGCCCGGTCGTCTGGGGCACCCCCGGCACCAACGGGCAGCACGCCTACTACCAGTTGATCCACCAGGGCACCAAGGTCATCCCGGCCGACTTCATCGGCTTCGCCCGCCCCGTCGCCGACCTGCTGCCCGGCCTGGTCGCCCAGCACGACCTGCTGATGGCCAACTTCTTCGCCCAGACCCAGGCGCTCGCCTTCGGCAAGACGCCCGAGGAGGTACGCGCGGAGGGCGTCCCCGAGGAGCTCGTCCCGCACAAGACCTTCCAGGGCAACCACCCGACCACCACGATCCTGGCCGACACGCTCACCCCGTCCGTGCTGGGCCAGCTCGTCGCCCTCTACGAGCACAAGGTCTTCGTCCAGGGCGCCGTCTGGAACATCGACTCCTTCGACCAGTGGGGCGTCGAGCTCGGCAAGGTCCTCGCCAGGAAGATCGAGCCGGTGCTCACCGACGGCGAGGGCGGCGACCGCCTGGACAGCTCCACCGCCGGCCTCGTCGCCGCGTACCGCGCGCTGCGCGGCCGGGACTGACCGATGACCACGGGGGAGGAAGCGGTGCGGCTGCGCCCGCCGAGGAACGCCGTGGACGGCCGGGCCGTCCCCTGGTGGCGCGCGCAGCTGCTGGTGACCACGGGCGTGCCGGTGGCCGTCCTGGCCGTGCTGGGGTGGCTGATCACCCCGGCACGGTCCTGGCTGCTGACCGCGGCCGTGATCGTGGCGGTCCTCGGACTGCTCTGCGCCGCCCTCCTCCCCTCCTGGTGGTTCCGCGTGCACCGCTGGGAGGTCACCGAGGACGCCGTGTACGTGCGGACCGGCGCCCTCTGGCAGGAGTGGCGGATCGCCCCCATGTCCCGGATCCAGACGGTCGACACCGTGCGGGGCCCGCTGGAGCAGAGCTTCCGGCTCGCCACGGTCACCGTCACCACCGCCTCCTCCAAGGGGGAGCTGCGCATCGCGGGCCTCGACCACGAGCTCGCCGCCGAGCTGGCCGAGCGGCTCACGGCGATCACCCGGGCGACCCCCGGGGACGCCACATGAGCGAGGGCACGGCGCAGGACACGGCGTCCGAGGGAACGGCCGTGGACCCGGCCGCCGACCCGCTCCGGGAGTGGCGCCGTCTCCACCCGCGTTCCCTGCTCGCCGGTGCCGCCGTCCTGTGCGGGGTCGCCGGCGGCGCGGCCCTGCCCGCCTTCCTCAGCCTGTCCTCCGGTTCCCGGCCCGCGTGGCAGGCCGCCGCCTGGGTCCTCGCCGGGGCCCTGCTGCTCATCGGCGGTGGCACGGCCGCCGACTGGGTCCGGCTGCGCCGCACCCGCTACCGCGTCGGCCCCGAGCTGGTCGAACTGCACACCGGTCTCGTCGTGGTCAAACGGCGCTCCCTGGCCCGCGAGCGCATCCGCAGCGTCGACCTCACCGCCAACCCGCTACAACGCGTCCTCGGCCTGGTCAAGGTCGGGATCGGCACCGGCGAGCACACCGCGGGGGAGTCCACCCTCGAACTCGACCTGGTGGCCCGCGCGGAGGGCGAGCTGCTCCGCCACACCCTGCTCGCCCGTGTCGAGGGCGCCGCGGACCCCGCGTACGACGGCGTCCTCGCCGGGGTGGACCCGCGCTGGATCCGCTACGCCCCGGTCTCCTTCGTCACCCCGCTGCTCGCCACGGCGGCGGCCGGCGCCGTCCTGCAGATCAGCGACTGGTTCGGCGCGCAGGGCGAGGTCATCCACTGGATAGGGGACCGCTTCGAGGACGTCTCGCTGCCCTGGATGATCGTCGACCTCGTCCTGCTCGCCGTCGTCGCCGGGCTCCTCGGCGCCCTCGGCCTGTGGGTCGAGATGTGGTTCCGCTACCGGCTGGAGCGCGAGCCGGGCGGCACCCTGCGGGTCCGCCGCGGCCTGTTCACCGCCCGCTCGATCTCCCTGGAGGAGCGCAGGCTGCGCGGGGTCGAGCTGGTCGAACCGCTCGGCGTACGCCTCTTCCGCGGGGCCCGCGTCGACGCCGTCGCCACCGGGCTGGCCCAGAACGACGACGACAAGCACGCCGACCTCAAGAACCTGCTGCCGCCGGTGCCCCGCGCCGTCGCCGACCGGGTCGCCGCCCAGGTGCTGCGCGAGCCCGAGCCGCCCACCGGCGCCCCGCTCGCCCGGCACCCCAGGGCGGCGCTGCGCAGGCGGGTCCGCCGGGCGCTGTGGGCCGGACTCGGTCCCGCGGCCGTCCTCGCCGTCCTCGGCGCCCTGCTCACCAGCCCGGTCCTCGGATATCTGGCGGCCGTCCTCGCCGTCCTCCTGACCCCGCCGGCGCTCGTCCTCGCCTTCGACGCCTACCGCAACCTCGGACACGGCGTCAGCGGCGCCTACCTGGTGACCCGTTCGGGCACCGTGCGCCGCTCCACCGTCGCCCTCCAGCGGGCCGGGGTCATCGGCTGGACCGTCAGGCAGTCCTGGTTCCAGCGGCGGGCGGGGGTGCTCACCCTCAGCGCCACGACGGCCGCGGGGGAGGGCGCGTACGCCGTCCACGACGCGGGCGAGAGCCAGGGCCTGACCTTCGCCGCCGAGGCCGTACCGGACCTCCTCGCGCCCTTCCTGGAACCCGTACGGGACGCGGCCGTAGGGAAGGGACCCGCACCGGTCGGGGAAACGCCGGAGGCCCGGCCCACCGAGCGGTGAACCGGGCCTCCGTGACGCGTCCTCAGGCCGTGGCCGGGGGATACAGAGCGCGCGGCAGCTCCGAGGCGGCCGCCGCGTCCAGCAGCCACAGCGTGCGCGAGCGGCCGTAGGCACCCGCCGCCGGAGCCTGCACCTCGCCCGCGCCGGACAGCGCGATGGCCGCGGCCTTCGCCTTGTCCTCGCCGGCCGCGAGCAGCCAGACCTCCTTCGCGGCCCGGATCGCCGGAAGGGTCAGCGAGACCCGGGTCGGCGGCGGCTTGGGAGCGCCGTGCACCCCGACCACCGTCCGCTCGGTCTCGCGGACCGCCGGGAGCTCCGGGAAGAGCGAGGCCACGTGCGTGTCCGGGCCGACGCCCAGCATCAGCACGTCGAAGGCGGGCACCCCGGTGCGGTCCTCGGGGCCGGCCGCCGCCGCGAGCTCCGCCGCGTACGCGGCGGCTGCGGCCTCGACGTCGTTTCCGTACGGGCCGTCCGAGGCCGGCATCGCGTGCACCCGCGCCGGGTCCAGCGGGACGCTGTCGAGCAGCGCCTCGCGGGCCTGGGTGACGTTGCGCTCCGGGTCGCCGTCGGGCAGGAAGCGCTCGTCGCCCCACCACAGGTCCAGCCGCGACCAGTCCACGGCGTCCCGCGCGGGCGCCGCGCGCAGCGCCGCCAGCAGCCCGTTGCCGTTGCGCCCGCCGGTGAGCACCACCGAGGCGGTGCCGCGGGCGGACTGGGCGTCCACGATCTTCGTGATCAGCCGGGCCGCCGCGGCCTGGGCCATCAGCTCCTTGTCACGGTGGACGACGAGCTGAGGGGCGCTCACTTGGCCGCCGCCTTCTTGGCCGGGGCCTTCTTCGCGGTCTTCGCCGCGGGCGCCTCGGCCGGGGCGGCCTCGGGCTCGGGCTCGGTGGGGGCCGGTGCCTTGGTCGCCGCCTCCTCGTCGAGCCGCTCCAGGCCGAACCGCAGCGCCGAGGCGTACGTGTCGTCCGGGTCGAGGCGGCGCAGCTCCTCCGCGATCAGCTCGGACGTCTCGCGGCGCTTGAGCGCCACGCCGCGGTCCGGCTGCCCGTGGATCGAGAGCGTGGCGAGCGAGCCGTCCGGCCGGTCCAGCACGATGGGGCCGCAGCTGGACTCCATCCGCACGGAGGTGAGGCCGGGCCCGGCCGACTTGGCGCGCCGCACCGGCACGTTCAGCCGGTCCGCCAGCCACATGGCGAGCAGCTCGACGCTCGGGTTGAACTCCTCGCCCTCCACCTCGGCCGAGGTGACCTCGCACGCGACCTGGTCGAGCGCGGCGGCCAGCATCGAACGCCACGGGGTGATCCGGGTCCACGAGAGGTCCGTGTCGCCCGGGGTGTACGCGTCCGCGCGCGCGGTCAGCTCCTGGATGGGCTGCTCGGCGGCGTACGTGTCGGTCACACGGCGCTGGGCGAGGGCGCCCAGCGGGTCGTTCGCCGGGTCGGTCGGCGCGTTCACCGGCCACCAGACGACGACGGGCGCGTCCGGCAGCAGCAGCGGCAGCACCACCGACTGGGCGTGGTCGACGACCTCGCCGTACAGCCGGAGCACGACCGTCTCGCCGGTGCTGGCATCGGCGCCGAGGCGGACCTCGGCGTCGAGCCGCGCCTTGGCGCGGTCCCGCGGGGAGCGCGAGACCCGCTTGATGACGACGAGGGTCCGCGAGGGGTGCTCGCGGGACGCGTCGTTGGCAGCCTTCAGCGCGTCGTAGGCGTTCTCCTCGTCGGTGACGATGACGAGGGTGAGCACCATGCCGACGGCCGGGGTGCCGATGGCCCGCCGCCCGAGCACCAGCGCCTTGTTGATCTTGGAGGACGTGGTGTCCGTCAGGTCGGTCTTCATGGCCGGCGCCAGCTCCTGCCGTCTCGTGCGAGCATCTCGTCCGCCTCGACCGGACCCCAGGTCCCGGACTGGTACTGCGCGGGCTTGCCGTGCCTGTCCCAGAACTGCTCGATCGGGTCGAGGATCTTCCAGGACAGCTCGACCTCCTCGACCCGCGGGAAGAGGTTGGAGTCGCCGAGCAGGACGTCGAGGATGAGCCGCTCGTAGGCCTCGGGGCTGGACTCGGTGAAGGACTCGCCGTAGGCGAAGTCCATCGACACGTCCCGGACCTCCATCTGCGTGCCCGGCACCTTGGAGCCGAACCGCATGGTGACGCCCTCGTCCGGCTGGACGCGGATGACGAGCGCGTTCTGGCCGAGCTCCTCCGTCGCCGTCTGGTCGAAGGGGGAGTGCGGCGCGCGCTGGAAGACCACCGCGATCTCGGTGACCCGGCGGCCGAGCCGCTTGCCGGTGCGCAGGTAGAAGGGGACGCCCGCCCAGCGGCGGTTGTCGATCTCCACCTTGATGGCGGCGTACGTGTCGGTCTTCGACTGCGGGTCGATGCCGTCTTCCTGGAGGTAGCCGACGGCCTTCTCGCCGCCCTGCCACCCGGCCGCGTACTGGCCGCGCACCGTGGACTTGCCCAGGTCCTTCGGCAGCTTCACCGCGCCGAGCACCTTGGTCTTCTCCGCGGCGAGCGCGTCGGCGTCGAAGGAGGCGGGCTCCTCCATCGCGGTCAGCGCGAGCAGCTGGAGCAGGTGGTTCTGGATGACGTCACGGGCGGCGCCGATGCCGTCGTAGTAGCCGGCCCGGCCGCCGATGCCGATGTCCTCGGCCATGGTGATCTGCACGTGGTCGACGTACGACCGGTTCCAGATCGGCTCGAAGAGGGTGTTGGCGAAGCGGAGCGCCAGGATGTTCTGGACGGTCTCCTTGCCGAGGTAGTGGTCGATGCGGAAGACCGCGTCGGGCGGGAAGACCTCGTGGACGACCTCGTTGAGCTCCTTGGCGGAGGTCAGGTCGTGACCGAAGGGCTTCTCGATGACCGCACGGCGCCAGGCGCCGTTCTTCTGGTCGGCCAGGCCGTGCTTCTTCAGCTGCTGGACGACCAGGGGGAAGAACTTCGGCGGCACGGACAGGTAGAAGGCGAAGTTGCCGCCGGTGCCCTGCGCCTTGTCCAGCTCCTCGATGGTGGTCTTCAGCTGGTCGAAGGCGTCGTCGTCGTCGAAGTCGCCCTGGACGAAGCGCATCCCCTGGATCAGCTGCTGCCACACCTCCTCGCGGAACGGGGTGCGGGCGTGCTGCTTGACGGCGTCGTGGACCTCCTGTGCGAAGTCCTCGTCCTGCCACTCGCGACGGGCGAAGCCGATCAGCGAGAAGCCCGGCGGGAGCAGACCGCGGTTGGCGAGGTCGTAGACCGCGGGCATGAGCTTCTTGCGGGACAGATCGCCCGTGACACCGAAGATCACCAGACCCGACGGCCCCGCGATGCGCGGGAGCCGTCGGTCTGCGGCGTCACGGAGCGGGTTCGCTCCGGTGACTGCGCTCAAGGTGATTACGCCTCCGAAGGTGCGCGGCGGGCGAGCTCCGCCTCGGTCGACTTGAGCAGGTCGTTCCAGGCGGCCTCGAACTTGTCGACGCCCTCGTCCTCGAGGAGCTGGACGACCTCGTCGTAGGAGATGCCCAGCTTCGCCACGGCGGCGAGGACCGAGCGGGACTCCTCGTAGGTGCCCCGGATCGTGTCGCCCACGATCGCGCCGTGGTCGGCGGTGGCCTCCAGGGTGGCCTCCGGCATCGTGTTCACCGTGCCGGGGGCGACCAGGTCGTCCACGTACAGGGTGTCCTTGTACGCCGGGTCCTTGACGCCGGTCGAGGCCCACAGCGGGCGCTGCTTGTTGGCGTGCGCCTTGTCGAGGGCGGCCCAGCGCTCGGAGCCGAAGACCTCCTCGTACGCCTCGTAGGCGAGACGCGCGTTGGCCAGGGCGGACTTGCCCTTGAGGGCCTTGGCCTCGTCGGTGCCGAGGACGTCGAGGCGCTTGTCGATCTCGGTGTCCACGCGGGACACGAAGAAGGACGCCACGGAGTGGATCTTCGAGAGGTCCAGGCCGCGCTCACGGGCCTTCTCCAGGCCCGCCAGGTAGGCGTCCATGACCTCGCGGTAGCGCTCCAGCGAGAAGATCAGCGTCACGTTGACGCTGATGCCGAGGCCGATGACCTCGGTGATCGCCGGCAGACCCGCCTTGGTGGCCGGGATCTTGATGAGGGTGTTGGGGCGGTCCACCAGCCAGGCCAGCTGCTTGGCCTCGGCGACGGTGGGAGCCGTCTGGTGGGCCAGGCGCGGGTCGACCTCGATGGAGACCCGGCCGTCCTGGCCCTCGGTCGCGTCGAAGACGGGGCGCAGGATGTCGGCGGCGTCCCTCACGTCGGCCGTCGTGATCATCCGGATGGCCTCGTCCACCGTCACCTTGCGGACGGCCAGGTCGACGAGCTGCTGCTCGTAACCGTCGCCCGAGGTGATCGCCTTCTGGAAGATGGACGGGTTGGTGGTCACACCCACCACATGGCTCTGGTCGATGAGCTCGGCCAGGTTGCCGGACGTGATCCGCTTGCGCGAGAGGTCGTCCAGCCAGATCGCGACGCCTTCGTCGGAGAGGCGCTTGAGAGCGTCTGTCATGGGAATTGCATCTCCATTAAGTCGTACGTATGGGCGTCAGCGCGCGGCGGCGGCGAGGGATTCCCGCGCGGCGGCGACGATCGCCTCCGGCGTGAAGCCGAACTCGCGGAACAGCACCTTCGCGTCGGCCGAGGCACCGAAGTGCTCCAGCGAGACGATCCGGCCTGCGTCGCCGACGTACTTGTGCCAGGTCAGGCCGATCCCGGCCTCGACCGCGACACGCGCCGTCACGGCCGGCGGCAGGACCGAGTCCTTGTACGCCTGCTCCTGCTCCTCGAACCACTCCACCGACGGCATCGAGACCACGCGGGTCGGGACGCCGGCGGCCTGCAGCTGCTCCCGGGCCTCGACGGCCAGGTGCACCTCGGAACCGGTCGCGATCAGCACCAGCTGAGCCTCGCCGCCCTCGGCCTCGAACAGCACGTAGCCGCCCTTGGCCGCGTCCTCGTTCGGCGCGTACGTCGGCACGCCCTGGCGGGTGAGGGCCAGACCGTGCGGGGCGCCCTTGCCGAACACCTTGGTGTGACGCTTCATGATCTCGCGCCAGGCGATCGCCGTCTCGTTGGCGTCGGCCGGGCGGACGACGTTCAGACCCGGGATGGCGCGCAGCGAGGCCAGGTGCTCCACCGGCTGGTGGGTCGGACCGTCCTCGCCGAGGCCGATCGAGTCGTGCGTCCAGACGTACGTCACCGGCAGGTGCATCAGCGCCGACAGCCGCACGGCGTTGCGCATGTAGTCGGAGAACACCAGGAAGGTGCCGCCGTAGATGCGCGTGTTGCCGTGCAGGGCGATGCCGTTCATCTCCGCGGCCATGGAGTGCTCGCGGATGCCGAAGTGGATCGTCCGGCCGTACCGGTCCGCCTCGGGGAGCGGGTTGCCCTCCGGGAGGAAGGAGGACGTCTTGTCGATCGTGGTGTTGTTGGAGCCGGCGAGGTCGGCCGAGCCGCCCCACAGCTCCGGGATCACCGCGCCGAGCGCCTGCAGCACCTTGCCGGACGCGGCACGCGTCGCGACGCCCTGGCCCGCCTCGAAGACCGGGAGCTTGTCCTCCCAGCCCGCGGGCAGCTCGTTGGCCTCGATGCGGTCGAACTCGGCCGCCCGGTCCGCGTTGGCGGTACGCCACTCGGCCAGCGACTTCTCCCAGGCGGCGCGGGCCTCGCGGCCGCGGTCGCCCAGGGAGCGGGTGTGCGCGATGACCTCGTCGGAGACCTCGAAGGTCTGCTCCGGGTCGAAGCCGAGAACGCGCTTGGTGGCCGCGATCTCCTCGTCGCCGAGGGCCGAGCCGTGCGCGGCCTCGGTGTTCTGGGCGTTCGGCGCCGGCCACGCGATGATCGAGCGCATCGCGATGAAGGAGGGGCGCTCGGTCTCGGCCTCGGCGGCCTTGACCGCGGCGTACAGGGCGGCCGGGTCCAGGTCGCCGTTGGCCTGCGGCTCCACGCGCTGGACGTGCCAGCCGTAGGCCTCGTACCGCTTCATCGTGTCCTCGGACACGGCGGTCTCGGTGTCGCCCTCGATCGAGATGTGGTTGTCGTCCCACAGCAGGATCAGGTTGCCCAGCTTCTGGTGCCCGGCGAGCGAGGAGGCCTCGGCGGAGATGCCCTCCTGGAGGCAGCCGTCGCCGGCGATCACGTAGATGTGGTGATCGAACGGAGAGGCGCCCTGGGCGGCCTCCGGGTCGAACAGGCCGCGCTCGTAGCGCGCCGCCATGGCCATGCCCACGGCGTTGGCGACACCCTGGCCCAGCGGGCCGGTGGTCGTCTCCACACCGGCCGTGTGGCCGTACTCCGGGTGACCCGGAGTCTTGGAGCCCCAGGTGCGGAACGTCTTCAGGTCGTCGAGCTCGAGACCGAAGCCGCCCAGGTACAGCTGGGTGTAGAGGGTCAGGGACGAGTGCCCGGCGGAGAGCACGAAGCGGTCACGGCCCACCCACTCCGGGTCGGCCGGGTCGTGCCGCATCACCTTCTGGAAGAGGGTGTACGCGGCGGGCGCGAGGCTCATCGCCGTACCGGGATGGCCGTTGCCTACCTTCTGCACGGCGTCGGCGGCAAGGATGCGGGCGGTGTCCACGGCCCGCTGGTCCAGTTCGGTCCACTCGAGGTCTGTGGTCGTCGGCTTAGTGCTCACCCTGAGTCAGGGCTCCTCTCCGCATGTCTGTAGCCGGTGACTGAGGGTGTCCCGGCGGTGTCGAGCCTACCCCCGGAATTCGTCCCTCTTTTCGTGTTCATGCCGCTCATATGTGCGCTCACAGCAAAGACTGCCGGGGCTTGCGGGACTTCGCCTCCCGAGCCGGACACAGGCGTGTCCCACCCCTTGGGACGTGCCCCTGTCACAGCCGCGCGAGGGTCCCGCCAACACGACCCACCCCCGCGAAGATCGGCGTATGGGCAACGTCTAGAGTGGCGTGGTACGCGCAAGTCTTCACCCCGTCTTCATCCGGGGAGCTTGCTGGGAATTTCTCTGTCAGGGGTGTGCGTGACGGCCGTCGAGTCCCGACCCGCAGGGGTCGTCTTGACTCCCAGCCCGGGGGGCCATCGGCCGTTCGGGGCTCGCGTCAAGGCATTCGTGGCGCTGACCAAGCCGCGGATCATCGAACTGCTGCTCATCACCACGGTTCCGGTGATGTTCCTCGCCGAGCAGGGCGTGCCGGATCTGTGGCTGGTACTCGCCACCTGTTTCGGCGGATACCTGTCGGCGGGCGGCGCCAACGCGCTGAACATGTACATCGACCGCGACATCGACGCCCTGATGGACCGCACGTCCCAGCGGCCGCTCGTGACCGGTGTGCTCACCCCGCGTGAGGGCCTGGTCTTCGGGCTCAGCCTGGCCGTGATCTCCACGCTCTGGTTCGGCCTGCTCGTCAACTGGCTGTCCGCCGCCCTCTCGCTCGGCGCGCTCCTCTTCTACGTCGTGGTCTACACGATGATCCTCAAGAGGCGCACCGCCCAGAACATCGTCTGGGGCGGCATCGCCGGCTGCCTGCCGGTGCTCATCGGCTGGTCGGCCGTCACGAACTCGATGTCGTGGGCCGCGGTCATCCTCTTCCTCGTCATCTTCTTCTGGACGCCGCCGCACTACTGGCCGCTGTCGATGAAGGTGAAGGACGACTACGCCCGCGCGGGCGTGCCCATGCTGCCGGTGCTCGCCTCCAACAAGGTGGTCGCCAAGCAGATCGTGCTCTACAGCTGGATCATGGTCGCGGTCTCCCTGCTGCTGACCCCGCTGGGCTACACCGGCTGGTTCTACACGGCCGTGGCGCTGGCCACCGGCGGCTGGTGGCTCTGGGAGGCCCACGCCCTGCTCCACCGGGCCAAGGCGGGCGCCCAGGGCGCCAAGCTGAAGGAGATGCGCCTCTTCCACTGGTCCATCACCTATGTGTCGCTGCTCTTCGTGGCGGTCGCGGTGGACCCCTTCCTGCGCTGAGACGCCTTCTCGCATCGCTCCGGCGGACGGCCGGGGTGCGTGGCCCACGCCACGTGCCCCGGCCGTCGCCAGTTGATCTACCCGCGAGTAGCATCCTTGCCATGGCAGACACGAAGCAGGCGGAGCGCAGGGCGGCCAAGCTGGCCAAGGAGATCCAGGCGTTCGCCGGGAAGCACGGCGGCGCCGAGGGCCAGCTCGCCCACATCGGCCAGGCGGGGACCCGCATCGTCCTCGTCGGCGAGGACGGCGGCTGGGGCGACCTGGTGGCCCCCACGTACGAGACCGCCCGGCTGGCGGCCGAGAAGGCCGGCCTCACCCTGCACGACGAGTTCGACGGCGAGTTCGCCGCCAAGGTCGTCACGGGCCCGTACGAGTGGACCCGGATGGCGGGTATCCAGATCGGCGGCCCGGCGAACAGCTGACGCCGTGAGGCGACAACCTCACGCGGGGCTCACCCGTTAGGAGGGGTGGAAACCCGTCCGACGTGGGAGCCCCCGAATGATCGACCCTCCGAGCCTGGTGGACCAGTACTGCCACGGGGTGCTCCGTACGGAGCTCGGCCTCGGCACCTTCGAGACGCACCTCGCGCCGGCGCCCCCCATGACCCGCTCCGGGCACCAGGGGGTGCCGCCCTCGCTCCCGGCGGCCGGCACCACCTTCTTCGACACCCAGACGGGCTTCGCGGTACGGCGCTGGTGCCCGCCGCTCCTCGGCCTCGAACCGCACTGCCCGCCGGCCCGCTACCTCGCCCGGCGCCGTGAACTCGGCGTCGTGGAGTCGGGCCGGCGTCTGCTGAGGGCCTCCGGGATCGACGCCTACCTGGTCGACACCGGGCTCCCCGGCGACCTCTACGGCCCCGCCGACCGCCACGCCCCCGCCGACCTCACCGGCCCCGCCGAGCTCGCCGCCACCGGGGCCGCCGCGGCGCACGAGATCGTCCGCCTGGAGCTCCTCGCCCAGCAGGTCGCCGACACCTCCGGCACCGTCGACTCCTTTCTCGCCAACCTCGCCGAGGCCGTGCGCGGGGCCGCCGCGGGCGCCGTCGCCTTCCTCTCCGCCGCCGCCCTGCGCGGCGGCCTCACGGCCGCGCCGGAGCCGCCCTGGCCGGGCGAGGTGCGCGGGGCCGCCGGCCGCTGGCTGGCCCGGCGCAGGGCGGGCGAGGCCCTCGACGACCCCGTGCTGCTGCGCCACCTGCTGTGGATCGCGGTCGGCTCCGGGCGGCCCCTCCAGCTGTACGTGGGGGAGCGGGACCCGAGCGGTCTCGCCGCCTTCGCGACGGCCACCGCGGGCCTCGGCACGGACCTGGTGCTGCTGCACGGCTATCCGCACCACCGGCAGGCGGCCCGGCTCGCCGGGCACTTCCCGCACGTCTACGCGGACCTCGGCCCGGTCGTCGCGCGCACCGGCGCCCGCGCGGCGGGCCTGCTCGCCGAGTTCCTGGAGCTCGCCCCCTTCGGCAAGCTGCTCTTCTCCAGCGGCGCCCGCGGACTGCCGGAGCTGCACGTCGTCGCGGCGAGCATCTTCCGGGGCGCCCTCGCCCGGGTCCTGGGCGAGTGGGTCGGCGACGGCGCCTGGTCCCGGACGGACGCGCAGCGGGTCGCCGCCATGCTCGCGGCGGGCAACGCGCGGCGGGTGTACCGGCTGGCGTGAACGGGCGCCCCGGACCGGCCGGGGCGCTGTCAGCGGCCGCTGATAGCTTCGGGTCCAAGCGAATGGATCATGGGGGAGGCGGCGAAGCCGTGCGGGACGTGACGAGCCACGAGATCGACGGAGAGCGGATCGAGCGGGCCCTGGAGGGCATCCGCAGCCGGACCTTCGGACACTGGCACGACTTCCGCTACGGCGGCGGTGTGTCGCTGAGCGGCCTGGCGAAGGCGCGGGACGAGCTCCTCGACTACGTCGGGGCGTGCTCCGTGGCGGGCCCCGGGCCCGACGGGACGGACCCGCGCCAGGCGCTGCGCACCGCGGCCGAGTGCGCCATCGGAGCGCTCGGGCTCGGCTGCTTCCCCGAGGGGGACTGGGACGTCCTCTTCCCCCTCGTCGACGAGACGCTCAGCAGCGACGAGCAGCTGTTCGACGAGAGCTGGGACGCGGCGCACGAGGTGCCCACCGCGCGGACCTGGACCGAGACCTTCGCGCTCTGCCTGCTCGGCGGGGCGCTCTGGACGCCGCGGCGGGTGGTCGGACCGCTGCTCCACGCGGACTACGCGCCCGCGATCCGCTCCGGAGTCCCGTACTCGCGGTTCGACCCGGTGTCCCGGCCGGCCGAGCTCGCGGAGATGGACGCCCTCTGCGCCTATCTGAGCGCGGACCAGTCCTGGCAGCCCGTGCCGCTCCGGCTGCCGGATGCCGAGCAGCGCGCGGCGCTGGCCCGGGCGCTCGACGGGGCGGGTGAGCTCGACCCCGACCAGCGACTGCTGCGGGTGCTCCTCGACGCCGACCGGGACGCCTTCGACCGGGCCCTCGCGGACCGCCTCGACGCGCATCGCGCGAGCGCGGAGGCGGCCGGGGACGCGGCCCCCAGGAGCCTGCTGCCGGTCCGGACGGCGGCCCTGGCCGCCCTCGCCCGCCAGGCGCACGGCTGGGCACCGGGCGTGCGCTCCGGCTACCTGCCCGGCGCGCTGCTGACGGAGCCGGCGCGGGAGACCGTCGGGTGACGGGGCGGGGACGGCCGGACCGCGCGGGTCAGGCCCGGGGCCGTCGGTCGGCCCCGGGGCGAGGACCCGGGCTCGTCCGGCCGGACCGGGACGCCTCCGGGCTCAGGCGCTGGTGAGTTCCGCGTCCGGCCGGGCCGGGACCGGGGCCGTGGCCACCGGGCGCTCGCGCAGGCTCAGGGCGAGTCGCAGGACCGCGATCCACATCAGCGAGGAGCCGAGCATGTGCGCGGCGACCATGACCTCGGGGACGCCGGTGAAGTACTGGACGTAGCCGACGCCGCCCTGGGCGAGCAGCACGATCAGCAGGTCGCGGGCGCGCGCCCGGGTGTCGTCGGGGGCGTCCACCACGCGCAGGACCAGCCACATCGCGACGGCCAGGGCGCAGACCACCCAGGCGGCGACGGCGTGGACGTGGGCCGCGTCCGTCCAGTCCCACGGCATGCGCGGCACGTCGCTGGAGTCGCCGGCGTGCTTGCCGGCGCCCGTCACCGTGGTGCCGAGCGCGATGAGCAGCGCGGAGACGACGACGATCGCCCAGGACAGCTTGCGCACCGGGCCCGGGACGCGCGGCTTCGGGGTGCCGTCGCCCTCGCCGGTGCGGTGCCAGGTGATGACGGCCACGGTGAGGAGCGAGTTCGCGGCGAGGAAGTGTCCGGCGACCGTCCACGGGTTGAGGCCCATCCACACCGTGATGCCGCCGATGACGGCGTTGCTCATCACGATCCAGAACTGGGCCCAGCCGAGCCGGGTGAGTCCGCGCCGCCGCGGCTTGGCGGAGCGGGCGGCGATGATCGCCCAGCCGACGGCCGCCGACAGGACGTAGGTCAGCATGCGGTTGCCGAACTCCACGAAGCCGTGGAAGCCCTGCTCGGCGGTGACGATGAGGCTGTCGTCCGTGCACTTGGGCCAGGTGTCGCAGCCGAGACCGGAGCCGGTCAGCCGGACCGCGCCGCCGGTGACGATGATGACCACGCTCATCACGACGGCGGAGAGCGCGGCGCGCCGGAGCGTCCGGGGGGACGGGGTCCAGCGCTGGGCGATGAAGGCGAGGGGGGTCTGCACGGGCCCTATCGTAGGCACGGGCTTGTGCGCGTTTTCACGAGGGGTGCGTTACGGGCTTTTGCGCCGCGAAACGTCACCGGACGCTCACCCTCCGACGCCCCCGCGGACCCTGCCGCCGGCTCACTCCCAGCGGAAGAGACGCGCCGCCGCACCGAGCCCCAGCACCGCCCAGACGGCGAGGATCAGCGCGTCGCCCCAGGGCAGCGCCGCCCCGCCCTGCAGCACGTCCCGCAGACCGTCGGAGAGTGCCGAGATGGGCAGCAGCTCCAGGACCGAGCGGGCCGCCTCCGGGAAGCGGTCCAGCGGCACGATCACCCCGCCGCCCACCAGGAGCAGCAGGAAGACCAGGTTCGCCGCGGCCAGCGTCGCCTCCGCCTTCAGGGTGCCGGCCATCAGCAGGCCGAGCCCCGAGAAGGCCGCGGTGCCGAGGACGAGCAGCACCAGGACGGAGAACGGGTCGCCCTGTGGAGACCAGCCGAGCCCCAGTGCGATCGCCGTCAGGAGCGCCACCTGGAGCACCTCGGTGACCAGCACCGACAGCGTCTTGGCGGTCATCAGCGCCCAGCGCGGCAGCGGCGAGGCGCCGAGCCGCTTGAGCACCCCGTAGCGGCGCTCGAAGCCGGTCGCGATGGCCTGCCCGGTGAAGGCGGTGGACATCACGGCGAGCGCGAGGACGCCCGGGGCGAGGAAGTCGACGGCCTTGTCCGTGCCCGTGTCGACGATGTCCACCGTCGAGAAGAGCACGAGCAGGAGGGAGGGGATGATCACCGTGAGGAGGAGCTGCTCGCCGTTGCGCAGCAGCATCCGGGTCTCCAGCGCGGTCTGCGCGGCGATCATCCGGCCGACGGGCGCCGCCCCCGGCTTCGGCGCGTACGTACCCGTGCTCATCCGCGCAGCTCCTTGCCGGTCAGTTCGAGGAAGACGTCTTCGAGGGTGTGCCGCTCGACCGAGATCCGGTCCGGCATCACGCCGTGCTGCGCGCACCAGCTGGTGACGGTGGCGAGCAGCTGCGGGTCGACCGTGCCGGTGAGCCGGTACGTGCCCGGGGTCGGCTCGGCCGCCGCGGTGCCGTCCGGCAGCGCCTTCAGGAGCGAGCCGAGGTCGAGGCCGGGGCGGCCGGTGAAGCGCAGGGTGTTCTCCGCGCCGCCGCGGCACAGCTCTTCGGGGCTTCCCTGGGCGGCGACCCGGCCGGCGTCGATGATGGCGACGTCGTCGGCGAGCTCCTCCGCCTCGTTCATGAAGTGGGTGGTGAGCACGACGGTCACGCCGTCGGCCCGCAGCTCGCGGACCAGCTCCCAGGTGGCGCGGCGGGCCTGCGGGTCGAGTCCGGCGGTCGGCTCGTCGAGGAAGACCAGCTCGGGGCGGCCCACCACGGCCATGGCGAGCGACAGGCGCTGCTGCTGACCGCCGGAGAGGCGACGGTAGGCCGTCCGGCCGCAGGAGCCGAGGCCGAGGCGCTCGATCAGGGCGTCCACGTCCAGCGGGTGCGCGTGCAGCTTCGCCATGTGGCGCAGCATCTCGTCGGCGCGGGCGCCGGAGTAGACGCCGCCGGACTGGAGCATCACGCCGATCCGGGGGCGCAGCGCCGAGGCGTCGGCGACCGGGTCGAGGCCGAGGACGCGCACGGTGCCGGCGTCCGGCCTCCGGTAGCCCTCGCAGGTCTCGACGGTGGTGGTCTTGCCGGCGCCGTTGGGGCCGAGGACGGCGGTGACGGTGCCGGTCCGGACGTCGAGGTCGAGGCCGTCGACGGCGGTCTTCGTCCCGTACCGCTTGACCAGGCCCCGGACCCGGACGGCGGACTCGACGGACTCGTTTCGCATGCCGGGAAGTCTAGAGAGGGGGCGAAGGTCCCCCCGGCGCGGGGCCCGGGTCCCTGAGTCCCGATCGCGCTGACGATCGTGACGTCCACGGGCGCGCGGCTCTCCACCGCCCCCGCACGTGCACGTCGTGGGCGGAGGAGTGCTGGTGGGAGGCTCGTACTGGTTCACCGGACCGGCCGGAAACGTCCTACGAATGATCATTTCCGCAGGTCAGGTAAGCCTTACCTGAGTGATGCACGGCACCGTGATCGCTCCGGGCGCGGCTTGTCACTCCCCGATTAATTACGCAACAATGGCGTTGTGAAAAACGTTGGCGCGGCTCCGGTGGAGGAACTCGCGACCCGAGAGCGTTCCACGCGCAACCGGGTCGCGCGGTCGATCCTGGATCACGGGCCCTCGACCGTCGCCGATCTCGCCGAGCGGCTCGGTCTCACCCAGGCCGCCGTCCGCCGCCACCTCGACTCGCTGGTCGCGGACTCCGTCGTCGAGGCCCGCGAGAAGCGCGTCTACGGGACCCGCACCCGCGGCCGCCCCGCGAAGGTCTTCGCACTCACCGACTGCGGCCGCGACGCCTTCGACCAGTCGTACGACTCCCTGGCGGTCGAGGCGCTCCGCTGGATCGAGCGCAACGCCGGGGGAGAGGCGGCCGTCGCCGCCTTCGCCCGCGACCGGATCGAGGCCCAGGCCGAGTCGTACCGCGAGGCCGTCGAATCCGCCGACCCGCAGGAACGCACCGAGGCGCTCGCCAAGGCGCTGACCGCCGACGGGTACGCTGCCACTGCGCGTCACGCGCCGGTCGGCGAGCAGCTCTGCCAGCACCACTGCCCGGTCGCGCACGTCGCCGAGCAGTACCCCCAGCTGTGCGAGGCGGAGACGGAGATCTTCTCCCGCCTCCTCGGGACCCACGTCCAGCGCCTGGCCACCATCGCCCACGGCGACGGCGTCTGCACGACCTTCATCCCGCACGGCGGCCCCCAGGGCCCACAGACCAGTTCGTCATCAGCATCCGCAAGCACGGCCGGGAGGAACCCCGCATGACCACCGAGATCAGCCACCCCGAGCTCGAGGGCCTGGGTCGGTACGAGTACGGCTGGGCCGACTCGGACGCGGCCGGCGCCACCGCCAAGCGCGGCCTCAACGAGGACGTCGTCCGCGACATCTCCTCGAAGAAGAACGAGCCCGAGTGGATGCTGAAGCTGCGCCTCAAGGGTCTGCGGCTCTTCGGCAAGAAGCCCATGCCGACCTGGGGCTCCGACCTCTCCGGCATCGACTTCGACAACATCAAGTACTTCGTGCGGTCCACCGAGAAGCAGGCCGAGTCCTGGGAGGACCTGCCGGAGGACATCAAGAACACGTACGACAAGCTGGGCATCCCGGAGGCGGAGAAGCAGCGCCTCGTCGCCGGTGTCGCCGCCCAGTACGAGTCCGAGGTCGTCTACCACCAGATCCGCGAGGACCTGGAGGAGCAGGGCGTCATCTTCGTCGACACCGACACCGCGCTGAAGGAGCACGAGGAGCTCTTCAAGGAGTACTTCGGCACCGTCATCCCGGTCGGCGACAACAAGTTCGCCTCGCTGAACACGGCCGTGTGGTCCGGCGGATCGTTCATCTACGTGCCGAAGGGCGTGCACGTCGAGATCCCGCTCCAGGCCTACTTCCGTATCAACACGGAGAACATGGGCCAGTTCGAGCGGACGCTGATCATCGTCGACGAGGACGCCTACGTCCACTACGTCGAGGGCTGCACCGCCCCGATCTACTCCTCCGACTCGCTGCACAGCGCCGTCGTCGAGATCATCGTGAAGAAGGGCGGCCGCTGCCGCTACACGACCATCCAGAACTGGTCGAACAACGTCTACAACCTGGTGACCAAGCGCGCCGTCGCCTACGAGGGCGCCACCATGGAGTGGGTCGACGGCAACATCGGCTCCAAGGTCACCATGAAGTACCCGGCCGTCTACCTGATGGGCGAGCACGCCAAGGGCGAGACCCTGTCCATCGCCTTCGCGGGCGAGGGCCAGCACCAGGACGCCGGCGCCAAGATGGTCCACATGGCCCCGAACACCTCCTCCAACATCGTCTCCAAGTCGGTGGCGCGAGGCGGCGGCCGCACCTCCTACCGCGGTCTCATCGAGATCGGCGAGGGCGCCCCGGGCTCCAAGTCGAACGTCCTGTGCGACGCGCTGCTCGTCGACACGATCTCCCGCTCGGACACGTACCCCTACGTGGACGTGCGCGAGGACGACGTCTCCATGGGCCACGAGGCCACCGTCTCCAAGGTCTCCGAGGACCAGCTCTTCTACCTGATGAGCCGCGGCCTCACCGAGTTCGAGGCGATGGCCATGATCGTCCGCGGCTTCGTCGAGCCCATCGCGAAGGAGCTGCCGATGGAGTACGCGCTGGAGCTCAACCGGCTGATCGAGCTGCAGATGGAAGGCGCGGTCGGCTAAGGCCCCGCACCGCACCGCCACGCAGCGACCGATTTTCTTTACGTACGCAGGAAGAGAGCAAGACGACAGCCATGGCTGAGGGTCAGAACATCCCCGCGGGCTCCACCACCGCGGGCTCCATCGCGGTGGCCGCCGAGTCCACCGTCGCCACGCGCATGAGCGCCCCGCCGTCCTTCGACGTGGCGGACTTCCCCGTCCCGCACGGCCGCGAGGAGGAGTGGCGCTTCACTCCGCTGGAGCGCCTGCGCGGCCTGCACGACGGCACCGCCGTCGTGTCCGGCGAGGGCGTCCGCGTCGACGTCGAGGCCCCCGAAGGCGTCACCGTGGAGACCGTGGGCCGCGACGACGCGCGCCTCGGCAAGGCCGGCACGCCGGTCGACCGCGTCGCCGCCCAGGCGTACACCTCCTTCGAGAAGGCCTCGGTCGTCACCGTCGCCAAGGAGGCCGTCCTCACCGAGCCCATCCGCATCGCCGTGCACGGCCAGGGCGGGACCGCCTTCGGCCACCAGGTGATCGAGCTCGGCGCCTTCGCCGAGGCCGTCGTGGTCATCGACCACACCGGTGACGCGGTGCTCGCCGCCAACGTCGACTACGTGCTCGGCGACGGCGCCAAGCTGACCGTCGTCTCCGTCCAGGACTGGGACGAGAAGGCCGTCCACGTCGCCCAGCACAACGCGCTGATCGGCCGCGACGCCTCCTTCAAGTCGGTCGTCGTGACCTTCGGCGGCGACGTCGTGCGCATCCACCCGCGCGTGACGTACACGGCCCCCGGCGGCGAGGCCGAGCTCTTCGGCCTGTACTTCACCGACGCCGGGCAGCACCAGGAGCACCGCCTCCTGGTCACCCACAACGTCCCGCACTGCAAGTCCAACGTGGCCTACAAGGGCGCGCTGCAGGGCCAGGACGCCCACGCGGTCTGGATCGGCGACGTCCTCATCGAGGCCGCGGCCGAGGGCACCGACACCTACGAGCTCAACCGGAACCTCGTCCTCACCGACGGTGCCCGCGTCGACTCGGTGCCGAACCTGGAGATCGAGACCGGCGAGATCGCCGGTGCCGGCCACGCCTCCGCCACCGGTCGCTTCGACGACGAGCAGCTCTTCTACCTGATGTCCCGCGGCATCCCGGAGACCGAGGCCCGCCGCCTCGTCGTCCGCGGCTTCTTCGCGGAGCTGGTCCAGCAGATCGGTCTGCCGGACGTCCAGGAGCGCCTGCTGGCCAAGATCGAGGCCGAGCTGGAGGCGTCCGTCTGATGGCCTTCGTCCGCGCCTGTGCGCTGAGCGAGCTGGAGGAGGACACCCCGAAGCGGGTGGAACTCGACGGCACGCCGGTGTCCGTCGTGCACACCGAGGGCGAGGTGTACGCGATCCACGACATCTGCTCGCACGCGAACGTCTCCCTCTCCGAGGGCGAGGTGGAGGACTGCCAGATCGAGTGCTGGCTGCACGGCTCCGCGTTCGACCTCCGCACGGGCAAGCCGTCCGGCCTCCCCGCGACGCGCCCCGTCCCCGTATACCCCGTAAAGATCGAAGGGGACGATGTGCTCGTCTCCGTCACCCAGGAGTCCTGAGTCACCCATGGCAACGCTTGAAATCCACGACCTGCACGTCTCCGTCGAGGCCGAGAACGGTCCGCGCGAGATCCTCAAGGGTGTCGACCTGACCATCAAGCAGGGCGAGACCCACGCCGTCATGGGCCCGAACGGCTCCGGCAAGTCGACCCTGGCGTACTCGCTGGCCGGCCACCCGAAGTACACGATCACCGGCGGCACCGTCACCCTCGACGGTGAGGACGTCCTGGAGATGTCGGTCGACGAGCGCGCCCGCGCCGGCGTCTTCCTGGCCATGCAGTACCCGGTCGAGGTCCCCGGCGTCTCGGTCTCCAACTTCCTGCGCACCTCCGCCACCGCCGTCCGCGGCGAGGCGCCCAAGCTGCGCACCTGGGTGAAGGAGGTCAAGTCCGCGATGGAGCAGCTCCAGATGGACCCGGCCTTCGCCGAGCGCAACGTCAACGAGGGCTTCTCCGGCGGCGAGAAGAAGCGCCACGAGATCCTCCAGCTCGAACTGCTCAAGCCGAGGATCGCGATCCTCGACGAGACCGACTCCGGCCTCGACGTCGACGCGCTGCGCATCGTCTCCGAGGGCGTCAACCGCGTCCGCGAGACCGGCGAGGTCGGCACCCTGCTGATCACGCACTACACGCGGATCCTCCGCTACATCAAGCCCGACTTCGTGCACGTCTTCGCGAACGGCCGCATCGTCGAGTCCGGTGGCGCCGAGCTCGCCGACCAGCTGGAGAACGAGGGCTACGACAAGTACGTGAAGGGTGGCGCATCCGCGTGACTTCCGCCCATCCGGGCCTGACCGGCCTCCTCGACACCGAGGCGATCCGCAAGGACTTCCCGCTCCTGGATCGTCTGGTCCACGACGACAAGAAGATCGTCTACCTGGACTCCGCGGCCACCTCGCAGAAGCCGCGCCAGGTCCTCGACGCTCTCAACGCGTACTACGAGCGGCACAACGCCAACGTCCACCGCGGTGTCTACACGGTCGCCGAGGAGGCCACCGCGCTGTACGAGGGCGCCCGCGACAAGGTCGCCGCCTTCATCAACGCGCCGAGCCGCGACGAGGTGATCTTCACCAAGAACGCCTCCGAGTCGCTCAACCTCGTGGCCAACATGCTGGGCTGGGCCGACGAGCCCTACCGCGTGGACCACGAGACCGAGATCGTCATCACGGAGATGGAGCACCACTCCAACATCGTCCCGTGGCAGCTGCTGGGGCAGCGCACCGGCGCGAAGCTGAAGTGGTTCGGGCTCACCGACGACGGCAGGCTCGACCTGTCCGACATCGAGGAGCTGATCA
Source organism: Streptomyces sp. NBC_01268 (assembly GCF_036240795.1). Lineage (NCBI taxonomy): Bacteria > Bacillati > Actinomycetota > Actinomycetes > Kitasatosporales > Streptomycetaceae > Streptomyces > Streptomyces sp. NBC_01268. The sequence continues at coordinate 2,080,498 of NZ_CP108454.1, read as the reverse complement.
CCGAGAAGACCAAGGTGGTCTCCTTCACCCTGGTCTCCAACCTCCTCGGCACGATCAACCCGGTCGAGGCCATCGTCCGCCGGGCCCAGGAGGTCGGTGCGCTGGTCTGCATCGACGCCTCCCAGGCCGCCCCGCACATGGTGCTCGACGTGCAGGCGCTGCAGGCCGACTTCGTGGCCTTCACCGGCCACAAGATGTGCGGCCCGACCGGCATCGGCGTGCTGTGGGGACGCCAGGAGCTCCTGGAGGACCTGCCGCCGTTCCTCGGTGGCGGCGAGATGATCGAGACCGTCTCGATGCACTCCTCCACCTACGCGCCGGCCCCGCACAAGTTCGAGGCGGGTACGCCCCCGATCGCCCAGGCCGTCGGCCTCGGCGCGGCCGTGGACTACCTGTCGGCGATCGGCATGGAGAACATCGCGCGCCACGAGCACGCGATCACCGAGTACGCCGTCCGCCGCCTCCAGGAGGTTCCGGACCTGCGGATCATCGGCCCCACCACGGCCGAGGACCGCGGCGCGGCGATCTCCTTCACGCTCGGCGACATCCACCCGCACGACGTGGGCCAGGTGCTCGACGAGCAGGGCATCGCGGTGCGGGTCGGACACCACTGCGCGCGGCCGGTCTGCCTGCGGTACGGAATTCCCGCGACCACGCGAGCGTCGTTCTATCTGTACTCCACCCCGGCCGAGGTCGACGCCCTGGTCGCGGGTCTGGAGCACGTACGGAACTTCTTCGGCTAGGGGACGCCTCGTGAAGCTGGATTCGATGTACCAGGACGTCATCCTGGACCACTACAAGCACCCGCACGGGCGCGGTCTGCGGGACGGCGACGCCGAGGTGCACCACGTCAACCCGACCTGCGGCGACGAGATCACGCTCCGCGTGAAGTACGACGGCTCGCGGATCGAGGACGTGTCGTACGAGGGCCAGGGCTGCTCCATCAGCCAGGCCTCGGCCTCCGTCCTCAACGAGCTGCTCGTCGGCAAGGAGCTGGCCGAGGCGCAGAAGATCCAGGGCACCTTCCTGGAGCTGATGCAGTCCAAGGGTCAGCTCGAGCCGGACGACGCGATGGAGGAGATCCTGGAGGACGCGGTCGCGTTCGCCGGTGTCTCGAAGTACCCGGCCCGGGTGAAGTGCGCGCTGCTCAGCTGGATGGCGTGGAAGGACGCGACCGCCCAGGCCCTGGGTGACGGTGTCGCTGAGAGGAAGTCGGCATGACCGAGAACGCTGAGGCCACGATGAAGCCGGCCTCCGAAGAAGAAGTCCGCGAGGCGCTCTACGACGTCGTCGACCCCGAACTGGGCATCGACGTGGTCAACCTGGGCCTCATCTACGGCATCCACATCGACGACTCGAACGTCGCGACGCTGGACATGACCCTGACGTCGGCGGCCTGCCCGCTGACCGACGTGATCGAGGACCAGGCGAAGGCCGCCACCGACGGCATCGTCAACGAGCTGAAGATCAACTGGGTCTGGATGCCCCCGTGGGGCCCGGACAAGATCACGGACGACGGCCGCGAGCAGCTGCGCGCGCTCGGGTTCAACGTCTGACCGACGCCGCCGCCGCGTTCACGCGCCGAGGGCCGCACTCCTCCGGGAGTGCGGCCCTCGCTGCGTGTCTCAGACCAGTCCGGCCGTCCGGGCCAGCACCGGGCCCAGGTTCTCCTGGCGCATGCGCTGGTCCACGTAGAGCAGGGCGGAGACCAGGGGCTGGAGGGGGGCCAGGACGGCCTGGGAGGCGATGCTGCCGACCAGGACGAAGCCCATCACGGCGGACATCGAGGCGATGATCTCGCTGGGGGAGCCCTCGGCGTCGAAGTCCATCGTCGACATCGGGATCCAGGCGAGGATCGAGAACACCTGCTGGATCGCCCAGCCGACCACGGCCACGATGGCCGCCGCGGCGATCGTGCAGCCGAAGATCCGCCACCAGGAGCCGCGCACCAGGCCGGCGGAGCGGCGCAGCGCGCCCACCGCGCCCGCGCCCTCGATGACGGCGACCGCGGGGGCCAGGCTGAACTTCACCCAGAGCCAGAGGGCCAGGGGGACGGTCGCCAGGGCGCCCAGGAGCAGCAGCATGCCGGCGAGCGAGGCGCCCAGGCCCTCGTCGCTCCCGGACGCGCCGATGCCCGCGATCATGCCGAACATCAGCATGCCGGCGCCGAGCACGAAGAGCACCCCCGGCACGAACATGGCCAGCATCGACAGGAAGACCGAGCTCAGCACCGCGCCGAGTCGCGACCAGGCGCGGCTCCAGACGGCCGCGAAGCCGACGGGGCGGCCGAGCACCGCCTCCTGCGCGACGACCGGGACGGCGGCGTAGACCAGGCCGTTGGCCAGCACCAGGCAGAGCGCGCCGGTCAGCCAGACGCCGACGAAGGCGACGAACAGGGCCTGGATGTCCGCGCGGTCGGGGTCCTGGTCGTGCGGGAGGCCGGACAGCCGGTCGACGTTGTCCGCCACGGCGTTCCAGGCGAGCGCCATCGCGCCGCCGACGAGCGCCGTCGCCACCCCGTAGGCGATCGTCGCGATGCCCAGCAGGGGCTTCCAGTAGCGCCCGAACGCGCTGAACGCGCCGGTCAGGATCTGCCCGAAGGTCAGCGGCACCAGGGGTATGACGCCGGGCTTCGGTGGGGGAGCGTATCCGTATCCGTACGGCCCCGAGGGATATGTCATGCGCACACCGTAGCCTCCGTCGTTGTGTACGCTCGTACACATGGGATACGGACTGCTCGCGGGCGCCATAGTGGCGGAGATCGTCGCCACCACCTCCATGAAGTACAGCGAGGGCTTCTCGAGACTGGTGCCCTCACTGATCACCGGCGCCGGCTACGTCGTCGCCTTCGCGCTCCTCGCCCAGGCGCTGAAGACCCTCCAGGTCGGCACCGCCTACGCGATCTGGTCCGGCATCGGCACCGCCGCCGTCGCCGCGATCGGCGCGCTCTTCCTCGGCGAGCCCATGAACCTCGCCAAGATCGCCGGCATCGTGCTGATCGTCGCCGGGGTCGCCGTCCTCAACATGGGCGGTGCGCACTGATGCCCCGGCCCAGGCGGTACGACCCCGAGCGGCGCGACCGGATCGTCGACGCGGCCCTGCGCGTGGTCGGCCGCGGCGGCATCGCGGGCCTCAGCCACCGCACCGTCGCCGCGGAGGCCGACGTGCCGCTCGGCTCCACCACGTACCACTTCGCCTCCCTCGACGAACTCCTCGTCGCCGCCCTGCGCCGCGCCAACGCCAACTTCGGGCGCGCGCTGCGCGAGAGCCCCGGCCTCGCCGACCCGGCCGCCGACCTCGCCGCCGTCCTCGCCCGCCTCATCGGCGAGTGGCTCGGCGGCGAACGGACCGGCGTGGAGCTGGAGTACGAGCTCTATCTCGCCGCCCTGCGCCGCCCCGCCCTGCGGCCCGTCGCCGCCGAATGGGCCGAGGACGTCAGCGCCTGCCTGGCCCCGCGCACCGACCCGGCCACCGCCCGCGCCGTCATCGCCCTCATGGACGGCATCTGCCTCCAGGTCCTGCTCACCGACGGCAGGTACGACGAGGCGTACGTCCGCGAGATGCTCGGCCGAGTGCTGGGCGGCGGCCGCCGGACGGGCTGAACGAAGCACCGAAGACCCGGCCCGGGGACTCGTCCGAACCGCCAGGGAAGCGGACCGACACCTGAGACCGGTTGGCCCGCGCGGGGGCGCGCCGGTTAGGTTTTCCGTCATGACCACTGCTCCTCGCTCCACCGGCGCCGTCGCCGCCGGCCTCGCCACCATCTCCGGTGACGGCACCGTTCTCGACACCTGGTTCCCCGCCCCCGAGCTGACCGCCGACCCCGGCCCCGCCGGCACCGAGCGGCTCGGCCCCGACGAGGCCGTGAACGCCCTCGGCGAGGGCGCCGCCAAGGCCCTCGGCGTGGACGCCCGCCGCGGCGTCGAGGTGGTCGCCGTCCGCACCGTCATCGCCTCGCTCGACGACAAGCCGCTCGACGCGCACGACGCCTACCTGCGCCTCCACCTGCTCAGCCACCGGCTGGTCCGGCCGCACGGCCAGAGCCTGGACGGCGTCTTCGGCCTCCTCGCCAACGTCGCCTGGACCTCGCTCGGCCCGGTCGCCGTCGACGACATCGAGAAGGTGCGGCTCAACGCCCGCGCCGAGGGCCTGCACCTCCAGGTCACCTCGATCGACAAGTTCCCCCGCATGACCGACTACGTCGTGCCCGCCGGCGTCCGCATCGCCGACGCCGACCGCGTCCGCCTCGGCGCCCACCTCGCCGCCGGCACCACCGTCATGCACGAGGGCTTCGTCAACTTCAACGGCGGCACCCTCGGCACCTCCATGGTCGAGGGCCGCATCTCCGCCGGCGTCGTCGTCGGCGACGGCTCCGACATCGGCGGCGGCGCCTCCACCATGGGCACCCTCTCCGGCGGCGGCAACGTCATCATCTCCATCGGGGAGCGCTGCCTCATCGGCGCCGAGGCCGGTGTCGGCATCGCGCTCGGCGACGAGTGCGTCGTCGAGGCCGGGCTGTACGTCACCGCCGGCACCCGCATCACCATGCCCGACGGCCAGATCGTCAAGGCCCGCGAGCTCTCCGGCGCCTCGAACATCCTCTTCCGCCGCAACTCGGTCACCGGCGCCGTCGAGGCCCGCCCGAACAACGCGGTCTGGGGCGGCCTCAACGAGATCCTCCACAGCCACAACTGACCCGTTCGCCCCCGCGTCGACAGGGCGCGGGGGCCGTACGGCAGTCGAGGCGAGGAGAAGCGATGAGCACCGCGACGACCGACTCGGCCTGAGCGCAGGCCCGACGACGGCCCGCCGCCCCTCCCCGGGACGGCGGGCCGTCGGCCGTCTCTGGCATGATCCCCCTGCGCGACAGGAGGCCACGAGACAAGGATCAGCACCATGAGTGAACAGCGCGTCGCCCTCGTCACCGGCTCCTCCTCCGGGATCGGAGCCGCCGTCGCCCGCAGGCTCGCCGCCGCGGGCTACCGGGTCGCCGTCAACTCGGCCCGCTCCGTCGAGGCGGGCGAGAAGCTGGCCGCGGAACTGCCGGGCGCCCACTACGTCCGGGCCGACGTCTCCGACCAGGCCCAGGCCACCCGACTGGTCGAGGAGACCGTGGCGCACTTCGGGCGCCTGGACCTGCTCGTCAACAGCGCGGGCACCACCCGCTTCATCCCGCACGACGACTTCGAGGCGGCCTCGCCCGAGGTGTGGCGCCACCTCTACGACGTCAACGTCATCGGCGTCTGGCAGACCGTCACCGCCGCCGTGCCCCACCTGCGCGCGGCGGGCGGCGCCATCGTGAACATCTCCTCGCAGGCCGGCGTCCGGCCGGGCGGCAGCTCCATCCCGTACTCGGTGACGAAGGCCGCGGTCAACCACATGACCAAGCTGCTCGCCAAGACCCTCGGCCCCGAGGTGCGGGTCAACGCGGTCGCGCCGGGGCTCGTCGACACCCCGTGGTTCGACGGGGTCGAGGGCGCCGACGCCGCCAAGGAGCACGTGGCCTCGGTCGTGCCGCTGCGCCGGGTCGGGCGGCCCGAGGACATCGCCGAGGCCGTGCACGACCTGGCCAGGGCCTCGTACATCACGGGTGAGGTGCTGCTCGTCGACGGCGGCGGGCACCTGCTCGGCTGAGACCGGACCCGGGCGCGCCCTACAGGCTCAGCTTGAAGCCGTCGTGGCTGCGGGCGAAGCCCAGCGAGGCGTAGAAGCGGTGGGCTGCCGTCCGGTCCTTGTTGCTGGTGAGCTGGACGAGCGCGCAGCCGCGGGCCCGGGCCCGGGCCACCGCGCGCTCCATCAGCTCGCGGCCGAGACCGCCGCCGCGCCGGTCGGCCCTGATGCGGACCGCCTCGATCAGGGCCCGCTCGGCGCCGCCCCTGCCGAGGCCGGGGATGTAGGTGGCCTGCAGGCAGCCCACGACCAGTGCCCCGTCCACGAGCACCAGCACCTCGTTGCGCGGATCGGCCTCGATGTCCGCGAACGCCCGCTCGTAGGCGGCGGTGACGGGCATCGAGGCCGGGTCCACCACCCGGTCCTCGTCGGCGAGGAGCGCGAGGACGGCGGGCAGGTCGGCACGGGTGGCGGGGCGCAGGATCACGGCCCGCAGTCTCGCACACCCGTGCCACCGGTGATCACGGGCGGAAGCGCAGCACCTGCGGGTCGTGGTCGCTGTTCTGGTCCGCGAACTCGGCGTTGATGTGCACGCTGTCGTACTCGAAGTGGTGCACGCCGGGGCTGGTCAGGATCTGGTCGAGGACCTGGCTGTTGCCCTGGTAGACGTACGAGTAGCGCTCGCTGACCGGCAGTGACCTGACCGCCGGGTACAGCGCGCCGCCGTCGGTCAGCGCCTTCGTGGTGCCGGAGAACTCGAAGTCGTTGATGTCGCCGAGGACCAGCACGTCGGCCTGCTTGTCCAGCGCCAGGACGTCCTTGACGAAGGCGTTGACGGCCTGGCCCTGGAGCAGCCGCTTGGCCTCCGAGGAGCGGTTCGGCGGCTGGTGGTGCGAGACGATGGACTCGTCGCCGCCCTTGGAGCCGAAGTGGTTGGCGACCACGATGACCGTGCGGCCGCGGAAGAGGAACTCGCCCGCGAGCGGCTTGCGGCTGTTCTCCCAGGCGGTGTTCGCCGGGTCGATGCGGCCGGGGGAGAGGGTCAGGTGGGCGTCGCCCTTCGAGCCCGTCACCGCGGTCGCGGTCGTCGCGTCGCCGCCCGTGCGGTCCACGAAGGAGACCCGCTCCGGGTTGAAGAGGAAGACCTGACGGATGTTGCCGCCGGGCTCGCCGCCGTCCTTGCCGTTCTGCGGGTCGATCGAACGCCACTCGTACGCCGGGCCGCCGGCCGCGACGATCGCGGCGGTGAACTTCTTCAGCGTCTCGCCGGCCGTGACCGTGCCGTCGTTCTTGGCGCCGTTGTCGTCCTGGATCTCCTCCAGGGCGACGACGTCGGGGGAGGCGAGGTTCTCGACGACCGCCTTCGCGAGCGCGTCGAACTTCTCCTGCGGGTCGCTCGGGTCGAGGTTCTCCACGTTGTACGTGGCGACCGCCAGCTCGTTCTTGTGCTGGCGCTCGGTCACCTCGCGCTCCAGACCGAGGTCCACGTGCCGGCCCAGGGTGTTCGCGACCAGGGTGTAGCCGCCGAACTGGTTGAAGTCCAGGGGGCCCTCGGTCCGGCCGGCCAGCCAGTCGCCGACGTTCGCCTTGGGGAAGGGCTGCTGGGCGATCGGCGCGAGCTGCTGGATCTGCAGCCGGCCGGTGTTCTGCGCGTCGTACGAGCCGTAGACCGTGCCGCCGCGGCGGTTGTCGTTCTCGAACGGCTTCACCGACACCCACAGCTCGGAGTACGGGTCGGTGGCGCCGACCACGCGGGAGGAGCCGATGCGGACGTTGGTGCCTTCGAGGGACTCGTAGTAGTCCAGCGCGTAGGTCTCGGGGTCCAGGGTGAGCCCGTTGACGGAGCCGCCCGCCGCCGGGTCGCCCTCGGGGGCGTACGCGTCGGGCACGGAGCCCGCCCAGATGGTGACGGGCGCGGGGACCGGGTTGCCCTTCGACAGGACGGTGACCACCGGCTTGGAGATCTGGGTCAGCGACTGGTTGCCGGAGGTCAGACCGCCCGGCACGTACTCGGTCACCGAGCCGTTGACGCTCACCGAGTCGCCGACGGCGACGGTCGGCACGGAGCTCGTGAAGACGAAGATGCCCTCGCTGGTGGCCGGGTCGTCGTCCGCCTGCGGGTCCTGCATCCAGAAGCCGCGCGAGCCGTACGTGCGCACGCCGGTGACGATGCCGGTGACCCCCGCGACCGGCTTGCCGGCCAGCGGCGAGACCCGGGTCGTGCCCTGGACGTCGTGGATGCGCACGGGCGCCGCGCCGGTGGTCACGTCGTCGGCGGAGGCGGCCGCGCCGCCCAGCAGACCGGCGGCGAGGGCGGCCGAGACGACGGCGGCGACGGCGGCGGATCTCGGTATGGAGGAAGACATCAAGGAGCTCCGTGAGGGTTTGGAGAAACGAGCGAAGGATCTACGCGCGTCAATTTCGTTCCAGACCCTTCCACTTGTCAAGGGTCGACGGGTGTACGAAGGCTGACGCCTCCGTGAACCGCCGGACCGACCCCCGAATGCGTCTACGCTGAAGGCCGCTCGAAGCGCCGTGAAGGCCCCGCACTCGTCGAGGAGAACACCCCAGATGGCACCGGACCGCCAGACCCTTCCCCCCGTTCGCTTGCGCTCGGACGCGGAGTTGGCGCGGGACGCCCTGGCCACTCCCCTCCTCGCCCGCGCCGTGCGGCTCGCCCGCTGGGCCGGCCCGCAGACCCGGGTCGGGGCCGGCGGCGAACTCGTCGAAGAGCAGCTGCCCGCCGCCGCCGAGCTCCTCGGTCTGGCCGACGACCCGGACGCCGAGGCGTACGTGAGCGAGGCCTGGCGGATCGCCGTCGACATCGGTCTCCTGGACGTCCACGACGGCCAGGAGGGGGACGAGGCGGCCGAGGGGGCCGAGGACGGCACCGTCACCCCCGGCGAGAACCTGGCGACGGTCACCGCGGGCTCCCCCCAGGACGTCCTCGGGATCTGGCTGGAGGGCTTCGACGCCGTCTTCGCCGACGCCGCCGCGCCCTTCTTCGACGACCTCGACGCACTCGTCGGCGAGGACGGTGAGATCGACTTCGAGGCCCTGGACTGGGACCCGGAGGGCGAGGCCGAGTTCCTGGAGGGCGTGCTCGGCAACCTGTACCTGCTGACCGTCAGCGAGGGCGGGGCGGGCGAGGGCCCGGTGCCGCTGCCCGCGCTGGCCGCCTCGATGGTCGTCCCCGACGACATGAGCGAGCCCACCGACGACGTCCTGGAGCAGGTCTCCGACGCGATGATGCGGCTGGACGAGCAGTTCCGGGTCCTCGAACCGATCGGCCTGGTCGCGTACGACCCCGTCGACGAGGCCCTGATGGCCGAGGAGGGCGAGGAGCCCGCCCCGCCCGTCGACGACGAGGACGTCAGCCGCTACGGCATGGTCCGGCTCACCCCGCTCGGCCTGTACGGCGTGCGCGCCCGGATGCTGGAGGCCGGACTCGTCGTCCCCGTGGTCGGCGAACTCGCCGACAAGGGCGCCGACGTCCTCCTCGACGGCATCGCCCGCTACCCGCAGGACGCCGCCCGCGCCGAGACCGCGGGCTGGCTCACCGCCCGCGAGGCCGGTACCGCCGCCCGCGAACTCCTCGCCGCCGCCAAGGGCAGCGACCCGGACTCCCCGCTGCGCCGCCTGCACGCGCAGCAGGCCCTGTCCCTCGTCGGCGCCGAGGCGGAGCCGGCCGTCCGGGAGGTCCTGGACGACCCGGAGCTCGGCGGTCTCGCCCGGGTCTGGCTCGCCGAGCGGGGCGCGGCGGACATCCCGGCCCCGCCGGAGGCGATGATCTTCTGGCTGGCCATCGACACGATCGCCGCCCACCTCGACGCCGACGGCGACCTGAGCGAACTCCAGGACCTCATCGAGGGCCTGACCAGCCGCCACGGCGGCTTCTTCGACGCGGCCTGGCGGGTCGAGCACCCGGCGACGGCCGAGGTCCTGGAGGCCATGGGCCGTCTCCACCGGGACAAGCCCACGGCGAAGGAGGCCCGCAAGGCGGCCTTCAAGGCACGCTCGAAGAGCTGAGGGCGGCTCCCTGAGGGGCCCCGGTCGCCTTCCGGGCACCCCGTCCCTCAGGTCCGCAGGTACGAGGCCCCGTTCAGGTCGAGCACCGTCCCCGAGGCCCACTGGGCCTCGGGAGAGGCGAGCCAGCGGACGGCCGCGGCGATCTCCTCCGCGGTGCCGACCCGGCCGAACGGGCTCTGGGCGAGGATGGCCTCGCCCTCGGGCCCCGCCAGCCGGGGCGCCACCCGCTCGGTCGCGAAGAACCCCGGGGCGACCGAGGCCACCCCGATCCCGTACGGGGCGAGGGCCACGGCGAGCGACTGGCCCAGCGCGTGCACGGCCGCCTTCGTCGCGCCGTACGCCGGGTGGTCCGGTTCGCCCTTGAAGGCGCCGCGCGAGCCGATGTTGACGACGCGGCCGCCCGTTCCGGCCTCGATCATCCGCCGGGCCGCGAGATGGCTGAGATACGCCGTACCGAGCAGGTTCACGGAGACGTGCCGCTGCCAGAGCTCGACCCATTCCTCGTACGGGGTGGTGACGGGCGGGTGCGGCAGGTTCACGGCCGCGTTGTTCACCAGGACGTCGATGCCGCCGAGCGCGTCGGCGGCCTCGTCCGCGACCCGGGCGGCGTCCGCCGGGTCGGCCAGGTCGCCGCAGACCAGCGCGTGGCCGGTGCCGTCCAGGGACGCGAGGGTCGCGCGGGCCTCCTCGGCGCGCGAGCCGTAGTGCACGGCCACCCGGTCGCCGTTGGCCGCGAACGCGTGCGCCACCGCCCGGCCGAGACCGCGCGAGGCACCGCTGACCAGAACGCGCCGGCCGCTGTGTGGCAGGTTCATGAGAGATCGCCTTTCTGTTCAACCGCCGTTTATACGGGGGCGCGACCGTGTGCCGCGACACCGGGTGACCACAGGGAGAAGAACCGTCATGTCTCTCAACCGCAGAGAATTCGCCAAGAAGTCCGCCGCGACCGGCGCCGGCATCGCGCTCACCGGCGCGGTCGGCACGCTCGCCACCGCGCCCGAGGCGCTCGCCGCCGACGACCCGCAGGAGTTCGCGGGCGAGGGCCACGGCGAGGGCCACGGCCACGGGCACGGGCACCGGCTCGGCTACGGCGAGCTCGTCCCGGACCCGGAGGGCGTCCTCGCGCTGCCCGAGGGCTTCACGTACCGCGTCATCACCCACAGCGGCGTCACCCGCCTGGAGTCCGGCGAGTTCACGCCCTCCAACCACGACGGCACCGCCACCTTCGCCGGGCGCCGCGGCACCACGTACCTGGTCAACAACCACGAGCTCAAGGGCCCCCGCGCCGGCTGGGCGCACCCCGTCCCGCTCACCGAGGGCCTGGTCTACGACCCGGCGGCCGCCGGCGGCTGCACGGTCGTCGAGGTGCACCGCGACGGCACCGTCGCCGAGTGGGTCGGCATCGCCGGCACCTCCACCAACTGCGCCGGTGGCCGCACCCCTTGGGGCACCTGGCTCACCTGCGAGGAGACCGAGGACCTGGCCGGCAAGAACGGCATGACCAAGGACCACGGCTACGTCTTCGAGGTCGACCCGCACGACCAGCGCGCCAACCGCGACCCTAAGCCGGTGAAGGCCTTCGGCCGCTACGCCCACGAGGCCGTCGTCATCGACCCCAAGCGCGGCCACGCCTACCTCACCGAGGACGCCTCCGGCCCCAACGGCCTGTTCTTCCGCTGGGTCCCGCCGAAGGGCTTCGAGCACGGCCGGGGCCGGCTCGACACCCTCGCCGACGACGCCGGTGTCCTGCAGGCCTTCAAGTGCTTCGACTCGGCCGGCCGTTTCGTCGACGACCTCTCCCGCGCCACGAGGATCGGCACCGTCTACGGCGTGGACTGGGTCGACGTGCCCGACCGCGACGCCCGCAAGACCCCCGTCCGCAAGCAGTTCGGTCCCGGCGAGGTCACCCGCGCCCGCAAGCTGGAGGGCATGTGGTGGGCCGACGGCGGCACCTACGTCGTCTCCTCGTTCGCCCGTGACGAGAGCCCCGGCGCCGCGCACGACGGCCAGGTCTGGTTCTACGACCCCAAGCGCCGCACCCTCACCCTCCAGGTGCTGCTCGGCGTCAACACGACCCCCGACCAGGACGGCGCCTACGACGGCCCGGACAACATCACCGTCTCCCCGTACGGCGGGCTCGTCATCGCCGAGGACGGCGAGGGCGTCCAGCACCTCTTCGGCGCGACCGAGAGCGGCCGGACCTACCCGATCGCCCGCAACGACCTGAACGACAGCGAGTTCACCGGCGTGGTCTTCTCGCCCGACGGAGACACCCTGTTCGCCAACATCCAGGACCCGGGCATCATGCTCGCGATCACCGGCCCGTGGCGCCGCCAGCCGCGCCGCTGACCTCCCGCCCCTGGTGCCGTCCACGGGCTGACACCTAACATGTCAGTCCATGGACGCCTTACGGCCGGTGGGCCGGACCCTGCTGCGCGACCGCGCGTACGACGCGCTGCGCGAGGCCATCGTGCGCGGCGAGCTCGCGCCCGGTTCCGTGGTCAAGGACGCCGACCTGGCCGAGCGCCTCGGCCTCTCGCGCGCTCCGGTGCGCGAGGCCCTGGCCCGGCTCGGCGACGAGGGTCTCGTCGAGACCAAGCCGCAGAGCTACACCCGGGTCACCCGGCTGGTCAGCCGGGTGGTGCGGGACGCCGCCTCCGTGGTGCGGGTGATGCACGAACTCGCCGCCCGCACCGCCGTACCGCTGCTCGGCCCCGAGGGCATCCGGGCGATGCGCGAGGCCAACGGGCGGTTCGCCTCGGCCGTGCGCTGCGCCGACGTGGAGGCCGCCCTGCGCGCCGACGACGAGCTCCACGACGTCCTCGTCGGCGCGAGCGGCAACCACGCGGTGGCCGCCACGATCGCCCGCTACACGCCCCTGATCCGCCGGGTCGAGCGCCGCCTCTTCGGCGACGCGGGCACCTGCGGCTCCGCCGAGCTCCACGCGCGCCTGATCGACGCGTGCGAGGCGGGCGACACGGAGGAGGCGGTGCGGGTGACTTCGGAGATATGGCGGGCCCTGGAGGAGCTCGCCGACGAGGCGACGGATCCACCGGACCGGTTCTAGGGCGTGTCGGACATGCCCGGGAGCCGGTCCGGCCGTTCCCGTACCGGGTTCGGCCGGCCCGGCTCCGATCCGCCGGTCCCGCCGCCGGCCCGCGCGAGGCGTCCAGGACCTCGACCGCGACCACCCCAGGGAGTCCGTATGCCGACGATCGACGACTTCGAGCGCTATCCGCTGCTCTTCGGGCCCTCGCCCGTGCACCCCCTCCAGCGGCTCACCGGCCACCTCGGCGGCGCCACCCTGTGGGCCAAGCGCGAGGACTGCAACTCCGGTATCGCGTACGGCGGGAACAAGACCCGCAAACTGGAGTACCTGGTCGCCGACGCCCTCGCCCAGGGCTGCGACACCCTGGTCTCCATCGGCGGGGTGCAGTCCAACCACACCCGCCAGGTCGCGGCCGTCGCCGCGCACGCCGGGCTGCGCTGCGTGCTGGTGCAGGAGAGCTGGGTCGAGTGGCCCGACTCCGTCTACGACAAGGTCGGCAACATCCTCGTCAGCCGGCTCGCGGGCGCCGACGTGCGGCTGGTGCGGGCCGAGTTCGGCATCGGCTTCAAGGAGAGCTGGGAGCGGGCACTGCGCGAGGTCGAGGAGTCCGGCGGCAAGCCGTACGCCATCCCGGCGGGCGCGTCCGACCACCGGCTCGGCGGGCTGGGTTTCGCCCGCTGGGCGTACGAGGTGGCCGAGCAGGAGCGTGAGCTGGGCGTCTTCTTCGACACCGTGGTGGTCTGCTCGGTGACCGGCTCGACCCAGGCCGGCATGGTCGCGGGCTTCGCCGCGCTCGCCGAGGAGGGCGGGCGGCCCCGCCGGGTGCTGGGCGTCGACGCCTCCGCGAAGCCGGTGCCCACCCATGAGCAGATCACCCGGATCGCCCGGGACACGGCCGCTCTGATCGGTGTCGAGCGCCCGCTGACGGCCGCCGACGTCGAGCTGGACGCCCGCTACCACGCGGGCGTGTACGGCGTCCCGGACGAGGCCACCCTCGACGCGATGCGGCTGGCCGCCCGCACCGAGGGCATGGTCACCGACCCCGTCTACGAGGGGAAGTCGATGGCCGGAATGATCGACCTGGTGGACCGGGGCGAGATCGCCCCGGACTCGACCGTGCTCTACGTCCACCTGGGCGGCCAGCCGGCCCTCAACGCGTACAGCGCGCTGTTCTAGCCGTAACCCCGGAGCGGTACGGGGATCCCGCACCGCTCCGGACCCGCGGCTCAGAGCGCCTGGGCCGCGGGCTTCACCATGCCCCGGACGGTCCGCGACTTCACGAACTCGCCCATCGCGGTCATCTCCCACTCGCCGGTGAACTGCTTGATCAGCTTGGCCATCATCACGCCGGTCTGCGGCTCGGCCGTGGTCAGGTCGAAGCGGACCAGCTCCTCGCCGGTGGCGGCGTCGATGAGCCGGCAGTACGCCTTGGCGACCTCGGTGAACTTCTGGCCGGAGAAGGAGTTGACCGTGAAGACCAGGCCGGTGGTGTCGGCGGGCAGCCGGCCCAGGTCGACCACGATGACCTCGTCGTCGCCCGCGCCCTCGCCGGTCAGGTTGTCGCCGGAGTGCTTGACGGCGCCGTTGAGGATGGACAGCTTGCCGAAGTAGCAGCTGTCCAGGTGGTTGCGCTGGGGGCCGTACGCGATGACGGAGGCGTCGAGGTCGATGTCCTTGCCGCGGAAGGCGGGCTCCCAGCCGAGGCCCATCTTGACCTGGGAGAGCAGCGGCCGGCCGCCCTTGACCAGGGAGACCGTCTGGTTCTTCTGGAGGCTGACCCGGCCCTTGTCCAGGTTGATCTTCCCCGCGCCGGGGGCCGGCGCGGCGGGGGCGGCGGGGGCGGCGGGCGGCGCGGCCGGAACCGGGGGCGCGGCGACGGGGGCGGCGGCCGGCACCGGGGCGGGGGCGGGCGCCGCGGCGGGCGTCGGCTCCTCGTCGACGCTGACGCCGAAGTCGGTCGCGATCCCGGCGAGCCCGTTCGCGTACCCCTGGCCCACCGCGCGGGCCTTCCAGGCGCCGTTGCGCAGGTAGATCTCCATGACCACGAGGGCCGTCTCCGCGCCCAGCCGCGGCGGGGTGAAGGTGGCGAGGACGCTGCCGTCGTCGGCGTTGCGCACGGTCGCCGTGGGCTCGATGCCCTGGAAGGTCTGGCCGGCGGCGTCGGGGCTCGCGGTGACGACGATCTTCTCGACCCCGGCCGGGACGGCGCCGGTGTCCACCACGATCGCGTCCGGGGCGCTGCCGCCGCCGGAGCGGTAGCTGACACCGGGCCCGGCGGGCTGGTTGTAGAAGATGAAGTCGTCGTCGGAGCGCACCTTGCCGTCGGCGCCGAGCAGCAGGCCCGACACGTCGAGCCGCACGGGCGCGGCGACGTCCACCGCCACGCGCGCGGCGGTGAGAGGGATGTTCGAGCCGGGGGTCATTGCGGTCATGCCGGGGGTAACGAACGAGACGCTTTTGCCGTTCCCTTACCTTCGTCCGGTTCGGCCACCCTGGTGACGCGGGTGCTGGCGGGCGGTGCGCTCGTTCCCGAAGCGGTACGAGCCCGTCCAGCGGGCCATCACCAGCTGCGGGTCGCCGGCCTCGACCTCCGCCAGGAACTTGTCCGCGCGGCCGCCGCGGAGGGTGCCCGCGGCGCGGCCGCGGTGGGTGATGACGACCGTGCCGTCGGCACGGCGCGCGTAGACGAATCCCTGGGGTGCTGGCATGCCGGGCATCCTGCCGTTCCCGGCCACATCCGTCATATGAATATTCTTACGACCTGTGGGTGGGAGCTCTTTCCGGACGCGGGACGTGGACGAGGCGCGGGTCGAGATCGGCGCGCGCTATTACGCCAACTTCATGGATGTGATCGAGGCGCAGGAACGTCCCTTCGCCGCGCGGTTCGACACCGTCGGGCTCGGGCCGCTGATGATCGGGGACCTGAGCTGCGGCGCCGACGTGCGCATGCGCTTCGGCGAGCTGGGCGCGTTCCATCTCAACGCCCCGATGAGCGGGACCATGGAGCTGCGCCAGGGCGGCGGCGTGCGCCCGCTGGTGGCCACGAGCCGGGAGGCGGTGCTGCTCGACCCGGCGGGCGACACCGTCCTCGACCGGTGGAGCGGGGACTGCCGCGCCCTTTCGGTCAAGATCGACGCGACGGCGCTGCACGAGCGCCTGGAGCAGCTGATCGGGCGTCCGCCGGGCGGCCGGCTCGCCTTCGGGGCGGGGCTCGACATCACGAGCGGTCCCGGCCTCAGCTGGGTGACCTTCGCCCGGCAGGTGGCGGCCGGAGCCCTTGCCGGCGACGGCCTCGCCACCCACGAGCTGGTCTCCAGACCGCTCCAGGAGGCCCTGCTCAACGGGCTGCTGCTGGCCGCCGAGCACCCCTGGCGGGAGGAGCTGGCCCACCCGGGCGGGCCCGCGCGGCCCGGGCCGGTGAAACGGGCGATGGACGCGGTGCGGGCCCGCCCCGAGCACCCCTTCACCAGCACCGAACTGGCCGCCCTCGCCCGGGTGAGCGTGCGCCGGCTCCAGGAGTCGTTCCGCGAGTACGTGGGGATGTCCCCGATGGCGTACGTGCGCGAGGTGCGCCTGGAGCGGGTCCACGAGGAGCTGCGGGCGGGTGCGCCGGACGGGCTGAGCGTGACCGAGGTGGCCTGGCGTTGGGGCTTCGCCCATCCGGGCCGGTTCGCGGCGAGGTACCGGGAGCGGTTCGGCGAGTCGCCCTCGGCGACCTTGCGGCGCTGAGCGGGCCGCTGGGGCGGACCGGCGGGACCGCGCTCGGGCGCGCCGTCCGCGGAGGGCGAGAACCGATCGCGCTTTCCGGACGGTCGCCGCGTTCCGCGGCTCGCGATGATCTTGGGCGGGTCATATTGTCGGAATGTCCGCGTGCGCCAGCCGCGCGCGTCGACCCGGGCCTGGCCGGCTCCCCCGCATTGTCCGGCCGGGCCCGTTCCCCTTTCCCGGCGCGCCCGGGCGCGTCCCGGTGGGTGACGGCGCGCCCTCAGTGCTTCCAGCGCGGCGGGTCCTCGCAGAAGATCCCGCCCAGGTACACGTCGTCGGCGCTGCCCGGCGCCGGGAGCCCGTGCTCGGTGATGAGCCGCTCCGCGTACACCTCGGAGTCGTCCTTCGGCTCGTAGCCGAGCGCCCGGGCCGACGAGAGGTCCCACCACTCCCGGGTGTTGGCGGAGGAGCCGTACGTCACCGTGTGTCCGACCTCCGGCGCGGTGAGCGCCGCGTGGAACAGCCGGGCGCAGTCGGCGGGGCTCAGCCAGGTCGAGAGCATCCGCACCGAGCTCGGCTCGGGGAGGCAGGAGCCGATCCGCACCGAGACGGTCTCCACCCCGTACTTGTCCCAGTAGTACTGGGCCAGGTCCTCGCCGAACGCCTTGGAGAGCCCGTAGAAGGTGTCGGGCCGGTGCGGTGTGGAGACCGGGACGGGGGGTTCGTCGCGGCGCGGGCGGTGGGTGAAGCCGACCGCGTGGTTGCTGGAGGCGAAGACGACCCGGGGCACGCCCTCCTCGCGCACGGCCTCGTACAGGTGCTGGAGCCCGGTGATGTTGGCGGCCGTGATCGCGTCGAAATCGGCCTCCAGGGAGATCCCGGCGAGGTGGATGACGGCGTCCACCCCGCGCACGGCCTCGCGCAGCGCGGCCCGGTCGGCGAGGTCGGCGACGACCGCGTCCGGCGCGCCCGGGACGGGCCGGACGTCGAGCGGGCGCAGCGCGTAGCCGTACCGGGGGAGCAGCTTCCGCATCAGGGTGCCGACGCCGCCGGCGGCGCCGGTGAGCAGGACGGTGCGGGGAGCGGGGGTCATGGACTGGTCTCCGTTCGTGGTCCGGATTCACGGACATGGAAGGCCCGCCACGCTAGGCAGTGCCTGTCGGACCGTCAAGGAACCATCTGCCAAAGGGAGTCGGCTCCTTGACCGCTCCTCCTCGCCGCCTCTACCGTGAAGGCGTTCAAGAATATGGACGACAGTCAGAATGGTGCACCATCGATCTGCCTGGGAGCGCCCGTGACCACTGCCCCGCTCGCCGAACGGCTCGACGGCCCGCTGTTCTTCCCCGTCACCGCCTTCGGCCCGGACGGCGCCGTCGACCTCGACGTCTTCCGCGCCCATGTCCGCGCCGGGATCGACGCGGGCGCGGGCGCGGTCTTCGCCTGCTGCGGCACCGGCGAGTTCCACGCCCTCACCCCCGAGGAGTTCCGCGACTGCGTCGCCGCCGCCGTCCAGGAGACCGCCGGCCGCGTCCCGGTCCTCGCCGGCGCCGGCTACGGCACCGCGCTCGCCGTCCGCTACGCGCGCCTCGCCGAGGCGGCCGGCGCCGACGGCCTGCTCGCCATGCCCCCGTACCTGGTCGTCGCCGACCAGCCCGGTCTGCTCCGCCACTACACCGAGCTGGCCGCCGCGACCGCCCTCCCCGTCATCGTCTACCAGCGCGACAACGCGGTCCTCACCCCCGAGACCGCCGTGGCCCTCGCCCGCACCGACGGCGTCCTCGGCCTCAAGGACGGCCTGGGCGACCTCGACCTGATGCAGCGCATCGTCAGCGCCGTCCGCACCGAGGGCCTCGACCTCCTCTGCTTCAACGGCCTGCCCACCGCCGAACTCACCGGCCTCGCCTACCGGGGCATCGGCGTCACCCGCTACTCCTCCGCCGTCTTCTGCTTCGCCCCCGACATCGCCCTCGCCTTCCACCACGCCCTCGCCACCGGCGACGACCCGGCCGCCCACCGGCTCATCGACGCGTTCTACCGCCCGCTGGTCGAACTCCGCGCGAAGGGCCGCGGCTACGCCGTCTCCCTCGTCAAGGCCGGCGTGCGGATGACGGGCCTGGACGTCGGCGAGGTGCGCCCCCCGCTCAGCGAACCGCTCCCGGAGCACGTCGAGGAGCTCGCCGCGCTCCTCGCCCGCGGCAGGGCCGCCCTCGCGCAGGCACCCGGGCGGGAGCCCCGATGAGAGCCAGCGCGTTCCTCCACCCCTGGGACGTCGAAGGCGACCCGGCCGCGCCCGGCCGGGACGACGGTCCCGACCGCCCCGCGCGAGGCCCCGCCACGCCCCTGGGGCGACCGCCAGCACCGCCGCGCCCGCGAGCCCCGCCACCGCCACCACCGGCAGCAGCACCCGGGCGTCCAGCACCGAGACCAGTCCGGACCCCGCCGCCAGGGCCACCGCGTTCGGCACGAAGACCAGGGTGTTCGCGGTGCCGGCGGCCCGCCCCACGGCCTCGGCGGGCACACCCCGCTGGACCGCCGTCATCGCGGCGATCAGCACCCACGGCAGCCCCACCCCGATCACCCCGCTCGCCACCAGGACCACGCCGTCGTAGGGCAGGGCCCGCGCGGCGACCCCCACGGCGAACAGGCCGAGCCCGCCCGCCGCGAGCCCCCGCTCCGGCACCCGCCGCAGCAGGGCCCCCGCCGCCAGCCCCGCCACCACCGAGCCCGCGCCCTGCGCCGCGTACAGGACACCGGCGTACGCGGGGGCGTGCCCGAGCACCCGGTCCACCACGGCGTAGACGGCCGCGCCGTTGAGCCCCGCGAGGAACATGGCGAACCCGCCCGCCGCCACGAGGGCCCGCAGTCCCGGCACGCCCCACACCAGCCGGACCCCGTCCGCGACCCGGACCCGCCCGCCGGCCGCCGCCGGGATCCGCGCCTCCCTCACCCGCAACAGCGCGAACACGCCCGCCGCCACCGCGAACGTCGCCGCGTCGAGCAGCGCGACCGGCCCGCCGCCGTACCGCGCGAAGAGGCCGGCGGCGACCAGGGGGGCGACCAGCTTCATGCCCTCGTTCACGGTCATCCGCAGCCCGTTGAAGGCTCCGAGCCGCTCCGGGGCGAGCGCGCCCGCGGCGAGCGCCGCCTCCGCCGACTCGTGGACCGCGCCCTGCGTCCCGTACACGAGGAGCACGACGAACAGCAGCCAGACCCGGTCGGCCCGGTCCACCCACAGCAGCAGCGGCAGCAGGCCCGCCATGGCCAGGTTCGCCACGACCAGCAGCGGGCGCCGGGGCACCCGGTCGACGAGCCCGCCGAGCACCGGACCGAACAGCGCGGGGGCCCAGAGGGCGAAGGCGGTGAGTGCCGCGAGGGAGTCGGAGCCGGTCAGGGACTTCACCCAGATCCCGGAGACCAGCCACATCGCGGTGGTGCCGAACCCGGAGACGAGGACGGCGCAGAGGTAGAGAGGAAGACGCATCCCCGCAGGCTGACGTCTGAGGTAGCGCCTCCGGATCGGGCGGATGCCCTAATCGGCGGGGGCGTTCCGGCCCCGCTCCGGCGGCTCCGGCGGCTCCGGCGGCTCCGGCGGCTCCGTCCTAGGACCGCCCGGCGCGCTTCTTCTCGTACCGCAGCGCCACCCCGGTGGCCAGCGCGCCCAGGCCCTCCCAGAGGCCCACGCCCAGGAAGCCGGCCGGGGCGCGGCCGGTGACGACGGCGAGGGTGAAGACCGCGCAGGTGAGGAGGCGGAAGGGGACCGTCCAGCGGAAGAAGGACTTCCAGTCGGCCAGGGCGGCCAGCAGGTAGTAGACGCCCATGTTGAGGGCCGCCATGGAGGAGGCCGTCAGGAAGAGGAGGGTGTGGTCCGCGTCCGCGCGGTCCGCGCCGGGTATGGGGGTCAGACCCATGAGACGGATCGTGGTGTCGGGGGACACCAGACCCACCACCCCCAGGGCGGCGGCGAGGGCGCCGAAGACGGCCATGGTCCAGCCGGAGGGGGAGCGGGGCAGGCGTGCGGTGGAGAGCATGCGCCCTGCATATCGTGAAGCGGGGGCGGTCGTTCCACCGGCCCCCGCTTCCACGGCACTTCGGCCGTTACGTCACCCCGGCCGTCAGGTCACCCCGGCCGTCAGGTCACCTGGGCCGTGTCGTCACCTCGGTACCGGCGTCATCTGGTGCGTTCCGTCCGCGCGTCACTTGAGAGCGGCCTTCATCATCTTCTGCGCCACCGGCGCCGCCAGCCCGTTGCCGCTGACCTCCGAGCGCGCCGCGCCCGAGTCCTCGATCATCACCGCCACCGCGACCTCCTTGCCGGTGGCCGGGTCCTTCGCGTACGAGGTGAACCAGGCGTACGGCGTCTTGCTGTTGTTCTCGCCGTGCTGGGCGGTGCCCGTCTTGCCGCCGACCTCCATGCCGTCGATCGCCGCGTTGCTGCCGGTGCCCTTCTCCACCACCGTCTGCATCGCGCTGCGCAGCTGCTCGGCCGTCGCGGAGGAGACGATCCGCTCGGTGTCCCCGTCCTCGAAGGACTTCAGGGCGTCGCCGTCGGAGTCGACGACCTGGGAGACCATGTGCGGACTCGCCATCAGGCCGTCGTTGGCGATGGCCGCCGACACCATGGCCATCTGGAGCGGGGTGGCCGTCACGTCGAACTGGCCGATGCCGGTCAGCGCCGTCTGCGCCTTGTCCATGCCGGACGGGTAGACGCTGGCGTAGGCGCGGACGGGAACGTCCAGCTCCTTGTCGTTGAAGCCGAACTTCTCCGCCATCGCCTTCACCTTGTCCTGGCCGAGGTCGACCGCCATCTTCGCGAAGACGTTGTTGCAGGAGTACTGCAGCGCCGTGCGGATGGTGGCGTTCTCACAGGGCGCCGAGGGGTTCTCGTTCTCCAGGTAGCGGGTCGTGCCGGGCAGCTTGTACGGGTTGGGGCTGCGCGTCGGCGTGTCCACCGAGCCGTACAGGCCGTCCTCCAGACCGGCCGCCGCGACGACCAGCTTGAACGTCGAACCCGGCGGCAGCGGCTGCCGCAGCGCCCGGTTGACCAGCGGCTTGTCCTCGTCCTCGGTGAGCTGCTTCCACATCGTGCCGTCGGTGAGCCCCGCGATCTTCGAGGGGTCGTACGAGGGCGTCGAGACCATGCCGAGGATGCGGCCGGTCTTCGGGTCGATGGCGACCGCCGCGCCCTTCTTGTTGCCGAGCGCCTTGTAGCCGGCCTTCTGCACGGCCGGGTCGATCGTCGTCAGGACGGAGCCGGGCTCCGCCTGCTTGCGGGTGACGGCGTCGACCGGGTTCTTCAACCGGGTGTCGGTGCCGTCCAGGACATCGGAGTAGATCCCCTCCAGCTGCGTCGCGCCGTACGCCTGCGAGCTGTACCCGGTGACCGCCGCGTAGAGCTTGCCGTCGGTGTAGTCGCGCTTGTACGCGAGGTCGCCGCCCTTCGTCTCCTTCGAACCGGTGACCGGGGAACCGGCCACGATGATGTTCCCCGGCGGCTGCGCGTACTGCGCGATGGTGTTCCGCCGGTTCTTCTTGTCGTCCGCGAGGGCCTCGCCTTCGTACGCCTGCACCCAGGTGGCCCGGCCCAGCAGGGCGAGCACCAGGAGCAGCGAGAAGACCGAGGCGCGCCTGATCGTCTTGTTCATCCCGCTAGAGGGGACGAACGGAACGGCGGCAGGCGTTCCGGATGTGTCCCTTTTCTCAGCTTTCTCAGCTTTCTCAGCTTTCTCAGGGAACGTTCATGCGGTCCCGCCGGCGGGCCCGCGGCCGGGACGGGGCCGGGAGCGAGGCGGGACGGGGCCGGGAGCGAGGCGGGACGGGGCCGGGGGGCGAGGGGGGGAGCGGGACCGGCCGGCACCCCCGTGTCCGGCCGGCCCCGCGGCTCTCAGCCCGGGGTGATGAACCCCGACTCGTACGCGGCGATCACCGCCTGGGTGCGGTCCCGCGCACCGGTCTTCGCCAGCACCGCGGCCACATGGGTCTTCACCGTCGCAGGGCCCACGCCCATCCCGTCGGCGATCTCCGCGTTGGTCAGCCCCTTCGCCATCCGGCGCAGCACCTCCGCCTCCCGCTCGGTGAGCCGGCCCGCCCACGGCGCGACCGGCGGATGGCGGCGGGCGTGCTCGGCGGCGAGGCCGCGGACGGCCGCCGGGTAGAGCAGCGACTCGCTGTGCGCCACCAGGCGCACCGCGCTCACCAGCTCCTCCGGGGCGACCCGCTTCAGCAGGAACCCGGCGGCGCCCGCCCGCAGCGCGTCGTACACGTAGGCGTCGTTCTCGAAGGTGGTCACCACCACGATCCGAGGCGGTTCCGGCAGCGCGGCCAGGATCCGCCGGGTCGCCTGGATGCCGTCGATCTCGGGCATCCGGACGTCCATCAGGACCACGTCGGGCCGCAGCTCCCGCACCACCGAGACCGCCTCGGCGCCGGTGGTGGCCTCCCCGACCACCTCCAGGCCGGGCTCCGCGTCCAGGATCACCCGCAGCGCCGTCCGCACCATCCGCTCGTCGTCCGCGAGGACGATCCTGATCGGGCCGGCCATCAGACCCGCCCTCCGCCCGTGCCCGCCGGCAGCCGCGCGGCCAGCAGCCAGCTCCCGTCCGCCGGGCCGGCCTGGGCGGTGCCGCCGAGGAGCCGGGCGCGTTCGGCGATGCCGCGCAGGCCGCGACCGCCGTCCGGGCGGGCCACCGGCGGGGTGCCGGGCAGCGGATTCTCCATCGTGATCTCCAGTTCGTCCCCCGACAGCGCGATCCGCGCCGTCACCGGCTCGCCCCGCGCGTGGCGCACGGCGTTGGTCAGCCCCTCCTGCACGATCCGGTACGCCTCGCGCGACACCGCCTCCGGCAGCTCGGCCAGGCTCCCGCTCACCGTCAGCGCCACCCCCGGCCCGGCGCCCTTCACCAGCGCGTCCAGTGCGTCCAGGCCCGGCGAGGCGAGCTCGCCGTCGTCCTCGCCGCTGCGCAACAGGCCCAGGACCGCGTCGAGTTCGCCGACCGTGCGGCGGGTGGTCTCCTCGATCGCGGTGAGCGCCTCCCGGACGAAGCCGAGGTCCGCGCGCCCGTCGTCCGCCTCCAGGACCCGGCGGGCCGCACCGGCCTGGAGGGTGACCGCGCTCAGCGCGTGGCCCACCGAGTCGTGCAGCTCGCGGGCGAGCCGGTTGCGCACGGCCAGTTCGGCGGCGCGCCGCTCGGCCGCCGCGAGCCGGTCCGCCGGGCTGGGCCCGAGCAGCCGGGGCGCCTGGCGGGCCAGCAGCGCGCCCGTCGCGGCGGCGGCGCCCGCGAGGGCGAGCAGCAACAGGAGCCCGAGCGGGAGCCCGGCCCAGGCGAGCCAGGGCCGGTCCAGGTGCCAGAAGCGGCCGACCTCCGAGGCGCGCAGCCCCTCCGAGAACGGCAGCGCGCCCACCGCGAGCGCGAACGGCGGCAGCGCCAGCGTGGCCCCGGCGAGCAGGGCGCCCGTCCCGAGGTGGAGGGTGAACCACCCGGCGGTCCGCGCCCTGGCGGCCCGGCCCCGGGCGGGCCCGTCGGCGAACCGGCCCGGCGCCACCCCGCACAGCGCCCGCGCCGCCGCCACCGACATCGGCCGGGCGAGCGGGAAGAGCGCGGTCAGGGCGGCGAGCGGCAGTCCGACGGCGTAGGCCGCGAGCTGGAAGCGGAGGCCGCCCCCGAAGACGTTCCCGTCCGGGGCGAACGGCCCCACGGCCACCGTCCCGACCAGCCAGTACGGCATGAACAGTGCGCCGCCGAGGATCAGATGCAGCCACCGTCGCCGGGCCGACTGCCCGAAGAGGACGCCCCAGAACCGTGTCACGCCGCCGCGCTCCGGCGGCCGAGGACGCACGCCAGGCAGCCCGCCAGCAGGAATCCGATGATCATCTCGCCAGCGTAGGCGGTGACCATCAGACCCGTCGGCCCTTTCCCGGTCCCGGCCGCGGGCAGCAGGGAGACCAGCGTCATGTACGCGCCCCAGCACCCGGCCGCACCGGAGGCCACCCAGGCCGCGCCCATGACGGTGCGCACCCGCAGCCCGCCGGGGCGGCGCAGGACGAGCAGGAGGACGGTGGCGGCGGCGACGAGGAGGAAGATCCCGCGCACCGCGTCGACGACCGCCCGGTCGGAGTCGTACGGGGCGGCGAGGCCGGCGGAGAGGCCGGTGGTCGAGCCGGCGGCCCACAGGAAGCACAGGGCGGCCGGGGCGAGGGCGAGTACGGCCCCGGTGACGGCGGCGGCGCGGAGCCCGCGGGTGCTCGCCGCGGCGGGCAGCTCCCGGAGCCGCCCGCTCCAGACCCGGCCCCAGCGGCCGCGGACGTACAGGACGAAGAGGGTGCCGAGGCTGAGGCCCTGGAGGATGAAGCCGCCGTAGACGACGGGGAAGACCCAGGCGTCGAGGAAGGGCTCGCTCGGCGGCCCCGCGGTGCCGCCGCCGTTGCCGCCCAGCAGCGAGACGGCGAGCTGCGCCGGGTAGGCCGTCATGATCGGCGCGATCAGGCCGGTCGCCGCCCACAGCGGGACGAGGAGCGGCCAGGCACGCACCCGCAGCCCCCACGGCCGCGTGAGCAGCAGCGCGAGCAGCACCACGACGGCGTCGGCGAGCACGGAGACCCCGTTGGCCACGCCCATCATCGTCGGGTGGTCGAGCAGGACGCTCCCGTCCGGGATGCCGAGGCGGCCGCCGGCCACCCAGACGACCTTGAGCACGATGTACGGGAGGCAGGCGAGGACCGCCACGGTGCGCAGGACCGGCCGGAGGGGGCCGGCCGGCACGGTGGCGGCGGCAGCGCGAGGGGGAGTGGGGAGCGTCGGTGCGGTCATGACCCCACCGTCCCGCCCGGACCCGCCCCGGCACCTCCTGCGCGGAGACGAACCGCCTCCGCCGCACGGGGGAGACGGCCCGCCCCCAGGGCGCAGCGGGGACCGGCGGGCGCCGGCGCGGATCGGCAGGTGCCGGCAGGCGTCGTCGGGTACCGCCGGTGCTCAGAGGCGGCGGGTCGCCAGCGCCAGCCGGTCGCGCGCGTCGAACAGCGCGTCCTTGATCAGCTGCTCGTGCCCCGGGGTCAGCCGGGCCACCGGCACCGAGCAGCTGACGGCGTCCCGGGCCGGGGTCCGGTAGGGGATCGCGATGCCGAAGCAGCGCAGCCCCAGGGTGTTCTCCTCGCGGTCCACCGCGTAGCCCTGCTCGCGGACCACGCGCAGCTCCTCGATGAGCTGCTCGCGGTCGGTGACGGTGTGCTCGGTGAGCGCGGGCAGCGTCTCGGGGAGCAGCTTGCGCACCTGCTCGTCGGTGTGGGTGGCGAGCAGCGCCTTGCCGAGCGAGGTCGAGTGGGCCGGCAGCCGGCGTCCGACGCGGGTGAACGGCCGCAGGTAGTGCTGGGACTGACGGGTCGCCAGGTAGACCACGTTGGTGCCGTCGAGGCGGGCCAGGTGGATGGTCTCGGTGGTGTCGTCGGACAGCCGGTCGAGGGTGGGCCGGGCGGCCGCCACCACCTCGTCGCCGTCGATGTACGAGGTGCCGACGAGCAGCGCCCGCACGCCGATGCCGTACCGGGTGCCGGTCGCGTCGGTCTCCACCCAGCCGAGCTCGACGAGGGTGCGCAGCAGCATGTACAGGCTGGACTTCGGATAGCCGACGGCCTCCTGGACGGCGGCGAGCGAGTGCATGCCGGGCCGTCCCGCGAAGTACTCCAGCAACTCCACCGTCCGCACGGCGGACTTGACCTGGGCCCCACCCGCGTCGTTCGTCGACATCGCCCTCGCCCCTCTTCAGGAAGCCACTTGTGGAGACGGCGCGGCCGTCAATAGAGTCCGCTCAGGATTCACCTACCGGGACAGTGTTCAGAATAGCGAACGAGGTGCATGGCGGTGGCGGCAGAACCAGTGTGGAGCGTGGACCCCCGGACGGGAAAGCCGCGGGAGCAGGTTGCGGTGGAGGCCACAGTCGAGGAGATCGACGGGGCCGTACGGTCCGCCCGCGCCGCCCTCGACGCGCTCGCCGACCGCACCGCCCGCGCCGCGCTGCTGCGGACCGCGGCCGACCTGCTCGACGAGGCCCGCGACCACGTCATCGAGGCCGCCGACGCGGAGACCGCCCTCGGGCCGGTCCGGCTCACCGGCGAACTCGCCCGCACCACCGCCCAGCTGCGTTCCTTCGCCGACGTCGTCGACGCGGCCGCCTTCCTGGACGTGCGGATCTCCCGGGCCGACCCGGCCACCACCCCGCCCACCCCCGACCTGCGGCGGATGAAGATCCCGCTCGGCGTCGTCGCCGTCTACGCGGCGAGCAACTTCCCGCTGGCCTTCTCCGTCCCCGGCGGTGACACCGCCAGCGCCCTCGCGGCCGGCTGCCCCGTCGTGATCAAGGCGCACCCCGGCCACCCGGCCACCTCCGAGCTCTGCGCCTCGCTGCTGCGCCGGGCCGCCGTCAAGGCCGGGCTCCCCGCGGACGTCGTCTCCCTCGTGCACGGCTTCGACGCGGGCGTGGAGCTGATCCGCCACCCGCTGGTCTCCGCGGCCGGCTTCACCGGCTCCGTGCGCGGCGGGCGCGCGCTCTTCGACGCCGCCGCCGCCCGTCCCGTGCCCATCCCCTTCCACGGCGAACTCGGCTCCCTCAACCCGGTGGTGATCACCCCGGCCGCCGCCGAGGAGCGGGCCGAGGAGATCGGCGCCGGGCTCGCCGGGTCCATGACCCTGGGCGAGGGCCAGTTCTGCACCAAGCCCGGCTTCGTCCTCGCGCCCCACGGGGAGGCGGGCGACCGGATCGTCACCGCCCTCACCGCCGCGGTCAGCGAGACCGAGCCCGGCGTGATGCTCGACCACCGGATGCGCGGAGCCTTCGTCGACGGGGTGCGCGAGCGGGCCGGGCTGCCCGGTGTGACCGCGCCCGTCACCCCGGGCGCCGGCGGGGAGCACACCGTCAGCGCCGGCGTGCTCACCGTCGACGCGGGCCTGCTGCCCGACGGCGGCCACGACCCGCTCCTGGAGGAGTGCTTCGGGCCCGTCACCGTCGTCGCCCGCTACGCCGACCGCGAGCAGGTCAGCGCCGTCCTCGGGCTGCTGCCCGGCAACCTCACCGCCACCCTGCACGTCGCCGACGAGGACCCCGGCGCCGCCTCGCTGCTCGCCGAACTCACCCCGCTCGCCGGCCGGATCCTCGTCAACGGCTGGCCGACCGGTGTCGCCGTCGCCGCCGCCCAGCACCACGGCGGCCCCTACCCGGCGACCACCTCCACCGGCACCTCCGTCGGCGGGACGGCGATCGAGCGCTGGCTGCGCCCGGTCGCCTACCAGTCGACCCCCGGACACCTGCTCCCGCCGGAGCTGCGCGACGACAACCCGCTGGGCGTGCCGCGCTTCTGAGGCCACGCGCCGCGGCCGCCCCCGGGGCGCGGGTCCGGTGGGGGCCTACAGCCGCACCACGATCTTCCCGGTGTGGGTGTTGGACTCCATCAGGCGGTGCGCGTCCGGGATCGCCGCCAGCCCCTCGAAGGTCTCGGCGATCACCGGGGCCAGCGAGCCGTCGCGCAGCCCGGAACCGATGAAACCGGCCATCCGGGCGCGCCCCTCGGGCGTGCGCACCACCGCCCCGTTGGCGTAACCCCGCACGGTCAGCGGCCAGTTCAGCGAGACGGCCGCGGGCTGCGGGTCCAGCCACCCGTACAGCACCGCCGTGCCGCCCGGCTCCAGGGCGTCGCCCA
Source organism: Streptomyces sp. NBC_01268 (assembly GCF_036240795.1). Classification (NCBI taxonomy): domain Bacteria; kingdom Bacillati; phylum Actinomycetota; class Actinomycetes; order Kitasatosporales; family Streptomycetaceae; genus Streptomyces; species Streptomyces sp. NBC_01268. The sequence continues at coordinate 2,052,422 of NZ_CP108454.1, read as the reverse complement.
GCTCGGCGAAGCCGGGGCCGCCGATCGCGTCGAACGCGACCCGGGCGCCCCGGCCGCCCGTGTGCCGCCGCACTTCCCCGACCAGGTCCTCGGTGTCGGTGGCGATCACCTGCGCCGCGCCCAGTTCGAGCAGCCGCTTCCGCTTCTCCGCGCCCCGGGTCGTGGCGATCGGCACCGCGCCGATCCGCAGCGCCGTCTGGATCGCGGCCGTGCCGACCCCGCTGGACGCGCCGGTGATCACCACCTCGTCCCCGGGGCGCAGCCCGCCCGCCTCCACCATGCCGCCGTACGCGGTCGAGTACGTCAGCCAGGCCGCCGCCGCCGTCACCGCGTCCACCCCCGTGGGGCGCGGTACGACGTACTCCTCCGCCAGCACCACCCGCTCCGCGTACACCCCGTGCACACCGAAGTCGAAGTTGGCCGCCGCCATGACCGCGTCGCCCGGCGCGTACGCCGTGACGCCCTCGCCGACCTCCTCGACCACCCCGGCCGCCTCGTAGCCGAGCCGTGAGCCGGGCAGGGTCGGCTGGTAGTGGTACGTGCCCGAACGGAACAGCGCCTCGGCCCGGTTGAGGCCGACGGCCTCCACCCGCACGCGCAGCTCGCCCGGCCCCGTGGCCCGCAGCGGCACCTCCTCGACGGCCAGCACCTCGGGGCCGCCGAGCTCGTGGAACAGGACGGCCTTCGTCATCGTGTCGTTTCCCATGGACTCGACGTTAGGAGGAGGGGTCGAGACGATCCATGTCCCGATAGCCCCCTGTCATGTCCGATCGTCTCGCACCACGGACGGAGGATGCGAGGGGGCGGAGGGGTGGGCACGCCGGAGGTACGGTGCGGGGCATGGACGTACTGAGCGATGCCATCGCCGCCATGCGCACCGGCCGGCCGCACTCCTCCCGTACCGTCAGGTTCGCGCCCTGGGGCCTGCGTTTCCCCGCCACCAAGGGCGCCGGGTTCCACGTCGTGCTCCAGGGAGCCGCCTGGCTGCTGCCGCCCGACGGCGCGGCGCCCGTCCGGCTCGGCCCCGGCGACGTCGTCCTGCTCGCCCACGGCACCGGCCACGGCCTCGCCGACCACCCGGACACCCCGCTCGTCGACGCCGTCCCGGCACCCGACGGCTCCTGGCCCACCCTCCCGGACCGCGGGCCCGTCGGCGCCGAGGAGACCCTGCTGCTGTGCGGGGCCTACCAGCTGAGCCGGGCCCGGGCCCACCCGCTGCTCAGCGGGCTGCCCCCGTACGTCCACATCCCCGCACGGGTCGGCGCCCACCCCCGGCTGCGCGCCGCCGTCGACCTGCTCGGCGCCGAACTCGCCGAACCCCAGCCGGGCGCCGACACCATCGTCCCCGCCCTCCTCGACACCCTGCTGCTGTACCTGCTGCGCACCTGGTGGCTGACCGAGCGCGCCGACCGGTCCACCGGCTGGTCCGCCGCGCTGAGCGACCCGGCCGTCGCCGGCGCCCTGCGCGCCCTCCACGACGACCCGGCCCGCCCCTGGACGGTCGAGGAACTCGGCGCCCTCGGCGGCCTGTCGCGGGCCGCGTTCGCCCGCCGCTTCACCGCCCTGGTGGGCAGGCCCCCGCTCGCGTACCTCACCTGGTGGCGCATGACGGCCGCCGGCCGCCTGCTGCGCACCGACGACCTGCCCCTGCGGACCGTGGCCCGACGCTCCGGCTACTCCTCGGAGTTCGCCTTCGCCAAGGCCTTCAAGCGCGAGTACGGCGTCGCGCCGGGCCGGTACCGGAAGGCCGCCTAGGGCGCGCCCGGGCCGTGCCCAGGCGCGCCCGCCGGGCCGCCGCCTAGCCCCGGCGCCCCGGCAGGCGCAGCGCGCCGAGCGTGGCCAGCGCCAGCAGGACCGCGCTGATCAGCAGCGAGGAGCGCAGCGCCGCCGTCATGCCCTGGGCGACGAGCGAGCCGAAGACCGCGATGGCCAGCGCCCCCGCCGTCTGCCGGATCGCGTTCAGCAGACCCGCCGCCGTGCCCGCCCGCTCGGCCGGGACGGCCTCCATCATCGCGGCGATCAGCGGCGGCAGCGAGAAGCCGACCCCCAGCGCCAGCGGCACGAGCAGCAGCGCCTGCGCCGCCCGCGAGGTGTCCGCGTCCACCGTGAGCAGACCGAGCAGTCCCGCCACGGCGACGGTCTGGCCCACGACGACCGGCAGCCTGGCCCCGTACCGCGCCGCCACCTTCGCCGACAGCACGTTCACCCCGGCGAGCAGCCCCGTCATCGGCAGGAACATCAGGCCCGCGCCCAACGCGTCGAGCCCCAGCACCTGCTGGAAGAAGAGGCTGAAGACGAAGACCATCCCGTAGAACGCCACGCTGTTCGCCGCGCCCGCCGTCACCGCCACCGCCACCGTCCGGTCCCGGAACAGGCCCAGCGGCACCATCGGGTGCTTCCGCCGCGTCTCGATCACCAGGAACGCGGCGAAGGCGAGCGCCGCGCCGCCCAGCGCCCACCAGCCGGCCGTGCCGCCCTCGATCGCCGCGAACGTCAGCCCGCCCAGCGCCGCCATCGCCGTCAGCTGGCCCGGCAGGTCCAGCGGCGCGGGCCGCCGCGCCGATCCCGCGACCCGGGTCAGCAGGGCGAGCGCGACCAGGCCGAGCGGCAGGTTGACGAAGAAGATCCCGCGCCAGCTCCACGCCGTGGTCAGCGCGCCGCCCACCACCGGCCCCAGCGCCACCGCGACCGTCGCGCCCGCCGCCCACAGCGACACCGCGCGGGCCCGCCGCACCGGGTCGCCGTACGCCTCGCGCACCAGCGCGAGGGAGGCGGGCAGCATCACCGCGGCCGCCGCGCCCTGCGCCGTACGGGCCACGAGCAGCGCGGGCAGGCCCGGGGCCAGGCCGCAGGCGACGGAGGCCAGGGTGAAGCCGACGACCCCCACGGCGTACGCGCGGCTCGCGCCGATCCGGTCGGCGAGCGCCCCGCTGGACAGCAGCAGGGCGGCGAAGACCAGCGTGTAGGAGTCGACCACCCACTGCAGGCCCGTCATCCCGGCCCCCAGGTCGGCGCCGATCGCGGGCAGGGCGACGTTGACCACCGAGGTGTCCAGCGTGATGAGGGCGAAGCCCAGCATCGCGGCGACGAGGGCGGCGCCGGGGGAGGCCTTGCGCGCGGGGGCGGCGTCCGGGGCGGGGGCGCCTTCGGGGGTGGCGGGGGCGGCGGCAACGTCGGCTTCGGGAAGGTCGGTTGAGGTCATGCGCCCAGCTTGGTGAGCGCGCGGGCCGTAGAGTAGTGGCCCGAATGCCATATGACCGGAGGTTCTGGCCATGCCGTCGTCCCGGGTCCGCCGCGTCGCGGTGATCGCCGCCCCGCCCGCCTCGATGTTCAACCTCGCCATCCCCGAGATGCTTTTCGCCAAGGTCGAGGTCGACGGCGGCCCCGGCTACGAGACGCTCATCTGCGCCCCCGACCCCGGCCCCGTCGCCACCACCGGCGGCCTCGACCTGCACGTCCCGCTGGGCCTCGACGCCACCGACACGGCCGACACCGTGATCCTGGCCGGCAGCGGCTCGTACACCGACCCCGACCCGCGGATCCTGGACGCGCTGCGCCGGGCCGCCGCCGCGGGCAAGCGGATCGCCTCCATCTGCACCGGCTCCTTCGCGCTGGCCGCCGCCGGACTCCTGGACGGCCGCGCGGCCACCACGTACTGGGCGTACCGCGAGCAGCTCGCCGAGCGGCACCCGACCGTCGACCTCCAGGACGACGTGCTGTTCGTCCAGGACGGCCCGGTGCTCACCTCCTCCGGCTACGCCGCCGGCATCGACCTGTGCCTGCACATCATCCGCACCGACCACGGCGCCGCCGTCGCCAACACCGTGGCCCGGCTCGCCCTCGTCGCGCCGGTGCGGCCCGGCGGGCAGACCCAGTTCACCCTCACCCCGCTGCCGCCCGAGCGCGGTGCCTCCTTCGCCCGCACCCGCGCCTGGGCCATGGAGCACCTCGACGAACCGCTCGCCCTCACCGACCTGGCCCGGCACGCCGGGGTCTCCGTCCGCACCCTCTCCCGCCGCTTCCACGCCGAGACCGGGGTCAGCCCGCTCCAGTGGCTCCTCCACCAGCGCGTCGAACGCGCCAAGGAGCTCCTGGAGACCACCTCCCTGCCCATGGACCAGGTCGCCCGCGCGAGCGGCCTCGGCACGGCCGACTCGCTCCGCCAGCACCTGCTGCGCAGGACCGGCCTGACCCCGAGCGCCTACCGGAGCTCCTTCAACCGGTTGGGCGCGCCCGCAACCGGACCCCTCGCCCCCGCGTCCTGAGAGAGCATGATCGATTCCCCGCTCCGCATCCGGTACGCCGGCCCGGCCGACATCGACGCCGTCGCCGCCCTCCACGCCGAGGCCCGCGCCACCTACTACCGCGGCCACCTCCCCGACGCCGACTTCGAGGGCCCCGAGGAGCTGGCCCGCTCCCGGGCCGGCTGGGCCGCGGCCATCGACGGCGGGCGGGTGCTCAGCGCCCGCGACGCGGCCGGGGAGCTTGTCGGCATCGCCGCGTACGGGGAGCGGGACGGCGTCACGCACCTCACCCAGCTCCACGTCGCCCCGGACCGCTGGCGCGGCGGCGTCGGCACCGCCCTGCACACCGCCTGCGTCGACGCCTGGCGCGCCGCCGGGGTGCGCACCGCCCGCCTGGAGGTGTTCGACCGGAACACCCGCGCCCAGGCCTTCTACGCGGCCCGCGGCTGGCTCCCGGACCCCGACACCCCGCGCGCCGGGGACCACCTCGTGCTCCGGCTCACACTCGCCCCCGGGCCCGCGGCGGAATGAATCCGGCGGGTCGGGGCGTTCCGCATCCTGGACACCCGACCCCCGCCCCCGTCTGGAGAGAAGCCCCACCATGCGCGTCGAGATCTGGAGCGACATCGCCTGCCCCTGGTGCTACATCGGCAAGGCCCGCTTCGAGAAGGGCCTCGCGGCCTTCGCCCACCGCGACGACGTCGAGGTCGTGCACCGCTCCTTCGAGCTCGACCCGAACCGGGCCAAGGGCGACACCGGGCCCGTCCTGGAGATGCTGGCGACGAAGTACGGCCGCACCCTCGACGAGGCCCGCGCCATGGAGGCCCACGTCGCCTCCAACGCCCACTCCGAGGGCCTGGGCTACCGCACCGAGGGCCGTGACCACGGCAACACCTTCGACATCCACCGCCTGCTGCACCTGGCGAAGGAGCGCGGCCGCCAGAGCGAGCTGCTCGACCTCGCCTACCGGGCCAACTTCGCCGAGGAGCGCTCGGTCTTCACGCCCGACACCCTGGTCGCCCTCGGCGTGGAGGCCGGTCTCGACGAGACCGAGGTCCGCGCGGTGCTCGCCGACGAGTCCGCCTACGCCGACGCCGTCCGCGCGGACGAGCGCGAGGCCGCCGAACTCGGCGCGAACGGCGTGCCGTTCTTCGTCCTCGACCGGAAGTACGGGGTCTCCGGCGGCCAGCCCGCCGAGGTCTTCACCCAGGCCCTGGAGCAGGCCTGGCAGGGCCGCACCCTCCAGCCCGTCGGCGGCGACGCCGACGCCTGCGACATCGACGGCGGCACCTGCTGAGCACCCCTTGGGCGCCCACCGGGTGACCGACGCATAAGCGCCACTTGGAGATTCCCCATGATCTATGCCAATTGACGGGAGATCGTGGGGAATCCAGGCTGGGTCCATGGACATTCTGGAGCCCCTGGGCGGAGCCGAGTTCGCCCCCAAGCAGACCTATCTGAACACCTCCGCCTGCGCCCTGCTGCCGCGCCGGACGGTCGAGGCCGTCACCCTCCTCGCCGAGGAGACCGCGGCCGGGCGCCCCGACGGCGCCGGCAGCTTCGACATCGTCGACGAGGCCCGGGCCTCGTTCGCGCGGATCGCCCACATCGGCACCGACCGGGTCGCGGTCGGCAGTTCCGTCTCCGTCCACGTCGGCATGGTGGCGCAGTCCATGCCGTCCGGGGCCGAGATCCTCTTCCCCGAGGGCGACTTCTCCTCCGTCATCACCCCCTTCACCGTCCGGGGCGACCTGAAGATCCGCTTCGTCCCCCTGGAGCGGCTCGCGGAGTCGGTGCGGCCCGAGACCGCCCTCGTCGCCTTCTCCGCCGTGCAGTCGGCGGACGGCCGGACCGCCGACTTCGCCGCGATCCGCGCCGCGGCGGCCGCGCACGGCGCCCGCACCCTCCTCGACGCCACCCAGTCGGCGGGCTGGCTGCCGCTGTACGCGGCGGACTGGGACTTCACCGTCGCCGGTGGCTACAAGTACCTGCTCTGCCCGCGCGGCGCGTCCTTCCTCACCGTCACCGAGGAGGCCCAGGACGCGCTGCTGCCGATCCACGCGGGCTGGGTCACCGGCGAGGACCTGTGGGCCAACAGCTACGGCCCGGTGCGCGAACTGGCCCGCTCGGCCCGCCGGTTCGACGAGCCCGCGGCCTTCCTGTCGTACCACGGCGCGGCGCGCTCGCTCGCGCTCCTGGAGGAGGTCGGCATCGAGCGCATCGAGGCCCACAACAAGGCCCTCGCCGCCCGCTTCCGCGCCGGCCTCACCGAGCTCGGCCACGCCCCCGTCGCGGACGAGTCGACCGTCGTCGGCATCCCGGGCCTCGGCGCCCGCGCCGACGCCCTGCGCGAGGCGGGCGTCCTCCTCTCGGCCCGCGCGGGCAACCTGCGGGCCTCCTTCCACCTCTACAACTCCCCGGCGGACGTGGAGCGGGCCCTGGAGGTCATCGCGGGCTGAGCCCCGTCGTACCGGGAAGGCCGAGGGGCCGCCGGGGGACGCGGACGTACGCGCCCCTCGACGGCCCCTGGTGGCGGAGGACGGCCGGTCGCCCGCGGGCCCGTCGGCCCGGGGCAGGGCGAGGGGCCCGGGGCGCGTCAGCGCCCCCACGCCTCCGTGACCGCCCGGCGGGCGCCCTCCAGGTCCACCGCGCGGCCCGTCTCCGCGAGGGCCGCCCCCAGGGCCGCGAGGGAGGACTGGACGGCGCCCGGAGTCGCGTCCACGCCGTAGTGGTTGACCCGGATCATCTCCTTGGCCAGCGCCCCGCCGCCCGCGATCAGCGGCAGCGACGGGTCCGCGGCCAGCGCCTGCGCGACCAGCTCGGAGGCGTCGACCCCGACGGGCGAGCGCAGCGTCGTGGCGACCGGGGCCGCGTCCCGCGCCTCGTGCACGTACGGCTCCAGGCCGCCGCCCAGCGCCAGCGCCCCCGCGCGGGTGGCCGCCGCGGCCGAGGCGTGCCGGGCCATCAGCGCGTCCAGGCCCTCCGCCTCGATCCGCTCCAGACAGGCTTCGAGGGCCAGCATCTCCAGCTGCGCCGGGGCGTGCAGCAGCGCCTTGCGGCCGCCGTCGATCCACCGCTCCTTCCAGTCCAGGAGGGAGAGGTACGAGCGGCGCGGCGCCTGCGGGTTGGCGGCGAACCGCTCCCAGGCCCGCGCGCTCACCGACACCGCCGAGACGCCCGCCGGGCCGCCCATCGCCTTCTGCGCGCCGATGATGCACATGTCGACGCCCCACTCGTCCGGCAGCACCGGCTCGGCGCCGATCGAGGCCACCGCGTCCAGGTAGAACAGCGCACCGTGGGCCCGCACGACCTCGCCGATCTCCGCGACGGGGTTGGTGTTGCCGGTCGCCGCCTCGGCGTGCACCAGCGACACGAAGTCGATCTCCGGGTGCTCGGCGAAGGCCCGCGCCACCTGCTCGGCGGTCACCGCGGTGTGGAACGGCACCTCCAGGTCGACGACCGTCGCGCCGCAGTCCCGCAGCCAGTTGCCGAAGGTCTGCCCGTACGGCCCCGTGACGATGTTCAGCGCGGTCGAACCCGGCCGCGCGCCGCTGCGGATGCAGCCCTCCAGGGGCAGCAGCGCCTCGCCCTGGGTGATCACCACGTCCTGCTCGGTGCGGAGCAGCGCGGCGACCCGCCGCTCGATCGACGCGAAGTGCGCGGCGGTCAGCGGGGCCAGGTCCAGAAGCGGATGGGTCACGGTCACGGAGGCGCCTTCTTCGGGGTCGGACGGGTGTCGCGTACATCGGGATCGAGCTGGTGCCAGCGTAAGCGGTCCGGCCGTCGCCGCGGCCGGTCACTCCTGTGCGCCGTGATCACCGGATCGAGTGGGTTAGGGACTGTTCGATACCGGGCCGGGCGGCCCCGCCCCCATGCTGGGCTCGCTCTCGACAAGATCACGGAAGGACGGGTCCATGACCGCCACCTCGCAGGACGTCATCACCGCCAAGCTGGAGCGCGCCTTCGACACCGTGGACGCCAACGGCGACGGGCAGCTCGAATGGGCGGACTACAAGGCGATCGCCGACCGCTACTCCACGGCGTACCGGCTGGACGCGGCGGACCGTCGGTCCAGGGCGCTCCAGAGCGTCTTCCAGATGTTCTGGCTGGAGCTGCTGCGCCACTCCGGAGTGGACGGGGACCGGCTCACCAAGGAGCAGTTCGTCGCGGCCAGCCGGCGCGCGGCGATCGACAGCAGCCGGATCAACGTCACCGACGCCATCGCCCACTCGATCTTCGACGTCGTCGACGTCAACGGCGACAACGAGGTCGGCAAGGACGAGTTCGCCCGTGCCCTGACCGACGTGTGGAAGATCGGCGCGCCCGACGCGATGGACGCGTTCCACCGGATGGACACCGACGGGGACGGCGCGATCTCGCGGCAGGAGTTCCTGCGCGCCATGCGCGAGTACTTCTTCTCGGACGACCCGGAGGCCCCGGGCAGCCTGTTCTTCGGGCGCGTCTGACCCACCGCCGGGGGGAGCCGGGGGAGCCGGGGCGGTGCCGACGGGGCGCCGCCCGCGGCCGCGCCGTCACAGCGCTGTGCGGAACATGTCACAGGGCGTGCACCGCCGGGCCCGGGCGCTTCCCCCGGCGCCCCGCCGGTGGGATGTTGCGGGCCGGAGCGGCCCCGCGGGGGAGCCGCCGGGAGGAAACGGGGTGGCCGCCATGGCACGGAGAACCACGAGATCCGGAAGAACCGGGCGAGCCGTCGTGAGCGCCGCGGCGCTGGCCGTCGTCGCACCGCTGACCCTCGGGGCGGCGGCGCCGGCCGCCGGGCCCGGTGCGGTGCGGACGCCGCCGCCGGACCGGCCCATCGTCTTCGCCCGCTACAGCACGGCGGCCCCCGTCGAGGACCTGTACGCCATCGCCCCCACCGGCGGCGCGCCCGCCAAGCTCACCCACACCCCGGCCGTCAGCGACGTGATGCCCAGCTGGTCCCCCGACGGCACGCGGGTGGCGTTCCTCCGCTACGGCTCCGGCGGCGCCGTCGACGGCATCTGGACGATGAAGAGCACGGGCGGCGGCCTCAAGTCCGTGCCCGGCACCGCGGGGGCGTCCGAACCGGCGTGGTCCCCGGACGGCAAGCGGATCGCCTACTCCCGGCCGGTCGGCAGCGAGCGCGAGATCTACGTGGCCGACGTCGACGGGACCCCCGCCACCCGGCTCACCCACACCGCGGCGGACGAGTTCCGCCCCACCTGGTCCCCGGACGGGAAGCAGCTGGCGTTCAGCCGCGCCGACGCGTCCGGGAACAGCCGCCTGATGCGCCTCCAGCTGTCCACCCTGGCCCAGAGTCCGGTCACCGGGCCGGGCACCCACGATGGGACGCCCGACTGGTCGCGCGGCAACCGGATCGTCTTCAGCCGCGTGGACGCCACCGGCTTCGCCCACCTCTACGTCGTCCGCCCCGACGGCTCGGGCGCGCACCGCATCACCTCGGCCCGCGCCAACGACACCTACCCCTCCTGGTCGCCGGACGGCCGGCGCCTCGTCTTCACCCGGGGCGGCACGGACGACGCGGACCCCCAGCACCTCTTCCTGGTACGGGCCGACGGCACCGCGCTCACCCAGCTCACCAAGGCCGGCACGCACGACCTGGAGGCCGACTGGCGCCCGTAGAGTGCTCGTATGAGCGATCACGTGGTGCTGCATGTGAAGGGGCGGGTGCTCGTCGGCCCGGAGGACGTACGGGACGAACTGTGGTGCGTCGACGGGCGGATCACGTTCGAGCGCCCCGGCGCCCTGGCCGGCGAGGCCCTGACCGTCGAGGGCTGGGCGCTGCCCGGTCTGGTCGACGCCCACTGCCACGTGGGGCTCGACAAGCACGGCCCGGTCGACGAGGCCACCGCCGAGAAGCAGGCGCTCACCGACCGGGACGCCGGCACCCTGCTCATCCGTGACGCCGGCTCGCCCTCCGACACCCGGTGGATCGACGCGCGCGAGGACCTGCCGAAGATCATCCGGGCGGGCCGGCACATCGCCCGCACCCGCCGCTACATCCGCAACTACGCCCACGAGATCGAGCCCGACGAACTGGTCGCGTACGTCGGGCGCGAGGCGCGGCGCGGCGACGGCTGGGTCAAGCTGGTCGGCGACTGGATCGACCGCGACCTCGGGGACCTGGCCCCGTCCTGGCCGCGCGCCGAGGTCGAGGCGGCCATCGCCGAGGCGCACCGGCTCGGCGCCCGGGTCACCGCGCACTGCTTCGCCGAGGACTCGCTGCGCGACCTGGTCGAGGCGGGCATCGACTGCATCGAGCACGCCACCGGGCTCACTGAGGAGACCATCCCGCTCTTCGCCGAGCGGGGCGTCGCCATCGTCCCGACCCTGGTCAACATCGCGACCTTCCCGCACCTCGCGGACGGTGGCGAGGAGAAGTTCCCGCGCTGGTCGGCCCACATGCGCCGGCTCCACGAGCGCCGGTACGACACGGTCCGCGCCGCCTGGGACGCCGGGATCCCGGTCTTCGTCGGCACCGACGCGGGCGGCTCCCTGGCGCACGGCCTGGTCGCCGCCGAGGTCGAGGAGCTGACGAAGGCGGGCATCCCCGCCCTCGACGCGCTCTCCGCGACGGCCTGGGGCGCCCGCGCCTGGCTGGGCCGCCCCTCCCTGGAGGAGGGCGCCCCGGCCGACCTCGTCGTCTACGGCGAGGACCCGCGCGCCGACGTCCGCGCGCTGGCGGCGCCCCGGCGCGTGATCGTCAACGGGCGGGTCATCGGCTGAGCCGTCAGGCCCCGGTGTAGAAGACCAGCCGGGCCCGCTTCTCCGGGATGAAAACCTCCGGCAGGTCCACCTCGGGAAGCGTGATCTCGGGGCCCAGCTCGAAGCCGCTGCGCGCGAGCCGGGCGAGCACCTTCTCGTTCACGGCGTCCGGCTCGCCCACGATCCGGGTGTGGTCGGTCAGCGCGAAGTCGAGCAGGGCGCCGAACAGCTGCTCGGTGAAGCCCCGCTCCGGCGCGGCCGAGGGCGCCACGAAAAGGTGCACGCCGATGTCGCCCGGCCGTGCCTCGTAGCACTCGGAGATCCGGTCGGCCTCGGGGTCGTACGTCTGGAAGATGCCGACCGGCACGTCGTCCCGGTGCACCAGGAAGCCGTGGTGGGTGGTGAGCGAGTCGAGGTGCGCGTAGATCTCCCGCACCTGCTCGACGGTCGTGCCGTTCATCCCCCAGAAGCGGGCGCGCTCCTCGTTCACCCAGCGGTGGATGAGCTCGGCGTGCTGCTCGGGGTCGATGCGGTCGACGCGGACGGAGCCGAAGCCCTCGACGGTCCGGGCGTACTCAGTTCTGCTCATGCTCTTCCTTCACGAGATCGTTCCAGTCGGTGACGACCGGGGCGAGTCCGCCCCGCAGCCACAGGGGCAGCTGGTCACGGTGGTGCGGGTCGCCGGGCACCCCTGAGGCGCCGAACGGCACGACCCACAGGCTGCGTTCGCGGTCGGCCAGGTCCCAGACGTAGCGGGCGGCCGAGGCGCGGGCGGACCGGTCGGTGAAGCCGGGGACGGAGGACGTCGACAGGACGCAGTCGTGGTCGCCGCCGAGTCCCGGCCACGCGGCGTCGGGGGAGTGCTCCTCGTCCGGCAGCGCCTGCCAGGGCGCGAGCCGGTGCGTCACGCCCCACGCGGGCGGCGCGTCGGCGGCCCCGGCCTCCTCCAGGGACGCGCGCACGATCCCGCGGACGTCCCCGGTCGGCACGGGCCCGGCGACGAGCAGCGTCTCCAAAGCGAAGGCCACCCGCGGCCCCAGCGCCAGCCAGGGCCGGAACAGCTCGGGGTACGGGGCGGGCGTGCGCAGTTCCGTGAACGCCTCGTGCGCCGCGAGCCGGCGGACGACCGCCCCGCGCACCGCCGCGTACAGAGCGGCGTCCGTGCTGTCGGCCTCCATCCGCCGGTCCCAGCCGAGGAGCGCGCGGCGCACGTCCCGGGCGCCGGGGGAGAGGGCCGCCTCGTCGGTGTCCCGTACGGCGTCGAGCAGTCGGCGGGCGGAGGGGTTGTCGGTGTCGGTGTGGACGGCGCCCATCGCGGCCGGCGTCCAGGCCTTCGAGGCGTCGAGCAGCGCGCTGATCCGCTCGGCGCGGTGCGGCGGCGCGAACTCGACGCCCAGCGGTGCGGCGAGTCCGCGCGCGTTGGCCATGACCGCCTGCTCCCCGACCTCGGCGCGGGGCGTGGCCGCGGCCTCGCCCGTCCAGGCGTGCGCGGCCTCCCAGGCGGGCACCACCCGCAGCGAGTTGAGCCGGTCGCGCACGGGCACGTACCCGGCGACCCGGTGCAGCAGCCCGCCGTCGGCGTCGGCCGCCTGCACGACGTTCACCGGCTCGATCCAGCGGTCGAGCGCCCGGTCCACGTCCTCGACGTTCCGCGCCCGCAGCAGCGCGGGCAGCGCGGCGAAGCCCGACTCACCGGTGACACGGGGCGGGTAGCGCAGGCTGACGGCCTCCCACACGGGGACGCTGTCCCCGTGGCCGGTGTCGCCCCCGTGGCCCGTGTCGGCCGTGCTGCCCGGGGCGGCTCCGCTCCCGCCGTCCGCGCCGATGATCACCGGCCCCCGCGCGGTCTCGATCACCTCGATCGCGACCGGTGCCGCGTCCGCGACCCGGATCGTCTCCGTGTGCGCGGTCGCGGGCTCCCAGCCGTCCGGGCCGAGGGCCTCGACGCGCCCGTCGGGGTGGCGGCGCAGGCGCTCGCGGTAGAGGTCCTGGTAGTCGGCCATCGCGTTGGTGATCGCCCAGGCGACGCGGCCCGTGTGCCCGAAGTGGGCGAGCCCGGGGACCCCCGGGACGGCGAGGCCGAGGACGTCGTGCTCGGGGCAGGAGAGCCGGATCTGCTGGTAGACGCCGGGCGCCTCGATGAAGCGGTGCGGGTCGCCCGCCACGATCGGCGCGCCGCTCGCGGTCCGGGCGCCGGAGACGACCCAGCCGTTGGAGCCCGCCGTGCCGGGGCCGTCCGTGGCGAACAGCTCCGTCCACTCCTCACCGAGCCGCCGCGCGACCTGGTCGCGCCACAGCTTGGTGGGGAAGCCGGCGAAGAGGATGTGGGTGGAGAGCCACACCGCGAGCGGCGTCCAGGGCTCCCAGCGCCCCGGCGCCAGGCCGGTCGCCGCGAACTCCGGTGCCCGCCGGGCGCCTTCCGCGAGGCCCTCGTTGACCCCGTCCACGTACGCCCGCACCCACGCCGCCGTCTCCGCGTCCAGCCGGTCGTGGCAGCGGCGGGCGGTGTCGGCCAGCCTGGCCTGCCGTACGAAGGCGTCCCAGCCGGTCTCGGCCGCGCCGAGGAAGGCGGCGGTGGTGCCCTGGGCCCGGTGCCGCTCGACCTCCAGCTGCCAGGCGCGGTCCCGCGCGGTCACCAGGCCCTGGGCGCGGGCCAGTTCGCGCGGACCGCCGGCGCGCAGGTGCGGGATGCCATAGGGGTCCCGGTAGACCTCGGTGCTCACTGCGTTCGGCCCCGATCCGATCATCGTTTCTTAGGTTAGGCTGACCTAAATTAATCTACAGGACCGACAGGGTCGCAGGGTCGACAGGGGAGGGGGTCGGGGTGGGTCGCACCGGCCATGGCTGGGAGGGCGTCGTCCTCAGGCTGTTCCGCGGCAGGGACTTCACGTTCACGGTGACCGGTGCCGAGCAGGTGACCGAGCACTACCGCCGGGTGGGCTTCACCGACGGCGGGCTGCTCGCCGCCGCGGGGGTGCACCCCACCATGTGGGTGCGGCTCTGGTTCGAGCAGGCGGGCAAGCCCCACCAGCGCGCCTACACCCTCGTCGACCCGGACCCCGAAGCGGGCACCTTCAGCCTGGAGTTCGCCCTCCACGACGGCGTCGCCAGCCACTGGGCCCGCACCTGCGCCCCCGGCGACACCGTCGAGGCCACCCTCCAGGGCACCGGCTTCACCGCGCCCGAACCGGCCCCCGGCCACCTCCTGCTGATCGGCGACGCCGCCTCGCTGCCCGCCATGAACTCGCTGCTCGACGCCTTCCCCGGCACCCCCGCCACGCTCTGGTTCGAGACCGCCCACGCCTCCGACGAGGCGCTGCCGATGCGCCTCGACGCCGACCGGCACGAGCTCCGCCGGGTGCCGCGCGAGGACGCGGGGGCCGCCCTGGCCGCCCGGGTCCGCGAGGAGCTGCCCGCGCTCGTGGCCGCCACCTCCGACCCGTACGTCTGGATCGCCTGCGACACCGCGACCACGCGCACCCTCGCCTCGTACGTGCGCAAGGGGCTCGGCCTGCCCAAGGAGCGGGTGCACGCCCTCGGCTACTGGCGGCCCCAGCGGGAGCGCGCCGGCGATCTTGCGGCCGGTTGACGATCCGTTACCCCGCTCGGCGCGGATCGTTGAATTCCTTCACGTCGATGCCGCCGCACGCGCCCCTGCGCCCCGCGCACGCCGCGACGCGCGGGGCTCGCGGGAACGTCTGTGTCGAAAGATTCGAATATGGGCACGGAAACCACCCTTTGGAGTGAACTCACGCCAGGTGTCTGTCAGTTCACCCACAGTGCGTAAAGATTCCGGTGTCTCGAGTCGCCGCTGCCGCACCGACCCACAGTCCCCGTGGCGAGCGGCCGGCGACGCCATGTCTCTCGTGGGGGTTCCACCGCCTTGAACAGCAACACCTTCCGCATGCCCGTACGCCGTTCCGCCGCGGCCGCCACCGTCGCCGCGCTCGCGGTCGGCCCCGTGCTCCTCGTGGCCCCGGCGGCCCACGCCACGGACGGCAAGGGCGCCGAGGGGCACGCCACCGCCGTCGTCCTGCGCGCCGGACTCGACGTGAACCTGCTCAACAAGGCCGTGAGCGTGCCGCTGCGCGCCTCCCTCAACGAGGTCGAGGCCCCGGCCAGCGCCCGGCGGACCGCCCTCACGGTGCAGGTGAAGGGAGCGGAGAACAACAAGCCGGTCGACGTCCTGCGCGCCGACGTCGCCACCTCCGAGGCGACCGTCCACGGGAACACCGCGAAGGGCTACGTCAACCTCGTCAAGGCGCGGGTCCATGTCCCCGGACTCCCGCTGCTCTCCCTCGTCGAGGTCGAGAAGGTCACCTCCCAGGCCGTCTGCGAGGCCGGCAGGCGCCCGGTCGCCGAGTCCAACCTGCTCGGCCACATCACCGTCCTCGGCAAGAAGACCACCCTGTCGACCGGCGGCCGGACCAAGGTGAGCGTGCCCGGCGTCGGCGAGGTCGTCCTCGACCTCTCCCGCACCTCCACCACCTCCCGCACCGCCGCCGCCACCGCCCTGGAACTGAAGGTCACGGTCAACCCGCTCGACCTCAACGTCGCCGAGGTCAGCGGCAGGATCACCCTCGCCGAGGCGACCTGCGCCACCCCGGCCGGCAGCAAGCCCAGCGAGCGGCCCAGCGAGCGCCCGAGCGAGCAGCCCTCGCAGCAGCCGTCCGAGCAGCCCTCGCAGCAGCCCTCCACCCCGCCCAGCCACGACACGGGCGTGACGACGAACAACGGCGGCACCACCCCCACCGAGAACCTCGCCGAGACCGGCGGCAGCTCCATGACCCCGTACCTGGCCGGCGGCGCCGTCCTGCTCCTCGGCGTGGGCGGCGGCTCGATGCTGCTGGCCCGCGGGCGCGCCCGCGCCCGCGGCTGACCGGCCCGAGGGGGAGACGAAGGGGACGCCGGGGGCGGTGCCGTGCGTACGGCACCGCCCCCGGCGAGGGTTCCGAAGGGTCCGAGGGGCCCGAAAGACCCGAGAGGCCCCCGGGGGCCGAAAGACCCGAGAAGCCAAGGGGGGCCGAAAGACCCGAGAAGCCAAGGGGGGGCGAGAGGCCCGAATGGTCACGGGGGCCCGAAAGGCCGAGAGGCCGCGGGGGCCGTGGTGCCCCGAGGCGCCCGTGGGGTCGACGGGCGTCCTCGGCTCGCGGGGCCCCGCCGCTCAGCCCAGCATCAACAGCGCCTGGTCCAGCGCCTGGAGGAAACGGTTCGTCGTCGCCCGGTCCCGCACCGCGAGCCGCAGCCAGTTCCGGTCGAGCCCCGGGAACGTGTCCCCGCGCCGCGCCGCGAAACCGAGCCCCCGCAGCCGTTCCCGCACCGCGTCCGCGCCCTCGATCCGCACCAGCACGAACGGGCCCTCCGCGGCCTCGACCACCCGCACCTCGTCGAACTCCGCGAGCCCCGCCAGCAGATGCGCCCGCTCCCTGCCGATGCCGTGCGCCGCCTCTTCGGCCTCCGCGAGCGCCGCCCGCGCCATGCACGCCTCGGCCGCCACCAGCGCCGGCGTCGACACCGGCCACAGCGGCTGTACGCGCTCCAGCGCGGCGATCGTCTCCGCCGCCGCCAGCACGTAGCCGATCCGCAGCCCCGCCAGACCCCAGGTCTTCGTCAGGCTCCGCAGCACCACCAGCCCCGGCACGTCCGTCCGCCCGGCCAGCGACTCCCGCTCGCCCGGCACCGCGTCCATGAACGCCTCGTCGACCACCAGCGTCCGCCCCGGCCGGGCCAGCGCCGCGATCGCCTCGGCCGGGTGCAGCACCGAGGTGGGGTTGGTCGGATTGCCGATCACCACCAGATCGGCCTCCTCCGGCACCGCCGCCGGATCCAGCCGGAAACCGTCCTCTTCGCGCAGCAGCACCCGCTCCACCTCGTGCCCGGCGTCCCGCAGCGCCGCCTCCGGCTCGGTGAACTGCGGATGCACCACGACCGGCCGCCGCGCCGGCAGCGCCCGCGCCAGGAGCACGAACGCCTCCGCCGCGCCCGCCGTCAGGAGCACCCGCCGGGCCGGCAGATCGTGCCGCTCGGCCACCGCCGCCCGCGCCACCCGCCCGTCCGGGTAGGCGGCCAGGCCGGTCAGGGAGTTCGCGATCCGCTCCCGCAGCCACTCCGGCGGCGTGTTCGTCCGGACGTTGACCGCGAGGTCGATCAGCTTCTCGTCCCGGACCTCGGCGTCGCCGTGGTGACGCAGATCGTGTGCATCAGCATGAGTGTGGATGTCCATGGCCGCCGTCGTGTGGGGGGTGGGGGTGGGGATGGTGCGCGTGGGGATGGTGCCTGTGGGGGATGAGCCGGGCTCGCCTGCGATGTACCCGTGGCCCCGGCCCAACAACCGTACGCCTAAGGCATCTTCGTTCGACGGACCCACGTCATCCGGCCACCCCGCGACGGAACGGGCGATCGCGCACGTCACGCTCCGCGTCCGCCGCTTCGGCACCACCAGCACCGCCCCCGGCCCCGCCGCCCGCAGCGCCGCCGCCTCCGCCACGGACGCCGTCCCCGTCGCGGCCAGCGCCCGCCCCGAAGGATGCGGTACGGGCACCCCGGCCAGCTCCTCGCTCCGGAACGCCCGCACCGGCACCCCGAGCCGCGCCGCCGCCCCCGCGATCCCCGGCTCACCGGCCCGCGTCTCCAGCGTCGCGAGCGCGCCCACGTCACCGTCGCCGAGCCCCGCCTCGCGCAGCGCCGACCCGATCAGCCCCAGCACCTCCGCCGCCTCGGCCCCGGACCGTGCCCCGACCCCCACCACGACCCGCACCCCCGCTTCGAGGTGCGCGGACGAGCCGCCATCGGATAGCAAAGGCCCATGGCTGTAGTCGTCGCGCTCGGCGCGTTCCTCATGACGCTGTTCGGCGGCTGGACGGCCCAGCGCGTCACCGACCGACGCCATCTCGTCCTCGGCCTGGCCGGCGGACTCATGCTCGGCGTCGTCGGACTCGACCTGCTCCCCGAGGCCATGGACGCCGCCGGCGAGAAGGTCTTCGGCGTCCCCCAGGCCCTGCTGCTCTTCGTCGGCGGCTTCCTCCTCGCCCACGTGATGGAACGTCTCCTCGCCGTCCGCAGCGCCGCGCACGGCGCGGAGACGGGCCGGGGGGCGGAGCGGAGCGCTTCGGCGGGGGGCGGCGGCCGGGAGGCGGGCGGGCGCACCCCGCAGGTGGGACTCACGGCGGCCGCCGCCATGGTCGGTCACAGCCTCATGGACGGCGTCGCCCTCGGCGCCGCCTTCCAGGTCGGCGGCGGCATGGGCGCGACCGTCGCGCTCGCCGTCATCACCCACGACTTCGCCGACGGATTCAACACGTACACGATCACCAGCCTGTACGGGAACGCCCGCCGCAAGGCCCTCGCCATGCTCTTCGCCGACGCGGTCGCCCCGCTCGTCGGCGCCGCCTCCACCCTGCTGTTCACCCTTCCGGAGGAACTGCTCGGCAGCTATCTCGGCTTCTTCGGCGGTGCCCTGCTCTACCTCGCCGCCGCCGAGATCCTGCCCGAGGCCCACCACGAACACCCCGCCCTCACCACCCTGCTGTGCACGGTGGCCGGCGTGGCCTTCATCTGGCTCGTGGTGGGCCTGTCCGGCGGCTGAGCTCACGCGCAGTGCTCCACGAAACGCGCGGCGGCCGACGGGGCCCCCGCCCAGTGGGTGTGCACGTAGCTCGCGTGCACCCCGCCCTGGACGAAGCCCTCGACCCGGCGCTCCGGCTGTCGCAGCCCCCAGGCGGCCAGCTCCCCGGCCCCCGGCTCGATCACCGTGCGGTGGAACTCGTGCCCCCGCATCCGCGTCCCCGCCGCCGCCAGCACGCTGTCGCTCACGGCGACGGCGTCCCGGTACCCCAGCGTGAGCCGCTCCGACATGCGCGCGTCGGCGTCCAGCACCCCGCACATCGGCCGCCCGTCCAGCGACCGCGCCAGATACAGCAGCCCGGCGCACTCGGCGGCCACCGGCGCGCCCGAGGCGGCGAGCTCGGCGACGGCCTTCCGCAAGGGCTCGTTCGCGGACAGCTGCTCGCCGTACATCTCGGGGAACCCGCCCCCTATGACGAGCCCGCGCGTCCCCTCGGGCAGCGCCTCGTCCCGCAGCGGGTCGAAGGTGACCACCTCCGCACCGGCGGCGGTCAGCAGCTCGGCGTGCTCGGCGTACGAGAAGGTGAAGGCGGCGCCCCCGGCGACGGCGACGACGGGCCGCACGGACGAACCGCCGGCCCGCGGCCGTCCCCCCGGCTCGGGCACCCACGGCGCCTCGTGCAGCTCCGGCGCGCTGCGCGCCAACGCGAGCAGCGCCTCCAGGTCGCACCCGGCCCGCACCTGCTCCGCCTGCGCGGCCACCGCCTCCACGGCCTGGGCCTGCCGCTCGGCGACCGGCACGAGACCCAGGTGCCGCGAGGGCGTGGCCACGGCGGGCGCCCGCCGCAGCACCCCGAGCACCGGCACGCCCGACTCCTCCAGCGCCTCCCGCAGCAGCAGCTCGTGCCGGTCGGTGGCGACCTTGTTGAGGATCACCCCGCCCAGCCGCACCTGCGGGTCCCAGGACGCGAAGCCGTGCACGAGCGCGGCCACCGACCGGGACTGCGAGGAGGCGTCCACGACGAGCACCACCGGTGCCCGCAGCAGCTTCGCCACCTGCGCGGTGGAGGCCAGCTCGCCCTGGCCGGCGGCACCGTCGTACAGCCCCATCACGCCCTCGACGACCGCCAGGTCGCAGCCCCGCGCGCCGTGCGCGAAGAGCGGCGCGATCAGATCCGTACCGCACATGTACGCGTCGAGGTTGCGGCCCGGCCGGCCGGTGGCGAGCGCGTGGTAGCCCGGGTCGATGTAGTCCGGGCCGACCTTGTGCGGGGAGACCGCGAGACCACGGCCGGCGAACGCGGCCATCAGGCCGGTCGCGACCGTGGTCTTGCCCGCGCCCGAGGACGGCGCGGCGATGACGAGACGTGCTACCACTCGATGCCCCGCTGGCCCTTCTGACCCGCGTCCATCGGGTGCTTCACCTTCGACATGTCGGTCACGAGGTCCGCGAAGTCGACGAGTTCCTGCGGGGCGTTGCGGCCGGTGATGACGACGTGCTGCTGCCCGGGACGGTCCCGCAGCACCTCGACGACCTCCTTGGTGTCGATCCAGCCCCAGTGCAGCAGGTACGCGAACTCGTCGAGGACGTAGAACCGGTACTTCTCCTCGGCGAGGTCCCGCTTGACCTGCTCCCAGCCCTCGCGGGCCTTCTCCTCGTGCGACTGCTCGCCCTCGGCGACCTCGCGCTGGATCCAGGACCAGCCCTCGCCCATCTTGTTCCAGGTGACCGTGCCGCCCTTGCCGGTCTCGCCGAGCGCCTTCAGGGCGTTCTCCTCGCCGACCTTCCACTTGGCGGACTTGACGAACTGGAACACCCCGATCGGCCACCCCTGGTTCCAGGCGCGCAGCGCCATGCCGAACGCGGCGGTCGACTTCCCCTTGCCGACGCCCGTGTGCACCATGACGAGTGCGCGGTTGCGGCGCTGGCGGGTGGTGAGACCGTCGTCGGGAACGACGGTCGGCTGTCCCTGTGGCATCAGGCGGCCCTCCTGGCAGAGCGGTTGTCCTGTACGTCCCTCACGTCCCTGACGAGGCCCGCGATCGCGTCCGCGCGCAGCTCGTCCAGGGTGACGGCGGTGCCGCCGAGTTCACGGGCGAGGTTCCCGGCGAGGCCCAGCCGCACCGGTCCGGTCTCGCAGTCCACGACGACGCTCGCCGTGCCGTCGGCGGCGTGCAGCCGCGCGGCACGGGCGGCGAGCGCCAGCGGATCGGCGCCGCCGCCGGTCGCGCGGCCGTCGGTGACGACCACGAGCAGCGGGCGGCGCGAGGGGTCCCGCAGGCGCTCGACGCGCAGCACGTCGTGCGCCTTGAGCAGCCCGGCCGACAGCGGCGTGCGGCCGCCCGTCGGGAGCTGTTCGAGCCGGGTGGCGGCCGCGTCCACCGACGAGGTCGGCGGCAGCGCGAGCTCCGCGTCACGGCCCCGGAAGGTGATCAGGCCGACCTTGTCGCGCCGCTGGTAGGCGTCGAGCAGCAGGGACAGCACGGCGCCCTTCACCGCGCCCATCCGCTGCCGGGCCGCCATCGAACCGGAGGCGTCCACGGCGAACAGCACCAGGTTGCCCTCGCGGCCCTCGCGGGTCGCCTGCCGCAGGTCGTCCCGGCGCACCACCAGGCCGGGGCCGCTGCGCCCACGGGCCTTCTGGTGCGGGGCGGCGGCGTGCACGGTGGCGGCCAGGTGCAGCTTGGTCAGCGCGCCCCGGGGACGGGTGGCGCCGGTGGTGCGGCCGTGCTCGGTGCGGGCCCGGGAGCGGCGCCCGGAGGCCCCCTCGCCGAGGCCGGGCACGCTCAGCATCTTGGTGCGGAAGGGCTCGGCGGCCCGGACGGCCGCGCGTTCACCCGCACCGGGACCGGAGGCCGGGCCGGAACCGGCGCCGCTGTCCTGCGGCGCGGGGGCCGGGGCCTCCTCGGGCGCCCCGGACTCCTGCGGCGCGGGCCCGTCGCCCTGCGGCGGGATCCCCCCGCCCCCGCCACCGCCCCCGCCGGGACCGCCGTCGCCCGGGCCGTCCGGCTCGGGCTCGTCGTCCGGCGCCTCGCCCTTGAACCGGTCGAGGGTCTCGTCCAGCTTGTCCTCGTCGAGGCCGGGGGCGTCGAAGGGGTTGCGCCGCCGCCGGTGCGGGAGGGCCAGGAGCGCGGCCTGCCGCACGTCCTCCGAGGTCACCTCGGTCCGACCCGCCCAGGCCGCCAGCGCGGTCGCCGTACGGGCCATCACGATGTCGGCGCGCATGCCGTCGACCTCGAACGCGGCGCAGGTCGCGGCGATCTGCAGCAGCACCGCGTCACCGAGGGCCACCTGAGGCAGCAACTCCCGTGCGGCGACGATCCGTTCGCGCAGCGCCGCCTCCTCGCCGGCCCAGCGCGCGGCGAACGCGGCCGGGTCGTCCTCGTAGGCGAGCCGCCGCCGGACCACCTCGACCCGCTGCTCGGGCACGCGGGACGCGGCGACCTCCACGGTGAGCCCGAACCGGTCGAGCAACTGCGGCCGCAGCTCGCCCTCTTCGGGGTTCATCGTGCCGACGAGCAGGAAGCGGGCGGCATGCCGTACGGAGACGCCCTCGCGCTCGACGTACGAGGAGCCCATCGCCGCCGCGTCGAGCAGCAGGTCGATCAGATGGTCGTGGAGCAGGTTGACCTCGTCGACGTAGAGGATGCCCCGGTGCGCGTCGGCCAGCAGGCCCGGCTCGAAGGCCTTCACGCCCTCGGCGAGCGCCCGCTCGATGTCGAGCGCGCCGACCAGTCGGTCCTCGGAGGCGCCGACGGGCAGCTCGACCATGCGCGCGGGCCGTTCGTCGCCGCCCGCGGCCTCGTGCGGCCCGTCCGGGCAGCCGGGGTCGGGCGCGCCCGGGTCGCAGCTGAAGCGGCAGCCCGCGACCACGGGCACGGCCGGCAGCAGCTCGGCGAGCGCGCGCACGGCGGTCGACTTGGCGGTGCCCTTCTCGCCGCGGACGAGCACACCGCCCACGGCCGGGCTGACGGCGTTCAGCAGCAGCGCGAGCCGCAGGTCGTCCATGCCGACGACGGCGGTGAACGGATAGCGGGTGCTCATCGGGTGGTCACTCCTTCGAGTCGTACGGAGGTCGGGGCGGGCGGTGCGGGCGCGGCGGTCACGGCGCCCCCGGCGGCACGAACGGCAGCCCCGCCGGGGCGCCCTCCTCGATGAGCCGCAGCAGCGCGTCCGTGTCGGCGTGCTCCTCGATCAGGTCGCCCAGCCGGTCCAGCTGCTCCTCGCGGAGCGCGCCGAACGAGGTGTCCGGGGCCGGGACGAAGCGGCGGCCGGAGGCGGCGGCGACCTCGCGCAGGAAGGCCCTGCGGAAGCCGTCGCTCTCCAGCGAGCCGTGCCAGTGGGTGCCCCACACCGCACCGACCCGGCAGCCGTCGAGGAACGGCTCGCCGCCCTCGACGGTGGCGACGCCGTGGTGGATCTCGTACCCCTCGACCCGTTCGCCGAGCGCCTCGCCGACCGGCCGGGCCAGGGTCTTCTCGACGCCGAAGCGCACCCGCACGGGCAGCAGCCCGAGCCCGTCGACCACGCCGGCCCTCGACTCCACCTCGTCCTCGATCCGCTGGCCGAGCGCCTGGAAGCCGCCGCAGATGCCGAGCACCGGGCGCCCCTCGGCGGCGCGCCGGGCCAGCGCGTCGGCCAGGCCGCGTTCCCGCAGCCAGGCGAGGGCCTTGACGGTGCCGCGGGTGCCGGGCACGACGACCAGGTCCGCGTCGACGAGCTCCTCGGGCCGGTCCACGAACCGGACCACGACGCCCGGCTCGGCGGCCAGCGCGTCCACGTCGGTGAAGTTGGACATCAGCGGGACGGCGCAGACGGCGACCCGCAGCACGTCGGCGCCGACCGGCGGCGCCACCACCGACTCGCGGACGGTGCCCCGCAGCGAGACCCGCAGGCCGTCCTCCTCGTCGATGCCGAGCCCGTGCGCGTACGGCAGGACACCGAGGGCGCGGCGTCCGGTGAGCCCGTGGAGCATGTCGAGACCGGGCTCGAGGAGCGTCACGTCGCCCCGGAACTTGTTCACCAGATAGCCGGCGACGAGCGCCTGGTCCTCGGGTGCGAGCAGCGCCGTCGTGCCGAAGAACTGGGCGAACACCCCGCCCCGGTCGATGTCGCCGACGACCACGACGGGCAGCTTCGCGGCCCGCGCGATGCCCATGTTCACGATGTCCGTGCGCCGCAGGTTGATCTCGGCCGGGCTGCCCGCCCCCTCGCAGATCACGGCGTCATACGTGCCCCGCAGTTCCTCCAGGCACGCCATCACGGGCTCGAAGAGCGTCGCCTGGCGCCCGCCGTGGTAGCCGCGGGCGCTCATCTCGCCGACCGGCTTCCCCATGAGCACGACCTGGCTGGAGCGGTCGCTGCCGGGCTTCAGGAGCACCGGGTTCATCAGCGCGGTGGGCTCGACGCGGGCGGCCTGCGCCTGCATGGCCTGGGCGCGGCCGATCTCGGCGCCCTCCCGGGTGACGAAGGAGTTCAGGGACATGTTCTGCCCCTTGAACGGCGCGACCTTGACGCCCTGCCGGACCAGCCAGCGGCAGATGCCGGCCGTGACGACGCTCTTGCCCGCGTCGGACGTGGTCCCGGCGACCAGCAGCCCCCCACCCCTCATGCGTTCCTCCGCTTCAGCGCGCTCGCGATCATCCGGCCGCCGACACAGGCGGCCAGGGTCAGTCCGGTCACCCGGCGGGACAGGCGTACCGCCCGGTCGATGTCGGCGACCTCGACGGGCCGCCCCGCCCCGTTGAGGACGGGCCGGTGCTCGATCCGGCCGCCGTACGCCAGCGTCCCGCCGAGCCGTACGCCGAGCGCGCCCGCGAAGGAGGCCTCCACGGGGCCCGCGTTGGGGCTGGGGTGCTTCGCCGCGTCGGCGCGCCAGGCCCGGGCCGCGCCGCGCGGGTTCCCGCCGGCGACGGTGGCGAGGACGGCGGTGAGCCGGGCGCCCGGCCAGCCGGCGAGGTCGTCGAGCCGGGCCGAGGCCCAGCCGAAGCGGCGGTACTTCGGTGACTTGTGGCCGACCATCGCGTCCAGGGTGTTGACCGCCCGGAAGCCGACCAGGCCGGGCACGCCCGCGACGGCGCCCCAGAACAGGGCGCCCACGACGGCGTCGGAGGTGTTCTCGGCGACCGACTCGACGACCGCGCGGGCCATCGCGGGACCGTCCAGGGAGTGCGGGTCGCGCCCGCACAGGTGCGGCAGGCGCTCCCGGGCGACCTCCAGGTCCCCGGCCGCGAGCGCCCCGCCGATCGCGCGGGCCTCGCGGCCCAGGGTCGTACCGCCGACGACGGCCCACACGGAGGCGGCGGTCAGGGCGACGGTGGCGGCGCGGCTGCCCCGTACCGTACGGGCGGCCAGGGCGCCGAGCGCCATGGTGGAGCCGGCGCAGACGGCGGTGTGCAGGGCGCCCCAGCCGCGGTGGTCGCGCAGCAGGCGCTCCTCGACCGCGCCGGCGGCCCGGCCGAAGGCGGCGACGGGATGGCCGCGGCGGGGGTCGCCCGCGAGCAGGTCGACGGCGAGGCCGGCGGCCGCTCCGTACGCGAAGACTCGGGTGGCACCGGAGGCGCCGGTGGTACCGGGAAAGCTGAGGCCGCGGCCGGGCATGGCGCTCTGTCCTCACTCAGGGTCCGCGCCCTGGATCGACGTGACCGGCGGCGAGAGTTCCTGACTCCCGGCCCCGGGGGGCCGGTCACAGTGGCGGGACCGCGCCGGATTCGCACCGGACTTCCTCTACTGCCGCCGTAATGGCCCCGGCAGTCCACCACGCTGCGCGAACAGCCGTCAACTCACCCTTGACCTGCGTCGGGTCACTGTGCGGAGCGCCACAGACACGACGGCCGGGCGGTCCGCACCCGTGGTGCGGACCGCCCGGCCGTCGTGCCCGTGCGTCGGACGACGCTCGGTGGAGCGCGTCAGATGACGATCAGGTAGATGCCGTACGCCACGGCCGCCGCGCACAGGGCGAAGCAGGCGTAGGCGCCGGTGCGGGCCAGGCCGGCGGAGCCGCCGCTCGCGGCCGCCTCCTCCTGCTTGGAGAGGCCCATGACACCGAGGGTGAAGAGGCCCACCAGGGCGACGGTCGCCACGAGGCTGACTCCGAAGACGGAGCCGAGGGCTGCCCAGTCGATCTTCATGCTTGGTTCCAGTTCCTTAGACCGCGGCGGCGGGGGCCGGGGGAGCGGCCGGGTCCGTGGGGCCCGGGGTGGGGATGGTGGTCTTCAGGTCCGTGTCCGCGACGGCGGCGACGGAGCCGGCCGGCGGCGGCGGGGTGACGGCCGCGATGGCGGTGGTCACGACGCCGGCGGGCTCGGCGGGGGCGGCGTCGAGGTCGTCGGCCGTGACGTTGTTGTGGTCGACCGGCTTGCGACGGGACAGCGACCAGATGACACCGGAACCGGCGACCAGCAGGACCGCGACGGCGGCGATGCCCCAGGGGCCCTGCTTGGTGAGGAACTCGGCACCGGCGCCGACCACGCCCGCGGCGGGCAGGGTCAGACCCCAGGCGACGAACATCCGGGTGGCGGTCGACCAGCGGACGACACCGCCCTTGCGGCCGAGGCCGGCGCCCATCACGGCACCCGAGCAGGACTGGGTGGTGGAGAGCGAGAAGCCCAGGTGGGAGGAGGCCAGGATGACCGTGGCGGCGCTGGTCTGGGCGGCGAAGCCCTGCTGCGGCTGGAGGTCGGTGAGGCCCTTGCCCATGGTGCGGATGATGCGCCAGCCGCCGAGGTAGGTGCCGAGCGCGATCGCCACACCGGCGGCGACGATGACCCACATCGGAGGGTTGGAGCCGGGGGCGAGGACGCCGCCGGTGACCAGGGCGAGGGTGATGATGCCCATCGTCTTCTGGGCGTCGTTGGTGCCGTGCGCGAGCGAGACCAGACCGGCGGAGGCGATCTGGCCGGCCCGGTAGCCCTTGGCGGTGGCCTTCGTCTCGGCCTTCGCGCCGATGCGGTAGGTCAGCCGGGTGGCGACCATCGCGGCGAGACCGGCGACGATCGGGGCGGCGACGGCGGGGATCAGGACCTTGGTGACGATGGTCGGTCCGTTGACCGCGCCCCAGCCGGCCGACATCACGGCGGCGCCGATGAGGCCGCCGAACAGGGCGTGGGAGGAGCTGGACGGCAGACCGAGCAGCCAGGTCAGCAGGTTCCACAGGATGGCGCCGACGAGCGCCGCGAAGATCACTTCTGTACGAATGCCCTCTTCGTTGATGATCCCGCCGGAGATCGTCTTGGCGACCTCCACGGACAGGAACGCGCCGACGAGGTTCAGCACGGCGGACATGGCCACCGCCGTCTTGGGCTTGAGAGCACCGGTCGAGATGGTCGTCGCCATCGCGTTGGCGGTGTCGTGGAAACCGTTCGTGAAATCGAACACGAGAGCTGTCACGACCACAATCGCGAGCAGCAGCGTGATGTGTTCCATTTACCCAGGCAATCGTTTGACGTCAGTGGCTCGTCGAACGTACGCAACCTGGGTGAACGGAAGATGAACTGGATCGGGCTGTGTGGTGTCCCCAACCGGGGTCCCGGCATTCCATTTCCGCCCCCGGAACCGTCCCGGACCGCCCGGCTGTCCACCATGCGGTCAGGGTGCGACCCGGGGTAAGCCCTGCCGTACCAGGACGCATGCGACTCCCACCCCTTCCACCCCTCTCCACCCGTTCCGTCCCATGGACCCCTCACGGCCCGCCGGCCGACCCCGCGCGCACCCCGTCAGCCGTACGGACGACCCCTCCGACGAGAGCCATGTCACTCGTCGGGAGGTCCGTCCGGTGGCAGCCTTCCCGCCCTCTGCCGACACTGGGAGCGTGCGCCCGGCTACAGCGACGGCAGCTGCCGTCACCACAGTGATCGGTGTCGGCGCGGCCGCTGTGGCGGCCGGCCGGTACGCCAGCGACGCCGCCCTCAAGGTGCCGTCCGGACGCCCCCTCCCGGGCGACCCCAGACTGACCGTGCACGCCAGCGGGCCCGGCCGGATCACCCTCACCCGCAGCCTGGCCTCCCTGCGCCCCGGCACCTACGGGATCGAGGCCGCCGGACTGCACGCGGTCGTCGGACCCGTCCTGGACCGGGTCCCGCACACCGCCGACACGGTGGTGCGCCGGCTCGAACGGGTCGAGCTCGGCACCCTCTCCACCGGAGCCCGCGTCCGCTTCACCCCGCAGCTCCACTGCGGCACCCCCGAGACCGCCCTCGGCCTGCCGTACGAGGACGTCGAGATCCCCGGCGAACTCGGCAACCTGCCCGCCTGGCTCGTCCCCGGCGCCCACTCCACCTGGGTGATCGCCCTGCACGGCCTCGGCGCCACCCGCGAGCACGCCCTCAACCTCGTTCCCTTCCTCCACCGCCGGCAGGTCCCCGTCCTCGTCCCCGCCTACCGCGGCGACGAGGGCGCGCCCGCCGCCCCCGACGGCCTCGCCCACCTGGGCGACTCCGAGTGGCGCGACGTCGACGCCGCCCTCCGCTACGCCGTCCGCCGGGGCGCCGGACAGGTCGTCCTGCTCGGCTGGGGCGCGGGCGCCGCGATGGCCCTGCACGCCGCCGCGGGCTCCGGGGTGCGGGACCGGATCCGCGGCCTGGTCCTCGACTCCCCGGTCCTCGACTGGGAGGCCACCCTGCGCAACCTCGCCGCCGCCCGCGGGGTGCCCGGCCCCCTCGTCCCGCTCGCCGTCCGCGCCGCCCAGGGCAGGACCGGTCTGCACGGCGACCGGCTCGCGGAGGCCGCCGACCCCTCCGGGCTGCGGGTGCCGACCCTCGTCTTCCACGGACCCGACGACACGATCGCCCCCTGGGACCGCTCGCAGCGGCTGGCCGCCCTCCGCCCCGACCTGGTCACCCTCACCACGGTCGGCAACGCCCCGCACGCGGCCATGTGGAACGCGGACCCGACCCGCTACGAGGAGGCGCTGCGGCGCTTCATGACGCCGCTCGTCTAGGAGCTGCACGGGGACCCGCCCCGGGGGCCCCTCCGCACGCGCGTCAAGCGAGCAGCGGGCTCCGGCCCCGTGGCCGCCGACGCCCCGAAGCGGGGACCAATGCAGCGGCGTTGCGGATTCCGATTGGGCTTTCGGGCCGTCAGCGGGAAGACTGCCCCCGTGACGTCTCGAAAGCCCGATGAACCATTGGCGCGCAACTCCAGACTCCGACTCGTCCGTCCGCGGGCCCTCGCCACCGCGCGGCGGGCCGTGACGACCCGGCGCACCCGCCCGGCGCCGCGACCGCCCGAGGGGACACCGCCCCGCGCGGTACTGGCCGGCCAGGCCCGTGCCGTGCTGGCCGACGCCGTACGCATCGCCCGCTGGGCCGCGGTGGACCGCAACGCCGAGACGGCGCCCCCGGACGTCGTCGACGGGGAACGGGCCGCCGCCGCGCTGGATCTGACGCCCGCCCAGGTCCGGGCCGGCTGGGACCGCGCCCGGCTCGCCGGACTCGTCGAACTGCACGGCGACACCGCCCGCCCCGGCTGGCGGCTGCACGCCTGGGACCGCGACGACTCCGCCGTGCTGCGCGGCTGGGTCGCCCTCTTCGACGCCTGGTCGCTGGTGCACCCGGTGCCCGAGGCGGTCGCGCCCGGCGCCGTCGCCGAGGTCGTCGAGGCCGTCCCGCAGGTCCTCTCGCTGCTCCAGCTCTCCGCCGGGCCCGTCCCGGTATCGACCCTGCTCGACCTGCTCGGGCAGCGCGTCGAGGAGCTGCGCGAGGAGCGCTGCGAGGTCCCGGCCCCCGGCACCGCCGTCGAGACCGCCCCCGCCGCCGAGGGGCTGCCCGCGCTGCTCGACTGGGCCCTGGAGGGACTGGCCGCCGTCGGCGCCCTGACCCTGGGCACCGGTCAGGCCACCCTGACCCCGCTCGGGAACTGGGCGGTCTGGGTCAAGCTGGAGCAGATCTGCGTCGCCGCGCAGAGCCCCGCCGGCAACATCGAGCAGTCCGCCGAGGACATGCTGCGCGGCTGCGCCCGCCTCACCCCGGGCCCGGCCCGCGACGAGTACCGCGCCTGGCTCGCCGCCCGCACCCTCTCCAGCGCCGTCGGCGAGCTCCTCGCCGTGGCCCGTGGCGAGGACGCCCTGCTGCGCGGCCTCGCCTTCGAGGCGCTGCGCGTGGTCGGCGGCCCGGCCGAGCCCGAGGTCCGCGCCGTCCTCGGCGAGCCCTCGCTGCGCCCGTACGCGCTGCTGTGGCTCGCCGAGTACGAGGGCGCCGACCCCGACGACGCCCCCGAGGTGCTCACCCGGGAGGAGGCGACCTGGCTCTGGGTGGACACCGCCGCCGCCGTCGCCGACCACGGCGAGAGCACCCTGCTCGTACGGCACCTGGACTCGGCCGTGCAGGGCACCGTCCCGGCCCTGCTCGACGCGGTCCGGGCCGTCGGCCACCCCCGCACCGTGCAGGTCCTGGTCGCGCTCGCCGCGGCGCACCCCGACCCGGCCCTGGCGAAGGCGGTCCGCCGGGCCGCCTTCCAGGTCCACACGGGCGGCGCCTGACCTCCCCGCGGCCCGTCCGGCCGGTCCGCCGGTCGGGCCGTCGGGCGAGTCGCAGGGCGGACGGGCTGCCGTCCGGCCGGTCCGCCGGGCGGCGGCGGCCGGGCAGAGGGGCCGCCGGCCGCTATCCGGCCGCGGCGCCGGGGGCGTACGTCCCGAAGCTCCAGACGTTGCCCTCGGCGTCCAGGGCCATGTAGTCCCGGGAGCCGTAGTCCTGGTCCGTGGGCGGCATCGCGATCTCGACGCCGTGGGCCACGGCCCGGGCGTGGTGCTCGTCCACGTCCGCGACGCGCACGTACACCCCCGTCGGGCCGCCGCGGGCCATCAGCTTGTCGAACTCGCTGCCCGTGCCCGTGCTGCCGAGCATCACCATCCCGTTCCCGTGCGCGAGCTCGGCGTGCATCACGCGCCCGTCCTCGCCCTCGTACACCGCGGTCGCCGTGAAGCCGAACGCCTCGGTGAGCAGCGTGATGGCGGCCTTCGCGTCCTCGTACCGCAGTGTCGGACAGATGTCGGGTGCCTCAGCCATCCCGATCACTTCCTCTCCGGTGATCCATGTGACCTGGATCTCAGTCTGGCAGCCGCCGCTGACACATCGCCGGAGGCCGCCGCCTCACCGGAAGGTGTTGCACCGCGCCATGTCGCCCGTGCTGTAGCCGGTGGAGAACCACTGCTGCCGCTGCGCCGCCGAGCCGTGCGTCCAGCTCTCCGGCGTCACCCGCTCCTGGAAGCGCTCCTGGATCCGGTCGTCGCCGACCGCCGCCGCCGCGTCCAGGCCGTCGCGGATGTCCTCCTCGGTCAGCCGGGTGAGCAGCGGCCGGCCGGTCCTGTCGTCGGGGGTGGTCGTCGCGTGCCGCGCCCAGACGCCCGCGTAGCAGTCGGCCTGGAGCTCCACCCGCACCGCGTTGGAGTTCGCCCCGGTCCGCCCGTCCTGGGCCCTGGCCAGCGTGCCCATGAGGTTCTGGATGTGGTGCCCGTACTCGTGCGCCACCACGTACGCCTGCGCGAAGGGTCCGCCGGTCGAGCCGAACGTGGTGCGCAGCTCGTCGAAGAAGCCGAGGTCCAGGTAGACCCGGCGGTCGCCAGGGCAGTAGAACGGGCCGACGGCCGAGGTGGCCGTGCCGCAGGCGGTGGGCACCTGCTGGGTGAACATCACGGTCGTGGCCGGCACGTACTGTCCGCCGCGCCGGGCGTACTCGGCCCGCCAGTAGTCCTGCACGCTGTTGACGACCGCCACGATCCGGCAGTCCTCGCGGGTGTTCGCGTCCGAGCCCTTCTTGCAGGTCTGGCTCACCTGGGTCGCGGAGGAGGCCGTCGCGGCCGGTTCGTCGCCGCCCGAGGACAGGCCCAGCTGTTCGGGGCCCACGCCGAAGAGCAGGCCCAGGATCAGCGCGATGACGCCGGCGATCCCGCCGCCGATGGTGGCCTTGCCGCCCGGTACCCGGCTGCCCCGGACGTCCTTGACCTCCGAGGTGTCCAGATCGGCGTCGTCGTCGAACTGCATGCCCACCGCCCTCCGCTTCTCAGCCGAGTATCGAGGCTTCCGTCATGCGACACCCCTTTTGTGAAGCATGTGAGGTATGTCGCACGGCCGAAAATCAGTTGCAAAGGCCCGTTAGACTGACCGCATGGTCTGTCTCCTCTGGGTGCATTAGCGGCGTCGAAGCCCGCATCAGCCGTCCTTCCGCCCTTACCACCGCCCAGGAGTCTGTCCGTGATCACCGCTTCCGGAATCGAGCTGCGCGCCGGCGCCCGCGTCCTCATCGAGTCCGCTTCCTTCCGAGTCGCCAAGGGCGACCGCATCGGCCTCGTCGGCCGCAACGGGGCGGGCAAGACCACCCTCACCAAGTGCCTCGCGGGCGAGGGCCAGCCGGCCGGCGGCACGATCACCCGCTCCGGCGAGGTCGGCTACCTGCCGCAGGACCCGCGCACCGGTGACCTCGACGTGCTGGCCCGCGACCGCATCCTGTCGGCCCGTGGCCTCGACACCCTGATCCGCAAGATGCGGCAGAACGAGGAGCGCATCGCCACCGGCGCCGGCGCCACCCGCGACAAGGCGATGCGGCAGTACGAGCGCCAGGAGACCGAGTTCCTCACCAAGGGCGGGTACGCGGCCGAGGCCGAGGCCTCCACCATCGCCGCCGCGCTCGGTCTGCCCGACCGTGTCCTCGGCCAGCCGCTGCACACCCTCTCCGGCGGTCAGCGCCGCCGGATCGAGCTGGCCCGGATCCTCTTCTCCGACGCGGACACCCTGCTCCTCGACGAGCCGACCAACCACCTCGACGCCGACTCGATCGTCTGGCTGCGCGACTACCTGAAGACCTACCGCGGCGGCTTCATCGTGATCTCCCACGACGTCGACCTGGTCGAGACCGTCGTCAACAAGGTCTTCTACCTGGACGCCAACCGCTCCGTGATCGACGTCTACAACATGGGCTGGAAGCTCTACCAGCAGCAGCGCGAGGCCGACGAGAAGCGCCGCAAGCGCGAGCGCCAGAACGCCGAGAAGAAGGCCGCCGCGCTCAACTCGCAGGCCGACAAGATGCGCGCCAAGGCCACCAAGACGGTCGCCGCGCAGAACATGGCCAAGCGCGCCGAGCGCCTGCTGTCGGGCCTGGAGGCCGTCCGCGTCTCCGACAAGGTCGCCAAGCTGCGCTTCCCGGACCCCGCGCCCTGCGGCAAGACCCCGCTCACCGCGGAGGGCCTGTCCAAGTCGTACGGCTCGCTCGAAATCTTCACCGATGTGGACCTGGCCATCGACAAGGGCTCCCGCGTCGTCATCCTCGGCCTCAACGGCGCGGGCAAGACGACCCTGCTGCGCCTCCTCGGCGGGGTCGAGCAGCCCGACACCGGCGAGGTCACCCCGGGCCACGGCCTGAAGCTGGGCTACTACGCGCAGGAGCACGAGACCCTCGACCCCGAGCGCAGCGTCCTGGAGAACATGCGCTCCGCCTCACCCGACCTCGACCTGGTCGAGGTGCGCAAGGTGCTCGGTTCCTTCCTGTTCTCCGGCGACGACGTCGACAAGCCCGCCGGGGTGCTCTCCGGCGGCGAGAAGACCCGGCTCGCGCTCGCGACCCTGGTCGTCTCCTCGGCCAACGTGCTGCTCCTGGACGAGCCCACCAACAACCTCGACCCGGCCAGCCGCGAGGAGATCCTCGGCGCGCTGCGCACGTACAAGGGCGCGGTCGTGCTCGTCACCCACGACGAGGGCGCGGTCGAGGCGCTGGACCCGGAGCGGATCATCCTGCTCCCGGACGGTGTCGAGGACCTGTGGGGCCCGGACTACGCGGACCTGGTCGCCCTGGCCTGACCGGCGCGGACCGGTCCGGCCCGGAGTGATCATGCCGGGCTGGATCATTCGGCTCATGGGTGATCCTTCATCTGAGTGAGAGCGTCTCGTACCCCCGGCGCGGGCCCTGCGGAATCCTTCCGCCAGGGCCCGCGCCGTACTGGTGTTCCCGCCGTGTCGCTGACCTGGCACTTCCCTCGCGGGGCGGCCCCGGGGCCGCCTCCGGAGGCGGCGGAACGATCCATTCCGTTCGTGTCGTTCCCTTCCGCCCGGGTCAAGCCGATGGCACGGACCTTGTCGAATGGGTGGCCAGGAACTCCGGAAGGGGTGATCATGAGAAGTCCAGAGCGCACTTCCCATGAGGAGGCACGGGTGGCCGAGACTCTGAAGAAGGGCAGCCGGGTGACCGGCGCCGCGCGCGACAAGCTCGCGGCAGACCTGAAGAAGAAGTACGACTCCGGTGCGAGCATCCGGGCGCTGGCCGAGGAAACCGGCCGCTCCTACGGATTCGTCCACCGGATGCTCAGCGAGTCCGGAGTCACGCTGCGGGGACGCGGCGGAGCGACGCGGGGCAAGAAGGCGGCCTCGGCCTGACACAGGGGTGGTTCCGCCGGTCCACCGGGTCTCCCGGTGGGCACCCGGTCGTCCATGCGGTCGACCGAGTGGTTACTGTGCAGTCACTTAGCAACGGCTGACGTGCTGCACCGGAACCGGAGGCGCCCCCCATGACTACGCTCGACGACTCTGAGCTCGTATTCGACAAGGACGGTGTACGGCTCACCGTCGAGGACGCCGTTGCCACGGTGACCCTGACCAACCCGGCGAAGCGCAACGCTCAGTCTCCCGCTCTGTGGCGGGCGTTGACGGAGGCCGGCCGGTCACTCCCGGGCAGCGTGCGGGTCGTGGTCCTGCGCGGTGAGGGCAAGTCCTTCTCCGCGGGCCTCGACCGGCAGGCGTTCACGCCCGAGGGCTTCGACGGAGAGCCTTCCTTCCTGGAGATGGCGCGCGGGTCCGAGGAGGACCTCGACGCGCTCATCGCCGAGTACCAGGAGGCGTTCACCTGGTGGCGCCGCAGCGACATCGTGTCGATCGCGGCCGTCCAGGGGCACGCCATCGGCGCCGGCTTCCAGCTCGCGCTCGCCTGCGACCTGCGGGTCGTCGCCGACGACGTGCAGTTCGCCATGCGCGAGACCAGCCTGGGCCTGGTCCCGGACCTCACCGGTACGCACCCCCTCGTCTCCCTCGTGGGCTACGCCCGCGCGCTGGAGATCTGCGCCACCGGCCGGTTCGTCCACGCCGAGGAGGCCGAGCGCGCCGGCCTGGCCAACATCGCCGTGCCCGTCGCCGAACTCGACGCCGCGGTACGGGACCTCAGCGCCGCGCTGCTCGCCGCGCCGCGCTCCGCCGTCATCGAGACCAAGGCGCTGCTCCAGGGCGCCTCGGGCCGTTCGTACGAGGAGCAGCGCACCGCCGAGCGCGCCGCCCAGGCCCGCCGGCTGCGCGACCTCGCGGGCCTCGGCGACTGACCTTCCTTCCCGGGGCCGCGCCCCTTCCGGCTCTCAGCGCAGCTCCGACACCACCACCGTGACCGTCGCCGCCTCCGGGGCGGCGGCGGTCACGGCCGTGCGGACGGCGCGGGCCACGTGCAGGGCGCGCCGGCCCGCGGTCACCGCCAGTTCGATGCGCAGATCCCCGGCCGCGCGCCGGACCGGGCCCCCGTAGGTGTCCGTGAGGGCGGCCACGCCGTCCACGGCCAGCGCCGACAGTGCCGCCGGGTCCTCGGGGACGGGCGGCGAGGTTCGTCCGGGAGGCGGAGCGGGGGTCACCGGATCGGGGGGCGCGTCGAGCAGATCGGTCACCCGCAGGTCCACCTCCGCCACCACCAGTCCGAAGGCCTCCTCGGCCGCCGCGAGCAGTGCCGTCCGCAGCCGCCCGGCCAGCTCGGGCAGCGGCCGCCCCGCGACCGCCGCGAACTCCAGGGTGATCCCCAGTTCCCCGGGCGGGAGCCCGCCCGGGGGCACCGGGAACGGTGTCCCGGCCGCCGCCACGGCGAGCCGGAACCTCGGCGGCTCCGGTGCCGTGTCCCGTACCGCCCGTGCCGCGTCGGTGAGCACCTCCCGCACCGCGCGCTCCGCGATCCACGCCCCGTCCACCGGCGCGCCGAGCGGCAGCAGCCGGTCCGTCGCGCGCCCCATCTCCACCGTCGTCATGACCCCAGCCTGCCGCATTCCCGGCGCGAGACCGGGCAAGCGCCCTTAGTGTGAGCAAATAAGGCAAAAGCCTCACGGAAGGATGGCTGGTGATGGCTGACAGCATGCATTCCGACCAGAGCCCGGTGATCAAGCGTGGCGGCGGCGACCCCGCCTCCCGGGGGCGGACCACGATCGCCGACGGGGTCGTCGAGAAGATCGCCGGACTCGCCGCCCGCGACGTCGTCGGCGTCCACGCCATGGGCAGCGGACTCTCCCGCACCCTCGGCGCCGTCCGGGACCGCGTCCCCGGCGGGGGCGGCGGCAAGTCCGGCGTCACCCGGGGCGTGAAGGCCGAGGTCGGCGAGGTGCAGACCGCCCTCGACCTGGAGATCGTCGTCGACTACGGCGTCTCGATCTCCGACGTGGCCGGCGCCGTCCGCGAGAACGTCATCGCCGCCGTCGAGCGCATGACCGGCCTCGAAGTCGTCGAGGTCAACATCGCCGTCAGCGACGTGAAGCTGCCGGACGAAGAGGACGAGGAGCCGGAGTCGCGGCTCCAGTAGCCGACGGACGACGGCACGACGACGAAAGGGCTCAGCATGAGCATGGCGGTGGTCGGCCTGGTGGCCGGCATGGCGCTCGGCTTCGCCGGGTACTTCGGCGGCTTCGGGGCGTTCCTCCTGGTCGCCGCGCTGGGGGCGATCGGCTTCATCGCGGGTCGCTTCCTCGACGGGGACCTGGAGTTCGGCGACCTCTTCCGGGGCCGCGAGCACGGCGACCGGCGGAGGTGACCGGGGGTGGCAGCGGACCTGGCCCGGGACCGGGTGGGGGCGGCCACCCGGGGCGCGACCACGGTCGCCGACCGCGTCGTCGCGAAGATCGCCGCCCAGGCGGCCCGTGAGGCGCTCGACCGCATCCCCAAGGGCGGCTCCAAGCCGCACGCCTCGGTGGTCGTGCACCGGGAGAGCGCCCGGGTCTCGGTGAGCCTCGAACTCCCCTACCCCTCCGACATCGGGCGCCAGTGCGGCGCCGTCCGGGGCCGGGTCCGCCACCGGGTGGAGGAACTCGCCGGCCTGGAGGTCCACGAGGTCGCCGTCCACGTCGAGAAGCTGCACTCCGCGCACACCGCGCACGAGAAGGCCCGGGAGCGCCTGCGATGAGCACCGGACCCGCGCCCGGACCCGCCCCGGACCCCGACCCCGACCGCATGCCCGATCCCGGCTCCGGCTCCGACCGCATGCCCGATCCCGGCTCCGGCTCCGACCGCGCGCCCGGCCCCGGCCCCGGCCCCGGCCCCGGCTCCGACCGCGGCTCCGACCGCGCGCCCCGCCCCGGCCCCGACGCCGTGCCCGTGCTCACGGACCCGGCCCGGGAAGGCGACGCCGACACCGCCGCCCCGCAGCCACCGGGCCGCCGCTTCTGGGCCGTGCGGCGCATCCCCGCCGCCGTCCTCGCCGCCGTCCTGCTCGGCGCCTCCGGACTGCTCCTGTACGACGTGGCGGCCGTACGCGCCGAGCACAGCGCCATGGCCTGGCGCCGCTCCCTCGCCGACGGCCTCGCCACCCGACCCCTCGACGACATCTGGGTGCTCGTCGGCGCGGGCGTCGCCGTGGCCCTCGGCCTCTGGCTGCTGCTGCTCGCCCTCACCCCCGGCCTGCGCGACATCCTGCCGATGCGCCGCGAACACCCGGACCTCCGCGCCGGACTCGACCGCGAGGCCGCCGCGCTCGCCCTGCGCGACCGGGCCATGGAGGTGTCCGGCGTGCAGTCCGTGCGGGTCAAGGTGGGCCGGGCCAAGGCGGCCGTACGGGCCGTCTCGCACTTCCGCGCGCTCGACGAGGTCCGTTCCGACCTGGAGAGCGTCCTCACCACCGGCATCGACGAGCTCGGGCTCGCCCGTCCGCCGGCCCTGACGGTACGGGTGGCCAGGCCGCCCAGGAAGGGGTGACGGCATGACCGTCGTGCTCCGGCGCGTCAATCGGATCGTGCTCGCCCTCACGGGACTGCTGCTCGTGGCCGGCGGCGGCGCCGTGCTCGCGGCCGGCCTCGACCTGCCCGTGCCGTCCTGGTGGCCCTGGTCGGGCCCCGACGACGTGCTGCTCAGCCGGTCCGAGCGGCAGCACTGGCGCGCCGAGAGCTGGTGGTGGCCGCTGGTCATCGCGCTGCTCGGGCTCGCCGTGCTGCTCGCCCTGTGGTGGCTGATCGCCCAGTTCCGGCGGGCCCGGCTCGCCGAGGTGCTCGTCGACAGCGGCGACGGCGAGGAGGCCGTGCTGCGCGGCCGGACCCTGGAAGCGGTCCTGGAGGCCGACGCGGCGGCCCAGGAGGGCGTCGCCCGGGCCCGGGTCTCGCTCACCGGCCGCCGCGCCGCCCCCCGTACCCGCGTCGCGCTCCTCCTGGAGCCGTACGCCGCCCCGGCCGAGGCGCTGACCACCCTCGCCGCCGAGGCCCTGGGCAACGCCCGCACCTCGGCCGGACTGCCCAACCTGCCGACCGAGGCCCGGCTGCGGGCGGTCAAGCACCGCGCCCGCCGGGTGAACTGACCGGACCTCAGAAGCCGCTGCGCGCCCCGCCGTCCACCGGGAGCATCACGCCCGTCAGGTACGAGGC
The DNA here is from genome assembly GCF_036240795.1 of Streptomyces sp. NBC_01268. Lineage (NCBI taxonomy): Bacteria > Bacillati > Actinomycetota > Actinomycetes > Kitasatosporales > Streptomycetaceae > Streptomyces > Streptomyces sp. NBC_01268. The sequence continues at coordinate 2,014,345 of NZ_CP108454.1, read as the reverse complement.
GGCGGGGGAGAGCAGGAACGCGGCCGTGCGGCCGAACTCCTCCGGGGTGCCGTAGCGGCGCAGCGGGATCCGCGACTCGTTCGCCGCGCGGGCCGCGTCGGCGTCGCCGGACAGCGCGTCGAGCGAGCGGACCCGGTCGGTGTCGATGCGGCTCGGCAGCAGCCCGATCACCCGGATGCCGCGCGGGCCCAGGTCGTTGGCGAGCGACTTGGCGAAACCGGCCAGGCCCGGACGCAGCCCGTTGGAGATGGTCAGGCCCGGGATCGGCTCGTGCACCGAGCCGGACAGCACGAAGCCGATGACCCCGCCCTCGGGCAGCACCTCCGCCGCCGCGCGGGCGAGCCGCACCGCGCCCAGGAAGACCGCGTCGAAGGCGGCCGCCCACTGCTCGTCCGTGTTCTCCGCGGCGAAGCCGGGCGCCGGGCCGCCGACGCTGATCAGCACGCCGTCCACGCCGCCGAACCGCGCCCGCGCCTGCGCGAACAGCCGCTCCGGGGTCGCCGCGTCGGCGTTGTCGGCGGCGACGCCCTCCGCGCCCGGGCCGAGCTCGGCCGCCGCCGCGGCGACCGAGCCCTCCTCGCGCCCGGTCAGCAGCACCTTCGCGCCCTCGGCGAGCAGCGCCTCGGCCGAGGCCCGGCCGAGCCCTCGCGTCGCGCCGGTCACCACGTACACACGGTCCTTCAGCCCAAGATCCATGCGCCTATCCTGCCGTCTCCTGCGCGGCCAGCGCGAGGGCCGTGCCCACCAGGCCGATGTGGCTGAAGGCCTGCGGGAAGTTCCCCAGCTGCCGGCCCGTCGCCGGGTCGTACTCCTCGGCCAGCAGCCCCACGTCGCTGCACAGCCCGATCAGCCGCTCGAACAGCTCGCGCGCCTCCTCGGTCCGCCCGGTCAGCCGCAGCGCGTCCGCCAGCCAGAAGGAGCAGACGAGGAAGGTGCCCTCCTCGCCCGGCAGCCCGTCCACCGGGGCGCCCTCCGTCGAGTAGCGGCGCACGAAGCCGCCCTGCGTCAGCTCCGCCCGGACCGCGTCGACCGTCCCCCGCACCCGCGGATCGTCCGGCGGCAGGAAGCCGACCTGGGGGATCAGCAGCGTCGCCGCGTCCAGCTCGCGCGAGCCGTACGCCTGCGTGAACGTGTTGCGCACCGGGTCGTACCCCTTGGCGCACACCTCCGCGTGGATCTCGTCCCGCATCGCCCGCCAGCGCGCCGGGTCCCCCGGCAGCGACGGCTCGGCCTCCAGGGTGCGCACCGCCCGGTCGGCCGCCACCCAGGCCATCACCTTGGAGTGCACGAAGTGGCGGCGCGGGCCGCGCACCTCCCACAGCCCCTCGTCGGGCTCCCGCCAGGTCGACTCCAGGAAGCCGAGCAGGCTCAGCTGGAGGTTCCAGGCGTGCCGCTCGGCGGGGATCCCGGCCTCGCGGGCGCGGCTGAGCGAGTCCATCACCTCGCCGTACACGTCGAGCTGTAACTGGTCCACGGCCGCGTTCCCGATCCGCACCGGCGCCGAGTCGGCGTAGCCGCGCAGCCACGGCAGGATCGTCTCGGGCAGCCGCCGCTCGCCGGCCGGCCCGTACATGATCTGCAGGTCGGCCGGATCGCCGGCCACCGCCCGCAGCAGCCAGTCGCGCCAGGCCGCCGCCTCCTCCACGTACCCGGTGGAGAGCAGCGCGCCGAGCGTGAGGGAGGAGTCGCGCAGCCAGCAGGCCCGGTAGTCCCAGTTGCGCACCCCGCCGAGCTCCTCGGGCAGCGAGGTGGTCGCGGCGGCGACGATGCCGCCGGTCGGGGCGTAGGTGAGCGCCTTCAGGGTGATCAGCGAGCGCACCACGGTGTCCCGGTAGGGGCCCTCGTAGGTGCAGCGGGCCGCCCACTCCTTCCAGTCCGCGAGCGTGTGATCCAGCGCCTCGAAGGGGTCGACGAGGTCGGGGCGCGGCTCGTGGGAGGGGTGCCAGGTGAGGACGAAGGCCACCTCCTCGCCCGCGCCGACGGTGAACGACGAGCAGGTCGCGAACTGCTGCCCCCAGGTCTTCACGGGCGGCTCGCTGCGCAGCCACACGGAGTCGGGCCCGGCGACCGCGACACGATGGCCCTCGGCCCGGCGCACCCACGGCACGATCGAGCCGTAGTCGAAGCGCAGCCGCAGCACCGCGCTCATCTCCACGCTCCCGCTCACGCCCCGCACGATCCGCATCACGTCGGGGGCCTTGTCGCGCTGCGGCATGAAGTCGACGACGTCGACCGTGCCCGTACGGGTCTCCCAGCGGGTCTCCAGGACCAGGGTGTCCTCGACGTAGCGGCGGCTGGTGCAGAGGGTGGCGCCCTTGGGCGCGATCCGCCAGTGCCCGTTGTCCTCGTCGCCGAGGAGCGCGGCGAAGCACGCGGCCGAGTCGAAGCGCGGCAGACACAGCCAGTCGACCGATCCGTCGCGGCCGACGAGCGCGGCGGTCTGGAGATCGCCGATGAGGGCGTAGGCGTCGATACGTTGCGTCACGCTCTGGGCTGTTCCCGGAAGCGGTGGACGTCAATCAGTTCAGGCGCGGGCCCCGGCCGGCTCGGGCGTTGTGTCCGTCACTCCGGCGCCCTCGGCCGCCGCCTGCCGGTCGCGCTTCTCGCGCCGTACCAGGATCACCCAGCCGACCGGTACGCCGGCCGTGAAGAGCCACCACTGGACGGCGTACGCCATGTGCGCGCCGATCGAGTCGTGGTCGGGCTCGGGGATCGCCTCGGGCGAGCCGTCGGCGGGCTCGGGCGCGGTCTGCTCGATGTACCCGCCGAGCACCGTGCGGCCGAGCAGGGCGGCCTGCTGCTCGCTGTTGATCAGCATGACCTGACGGTCGGGCAGGCCCTTGAGGTCCTTGATGCCGCTGGCGCCGGTCGTCTCGTCGGCCTTGAGCCGTCCGGTGACCGTGACCTCGCCGCGCGGGGCGGGCGGCACCGCGGGGAAGGAGTGCTGGTCGTCGGCGGCGGGCACCCAGCCGCGGTTGACCATGACCACCTTGCCGTCCTTGAGGACCAGCGGGGTCAGGACGTGCACGCCGACCCGGTCGTCGGCCGAGGTGCGCCGGCGCACGACGACCTCGTGGGCGGTGTCGAAGGTCCCGGTGGCGGTCACCTGGCGCCAGTAGTCGGCGCGCGGGACGGTGTGCCCCGGGGAGGTCAGCTCCTCGACGGGGAGGGACCGGGCCCGCAGGTTGTCCGCGATCAGCGCGTTCTGGGCGACCCGGCGCTCGTGCCGGTGGAACTGCCAGAAGCCCAGCTCGATCATCACGGGGATGAGGACGAGGGCGACGAGGGTGAGGATCACCCACTGCCGGGACAACAGGAAGCGGTACACCCCATGACGGTACAACTCGACGCATGGGGTGCCCGCAGGGGGGTTGCCAGATCGTTTCCTCACCGGTGCGCGAAAGGCCGCGCGCGCTCACACCTTGTCGACGATCCCCGCCTTCCCCTCCGCGCGGGCGCAGTGCGCGCCGCAGTACCAGTTGCCCTCGACCTCGACCCCCTGGCCGATGATCTGGACCCGGCAGTGTTCGCAGATGGGCGCCATGCGGTGGATGGCGCAGGAGAAGCAGTCGAAGACGTGCACCGCGCCCTGCGCGTGCACCTCGAAGGACATCCCGTAATCGTTTCCGCAGACCTCACAACGTGCCATGCGCCACAGGGTGGGCCCGACGGCGGGCGACGGCCGGGCGGCGCGCCCGGCCCGCCCCGGCCCGTCACTCGTCTGCCGGGGTCACGTCCCGCAGCAGCTGGGTGTACGCGGCCTCGTCGACGACCGGCGTGCCGAACGCCTTGGCCTTCACGGTCTTGGAGGTCGCCGAGTCGGGGTCGTTGGTCACGAGGAGGCTGGTGACCCGGGAGACGCTGGTCGCCACGTGCAGTCCCGCCTCGACCGTACGGTCCTCCAGGAGCTCGCGGTCGATGGAGGTGTCGCCCGAGAAGGCCACCCGCATGCCCTGCTTGAGCGGTTTGTCGGATTCGTAACGTCCCGGGTTCGGGTGCGGGCACGCCGGCCGCTTCCGCGAGGGCCGCCAGCTGTTCCCCCGGTAGGAGGCCTGGTACCCGATCCGCGGCTGGGCCGGGGCCGAGGCCCACTCGGTCAGCGGCCGGCACTCCAGCAGGGGCAGCCGCACGTTCCGCTCGGCGGCGGCGTGCAGGCTGGGGCGGAACGCCTCCGCGAGCACCCGGGCGTCGTCCAGCGCGTTGTGCGCCCGCTGCTGGACCACGCCGAAGTGCGCGGCGAGCGACTCCAGCTTGTGGTTGGGCAGCGGCAGCGACAGCTCCTTGGAGAGCGCGATGGTGCACAGTCGCTGCCGCACCGGCGCCGTCCGCTCGGCCCGCGCGTACTCGCGCGCGATCATCTGCCAGTCGAACATCGCGTTGTGCGCGACGAGCACCCGGCCGTCGAGCCGGGCCGAGAACTCCTCGGCGACCTCCGGGAAGAGCGGCGCGCCCGCCAGCAGGTCGCTGGTCAGCCCGTGGATCCACACCGGGCCGGGGTCCCGCTCGGGATTGACGAGCGTGTACCAGTGGTCCTCGACGTTCCCCTGGGCGTCCAGCCGGTAGACGGCGGCCGAGACGATCCGGTCGTCGCGGGCGAGGCCGGTGGTCTCCACGTCGACGACCGCGTACCCCTGTGGGTAGGCGGTCGGCCACGGCGCTGCTGTCGTACGGTCGTCGAGCATGGTCACTGAGAATACGGGCCGCCAGTGACACTCCCGCTCCCGGTGCCCCTTCGGTGGCCGGAACCGGTCACCGCGTTGACGCCTCGGAACCGGTGTGCGTGCCGCCGTGGTCGCGGTCGCGGGCGCCGGCCTCCCCGCCCAGCAAGCCCGCCACCAGCGCCCGTACCGCCGTGGTGAAGAGGCGTTCGGTGTCGACGGGGGCGGCCAGGGCGCGGGCCAGGGCCGGGTCCTCGTCGACGGGGGAGGCGGCCGTGGGGGAGGCGGTGCCCGCTGTCGTGGTGCCGGCGGTGGTCGTGGTGGTGGTGCCGGTCGTGGTGCCGGTCGACCACAGTTCGGTCTCGGCCGGGGACTGGGCCGGGGAGCGTTCGCGGTTGCGTTCCACCAGGACGTGGCCGACCACCTGGAACTGCACCGCCCGCACCAGTTCGGCCGCCCGTGCGCCGCGCAGGCCGGCCGCGTGGGCCTCGTGGATCAGGGCGCGCTGCGCGGGCAGGAACATCTGCTCCGTCAGGCCGCGTTCGTGGACCATCGCCACCAGGTGCGGGCGGTCCCGCAGTGCGCGGCGCAGCAGCCGGGCCACCGAGACGATCCGCTCGGCGGGATCCGCGCCGTGCGGGCGCAGCGTGCCGAGGTCGGCGACCGTGCGCTCGACGAGCGCGTCGAGCAACGACTCGCGGTTGCCGACGTGCCAGTAGATCGAGGTCACCGCGGTGCCGAGTTCCGCGGCGAGCCGGCGCATGGTGAGGGCCGTCGGGCCGTGCTCCTTCACCAGGGCTGCGGCGGTGTCCAGTACCTGATCGCGGCTCAATGCGGTGCGTGCCATCGGATCCCCCAACTCCTTTGCGTGCACGGCTCTTTACCCTTCCGGGCCATCGGTGTAACTGTGTTACAGGCCGATACGTTCCCGAAAGGCGGTACGTCATGGCACGAGTACGGTACGGGGCGCGCACCGAGGCGGAGATCGCCGCGACCCGCGAGAAGAGCGCGGGGCTCCCCGACATCTGGTCCACCGGAGTGGTCGCCGTCTGGGAGACCGACCCCGACGTCGTGGCGGCCGTCCTGCCGCCCCCGCTCAAGCCCACCGCGCGCCCGCTGGTGCGCGCCAACATCAGCAAGGTCGACCTGCCCGGCTACCCCCTCGGCGCCGGGTCCGTCGCCGTCGCCGCCGCCCACGGCGACCAGGAGGGCTGGTACCCGCTGGTCATGCCGATGACCCACGAGCGCGCCCTGACCGGCGGGCGGGAGGTCTTCGGCGAGCCGAAGAAGCTGGGAGAGGTCCTCGTCGAGCGTGACGGGCTCACGGTCCGGGCCTCGCTCGCCCGGCACGGCATCGCCTTCGTCGAGGTGCGCGGCGCCGTCTCCGGCGCCCTCCCGCTGCCCGAGCCCGTCGAGAAGACCGACTTCTACTTCAAGTTCCTGCCGTCCGTGGACGGCGCGGGCACCGGCTTCGACACCGACCCCGTCCTCGTCCACTGCGTCCGCAACGAGAAGGTGCGGCGGCTGGAGCGGGTCACCGGCGACATCGTGCTGCGCGAGTCGATGTACGACCCGGTCGCCGACCTCCCGGTGCGCCGGCTCGTCGAGATCACCATCGGCGAGAAGACCACCGACCAGAAGGGGCGGGTCGTCGAACGGGTCAGCGCCCAGGCGCTGCTGCCCTACGTCCACCAGCGGTACGACGACCCGCAGCAGATCCTCGACGCGCCGCCCGAGGGCTCCGTGGAAGGACGTGCCTGATGGAGCTGCGACAGGGACAGGTCGCCGTCGTCACCGGCGCGGCCGGCGGCATCGGCCTCGCCATGGCCCGCCGCTTCGCCGCCGAGGGCCTCGCCGTCGTCCTCGGCGACGTCGAGGAGGCCCCGCTGGCCAAGGCCGCCGAGGAGCTGATGGCGGACGGGGCGCAGATCCTCGCCCGTACCGTCGACGTCAGCGAACCCGACTCCGTGCGCGCCTTCGCCGACGCCGTGTACGACACCTTCGGCGCCGTCCACGTGCTGTGCAACAACGCGGGCGTCGGATCCGGCGCCGAGGGCCGCATGTGGGAGCACGAGCCCAACGACTGGAAGTGGGCCTTCGCCGTCAACGTGTGGGGCGTGTTCCACGGCATCCAGGCCTTCCTCCCGCGCATGCTCGCGGGCGGCGAGCCCGGCCACGTCGTCAACACCTCCTCCGGCGACGGCGGCATCGCCCCGCTGCCGACGGCCTCCGTCTACGCCGTCACCAAGTCGGCCGTCGTCACCATGACCGAGTCCCTCTACGCGCACCTGAAGGCGGAACGCGCCCCGGTCGGCGCCTCCGTCCTGTTCCCCGGCCCGCACATGCTCCGCACCGGGCTGTGGGAGTCGCACCGCAACCGGCCCGACCGGTTCGCCAAGGAGCGCCCCCGCCGGACGCCGTACCGCAGCCTCGACCAGTGGGAGTCGGCCATGAAGGAGGCCGGGCACGAGATCGCGTTCACCCCGGTCGAGGAGGTCGCCGAGCACGTCGTGGACGGCATCCGGGCCGACCGCTTCTGGATGCTCCCGGCGAGCGAGCACAGCGACCGGCAGATCAGGGCGCGCTCGCAGTCGATGCTCGACCGCGCCAACCCGTCGTACCTGGAGAGCTTCATCCTCGACTGAGGGGCCGTGATGACCGCTTCGAACGATCCGAACGACCCGTACCTGATCATCTCCTCCGACTGTCACGCCGGCCTTCCCACCGAGGAGTACCGGCCCTATCTCGACTCCCGCTTCCACCGCGCCTTCGACGACTTCCTCGCCGGGCGCGAGGCCCGGCGCGAGGCCATGACCCGGCTCGGGGTGCGCAACGAGGCCTTCGCCGACAAGTGGTTCCGCGACAACGAGGAAGGGCTGCGGGGCGGCTGGGACTCCGCCCAGCGGCTCAAGGAGCTCGACGGCGACGGGGTGGCCGCCGAGGTCGTCTTCCCCGACGCGGACGCCGTCGACAGCCAGACCGCCGCGCCCTTCGGCGTCGGGCTCGGGCTCTCCGGCGACCAGGACCCGGAGCTCGGCATGGCGGGCGCCCGGGCGCACAACCGCTGGCTCGCCGACTTCGTCTCCCGCAACCCCGAGCGCCACTGCGGGGTCGCGCTGCTGCCCGTCACCGCCGACCCGGCCGAGGTCGTCGCCGAGATCCACCGGGCCAAGGAGTCCGGGCTCGGCGCGCTGATGATCCCCTCCATGTGGGTGGACAAGGCGCCCTACCACGACCGGCGTTACGACCCGGTGTGGGCGGCGGCCGCGGAGACCGGGATGCCGGTGCTGACCCACTCGGGCGCGGCGCCGCGCGAGGAGTACGGCGACCACCTCGGCATCTACGTCTCCGAGGTCACGTTCTGGCCGGCCCGGCCGCTGTGGTTCCTGCTCTGGTCCGGCGTCTTCGAGCGGCACCCGGGACTGCGGTTCGGCGTCGCCGAGTCCGGCTGCTGGTGGCTGCCGAACCTGCTGTGGTTCATGGACCGGCTCTACCTGGGCGCGCACGGCGGAAAGAAACTGTCCCCCTTCGCCGAGTTGAAGAGGCCGCCCAGCGAGTACCTGGACCGCCAGGTGTTCATCTGCGCCACCAACACCAAGCGGCGCGAGCTCGCGCAGCGGTACGAGATCGGCGTCGACAACATCCTGTGGGGCTCCGACTTCCCGCACCCGGAGGGCACCTGGCCCGACACGCGGGCGTGGCTGCGGAGGACCTTCCACGACATCCCGGTGACGGAGACCCGGCGGATGCTCGGTCTCGCGGCGGCCGAGGTCTTCGGATTCGACGTCCGGAAGCTGGATCCGATCGCCCGGCGCATCGGCCCCACCCCCGCCGACCTCGGCCAGCCCGCCGACCAGGCCGCGGTGGAGGCGTCCTGGGCGCGCTCCAGGGAGGTCGGCCGGCACTGGCTGACGGAGCACGACTTCCCGGTCCTGGGGGTGACGCCGTGACCTCCGACGCCGTGCCCTCCGACGCCGGGACCGCCGGTCCCGACCGCTACACGGTCATCTCCGCCGACTGCCACGCCGGCGCCGACCTCCTCGACTACCGGCCGTACCTGGAGAAGAGGCACCACGAGGACTTCGACGCCTGGGCGGCGACCTACGTCAACCCGTACGAGGACCTGCTCGCCGACAGCGCCGACCGCAACTGGAACTCGCAGCGCCGGCTGCGCGAGCTGGAGGCGGACGGGATCGTCGCCGAGGTCGTCTTCCCCAACACCATCCCGCCGTTCTTCCCCAAGGCCTCCCTGATGGCCCAGCCGCCCACGCGGAGCGAGTACGAGCAGCGCTGGGCCGGGCTCCAGGCGCACAACCGCTGGCTCGCCGACTTCTGCGCGGACGCTCCCGGGCGGCGCGCGGGGGTGGCGCAGATCCTGCTCAACGACGTGGACGCGGCGGTCGCGGAGATCCGCCGCACCCGCGAGGCGGGGCTGACCGGCGGCATCCTGCTGCCCGGTGTGCCGCCGGGATCGCCCGTGCCCGAGCTGTACGCGGAGGCGTACGACCCGATCTGGGCGGTCTGCGCCGAACTGGACGTCCCCGTCAACCACCACGGCGGCTCCGCGTCGCCGCCCCTGGGGGACGAGCCGGCCGCGCGGGCGGTGTTCATGGTGGAGACGACCTGGTTCTCGCACCGCGCGCTGTGGCACCTGATCTTCGGCGGGGCGTTCCGGCGCCACCCGGACCTGAAGCTGGTCCTCACGGAACAGGGCTCGGGCTGGATCCCGGGAGTGCTGCGGATGCTGGACTACTACCACGACCGGCTGGTGGCGGCGTCGACGAAGGCCTCGACGGCCGAGTCGAAGTTCGGCGCGGGCCTGGCGGCGTCCATGGGCAAGGGTCCGAGCGCGGTCTGGCGGGACAACTGCTTCGTCGGCGCCAGCTTCATGCGTCCCCACGAGGTGCCGCTGCGCGACCGGATCGGCCTCGACAAGATCATGTGGGGCAGCGACTACCCGCACGACGAGGGCACCACCCCCTACTCCCGGGAGGGGCTGCGGATCGCGTACGCGGGCCTGCCGCGGGAGGAGGTCGCCGCGATGGCCGGCGGCAACGCGGCCCGGGTCTACGGCTTCGACCTCGACCGCCTCGACGCCCTGGCCGCCGTCCACGGCCCGACCGTCGAGGAGATCGCCGAGCCGCTGAAGGAGGTGCCGGCGGGGGCCACCAGCCCCGCGTTCGCGCTGGGCGGGTCGGTCCGCGTCTGGTGAGCCGCCGGGTGCGACCCTCCTGACGTGACCGAAACCCCCGCACACGGCGAGGCCCACGGCGGTGGCCTCGGCTCCCGTCTCAACTGGCTCCGGGCCGCCGTGCTCGGAGCCAACGACGGAGTCGTCTCCACCGCGGGCCTCGTCGTCGGCGTGGCGGGCGCCTCCGACTCCCAGTCCGCCCTGCTCACGGCCGGTCTCTCCGGCCTCCTCGCCGGCTCGATGTCGATGGCGGCGGGGGAGTACGTCTCGGTCTCCACCCAGCGCGACTCCGAGAGGGCAGCCCTCGCCCAGGAGCGCCGCGAACTGCGCGAGCAGCCCGAGGCCGAACTCGCCGAACTCACCGGGCTCCTCACCGCCCGCGGCCTCTCCGCGGACGTCGCCCGCGAGGCCGCCGAACAGCTCACCGCCCGCGACGCCCTGCGCGCCCACGCCCGCGTGGAACTGGGCATCGACCCCGACGCCCTCACCAACCCCTGGCACGCCGCCGGCGCCAGCTTCCTCGCCTTCACGGTGGGCGCCCTCCTCCCCCTCCTCGCGATCGTCCTGCCCCCCGCCTCCACCCGCCTCTGGATCACCGTCCTCTCCGTCCTCGCCGCCCTCGCCCTCACCGGCTGGTGGAGCGCCCGCCTCGGCTCCGCCCCACCCACCCGAGCCATCCTCCGCAACGTGGGCGGCGGTGCCCTGGCGATGGCGGTCACCTACGCGGCGGGGTCACTGCTGGGGGCGACCGGGGTGTGACCGGGGTGTGACCGACGCGGGCCGACTCGTGGGAGGGGAGGCCTTGTGAGAACCGGCCAAACCCTGCTGACAACTCGTCTCGCATCCTTGTCGGTCATCACGTCTAGCCGTCGCCCACCCCCGGCCCTACCGTCGTCGGCATGTCCCACCTGCTCGATCTGCCGCACCCCGACGAGGACACCGAGACGGGAGTCCGCCCTCCGCGGCGGGTCCGGCGCGTGCTGCCGGACGCCTTCCTCATCGCCTTCCTCGTCGCCGTCCTCGTCGACCTCGGGTCCCTGCTCGTCGGCGTGGAGGCCGGGCACCAGGCCGCCAAGCCCCTGCTCATGCCCCTGCTCGCCGGGTACGCGGTCAGCCGGCGGGCGCCGCGGTCGCTCGTCGCCGGGCTGCTGTTCGGCTGGGGCGGGGACGTGTTCCTGCTCTTCGACGCCGACGGGGCCTTCCTCGTCGGGATGGGGTCCTTCGCCGTCGGGCACGTCTGCTACCTCGTGCTCTTCGGGCGGCGGCGGACGAGTCCCGTGCTGGGGGTCGCGTACGGCGTCGCCCTGCTCGGCATGGTGACGGCGCTGTGGCCCGGCCTCCCGGACGGCCTGCGGGTTCCCGTCGCCGGGTACTCGATCCTGCTGACGGCGATGGCCTACCGGTCCAGCTCCCTCGGCCTGCTCGCCGGTGCCGGCGGGGCGCTCTTCCTGCTCTCCGACGGCCTCATCGCCACCGGCGTGGCCGGCTGGCCCCAGCTGCCGGCGCCTGACTTCTGGGTCATGCTGACCTACGTCGCGGCGCAGTGGCTCCTGACCGAGGGAACGCTCCGGGCAACGTACGGTGACCGTCGTACTAAAGCCGCTGTCAGCGATGTACGGTGAACGTCGTACAAACGCCTGAGCACAGCAAGGAACGTCCGCCATGCGCGCCACCACCATCCACGCCCCCTTCGACATGCGCGTGCAGGACGTGCCCGACCCGGTGATCCAGGACGCCACGGACGTCGTGGTCCGCGTGGTCCGCGCCTGCATCTGCGGCAGCGACCTGTGGGCCTACCGCGGCGAGTCCGCCCGGCAGCCCGGCCAGCGCATCGGCCACGAGTTCCTCGGGATCGTCGAGGAGGCCGGCGCCGGGGTCCACGGCTTCCGCAAGGGCGACCTCGTCGTCGCGCCCTTCGTCTGGTCCGACGGCAGCTGCGACTACTGCGCCGAGGGCCTCCAGACCTCCTGCCCCAACGGCGGCTTCTGGGGCTCCGTAGGCTCCGACGGCGGCCAGGGCGAGGCCGTCCGGGTCCCCTTCGCCGACGGCACCCTCGTCAAGCTGCCCGCCGAGGCCGCCTCCGACGACCACCTGCTCACCGCCCTGCTCGCCCTCTCCGACGTCATGGGCACCGGCCACCACGCCGCCCTCGGCGCGGGCGTGACCAAGGGCTCCACCGTCGCCGTCGTCGGTGACGGCGCCGTCGGCCTGTGCGGCGTCCTCGCCGCCAAGCGGCTCGGCGCCGAGCGGATCATCGCGCTGGGCCGCCACACCGCCCGTACCGACATCGCCCGCGCCTTCGGCGCCACCGACGTCGTCGCCGAGCGCGGCGAGGCCGCCGAGGCCGCCGTCCGCGAGCTCACCGGCGGCCAGGGCGCCCACGCCGTCATCGAGGCCGTCGGCACCGAGCAGTCCATGCGCACCGCCGTCGGCATCGCCCGCGACGGCGGCTCCATCGGCTACGTCGGCGTCCCGCACGGCAGCGGCACCGGCCTCGACCTGTCCGTCATGTTCGACCGCAACATCGCCCTGCGCGGCGGCGTCGCCCCCGTCCGCGCCTACATCCCCGAGCTGCTCCCGGACATCCTGGACGGCACGATCGACCCGTCCCCGGTCTTCGACCTGACCGTCGGCCTGGACGGCGTCCCCGACGGCTACCGGGCCATGGACGAGCGCACCGCCCTCAAGGTCCTCGTCAGGCCGTGACCCAGGCGGGTTCGTCCCCGCCCTGCGGGCCCGGCGGCCGCGACCAGGCCGTCGGCCCGCCCTCGTACGCCACCGGCGACAGCGCGTGCCGCAGCAGCCCCAGCGGGCCGTCCGTCTCCGCCACGTACCGCCCGGGCTCGTAGCGGGGGAGGGTGCCCGTCAGCCAGTGCCCGGTCTGGGCGAGGGCCAGGCGGACGAGGCGGGTGCCGCCCTCGCGGTCCTGCTCGGTCAGCGAGCGCAGCACCGCCGCCGCCAGGAGGTAGCCCGTGCCGTGGTCCAGGGCCTGCGCCGGCAGCGCGCCGGGCTCCGCCGCCGAGCCCTCCACCGCCGCGATGCCCGTCGCCACCTGCACCAGGCTGTCGAAACCGCGCCGCCCGGCCCACGGCCCGTAGTCGCCCCACGCGGAGAGCCGGGCCACCACCAGGCCGGGGCGGTGCAGGTCGAAACGGTCCAGGGCGCCCGGCCGGTACCCGGTCACCAGCACGTCCGCCGCGTCGAGCAGCTCGTCGAAGGTGCGCCGGTCCGACGGGCGGTCCAGGTCCAGCGCGGCCGTCCGCTTCCCGAAGTCCGTGTCGGCGTGCTGGTCCGGCAGTTCCGGATTGCCCGGCGGGTCGATCCGCAGCACGTCCGCGCCGAGCAGCGCGAGCGTCCGGGTGGCGACCGGGCCCGCGATGACCCGGGTCAGGTCGAGCACCCGCAGCCGGCGGCCCGCGCGCGCCCGGGGCGCCGCCTCGTCGAGCCGCTCCCGGGTCAGCAGCGGCCGGGCCGCGACCTCCCGGCCCTGCGCGGTGGCGGCCCACTCCTCGGGCGTGCGCAGCGCGACGGCGAGGCCCCCGGCCCCGTACACGAGCGCCTCGACCTCCACCGCCCGACGCCCGGCGATCGCCTCCGCGACCGCCTCCACCGAGTCGGCGGCACCGAGCGCGGCCAGCAGCGCGGCCTTGTGGTGCGGGTAGTTGGCGTGGGTGCGCACCCAGCCGTCGGCGGCGCGCCAGAAGCGCGACAGGGGCGCGAAGTTGACCGGCGCCCGCCCGTCCACCCGCAGATGCCGCTCGCTCACGAACGCGGTGGCCACCGCCCCGTCGTCCACCCGTGCGGGGCCCGCGAGCCCGGCGTGCTCGACGGCGGCCAGCGAGCAGACCGCGACGGTCGCCCGCGCCAGGTCCATCACCGGCAGCCGGGCCGGCAGCAGCCCCGAGGGGCCGCCGAACGTGACCCGGTCGAGCAGGGCGGGATCGCCGCCCAGCGCCGACCACAACAACTCCGTACCGCTGCGCACCGTGTTGTCCATGCCCGCATGATGGCACTCGGTGCCACGTGAAGAGGCCCTGGTGTGGCGCACCACACCAGGGCCTGATCACTGATCGGAAACCGATCGGAACACGTGCTTACTTACGGACCGCCGCCAGCGCGTCGACGATGCCCGCGCCGTAGAAGCCGTTCTTGTTCTTGCCGCCCTCGCACACCGCGTCGACGGTGCCGTCGCCCTCGATGTCGTACGGGTTGGTGCACGCGTGCTCGTCGGCCTGCGCGTACAGCAGCGCCTTCAGGGCCGCCGGCGAGGCGTGCGGGTGGGTCGACTTCAGCAGCGCGAGGACGCCCGCCACGTGCGGCGAGGCCATCGAGGTGCCGGCCTTGTAGTTGTAGCCGCCGTTGACCGTGGTCGACAGGATGCGGCCGTTGACCGCCGGGGCGTCCGGGGTCTGGTACTCGGTGCGGTCGCCGCCGGGCGCCGCCACGTCGATGACGCCGAGGCCGTAGTTGGAGTAGGACGCCTTCAGCTCCTTGGCGCCGGTCGCGGAGACCGTCACCACGCCCGGCAGCTGCGCCGGGTAGTCGAAGCACTCCTTCGGGTCGATGACCCGGTCGCCCGGAGTGGTGTCGTTCGGGCTGCTGTTGTCCACGATCGAGTCGGCCGCGAGGTCGAACTTCGAGTTGCCGGCAGCCGCGACGTTGACCGTGCCCTTGCGCTCCGCGTAGCGGGTCGCACGGGTGACCGCCTCGATGAGGGCCTTCTGGTCCGCGTCGTTCTTGCAGGCGAACATCCACGGGTCGGTGTAGTAGCTGTTGTTCGTGACGTCGATGCCGTGCTCGGCCGCCCACACGAAGCCGCAGACGACGGCCTCGGTGTAGAAGAAGCCGTCGGGCGTCGACACCTTGATGCCGGCCAGCTTCACGCCCGGCGCGACACCGGTGACGCCGATGCCGTTCTTGGCGGCGCCGATCGTGCCCGCGACGTGCGTGCCGTGGTCGGACTCGCCCGCGTTGGGACGCCACGAGCCGGGGGTCGTGTCGGCCTTGCCGCTGACGCAGTTGGCGGACGCCTTGGCGTCGAAGTTCGGCGCCAGGTCCGGGTGGGTGTCGTCCACACCGGTGTCGATGATGCCGACCGTGACGCGCTTGCTGCCCAGCGTCTTCTGGTGGGCCTTGTCGGCCTTGATCGCCGGCAGGTCCCACTGCAGGGGCTCCAGCGGGTCCTGCTCGTCCGTGGCGGCGGCCGTGGCGGCCTTCACCTCGGCCGGGGTGAGGGCCTGGTCGCCCTCGCCGACGGAGTCGTCGGTGGCGGCCTTCAGCGGCGCCGTGCGGGTCGCGCCGGCCGACACCACGCCACGCACCTGGCGGATCGACTGGGCGAACTCCGGGTTCTTGGAGTGGGCGACTATCACGCCTATCTGGTCGTAGGACACGACCACTTCACCGCCGGCGGCGGCGATCGCCTTCTTCACCGAGGCGGCCGTCCAGCGGCCACCGGCGACGTTGACGACGTACGACAGCTGCGGGCCGTCGGTGGACACGGCGGCCGTGACGTCGCTCAGCTCCGCGGCGGAGGCGGCGCCGGAGGGCAGGAAGCCGAGCGAGGCCGTGAGCGCGAGACCAACCGGCAGAGCGAGTACTCGGCCGCGCCTCGATCCCAGATGAGCCATGGGTTCTCCACATCATCCGTCTGTACTGTCCGCGCGCCGATTGCATGCGAACAGGTGCATGACGAGTGAAGCTATCGCCGATCTTCCCCGCGATTCAATGAGTTGAGAAGACTTCATGAAGATCGGGCAAAAGAAATCCTCCGTGTGAACCGCTTCGCCGTGCCCTCCGTGCCGTTGAGCAGGGGAGCCGGTCCCGGCCGGAAGCCCCCGCTCCGCACCGCAGCGAGGCCCCCTTGTCCATGCCGTCCGCCCCCGCGTCACGAGGAGATTCCGTGGCTACCGAAGCACCGCCGCCGCCGAGAGGCACGGAGACCGAACGCGGTCCCGCCCAGCCCACCACGGAGCAGTTCGTCGAGGTCCAGGAGGGCGAGGAGTTCGGCGAACTGCGCCGCACCCACCGCTCGTTCGCCTTCCCCCTGACGATCGCCTTCATCACCTGGTACCTGCTGTACGTGCTGCTCTGCAACTACGCGGGCGACTTCATGGGCACCCGGCTGTTCGGCAACGTCAACGTGGCCCTCGTCCTCGGCCTCGGACAGTTCGCGACCACCTTCCTCATCGCCTGGCTCTACTCGCGGCACGCGGCGCACCGCCTCGACCCGAAGGCCGAGGCCATCAAGGCGCGCATGGAGGCCGACGCATGAGCACCCCCGCCGACACCACCCTCCTGCTCGCCGCCGGCGGCGGCGCGGACGAGCACCGCCCGCTGATCATCGGCCTGTTCGCGGCCTTCGTGGTGGCCACCCTCGTCATCACCGTCTGGGCCGGCCGGCAGACCCGCAGCGCCGCCGACTTCTACGCCGGCGGACGCCAGTTCACCGGCTTCCAGAACGGCCTGGCGATCTCCGGCGACTACATGTCCGCCGCCTCCTTCCTCGGCATCGCCGGCGCCATCGCCCTCTTCGGCTACGACGGCTTCCTCTACTCCATCGGCTTCCTCGTCGCCTGGCTGGTCGCCCTGCTCCTGGTCGCCGAACCGCTGCGCAACTCCGGCCGCTTCACCATGGGCGACGTCCTCGCCTACCGGATGCGCCAGCGCCCCGTCCGCACCGCGGCGGGCACCTCCACCATCGTCGTCTCGATCTTCTACCTGCTCGCCCAGATGGCCGGCGCCGGCGTCCTCGTCTCGCTGCTGCTGGGCATCACCAGCGACGGCGGCAAGGTCGCGATCGTCGCCCTCGTCGGCGTCCTGATGATCGTGTACGTGACCATCGGCGGCATGAAGGGCACCACCTGGGTGCAGATGGTCAAGGCCGTGCTGCTCATCGCGGGCACGCTCCTGATCACCTTCCTCATCCTGCTGAAGTTCCACTTCAACATCTCCGAGCTGCTCGGCGCCGCCGCCACCAACAGCGGCAAGGGCGAGGCCTTCCTCAAGCCCGGCCTCAAGTACGGCGCCACCGGCACCTCGAAGCTGGACTTCCTCTCCCTCGGCATCGCGCTCGTCCTCGGCACGGCCGGCCTGCCGCACATCCTCATCCGCTTCTACACGGTGCCCACCGCCAAGGCCGCCCGGAAGTCCGTCAACTGGGCCATCGGCATCATCGGCGCCTTCTACCTGATGACGATCGTGCTCGGCTTCGGCGCCGCCGCCCTGCTGAAGAACAGCGACATCATCGCCTCCAACAAGGCCGGCAACACCGCGGCCCCGCTGGCCGCCCTGGAGGTCGGCGGCGGCGCCGGGTCGACGGGCGGCGCGCTCCTGCTCGCCGTCATCTCCGCCGTCGCCTTCGCGACCATCCTCGCCGTCGTCGCCGGTCTCACCCTCGCCTCGTCCTCGTCGTTCGCGCACGACATCTACGCCAACGTCATCCGTCGCGGCCAGGCCACCGAGAAGGAGGAGGTACGGGCCGCCCGCTGGGCCACCGTCCTCATCGGCGTCGTCTCGATCGCCCTCGGCGCCCTCGCCCGCGACCTCAACGTCGCCGGCCTGGTCGCCCTGGCCTTCGCCGTCGCGGCCTCCGCCAACCTGCCGACGATCCTCTACAGCCTCTTCTGGAAGCGCTTCACCACCACGGGAGCGCTCTGGTCGATCTACGGCGGACTGGTCTCCGCGGTCGTCCTGGTGCTGTTCTCGCCGGTCGTCTCCGGCAAGCCCACCTCGATGTTCAAGACCGTGGACTTCTACTGGTTCCCGCTGGAGAACCCCGGACTCGTCTCCATCCCGCTCGGCTTCCTGCTCGGCTGGCTCGGCTCGGTCCTCTCCAAGGAGCAGCCGGACAAGGGCAAGTACGCCGAGCTGGAGGTGAAGTCCCTCACCGGCACCGGAGCGCACTGATACGGGTACCGTCCGCAGTCGGCCGACGGCCGCGTCGTAGAGTTCTACGACGCGGCCGGTCCGGTCCTCGTGACAATCGGGCCGTGCCCGCTGTCCCATCGGTCACGTAGGCTCGAACGAGAGAGACCGGAACATCCGGCGGAAGAAGGGGAGGGGGCCCAGTGCTCATCGACACCTACGGGCGGGTCGCCACCGACCTGCGCGTCTCCCTGACCGACCGGTGCAACCTGCGATGCACGTACTGCATGCCGGAAGAGGGCCTGCAGTGGCTGGCCAAGCCCGATCTGCTGACCGACGACGAGATCGTCCGGCTGATCCGGATCGCCGTCACCGACCTGGGCGTCACCGAGGTCCGCTTCACCGGCGGCGAGCCGCTGCTCCGCCCCGGCCTCGTCGGCATCGTCGAGCGCTGCGCCGCCCTGGAGCCCCGCCCCCGGATGTCGCTCACCACCAACGGCATCGGCCTCAAGCGCACCGCCGCCGCCCTCAAGGCGGCCGGCCTCGACCGGGTCAACGTCTCGCTCGACACCCTGCGCCCCGAGGTCTTCAAGACCCTCACCCGCCGTGACCGGCACCACGACGTCCTCGACGGCATGGCCGCCGCCCGCGACGCCGGACTCACCCCGGTCAAGGTCAACGCCGTCCTGATGCCCGGACTCAACGCCGACGAGGCTCCCGACCTGCTCGCCTGGGCGATCGCCGAGGGGTACGAGCTCCGCTTCATCGAGCAGATGCCCCTCGACGCCCAGCACGGCTGGAAGCGCGACGGCATGATCACCGCCGGGGACATCCTGGAGTCGCTGCGCACCCGCTTCGAGCTGACCGCCGAGGGCGAGGACGAGCGCGGTTCCGCCCCGGCCGAACGCTGGGTCGTCGACGGCGGACCGCACACGGTCGGCGTCATCGCCTCGGTCACCCGCCCGTTCTGCCGGGCCTGCGACCGCACCCGGCTCACCGCCGACGGCCAGGTGCGGACCTGCCTGTTCGCCACCGAGGAGACCGACCTGCGGGCCGCGCTCCGCTCGGACGCGCCGGACGCCGTGGTCTCCGAGATCTGGCGGAAGGCGATGTGGGGAAAGAAGGCCGGCTCGGGCCTGGACGACCCCGGCTTCCTGCAGCCCGACCGTCCGATGTCAGCGATCGGCGGCTGAGTCCCACTCGTCGAAGGGGACGACGTCCTTCAGGAAACCCCGTACGCCCAGGAACTGGGAGAGGTGCTCGCGGTGCTCCTCGCACGCGAGCCAGGTCTTGCGCCGCTCCGGCGTGTGCAGCTTCGGGTTGTTCCAGGCGAGCACCCAGACGGCATCGGCCCGGCAGCCCTTGGCGGAACAGATCGGCTTCTCTTCGCTCACTGGACCATTGATCACAGAGTCATTGTCCAGCAAGGGCGATGCCGAGCAGCCACGGGGGGAGCTGCCCGGCATCGGTCCGTCGCTCCGACGGGGGATGCGGAGCGCGTAGGCAGTATGTCACGGCCCATGGGGTGCGGTGCACCGGAACTTCATGATTGATCTGAGCATTTCTTGAGCTTCCCGCTCACGCTGCGTGATCGTCTCCGCGGTCCCGGTGTTCCGCATCGGCTTCCAGCTCGGGCCGTGCCGGAGGGGGGATGAACGAGGAGGGAAGGGACGGCGCGGACTCACGTCCGGCGTTGGCGATCACCACGGCGACATAGGGGAGCAGGGCCCCGATCACGAGCGCCACGATGGCCACGTACCGTTCCACGTTCCACAGCGAGGCGGCGGCGATCACGGAGAGCGTGCGGATCGACATCGAGATGACGTACCGCCGCTGCCGCCCGCGGACGTCCTCGGCGAGGCCCTGCCGCGCGCCGGTGATCCGGAAGACCTCGGTTCCGCCATGCTTCCGCATCACATTCCACCACCCAGCAGCCGTGCCGGACTCTCCCCGGTCCGTACCTGCTTCCACGGTACGCCCGTCCTTGCCGGCGCAGGAGACCGGGGCACGGATGGAGTCGCCCGACATGCGCCGTATGGACCACGGGCCGAGACTGGGCACACATGCGCACGAGGAGGCGACGATGGGTTGGTTGTGGGCGATCATTGTGGGCTTCGTCCTGGGTCTGATCGCGAAGGCGATCCTCCCGGGCAAGCAGCAGATCCCGCTGTGGCTGACGACCGTGTTCGGCATTGTCGGAAGCGTGCTCGGCAACGCGGTCGCGACCTGGATCGGGGTCAACGACACCAAGGGCATCGACTGGACCCGTCATCTGCTCCAGCTCATCGGCGCCATCGCCGTGGTGGGCGTGGGGGACATGCTGTGGACCTCGATCAGGGGCAACAGACAACGCGCCTGAGCACCTGACCGACGGCGCCGCACCGACGGCGCCCGGTCACGGCGGAGGCCCGGCGGGCGCATCGCGCGCCCACCGGGCCTCCGTCGTGATCACGGCCTCGGGCTAGCCGACGAACTCGATCGCCGCCAGGTTCTTCTTGCCCCGGCGCAGCACCAGCCAGCGCCCGTGCAGCAGCTCGTCCGCCGACACCTCGGCGTCCTCGGCGGTCACCTTCACGTTGTTCACGTAGGCGCCGCCCTCCTTCACCGTGCGCCGGGCGCCCGACTTGCTCGGCGCGAGGCCGACCTCGGTGAACAGGTCCACCACCAGGCCGAGCTCCGACACCCGCGCGTGCGGCAGCTCGGAGAGGGCCGCCGCGAGGGTCGGACCGTCCAGCTCGGACAGCTCGCCCTGGCCGAACAGCGCCTTGGAGGCGTCGATGACGGCCTGGCACTGGTCGGCGCCGTGCACGAGGGTGGTGAGCTCCTCGGCGAGCGCCCGCTGGGCGGTACGGGCCTGCGGCCGCTCCGCCGTCAGCTTCTCCAGCTCCTCCAGCTCCTCGCGGGACTTGAAGGACAGGATCCGCAGGTACGTGGAGATGTCCCGGTCGTCCACGTTCAGCCAGAACTGGTAGAACGCGTACGGGGTGGTCATCTCCGGGTCGAGCCAGACGGCGCCGCTCTCGGTCTTGCCGAACTTGGTGCCGTCGGCCTTGACCATCAGCGGGGTCGCCAGGGCGTGGACCTGGGCCCCCGGCTCCAGCCGGTGGATCAGGTCGAGCCCGGCCACCAGGTTGCCCCACTGGTCCGAGCCGCCCTGCTGCAGCGTGCAGCCGTGGCGCCGGTACAGCTCCAGGAAGTCCATGCCCTGGAGCAGCTGGTAGCTGAACTCCGTGTAGCTGATGCCCTGCTCGGACTCCAGGCGCCGGGCGACGGAGTCCTTGGTCAGCATCTTGTTGACCCGGAAGTGCTTGCCGATGTCCCGCAGGAACTCGATCGCCGACAGGCCGGCGGTCCAGTCCAGGTTGTTCACCATGACCGCGGCGTTCTCGCCCTCGAAGGAGAGGAACGGCTCGATCTGCGAGCGCAGCCGGTTCACCCAGTTCGCGACCGTCTCGGGGTCGTTCAGGGTGCGCTCGGCGGTCGGCCGCGGGTCACCGATCTGGCCGGTGGCCCCGCCGACCAGCGCCAGCGGCCGGTGCCCGGCCTGCTGGAGCCGGCGGACGGTGAGCACCTGGACCAGGTGGCCGACGTGGAGACTGGCCGCGGTCGGGTCGAAACCGCAATAGAACGTGACGGGACCGTCCGCGAGGGCCTTGCGCAGGGCCTCTTCGTCGGTGGACTGGGCGAAGAGCCCACGCCACTTCAGCTCGTCGACGATGTCCGTCACGTCGTCCGTCTCCTCGGCGTAGTGAATGGGAAAAGCTGTTCCCGGCCAGTCTAGGCGGGTCAGACGCCCTTGCTGACCGAGCTCATGTTGAAGTCCGGCACCCGCAGGGCGGGCATCGCGGCCCGGGTGAACCAGTCGCTCCACTCGCGCGGCAGCGTCTTCTCCGTCCGGCCCGCCTCGGTGGCCCGCGACAGGAGGTCCACCGGAGACTCGTTGAACCGGAAGTTGTTCACCTCGCCGACCACCTCGCCGTTCTCGACGAGGTAGACGCCGTCCCGGGTCAGCCCGGTGAGCAGCAGCGTCGCCGGATCGACCTCGCGGATGTACCAGAGACAGGTCAGCAGCAGACCCCGCTCGGTGCCCGCGACCATCTCGTCCAGGGAGCGCTCGCCGCCGCCGTCCAGGATCAGGTTCCCGGCTCCCGGCGCCACGGGCAAGTGAGTAAGGCCCGCGGTGTGCCGGGTGGTGATCAGATGGGCCAGCTTGCCGTCCCGCACCCAGTCCACCGGGGCGATCGGCAGGCCGTTGTCGAAGACGGACGAGTCGTCGCCGGAGGAGTGGGCGATCACGAACGGCGCCGACTCCAGACCCGGCTCGTCCGGGTCGCTGCGCAGGGTCAGCGGCAGCGGCGAGAGGGTCTCGCCGAGGCGGGTCCCGCCGCCGGGCTTGGAGAAGACCGTCCGGCCCTCCACCGCGTCCCGGGCCGTCGAGGACCACAGCTGGTAGATCAGCAGGTCGGCCACGGCGGTCGGCGGCAGCAGCGTCTCGTACCGCCCGGCGGGCAGCTCGATCCGGCGCTCGGCCCAGCCCAGCCGGACGGCGAGCTCGGCGTCGAGCGCGGCCGGGTCGACGTCCTTGAAGTCGCGCGTCGAGCGCCCCGCCCACGCCGAGCGCGAGCGGTCCGGCGACTTGGCGTTGAGCTCCAGGGTGCCCTTCGGCTGGTCGTGCCGGAGCCGGAGTCCGGTGGACGTGCCGAGGTAGCTGGAGGTGAGCTCGTGGTTGGCGAATCCGTACAGTTCCCGGCCGCCGGCCCGGGCCCGGGCGAAGGCCTCGCCGAGCGCGGGCGCGAACGCGTCGAAGACCGCGGAGGTGGTCTCCGCCGGCGCGTCCGTGAAGTCGGGCGAGGAGGGCACGCCCGCCACCAGCGGCTGCGCGTCCTCGGCGGGCCCGGCGGCCCGCGCGGCCGCCTCCGCCTCGCGGACCAGCGGCTCCAGGTCGGCCGCGGTCACGGCCGAGCGCGAGACGACACCGGAGGCGGTGCCCTGCGCGCCGTCCACGGTGGCGATCACGGTGAGGGTGCGGCCCCGCGTGACGCCGTTGGTGGTGAGCGCGTTCCCGGCCCAGCGCAGGTTGGCCGAGGACTCCTCGTCGGCGATGACGACGCAGCCGTCCGCGCGGGACAGCTCCAGGGCCTTCTCGACGATCTCGTACGGCTTGCTGACGCGGCTCATCGACCGGCCTCCTGCGTCGTGTTGAGGATGTTCACACCCCGGAAGAGGGCGGACGGGCAGCCGTGGGACACGGCGGCGACCTGGCCCGGCTGGGCCTTGCCACAGTTGAACGCGCCGCCGAGCACGTACGTCTGCGGGCCGCCGACCTGCTCCATGGAGCCCCAGAAGTCGGTGGTCGTCGCCTGGTACGCGACGTCCCGCAGCTGCCCGGCGAGCCGCCCGTTCTCGATGCGGAAGAAGCGCTGGCCGGTGAACTGGAAGTTGTAGCGCTGCATGTCGATCGACCAGGAACGGTCGCCGACCACGTAGACGCCCCGCTCCACGCCCCCGATCAGGTCCTCCGTGGACAGGCCGCCCGGGTCCGGCTGGAGCGACACGTTGGCCATCCGCTGCACCGGCACATGGCCGGGGGAGTCGGCGAAGGCGCAGCCGTTGGAGCGCCCGAGGCCGGTCAGCTTCGCGATCCGCCGGTCCAGCTGGTAGCCGACGAGCGTGCCGTCCTTCACCAGGTCCCAGGACTGGGCCTGGACGCCCTCGTCGTCGTAGCCGATGGTGGCGAGCCCGTGCTCGGCGGTGCGGTCACCGGTCACGTTCATGACCGAGGAGCCGTACGCCAGCTTGCCGAGCTGGTCGAAGGTGGCGAAGGAGGTGCCCGCGTACGCCGCCTCGTAGCCGAGGGCGCGGTCCAGCTCGGTGGCGTGGCCGATCGACTCGTGGATGGTGAGCCACAGGTTCGACGGGTCGACGACCAGGTCGTAGCGGCCGGCCTCGACGCTCGGCGCCCGCATCTTCTCGGCGAGCAGCCCCGGGATCTCGTCGAGCTCCTTGTCCCAGTCCCAGCCGGTGCCCGTCAGGTACTCCCAGCCGCGCCCGACCGGCGGCGCGATGGTCCGCATCGAGTCGAACTCGCCGGTGGTCTCGTCGACGGCGACCGCGGTCAGCTGCGGGTGCAGCCGGACGCGCTGCTGGGTGGTGACGGTGCCCGCGGTGTCCGCGTAGAACTTGTTCTCGTGCACGGTGAGCAGCGAGGCGTCCACGTGCGCCACGCCGTCGGCGCGCAGCAGCCGCGCGCTCCAGTCGGCGAGCAGCCCGCTCTTCTCCTCGGCGGAGACGGTGAAGGGGTCGATCTCGTACGAGGAGACCCACACCTTCTCGGCGTGCACGGGCTCTTCCGCCAGCTCCACGCGCTCGGTGGACCCGGCCGCCGCGATCACCTTCGCCGACAGCTTGGCCATGGCGACCGCCTGCGAGGCGACCTTCGCCGCCCCGTCCATGGTGAGGTCGACGCCGGAGGCGAAGCCCCAGGCCCCGCCGTGCACCACCCGCACCGCGTAGCCGAGGTCGGTGGTGTCCGAGGAGCCGGACGGCTTCGCGTCCCGCAGCCGCCACGAGGCGCTGCGCACCCGCTCCAGGCGGAAGTCGGCGTGGTCGGCGCCGAGCGCCCGCGCGCGGGCGAGCGCCGCGTCGGCGAGCTGCCGCAGCGGGAGCGCCGTGAAGGCTTCGTCGAGGGAATGGGGGCCAGATGGCACAGTCGTCTCCTGTCGTGTGAGACCGGTCGTCCCTGATCATGTCGCGCTTTACGCCGGGATGCCCAGACCATTCTGTAGGGATCCGACAGTGACATCAGTACGCCACTGTCAGGGCCCGATTCTCCGTATCGAGGAACGGACCGATAGGTTTTCGGCATACCAGACCGCTATCGAAAGGGTGATCCGTTGAGCCGCTCGGTTCTCGTCACCGGAGGAAACCGGGGCATCGGCCTCGCCATCGCCCACGCGTTCGCCGAGGCAGGCGACAAGGTCGCGATCACGTACCGCTCCGGCGACCCCGCGGAGCTGGAGAAGGCCGGCTTCCTCGCCGTCCGCTGCGACATCACGGACACCGAGCAGGTGGACCAGGCGTACAAGGAGATCGAGGAGAAGCACGGTCCGGTCGAGGTCCTGGTGGCCAACGCCGGCGTGACGAAGGACCAGCTCCTCATGCGCATGTCCGAGGAGGACTTCACGTCCGTCCTCGACACCAACCTCACCGGCACCTTCCGGGTCGTGAAGCGTGCCAACCGCGGCATGCTGCGCGCCAAGAAGGGCCGCGTCGTGCTGATCTCCTCGGTCGTCGGCCTGCTCGGCTCGGCGGGTCAGGCGAACTACGCCGCCTCGAAGGCCGGCCTGGTCGGTTTCGCGCGTTCCCTCGCCCGGGAACTGGGGTCGCGCAACCTCACCTTCAACGTCGTCGCGCCCGGTTTCGTCGACACCGACATGACCGCCGTCCTCACCGACGAGCAGCGCGCCGGCATCGTGTCCCAGGTACCGCTGGGCCGTTACGCGCAGCCCGAGGAGATCGCCGCCGCGGTGAAGTTCCTCGCCTCGGACGACGCCTCGTACATCACTGGAGCCGTCATCCCGGTTGACGGCGGATTGGGCATGGGTCACTGATCACATGAGCGGAATTCTCGAGGGCAAGCGCATCCTGATCACCGGTGTGCTGATGGAGTCCTCCATCGCCTTCCACGCCGCGAAGCTGGCCCAGGAGCAGGGTGCGGAGATCATCCTCACCGCCTGGCCCCGGCCCACGCTGACCGAGCGCATCGCCAAGAAGCTGCCCAAGCCCGAGAACGTGAAGGTCCTGGAGCTCGACGTCTCCAACGACGAGCACCTCGCGCGCCTGGAGGGCCAGGTCCGCGAGCACCTGGGCGACCGCATCGACGGTGTCGTGCACTCCATCGGCTTCGCCCCGCAGGACGCGCTCGGCGGCAACTTCCTCAACACGCCGTTCGAGTCGGTCTCGACCGCCATGCACGTCTCGGCCTTCTCGCTGAAGTCCCTGACGATGGCGCTGCTCCCGCTGCTGAGCGAGGGCGGCTCGGTCGTCGGCCTCACCTTCGACGCCAAGTTCGCCTGGCCGCAGTACGACTGGATGGGTCCGGCCAAGGCCGCCCTGGAGGCCACCAGCCGCTACATGGCGCGTGACCTGGGCAAGCAGAACATCCGCTGCAACCTGGTCTCGGCCGGTCCGCTCGGCTCGATGGCCGCGAAGTCCATCCCGGGCTTCGGCGAGCTGGCCAGCGTCTGGGACTCCCGCTCCCCGCTGGAGTGGGACCTGTCCGACCCGGAGCCGGCCGGCCGCGCCATCGTCGCGCTGCTCTCCGACTGGTTCCCGAAGACGACCGGCGAGATCGTCCACGTGGACGGCGGCCTGCACGCGATCGGCGCCTGACGCCTCCCGCAGTGCTCCGAAGGGGCCGGACGACCGCCGGAAGGCGGGCGTCCGGCCCCTTCGCGTTTCCGCAACCCGGGCCCGAGTCGAAAAGTCCGGCGAATCACCGCAGACTGGTCGAAGCGTGACGTTCAGAGCGTGACATTCCGGCTACTGACAGGCTGCTGACGGGCCACGGACGGGGAGGAGGTACGCACATGCGCGCGCTGTACTCCCGGGCCCCCTCCCTCGTCTCGGCCGCCGCGCTCCTCGCGGCCTTGGCCGGTCTCGCCGTCGCCGCCGAGGTGCGGGCGGCCCCCGCCCCCGCCGAGGACGCGCCCCGCTCCGCCCCCGCGGCCGAGCCGGACGAGAACGTCGGCGCCTCCTGCCGCACGGTCGTCGAGGGGTCCACGGCCACCGCCCACTGCCAGAACCCCTATCCCCGCACCGACCGCATCCGCCTCCACGTCGAGTGCGACCGCTGGTGGGACGTGGACAGCGACAGCGCCCCGGTCGAGGTCGGCCCCGCCGACTACGCCCGGGTGACCGGCCGGTGCTGGAAGGAGATCCGCTCGGCGTGGATCACCCACGAACCTGCGGCTCCGGGCTCCTGAGGCAGAGGAACGGGTAGCTCGCCGCCTCCGCCGCCGCCCGCTCGGCGTCGCCCTCGCGCACCGCCTCGACCAGGCGCGCGTGGTCCATGTGGTTCTCCGGCCGCAGCTCCCGGCCGACGTCGCCGCGCAGCCACTCGCGCAGCACGTGCCCGAGGTCGGCGTAGAGCTCGGTCAGCACCTCGTTGTGCGAGGCGACCACCATCGCGTGGTGGAAGGCCGCGTCGACCGTCACGAACTCGTCCGCGTCGCCCGACTCCCAGGCCTCCTCGCGCCGCGCGAGGAGCGCGTCCAGCTGCTTCAGGTCCCGGTCCGTGCGCCGCTGCGCGGCCAGCCGGGCCGCCGAGGACTCCAGCGTCGAGCGCAGCTCCGCGATGTCCCGCGGATCGGAGCCGGCGAACCTGCGGTGCATGACCCCGGCCAGCTCGCTGGTCGCGACGACATACGTGCCCGAGCCCTGCCGGATGTCCAGCAGCCCGTTGTGCGCGAGGGCGCGCACCGCCTCGCGGACGGTGTTGCGGGCCACGCCGAGCTGTTCGACGAGCTCCGGCTCGGTCGGGATCCGGGTGCCGACCGGCCACTCGCCCGAGGTGATCTGGTTCCGCAGCTGGGTGATCACCTGATCGGAGAGCCCGGCACGCCGGGGATGGCCGAGCGCCATGGGATGCACCTTCCGTCTTGGGGGAGTGGGTCGGTTCTGCGATGACTGGTTCGAGATTGGACAACCAATCATCCCATGATTCTATGATGGCCCCATGCCTGACGAGTCGCAGACCCTCGCCCCCACCGCCGAGGCCGCCCCCACCGAGGCCCGCCCCCGCGCGGGCACCGCCGATCCCGCCGCACCCGCCGGCCCCGCCCGCTGGGTCGCCGGACTCGTCGCCGTCGGACTCGTCCTCGCGGCGGTCAACCTGCGCCCCGCCATCACCAGCCTCGGCGCCCTCCTCGAAGAGGTCCGCGACGGGCTCCACATGAGCGGCAGCGTCGCCGGCGTCCTCACCTCCGTACCGCCGCTCTGCTTCGCCGTCTTCGGCATCGCCGCCCCGCGCCTCGCCCGCCGCTTCGGCCCCGCGGCCGTGGTCTGCGCCGGCATGGCCGCGATCTTCGCCGGACTGCTGCTGCGCCCCTTCGCCGGCGGCACCCCGGCCTTCCTCGCCGCCAGCGCCCTCGCCCTCATGGGCATCGCGCTCAGCAACGTCCTGATGCCGGTCATCGTCAAGAAGTACTTCCCCGACCGCGTCGGCAGCATGACCGGTCTCTACTCCATGGCCCTCGCCCTCGGCACCTCCCTGGCCGCCGCGGCGACCGTGCCCATGACCGGGGCGATGGGCGGCAGTTGGCGCCTCGGCCTCGGCGTCTGGGCGGGCCTCGCGGCCCTCGCCGTGCTGCCCTGGCTCCCGCTGCTGCGCGACCGCTCCATGACCGCGCCCGGCGGGCCGGCCGTAGCGCCGTCCGCCGCCGAACCCGCTGCCGCGCCCCGGGTCACCCGCAGCCGCACCGCCTGGGCCCTCGGCGTCTTCTTCGGACTCCAGGCGACCGGCGCGTACATCACCATGGGCTGGATGCCGCAGATCTTCCGCGACGCAGGCGTCCCCGCCTCCACCGCGGGTGTGCTGCTCGCCGTCACGATGGTCATGGGCGTTCCGCTCGCCTTCGTCATACCCCGGCTCGCGACCCGGATGAAGAACCAGGGCCCGATCGTCGTCGCCCTCGGCCTGTGCGGCCTCACCGGCTACACCGGACTCGCCCTCGCCCCGGCCGGCGGCGCCTGGCTGTGGGCCCTGCTCCTCGGCGTCTCCAACTGCGCCTTCCCGCTCGCCCTCACCATGATCGGGATGCGCTCGCGGACCGGCGCCGGCGTCGTGAAGCTGTCCGCCTTCGCGCAGAGCGTCGGCTACCTCATCTCCATCCCCGGCCCGCTCCTCGTCGGCATCCTCTACCAGCACAGCGGCGGCTGGGGGCTGCCCATCGCGCTCATGGCCGGCCTGATGATCCCGCAGATGGTCGTGGGCAGCCTCGCCGGCCGGGACCGGACCGTCGAGGACGAATGCTGAGATGCGAGACTGATCCCATGCCTGTACTCGAACCGAACCCCCAGAACGGCCAGAAGAAGTTCCTCATCGTGCTCGGCGCGATGCTGGGCATCACCGCCGTCATCGCCGTGATCGCCTCCCTCGCCTCGCCCTGACCGGGCCCGGCGGGGAGCCGGGGTGGGGTTAACCCCCGCATCCCCTAGGGGGCGAGTGTCAGGGTCGAGTGGGTGGGTCACCTGATGGGCCACGAGCCCCGCGCTCCGTAGGTTGGAGACATCGCGGAGAACGGCTCCGCGCAGTGACTCCCAGCAACGGAGGCGGCCATGTCGGCGCAGACCCACAGCAGCGGCCGGAGGGACCTCGCCCGCGCGTCGGCCGGTGTCGACACCCGGTTGCCCTGGTGGGCGCTCGCCCTGCCGGTGCTCGCCTTCGTCGCCCTCTTCCTCCTCATCACGGGACCGGAGCAGGCGCAGGCCGTGAGCGGCGACATCACCGTCGGACGGCTCCTGGAACAGCTCCAGCAGACGCTGTCCCTCTGAGGCGTGCTCCCCGGCGCTCTCCGAGTCAACACGGCCTGATTCGTGCAAAGCTGTGGAGCATGAGCGTCGACACACCCCGCAGGATCGTGCTGCTCCGACACGCCAAGGCCGACTGGCCGCAGACCTCCGACCACGAGCGCCCGCTCGCCGAGCGCGGGCGTCAGGACGCCCCCGTCGCGGGCCGCCGGCTGGCCGAATCCGGGATCCCCCTCGACCTGGCCCTGTGCTCGACCGCGACCAGGACCCGCGAGACCTGGAAGCTGGCCGTCCCCGAGCTCCCCGAGCGCCCGAAGACGGTGTACGAGGAGCGGTTGTACGAGGCCTCCCTCGGCGAGCTCATCGCCGTCGTCAACGAGACCCCCGACACGGTGAACGGCCTCCTGCTCATCGGCCACAACCCCGGGATGCACGCCCTCGCCGACGCCCTGACCGGACAGGCCGAGGGCGACACCCTCGCCCGGATGACCCGCAGCGGCTTCCCCACCGCCGCCTTCGCCGTCGTGACCTTCACCGGCTCCTGGAAGTCCGTCGAGCACGGCGTGGGCACCCTGGCCGACTTCTGGACGCCGCACGCCTGAGCGGTCCCGGGCCCGCCCGTACGCGAGCCGTACGGGCCCTGCCCGAGTCCGTACGCGAAGGGGCCCGGGCGTCGGTGGACGGCCGGGCCCCTTCACGTACGCGTACCGCTCAGTGCAGCAGGTCCTCCGCGCCGCCGTCCGCGACCTCGACCTCCTCGCGGGTGATCCCGAGCAGGTAGAGCACCGTGTCCAGGAACGGCACGTTGACCGCCGTGTCCGCCGCCCGGCGCACCACGGGCTTGGCGTTGAACGCCACCCCCAGACCGGCCGCGTTCAGCATGTCCAGGTCGTTGGCGCCGTCGCCGATCGCGACCGTCTGCGCCAGCGGCACCCCGGCCTCCTCGGCGAAGCGGCGCAGCAGCCGTGCCTTGCCCGCCCGGTCGACGATCTCGCCGGTCACCCGGCCGGTCAGCCGGCCGTCCTTGATCTCCAGGGTGTTGGCCTGGGCGAAGTCGAGCCCCAGCTTCTCCTTGAGGTCGTCGGTGACCTGGGTGAAGCCGCCGGACACCACACCCACCTGGTAGCCGAGCCGCTTGAGGGTGCGGATCAGGGTGCGCGCCCCGGGCGTCAGCCGCACCTCGGAGCGGACCTTGTCCACCACCGACGCGTCCAGCCCGGCCAGCAGCTCCACCCGCGCGTGCAGCGACTGCTCGAAGTCCAGCTCGCCGCGCATCGCCGCCGCCGTCACCTCGGCGACCTCGTCCTCGCAGCCCGCGTGGGCCGCGAACAGCTCGATGACCTCGTCCTGGATGAGGGTCGAGTCGACGTCCATGACGACGAGCCGCTGGGCCCGCCGGTGCAGTCCGGCCGAGACCACGGCCACGTCCACGCCGACCGAGTGGGCCTCGGTGGCCAGCGCGGTCCGCAGTGGCTCCGTCTCACAACCCGAGACGGCGAACTCCACCGCCGTCACCGGGTACTTGGCCAGCCGGAAGATGCGGTCGATGTTGCCGCCGGTCCCCGCGATCCTGGCCGCTATGGCGGCCGTCTGCTCCGCGGTCAGCGGGTGCCCCAGCACGGTGACGTGGGAGCGTCCCTCGCCGCGCGGCCGGTTGTCGCCGGTGCCCGAGATGATCTCGGCCTGGAGCTTCATGGACTCGGCCCAGCTGTGCACGGTGGCGCGCAGCTCGCCCTGGGAGGCGACGGTCGGCTCGGTGACGAGCGCGCACAGGACGAGCCGGCCGCGGGAGACGACCTGCTCGATGTCCACGACGTCGACGGAGTAGGCGGCGAGAGTGTCGAAGAGTCCGGCGGTGATCCCGGGACGGTCCTTCCCGAAGATCTTGACGAGAAGCGTGGGCACGTCCGAGGCCGGGACGTCCGGGGCGGGAACGTCCGGGGCGGGAACGTCTGAGGTCTGCGATGCGCTCATGGTGCTTCCACCGTATCGGGCACCCGGTGCCACCCGATCCCCCGTCCCGCCTGCCGGACACCGGCGTGGCCCCGGGCTTGCCGCGGAGGCGTCGTCGTGCGGGTTGCGCAAGCTCTTCACGCGGCCCGACTTTCGGATACGGCCCGGGGCCTGAAATAGTTCCCCCGGATGTTCATCATCCCTGGGCTCCCGACGACGGGGGTACCGCGGGGGACAAGTAGTGGGGCATGGAGTGCCAGAACTCGTACTGGAATTGAATGGAAGGACCTGGACCCTCGATCCGGCCAGGTCGTACACCCTCGGCCGCGATCCCCAGGGCGACCTGGTCATCGACGACGCCAGGGTCTCGTGGCGGCACGCCACCATCAGCTGGGGCGGCCGGAGTTGGGTCATCGAGGACCACGGCTCCACCAACGGCACGTTCGTACAGGGCCAGCGGGTCCACCAGGTGGAGATCGGCCCCGGCTCGGCCGTCCACCTCGGCAACGCCACCGACGGCCCGCGGCTGAATCTCGCCGCCGTCGGCGCGCCGGCCCAGCAGCAGCCCGCCGCACCGGCCCAGCAGGCCGCGGCCCCGCACGCGCAGCCCGCGCACCAGGCGCACGCCGCCGGGCAGCAGCAGGCCGCCGCGCAGGCGGACTGGGCCACGCACCAGGCCCCGCCGCAGCAGCAGGGCTGGCAGCAGCAGCCGCAGCAGCAGGCACCGCAGGCGGTCCCGCACCAGCAGGCGCCCCAGGCCCAGCAGCCGCCGCAGGTCCCGCACCAGCAGGCCGCCCCGCAGGGCGCGTACCCGGTCCACGGCGACCGCAGCCCCACCACCTTCCACCAGCTCGACCTCGGCCACGTCATGCACATCGGCCGTGGGCTGGAGAACGAGCTGGTCGTCTCCGACCTCCAGGTCTCGCGCCGGCACGCCAAGTTCCACGCGACGCCCGACGGGCGCTTCGAGATCAGCGACCTCGGCTCGCACAACGGCACGTACGTCAACGGTCAGCCGATCACCAAGGGCGGCACCGCCCTCATCGGCCCCAACGACATCGTCGGCGTCGGCCACTCGACCTTCCGGATCGTCGGCAACCAGCTCGAGGAGTTCGTCGACACCGGCGAGGTCTCCTTCTCGGCCCGCCACCTCACGGTGACGGTCGAGGGCGGCAAGCAGATCCTCAAGGACGTCACCTTCGGCGTCCCC
Organism: Streptomyces sp. NBC_01268; assembly: GCF_036240795.1. Taxonomy (NCBI): domain Bacteria; kingdom Bacillati; phylum Actinomycetota; class Actinomycetes; order Kitasatosporales; family Streptomycetaceae; genus Streptomyces; species Streptomyces sp. NBC_01268. The sequence continues at coordinate 1,981,938 of NZ_CP108454.1, read as the reverse complement.
GAGAAGTCGCTCATCGGCGTCATCGGCCCCTCCGGCTCCGGAAAGTCGACGCTCCTCAAGGCGCTCACCGGCTACCGGCCCGCCGACCAGGGTGACGTCCTCTACGACAACCGCAGCCTCTACAAGCAGTTCGCCGAGCTGCGCCAGCGCATCGGTCTGGTCCCGCAGGACGACATCCTGCACAAGGAGCTGACCGTCCAGAAGGCGCTCCGCTACGCGGCCAAGCTGCGCTTCCCCGGCGACACCGCCGAGGCCGAGCGCGAGGCCCGCATCGGCGAGGTGCTGCGCGAGCTCAAGCTGGACATCCACAAGGAGAAGAAGGTCACCTCCCTCTCCGGCGGCCAGCGCAAGCGCGTCTCGGTCGCCCTGGAGCTGCTGACCAAGCCCTCGCTGATCTTCCTGGACGAGCCGACCTCCGGCCTCGACCCGGGCATGGACCGCGACGTCATGCAGCTGCTGCGCGGCCTCGCCGACGACGGCCGCACGGTCCTCGTCGTCACCCACTCGGTGGCCGAGCTGGGCCTGTGCGACAAGCTGCTCGTGATGGCGCCCGGCGGCTCGGTGGCCTACTTCGGCCCGCCGGAGGAGGCGCTGAACTTCTTCGGCTACTCCACCTGGGCCGACGTCTTCTCCGCCTTCGAGAACTACCGCGACTACGACTGGGCGGGCCGCTGGAAGGGCTCGCAGCACTACCAGATGTACGCGGCCGAGATCGACGCCGTCGCGGCCCAGCCGGTCCAGCTGCCGCAGCAGGCCCAGCAGGCGCTGGCCCGCCCGCCCAAGCCGCAGGGCTGGGGCTCCCAGCTGTGGACCCTGATCCGCCGCTACGTGTCGGTGATCGCCTCCGACCGGGGCTTCCTGGCCCTGATGGTGATCCTGCCGGCCGTGCTCGGCGCGGTCTCGGTGGTCATCCCGGCCGACTTCGGCCTGGGCCGGCCCGTCGCGCCCTCCCGCTTCAACGGCGACGCCGGCACGATCATGCTGATCCTCGCGGTCGGCATGTGCTTCTCGGGCGCCGCCAACTCCGTACGAGAACTGATCAAGGAACGGGTCATCTACGAGCGGGAGCGCGCCACCGGCCTGTCCCGCTCCGCGTACCTGATGTCCAAGGTCATCGTCCTCGGCGTGATCACCGCCTTCCAGGGCGTGATCATCTGCGGCATCGGCTTCTCCACCCGCGAGCTGCCGGAGGAGGGCCTGTTCATGCCGCCGGCGGTCGAGCTGTGCGTGCAGGTCATCGCGCTCGGCCTGACCTCGATGATGGTCGGCCTGGTCATCTCGGCCCTGGTGAAGACCGCCGAGAAGACCATGCCGCTGCTCGTCATGTTCGCGATCATCCAGGTCGTGTTCACCGGCATCCTCTTCCAGGTGTACGGCTCGCCCGGCCTGGAGCAGTTCGCCTGGCTGATGCCGTCCCGCTGGGGCATCGCCGGCGCCGGCACCACGCTCGACCTGGCGCACCTGATGCCGCCGTGGGACCACAAGAACCCGGACAACCTCGACGGCCTGTGGGAGCACACGGTCGCGCAGTGGAGCCTGGACCTCGGCATCCAGCTGCTCATGGCCGCGCTCTGCTGCGTGCTCGTCGCGCGGCTGCTGCGCCGCCACGAGCCCGAGGTCATGCGCAAGTAACGGCCGCGAGGCCACGCCCGAAGGGCGGCACCCCGTGCGGGGTGCCGCCCTTCGGCATGTGCTGCGGCTGCGGGGAGCCTCAGTACGCGCTGTTGACGTTGTCGATCGAGCCGTAGCGGTCGGCCGCGTAGTTGCAGGCGGCGACGATGTTGGCGACCGGGTCGTACTGGTCGAACTTGGTGCCGGGGATGTGGTACGCCTTGAAGGTCGGGTAGATGACCTGCAGCAGACCCTTGGACGGCACGCCGTTGATGGCGTTGATGTCCCAGTTGTTGATCGCGAACGGGTTGCCGCTGGACTCGCGCATCACGTTCTTGTGGATGCCGTTGTAGGTACCCGGAATGTCGTGCTTGTCCATGATGAAGAGCGCCTCGCGGATCCAGCCGTCGAGGTTGTTCGCGAAGACCGGCTTGCGGACGGCGGCGCGGCTCGCGGCCGCCTTCGCCTCGGCGCGCTTCTTCGCGTCGGCCTTCGCCTTGGCGGCGGCCTTGGCGGCGGCGTCGGCCTTCGCCTTGGCGGCTGCCTTGGCCTTGGCCGCGGCGTCCGCCTTCGCCTTGGCGGCGGCGTCCTGCTTGGCCTTCAGCTCGATCGTGGACTGCTGCGAGTCGAGGCTCGCGGCCAGCGCCTTCGCCTGCGGGCTGTTCGCGTTGTACGACCAGGCGACCTGCTGCGTGTGGGCGAGGGCCTGGGGCTCGGTCTCGGTGGCACCACCGTGGCCGGGGGCGAGGGAGAAGCCGAGGGCTGCGGCGCTCAGAGCGGCGACGCCGGCGATCGTGGCCTTGTGGGTCTTCTTCAGACCACGACTGTGGCCAGGGGTCTTCGCAGACATACGGCACTACCTCTTCGAATAGCAGGGGGTCGCTCAGGCCGGGGCGGCGCTGCGCCTGCTCGGCGGCGACGGACGCAATTCTTAGCGGCAGCAAAATCCCGTGGCAAAGGTGTGACGTACGATCCGCGGTAGTGGATCAGGGGGTCCGGAGGGGCGCCCCCGAACCGGTCGGAGACCAGTCCAGGCGGCGCTGATCTGTCCTTTACGTGTCCACTAGGGTGATTCGTAAGTGACGTGGGTCCTATGCGCGGGCTCACATCGGGCACGTAACAAGCTCACCAGGCGTTGCTTCAGCAATGCGCACGGTGAGGCTCCTCCTCCGGGAGGATGAGGTGGACGTCCCCGAACTCGTGCCAGAGGTAGTGCTCGTGGACCGCCTCGGCGTACGCGCGGCGCAGCGCGGGCCGCCCGGCCACCGCCTCCAGCATCAGCAGGTGCGAGGCCTCCGGCTCGTGCAGCCCGGTCAGCAGCCCGTCCACCACCCGCACCCCCCGCTCCGGCGTCACGACGAGCCCGGTCCACCCCGCCGCGGCCCGCACGACGGCGCCACCGGCCTCCGGGACCGCCGCCGACTCCAGCGCCCGCACCGTCGTCGTCCCCACCGCGATCACCCGCCCGCCGGCCGCCCGCGCCGCGTTCACCAGGCGCGCCGTCGGGGCCGGCACCTCGAAGCGCTCCGGATACGGGGGCTCGTGCGCCTCCGACGACGCCACCCCCGTGTGCAGCACCACCGGGGCGAACCGCACGCCCCGGCTCACCAGCTCCGCGACCAGCCGCGCCGTGAACGGCCGCCCCGCGCTCGGCATCTCCGCCGAACCCCCGCCGTCGGGCGACGGCACCGCGAACACCGTCTGGTACGCGGCCACCGGCTGGTCCCGCTCCGTGTACCCGTAACGGATCGGCCGCCCGTACCGCGCGAGCAGCCCCGGCACCTCGACGTTCGACCGCGCCCACCACAGCCGCACCGCGCCCGGCGCCAGCGGCTCCTCGAGCACCAGCCGCGCCCCGCCCGGCAGCCGCACCACCGCGCCCCGCGGCCCGCCCGGCCGCGGCCGCGTCGTGCCCGCCCCGTCCGGGGCGCGGAGCTCCACCGCCCACCGCCGGGCGTCGCCCCGCGTGGAGAAGTGGACGACCACCGGCTCGCCGCCCGGCTCCGCCCCCAGCCGCCCGTCCACCGCCGCCGCCAGCGTCGCCGAGGTGTTCACCACCAGCACGTCCCCGGCCCGCAGCAACCGCGGCAGCTCCCGGAACGCCCGGTGCGCCACCTCCGTCCCCCTCGACACGAGCAGCCGCACGTCGTCCCGGCCCCGCCCCACCCCACGCTGCTCCGCCGGCACCCGCGCCGACAGCGCCTGGGGCACGTCCTGGAAGCCGACGGTGGTTCCGGGTCCTGCGGTCGCGCGTGCGCCGTCGGTCGGGCCTGCGTCTGCGGTCGCGCGTTCGCCGAGGGCCGCTCCGGGCCCCGCGGGCTCCCTGCGGCATCCGGCCTCCCCGGGGGCTGTGGCCGTCCCTGGGCCCGTGCCGGTCCCAAGCCCCGCGGTGTGCCCGAAGCCCGCGGAGTGCCCGGAGTGCCCGGAGTGCCCGGAGTCCCCGAAGCCCGCGGCGTCCCCGTGGCATCCGGCCGCGCCGAGGCCGCCCGCCGTCCCGTGCCCTCCGCCGTCCGGTTCCACGGTCACCTGTCCACCCCCACCAGCTCCGCCGCCGCGTACCGCCCGCTCGCCGGGCGGTGCTCCACCAGGGCCAGGAAACCCGGCACCACCGACTCCGGCGCCGGCCGCGGATCCGTGTCGTCCGGGACCGCCGCCGCGTACAGGTCCGTCGCCATGTCGCCCGGATCCACCGCCCACACCCGCAGCCCCGGCTCCTCCACCGCCAGCACCGCCGCCAACTGGTCGAGCGCCGCCTTCGACGCCCCGTACCCGCCCCACGTTCCGTACGGCTCCGCCGCCGCGTCCGAGCTCACCACGACCACCGCCCCCGCCCCGCTCTCCCGCAGCAGCGGCAGTCCCTCCTGTACGAGCCCCAGCGCGGCCACCGCGTTCGTCTCGAACGCGGCCCGCAGCCCGTCCAGCGGCAGCGCGTCCAGGGGCACCAGCGGCTCCGCGCCGAGCACGCTCGCGTTGCTCACCAGCAGGTCCAGCCCGCCGAGCCGCCGCGCCGCCGCCACCAGCTCCGCGCGGTGCGCCGCGTCCGTGACGTCCCCCGGCACCGCCACCACCCGCGTGCCGTGCGCCCGGACCGCCGCCGCGCTCTCCTCCAGTACCGCCGCCGTACGGGCGTCCAGCACCAGGTCCCAGCCGCGCGCGGCGAGCCCCGCCGCCAGCGCCCGGCCCAGCCCCTTCGACGCCCCCGTGACGATCGCGACACCCATGACCGACCCCTCTTCTCCTCACGTGCGCGTGCACGCGCGTACGAACCGATGGGATCCAGCCTCGTGACCCGCCCCGCCCGCCGCCTCGTCCCCGGGCCCCGACCGCCCAGGGCACTTCGACCTAGTCCCCGGGTCCCGGCCGACCGCCGTCCCCGGACGGATACGGACCGTCACACCCCGCCGGTACGGTGAACACATGAGTCACCGACCGAGCTCCGGGCTGGCCGCCGTGAGCAGCGCCCTGCTGGCGATGAACCGCCAGATGGAGGTCCGCGACGTCCTCAAGACGATCGTCGCCTCCGCCCGCGAGCTGCTCGACGCCGAGTACGCGGCGCTCGGCGTCCCCGACGACCACGGCGGCTTCGCCCAGTTCGTCGTCGACGGCGTCAGCGAGGAGCAGTGGCGGGCCATCGGCCCGCTGCCCCGCCAGCACGGCATCCTCGCCGCGATGCTCCACAAGGCGGAGCCCGAGCGGCTCGCCGACGTCCGCGAGGACCCCCGCTTCGAGGGCTGGCCCGAGGCCCACCCGGACATGTCCGACTTCCTCGGCCTCCCGGTCCGCGACGGCGACGAGATCATCGCGGCCCTCTTCCTCGCCAACAAGCGCTGCCCCAAGCCGGCCGGGAGCTGCGGCTTCACCGCCGAGGACGAGGAGCTCCTCACCCTCCTCGCGCAGCACGCGGCCATCGCCCTGACCAACGCCCGGCTGTACGAGCGCAGCCGCGAGCTCACCATCGCGGAGGAGCGCTCCCGCCTGGCCCACGAGCTGCACGACGCCGTCAGCCAGAAGCTGTTCTCCCTGCGCCTCACCGCCCAGGCCGCCGCCGCGCTCGTCGACCGCGACCCGGCCCGGGCCAAGGACGAGCTCCAGCAGGTCGCCGCGCTCGCCGCCGAGGCGGCCGACGAGCTGCGCGCCGCCGTCGTCGAGCTGCGGCCCGCCGCCCTGGACGAGGACGGCCTGGTGCACACCCTGCGCACCCAGATCCAGGTCCTCGACCGGGCCCACACCGCCCGCGTCACCTTCGACAGCTCCGGCGTCCGCGCGCTGCCCGCCGCCCAGGAGGAGGCCGTGCTGCGGGTCGCGCAGGAGGCGCTGCACAACGCGCTGCGCCACTCCGGCGCGGCCCTCGTCACCGTCTCCCTCACCCGCAGCGGCCAGGGGGCACGGCTCGCCGTCACCGACGACGGCCAGGGCTTCGAGCCGCGCACCGTCCGCCGCGCGGGCCGCCACCTGGGCCTGGTCTCCATGCGGGACCGGTCCGCGGGAGTGGGCGGCACACTGACCGTGACATCGGCCCCGGGGCGGGGCACCACGATCGAGATGGAGGTCCCCGGTGGCTGAGGAGAAGAGGAAGGCGATCCGCGTCCTGCTGGTCGACGACCACCAGGTCGTCCGCAGGGGCCTGCGCACCTTCCTGGAGGTCCAGGAGGACATAGAGGTCGTGGGGGAGGCGTCCGACGGCGCCGAGGGCGTGGCCGCCGCCGAGCAGCTGCGGCCCGACGTCGTCCTCATGGACGTCAAGATGCCCGGCACCGACGGCATCGAGGCGCTGCGCCGGCTGCGCGAGCTGGCCAACCCGGCGCGCGTCCTGATCGTCACCAGCTTCACCGAACAGCGCACGGTCGTCCCCGCGCTGCGGGCCGGCGCGAGCGGATACGTCTACAAGGACATCGACCCCGACGCGCTCGCCGGCGCCATCCGTTCCGTCCACGCCGGCCACGTCCTGCTCCAGGCCGAGGTCGCCGGCGCCCTGCTCAGCCAGGAGGACCACGGCCAGGGCGGCGGCACGGGCCGCGGCTCCACCCTGACCGAGCGGGAGAAGGAGGTCCTCGGCCTGATCGCCGACGGACGCTCCAACCGGGAGATCGCCCGGGCACTCGTCCTCTCCGAGAAGACGGTCAAGACCCACGTCTCGAACATCCTCATGAAGCTGGACCTCGCCGACCGCACCCAGGCCGCGCTCTGGGCGGTACGCCACGGCCTGACCTCGTAGGTCCCCTATGCCCCCCACGCCTCCCGGGGCACACCCGTTCCCCTAGTCATACCGTCGTGTGTATGTCCCCCGTTCGGCGCAACCGAGCGGGGCCGGGGGCGTTCTCCATGGCGTGCTGCGGCGGACCGGCCGCAGCGATGACCAGGAGGATCCTGAAGTGAACAACCTCAAGAAGGCCGCTGCCCTCACCATGGTCGCCGGTGGCCTCGTCGCCGCCGGTGCCGGTGTCGCCTCCGCGAACGCGGACGCCCAGGGCCAGGCCCTCCACTCCCCGGGTGTCGCCTCCGGCAACCTGGTGCAGGTCCCGGTCCACGTTCCCGTGAACGTCTCCGGCAACACGATCAACGTGATCGGCCTGCTCAACCCGGCCTTCGGCAACGGCGCCGTCAACCACTGACGCCCTCCCCGAACCCCCGGCCCCCGGACCCCGTCCGGGGGCCGACGCCGTTCCACGGCCGGCCCTCCCGAGCCCCGACCGACGACTAGACCCCCCGCTCCCGTTCCCTCTCCTCCACGTACGCGTTGTACGCCGCGACCTGCGCCCGTCGCGCCACCCGCTCCACCGGCCGCAGCGCCGCCCCCCGCGCCGCCATCTCCGCCGCGCTCACCGCGCCGCCGTGGCCGTGGTCGTACGCCAGGTCCACGAGGAGGCCGATGCGCTGGGCCAGTTCGAGGACGCGGACCGCGCGGGGCGGGTAGCCGGGGGCCAGGACCTCGCGGCCGGCCTCCGCGCGGGCGCGGTAGGCGTCGCGGGCCGCGTCGGCGGTCGGGCCCGAGGCGGCCACGTCGAGGCGGGTCAGGACCGTCGTCGCCTCCCGGAGGGCCTCCGCGAGCTCCCGCTCCGCCTCGCCCAGGGACGGCACGTCCGCCGGCGGAGCCTCCCGTACCGCGAGGCAGCGCCAGACGACCTCCACGTGCACGTCGCCCGCGGGCCCCGCCTCCGAGACCTCGGGCACCAGACCGTACGGCGCGCCGAAGCCGACCACGGCCTCCTCCGCCTCCAACGCCCGCGCGTTGAAGTCCGGCGGTCCGCTCAGCCCCAGCGGATGCCCCGGCGCGGGCAGCGCCACCCGCCACCCGGTCACCCCGAGCCGCCGCAGCCGCCCGAGCGCCAGCGTCAGGCCGACCGGCCCCGCCTCGCCCGGCAGCCCCTCCACGCGGTGCACCGCGTCCTCCCCGACAATGGCGAGCGCCGCGTCGTCCGGCGACACCGCCCCGGCCAGCAGGGCATTGCCCCAAGCGGCCAGACGTCCTGAGCGTGGTTCCGAAAGCATGCCCCCCAGCCTAGGGACTCGCGGGCGGCCCCACGGCGCAAAGCAAGCCCTAAGGACCGGCCCGGCCCGCCGGTGGCGTAGGTTTTCCCTGGACGCCGCGCCCACAGGCGCAAGGCGACGACAAAGATTCGACCGCAAGGGGAGACAACGCGCTCATGAGCGATGTACTGGAGCTGGTGGACGTATCCGTGGTCCGCGACGGACGGGCTCTGGTGGACGAGGTCTCCTGGTCGGTCAAGGAGGGCGAGCGCTGGGTCATCCTCGGCCCCAACGGCGCCGGCAAGACCACCCTGCTCAACGTCGCCTCCAGCTACCTCTACCCCACCAAGGGCACGGCCACCATCCTCGGCGAGCGCCTCGGGGGTGTCGACGTCTTCGACCTCCGCCCCCGCATCGGCATGGCCGGCATCGCCATGGCGGAGAAGCTCCCCAAGCGACAGACCGTCCTGCAGACCGTCCTCACCGCCGCGTACGGCATGACGGCGACCTGGCACGAGGACTACGACCCGGTCGACGAGGAGCGCGCCAAGGCCTTCCTCGACCGCCTCGGCATGACCGACTACCTGGACCGGAAGTTCGGCACCCTCTCCGAGGGCGAGCGCAAGCGCACCCTGATCGCCCGCGCGATGATGACCGACCCGGAGCTCCTCCTCCTCGACGAGCCCGCCGCCGGCCTGGACCTCGGCGGCCGCGAGGACCTGGTCCGCCGCCTCGGCCGCCTCGCCCGCGACCCGTACGCCCCCTCGATGATCATGGTGACGCACCACGTCGAGGAGATCCCGCCCGGCTTCACCCACGTCCTGATGATCCGTCAGGGCAAGGTCCTCGCCGCGGGCCCCATGGAGACCGAGCTGACCTCCCGCAACCTCTCCCGCTGCTTCGGCCTCCCGCTCGTCGTCGAGCACGTCGGCGACCGCTACACCGCGCAGGGCCTGCCCCTCAAGTAGCCGGCCGGGGCCTGGCGACCGCACAGCGCCACGCCCCCACCGCGCCCTGTCCGGGAAGCCCCACCCCGCCCTACCATGACCTGGTGGACATCGACGCATGGGTCTGGTGGCTGATCGGCGCGGTGGGGCTCGGCATTCCCCTGGTCCTGACCGCGATGCCCGAGTTCGGCATGCTGTCCGTCGGCGCGGTCGCCGGGGCGGTGACCGCGGCCCTCGGCTTCGGCGTCGTCGCGCAGGTGATCGCCTTCGCCGCCGTCTCCGTCTCCCTCATCGCGGTGGTCCGCCCCATAGCGGCCCGCCACCGCGACGGCCGCCCCCGACTCGCCACCGGCATCGACGCGCTGAAGGGCCGTCAGGCCCTGGTCCTGGAACGGGTGGACTCCGCCGGCGGCCGCATCAAGCTCAACGGCGAGGTCTGGTCCGCCCGCACGCTCGACACCGGCCAGAGCTTCGAACCGGGCGAACAGGTCGACGTCGTCGACATCGACGGGGCGACCGCCGTGGTCATGTGACCCCGGGCGACCTCGACGCGGCCTCATGTGACCGAACCTCGCCCATGACGCCCCGCGGTCTGGGAAACTCGATCATCATCTCGTAGTCAACCGGCAACCCGCAGCGAAGGGCACAGGGAACACGATGTCAGCAGTCATCATCGTCCTGATCATTCTGGTGGTGCTTGTCTTCATCGCCCTGATCAAGACCATCCAGGTCATCCCCCAGGCGAGCGCCGCGATCGTGGAGCGCTTCGGCCGCTACACCCGCACGCTCAACGCCGGACTCAACATCGTCGTCCCGTTCATCGACCGCATCCGCAACCGCATCGACCTCCGCGAGCAGGTCGTGCCGTTCCCGCCGCAGCCGGTGATCACCCAGGACAACCTGGTCGTCAACATCGACACCGTCATCTACTACCAGGTGACGGACGCCCGCGCCGCGACCTACGAAGTCGCCAGCTACATCCAGGCCATCGAGCAGCTCACCGTCACGACCCTCCGCAACATCATCGGCGGCATGGACCTGGAGCGCACCCTCACCTCCCGCGAGGAGATCAACGCGGCCCTGCGCGGCGTCCTCGACGAGGCCACCGGCAAGTGGGGCATCCGCGTCAACCGCGTCGAGCTCAAGGCGATCGAGCCGCCCACCTCCATCCAGGACTCGATGGAGAAGCAGATGCGCGCCGACCGCGACAAGCGCGCCGCGATCCTCACCGCCGAAGGCATCCGCCAGTCCCAGATCCTCACCGCCGAGGGCGAGAAGCAGTCGGCGATCCTGCGCGCCGAGGGCGAGTCCAAGGCCGCCGCGCTCCGCGCCGAGGGCGAGGCCCAGGCCGTCCGTACGGTCTTCGAGGCCATCCACGCCGGTGACCCCGACCAGAAGCTGCTCTCCTACCAGTACCTCCAGATGCTCCCGAAGATCGCCGAGGGCGACGCCAACAAGCTCTGGATCGTGCCCAGCGAGATCGGCGACGCCCTCAAGGGCCTCTCCGGCGCCTTCGGCAACGTCGCACCCGGTGCCCCCGGCTTCGACACCAAGACCCCGGCGCCCAGGGACGGTTCGGAGCGTCGCGAAGAACCCCGGGTTGACTGACACGTACACGTAACTCTCGTGCATGATCAGTGCGAGCCCCTCGACCCCGGACCGACACACCGGGGCGGGGAGGCGACTCACTGATCCTGTAAGGAGATGGCGTTGTCCATCTGGGAAGCACTGGCAGTCTTCGGCGCCGGCACGGCCGCCGGCGCCATCAACACCGTCGTCGGATCGGGAACGCTGATCACGTTCCCCGTCCTCCTCGCCACCGGCCTGCCGCCGATCACCGCGAACGTCTCCAACACCCTCGGCCTCGTCTCCGGCTCCATCAGCGGCGCCATCGGCTACCGCAGCGAACTCAAGGGACAGAAGAAGCGCGTCCTCCGCCTCGGCGGCACCGCCCTCGTCGGCGGTCTCGTCGGCGCGATCCTCCTCCTCTCGCTGCCCTCCGACGCCTTCGACGCGATCGTCCCCGTCCTCATCGGCATCGCGCTCCTCCTCGTCCTCCTGCAGCCCCGCATCGCCGCCGCCGTCCAGCGCCGCCGCGAGGCCACCGGCACCGAGGCCCACCCCGACGGCGGCCCCGCCCTCCTCGCCGGGCTCTTCCTCGCCAGCGTCTACGGGGGCTACTTCGGCGCCGCGCAAGGCGTCCTCTACCTGTCGCTCATGGGCCTGCTGATCCACGACACACTGCAGCGCATCAACGCCGTCAAGAACATCCTCGGCGCCGTCGTCAACGGCGTCGCCGCCGTCTTCTTCCTCTTCGTCGCCGACTTCGACTGGACCGCCGTCCTGCTCATCGCCGTCGGCTCCACCATCGGCGGCCAGATCGGCGCCAAGGTCGGCAAGCGCCTCTCACCCGCCGTCCTGCGCGGAGTGATCATCGCCGTCGGCGTCGTCGCCATCCTCCAGCTCACCCTGAGATGACGGCGGGGCCCGCCCCCCGACCGGGGGCGGGCCCACACGACACACAAGGGGATACGCAGAAGGCCTAAGCGGCCTGGTCCGTCAGCCAGTCCGGAAGCTCCGACCGCTCACCGGCCCGCATCGCGAGCAGCATCGCGTCCGCCGGCGTCGGCACGAACGGCTGGTGCAGCAGCGGCATCCCCGCCTGCTCCGGCGTCCGGTCCGCCTTGCGGTGGTTGTCCTCCGCGCACGAGGCCACCGTGTTCAGCCAGTGATCGCCACCGCCCTGCGCACGCGGCACGACGTGGTCCACCGTCGTCGCCCGCCGCCCGCAGTACGCGCACCGGTGCTGGTCCCGCACCAGCACACCCCGCCTCGACCACGGAGCCTGTCTTCGGAAGGGCACCCGGACGTAGCGGCAGAGCCTGATCACCCGTGGCACCGGCATGTCCAGGGCGGCCGCCCGCATGCGCAGGCCCGGGTGTTCCTGCTCCACGACGGCCTTGTCCTGCAGGACAAGCACCACCGCACGGTTGAGTGTGACCGTAGAAAGCGGCTCGAAGCTCGCGTTCAGAACCAGCGTGTCCCGCATTGTGCCCACCTCCCGTGTGCCGGCCCAGCCCCCCTTGTGGGCTCCGGGCTTGGATCAACTCTGGCCGGGCACGCCGGGTAGGACAACGCAATATCCGCGAAAAGAAAGATGCCCGCTTCTGATCTCTCCAAGACCAGAAGCGGGCAAACAACGAACGAATGCTCAGCTCTCCGCGGGACCCGTGTACGAGCCGATCAGCTGCGCCCGCCCCAGCGTGTGGAAGCGCAGGTGGAAGCCGACCGCGGCCGGCGACGCGTCCGCGTCGGGCCCCAGCTTCTCCGTGTCCACCGCGTACACCGTGAACACATAGCGGTGGTTCTCCCCGGCCGGCGGCGCCGCCCCGCCGAAGTCCCTCGACCCGTAGTCGTTACGCGCCTGCACGGCACCCGCCGGCAGCCCCGTGAACGCACCCGAACCGGCACCGGCCGGCAGCTCCGTCACCGACACCGGGAGGTCGAACAGCACCCAGTGCCAGAAACCGCTGCCCGTCGGCGCGTCCGGGTCGAAGCACGTCACCGCGAAGCTCTTCGTCCCCGCGGGGAAGCCCTCCCAGCTCAGCTGCGGCGAGGTGTTCCCCGCCGCGTACACCTGAGCGTCCTTCAGCACCCCGCCCGGCACGACGTCGTCGCTCACCACGGTGAACTCCGGCACCGGCGGATGGAAGTCATGGGGGAGCGGCGCCCTCTTGCCCTCGGCCACGTCTGGAACCTCCGTATCGCTGGCCACTCTGAACACGTCCTGTGCGGCCGAGCCTAGAGCCAGTTGCGACGCCCGCCGACCTCGGCGAGCCACTGGTTCAGGTATGCCGCCCAGTCGGTGGTGTGGAAGTCGTGCAGCCCCACCGTGAAGGACCGGAACGAGTCGCTGCCCTCGGTGAACAGACCCGGCTTCTTGTCCATCTCCAGGACGACGTCCATCTCCCGGTCGTCCGCGACGAAGCTGACCTCGACCTGGTTCAGCCCGCGGTACTGCTGCGGCGCGAAGAACTCGATCTCCTGGTAGAACGGCAGCCGCTGCCGCGTCCCGCGGATGTGCCCGCGCTCCATGTCCGCGCTCTTGAAGCGGAAACCCAGCTGGATGAACGCGTCGAGGATCGCCTGCTGTGCCGGCAGCGGGTGCACGTTGATCGGGTCCAGGTCCCCGGAGTCCACCGCGCGGGCGATCTCCAGCTCGGTCGTCACCCCGATGTTCATGCCGCGCAGCTGCTGCCCCGCGATGGCGGTGACCGGCGTCTCCCACGGGATCTCCAGGCCGAACGGCACCACGTGCACCGCCCCGGCCTGCACCTCGAAGGCCCCGCCGAGCCGCACCTTCACGAACTCGATGTCCTGCTTGTGCTCCTGCTCGCCGCCCTCGACCTCGACCCGCGCCTGCAGGCCGACGGACAGTCCCTCGATCTGCTGGGCCACGGAACCGCCCTGGATCCGCACCTCACCCTGGACGACGCCACCCGGGACGACGTTCTCCTCGGTGAGCACCGTCTCCACCGACGCCCCGCCCGCACCCAGGCTCGCGAGCAGCTTCTTGAACCCCATCAACGACTCCTTATGTGTCCTGCGCTGTCCTGACCCCTACATACGCGTGACGACCGTAGCCGGTTCCCCACTACGCTCGGACGGCATGAGCGAGAGCCCCGACCGTACGCCGCTCACGCGGGCCTTCTTCGACCGCCCCGTTCTGGAGGTGGCCCCCGATCTCCTGGGCCGCACCCTCGTACGGAACGCCCCGGACGGCCGCATCGAGCTCCGCCTCACCGAGGTGGAGGCGTACGCCGGCGCGATCGACCCCGGCTCGCACGCCTTCCGGGGCCGTACCGCCCGCAACGCCGTCATGTTCGGCCCGCCCGGACACGCGTACGTCTACTTCACCTACGGCATGTGGCACTGCCTGAACCTGGTGTGCGGCCCGGAAGGGCACGCGAGCGGGGTACTGCTCCGAGCGGGCGAAATCCTGAGCGGTACGGAACAGGCCAGGAAGCGTCGCCTCTCGGCCCGGTACGACTCCGAGCTCGCCAAGGGCCCGGCCCGCCTGGCCACCGCCCTCGACGTCGCCCTCTCCCTCAACGGCACCGACACCTGCGGCGGCCCGGACGCCCCGATCTCCCTGCTCACGGGCGCACCCGCACCGCCCGACCGGATCCGCACCGGCCCCCGCACGGGAGTGGGCGGCGACGGCGCCCCGCACCCCTGGCGCTTCTGGATCGACGGCGACCACACGGTCAGCCCCTACCGGGCGCACGCGCCGCGGAAGCGTCGCCTTGACTCGGGCGCAACAGGTGCGTAATGTGGCCCGAGCCGCTTGAGACGGGCAGTGCTTACTCAAGCCTCCCGAGAGCGGCCATCCACTCCTTACGAAGAATCCCAACGGGGCTTATTTCGGCATGCCGGAATTCGTTTCGAAAGGCTCGATTATGAGTCTCCTGGGAAATCGGCTAACGTAGTGGACACGCCGGAAGGCCCCGAGAAAACAAATCGGGACCGGAAAGCACCGAGGAAATCGGATCGGAAAGATCTGATAGAGTCGGAAACGTAAGAACGAAGGAAGCGCCCGGAGGAAAGCCCGAGAGGGTCAGTACAAAGGAAGCGTCCGCACCTTGAGAACTCAACAGCGTGCCAAAAATCAACGCCAGATTAGTTGATACCCCGTCCATCTTCGGATGGTCGAGGTTCCTTTGAAAAAGTCCACCCCACGGGGTGGCACACAGCGAGGACGCTGTGAACAGTCGGCCACATTCCGGCATGACTGTTCCGCTCAACGCGAGTGTAACGCCGGCTGTATTAATTTACTGGCCGAGCAAACATTCACGGAGAGTTTGATCCTGGCTCAGGACGAACGCTGGCGGCGTGCTTAACACATGCAAGTCGAACGATGAAGCCCTTCGGGGTGGATTAGTGGCGAACGGGTGAGTAACACGTGGGCAATCTGCCCTTCACTCTGGGACAAGCCCTGGAAACGGGGTCTAATACCGGATAACACCGGCCTCTGCATGGGGGCTGGTTAAAAGCTCCGGCGGTGAAGGATGAGCCCGCGGCCTATCAGCTTGTTGGTGAGGTAACGGCTCACCAAGGCGACGACGGGTAGCCGGCCTGAGAGGGCGACCGGCCACACTGGGACTGAGACACGGCCCAGACTCCTACGGGAGGCAGCAGTGGGGAATATTGCACAATGGGCGAAAGCCTGATGCAGCGACGCCGCGTGAGGGATGACGGCCTTCGGGTTGTAAACCTCTTTCAGCAGGGAAGAAGCGAAAGTGACGGTACCTGCAGAAGAAGCGCCGGCTAACTACGTGCCAGCAGCCGCGGTAATACGTAGGGCGCAAGCGTTGTCCGGAATTATTGGGCGTAAAGAGCTCGTAGGCGGCTTGTCACGTCGGGTGTGAAAGCCCGGGGCTTAACCCCGGGTCTGCATCCGATACGGGCAGGCTAGAGTGTGGTAGGGGAGATCGGAATTCCTGGTGTAGCGGTGAAATGCGCAGATATCAGGAGGAACACCGGTGGCGAAGGCGGATCTCTGGGCCATTACTGACGCTGAGGAGCGAAAGCGTGGGGAGCGAACAGGATTAGATACCCTGGTAGTCCACGCCGTAAACGTTGGGAACTAGGTGTTGGCGACATTCCACGTCGTCGGTGCCGCAGCTAACGCATTAAGTTCCCCGCCTGGGGAGTACGGCCGCAAGGCTAAAACTCAAAGGAATTGACGGGGGCCCGCACAAGCAGCGGAGCATGTGGCTTAATTCGACGCAACGCGAAGAACCTTACCAAGGCTTGACATATACCGGAAAGCATTAGAGATAGTGCCCCCCTTGTGGTCGGTATACAGGTGGTGCATGGCTGTCGTCAGCTCGTGTCGTGAGATGTTGGGTTAAGTCCCGCAACGAGCGCAACCCTTGTCCTGTGTTGCCAGCATGCCCTTCGGGGTGATGGGGACTCACAGGAGACCGCCGGGGTCAACTCGGAGGAAGGTGGGGACGACGTCAAGTCATCATGCCCCTTATGTCTTGGGCTGCACACGTGCTACAATGGCCGGTACAAAGAGCTGCGATGCCGCGAGGCGGAGCGAATCTCAAAAAGCCGGTCTCAGTTCGGATTGGGGTCTGCAACTCGACCCCATGAAGTCGGAGTTGCTAGTAATCGCAGATCAGCATTGCTGCGGTGAATACGTTCCCGGGCCTTGTACACACCGCCCGTCACGTCACGAAAGTCGGTAACACCCGAAGCCGGTGGCCCAACCCCTTGTGGGAGGGAGCTGTCGAAGGTGGGACTGGCGATTGGGACGAAGTCGTAACAAGGTAGCCGTACCGGAAGGTGCGGCTGGATCACCTCCTTTCTAAGGAGCACAGTACCGATTGCAGGCAAACGTTCTGCACGGTCAGCTCATGGGTGGAACGTTGATTAGTTGGCGCGATTCTTCAGAGTCTCCTGTTAGTACTGCTTCGGCGTGGAACACGGGAAGGACCGAGAGGGTCGCGCTTGGCACGTTGTTGGGTATCTGAGGGTACGGCCGGTTGGTCGAACCTTCGCGATGCCGGCCCCAGTGAACTTGATTCTTTGGATCAGGGTGATGGGTGGCTGGTCGTTGCTTGAGAACTACACAGTGGACGCGAGCATCTGTGGCCAAGTTTTTAAGGGCGCACGGTGGATGCCTTGGCACCAGGAACCGATGAAGGACGTGGGAGGCCACGATAGTCCCCGGGGAGCCGTCAACC
Organism: Streptomyces sp. NBC_01268; assembly: GCF_036240795.1. Classification (NCBI taxonomy): domain Bacteria; kingdom Bacillati; phylum Actinomycetota; class Actinomycetes; order Kitasatosporales; family Streptomycetaceae; genus Streptomyces; species Streptomyces sp. NBC_01268. Next base: position 1,965,158 of record NZ_CP108454.1, on the reverse strand, counting down.
AGGCTTTGATCCGGGGGTTTCCGAATGGGGAAACCCGGCAGTCGTCATGGGCTGTCACCCATGCCTGAACACATAGGGCATGTGGAGGGAACGAGGGGAAGTGAAACATCTCAGTACCCTCAGGAAGAGAAAACAACCGTGATTCCGGGAGTAGTGGCGAGCGAAACCGGATGAGGCCAAACCGTATGCGTGTGAGACCCGGCAGGGGTTGCGCATGCGGGGTTGTGGGATCTCTTTTTCACAGTCTGCCGGCTGTGAGACGAGTCAGAAACCGTATGGATAGGCGAAGGACATGCGAAAGGTCCGGCGTAGAGGGTAAGACCCCCGTAGCTGAAATTCATGCGGCTCGTTTAAGAGACACCCAAGTAGCACGGGGCCCGAGAAATCCCGTGTGAATCTGGCGGGACCACCCGCTAAGCCTAAATATTCCCTGGTGACCGATAGCGGATAGTACCGTGAGGGAATGGTGAAAAGTACCGCGGGAGCGGAGTGAAATAGTACCTGAAACCGTGTGCCTACAAGCCGTGGGAGCGTCGGACATAGCTTGCTATGTCTCGTGACTGCGTGCCTTTTGAAGAATGAGCCTGCGAGTTTGCGGTGTGTTGCGAGGTTAACCCGTGTGGGGAAGCCGTAGCGAAAGCGAGTCCGAATAGGGCGATTCAGTAGCACGCTCAAGACCCGAAGCGGAGTGATCTAGCCATGGGCAGGTTGAAGCGGAGGTAAGACTTCGTGGAGGACCGAACCCACCAGGGTTGAAAACCTGGGGGATGACCTGTGGTTAGGGGTGAAAGGCCAATCAAACTCCGTGATAGCTGGTTCTCCCCGAAATGCATTTAGGTGCAGCGTCGTGTGTTTCTTGCCGGAGGTAGAGCACTGGATAGGCGATGGGCCCTACCGGGTTACTGACCTTAGCCAAACTCCGAATGCCGGTAAGTGAGAGCACGGCAGTGAGACTGTGGGGGATAAGCTCCATGGTCGAGAGGGAAACAGCCCAGAGCATCGACTAAGGCCCCTAAGCGTACGCTAAGTGGGAAAGGATGTGGAGTCGCAGAGACAACCAGGAGGTTGGCTTAGAAGCAGCCACCCTTGAAAGAGTGCGTAATAGCTCACTGGTCAAGTGATTCCGCGCCGACAATGTAGCGGGGCTCAAGCGTACCGCCGAAGTCGTGTCATTGCAGCAATAGGGCCAACGCCCGCTGTGATGGGTAGGGGAGCGTCGTGTGCCGGGTGAAGCAGCCGCGGAAGCGAGTTGTGGACGGTTCACGAGTGAGAATGCAGGCATGAGTAGCGATACACACGTGAGAAACGTGTGCGCCGATTGACTAAGGGTTCCTGGGTCAAGCTGATCTGCCCAGGGTAAGTCGGGACCTAAGGCGAGGCCGACAGGCGTAGTCGATGGACAACCGGTTGATATTCCGGTACCCGCTTTGAAACGCCCAATATCGAGCCCATTAATGCTAAGGCCGTGAAGCCGCCCTGGAGCCTTCGGGCAAAGGGGAGTGGTGGAGCCGCTGACCCAAGGTGGTAGTAGGTAAGCGATGGGGTGACGCAGGAAGGTAGTCCAGCCCGGGCGGTGGTAGTCCCGGGGTAAGGGTGTAGGCCGTGTGGTAGGCAAATCCGTCACACATTAAGGCTGAGACCTGATGCCGAGCCGATTGTGGTGAAGTGGATGATCCTATGCTGTCGAGAAAAGCCTCTAGCGAGTTTCATGGCGGCCCGTACCCTAAACCGACTCAGGTGGTCAGGTAGAGAATACCGAGGCGTTCGGGTGAACTATGGTTAAGGAACTCGGCAAAATGCCCCCGTAACTTCGGGAGAAGGGGGGCCACGTCTGGTGATCGGATTTACTCCGTGAGCTGGGGGTGGCCGCAGAGACCAGCGAGAAGCGACTGTTTACTAAAAACACAGGTCCGTGCGAAGCCGTAAGGCGATGTATACGGACTGACGCCTGCCCGGTGCTGGAACGTTAAGGGGACCGGTTAGCTCTGTTTCGACAGGGCGAAGCTGAGAACTTAAGCGCCAGTAAACGGCGGTGGTAACTATAACCATCCTAAGGTAGCGAAATTCCTTGTCGGGTAAGTTCCGACCTGCACGAATGGCGTAACGACTTCTCGACTGTCTCAACCATAGGCCCGGTGAAATTGCACTACGAGTAAAGATGCTCGTTTCGCGCAGCAGGACGGAAAGACCCCGGGACCTTTACTACAGTTTGATATTGGTGTTCGGTTCGGCTTGTGTAGGATAGGTGGGAGACTTTGAAGCCGTGACGCCAGTCATGGTGGAGTCGCCGTTGAAATACCACTCTGGTCGTGCTGGATGTCTAACCTCGGTCCGTGATCCGGATCAGGGACAGTGTCTGATGGGTAGTTTAACTGGGGCGGTTGCCTCCCAAAGGGTAACGGAGGCGCCCAAAGGTTCCCTCAGCCTGGTTGGCAATCAGGTGTTGAGTGTAAGTGCACAAGGGAGCTTGACTGTGAGACCGACGGGTCGAGCAGGGACGAAAGTCGGGACTAGTGATCCGGCGGTGGCTTGTGGAAGCGCCGTCGCTCAACGGATAAAAGGTACCCCGGGGATAACAGGCTGATCTTCCCCAAGAGTCCATATCGACGGGATGGTTTGGCACCTCGATGTCGGCTCGTCGCATCCTGGGGCTGGAGTCGGTCCCAAGGGTTGGGCTGTTCGCCCATTAAAGCGGTACGCGAGCTGGGTTTAGAACGTCGTGAGACAGTTCGGTCCCTATCCGCTGTGCGCGTAGGAATATTGAGAAGGGCTGTCCCTAGTACGAGAGGACCGGGACGGACGAACCTCTGGTGTGCCAGTTGTCCTGCCAAGGGCATGGCTGGTTGGCTACGTTCGGGAGGGATAACCGCTGAAAGCATCTAAGCGGGAAGCCTGCTTCGAGATGAGTATTCCCACCTCCTTGAGAGGGTAAGGCTCCCAGTAGACGACTGGGTTGATAGGCCGGATGTGGAAGCCCAGTAATGGGTGGAGCTGACCGGTACTAATAGGCCGAGGGCTTGTCCTCAGTTGCTCGCGTCCACTGTGTTAGTTCTGAAGCAACGAACGGTTGCTGGTTTCTTGAGCTAGAACACAACTACAGAGTGTGCTTGTTCGCTCGAAACCGATAGGGTTTCGGTGGTCATAGCGTTAGGGAAACGCCCGGTTACATTCCGAACCCGGAAGCTAAGCCTTTCAGCGCCGATGGTACTGCAGGGGGGACCCTGTGGGAGAGTAGGACGCCGCCGAACAATATTTCAGGACCCCTGGTCCCAGCGTTCACGCTGGGATTGGGGGTCCTTTTGTTTTTCCCTGAATTTTTCTGAAGCGCGTCGGGGTGCCGGCTGCGCGAGAATGACTGCAGTACCCGAAGACAGGAGTCACGTCGATGTCCACCAACTCTCCCGACGACCGTCCGGAGCGCGAGCCGCGCCGCCGTGAGGGTGGCGACCGTGGCGGCTTCCGTGGGCCGCGCCGTGACGACAACCGTGGCGGAGGCGGTGGCGGCGGCTACCGTGGCCGCGACGACCGTCCGTCCTTCCGCCGCGACGACCGCCGCGACGACAACCGTGGCGGCGGCAGCGGTGGCGGTTTCCGCCGTGACGACCGTCCCTCTTCCTCGTACCAGCGTGACGACCGTCGTGACGACAACCGCGGTGGCGGCGGTGGCGGTGGCTACCGTGGCCGCGACGACCGTCCGTCCTTCCGCCGTGACGACAACCGCGGTGGCGGCAGCGGTGGCGGCGGCTTCCGTCGCGACGACAACCGTGGTGGCAGCGGTGGCGGTGGCTACCGTGGCCGTGACGACAACCGTGGCGGCGGCAGCGGTGGCGGTTTCCGCCGTGACGACCGTCCGTCCTCCTCGTTCCAGCGTGACGACCGTCGTGACGACAACCGCAGTGGTGGCGGTGGCGGTGGCTACCGTGGCCGCGACGACCGTCCGTCCTTCCGCCGTGACGACAACCGCGGTGGCGGCGGCGGTGGCGGCGGCTTCCGTCGCGACGACAACCGTGGCGGCGGCAGCGGCGGTGGCTTCCGCCGTGACGACCGTCCGTCCTCCTCGTACCAGCGTGACGACCGCCGCGACGACAACCGCGGTGGCGGCGGTGGCTTCCGTCGCGATGACAACCGCGGTGGCGGCAGCGGTGGCGGTTTCCGCCGTGACGACAACCGTGGCGGCGGCAGCGGTGGCGGTTTCCGCCGTGACGACCGTCCGTCCTCCTCGTACCAGCGTGACGACCGTCGTGACGACAACCGCGGTGGCGGCTTCCGTCGCGACGACCGGCGTGACGACAACCGCGGCGGCGGTGGCTTCCGTCGCGACGAGCGTCCGTCCTCCTCGTACCAGCGTGACGACCGCCGCGACGACAACCGCGGCGGTGGCGGTGGCTTCCGTCGTGACGAGCGTCCGTCCTTCCGCCGCGACGACCGGCGTGACGACAACCGCGGCGGCGGTGGCTTCCGTCGCGACGAGCGTCCGTCCTCCTCGTACCAGCGTGACGACCGCCGCGACGACCGTCCCTCCTCGTACCAGCGCGATGACCGCCGTGACGACAACCGCGGTGGCGGTTTCCGCCGCGACGACCGGCGTGACGAGCGGCCCCGTGGGCCGCGTCGTGACGACGACCGGCGTGGTGGCGGTGGCTTCCGCGGCCGCGACGACCGTCGGGACGACCGGGGCGGCTACCGTGGGCCGGGCCGTGACGACCGCGGCGGCTTCGGGCGCCGGGACGACCGGGACCGTCCGGACCGCGCGCCGGTCAAGCGCCTGCCGATCCCGCCGGAGGTCACCGGTGACGAGATCGACCCCGATGTGCGCCAGGAGCTCATGAGCCTGCCCAAGGGGCTGGCCGAAGAGGTCTCCCGCAACCTGGTCATGGTCGCCCAGCTGATCGACGAGGAGCCGGAGAAGGCGTACGAGTACTCGCGCATCGCCCTGCGGCTCGCCTCCCGCGTCGCGGCCGTCCGTGAGGCCGCCGGCTTCGCGGCGTACGCGACGCAGAAGTACTCCGAGGCGCTGGCCGAGTTCCGGGCCGCGCGGCGGATGACCGGCAGCGTCGAGCTGTGGCCCGTCATGGCGGACTGCGAGCGCGGTCTGGGCCGTCCCGAGCGTGCGCTCGCGATGGCCGGCGAGCCCGAGGTGCAGAAGCTGGACAAGGCCGGGCAGGTCGAGATGCGGCTCGTGGCCGCCGGTGCCCGCCGGGACATGGGGCAGCTCGACGCGGCCATCGTGACCCTGCAGAGCCCCGAGCTGGCGTCCAACGCCAACCACCCGTGGACCGCCCGACTGCGCTACGCGTACGCGGACGCCCTGCTGGCGGCCGGCCGCGAGCGCGAGGCGCGCGAGTGGTTCGCCAAGGCGCTGGAGTCCGACAAGGACGGCTCCACGGATGCCTCCGACCGGCTCGCCGAGCTGGACGGCGTCGAGTTCGTCGACGCGTTCGAGGACGACGACGAGGACGTCGCGGACGAGGCGCCCGAGGTCGAGGACGTCGAGGACGACGTGTTCGAGGACGAGGACGTCGAGGACGGCGACGAGGACGAGGACGAGTTCGACGACGAGGACCGCGAGGTTCGCGACGTCCGTGAGGACCGCGACGTCCGTGAGGACCGTGAGGACCGCGACGTCCGTGAGGACCGCGACGACGCCTGACGGCTGAGTGCATGACGAAGGGCGCACCCCCGGCGTGGGGTGCGCCCTTCGTCATGTCCGGGGTCAGTCGAGGGCCAGGCTCCGCAGGACCAGGCCCGTCGCCGGCTTGGGGCCGAAGGAGGTCGACTTGCGGGGCATCGTGACTCCCTGGCGGGCGAGGTCGCGGACGACCTCCTCCTTCACCGGGTGCATCAGGACCGCCGTACCGCCGCGGCGCACCGCCTGGGCGACGGCGGCCTCCGTGTCGTGGATGTAGGCGATGTCCTCGGGCTCGTCCGGGATGTGCCAGACGTGGTCCAGGAGGGTGGAGTGCAGGACCGTCGCGTCCAGGGTGCGCCAGGCCTCGGGGCGGTCCGTGCGGATGGTGCGGGCCAGCAGCGCGGGGTCGGGCCGGTCGAGGAGGTGGAAGGTCCCGTCGCCGGCGAGGAGGAAGGCGTTGCCCTCCGCCGTGGCCGCCGCGAGGGCTTCCTGGGCCGCGGCCAGGGGGCCGTCGACGCGCGTCACGCGGAAGGCGTCGCCCACGGCCGCCAGCGCTCCGGCGACCGGGAGGCGGTTGAGGAGGCGGTGGATCGCGCGGACCCGCAGCGGGTAGCGGGCCGTGTCGATGAGCAGGACCAGGCCGTAGTTCCACGGACCGGGCGCGGCGTGCTCCTCGCGCAGGCGCAGATACGTGGCCCAGCGGTGGTGGCCGTCGGCGATCAGGGCCTGGTGGCGGCCCAGCTCGGCGGCGACGGCGGCCAGGTCGGCCGGGTTGGTGACCGCCCAGAGGCGGTGGTGGAAGCCGTCCTCGGTGGTGGTCGAGAGCAGCGGCTCGCGCTCGACGGTGCGGTCGATCACGCTGCCGGCCCCGTCGCCGTCGCCGCGGTACGTCAGGAGCAGGGGCTCCAGGTTGGCGGCGGTGGTGCGCATGAGGGCGGCGCGGTCCTCGACGACGTGCGGCATCACGTCCTCGTGGGGGAGGACGACGCCCTCGCCGGGCGCGGACAGCTCCAGGGCGCCGATGAGGCCGCGCTGGAGGATGCCGTCGCCGCGCTGCTCGTACACGTAGATCGCGGGGTCGGGGTCCGGGGCGAGGATGCCGTCGGCGAGCCAGCGGTCGAGGGTGACGGCGGCCTTGCGGTGGCGGGTGCCGGCGGTGATGGCCTGGGGGAGGATCAACCGCACGATGTTGTGCGGGTCGGCGGACTCGAGGTGCTGGAGTCCGTCAGGTCGTACGACGACGTCGTACGGAGGCGAGGTCACGGCCGCCAGGCTGCCCACGCGCGCGGGCACGTACCGGAGGCCCCGGAACGGGGCCAGGCGCAGTCCTGGGGCGCGGACGTCATCGGCCGCGTGACCTGAAGTGTTCATCTCGTCATCGTATGTGGCCGGTAGCGATGAGCGATGATCGGGGGAGCGAGGGAATTTCACCCGTTGACGTGAGGAGTACGTGGTCATGACGGGAATCGGCCAGGGCCGGCACAGCAGGATTCGGCCGAGTGGCAGTGCGGTCGCGCTGAGCGAGGCGTACGACACGGCGCTGCTCGACCTGGACGGGGTCGTCTACGCGGGCGGGCAGGCCATCCCGTACGCCGTCGAGGCACTGGGCACGGCCCGGGCGGGCGGGATGCACCTCGCGTACGTCACCAACAACGCGCTGCGGACGCCGCAGGCGGTGGCGGAGCACCTGACCGAGCTCGGGGTGCCGGCGGAGGCCGGTGACGTGATCACCTCGGCGCAGGCGGTGGCCCGGCTGATCGCGGACGAGCTGCCGCCCGGTTCGCGGGTGCTGCTGATCGGCGGCGAGGGGCTGCGGGTGGCGCTGCGCGAGCGGGGCCTGGTGCCGGTCGAGTCGGCGGACGACGACCCGGCGGCGGTGGTGCAGGGTTACGGCGGGCCCGAGCTGCCGTGGGGGCGGTTCGCGGAGGCGAGCTATGCGGTGGCGCGGGGGCTGCCCTGGTACGCCTCGAACACGGACCTGACGATTCCGGGCGCACGGGGGATCGGCCCGGGGAACGGTGCGGCGGTGGAGGTCGTGCGGATCGCGACCGGGGCCGAGCCGAAGGTCGCGGGGAAGCCGTTGCCGCCGATGCACCGCGAGACGGTGCTGCGGACCGGGGCCGAGCGGCCGCTGGTGGTCGGGGACCGGCTGGACACCGACATCGAGGGGGCGTTCAACGGGAGCGTGGACTCGCTGCTCGTGCTGACCGGTGTCACGGACCTGGGGCGGCTCCTCACGGCGGTGCCGGAGCACCGGCCGACGTATCTGTCGGCCGACCTGCGGGGACTGCTCGTGCCGCAGCCGGAGGTGGCCGAGGGGGCCGAAGGGGCGTTCCTGTGCGGTGGTTGGACGGCCTCGGTGAGCGGTGGTGCGCTCGTGGTGGAGGGCGCGGGGGAGTCGCTGGACCCGTTGGACGGCGCGCGGGCGCTGTGCGCCGCGGCCTGGGCGGACGCGGGCGCGGGGGCGTGCGGCCTGGACGCCGGAAAGGCGCTGGGGCGGCTGGGGCTGGGGTGACGGGCGGGGCCGGACGGGGCCCAGGTGGGGGTCGGGCCGCAGATCCGGCGGCCGCGCGAAATCCCCTTGCTCCCACCGATGGGAGGGTAGGCTAACCTAACCTCGTGTTGGTCGAGAGTCCCTCCCGTGCGAGCGCGGAGCCGGTGGGCCCTGTCCGGAAACCGTCGCGCCGCAATTCCCTGCGTGCCGTCGGACTGGTCGTGGCCGTCGGTGTCCTGCTGCTGGTCTGTGTCCTGAGCATCATGATCGGTGCCAAGCCGGTGCCGCTCGGCGATGTGTGGCACGGGCTGTTCCAGAACAGCGGCATCCGCAACGACGTCGTCATCCACGACGTCCGCGTGCCCCGCACCCTCCTCGGGCTGCTCGTCGGCCTGGCCCTGGGCCTGTCCGGCGCCGTCATGCAGGGGCTCACCCGCAACCCGCTCGCCGAGCCCGGACTGCTCGGCGTCAACGCGGGCGCCGCCGCCTCCGTCGTCTCCGCGATCGCGTTCCTCGGGGTCACCGACCCCGACACGTACGTCTGGTTCGCGTTCGTCGGCGCCGCGGTCGTCTCCGTCGTCGTCTACGTCCTCGGCGGCAGCCGCAGCGCCACGCCCGTGCGCCTCGCGCTGGCCGGGACGGCGGCCACCGCGGCGCTGTACGGGTACGTCAACGCCGTACAGCTGCTCAACTCCGCGGCCCTGGACCGGCTGCGCTTCTGGACGGTCGGCTCGCTCGCCTCCGCCACCATGGACACCGTCGGGCAGGCCGCGCCCTTCATCCTGGTCGGCACCGTGCTCGCGCTGCTCATCGCCCGGCCGCTGAACGCCATGGAGATGGGCGACGACACCGCCCGTGCCCTCGGCGCCCACCTGAACCGCACCCGGATCGTCGCCATGGTGTCGGTCACGCTGATGTGCGGGGCCGCGACCGCCGCCTGCGGGCCGATCGTCTTCCTCGGCCTGATGGTCCCGTACATCGTGCGGTCGATCACCGGCCCGGACATGCGCTGGATCCTCCCGTACGCGGCCGTCCTGTCGCCCGTGCTCCTGCTCGGCTCCGACATCATCGGCCGGGTCGTCGCCCGGCCCTCCGAACTCCAGGTCGGCATCGTCACCGCGCTCGTCGGCGGGCCCGTCTTCATCCGTCTCGTCCGCCGCAAGAGGATGGCCACGCTGTGAGCACCAAGACCCTGCGGACCGGCGGCGGCCTCTCCGTACGGTACGAGCCCCGCGCGCTCGTCTCCGTCCTCGGCCTGCTCGTGCTGTCCGCCGCCGCCGCGGTCGTCCTCATCGGCAGCGGCGACTTCCCCATCGCGCCCGGCGACGTGGTCGCCACCCTGCTCGGACACGGCACGCCCGTGCAGGAGTTCGCCGTGATGGACCTGCGGCTGCCGCGGGTCCTGGTCGCCGTCTTCGTCGGCGCCGCCCTCGGCGTCGGCGGCGCGGTCTTCCAGTCCGTCTCCCGCAACCCGCTCGGCAGCCCCGACGTCATCGGCTTCGGCCAGGGCGCCAGCGTCGGCGCGCTCGTCGTCATCGTGCTCTTCCAGGGCAGCGCCGCCGCCGCCGCGGGCGGCGCGATCGTCGGCGGACTCGTCACCGGCGTCGTGATCTACCTGCTGGCCTGGAAGCGCGGCGTGAACGGCTACCGGCTGGTGCTCATCGGCATCGGCGCCGCCGCCATGCTCACCGCCGTCATCCACTACCTCATCACCAAGGCGCAGCTCGTCGACGCCACCCGGGCCATCGTCTGGATGACCGGCTCGCTCGACGGCCGCGACTGGGCCCAGTTCTGGCCGCTGTTCGGCGTCAGCTGCCTGCTGCTGCCGGTCGTCCTCGGCCACGGGCGGGCGCTGCGCATGCTGGAGATGGGCGACGACGCCGCGTACGCCCTCGGGGTGAAGGTCGAGCGGACCCGGATCGTGCTCCTGGGCTCGGCCGTGCTGCTCGTCGCCGTCGCCACCGCCGCCGCGGGACCGATCGTCTTCGTCTCCCTCAGCGCCCCCCAGCTGGCCCGCCGGCTCACCCGCTCGCCCGGCCCCAACCTCGCCGCCTCCGCGCTCATGGGCACGGCCCTGCTGCTCGTCGCCGACTGGGCCGCCACGCACGCCTTCGGCGAGCGGCAGCTGCCGGTCGGTGTCGTCACCGGCGTCCTCGGCGGCTGCTATCTGCTCTGGCTGCTGGTCAGCGAGCGCAAGGCGGGCCGGATATGACCCTCCGGCAGGACGCCCCCGGGCGGGGCACGACCAAGCGGAACACCAACAGGAGCAAGGGCGGGAGCACGGGTATGAACGGGCAGCAGGAGACGCAGCGGCTGATGGCCGAGTCGGTCACGCTCGCCTACGACCAGCGGGTCATCGCCCGCGACCTCAGCGTCGCGATCCCCGACAACTCCTTCACGGTCATCGTCGGCCCCAACGCCTGCGGCAAGTCCACCCTGCTGCGCGCCCTCTCCCGGATGCTCAAGCCCAGCCAGGGGCGGGTCCTGCTCGACGGGCAGGCGATCCACTCGCTGCCCGCCAAGAAGGTCGCCAAGACCCTCGGCCTGCTGCCGCAGTCCTCCATCGCCCCCGACGGCATCACCGTCGCCGACCTCGTCGCCCGCGGCCGCTACCCCCACCAGGGGCTGCTGCGCCAGTGGTCGCCCGAGGACGAGCGGATCGTGCAGGAGTCGATGGCCTCGACCGGGGTCGCCGAACTCGCCGAACGGTACGTCGACGAGCTCTCCGGCGGTCAGCGACAGAGGGTCTGGATCGCCATGGCCCTCGCCCAGCAGACCCCGCTGCTGCTGCTCGACGAGCCGACCACCTTCCTCGACATCCAGCACCAGATCGACGTCCTCGACCTGTGCGCCGAACTCCACGAGAACCAGGGCCGCACCCTCGTCGCCGTCCTGCACGACCTCAACCACGCCGCCCGTTACGCCACCCACCTCATCGCCTGTCGCGACGGCGAGGTCGTCGCCGAGGGGCCGCCGTCCGAGGTGGTCACGGCGGAGCTCGTCGAGCGGGTCTTCGGGCTCCGCTGCCAGGTCATCGAGGACCCGGAGACCGGCACGCCGCTGGTCGTGCCGGCGGGGCGCAAGGCGCGGGCGGTGCGCAAGCCCGTGGCGGCCCCGCAGGCCGCGGTGCCGGAGCCCGCGCCGGCGACCTGAGGCACCGGGAGTGCCGGGGCCGGCCGTGGGGGCGGCTCGGACCGGTCGTCTGGGCCGCTGGGGCCGGCCGTCCGGACCGGCTGGAGGGGCGTCTAGAGCAGCGACCGCAGTCGCAGCAGGTCGCGGAAGCCCGCCTCCAGGCCGACCCGGCCCGAGGCCCAGGCCTTCGCGAAGTTCAGCTCGCCGTCCACCATCGCCACCAGGTCGTCCCCGGTCATCCGCAAGCGGATCTGGGCCTTGCCGGGCGGCGGGCCCGCGACGGTGTCCTCGACCTCGATCCGGCCGTCCACGAGACGGCCGGTGAAGGTCGTGTCGAGATCGGTCAGGTGGCAGCTCAGGGTGCGGTCGAACGCGGCGGCGCCGCGCACCCCGTCGTCCGCCCGCGCGAGGTTGTCGGAAAGTCTGCTCAGTGCGCCGCGGCACTCCGTGATCGTCGCCATCGCCGTCGACGGTACCCCAGTGCTTCGCGATAGCGTCGGGGCATGAGTGACGCGCACCCGAACCCCGCCGGTGCCGGGCGGGCCGACGGCGACCCGGCCGGCCTCGACGAGGACCGTCCCGCGCCGGGCCACGGCCCGCGGGCGGAGCCGCCGGCCGACGCCTCGGCGGACCCGTCGGCGGACCCGTCGGCGGACCCGTCGGCGGGCCCGTCGGCGGACCCGGAGGGCGACCCGTACGAGCCCGCCGGACCCGCGCCGCTCGGCGTCGGGCGGACCCCCACCGGGCGGCCCGCCGTCGACGCGCTCCTGGACCGGCTCGGCGACGCCGACCACCTCACGGCCGACGGACACCTCGACGTGTACGAGGATGTACACCGTGGGCTGCGCGCCGAGCTGACCTCGCTCGACGAGCGCCCCGCCCCCCGTCCGTACGACAACAGGAGCTGAACCGAACGTGGCAGGAGTGGTCCGCCGCCGTCTCGACGCCGAGCTGGTACGGCGCAAGCTGGCGCGCTCGCGCGAGCACGCCAGCCAGCTGATCGCCGCGGGCCGGGTGACCGTCGGCAAGACCGTCGCCACCAAGCCCGCCACCCAGGTGGAGACCGCCGCGGCCATCGTCGTCTCCCAGGACGACGCCGACCCCGACTACGTGTCCCGCGGCGGGCACAAGCTGGCCGGCGCGTTCGCCGCCTTCGTGCCGCAGGGGCTCCGGGTGGAAGGCCGCCGCGCCCTCGACGCGGGCGCCTCCACCGGCGGCTTCACCGACGTCCTGCTGCGCGCCGGCGCCGCCCACGTCGTGGCCGTCGACGTCGGCTACGGGCAGCTCGCCTGGTCGCTGCAGAGCGACGAGCGCGTCACCGTCAAGGACCGCACCAACGTCCGCGAGCTGACCCTCGACGCCATCGACGGGATCCCCGTCGACCTCGTCGTCGGCGACCTGTCCTTCATCCCGCTGGGCCTCGTGCTGCCCGCCCTCGCCGCCTGCACCGGGCCCGGCGCCGACCTCGTCCTGATGGTCAAGCCGCAGTTCGAGGTGGGCAAGGAGCGGCTCGGCACCGGCGGAGTCGTCCGCAGCACCGAACTGCGCGCCGACGCCGTCAAGAACGTGGCCCGGCGGGCGGCCGAGCTGGGACTCGGTGTCCTCGGCGTCACGGCGAGCCCGCTGCCCGGGCCCTCCGGCAACGTCGAGTACTTTCTGTGGCTGCGGGCCGGGGCGCCCGCGCTGGATCCGGCGGACGTCGACCGCGCCGTGGCGGAAGGACCTCGTTGAGCACTGGTTCGAGCACCTCGACCGACAACACCCGTACCGTCTTCCTGCTCGCGCACACCGGCCGGCCGGCCGCCGTGCGCAGCGCCGAACTCGTCGTCCTCGGGCTGCTCCGCAGCGGCATCGGGGTCCGCGTCCTGGAGGCGGAGGCGGCCGACCTGCCGCTGCCGCCGTCCGTCGAGAAGGTCCCGGAGGCCTGCTCCGACGCGCTCGACGGCTGTGAACTCCTCGTCGTCCTCGGCGGCGACGGCACCCTGCTGCGCGGCTCGGAGTTCTCCCGCGCCTCCGGGGTGCCGATGCTCGGGGTCAACCTCGGCCGGGTCGGCTTCCTCGCCGAGGCCGAGCGCGACGACCTCGACAAGGTCGTCGACCGGGTCGTGACCAAGGCGTACGAGGTCGAGGAGCGGATGACCCTCGACGTCACCGTCTACCAGAACGGCGACGTCCTGCACCGGGACTGGGCGCTCAACGAGGCGGCCGTGCAGAAGGTGTCCCCGGAGCGGATGCTGGAGGTCGTCCTCGCCATCGACGGGCGGCCGGTGACCGGCTTCGGCTGCGACGGCGTCATCTGCGCGACGCCGACCGGCTCGACCGCGTACGCCTTCTCCGCCGGCGGGCCGGTGATCTGGCCCGAGGTCGAGGCGCTGCTCATGGTGCCGATCGGGGCGCACGCCCTGTTCGCCAAGCCGCTGGTCACCACGCCCGACTCGGTGCTCGCCGTCGAGGTCGAGCCGCACACCCCGCACGGGGTGCTGTGGTGCGACGGGCGGCGGACGGTGGAGTTGCCGGCGGGCGCCCGGGTCGAGGTCCGGCGCGGCGCCGTCCCGGTCCGGCTCGCCCGGCTGCACCACGCCTCCTTCACCGACCGGCTGGTGGCGAAGTTCGCCCTGCCCGTGTCGGGCTGGCGCGGCGCGCCGCACTGACGGCGGCCGGTCCGGAGGTCCACTCCGGTGGGTGACACAAGGCCCCTCCGACCTGCGGGTTCGCCTTCGGTCGGCAGGGGCCGTCGCACAGCGGTGCTCCGACCTCGTATGGTCTTCTCCGTGTTGGAGGAGATGCGGATACGGTCGCTCGGAGTCATCGACGACGCTGTGGTCGAGCTGTCGCCAGGGTTCACGGCGGTGACCGGTGAGACCGGTGCGGGCAAGACCATGGTCGTGACCAGCCTCGGGTTGCTGCTCGGCGGGCGCGCCGACCCGGCGCTCGTACGGATCGGGGCGGCTGCCGCCGTCGTCGAGGGGCGCATCGCGCTGCCCGCGGGCGCGCCGGTCGCCGCGCGCGCCGAGGAGGCGGGCGCCGAGCTCGACGACGGCGCGCTGCTCGTCAGCCGCACCGTCTCGGCCGAGGGGCGCTCCCGCGCGCACCTGGGCGGGCGCTCCGTCCCCGTGGGACTGCTCGCCGAGCTCGCCGACGAGCTGGTGGCCGTGCACGGCCAGACCGACCAGCAGGGCCTGCTGAAGCCGGCCCGGCAGCGCGGCGCCCTCGACCGGTACGCGGGCGACGCCGTCGCCGTGCCGCTCGGTGCCTACGGCGAGGCGTACAAGCGCCTGCGGGCCGTCACCGCCGAGCTGGAGGAGATCACCACCCGGGCCCGGGAGCGGGCCCAGGAGGCCGACCTGCTGCGCTTCGGCCTCGGTGAGATCGAGGCCGTCGCACCGCTGCCCGGCGAGGACGCCGAACTGGCCGCCGAGGCGGAGCGGCTCGGCCACGCCGAGTCCCTGGCCTCCGCCGCCGCCCTCGCGCACGCCGCGCTCGCGGGCCAGCCCGAGGACCCCGAGGCCGTCGACGCGACGATGCTCGTCGCGGGCGCGGGCCGGGCCCTGGAGGCCGTACGGGCGCACGACCCGGCGCTGGCCGCGCTCGCCGACCGGATGGGGGAGATCTCCATCCTGCTCTCCGACGTCGCGGGCGAGCTCGCCGGATACGCCGACGACCTGGACGCCGACCCGCTGCGGCTCGCCGCCGTCGAGGAGCGGCGCGCCGCGCTCACCCAGCTCACCCGCAAGTACGGGGCCGACATCGCGGCCGTGCTCGCCTGGGCCGAGGAGAGCGCCACCCGGCTCACCGAGCTGGACGGCGACGACGAGCGCGTCGACGAACTGACCGAGGAGCGGGACCGGCTGCGCGACGAGCTGTCGGTGCTCGCGCAGCGCCTCACCGACGCCCGTACGGAGGCGGCGGCCCGCTTCGCCGACGCCGTCACCGCCGAACTGGCCTCGCTGGCCATGCCGCACGCGCGGGTGTCGTTCGCGATCCGGCAGACCGAGGACCCCGAAGGCGTCGAGGTCGGCGGCCGCCGGGTCGCCTACACGCCGTCCGGCGCCGACGAGGTCGAGCTGCTGCTCGCCCCGCACCCGGGCGCCCCGCCGCGGCCGATCGCGAAGGGCGCGTCCGGCGGTGAGCTGTCCCGGGTGATGCTCGCGGTCGAGGTCGTCTTCGCCGGGACGGACCCGGTGCCGACGTACCTCTTCGACGAGGTCGACGCGGGCGTCGGCGGCAAGGCGGCCGTCGAGATCGGGCGCCGCCTCGCCAAGCTGGCGAAGACCGCGCAGGTCGTGGTCGTCACCCACCTGCCCCAGGTGGCGGCCTTCGCCGACCGGCAGCTGCTCGTGGAGAAGACCAACGACGGCTCCGTCACCCGCTCCGGCGTCACCGTCCTGGAGGGCGAGGACCGGGTCCGGGAACTGTCCCGGATGCTCGCGGGCCAGGAGGACTCCGAGACCGCGCGGGCGCACGCCGAGGAGCTCCTCGCGACGGCGCGGGCCGACGCCTGATGGGCCGGCTCGGCGGCTTCGCCGTGGCGGCCGGGGTGTCCCGGGGCGTCTACGAGGGGTTGCGGCGGCTGCGCGACCCCCGCTGGGAGCGCACCAACCACGCCGGGCAGGGCGTCCCCCTGCACGCGGGACCCGCGACCGCCCTGGGCGCCGCCGCCGGTGCCGTCGCCGGGGCGGGGGCCGGTGGGGCTCCCGTCGCCCTGGCCGTGCTCGCCGCCGGGGCGTGCGGGGCCTACGACGACGTCCGGGGCGACGACCGGCGCGGGTTCCGGGCGCATCTGGCGGCGCTGCGGGACGGTGAGGTGACCAGCGGGGCCGTCAAGCTGCTCGGGATCGGCGCCGCCTCCCTGGTGGCCGGGGCGCTGCTCAAGGAACGTCCGCTCGACAAGGTCCTCGCCGCGACCGTCATCGCCGGTACCGCCCACCTCGTCAACCTGGCCGACGTACGGCCGGGCCGGGCCGGGCTCGTCGTGCTCGCGCTCGGCGCGCCCGGGCTGCTGCGGGGGCCGCAGGCCGCCGCGCCCATGGGGGCCGTGGCGGTCGTCCTCGGCGACGACCTCGCCGAGGAGACCATGCTGGGCGACACCGGCGCGCACGCCCTGGGCGCGGCCGTCGGCGCGGCCGTCGCGGCCGGGAACGGGCGGTTCGGGCTGGCCGTCCACGCGGCGGGTCTGGTCGCGGCGGCGGTGTACGGGGAGCTCGCCGGCTGAGGCCGCGCGTGCCGGGCCACGCGAGGGCCCGACGTCACCCGTGTGGGTGATCCCCGTCGGTAAGTTGAGGCGCCCGACACGGCAACGACGTCACTTCGGTGCCGGAACGTGCGTACGGACTGGCATCCTTGGGCGCGTGACTCAGCTCCGTACGGTCCAAGTGCTCGGCGGCGGCAGCGCGGGAAGCAGCGCGCACGTCAGATCACTTGCCTCGGGGCTGGTGGCGAGGGGCGTGCGGGTGACCGTGTGCGCCGCGCCCGAACTCGACCACGCCTACGACTTCGTGGGCGCCGGCGCGCACTTCGTGCCGACCCCGCGCCACGGCGGGCCCACGGCGGTCGCCGCGCTCCGTAACGTCGCCATCGGCGCGGACGTCGTCCACGCGCACGGCCTCGACGCGTCCGTGCGGGCCGCGCTCGCCCTGTCGGGCGGAGGGCCCCGGATGCCGCTCGTGACGACCTGGCACACCCGCAGCCAGCTGGCCGGGGCACGGGCCGGGCTCGTCCGGCTCCTGGAGCGAAGGACCGTACGGGCGGCGGCCGTCGTGCTCGCCACCTCCTCGGAGCTGGTCGACCGCGCGCGGCGGCGCGGCGCCCGGGACGCCCGCCTCGCGCCGGTGACCGTGCCGGCCTCACGCGCCCCCGTCTGCCTGCACGACGGCAAGGCGCGGGCCGAACTCGGCGCGGTGGCCCGCCCCTTGCTCATGGCGGTGGGCGCGCTCCAGCCGGGGCGCGGGTACGGGATGCTGCTCGACGCGGCGCGCGTGTGGCGGGACCTGGATCCGCAGCCGCTGCTGGTGATCGCGGGGGAGGGGCCGGAGCGGGCGGCGATGCAACGGCGGATCGAGGCGGAGCGGCTCCCCGTCCGGCTCATCGGACGCCGCGAGGACGTGGCGGAGCTGCTCGCGGCGGCGGACGTCGCCGTCCTGCCGTCCCGCTGGGAGGCCCGCTCCCTGCTGGCGCAGGAGGCCCTCCGGCTCGGCGTCCCCCTCGTGGCGACGGCCGTCGGAGGCGTGCCGGAACTCGTCGGCGACGCGGCCGAGCTCGTGCCGTACGGGGACGCGGAGGCGCTGGCCGGCGTCGTCCGGGAGCTCCTGGACGACGCCGAGCGACGGATGGACCTGGCGGCGGCGGGGCGGGTGCAGGCGCGGACGTGGCCGACGGAGGACGAGACGATCGCGCACGTCCTGAGCGTGTACGACGAACTCTCGGGGCGATAGCCCACGCTGCCGCGTGCCGCGTGCCGCGTGCCGCGTGCCGCGTGCCGCGCCCTGCGTGCTGCGCCCTGCGTGCCGCCTGCCGCGTACCGCCGTGGGCCTCCGCCCCGCCTGGTGGCTCCGGCCCGCGCCCCCTCCACCCCCACCCCCCGTGTGGGCAATCGTCCCGCAGGGCGGGACGGGTGGGCACACGGGACGGCGCCCTCAGCGGCGCCTCCGCTCCCAGTGCCTTGGCCCGCACCCCAGCGCGCCGCACAGGGGGCGGGGCTGCAGGCGCGGAAGCCCAGGCTCGGCAGGGGGCGCCGTTCCGTTGTGCCCACAACGGGGGGTGGCCGGAAACCGCGGCTACGTCGTGTGGCGGCGGGCGCGGAGGGCCAGGGAGAGGGCCAGGACCGTCTGGGGGTCGTCCAGGTCCGTGCCCAGGAGTTCGGAGATGCGGGCCAGGCGGTTGTAGAGGGTCTGGCGGTTGAGGTGGAGCTCGCGGGCCGTCTCCGCCTTGCGGCCCGCGTGGGCCAGGTAGGTCTCCAGGGTGGGGAGGAGCGGCGGCCGGGACGTCCGGTCGTGGTCGCGGAGGGGCCCGATCGCCCGGTCCACGAAGGCCGCCAGGTCCGGATGGTCCCGCAGGCGCCACAGCAGCAGGTCGGTGTCGAGCCGCCGGGCGTCGTACCAGGGCAGCTCCGACAGGCCCTGCGCCGCCGTCGCCGTCTCCGCCGCGTGCCGCAGGCCCGCCGACGCGGCGGCCCAGCCGCCCGCGACGCCCACCACGACGACCGGCGGGTGCACGCCGGACCGCTCCAGGCCGGCCCGCTCCACGCCCGCCCGCAGCGCCGCCGCGACCCGGTCGGCGACCGCGGTGCGCTCCGACTCCGAGCGCAGGCCGAGGAGGAGCGGCACCCGGCCCTCCACCGGGCGGACGCCCAGCAGGACGGGGACGCCGACGGAGGAGAGCTCCTCCAGGACGGCCCGGGCGAGCAGCGCCCAGTTGCCGGACGCGGACAGCTCGGAGGCCAGCCGCATGACCACCGGCAGCAGCGGGCCGTCGCCGGGCTTGAAGCCGAGGACCCGGGCCTGCGCGGGGGCGTCCTCGGCCGAGATGCGCCCCTCGGCGAGGTCGGTCAGGAAGTCGCCGCGGCCGCGGGCCGCGAGCTCCTCCTCCTGCCGGGCCTGCATCAGGACGACCGCGAGCAGCCCGGCGGCCCGCTCGGCGGCCATCCGGTGCACGGGGGCGAGCGGGCTGGAGACGGCGAGCAGGACCAGGCGGGCCCGCACGCTGCCCGAGCCGGGGCCTCCGCCGGGCACGTCGACCAGGACGGAGCCGACCGGCGGCCCGGACTCGCGGGCCGCCCGCTGTCCGCGCAGCCCGTCCCAGACCTGGAGCGGGTCCGCGGGCTCGGACTCGGTGCCCGCCGCGTACAGGAGCTGTCCGTCGGCGGTCTCCAGGAACACCGGGTTGACGGAGAAGTCGGCGAGGATCCGCAGCACCTGCGGCACCCCGCCGCCGCCGAGCAGCGCCTCGGTGCACTGCCGGTGGACCTCCTCGGCCTGGCGCTCGAGCGCGTAGTGGCCGTTGACGATCTCGGTGTGGATCTCCTCCGTGACGGCGACGAAGGGGACCTCGCGGTGCAGCTGGACCAGGGGGAGCCCGGTCGCCCGGGCGGTCTCCACTATCGTCGCCGGGAGCCGGGCGAAGCGCGGGCCGAGCTCGACGACGAGGGCCGCGATGCCCCGCTCGGCGAGCCGCCGCACGAAGGCGCGCTGCTCGGCCGGCCGGGTGCCGAGCCCGAGCCCCGTGGTGAGCAGCAGCTCGCCGCCCTTGAGCAGCGAGGCGATGTTCGGCACCTCGCCGGCGTGCACCCAGCGCACGGTGCGGTGCAGCCGGTCGGCGCCGGCGACGACCTCCGGGAGCCCGCTGCGCAGGCCCGGCAGTTCGAGGGCCCGCTGCACGGTGATCCCGCCCTGATTGTCCATGGGGCCGGACGCTACCCGCGTACGGGTTCCGGGGACATCACCGGGGCGTTACCGGAACCGACGCATCGCCCACCAGGGCGACAACTCGTCGCTCCATGGCGGGATTTGCGCGACCGCCTGTCGATTGTGGCCTACATCACTCGGGAGGATGCTCTCGCGGCATGGCAGAGAACCCCACCCCAGAGGTCCACCGGCTCAAGGCGGACTCGGTCGGTCTCGTCGGAGTCGTCTTCATGGCGGTCGCCACGGCGGCCCCGATCACGGCGATGACCGGCAACCTCCCCATCGCCGTCGGTTTCGGCAACGGCGTCGGCGCCCCGGCCGGCTATCTCTTCGCGACCGTCGTCCTGACCGTCTTCTCGGTCGGATACGTGGCCATGGCGAAGCGGATCACCGCCGCCGGCGCCTTCTACGGCTTCATCTCGCACGGCCTCGGCCGGATCGCCGGCATGGCCTCCGGCATGCTCGCCGTCCTCGCGTACATCGTCTTCGAGGCCTCGATCGTCGGCGTCTTCGCCTACTTCGCCCAGACGACGGTGGCGGACCAGCTCGGCGTGGACCTGCCGTGGGTCGGCTACGCGGCGGTGATGCTCGCGATCACCGCCGTCCTCTCGTACTTCGACATCAACCTCACCGCCAAGGCGCTCGGCGTGATGCTGGTGGCCGAGATAGCGGTGCTGTTCGCCGTCGCCACCGCCGTCCTGATCGCCGGCGGGGGCCCGGACGGCATCCCGCTGGAGCCGGTCAACCCGAAGAACGCCTTCACCGGCGCGTCCGCCGGGCTCGGCCTCTTCTTCGCCTTCTGGTCGTGGGTGGGCTTCGAGTCGACCGCGATGTACGGGGAGGAGTCCCGCGACCCCAAGCGGGTGATCCCCAGGGCGACGCTGATCTCCGTCGTCGGCGTCGGGCTCTTCTACATCTACGTCTCCTGGATGACGATCGCCGGCAACGGTCTGGCCGGTTCGGTCAAGCTGTCCGCCTCCGCCAGCCCCCTCGACCTGTTCTTCGCGCCGACCCAGTCCTTCATCGGCGCCTGGGCCGTCGACGCCTTCCAGTGGCTGCTGCTCACCGGCTCCTTCGCCTGCGGCATGGCCTTCCACCAGTGCGCCTCCCGCTACCTGTACGCCATCGGCCGCGAGGGCTTCCTCCACCCGGCGCTCGGCCGCACCCACGCCCGGCACGGCTCGCCGTACATCGCCTCCTTCGTGCAGAGCGTCATCGCCGTCGCCCTCGTCGGCGCCTTCTGGCTCACCGGCCAGGACCCCTACATCCACCTCTACACGCTGCTCGCCATCCTCGGCACGATGGCGATCCTCATCGTGCAGACCCTCTGCTCCTTCGCCGTCATCGGCTACTTCCGCAAGAACCACCCCGAGGACCGGCACTGGTTCAGGACGCTGACCGCCCCGCTCCTCGGCGGCATCGGCATGACCGCCGTCGTCGTCCTGCTCGTGATGAACATGCAGACGGCGGCCGGCCTCGCCGCCGACTCCCTCTTCTTCGAGGCCATCCCGTGGATCGTCGGCGTCGTCTTCCTCGGCGGCCTGGGCCTCGGCCTCTACCTCAAGGCCCGGCGCCCCGAGCGCTACGAGATCATCGGCCGGATCGTCCTGGAGGACGCCGCCGAGCGCGCCGACGACACCACCGGGCCCGTCCCCGCCGCCGTACCGCAGAGCTGATCCCTCCCACCCGGACGATCACCAGGAGCGCCCCATGGCACGCACCAACCCGATGCACCTCCTGAAGACCCTGGCCGCCGAACACGCCGCGGCCCGGCGCCTCGGCCTCCCCGTCGACGAGCTGCGCGGCCTGCGGGCCGACGGCCCCGGCCGGCGCACCCTCCTGAAGTACGCGGCCGCCGCCGGACTCGCCGTCTCCGCCGGTACGGCCCTGCCCGCCGCGGCCGCCACGCCGAGCCCGCCGGTCAGGGACGGCGCCCGTGTGGCCGTGGTCGGCGCCGGCATCGCCGGACTCACCGCGGCCCTCACCCTCCAGGACGCGGGCCTCGCCCCCGTCCTCTACGAGGCCAACCCCGACCGCGTCGGCGGCCGGATGTGGACCCAGCGCGCGCACTGGGCGTACGGGCAGACCTCCGAGATCGGCGGCGAGCTCATCGACACCGGCCACAAGAAGATCCTGGAGCTCTGCCGCCGCTTCGGCCTGGCCACCGAGGACTTCCTCGGCGGCGGACCCAACGGGGCCGAGGAAGTCCTGTGGTTCGGCGGCGCCTACTACCCGCGCGCCCAGGCCGACGCCGACTTCAACGCCGTCTACCAGGCGCTCCGCCGCGACGTGTCGGAGGCGGGCGAGGTGTTCTGGAACCGGACCACGCCCACCGGCACCGCGCTCGACGACATGTCGCTGTACGAGTGGATCGAGAGGCGCGTGCCGGGCGGCCACGCCGCGCCGCTCGGGCGCTTCCTCGACGTCGCCTACAACGTCGAGTACGGGGCCGACACCACCGACCAGTCCGCGCTCGCCCTGGTCCTGCTGATGGGCTACCAGACCAATCCGGGCAACTTCAACGTGTGGGGCCTGTCCAACGAGCGCTACCACGTCGTCGGCGGCAACGACCGGCTCCCCCACGCCGTCGCCGGGGCCCTGAACCCGGGCACCCTGCGGATGGGCTGGTCCCTCGACGCCGTACGGGCCGAAGCCGACGGGACCCAGACGCTCACCTTCACCGAGGCGGGCGCCACCCGGACCGTCACCGCCGACCACACCGTCCTGTGCGTGCCGCTGCCCGTCCTCCAGCGCCTCGACCTGACCCGGGCCGGCTTCGACCCGCTCATGACCGACCTGCTGCGGGACGCCCGGATGGGCCACTGCACCAAGCTCAACATGCAGTTCGCCACCCGCCCCTGGCGCGGCACCGGCCCCTGGCCCGGGGTCTCGGCCGGGGACTGCTTCACCGACACCGAGGTCCAGCAGACCTGGGACACCACCAAGGTCCAGGGCGGCACCGGCGGCATCCTCCTCCAGTACGGCGGCGGCAGCCTGGCCCGCTCGCTCACCCCGGCCACGCCCTTCGCCACCGAGTCCGACCCGTACGTGCGCGGCCTGGTCACCCGTCACCTGGCGGGCATCGACGCCTTCTTCCCCGGCACCTCCCGGGCGTACACGGGCCGCGCCCAGCTCTCCGCCTGGCACCGCAACCCGTACGCGCTGGGCGCCTACTCGTACTGGCCGGTGGGCTACCTCCACCGCTACGCCGGCTACGAGGGGGTCGCCCAGGGCCGGATCCACATCGGCGGCGAGCACTGCTCGTACGACTTCCAGGGCTTCATGGAGGGCGGGGCCACCGAGGGCGAGCGGGCCGCGAAGGAGGTGATCGCGGCCCTGCGGTGAGCGGTCAGGAGGCCGGCGCGATGTTGTGGTTGAAGCGGAAGACGTTGTCGGGGTCGTAGTCGGCCTTGACCCGGGCCAGCCGCCGGTAGTTGTCGGCGCCGAAGCCCTCGACCACCCGCTGCCGGCCCTCGTCGCCGGTGAAGTTGAGGTAGACGGCTCCGGTCGACCACGGCTGCGCGTCGGCCCGCACGTCCCGCACCCACCGGACGGCCCGGTCGTCGTCGGCCGGGTCCTCCCACACGGCGAACGGGTGCAGCGCCCACTTCGCGGTACGCCACGGGATCGGGTAGTCCGCCGGTCCCGCGGCCAGCCGCCCGCCCATCGGGAACAGCACGTGCTGCATGCCGGACGGCACGATCATGTCGTCGGCGCGGGCGCAGAAGGCGTCGACGGCCTCGTCGGGGAGGCCGGTCAGATACTCGGCCGACCAGTAGTTCCGCATCCCCGGAGGGTCGTCGAGCATGCACTGGAAGTCGGCGTACGGCATGTCCATCAGCAGCTCCACCGACGGCTTCAGCGCGTACAGCGGCGCCGCCAGCTCCCGCGCCCGTTCCGCGGGCCCGGCGTACGTCACGAGCGCCCCGGCCAGCAGCGTGCCCTGCAGCTCGTCCGGGATGAACGGCTCGGGCGGCGCGTTGAGGTAGATCCCGCCGCCGCCCGCCTCGTCCGGCGCGTCGGCCAGCACGTCCCGGTACGCCCGGATCACCTCGGGTCCGGCGTCGCTCGGGAAGAGCAGCATCACGAAGCCGAACTCCGGCAGCGGGTGCACCCGCAGCGTCAGCGAGGTCACCACGCCGAAGTTCCCGCCGCCGCCGTGCAGCGCCCAGAACAGCTCGGGGTTCTCCTCGGCGTCCGTGTGGACGTGCTTGCCCTCGGCGGTGATCAGCTCCGCGGCGAGCAGGTTGTCGCAGGCGAGCCCGAACTTCCGCTCCAGCCAGCCGGAGCCGCCGCCCAGCGTGAACCCGCCGACCCCGGTCGTGGACGCCCGGCCGCCGGTCACCGCCACCTGGAACGGCTGGCAGGCGCGGTCGAGGTGGCTCATCGTGGCGCCGCCCGCCACCCGGGCCGTCATGTGCTCGGGATCGGCCACCACCGCGTGCATCCGCCGCAGGTCCACCACGAGGCCGCCGTCGTTGAGCGCCGAACCGGCGACGCTGTGGCCGCCGCCGCGCACCGCGATCGGCAGTCCCGTCTCGCGGCCGAACAGCACCGCGTTGGCGACGTCCTCCGGAGTGGCGCACTGGGCGATCACGGCGGGACTCCGGTCGATCATCGCGTTGAAGACGACCCTGGCCTCGTCGTAGCCGGGATCGCCGGGTGTGAACACCTCGCCCGCCAGGTCCTCGCGCAGGCCCGCGAGGGCGCCGTCCGGAACGGTGGTGGTGTGGGGAGCCATGGGATGCCCCCCTTCCGTGGGGGGACAGGACACCTTCATCGTAGGGCGGTGGCCCGTCCCCCGCGTGTCGGCGCTCGCGGGTGGGGTCAGCCCCCGTACGCGCCCGAGGCCGTCAGCCGCAGCGCCGTGTCGATCAGCGGGACGTGGCTGAAGGCCTGCGGGAAGTTGCCCACCTGCCGCTGGAGCCGGGGGTCCCACTCCTCGGCGAGCAGCCCCAGGTCGTTGCGGAGCGAGAGCAGCCGCTCGAACAGCTTGCGGGCCTCGTCGACCCGGCCGATCATCGCCAGGTCGTCGGCGAGCCAGAACGAACAGGCCAGGAACGCGCCCTCGTCGCCCTCCAGACCGTCCACGCCCGCCTCGTCGCCCGCGGTCGGGTAGCGCAGCACGAAGCCGTCCTCCGTGGACAGCTCCCGCTGGATCGCCTCGATCGTGCCGATCACCCGCTTGTCGTCCGGCGGCAGGAAGCCCATCTGCGGGATCAGCAGCAGCGAGGCGTCCAGCTCCTTGGAGCCGTAGGACTGCGTGAACGTGTTGCGTTCCTTGTCGTAGCCCTTCTCGCAGACGTCCCGGTGGATGTCGTCGCGCAGCTCGCGCCAGCGCTCCAGCGGGCCGTCGGCGTCACCGGACTCGATCAGCTTGATCGTGCGGTCCACCGCCACCCAGGCCATCACCTTGGAGTGCACGAAGTGCCGGCGCGGGCCGCGCACCTCCCAGATGCCCTCGTCGGGCTGGTCCCAGTGGGTCTCCAGGTAGTGGATCAGCTTCAGCTGGAGCAGCGAGGCGTAGTCGTTGCGGGACAGACCGGTCATGTGCGCCAGGTGCAGGGCCTCGGTGACCTCGCCGTACACGTCGAGCTGGAGCTGGTTGGCGGCCCCGTTGCCGACCCGGACCGGGCCGGAGTTCTCGTACCCCGGCAGCCAGTCCAGCTCCGCCTCGCCGAGCTCCCGCTCGCCGGCGATGCCGTACATGATCTGCAGGTTCTCCGGGTCGCCGGCGACGGCGCGCAGCAGCCAGTCCCGCCAGGCGCGGGCCTCCTCGCGGTAGCCGGTGCGCAGCATCGAGGAGAGGGTGATCGCCGCGTCCCTGAGCCAGGTGTAGCGGTAGTCCCAGTTCCGTACCCCGCCGATCTCCTCCGGCAGGGAGGTGGTCGGCGCGGCGACGATCCCGCCGGTCGGCGCGTAGGTGAGCGCCTTCAGAGTGATCAGGGAGCGGACCACGGCCTCCCGGTAGGGGCCGTGGTACGTGCAGTGGTCGACCCAGTCGCGCCAGAACTCGGCGGTCGCCGCGAGCGAGCCCTCCGGGTCCGGCAGCGGCGGCGGCTCCTTGTGCGAGGGCTGCCAGGAGAGGGTGAAGGTGATCCGTTCGCCGGGGGTGACGGTGAACTCGGAGTAGGTGGTGAGGTCCTTGCCGTGGGTCTCGGCGTCGGTGTCCAGCCACACGGAGTCGGGCCCCGCCACGGCCACCGTGCGCTCGCCGACCTTGTGCACCCAGGGCACCACCCGGCCGTAGCTGAACCGCATCCGCAGCACGGAGCGCATCGGCACCCGGCCGGTGACGCCCTCGACGACCCGGATCAGCTGCGGGGCCCCGTCGCGCGGGGGCATGAAATCGGTCACCCGGACCGTGCCGCGCGGGGTGTCCCACTCGGACTCCAGGACGAGCGAGTCGCCGACGTAGCGGCGGCGGTCGGCATGTGGCGCCGACGCGCCCTCGGGTCCGGCGGGGCCGACCCGCCAGAAGCCGTGCTCCTCGGTGCCGAGCAGTCCCGCGAAGACGGCGTGCGAGTCGAAGCGGGGCAGGCAGAGCCAGTCGACACTGCCGTCCCGGCAGACCAGTGCGGCGGTCTGCATGTCTCCGATGAGTGCGTAATCCTCGATGCGCCCGGCCACGTGCTCCACTCCAGATCGAACGGCCACGTCGCCCGTGGGGCGACGTCCTACAGGTCAGCGGTCAGGGGATCGTTGACGAGCTCTGGTCCGGGGGAGGGCGGGGGTGGTGCCGTGCCGGTCCGGCTCGGCAGCGCGTCCGAGCAGGATACGACGCACCCTACTGACCGGCGGCGCCGATCTTGTAACACCGCTGCTCCGATCGGGTGAACGGCTCTTGACCCCGTCCAGGGTCCCGGCCGTGCCCCCGCCGCAGCTCCCGGGCCGAGCCGCCCGACCCACGGCGTGTCGCGGTACGTGTGCACCCGACTGCCCCGTGTGGCCGGAAGCGGTCTCCCGATGTCGCTGATACCCTGGTACCCCGTGGACCGGTGGGAAACGGCGACAGCCGAGGACCCCGCAACCGCAGCGACGGCACCCCCCGATTCTTCCGGAGGGGACGCCGGTACGCACCTCCAGAACGCGACCACGGGAGCCCCCTCTTGGCGATGCCGCCCAACACCACGACGACCAAGCACATCTTCGTCACCGGGGGTGTCGCCTCCTCCCTCGGCAAGGGCCTGACCGCCTCCAGCCTGGGTGCGCTCCTCAAGGCCCGGGGCCTGCGGGTCACGATGCAGAAGCTCGACCCGTACCTCAACGTCGACCCGGGCACGATGAACCCGTTCCAGCACGGCGAGGTGTTCGTCACCAACGACGGCGCCGAGACCGACCTGGACATCGGCCACTACGAGCGCTTCCTCGACGTGGACCTCGACGGCTCGGCCAACGTCACCACCGGCCAGGTCTACTCGCAGGTCATCGCCAAGGAGCGGCGCGGCGAGTACCTCGGCGACACCGTGCAGGTCATCCCGCACATCACCAACGAGATCAAGTCCCGCATCCGCCGCATGGCGACGGACGACGTCGACGTGGTGATCACCGAGGTCGGCGGCACCGTCGGCGACATCGAGTCGCTCCCGTTCCTGGAGACCGTCCGTCAGGTCCGCCACGAGGTCGGCCGCGACAACGTCTTCGTCGTGCACATCTCGCTGCTGCCCTACATCGGCCCCTCCGGCGAGCTGAAGACCAAGCCGACCCAGCACTCGGTCGCCGCGCTGCGCAACATCGGCATCCAGCCCGACGCGATCGTGCTGCGCGCCGACCGCGAGGTCCCGACCGCCATCAAGCGCAAGATCTCGCTGATGTGCGACGTCGACGAGGCCGCCGTGGTCGCCGCGATCGACGCCAAGTCGATCTACGACATCCCGAAGGTGCTGCACTCCGAGGGCCTGGACGCCTACGTCGTCCGCAAGCTGGACCTGCCCTTCCGCGACGTGGACTGGACCGTCTGGGAGGACCTCCTGGACCGCGTCCACAACCCCGACCACGAGGTCACCGTCGCGCTCGTCGGCAAGTACATCGACCTGCCCGACGCCTACCTCTCGGTCACCGAGGCCATGCGGGCCGGCGGCTTCGCCAACAAGGCCCGGGTCAAGGTCAAGTGGGTCACCTCCGACGACTGCAAGACCCAGGCCGACGCCGAGAAGCAGCTCGGCGACTGCGACGCGATCCTCATCCCCGGCGGCTTCGGCGACCGCGGCGTGAGCGGCAAGGTCGGCGCGATCCAGTACGCCCGTGAGAAGAAGGTGCCGCTGCTCGGCATCTGCCTCGGCCTGCAGTGCATCGTCATCGAGGCGGCGCGCAACCTGGCCGACATCCCCGAGGCCAACTCCACCGAGTTCGACCCGGCCACCGCGCACCCCGTCGTCTCGACGATGGAGGAGCAGCTGGCGTACGTCGAGGGCGCGGGCGACCTGGGCGGAACGATGCGCCTGGGCCTCTACCCGGCCAAGCTGGCCGAGGGCTCCGTCGTCCGCGAGGCCTACGACGACCAGCCGTACGTCGAGGAGCGCCACCGTCACCGCTACGAGGTGAACAACGCGTACCGCGCGGAGCTGGAGAAGAAGGCCGGTCTGGTCTTCTCCGGCACCTCCCCGGACAACAAGCTGGTGGAGTTCGTCGAGTACCCGAAGGACATCCACCCCTACCTGGTCGCCACCCAGGCGCACCCGGAGCTCAAGTCCCGCCCGACCCGCCCGCACCCGCTCTTCGCGGGCCTGGTGAAGGCGGCCGTCGAGCGCAAGACGGGCAAGACGGCCCAGTAGGCGCCTGGCGTTACCGTTGCCGGGGTACGGGTCCCTTCCGGGGCGCGTACCCCGGTTTTCGTATGCGGCCATGTGCGTTCATGTGGGAGGACAGCTGATGCAGGTGCAGGACACCCCGGAGGAGTGGCGGGTCGTCGCCACGACGACCCCCTTCAAGGGAGCCAAGACGAGTGTCCGCACGGACGACGTGGTCATGCCGGACGGCTCGGTCGCCCGCCGCGACTACCAGGTCCACCCCGGCTCGGTCGCGGTCGTCGCCCTGGACGAGCAGGACCGGGTCCTGCTGATCAAGCAGTACCGGCACCCGGTGCGCGGGAAGCTGTGGGAGGTCCCGGCCGGGCTGCTCGACGTGGTCGGCGAGAACCCGCTGCACGCGGCGCAGCGCGAGCTGTACGAGGAGGCGCACGTCAAGGCCGAGGAGTGGCGGGTCCTCGCGGACGTCTACCCCAGCCCCGGCGGCTCCGACGAGGCCGTGCGGATCTTCCTCGCGCGCGGCCTGTCCGAGGCGGAGGGCGAGCGGTACGAGGTCTCCGACGAGGAGGCCGACATGGAGCTGGCCCGGGTCCCGCTCGCGGAGCTCGTCCGCGGCGCCCTCGCCGGCGAGCTGCACAACACCTGCCTGGTGGTGGGCCTCCTCGCGCTCGCGGCCGCGCTGAACGGGGACGGCCCGGACGCGCTGCGGCCCGCCGACGCGCCCTGGCCGGCGCGCCCCTTCGAGGCATGACGCCGGGGCGGGGCGGGGGCGGCCGCGCGGCGCGGTGACCGCGCCGCGCGGGGGAGCCCCTCCCTCCTCCGGTCGGACAATCCAGTGATCCGATCGGGGGATTTGTCCGCCGCGCTCCGCCGGGTCCGCGCGGTGCCCTGAACTACGCTCGGAAGCGCCCGTGCGGACCCCCCGCGGGATCGGCTCGTGCGCAGGTGGACGGGAGCGTGGCCCGTGACGGATCAGGCGGTTGGGGGTACCCCCGGACGAAGTCCGGGGGAGGTCGGCGCCGCGCAGTTCTACGGTCGCCAGCGGGAGTTGAAGGCCCTGCGCGCCGACATCGAACGCACCGGCCTCGACACTCTCACCGGCCGCAAGGCACCCCGCGCACGGGTCCTGCTGATCGCCGGCAAGCCCGGCTCCGGACGCACCGCCCTCGCCGAGGAACTGGTCGCAGGACTCGCCGCCGACTACCCCGACGGGGTGTTCCGGGTCCGGCTCACCGAACCCGGCGGCGACCCCGTCCCCACCGGCCGCGCCGCCCAGGAACTGCTCTCCGCGCTCGGCGTGGCCGAGCCCCCCGGCGCCGCCGAGGACGAGCTCGCCGCCCTGGTCCGGACCGCCTTCGCCGACCGCCGGGCCCTGCTGCTCCTCGACGACGCCGTCGACGCCGAGCAGGTCGACCCACTGCTCCCCGACAACCCCGCCAGCCTCGTCGTCGGCGTCGCCCGCGGTCCGCTCACCGGCATCCCGGACGTCCGGCCCTGCACCCTCGGCGGCCTCGACCCCAAGTCGGCCATCGAACTGCTCACCGCCTTCACCGGTTCGGTCCGCGTCACCGTCGACCCGCAGGCCGCCGAGACCCTGGCCGAGGAGTGCGGCGGACTGCCCGGCGCGCTCGTCCTGGCCGGCGGCTGGCTCGCCGCCCGGCCCAAGGCCTCCGTCGCCGACCTCGCCAAGCGGCTGCGCGCCCTCACCGGCGACCCGATCACCCGCGCCTTCACCCTCGTCCACGCGTCGCTGCCGCAGCCGGCCGCCCGGATACTGCGCCACCTCTGCCTCGCCCCGCTGGGCCGGGCCGACGCCCACACCGCCTCCGCCCTGGCCGGCTGTTCGGTCTCCGCGGCGGCCACCACCCTCGCCGACTTCGCCGCGCTCGGACTCGTACGGGAGGTCCCGGGCGGCGACGGGCAGTACGAGCCGGCCGCGCACCTCGTCCCGCTGCTGCGCGCCCAGCTGGAGGAGTGCGACCGGCCCGCCGAGACGCAGCTCGCCCGGGCCCGGATGCTGGAGCGGACCGTCCGGCTCCTCCAGTCCGGCCGCGCGGTCACCGAACCGGAGGGCTCCCCGGCCCGCCGCAAGCTGGCGGGGATGCCCCGCGCCCTGCGCTTCCCGAACGCCGTCACCGCCGCCGCATGGCTGGACAGCCGCCGGCCCGTGCTGCTGGCCGCGGCCCGGCTCGCCGTCGCCGACGGGGAGCTCGACACCCTGGCGCGCCGGCTGATCGCCGCACTCGTCCGGGCGCTGGCCGCGCACCGGGGCGCCGAGGCGGCGGCCCCCGACCTCTACGGGCTGCACCGGCTCGTGCTGGACGTCGCCGAGCGGCGCGGGCTGCACCGGGAGCGGGCCGCGGCGCTGCTGAACCTGGCGGACCTGGATGCGAGGACCGGCAGGACTCAGGACGCATTGCTGCGATATCGGTCGGCATTGGAGGCCGGCAGGGAAGCAAATGACCCGTACGCGGTGGGTCGCGCAATGGAATCCGTAGGTGGCGCCTATCAGGAGCTGGGAGACTGGCACCGGGCCGGCGACTGGTACGGCAGGGCGCTGGCCCAGCGGCTGGCCCGTGACGAGCGGGCCGACCAGGCGCGCCTCTACGGCCGGCTCGGCACGGTGCACACCTACGCGGGCCGCTACGGCGAGGCCCTGCGCAGCTGGCGGGCGGCCGCGGCCGGCTACCGCAGGCTCGACGATCTCCCGGGCTACGCACGGGCGTTGAGCGAGGCCGCCCGGGTCCAGGAGTACGCGGGGCGCCCCGAGGAGTGCCTGCGCAGCTGTGAGGAGGCGGTCGAGTGGGCCCGGCGCGCCAAGGACGTGCGGCTCCAGGCGGCGCTGCAGCTCCGGCTCGCCGACACCCTGGACCGGCTCGGCGACCCGGCGGCGGCGCGACTGCACAGGTCGGCGGCGGAAAGACTGCTGGGAAGCGAGCGTTCCGCCTACGAAATCCGTAGTGCTTCTGTCGAAGATTAGTACTTTGAAAGGCTAGACAGTAGGAACTCCTTCATTAGACTGGGTGAGCCG
This sequence comes from Streptomyces sp. NBC_01268, assembly GCF_036240795.1. NCBI lineage: Bacteria > Bacillati > Actinomycetota > Actinomycetes > Kitasatosporales > Streptomycetaceae > Streptomyces > Streptomyces sp. NBC_01268. Next base: position 1,933,726 of record NZ_CP108454.1, on the reverse strand, counting down.
CGTTCGGTCGCGGTCTGTGCCGGTGTGCCGCAGTGCATCCGGGTATGTATGGCTATGCCGGGCTTTCCCGGTGCGGTCACACCGCAGTCACCCCCGCTTATCCCACTGATTCAAGGACCGTGATCGACGATGAAGGTCGGCATCCCCCGCGAGGTCAAGAACAACGAGTTCCGCGTGGCCATCACCCCTGCCGGTGTCCACGAGCTCGTCCGCAACGGCCACCAGGTCTTCGTCGAGCAGAACGCCGGTGTCGGCTCCTCGATCACGGACGCGGAGTACGTCGGCGCCGGCGCCGAGATCCTCGCCACCGCCGACGAGGTCTGGGCCACCGCCGACCTTCTGCTCAAGGTCAAGGAGCCCATCGCGGAGGAGTACCACCGCCTCCGCAAGGACCAGACCCTCTTCACCTACCTGCACCTCGCCGCCTCCAAGGAGTGCACGGACGCCCTCCTGGAGTCCGGCACCACCGCCATCGCCTACGAGACGGTCGAGACCGCGACCCGCGCGCTCCCGCTGCTCGCCCCGATGTCCGAGGTCGCGGGCCGCCTGGCCCCGCAGGTCGGCGCCTACCACCTGATGCGCTCGGCCGGCGGCCGCGGCGTGCTCCCCGGTGGCGTCCCCGGCACCCACGCCGGCGAGTGCGTGGTCATCGGCGGCGGCGTCTCCGGCTGGAACGCCGTGCAGATCGCCATCGGCCTGGGCTTCCACGTGACCCTGCTCGACCGCGACATCAACAAGCTGCGCGAGGCCGACAAGATCTTCGGCACGAAGGTCAAGACGATCGTCTCCAACGCCTTCGAGCTGGAGAAGGCCGTCATCGAGGCCGACCTCGTCGTCGGTGCCGTCCTCATCCCGGGCGCCAAGGCCCCGAAGCTGGTCACCAACGAGCTCGTCGCCAAGATGAAGCCCGGAAGTGTCCTTGTCGACATCGCCATCGACCAGGGCGGCTGCTTCGAGGACTCCCACCCGACCACCCACGCCGAGCCGACCTTCCAGGTCCACAACTCGGTCTTCTACTGCGTCGCCAACATGCCGGGCGCGGTTCCGAACACCTCCACCTACGCCCTCACCAACGCCACGCTGCCCTACATCGTGTCGCTGGCGAACAACGGCTGGGTCGAGGCGCTGCGCCGTGACGCCGCGCTCGCCAAGGGCCTCAACACCCACGACGGCAAGGTCGTCTACAAGGAGGTCGCCGAGGCGCACGGCCTCGAGCACCTCGAGCTGAGCACCCTCCTGGGCTGACCCTCAGCTCGCTCCAGACAAGAGGAGAAACGGTCGGTCAACGCCGTCCGTCAACCTCACGCATCGGGCCGGACCTTGTCGAGCAAGGTCCGGCCCGATGTGTGTCCGGCCACGTTCCGATGCCTGGTCAACTCGCCTCGAACGTAACTCTTTAACCGTTTCGCGCACCCCTGAAACGTGCGGTTCCATGCCTGCGCACCCTTGACAGAGGGGTGTTCGGTTGCCGACACATCGGGCCGGGTCCGGCGGATTGTGTTGCTGCGGAGCGGTGACACGCCATAGAGTCGCCAACCGTCGGCATGGTGCCACGCTGACCTATCGATAAATGTTCCTGGTCACATCCAAGGAGGTAAGACGACTTGTGAATGAGTCGACATTTACTCCCGGGGGTGCGGAGCCAGGAGCCCCGATCGGCTCCGTCGCGGTGCGGACCTTCGCGACGCACCAGCCCCTGACGCCAGCCCATACGATGAAGATGACGGACGGCCTACACGTGAACGCCACGGCCGGCAACGAGATGGGCCGAGAGTCCACCCACTTCGCCGCCTTTGACGAGGTGCCCGAGGGGCACTTCTACGACCCCGACGCCGAGTACGAGCCCGACCCGGAGTACGCGGCCACCCTCGCACCCGACGCTGCCCGCCAGCGCCGCGAGCGGATCGGCCCCACCGGACGGCCCCTGCCGTACTTCCCGATCCCGGGCCCGCTGACCGACCACGGTCCCGCGAAGATCATCGCGATGTGCAACCAGAAGGGCGGCGTCGGCAAGACCACGTCGACCATCAACCTGGGCGCCGCGCTCGCCGAGTACGGACGACGGGTGCTGCTCGTCGACTTCGACCCGCAGGGAGCCCTGTCGGTCGGCCTCGGCGTGAACCCGATGGAGCTCGACCTCACCGTCTACAACCTGCTCATGGAGCGGGGCATGTCGGCGGACGAGGTGCTGCTCAAGACCGCGGTCCCCAACATGGACCTGCTCCCGAGCAACATCGACCTCTCCGCCGCCGAGGTGCAGCTGGTCTCCGAGGTCGCGCGCGAGTCCACGCTGCAGCGTGCCCTCAAGCCGCTGATGAACGACTACGACTACATCGTGATCGACTGTCAGCCCTCGCTCGGCCTGCTGACCGTGAACGCCCTGACGGCCGCTCACAAGGTCATCGTGCCGCTGGAATGCGAGTTCTTCGCACTGCGCGGCGTGGCCCTGCTGACCGAGACGATCGAGAAGGTCCAGGAGCGGCTCAACCCCGACCTGGAGCTCGACGGCATCCTCGCCACGATGTACGACTCGCGGACGGTGCACTCGCGCGAGGTGCTCGCGCGCGTCGTCGAGGCCTTCGACGACCACGTGTACCACACGGTGATCGGCCGTACCGTGCGCTTCCCGGAGACCACGGTCGCCGGAGAGCCCATCACCACGTACGCCTCCAACTCCGTGGGTGCCGCCGCCTACCGTCAGCTCGCCAGGGAGGTGCTCGCCCGGTGTCACGCCGAGTGAGTCTGCCCGGCGCCGACGAACTGTTCCGTACGACCGGGGGGATGGCGCTGCAGGCGTCCTCGCCGCGCCGCCCCGTCCCGGCACCGGCGGGCGAGAGCGACACGGCGGCCGCGGAGGGCGGGGCGGAGCACGCCTCCGCCGACTCCGAGCCCGCCGAGCCGCGCGCCCGCGCGACGGAGGCGGAGGCCCCGGCCCCCGCGCCGTCGAAGGCCGCCGCCTCCGCCCAGGCTGCCCGGCGGCGGAGCCGCGCCGCCAACCGGCGCCCCAGTGGGCGTGAGCGCCACGACGAGAAGATCACGGTCTACGTCTCCGCCGAGGAGCTGATGGACCTGGAGCACGCGCGCCTGGTGCTGCGCGGCGAGCACGGCCTGGCGGTCGACCGCGGCCGGATCGTCCGCGAGGCGGTCGCCGTGGTCCTGGCGGACCTGGAGTCCCGCGGCGACGCGAGCATCCTCGTCCGTCGCCTGCGCGGCCGCTGACGGTACCCTGCGGGCTCCCGCACCCCCGCTCCACCAGGACCCCGATGCCCCACCCCCCTGACGAAACGTCCCGCCCGCCCCACCGCCGCCTCCTGGGCCGCGGCCCGGGGTCGGCCGCACCGCGGCCCTCGGGGGCGGACGAGGCGGCCCTGACGGACGAACCGGCCGGCCCTGGGACGCCGCCGGGCGTCCTGGAGGCGGCGTACGGCGCCGAGGGGGCGCACGGGGCGCCTTACGGCGCAGAGAGGGCCCTTACGGGGCCTGGGGGCGCGGAAGAGGCGACAGCAGGGCGTGAGAGCGCCGGGAGCGCGGGAGGCGCACTCACGGAGCTCCCGGGGCCGCAGGGCGCCGGGGAGGCCCCCGACGCGCCCACCGCGGCCACAGCAGCGCTGGACGCGCCTTCCGCCGCCGTGGCCGCGCCCGCGGGCCCTCTTGCTGCCGAGCGGACGCGCACCGAGTCCCTCGCCGCCGACCGCGCGTCCGGCGAGCTCCCCGGCGTCGAGGCGGCGCCCCCCGGCGTCCCCGCCCCCGCCGACGGCCGGTTCACCGTGCGGCTCGCGAACTTCGAGGGGCCGTTCGACCTGCTCTTGCAGCTCATCGCGAAGCACCGGCTCGACGTCACCGAGGTCGCCCTCTCCAAGGTGACCGACGAGTTCATGGGGCACATCCGCGCGATGGGCCCCGACTGGGACCTCGACCAGACCACCGAGTTCCTGGTCGTCGCCGCCACGCTGCTCGACCTCAAGGCCGCCCGGCTGCTGCCCGTCGCCGAGGTGGAGGACGAGGCCGATCTGGCGCTCCTGGAAGCGCGGGACCTGCTGTTCGCGCGGCTGCTGCAGTACCGCGCGTACAAGCGGATCGCCGAGATCTTCGCGGAGCGCTGGGAGAGCGAGGGGCGCCGGTACCCCCGCACCGTCGGCCTGGAGGCGCACCACGCGGAGCTGCTGCCCGAGGTGGTCATCTCCATCGGCGCCGAGGGCTTCGCCGCCCTCGCGGTCAAGGCCATGCAGCCGAAGGCGAAGCCGCAGGTGTACGTGGACCACATCCACGCGCCCCTCGTCAGCGTCCGCGAGCAGGCGGGGATCGTCGTCGCCCTGCTGCGCGAGCGCGGGGTGCTGAGCTTCCGGGAGCTCGCCGAGGGCGCCGGCGACACCCTCACCGTCGTCGCGCGCTTCCTCGCGCTTCTGGAGCTCTACCGGGAGAAGGCCGTCGCCCTCGACCAGGAGACCGCCCTGGGGGACCTCACGGTCTCCTGGACGGGCGGGGAGGCGGACGCCGCGGGGGCCGTCACCGACGAATTCGATCAGGAAGACCGGGAAGACCGGGAAGACCAGGAGCACCGGGAAGTCCGGGAACGTCAGGAGGCCGTCTCGTGAGTGAGCTCGCTCTCAAGCCCGCGCTCGAAGCCGTCCTCATGGTCGTCGACGAGCCCGCCACCGAGGCCCACCTCGCCAAGGTCCTCGACCGCACCCCCCGCGAGGTCGCCGACGCCCTGCGCGAGCTCGCGGACGAGTACACGGTCCAGGGCCGCGGCTTCGAGCTCCGGCTGGTCGCCGGGGGCTGGCGGTTCTACACCCGCGCCGCGTACGCCCCGGCCGTCGAGGCCTTCGTCCTGGACGGGCAGCAGGCCCGCCTCACCCAGGCGGCCCTGGAGACGCTGGCGGTCGTCGCGTACCGCCAGCCGGTCAGCCGCTCGCGGGTCTCCGCGGTCCGCGGGGTGAACTGCGACGGCGTCATGCGCACCCTGCTCCAGCGCGGTCTGGTGGAGGAGGCGGGCGCGGAACCCGAAACAGGTGCGATCCTGTACAGGACGACGAACTACTTCCTGGAGCGGATGGGCCTGCGCGGCCTGGACGAGCTCCCGGAGCTGGCACCCTTCCTGCCCGAGGCGGAAGCGGTGGAGCCGGACTCCTTGGAGGGCGTGCCCTCCTTCGATCCGGACGAAGACAGAGACTGACGAGACTACGGAAGATTGATGCGAAGCAGCAGCGGCAGGAACAGCAGCGGAAACAACGGCGGGAGCCGTGGTGGCAACAGCGGCGGCCGCGGCGGCAGCAGCGGTGGCGGCCGAGGCGGCAGCGGCTCCGGCGGCTACCGAGGGGGCAGCGGCTCCGGCGGTGGCGGCGGCTACCGGGGTGGCGGCAGCGGTGGTGGTGGCGGTCGTGGCGGCAGCAGCGGTGGCGGCGGCTACCAGGGCGGCGGCCGTGACGACCAGAAGCGCGCGAGCAGCCCGCGTCGGCCCCGTCCCGAGGACCGGAGCTACGACGTCGACGGCCTCGCCGGCCGTCCCTCCGACGGCCCGAGGCGCGGGCGCGGCGACGCCGCCCGCGGCGGTGCCAAGGGCGGCCCGAAGCAGTCCCCGAACCGGGGCGGCGGCCGTACGGCCCCGTCGCGCTCGCGCGAGTACGACGCCCGCGCGGAGGAGCGCAACCGGGAGCGGTACGCCAACAAGCCCGAGATCAAGACGCCCAAGACCTTCCCGGGCGCCGAGCAGGAGGGTGAGCGGCTGCAGAAGGTGCTCGCCCGCGCCGGCTACGGCTCGCGCCGTGCCTGCGAGGAGCTGATCGAGCAGGCCCGCGTCGAGGTCAACGGCGAGATCGTGCTGGAGCAGGGTCTGCGCGTGGCGGACAAGGACGAGATCAGGGTCGACGGCCTGACGGTCGCCACCCAGTCGTACCAGTTCTTCGCGCTGAACAAGCCGGCCGGTGTCGTCTCCACCATGGAGGACCCCGACGGGCGCCAGTGCCTCGGTGACTACGTCACCAACCGCGAGACGCGGCTCTTCCACGTCGGCCGGCTCGACACCGAGACCGAGGGCATCATCCTGCTCACCAACCACGGCGAGCTGGCCCACCGTCTCACCCACCCCAAGTACGGCGTGAAGAAGACCTACCTGGCCGCCATCACCGGCCCGCTGCCCCGCGAGGTCGGCAAGCGGCTGAAGGACGGCATCGAGCTGGAGGACGGCTACGCGCGCGCCGACCACTTCCGGGTCGTCGAGCAGACCGGCAAGAACTACCTGGTCGAGGTCGTGCTGCACGAGGGCCGCAAGCACATCGTGCGACGGATGCTCGCCGAGGCCGGTTTCCCGGTCGAGAAGCTGGTCCGCACCGCCTTCGGCCCGATCACCCTGGGTGACCAGAAGTCGGGCTGGCTGCGCCGCCTCAGCAACACCGAGGTCGGCATGCTGATGAAGGAAGTCGGTCTCTAGGACCCGCTGCCCCAGCCCCACGAGAGGCCCGTGACCGCCCCGCGGTCACGGGCCTCCGTGCGTTTTCGTCCTTGTGTGCGAACGGCCCCCGCTTTATAGTCAGAGTGACTTTTAAAGGGTACGGGGTGGGGAGGCGACCGCATGAAGCGTTACGGGCACGGCCTGGTCCTCGGCGCGTTCTGCCCGCCGCACGCCGCCCACCACCGGCTCGTCCGCACCGCCCACGCGCGCTGCGAGCGGCTCACCGTCCTGGTCCGCGGCTGCCCCGACGACCCGCTGCCGCTCGCCGAGCGGGTCGCCTGGATGCGGGAGATCCACCCCGAGGCCCTCGTCACCGGCACCACCGGCGACAACCCCCTCGGCGCCCTCCGCGAGCCCGTGGACGCCGTCTTCACCCCCGGCTCCCCGGCCGAGGACGTCCTCGCCGACCCCGCCGCCCACTGGCACCTCCTGGAGGCACCCGTACGGGCCGCCCTCACCCGACGGGTGGTCGTCCTCGGGGCCGGCCACACCGGCACCACCACCCTGGCCCGCGCCCTCGCCGCCCACTACCGCGGCCGCGGCGGCGTCTGGGCGCGCACCCGCTACGTCCCCGAGTACCGCGCCGCCCGCGACGGCGCGCCGCTGCGCTCCGGGGACTTCCCGCTCATCGCCCTGGGACAGGCCGAGCGCGAGGAGGAGAGCGCGCGGGACGGCTCGCCGGTCCTGGTCTGCGACACCGACGCCTTCACCGTCACCATCCGCCACGAGCGGCACGTGGGCACCCGCAGCGCCGACACCGGCGAGATCGCCGCCCGCGCCCGCCACCATCTGTGGCTGCTCACCGACCACCGCGGCATAGCGGCTCCCGGGCACCCCGACGGCCCCGAGGGCCCAGGGGACCCCGAGGGCGCCGCCCGGCTGCGGCCCTGGGCCACCGCCCGGCTGCTCACCCAGCTCACCCGCACCGGGCGTCGCACCGCCGTCCTCACCGGACCGCACGAGGAACGGCTCGCCGCGGCCGTGGCCGCCGTGGACGCCCTGCTCGCCACGCCCCTGGAGCGCCGATGACCACCACCCACCCGGCCCTGGAGGGCTACGACCCGCGGGCCTTCGAGCCCTTCGCGGTCACCGCCGACCTCGCCGTCCTCACCGTCCGCGAGGGCCGGCTGCACGTCCTGCTCGTCGAACGAGGCCAGGAGCCCTATGCCGGCAGCTGGGCCCTGCCCGGCGGTTTCGTGCTGCCCCACGAGTCCGCCGATCGGGCCGCCCGCCGCGAACTCGCCGAGGAGACCGGCCTGTCCGGCGCCACCACCGCCCGGCTCCACCTGGAACAGCTGCGCACCTACAGCGACCCGGACCGCGACCCCCGGATGCGGGTCGTCTCCGTCGCGTTCGCCGCGCTCGTGCCCGACCTGCCCGAGCCCCGCGGCGGCGGGGACGCGGCCCAGGCCCGCTGGCTCCCGTACGAGACGGCCCGCGGGCTCGCCTTCGACCACGACCGCATCCTCGCCGACGCCCGCGAACGCGTCGGCGCCAAGCTGGAGTACACCTGCCTCGCCACCGCCTTCTGCCCGCCCGAGTTCACCCTCGGCGAGCTGCGCCAGGTGTACGAGACGGTCTGGGGCGTCCCGCTCGACCGCCCCAACTTCCGGCGCAAGGTCCTCGCCACCCCCGGCTTCGTCCGGCCGGTCGAGGCACCGCCGCGCCGCACCGGCGGACGGGGGAAACCGGCCGCTCTCTACCGGGCGGGCGAGGCCACCGCGCTGCACCCGCCGCTGCTGCGACCGGAAGGACGAACGGAATGACGAACGGAGTGACGGGCCGCCCCGTCAAGCGGGCCGCGACCGGGGCACTGCTCGGCCTCGCGCTCGGTGACGCGCTGGGCTTCCCGACCGAGTTCAACGACGTGCCCGCGATCCTCGCGAAGACCGGGCCGTGGCGGACGATGGACCAGCCCGTTCGCGGCGGGCTCTCCTACATCACCGACGACACCCAGATGACCCTGGCCCTCGCGCGCGGTGTGCGCACCGCCCTGGACCGGGGCGCCCTCACCCCGCTCCGGCTCGCCCGGCCGGTCCGCGACGAGTTCGTCGACTGGTACCACTCGCCCGAGAACAACCGGGCCCCCGGCAACACCTGCCTGAAGGCGTGCCGGCTGCTCGACTCCGACCGGCCCTGGCAGGACGCGAGCCAGATCCACTCCAAGGGCTGCGGCGCCAACATGCGCGTCGCCCCGATCGGCCTCGTGCCCGGCCTCGACGACGGGCAGCGCGCGGGCGCCGCCCAGCTCCAGTCCGCCCTCACCCACGGGCACCCCACCGCCCTCGCCGCCTCCGACCTCACCGCCCGGGCCGTGCACCTGCTCGCGCAGGGCGTGGACCCCGCGGGACTCGTCGGCCGGCTGCGCTCCTACGCGTACGAGAAGCGCTCCGCCTACGACGAGCGCTGGCTCGGCGACCTCTGGACCCGCTCGCAGGACCCGTCGCCGCGCCACTTCGCCGAACGCGGCTGGGACGAGTGCCTGGCCGTCCTCGAACGGCTCGACGCCGTGCAGCGCACCGCCGACCCGGAGCTCGACCCCTGCACGTACACCGGCGACGGCTGGATCGCCGAGGAGGCCCTCGCCACCGGCCTGCTCTGCTTCCTGCTCTTCCCCGAGGAGCCGCTCACCGCGCTCCGCCGCGCCGCCTGCACCCGCGGCGACTCCGACTCGATCGCCTGCCTCACGGGCGCCTTCGCGGGCGCCCACCTCGGCGCGGACGCCTGGCCCGCTCCGTGGGTGGAGCGGATCGAGCACCGGGACGAACTGCTGGCCTTCGGGGCGGCCTGGGACGCCTAGAGCGCCGTCTTCCGGGCCCTGACCAGGAAGTCCTCGACGCGGGCCCGGTCCGGGGCGGAGGGCAGCGGGCTCGTGTCACGGGCCCGGTCGGCCTCGTCCTGGAGCCGGGCCATCCAGCTCTCGACCTCCTGCCAGGACACCTCGCCGCGCTTCACCGCGAGCAGGCGCTCGCGCTCCTCGCCCACGTCGACGCGGAGCTCGCCGCTGCGCAGCAGATCACGGCAGCTGGTCAGCAGGCGCAGCAGGTGCATGGCGTGCTTCCAGCGCGGGGCCCCGTACTGCCGGACGTCCGCCTCCAGCTTGCGGCCCTGGCCCTGCGCGTAGCGGACGAAGGTGGTGTGCGCCTGGCGGGACAGGAACGCCCCGCGCAGCGCGAGCAGTTCGCGGCCGGTGGCGTCGACGTGCTCGACGACGGGGGAGTGCAGGCACTCCAGGATGTTCGGGTTGTTGCGCAGGGCGAGCTCGCAGAAGCGTTCCAGCTCCCAGCTGAACTGCTCCTCCGCGGGGCCCTCCACATGGGCCGGCGGCTTGTCGAAGCGCCAGAACAGCGGGGTCGGGGCCAGATAGACGCCCCGGCGGTCGGTGTCGCTGTCCTCGGTCGCCAGACCGAACGCGCGCGACCCCATGACGCAGGAGTAGATCGTGTGGTCGCGGACCAGCTCTTCGGGAGTCATGCGCGCCAGGCTAGGCCAGGGTGATGTTTCCGTCCGACACATTAATCCGCTCCTCCGGGAGCCGGCGGGGCGCCGGTCCCGCCGCCACCGTGCCGTCGGCGATGCGGTACTTCGAGCCGTGGCAGGGGCAGTCGATCGTGCCGTCGGCGACCTTGTCCACGAGACAGCCCTGGTGCGTGCAGACCGCCGAGAAGGCCTTGAACTCGTCCGCCACGGGCTGGGTGACCACGACCTTCTCGTCCTTGAAGACCGTGCCGCCGCCGACCGGGATGTCGGAGGTCCGGGCGAGCGCCGTGGGCGAGGGCGTGCCGCTCGTCCGCGTGCCGTCCGTGCTGTCGGTGCCGCCCGACCCTCCTCCGCAGCCGGAGACCAGGGCGGCACCACCGGCGAGGAGCGCCGTACGACGGGGGAGGGCGTCAGCAGTCATGCCGCCCAGCTTGGCCGGGGCGTCCGCGGCGGCGCCGCGACACGCCTACGTCCAGGGCGTCAGCTCCCTCGCACGGCCGTCCCCGTCCCGCCGCACCTCCAGCAGGCCCGTCACCGCCGCGCGCTCGATCGGCCCGTACACGTGCGGGAAGAGCAGGTCCTCGGACCCCTCCCAGCGGACCTCGCCGGAGAGCAGCGACTCGTCGATCACCAGGACCAGGAGCGGGCCGGCCGCGGTCCGGTAGTGGCCGTCGGCGATGGCCAGGGCGGCGGTCTCGTCCGGGGAGCAGTGGACGAAGCCCTCGGCGGCCAGGGAGGGAGGTGCGTAGGGCAGACCGGGATCGGCGGACCATTCGTCCAGGGGTACGACGTGCAGCAGCATGCCGACAGTTGTACCCCCTCGGCCCGCTACCCCGAGTGGCGGAACGCCCTTGTCTGAGTGAGATTGTCCGTGTTCCCCATCGAACGAAAGGCACCTCCATGGCGGGAAACGATCTCGGCAGTCTGCTCGGCGGCCTCCTCGGAGGCGGCGGCCAGGGCAGCCCGGGCGGCGGCGCCGGCGGGGCCGGCAACATCCTCGGCGCCCTGCTCGGCGCACTCGGCGGAGCCCAGGGCAGCGGCGCCTCCAACCCGCTCGGCGGCCTCCTCGACATGCTGTCCAGGTCCGGCCTCGCCGACCAGGCCCAGTCCTGGGTCGGCAGCGGCGACAACCAGCCCGTCAGCGGCGCCCAGATCGCCGAGGCCCTGCCCGACGACACCCTCCGGAAGGTCGCCGACGACGCCGGGGTGAGCCCCGAGACCGTCGCCGACGAGATCGCCCGTCACCTCCCGCAGGCCGTCGACAAGCTGACCCCCCAGGGCGCCGCCCCGCAGAGCGGGGTCTCGCTGGAGGACCTGATCCGCCAGCAGAACCTCTGACCTGCCGCCCTGCCGCCCTGCCGCGCCCGCCGCTCCGCCGTCTCGGAGGGCGGGCGCCCCGACGGCGCGTCCGAACGGCTGACTAGGCTTGGCCGGAGCACTGACGCGCGGAAGGAGCACGAGGTGGCGGTACGAGCGGTCCGAGGCGCCGTCCAGCTGGAGCGGGACGAGGCCGGACACATGCACGAGCAGGTCGAGGAGCTCCTCGCCGCCGTGCTCGAACGCAACGGGCTGACCGCCGACGACCTCATCAGCATCTGGTTCACGGCCACGCCCGACCTGCACAGCGACTTCCCCGCCGCCGCGGCCCGCCGCGTCGGCATCGTGGACGTCCCCCTGATCTGCGCCCAGGAGCTCGACGTCGAGGGTGCCATGCCGAGGGTCGTACGACTCCTCGCGCACATCGAGTCGGACCTGCCCAAGTCCCGGATCGCGCACGTCTACCTCGGTGCCGCGGCCGCCCTGCGCAAGGACATCGCCCAGTGAGAACCGCGCTCGTCATCGGAACCGGCCTGATCGGCACCTCGGCGGCGCTCGCCCTCGCCGGGCGCGGCATCGGCGTCCATCTGCGCGACCACGACCCCGCCCGCGCCCGCACCGCCGCCGCGCTCGGCGCGGGCACGGAGGAGACGCCCGAGGGCCCCGTGGACCTCGTCGTCGTCGCCGTACCGCCCGCGCACGTCGCCGGCACCCTCGCCGAGGCCATGCGGGCCGGGCTCGGGCGCGGCTACATCGACGTGGCCAGCGTCAAGGGCGGCCCCAAGCGCGAGCTGGAGGAGCTGGGCCTCGACCTCACCACGTACATCGGCACCCACCCGATGTCCGGCAAGGAGCGCTCCGGACCGCTCGCCGCCACCGCCGACCTCTTCGAGGGCCGCCCCTGGGTGCTGACCCCCGGCCGGGACACCGACACCGAGGTCCTCAACCTCGCCCTCGAACTCGTCGCGCTCTGCCGGGCCGTCCCCGTCGTCATGGACGCCGACGCCCACGACCGCGCGGTCGCGCTCGTCTCGCACACCCCGCAGCTCGTGTCCTCGATGGTCGCCGCCCGCCTGGAGCAGGCCGACGAGACCGCGGTGCGCCTCTGCGGCCAGGGCATCCGCGACGTCACCCGGATCGCCGCCTCCGACCCCCGCATGTGGGTCGAGATCCTCTCCGCCAACCCCGGACCCGTCGCCGACGTCCTGGCGGGCGTGGCCGCCGACCTCGACGAGACGGTCCGCGCACTGCGCTCCCTGGAGTCCGGCGACGACGCCAAGCGCCGCGCCGGCGCCTCCGGCGTCGAGGACGTCCTGCGCCGCGGCAACGCCGGCCGGGCCCGCGTCCCCGGCAAGCACGGCGCCGCCCCCACCGCGTACGAGACGGTCGCCGTCCTCATCAGCGACCAGCCCGGCGAGCTGGCCCGCATCTTCGCCGACGCCGGCCGCGCGGGCGTCAACGTCGAGGACGTCCGCATCGAGCACGCGACCGGGCAGCAGGCCGGCCTGGTCCAGCTGATGGTCGACCCCTCGACGGCCCCCGCCCTGGCGGAGGCCCTGCGCGAGCGGGGCTGGGCGCTGCGCACCGGCTGAGCCGGGGTCCCGGAGCCCCCGACGCGGGGTCCGGGGCCCGCTGGGCCGAACGGGGGCGGGGGACTCGGTAACCTTGTGGGGGTCCCCGCATGTCCGCCGGGGGCTCCCGCTCACCCAGGAAGGCGTTCCCCACCGTGGAAACCGTGATCGTCGCCATCGACGGCCCCTCCGGCACGGGCAAGTCGAGCACCTCGAAGGCGGTGGCCGCCAAGCTGGGGCTGAGCTACCTCGACACCGGCGCCCAGTACCGGGCCATCACGTGGTGGATGATCAGCAACGGCGTCGACGTCCAGGACGCCGAGGCCGTCGCCAACGCCGCCGCCAAGCCCGTCATCGTCTCCGGCACCGACCCGGCCAGGCCCACCATCACCGTCGACGGCCTCGACGCGGCCGGGCCCATCCGTACCGAGGAGGTCACCTCCAAGGTCAGCGCCGTCAGCGCCGTCCCCGAGGTGCGCGCCCTGATCACGGAGCTCCAGCGGTCCATCGCCAAGAGCGCCGAGCAGGGCATCGTCGTCGAGGGCCGGGACATCGGCACCACCGTGCTGCCCGACGCCGACCTCAAGATCTTCCTCACCGCCTCCCCCGAGGCCCGCGCCGCCCGCCGCTCCGGCGAGGTCAAGGGCGCCGACGTGCACGCCACCAAGGAAGCCCTGATCAAGCGGGACGCGGCCGACTCCAGCCGCAAGACCTCCCCGCTCGCCAAGGCCGGCGACGCCGTCGAGGTCGACACCACCGAGCTCACCCTCGACCAGGTCATCGAGTGCGTCGTCACCCTGGTGGACGAGAAGAGGACGGCCGCCAAGTGACCCAGCCCTCCGAGAGGGGCGCCGCCGTCGGCCGGGGCATCGGCATCGGGCTGATGTACGGCCTCTGGAGACCGCGTGTCCTCGGCGCCTGGCGGGTACCGGCCTCCGGTCCCGTCATCCTCGCCGTCAACCACGCCCACAACCTCGACGGCCCCATGCTCATGGGCACCGCCCCGCGGCCCGTGCACTTCCTCATCAAGAAGGAAGCGTTCGTCGGACCGCTGGGCAGCTTCCTCGAAGGCATCGGCCAGGTGAAGGTCGACCGGGACAGCACCGACCGCACCGCCATCGGCAACGCGCTCGGCGTCCTGGAGCAGGGCGGCGTCCTCGGGATCTTCCCCGAGGGCACCCGCGGCGAGGGCGACTTCGCCTCGCTGCGCGCCGGACTCGCCTACTTCGCCGTCCGCAGCGGCGCCCCGATCGTCCCGGTCGCCGTGCTCGGCAGCACCGACAAGCCCGGGCGGCTCGTCAAGGCGCTGCCCCGGCTCCGCAGCCGGGTGGACGTCGTCTTCGGCGACGCCTTCGACGCGGGCGACGGCAGCGGCCGGCGCACCCGCAAGGCGCTCGACGAGGCGACCTTCCGCATTCAGGAACGCCTCACCGACCACCTGAAAAACGCCAGGCGCCTCACCGGGCGCTGAGCGACACTCCCAGTAGTGGGCCCCGCGGCCCGGGGACCCACCGACCACGAATGATCAAGGAACGGACTTCATGAACGACCAGCACGACCACGGGGCACTTGGCGACGCCGAGTACGCGGAGTTCATGGAGCTCGCCGCGGAAGAGGGCTTCGACATCGAGGACGTCGAGGGCGCGATCGAGGAGGCCGGGCACGGCCCGCTCCCCGTCCTCGCCGTCGTCGGTCGTCCCAATGTCGGCAAGTCGACCCTGGTCAACCGGATCATCGGCCGCCGCGAGGCCGTCGTCGAGGACAAGCCGGGCGTCACCCGCGACCGCGTCACCTACGAGGCCGAGTGGGCCGGCCGCCGCTTCAAGGTCGTCGACACCGGCGGCTGGGAGCAGGACGTCCTCGGCATCGACGCCTCCGTCGCCGCCCAGGCCGAGTACGCCATCGAGGCCTCCGACGCCTGCCTCTTCGTCGTCGACGCCACCGTCGGCGCCACCGACACCGACGAGGCCGTCGTCAAGCTGCTGCGCCGCGCCGGGAAGCCGGTCGTCCTCGCCGCCAACAAGGTCGACGGCCAGTCCGGCGAGGCCGACGCCACCGCCCTGTGGTCGCTCGGCCTCGGCGAGCCGTACCCGGTCTCCTCGCTGCACGGCCGCGGCACCGGCGACCTCCTCGACGCCGTCCTGGAGGCCCTGCCCGAGGCGCCCGAGCAGCGCTTCGGCAACGCCCTCGGCGGCCCGCGCCGCATCGCGCTGATCGGCCGCCCGAACGTCGGCAAGTCCTCCCTGCTCAACAAGGTCGCCGGCGAGGACCGTGTCGTCGTCAACGAGCTCGCGGGCACCACCCGCGACCCGGTCGACGAGCTGATCGTGCTCGGCGGCAAGACCTGGAAGTTCGTCGACACGGCCGGCATCCGCAAGAAGGTGCACCTCCAGGAGGGCGCGGACTACTACGCCTCCCTGCGCACGGCCGCCGCCGTCGAGAAGGCCGAGGTGGCCGTCATCCTCATCGACACCACCGACAACATCTCCGTCCAGGACCAGCGCATCATCACGATGGCGGTCGAGTCGGGCCGCGCCGTCGTCATCGCCTACAACAAGTGGGACGAGCTCGACGAGGAGCGCCGCTACTACCTCGAGCGCGAGATCGAGACCGAGATGCAGCAGGTCGCCTGGGCGCCCCGGGTCAACGTCTCCGCCAAGACCGGCCGCCACATGGACAAGCTGGTCCCGGCCATCGAGACCGCCATCGCCGGCTGGGAGACCCGTGTCCCCACCGGCCGGCTGAACGCGTTCCTGGGCGAGATCGTCGCCGCCCACCCGCACCCGATCCGCGGCGGCAAGCAGCCCCGCATCCTCTTCGGCACGCAGGCGGGCACCAAGCCGCCGCGCTTCGTGCTCTTCGCCTCCGGCTTCCTGGAGCACGGCTACCGCCGCTTCGTCGAGCGCCGCCTGCGCGAGGAGTTCGGCTTCGAGGGCACCCCGATCCACATCTCGGTGCGGGTGCGCGAGAAGCGCGGCAAGAAGAAGTAGGGCGCGCCCCGCGCGTACGGGCACGTACGGAGACGTGCGGGCGCGTACGGGCACGCGCGGCAGGCATACGGCGGAGGGCCGGGGCGGTGTGATCGCCCCGGCCCTCCGCCTCGTCCCCGCCCCGCACGTACGGCGGGCCTACGTCCTCACGGGCTCGTCCGCGGCCCCGGCGGCAGCGCGTACGCCGACCAGCCCGCCTGCCGCTGCCCCGGCCCCTGTCCGTGCGCCGCGTGCCGGTGCGTCCCCGCCCCGAAGGACCGGAAGCTCAGCTCCTCCTCGCCGCTGCGGTCGCCCGGCAGCGTGCGGAACGACCGGCGGTACTCGGAGTACAGGGCGTCGTAGATCGGCGTCGCCGAAGGGCCCGCCGACACCTCCTGCGCCGGGCGCATGGACGGGATCGGACTCGGATACTGCTGACGGAACGGGTCGTATGGGTGCACGTAGGTGCCAACGACCCCGCCGTCCGCGAGATGCGGGCGGCCCTCGGAAAGTGGAACCCGGGGGCGCGGCACCGTCGGAACCCCCGGGACGCGCGCCGGCCCTATGCCGGGCCCGTCCGCCCTCACGTACCGGCCAGCGGCATCGCGGCGGCGACCAGGCGTCCGTTGGCCGCGGCCTTCTCCAGGGCGTCGCGGAGCAGGTCCTCGCGCGGCTGCTGGCCGATGGAGCCGACGGGGGCGGCGAACACCAGCACCGTGTGCGACTTGTTCGCCGCGGCCCGCCAGCCCTCGGTGACCTGGAGCGGCTGGTGCGCCTGCCACCAGGCGGCCTGGCCGACGCCGCCCGCGCCCGGCTGGAGCACGGAGTGCAGCTGGCCCATGGCGACCAGGACCGACCAGCCCGGCAGCGGGGCCGGCTTCCGGTTCATGTCCGTCACCGGCTGGAAGCCCTGCTCCGCCAGCAGCGGCAGGAACTCGTCCACCAGTCCCTCCGAGCCCGGCCGGGCGACCGGGGCGGTCGGCTCCACCACGAGCGCCGGGTGCAGCTCGCCGTCGAT
The DNA here is from genome assembly GCF_036240795.1 of Streptomyces sp. NBC_01268. NCBI lineage: Bacteria > Bacillati > Actinomycetota > Actinomycetes > Kitasatosporales > Streptomycetaceae > Streptomyces > Streptomyces sp. NBC_01268. The sequence goes on along the minus strand of NZ_CP108454.1, from coordinate 1,916,920 downwards.
CAGCACCAGACCGCTCGTGACGCCGAGCACCGCCTGCTCCGGGTGCGACACCGCGAGGGAGTCGGCCGCGTCCGCCGCCGCGATGGAGGCCACGGCGCCCTGGAGCTGCGCCTCCTCGACCCGGACGACCTGGGACGGGATGCAGCTGGCGTGGGCGAAGGCGAGGACGGCGGTCTCGTCGCCGACGAACAGCACCGTGCTGGTGCGCTCGTGCTCGGAATCGCCCGGCGTCCGGCAGGAGGTGCAGTCGTAGCTGCCCGGGGCGTTGTCGCCGGCGAGGAGCCGGTCGGCTTCTTCGTCGCCGATCTCGGCGCGTACGTCCTCGCTGACGTCGAGCATGCGCGGCACGGGGGGCTCCCTGGACTCGGTGCGTGCGACGACCGGGCGGTTCCCGGGCGTCTCATGCCGAGTTCAACGGGCAAGGCTCGGCCGGGGTCACGCGTGGGCACCCGACAACTTGTGTGACGCCGACCGGGTGGCATGTGAACGGTGTTCCGCGCGGCACGGGCCGGGCGCCCGCGGTGGCTGCCTAGCCTGCGCCGATGTCGAAGATCCGATATGCGACGGCCGGTGCCGTCCTGGTCGCCGCGCTCCTCGCCCCGGGAGCGGTCGCCGACGCCGTCGCGGCCCCCTCGCCCGTCGAGGCCTGCGTGAAGGACCAGTGGCCGTGGGGGTGCGTCGCCGACTGCGAGAGCGGTGGGCGGTGGGCGGCGGACACCGGCAACGGCTTCTACGGCGGGCTCCAGTTCTGGCCGCCGACCTGGAGCGAGTTCGGCGGCCTCACGTACGCCCGGCGCGCCGACCTCGCGACCCGGGCCCAGCAGATCGCCGTCGCGGAGGACGTCCTGCGCGTCCAGGGCTGGGGCGCCTGGCCGGCCTGCTCCAAGCGGTACGGGCTGAGCGGCCGCGCCCATGTCGTCCAGGCCGGCGACACGCTCGGCAAGGTCGCCCGCCGCTTCTCCGTGAAGGGCGGCTGGGAGGCGCTGTACGCGGCGAACCGCGCCGCGATCGGGCCGGACCCGAACCGGCTGATGGTGGGCACGATGCTGCGGCTGCCCTAACGGCGCGCCGGACCGCTCCCCCCGGCCAGGATCTCGCCGCCGGACGCGAGCGAGCCGCGGCGCAGCTCGAAGGCGACCGAGCCCGGCGGCAGCCCGGGCGGCACCCGCTGCTCGGCCAGGACGACGGCCGCGCCGCCGGTGCGCGCGACTCCCGCGAGCAGCCCGTACGTCCGGTCGGCCACCGCCCTCGACAGGCCGAGCGACGGCTCGTCGACCAGCACCACCCGGGCGTCCGACAGCACGGCGCGGGTGAGCGCGAGCATCCGGCGCTCGCCGCCGGACAGCGTTCCGGCGCGGTGCGCGAGCAGCGGCGCCAGCTCGGGGTACGCGGCGAGGGCGGCGTCCTGGCGGCCCGGTGCCGCGAGGTCCAGGTTCTCGGCGACGGTGAGGGTCGCGTACACGGCCCGCAGGTCCGGTACGAAGCACAGGCCGCGGCGGGCCCGCTCGTGGGCGGGCAGCCGGGTGACGTCGGCACCCCGCCACTCCACCCGCCCCGCCGCGAGCGGCACCGTCCCGGCGAGGGCGCGCAGCGCGGAGCTGCGGCCGGCGCCGTTGCGGCCGAGCAGCACGGTGACCGTGGCGGCGGGCAGCGGCAGGTCGAGCCCGTGCAGGGCCTCCAGGGGGCCGTAGCGGACCCGGGCCGCGCGCAGGGCGATCTCGACGCTCATGACACGATCCGGCCGCCTTCCATGGTGTGGACGGTACGGGCGATGCCGGCGACCAGGTCCGGGTCGTGCTCGACGACCAGCACGGTGAGGCCGTCGGCGGCCAGGGCGGCGAGGATCCGGGCGAGTGCCGCGGTCTCGTCCGCGTCCAGGCCGGCGGCCGGCTCGTCGAGCAGCAGCGTGTGCGGTCCGGCCGCCAGCGCCCGGGCCAGCTCGACCCGGCGCAGCGTCCCGGTCGGCAGCCCGGCCGCCGCGCGGTGCCGCACGGGCCCCGCGAGCCCCACCAGGCGCAGCGCCTGCTCCACGGCCCCCGGGGCGGCCGTACGGCCCTGCTCGGCACCGACGCGGACGTTCTCCTCCACGGTGAGCGACGGGAACACGGCGAGTTGCTGGAACGTCCGGCCGATCCCCATCCGGGCGCGGGCGTGCGCGGGGCGTCCGGTGATGTCGGCGTGGCCGAGGGCGACCCGCCCGGCGGTGGGCCGCAGGGTCCCCGCGAGACAGTCGAACAGGGTGCTCTTGCCGGCGCCGTTGGGGCCGACGAGGGCGGTGATCTGGGCGGGGCGGAGGGTGAGGGTGACGCCGTGGAGGGCGGTGAGGCCGCCGGGGTAGGTGAGGGTGAGGCGGTCGGCGCGGAGGGCGGCGGCGACTTCGCGGGCCGCCGCGGGCCGGTGGGGGGCGGCGGCGGATGGCGGCGGTGCCTTCGACGTGGGTGAGGTGGGGGGCGGTGCGCTGGGCGCGCTCGGCACGCGAGGCACGGGTGCCGCGCCCGCCGGGTGGGGCGTGCCGGCTGTGCCCCTCGCGCCCGCCCTGTCCGTCGCACCCGCCCTGTCCGTCGCGCCCGCCCTGTCCCTCGCACCCGCCCTGTCCGTCGCGCCCGCCCCGGCTCCCGCACCCGCCCTTCCCCTCGCACCCGCCCCGTCCACCGCACCGGCCCCCAGCCTCCCCAGCAGCGGTGGTACCCGTCCCACCAGGGCCGCCAGGATGCCGATCGTCGCCGCCGCCACGCCCGCGTGGGTGCTGGTGTCGAGGGTGACGAGGAGGGCAGCGGCCAGGAGGGGGGTGAGGAGGGTGTCGGGGCCCAGGACCAGGACGGCGGCGAACCAGAGGAGGCCGCGGACCGGGTCGTACGCGGCGGGGTCGAAGGCGCGTTGGCCCATGGTCAGGAGGCCGCCGCCCAAGGCGGCCAGGGCGGCGCCCAGGACGAACGCGAGCAGCTTGAGGGCGGCCACGCGGACGCCCGCGGCCTCCGCGCCGGGCTCGTGGTCGCGCAGGGCGGCGAGCGCGCGCCCCGTGCGGCCCCGGCGCAGGGCCGCCACCAGGAGGAGGCAGGCGGCCAGCACGAGGAGTTCCAGGACGTAGTAGGCGCGGTCGTCCGTGAAGGCGGCCGGGCGGGAGACCGTCAGGCCCGCCGTGGCGTACGGCTGGGTGAGGACGAAGCGGCTGACCGCGACGCCGACCGCCAGGGTGGCCAGGGCGAGCGCCAGGCCGTGGCGGCGGATCGCGGGCCAGCCCGTCAGCAGGCCCAGCGGGGCCACGCACAGCACCGCCGTCCCGAGTGCCACCAACTCCGGCAGGCCGGCCGCCGCCAGCAGGGCCGCGAAGAGGGCGCCCAGGCCCGCGTACGCCGTCTGGCCCAGCGCGATCTGGCCGGCCCGGCCCGAGACGACCACCAGCGAGAGCAGGATCACCGCGAGGGCCGGGACCTGGACCGCGGTCGTCAGGTCGGTGCCGCCGAAGCCCAGCGGCAGGAGCAGCAGGACGCCGGCCGTCAGCCACAGGCCCGGCGGGGTGCGGCCCGCGGTGAGCGCCGGCGGGAGCGTGTCCGCGCCGCCCACCCCCGGCAGCACCAGCGCCGCCACCAGGAGCGCCACCACGAAGAGGTTCGCCCCGACCGCCTGGACCAGCGGCCCGGCCCAGCCCTCCGGGTGCAGCCGGGTGAGCTGGGCCTGGGCCACGCCCAGCGCGAGCCCGGTCAGCACCGCGACCGGCAGGCTCCGCATCCGCGCCACCACCGCGACCGCGATCACCTCGACGACGAGCAGCGGCATCCCGTACGGGTCGAGCCGCACGTACGGCGCGAGGAGCACACCGGTGAGGCCCGCCGTGAACGAGCCGAAGGCCCAGCCCGCCGCCGACACCCGGTCCGCGGCGATCCCGGAGACCGTCGCGAGCGGCCGGTTGTCCACCACCGCCCGCAGCTCCCGGCCGAAGCGGGTCCACCGGGTCACCGCCCCGACCAGGCAGGCCAGCGCCACGACCACCGCCAGCTGTACCCACGGGTCGTCGCCCAGCAGGACGGGCGCGTCCGCGCGGGCGTCCGTGCCCCAGACCAGCGCCGCCGTGCCGACGAGGAGGACGAACACGCCGATGGAGGCCACCAGGGTCTGCGCCGGGTTCGAGCCGCGCAGCGCGAGCGGGCGGAACACCGCCCGGTCGAGGAGGAGCCCGACGGCCGGGGCGAAGAGCAGGAGGGTGACGAGCGCCGCCGGCAGGAGCGGCCAGGACCACTCCACCACCAGCCGGCGCAGGACGTACGCGCAGACCATCGCGATCGCGCCGTGGGCCAGGTTCAGCACGCCGGTCGCCCGGTAGGTGACGATCAGACCGATGCCGGTGAGCGCCGCCGCGCTGCCGACCGCCAGTCCGGCCAGCGTCAGCTCGTACGTCAGCGAGGCCACGGTTCACACACCGGGCACGGGGCCAGCTCCGCGTCCCCCACCGGCACCGCCTCGGGCCGTGCCGCCACCAGCGGGCAGTCCGGCCGGTGGGCGAGCGTCCCGCCGGGGACGCGGAGCGGGGGGCCGGGAGAGGAGGGCGGGGCGGGGGGCAGGGGCTCCGGGGCGGACTCCGGGGCGGACTCCGGGGCGGGCGAGCCGTCGGGGGCCCGCCGCGCGCCCGTCGCCAGCAGGACCGCTCCCGAGACGATCAGCGCCGCTCCCGGCACCGTGCACGACGCCAGATACGGCAGCTGCCGTTCCGCGAAGCGCTCGCCCGAGATCCCGTACCAGCCGAGCACGCACAGCACCGCGCCCCCGGCGGCCGTCGCGAGACCGCCCCACAGCAGCATCCGGGGTGTCGACGACGGCACGGGATCCTCCCTTGCCTCCTGGAGAAGGTGTTCTTTCTTGCACTATGTCCCTGTTCGGCACACCCTGGAATCATCAGGCCGCCCGGCCTGGACGGACATCCGGTGGTGAGCCAGATGGTTCTCGGACGACGCGCCGCCCCCCTCGCGGCCGCCGCGGTGCTGCTGCTGGCCCCGGCCCTCGCGGGCTGTTCGGACGACGGCGGCTCCGGCTCCGGGCAGACCGGCACCCCCGCACCCGCCTCGGTGCACGGACCCGCCGACCCGGTCGCCGCCAAGGCGCAGATCACCAAGAACTGGACGGCCTTCTTCGACCCGAAGACCCCGACGAGCGAGAGGATCGAGCTCCTGGAGAACGGCGAGACGATGGCGCCCGTGCTCGGGGCGTTCGCCGCGGACAAGACCGCGGGCAGGGCCTCCGCCCAGGTCAAGTCCATCGCGTTCACCTCGCCCTCCGGGGCCGAGGTGACCTACGACCTGCTCGTCGGCGGCAGTCCCGCCCTGCCCGACGCCAAGGGCACCTCCGTCCTGCAGAACGACACCTGGAAGGTCTCCGTGAAGACCCTCTGCGGCCTGGTCCAGCTCAGCGGTGCGCAGGTCCCCGGCTGCTGAGGCGGCCCCGGCGCTGCGCGCCGCCGTGGCGGCCCTGCTCGCCGTGCTCGCCCTGCTGCTGGCGGGCTGCGGCAGCCGGCTCCCGGAGCGCGCCTTCGAGACGCGGCCCACCGCCAACCCCTCCGGCGGTGAGCCGCTCCGCGTCGGCATCATCACCAGCGCCACCAGCCCGGTCGGCGGCGACACGTTCACCGGCCCGCGCGACGGCGCCCGCGCCTACTTCGACGCCCTCAACGCGCGCGGCGGCATCGACGGCCGCAGGGTCGAGGTCGTCACCTGCGACGACGGCGGCAGCGGCGTCGGGAACAACGCGTGCGTGCACGAGCTGGTCGACGAGCGGAAGGTCTTCGCCCTGGTCGCCACCACCGCCCTGGACTACGCGGGCGCCCCACTGGTCTCCCGGGCCGGCGTCCCCGACATCGGCGGCCAGCCGCTGACCCCCGCCTACGACACCTACCCGCACCTGTACGGGATCTACGGCAGCTCCGCCCCGCGCACCGGACGCGCGCCCGGCTGGAACGGGACGCTGTACGGCGGCACCGAGGTCTATCGCTGGTTCCGGCAGCACCTGGGCGCCCGCACCGCCGCCGTCGTCTCCTACAACCAGGCCGCCTCCGCCTCGTACGCCCGGCTGGTCTCCGAGGGGCTGCGCGCCGAGGGCTACCGGGTCGTCGACGAGCAGGTCGACTTCGTGCTGCCCAACTTCCGCGCCGTCGCCGCCGATCTGCGGGCGCAGCGTGCGGACCTCGTCCTCGACGCCCTGGACACGCACGGCAACGCCCGGCTGTGCGAGGCGATGGAGGAGCTCGGCGTCCACGTCGAGGCCAAGGTCACCAACGTGCAGAACTGGTCCTCCAGCGTGCCCCGCGACTACGCCGGCGCGCCCGGCTGCCGTGCCGTGCTCTACGTCACCGGCTCCAGCCGCAACTACGACGACACCTCCGTCGGGCAGCCCGCGGTACGGGAGTTCCGGGCGGCGATGGGGGACCGGCCGCTCTCCCAGTGGCAGCTGGAGGGCTGGGCGGCGGCCATGTGGTTCACGGACGCGGTGCGGTCCTGCGGGGCGCGCCCGACCCGCGCGTGCGTCGAGGGGTTCGTCAACCGGGCGGAGCCGTACACCGCGCACGGTCTGTTGCTGCCCGTACGGTTCGAGCGTCTCGCGCGGCCGCCGGAGACCCGGTACACCTGTCTGTCCGTGGCCCGTTGGCAGGACGGGCGCGGCTGGGTGTCGCAGGGCGACATGGACACGGACTGCGCCACCGTGCCCCAACTGCCGTACCGGCCGTGAACGACGGCTTCGCCGGGCGCAGTACAGTCGCCCCGACCACGCACCTCACCGGGGGGAACCGGTAAGCGTCATGCGCATCTCCTTCCTGCTCCACAACGGCTACCACATCGGCGGCACGATCCGGACGACCTTCACCCTCGCCGCGGAGCTGGCGGAACGTCACGAGGTCGAGATCGTCTCGGTGTTCCGCCACCGCGACGACCCGATCCTCGGCGTCCCCGGCGGAGTGACCCTGCGTCACCTCGTCGACCTGCGGAAGGACAGCCCGGGTTACGACGGCGCCCACCCCGACTTCGGGCGCCCGGCCCGGGTCTTCCCGCGCGGCGACGGGCGCTGGAAGCAGTACAGCGCGCTCACCGACGCCCGGATCGGCGCCCATCTGGCCTCCGTCGAGGCGGACGTGGTGGTGGCCACCCGCCCCGGCCTCAACGTGCAGCTGGCCCGGCAGGCCCCGCGCGGGCCGGTCCTGGTCGGCCAGGAGCACCTGATCCTCGACGGTCACAGCTTCCGGCTGCGCCGCGACATCGCCCACGAGTACGCGCTGCTGGACGCCGTCACCACCGTCACCGAGGCCGACGCCCGCGCCTACCGGGCGCTTGCGCTGCCCGGCGTCCGCGTCGACGCCGTGCCCAACAGCGTGCCCGCGCCGAGCGTGCCGCCGGCCGACCCGGCCGCGAAGGTCGTCGTCGCGGCCGGCCGGCTCACCCCGGTCAAGCGGTACGACCTGCTGATCGACGCCTTCGCCGACGTGGCCGCGGCCCGCCCCGACTGGAAGCTGCGCATCTACGGCACCGGCGACGCCTCCGACAACCTGAAGAAGACGCTGGCCCGGCAGATCGAGCGGCGCTCCCTCGGCGAGAACGTCTTCCTCATGGGCACCGCGCACCCGATGGAGCCCGAGTGGGCCAAGGGCTCGCTGGCCGCCGTCACCTCGCGGCGCGAGTCCTTCGGCATGACCATCGTCGAGGCGATGCGCTGCGGTCTTCCGGTGGTCTCCACCGACTGCCCGTACGGGCCGGGCGAGATCATCGAGGACGGCGTCGACGGCCGGCTCGTCCCGGTCGACGACACCGCGGCGGTCGGCGCGGCCCTGCTCGCCCTCATCAACGACGACGAGGGGCGGGCCAGGGCGGCGAAGGCGGCGCTCGTCGCGTCCGAGCGTTTCGACCCGGTCCGGATCGCCGCCCGCCACGAGACGATCTGGTCCGAACTCGCCGCCGGGACCGCATCCCGCCCTCGCGTCCGGAGCCACGGGCGGGCCCGCGCGGCCGTCCACCGCGCGGTCGGCACGCTCCTCGACGCCGGCTACGCGGTGAAGGCGAAGGCGGGCGTCCTGGTCCGCCGCTTCCGCTGACGCCCCGGCCCGCACAGGGCGCCGGGGCGGGCCCGTGCCTCAGGGACCGGTGGTCCCCCCGCCCCGCCGCACCGGTCGGCGCTCCGGCGGGGGGCTCGTGAGCCGCATCCGCTCGTAGTCCGCGAACTCCGGGTGGTGCAGGTCGAAGGCGGGGGACTCGGAGCGGATCCGGGGCACCGCGACGAAGTTGTGGCGGGGCGGCGGGCAGGACGTCGCCCACTCCAGCGAGCGGCCGTAGCCCCACGGGTCGTCGACGTCGACCTTCTCGCCGTACCGCCAGGTCCGCCACACGTTGTAGAGGAACGGCAGGGTGGAGGCGCCCAGCAGGAAGGCGCCGATGGTCGAGACCGTGTTGAGGGCGGTGAAGCCGTCGGCTTCGAGGTAGTCGGCGTACCGCCGGGGCATGCCCTCGGCGCCGAGCCAGTGCTGGACGAGGAACGTCGTGTGGAAGCCGACGAAGAGCGTCCAGAAGTGCATCTTCCCGAGCCGCTCGTCGAGCATCCGGCCGGTGAACTTGGGCCACCAGAAGTAGAAGCCCGCGAAGGTCGCGAAGACGACCGTGCCGAAGACCGTGTAGTGGAAGTGGGCGACCACGAAGTACGAGTCGGTGACGGCGAAGTCCATCGGCGGCGAGGCGAGGATCACGCCGGTGAGTCCGCCGAACAGGAACGACACCAGGAAGCCGGTGGCCCACAGCATCGGGGTCTCGAAGGAGAGCGAGCCGCCCAGCATGGTGCCGGTCCAGTTGAAGAACTTCACCCCGGTGGGCACCGCGATCAGGAAGGACAGCATCGAGAAGAAGGGCAGCAGCACCGCCCCGGTGGCGAACATGTGGTGGGCCCACACGACCACCGACAGGCCGGTGATGGTCATCGTGGCGGCCACGAGGGTGGTGTAGCCGAAGATCGGCTTGCGGGAGAAGACCGGGATGATCTCGCTGACGATGCCGAAGAACGGCAGGGCGATGATGTAGACCTCGGGGTGCCCGAAGAACCAGAACAGGTGCTGCCACAGCAGTGCGCCGCCGTTCTGCGGCTGGAAGACCACCGAGCCGAGCCGCCGGTCGGACTCCAGGACGAGGAGGGCCGCGGCGAGCACGGGGAAGGCCATCAGCACGAGGATCGTGGTGAAGAGGATGTTCCAGGTGAAGATCGGCATCCGGAACATGGTCATCCCGGGGGCCCGCATCCCGATGATGGTGGCCAGGAAGTTCACCGAGGTGAGGATCGTGCCGAAGCCGGAGAGCGCGAGCCCCATGATCCACAGGTCGACGCCGACGCCCGGCGACCGCAGCAGGCTGTTCAGCGGGGCGTAGGCGGTCCACCCGAAGGCCGCCGGGCCGCCGGGGGAGAGGGCGGAGCCGAGCACCATGAGCCCGCCGAAGAGGAACAGCCAGTACGAGAACATGTTGAGCCGCGGGAAGGCGACGTCGGGAGCGCCGATCTGCAGCGGCACCAGCTCGTTGGCGAAGCCCGCGAAGGTCGGGGTCGCGAAGAGCAGCAGCATGATCGTGCCGTGCAGGGTGAACGCCTGGTTGAACTCCAGGTTCGACACCAGCTGGAGCCCGGGCCGGGCCAGCTCGGCCCGCATCACCATCGCGAGGGCCCCGGCGATCAGGAAGAAGACGAACGAGGTCACCAGATAGAGGTGGCCGATCTTCTTGTGGTCGGTGGTGGTGATCCAGTCGATCAGCACCCGCCCGTGCCGCTGGCGTGCGGATTCGACGGTTCCGGCCGCGGTCTCGGTAGCCATCCCTGGATGATGCTCCGCCCCGCGGGGGAAGCGGGGGAGGCGGACCGACAGGTCGTCCGGTCGGCGGACGGTGTGTGCGCGGTGCGCGGAAAACGTGAAAGCCGCGCATGTGGGCGGATGCCCGGGAATTCCCGGCGGGCGGCAGCCTTACCCGAATTCCGGGGAAGGGCCGAGAAATATCGGAGAACCGGCCGGAAACCGCCCGTGCGAACGAGCGCGTCCCTGTCAAACATATGTCGAGAACCTGTGACACAAGCGTGACCGGCAAGGTACTAACGTGAGCTGTATGACACCCGAACACGCACCCGAAACGTATGTGGGGCTCGCCGCCGACGACGCCGAGCGCATCGCCCGGAACAGGGGCTGGCGCGTCGTCCGGGCCCTGCCACCGGGCTCGATCGTGACCATGGAGTACCTGGCCGGGCGCATCAACTTCGAGGTCGAGGACGGGGTCGTCACGCGCGCCTGGCTCGGCTGACGGCGTGACGAGGACAGCGCAGAGGGGCCCCGGCCGGGATCGGCCGGGGCCCCTCCGTCCTGTCGTGCGACGGCTCAGCCTCCGGTGGCCGGACGCGAGTGCGGCGGGCGGCGGCTGCCGGCCGGACCGACCGGACCGCGCTCCGAGCGCACCGCGTGGTGGGTGCGGGGCGGGGCGAGCGGCGGCGTCGGGAGCCCGGTCGCGCGGCCCGCGGCCGCCCGGCCGGAACCGGCGCCGACCTTCTCCCGGACCGGCTCCTCGGCCCCCGTCGGACGCTGCGGGAAGAGCCCGGGCACCGGTCCGCCGGTCGCCACGGGCAGCGACGGAACCAGGCGCCGACGGGCCCGCAGCTGCTCGCGCAGCCGGTCCCGCAGCCCCAGGATCCAGGCCTCTGCCACCGCGATCACCGGCTCGCACCAGGGCAGTGCGAGCAGGATCAGCAGGCCCGCGGCCCAGCCGAGCAGCACGTCGCTGAGCCAGTGGGTGCCGAGGTAGACGGTGGTCAGGCCGACCCCGAGGGCGACCACCGCCGAGAGGGCCGACAGATAGCGCCGGGCCCTCGGAGTGGTCGCCAGGTAGGCCAGGATGCCCCAGGTCACGACCGCGTTCGCGGTGTGCCCGGACGGGAATATATCGCCGCCGCCGAACAGCTCGGCGGAGCCGACCTGCGTCGCGTAGTGGGGGCCGAGCCGGCCCAGTCCGAGCTTGACCGCGCCGACGGTCACGTTGAGCAGGAGCAGCGCGGCGCCGAGGGAGAGCAGCGGGCGAAGCGTGTGCTGACGCCAGGAGCGCCAGCCCAGCCAGGCCGCCACCATGACGGCCGTGGGGCCGCGCTGGCCGAGGACGACGTAGTAGTCGAGGAAGGCGTGCAGCTCCGGCCATTGCTGATAGGGCCGGAAGAGCATGATCTTCCAGTCGAGGGTCACCAGCCAGGTCGACAGCAGTACGGCGACGACGATGGCCAGATAGAACGCCGACGTCCCGCCGAAGAGGGCGAGACGCGTGCGGGTCATCCGCGGGACCTCTATCTTCGGCGGTTCCGGCTCCCGGTCCAGCCGGGCAAAGATGTCGGTACGCACCCAATCGACGTTACAGGGAGTGAGTAGCGACCTTGGTCGTTCCGGTGCCTTCGTGATGACGATGTGATGTGGAGTTGCTCTCAGCCGGGCGTTTGTTCCCGTCGTCCGTCGGAAAATCCGATGACCTTCCGCCCTATTGCGGAGCGCACCTTTCCGGAAGTCTGTTTGAGGTTCCGGGGAATGCCGGAGCAATTGGCTCGACGGCGTTCCGCGCGGAATTCCAGGCGACGCGCGGTGCGGGCCGAGTGGCGTACGCCACACCGAGTGGCCCGCCGGGGTGAGAGCTGCACCACGCGCTCGGGGCTTGAACTCGCGTACGCTGACGGCTCACTCGCCCGTCGATGCCGGGCCGCCCCGGGGTCCGTCCCCGGCAGGTGCCCGCCGAGCGCGAGGGCTTCACTGGGAGGTACGTACATGACGCGGACGAACACGGCCGGAGCGCGACTCCGAACCGCTGCCGGCGGTGCCAACCGCTGGGTCGTCCTCGTCGTCCTCTGCGTGAGTCTGCTGCTCGTCGCACTCGACTCGACCGTGCTCCACGTCGCCGTCCCCTCCCTCACCGAGGACCTGCGCCCCAGCTCCACCGCGCTGCTGTGGATCGTCGACGCCTATCCGCTGATCTGCGCCTCGCTGCTGATCCTCTTCGGCACGCTCGGCGACCGGGTCGGCCGCAGACGGGTGCTGCTCCTCGGGTACGCGCTGTTCGGCGTCGCCTCCGCGGTCGCCGCGCTCGCCACCACCCCCGGGGTCCTGATCGGGGCGCGCGCCCTGCTCGGCGTCGGCGGCGCGATGATCATGCCCGCCACGCTCTCCATCCTCCGCGCGGTCTTCCCGGACCGGCGCGAGCGGGCCACCGCCATCGGCATCTGGACGGCGGTCGCCGCCGTCGGCGCCGCCACCGGGCCGGTGCTCGGCGGCTTCCTGGTCGAGCACTACTGGTGGGGCTCGGTCTTCCTGATCAACATTCCGCTGATGGCGCTGATCCTGCCGCTCGGACGCTGGCTGCTGCCCGAGTCCAAGGGCGGCGCCGACGGCCCCTGGGACGTCCTCGGCGCCCTGATGGCGACCGCCGGTGTGCTCGGCTCCGTCCTCGGGGTCAAGCGGCTCGGCGCCGGAGACCCGCCGCTCTCCCTGGCCACCGCGGGCCCGCTGCTCGTCGGCGCCGCGCTGCTCGTCCTCTTCGTACGGCGCCAGAAGCGGCGTGCCCACCCGCTGATAGACATGCGGCTGTTCTCCCGGCCGGCCTTCACCACCTCGGTCGGCTGCATCGTCCTGGGCATGCTGGCCCTGGTCGGCCTGGAGCTGATCGCCGTCCAGTACCTCCAGCTGATCCTCGGGCTCAGCCCCCTGGAGACCGGGCTGCGGCTGCTGCCGCTGACCTTCGCCGCCATGGCCGCCGGCGCCACCGGCTCGTACACGCTGCGCAGGCTCGGGCCGCGCCGGATGGTCGGCTGGGGCTTCGTGCTGACCGCCGCCGCGGTGCTCCTGCTCGTCCTCATGGGGCAGCACGACCGGCCGCTGCTGCTCACCGCCGGCTTCGTGCTGCTCGGTTTCGGTCTGCAGACCACGCTCTTCTCGGCGTACGAGTCGATGCTCAGCGAGGCGCCCCCGGAGAGCGCCGGCGGGGCCGCGGCGATCGGCGAGACCTCGTACCAGCTCGGCGCGGGCATGGGCATCGCGCTGCTCGGCAGTGTCATGAACGCGGCCTACGCGCCCGGTCTGAGCGGGCTGCCCGGAGTGCCGGAGGCCGCCACGCGGGCCGCGGGGAACTCGCTCGGCGAGGCGTACCAGGTGGCCGAGCGGCTCGGCGGCCCGGCGGGGACGGCGCTGCACCAGGCGGCCCGGCACGCCTTCGTGAACGGCCTGCACGTGACCCTGTTCGTGAGCGCCGGGCTGTTGCTGCTCGGGGCGCTGATGGCGCTGCGGCTGCCGCGCGTGATGGAGTGCGCCACCGATCCGGAGCCGGTCGGGGGCCAGGAGCCCGTCGGCGGCGCCCCGACGGTGGAGCGGGCAGGCGGCGGCGTCCCGAAGGTGCCCGGCGCGCGTGAGCCCGCGGAGCCGGCCGGCTCGGCCCGGCCCCGGTCCTGAACGGAGGACCGGGCCGGAGGTGAGCCGAGCCCGGCGGGGGTCAGCTCTGGTTGAAGAATCCGCCCTGCGACCGTCCGGCGGACTCGCCGCTGACGATCTGCGTGTCGGCCGGGGTCAGCAGGAAGACCCGGGTGGCGACCCGCTCGATCGAGCCGCGCAGGCCGAAGGCGAGACCGGCGGCGAAGTCGACCACGCGCTTGGCGTCGTTCGGCTCCATCGCGGTCAGGTTCACGATCACCGGGACGCCGTCCCGGAACAGCTCGCCGATGCCCCGGGCGTCCCGGAACCCGTCGGGGGAGACGGTGGCGATCCGACGGCCGTGCTCCTGCGCCGTGTCGGTCGCCACCCGTACCCGCGGGTCCGTCACCCAGGCGTCGCTGCCGTTCTCGGCACCGTCGGCGTACTCGTCGTCGTAGTAACGCTCGTCGTTGTCCTCGACGAGTCCCAGCCAGGCACTCGCCTTGCGCACCGATCCCATGGACGCCTCCTTTCAGCGCGGTCACTTGTGGTTCCGCAATCCCTATCGTCGTCCATGATGCGGATCGCGCGCCAAGTGGATAGTCGGCGCGCAGGGGATTCGTGACGGTACTGGTGCAGAACGTGAGGTTCGAAAACTGGCGATTCGTCAGGGATCTTGCGGTATGCCGGGGCTGACGGGGGGTCGGGCGGGGGAGCGCAACTTAAAATATGAATGTCGGGCCGGAAGGGTGACGACGAGGGCGTACGGGTGAACCGTCGCGCCGGGCAGCCACGGGGGAGAATGTCTTGTTCGGAATCGTCAGACCCTGCACGCACCGCCTCACCGAGGGGCTCAGGACCGAGTGGATGGCCCATCTCTGCGGCCTCTGCCTGGCACTTCGCGCCGACCACGGGCAGCTCGCCCGGGTGGTCACCAACTACGACGGCCTGATCGTCTCGGTCCTGACGGAGGCTCAGACCGGCGCCACCGAGGCGGGCCGCCGCACCGCGGGCCCCTGCCCGCTCCGGGCGATGCGGACCGCGCCCGTCGCCCGGGGCGAGGGAGCGCGGCTCGCCGCCGCCGTCTCCCTGGTGCTGGCCTCCGCCAAGGTTCGCGACCACGTCGCCGACCGCGACGGGCTGTTGGCCCGCCGGCCGGTCGCCGCCGCGGCCCGCCGCATCGCCCGCTCCTGGGACCGGGCGGGCGCCCGCACCGGCCGGGAGCTCGGCTTCGACACCGCCGTCCTGGTCGACGCCGTCGACCGGCAGACCGGCATCGAGGCACTCGCCGGGCCCGGCACCCCGCTGCTCGCCGTCACCGAGCCCACCGAGACGGCGACCGCCGCCGCCTTCGCGCACACCGCCGTCCTCGCCGGCCGCCCCGGCAACGCCGAGCCGCTCGCCGAGGCAGGACGCCTCTTCGGGCGCCTCGCCCACCTCCTCGACGCCGTCGAGGACCAGGCCGCCGACGCCGCCGCCGGGTCCTGGAACCCGCTCACCGCGACCGGGACCTCCCGCGACGAGGCGCGCAGGCTCGCCGACGACGCCCTGCACGGCATCCGGCTCGCGCTGAAGGACGCGGAGTTCGCCGACGGGCGGCTCGCCCACGTCCTCCTCGCCCACGAGCTGCGCACCTCCGTCGACCGGGCCTTCGGCACGACGAGCTGCGCCCACGGGGCGCCGGGGCCGGGGCAGCCGTACGGCGGGCCGGTGCCGGGGAACCCGTACGCGCAGCCCGGCCCGTACGGACCGGGCGACCCGCTCGCCAAGCCGGGCGGCCCCGGAGGACCGGGCGGGGTGCCGCCCTTCCACGGCGGCGGCGGCGGTGGCGGCGGGCCGCACCGGCCCGAGCCGCGCGGCTTCCTCGCCGGGTGCGCCGCCTTCACCTGGCTGTTCTGCACCTGCCAGATCTGCTGCGCCGAGAAGTACGAGGGCCCCTGGTCCCGCAAGAAGCGCGAGGGCTGTTGCCACAACGGCGACTGCGGCAACTGCAACTGCGACTGCGGCGGCTGTGACTGCTGCTGCCCCTGCGACTGCTGACGGGCCGCCGGGCCCCGGTGCGGCGGGGCCCGGCGGCGGTCGTCACCTCGTCGGCGCCGGGATCTCCGGAGGGGAGATCCGCGACTCGGCGATCCCCGAGGCGGAGACGCCCCACTTCTTCAGGATCCGGTCGTAGGTCCCGTCCGCCTTCAGGCCGTTCACCGCGGCCTGGAAGGCCGGCGTGAGCGCCGAGCCCTTCTTGAAGGCGAAGCCGACGTCGAGGCGCCGGTACTCGTTGAGGAACTTCGTGCCCGGCTGCTGGGTCACCGCGTACCGGATGCCGTTGATGGTGCTCATCAGCACGTCGCTGCGGCCCTGCTGGAGCGCCAGCCAGCCCGCCGACGTGTCGGCGAAGACGTTCACCTCGTACGGCTCCTTGCCGGCCTTCGCGCACCGCTCCTTGTTCTTCTCCAGGGTCCGCTCGAAAGTGGTGCCCGCCCCGGTGGCCACCTTCAGGCCGCAGAGCTGCGTGAGGTCGGTGACGTCCGTCAGCTTCGCGTCGGAGCGGGCCGCGAAGCCCTGCCCGTCGTTGATGTACGTGACGAAGTCGATCGTCTTGCGCCGCTCCTCCGTCACGCCGAAGTTGCCCATGCCGATGTCGTACTTGCCGCTGCCGAGCGCCGGCAGGATGGCCTCGAAGCCGGCGACCTCGGTCTTCACCTCCAGGCCGAGCGCCTTCGCCACGGCCTGCGCGAAGTCGGCGTCCAGGCCGGCGACGGTCTTCCCGTCCGGCAGGTAGGCCGAGCTGGGCGGGGTGCCCACCGAGGTGGCGAGGGTCAGACCGCCGCGCCGTCTCACGTCGGCCGGCAGCAGCTTCGCCGCGGCCTCGTTCTTCTTCACCCCCGTCACCACGTCCTCCTTCGGGAGCGCGCCCTGCGCGCCCCCCTTCCCCGTCGCGCCGGCGGGGGCCGCCACCGGTTCCCCGCCGGCGCACGCCGTGAGGGCCAGGCCCGCCGCGGCGGTCAGGGCGAGCAGGGCGGTGGTGCGCTTCGTACGCGTGGTGCGCTGGGTACGCGTGGTGCTCATGGCTTCGGGGTCTCCAGGTACTTCTCGAACGGCAGCGGCCCGATCGACTCGGGATCGGCGGCGACGTCGAAGAGGGGGCGGTATCCGGTCGCCAGGTAGAGGCCCTTGGCCTCGGGCTGGCGCGGGCCGGTGGTCAGGTAGATCCGGGTGTAGCCGCGGTCGGCGGCCTCCCGTTCGAGCACGGTCAGGACCCGGCGGGCGAGACCGCGCCTGCGGTGCGCCGAGTGGGTCCAGATCCGCTTCAGCTCGGCGGTGTGCTCGTCGTAGCGGCGGTAGGCGCCGCCGGCGACGGGCCGCCCCTGCTCCAGGAGCAGCAGGAACGCCCCCCGAGGCGGGGCGAACTCCTCCGCCGGGTAGCGGCGCAGGTCCTCCGAGGAGCCGTACCGGGTCGTGTACTCGTACGCCAGCTCGTCGAGCAGCGGGCGTGCCAAGGGGTCGGTGGTCGTGGTCCGGTGCACGGACAGCGCGAAGGTCATGGATTTCCTACGGAACAAGTAGGGAAGGAGGTGAAAGGCGGGGCAGGACGAGGGGAGTCGAGCTCAGGCACTCACGGACGTGCGCAGGTGAAGGCGCCGCGGGAGAACAGCACGCGGACAGGAGGAAGCAGGGGGTCGGCTCAACAGGAAGAGGACCACACGCGACCGAAGTCGATGTGGGAGCGCGTGACCAGCCACTGCTGCGAATACATGGCCCAAGTGGAACAGGCATCCGTTTCCCCGTCAACCGTGATGAGACGAACGGCTCACACTCCGGACGGACTTGACAGCACTCCGTGCCCGCCGACTACGTTGAGGAGGCGGACCGTGCTGAGGGGCTCGGGCCGCGGCTCACCGCGCGTGAAGGCGCACTCCCGTGTTCGATCCGTCTCTGGCATCCACGGAGCCTTCGCCATGTCCGCGATCCTCACCAAGACCCCTGTCACCGCCCCGCCCGACACCGAACCGGCGCCGCGCATCGTCCCCGCCCGCCGCACCGGCCAGTGGACCGCGGCCGCGGCCGTCCTCCTCCTCGTCGCGCTCGGCCTCGTCTCCGTCGCCACCAACCGCGCCTTCCAGTGGGACGTGGTCGGCGCCTACTTCACCTCCACGTCCGTGCTGCGCGGACTCGGCCTCACCCTGTGGCTCACCGCCCTCGTGATGGCCCTGGGCTTCGTCCTCGGCACCCTGCTCGCCGTCATGCGGCTCTCCGACAACCCCGTGCTGCGCGCGGTGAGCTGGGGATACGTGTGGTTCTTCCGCTCCACGCCGATCCTGGTCCAGCTGCTGTTCTGGTTCAACATCGGCGTGCTCTACCCGACGATCCTCGGCGTCCACACGGTCAACCTCCTCGGCCCCGTCTCCGTCGCCGTCATCGGCCTCACCCTCCACGAGGCCGCCTACGCCGCCGAGGTCGTCCGCGGCGGGATCCTCTCCGTCGACCGCGGGCAGATCGAGGCCGCCCAGTCCCTCGGCCTCGGCCGCGGCCGCCGGCTCACCCGCATCGTGCTGCCGCAGGCGATGCGCGCCATCGTCCCGCCCGCCGGGAACATGCTCATCGGCACCCTCAAGGGCACCTCGATCGTCTCCGTCATCGCCGTGCAGGACCTCCTCTACTCCGTCCAGCTCGTCTACCACGCCACCTACCAGGTCATCCCGATGCTCGTGGTCGCCACCCTCTGGTACGTCCTGGTCACCTCCGTCCTCAGCGTCGGACAGCACTACGTCGAGCGGCACTACGCCCGCGGGACGGCGGGTGCCCGATGAGCCGGCCGGACGCCGGACGCCGCTCGCTCGTGGTCGTCGGCGCCGGGCCCCGCGGCACCGGCTTCCTCGAACGGCTCGCCGCCAACCTGCCCGAGCTGTACGGGGACCACCCCCTCGACCTGCACCTCGTCGACCCGTACCCGGCCGGCGGCGGCCGGATCTGGCGCACCTCCCAGTCCCCGCTGCTCTGGATGAACTCCCAGGCCGAGGACGTCACCATGTTCACCGACGAGACCGTGACCATCGAAGGCCCCGTACGGCCCGGACCCACCCTCGCCGAATGGGCCGGCCTCGACGGCCGCACCTTCCCCAGCCGCCCCCAGCAGGGTGCCTACCTGCGCTGGGTCTACGAGCGGGCCCGCGCCGCGCTCCCGGCCTCCGTCACCGTCCACGAGCACCCCACCACCGCGCTGCGCGTCACCGGACCCCGCGACGGCCGCCAGCGCGTGTGGCTCGACGGACACGCCGTGCCGCTCACCGCCGACCTGGTCGTCCTCGCCCTCGGGCACCTCGACGCCCACCCCGACGAACACCAGCGCGAGCTCGGCGACTTCGCCGCCCGCCACGGCCTCGTCCACCTGCCGCCCGACTTCACCGCCGACACCGACCTGTCCGCACTGCCCGCCGGCGAACCCGTCCTGGTCCGCGGCTTCGGCCTCGCCTTCATCGACCTCATGGTGCTCCTCACCGAGGGCCGCGGCGGCACGTACGAACAGCGGGACGACCGGCTCGTCTACCGCCCGTCCGGCCGCGAGCCGGTGCTCCACGTCGGATCGCGGCGGGGCGTCCCGTACCACTCCAAGATCGGCTACGAGCTCGACGGCGAACACCCGCCGCTGCCCCGCTTCTTCGGCCCCGCCGAGGTCGACGCGCTGCTCGGCCGGCCCGGCCCGCGCGACTTCCGGCGCGACGTCCGGCCGCTCGTCGAGAAGGAGCTCGGCTGGGCCCACTACCACCGCCTGTTCGCCGCCCACCCCGAGCGGACCGGCGTCGCCTGGACCGACTTCGAGGAGAAGTACACCGCCGCCGCCCCCGGCTCCCCCGAGCTCGACGTGCTGGTCGCCGCCGCCGTGCCCGACCCGGCCGACCGGCTCGACCTGGACGCCCTCGACCACCCGCTGGCCGGGGTGCGGCACAGCTCCGGCGACGCCCTCCAGGACGGGCTGCGCCGCTACATAGCCGCCGACCTCGACCGCCGCCACGACCCCGCCCACAGCCCGGACCTGGCCGTCTTCGACGCCGTGCTCTCCGTCTACGGGCAACTGCTGCGCCTCGGCGACCTCGGCGACCCGGGCAACTGGTGGCACGGCTTCTTCAGCTACCTCGCCTCCGGCCCGCCCGGCCCCCGGCTGCGCCAGCTGCTCGCCCTCTCCGACGCCGGACTCGTCCGCTTCCTCGGCGCGGACGTCACCGTCGAGACCGACGAGGAGCGGGGCGTCTTCCGCGCCTCCTCCGCGAGCGTGCCGGGGGAGTGGACCGAGGCCCGCGCCCTGGTCGAGGCCCGGCTGCCCGACCCCACCCTGAAGCGCACCGGCAGCCCGCTGCTGCGCGCCCTGTACGAGGACGGCGCCCGCTCCACCGACGCCGGGCTGCTCGCCGTCGACCCGGACGACGGGAGGGTCCTGGGGCGCGACGGACGGCCGCACCCGCGGCACTTCGCGCTCGGACCGCACACCACCGCGCGGGCGGGCGGCGCCTTCACCCGGCCGCGCACGGGAGGCTTCGCCTTCCGGCAGAACGACCGGACCGCCCGGACCGCGCTCGCGCTGCTGCGCGACCTGTCCTGTACGACGCCCGCGCCGGAGCCCGAAGCGGTGCCGGAGGCGGTGCCCGCGCGCTGAGCGCCGGCCCCCCGTCCGCTCCCTCTGCTCCGTCCGCGCCCTCTGCTCCGTCAGCCCCCGTCCGCTCGGTCGGCCCCGCCCGACCCGCCCGACCCGCCGGCCCTGCCCGTTCCTGCGGCCCTGTCCGTTCCTGCGGACCTCCCCGCCCCTCCTCTCGTACCGAGGTACGCCCATGTCTCTCACCAGTGATCCACCGGTCGACGTGCCCCCGCGACCGGCCGCCGCGGCCGACCCCGCGGACCCCGCCGTCCTCAAGGTGGTGCCCGTACGGCACCCCTGGCGCTGGGTCGCGGTCGTCGCCACCGCCGTCGTCCTCGCCCAGTTCCTCAACGGCCTGATCACCAACCCCGGCTGGGAGTGGGACGTCTTCGCCCGCTTCTTCACGGCCGAAGCCATCCTCAGGGCGGTCTGGGTCACCCTCCAGCTCACCTTCTACGGCACCGCCCTCGGCTTCGGCCTCGGGATCGTGCTCGCGTTCATGCGCCTGTCCGCGAGCCCCTTCCTCAAGGCGGTCGCCTTCGGCTACATCTGGGCCTTCCGGTCGATCCCGCTCATCGTCCAGCTGCTGTTCTGGTTCAACCTGGCCTACCTCTACAAGGAGCTCAGCTTCGGCATCCCGTTCGGGCCGAGCCTCTTCTCCTTCGACACCATGGGCCTGGTCGGCGCGATGAGCGCCGCCGTCCTCGGCCTGGCGCTGCACCAGGCCGCGTACGCGGCGGAGATCGTCCGCGGCGGCGTGCTCGCCGTCGACGGCGGCCAGCTGGAGGCCGCGGCCTCGCTCGGCATCCCGCGGCTGCGGCAACTGCGGCGGATCGTGCTGCCGCAGGCCATGCGCTCGATCCTGCCCAACGCCGCCAACGAGATCATCTCGCTCTTCAAGGGCACCTCGATCGTCTCCGTGATGGCGATCGGCGAGCTCTTCTACCAGGTCCAGGTCGTCTACGGCCGCAACGGGCGGGTCGTCCCGCTCCTGATGGTCGCCACCGCCTGGTACATCCTCCTCACCACGGCGCTCTCCATCGTCCAGCACTACGTCGAACGTCACTACGCGAAGGGGAGCACCCGATGAGCACCGCCGCACCCGGCACCGCCGCACCCGAGAGCAAGGTCCGGATTCGTTCCGTACGCAAGAGCTTCGGCGCCCTGGAGGTCCTGCGCGGCATCGACCTCGACGTGCGCCCCGGCGAGGTCACCGTCATCCTCGGCCCCTCGGGCTCCGGCAAGTCCACCCTGCTGCGGACCATCAACCACCTGGAGAAGGTCGACAGCGGCTCCATCAGCGTCGACGGCACCCTGGTCGGCTACCGCCGCTCCGGCGACAAGCTGTACGAGCTGCGCGAGCGCGAGATCCTCCGCCAGCGCACCCGGATCGGCTTCGTCTTCCAGAACTTCCACCTCTTCCCGCACCTCACCGTCCTGGAGAACATCGTCGAGGCGCCGGTCTCCGCCCTCAAGCGCTCCCGCAAGGACGCCGAGGCGGCCGCCCTGGCGCTGCTCGAACGGGTCGGGCTCGCCGACAAGGCCCGCTCCTACCCCAAGCAGCTCTCCGGCGGACAGCAGCAGCGGGTCGCCATCGCCCGCGCGCTCGCCCTCGAACCGGGCCTGCTGCTCTTCGACGAGCCGACCTCCGCGCTCGACCCGGAGCTGGTCGGCGAGGTGCTGGACGTGATCAAGGACCTGGCCGCCTCCGGCACCACCATGATCGTCGTCACCCACGAGATCGGCTTCGCCCGTGAGGTCGCCGACACCGTCGTCTTCATGGACGAGGGCCGGATCGTCGAACAGGGCCCGCCGGCCGAGGTGCTGGAGAACCCCCGGCACGAGCGCACCCGCGCCTTCCTCTCCAAGGTCCTCTGACCCCGTACCTCCTGCACCTCTCGTACCTGCCGTCCCTTTCATACCTGCCCTCCCTCTCGTACCTCCCCTCCCTCTCGTACCTCCCCTCCCTCTCGTACCTCCCGTCCCGAAGTCCCTTCGCGAAGTCTTCCTTCGACACCAGGAGTCCCGTCATGTCCGTATGCCGCCGTCCGCTCGCCGTCGCGCTCGCCTCGCTCACCGCCCTCGCCTCGCTCACCGCCTGCGGTGCCAGTGACGCCGCCACCGACCAGGTCGCGCCCAAGGGCGGGAAGGGTGCGGGCAGTTCGATCAACCTCGGCCCGGACCAGAAGCGCGTCCACACCGCCAAGGTGGACACCATCGCCGCCAAGCTGCCCGAGGCCGTGCGCAAGCGCGGCACGCTCTCCCTGGGCGTGTCCACCGGCAGCGCGCCGCCCCTCGGCTTCTACGCCACCGACGACAGAACCCTCATCGGCGTCGAGCTCGACATCGCCACCCTGGTCGCCGACACCCTCGGTGTGAAGCCCGAGTTCGACGCCGTCTCCTGGGAGAACCTCTTCGTCGGCCTGGACAGCGGCAAGTTCGACGGCGTCTTCTCCAACGTCACCGTGACCGAGGAGCGCAAGGACAAGTACGACTTCGCCACCTACCGCCTGGACGATCTGGCCTTCGAGGCGAAGAAGGGCACCGGCTGGAAGGTGAAGGGCGCGGCCGACGTGGCGGGCAAGTCCATCGCGGTCGGCTCCGGCACCAACCAGGAGAAGATCCTGGTCGACTGGAGCAAGGAGAACGAGAAGGCGGGCCGCGAGCCGGTCGACATCAAGTACTTCCAGAACGTCTCCGACTACTACCTGGCCCTCCAGTCCGGCCGCATCGACGCCTACCTCGGGCCCAACCCGAGCGCGGCGTACCACGTGGCCGCCGCCGGGCAGACGGAGATCGTCGGCAAGTTCTCCGGTGCCGGTGCCGGCCTCCAGGGCAAGATCGCCGCCACCACCAAGAAGGACAGCGGCCTCGTCGCCGCCTACGCCGCCGCGCTGGACCACGTCATCCGGAACGGCACCTACGCGCAGGTCCTGAAGCGCTGGGGGCTGAGCAGCGAGGCCGTGTCCGCCTCGGAGATCAACCCGCCCGGCCTGCCCAGGACCAAGAACTGACCCGGTATGGAAAGGTTTCCCACCATGAGCACGGATGCATCGCAGGACTGGCAGGACTGGCACGAGCGGCGCGAGGCGGCGGTCGCCTCGACCTACGGGCCGCTCTCGCTGACGGGTACGTACTGGCTCTCGGACTTCCCGGAGGGGCGAATTCCGGCCGTTCCCGGTGAGTGGCGGGCGGAGGGCGACGAGGTGGTCCTGACCGCCGGCGCCGAGGACGCGGTCACGGTGGACGGCAAGCCGCTGATCGGCAGCGTCCGGCTCTCCGCCGACCACGCCCCGATCCACGAGTCCCGGGCGGAGTCGGCGGGCCGGCGGCTCGTCGTGCTGCGCCGCGAAGGGGAGTGGGCGGTACGGGACTTCGACCCCGAGTCGCGGGCGCGGAGCGCGTTCCGGGGCATCGAGGCCACCCCGTACGACGAGGAGTGGGTGCGGCCGGGCGTGTTCCGCCCGTACCCCGAGGACCGTCATGTGCGGGTGGAGAACGCGGACGGCAAGGAGCGCGGTCTCGGTCTGGCCGGCGAGCTCGTCTTCGACCTGCACGGAGCCGAGCACCGCCTCCAGGTGGCCGTGGAGGAGGACGGCACGCTCTGGGCGGTCTTCGCGGACGCCACCAGCGGCCGGGACAGCTACCGCTTCCGCTTCCTGCGGCCGCCGGCCCCGGCGGCGGACGGCTCGGTGACGGTGGACCTCAACCGGGCGCTGCTGCCGCCGTGCGCGTTCGCCGCGCACTTCATCTGCCCCTTCCCGCCGCCGGGGAACACGCTGGACACGGCGGTCGCGGCGGGGGAGCGGCGGCTGATCGAGGGCTGATCGCGGGCTGACCGAGGGTCCTGGCCGGGCCGGACGGGCGGCATCCGGGGCTTGTGCTCCGGTGCCGCCCGTCCGCGCACGCGGTCTTGTGCGTCCGGCCGGGGAAGGCCACCATCGCTGACAAGACATGACAGGGACACGTCACCAGTTGTGTCGTCGGGACCCGCCACCCCCGGGTCCCCCTCTCTCTCTCGAAGGAGACCTGTGAGGAGATCTACGCGCATCACACCCCGCCGGCTGCTCACCCTCACGGCGGCTCTCGCCGCCGTGACCGCCCTCGGCCTGCCCGGCGCCCAGGCGGCCCCCACTCCCGGTCCGGCGAGCGCCGCGGCGCTCGCCCGCGCCGACGCCGCCGTCCTCAGGGCGGATGTCGGCGGCACCGCCTGGTACGTCGACCGGGCCACGGGCCGGCTCGTCGTCACCGCCGACTCCACGGTCTCCGAGGCGGGCCTCGCGAAGATCCGCAGCTCCGCGGGGGCGGACGCAGGAGCGCTGCGCGTCGAACGCGCCCCCGGGGTCTTCAAGCCCCTGCTCGCCGCCGGTGACGCCGTCTACGGCGGCGGCTACCGTTGCTCGCTCGGCTTCAACGTGGTCAGCGGCGGCACGTACTACTTCCTCACCGCCGGGCACTGCGGCAACGTCGCCGGCACCTGGTACGCCAACTCGGCGCAGTCCACCCTGATCGGCGCCACCGTGGGCTCCAGCTTCCCGGGCAACGACTACGCCCTGGTCCGCTACGACAACACCGGGCTCAGCCATCCCGGCGGCTTCACCGCGGCGGACGCCTACGTGGGCGAGTCCGTCAAACGCTCCGGCTCCACCACCGGCACCCGGAGCGGCACGGTCACCGGCCTCGACGCCACCGTGCACTACTCGGGCGGCGGCACCGTGCGCGGCATGATCCAGACCAACGTCTGCGCCGAGCCCGGCGACTCCGGCGGCGCCCTCTTCGACGGCACCAAGGCCCTCGGCATCACCTCCGGTGGCAGCGGCAACTGCTCGACCGGCGGGACCACGTTCTTCCAGCCGGTGCCCGAGGCGCTCGCCAAGTACAAGGTGAGCCTGTACTGAAGCCGCGCAACTGCCTTGTCCCACAGTGCAGTTGAAGGATGTACGGCCGAAAGGCGCCCTTGCGGCGTGAAGCCGTACGGACCGAGACTCCCCCACAGCGCCGGCCCAGGGCCGCGCCTCACGGGTCCGACACCCCACTGCGGGCCCCCGATTCCCCTCTGGAGGAACGAAAAGTGAGGATCAAGCGCACCACCCCCACGAGAAACATCCGGATGCTCGCCGTCGCGACCGGTCTCGCCGCCGCCGCGGCGTTCGCCGTCCCCGCCGCCAACGCCGACTCCGCCGTGTCGACGGGCGCCGCCAGCGCCGGTCAGCTCACCGCCGCGGGCGACGCCGTCCTCGCGGCCGACGTCGCGGGCACCGCCTGGCGCGTCGACCCGGCCACGAAGACGGTGGTCGTCACCGCCGACTCCACCGTCTCGCAGGCCGACATAGCCAGGATCAAGCGCCAGGCCGGCACCAACGCGGGCGCGCTGCGCATCGAGCGCACCGCAGGGAAGTTCAACAAGCTGATCTCGGGCGGCGACGCCATCTACGCGAGCAGCTGGCGCTGCTCGCTCGGCTTCAACGTCAAGGACAGCGCGGGCAACTACTACTTCCTCACCGCCGGCCACTGCACCGACGGCGCGAGCACCTGGTGGTCCAACTCCGCGCACACCACCGTCCTCGGCAGCACGGCCGGGTCCAGCTTCCCGACCAACGACTACGGGATCGTGCGCTACACCAACACCTCGGTGACCAAGTCCGGCACGGTCGGCAGCGTCGACATCACCAGCGCCGCCAACGCCACGGTCGGCATGTCCGTCACCCGCCGCGGCTCCACCACCGGCATCCACAGCGGCACGGTCACCGGTCTCAACGCCACCGTGAACTACGGCGGCGGCGACATCGTCTACGGCATGATCCAGACCAACGTCTGCGCCGAGCCGGGCGACTCCGGCGGGCCGCTCTACTCCGGCAGCCGCGCCATCGGCCTCACCTCGGGCGGCAGCGGCAACTGCAGCTCCGGTGGCACCACGTTCTTCCAGCCGGTGACCGAGGCGCTGAGCGCCTACGGGGTCAGCGTCTTCTAGGCCCCGGGTCCCCCAGGGGCCCTCGCGGGTCCCTTCCGGTCCTTCCGGTCCTTCCGGTCCTTCCGGTGCCCTCGGCGGACGCGTCGGGGGCACCCCCTTCCAAGATCTTGTGAATCCATTCACAAAAGGACTTCCGGCCCCGTCCCACGGGTCTTTCATCCAGTCTTTTCGCAGGTCAGCAGGTGTCAAATGGAGGTGAAGGAAAAGCACGGGACCAGAAGGAGTGCCTGCCATGGAGGCCAAGGAGATGGTGGACGGACTCGTCCAGGCGGCCCTCGCCGCCCTCGACCGGTTCGCGACCCTCGACCAGGAGCAGGTCGACCACATCGTGAAGAAGGCCTCGCTCGCCGCCCTGAGCGCGCACGGCGAGCTCGCCCGGCTCGCCGTCGAGGAGACCGGCCGCGGCCTCTTCGAGGACAAGGCCGTCAAGAACCTCTTCGCCTGCGAGCACGTCACCCACTCGATGGCCGGGCTGAAGACCGCGGGCGTCATCCGTCGCGACGAGCTGAACGGCATCACCGAGATCGCCGAACCCGTCGGCGTCGTCTGCGCGATGACCCCCGTCACCAACCCGACCTCGACCACGGTCTTCAAGGCGCTGATCGCGCTGAAGACCCGTAACCCCATCGTCTTCGCCTTCCACCCCTCGGCGCAGAAGTGCTCGGCCGAGGCCGCCCGGATCGTCCGCGACGCCGCCGTCGAGGCCGGCGCGCCCGCCGACTGCGTGCAGTGGATCGAGGAGCCGTCCATGGCGGCCACCGGTGAGCTGATGCGCCACGACGGCGTCTCCACCATCCTCGCCACCGGCGGCAACGCGATGGTCAGGGCCGCCTACTCGTGCGGCAAGCCCGCCCTCGGCGTCGGCGCCGGCAACGTGCCCGCCTACGTCGCCAAGGACGCCAAGCTGCAGCGCGCGATCCACGACATCGTGCTCTCCAAGGCCTTCGACAACGGCATGATCTGCGCCTCCGAGCAGGCCGTCGTCCTCGACCGGGAGGTGTACGAGCAGGGCATCGCCGAATTCGAGCGGCTCGGCGCCCACGTCGTCACCGCGGCCGAGAAGACCAAGCTGGAGGAGTACGTCTTCGGCGCCGCCGCCCACTCCACCGACTGCGGCGGCGCCAAGCTCAACGCGGCGGTCGTCGGCAAGTCCCCGCGGTGGATCGCCGAGCAGGCCGGCTTCGAGGTCCCGGAGGGCACCTCCCTCCTCCTCGCCGAGTGCGCCGAGGTCGGCGAGAGCGAGCCCCTCACCCGCGAGAAGCTCTCCCCGATCCTGGCCGCCCTCAAGGCCGACTCCACCGGGCACGGCCTCGACCTGGCCGCCCGCATGGTGGAGTTCCACGGCCTCGGGCACAGCGCCGCCATCCACACCGAGGACGAGGCGCTGGCCGAGGAGTTCGGCAAGCGCGTCAAGGCGATCCGGGTCATCGTCAACGCCCCCTCCACCTTCGGCGGCATCGGCGACGTCTACAACGCCTTCCTCCCCTCGCTCACCCTCGGCTGCGGCTCGTACGGGCACAACTCGGTCTCCGACAACGTGACCGCGGTCAACCTGATCAACGTCAAGCGGATCGGACGGCGCAACACCAACATGCAGTGGTACAAGATCCCGCCGAAGATCTACTTCGAGCGCAACGCCATCCGCTACCTCGGCGAGATGGAGGGCGTCCGCCGGGTCACGATCGTGACCGACAAGACGATGGGCGCCCTCGGCTTCGTCCGGAAGGTCACCGACATCCTCGACGGGCGCGCCGAGCCGGTGACGATCCAGGTCATCGACGACGTCGAGCCCAACCCGGAGCTCGCCACCGTCCGGGCCGGCGCCGCCGCCATGCGGGACTTCGGACCGGACACCATCGTGGCCCTCGGCGGCGGTTCGCCGATGGACGCGGCGAAGATCATGTGGCTGATGTACGAGCGGCCCGAGGTCGAGTTCGCCGACACCAAGGAGAAGTTCTTCGACATCCGCAAGCGCGCCTACCGCTTCCCGAAGCCGGGCGAGAAGGCGAAGCTGGTTGCCGTCCCGACCACCTCGGGCACGGGCAGCGAGGTCACCCCGTTCGCGGTCATCTCCGACCCCGAGGCGGCGCAGAAGTACCCGCTCGCCGACTACGCGCTCACCCCGGACGTGGCCATCGTCGACCCGGTGCTGCCGCTGAACCTCCCGCCGACGGTGACCGCCGACTCCGGCTTCGACGCCCTGACCCACGCCACCGAGGCGTACGTCTCGGCCTACGCCAACGACTTCACCGACGGCCAGTGCCTCCAGGCCGTCAAGCTGATCTTCGAGAACCTGGAGACCTGCGTGACGGAGGGCGGCAGGGCGCCCGAGGCCCGCGAGAAGATGCACAACGCGTCCACCATCGCCGGCATGGCCTTCGCCAACGCCTTCCTCGGTCTGGTGCACGCCATGGCCCACACCCTCGGCAACACCTTCCACGTGGCCCACGGGCGCACCAACGCCCTGCTGCTGCCGCACGTGATCCGGTACAACGGCACCGTCACCCACAAGGCCGTGCCGTGGCCGAAGGCCGAGGTCTACCGCGCCCCGGAGCGGTTCCAGGAGATCGCCCGGACGCTCGGCCTGCCGGCCGCGACCCCGGAGGAGGGCGTGGAGTCCTACGCCCGCGCGGTCGAGGAACTGCGCGCGAAGTGCGGCATCCCGGCCTCCTTCCAGGAGGAGGGCGTCGACGAGGCGGCCTTCCTGGAGGCCCTGCCCCAGCAGGCGATGAACGCCTACGCCGACCAGTGCGCGCCGGCCAACCCGCGGATGCCGATGATCGACGACATGAAGGCGCTGATGACCCGGGCGTACTACGGGAAGTAGCACCGGTGTTCCGGTGCGGGGAAGGGGCCCCCGGTCGTGGTGACCGGGGGCCCCTTCCGTTCTATGCCGTATGCCGTATGCCGTATGCCGTATGCCGTATGCCGTGTCCGCGCTACGGGCGTGCCGCGCCGACCTCTCCGGCGATCGGATCCGCCTCGGGCTTGCGCTTCAGCGTGGACATCACCAGCGTGACGACCGAGCCGACCAGCGCCCAGGAGGAGAGGATCAGCAGGGAGCCGGTGACGTCGTTGCCCTCGAAGTAGGCGATGGAGCGGGCCACCCAGGTGCCCGCGCCCGGTGGCAGGGCCGGGCCGATCGCGTTCCAGAACGGTGGCAGCATCGGCAGCGGGAAGGCGCCGCCCGCGCTGGGATTCCCCGCGACCACGATGAGCAGGATCGCCAGGCCGATGCCGACGATCCCGAAGACCGACTGCAGGGCCAGCGTGGTCGCGCCGACGGCGAAGACCACCAGGGCGCCCAGGCCCCACAGGGCGGCGACGCTGCCGGGCAGGGCGTCCAGGATGGGGCCGACGATGATCGCGCCGCCGAGGCCGCCGAGGACCGAGTAGAGCGCGAGCACCCCGAGCCGGATGATCGCCCGCTCCAGGTTGGCGGGCCGCGACCCGGCGCTGATCGCCAGGATCGCGGCGCAGATGTAGCCGCCGACGCACCAGCCGACGACCAGGTAGAAGGCGGAGAGCCCGTCGAAGTCCTTGGGGGAGGCCGGGGCCACGTCGACGGTCCTCACCGTGCGGCCCTGGGGTGCTTCCAGCGCCGTGAACATCTTCTCCAGGGTGGAGGAGAGCACGGTGCCGCCGCCGGAGGCGACGAGCAGGGTGTCCGTACGGCCCCTCGGGTCGACGATCAGGGCCCCGTCGATGTCCCGGTTCATGATCTGGTCCCGGGCCGCCTCCGCGCTCGCGACCGTCCGCGGGTCGAGCGGGTCGCCGGGCAGCTTCTCCAGGCGCCCCATCAGGGTGGCGGTGACCGGCTGCGGGGCGACCACGCCGAAGGGGACGTCCCTGGGCTTGGGGTCGTGCAGGGCCCCGACGTACGAGGCGATGAACAGCAGCTGGAGGGCGAAGACGCCGACGACCAGCAGGGCTGCTCGGGGGGTGACGGCGCTCTTCAGTTCGTCGACGAGGCTCATGCCCCCCAGGCTCGGTGGAGCGGGGCGTCATCGCAGGTGGGACAGGCCCGAACGGGTTATCGTACGAACGTTCGAAAATGAGCTAGGCTGGGACCGAGGGGGTGGGAACGTACGTACGAATTTGATGCGGAGGTGTGGCGCATGCCGGGGTTCACGCATCTGCACACCGCGTCGGGCTTCTCCCTGCGCTACGGCGCCTCCCACCCCGCCCGCCTGGCCGAGCGCGCCGCGGAGCGGGGCATGGACGCCCTCGCCCTGACCGACCGCGACACGGTCGCGGGGGTCGTCCGCTTCGCCAAGGCCTGCGCGACGGCCGGCGTACGCCCGCTGTTCGGCGCGGACCTGGCCTACGAACCGGCCCCCGGTCCGCCGGACGCCACCGCCGCCGCGGCCCGCACCTCCGCGCGGCGGGTGCCCGTACGGGGCGGAGCCTTCGTCGACGAGTCCGCGCCCCGCGCCGTCTTCCTCGCCCGTTCCCGCGCGGGCTGGGCCGCGCTCTGCGCCCTCGTCACCGCCGCCCACGCCCGGCCGGGGGAGGGTCCGCCGGTGCTGCCCTGGACCGCCGCCGGGCCCTCCGGTCCGGACGCCGGCGACGTGCTCTTCGTGCTGCTCGGGCCCGCCTCCGACGTCGGGCGCGCCCTCGTCGCCGGCCGCCCCGACCGGGCCGCCCGGCTGCTCGTGCCCTGGCGCGAGCGGTACGGGGACGCCCTGCGCCTGGAGGTCGTCCCGCACGGGCTCCCCGGCACCGGGCCCGGCTCGCTGCGGCTCGCCGCCCGCACCCTCGGCTTCGCCGCCGAGCAGGGCGTCCGGCCCGTGCTCGGCAACGAGGTCCGCTACGCCGACCCCGGTCAGGGCCCCGTCGCCGACGTCCTCGACTCCGCCCGCCGGCTCGTCCCCGTCGACCCCCGTGGCGCCGGGCTCGACGGCGGGGAGGCCTGGCTCAAGGACGCCGACGCCATGCGGGCCGCCGCCGAGCGGACCGTCGAGGCCGCGGGCTTCCGCCGCGAGGCCGCGTACCGGCTCCTGGAGCACACCGCGGCCGTCGCCGCCGCGTGCCTGGTCGACCCCGAGGACGACCTCGGCATGGGCTCCGCCCACTTCCCCGAGCCGCGGCTCGTCGGCGCCGCCCACCGCACCGCCCAGCGCGTGCTCGCCTCCCGGGCCGCCGCCGGCATGGTCCTGAAGGGGTACGAGAAGCGGCACGGCTACTGGGAGCGGATGCACCGGGAACTCGACGTCATCGCCCACCACGGCTTCGCCAGCTACTTCCTGACGGTCGCCCAGGTCGTGGACGACGTACGGGGGATGGGCATCCGGGTGGCCGCCCGCGGCTCCGGCGCCGGCTCCCTCGTCAACCACCTCCTCGGCATCGCCCACGCCGACCCGGTCGAACACGGCCTGCTGATGGAGCGCTTCCTCTCCAAGCGCCGCACCGCGCTGCCCGACATCGACATCGACGTGGAGTCCGCCCGCCGCCTGGAGGTCTACCGGGCGATCCTCGACCGCTTCGGCGCCGAACGGGTCGCCGCCGTCGCCATGCCCGAGACCTACCGGGTCCGCCACGCGGTACGGGACGTGGGCGCCGCCCTGTCCATGGACCCGGCCGACATCGACCGGATCGCCAAGGCCTTCCCGCACATCCGCGCCCGGGACGCCCGCACCGCCCTGGACGAACTGCCCGAGCTGCGCGAGCTCAAGGCCGAACTCCGGGGCCGCGAACGGTTCTGGGCGCTGGTCGAGGCGCTCGACGCGCTGCCCCGCGGCATCGCCATGCACCCCTGTGGGGTCCTCCTCTCGGACGCCTCGCTGCTCACCCGTACCCCCGTCGTCCCCACCAGCGGCGAGATCCCCCACGGCCCCGGGGACGTGGGAGGTTCCCCCATGCCCATGGCCCAGTTCGACAAGGAGGACGTGGAGGACCTCGGCCTGCTCAAACTCGACGTCCTCGGGGTGCGGATGCAGTCCGCGATGGCGCACGCCGTCGCCGAGGTCGGGCGCGCCACCGGCACCCGCCCGGACCTCGACGCCGTCCCGCCCGGCGACCCCGACACGTACCGGCTCATCCGCTCCACCGAGACCCTGGGCTGCTTCCAGATCGAATCGCCCGGCCAGCGCGACCTGGTGGGCCGGCTCCAGCCGGAGACCTTCCACGACCTCGTCGTCGACATCTCGCTCTTCCGGCCGGGCCCGGTCGCCGCCGACATGGTCCGCCCCTTCGTCGAGGCCCGGCACGGCCGTGCGCCCGTCCGCTACCCGCACCCCGACCTGGAGGGGACGCTGAAGGAGACCTACGGCGTCGTCGTCTTCCACGAGCAGATCATCGAGATCGTGAGCATCATGACCGGCTGCGGCCGCGACGAGGCCGACCAGGTGCGCCGCGGGCTCTCCCACCCCGAGTCGCAGGGGCGGATCAGGATCTGGTTCGCCGAGCGGGCCGGGCGCCGGGGATACGCCCCCGAGGTGGTCGCCCGCACCTGGGAGATCGTCGAGGCCTTCGGCTCGTACGGCTTCTGCAAGGCGCACGCGGTGGCCTTCGCCGTGCCGACCTACCAGTCGGCCTGGCTCAAGGCCCACCACCCGGCCGCCTTCTACGCCGGGCTGCTCACCCACGACCCCGGCATGTACCCGAAGCGGCTGCTGCTCGCGGACGCCCGGCGGCGCGGGGTGCCCGTGCTGCCGCTGGACGTGAACCGGTCCGCGGTCGCCCACCGTATCGAACTGGTGTCCGAGGATCCGGCGGTGTGGGGCCTCCGGCTCGGCCTCACCGACGTCCACGGCATCAGCGAGGCCGAGGGCGCCCGCATCGAGACCGGCCGCCCCTACGCCTCCCTGCTCGACTTCTGGGAACGGGCCCGTCCGCGCAAACCCGTCGCCGAACGCCTCGCCCAGGTCGGCGCGCTCGACGCCTTCGGCGCCAACCGCCGCGACCTGCTCCTGCACCTGACCGAACTCCACCGCCTCCAGCGCGGAACCGCCTCCTACGGCGGACAGCTCCCGCTCGCCCAGGGCAACAGGACCGCCCCCGTCGGCCTGCCCGACCTCGACGAGTCCGAACGCCTCAGCGCCGAGCTCGGCATCCTCGGCATGGACACCTCCCGCCACCTCATGGACGACCAGCGGACCTTCCTGCGCGAACTCGGCGTCGTCTCCGCCCAGCGGCTGCGCTCCGCCCCGCACGGACAGACCGTCCTGGTCGCCGGCGCCAAGGCCGCCACCCAGACCCCGCCGATCCGCTCCGGCAAGCGGGTCATCTTCACCACCCTCGACGACGGCACCGGCCTCGTCGACCTCGCCTTCTTCGACGACTCCCACGAACGCTGCGCCCACACCGTCTTCCACTCCTGGTTGCTGCTCGTCCGGGGAGTGGTGCAGCGCCGCGGCCCGCGCAGCCTCAGCGTGGTCGGCTCCGCCGCCTGGAACCTGGCCGAACTGGCCGAGCTGCGGGCGAGCGGCGGCCTGCCGGCGGTCGGGGAGCGCCTGTCCGAACAACCGAGGGACCCTTCCCCCACCGGATCCGCCGGATCCGCCGGATCCGCCGGATCCGGGGACACCGGCCGGCGCATCACGATGTCCACCGGCTACGAGATGAACCCCTGGGCCGACCTCCGGCCCGCCGGGGAGGGCGCCGCGACACCGGCGCGGAAACTGTGGCACAGCAGCCCCGGGAGCGCCGGATGATCCTCTGCGTACGGTTCCGGCTCGAACCCCTGGGGGAGGTGATGCTCCCCCGACTCGTCACCCTCCTCACGGAGTTCACCCCGGTGGTCGAGGCGTCCCCGCACGGCGAGGCGCTCGCCGACGTGCGCGGCGCGCTGCGCTACTTCGGCTGGAGCCCGGCCGAGCTCGCCTCGGTGATCCGGGTCAGGGCCCTCGCCCTGTACGGGGTGGACTGCGTCATCGGCGCCGGCCCCAACCCGATGCTGGCCAGGATGGCCGCCCGCGAGGCACGCCCCGGCGTCACCCTGGTCGTCGAGGACCCGGCGGACTTCCTGCGGGACCGCCCGGTCGTCGCGCTCGACGGCGTCGGCCGCGCCACCGCCCGTACCCTCTGCGGCTACGGCCTCGACTCGGTCGGCCGGGTCGCGGACGCGCCGCTCGCCGTGCTCCAGCGGCTCGTCGGCGCCAAGGCCGGCCGCGACCTGTGGGAGCGGGCCCGGGGCATCGACCGCACCCCCGTCGTCCCCGGCGAACTCTCCCGGTCGCTCGCCGCCGAACGCGCCTTCCCGCACGACGAACTGGACCCGGCCGAACAGCGCAGGGCGCTGCTCTCGCTCACCGAGGAGCTGGGCGCCCGGATGCGGACGGAGGGCCAGGTGTGCCGCTCCCTGACCGTCACCGTGCGCTACGCCGACCGCAGCACCTCCGGCCGGACCCGCACCCTGCGCGAACCGACCGCCCACTCGGCCGCACTCACCGCCCTCGCGTACGCGGTCCACACCTCCTTCGCGCTCCAGCGCGCCCGGGTACGGGGCATCGCCCTCCGCGCCGAGGGACTGGAACCGGCCGAAGGCGCCGCGCACCAACTGACCTTCGACCCCACGGACGACAAGGCCCGCCGGATCGAGGCGGTGGCGGACCGGGCCCGGGCGAAGTACGGCCCCCGGGCGGTACTGCCCGGCTCGCTGGCGGCCTGAGGCGCCCGGCGCCGAGGGGCGCCGGGCGCCTCAGGAGAAGTCCAGGCGG
This sequence comes from Streptomyces sp. NBC_01268, assembly GCF_036240795.1. NCBI lineage: Bacteria > Bacillati > Actinomycetota > Actinomycetes > Kitasatosporales > Streptomycetaceae > Streptomyces > Streptomyces sp. NBC_01268. The sequence continues at coordinate 1,882,238 of NZ_CP108454.1, read as the reverse complement.
TACGGGACACCCGCGGTGCGCCCGAAGCGCACCCGACGAGGACACGCCAGTTTTTACCGCCGCGTAACTTCCCAGCCGACGCTACCCGTGCGTAGCTTGACGGAAGCGCATCCCCACTTGTGGTCCGGACCGCAGGGCGTACTGCATCCCCCTTCCCTTGAGCCGCAAGGAGATCGCCCGATGCTGCCCCGGACCCCCCGGACCCCCTGGAAGCACGCCGTCAGAGCCCTGGCCGTGCTCCTGCTGACCGCCGCCGCCACCCTCGCCCCCACCGCCGCCGCCCAGGCCGGCACCGCCCCGAGCCGGGGCTGGAACGACTTCTCCTGCAAGCCCTCGGCCGCCCACCCCCGCCCGGTCGTCCTCGTGCACGGCACCTTCGGCAACGCCATCGACAACTGGCTGGGCCTGGCGCCGTACCTGGTCGACCGCGGCTACTGCGTCTTCTCGCTCGACTACGGGCAGCTGCCCAACGTGCCGCTCTTCCACGGCCTCGGCCCCGTCGACAAGTCCGCCGCGCAGCTCGACACCTACGTCGACCGGGTCCTCGCCGCCACCGGCGCCCCGAAGGCGGACCTCGTCGGGCACTCGCAGGGCGGCATGATGCCCCGCTACTACCTGAAGTTCCTCGGCGGCGCGGAGAAGGTCAACGCGCTCGTCGGCATCGCCCCGGACAACCACGGCACGACGCTCAACGGCCTCACGAAGCTGCTGCCGTACTTCCCCGGCGCCGAGGACCTGCTGTCGGCGTCGACCCCGGGACTCGCCGACCAGATCGCCGGCTCCGCGCTCCTCACCAAGCTGAACGCGGGCGGCGACACCGTGCCCGGCGTGAAGTACACGGTCATCGCCACCCAGTACGACGAGGTCGTCACCCCGTACCGCTCCGGCTTCCTCGACGGGCCGAACGTCGACAACATCGTGCTCCAGAACCTGTGCGCGCTCGACCTGTCGGAGCACGTGGCGATCGGGACGGTGGACCGGATCGTCTTCCACGAGGTGGACAACGCCCTCGACCCGGCCCACGCGACCCCGACCACCTGCCTCTCCGTGATCGGCTAACGGACCGACCGACGCCGGGCCGTGGCGAACAGCACGACCGCCCCGAGCCCCAGGACGGCGGCGCCGCCCACCGCCAGGTACGAGGTGGCGGCGTCGCCCCCGGTCTCGGCCAGCGCGTCGCCGCCGGCCCCGCCCGCGGAAGCGGGCGCGGGAGCCGGGGCGGCGGCCGCGGAGGAGGCGGCGGGCGCGGGCGATGCCCCGCCCGACCCCTGCCCGCCCTGCCCGCCCTGCGCACCGTGCCCGGCGTGCTCGGAATGCCCCGCCGTGGGCGGCGCGTCGGTGGGCGCGGCGGCGGTCGGCGCGGGCGCCCCCGACGAGGCGGAATCCGCCCCGAACACGACGTCCGAGCAGGTGTAGAACGCCTCCGGGGAGTCGGACCGCTGCCAGATCGAGTAGATGAGGTGCCGCCCGGACTTCTTCGGCACCGTGCCCTTGAACACGTAGTCGCCGGCGGTCATCCCGGGATCGGTCACCGTGACGAACGGCTTCGCCTCCAGGTCGGACCACTTCAGCGGCTTGGCCGGGTCGTACCCGTCCTTCGTCACGTACAGCGCGAACGACCCCTTGTGCGGGGCGGTCCCCTTATACCGGAACGTGTGCTCACCGGCCGTCATCCGGCTCGCCGGCCAGTCGGCCCGCGCGAGGTCGAGCCCCCGGTACTTGTCGTTCCCGGCGCTGCACAGCTTCCCGTCCGGAATGATCTCCCGGCTCCGCCCGCCGGCGTCCCCGATGTTCACCCCGTTCCAGTCGTACAACGGCTGCGTCCCACCGGCCGCCACCACCGCCTTGCACGCCGCCGACTCGGGACTCTCCGGCCCCTCCGCGTAACAGGCCGCGACCCGGCTCACCGGATCGGTCATCGACCCGTGCGCGAAAGCGGGCGCGGATCCGATCCCGGCCAGCACCAGAACGGCGGAGGCGGTGACGACCGGAGCGACGGCCGTACGGAGAGAGGTCATGGGGGGACAACTCCTTCACGAGGGTGGGGATGCGGGGGGTTGCCCAGCAAACTAGCCCTCGGGGAAGGGGGATCCGGGGGTTCCGGCGGGTCGGAGGCGATCCTTATGGTCGTGTTAAGGGGCCTCTAAGCGGGGCCACAGGCACGGGTCAGCCCACCCGCCGGTAGCGCCGTTCCGGGCGTCCCGTGCCGCCGTAGCGGAGGGTGATCTCGGCGCGGCCGGTTTGTGCGAAGTACTCCAGGTAGCGGCGGGCGCTGACGCGGGAGAGGGAGCCTGCCTCGGCGCATTCGGTGGCGGAGAGGCCCTCCGGGTGGGCGCGCAGGATGGTGTCGACCAGCTCCGCGGTGGGGGCGGCCAGGCCCTTGGGGAGTTCGCGGGAGCCGCGCGGGCGGGTGCCGAAGATCTGGTCCACGTCCTCCTGGCGGGCCTCCGCCGCCGACAGTTCGGCGAGGCGGCTGCGGAGCGAGGCCACGTGGCGCAGCTGCTCCTGGAGGGCGGCCTGGTTGAACGGCTTGATGAGGTAGTGCAGGGCCCCGGCGCGCAGCGCCGCACGGATCGTGTCCACGTCCCGCGCGGCCGTGATGAACAGCGCGTCCGTCGCCAGCCCCGCGGCCCGCAGCTCGCGCAGCACCGAGATCCCGTCCATGTCCGGCAGGAAGATGTCGAGCAGCAGCAGATCGGGGCGGAGCGCGTGCGCCGCGCGCAGCGCCTCCGCGCCTCCGTGGGCGACGCCCACGACGGAGAAGCCCGGCACCGCCGACACGAAGCGGCAGTGCAGCTTGGCCACCATGAAGTCGTCGTCGACCACCAGCACCTTCGTCACGCGGCCAACGTAGGGCGCGACCACAAGGACCACAACGTCCGTTGGTTGCGGAAGAGAGACAGCTTCTTCACGCGCGGGCAACATGTGGGCCACCTCACACCCCCATCCCTCCCTACCGAGAGGCGGCTCACGTGCGGCTCAGCACTCCCCTCGCCCTGTTCGGGGCGGCGCTGCTCGTGCTCGTGGGACCCCCGCTGCTCAGCACCGGCAGCGGCTCCGACACCGGCACGCAGATACCCGGCCTGCGGCTCATGGTCCCCAACACACCGGGCGGCGGCTACGACATCACTGCCCGCACCGCGGCCAAGAACGCCGAGGAGGCCGGACTCACCACCGACATCGAGGTCTTCAACCTGCCCGGCGCGGGCGGCACCGTCGGACTCACCCGGCTCGTCGGCGAACACGGCAACGGCCGGCTCGCCATGTCCATGGGTCTCGGCGTCGTCGGCGCCGTCCACACCAACAAGACCCCGAAGACCCTCGCCGACACCACCCCGATCGCCCGGCTCACCATGGAGCAGGACATCGTCGTGGTCGGCAAGGACTCCCCGTACGAGACCATCCAGGACCTGCTCGCCGCCTGGAAGAAGAACCCCGGCAAGCTGCCCGTCGGCGGCGGCTCCTCGCCCGGCGGCCCCGACCACCTCGCGCCCATGCTGATGGCGCAGGCCGCCGGCATCCCGCCGAAGAGCGTCAACTACGTCCCCTTCGACGGCGGCGGCGAACTCCTCGCCTCCATCCTCGGCGAGAAGGTCGCCTTCGGCGTCTCCGGCGTCGGCGAGTACCTCGACCAGATCAAGGCCGGCGAGCTGCGCCTGCTCGCCGTCACCGGCGCCGAGCGGGTCCCGGGACTCGACGCGCCCACCCTCCGCGAGGCCGGACTCGACACCGAGTTCATCAACTGGCGCGGCATCGTCGCCCCGCCCGGCCTCTCCGACGCCGAACGCGACAAGCTGGTCGTCCTCGTCACCAAGCTCCACGAGTCCCCGCAGTGGCGCGCGTCCCTGAAGACCCACGGCTGGAACGACGCCTTCCTGCCCGGCGACCGGTTCGGCTCCTTCCTCACCGAACAGGACCGCCGTGTCGCCTCCGTACTGAAGGAGCTCGGACTGTGACCACCACGACCCCCACGGGCACCGGCGCCGCCACCGCCACCGCCAAGCGCTCCTCCTGGCTGCGCGAGCACTCCGAGCTCGGCGTCGGCCTCATCCTGCTCGCCCTGGGCGTCCTCGTCCTCACCGACGCCCTCACCATGCCCCTGGACATCGGGCAGCGCGGCCCCGTCGGCCCCCGCACCGTCCCCCTCGTCGTCGGCACCGGCCTGCTCGTCGTCGCCGTCCTCCTCACCGTCGACGTCCTGCGCGGCGGCCGCGGCGAGGCCGAGGGCGGTGAGGACGTCGACCTGTCCGAACCGGGCGACTGGCGCACCGTGCTCCTCCTCGCCGGCGTCTTCCTCGGCTTCGCCGTCCTCATCGGCCCGGCCGGCTTCCCCGTCGCCGGCGCCCTGCTCTTCTGGGGCGCGGCCTACGCCCTCGGCAGCCGCCACCTGCACCGCGACCCGCTGATCGCCGCCGCCCTCTCCCTGCTCACCTACGCCGTCTTCGACAAGCTGCTCGGCGTCCCGCTGCCCGGCGGCCCGCTGATGGGAGTGCTCTGACCATGGACTCGCTCAACTCCCTGCTCGACGGCTTCGGCACCGCGCTGACCCCCGTCAACCTGATGTGGGCCGCCCTCGGCGTCCTCCTCGGCACCGCCATCGGCGTCCTGCCCGGCATCGGGCCCGCCATGGCCGTCGCCCTGCTCCTCCCCGTGACGTACGGCCTGGAGCCGACCGGCGCGTTCATCATGTTCGCCGGCATCTACTACGGCGCCATGTTCGGCGGCTCCACCACCTCCATCCTGCTCAACACCCCCGGCGAGAGCGCGGCCGTCGTCGCCGCCATCGAAGGCAACCCGATGGCCAGGTCGGGCCGCGGCGCGCAGGCCCTCGCGGCCGCCGCCATCGGGCACTTCGCCGGCGGCATGACCGGCACGATCCTGCTCGTGCTCCTCGCCCCGACCGTCGCCGCGCTCGCCGTCGGCATCGGCGCCCCCGACTACTTCGCCCTCATGGTCCTCGCCTTCATCGCGGTGACCTCCGTCCTCGGCTCCTCCCGCATCCGCGGTCTCGCCTCCCTCCTCATCGGCCTCACCCTCGGCCTGGTCGGCCTCGACCAGATGACCGGCCAGCAGCGCCTCACCTTCGGCTCGCTCCAGCTCGCCGACGGCATCGACGTCGTCATCGTCGCGGTCGGCCTCTTCGCCATCGGCGAGGCCCTGTGGGTCGCCGCCCACCTGCGCCGCACCACCGGCGAGGCGATCCCCGTCGGACGCCCCTGGCTCGGCCGTGACGACGTGCGCCGCACCTGGAAGTCCTGGCTGCGCGGCCCGTTCATCGGCTTCCCGTTCGGCGCGATCCCGGCCGGAGGTGCCGAGATCCCGACCTTCCTGGCGTACGTGACGGAGAAGCGCCTGTCGAAGCACAGGGACGAGTTCGGCAAGGGCGCCATCGAGGGCGTCGCGGGCCCCGAGTCCGCCGCCTCCGCCTCCGCCGCCGGCACCCTCGTCTCCATGCTCACCCTCGGCCTGCCGACGACGGCGGTCGCGGCCGTGATGCTCGCCGCGTTCCAGCAGTACGGCATCCAGCCCGGCCCGCTCCTCTTCGCACGCGAACCCGAGCTGGTCTGGGGCCTGATCGCCTCGCTCTTCGTCGGCATGGTGCTGCTCCTGGCGCTCAACCTGCCGCTCGCGCCGGTCTGGGCCAAACTGCTGCGCATCCCCCGCCCGTACCTCTACGCCGGCATCCTGTTCTTCGCCGCCGTCGGCGCGTACGCGGTCGGCGGCGAGGCCCTCGACCTGGTGATCCTGCTGGTCATCGGCCTCATCGGGTTCGGCATGCGGCGCTACGGACTGCCCGTCCTGCCGGCCGTGATCGGGGTCATCCTCGGCCCGGCCGCCGAGCAGCAGCTGCGCCGCGCCCTGCAGATCAGCGACGGCTCGCTCACCGGCCTGGTCGACACCCCGTTCTCGGTGACCGTGTACGCGGTGGTGCTGCTCCTGCTGGCCTGGCCGCTGGTCCGGAAGCTGATCACCCGCCGCCGTACTGTGGCGGCATGACGCATGACCATGTGACGCATGACCGTGTGACGCAGGGCCCCCGGACGCGGGACGTGCCCCGTCCCGCCACTCGCGCCGACGTGCCCGCCGTGAAGGCCGTGATCGACGCGGCCTTCCACCACTACATCGAGCGGATCGGTGTCGTACCGGCCCCGATGGAGGAGGACCACGCGGCGAACGTGGCGGCGGGGCGCGTCTTCGTCGCGGGCGAGCCGGTGGCCGGCCTGGTCGTCGTGGTCCCGGAGGCGGACCACCTCTACCTCGACACCATCGCCGTCCACCCCGACGCCCAGGGCACCGGCCTCGGCCGCGTCCTGATGGGCTGGGTCGAGGACCGGGCCCGCGCCCTCGGACTGCCCGAGGTGCGGCTGCTCACCAACGCGATGATGTGGGAGAACCAGAAGCTGTACGAGCGGTACGGCTACGAGGTGGTCGAGCGGCGTCTTGACGGACCGTACGACCGTATTCACTACCGAAAGTCCGTGAGCGTCGACCCGACACTCAACTCGCCCCCGATGGGGTGAGTTTCGGCCAGTGGGTGGCTTGATCCGGTATCTCTGGCGGGCAGCTTTCCCCCCACGCCCCGAAGGGACCCCCACCCATGCGTGCTCGTCTCGCCGTCGCCACCGGCACCCTGCTCGCCCTCACGGCCGCCACCGCCCACGCCGGACCGGCGGACGTCGTCACCGTCGACGCGCAGGGAACGATCGCCGCCGACGGCACGGTCAGCCTCTCCGGCGCCTACCGCTGCACCGACGACAGCGCGGGCCCCGTCTACGTCAGCTCCACGCTCGTCCAGGGCGCGACGTCCGCCGGGATCGGCGGCACCCAGGCCGTCTGCGACGGACAGGTCCACCCGTGGACCAACAGCGCCGTCGTGAAGGACCCCGCCTACCGCCCGGGCGACGCGAGGGTGGAGGCCGCCCTGATGCAGCTCGTCCCCGGCGGGGAGCTGGGCCTGCCGCTGCCGGAGTTCCTGGCGGAGGAGGACCGGGACATCGAGCTCGTGCGGGCGTAGGGCACGAGGGCCCGGTTCCGGGCCGGGCCCGGGGCGGGCGCCCGGCTCCCGCCCCGGCCCGCCCCCCCCCGGGGCGTCACGCGCCCGCGGCGAGCAACTCCACCAGGCCGTCGCGGCCCAGCGCGTCCAGCTCGTCGAGGGCGCGCACGGCCCGCTCGGCCGCGTCCGGGTCGGCGGCGGCCAGGCCGCTCGCCGCGAACTCGTCCTCGTCGAGCCGCAGTACCTCCGAGCCGTCCGCCGACACCCACAGGTCGAGGTCCAGGTCCTCGACCAGCACCTCGGACCCGTCGGCGCCCACCGCGGCGGGCCGGGTCACGTCGCAGTACCAGCCCTTGAGCGCGCCGTCGCCGGACCGCACCTCCTTCACCGCGTACCACCGGTCCCGCCAGTAGTGCTCGGTGAAGACGTCGCCCGGCTCGAAGCGCACGAAGCCGAAGTCCCGTACGCCCTCGGCGGCCCACGGCGCCCGGACGGTCAGCCGGACCCCGTCGTCGGCGAGCAGCTCCGCCGGGTAACGGATCTTGGTCCGCCCCGCCTTCACCAGAGCGATCTCAACCCGACGTGCGGACATGGCGCAACTCCTTCGCGGCGATCTCGTACCCGAACCACTCGTTGATGGCCAGCATCGGCCCGTTCTCCGTGTCGTTGCCCGTGAGGGCCTCCGTGCAGCCCGCCGCCCGCGCCCGGTGCAGAGAGTGGTTCTTCGCCAGCTTGGCGAGCCCCCGCCCGCGGAACTCCGGTGCGGTGCCCGTCATCCCCGACCCGTAGCGCCCGAACCCGTCGGTCCGGGCCGCGGTGAACGCGGCCGGCCGCCCGTCGACGAGCGCCACCAGGGTCAGCTCGTGGTCGAGCAGCGGATGGTTCCAGGTGGACTCCAACCAGTGCTCGTAGTCGTCGAGTTCGGCGCTCACGTCGCCCGGCTCGTCGGCCGTGGTCAGCGCGTCCAGCTCGAACAGCGGGCGCGGATCGGCGGCGAAGGCCGTCGCCGGACGCAGCTCGACACCGGCGGGCAGCTCCTGGAGCGGCGGCAGTTCGGCGGTGGTCAGGTCGAGGCGCAGGAAGTAGGCGGAGCGGCTGGCGGTGTACCCGTGCCGCTCGGCGAACGCGCGGTTCGCCGGTTCGTCCAGGACCCAGCTGTACAGCCTGCTCGCCCCGGCCTCGGTCAGATGCTCCTCGGCGGCCCGCAGCAGCAGCGCGCCGGCGCCGCGCCCGCGGTGCCCGGGGTGTACGTAGACGTTGACGTTGCCGATGCCCGGCTCGGGCGACTCGTGGGCCAGCGCGGCCTGCGCCGTGCCGACGATCTCCCCGTCGGCCTCGGCGACCAGCGGCCGGTGGCGCGCGTCGGGGTGGGCGTGCGCCCAGTCGAACGCCACCTGAGGGCCGGTGGCGAGCAGGAAGGGCAGGGCGGCGCGGCGGACCCGGGCGAAGCCCTCGGCGTCCTCGGGGAGCCCGGGCCGTACATCACGGACGATCACAGTCATGATCCCGCACGCTATGCGGCGGGCGCGTCCGACCGCCTCCCCTTTTCCCGTCGGCCGGGTGCACAATCGGGCGGGTGACGCTTCGAATCAGCGTGGACCAGCACTCCACCACCGCTCCGTACGAACAGCTCCGCGCCCAGATCTCGGAGAGCGCCCGCTCCGGGGAGCTGCCCGTCGGCTACAAGCTCCCGACGGTACGGGGCCTCGCGGAGGACCTCGGGCTCGCGGCGAACACGGTCGCCAAGGCGTACAAGGCACTGGAGGGGGACGGTGTGATCGAGACCCGCGGCCGCAACGGCACCTTCGTCGCGGCGGCCTCCGACGCGGCCTCCCGCCTCGCCGCCACGGCCGCCGCGGCGTACGCGGCGGAGGCGCGACGGCTGGGGCTGAACCGGGAGGCGGCGGAGGCGGCGGTCGCCGAGGCGATCCGGGCGACGTACGACGACTGAGCCCCCGCGGCCACGACCGCGCCGGAGCGAGGCGTACGGCCCGAGGGCGGAGCCGTGCCGCCGCGCGCGGCGTACCGACCGGCGGCCCCGCTACAAGTACAGCCCCGCCTCCGCGGGGCGCTGCTCCGGCATGCCCACCGCCGAGGCTCCGCGCCGTAGCGCGAACAGCTCCGCCAGGGTCGAGCCGTCCTGCCCCACGCCCTCCTCGCGCCCGAGCCAGTCGACCGACTCGGCGCGGGTCAGCGCGCCGACCTCGATGCGGGCCAGGCAGCGGCCGGGGCGGACCACGGCGGGGTGGAGACGCTCCAGGTCCTCGTTGGTGGTGACGCCGACGAGGACGTTGCGGCCCTGGCCGAGCAGACCGTCCGTCAGGTTGAGCAGCCGGGAGAGCGCCTGGCCGGCGGTGTGCTTGGCCTCGCCGCGGATCAGCTCGTCGCAGTCCTCCAGGAGCAGCAGTCGCCAACGGCCCTTCGCGGTGCCCTCGTCCTCGCCGATCGCGATGTCCATCAGATAGCCGACGTCGCTGAAGAGGCGCTCCGGGTCGAGGACGCAGTCGACCTGGCACCAGTCGCGCCAGGACCGCGCGAGGGTGCGCAGGGCGGAGGTCTTGCCCGTGCCGGGCGGGCCGTGGAGCAGCAGCAGCCGGCCGGTGATGTCCTCGGGGGTGACGGCCATCAGCCGGTCCATCGCCCCGGCGACGGGCGCCGTGTAGTTGGGCCGGATCTCCTCCCAGGTGCCGGCGCCGATCTGCCGGGTGGTCCGGTGCGGGCCGCGCCGGGGCGACACGTACCAGAAGCCCATGGAGACGTTCTCGGGCTGGGGTTCGGGCTCGTCCTTGGCACCGTCCGTCGCTTCCTTGAGGACGCGCTCGGCGAGCGCGGCGTCGGTCGCGGTGACCGTGACGTCCGCGCCCCGGCTCCAGCGGGAGACGAGCAGCGTCCAGCCCTCGCCCTCGGCGAGCAGCGCGCTGCGGTCGTCGTCCTTGGTGGCGCGGAGCAGCCGCGCGCCGCCGGGCAGCAGCGTGGCGGCGGGCTTCACCCGGTCGAGGGTCGTGCTCAGCGCGTGCGGCTGTTCCCCGGTGGTGAAGCGGCCGAGGAACAGCGCGTCGACGACGTCCGACGGCGAGTCGCTGTCGTCGACGTTCAGCCGGATCGGCAGCGCCCCTTCGGGTCTCGACGGCGTCCCGGACGGTTCCCCCGCCGCGCCCTGGCCTTCGTTGGCAGACATGGCGCCCATGATCCGGCAACCGGGCATTCCGCGCACGGGGTTTTGAACGGGACGTTCCGCGAGGCAACCGGCCCTCAGATGGCTTGATTTTGCTGGTTTCTGAAAGTAAGTCAGGGGTAATCGGCCACGACTTTTGGCATGGACACTTCCAGCGCGCCGGATCCACTGCTACTACCTGGTAACGCAGAGATCCTGCTACAGGAGGTCCCATGAAACTGTCCCGTTTTACGGCTTTCTCCTCTTCGCTCCTGCTCGGTGCCGTCCTCGCCCTCACCGGGGTGGGAACCGCGCAGGCGGCCGAGAGCGCCGCACTCGACTACGTGGCGCTCGGCGACTCGTACTCCTCGGGCGTCGGCTCCGGGAGTTACGACGGCGCGAGCGGCGACTGCAAGCGCTCCACGAAGGCCTACCCGGTCCTGTGGAAGAACGCGAACGCCCCCTCGTCCTTCGCGTTCACCGCTTGCTCGGGCGCCCGAACGGGTGATGTCACGGCCAATCAGCTCGGACCGCTCTCCACCGCCACTGACCTGGTCTCCGTCACGATCGGCGGCAATGACGCCGGTTTCGCCGACGTCATGACCACCTGCGTCCTCCAGTCGGAGGCGACCTGCATCAACCGCGTGAATCAGGCCAAGGCCTACGTCGACTCCACGCTGCCCGGAAACCTCGACTCGGTGTACTCGGCGATCCACAACAAGGCGCCCAACGCCCATGTCGTGGTGCTCGGCTACCCGCGCTTCTACCAGCTCGGCGGATCCTGCGTGGCCGGCCTGAGCGAGAACGAGCGGCGCGCCATCAACGACGCCTCGGACTACCTCAACGCGGCCACCGCCAAGAGAGCCGCCAACCACGGCTTCACCTTCGCGAGCGTCGTCCCCGCCTTCACCGGGCACGAGATCTGCGCCTCCGGCACGGCGTGGCTGCACAGCGTCAACTGGCTCAACATCGGGGAGTCGTACCACCCCACCGCTGCCGGTCAGTCCGGCGGCTACCTGCCCAGCTTCAAGGGCGCGGTGTAGGACCCGGCGCGGGGGTGCCGGCCGAGCTCGTGGCCGGCGGACTCGTGGGAGTGGTGGCCCCGCCCGTCGGGGTCACCTTCTCGCACGTCACCGAGAAGGCCACCAGGCCCGACCGCACGGTGACCGGCGACCGCACCTCCACCCCGATCCGGTCCTCCAGCGTCCCGTCCGGCCGGTACACCGCCTGGATCCGGGTCACCTGCCGCTCGGTCGGGCCGCCCGCCGCGAACTCCAGCGTCCGCCACGTGCCGTCCTGGCCCTCCCCGCTCTCGGTGATCCAGCGGTACGACACCGAGGCGGGCGTCCCGCCCACGGTGAACGTCGCCGTGAAGGCGGGCGCCTGATCCTGCGGAGGCGGGCAGGCCCCCTCGTACCGCGCGCGGTCCGCCCGTACGGACACCACCACCGAGGTCGCCGGAGTGCTCGCCGGGGTCGACGGGGGAGTGGTGGCCGTAGTGGGCGTCGGCTCGGGCGTCGTCGTCTCCGTGGCCGGCGCGCTCGTCGTCTCCGGCGGGGCGGGCGGGGGCGTGGGGTTCTCGTCCCGCAGCAGCGCGTACGTCAGCCCGCCGCCCACGAGCAGGAGCGCGACGATCCCCGCGACGAGCGCCGTACGCCCGCGCCGCCGCTCCCCGGGCTCCGAGCCCGGCGGTGGACCACCGGGCGCGGGCAGCGGAGTGGTGGCCCCGGGACCCGACGGGCCGTAGGGGCCGCCCGGTCCATCGGAACCTCGGGTCCCGCCGCCGGAACCTCCGGCACCGGGAAGCGGCGCCGGGAACGGCCCGTACGTCTCCGCCCGCGTGGGCCCGGCGCCCGGTGTGCCGCCCGCGCCGATCACGCGCAGCCGCTCCTCGGCCTCCTCCGCGGACATCCGCTGCTCCGGGTCCTTCCGCAGCAGCCCCTCGATCACCGGCGCGAGCGGGCCCGCGCGCTCCGGCGGGACGGGCTCCTCGTCCACGACCGCCCGCAGGGTGTCGAGCGCGGTGTCCCGCCGGAACGGAGAGGCCCCTTCGACGGCGGCGTACAGAAGCACTCCGAGCGACCAGAGGTCCGCCGCGAGCCCCGGCGTGCGCCCCATCGCGCGTTCGGGCGCGAGGTATTCGGGGGAGCCGATCAGCTCACCGGTCATGGTGAGCGGGGAGGTGCCCGCGACGGCCGCGATGCCGAAGTCGGTGAGCACCACCCGGCCGTCGTTGGCGAGCAGCACGTTGGCCGGCTTCACGTCCCGGTGCAGCACCCCCGCCCCGTGCGCGGCGCGCAGCGCGGCGAGCACGTCGGCGCCGACCTGAGCGGCCCGCCGGGGCGGCAGCGGACCCTCGGCCTCCAGGGTCTCGGCGAGGGTGAGGCCGCGGACCAGCTCCATCACGATCCAGGGGCGGCCGTCCTCGGTGACCACGTCGTACACGGTGACGGCGCTGCGGTGCGAGACCCGCGCGGCGGCCCACGCCTCGCGCTCCAGACGGGCGTAGAGCCGCTCCCGGTCCTCGGCCGGAAGGCCCGCCGGGGCGCGCACCTCCTTCACCGCCACCTCGCGGCCCAGGACTTCGTCCCGGGCGCGCCAGACGGTGCCCATCCCACCCTCGCCGAGCACGTCCAGAAGCCGGTACCGACCCGCGATCACCGTCATCCCTCCACGGTAGCCGAGCACGCGCGCCCACGGGTGGTGGAGATCACACCCGGCCGGATGCACGTTGCCGGGGGCAGCGCGTGCAGGATGGTTCGTGACGGTTCGACAGGCGTTCGACCGCTGTCCAACTCACCCTGGAATCAGACGGATTCGGACAGTGATCGTCAACCCCCGTACACATGCGGTGAATCCTGCGGCCGGAATACACGGGTGTCGTAGCGGGGCGATAGGGTTAACCTGCCCGGGCCGGGTGCCCTCGTACGGGTGGGGAGTGACATGGAACAGATAGCAATGCGCAGCAGGCCGCGTGTGCCTGCCATTACCTGCGGGAGCAGCGCGACGAGCTCGCGCCTCGACCGCCATCTCGCGGTGCTCGGCGGCCCCGCCGTGCCCCAGCGCGAAGCGGCCGAGGCGACGCTGCTGATGCGTGAGCTGACAGCGCGTGAGGTTCCGGTGCACGGTCACCGCAGCCGGAGCTCGCGGGTCTCGCTCTTCGCTCCGCTGCGCCGACTGCGCCGCTCCCTCTTCGGCAACCACAGCTGACGGACCGTCCGGACCGGGCTCCCGCGTACCCCGACGCATCGCTCCCGCCCGCTCCGTTCGGCCTTCGGCCCGCTTCCGACCGTTCGTTCCCGACCGCACGCCGGACGTGTCCCCGCCCGTCCGGCGCCTCACTCCGTCCGCGCCCGGACCCGGCGGTCCTCAGGCGCGGGCGTAGCGCCGGACCGCCGCCGGAGCGCTGAGCGCGAGCAGCGCCAGTGACCACAGCAGCGCCCCGGCCACCGGGTGTGCCACCGGCCAGGCCGCGTCCGCCGGCACGGACGCGTTCCCGAACAGCTCCCGTACCGCCGTCGTCACGGCCGAGATGGGGTTCCACTCGGCGATCGTCCGCAGCCAGCCCGGCATCCCGTCCGTCGGGATGTACGCGTTGGACAGCAGCGGCAGCATGAACGTGGCGCTGCCCAGCTGTCCGGCCGCCTCCTCGCTGCGCGAGGCGAGCCCGAGCAGGATGCCCACCCAGGTCGTGGCGAAGCGGAAGAGCAGCAGCAGCCCCAGGGCGCCGAGCGCCTCCAGGGCGGTGCCCTCGATCCGCCAGCCCATCGCGAGGCCGACCAGGAGCAGCGGGACCATGCCCACCGCGCTCGTCACCAGATCCGCGAGCGCCTGTCCGAGCGGCACGGCGGCCCGGCTGATCGGCAGGGTGCGCAACCGGTCCGTCACGCCCCGGTGGGTGTCCTGGGCGGCCTGGAACATGCCGGTCATCACGCCGTTCGCCGCCGTCGCCACCAGCAGGCCCGGCACCAGGTAGGCCCGGTAGTCCGCGCCCGGCATGGCGAGCGCGCTGCCGAAGACGTAGCCGAAGAACAGCAGGAAGACGATCGGCATGGTCTGCGTCATGACCGTGATCGCCGGGGCGTGCCGGACCCGCTGGAGATGGCGGCCGAGGAGTGCGCCGCCGTCGTGGACGAGGGAGCTCATGCGACGGCCTCCTGGGGCTCGGGACGGGCCTCGCGGCCGGTGAGGCGCAGGAACACCTCGTCGAGGGTGGGCGGCCGCAGCGAGGCGTCGACCAGGTGGATCCCGGCGGCGTCGGCCTCGCGCACGATCCGGGGCAGGGTGAGCGTGCGGTCCGTGGTGACCGCGCCGACGGCGCGCCGCTCGGCGTCCAGGACCGGCGCGGAGCCGGTGAGCCGGTCCAGCACCCCGGCGGCGGCCTCCAGCGACGCCGGGTCGGCGACGACGACCTCGGCGTAGCTGCCGATCAGCGCCTTGAGTTCGGCCGGGGTGCCGCGGTGGGCGGCCCGGCCCCCGTCGACCACGACGACCTCGTCGGCGAGCTGGTCGGCCTCCTCCAGGTACTGCGTGGTGAGCAGCACGGTCGTGCCCTGGGACGCCAACCCCCGTACGGCGTCCCAGATCTCGCCCCGGCTGTGCGGATCGAGCCCGGTGGTCGGCTCGTCCAGGAAGAGCACGTGCGGCCGGACGATCAGGCTCGCCGCCAGGTCGAGCCGCCGCCGCATGCCCCCGGAGTAGGTGCGGGCGGGCCGCCCGGCGGCCTCGGCGAGGCCGAACCGCTCCAGGAGCTCGTCGGCGCGGGCGCGCGGGGCGCGCAGGAGGCGGGCGAAGAGGCGCAGGTTCTCGGCGCCGGTGAGGTCGCCGTCGACGGAGGCGTACTGCCCGGTGACCGCGATGCGCTCGCGCACCCCGGCGGGGTCGCGGACCACGTCCCGCCCGGCGACCCGGGCGCTGCCGGCGTCGGGGGCGGTGAGGGTGGTGAGCACCCGCACCGCGGTGGTCTTGCCCGCCCCGTTGGGGCCGAGCATCCCGCAGACGGTGCCCTCGGGCACGGCCAGGTCGAGCCCGCGCAGCGCGTGGACCTCGCCGTAGCGCTTCTGCAGACCCTCACTAAGTACAGCGTACGTAGTTGTCATGCGGTGACCATAGCGCACTACGTACGCTGTACGTAACGGGCTCGGGTGGAGGGCGTCATTACGATGGGGCCGACGAGGTGGTGAGTGATGGCGGGCCGAGCGGCCGAACCCGAAGTGATCTGGGCGCGCCCCGAGCGCACGGGCCGAGGCCCCAGGCCGGCCTACAGCCGGAGCGACATCGCGGCCGCGGCGGTGCGCATCGCCGATGCCGACGGCATCGACGGGGTCTCCATGCGCCGGATCGCCGCCGAACTGGGCTGCGGCACCATGTCGCTGTACAACTACGTGCCGCGCAAGGAGGACCTCTACGAGCTGATGGTCGACGCGGCGAGCGCGGAGTACGAGCTCCCCGACCCGCCCAGCGGCGACTGGCGGGCCGACATGACCGTCATGGCCCGGCAGACCCGCGCGATCATGTACCGGCATCCGTGGTTGTCCCACGTGATGACCACGGCCTACGGATTCAGCCCGCACGCCCTGCGCTTCCTGGAGTGGTGCCTGGGCTGCCTGGAGCCCCTCCCCGTGGATCCCGGCCTCAAGATGCAGCTCATCGCCATGATCAACGGCACCGTCATGGCGACCGTCCGCAACGAGCAGGCGATGGCTGAGCGTTCCCGCGGACTGCCCTGGTCCGAGGAGGAGGAGCAGGCGGTGCGCGGCGCCTATCTGATGGGCCAGGTGGCGACCGGCGCCTACCCGCACCTCGCCGCGCTGCTCGCCGCGGCCCCGGGCCCCCTCGACGCCGACGAGATCTTCGAGGAGACCATCGCCCGGCTGCTCGACTCCTTCGCGCCGCCGGGGGCCTGACGGGGGCCTGGGGGTCTGGGAGGGGCCTGGCGGGAGAGCGGGGGCCAAGGAGGGGTCCCGCCCCGGCCCGTCACCGACGGCCTGCACCGACGGCCTCCGCCGCCGGCCCGTCACAGGAGCATGAACTGCCCCTCCGGGCCCTCCTCCTGGTGGTCCAGCACGGACGCCGGGCGCCGGGCCCCCTCCGGTACGGGCAGCACCCCGGCCGCCCGCAGGGCGTCCCGGGTCACTCCGCCCGGGACCGCCCGCGCCGTGAGCGCCGCGCGCTCCGGCGCACGACCGGCCAGCAGAGCGAGGACCGTGATCAGTTCGAGCAGCTCCGAGGTCCACTCCTGCGGCCAGGCGTCCGGCCCGATCGCCTCCAGGCTGCCCGGCTCGGCGGGCGCGGTCCGGTGCGCGAACCACTGCTCCAGCATGCGCACGCCCCCCACCTCGAACTCCCAGGCGCCCGCGGGGACCGGGGAGATCCGCCCCTCGCCCAGGCTCAGGAGCTCCTCCGCCGGGTCGTACCCGAGCTCCGTCGGCCGGGCCGGAACGGCCGCCCGTACGTAGGGCCTGCGGCCGCCCGGCAGGCGTGGCCGCGCCCCGCCCCTGGCGCCGCGCAGCTGCACCTCGATGAGCTCCCGGCCCAGTGCCACCCCCGCCGCCCACACCTCCGGGTCCGCGGGCAGCGGCACCCGGCAGCCCGCGGGGGAGGACACGCCCGCCGCCACGGCCCAGGCCGGCACGTCCAGGTCGGTGACCCCGGAGCCGTACCGCTCGCGCAGCAGCGGCAGCAGGCCCGGCGCCAGGTTCGGCTCCGCGCCCCCGGGGCGGCGGAAGAGCGGGCGGATGCGGCCGGGGCGGCCGGCGGGGGAGCGTCCGTCGGGCAGCGCGGCCGTCACGAGCAGCGAGGGACCGGCCGCGCCCGGCACGTGCCCCTGCTCGACGACGAACAGCTGGTGCGCGTCGGCGACCCGCCACAGCTCCGGGCGGGCGGTGTCGATCAGCCGGTGGTCGGGGAGCAGCCACTGCTCGTCGAACGGCCCGTGCGCGAGCCGCACCGGCTCGGGGCAGCGGCCCGCCTCCCGGGCGAACCGGACGGTGCCGGTCCGCTGCCCGGGCAGCGCGGCCACCGAACTCGCCTGCGTCCGTGCCCGGCTCGGCCGGAACAGCGCCTCGCGCTCCGCGCCCCGCGCCGCCACGAGCCGGTCCCAGCGGGCCCTGAGGGTGCGCGGATCGGGGGCGACGATCCAGGAGCGGCCGAGCCGCAGCGGAGCCGTGGACCACGGCATGAGGTCGTCGAGCAGGGGCGCGTCGAGCAGCGGCAGGTCCTCCGTCACGCCCCGCATGCTAACGACGCCGGTCAGTGCGCCTCCACCGTGACGGTGAAGGAGAAGCGGTCGCCCCGGTACCGGATGCGGGCCACGTCGACGACCCGGCCCTCGTCGTCGTAGGTGACACCGGTGTAGTGCAGGATCGGCGAGAGCAGCGGCACCTGGAGCAGGGCGGCGGTCTCGGGGTCCGCGAGCCGGGCCTCGACGGTGTCGGTGATGCGGCTGATCCGGACGCCGACCAGGTCCCTCAGCACCTTCGTCATGGGCCAGCGCTCCAGGTCGGCCGGGTCGATGCCGGCGGCGATCTCCGGGAGCACCGCGTTCTCCGCCCAGTTGGTGGGCTCGCCGCTCTCGCCGTCGGCGCGCAGCCGCCGGTAGACCGCGACCTCGGCGGCCTCGGGGAAGTACTCGGCGAGTTCGCCGGGGACCGGCTCGGTGCCGTGCCCGAGGACGGTGGTCCGCTCGCCGGACTGCTGGGCCACGATCGCGTCGATCGAGCCGAGCAGCCGGCGCGGGGTGGAGCGCCGGGCGCCCGGCTCGATGAAGGTGCCGCGCCGCCGGTGCCTGCTGATCAGGCCCTCCTCCTCCAGTTCCTTGAGGGCTTGGCGCATGGTGAGCACGCTCACGCCGTAGTGGGCGGCGAGCTGCTCCTCGGTGGGCAGCCGCAGCGAGGCGTCAGGGGTGCGGCCCAGTATGGAGGCGCGCAGCGACTGCGAGACCTGGTACCAGAGCGGCAGCTTCCGGTTCAGGACCAGCGAGTCGGGAGCGAAGGCGGTCACGGCTCTCTCCGTACGACGACTACGAGACTTCCGGCCAGGACCTTACGGCCGGAAGTGGCGCTGAAGACCCTGCCATACGTCGTCGTAACCCCGCTGCAGGTGGTCGGCTCCGGCGGCCTGCGGGGTGGCGGTGATCGGCCAGCGGGTCTCGAACATGAAGGCGAGGCCGTCGTCGACCTTGTGCGGCTTGAGCTCGGCGGCGCTGGCCCGGTCGAAGGTCTCGCGGTCGGGGCCGTGCGCGGACATCATGTTGTGCAGCGAGCCGCCGCCCGGCACGAAGCCCTCCGCCTTGGCGTCGTAGGCGCCCTCGATCAGGCCCATGTACTCGCTCATCACGTTGCGGTGGAAGTACGGCGGGCGGAAGGTGTCCTCGCCGACCAGCCAGCGCGGCGCGAAGACCACGAAGTCGACGCCCGCGAGGCCGGGGGTGTCGGACGGCGAGGTGAGCACCGTGAAGATCGACGGGTCCGGGTGGTCGTAGGAGATCGTCCCGATCACGTTGAAGCGGCGCAGGTCGTAGACGTACGGCGTGTGGTTGCCGTGCCAGGCGACGACGTCGAGCGGGGAGTGCCCGTAGGTCGCCGACCAGAGGTTGCCGCAGTACTTGTTGACGACCTCGACCGGGCCCTCGACGTCCTCGTAGGCGGCGACGGGGGCGCGGAAGTCGCGGGCGTTGGCCAGGCCGTTGGCGCCGATCGGACCGAGGTCGGGAAGCTGGAAGGGCGCCCCGTAGTTCTCGCAGACGTAGCCGCGGGCGGCCGCGTCCAGGAGCTCGACCCGGAACCGGACCCCGCGCGGGATCAGGGCGACCTCGCCGGGGCGCACCGCGAGCAGTCCGAGCTCGGTGCGCAGCAGCAGCCCGCCGTGCTCGGGGACGATGAGCAGCTCGCCGTCGGCGTCGCTGAAGACCCGCTCCATGGGCGCGTTCGCGTGGTAGAGGTGCACGGCCATGCCGCTGCGCGCGGTGGCGTCGCCGTTGCCGCCGAGGGTCCACAGTCCGGCCAGCCAGTCGGTGCCGGCCGGCGGCTCCGGCAGCGGGTTCCAGCGCAGCCGGTTGGGGTCGGGCACGGTCTCGGTGAAGGGGGCGGTGCGCACGCCGCCGTTGTCGATCCGGGTGAACGGGGGGTGCGCGGCCGAGGGCCGGATCCGGTAGAGCCAGGAGCGCCGGTTGTGCGCCCGCGGCTCGGTGAACGCGGAGCCGCTGAGCTGCTCCGCGTACAGGCCGAGCGGCGCCCGCTGCGGCGAGTTCCGGCCCTCCGGCAGGGCGCCGGGGACGGCCTCGGATCCGTGCTCGTTGCCGAACCCCGTGCTGTAGCTCAGCGCTGCGGCCGTCTTGCCGGCCTGTTCCGCGTTCATCGCGTGCTCCTGTCCTGACGCTCACAACAATCCTATGCATGACCGTAGGATTCCGCTCCCGCTCGCGTCAACGGCTCTTTTGCGGAGCTCTTGGACGAGGTGCGCGCATGGGGGGTTCCAAAAGATGAACAATGCTCTACTCTCTCGCGCATGTCGTGGACCCGAAGGTTCGTTCTCGCGCTCTCCGCCGTACTCGCGGCCCTCGCCGCCACCCTCGTCGCCGCGCCCGCCGCCCAGGCGCACGAGGAACGGCCCGTCACCCTGCCCGACGGCTCCGGCAGCGTGCCCGTGCTGCGCACCGGCGAGCCCGACCTGCTCGTCTGCAAGGCCGACCGGGCGGACTTCGAACGCCGGATCGCCGCCTTCCCGGCCGCCCTCAAGGCCCGCAACAGGGCCCTGTACGCGCGCTGCACCGCCCCCGGCACCCGCCAGGGCTTCCGCCACCTCCAGCAGGCCGTCGACGCCGTCCAGCGGCCCGGCATGACCATCGCCATCCTGCCCGGGCTCTACGAGGAGGAGCCCTCACTGCCCGCGCCCACCGGCGCCTGCGCCGCGATCAAGGCCCCCCGCTCGGCGCTCGGCTACCAGATCCTCAGCTACGAGCAGCAGAAGCAGTGCCCGCACAACCAGAACCTGGTCGCCATCCTCGGCAAGAAGAACCTCCAGGTCGAAGGCACCGGAGCCTCCCGCCTCGACGTCGTCGTCGACGCCAAGTACGCCAAGCTCAACGCGATCCGGGCCGACGGCTCCGACGGCATCTACTTCCGCAACTTCACCGCCCAGCGCACCACCTTCAACTCGCTCTACATCCTCGCGGGAGACGGCTTCGTCATCGACGACGTCCTCACCCGCTGGAACGACGAGTACGGCTTCCTCACCTTCGCCTCCGACCACGGCCTCTACAAGAACTGCGAGTCCTACGGCAACGGCGACTCCGGCATCTACCCCGGCTCGGCCTCGAACATCAACGACGGGCGCGGCTACGACGTCCCCCGCTACTCCATCGAGATCACCGGCTGCCGCAGCCACGACAACATGGTCGGCTACAGCGGCACCGCCGGAGACTCGGTCTACGTCCACGACAACGAGTTCGACCACAACATGGGCGGCGCCTCCATGGACTCCGCCTTCCCCGGCCACCCCGGACTCCCGCAGAACCACGCCCGCTTCGAGCGGAACCTGATCCACGACAACAACCAGAACTACTACCGCCACGTCGCCGACGGCACCTGCGCCAAGCCGCCCGTCGAGCGCGGCTACGAACAGGGCGTCGTCTGCCCCCAGATCTCCATGCCGCCCGGCACCGGCATCATCACCGCCGGCGGCAACTGGAACCTCTACGAGGACAACTGGGTGTACGGACACCAGCGCGCCGCCTTCTTCCTCAGCGCCGTCCCCGCCTTCATCCGCGGCGAGTCCGCCTGGGGCAAGCAGACCGACACCTCGCACCACAACCGCTACGCCGGCAACCACCTGGGCGTCGACCGCTCCGGCGCCTCCCGCCCCAACCGCACCGACGTCTGGTGGGACGGCCAGGGCGGCGGCAACTGCTGGCAGTCCGACTCCGCCGCGAGCACCCCCGCCGCCCTCCCCGCCTGCGGCACCGCCCGCGGCGAGGTCTCCGGAAACACCCGCCGCCTCGCCGGCGAACCCGTCAAACTTGCCCAACTCCTCGTCTGCGCCGACTACAACGTCCAGGCCCGCCGCCTGCCCGCGGGCTGCGACTGGTACGGGGCGCGCGGCATCCAGCGCGTCGAGACCCAGCTCACCCTGGGCGTCGCCGCCGTCCTCGCCCTGGTCGGCACCCTGCTCTGGTGGCGCCGTCTGCGCGGCAGCCGCCTCGCCGCCGTCGCGACCGCCCTGGGCCTGGCCGGCCTCGTCCTCGACGTCGCCGGCTCCACCCTCGCCCTCACCCCGACCTCCGTCCCCGCCCTGGCCCTGCTCCTCACCGGCCTGTGGTGGACCGGCATCGGCCTCGCCCTCCGGGCCGGCGGCACTCGCCCGGTCTTCGCCTGGACCACCGTCGCCCTCGGCGCCCTCACCCTCCTCGACGCCTTCGACAAGGCGGTCCTGATGATCCCCTGGATCCCCGTCAGCCCCGCCTGGGTGCGCGGACTGCTCGCCGTGGTCTGGGTGCTGTGGGCCGTGATCGTCGCCGGCGCCCGCGGGCCCGCCCCGGCCACCACTCCGACGGTGCCCGCCACCCCGGCGGCCGCGGGCGGCGCCGCGTGAACGCCCCCACGGCCCGGGCCGCCCGCGCCCTGCTCGCCCTCGCCGTCGGCGTCGCGCTGCTCTCCGGATGCGGCGGCCGTCCCACCACCCACCACAAGCCCGGCACCACCCACCAGGAGGCCACCGGCGGCAACGGCACCCTCCTCGCCGCCAAGGACACCACCGGACACCGCCTGCGCGAGGTGCCCGCAGCCGGGGCGCCCGGCGTACGCGCGGAGCTCCGGCCCGACAGCGAGGGCGGCTGGAACGTCCACCTGCTGGTGGAGAGGTTCCGCTTCACCCCCGAGAGCACCGGCGGCGCCGCCCTCCTCGGCCGAGGGCACGCCCGGCTCCTCCTCGACGGGCGCGAGACCGCCCGCGCCTACGGCCCCTGGGCCCACGTACCGGCCGGCGCCCGCACCCTCACCGTCCGGCTGTACGCCGACGACCACACCGCCTGGGCCGTCGCCGGCCGCCCCGTCGAGGCCACCGTCCGCCTCGCCGGCACCGACGGCACCGCGTCCGCCGCGACCCCGCCCGCGCCGACCGCCACCCCGGCCGGCCGCACCCTCACCGTCACCGTCACCGTCACCGGCGACTCCGTACAACCACCCCCGTCCCGGGTCGAACTGAAGAAGGGCGAACTCCTCACCCTCCGCGTCACCAGCGACCGCGCCGACACGCTCCACGTGCACGGCTACGACCGCGAACTCCCCCTTCCCGCCGGAACACCGGCCACCCTCACCTTCACCGTGGACCGCACCGGTCTCTTCGAGGTGGAGACCCACGAGTCCGGACTCGTGCTGACCCAACTCGTCGTCCGATGACGGGGCCCGCCGAGGCCGGCGCTCACGCGACCGGCCTGGCGGCCGCCGGACTCCGCGCCGCCGGCCTGCCCCTCCCCGGCCCGGCCACCCTGCCGCTCGCCCACGGCGTCGGCGCCCAGCACGACCTGCCCCTCTCGCCCTTCTACGCCTACGCGGGCGCCTTCGCCGCGCTCTTCGTCTCCTTCCTCTCGCTCGGCCTGCTCTGGTCCTCCTCCCGCTTCCGCGGCGACCGGGCCGGCCGCCCCCTGCCCGCCGCCGTCCAGCACCTCGCCGACGCCCCCGCCACCCGCACCGCGCTGCGGGCCCTCGGCGCGGCCGCCGCGCTCCTCCTCGTCCTCCACCTCCTCCTCGGCCCCGACGACCCCGACCGCAACCCGGCGCCGGGGGCCGTCTACGTCCTGCTCTGGGTCGGGCTCGTCCCCGCCTCCCTCCTCCTCGGCCCCGTCTGGCGCCTGCTCAACCCGCTCCGCACCCTCCACGCCCTGCTCCGGCGCCTCCGTCCCGCCGGGCGCCCACCCCGCCCCCTGCCCGCCCGGCTCGGCATCCGGCCCGCCGCCGCCGGACTCCTCCTCTTCACCTGGCTCGAACTCGTCGCCCCCGACAACACCTCCGCGGCCGTCCTCCTCACCGCCCTCGGCGCGCACACCGCCGTCCACCTCCTCGGCGCCGCCCGGTACGGACCCGACTGGTTCGCCCACGCCGACCCCTTCGAGGTCTACTCCTCCCTCCTCGCCCGACTCTCCCCCCTGGGCCGCCGCGCCGACGGCCGCCTCGTCGTGCGCTCCCCCTTCAACGGCCTCGACGCCACCCCGCCCGTCCCCGGCCTCGTCGCCTCCGTCTGCGTCCTCCTCGGCTCCACCGCCTACGACGGCCTCTCCGACAACCCCCGCTGGATCGGCGTCCTGCAGACCTCGGCCCTCGGGCGCACCCCCACCGCCACCCTCGGACTGCTCGCCGCCGTCGCCCTCGTCGCCCTCCTCTACGGACTCTGCGCAGGCGCCCTGCGTCTGCTGAACCGCCCACTCACCACTCCGCTCACCTCCTTCGCCCACTCGCTCCTGCCCATCGCCCTCGGCTACCTCGTCGCCCACTACTTCTCACTCTTCGCCACCGAAGGGCCACGTACGGTCATCATGGCAGCGGGCACTGACAACGCCCCCTCGCCCGCTCCGCCACTGGGCCCCGGCGGCCTCGCCACCCTCCAGGTCGCCTCGATCGTCATCGGTCACGTCCTCGGCGTCATCGCCGCCCACGACCGCTCCGCCCGCCTCTTCCCGCCCGACCGGGCCGTGGCCGGACAACTCCCGCTGTTCGCGCTGATGATCGCGTACACCCTCGGCGGCATCGGGCTGCTGATCGCCTGAGCCCGGCCGGAACGGCATGATGGTCCCCGTGCCCCAGCCCGACCCGCAGTCCCCGCCGTCGCCACACGCCGCCCAGGCCGCGCAGACCGTTCCGGCGCTCCGCCGCGCCCCCGTGCAGCAGCGCAGCGCCGAACGCCTCGCCCGGATCCTCGACGCCTGCGCCGAACTCCTCGACGAGACCGGCTACGAGCAGCTGAGCACCCGCGCCGTCGCCGCCCGGGCGGGCGTCCCCATCGGCTCCGTGTACCGCTTCTTCCCGAACAAGCGCGCCCTGGCCACCGCCCTCGCCCACCGCAACCTCGACCGCTATGCCGCGCGCATCGCCGTCCGCCTCGACGCGCTGCGCGCCGAGGCGGAGCACGCCGCCACCGCCTTCGGCCTCGTCGACGCGGTCCTCGACGAGTACCTCGCGATGAAGCGGACCGTGCCCGGCTTCGCACGCGTCGACTTCGGCATCCCCGCCCCCGGCGAGGCGGGCGAGGAGCCCCCCAACCAGCTCGTCGCCGACCGGATCTGCGGCCTGCTGGCCGCCCCCCTCGGCCGCACCGCCGACGAGGCGCTGCGCCGTCAGGTGCTCGTCGGCGTCGAGGCCACCGATGCCCTGCTCCAACTCGCCTTCCGCGCCGACCCGTCCGGCGACCCCGCCCTGATCGCCGAGACCCGCGCCCTCCTCCGCGCCTACCTCGCACCCTCCCTCGGCTGAGCGGCCGGAGCGGGGTCCGCGTCAGGACCTGTCGCACCTTCCTACCGGTCGGTATGCTCGCGACTGCCCGCGTGCCACCGCCGCCGCCCCAGGGAGACCGCCATGTCCACCGCCCTGCGCATCTGCCCCCTGTGCGAAGCGACCTGCGGGCTCACCCTCACCCTGGACGGCGACCGGGTCACCGGCGCGCGGGGCGACCGGGACGACGTCTTCAGCCGGGGCTTCCTCTGCCCGAAGGGCGCTGCCTTCCCCGAGGTCGACGCCGATCCCGACCGGCTCACCGGCCCCCTCGTCCGCGACGACGGGGTGCTGCGCGAGGCCACCTGGGACGAGGCCTTCGACCGCATAGCCGCCCGCGTCCGGCCGCTGATCGAGGAGCACGGGCCGAACGCCGTGGGCATCGTCCTCGGCAACCCCAACGTCCACACCATCGCCGGCGCCCTCTATCCGCCGCTGCTCCTCGGGGCCCTGCGCACCCGCAACCTCTTCACCGCGTCCACCCTCGACCAGATGCCCAAGCACGTCTCCAGCGGCCTGCTCTTCGGCGACGCCTTCGCCGTCCCCGTGCCCGACCTCGACCGCACCGACCACCTGCTGATGCTCGGAGCCAACCCGCTCGACTCCAACGGCAGCCTGTGCACCGCCCCGGACTTCCCCGGCCGGCTCAAGGCGCTCCGAGGGCGCGGCGGCACCCTCACCGTCGTCGACCCCCGCCGTACCCGCACCGCCCGTCTCGCCGACCGCCACCTCGCCATCCGCCCCGGCACCGACGCCCTCTTCCTCGCCGCCCTCGTCCACACCCTCTTCGCCGAGGACCTCGTCCGCCTGGGCGCCCTCGCGCCGCACGTCGACGGCGTGGCGGAAGTCCGCGAGGCCGTCCGCGCGTTCACCCCCGAGGCGGTCGCCGCCGCCTGCGACCTGGACGCCGGCGCCATCCGCGCCACCGCCCGCGAGCTGGCCGCCGCCCCCACCGCCGCCGTCTACGGGCGGATGGGCTCCTCCACCGTCGCGTACGGCACCCTCGGCAACTGGCTCGTCGACGTCCTCAACGTCCTCACCGGCAACCTCGACCGGCCCGGCGGCGCCCTCTTCCCGCTCGCCGCGACCGCCCCCGCGCCCCGCCCGGCGGGCCCGGGCAAGGGCTTCGCGCTCGGCCGCTGGGCCAGCAGGGTCTCCGGCCACCCCGAGGCCAAGGGCGAACTCCCCATGGCCGCCCTCGCCGAGGAGATCGACACCCCGGGGGAGGGCCGCGTCCGCGCGGTGATCACCGTGGCCGCCAATCCCGTCCTGTCCGCACCCGACGGACACCGCCTCGACGCCGCCCTCGGCTCCCTCGATCTGATGATCAGCGTCGACCCGTACCTCAACGAGACCACGCGTCACGCCGACGTCGTGCTGCCCCCGCCGCCGCCCTCGCAGAGCGCGCACTTCGACTTCGCCTTCAACCAGTTCGCGGTGCGCAACCAGGCCCGCTACACGCCCGCCGCCGTGCCCCTGGGGGAGGGGCGCATGGACGAGTGCGAGATCCACGCCCGGCTGATCCTGGCCGTCTCCGGACTCCACGGCACCCCGCACGCGGCCGTGGACGAGCTCGCCGTCGACACCGCCCTGGCCAGAGCCGTCGCCCAGGAGCACTCGCCCGTTCACGGCCAGGACCCGAAAGCCCTGGCCGCGAGCCTCACCGGGGCCACCGGGCCCGAGCGGCGCCTCGACCTGATGCTCCGCCTCGGGCCGTACGGGCTGACCCTCGACGCCCTCCGGGCGGCGCCGCACGGCATCGACCTCGGCCCCCTCGAACCCCGTCTGCCCGGCCTCCTGAAGACCCGCAGCGGCCGGATCGAGCTGCTGCCCGCGCCCCTCGCGGCCGACCTGCCCCGCCTCCGCGCGGTGCTCGACCACGCACCCGACCCGGGCGTGCTGCGGCTCGTCGGGCGGCGTCATCTGCGCTCCAACAACAGCTGGCTGCACAACGTCCCCGCCCTCACCGGCGGCTCCAACCGCTGCACCCTCCAGGTCCACCCGGACGACGCCGCCCGGCTGGACCTCGCCGCCGGCGGCCTCGCGCGCGTCAAGGGCGCCGGTGGCGAACTGGAGGCCGAGGTCGAGATCACCGACACCGTGCGCCCGGGCGTGGTGAGCCTGCCGCACGGCTGGGGCCACGACCGCCCGGGCACCCGCCTCGCGGTCGCCTCCGACCGCCCCGGCGTCAACGTCAACCAGCTGCTCGACGGCTCCCTGCTCGACCCGCTGTCGGGCACCGCCGTCCTCAACGGTTTCCCCGTCCAGGTCGCCCCGGGCGGGACGCCCATGCCGTGACCTGGGGTTTTGCTCGTATTGCTCACGCGTCAACATCTTGTTAACGCCGGAACGGGCCACCTACCGTCATCCGCACCGCCGCTCTGGCGGGAGTTCAAGGGTGAACGTGAGGTGTCCCTCCCATGCTAACCATCCTCGGCTTCGCCATGATCGCGACCTTCCTGGTCCTGATCATGATGAAGAAGATGTCGCCGATCGCGGCGCTCGTGCTGATTCCCGCGCTGTTCTGCGTCGCCGTCGGACAAGGGGCCCAGCTGGGCGACTACGTCATCGAAGGCGTCGGCAAGCTGGCTCCGACGGCCGCGATGCTGATGTTCGCGATCGTCTACTTCGGCGTCATGATCGACGTCGGCCTGTTCGACCCGATCGTCCGGGGCATCCTGCGCTTCTGCAAGGCCGACCCGATGCGCGTCGTGGTCGGTACGGCGGTGCTCGCCGCGATCGTCTCGCTGGACGGCGACGGCTCCACCACCTTCATGATCACCGTCTCGGCGATGTACCCGCTCTACAAGCGGCTCGGCATGAGCCTGGTCGTCATGACCGGTGTCGCCGCCACCGCCAACGGCGTCATGAACACCCTCCCCTGGGGCGGCCCGACCGCCCGCGCGGCCACCGCGCTCAAGCTGGACGCGGCCGACATCTTCGTCCCGATGATCCCGGCGCTCGCCATGGGACTGCTCTTCGTCTTCGTCCTCGCCTACGTCCTGGGCCGCCGCGAGCGCAAGCGCATCGGCTACCTCAGCCTGGACGAGGTGCTGGTCGCGCAGGCCGACACCGAGACCGTCCTGGTCGGGGCGGGCGGCGGTGCCGGCAAGGGAAGCAAGGGCGGCAAGGGCGGCAAGGGCGGCAAGGGGGCGAACGGCACCAAGGGAGCCGGTTCCGGTGGTGACCTCCCCGAGAGCGCCGAAACGGGCGCCGGGGAGGCGGCCGACGGCGGCTTCCAGGGCCTCGACCCGAACCGCGCGACCCTGCGTCCCAAGCTGTACTGGTTCAACGCCGGACTGACCGTCGTGCTGCTCGCCGCGATGATCATGGAGCTGCTGCCGATCCCGGTGCTGTTCCTGCTCGGCGCCGCGCTCGCGCTCACCGTCAACTTCCCGAAGATGGGCGAGCAGAAGGCCCGCATCGCCGCCCACGCCGACAACGTCCTCAACGTCGCCGGCATGGTCTTCGCCGCCGCGGTCTTCACCGGTGTGCTCACCGGCACCGGCATGGTCAAGCACATGGCCGACTGGCTGGTCGGTGCCATCCCCGAGGGCATGGGGCCGCACATGGCCCTGGTCACCGGGGTGCTGAGCCTCCCGCTCACCTACTTCATGTCGAACGACGGCTTCTACTTCGGCGTCCTGCCGGTGCTCGCCGAGGCCGGCGCCGCCCACGGCGTGTCCCCGTTGGAGATCGCCCGTGCCTCGCTGGTCGGTCAGGCCCTGCACATGTCGAGCCCGCTGGTCCCGGCGGTGTACGTGCTGGTCGGCATGGCGAAGGTGGAGTTCGGCGACCACACCCGGTTCACGGTGAAGTGGGCCGCGCTGACCTCGCTGGTGGTGCTCGCGACGGGGATCCTGTTCGGGATCATCTAGGCGTTCGGGGCCGGGCGGAGGTCCGGCGCACGGCCGGACGGGTGGAAGTCGGAGGGTGGCACGGCCTGGTGCCACCCTCCGTAGTCATGTGATGACCAATAGTCAGATTATCGGTCCATTGATCCGATGTCGGTACGACTGGAGGAACTCCGCATGACCGCTCAGGCTGTCCGTCCCCTGCTCTCCGCCGCCGTAGTCGGCCTCACCCTGGGTGCCGCCACCCTGGCGGGCGCTCCCGCCGCTTTCGCGGCCCCCGGAGACGACGGCGACATCAAGGTTCACCGTGCGGGCACGGTCGAACCCGACCAGAGCAACCAACCGCAGGTCTGCGAGTTCCACTTCGCTGCCTTCAACTTCAACGACCTCGACACGATCCACTGGGACATCTACAACCAGCCCCCGGGTACCCCGCCGGCCGTGCGGTCGGGCGACATCGCCCTCGACTCCGCGCACAACGGCTACAGCCCCGACATGACGCTCCCCGATGGCATGTACAAGGTCGAGGTGACGTGGGTGGGCCAGCAGGGCGCCAAGAAGAGCAAGGTCTTCCGGGTCGACTGCGACAACCCCACCAACCCGCCGACCACGCCGCCTCCCACCACGCCGCCACCCGCCAACGGAGGCGGCGACAACGGCGGCGGCAACGGTGGGCACGGCCACCACAAGCCGCCGCACGGCCCCGTCGGAGCGGGCGGCGGCGGTTCCGCCGACACCACCGCCTCTGACGACGGCTCCGCCTTCGGCGTCGGATCCGCCCTCGCCGCCGGTCTCGCCGGCACCGCCGGCCTGATCCTCGTCCGTCGTGCACGCCGCCGCAACGATGGCGCCGCGTAGGTCCCCCTCCCCGCGCAGGACGGTATCCACCGGCCGGGCTCCCTCCGCCTCCCCGAGCGAGCGGAGCCCGCGCCGGACCCACCCGCGCGGGCCCGCCTCGCGCAGACCCACCACCCGCCGGCGGCGCCGGCTCCTCAGGCTCGCGCGGACCGTCGCCGTGACCCTCACCCTGGTCGTCGGCGTCGTCTGGTGGGCCCAGGACGGTGAGCCGGAAGGGCCGGCCCTCGCCGCCGGCGCCGCCGCACACGGCGTGGCCCAGCCGGCCGCGGCCCCGGGAGACCCGAAGCCGAAGGGTCTCCCCCGCGCAGCGGATCGAGCCGGGGCGAAACCCCAGCCGCCCCCCGCACCCCTGGGACGGTCCCGCCCCACCACCCTCGCCGTCCCCGCCATCACCATCGAGGCCCCGGTCGTCAAGCTGGGCCTCGACGCCTCCGGCGTACTCGCCACTCCGCCGATCGGCAACCCCCGGATCGTCGGCTGGTACGCCGAGGGCCCGGCTCCGGGCGAACGCGGCACCGCCGTCGTCGTCGGCCACCGCGACACCCGCACCGGACCGGCGATCTTCCTCAACCTCAACGCGCTCGCCCCTGGCAACACCGTCCGGATCGCCCGTGCCGACGGCCGTGTCGCCGTCTTCACGGTCGACCGGGTCCGCACGTACGCCAAGTCCGCCTTCCCCGACAAGGAGGTCTACGGCAGCACGGGCCGCCCCGAACTGCGCCTGCTCACCTGCGGCGGAACCTTCGACCGGAAGGCGGGCTACGAGTCGAACATCGTCGTCTTCGCCCACCTCACGGGCGTCGACCGGCAGATCTGACCCCGCCGGGGCGGCCCTGCGCCGCCCCGGCCTGCCCGCGCCACCGGCTCGCCCCGGCCGGTCGGACGCGGACGGTGGCGAGTCATCGCCAACCCCTTCCGGACCCGCGGGCCCGGCCCGCAAGATGGCCGTGGAGCCGGAAAGAGCCCGCGTCCGCCGCGTGGAGATCGTCCGGCACCAGCATCACGGCCGCTCCGCACCCGACGCGCCGAGCAGCCACGCCGTCGCCCGGAACAGGCTGGTCCCGCTCCTCCTCGGGACCGCGCCCGCCTCCGGGCGGACCCAGCCCAAGGGCGGCAGCGGAGAAGCCGGTTCGGGACACTCCTCTCCCGGCGCGGACCACTCCGTGGCCGGCCGGTCCGCCGACCAGCCGTCCAGGGCCTCGGCGACGTGAGCCCGTAGAGCCGCACGCCTCCCTCCCCTCCGCACGCAGGCCCGTGCCGCCGCCGGGTCCAGGCCTGCGCCCCTCCCGGCCGCTCCCACACCGGCCGACGGGTCCGCATCCTCCTTTCCCGCCCCCGCGCCCCCTTGGCCCGCGCCCCGCACGCCAGACCCCGCACCCCGCGCACCCGGGGCCCCCGTCGGCCGGCCCGCGTGCCGCACCCGACCGGCCCGGCAAGGCGGAACCCCCCAGTTCGCGGGCGGTAGGGCTGTCCGGGGTGCCTGTGGACAGGGCGGGAAGCGGAACGCGAGGATCGCATCGGGCATCGGGCATCGGGCATCGGGCATCGGGCATCGGGCATCGGGCAGCGGTGATCGGTGATCGGGCATCGGGCGCCCGGTGTCGGGAGGGCGGCCGGGTGGCGCCGGTGCGTTGCCTCTCGGTGTGCCCCGGGGGATCGGCGCGGGGGCGGGAAGGGGCCTGGCGCCCGAAAACTAACAGCGCTAGTTTGGGTCCCGGTCACGCGAGCAAGCGCGCCGCCCCGACGTGTGAGGAGACAGCGGATGAAGGCCCACGACGCGATGTACATCGGCGGGGAGTGGCGTCCCGCGGCATCCGCGGAGACGATCGCCGTGATCGACCCCGCCGACGAGCGGGTCATCGCCCACGTCCCGGCCGGGACCGCAGAGGACGTCGACGCCGCCGTGCGCGCCGCCCGTGCCGCCTTCCCCGGCTGGGCCGCCACCCCGCCCGCCGAGCGGGCCGCCCGGATCGGCGCGCTGCGCGACGCGCTCGCCGCCCGCGCCGAGGAGATCGCCGCCACGGTCACCGCCGAGCTCGGTGCCCCGCCGCAGCTCGCCGCCGCCGTGCACGCCGGACTGCCCATCGCCGTGGCCGGTTCGTACGCCGAGCTCGCCGCCACCCACCCCTTCGAGGAGAAGGTCGGCAACTCGACCGTCTACTCCGAGCCGGTCGGCGTCGTCGCCGCGATCACCCCGTGGAACTACCCGCTCCACCAGATCGTCGCCAAGGTCGCCCCCGCCCTCGCCGCCGGCTGCACCGTCGTCCTCAAGCCCGCCGAGGACACCCCGCTGACCGCCCAGCTCTTCGCCGAGGCCGTCCACGCCGCCGGGGTGCCGGCCGGTGTCTTCAACCTGGTCACCGGCCTCGGCGCGGTCGCCGGGCAGGCCCTCGCCGAGCACTCCGACGTGGACCTCGTCTCCTTCACCGGCTCCACCGCCGTCGGCCGGCGGATCGGCGCCCTCGCCGGCGGCGCGGTCAAGCGCGTCGCCCTCGAACTGGGCGGCAAGTCGGCCAACGTGATCCTGCCCAGCGCCGACCTCGGCAAGGCCGTCGCCGTCGGCGTCGCCAACGTCATGTCCAACTCCGGCCAGACGTGCAGCGCCTGGACCCGGATGCTGGTCCCCGCCGAGCGGTACGAGGAGGCCGTCGCGCTCGCCGCCGAGGCCGTCGCCAAGTACGTCCCCGGCGAGCGTCTCGGCCCCCTCGTCAGCGCCCGGCAGCGCGACCGCGTCCGCGACTACATCGAGAAGGGCGTCGCGGAGGGCGCCCGGCTCGTCGCGGGCGGCCCCGAGGCCCCGCGCCCGACCGGCTACTACGTCGCCCCGACCGTCTTCGCCGACGTCACCCCCGGGATGACCATCGCCCAGGAGGAGATCTTCGGCCCGGTCGTCTCGATCATCCGGTACGAGGACGAGGCCGACGCGCTCGCCATCGCCAACGGCACGGTGTACGGGCTCGGCGGCGCCGTCTGGGGAGAGCCGGACGAGGCCGTCGCCTTCGCCCGCCGCATGGAGACCGGCCAGGTCGACATCAACGGCGGCCGGTTCAACCCGCTGGCCCCCTTCGGCGGCTGGAAGCAGTCGGGTGTCGGCCGCGAGCTCGGCGCGCACGGGCTCGCCGAGTACCTCCAGACCAAGTCCCTGCAGTTCTGAGCGCCGTACTCACCCGAGGAGCCCCATCCGTGATCCGCGCCGCCGTCCTGCCCGCCATCGGCTCTCCCCTGGAGATCACCGGCATCGAACTGCCCGAGCCGGGCCCCGGACAGGTCCGGGTCCGCCTCGCCGCCGCAGGGGTCTGCCACTCCGACCTGTCGCTGTCCGACGGGACGATGCGGGTACCCGTGCCCGCCGTCCTCGGTCACGAGGGCGCCGGCACGGTCGTCTCCGTCGGCGAGGGCGTCACCCACGTCGCCCCCGGCGACGGCGTCGTCCTCAACTGGGCGCCGTCCTGCGGCACCTGCCACCACTGCTCGATCGGCGAGGTCTGGCTCTGCGCGCACGCGCTGAGCGGCGCCGCCGCCGTGTACGCCCGCACCCAGGACGGCACCGAGCTCCACCCGGGGCTCAACGTGGCGGCCTTCGCCGAGGAGACCGTCGTCGCCGCGAACTGCGTGCTGCCCGTCCCGGACGGCGTCCCGCTCACCGACGCCGCCCTGCTCGGCTGCGCCGTCCTCACCGGCTGGGGCGCGATCCACCACTCCGCGCGGGTCCGGCGGGGCGAGAGCGTGGCCGTCTTCGGCGTCGGCGGCGTCGGCCTCGCCACCCTCCAGGCCGCCCGGATCGCCGGTGCCTCGACGATCGTCGCGGTCGACGTGTCGCCCGAGAAGGAGGCGCTGGCCCGGGCCGCCGGGGCCACCGAGTACGTCGTCGCCTCCGACACCACCGCCAAGGAGATCCGGAAGCTGACCGGCGGCCACGGCGCCGACGTGTCCGTCGAGTGCGTCGGCCGCGCCGCCACCATCCGTACCGCCTGGGACGCCACCCGGCGCGGCGGCCGCACCACCGTCGTCGGCATCGGCGGCAAGGACCAGCAGGTCACCTTCAACGCCCTGGAGCTCTTCCACTGGGGCCGCACCCTGTCCGGCTGCGTCTACGGCAACTCCAACCCGGCCGAGGACCTCCCGGTCCTCGCCGAGCACATCCGCGCCGGCCGCCTCGACCTGAGCGCCCTGGTCACCGAACGCATCACCCTGGAGGGCATCCCCGGCGCCTTCGAGAACATGCTCGCGGGCAAGGGCGGCCGGGCACTGGTCGTCTTCTAGGCCGCCTCTTCCGGGCCGCCTCTTCCGGGCCGCCTCCTCCGGACCCGTCTCTTCCACGGCGTCCTTTCAGGCCCCTCCGGACCGGTCCCGGCACTCCCGCGGACCGGTCCTAGCCCCGTACGGTCCCGACCGGAGCCGCCACCACGGGCTTCGGCCGCGACCGGGACACCGCCACGCCGGCCAGGCACAGCGCGCCCCCGCCCAGCGTGAGCAGCCCCGGCAGCTCGCCCAGGAACACCCAGGCCAGCAGCACCACCAGGGCCGGCACGGCGTAGGTCGTCGCGCCCATCCGGCCCGCGGTCGTACGGGCCAGGGCGTAGGCCCAGGTGGTGAAGGCGAGGGCGGTCGGGAACACGCCGAGGTAGACCATGTTGAGGGTCGCCGACAGCGGGGCCCGGCCCACCTCCTCGACGAGCTGCCCGGCGAACGGCAGACAGGCCGCCGCGCCGATCAGGCACCCGAAGGTCGTCACCTGGAGCGCGCTGCCGTGCGCCAGCGCGGGCTTCTGGGCGACGACACCCCCGGCGTACGCGATCGCCGCCAGCAGGCAGAGCGCGACGCCGAGGACCGAGGCGTGTCCCTCGCCGGACATGGAGAGCCCGACGGCCACCGCGCCCGCGAAGGACACCGCCATGCCGGCGAGCAGTCGGGGCGGCAGCGACTCCTTGAGGAAGCGCGCGCCGAGCAGGGCGATCAGGATCGGGCCGATGTTCACGACCATCGCCGCGGTGCCCGCGTCGACCTCCTGCTCGCCCCAGTTGAGCACCACCATGTACACCCCGAACCACAGCAGCCCGGACACGCCGATCCCGCGCCAGGCGGCCCGCGGCGGAAGCCCTTCGCGGCGTATCAGCAGGACCGCGCCGAGCACCAGGGAGCCGGCGAGGAGCCGGCCCAGGGCGAGGGCGCCGGGGGAGTAGGCGGCGCCCGCGCTGCGGATGGACACGAAGGCGGAGGCCCACAGGACGACGGTGACACCGGCGGCGGCGAGCGCGAGACGTGAGGTTCGGTTCGGCATGGACCGACCGTACGGCGCGGACCGTTCGGCGCTCACCGCAATATCGGGCGCCGCAGCCGCGGACCGGGCGGCTCCCCGCGGCGCCTCCCGCGCCGACCGCCTCACCGCAGCGCCTCCGCCTCGATGCCCAGGCGTGCGCGCAGCGCCCGTTCTCCTTCCGGTGTCACCTTCACCGCGCGCTCCGACCCGATCCGTACGCACCACCCGGCGTCCATCGCGTGCCGGCACAGTGCCGCCCCCGCGAGCCCGGCGAGGTGCTGCCGGCGCTCGGTCCAGTCGAGGCAGCCGCGCGCGACGGGCCGCCGTCCCTTGGACGCGAGGGTGATGCCGAGCTCCTCGAACCAGGCCATGCCCGGGTCGGTCAGCGCGAACCCGGTGTCCTGGCGCAGCAGTCCGCGGGCGGTCAGGGCGTCGGTGAGGGTGATGCCGAGTCGCCCGGCGAGATGGTCGTAGCAGGTCCGGCCGCGCGCCATGGCCTGCCCGGCGCTCGCCGCCCGCAGCCCGAGCGGTGCCCGGGGCCCGGCGGGTTCGGAGCGGGCGGCCAGGTCCTCGACGAGGTGCGCGATGCCGGGGTCGGCGAGCCGGACGTACCGGTGCCGTCCCTGCCGCTCCTCGGCGAGCACCCCGCCCGCGACCAGCTTGCCCAGGTGCTCGCTGGCGGTCGAGGGGGCCACCCGCGCGTGGCGGGCCAGCTCCCCGGCGGTCCAGGCGCGCCCGTCGAGCAGGGCGAGCAGGAAGGCGGCGCGGGTCTCGTCGGCGAAGAGGGCGGCGAGCGAGGCGAGGTCTTTGGGGGCCATGGCACCAGCATGGCGCAGGCATGGTTCGGCCATGGCCGAACCATGGCGGTCGGGACGCCCGGCCCGGATCGGGCGGACGGCACGGGCTGTGCGGATCGGGCGGACGGCGATGGCTGCCCGGACGGCGATGGCTGCCCGGACGGCGCGGGCTACCCGGGCTGCGCAGGCTCCGCGTACTGCGCGTACTGCGTCCCGAGTCCGTCGAGCAGGGCCCGCAGTCCCGTCTCGAAGGCGCCCTCGTCGACCTTCTCGCGCCGCTCAGCGAGGAGGTGGGCCTGGCCGAGGTGCGGGTAGTCGGCGGGGTCGTAGGCGGTCTCGTCGTCGACGAAGCCGCGGGCGAAGGAGCCGAGGGCGGAGCCGGTGACGAAGTAGCGCATCAGCGCGCCGATGTACGTGGCCTGGGCGGGGGGCCAGCCCGCGCGGACCATCGCGCCGAAGACCGCGTCGGCGACCCTCAGGCCGGCCGGGCGGCGGCCGGGGCCCTGGGCGAGGACCGGGACGATGTGCGGGTGGTCGGCGAGGGCGGCCCGGTAGGAGACCGCCCAGTCGTGCAGGGCGGTGCGCCAGTCGCGGGGGTCGTCGGCCGCGAACATCGACAGGTCGATCTTGGTGCTGACCGCGTCCGCGACCGCGTCGAGGATCTCGTCCTTGGTCCGGAAGTGGTTGTAGAGCGAGGGTCCGCTGACGCCGAGTTCGGCCGCGAGCCGCCTGGTCGAGAGGGCGGCGAGCCCCTCGGCGTCCACGAGCGCTCCCGCCGTCGCGACGATGCGGTCTCGGCTGAGGAGGGGCTTGCGCGGTCGGGCCATGGCGCACATAGTAGGCCTGGCCACGAAAACTAGCAGTGGTAATTAAAAGAGGATGGGTGGCGCGGTGAATCTGGAGCTGAGCGAGGAACAGACGGCGGTGCGACGGCTCGCCGAGGACTTCGTCGCCCGTGAGGTCGCCCCGCACGTCGTCGAGTGGGACCGGGCCGAGGACGTCGACCGGTCGATCGTGAAGAAGCTGGGCGCGGTCGGCTTCCTCGGCCTGACCATCCCGGAGGAGTACGGCGGCTCGGGCGGCGACCACCTGGCGTACTGCCTGGTGACGGAGGAGCTGGGTCGCGGCGACTCCTCCGTGCGCGGCATCGTCTCGGTCTCCCTCGGCCTGGTCGCCAAGACGATCTCCTCCTGGGGCGACGAGGAGCAGAAGCGGAGCTGGCTGCCGCGGCTCGCGTCCGGTGACGCGATCGGCTGCTTCGGCCTGACCGAGCCCGGCACCGGCTCCGACGCCGGGAACCTGGCCACCCGGGCGGTCCGCGACGGCGACGGGTACGTGATCGACGGCAGCAAGATGTTCATCACCAACGGCACCTGGGCGGATGTCGTGCTGCTCTTCGCCCGCACCGGGGACGCCCCCGGCCACAAGGGCGTCTCCGCGTTCCTCGTGCCCACCGACACCCCCGGCCTCACCCGCCGTGCCATCCACGGCAAGCTGGGCCTGCGCGGCCAGGCCACCGCCGAGCTGGTCCTCGACGGCGTCCGGGTGCCGGCGAGCGCGATGCTCGGCCCCGAGGGCAAGGGCTTCTCCGTCGCCATGTCCGCGCTCGCCAAGGGCCGCATGTCGGTGGCAGCGGGCTGCGTGGGCATCGCGCAGGCGGCGCTCGACGCGGCGGTGCGGTACGCGGGGGAGCGCGAGCAGTTCGGCAAGCCCATCGCCTCGTACCAGCTGGTGCAGGAGCTGATCAGCGACATCGCGGTCGACGTGGACGCGGCCCGGCTGCTCACCTGGCGGGTCGCGGACCTGGTCGACCGGGGCGAGGAGTTCGCCACGGCCGCCTCGAAGGCCAAGCTGTTCGCCTCGGAGGCCGCCGTCCGCGCGGCCAACAACGCCCTCCAGGTCTTCGGTGGCTACGGCTACATCGACGAGTACCCGGTCGGCAAGCTGCTGCGGGACGCGCGCGTGATGACCCTCTACGAGGGCACCAGCCAGATCCAGAAGCTGATCATCGGGCGGGCGCTGACAGGGGTCTCGGCGTTCTGAGTATCCGGGCGGGATCCAGGGAGTACCCGGGGAGTACCCGGGGGCGCCGCCTGAGTATCCGGGCGGATGTGGCGCCGGCCACATCCGCCCGATGCTGTCCGGCATGAGCGAACACCCGGTCAAGCAGCAGCAGAACACCCCCGCCTACTACGTGCAGGCGATCCTCTCCTTCGGCGTCGCGCTCCTGGCCGTGACGGTCGGGATCTACCAGCTCGACGCCAGCGCCTGGGTCCGAGGCTTCCTCGCCGTCGCCGTCCTCTACCTCACCACCTCCGCCTTCACGCTCGCCAAGGTCGTCCGCGACCGGCAGGAAAGCTGAGCCGCCACTCTCTAAGCGCTTGCTCACCTTCGTTGTATGGTGTTCGTCCCGAAGGCCCGACGAGGAGAGTGCGATGAGCGTGACGGAGGAGACGCCCGGCGGCGAGGACATGCCGTGGGGCGAGGTCACGCCCGAAGCGGCCCGGCGGCTGCTGGTCGCCGCCGTCGAGGCGTTCGCCGAGCGCGGCTACCACGCCACCACGACCCGTGACATCGCGGGCCGGGCCGGCATGAGCCCGGCCGCGCTCTACATCCACTACAAGACCAAGGAAGAGCTGCTCCACCGGATCAGCCGGATCGGCCACGACAAGGCCCTGGAGATCCTGCGGAACGCCGCCGACGGGCAGGGCACGGCCGCCGAGCGGCTCGCCGACGCCGTACGGTCCTTCGTCCGCTGGCACGCCGAGCGGCACACCACCGCCCGCGTCGTGCAGTACGAGCTCGACGCCCTCGGCCCCGAGCACCGCGCCGAGATCGTGGCGCTGCGCCGCGAGTCGGACGCCACCGTGCGCCGGATCCTCGACGAGGGCGTGGCGGCCGGGGAGTTCGACGTCCCCGACGTGGCCGGCACCACCGTCGCGGTGCTCTCCCTCTGCATCGACGTCTCGCGCTGGTTCAACACCCAGGGGCGCCGGACGCCGGACGAGGTCGGCGCGCTCTACGCCGACCTCGTGCTGCGGATGGCGGGGGTTCAGAAGTAGTAGCGGGAGACCGACTCGGCGACGCACACCGGCTTGTCGCCGCCCTCGCGCTCCACGGTCACCTTCGCCGTCACCTGCACCCCGCCGCCGGCCTCCGTCACCTCGGTGAGCACGGCGGTGGCGCGCAGCCGTGAGCCGACCGGCACGGGGGCGGGGAAGCGCACCTTGTCGGTGCCGTAGTTCAGGCCCATCCGCATGCCCTCGACGCGCATGATCTGCGGGACCAGGGTCGGCAGCAGCGACAGCGTCAGGTAGCCGTGCGCGATCGTCCGCCCGAACGGGCCGGTGGCGGCGCGCTCCGGGTCGACGTGGATCCACTGGTGGTCGCCCGTCGCGTCGGCGAACTGGTCGATCCGCTTCTGCTCGATCTCCAGCCAGTCGCTGTGGCCCAGCTGTTCGCCGATCCCGGCGCGCAGCTCCTCGGCGGAGGTGAAGATCCTCGGCTCGGCCATGTTCCCGCTCCCTCTCGTCCCGGCGGTGTGCCGGTGCTGTCCCGGTGAAGCCCCGTGATGTCTAAGCGCTTGCTCAGCATGTGGGGGCGGACGGCCTCCTGTCAACGGACCGGAACGCCCCTCGCGTAGGCTCGACCGGGTGCCGCAGATTCCCGAGAAGATCCACGAACTCACCGTCGGTCAGCTGTCCGCGCGCAGCGGAGCGGCCGTCTCGGCCCTCCACTTCTACGAGTCCAAAGGCCTGATCAGCAGCCGCCGCACCAGCGGCAACCAGCGCCGCTACGGCCGGGACACCCTGCGCCGCGTGGCCTTCATCCGGGCGGCCCAGCGGGTCGGCATCCCGCTCGCGACCGTCCGCGACGCCCTCACCCGGCTGCCCGAGGAACGCACGCCCACCCACGAGGACTGGGCGCTGCTCTCGGCGGCCTGGCGGACCGAGCTGGACGAGCGGATCAAGCAGCTCGGGCGGCTGCGGGACCACCTGAGCGACTGCATCGGCTGCGGCTGCCTCTCGCTGGAGAAGTGCGTCCTGTCCAACCCCGACGACGTGTTCGGAGACCAGCTGAGCGGCTCGCGCCTGATGCCCGAGCGCAAGGCCTGACGAGGGTCCGCACGAGGCCTGACCAGGGTCCGCGCGAGGCCCCGGAAAAAGGAACGAGCGGGGACCCGCCACCCCCGTGGGCGGGCCCCCGCTCGGCTCTGTGGCGGGCGGTCACTCGTACTCGGTGCCGCCCTTGCGGGTCAGATACGCCGGGCTGACCGCCTTCGCGATCGCCCGCCCGCCGACGACCGGGCTGTGCCGCTCGGTCGCCGCGCGGATCACGACCCCCTCGCGCAGGTGCAGTTCCCGCCCGGAGACCGTCTCCCGGCCGCTCGCCAGCGCGAGGACGGTGTCGAGGTCGTACGGGCCGGAGTACAGCCGCGGTACGAGCGGCAGCTCGCCCGGCTCCAGCACCTCCGCCGGGTCCAGCCACCGGACGTGGCCGTCGATCTCGGCGCACAGGTCGAAGAGCGCGAACCCGAGCCCGTCCTCGGCGCGCGCGTTCGCCCCGTAGGCCAGGTCCTGCACCCCCGCCCCGTACACCTCGCCGAACAGGCCGATCCGGCGCGCCCCGAGCCGCTCGGCGAGCCGGGCCGCGACGGCCGGGAGCCCGTGCCCCAGCACGGCGCGCCAGTACAGATTGCGCGGGTCCTCCCGCAGGGCCAGGCCCTTCGCGCCGAAGCCCTTGGACGAGACGAGCGTCCGGTCCTCCTGGGCGAGGTGGGTCACCAGGCAGGCCGTGCCGTGCAGCTTCTCCGTCAGGACCACCGGCTCGCCCGGCGCGAAGACGTCCGGGAAGCGGTGCAGGTTCTCGATCTCCACCCACGGCAGCAGATCCGGCGCGGACTCGACGTCCCCGCTCATCGTCGGCGGCACCGGCGGCGCCCACTTGACGATCCCGAGCAGCTCGGCGAAGTCCGTCCCCTCGGCGGCCGCGCGGGCCAGGTCCACCCCGTCGAGCGCCTGGGGCCGGCACACGATCCCCTGCGACAGCTCCCCGCGCAGCCGCACCGCCTTGACCCGGTCGCCCGCCTTGCCGGCCAGCCGCCCCGTGAGTCCCAGCTCGTCGACGAGCGCGAGCGGAAGCACCGCCTGCTCAGGGATGTAGAGCGCCACGTCACCGGTCCGGTACCCGCCCTTCGCCACGATGGCCCGGTACAGACCGACCTGCGCGAGCTCCAGCGCGTCGGCGTTCGGGTGCTCGTGCACGGTCAGGGTCTCCGCGGTGACGCGCAGGGTCGACATGTCAGGACTCCGGTCGCTCGGTGGGGTGCGATGGTGTGGTCATCGCCGCACACTGTGCCCCGGGGGAATTCGCTGGGCGACCGGTTTACCGCCTGCTAGCGTCGCTCCCTTGCGGCGGGAGTCGGGTCGCCGTCAGGCCGAAGTCCCCGCCGTCCGGGCCGGGATCGGCGCCGCCAGCGCCGCCGACACCAGCTGGGCGTTGGAGCGGGCCGGGCTGCCGTCGGGCAGCAGCAGGGTGTCCTCCAGGCCGATACGGGTGCCCAGGCCGAGCTGCCGGGCCAGCCGCAGCAGCGGCCAGGCGGTGGCGCCGGAACCGTGGAGCAGGACCGGGCGGGAGTGCGGGGAGCGGGCCAGGGCCGCCAGCAGGGCGCGTGCCGTGGACTCGGCCGTCACGGGGGAGGGGTCCGTCACCTCGGCGTGGACGCGCAGCACGCGCGGGGCCAGCGAGGAGCGCAGGAATCGGGCCGGACCGTCCGTGCCGGACCGCAGACAGGCCTCGACGGCGACGCCCCGGCCGAGCAGGGCGGCGGCGAGGGCCTCGGCCCCCGGCTCGTGCCAGTTGACGCAGGCGTGGTCGGGCAGCGCCGTCCAGGCGCGGACCCGGGCGAGCCGGCGCACCGGGTCGCGCTCCGAGCGGACCCCGGTCGTCACGCCCACCGGCACGTCCACGGCCGCGCGGATCGCGGCCAGCGTGTCGGCGAGGACCCGAGGCGAGAGCGTGTCGCCGCCGCAGGGGGTCTTGGGGTGCACGTGCACGT
Organism: Streptomyces sp. NBC_01268; assembly: GCF_036240795.1. Taxonomy (NCBI): domain Bacteria; kingdom Bacillati; phylum Actinomycetota; class Actinomycetes; order Kitasatosporales; family Streptomycetaceae; genus Streptomyces; species Streptomyces sp. NBC_01268. The sequence goes on along the minus strand of NZ_CP108454.1, from coordinate 1,840,783 downwards.
CGTCGGCGCCCGCGGCGACGGCGGCGGCCGCCGCCTCGGCCATCGCGACCGGGGACATCGGCACCGCGGCCGAATCCCCGGGCCCGTGGCCCCCGTTGAGAGCGACCTGGAGCATCACGCCACCGACGCCAGGCGCGGCAGCGCGTCCCCACGGGTCCGGGCGAGCGCCCGGGACGTGAGGACGGCGCGGGGTATCAGCACCCCGCAGTCCTCGCACACCGGCCCGAACCACGGCTCGTCCCGCAGCTCCGCCCGCCACTCGATGTGCGGCCCCGCGCAGACCGGACAGTGGTCGCCCGGCCCCCGCTTCAACGCGGCCACCAGCCGCCCCACCACCTCGGGCAGCGGCTCCTGCGGATGGCGGGCGGGATCGTCGCAGCGCGCCACCCCGTTGCCGCCCCAGATCCGGCGGTGCCACTCGTCGAGCGCGCCCGGCCGGCGCAGCCCGCCGTGTTTCTCCCGCCGCCTGCGCTCGGCGAACTCCGCCTCGTACGCGAGCCACACCGCCCGCGCCTGCTCCAGCTCGTCCAGGGCGGCCACCAGCCGCCCCGGATCGGCTTCCCGGTCCTCCGGGCCGAAGCCGTGGCTCCGGCACAGATGGTCCCAGGTCGCCCGGTGACCGTAGGGCGCGAACCGCTCAAGGCACTTGCGCAGCGAATACCGTCGCAAGGCCGTGTCGCTCCCTGGATCACGGACCTGTCTCGCAAGACTCCGGAACCCGGCCATCGTCTGCCCACCTCCGTCGCTGGCACTTCGGCGATATGAGAGGGACGAACGAGAGCCGTCTCGTGTTCCATCGAAAATCGGATGGCGGCCGTCAGAGGCCCTCAGACGGCCGGAACCGACCCCCCGCGCGGGCCCGTGGAACCGTCCCTCAACCGCCGAACCGGCCCGCCCTCGCCACCACCCGGGCCAGCTCCGGGTGGCAGACGTCGCTGTGCTCCGACACCACCTCGGCCGCGTCCACGCTCACGCACCCCGACGCGGGCAGCCCGTCCCGCAGCACCGTTCCCAGGGTGCGGGCGGACATCCCGGGAACGGCCTGAATGCCGTCGTAGCCGAGGGCACCCCACCGGCGCCCGTCCTGCCCGAGGAGCGCGTCGTCGTCGCGCGACAGCCGGGAGGCCAGCGGATAGAAGACCCGCAGCGCGGTGTCGTGCCGCGAGTGGCAGGCCACCAGGGGGCCGTCCACCCGGTGCTGGAGGTCCGGGAGGGAGCCGCCGCGGCCGGGGGCGTGCGGGAGGCGGGCGGCGAACGCGTAGTGCGAGAAGGCGCCCTGGAGGAGGGTCACCGACTTCACGGTGCGGGTGCCGTCGGGCAGTCCCGGCAGCGCGTGCGCGACCAGCCGGCCGCCGAAGCTGTGCCCGGCGAGGTGGACGCGCAGATTCGGGGAGGTACGGGCGAGTTCGCCGAGTACGGGGCCGAGGCCCCGGGCGCCGACCACGCCCGCGCGGCGCTTCATCGTGTAGTACGTGGCCTGGCGCAGCGCCTCCTTCGCCCCCTTCCACAGCCGCTTCACCCGGTCCCCGCCGAACAGCGCCTCACCGCCCGCACCGGAGACTTCCGGCGAGCCGGCGTCGCCGCCCGAGCCGCCGCTGCCGCCCGAGCCGCCTCCTCCACTCCGCCCGTCCTCCTCGCCTGCGGCGGCGAACGCCGCGTACGTCGTCAGCGGATCGGCGACGAGGAAGGCCGGCACATCGGCGTCGGCCGGGTCGAGCAGCCCCACCCGGTCCGTGTCCGTCAGTTCCCGCAGCAGCGCCGCGAACTCGGCGAACGCCGACTCCCGCGCCGGTTCCGTGCCGGTCAGCTCCGCGAGCCGCGCCACCACCGCCGTCTTCCCGGGCACCGTGGCCGCGAGCGAGGCGAAGTCGGGGACGGGCTCGTCGGAGAACATCATCGAGGGCCAGACCGCCCCCGCGTAACCGAGCCGCACTCCCGGCCCTTCGAGGCCGGGGAAGGGCGCGAAGAACGACGAGTAGAAACGGGTCGCCACGGACGGCGAGTTGTTCCAGCCGTGGGCGAACACCAGCAGATCCGTGCAGCCTTGGCGGGCGAGCTCCCCGAGCCGGGCCGCCTGTCCGGCCGGCCCGCCGGGCCCGTCGCCGTCCTTGTCGAAGGTGATCTCGCGATACGGCCCGACACTCATCCCGGTCATGGCCCCGTCCCTCCGCGTCGAGGTGTGCCGTCGGCACCGGGATCCTTCCCCCGCGGAGGGACGGGCAGTCGTCAGCCGAGGTACCGCGCCGCCGAGATCTCGGGGAAGTGCACGACGGCGTCGTACGCGGTCGAGAGCCGCACCCCCACCACGTCGCCGTCCCAGGGGAAAGCGGTGCCGATCGACCGCGTCGGCCGGGCCACCGACAGCCACTCCCGGGCGGCCGGGGTCGCGGTCCGCAGGTCCAGCAGGAAGGGTCGGGAAGAGACCCGGTCGAGGACGTGCGCGTTGCTGTCGGCGCCGAGCGGGCCGACGGTGAACTCCCGTACGGGTTCGCCCGGAGTCCCCGTGTCGTGCGCGTTGAACGAGCCCCGCCCGAAGGTCGCGCCGATGCTCACGTACCCCTTGCCGAGCGCGTCCCGCAGGAAGGCGCCCTGGAGGCGCGGGTAGTGCTCGGGCCGGGTGGTCTCGTAGCCGACGTGCCCGTCGTGCGCGGACAGCAGCATCCGGTCGCCGGTGCGGCGCTGCCACCACACGGTGTTCTCGGCCATGACCCGGTCACGGTGGAGCATCGCCTGCGCGGCCTCGTCCTTGCCGGTCTCGCCGGTCAGGTCGTACGCGTACTCCGTGCCGACCTGGGCGATGGCCCGGGCGTGCTGCACCGCCCACGCGTGCGCCTCGCGGGCCGCGCGGTCCTTCCCGGCCGGCTGCTGCCCCTCCAGGAGGGCGAGGACCCGGCCGACGTCCGCCGCCATCTCCCTGCGCTCGGCCAGCGGCCTGGCCAGGTAGGCGTTCATCCAGGTGTCGACGGTGCCGGTCGGCCGGGAGCCGCGGTAGAGCTCCCGGACGCGGGGGAGCAGCGCCGGCCGGGTCCGGGCGACGTAGTCGGTGACCCGGTCGAAGAGCTCGGGGCCCGCGTAGCCGAGGTCGTTGCCCATGAACCGCACCGGGTGCTCGGGGTGGCGCTGGTTGTGCCGCCGCATCCAGGTGAACAGGTCGAGGTACTCCTGGGTGTTCCAGAAGCCGTACGCGTTCTGGAACTCGTCCCGCATGATCTTCCGGATGTCGCCCTTGCCGAAGCGCACGTAGTCGTCGACGAGCAGGCCGGTGCTCCAGTTCGCCTCCAGGGCGAAGGTGGTGAACCCCTGGCGCTCCACGAGCTGTTCGAAGATCCGGTGCTTGACGCGGAAGAACTCGCCCGAGCTGTGCGTCGCCTCGCCGACGCCGACGACCTTCGCGTTGCCGACGATCCGCTCCAGAGTCCGGGTGTCGGTCAACGGGCGTGCGGTGGAGGCGAGTTCGCGCACCGGGTCGGGGGTCGCGGACGCGTGGGCGAGGGCCGGGGCCGTGGGGGCGAGGAGGCCCACGCACAGGGCGGCGAGCAGGACGGTCAGCGGGCGTCGACGCGTCTGTCGGCGTCGTAGGGAAGTGCTCATGACCCTCAGTCAACCCGCGGGGCGCGGGCCGGGACATCCGGCCCGCACCCGCGCCCGCCCGGGGGGCAGCCCCCCCCTCAGCGGTAGAGCAGGTACTCCCGCCGGACCGCGCGGAACGCCGCCAGCCCCGCCTCCCAGTCCGCCGCCACCTCGTCCGCACTCGCGCCCGCGTCGATCAGCGTGCGCACCCGGCTCGAACCGGTCAGCTTGTCGATCCAGTTGTCCGGCCGCCACGCGAAACCGCTCCAGCTCCGGCGGGCGGTGACGAGCAGCGCGATCCCGGTGCGCACCGGGTCGAAGGCCGCCGGGTCGTGCACCATCAGCTGGAGCCCGCCCACCGTCTTCCCCTGGAACTTGGAGAAGGTCGGCGCGAAGTACGCCTCGCGGAAGCGCACCCCGGGCAGGTCCAGCGCGTTCGCCGCCGCCGCCCACCGGCCGTCGATCCCCTCCGCGCCGAGCAGCTCGAACGGGCGGGTCGTGCCGCGCCCCTCGGAGAGGTTGGTGCCCTCGAAGAGGCAGGTGCCCGCGTAGACGAGCGCCGTGTCGGGCGTCGGAATGTTGGGGCTGGGCGGCACCCACGGCAGCCCCGTGGTGCCGAAGAACTCCCCGCGCCGCCAGCCGGTCGCCGTCACCGTCTCCAGCTCCACCGGCCGCTCCAGGAACTCCCCGTTGAAGAGGCGGGCCAGCTCGGCCACCGTCATCCCGTGCGCCTGTGCGATGGGCTCGCGCCCGACGAAGGTCGCGTACGCCCGGTCCAGTACGGGGCCGAGCGCGGACCGGCCGGTCACCGGGTTCGGGCGGTCCAGGACCACGAAGCGCTTCCCGGCGAGCGAGGCCGCCACCATGCAGTCGTAGAGCGTCCAGATGTACGTGTAGAAGCGGGCGCCGACGTCCTGGATGTCGAAGACGACCGTGTCCACGCCCGAGGCGGTGAACACGTCGGCGAGCGGCGCGCCGCTCTTCAGGTACGTGTCGTAGACCGGCAGCCCGGTCGCCGGGTCGTCGTACCGCCCCTCGGAGCCGCCGGCCTGCGCCGTGCCGCGGAAGCCGTGCTCGGGGCCGAAGACGGCGACCAGGTCGACCCGCTCGTCGGCGTGCATCACGTCCACGATGTGCCGGGCCTCGGCGGTGATGCCGGTCGGGTTGGTGACCACGCCGACCCGCTGCCCGGCCAGCCGCGCGTACCCGTCGGCGGCAAGCCGGTCGAACCCGGTGCGCACCCGGCCGCCCCGGGCACCCTGGCCGGCGGCGCCGTCCGGGGCCGCGTGCGCCGCCGTCGACCCCGTGCCGGCCGCCGCGGCGGCGCCGAGCGCCCCGCCCGCGGCCAGCAGGCCACGTCTGGACAGGCTCATGCGGAAACCTCCTTGATCGCCTTCCCTGACATGGCCACGCACGCTAGCGCTCCACCGGCCCGCGCGGAACGAGGCGTACCGCCGGAGTCTTCCCCGGCTCCATACCGACCGGTTAGTCTGCCCGCACAACCGCTACGGAGAGGTGGACCGGCGATGAGTACGGTGCAAGGCGTCGAGGGCGCTGCGGTGGTCGTCACGGGAGCGGGCGGCGGCATCGGCGCCGCACTCGCCCGCAGGTTCGCCGCCGAAGGGGCCCGGGTCGTCGTCAACGACCTCGACCCCGGTCGCACCAAGGCCGTCGCCGACGAGATCGGCGCCCTCGCCGTGCCCGGGGACGCCTCCGGGATCGTCGAGGAGGCCCGCGCCGCGCTCGGCGGCACCGTGGACGTCTGGTGCGCCAACGCCGGACTCGCCTCGCCGGGTGACGCCTTCGCCGACGAGGAGGTCTGGGCCGCCGCCTGGGACGTCAACGTCATGGCCCACGTCCGCGCCGCCCGCGCGCTGCTGCCCGGCTGGCTGGAGCGCGGCACCGGCCGCTTCGTCTCCACCGTCTCCGCCGCCGGACTGCTCACGATGATCGGCGCCGCCCCGTACAGCGTCTCCAAGCACGGCGCGTACGCCTTCGCCGAATGGCTCTCGCTGACCTACCGCCACCGCGGCCTCAAGGTCCACGCCATCTGCCCGCAGGGGGTGCGCACGGACATGCTCACCGCCTCCGGAAGCGCCGGCGACCTCGTCCTCGCGCCCACCGCCATCGAGCCCGAGGACGTCGCCGACGCCCTCTTCGACGCCATGGCCGCCGACCGCTTCCTCGTCCTGCCGCACCCCGAGGTCGCCGACTACTACCGGGCCCGGGCGGCCGAGCCCGAACGGTGGCTGGGCAATATGAACCACATCCAGCGGAAGTGGGAAGGGGCGGGCGCGTGAGCCGACAGCAGGAGCAGCAGGGGCCGGAGCCGTACGGCGTCGGCGGTACGGGCTCGATCTACGCCGCCAAGCCCTGGCTCGGGCGTCTCAGCGCGGCCCAGCGGGCCCCCGTCAGCCCGCCGCCCACCACCCTGCACGCCTTCCGCGCCGCCGCCGCGCGCACCCCGGACCACCCGGCCCTCGCCTACTTCGACGGCCGCGTCTCCTACCGGGAGACCGACGCCCTCTCCGACTCCGTCGCCGGACACCTGGCCGCCCGGGGCGTCGGGCGCGGCGACCGGGTCGCGGTGATGCTCCAGAACAGCCCGCACTTCGTCCTCGCCCTCCTCGGCGCCTGGAAGGCGGGCGCCACCGTCGTCCCGCTCAACCCGATGTACAAGGCGGGCGAGGTCGGCCACGCCCTGCGGGACTCCGGCGCCACCGCCCTGGTCTGCTCCGACCGCGCCTGGGACGCCTACCTCCGCGACACGGCCGCCGAGGCCGGCGTCCGGATCGCCCTCACCGCCTTCGAACGCGAGCTCCAGACCCGCGACGACCCCCGCGTCCTCGGTTTCGACCGGGTCGCCGCCGACGCCCTCCAGGGCGCGGAGGACCTCCTCACGGTCGCCCGCGCGGGACACCCGGCCCCCGAAGGGCGCGAGCCGGGCACCGACGACATCGCCCTGATCAGCTACACCTCCGGCACCAGCGGCACCCCCAAGGGCGCCCTCAACCTGCACCGGGGCATCGTCCACAACGCCGAACGCCAGCGCACCGGCCACCCCGTCCCCGAGGGCGCCGTCTACTTCGCCCTCGCCCCGCTCTTCCACATCACCGGACTCGTCTGCGAACTCGGCGCCTGCTTCGCCAACGGCGGCACCCTCGCCCTCGCCTACCGCTTCGAGGCCGGCGTCGTCCTGGACGCCTTCCTGGAGCACCGGCCCGCCTACACCGTCGGCCCCTCCACCGCCTACATGGCGCTCGCCGCCCACCCGGCCGCCACCCCCGGCCACTTCTCCTCGTTCCTGGTGATGTCCTCGGGCGGCGCGCCCGTGCCGCCCGCGCTCGTCGAGAAGTTCCGCGCCGGCTTCGGCCCGTACCTGCGCAACGGCTACGGCCTCACCGAGTGCACCGCCCCCTGCGCCTCCGTGCCGCCGCAGTCCGAGGCGCCCGTCGACCCGGCCTCCGGCACCCTCTCGGTGGGCGTACCCGGCCCCGACACCGTCGTGCGGATCCTCGACGAGACCGGCGCCGAGGTCCCCTTCGGCGAGCAGGGCGAGATCGCCGTCCGCGGCCCCCAGGTCGTCCCCGGCTACTGGCGCCTCCCCGAGGCCACCGCGGCGACCTTCTCCGACGGCGAGCTGCGCACCGGCGACATCGGCTTCATGGACGCGGACGGCTGGCTGTACGTCGTCGACCGCAAGAAGGACATGATCAACGCCTCCGGGTTCAAGGTCTGGCCGCGCGAGGTGGAGGACGTCCTCTACACCCACCCGGCCGTCCGCGAGGCCGCCGTCGTCGGTGTGCCCGACGCGTACCGCGGCGAGACGGTCAAGGCGTACGTGAGCCTGCGGCCGGGCGCCGATGCGGGGTCCGCCGAGCTCTCCGCCTACTGTGAGCAGCGCCTCGCCGCGTACAAGTACCCGCGGGAGGTCGAGATCCTGGCGGAGCTCCCCAAGACGACAAGTGGGAAGATCCTCAGGCGGGACCTGCGGTCCCGGAAGTGAGCACCGGCATGGACGAAAGAAGGCGGAGCATGGCCAGGACGACGGACGGCAACGGGGTCCCCGTCCCCCAGAGGCTGCTCGCCGCCGCCACCCGGCTCTTCGCGGAGCAGGGCTACGACCGGACCTCCGTCCAGGAGATCGTGGAGGCGGCGGGCGTCACCAAGGGCGCCCTCTACCACTACTTCGGCTCCAAGGAGGACCTGCTCCAGGAGGTGTACTCCCGGGTGCTCCGCCTCCAGCAGGAGCGGCTCGACGCCTTCGCGGGCGCCGACGCCCCGGTGGAGCGGCGGCTGCGGGACGCCGCCGCCGACGTCGTCGTCACCACGATCGAGAACCTCGACGACGCCGCGATCTTCTTCCGCTCCATGCACCACCTCAGCCCGGAGAAGAACAAGCAGGTGCGGGCCGAGCGGCGCCGCTACCACGAGCGGTTCCGCGCCCTGATCGAGGAGGGCCAGCAGGCCGGGGTGTTCTCCGCGGCGACCCCCGCCGACCTGGTCGTCGACTACCACTTCGGCTCGGTCCACCACCTGTCCACCTGGTACCGCCCCGACGGCCCGCTCACCCCGCAGCAGGTGGCCGACCAGCTGGCCGACCTCCTGCTGCGGGCGCTGCGCCCGTAGTCCGGTCCGGCGGGATCAGAGGTACTTCCTCAGCTCCCGGCGGGCCAGTGACCGCTGGTGCACCTCGTCGGGGCCGTCCGCCAGCTTCAGGGTGCGGGCCCCGGCCCACAGTTCGGCCAGCGGGAAGTCCTGGGAGACCCCGCCGGCACCGTGCACCTGGACGGCCTTGTCGATGATGTCGACCACCGCGCGCGGGGTGGCGATCTTGATCGCCTGGATCTCGGTGTGCGCGCCCCGGTTGCCGACGGTGTCCATCAGCCAGGCCGTCTTGAGGACGAGCAGCCGCAGCTGTTCGACCGTCACCCGGGCGTCCGCGATCCAGTTCTGCACCACCCCCTGCTGGGCGATGGCCTTGCCGAACGCGGTACGGGAGACCGCGCGCCGGCACATCAGCTCGATCGCCCGCTCGGCCATGCCGATCAGCCGCATGCAGTGGTGGATCCGGCCGGGGCCGAGCCGGGCCTGGGCGATGGCGAAGCCGCCGCCCTCCTCGCCGATCAGGTTCGAGGCCGGGACCCGGGCGCCGTCGAAGAGCACCTCGGCGTGGCCGCCGTGGGAGTGGTCCTCGTAGCCGTACACCTGCATCGCGCGGCGCACCTCGACGCCGGGGGTGTCGCGCGGCACCAGGATCATCGACTGCTGGCGGCGCGGGTCGGCGCCGTCCGGGTCGGTCTTGCCCATGACGATGAAGATCCGGCAGTCGGGGTTCATCGCCCCGGAGATGTACCACTTGCGCCCGTCGATCACGTACGAGTCGCCGTCCCGCCGGATCCGGGTCTCGATGTTGGTCGCGTCGGAGGAGGCCACCTCGGGCTCGGTCATGGCGAACGCCGAGCGGATCTCGCCCGCGAGCAGCGGCTCCAGCCACTGCTTCTTCTGCGCCTCGTCGCCGAACTGGGCGAGCACCTCCATGTTCCCGGTGTCGGGGGCGGCGCAGTTGAGGGCGGTGGGGGCCAGCTGGGGGCTGCGGCCGGTGATCTCGGCGAGCGGCGCGTACTGGAGGTTGGTGAGCCCCGCCCCGTGCTCCTCGTCGGGCAGGAAGAGGTTCCACAGCCCCTGGCGCCTGGCCTCGGCCTTCAGCTCCTCGACGACCGCCGGGGTGTCCCAGGGGGAGGCGAGCCGGGTGCGCTGCTCGTGGGCGACGGCCTCGGCGGGGTACACGTGCTCGTCCATGAAGGCGAGGAGCCTGGCCCGCAGTTCCTCGGTGCGGGCGTCGTACGCGAAGTCCATGACGGGTCAGCCTTCCTGGAGGGTGGTGAGGCCGTGCTCGATGAAGACGGGGACGAGCTCGCCGATGCGGTCGAAGCCGGCGCCGACGGTCTGCCCGAGGGTGTAGCGGTAGTGGATGCCCTCCAGGATCACGGCCAGCTTGAACCAGGCGAAGGCCGTGTACCAGGAGACGGCGCTCGTGTCCCGGCCGGAGCGGGCGGCGTAGCGCTCGATCAGCTCGGCGGGCGCGGGGTGACCGGCGGCGGACGCGGTGGTGGAGATGGGGGAGTCCGGCAGCTCCAGGGGAGCGCTGTACATGACGAGCAGCCCGAGGTCGGTGAGCGGGTCGCCGAGGGTGGACATCTCCCAGTCGAGGACGGCCTTGATGCGGTCGTCCGCACCGATGAGGACGTTGTCGAGCCGGTAGTCGCCGTGGACGACGGCGGGCGCGGGCGAGGTGGGCAGGCCGCGGCCGAGGGCGGCGTGCAGCTCGTCGATGCCCGGCAGCTCACGGCCCCGGGATGCGGCGAGCTGCTTGCCCCAGCGGCGCAGTTGCCGGTCGAGGAAGCCCTCGGGGCGCCCGAAGTCGTCGAGCCCTACGGCGGCGGGCTCCACGGCGTGCAGGTCGACGAGGGTGTCGACGAGCCCGAGGACGGCCTCCCGGGTGCGGGCGGCGCCGAGCGGGGCGAGCTCGGCCGCCGAGCGGTACGGCGTGCCGGGCACGAACTCCATGACGTAGAACGGCGCTCCGAGCACCGACTCGTCCTCGCAGAGCACGACCGTCTCCGGCACCGGCACGGCGGTGCTCCGCAGGGCGCTGATGACCCGGTGCTCGCGCTTCATGTCGTGCGCGGTGGCGAGCACGTGCCCGAGCGGCGGCCGTCGCACGACCCAGCGGCCGGTCCCGTCGGTCACCCGGTACGTGAGGTTCGACCGGCCGCCCTCGATCAGCCGGGCCGTGAGGGGGCCGGTGACGAGCCCGGGACGCTCGCGGTCGAGGAAGCCGCGCAGCCGCTCGGGGTCGAGACCGGGCGGCGGGGAACCGGGCGGTGGGGTGGAGCTCATACGGGGATACCTCCGGGATCGGCGTCGGCGTTCATGATGACCGACCAGTCGGTATGTCGTCCAGGGGGGGGGCGACGGGACGGGCCTGCACGCCTCTGGCCTTCCGTCCCTGACGCTGAATAGAGTTCACATATGGATTCAGCGCTGTGCGTCGACACCGTCCGGCTGACCCCGGTCCTCATCGCGGACCCACCCCTCCTCAACACCCAGGGCGTCCATCAGCCCCTCACCCCGCGCCTGGTGGTCGAGGTCGAGACCAGGGGTGGGATCACCGGCCTCGGCGAGACGTACGGCGACACGAAGTACCTCGCCCTCGCGCGCCCGCTGGCCGAGGCGCTGCCCGGCCGGTCGGTCACGGATGTGAACGGCTTGTTCCGGCTGGCGGAGGAGGTGTGCGGCGCGGCGCCCGCCACGGGCGTGGACGGCAGGGTCGACGCCGGCGGACTGCGCGGCGCCCAGACCGCCGACAAGCTGCGCCTCTCCGTCGTCTCCGCCTTCGAGACCGCCTGCCTGGACGCCCTCGGCAGGACCCTCGGCGTCCCCGTCCACGCGCTGCTCGGCGGCCGGGTCCGCGACGAGGTCGAGTACAGCGCGTACCTCTTCCACAAGTGGGCCGCCCACCCGGGCAGCGCCCCCGACGCCTGGGGCGAGGCCCTCGACCCGGCCGGCGTGGTCGAGCAGGCCCGCCGCTTCGTGGACGCCCACGGCTTCGGCTCGTTCAAGCTGAAGGGCGGCGTCCTCCCGCCCGGGCGCGAGAGCGCGGCGATCCGCGCCCTGGCCGACGCGTTCCCCGGGCGGCCGCTGCGCCTCGACCCCAACGGGGCCTGGTCCGTCGACACCGCCCTCGCCGTCGCCGCCGAACTCGGGGACGTGCTGGAGTACCTGGAGGACCCGGTCACCGGCACCCCCGCCATGGCCGAGGTCGCCGCCCGCACCGAGGTGCCGCTGGCCACCAACATGTGCGTGACCGCCTTCGAGGAGGTGCCCGAGGCCTTCGCGCGCGGGGCGGTACGGATCGTCCTCTGCGACCACCACTACTGGGGCGGCCTGCACCGCACCCGCGAACTCGCCGCGCTCTGCCGCACGTACGGGGTCGGGCTCTCCATGCACTCCAACACGCACCTGGGCATCAGCCTCGCCGCCATGACCCAGGTCGCCGCGACCCTGCCACGGCTCACCCACGCCTGCGACACCCACTACCCGTGGCAGACCGACGACGTCGTCACCGTCCCGCCCCGCTTCCGGGCCGGCCGCCTCGCCGTCTCCGACGCACCCGGCCTCGGTGTCGACCTGGACCGCGACCGCCTGGCGGACCTCCACCGGCGCTGGCTGGACGACGACGGGACGCTACGGGACCGGGACGACGCGGCGGCCCTGCGCAGGGCGGGCGCGGGCTGACCGGGGCCGGGCGGTGGTGGGCGCCGTCACGCGTGGCAGGCCACCGGGACCCCGCCGTTCATCGCGGCCATGTCGCCGAAGACCGCCACCGGGTCCAGCGGATGCCCTTCCGGCAGGCCGTCCAGCTCCGCGTACGCCCGGTGCAGGTTCGCCACCAGCCGCTCGCTCTCCCGCCACGCGGCGAACTCGCCGAGCTCCGCGCCCCGGGCCGTCTCCAGCGGCGTCGCCCCCTTCGCGCGGCCCTCCCGCGCCAGCTCCCGCACCCACAGCAGGTACCGCTCGGTCGCGTCGTACGCGGAGGGGTCGGTCACCCGGCCGTGCCCGGGCACCACCGTGGGCGCGTCGAGCGAGCGCAGCAGGTCGAGCGCGCGCAGCGAACCGGCGAGCGAGCCCATCGGCAGGAAGGGCGTGCCGCCGTGGAAGACCAGGTCGCCGGTGAAGACCACGCCGTGCCCGGGGAGATGGACGATCGAGTCGCCCGTCGTGTGCGCCGGGCCCGGGTGGATCACCCGCACCTCCACCTCGCCGACGTACAGCGTGAGGGAGTCCCGGTACGTGAGGTGCGGCGGCAGGATCTCGACCCGGCCGAAGTCGGTCTGCGGCCACAGCAGATGGAGCTGGTGCCCGGCGGCGAGCTGCTCGGCCCGGCAGTTCTCGTGCCCGATGATCCGGGCCTCCGGCTGGAACACCCCGTTGCCGTAGGTGTGGTCGCCGTGGTGGTGCGTGGAGACGATCGTGCGCGGCGCGGCGAGCCCGGCCTCGCGGACCGCGTCGCGCAGCAGCAGCGCCCGCCGCTCGGTGGCGGCCGTGTCGACGAGCAGCGTCTCGCCGCCGTCGCCGAGGAAACCGGCGTTGTTCAGGCACCAGCCGCCGTCGGGCTGGACGAAGGCGTGGACGTTCGGCGCGAGCGCGACCACGTAAGGATCGGTGGCAGGCAAAGGAGTTCCCCCGGATGAGAGCCCGACTGGACAGGGGAAGGGTGCCAGTCGGGCCGGGTCCGGGGGAAGCCGGGGCCACGTCGGACGGCGCCGGGGTCAGTGGTCGTCCCAGTGGTTGCCGTGCTGCGCGTGGCGGTGCCCGTCGTGGGCGTAGTCGACGTGGTCGCCGTGCGGGACGGCGGCGTGCCCGCAGTCCGGCCCGTGCGTGTGGTCGGGATGGGTGTGCGCCACGTGCGCGGTGGACTCGCACTCGTCCCAGTGCCCGGCGTGCTCACGGTGCAGGTGCCCGTCGTGCGCGTAGTCCGTGTGGTCCCGGTGGGGGACGGCGGTGTGACCGCAGGACGGGCCGTGGCTGTGGGCGTGGGTGGCGTGCTCGTGGTGGGTGACGGTCATGACTCCGCCTCTGCGAGGGGTCGGCTGACCACCTCAGGCTAGTCCGTCATGTCCGTTTCTTCAGATGTGTGGGCGCGCCCGCCTCACAGCAGGACCGCCACCGCGAACCCGGCGAACGCGATCGTGCACAGCGCCGTGAGCCAGGCGCTCCGCAGCGACAGCGGCCGCGGCCGGGCCGGGCCGAGCGACTGGATCCTGCGGTGCGCCACCGCGAGGAAGCCGATCCACACCAGGGCCGAGAGCCCCGCCGCGAGCAGGCCGGTCGCCGTCACGCCGTCGTGGATCGCCTGCTTGCCCGCGAGCACCGCCGCGACCGTGCACGACAGGGTGGTGCGTCGCCAGGCCAGCCGGGTGCGCTCGGGCTGGAGCCCCGGGTCCCGGAGGGCCGGCCCGCCCCCGTCGCCCGGACCGGTCACCGTCCGGCCCAGCCGAAGACGACGACCACCACCATCGCGACCGCGACCACCGCCACCGCCAGGCTCAGCACCGCCGGGAAGCGGGAGGTCGGCAGATCCTCGCCGCGCCGCATGGCCCGCTCGCAGCGCACCCAGTGGTTCACGGCGCGCAGCGCGCACAGCACGCCGGCCGCGAGCAGCGCGAGCGCGAGTCCGACCCGGACGCCCCAGCGCAGGTCCGGCAGGAACTGGTCCACGGCGAAGCCGCCGCCGATCAGCGCGAGCGCGGTCCGGATCCAGGCGAGGAAGGTCCGCTCGTTGGCCAGGGAGAAGCGGTAGTCGGGGGTCTCGCCCTCCTCCCGGAGGCGCTGCGGCGCGAACCACAACCGCAGGCTCTGTATGAAGTCGCTCACGCGGGCACCCTATCCGTCGGATGATCACACCGCTCGACGGCGGCCCCGCACCCCGGGCGGGCTCACCCCGCCCGGAGCCCCCGCAGCCGCTCGTACGCGGCGAGGCCGTCCGGCACCCACTCCCAGTCGGCGAGCCGCGCCTCCAGTTCCTCCTCCGACAGGAAGGCGTGCCAGGCGACCTCCTCCACCTGCGGCCGTACGGGCAGCTCGCAGCGCACCTCGTACACCGCCGACCACCACGTGCCGGCGACGCCCCCGGAGTCGTACAGGAAGCGGAACAGCGGCACGGGCCGGGGCAGCCCGGACACGCCCAGCTCCTCCTCGGCCTCCCGCAGGGCGGCGTCGTCGTAGGACTCGCCCGCGCCCACGACCCCGCCGACGAACATGTCGTACAGCGAAGGGAAGACCAGCTTCGTCGGGGTCCTGCGGTGGACGAAGACCCGTCCCTCGGCGTCCCGCACCCGGATGAAGGTGCAGCGATGGATCAGGCCCCGCGCGTACACCTCACCGCGCGGGGCCCGTCCGACCACCCGGTCGTTCTCGTCGACGACGTCGAGGACTTCATCGGCAGCGCTCATGCGCCCCATGAAAGCACCGGGCCGCGGTCATGCGGGCAGGTTCACTGCCCCATCACGTACTTCACCGTCGGACCGGTCGTCCAGCCGCCGTCCACCGCCAGCTCCGCGCCCGTCACGTACGACGCGGCGTCCGAGAGCAGGAAGACGACCGCGCCCGCGATCTCGTGCGCCTCGCCGACCCGGCCCATCGGGGTGTTGGGGTACCTGCCCTCACCCTTCTCGATGCCGACGGAGGCGGTCATCGGGGTGTACGTCATGCCCGGGTGGACGGAGTTGACGCGGATCCGCGAGGTGCCGAGCTCCACCGCGCCGATCTTCGTCAGCCCGCGTACGCCCCACTTGGAGGCGCCGTAGCCGGCGGTCAGCGCGAGGCCCATCAGGCCCGCGGCCGAGGAGATGTTGACGATCGAGCCGGCGCCCGCCTCCCGCATCGCGGGGATCGCGGCCTTCATGCCGATGAAGACGCCGGTCAGGTTGATGTCGAGGACCTTGCGGAAGTGCTCGACCGACTCGGTCTCCAGGAGCGCGCCGGTCGATATGCCGGCGTTGTTCACCAGGCCGTGCAGCCCGCCGAACTCCTCGACGGCGTATGCGACGGCCGCGGCCCACTCCTCCTGCGACGTCACGTCGTGGTGGCGGAAGCGGGCCCGCTCGCCCAGCTCGGCGGCGGTGGCCCTGCCCTCCTCGTCGAGCACGTCGGTGATCACGACGTTGGCGCCGGCGGCCACGGCCTGCCGGGCGGCCTCGGCGCCCAGGCCGCGGGCGCCGCCGGTGACGATGACGGTCCGGCCGGTCAGGTCGTGCGGGTGCGCGGGGGTGTTCTCGCTCATGCGGGGTCCTTTCGGGGCCTTCGGGGGTGGGCGCCGCTCCGGGGCTGTGCGGCCAGGAGGAGCGCCGTGGTGGTCTCGACCAGATCGGCGAGGAAGAGCGCCTCTCCGGTGAGCGGTTCGGTGCCGTCGAGGTACTGCCGGGCGCGGTCGGCCATCGCCGCGCCGACGACGGTCAGCGCCAGGTCGAGGCGTTCCAGGCGCAGCGGCTCGGGCAGCCCGGCGGCGGCCAGACAGGTCTCCAGGCGCTCGATCAGGCGCCAGTAGCCGGTGCCCGCGAGGGTGGGGTGGGGGGAGCGGGTGCGGATCCCGCTCTCGTGGCTGAGCTGCGCGGAGATGCGCAGGCAGCGCCGGCCCCGGTCGGTGCGCAGCTCGCTCGACTCGGCGGTGACCAGCGCGGCGACCAGCTCGTGCGGCTCGTCGGGGGCGGCGGCGAGGAGCGGGGCGAGCACCTGCTCGGTGCGCAGCTGGCGGCCGGCCATCACGGTGTCGAGCAGCCCGGCCCGGGAGCCGAAGTGGTACTGGACGGCGGACGGATTGCCCTGTCCGGCCAGTGCCACGATGTCCCGCAGCTGGGCGCCGTCGACGCCCTGGGCGGCGAAGACCTGCTCCGCCGCACGGATCAGTTTCTCCCGGGTCTCGGGCCCTGACGTCCTTGCCATACGTCCATATTAATGCCCGACATTAGAAAGCGGGAGGGAGGCCGCCTCCGAAAAGTGCCGGGCAAAGTGCCTCGAACCGTTGACTCGATACATCGGTGTATCCAAGATGCGGTCCATGCCCCCTGCCTACGACGCCGACGTCATCGTCATCGGAGCCGGTCTCGCCGGCCTCGTCGCCACCGCCGAGCTGGTCGACGCCGGCCGGTCCGTGATCCTGCTCGACCAGGAACCCGAGCAGTCGATCGGTGGCCAGGCCCACTGGTCCTTCGGCGGCCTCTTCCTCGTCGACTCGCCCGAGCAGCGCCGGATGCGGATCCGCGACAGCCACGCCCTGGCCCTCCAGGACTGGTTCGGCACCGCCGGCTTCGACCGCCCCGAGGACGAGTGGCCGCGCCGCTGGGCCGAGGCGTACGTCGACTTCGCGGCCGGCGAGAAGCGCTCCTGGCTGCACGGCCTCGGCGTGCGCTTCTTCCCGGTGGTCGGCTGGGCCGAGCGCGGCGGCTACGACGCCAACGGCCACGGCAACTCCGTACCCCGCTTCCACATCACCTGGGGCACCGGACCCGGCCTCGTCGCCCCCTTCGAGGCCCGGGTCCGCGAGGGCGTGGCCCGCGGCCTGGTCCGCTTCCGCTTCCGCCACCGGGTGACCGGGCTGACCCGCACCGCGGGCAGCCTCGACACCGTCACCGGCGAGGTCCTGGCCCCCTCCGACGCCCCGCGCGGCACCGCCAGCGACCGCGAGCCCACCGGCGCGTTCACCCTGCGCGCCCAGGCCGTGATCGTCACCTCCGGCGGCATCGGCGGCAACCACGACCTGGTCCGCGCGCAGTGGCCGGAGCGGCTCGGCACCCCGCCCGCCCGCATGCTCTCCGGCGTCCCCGCCCACGTCGACGGCCTGATGCTCGGCATCGCCGAGAAGGCCGGCGCGCACCACGTCAACCGCGACCGGATGTGGCACTACACCGAGGGCATCGAGAACTGGAACCCCATCTGGGCCCGGCACGGCATCCGGATCCTGCCCGGCCCGTCCTCGCTCTGGCTCGACGCGACCGGCAAGCGGCTGCCCGTCCCGCTCTTCCCCGGCTTCGACACCCTCGGCACCCTCGAACACATCATGCGGACCGGCCACGACCACACCTGGTTCGTGCTCGACCAGAAGATCATCGGCAAGGAGTTCGCGCTCTCCGGCTCCGAGCAGAACCCCGACCTCACCGGCAAGTCGGTCCGCGACGTCATCGGCCGCGCCCGCGCGGACGTGCCCGGCCCGGTGAGGGCCTTCATGGACAAGGGCGCCGACTTCGTCGTCGAGCGCGACCTGGCCGCCCTGGTCCGCGGCATGAACCGGATCACCGGCGAGGACCTGATCGACGAGGCGGCGCTGCGCCGCGAGATCACCGCCCGCGACCGCGAGATCGCCAACCCCTTCACCAAGGACCTCCAGGTCACGGCGATCCGGGGCGCCCGCAGGTACCTGGGCGACCGCCTGATCCGTACGGCCGCCCCGCACCGCCTGCTCGACCCGAAGGCCGGGCCGCTGATCGCCGTCCGCCTGAACATCCTCACCCGCAAGTCCCTCGGCGGCCTGCAGACCGACCTCTCCTCCCGCGTCCTCACCGAGACCGGTGAGCCGTTGCCCGGCCTGTACGCGGCGGGCGAGGCGGCGGGCTTCGGCGGCGGCGGGGTGCACGGCTACCGCTCCCTCGAAGGCACCTTCCTGGGCGGCTGCCTCTTCTCCGGACGCGCGGCGGGCCGGGCGGCGGCCCAGGCGGTCGGCTGACGGAGGCCGGTCGACGGGAACGGTCGACGGGAACGGTCGACGGGAACGGTCGACGGGAACGGCCGACGGGAACGGCCGACGGAGGCCGGCCGACGGAGGCCGGCCGAGGGAACGGTCGAGGCCCTGGAGTGCGGATCACCGCGCTCCAGGGCCTCGACAAGAGGGATTGCGCCACCTCATCGGCCCGCCGCTAGATCACCAGCGACAGAAGCAGCACGAAGACGATGCCGACCACCGAGATGATGGTCTCCATCACCGACCAGGTCTTGACCGTCTGGCCGACGCTCATCCCGAAGTACTCCTTCACCAGCCAGAAGCCCGCGTCGTTGACGTGGCTGAAGAAGAGCGAGCCGGCGCCGATCGCGAGGACGAGGAGCGAGACCTCGCCCGTCGACATGCCCTCGGCCAGCGGGGCCACCAGGCCGGCCGCCGAGATCGTCGCCACCGTGGCCGAGCCGGTCGCGAGCCGGATCGCGACCGCGATCAGCCAGGCGAGCAGCAGGGCCGGGATCGACCAGTTCTCGGAGAATTCCAGGATCATCTGGCCGACGCCGATGTCGATGAGGGTCTGCTTGAAACCGCCGCCCGCGCCGACGATCAGCAGCACGCCCGCGATCGGGGCGAGCGACTTCTCGACGGTGGAGGAGAGGCGCTCCTTGCTGAACCCGGCCGCCCGGCCCAGGGTGAACATGCCCACTATGACGGCGGCGAGCAGGGCGATCAGAGGGGAGCCGATGACGTCGGTGACCTTCTGCACGCCGTTCTCCGGGTCGTCGACGACGATGTCGACGAGCGCCTTCACCAGCATGAGGACGACCGGCAGCAGCACGGTGGCGACCGTGGCGCCGAAACCGGGACGCTTCTCCAGCTCCTCGGAGGGGCGCGTGGGGATCATCTTCTCGGGGGCCGGGATGTCCACCCAGCGGGCGGCGAACCGGGAGAAGACCGGACCGGCGATGATCACGGTCGGGATCGCGACGACCAGGCCCAGGGCGAGGGTGACGCCCAGGTTGGCGCCGACCGCGTCGATCGCGACGAGCGGGCCGGGGTGCGGCGGGATGAGCCCGTGCATGACGGACAGGCCGGCGAGCGCCGGGATGCCGATCCGCATCAGCGAGTAGTTGCCGCGCTTGGCGACCAGCAGCACCACCGGGATCAGCAGCACGATGCCGACCTCGAAGAAGAGCGGCAGCCCGATCACGGAGGCGATCAGCACCATCGCCCACGGCATGCCGCGCCGGCCGGTCCTGGCCAGGATCGTGTCGACGATCTGGTCGGCGCCCCCGGAGTCGGCGAGCAGCTTGCCGAGGATCGCGCCGAGCGCGATGAGCACGCCCACACCGGCCACGGTGCTGCCGAGTCCGACCGTGAAGGACTTGATGGTGGCCGCGAGCGGGGCACCCGCGAACGCGCCGAGCGCCAGCGAGCCGATGGTCAGCGCCAGGAACGCGTGCATCTTGAACTGGGTGATGAGCAGGACGATGACGGCGATGCCGGCGAGGACGGCGATGCCGAGCTGGGCGTTGCCTGCCGAGGTGATGGGCTCGGCGGCGTCCGCTGCCAGGATCTCGACGCTGAGACTGGGCACGGTGGGGTCCTTGAGGGGAAGGGGAAGCAGGACGGGGGACGGGGGACGGGGGAGCGGCGAAGAGGGGTGCGGGTGCGGGCGGGAGAAGGGGGGAGGCGTACGAGGGTCAGGGAGCCAGTCGGCGCAGTGCGACGACGGCCCGCCGGGCGATCTCCTCGGGGCTGCCGGACACGTCGACGGCGACGCCCGCCTCGTCCTCCCGGAGCGGCTGCAGGGTGGCGAACTGCGAGTCGAGGAGCGCGGTCGGCATGAAGTGGCCCTTGCGCGCGGCCATCCGCTGCTCGATGAGCTCCCGGTCGCCGGTCAGATGGAGGAAGACCACGCCGGGGGCCGCGGCACGCAGCCGGTCCCGGTAGATCCGCTTCAGCGCGGAGCTGCTCACCACCCCGCCGAGTCCGGCCCGGCTGTGCGCCCACTGCCCGATGGCGTCGAGCCAGGGTTCCCGGTCCGTGTCGTCCAGGGGGGTCCCGGCGGACATCTTGGCCACGTTGGCCGCCGGGTGGAAGTCGTCGCCCTCCGCGTACGGAAGGCCGAGCGCCTCGGCGACCAGGGGTCCGACGGTCGTCTTGCCGGTCCCGGCGACGCCCATCACGACGACGACCGGGGGGCCGGCCGGGACGGGCTGGGGAGTGGTGCTCATGGGGGTGCCTCGCTGTCTTCTTCGACATCGATCCGTCGCGCTCATGAAACCGTTTGGGTACGACGTATTCAAGAGGCTGTGACGAATAAGTCGTACTTATTCTTCCCGGCGTGATCACCTGTGTGATCACGCATAGGCTGGCCACCATGACGACCACGGCCCTGGGGCTCCACCCGCACGTCCTCAACGCCCTGGGCCTCGCGATCACCGCGGGGGAGTACCCGCCCGGCGCCGTGCTCCGCAGCGACGAGCTCGCCGAGCGCTTCGAGGTCTCCCGGACCGTCGTGCGCGAGGTCGTGCGCGTCCTGGAGTCCATGCACCTCGTCGAGTCCCGCCGCCGGGTCGGCGTCATCGTGCTGCCGACCGAGCGTTGGAACGTGTACGACCCCCAGGTCATCCGCTGGCGCCTGGCCGGCACCGACCGCCCCCGCCAGCTCCGCTCGCTCACCGTGCTGCGCTCCGCGATCGAGCCGGTCGCCGCCGGACTCGCCGCCCTGAACGCCACCCCCGAGCAGTGCCGCGAGCTCACCGAGGAGGCCCTCGGCATGGTCGCCACCTCGCGCGGGCGCCGGCTGGAGGAGTACCTGGTGCACGACATCGCCTTCCACCGGGTCGTCCTCAACGCCTCCGGCAACGAGATGTTCGCCCGGCTCGGGGACGTGGTCGCCGAGGTGCTCAGCGGGCGCACCCGCCACCAGGTGATGTTCGAGGACCCCGACCCGGCCGCCGTCACCCTCCACGTCCAGGTCGCCGAGGCCGTGCGGGAGCGGGACGCGGTCCGCGCCGAGGCGCTGACCCGGGAGATCGCGGTCGGCGCGCTCAAGGAGCTGGACGTGCTCGCGCCCTGAGCCGCCCCAACCTCTGAACTAGCTCAAATCCGGGCGTTCAGTGACATCCGCCACAGTCAGTGGCGCCGGTTGCCGTGAGGATGTGCGGGGCCGTGCCGGGGAGAACCCCCACGAGGCACGCCCGGGTACCGCACGACCCTCCCCCTCACGAAGGCGACCAACTCCATGAGTGACCGCGTCACCGCGGCCGAGCCGCAGACCGCCGCCCCGGCGGCCGCCGGCTCCACGGCGTCCCCCCACATCGACGCCGGCGACGCCGGATACCGCAAGGACCTCAAGTCCCGGCACATCAACATGATCGCCATCGGCGGCGCCATCGGCACCGGCCTCTTCCTCGGCGCCGGCGGCCGCATGGCCAGCGCCGGCCCCTCGCTCTTCATCGCGTACGCGGTCTGCGGCGTCTTCGCCTTCTTCGTCGTCCGGGCCCTCGGCGAGCTCGTCCTCTACCGCCCCTCCTCCGGCGCCTTCGTCTCCTACGCGCGGGAGTTCATGGGCGAGAAGGGCGCCTACACGGCCGGCTGGCTCTACTTCCTCAACTGGTCGACCACCGCCGTCGCCGACATCACCGCCGCGGCCACCTACGCCCACTTCTGGGCGATGTTCAGCGACGTCCCGCAGTGGATCCTCGCCCTGATCGCCCTCGCGGTCGTCCTCGTCGCCAACCTCATCTCGGTGAAGTACTTCGGCGAGATGGAGTTCTGGTTCGCGATCGTCAAGGTCGCCGCACTCGTCGCCTTCATGCTTGTCGGCATCTTCCTCGTCGCCACCCAGCACGAGGTCGGCGGCCACACCCCGGGCCTGGCCAACGTCACCGAGAACGGCGGCATCTTCCCCAACGGCATGATGCCGATGCTGCTGCTCATCCAGGGCGTCGTCTTCGCCTACGCCTCCGTCGAGCTGTGCGGTGTCGCGGCGGGCGAGACCGAGAACCCCGAGAAGATCATGCCGAAGGCGATCAACTCGATCATGTGGCGCGTCGGCCTCTTCTACGTCGGCTCCGTCGTCCTGCTGGCGCTGATCCTCCCGTACACCGCGTACTCCGGCGACCAGAGCCCCTTCGTCACCGTCTTCGACAAGCTGGGCATCCCCGGCGCCGCCGGCGTGATGAACCTGGTCGTCCTCACCGCCGCCCTGTCCAGCCTCAACTCGGGCCTGTACTCCACCGGCCGCATCCTGCGCTCCATGTCGCTGGCCGGCTCCGCGCCCAAGTTCACCGGGGTCATGAACAAGGGCGGCGTGCCCTACGGCGGCATCCTGCTCACCGCGGGCTTCGGCGTCCTCGGCGTCGCCCTCAACTACGTGATGCCCGGCGAGGCCTTCGAGCTGGTCCTCAACTTCGCCTCGATCGGCATCATCGGCACCTGGGCGATGATCATGGTCTGCTCGCTGCTCTTCTGGCGCGCCGCCCGCCAGGGCAAGGTCACCCGCCCCGGCTACAACCTGCCCTGGGCCCCGTACACCCAGCTCGTGACGCTCGCCTTCCTGGCCACCGTCCTCGTCCTCATGTGGATGGACGGCGGCGTCGGCCGCACCACCGTCGCCTGTCTGCCGCTCATCGCGGCGGCCCTGGTCGGCGGCTGGTTCCTGGTCCGCCGCCGGGTCCGCGCGACCGCGGGCCACACCCGGGACTGAGACCCCCCACGGGAGGAGGCCCCCGCGAGCACGCCGCTCGCGGGGGCCTCCCGCTTCCTCACCCGCGGTCCGGCCCCTCAGTGGCCCCCGTGCCCGTGGCCGTGCCCGGCGCCGTGGTCGAAGGGCAGCACCTCGGGAGGCGCCACCACGAACGGGCGCATCATCCCCATGTCCTCGTGCTCCAGCAGATGGCAGTGGTACATGAACCGGCCGTACGCCCCGTCGAACCGGCCGAGCACCCGCACCAGCTCCCCGCCCGGCACCCGGAACACGTCCTTCCAGCCGGCCTCGTTCGCCGGCACCGGCACCGGCCGCGCCGGATCGAACCTGACCGGCCGGCGCGAACCGCCCACCGCCGCGTCGAAGCCGTCCGTCGTGTACGCCTCCCGCCCCATCACCTGGAAGTCCGCCAGGTGGATGTGCATCGGATGCATCAGCGGCCCCGGAGCCAGGTTCAGGAACGACCACTGCTCGTACGAGCCCTCGCCGATCGTGAACCCGAGCCCGTCGTTGAACGTCCGGGCCGTCCGCCGGTACGTGCGCACCTTGCCGTCCGCCGACTGGAGCTGGATCACCCCGTTCGCCGGCAGCCGCAGCCTGGCCCCCTCGCCCTCCGGGACCTCCTCCATCTCCCACATCTCCGGATGCCCGCCGCCCCCGACCGTCCCCGGCGGCGTGAGCACCACCAGCCGGTGCCCGTGCTCGACGTGCGCGTGGTCGTAGCGCCGGAAGGACCCCGAGAGCACCGGCGGCAGCGTGAAGCCGTCGCAGCCGCCGTCCTCGGCCCCCTCGCCCACCCGGAACTCCATCACCTGCGGATACGGCACGTTCAGCGTCGCGTCCGGGACCCCGGGCTCCCGCCCCACGGCCTTGTTCACCAGCCGCAGGCGCTGCCCCGCCCAGCCCCGGAAGTCGAACAACAGGTCGAAGCGCTCGGCCGGCGCGATCGTCAGCGGCGCCACGCTCTCCGCGCCCCCGTCGCCCTCCTCGAAACCGAAGGACACCGGGCGCGGCAGCAGCCCGCCGTCACTGCCGATCTGATGCACCACCCCCGGTACCGGCCGGTCGTCCTCGTCGACGAGGACCAGGTCGTAGGTCCGCGCGTTCGACGCGTTCACCAGCCGGAAGCGGTACCAGCCGTCCAGCACCTCCAGGTACGGCCAGACCGTGCCGTTCACCGTCGTGTACGGGCCGAGGAACGGCAGCCCGACCGGCTTCCCCGTCTCCGGGTGACTGGCCACCAGACGCGTCGTCTTGTGCAGCAGCCGCCCGTTCAGCTCCCCGTCCGCGTCCGTGTCCAGATTGCGGTCCGCCAGGACCAGCGGCAGCTCCCGCTCACCGGAGGGCAGACCCAGCGCGTCCTCCTCCTCGTCCCGCACGAGATAGGTGCCCATCAGCCCCGCGTACACGTTCCACCGGGTGATGTTCATGGCATGGTCGTGGTACCACCAGTGCACCGCCTGGTGCTCGTTCGGGTACTCCGACAGCTGCGCGCCGCCGAAGCCGACCGCGTTGTCCGTCCACCCGTCGTTCCCGCCGCCTGTCTGCGCCCCGTGCAGGTGCGTCACCGACCAGGCGGGCAGCGCCGCCGCCTCGCGGACCGGCTCCACGCCCTCCCGGCCCGGCCGGTTGTGCGGATCCGGCCGCCCCTCGGTCCGCGGCACCTCGACCACGGTCACCGGGTACTCGCTGCCCTGCGGGATCCGGTTGTGCCACGCCACCCGGACCCGCTGCCCCCGCCGCACCTCGATGGTCGGACCCGGCACGCTCCCCTCGTACCCCCACATCAACGTGGGCGGCAGCTGCCGGTGCATCCGCACCCACGTCGGGCGTAACGCGATCTCGATCTCGGCCGTGTCGTCGCCCTGCTCCGGCCGGATCACCGGCGGAACGGTCAACGGGTCCGCATACGGTTCGAGTTCACTGGTCATCGATTCCCCCTGAGGCTGTGTCATGCCTGCGTGGGGAGGAGACGGCGAGCGACGGGACGCAGGTTGCGGCCTCCGCGTAACCTGGCCGATATCGTCACATCCGTAACGCGGGTCACCGTTTCGGTGGAAGGGAAGTCCACGATGGCGCAGCAGGTCCAGGGGGTCGTCGCCCCCGGCAGGAACGAGCCGGTCCGGGTCGAGACGATCGTCATCCCCGACCCCGGGCCAGGTGAGGCCGTCGTGAAGATCCAGGCCTGCGGCGTCTGTCACACCGACCTCCACTACAAGCAGGGCGCGATCAACGACGAGTTCCCCTTCCTCCTCGGCCACGAGGCGGCGGGCGTCGTCGAGTCCGTCGGCGAGGGCGTCACCGACGTCGCCCCCGGCGACTTCGTCGTCCTCAACTGGCGCGCGGTGTGCGGCCAGTGCCGGGCCTGCCTGCGCGGCCGCCCCTGGTACTGCTTCGACACCCACAACGCCCGGCAGAAGATGACCCTGCTCGACGGCACGGAGCTCTCCCCGGCGCTCGGCATCGGCGCCTTCGCCGAGAAGACCCTGGTCGCCGCCGGCCAGTGCACCAAGGTCGACCCGGCCGTCGCCCCCGAGGTCGCGGGACTCCTCGGCTGCGGCGTGATGGCCGGCATCGGCGCCGCCCTCAACACCGGCGACGTCGGACGCGGCGACACCGTCGCCGTCATCGGCTGCGGAGGCGTCGGCGACGCGGCGATCGTCGGGGCCCGGCTCGCCGGAGCGGCCCGGATCATCGCCGTCGACATCGACGACCGCAAGCTGGCCAAGGCCCGCGAGATGGGCGCCACCCACACCGTCGACTCGCGCACCGGCGACCCCGTCGAGGCGATCCGCGAGCTCACCGGCGGCTTCGGCGCCGACGTCGTCATCGAGGCCGTCGGCCACCCCGAGACCTACCGCCAGGCCTTCTACGCCCGCGACCTCGCCGGCACCGTCGTCCTCGTCGGCGTCCCCACCCCCGAGATGAAGCTCGAACTGCCCCTCCTCGACGTCTTCGGCCGCGGCGGCGCCCTCAAGTCCTCCTGGTACGGGGACTGCCTGCCCTCCCGCGACTTCCCGATGCTGATCGACCTGCACCAGCAGGGCCGCATCGACCTCGGCGCCTTCGTCACCGAGACCATCGGACTCGGCGACGTCGAGAAGGCCTTCGGGCGCATGCACGAGGGCGACGTCCTGCGCTCGGTGGTGATCCTCTGATGACCACCCGCATCGACCACCTGGTCACCTCCGGCACCTTCAGCCTCGACGGCGGCACCTGGGAGGTGGACAACAACGTCTGGATCGTCGGCGACGACACCGAGGCCGTCGTCATCGACGCCGCCCACGACGCCGAGGCCATCCTCGCCGCCCTCGACGGGCGCGCCCTGCGCGCCATCGTCTGCACCCACGCCCACGACGACCACATCGACGCGGCCCCGGCCCTCGCCGCCGCCACCGGCGCCCGGATCCTGCTCCACCCCGCCGACCAGCCGCTGTGGAAGCTCACCCATCCTGACCACACCCCGGACGGCGACCTCGCCGACGGCCAGGTCCTCACCATCGCCGGGACCGACCTGCACGTCCTGCACACCCCCGGCCACTCCCCTGGCGCGGTCTGCCTCCACGCCCCCGACCTGGGCACCGTCTTCACCGGCGACACCCTCTTCCAGGGCGGGCCCGGCGCGACCGGACGGTCCTACTCGGACTTCCCGACGATCGTCGACTCGATCCGGGACCGGCTGCTCACCCTGCCGCCCGAGACCGTGGTCCGCACCGGCCACGGCGACAGCACCACCATCGGCGCGGAGGCCCCGCACCTGGAGGAGTGGATCAACCGAGGCCATTGAGCGGGCGGCGGCTCATGAAGCGCCGCGGCTCGCCCGAGACCGGGTCGGTGAACGCCAGCGACCGCGCGAGCAGCTGGAGCGGTCGCCCGAAGTCCTCCGGCCCGTCCTCACGGACCACCGGGTACAGCGGATCGTGGAGGATCGGCAGCCCGAGCGCGTTCATGTGCACCCGCAGTTGATGGGTCCGCCCGGTCACCGGCACCAGCCGGTACCGGGCCAGCCCGCGCGCGTGCGCGAGGAGCTCGATCCGGCTCTCGGCGTTCGGCTCGCCCGGGACCTCCCGGGCGGCCGGCACCCCGTGCTCCTTCTCGATCCGGCTCCGCACGGTCACCGGCAGCTCCACCGCCGGGTCGTACGGCGCGACCGCCTCGTACGCCTTGTGCACGGCCCGGTCCCGGAACAGCGTCTGGTACGCCCCCCGGTCCTCCGGCCGTACGACGAAGAGCACGAGCCCCGCCGTCAGCCGGTCCAGCCGGTGCGCGGGCTGCAGCGACGGCAGCCCCAGCTCCCGGCGCAGCCGCGCGAGCGCCGTCTCCGTGACATGCCGGCCCCGCGGCATCGTCGCCAGGAAGTGCGGCTTGTCCGCCACCACGATCCGCTCGTCCCGGTACACCACGTCGATCTCGAAGGGCACCCGCTCCTCGGCGGGGAAGTCCCGGTGGAACCAGAGGTGGCGCCCCGCGGCGTACGGCTCGTCCCCGTCGGCCGCCGTCCCGTCCGCCCCGACGAACCGGCCCTCGCGCAGCATCGCCTCGATCCGCCCGGCCCCGACGGCCCCCGCGTACCGGTCCAGCAGGTGCGCCCGCACCGTGCCCCAGAGCCGCTCCGGATCCTCCGGCAGCCGGAGGCGCACGGCGTCGATCCCGTCGCGCTGGGGAAGCGGGGAGGCGGGGGCCCTGGTCCTGCGTCGCACCGGTCCCACCGCCCTCGACGAGCCCTGGCAGGGGCCCCATACAAGAAGGACCCCACATGACGTGGGGTCCTTCGCTGGTGTCCGAGGGGGGACTTGAACCCCCACGCCCGATAAAGGGCACTAGCACCTCAAGCTAGCGCGTCTGCCATTCCGCCACCCGGACAGGTGATCTTGTCTTCCTGGCCGCTGGGCCCTTCCGACGAGGAAAACCATAGCAAACATCTGGGGTGGCCGATCACCACCCCTTGCGCCCCCCGCCGTGTGACGGGCGGATGTCGGCCGGTGGCCGCCCTTGGGTCCCGAGGGGGGCACGCGGGAGGATGGGGAGATCACCAGCCAGCACATTGAGGCACGTAGTGGGAGGAAGCAGCGTGAGCGAGTCGAACACCGGCCGGACCGTCACGGGCGAGGACGAGGTCGTCGACCTCTGTCGTGACCTCATCCGCATCGACACCAGCAACTACGGCGACCACTCCGGCCCGGGCGAGCGGGCGGCGGCGGAGTACGTCGCCGAGAAGCTGGCCGAGGTCGGACTCGAGCCGAAGATCATCGAGTCGCACAAGGGGCGGGCCTCCACGGTCGCCCGCATCGAGGGCGAGGACCCGTCCAGGCCGGCCCTCCTCATCCACGGACACACCGACGTCGTCCCGGCCAACGCCGAGGACTGGACCCACCACCCCTTCTCCGGCGAGGTCGCGGACGGCTGCGTCTGGGGCCGCGGCGCCGTCGACATGAAGGACATGGACGCGATGACCCTCGCGGTCGTCCGCGACCGCATGCGCAGCGGCCGCAAGCCCCCGCGCGACATCGTCCTGGCCTTCCTCGCCGACGAGGAGGCGGGCGGCACCTACGGCGCCCGCCACCTGGTCGACAAGCACCGCGGCCTCTTCGACGGGGTGACCGAGGCGATCGGCGAGGTCGGCGGCTTCTCCTTCACCGTCAACGAGAACCTCCGGCTCTACCTGGTCGAGACCGCCCAGAAGGGCATGCACTGGATGCGGCTGACCGTCGAGGGCACGGCCGGCCACGGTTCGATGACCAACAACGACAACGCCATCACGGAGCTGTGCGAGGCCGTGGGCCGGCTCGGCCGCCACCAGTGGCCCGTCAGGGTCACCAAGACCGTCCGGTCCTTCCTCGACGAGCTCTCGGACGCCCTCGGCACCCCGCTCGACCCCGAGGACATGGAGGCCACGCTCGCCAAGCTGGGCGGCATCGCCAAGATGGTCGGCGCCACCCTGCGCAACTCCGCCGCCCCGACGATGCTCGGCGCCGGCTACAAGGTGAACGTCATCCCCGGCCAGGCCACCGCCCACGTCGACGGACGCTTCCTGCCCGGCTACGAGGAGGAGTTCCTCGCCGACCTCGACCGGATCCTCGGCCCGCGGGTCAAGCGCGAGGACGTGCACGGCGACAAGGCCCTGGAGACCAGCTTCGACGGCGCCCTGGTCGACGCCATGCAGCTGGCCCTGCGCGCCGAGGACCCGATCGCCCGTGCCGTGCCGTACATGCTCTCCGGCGGCACCGACGCCAAGTCCTTCGACGACCTCGGCATCCGCTGCTTCGGCTTCGCGCCGCTCCAGCTCCCGCCGGAGCTCGACTTCGCCGGCATGTTCCACGGCGTTGACGAGCGGGTGCCGGTGGACGGCCTGAAGTTCGGCGTCCGGGTCCTGGACCGCTTCATCGACGCCTCCTGAGGACGTCCGCCGCAGACGCTCCCCAAATCGACCGCGCGTGCGCGGATGACCGGAAAGAGTGAATGCCTCAAGGGGCTCGTAGCCCCCTGGGTTCCCCCTCGTTACAGGTGGTGCGGTCCGCGGCTGGGACCGCATTGCCAACAAGGAGGAATAATGATCAAGAAGGTCGTCGCTGCTGCGGCTGCCACCGGCGGTCTCGTTCTCGCGGGTGCGGGCATGGCCGTTGCCGACGCGGGTGCCCAGGGTGCCGCCATCGGTTCCCCCGGCGTGCTCTCGGGCAACGTCGTCCAGGTGCCGATCCACATCCCCGTGAACGTGTGCGGCAACACGGTCTCCGTGATCGGTCTGCTGAACCCCGCCTTCGGCAACACCTGCATCAACGCCTGACGTTGAGCATCACCCCCTGAGGGTTTGAGCCAACGCCGGCCCCGGAGTGCACGCCATGCACTCCGGGGCCGGTGGGCATTTCGCACGGAGCCGAGCATGCAGGGAAGCGGGAACACAGCAATGCGACAGGTCACACGCATCACCCGGAAGAGCATCGTCACCGTCGCCGCGGCGGGCGGCATGATCGCCCTCGGCGGCGGTTACGCCCACGCCGACGCGAACGCGAGCGGTACGGCCTCCCACTCGCCGGGCGTCGCGTCCGGCAACAACGTCCAGGTCCCGGTCCACGCGCCGGTGAACCTCTGCGGCAACACGGTCAACGCCGTCGGTCTCATGAACCCGGCGTCCGGCAACAAGTGCGCCAACGCGAGCAGCCCCGGCGGTTACGGGGACTCCGGCGGCTCCGGCGGGTCCTCCGCCCAGGGCAGCGCCTCGCACTCGCCGGGCGTCGGCTCCGGCAACGTCGTCCAGGTGCCGGTGGACGCCCCCATCAACGTCTGCGGCAACAGCGTCAACGCCATCGGCCTCGGCAACGCGGCCTCGAACAACGGCTGCGGCAACGGCATCGAGCCGACGACACCGGGGCACCCCGGTGAGCCGGGGAATCCGGGTAACCCCGGGAATCCGGGCAACCCCGGGAATCCGGGCAACCCCGGCAACCCCGGCAACCCCGGCAACCCGGGGACGCCTGGGAATCCGGGCAACCCCGGGAACCCGGGCAACCCCGGGAACCCGGGTACTCCGGGGAACCCCGGTACGCCCGGCAATCCGGGAACCCCGGGCACTCCCGGTACGCCCGGCACCCCCGGCAACCCCGGCACCGAGGGTGGAGGGCACCCCGGTACCCCCGGGCACCCGCACGGGCCGAACAACCCCGGTACGCACACGGGGGTCCAGAGCCCGCCCAGCGAGGAGCTCGCGCACACCGGTGCCGGAGCGGTCGGGATGGCCGTCCCGGCCGGCGCGGCCCTGCTGCTGGCCGGTTCCGTGATCTACCGCCGGTCGCGCCGCACCGCCTGAGGCGTACGGAAACGGCAGGGGCCCCGCACAGCGGGGCCCCTTCTGCGTCTCACCAGGTGGCGCGGATCTGACGGATGATGCGCCGGCGCAGCCGCACTCTGCGGCTGCCGTCCCGATGCAGGCTCAGTCGGTCCAACTCCCAGTGCCCGTACTCGGCATGGTCGGTCAGAAGCCGCGTCGCCTCCTTACGGGAGACGCCGCGCGGCACGTACACGTCGACAAATTCGTATTCCGGCATCGCATCTATTGTGCGGCCAAGGGCCCGGTACGGATAGCGTCTGTCCTATGTCTGATGCTGCGCAGTCCACCGCTGCCGAGGTACGCGCCGCCGCCGAGGCGGTCAAAACCGCACTGGACCGTCACCTCGCGGCGGTCGAGAGCCGCACCGGGGACGACGACCCTGCCGTCTACGAGGCCTTCAACGCGCTCGCGGCGGCGGCGGAGGCGTACGACGAGGTCCTCTACGACCGGTACGACGAGGTCACCCCCTTCGAGATCCCCGGCGCCGACGACTCCCTGCCGCCCTACGCGGGGCCCGAGGAACCGCACGCCGTCAGCGTGCTCATCCGCCGCGACTACGCGGTGGTCGAACCGAAGCGCCTCGTCGCCCAGGCCAGGCGCATCGTGGACGTCGACCGCGAGGGGAACGGCGCCGCCAGCACCTATGCCGCCCTCGGAACCCTCTTCGGCGAGTACGAACCTGACGAAATCGCGTCCCGTCACAAGGAATTCGGTCTGGAGGAGGGCGACTCCACCCTCTGGGTCGAGGCGACCGACGAGCTGCCCGAACCGGGGGAGTGGCTGAACACGCCCTTCGACCACGCCGACCCGGAGCGGATCGTCTGCCGCTTCGACATCAGCGCCGTCTTCGACGACGAGGCCGAGGAGGAGCTGGAGGAACAGGCCCACGGGGCCTGAGAGCCCACCTGAGCCCCTCGGAGCGACAGTCCGGCCGGCAATCCGTCCCGCGGTTTCGCGGGACGGGTGCCGGCCGGACCGCGTCTCCGCCCGTTCCGTCGTGCGCGCCGCCCCTACGCCTCTTCCTCGTGGAGCAGCGCCTCGATCAGCGGGCGGAGCCGGGTCGTCCGCTCCGGGGTGAGGCCCTCGGCCACCGCGCGGGGCAGCGCCTGGTCCACGCCGTGGACGACGGAGAGGTGCCGCTCGGCGCGGCCGAAGGCGGTGTACACCCAGGCCCGGCTGAGGCCCGCCGCCGCGTCGCCGGGCAGCACCACGACCGCGGCCGGCCAGCGTGCCCCGGCCGCCTGGTGCGCGGTCAGCGCCCACCCGTGCCGCAGCGCGCC
The DNA here is from genome assembly GCF_036240795.1 of Streptomyces sp. NBC_01268. Taxonomy (NCBI): domain Bacteria; kingdom Bacillati; phylum Actinomycetota; class Actinomycetes; order Kitasatosporales; family Streptomycetaceae; genus Streptomyces; species Streptomyces sp. NBC_01268. The sequence continues at coordinate 1,809,116 of NZ_CP108454.1, read as the reverse complement.
CTCGACCCGCTCCTTCGGTACGACGACCCGCTCGCCCGCGCAGTCCAGGTGCAGGCCCTCGGCGTCGGCCGAGACGACCGTGCCCGGCACGGTGCGGCCCGGCGCGGGGGAGTGGGCGACCCGGTCGCCCGGGTCGTAGCCCCCGAAGCGGCCGGGGCCCGGGTTGAGCCGCTGCTTGAGGGCCGCGTTCAGCGCGCGGGTGCCCGCGGCGCCGCCATGGCCGACCGTGATCACCTGGGTGCTGTCGGCCGGCAGGCCGAGGGCGCGCGGGATGGAGTCGGCGACCAGCTGCACCGTGCGGTGCACCGCCTCGCCCGCGTCCCGGACGGGGACGATCACGACCTCCTTGCCGGGCGCCTCGACCTGGTTGAGCTCACCGATGCCGATGCCCGAGACCAGCTCGCCGATCGGGCCCGGGTCGGGCGTGCGGGAGGCGATCGCCGGGGCGACGCGGGCGGCCAGCAGGTCGGCGAAGACCCGGCCGGGTCCCGCGGCGCCGAGGACCAGCGGGTCGCCGCCCAGGACGAGCCGGCAGCCGTCCGGCAGCGCCTCCACGAGCAGTGCGGCGGTCTCGACGTCCAGCTGCGGCGCGTCCAGGACGACCAGCAGGTCCAGGGCGAGCAGCCCCTCCTCGTCGCGGCCCGGACCCGCCGCACCGGAGAGGAGCGCGGCGACCGGCACGGCGCCGTCCCGGTCCGTGTGGGCCGCGAGGGCGACCCGCAGGCCCCGCTCGCGGGCCGCCTCCGCGAGGGCGGCGGGTTCGGCGCGGGCGGCTTCGCCGCCGGTGTGCAGCACGAGGCCGTGCGTGCCGGCCGCGCGGACCAGCTCGGGGCCCTCCCAGTCGGCCGCCTCGACCGTGCGGATCAGGCGGGCCAGCCCGTCGGCGAGGCTCTCCTCCGCGAGCGCGTACCGCTCCAGGCCGAGCAGCACGGGCAGCTGCGGCCGCTCCTCGGCGACGGGTGCCTCGGCCTGCCCGGCGTCCTCGTCCTCTTCCGTGTCCCCGGTGTCCCCGGTGTCCTCGGGGTCCTCCTCCTGGAAGACCAGCACCGCGGCCTCGGAGACCGCGTGCTCGACCGCCTTCTCCGGCTCCGGCACCGACAGCCGGGCGAGCCCGTCCCGCACGCTGCCGATCTCCAGGGCCGTGTGGCCCTTCAGGGCGGCCTGCTCCAGGAGCCAGGCGGTCAGCGCCACGGCCCGTCGCTCGTCGCCGGGGCCGCACGCGGAGCCGAGCAGGGCACGCGCGAAGCCGTCGGCCTGTTCGGGGCGCACCCCCGGCACCGCGAGCAGCTGCCAGGGGTCGTCGTCGAGCGCCCGGGCGGCGCCCTCGCCGAGCACGGCGGCGACCTGCCCGGCGAGCGCCTCGGGCGCCCCGCCCCGCGCGAGCACCTGCCGCACCGAGGACGTCGTCTCCTCGGTCACCACCGGGGCCGCGGGTGCCAGCGGGCGCACCGTCGCCTCCGGCGCGGCCGCCGGCATGGGCCGCGAGGGCGCGGGGACCTCGGGGCGGGGCGGAGCGACGGGCTGCGCGCCGCTCTCCACGGCCCGCACCGCCGCGAGCAGGTCGGCGGCCGTCCCGCTGAGCTTGCCGCCGGCCTCGACGGGCGCGGCCCGCTCGGCCTTGCGCTGCTCGATCCGCGCCCGCAGCTCCCGCTGCGCGGCGAGCTCGGCCTGCGCGTCGGAGAGCTCGGCCGCGGTGCCCTCGCCGGAAGCGGGGGTCTCCGCCGTGGTGCCGTCCCCGGGAGCCGGGGCCGCCGCCGTGGTGCCGCCGTCTCCCTCGGAGGCGTCCTCCGCGTCCTCCGCGTCCTCCGCGTCCTCCGCGTCCTCCGCGTCCTCCGCGTCCTCCGCGTCCTCCGCGTCCTCCGCGCTCTCCGCGCTCTCCGCGTCCTCCGCGCTCTCCGCGTCCTCCGCGCTCTCCGCGTCCTCCGCGCTCTCCGCGCTCTCCGCGTCCTCCGCGCTCTCCGCCCCGGCCGTCGCCTCCTCGCCCGCGTCCGGGCCGGCCGTCCCCTCGTCGTGCGCGGGGCCGGGGGTGTCCGGGGCGCCCGGTGACGCGGAGGTCGCTCCCTGCGTGTCGGCGGGGGGCGCGGCTGCCTCGGGCGGGGTCTCCCCGGAAGGCTCGGTCACAAGGTGCTCCAGTCGTGATCCGGATAGTGGTGCACGGGCGCCGACACATCGTCGAGGGCCCGGAAGATCTCGTCAGGAAGACTAAGGCTCTCCACTGACAACGCGGCCGTGAGCTGCTGCGCGTTGCGCGCGCCGATGATCGGGGCGGTCACGCCGGGGCGGTCGCGGACCCAGGCCAGGGCCACCTGGAGCGGGGTGGCCGCGAGGCCGTCGGCCGCCGTCGCGACCGCGTCCACGATGCGGCTCGCCGGCTCGTCCAGATACGGCTCCACGAAGGGGGCCAGCGCCTCCGAGCCGCCGCGGGAGTCCGCCGGGGTGCCGTGCCGGTACTTGCCGGTGAGCACCCCGCGCCCCAGCGGCGAGGAGGGCAGCAGCCCGATCCCGAGGTCGAGGGCGGCGGGCAGCACCTCCCGCTCGACGCCCCGCTGGAGCAGTGAGTACTCCATCTGCGTGCCGGCGAGCCGGGTCCGGTCCCCGCTCAGTTGCCAGGTGCCGGCCTTGGCGAGCTGCCAGCCGCAGAAGTCGGACACGCCGACGTAGCGGGCCCGGCCGCTGCGGACGGCGATGTCGAGGGCGTGCAGCGACTCCTCCAGCGGGGTGTGGGGGTCGAAGGCGTGCAGCTGCCACAGGTCCACGTAGTCCGTGCCGAGCCGGGCGAGGGAGGCGTCGAGGGCGGCGAGCAGGTGCCCGCGCGAGCCGTCCGTGCGCCGGTCCGGGTCGGGGACGCTGCCGGCCTTGGTCGACACGATCAGGTCCCGCCGCGGCACCAGGCCCTCCATGAGCTGTCCGAGCAGGTACTCCGCCTCGCCGCCCCCGTACACGTCCGCCGTGTCGACGAGGGTGCCGCCCGCGTCCCAGAACGCCTTCAACTGCTCGGCGGCGTCGTGCTCGTCGGTGTCGCGGCCCCAGGTGAGGGTGCCGAGCCCGAGCCGGGACACGCGCAGGCCGGTACGTCCGAGATGCCTCTGCTCCATGGCCGCGAGAGTACTGGCCAGGGCACCACGGGGAGAGAGCCTGTGGACAACCTGTCCACAGGCGGGCCCGCGTCGCTCCGCCACCGGTGCCCGATCGCCTCCTGACGAATGCCGGGGGTGCGCGCTAGAGTCCCGACCACAGGGACGTTACCGATGGGTAAGGGGTACGTGGCATGCGGCTCGGCATCAACCTCGGCTACTGGGGCGCGGGCATGGACGGCGACAACCTCGCCGTGGCCCAGGAGGCGGACCGCCTCGGCTACGACGTCTGCTGGGCGGCGGAGGCGTACGGCTCCGACGCGCCCACCGTGCTGTCCTGGGTCGCCGCCAAGACGGAGCGGATCGACGTCGGTTCGGCGATCATGCAGATCCCGGCCCGCCAGCCCGCGATGACCGCGATGACCGCGGCCACCCTCGACTCCCTCTCCGGCGGCCGTTTCCGGCTCGGCCTCGGCGTCTCGGGACCGCAGGTCTCGGAGGGCTGGTACGGCGTCAAGTTCGACAAGCCGCTGGCCCGCACCCGCGAGTACGTGGAGATCGTCCGCAGGGCCATGTCCCGCGAGCGCCTCACCTACGAGGGCGAGCACTGGACCCTGCCGCTGCCCGACGGCCCGGGCAAGCCGATCAAGCTCACGGTGCACCCGACCCGTCCGCACATCCCGCTCTACATCGCGGCCATCGGCCCGAAGAACCTGGAGCAGACCGGCGAGATCGCGGACGGCGCCCTGCTGATCTTCCCGGCCGCCGAGCACCTGGAGGAGACGGCCCTGCGCCACCTGCGCGCGGGACGCGAGAAGGCCGGGCTCACCATGGAGGGCTTCGACGTCCACCCGACGCTGCCGCTCGCCCTCGGCGACGACATCGACGCGCTGGCCGACATCTTCCGCCCGTACACCGCGCTGTACGTCGGCGGCATGGGCAGCCGGAAGCAGAACTTCTACAACCAGCTCGCCCAGCGCATGGGCTACGAGAAGGCCGCCGCCGAGATCCAGGACAAGTACCTCGCCGGCGACAAGGCCGGCGCCGCGGCGGCCGTACCCCGCCAGCTGATCGACCAGACCACCCTGCTCGGATCCGTCGACCGGATCGCCGACCGGATGAAGGCCTACGCCGCCGCCGGGGTCACCACCCTGACCCTCGCTCCGGCCGGCTTCACCCTCGACGAGCGGCTGGCGGCGCTGCGGGCGGGTGTGGAGGCGCTGGAGCGGGCCGGACTCGCGTAGGTCCGGAAGGAAGTCTGCGGCCGTGGTGGGGGCTCGGGGGGTCTTCCCCGCCACGGCCGTCACGCAGCACAACGCGCGGGCGCGCCCGGGGTTACGCGCCCGGCGGCACCTCTCGTGTACGTCGTTCGGCCCAGCGTCCGCGGCCCTCCTGTTGCCCGACCGCGCACGGCCCACTTGACTCGTACTCCACGGGAGGTGGCAGCCATGCTGACGGCCAAGAGCCTGTTCCAGGAAATCATCGACGACGACGAGTCCTTCCAGCTCTTCTGCTCCATCGCCGCCAGCGGCGAGGCCCAGGGAGGCTGGGAGAACGCGCGGATCGCGGCTCTCGTCGCCCCCGGGATGCGGGAGCTGGCCCCCAAGATCACCCGGCACGGCGCCGACGAGGACAAGCACGGCCGCATCTTCCACGCGTTGATGAGGAAGCGCGGCCTCGACCCCGTCCCCGTACCGCCCGACACCGACTACACGATGCTGCTCGAACGCCGTGGCATCGGCCTCGCCCACGACAAGCTGCGCCGCGACGAACCCCTCACGGAGCGGGACATCGTGGTCTACCTCGCGCACAGCCGGGTCACCGAGGAACGCGCGGCCGCCCAGATGCAGCTGCTCGTCCGCTACTTCGGGGACCACCCCGACCTCGGCAAGGCGATCAGGATGATCTGCAACGACGAGGACAACCACCTCGCCTACTGCCACGAGGAGCTGCTCCGCCTCAACTACGAGGGGCACGGGCGGCTCATCCAGAGCATCCTGCGCGAGTCCGCGCTCGCCGAGATCCAGGTCTACCGGGACGTCAGCCTCGCGGTGATGCGGCACATGGGGCGCATCCTGGGCTGGCCGAAGGCCAAGGCCGCCACGCTCGCCGCCGGCATCCACGGCGTCTACGCGTACGAGCGCGCCGCCGGGTGGCACAAGATGGTCGACCTCAGGATGCCGGAGCGCCGCGACGCCCTCGGCGGCCCCATGGTCCCGGTCCCCGCCCTCTGAACCACGGACGAGCCGCACCCCCAGGGCGCGGAGGATCCCGGGGGCTCTCCGCGGACCGCCGGGGCCCCGGCTCACATCCAGCCGCGCCGCTTGAACAGCCGGTACAGACCCACCACGATCCCCGCCATCAGGAGGAGCACCGCCGGGTAGGACCACACCCAGTGCAGCTCCGGCATGTGGTCGAAGTTCATGCCGTAGACGCCCGCGACCATCGTGGGCACCGCGGCCATCGCCGCCCACGCGGAGATCTTCCGCATGTCGTCGTTCTGCCGCACGCCCATCTGCGCCAGATGCGCGGACAGCACGTCCGAGAGCAGCCGGTCGAGGCCCTCCACGAGCTCGTTGGCGCGCAGCAGGTGGTCGTTGACGTCCCGGAAGAACGGCACCGCCTTGTCGTGGACGAAGGGCACCGCGCCCGTCGCGAGCCGGGCCATCGGGCCCGACAGCGGCACGGAGGCCCGGCGGAACTCCAGGACCTGCCGCTTGGCGGTGTAGATCCGCTCCGCCGTCCGCGCCGGGCTCGCGCCCGCGGGCGCGAAGACGTCGGCCTCCAGCTCCTCCAGGTCGACCTGGAGCTCCGCGGCGACGTCGAGGTAGTGGTCCACGACCGCGTCGCTGATCGCGTAGAGCACCGCGGTCGGCCCGTGCCGGAGCACCTCCGGCTCCGCCTCCAGGCGCTTGCGGACCGCCGCCAGCGGGGCGCCCTCGCCGTGCCGCACGGTCACCACGAAGGAGTCGCCGATGAAGACCATCAGCTCGTCCGTGCTGACCCGGTCGCTCTCCGGCTCGTACACCACGGGCTTGAGCACCGCGAACAGCGAGTCGTCGTAGACCTCCAGCTTGGGCCGCTGATGTGCCTTCAGGGCGTCCTCCACGGCCAGCGGGTGCAGCGCGAACTCCCGGGAGACATGGTCGAACTCCGCCTCCGTCGGCTCGTGCAGCCCCACCCACAGGAACGCGTCCCCGGCCGCCCGCGCCTCGTCCAGCGCGTCGGACAGGTCGGCGGGGCCGTCCGTCCTGCGCCCGTCCCGGTAGATGGCTGAATCCACGATCACGGGCCGTATTCTCCCCCGAGGTCGGGCTTCGCGCACCCGTCCTCCCTTCCGCGCCCGTACGCTGGCCGACATGGCCACGCTGATCCTCGTCCGGCACGGACGTTCCACCGCCAACACCTCCGGGGTGCTCGCCGGACGGATGCCCGGCATCGCGCTCGACGAACGCGGCGCCGAGCAGGCCGCCGCGCTCCCCGGGCGCCTCACGGGCGTGCCGCTCGCCGCGGTCGTCTCCAGCCCGCTGCAGCGCTGCCGGGAGACCGTGCAGCCGCTCCTCGACGCCCGCCCCGGACTCGCCCTGCACACCGAGGAGCGGATCAGCGAGTGCGACTACGGCGACTGGTCGGGCCGCAAGCTGGCCGAACTCTCCGACGAGCCGCTGATGGAGGTCGTCCAGGCGCACGCCTCGGCCGCCGCCTTCCCCGGCGGCGAGTCCATGCGCGGCATGCAGGCGCGCGCCGTGGACGCCGTCCGCGACTGGAACGCCCGGATCGAGGCCGAGCACGGCGAGGACGCCGTCTACGCGATGTGCTCGCACGGCGACATCATCAAGTCGATCGTGGCCGACGCCCTCGGACTCCACCTCGACCTCTTCCAGCGGATCCACGTCGACCCCTGCTCCCTGACGGTCATCCGCTACACCCGGCTGCGCCCCTTCCTCGTCCGCCTCGGCGACACCGGGGACCTCGCCGCCCTCACCCCGCGCGAGACGCCCGGCGACAGCGGGGCGGCGGAGGTCGGGGGCGGTGCGGGCGCACCGTGATCCTTCCGCGCAGTAGGGTGGACGCGCCGCCGTAGCACCACCGCGCGGCACCACAGCAGCCCACGACAGCACCACAGTCGAGACTCAAGGGAGTCAGGAACGTGTCCCGTCAGGTGTTCCTCTACGACCCACCGGAGCGTTTCGTGGCCGGTACGGTCGGGCTGCCTGGCCGCCGTACGTTCTTCCTCCAGGCGTCCGCGGCCGGCCGCGTCACCAGCGTCGCCCTGGAGAAGACCCAGGTGGCGGCCCTCGCCGAGCGCATCGACGAGCTCCTCGACGAGGTCGTCCGCCGCACCGGGGGCAACGCGCCCGTCCCCGCCGTCGCCCCGGCCGAGATCGCCGACACCGCGCCGCTGGACACCCCCGTCGAGGAGGAGTTCAGGGTCGGCACCATGGCGCTCGCCTGGGACGGCGAGGAGCAGCGGATGATCGTCGAGGCGCAGGCGCTCGTCGAACTCGACGCGGACTCCGAGGAGGACCTCGCCGCGGCCGAGGAGCGGCTGCTCCAGGACGAGGAGAACGGCCCGCCGATGCTGCGCGTCCGGCTCAGCGGAGCCCAGGCCAGGGCCTTCGCCAAGCGGGCCCTCGACGTCGTCAACGCCGGACGTCCGCCGTGCCCCCTGTGCAGCCTGCCGCTGGACCCCGAGGGCCATGTCTGCCCGCGCCAGAACGGATACCGGCGCGGCGCATGAGCGGTGACCGGACCCCCGATGTCGTGGACCTGCTCAGCCGGGGGGAGCTGACCGTCCGCGGCCAGGTCCGCGAGGCCTCCAACGCCGTGCTGTTCTGCTCCGTCGCGTACGAGGGCGAGCAGAGGGACTGCGTCTACAAGCCGGTCATGGGGGAGCGCCCGCTCTGGGACTTCCCCGACGGAAACCTGGCCCGTCGCGAGGTCGCCGCCTATGAGCTCTCCGAGGCCACCGGCTGGGGCCTGGTGCCGCCGACCGTGCTGCGCGAGGGACCGTACGGCGAGGGCATGGTCCAGCTCTGGGTCGAGGCCGACCCCTCGGCCGCCCTGCTCGCGCTCGTGGACGACGAGGAGGCGGGCGAGGGCTGGAAGGCCGTCGGACCCGCCCAGGTGGCCGAGGACCGCACCGCCCTGCTCGTCCACGCCGACACCCCGCAGCTGCGCCGCATGGCCGTCCTGGACGCCGTCATCAACAACGGCGACCGCAAGGGCGGGCATCTGCTGCCCGTGCCGGACGGACGGCTCTACGGGATCGACCACGGCGTCTCCTTCCACGTGGACGACAAGCTGCGCACCCTGCTGTGGGGCTGGGCGGGGGAGGAGCTGACCGAGGAGGCCGCCGCCGTCCTCGACCGGCTCGACGGGCGGATCGCACCAGGCACTCCACTGGCCGAACGGCTCGCGGGGCTGCTCACCGGGGCCGAGGTGGACGCCCTGCGGGAGCGGGTGGCCCTGCTGCGCAGGACGGGACGGCACCCCGTACCGTCCGGGCAGTGGCCGGCGATCCCCTGGCCACCGGTGTGAGGACCGTACGGTCGGCCGATGGTTTCCGGCCAAGGTGTCCGGCGGGGTGAGACCCCCGGGGGGTATGCATGAATGCCCCCGCCCCGCAAGACCGCCTAATCGGTCAAGATCCCGGATGCGGTTCGTATCCGGAACACCTGTCCGGTTACGCTCAGGACATGCATGCCTGGCCCGCTTCTGAGGTCCCCGCCCTGCCCGGCAAGGGCCGCGACCTCCGGATTCACGACACCGCGACCGGCGGACGAGTCACCCTCGCCCCCGGCCCCGTCGCCCGCATCTACGTGTGCGGCATCACGCCGTACGACGCGACCCACATGGGTCACGCGGCGACCTACAACGCGTTCGACCTCGTTCAGCGCGTGTGGCTCGACACCAAGCGGCAGGTTCACTACGTCCAGAACGTGACCGACGTGGACGACCCGCTCCTGGAGCGGGCCATCCGCGACGGCATCGACTGGGTGGGGCTCGCCGAGCGCGAGACCGCCCTGTTCCGCGAGGACATGACCGCGCTGCGCATGCTGCCCCCGCGGGACTACATCGGCGCCGTCGAGGCGATACCCGGCATCGTGCCGCTCGTCGAGCGGCTGCGGGACTCCGGTGCCGCCTACGAGCTCGAGGGCGACATCTACTTCTCGGTCGAGGCCGACCCGCACTTCGGTCAGGTGTCGAACTACGACACCGAGCTGATGCGCCACCTGTCCGCCGAGCGCGGCGGCGACCCGGACCGCCCGGGCAAGAAGAACCCGCTCGACCCGATGCTGTGGATGGCCGCCCGCGAGGGCGAGCCGAGCTGGGACGGCGGCAGCCTCGGCGCCGGTCGCCCGGGCTGGCACATCGAGTGCGTCGCCATCGCCCTGGACCACCTCGGCATGGGCTTCGACGTGCAGGGCGGCGGCTCCGACCTGATCTTCCCGCACCACGAGATGGGCGCCTCGCACGCCCAGTCCCTCACGGGCGAGTTCCCCATGGCCAAGGCGTACGTCCACGCCGGCATGGTCGGTCTGCACGGCGAGAAGATGTCCAAGTCCAAGGGCAACCTGGTCTTCGTCTCCGCGCTGCGCAGGGAGGGCGTCGACCCGGCCGCCATCCGGCTCGCCCTGCTCTCGCACCGCTACCGCGACGACTGGGAGTGGACCGACCAGGTCCTCAAGGACGCCGTCGAGCGCCTCGGCCGCTGGCGCGCCGCCGTCTCGCGCCCCGACGGCCCGTCCGCCGACGCCCTCGTCGAGGAGCTCCGCGAGGCGCTCTCCGACGACCTGGACACCCCGACCGCGCTCGCCGCGGTCGACCGCTGGGCCGCGTTCCAGGAGGCCGAGGGCGGCGCCGACGACTCCGCCCCCGGGCTCGTCTCCCGTGCCGTCGACGCGCTCCTCGGCGTCGCCCTGTAGCGGTCACCGCCACGCAACTCCCTTGCACACGGCCGCCCTCGGACTTCTTCGCGAAGTCCGGGGGCGGTTCCGTTTTGTCCTGTCGCGGTGCTCGAATCTGCGCTAAATAGACCTCATGCAATCATCAATGCGCATGAGAGCTGCAGTCGCCGGTGCACTTCTCGGTCTGCTCGCCGTCTTCGCCGGACCCGGCGGCAGCGCGGCGGCCGTGCCCACGGACAGCACCGGCCCCACCGACACCACCGTCGGGGATCTCACCGGATTCACCGCCGACGGACCCGTCTACCGGCTGACCGCCGGGCACGCGGAGGCCCGGGTCAGCTTCGTCTCCGACGAGACCTTCCGCATCGAGCTGGCACCCGACGGAAAGTTCACCGACCCCACCGGCCAGGACATCGTCCTGCCGCAGGGCCCGCCGCCCGCCACCCGCTGGTCCGACCTCGGCGACCGCTACGAGCTCAGCACCGCCCGGGTGACCCTGCGCGCCTACAAGGCGCCGCTGCGCTTCGCCGCCGTCCGCGCCGACGGCACCCCCCTGTGGTCCGAGACCCAGGGCCTCAGCTGGAACCAGGACCGCACCACCCAGACCCTGGCCCGCGGCGCCGACGAGCAGTTCTACGGCGCCGGCATGCAGAACGGGCGCGGCAACACCTCCCACCGCGGCAAGACCGTCGAGGTCGGCGTCGACTACAACTGGAACGACGGCGGCCACCCCAACTCCGTCCCGTTCTACCTCTCCTCCGCCGGCTACGGCGTCTACCGCAACACCTACGCCCCCAACACCTACGTCTTCGACGAGCCCGTCACCACCACCGCCCGCGAACAGCGCTTCGACGCCTACTACTTCGCGGGCAGCGGCCCCGGCGCCCTCAAGGACGTCATCGGCCAGTACACCCGGCTCACCGGAAGACCGTTCCTGCCGCCGGTCTACGGCCTGGAGATCGGCGACGCCGACTGCTACCTCCACAACGCCAACCGCGGCGAACGGCACACCCTCGACGCCCTGAAGGTCGCCGACGGCTACGTCCAGAACGACATGCCCAACGGCTGGATGCTCGTCAACGACGGCTACGGCTGCGGCTACGAGAACCTCGCCGAGACCGCCCAGGGCCTCCAGCAGCGCGGCACCCGACTCGGCCTGTGGACCGAGGACGGCATCGACAAGCTGGGCGAGCAGGTGAAGGCCGGCCAGCGGGTCGCCAAGCTGGACGTCGCCTGGGTCGGCGACGGCTACAAGTTCGCCCTCGACGGCTGCAAGGGCGCCTACGCCGGCATCGAGGCCAACAGCGACGCCCGCGGCTACACCTGGGCCCCCGAGAGCTGGGCCGGCGCCCAGCGCTGCGGCGTCCAGTGGTCCGGCGACCAGTCCGGCAGCTGGGAGTACATCCGCTGGCAGATCCCCACCTACGCCGGCGCCTCCATGTCCGGCCTCGCCTACACCACCGGCGACGTCGACGGCATCTTCGGCGGCAGCGCCAAGACGTACACCCGTGACCTGCAGTGGAAGATGTTCCTGCCGGTCACCATGACCATGGACGGCTGGGCCGCGCAGGACAAGCAGCCCTTCCGGTACGGCGAGCCGTACACCTCCGTCAACCGGGCCTACCTCAAGCTGCACGAGGCCCTGCTGCCCTACATCTACTCGCACGCCCACCAGGCCACCCGGACCGGCGTCGGCCTCGCCCGGCCGCTGGCCCTGGAGTACCCCGACGACCCGGTGGCCGCCTCGGACGCCGCGAAGTACGAGTTCCTCAGCGGCCGGGACTTCCTCGTCGCCCCCGTCTACAAGGACGCCGTCGAGCGCGACGGCATCTACCTGCCCAAGGGCACCTGGATCGACTACTGGAACGGGCGCGTCTACGAAGGCCCCCGCACCCTGGACGACTACAGCGCCCCGCTCGACACCCTGCCGCTCTTCGTCCGCGCCGGGGCCACCGTCCCGATGTGGCCGGGCGACATCCGCTCGTACACCCAGCGCACCCCGGGCTCCCCGCTGGCCTGGGACGTCTACCCGCAGGGCGACTCGTCCTTCACCCTGTACGAGGACGACGGCGTCACCCGAGCGCACCGCGACGGGCGGTACGCCACCCAGCGCGCCGACGTCCGGGCACCCCGCCGCGGCGCCGGTGACGTGAGCGTGCGCGTCGGCCCCAGCGAGGGCTCCTACACGGGCAAGGCCGCCTCCCGCCCGTACGCCTTCACCGTCCACACCGGCGACGCCCCCGGCGCCGTCACGCTGGGCGGACGCGCGCTGGAGGGGCTCGCCTCCAAGGCCGCCTTCGAGGCCGCAGACCAGGGCTGGTGGTACGACAAGGACGACCGCGGCGGCGTGGTGCGGATCAAGACCACCGCCCAGCGCACCGACCGCGGCTTCACCCTCGTCCTGAAGGGCACCAGCGCCGTCGGCGGAGCCGTCCCCGGCGCCGCCGCCGTCCTCGCCGCCCCGCCCGCGCAGGAGCTGGGCGCGGGCGTGCCCGGCACCGTCGCCGTCGACGTCACCGCCGGCGCCAAGGACGCCACCGGGGTCGCCGTCGGCCTCACCGTCCCGGCCGGCTGGCAGGTCGCCCCGACCGCGCCGATCGCCCGCGTCCCCGCCGGCACCACCCGGCGCGTCGAGCTGTCGGTGACCCCCGCCAAGGACGCCGTACCGGGCGAGGCCACGCTCACCGCGACCGTCCGGCACCGGGCCGCGGGTGTCGACCGCACCGCGCAACAGCGGTTCGCCGTCGGGGTGATGCCCCCGCCGCCGACCGCGCCCGCCTGGGCGAGCGACCTGGTCTGGCTCACGTCCACCAACGGCTGGGGCCCGCCGGAACGCGACCGCTCCAACGGCGAGTCCGGCGCCGCCGACGGCCACCCCCTCACCCTGGCCGGCACGACCTACGCGAAGGGCATCGGGGCGCACGCCGACTCCGACGTCGAGCTCTACCTCGGCGGGCGCTGCACCGCGCTCACCGCCGAGGTCGGCATCGACGACGAGATCAACGGCTACGGGGAGGTCGCCTTCTCCGTCGAGGCCGACGGCAAGGTGCTGTGGACCTCGCCCAAGGTGACGGGAGCCTCCGCGACCGTCCCCGTGGCCGTCGACCTGACCGGTGCGCGCCATGTGCACCTGAAGGTCACCGACACCAACGGATCCAAGAGCGGCGACCACGGCGACTGGGCGGGCGCGCGGTTCGACTGCGCCTGACCGGCACGCGGTAGGGAGGCGTCCGGAGACGCCTGAGGGAGGGGCGGCGATGCCACCCCTCCCTCAGTGTCGAACGGTCAGGCCTCGGGGGATCCGGGGTCGCCGGGGTCGCCGGATTCGTCGGCTGCGCCGGATGCACCGGGCTTGCCGGAGCCGTCTGTGCCTTCCGGCCCGTCCGTGCTCCCGGGCTCGCCCGTGCCCTCAGGTTCGCCTGAGCCGGCAGTGCCTTCCGGTCCCTCGGCGGCGCCCCCGGCGCTGTCGGCCGACGACGGCTCCGGCTCGGTGCCCGGCACCGCCTCCGGACCCGGCTGCTGCGGCTTGGGCGGCCGGGTCCGGTCGCTGGAGCCGTCGCGCAGGTACGAGGTGTCGCCGCCCTCCGTCGCGACCGGGCCAGGGCCGGAGCCCGGCTCCCGGCGCCGCAGATAGCGCTCGAACTCGCGGGCGATGGCCTCGCCGGAGGCCTCCGGCAGCTCGGCCGTGTCCCGCGCCTCCTCCAGGGTCTGGACGTACTCGGCGACCTCGCTGTCCTCGGCTGCCAGCTGGTCCACGCCCACCTGCCAGGCCCGCGCGTCCTCGGCCAGCTCGCCCAGCGGGATGCGCAGGCCGATCAGGTCCTCCAGACGGTTCAGGAGCGCGAGCGTCGCCTTCGGGTTCGGCGGCTGCGACACGTAGTGCGGCACCGCCGCCCACAGGCTGACCGCCGGCACCCCGGCGTGCGTGCACGCCTCCTGGAGGATGCCCACGATGCCCGTCGGGCCCTCGTACCGGGTCTCCTCCAGGTCCATCGTCCGCGCCAGATCGGGGTCGGAGGTCACCCCGCTGACCGGCACCGGACGGGTGTGCGGGGTGTCGCCGAGCAGCGCGCCCAGGATGACCACCATCTCCACGCCCAGCTCGTGGGCGAAGCCCAGGAGCTCGTTGCAGAACGAACGCCAGCGCATCGACGGCTCGATCCCGCGCACCAGGACCAGGTCCCGGGGCTTGTCGCCGCCGATCCGCACCACGGAGAGCCGGGTCGTGGGCCAGGTGATCTTCCGGACGCCGCCGTCCAGCCACACCGTGGGCCGGTTGACCTGGAAGTCGTAGTAGTCCTCGGCGTCGAGCGCCGCGAACACCTCGCCCTTCCACTCCCGGTCCAGATGGGCGACCGCCGCGGAGGCGGCGTCACCGGCGTCGTTCCACCCCTCGAACGCGGCCACCATGACCGGGTCGATCAGCTCGGGAACGCCCTCGAGCTCGATCACCCAGCGCCTCCTTCGTCGAAGTTCCTGTCGTACGGACCAACCTTACGGCTTTCCGGCGGCCCGCCCGCAGCCCTCGGATCCGCCCCGCAGCCGTCCCGGCCTTGATCGACTACCCAGGAACTCCCGTCGGCACGCGTGCCGGCTCACTCCTCCCAGAGCGTGCTCGGAGCCTCCTTCCGCAGCACCGGGGCGATCTCCTCCGCGAAGCGCTCCAGGGTCTCGATCTGCTCGCCCGTGGACTGCCCGAACGCGTCGACGGTGATCGACTGCAGGTCCTGGCGGTACACCTCGTGGTAGCCGAGGACCTTGTCGATGATCTGCTGCGGGGAGCCGATCAGCTGCGGCCCGCCCGCGATGGCGTCCTCGATGGTGCGGAAGGGCGTGTTGTAGCCCGTCTTCCCCTCCAGGTGCGGCCGGAAGTTCTGCCGCGTCCGCGCCTCGTACAGCTCCTTGTAGCGGGTGACCGCCTGCTCGTGGCTGTCGGCGATGAGCAGCCCGCCGGAGCCCGCCGCCACCCGCGCGTCCTTCGGGTCGTGGCCGTACGCCTCGAACCTCTCGCGGTAGTGGGCGATCAGCTTCGCGTAGGCCTCGCGCGGCTGGACGGCGTTGGCGGTGAACAGCGGGTCGCCGTGCTTCGCCGCGAGCTCGGGGGAGTCGAGGCTGGTCGCCGAGCCGTGCCAGATCCGCGGCGCGCCGGCGTACGGCCGGGGGACGGTGGTCACGTTCTTCAGCGGGGGGCGGAACTCGCCCTCCCAGTCCACGCCCTCCTCCGTCCACAGCCGGCGCAGCAGCTCGTACTTCTCCCGCTGCAGGTCCCACTGCCGCTGCTCGTCGAGGCCGAAGAGGTCGAAATGACCGGCCTCCGCGCCCTTGCCGACGACGAGTTCGATCCGGCCCCGGGAGAGCAGGTCGAGCGTGGCGTAGTCCTCGGCGACGCGCACCGGGTCGAGGATCGCGACGACGGTGACGCCGGTGAGGAGCCGGATCCGGGAGGTGCGGGCCGCGAGCGCGCCGAGCACCACGGAGGGGCTGGAGGACAGGAAGGGGCCGGCGTGCCGTTCGCCGATCGAGTACGCGTCGAAGCCGAGCCGCTCGGCGGCCTCGCCGACCGTCAGGACCTGCTCCAACCGGGAGGCGGCGGGGTCGAGTTCACCGGTGAGGGGGTGCGGGGCATGCCCGATGAGAGAGAGCACCTGAAACTTCATGGTTCAACTCTGCGCGCCCAGTGTTGCGGTGGTATGGCGGCGGCATGGCGGGCGCCGGGGCACGCGTAAGGGGCGGTCTCCCGGGAGACCGCCCCTTACGACATCCGTTCGGCGAGGGCTACTTGCCCAGCATGTCCTCGACCTTGCCGCGGATCTCGTCCGTGGCCAGGCCGCGGATGGTCAGCGTGGTGCGGCGGCGCAGCACGTCGTCGGCGGTCTCCGCCCACTCGTGGTCGCGGGCGTAGGCGACCTGGGCCCAGATCTCCGGCGCGTCCGGGTGGATGCGCTCGGCGAGCTCGGGGTTCTCGTTCGCCATGCGGGCGATGTCGAAGGAGAGCGAGCCGTAGTGCGTCGCCAGGTGCTTGGCGGTGTCGGCGGACATGCGCGGGCCGGGCGCCGGTCCGTCCACGAGCAGCCGGTGGGCGACGGCGTTCGGGTTGGCTATGCCGGGCAGCGGGAGCCGCTTCGGCAGCGTCGACACCGGCTCGTAGGAGTCGCCGAGCGGGTGGCCCGGGAGGGCCTCCAGCTTCTTCATGATGGTGCGGCCGATGTGGCGGAACGTGGTCCACTTGCCGCCGGCCACCGACAGCATGCCGCCGCGGCCCTCGGTGACGACCGTCTCGCGCTTGGCCTTGGAGGTGTCGCCGGGACCACCCGGCAGCACCCGCAGACCGGCGAAGGCGTAGGTGATCAGCGAGCGGTCGAGCTGCTGGTCGCGGATGGAGAAGGCGGCCTCGTCCAGGATCTGGGCGATGTCCTTGTCGTTGACCGCGACCTCGCCCGGGTCGCCCTCGTACTCCTCGTCGGTGGTGCCGAGCAGGAGCATGTCCTCCCAGGGCAGGGCGAAGGTGATCCGGTACTTGTCGATCGGCGTGGCGAGCGCGGCCTTCCACGGGGAGGTGCGCTTGAGGACGAGGTGCGCGCCCTTGGAGAGGCGGATGGAGGGGGCCGCGTTGGGGTCCTCCATCTTGCGCAGGTGGTCCACCCACGGGCCGGTGGCGTTGAGCACCAGGCGGGCGCTGACGCCGAACTCCTCGCCGTCGAGCCGGTCCCTGAGCTCGGCGCCGGTGACCCGGCCCCGGGTGAAGCGCAGTCCGGTGACCTCGGCGTGGTTGAGGACGACCGCGCCGGACTCGACCGCGGCGCGGACCGTCATCAGGGCCATGCGGGAGTCGTTCATCTGGTCGTCGCCGTAGACGGCGACGGCCTTGAGGTTGTCCGTGCGCAGCTCCGGCACGTCCTGGGCGGCCTTGGCGGGGCTCAGCAGGTGGCCGACGCCGTCACCGAAGGCGGACAGGGCGCTGTAGGCGAAGACGCCGGCGCCCAGCTTGGCCGCGCCGTGCGGGCCGCCCTTGTAGACGGGCAGGTAGAAGGTGAGCGGGTTGGCCAGGTGGGGGGCCACCTGACGGGAGACCGCCCGCCGCTCGAAGTGGTTCTCCGCGACCAGCTTCACCGCGCCGGTCTGCAGGTAGCGCAGACCGCCGTGGAGCAGCTTGGAGGAGGCGGAGGAGGTGGCGCCGGCGAAGTCGCCGGCGTCCACCAGGGCCACCCGCAGCCCGGACTGCGCGGCGTGCCAGGCGGTGGAGATGCCCAGGATGCCGCCGCCGATCACCAGGAGGTCGTACGTCGCCTTGGACAGCTGCTCTCTGGTCTCGGCGCGGGTCGGAAGGGAACCGGCGGCCGGGTGCATCCCCAGGGAGGGGAGGCTCTGCAGGGTGGTCATCGCGAATTACTCCTCGTCAGTTCTCTTCTGCTTCGAGCCAGCCCATGGAGCGCTCGACGGCCTTGAGCCAGTTCTTGTACTCGCTGTCGCGCTTGTCGGCGTCCATACGAGGGGTCCACTCGGCGGCCCGGCGCCAGTTGGCGCGCAGCGCGTCGGTGTCGGGCCAGAAGCCGACGGCCAGGCCGGCGGCGTAGGCGGCGCCGAGGCAGGTGGTCTCGGCGACCATCGGGCGCACGACGGGGGCGTCCAGGAAGTCCGAGAGGGTCTGCATCAGCAGGTTGTTGGAGGTCATGCCGCCGTCGACCTTGAGCGCGGCCAGCTCGACGCCGGAGTCCTTGGTCATGGCGTCGGTGATCTCGCGCGTCTGCCAGGCGGTGGCCTCCAGGACGGCACGGGCGATGTGCGCCTTGGTGACGTACCGGGTGAGGCCGGCGATCACACCGCGGGCGTCGGAGCGCCAGTACGGGGCGAAGAGACCGGAGAAGGCGGGCACGAAGTAGGCGCCGCCGTTGTCCTCGACGGAGGAGGCCAGCGTCTCGATCTCGGCGGCGGACTTGATGAGGCCCATCTGGTCGCGCATCCACTGCACCAGGGAGCCGGTGACGGCGATCGAGCCCTCCAGGGCGTAGACCGGCTTCGCGTCGCCGATCTGGTAGCCGACCGTGGTCAGCAGGCCGCTGTAGGAGTTGATGATCTTGTCGCCGGTGTTCATGAGCATGAACGTGCCGGTGCCGTACGTGGACTTGGCCTCGCCCTCGGCGAAGCAGGTCTGGCCGAACAGGGCGGCCTGCTGGTCGCCGAGCGCGGAGGCGACCGGGACGCCCGCGAGGATGCCGTCCTTGACCTGGCCGTAGACCTCGGCGGAGGACTTGATCTCCGGGAGGACGTTGAGCGGGACGTCCATGGACTCGGCGATCTTCTCGTCCCAGGCCAGGGTGTGCAGGTTCATCAGCATGGTGCGCGAGGCGTTGGTGACGTCGGTGACGTGCACGCCGCCCTGGGCGCCGCCGGTGAGGTTCCAGATGACCCACGAGTCCATGGTGCCGAAGAGGATGTCGCCCGCCTCGGCGCGCTCGCGCAGGCCCTCGACGTTGTCGAGCAGCCAGCGGACCTTCGGGCCGGCGAAGTAGCTCGCCAGCGGCAGGCCGGTCTCGCGGCGGAAGCGGTCCTGGCCGACGTTGCGGCCGAGCTCCTTGCACAGGGCGTCGGTCCGGGTGTCCTGCCACACCAGTGCGTTGTGGACCGGCTCGCCGGTCTTCTTGTCCCACAGGACGGTGGTCTCGCGCTGGTTGGTGATGCCGACGGCCTTGACGTCCGCGGCGGTGATCCCGGCCTTGGCGATGGCGCCGGCGACGACCTCCTGGACGTTGGCCCAGATCTCGGTGGCGTCGTGCTCGACCCAGCCCGGCTTCGGGAAGATCTGCTCGTGCTCCTTCTGGTCGACGGAGACGATCCGGCCGTCCTTGTCGAAGACGATGCAGCGCGAGGAGGTGGTGCCCTGGTCGATCGCGGCGATGAACGGGCCGTGCCCGTGGGAGGAGGTGCCGGGGGTGTGGGCGTCGGTCACGGTGTACTCCAAGGGAAGTCTGGAAGAAGGACGGCTCAGGCGAACGCGATGTTGTAGATACCCGCTGCGATGGCTCCACCGATCAGTGGACCGGCCACGGGGATCCAGGCGTAGCTCCAGTCGGAGCCGCCCTTGTTCGGGAGCGGGAGCAGGGCGTGCACGATGCGCGGGCCGAGGTCACGGGCCGGGTTGATCGCGTAGCCGGTCGGGCCGCCGAGCGAGAGGCCGATGGAGACGACGACGAAGGCGGTGATCAGGGCGCCGATGACGCCGAGGCCCTTGCCGCTGTCGTTGAGGCCCTGGGTGAGCACGGCGAGGACCAGCACGACGGTGCCGATGATCTCGGTGGCCAGGTTCTGCCAGGTGTTACGGATCTCGGGGCCGGTGGAGAAGATGCCGAGCACCGGGCCGGCGTCCGGGGCGGCCTTCTGGTCGACCATCCCCTCCTCGTGCGGCGTGGAGATGAGCTCCGGGTCGGTGAGGTGGGCCCGGAACTGGCCGTAGTAGGCCACCCAGACGAGCGCCGCGCCGATCATCGCGCCCAGCAGCTGGCCGGCGATGTAGACCGGCACGTTGCTCCAGTCCCCGTCCTTGATCGCGATACCGACCGTCACCGCGGGGTTCAGATGGGCCCCGGAGAGGGAAGCGGTCATGTACACGGCCGTCATGACGGCGAAGCCCCACCCGAAGGTGATCGCGAGCCAGCCCGCGCCGCGGGCCTTGGAGCTCTTGAGCGTGACGGCGGCGCAGACGCCGCCGCCGAGCAGAATGAGAACGGCGGTACCGATGGTCTCGCCGATGAAGATGTCGGAGCTGGACACCCGCGACTCCTTTGTCCTTCGTCCAGGGGAAGGCGAACCCCGGGTCCCTCCGGTGGTCCGCGCCCTCGTGGTGAGGGCGTTTGCCGGCCCTTGGCACTGTCACACCTTAGCGCGTATTGCCGGTAGCTGTTCGACAATGCCGACCGATGAACGGAAGTTTTGCGCCACGGTTAACAGCGCGTCAAGGGTTGCGGGCGCGAAAAACCCGCCGATAACGCGATCGTTACCGACGGGTTCAGTCGTGTTCGTACGCTGTGCGGCCCAGGCTCAGAAGCGGCCCGCCCCGAGGTCCCGGGAGACCGCCCGCGCGCAGTCCCGTACCGCCGCGATCAGTTCGGAGCGCAGCTCGCCCTCGGCGCACACCCGCTCCACGGCGCCCGTGATGGCCACCGCACCCACCGGCATCCGGCGCCGGTCGTGGATCGGCGCCGCCACCGAGGCCACCCCCTCCCAGGTCTCCTCCACGTCCGCCGCCCAGCCGCGCGCCCGGGTCAGGTCGAGCAGCGACTCGAAGTCCGCCAGGCCGGTGACCGTACGGGGCGTGAACGGCTCCCGGGCGACCTCCACGACCTCGCTGTGCGCCACCGGGTCGTACGCCGACAGCACCTTGCCCAGGGCCGTGGAGTGCAGCGGCTGCATGGCCCCCACCTCCAGGACCTGGCGGCTGTCGTCCGGTCGGAAGACGTGGTGCACGATCAGGACGCCCTGCTGGTGCAGCACGCCCAGATGGACGCTCTCGCCGCTGGAGCGGGCCAGGTCGTCCGTCCAGACGAGGGCCCGCGCGCGCAGCTCGTGCACGTCCAGATAGCTGTTGCCGAGCCGCAGCAGCTCGGCGCCCAGCTGGTAGCGCCCCGAGGCGGGGTCCTGCTCCACGAAGCCCTCGGCCTGGAGGGTGCGCAGGATGCCGTGCGCCGTCCCCTTGGCCAGCCCGAGGGAGGAGGCGATGTCGGACAGGCCGAGCCGGCGCTCGCCGCCCGCGAGCAGTCGCAGCATCGCCGCCGCCCGTTCAAGCGACTGGATGTTCTTCGCCATCGCCCGGCCCTTCTCCTCACATGCTGTTCGACAATGCTGAACACTATCGGTCGATGCCGACCTTGTGTCACATGAACAGTGTCGTGCACGGACGGGTCCGACCGGGAGTCCCCGAACAAAGGATGCAGTCCACCTTGTGAAACCCGATGTCCACCCCGGCGTCCGCACGGTTAGTCTGGGCCCGTGCGCTCTCCACCGGGAGTGCAAAGCCGACAGCCGTCGCATCTGAGGGAGCTTCATCCATGGCCTCGTCGCCGACCCCTTCCGCCGCAGCCGCGACCGCCGCCCAGCGGGCCGACGCCCTCCGCGAGGCCTTCGCCTCCCGGGTCGTCGTCTCCGACGGCGCGATGGGCACCATGCTCCAGGCCCAGGACCCCTCCCTCGAGGACTTCCAGCAGCTCGAGGGCTGTAACGAGATCCTGAACGTCTCCCGCCCGGACATCGTCCGTTCGGTCCACGACGCCTATCTGGCGGTCGGCACCGACTGCGTCGGCACCAACACCTTCAACTGCAACTTCTCCGCGCTCGGCGAGTACGACATCGCCCACCGCATCCAGGAGCTCTCCGAGGCAGGCGCCCGGATCGCCCGCGAGGCGGCTGACGCCTACACCGAGAGCACCGGGCAGCAGCGCTGGGTGCTCGGCTCCATGGGCCCCGGCACCAAGCTGCCCACCCTGGGTCACGTCGACTACGCGACCATCCGCGACGCCTACCAGCAGAACGCCGAGGGCCTCCTCGCGGGCGGCGCCGACGCCCTGCTCGTCGAGACCACCCAGGACCTCCTGCAGACCAAGGCCGCGATCATCGCCGCCCACCGCGCGATGGACGTCGCCGGCTACAGGGTCCCGCTGATCACCTCGGTCACCGTCGAGACCACGGGCACCATGCTGCTCGGCTCCGAGATCGGCGCGGCGCTCACCGCGCTGGAGCCGCTCGGCATCGACATGATCGGCATGAACTGCGCCACCGGCCCCGCCGAGATGAGCGAGCACCTGCGCTACCTCGCCCGGCACTCCGGCATCGCCCTCTCCTGCATGCCCAACGCCGGCCTGCCCGTCCTGACCAAGGACGGCGCCTACTACCCGCTCTCGGCCGAGGAGCTGGCCGACGCCCACGAGACCTTCGTCGGCGAGTACGGCCTCAGCCTGGTCGGCGGCTGCTGCGGCACCACCCCCGAGCACCTGCGCCAGGTCGTCGACCGGGTCCGCGGCCTCACGCCGCCGGTCCGCCGGCCGCAGCCCGAGCCGGGCGCCGCCTCGCTGTACCAGACCGTCCCGTTCCGCCAGGACACCTCGTACATGGCGATCGGCGAGCGCACCAACGCCAACGGCTCCAAGAAGTTCCGCGAGGCCATGCTGGAGGGCCGCTGGGACGACTGCGTGGAGATGGCCCGCGACCAGATCCGCGAGGGCGCGCACATGCTCGACCTCTGCGTGGACTACGTGGGCCGCGACGGCGTCGCCGACATGGAGGAGCTGGCCGGGCGCTTCGCCACGGCCTCCACCCTGCCGATCGTCCTGGACTCCACCGAGGTCGAGGTCATCCGGGCCGGCCTGGAGAAGCTGGGCGGCCGCGCCGTCATCAACTCGGTCAACTACGAGGACGGCGACGGGCCCGAGTCCCGCTTCGCCAAGGTCACCCGACTGGCCCAGGAGCACGGTGCCGCGCTGATCGCCCTCACCATCGACGAGGAGGGCCAGGCCCGCACCGTCGAGCACAAGGTCGCCATCGCCGAGCGGCTGATCGACGACCTCACCGGCAACTGGGGCATCCTCGAGTCGGACATCCTCATCGACACCCTGACCTTCACCATCTGCACCGGTCAGGAGGAGTCCCGCAAGGACGGCATCGCGACGATCGAGGCGATCCGCGAGCTGAAGCGGCGCCACCCTGACGTGCAGACCACGCTCGGCCTGTCCAACATCTCCTTCGGCCTCAACCCGGCCGCGCGCATCCTGCTGAACTCGGTCTTCCTCGACGAGTGCGTCAAGGCCGGCCTCGACTCGGCGATCGTCCACGCCTCGAAGATCCTGCCGATCGCCCGTTTCGACGAGGAGCAGGTCACCACCGCGCTCGACCTGATCTACGACCGGCGCGCCGAGGGCTACGACCCGCTGCAGAAGCTGATGGCGCTGTTCGAGGGCGCCACCACCAAGTCCCTCAAGGCCGGCAAGACCGAGGAGCTGCTCGCGCTGCCGCTGGAGGAGCGCCTCAAGCGCCGCATCATCGACGGCGAGAAGAACGGCCTGGAGGCCGACCTCGACGCGGCGCTCGCGGAGCGTCCGGCCCTGGAGATCGTCAACGACATCCTCCTGGACGGCATGAAGACGGTCGGCGAGCTGTTCGGCTCCGGCCAGATGCAGCTGCCGTTCGTGCTCCAGTCGGCCGAGGTCATGAAGATCGCGGTGGCCTACCTGGAGCCGCACATGGAGAAGACGGACGCCGACGGGAAGGGCACGATCGTGCTCGCCACCGTGCGCGGCGACGTCCACGACATCGGCAAGAACCTCGTCGACATCATCCTCTCCAACAACGGCTACAACGTCGTCAACATCGGCATCAAGCAGCCGGTCTCCGCGATCCTGGAGGCCGCCGAAGAACACCGCGCCGACGTCATCGGCATGTCCGGCCTCCTGGTCAAGTCCACCGTGATCATGAAGGAGAACCTGGAGGAGCTGAACCAGCGCGAGCTGGCGGCCAAGTACCCGGTGATCCTCGGCGGCGCGGCCCTCACCCGGGCGTACGTCGAGCAGGACCTGCACGAGGTCTACCAGGGCGAGGTCCGCTACGCCCGCGACGCCTTCGAGGGCCTGCGCCTGATGGACGCCCTCATCGCGGTCAAGCGCGGTGTGCCCGGCGCGACCCTGCCCGAGCTCAAGCAGCGCCGGGTCGCCAAGGGCGCCGCCGCCCTCCAGGTGGACGAGCCGGAGCCCGGCGGCCGCTCGGACGTCGCCGTCGACAACCCGGTGCCGACCCCGCCGTTCTGGGGCACCCGGGTCGTCAAGGGCATCCAGCTCAAGGAGTACGCGAGCTGGCTCGACGAGGGCGCGCTCTTCAAGGGCCAGTGGGGCCTGAAGCAGAACCGGGCCGGTGACGGCCCCTCGTACGAGGAGCTGGTGGAGAGCGAGGGCCGCCCGCGGCTGCGCGGCTGGCTGGACCGCCTGCACACGGAGAACCTGCTGGAGGCCGCCGTCGTGCACGGCTACTTCCCCTGCGTCTCCAAGGGCGACGACCTGATCATCCTCGACGACGCCGGCAACGAGCGCACCCGCTTCACCTTCCCGCGCCAGCGGCGCGGCCGGCGCCTGTGCCTCGCGGACTACTTCCGCCCGGAGGAGTCCGGCGAGACCGACGTCGTCGGCCTCCAGGTCGTCACCGTCGGCTCCAAGATCGGCGAGGCCACGGCCAAGCTGTTCGCGTCCGACTCCTACCGCGACTACCTGGAGCTGCACGGCCTCTCCGTGCAGCTGGCCGAGGCGCTGGCCGAGTACTGGCACGCCCGGGTGCGCGCCGAGCTCGGCTTCGCCGGCGAGGACCCGTCGGCCGTCGAGGACATGTTCGCCCTCAAGTACCGCGGCGCCCGCTTCTCGCTGGGCTACGGCGCCTGCCCGGACCTGGAGGACCGCGCGAAGATCGCCGAGCTCCTGGAGCCGGAGCGGATCGGCGTGCACCTGTCCGAGGAGTTCCAGCTCCACCCGGAGCAGTCCACGGACGCGATCGTCATCCATCACCCCGAGGCGACGTACTTCAACGCTCGGTAACCGGTACGCGGGTAAATACCTGCGCCGTGAGTGAGTGAGACGTACACTGGTCGGTCCAGTGCAGAGGCCGGTCGCCCTACCCCCGTACCGGGGTGGGCGGCCGGCCTTCTCGTCCCTTGATGGAGGTGTGCCGTGACCAGTACGGTCCCCGCGTCCTTGTTCCGTGCCAACGGCAGCTCCGCCCTGCAGGCGGTCTTCCTCGACATGGACGGCACCCTGGTGGACACCGAGGGCTTCTGGTGGGACGCGGAGGTGGAGGTCTTCGCGGACCTCGGGCACCGGCTCGACGTCGCCTGGAAGGAGATCGTCGTCGGCGGCCCGATGACCCGCAGCGCGGGCTACCTCATCGAGGCGACCGGCGCCGACATCACCCTGGACGAGCTCACCGTGCTGCTCAACGAGAAGTTCGAGCAGCGCATCGGCCGCGGCGTGCCGTTGATGCCGGGCGCCGAGCGGCTGCTCGCCGAGCTGGTCCGGCACAACATTCCGGCCGCTCTGGTGTCGGCCTCGCACCGCAGGATCATCGACCGGGTGCTCCACTCCCTGGGGCGCGACCACTTCGCGCTGACGGTCGCGGGCGACGAGGTGAGCCGTACCAAGCCGCACCCCGAGCCCTATCTGACCGCCGCCGTCGGCGTGGGCGCCGATCCGGCGCTGTGCGCCGTCATCGAGGACACGGCGACCGGTGTCGCGGCGGCCGAGGCGGCGGGCTGCCGGGTCGTCGCGGTGCCCTCGGTCGCCCCGATCGCGCCCTCCGCGGGCCGGGTCGTGGTGCGTTCGCTGGAGGAGGTCGACGTGCCGTTCCTCCGGACGCTGATCGCCTCCCCGGTCGCTTCCTGAGGCTCCTCGGAGACCGGCCCCGGGGGCCGGATCTGAGCTTTGTTTGAGGTTCAATGTCCGAAAAGGGCCCTGCGTGACCTTGGTCACGCAGAGTGCCGGACGAGGGGCGATTCTCGGGCAGGGTGTGTCCGGAACATGTCGATTCACCCGTGCCCATGTGTCCCGTTTCGATCGATGACGCACGAATCATGCCGACGCATGATTATCGATGCCATCGCATTCATGATCACTGTGCGGTGATCGCGCGGCCCCCCGACGTCCTTCGGCGGCGGCTCGGCCCACTAATCTTTCGCGAGTACTCCGCCGCACCCTCCGCGTGCCCCGGCGCTCACCCAATTCGCCGCGCACGCAGGACCGATCGCACCCCATCCCGGCCCGATCGCCCCGCCCCGACCGGGCGGCCCGGCGGAGTGAACGATGCCGCTGTACCCAGTGCCGGCCGTCACCCGGGGCCGGATGAGGAGAACGTCCCAGATGAACCGCAAGACCCTGGTGCTGCCGGTCGTGGCCGCACTGCTCACCCCCCTGCTCGCCGCCTGTGGTGGAGGGGACAAGAGCAGAGCGATCGTCGTGGGCACCACGGACCAGTTCGTCGCGACCGAGGACGCCCCCGCCCCGCTCGACCCGGCGTTCGCCTACGACACCGGTGCCTGGAACGTCCTGCGCCAGACCGTGCAGACCC
Source organism: Streptomyces sp. NBC_01268 (assembly GCF_036240795.1). Classification (NCBI taxonomy): domain Bacteria; kingdom Bacillati; phylum Actinomycetota; class Actinomycetes; order Kitasatosporales; family Streptomycetaceae; genus Streptomyces; species Streptomyces sp. NBC_01268. The sequence goes on along the minus strand of NZ_CP108454.1, from coordinate 1,783,048 downwards.
TCATGCACGTCCCGCGCGGCAGCGGCCAGCCGGTCCCCGAGGCCGCCGAGAGCTGCGGTTTCTCCGACAAGCAGAGCGAGAGCTTCCGCTGCAAGCTGCGCGAGGGCCTCACCTTCGCCGACGGCACCGCGATCACCGCCGAGGACGTCAAGTTCTCCATCGAGCGCGTGCTCGCCATCAAGTCGGACAACGGCACCGCCGCGCTCCTGGCCAACATCGACACCGTCGAGACCAAGGGCGACCGCGAGGTGGTCTTCCACCTGAGGACGCCCGACGCGACCTTCCCGTACAAGCTGTCCACCCCCGTCGCCGGCATCCTCAGCAAGGACAAGTACGACGGCAAGCAGCTGCGCGCGGGCTTCGACGTCGACGGCTCCGGCCCGTACACGATGAAGACCGAGCGCGACGGCGACAAGGTGACGAAGTTCGTCTTCACCAAGAACGCCGCCTACAAGGGCGACATCACGCTGCGCAACGACCGGGTCGAGCTGCGCCCCTTCTCCGACGCCTCCAGCATGGACACGGCGCTGGAGAAGGACGAGATCGACATGATGGCCCGCACCATGTCGCAGCCGCAGATCAAGGACCTGACCGAGAAGCCCAAGGACGGCATCGAGCTCACCGAGGTCCCCGGTCTGGAGATCCGCTACCTCGCCTTCAACACCAAGGCCCCCTCGGTCGAGGACAAGGCCGTACGACAGGCCATGGCCTCCGTCATCGACCGCGGCGCCCTGGTCAACGAGGTCTACGGCCCCACGGCCCAGCCGCTGTACTCGCTGATCCCCTCCAGCATCACCGGCCACGCCACCTCGTTCATCGACACCTACGGCGAGCCGGACACCGCCAAGGCCGCCAAGATCCTGCGCGACGCGGGCGTCAAGACGCCGGTCAAGGTGACCCTGCACTACACCACCGACCACTACGGCGCCGAGACGGCCAAGGAGTTCGAGGCCCTGCGCGGCCAGCTCAACGCCACGCACCTCTTCGACTCCCGGATCCAGGGCACCGAGTGGTCCAAGTTCCGCCCGGCCCAGAAGCGCGGCGACTACGCCGTCTACGGACTCGGCTGGTTCCCGGACTACCCGGACCCGGACAACTACATCGCTCCGTTCCTCGACAGCGACAACTTCCTCAACACCCCCTACGTCAACCAGTCCGTCCGTGACCGGCTGATCCCGCAGTCGCGCCGACAGGCCGACCGCACCGCCGCGGCCCCCGTCTTCGAGCAGATCCAGAAGATCGTCGCCAAGGACGTCCCCGTCCTGCCCCTGTGGCAGGGCAAGCAGTACGTCGCCGCGCGCGACGACGTCACCGGCGTCGAGTGGGCGCTGAACACCTCCTCCGACCTCCTCCTGTGGGAGCTCGGCCGCGGCACCGCCTGACCCCTTCGTTGTACCGGCCGCGCAGCCGTTGCGCGGCCGGCCTGGCAAGAGATCAAGAGGCAAGTTCTGTGAAGGCACACAACAAGTGGCTGACGGCCCCGCTCGCCGCGGGTCTCGCGGCCGCGCTGCTCAGCGGCTGCGGAACCGAGCAGGGCGGCGGCGCCGGCGGCTCCGGTGACTCGGTCCGCGTCGGCATGTCGGACGAGATCCTGGCGACCGACCCCGCCGCCGGTTACGACCCCGGCTCCTGGCTGCTGTTCAACAACGTCTTCCAGTCCCTGCTCGCCTTCCCGAAGGGCGGCTCCGAGCCCGAGCCCGAGGCCGCCGACAAGTGCGGCTTCGCGGCCGGCAGCAGGGTCTACACCTGCACCCTCCGCGAGGGCCTCAAGTTCTCCAACGGGAACCCGCTCACCTCCGAGGACGTCAAGTTCTCCTTCGAGCGCGCCCTGAAGATCGACGACCCCTCCGGCCCCGCGCCGCTGCTCTCGACCATCGACACGATCGAGACCCCCGACGCGCGGACCGTCGTCTTCAAGCTGAAGGTCCCCGACGCCACCTTCCCGAGCAAGATCGCCTCCGGCGCCGGCTCCATCGTCGACCACCGCGAGTACGCCGACGGCTCGCTGCGGACCGACGGCAAGGCGATCGGCTCCGGCCCGTACAAGCTGGACTCGATCAGCGACACCGAGGCCGTCTTCTCGGTCAACCCCGGCTACCACGGCAACGCCAAGGCCAAGAACGACGGCGTCACCCTCAAGCTGTTCCGCGGCGACCGCACGGCCCTGTCCAAGGCGCTCACCGACAACGAGATCGACGTCGCCTACCGAGGCCTCGCCGCCGACGACATCGCCGCCCTCGAAGCCTCCGAGACCACGGCCGACAAGGGCATCGAGATCGTCCAGGGCAGCAGCGCCGAGGTCCAGCACCTGGTCTTCAACGTCAAGGACCCGGTCGTCGGCAAGCTGGGCGTCCGCAAGGCCATCGCCCACCTCGTCGACCGCGACGCGCTCGTCCAGGACGTCTACAAGTCGACCGCCACGCCGCTCTACTCGATCGTCCCGGCGGGCATCGCGGGCCACAACACGGCCTTCTTCGACACCTACGGCAGCCCCGACCCGGCGAAGGCCAAGAAGGCCCTGCGCTCGGCCGGCATCACCGCCAAGGTCAAGCTCACCCTCTGGTCCACCCCCAGCCGCTTCGGCCCGGCCACCGACCAGGAGCTCAAGGCGATAGCCGGGCAGCTCAACGAGAGCGGCCTCTTCGACGCCGACGTCAAGTCCGTCGAGTACGAGCAGTACGAGAAGGACATCGCCGCCGGCAAGTACGGCGTCTACGTCAAGGGCTGGGTCCCCGACTACCCCGACGCCGACAACTTCACCGCGCCGTTCTTCGGCGAGGGCAACGTCCTCGGCAACCGGTACGAGAACGCCACCATCACCGGCGGCCTCATCCCGAAGACCGCCGCCGCCGCGGACCGCTCCGCCACCGGCCAGGACTTCGGCAAGCTGCAGGACATCGTCGCCGACGAGCTGCCGCTGCTCCCGCTCTGGCAGGGCAAGCAGTACGCCGTCGCCCGCGACAACGTCACCGGCCTGGAGTGGACCCTGGACGCGTCCACCGTCTTCCGCTTCTGGGAGATCAAGAAGAGCTGACGCCGTCACCCGTACGACGAGGGGCCCGGCACGCGCGACGCGTGCCGGGCCCCTCGTCGTGCTCCGCGGGCCGTCACTGCGCCCCGGGGCGCACCAGACCGCTCTCGTACGCGTACACCGCCGCCTGCACCCGGTCGCGCAGGCCCAGCTTGGTCAGCACATGGCCCACGTGGGTCTTGACGGTCGTCTCGCTGACGAACAGGTCCGCCGCGATCTCCGCGTTCGACAGACCGCGCGCCACCAGCTTCAGGACCTCGACCTCACGGTCGGTCAGCGTGCTCAGCGTGTCCGGGACCTGCTCCTCGCCCGAGGGCAGATGCGCCGAGTACTTGTCGAGGAGCCGGCGCGTGATCGACGGGGCCAGCATCGCCTCGCCCGCCGCGACCACCCGGATCGCCTGCACGAGCTCCGTCGCCGGGGCGTCCTTCAGGAGGAAGCCGCTGGCTCCCGCCTTCAGCGCCTCCACCACGTACTCGTCGAGGTCGAAGGTGGTCAGCACCAGCACCTTCGCCGGACCGTCCCGGCCCGGGCCGGTGATCTGCCGGGTCGCCTCCACGCCGTCCATCCGGGGCATCCGGATGTCCATCAGCACCACGTCGGGCTGCAGCGCCCGCACCTGGTCCTGCGCCTGGAGACCGTCACCGGCCTCGCCCACCACCGCGATGTCCTGCTCGGCCTCCAGGATCATCCGGAAACCGGTGCGCAGCAGGGGCTGGTCGTCGACCAGTAGGACGCGGATGGCCACGGGAAACTCCTTCACGGGGCGGGCTGGACCGCACCCATTCTGCCCTGACCGTCCTCCTCGGCCCGACCGCCCTCGTCGGACGTCCCCGACTCGGCCGGCCGCGCGGGCACCACCGGCAGCGGATACACCGGGGGAGTGCCCCCGAACTCCGGGCACACCGCCTGGTGGTCGCACCAGCCGCACAGCTTCGTCGGCCGGGGCCGCCAGTCACCCGACTCCGTCGCCAGCCGGATCGCCTCCCACAGGGCGAGCAGCTTGCGCTCCACCCGCAGCAGGTCCGCCTCCACCGGGTCGTACGTCAGCACGTCCCCGCTGCCCAGGTAGACCAGCTGCAGTCGGCGCGGCACCACGTCCTTCAGACGCCAGATCACCAGGGCGTAGAACTTCATCTGGAACAGCGCGCCCTCGCTGTACTCCGGGCGCGGCGCCTTGCCGGTCTTGTAGTCGACGATCCGCACCTCGCCCGTCGGCGCCACGTCGATCCGGTCGATCACCCCGCGCAGCCGCAGCCCCGACTCCAGCTCCGTCTCCACGAACATCTCGCGCTCGGCCGGCTCCAGACGCGTCGGGTCCTCCAGCGTGAACCACCGCTCGACCAGCGCCTCCGCCTCCGTCAGCCACTGCGCCAGCCGCTCGCCGTCCGGGTCCTGCGCGAACAGCTCGCCCAGCTCGGGCCGCGAGCCGAGCAGCCGGTCCCACTGGCCGGGGATCAGCGCCTTCGCCCGCGGCGCGGTCCGCTCCACCGCCGGCGCGTCGAAGAGACGCTCCAGCACCGCGTGCACCAGGGTGCCGCGCGTCGCCGCAGGGCTCGGCTTCTCCGGCAGCCGGTCGATCACCCGGAACCGGTACAGCAGGGGACACTGCATGAAGTCGCTCGCCCGCGACGGCGACAACGACGTGGGCGTCCGGGGCCCCGTCGGCGGCTGCTCGCTCGTACTCATGACCCAGACCCTACGACCCGCCACTGACAGCGAGCGGAATACCATCGACTCAGGACCCCGTCGCACTGCATGATCGAACCGTGACCGAGTGACGCGGGCCATGCAGCTCGGCGACGAAAGGAACCCGTGAACCAGGACGAGTCCAAGCCGCAGCGGACCGAGGAGCCGGGCGGCGGCATCCTCATGGGCCGGCCCTTCGGCGTGCCGGTCTACGTCGCGCCCAGCTGGTTCCTGGTCGCCGCCCTCATCACCTGGGTCTTCGGCGACCAGATCGAACGCGTCCTGCCCGAGCTCGGCGCCGCGCGCTACCTGGTCTCGCTGTTCTTCGCGATCGCCTTCTACGCGTCCGTCCTCGTGCACGAGCTGGCCCACACCCTCGCCGCGCTCCGCTTCAAGCTGCCGGTGCGGCGCATCCAGCTCCAGTTCTTCGGCGGCGTCTCCGAGATCGAGAAGGAGACCGAGACCCCCGGCCGCGAGTTCCTCCTCGCCTTCGTCGGCCCACTGCTCTCCCTCGTCCTCGCCGGGGTCTTCTACCTCAGCCTGTACGCCGTCGAGCCCGGCACCGTCCCCGGCGTCCTCCTCGGCGGCCTGATGATCTCCAACCTGATCGTCGCCGTCTTCAACCTGCTGCCCGGCCTGCCCCTCGACGGCGGCCGGATGCTCCGCGCCGTCGTGTGGAAGATCACCGGCAACGCCATGACCGGCACCGTCGCCGCCGCCTGGATCGGGCGCGCCCTCGCCGTCACCGTCCTCATCGGCCTGCCCCTGCTCACCCGCACCGGCCTGCTCGGCAACTCCACCGAGGACATCTCCGGCTTCACCACCGTCACCGACGCGCTGCTCGCCGCCATCCTCGCCGCGATCATCTGGACCGGCGCCGGCAACAGCCTGCGCATGGCCCGGCTCCGCGAACACCTCCCCGAGCTGCGCGCCCGCACCCTCACCCGGCGCGCCGTCCCCGTGGAGTCCGCCACCCCGCTCTCCGAGGCCCTGCGCCGCGCCAACGAGGCCGGCGCCCGCGCCCTGGTCGTCGTCGACGGCCACGGCGGCCCGACCGGCATCGTCCGCGAGACCGCCATCGCGAGCGTCCCCCAGCACCGCCGCCCCTGGGTCGCGGTCAGCGCCCTCGCCCAGGACCTCTCCGAGGGCATGAGGGTCCCGGCCGAGCTCGCCGGCCAGCCCCTCCTGGACCACCTGCGGGCCAGTCCCGCGACCGAGTACCTGGTCGTCGAGGACGGCGGCGAGATCTACGGCGTGCTCTCCACGGCCGACGTGGAGCGGGCCTTCGTCAAGGCCATGGCACGACCCTCCTCGTAATCCCGGTACTCTGTTCGCATGTCCGAACCGACCGGTGCCGCCCGCCGTCGCGGGCCCTTCAAGGTCGGGGACCAGGTCCAGCTCACCGACCCCAAGGGACGCCACTACACGTTCACGCTCGAGGCCGGGAAGAACTTCCACACCCACAAGGGTTCTTTCCCCCACGACGAGCTGATCGGTGCTCCCGAGGGCAGTGTTGTCCGTACCACGGGAAACGTCGCCTACCTCGCGCTGCGCCCCCTGCTCCCCGACTACGTCCTGTCCATGCCCCGCGGCGCCGCCGTGGTCTACCCCAAGGACGCGGGGCAGATCCTGGCCTTCGCCGACATCTTCCCCGGCGCGCGTGTCGTCGAGGCCGGTGTGGGCTCCGGCTCGCTCAGCTCCTTCCTGCTGCGCGCCATCGGTGACAGCGGCATGCTGCACTCCTACGAGCGCCGCGAGGACTTCGCCGAGATCGCCAAGGGCAACGTCGAGCGCTACTTCGGCGGTCCGCACCCCGCGTGGCAGCTGACCGTCGGCGACCTCCAGGACAACCTGTCCGACACCGAGGTCGACCGCGTCATCCTCGACATGCTCGCCCCCTGGGAGTGCCTGGAGGCCGTCTCCAAGGCGCTCGTCCCCGGCGGCATCCTCTGCTGCTACGTGGCCACCACCACGCAGCTCGCGCGCACCGTGGAGTCCATCCGCGAGTTCGGCTGCTACGCCGAGCCGCAGCCCTGGGAGTCCATGATCCGCAACTGGCACGTCGAGGGTCTGGCCGTGCGCCCCGATCACCGCATGATCGGCCACACCGGCTTCCTCGTCACCGCCCGCCGCCTGGCGGACGGCGTCGAGCCCCCGATGCGCCGCCGTCGGCCCTCCAAGGGCGCGTACGGCGAGGACTACGACGGTCCCAACAAGGGCTGACGCCCCCACAACGCAGGCGTGCCGCCGCCGACTTCCCGCCTCCTGGCGTGGAAGTCGACGGCGGCACCTTCATGTTCGGCTCCCCGCGCGGGGCGTCGACGGGGCCCGGGCGGCAGCCGACCCCGCCTGTTCCGCCCTCCTGTGACGTGTGGCACGATGCCCGCAACTCCTTCCGCGCCACCTCACAGGAGACTTCTCGCGTGCAGACCTCCGCCGTCCCGGACCTCGCGCACACCCACGCCCGTCCGGTGCACTGGCTGGCCACCGCGACCGCGATGGCCGGAGTCGTCGCCCTCGCGGGCCTGCTCCAGCCCGGCGCCGCCGGAGCCACCGCGGCCCCCGCGCCGAGGCCCGCTCCGGACGCCGCCACGGCTCGGTACCCGCTGCAGTGCGGGGGAGGGCCCAGCAAGATCGCCCAGCGTGCCAGCGGGGACCTCGACGGCGACGGAAATCCCGAGACCGTCGCAGTCGTACACTGCGAAGCCGGCTCCGGAACGCCGCCCAGTGGCGTCTACGTGCTCACCCACGGCAAGGGCGCCGGCGCCTCCGCCGCGCGCGTCGTGGCCACCCTCGTGGAGCCCTCGGAGCTGAAGAGCGTGAGCGGTCTCGCGGTACGGGACGGAGCCGTGCGCGCCACGCTGCTCGGCTACTCGTCGTCGGACGTCCCCAGCTGCTGCCCCGACCAGAGCGAGCAGGTGACCTGGCGCTGGAAGGGCGGAGCCTTCGTCCGCGCCGCCCGGAGCGAGCCGCGCGCGGTCTGACCTCCCGGGCCCCGAGGGGCCCTCAGGGAGCCGTCACTCGGCGTCGGGGCCGTACACCTCGACGCCGTCCGCGACCCGCCGCACGTGGATGCAGTCGCCCGGGCACTCCTTCGCGGAGTCCACCACGTCGGTCAGCAGCGTCAGCGGAACGGGGGTCGTCGCCCCCGGAGCCTGGAGCAGCTCGTCGTCCGCGCTCTTCACATAAGCGAGCCCGTCGATGTCGAGCTCGAAGACCTCGGGAGCGTACTGCGCGCAGATCCCGTCCCCGGTGCACAGGTCCTGGTCGATCCAGACCTCCAGCGCCTCGTCGGCGGCCGTGGCCGGGGCCTCGTGCTGCACGGTCATATCTCCTGCCGTTTCTGCGTCGCGCGGGCGAGCCGCAAGTAAGTCCGGTCAAGCCTGACGGGTGTTGACCACCCACGACGATACAACCGACCGCTTTTGCATTGTCCGGCGGTGGGTATTCCCCTGGCGTGAGGGGAAGCGCAAGGGTGAAGATCGGACACACCCCGGAGTCTTTTTGATCTAGGGGTTTCAATCATCACCCACCCAGGTAGGGTCAGGAAGCGTCCAGCTCCCCTTGGAGGAGGTGAGGACCGTGGCAGCCCACGACGACGACATCAACCGCGGCATCCGGCCGGGGCGGGGGTCTGAGGACCCCGCCGGCCAGGTTGCCTATCTCGAGCAGGAAATCGCCGTCCTGCGCCGCAAGCTCGCCGACTCTCCGCGACACACGAGGATTCTCGAGGAGCGGATCGTCGAGCTGCAGACGAACCTGGCCGGCGTGTCCGCGCAGAACGAGCGGCTCGCCAACACGCTCCGTGAGGCCCGCGACCAGATCGTGGCCCTCAAGGAGGAGGTCGACCGGCTCGCCCAGCCGCCGGCCGGCTTCGGTGTCTTCCTGCAGGCCAACGAGGACGGCACGTGCGACATCTTCACCGGGGGCCGCAAGCTCCGGGTGAACGTCAGCCCCAGCGTCGAGCTCGAGGAGCTCAGGCGGGGCCAGGAAGTCATGCTCAACGAGGCGCTCAACGTGGTCGAGGCCATGGAATTCGAGCGTGCCGGGGACATCGTCACCCTCAAGGAGATCCTCGAGGACGGCGAGCGGGCCCTGGTCGTCGGGCACACCGACGAGGAGCGGGTGGTCCGGCTCGCCGAACCGCTGCTCGACATCACCATCCGTCCCGGCGACGCCCTCCTCCTGGAACCCAGGTCGGGCTACGTCTACGAGGTGGTCCCCAAGAGCGAGGTCGAAGAGCTCGTCCTCGAAGAGGTCCCGGACGTCGACTACGACAAGATCGGCGGCCTGGGCAACCAGATCGAGCTGATCCGCGACGCCGTCGAGCTCCCGTACCTCTACCCGGACCTCTTCAAGGAGCACGAACTGCGGCCCCCGAAGGGCATCCTGCTCTACGGCCCGCCCGGCTGCGGCAAGACGCTCATCGCCAAGGCCGTCGCCAACTCCCTTGCCAAGAAGGTCGCCGAGGTGACCGGCCAGCCCGCGGGGAAGTCGTACTTCCTCAACATCAAGGGCCCCGAGCTCCTCAACAAGTACGTCGGCGAGACCGAGCGGCACATCCGCCTCGTCTTCCAGCGTGCTCGGGAGAAGGCGAGCGAGGGCACCCCCGTCATCGTCTTCTTCGACGAGATGGAATCCCTCTTCCGCACCCGCGGATCCGGTGTCAGCTCGGACGTGGAGAACACCATCGTCCCCCAGCTGCTCGCCGAGATCGACGGTGTGGAAGGCCTGGAGAACGTCATCGTCATCGGCGCCTCCAACCGCGAGGACATGATCGACCCCGCCATCCTGCGGCCCGGCCGGCTCGACGTGAAGATCAAGATCGAGCGTCCGGACGCGGAAGCGGCCAAGGACATCTTCGCCAAGTACCTGACCGCCACCCTCCCGCTGCACGCGGACGACCTCTCCGAGCACAGTGGCTCGAAGGTGGCGGCCGCCCACGCGATGATCCAGTCCGTGGTCGAGCAGATGTACGCGGAAAGCGAGGAGAACCGCTTCCTCGAGGTCACGTACGCCAATGGCGACAAGGAAGTCCTGTACTTCAAGGACTTCAACTCCGGAGCGATGATCCAGAACATCGTCGACCGGGCCAAGAAGATGGCCATCAAGGCATTCCTCGACCACGACCAGAAGGGCATTCGCGTCTCCCACCTCCTCCAGGCATGCGTGGACGAGTTCAAGGAGAACGAGGACCTTCCCAACACCACCAACCCCGACGACTGGGCCCGGATCTCCGGAAAGAAGGGCGAGCGGATCGTCTTCATCCGCACCCTCGTCACCGGAAAGCAGGGCGCGGACACCGGTCGCTCGATCGACACGGTGGCGAACACCGGTCAGTACCTGTAGGAACGCGCACCGGCTGCGGGTGTCCGGAACCGGACGTCCGCAGCCGTCGTTTTCCACTCACCGATCCGCTTCTGATCTCCCCGTACACGCGAGGCCGCTCTAGGCTCGTGGGTACCGCCGCGACACGCATGATGCGGGGAGCGGTGCCGGGCAAGGAGGGCCGCATGACCGTACGGCGAGTAATGGGCATCGAGACGGAGTACGGGATCTCCGTCCCCGGGCACCCCAACGCCAATGCCATGCTCACCTCGTCCCAGATCGTCAACGCCTACGCGGCGGCGATGCACCGGGCGCGCCGCGCCCGCTGGGACTTCGAGGAGGAGAACCCGCTGCGGGACGCCCGCGGCTTCGACCTCGCCCGCGAGGCCGCCGACTCCAGCCAGCTCACCGACGAGGACATCGGCCTCGCCAACGTCATCCTGACCAACGGCGCGCGGCTCTACGTGGACCACGCCCACCCCGAGTACAGCTCGCCCGAGGTCACCAACCCCCGCGACGCGGTCCTGTGGGACAAGGCCGGCGAGCGGATCATGGCCGAGGCCGCCGAGCGGGCCGCCCAGCTCCCCGGCGCCCAGCCCATCCACCTCTACAAGAACAACACCGACAACAAGGGCGCGTCCTACGGCACGCACGAGAACTACCTGATGAAGCGGGAGACCCCCTTCTCGGACATCGTGCGCCACCTGACGCCCTTCTTCGTCTCCCGCCAGGTGGTCACCGGCGCCGGCCGGGTCGGCATCGGCCAGGACGGACGCAAGGACGGCTTCCAGATCAGCCAGCGGGCGGACTACTTCGAGGTCGAGGTCGGCCTGGAGACCACCCTCAAGCGCCCGATCATCAACACCCGCGACGAGCCGCACGCGGACGCGGAGAGGTACCGCCGCCTCCACGTGATCATCGGCGACGCCAACCTCTCCGAGATCTCGACCTACCTGAAGCTGGGCACGACGGCGCTGGTCCTCTCGATGATCGAGGACTCCTTCATCACCGTCGACCTCGCCGTCGACCAGCCTGTGCGCACCCTCCACCAGGTCTCGCACGACCCGACGCTCCAGTACCTCGTCACGCTCCGCAGCGGCCGGACGCTCACCGCGGTGCAGCTGCAGATGGAGTACTTCGAGCTGGCGCGCAAGTACGTGGAGGAGCGGTACGGGGCGGACGCCGACGAGCAGACCAAGGACGTCCTGGTCCGCTGGGAGGACACGCTCAACCGGCTGGAGAACGATCCGATGAGCCTGGCCGGCGAGCTGGACTGGATCGCCAAGCGGGAGCTCATGGAGGGCTACCGGCGAAGGGACGGCCTGGACTGGGACGCCGCCCGGCTGCACCTGGTCGACCTCCAGTACGCCGACGTGCGCCCCGAGAAGGGCCTGTACAACCGCCTGGCGGCCCGTGGGCGCATGAAGCGCCTGCTGGACGAGCCCGCGGTGGAACGGGCGGAGACGAGCCCTCCCGAGGACACCAGGGCCTATTTCCGCGGCCGCTGCCTGGAGCAGTACGCGGACGACGTGGCCGCGGCCTCGTGGGACTCGGTCATCTTCGACCTGCCCGGGCGCGACTCGCTCCAGCGGGTCCCGACCCTGGAACCCCTGCGGGGTACCCGGGAACACGTGAAGGACCTCCTGGACCGCTGCCGCACGGCGGAGGAACTGGTCCGCGTCCTGTCCGGCGGCTGAGAAAGCGGACGCGATTTCCGGATTCCCCGGGCGCGGCTGAAATGCCCGGGGACTGGGAATCATGGGAGCAGTGCCCGGACGTTGTAGAAACTGCGGGGCCGATGTCAGTCCCGGCTTGTAGGGTCTGATCTTGTAGGGATCCGAACGAGCGGGCCGATTCGAGCGGGGTGAGGTTTATGGCGACCAAGGACACCGGCGGCGGACAGCAGAAGGCGACGCGTTCCACCGAGGAGGTCGAGGAGACCACCACGGAGGCGAGCTCCGACCTCAAGGAACGCCAGGAGAAGCTCTCCGACGACGTGGATTCCGTCCTCGACGAAATCGACGACGTGCTGGAAGAGAACGCCGAGGACTTCGTGCGGTCCTTCGTGCAGAAGGGCGGCGAGTAGCCGCTCCGGCGAGCCTGTCGCCTCCGTCCCCGGAGCCCCGGAAAAGCCGTGGGCCCGGGGACGGATGACGGGCACGGGCACGGGTAAGGTCCGTGCACAGCAAGCAAGATCGGCCCGAGCGTCCCACGGCGGGCCGTCGTCCCCACCGGAAGGAATCGCGTGGAAGCCAACCCTCGTAGTATCGGGCGTCTGCCGGCGGCCTTCCTGACGCCGGGCTCGTCCTCGTTCATCGACTTCCTCGCCGACCACTCGCCGGAGCTGCTCCCGGGCAACCGGAGGCTTCCCGAGGGGATCGTCGAGGCGCCCCACGGCACGACCATCGTCGCCGCCACCTTCCCGGGCGGCGTGGTGCTCGCCGGTGACCGGCGGGCGACGATGGGGAACATGATCGCGCAGCGGGACATCGAGAAGGTGTTCCCGGCAGACGAGTACTCCGCGGTCGGCATCGCCGGTACGGCGGGGCTCGCGGTGGAGATGGTGAAGCTGTTCCAGCTGGAGCTGGAGCACTTCGAGAAGGTGGAGGGCGCGACCCTCTCCCTGGAGGGCAAGGCCAACCGCCTGTCCACGATGATCCGCGGCAACCTCGGCATGGCCATGCAGGGCCTCGCCGTCGTCCCGCTCTTCGCCGGCTGGGACGAGGGCAGGGAGAAGGGCCGGATCTTCTCCTACGACGTCACCGGCGGCCGTTCCGAGGAGCACGGGTTCGCGGCCACCGGCTCGGGCTCGATCTTCGCCCGCGGTTCGATGAAGAAGCTCTACCGGGACGACCTGACCGAGCAGCAGGCCACCACGCTCGTCGTCCAGGCGCTGTACGACGCGGCGGACGACGACTCGGCGACCGGTGGGCCCGACCTGGCCCGCAGGATCTTCCCGATCGTCACCGTGATCACCGACGAGGGCTTCCGCAGGCTCACCGAGGCGGAGTCCTCCGAGCTGGCCCGGGCGATCACCGAGCGGCGTCTGGAGCAGCCCGACGGGCCGCGTGCCGCCCTGCTCTGACCACGCGTCGCCACCCCGTAGAAGCCCAGAAGAAAGGGACGGATAGCCGGTGTCCACGCCGTTCTATGTCTCACCCCAGCAGGCCATGGCCGACCGGGCGGAGTACGCCCGCAAGGGCATCGCCCGGGGCCGCAGCCTGGTCGTCCTCCAGTACGCCGACGGCATCGTCTTCGTCGGCGAGAACCCGTCCCGCGCGCTGCACAAGTTCAGCGAGATCTACGACCGGATCGGCTTCGCCGCCGCCGGCAAGTACAACGAGTACGAGAACCTGCGGATCGGCGGTGTGCGCTACGCGGACCTGCGCGGCTACACCTACGACCGCGACGACGTGACGGCCCGCGGTCTGGCCAACGTCTACGCCCAGACCCTGGGCACCATCTTCTCCAGCGCGGGCGAGAAGCCCTACGAGGTGGAGCTGGTGGTCGCCGAGGTCGGCGCGGAGCCCGAGGGCGACCAGATCTACCGGCTGCCGCACGACGGATCGATCGTGGACGAGCACGGCTCGGTCGCGGTCGGCGGCAACGCGGAGCAGATCAGCTCCTTCCTGGACCAGCGGCACCGCGACGGGATGTCCCTCGCCGAGGCGCTGAAGCTGGCCGTGCAGGCGCTCTCCCGGGACACCAACGGCACCGAGCGGGAGATCCCCGCGGAGCGCCTGGAGGTGGCGGTCCTGGACCGTACCCGCCCGCAGAAGCGCAAGTTCAAGCGGATCGTCGGCCGGCAGCTCGTGCGTCTGCTCGGCGCGGACGACGCGGCGGTCGCGAAGACGGACGACCCGTCCGACGAGGTCGACGACGCCGCCGAGGGCGGCGAGGAGTAGGACCGCCGGACACGCGCAGGGCCCCGGGACCGCCACGGTCCCGGGGCCCTGCGCGTGCCGGGGGCGGCTCAGCGGGCCGGTGCGGGGCCGGAGGAGGCCCGGGTGGCCAGCGTGACGGGCAGGTCGCCGTGCTCCGGCTCGCGGCCGTCCAGGACGGCGAGCAGCGCGGCCATGCCCCGTTCGCCGATGCGCTCGGCGGGCAGCCGTACGGTGGTGAGCTCGGGTTCCACGGCGGTGGCCAGGGCCAGGTCGTCGAAGCCGGTCACGGAGAGGTCCTCGGGCACCCGCAGCCCGAGCCGCCGCGCCGCCTTGCAAGCTCCCGCGGCGAGGATGTCGTCGTCGCACACGATGGCGGTGGGCCGGGGCCCCGGCCCCGAGAGGGCCCGCTGGGCGGCCTCACGGGCGCCCTGGACGTCGAGCGGGGCGCGGACCGTCCGTACCGACGCGCCGCTCAGGGACTCCGCGAGGGCGGCGGCCCGGACGTCGAAGGTCCAGGACGACACAGCCGAGGCCAGGTGCAGGAAGCTGCGGTGGCCGAGGGCCAGGAGGTGGCCGGTGACCTGGCGCATGCCGTCGGCGACGTCCAGGTTCACGTGGGCGGTGGCGCCGCCGTCGGAGGGGTCGCTGTCGAGCATGACCAGCGGCAGGTCGGTGCCCCGGAAGGCCTTGAGGGCGTCGGTGGCCATGGAGGACGCGATGACGCCGTCCAGGGCGGCCCGGGCGGAGGCGAAGGGGTCCCTCGCGGGGCCGACGCCGTCGGGGGAGGGGTAGAGCACCACGCCGAAGCCGTGCCGGGCGGCGACGGTCGCGGCGCCCGTGTAGACCCGGGCGAAGAACTCGTTGGTGAGGGCCGGCACGACCAGCAGGGCCGTCCTGGTGCTGCCCAGGCGCAGGTTGCGGGCGGCGAGGTTGGGGCGGTAGCCGAGCGCGGAGGCGGCCTCGCGGACCGCGCCCGCCGTGCGTTCGGACACACGGCCGCGCCATTTGTCGCCGAGCACGAGGGAGACGGTGGCCTGGGAGACCCCGGCCGCCCGGGCGACGTCCCGGCTGGTGGGGCGGCTCCCGCTGAAGGGTTCCGGGCTCTGCACTCGTGCCTCCGCGGCGGCTGGTGGTCCGGCACGCGGGGTGGACCGGCGCGCTGCGGTCATGGTACGTATGACCCGATACGTTATACGTAAAACCTGGGGCTGCGGCCCGGGGAGGGGAGACGACATGGCCACCGAGGCCGGGGCGAACGGCGGCTATCTCGACATCCTGAAGGCGCCGCACGCGGCCCGCCTGCTGGCCGGCACGCTGGTCGGCCGGCTCCCCAACGGCACCGGGCCGATCGCCATCACCGTGTTCACGCGCGCGGAGGGCGGCAGCTACAGCCTGGCCGGCGGCCTCATCGCCGCGTACGGCCTCGCCACCGCCGTCGGTCAGCCGCTGCTGGGCCGCGCCGTCGACCTCAAGGGGCAGCCCCGCGTCCAGCTCCCGGCCGCCCTGATATCCGCCCTCGGCATGGCGGCCCTGGCCGTCACCGGCATCGGCAACCTCCTCCTGGCCTACGCCGCCGTCCTGGTCGCCGGACTCTTCACGCCGCCCCTGGAGGGCGGTCTGCGGGCCCTGTGGCCGAGCGTCCTGGGCCGCGAGGACCGGGTCCACCGGGCGTACGCCCTGGACGCCGTGGCCCAGGAGGTCATGTTCACCGTCGGGCCGCTGCTGCTGACCCTCCTGGTCGCGCTCTGGTCGCCCGCCGCCGCCCTGGTCGTCATCAACCTGCTCGGCGTGCTCGGCGCCCTGTCGGTGGTCCTCTCCGAGCCCTCCCGCGGCTGGCGCTCCGAGCCCCGCGAGGCGCACTGGCTCGGGGCGCTGCGCTCGCGGGGGCTGCTCGCGCTGCTCGCCTCGTTCTTCTTCGTCGGGCTCGCCCTCGGCTCCATCACGGTCGCCGGCGTCGCCTACGCGGACGACCGCGGCAACGAGGCCGTCTACGGCTGGCTCATGGCCGCCCTCGGACTCGGCGCCCTGATCGGCGGCGTCTTCTACGGCGCCCGCCAGTGGGCCGGGCCGCCCGAGCGGCGGCTGCGGGTCCTCGTGCTGCTGCTGGCCCTCGGCTACCTGCCGCTGATGCTGGTGCCCGGCCCGGCCGCCATGACCGCGCTGGCCGCCCTCTCCGGCGTCTTCCTGGCCCCCGCCCTCGCCTGCGCCTTCCTCGTGGTGGACCGCCACGCGCCCGCCGGCACGGTCACCGAGGCCTTCTCCTGGCTCGTCACCACCTTCGGCGTCGGCGCGGCCCTCGGCTCGGCCGTCTCCGGACCGGTCGTCGAACTGGCCGGGACCCCGGCCGGATTCGCGGTGGCCGGCGTCGGCGGCTTCGTCGCCTTCCTGGTCCTCGCCGTCACCGGCCGCGTCCTCGGCGGCGACCCGCCCGCGCCCCGGGTGCGACACGCCGTCAGCGGGGGCGCCGGGAACGCCGGCCCCGACGCCGTACAGGCCGAAAACAACACGCGCTCATCGGAAAATGATCGAAACGGGGTTGTCGAACCCGGTTTCAGCACAGGCCATCAGGCGTAATGTTCAGACATGGACCGCCGCATTTTCGGGCTGGAGAACGAGTACGGCGTCACGTGCACGTTCAGGGGACAGCGCCGACTGTCTCCTGACGAAGTGGCGCGCTACCTCTTCCGCCGTGTCGTGTCATGGGGCCGCAGCAGCAATGTCTTCCTGCGGAACGGCGCCCGCCTGTACCTGGACGTGGGTTCGCATCCGGAATACGCAACTCCCGAATGCGACAACGTGGTCGAACTGGTCACGCACGACAAGGCAGGCGAGCGCATTCTCGAAGGACTCCTCGTCGACGCGGAACGCCGCCTGCACGAGGAGGGAATCGCGGGCGACGTCTATCTCTTCAAGAACAACACCGACTCTGCGGGAAACTCCTACGGCTGCCACGAGAACTATCTGGTCGCCCGGCACGGTGAGTTCTCCCGGCTCGCGGACATCCTCATTCCGTTCCTCGTCACCCGCCAGCTGATCTGCGGCGCCGGAAAGGTGCTGCAGACCCCGCGCGGTGCCGTCTACTGCGTCTCCCAGCGGGCCGAGCACATCTGGGAGGGCGTCAGCTCCGCCACCACCCGCTCGCGCCCCATCATCAACACCCGCGACGAACCCCACGCGGACGCCGAGCGCTACCGCAGGCTCCACGTCATCGTGGGCGACTCCAACATGTCCGAGACGACCATGCTGCTCAAGGTCGGCGCCACCGACCTCGTGCTCCGCATGATCGAGGCGGGCACCGTGATGCGCGACCTGACCCTGGAGAACCCGATCCGGGCCATCCGCGAGGTCAGCCACGACATCACCGGCCAGCGCAAGGTGCGCCTCGCCAGCGGCCGGGAGGCCTCCGCCCTGGAGGTCCAGCGGGAGTACTACGAGAAGGCCGCCGACTTCGTCGACCGCCGGGGCATCCGCAGCGGTGTCGTCGCCCAGGTCCTGGAGCTCTGGGGCCGGACGCTCGACGCGATCGAGGAGGAGCAGCTCGACCGCATCGAGACCGAGATCGACTGGGTCATGAAGTACCGGCTCATCGAGCGCTACCGGGCCAAGCACAACATGACCATGTCGCACCCGCGGGTCGCCCAGATAGACCTCGCGTACCACGACATCCACCGCCGCCGCGGTCTGTACTACCTGCTCCAGAAGAACGGCCAGGCGGCCCGGATCTGCAACGACGTCAAGATCTTCGAGGGCAAGTCGGTGCCCCCGCAGACCACCAGGGCCCGGCTGCGCGGCGACTTCATCCGTCGCGCCCAGGAACAGCGCCGGGACTTCACGGTCGACTGGGTGCACCTCAAGCTCAACGACCAGGCGCAGCGCACCGTGTTGTGCAAGGACCCGTTCCGCTCGGTCGACGACCGGGTGGAAAAGCTGATCGCCGGTATGTAGCACCGGTCCTGACGTGCCCGTCGGCCCCGCACGTTTCACGTGCGGGGCCGACGGCATCACAGGGTGGTCCCCTAGAGTGTCGGGACAACTACTGTGCCGTCTGAGATCTGAGGAACTAGTGCGCCGACTTGCCGGCCTGCTCGTCGTCCCGCTGCTGCTGCTCTCCACAGCGGCCTGCGGCAGTGACGACCAGGGCTCCGATTCCGGTTCGATGAAGAACGGTCTTCCCGCCATCACCGCGGGCGAGAAGTTCGGGGAGAAGCCCACCCTCGCCAAGGGCGTGGGCGACCCGCCGAAGGCCCTCAAGGTCAACGTCATCAGCGAGGGCAAGGGCCCGGTCACGAAGAAGGGCGACGCGCTCCAGGTGAACTACCTGGGCCAGGAGTGGGACGAGACCACCCCCTTCGACAACAGCTTCGACCGGAAGCAGCCCTTCGACCTGACGCTGGGCGCCGGCCAGGTCATCAAGGGCTGGGACCAGGGCCTGGAGGGGCAGAAGGTCGGCAGCCGCGTCGAGATCGGCATCCCGCCGGAGCTCGGTTACGGCCCGCAGGGCCAGGGCGACATCAAGCCCAACGCCACCCTGGTCTTCGTGGTCGACATCCTGAAGGCCGTCACCATCCCGAAGTCCGCCGAGGGCACCCCGGTCGCCCAGGACGACAAGAACCTGCCGCAGGTCGGCACCAACACCGACGGCAAACAGCCCTCGCTGACCGTCCCCAAGGTCGCCCCGCCGACCAAGCTGGTCTCCAACTACATCCTGGAGTCCAAGGGCGAGGCCGTGGCGGCCACCGACACGGTCGTCGTGAACTACGTCGCCGCCCTGTGGAAGGACGGCAAGGTCTTCGACTCGACGTACGCCTCGGGCAAGACCGCCAACTTCCCGCTGTCCCAGCTGACCCTCAAGGGCCTCAAGGACGGCATCACCGGCAAGAAGATCGGCAGCCGGGTCCTGATCGTGGCCCCGCCGTCCGAGGCCTTCGGCGACCAGGAGAAGCAGGGGATCCCGAAGAACTCCACCCTGGTGTTCGCCGTCGACATCCTGGCGAAGATGTAAGACTGTCCTGTTCGCGCGGACCGTCGTCCGCGTGGTTCACGTTTGTATGAGGAGCGCACTGCAGTGAGCATCGAGAAGCCCGAGGTCGACTTCCCGGGCGGCGAGCCGCCGGCCGACCTGGAGATCAAGGACATCTGGGAAGGCGACGGCGAGCTCGCCGAGGCCGGCGACTTCGTCAAGGTCCACTACGTGGGTGTGTCGTTCGACTCCGGCGAGGAGTTCGACGCCTCCTGGAACCGTGGCGCGCCGCTGGACTTCCAGCTCGGTGTCCGCCAGGTCATCGAGGGCTGGGACAAGGGCGTCCAGGGCATGAAGGTCGGCGGCCGCCGCCAGCTGGTCATCCCCGCGCACCTCGCCTACGGCGACCGCGGTGCCGGCGGCAAGATCGGCCCCGGCGAGACGCTGATCTTCGTCTGCGACCTCGTGGGCGTCGCGAAGCGCTGACCCGGACACCGGGTCGACCACAGGGCCCCCGCCTCCACGGCGGGGGCCCTCGGCTTTTGTCCGGACACCCCGGGGCGGTACGGTCGGACGTCCGACAAGTGGATCCGGCAGAAGAGGTGCGGGGCGTCGATGGCGATTGCCAAGGCCGAGCGGCTGATGAATCTAGCGCTGTGCCTGCTCGGAACCCGCCGCCCGCTGAGCAAGCGGGAGCTCCGGGGCTCCATCGAGGCGTACATGGAGGCCACGGGCGAGGACGCCTTCAACCGCATGTTCGAGCGCGACAAGGACGACCTGCGCGAGCTCGGCCTGGTCATCGAGACCGTCGAGAACCTGGACGGCGACACCGGCTACCTGGCCCGCCGCGACTCCAACAGGCTGCCGGCGATCACCCTCGACGCCGAGGAGGCCGCCGCCCTCGGACTCGCCGCCAAGGTCTGGCAGCAGGCCCGCCTCGCCGGGGCCGCGAGCGGCGCCCTGCAGAAGCTGCGCGCCGCCGGCATGCCGGAGGCGGAGGACTCCTACGACTCCCAGGCCAGTGCCCTGGAGCCGCGCATCCCGGTGCACGAGGCCGCCTTCGAACCGCTCATGCTGGCCTGCCGCGACCGGCGCCCGGTCGTCTTCGACTACCGCAAGGCCAACGCCGCCCGCCCCGAGACCCGGCACGTCGAGCCGTGGACGCTGGAGTGCTGGCGCGGTCACTGGTACCTGGCCGGCTGGGACCGCGACCGCGGTGCCGAGCGGGTCTTCCGCCTCTCCCGCATCACCGGCAAGGTCCGCTCCCGGGCCGGCGCCTTCACCGCGCCGGTGCCCGATGTCGTCACCGTCCGGGAGACCGTCGAGAGCTGGGCGGGGGAGACCGCCACCCGCTCGGCCCGGATCAGGCTGCGGGCCGGCGCGGGCTACCCGCTGCGGTCCCGCGCCCAGTCCGTGCAGGAGGGACCGGACGGCTGGGACGAGCTGGAGATCCCGTACGGGCACGGCCTCGACGCCTGGCTCGTGGAGTTCGGCCCCGACGTGGTCGTGCTGGAGCCCGCCGATCTGCGGGCCGACGTGGTGGAGCGGCTGCGCGCCGTGGCCAAGGGCTGAGGGGGAAGGAACCATGGCGGCGAACGCGATCGACCAGACGAGGCGGATGCTCTCCCTCGTCACCTATCTCCGCGAGCGGCCCGGCGCGCACGTCGCCGACGTGGCCCGCGCCTTCGGGATCACCGAGGACGAGCTGATCTCCGACCTCGACGTCCTGCCGATGTGCGGGACCAGCTTCCGCGGCGGCGACCTGCTGGACATCGACACCGACGGCGACCGGATCTGGTGGCACAACCCCGACGACGTCGCGGCGCCGCTGCGACTGGCCGCCGACGAGGCGACCGCCCTGCTGGTCGCCGCGCGGGCGGTGGCCACCCTGCCCGGCCTGCGCGAGGGCGACCGCGAGGCGCTGTTGCGCGCCACGGCCAAGCTGGAGGCGGCGGCCGGCGAGGTGGCCGGTGCCAGCTCCCGGCTCTCGGTGACCTTCGAGTCCGAGGGCGGGGTCTTCGCCGAGGTGGACCGGGCGATCTCCGAGCGCCGGCGCCTGTGGCTGCGCTACTACTCGCCGGCCCGCGACGAGCTCACCGAGCGCGAGGTGGACCCGATCCGGCTCTTCGCCGTCGGCCACACGTACATGGAGGCGTGGTGCCGCCTCTCCGAGGCGCGCCGCACCTTCCGCCTCGACCGGGTCGCCGAGATCCGGATCCTGGACGAGCACGCGGCGCCCCCGGAGATCGAGCTGCGGGACCTGTCGGAGGGGCTCGTGCAGCCGTCCGCCGAGGACCCCGAGGTCGTGGTCGAGGTGGGTCCCGGGGGGCGCTGGGTCGCCGAGTACTACCCGCACGACCGCGCGGACGAACTGCCCGACGGCGGTCTGCGGATCACGCTGCGGACCCCGGCCCCGGCCTCGCTGCGCCGGCTGGCGCTGCGGCTCGGCAGCGACGGGCGGATCGTCGCCCCGCAGGAGCTCGCGGACAGCGCGCAGGCGGCGGCGGCTGCCGCACTGGCCGCGTACGAGGGCTGAGAGCAGGGGGACGTGACGTTCCGGGGGGACCGGGCGCTGTTCCCAGTGAGACGCACGCACGTACCGCAGTGGGGAGAGTTGAGGGAAATGTCCGCGATGTCTGCGATGTCCGGTCTTGCGGCGACGGTCGCCCCGGTCCACTTCAAGGCGGCCTGCCCCGAGTGCCGTTCCCGCTTCGAACTCTCCGCGGGCGCCCTGCGGCTCGCCATCGGCGCGAGCCGCCGCACCACCTTCTACTCCTTCACCTGCCCCGAGTGCGGCAGCTCCGTCCGCAAGCCGGCCGGTGAGCGGATCATCGAACTCCTCACCGGCGGCGGCGTGAACACCCTCCGGCTGCACACCACCGGCTGACGTCCCCCGGCGTCGGGGCGTCTAGGCTCGGCACATGTTCTGGCCCATGCTCGCCATCGCCCTCGGCTTCCTCGGCATCGCCGTCCTCGGTGTCCTCGGGATCAAGGTCTTCCTGGAGGCCCAGCGCCTCGGCCGTCAAGTGGCCCACACCACACAGCGCATCAACCAGGCCGCCGAGGACCTCGAACGGGCCGCCGTCGATCTGGCGAGGACCGGCGAGACGCTGCGCTGAATCCGTGCCGTACGCTGCGAAGAGCTTCCATGGACCGGGTCCGCGGGAGGAAATCGCGAGTATGCACAGGCATTGCCGCCCGTTTACTCCTGCGGGTTACGATCGCTTGCAGCGCGGTGGCCGGACGCATGTCCGACCCGCCGGGCACGCACTCCAATGTCGCCTCGGTGAAGAAGGTAAACAGCTATGGGTAGGCTCGGCCCCACCGAGATCATTCTCATCCTCGTCGTGATCATCCTGCTGTTCGGCGCCAAGAAGCTGCCGGACATGGCCCGTTCGCTGGGCAAGTCGGCCCGCATCCTCAAGAGCGAGGCCAAGGCCATGAAGTCCGAGGACCAGCAGAGCGCCCCCGCCGACCCGCCCCACGCCGGCGCCCAGGACCAGCAGCCCGCGCCCCGCACCATCCAGGCCGCGCCCGGCGACGTGACCAGCTCGCGTCCCGTGACCGAGCCCACGGACACCACCAAGCGCTGACCCGGTCCGCCGCGGCCGTCGCACTAGGGCGACGGCTGCCGCACGAGATGAGGACGTGGGTTGCTCAAGTCTGCCCGCAAGCAGGAGAAGGATCCCGAGGGCCGGATGCCCCTCGTGGAGCACCTGCGTGAACTTCGCAACCGCCTCGCGAAGGGCCTCCTGGCCATCGCCGCGGTCACCGTCGTGGCCCTCGTGTACAGCGAGGACCTGATGCAGTTCCTGACGAAGTCGGTGCCCACGTGCGCCGAAGGCGTCACCAGTAGTGGTGGAAACTGCGCGATCGTCTCCTTCAACACGTTGATGGCGCCGTTCAGCACGACGATCCAGCTCTCCCTCACGGCGGGTCTCGTCGTCGCGAGCCCCGTCTGGCTCTACCAGCTCTGGGCCTTCATCGCGCCGGGACTGCACAAGAACGAGAAGAAGTACACGTACGCCTTCGTGGGCGCCGCGGTCCCGCTCTTCGGGGCCGGTGCCTACCTCGCGTACCTCATCCTTCCCGTGAGCGTGAAGGTGCTGATCAGCCTCACGCCGGACGGCTCCGCGAACATCCTCGGGCTGAACGACGTCCTCGACTTCACCCTGCGCATGGTGCTGGTCTTCGGCCTCGCCTTCGAGCTCCCGCTGGTCCTGGTGATGCTGAACCTCACCGGTGTCCTCAGCGGACGCCGCATGGCCCGCTGGTGGCGCGGCGTGATCATGGGCGTGTTCGTCTTCGGCGCCGTCATCACCCCGACCACCGACCCGGTCGGCATGCTGGCCCTCGCCGGACCGATCACCATCCTGTACCTGGCGGCCGTCGGCTTCTCGCTCCTCAACGACAAGCGCCGGGCGCGCAACAACCCCGACGCCGAGCTCGACGACGACGAGGCCTCGCAGCTCGACCTCACCCCCGAGCCGGTCCGTGGGCCCGAGACCGTCGAAGCCGCCCGGGCCCTGCCCGAGCAGGCCACCGGCGAGTCGGACGGCGTCAGGTCGCAGCGGCTGAACGGTTACGACGACATCACCTGAGCTTGTAGGGTCCCCCCAGACTCCGTCCGGGGGGACCCGCCATGACCAGCGAGATCACGCTCTTCGTCAATCCCACCGCGGGACGCGGCCGGGGCGCGCACGCCGCGCAGCCGGCCGCTCGCGCGTTCCGGGACGCCGGCTTCTCCGTCCGCACCGTCCTCGGCCACGACGCCGACGACGCCCTGCGGCGCGCCCGCGAGGCCGTCGAGGGCGGCACCGGGGCCCTTGTCGCCGTCGGCGGCGACGGCATGGTCTCCCTCGCCCTCCAGGCCGTGGCCGGCACCGGCACCCCGCTCGGCGTGATCGCGGAGGGCACCGGCAACGACTTCGCCCGCAGCCTCGGACTGCCCCTGCGCGACCCCGCCGCGGCCGGCCGGGTCGCCGCCGAGGCGCTCACGGCCACCGGAGGGCGTCCGCTCGACCTCGGCCGGGTCGACGCAGGGGCGCCCGGCACCCGCGCGGAGGGCGACGGGCGCTGGTTCGGCACGGTCCTCGCCTCCGGCTTCGACTCCCGGGTCAACGACCGCGGCAACCGGATGCGGCTGCCGCTCGGCCGCTTCACGTACGACCTCGCGATCCTCGCCGAGCTCGCCACCTTCCGGCCCGTCCCGTACCGGCTCGTCCTCGACGACGGCACGGCGCTGGAGACCGAGGCCACCCTGGTCGCCGTCGGCAACGGCCCCTCCTACGGGGGCGGGATGCGGATCTGCGCCGACGCCGTCATGGACGACGGGCTGCTCGACGTCACCGTCGTGGGGGACTGCGGCCGGGCCGAGCTGATCAAGGTCTTCCCGCGGGTCTACAAGGGCACCCACCTCGACCACCCCAAGGTCACCGTCCACCGGGTCCGCTCCGTCACCCTCGACGCTCCGGACACCACCGGGTACGCCGACGGGGAGCCCCTCGGCCCGCTGCCGCTGACCGTCCGGTGCGTCCCCGGCGCGCTCAAGGTGCTGGCGCCGAGGCCGGACGACCTTCGATCCGAAGCCCCGCGATCCCAAGCCCGTCGATAAAGATCGCGTCACTGTCGGAGGTGGCGGGTAGGCTCGACGACAAGATGACAGAGGACCTCACACCAGCCGAAGCGTACGCAGCCGCCCGCGCCCGCAACGTCGAGCAGGCCACTGCGCTGGCCCCCTTCCGCGAGATGTACGAGTTCGGTCTGGACCCCTTCCAGATCGAGGCGTGCAAGGCCCTCGAGGCGGGCAAGGGCGTGCTCGTCGCCGCTCCCACGGGCTCGGGCAAGACCATCGTCGGCGAGTTCGCCGTCCACCTCGCGCTCCTCCAGGGGCGCAAGTGCTTCTACACGACGCCCATCAAGGCGCTCTCCAACCAGAAGTACGCCGACCTCGTCAAGCGGTACGGCAACGACAAGGTCGGCCTGCTCACCGGCGACAACAGTGTCAACGGCGACGCCCCGATCGTCGTCATGACCACCGAGGTCCTCCGCAACATGCTCTACGCGGGGTCCCAGGCGCTCTCCGGCCTCGGCTACGTGGTCATGGACGAGGTGCACTACCTCTCCGACCGCTTCCGCGGCGCCGTCTGGGAGGAAGTGATCATCCACCTCCCCGAGTCCGTGACGCTGGTGTCGCTCTCCGCGACCGTCTCCAACGCCGAGGAGTTCGGCGACTGGCTCGACACCGTCCGCGGCGACACCGAGGTGATCGTCTCCGAGAGCCGCCCCGTGCCGCTGTGGCAGCACGTCCTGGCCGGCCGGCGGATGTACGACCTCTTCGAGGAGGAGACGGACCACGGCGGCCGCGGCGCCTCCCGCCGCGAGGTCAACCCCGACCTGCTGCGCCTCGCCCGCACCGAGAACTCGCGCACGTACAACCCGCGCGACCGGCGCCGCGGCAAGATGGTCCGCGAGGCCGACCGCGAGCGCGAGCGGCGCCAGCGCTCCCGGATCTGGACCCCCGGCCGGCCCGAGGTCATCGAGCGGCTCGACGCCGAGGGCCTGCTGCCCGCCATCACCTTCATCTTCAGCCGGGCCGGCTGCGAGGCCGCCGTCCAGCAGTGCCTCTACGCGGGCCTGCGGCTCAACGACGAGGACGGGCGCCGCCGCGTCCGCGAGATCGTCGAGGAGCGCACCGCCGCCATCCCGAACGAGGACCTCCACGTCCTCGGCTACTACGAGTGGCTGGAAGCGCTGGAGCGCGGCATCGCCGCCCACCACGCCGGCATGCTCCCGACCTTCAAGGAGGTCGTCGAGGAGCTCTTCGTCCGCGGCCTCGTCAAGGCCGTCTTCGCCACCGAGACCCTGGCCCTCGGCATCAACATGCCGGCCCGCTCCGTGATTTTGGAGAAGCTGGTCAAGTGGAACGGCGAGCAGCACGCCGACATCACCCCCGGCGAGTACACCCAGCTCACCGGCCGCGCCGGCCGCCGGGGCATCGACGTCGAGGGCCACGCCGTCGTCCTGTGGCAGCGCGGCCTCGACCCGGCCCACCTGGCCGGACTCGCCGGCACCCGCACCTATCCGCTGCGCTCCAGCTTCAAGCCGTCGTACAACATGGCGGTCAACCTGGTCGACCAGTTCGGCCGGCACCGCTCGCGTGAGCTCCTGGAGACCTCCTTCGCGCAGTTCCAGGCCGACCGCTCGGTCGTCGGGATCTCCAAGCAGGTCCAGAAGAACGAGGAGGGCCTGGAGGGCTACCGGGAGGGCATGACCTGCCACCTCGGCGACTTCGAGGAGTACGCGCGGCTGCGCCGCGACCTCAAGGACCGCGAGACGGACCTGGCCCGGCAGGGCGCCAACCAGCGCCGCGCGGAGGCCGCCGCCTCGCTGGAGCGGCTCAAGCCCGGCGACGTGATCCACGTCCCGACCGGCAAGTTCGCCGGACTCGCCCTCGTCCTCGACCCCGGCCTGCCGGCCGGCCGGACCAACGGCCACCGCGGCTTCGAGCACCACGACGGGCCGCGCCCGCTGGTGCTCACCGCCGAGCGGCAGGTCAAGCGGCTCGCGTCGATCGACTTCCCGGTGCCGGTCGAGGCACTGGACCGGATGCGGATCCCGCGCTCCTTCAACCCGCGGTCCCCGCAGTCCCGCCGCGACCTCGCCTCGGCGCTGCGCACCAAGGCCGGGCACATCAACCCGGAGCGGCACCACAAGAAGCGCGCGGCCGCCGCGGACGACCGTGAGATCGCCCGGCTGCGCACCGAGATCCGTGCCCACCCCTGCCACGGCTGCGACGAGCGCGAGGACCACGCCCGCTGGGCCGAGCGCTTCCACCGGCTGCAGCGCGACACCCAGCAGCTGGAGCGGCGCATCGAGGGCCGCACCAACACCATCGCCCGCACCTTCGACCGGATCGTCGCGCTCCTCACCGAGCTCGACTACCTGCGCGGCGACGACGTCACCGACAACGGGAAGCGGCTCGCCCGGCTGTACGGCGAGCTCGACCTGCTCGCCAGCGAGTGCCTGCGCGAGGGCGTGTGGGAGGGGCTCAGCCCGGCCGAACTCGCCGCGTGCGTCTCCGCCCTGGTCTTCGAGGCCCGGCAGGCCGACGACGCCGTCGCGCCGAAGCTGCCGACCGGCAAGGCCAAGGCGGCGCTCGGCGAGATGGTGCGGATCTGGGGGCGGCTCGACTCGCTGGAGGAGGAGTTCAAGCTGCACCAGGCCGAAGGCGTCGGGCAGCGCGAGCCGGACCTCGGCTTCGCCTGGGCGGCCTACCAGTGGGCCTCCGACAAGGGCCTGGACGAGGTGCTGCGCGAGGCCGAGATGCCGGCGGGCGACTTCGTCCGCTGGTGCAAGCAGGTCATCGACGTCCTGGGCCAGATCGCGGCGGCCGCGCCGCGGGAGAACAGCACCGTCTCGAAGAACGCCCGCAAGGCGGTCGAGTCGCTGCTGAGGGGAGTCGTGGCCTACAGCTCGGTGAGCTGAGCCGGTGCGCCGTCGCGAGGGTCTCGGCCCACCGTGGTCTGACGGCGAACTGACAAGGGTTTTCCACAGGGGTGGCGAAGGGGTGCTTCCTTCCGCTTCCATGAACTCGTACGGAAGAGCGAGTACTTGGGGCACACCACCACGCAACTCCTGCGGAAGGAAACGCACGTGACCACGCAAGCCGGTCCGTCCGCCGTCGCCACGACGGCGGACGGGCGGAAGACAGTGCCAGGGCCGCGCGGCGTGCCCCTGCTCGGGAACCTGCCGGAGTTCGGCAAGGACCCGCTCGCCTTCTTCGAACGGCTGCGTGAGCGCGGGGACTTCGTCCGCTGGCGCTTCGGGAACACCCCCGCCCTGTTCATCGCCCACCCGGAGACCATCGGGGAACTCCTCACCGAGGTCGAGCGGACCTTCGACCAGCCCGACCTCGGCATCGCCTTCCGCACCCTGCTCGGCGACGGGGTCGTGGTCGCCAAGGGAGCCGACTGGCGGCGCAAGCGCTCGCTCGTGCAGCCCTCCGTCCGGCCCCGGCAGGTCAAGTCCTACGCCGCCACCATGGCCGAGTGCGCCGTCGACCTGGCCGAGCGGTGGAGCGACGGACAGCGGGTGGACGTCAAGAAGGAGATGGCCGCCCTCACCCAGCTCATCGCCGTCCGCACCATCTTCGGCGTCGACACGGCGGCCGACGCCGAGGCCATCGGCCGCGCCATGGACATCGCCCAGCAGGAGATCGGCGCCGAGTTCAGCGGCATCGGCGCCCTGCTGCCCGACTGGGTGCCGACCCCGGGCCGGGCCAGGATCAAGCGGGCCACGGCCGTCATCGACGCCGAGGTCTCCCGGGTCGTCGCCCGCCACCGCGACGGCGACACCGAGCGGCCCGACCTCCTCAGCCGCCTGCTCGCCGCCCGGGACGAGAGCGGAGCCCGCCTCTCCGACCGGGAGATCCGCGACGAGACCGTCACGCTCTACATCGGCGGCCACGAGACCACCAGCTCCACCCTCGTCTGGGCCTGGTACCTGCTCTCCCGCAACCCCCGTGTCTCCGAGGCACTCGCCGCCGAGCTCGACCGCGTCCTCGGCGACCGGGACCCCGGCTTCGACGACTACGCCGAACTCACCTACGCCCAGGCCGTGGTGAAGGAGACGCTGCGCCTCTTCCCCACCATCTGGCTGCTCACCGGCATCGCCAAGGAGGGCGCCGTGCTGGGCGGCGCCCCGGTCCCCGCCGGCACCCGCGTGTGGAGCAGCCAGTGGGCCACCCACCGCGACGCCCGCTGGTACGGGGACCCGTTGGAGTTCCGCCCCGAGCGCTGGCTGGACCCGGCGGAGGGCGAGGCGGCCGAGGAGATACCCGAGTACGCCTGGTACCCCTTCGGCGGCGGCCCCCGCGTCTGCCTCGGTACCCGCTTCGCGATGGTCGAGGCCGTCCTCGTCCTCGCCGTCCTGGCCCGCCGCTTCCGCGTCGACCTCGGCCCCGGCGAGATCCACCCGGTCCCGAGCCTGACCCTCCAGCCCGACCGCGAGGTGCTGGCGACGGTGCGGGCGCGGTAGCAGGGGGTCCGGTCGGACCGGGGGCCGACGGACGGTGCCCAGCCGGGGCCGGTCCGGCGCGGCCGTCGGAAGGCGGCGAACTGCCGGGCCCGGCCCGTCGAGGACTTCAGGCGGCCGGCCCGGTCGCGAGGTCACGGAGGTCGGCGGCCCCGAGGGCGCGGTCGCCGAAGCCCGGCAGCGGGACGTGAAGAGCGGACGTCCAGCGGGCGGGGATCGCGTCGGGGCCGTGGACGGCGAGCGCGAGGGTGCCCGTGACGGCGGCGACGGTGTCGGTGTCGCCGCGCTGCATGGGCGTCAGGCCGGCCGTTCCCGGGGGTGCTTGTGGAGCGCGGTGGCTCGGATCGGCAGGAACACCAGCAAGGCGATCGGCGAGAGCAGGATCGTGAGGACGAGGAGGGGGCTCATGAGGAAGGGGGAGAAGCCGAGGCGGCGGCCCTCGCGGTAGATCCACTGGCCGAGCAGGAGGTCCCAGGCGATGATCTGGGCCCACACGGTGGCCGCGCCGTTCGGTGACGCCGTCAGGTCGCGGAAGACGTCGAGGTCGGGCGAGCTGACCGCCGCCCAGAGCTCGGGCACCACGGGGGCGACGAGGACCAGGTAGACCGCGAGTACGGGCAGCACGGTCAGGGGCGAGGCCGCCACCCGTTCGGTGAGACGCCGGCCCGGCGCGACGATCATGAGCAGCCAGACCGGTGCCGCGAGCACGAAGGTCAGCTCGAAGAGGAAGCCGGTCATGCCGCGAGCTCCTGGGTCGGGGCGGGTGACGACGGGGTGCGGAGGGCCAGCGCGGTGCCCGCCAGGGCGAAGGCCGCTATGGCGCCGGCCGCGGCGAGGGTCGGGCCGTCGGGGGAGAGGAGCGGCTGGCCGCGGAGCGCCTGCCAGACCAGTACGGCGAAGGCCGCCACGTACGCGACCGACGCCACCAGCACCACCCGCAGCCGGAGCCGGTCGTCGGCGAGCCGGACGAAGCGCGGGGCGAGCGCGGAGAGCACCAGCAGGACCAGCGGGATCAGCTGCAGCGCGTGCATGCCGAAGAAGTGCGCTATGCGCAGGTCCCCGCCCGTGGTGGACCAGCCGGTCACCGGCATGCCGGGCCCGCCGTCCGGGACGCCGACGCTGTGCGCGCCCTGCGTCGCGGGGTTCTCCTGGGCGAGCTGCTCGGGGGTCGGCTGGACCATCACGAAGCCGACGGCCGCACCGGCGAGCGCGACGAACGAGGAGATCCGCACCGCCCAGGCGGTGGCACGGTCCAGGATCCGGGCGCGCAGCAGCAGGACGGCGATGACGAGCGCGGCCAGCCAGAGCACGACGACCGTCATGCCCATCACCTGGAAGAGGGCGGCGTCGAAGGGCGTCGCCTGGTTGAAGTGGCTCTGCTCGCCCCGGACGACCTGCGTCGTGATGAGCACCATCTCCAGGAGGCTCGCGACGGTGAGGACGGTCCCCGCCCACCATCCGACCCGGTGGGCCCGGCGGCCCGGCAGCAGGGAGAGCATCCAGGCGAGCGTCAGGCCGTACGCGACGAACGAGACCGAGAACTTGAACGGCTTGGCCCATATCGGGGCACCGACGAGAACCCGCTCGTCGAACAGGAGCCCGCCGACGCACACGAGGGCCAGGAGGCCCATGGAGGCGGTGAACCAGACCAGGGGGCGGTGGAGGGTGCGCAGCTGTGGCGCCGAGTTCGCGGGCGAGGCCGGCGAGGTCGGTATCCGTGTCGGTGTGGATGGCATGTGGAATCCCCCGTTGCAAACGGAATGGATAGTGGCGCTTTCCACTATCCGATAGCGCCACTATCTATGATGGTGGGGCCGGTGGCAAGGCCGGAGTGCGATCTGGAAGGTGAACGCGCGGTGCGCATTGGAGAGTTGAGTCGCAGGGCCGGTGTGTCCGTGCCGACGATCAAGTACTACGTACGGGAGGGGCTGCTGCCCGCCGGGCGGCTCACGAGCCCGAACCAGGCCTCGTACGAGGAGGCGCACGTCCAGCGTCTCCGCCTGATCCGCGCGCTGCTGGACGTGGGTGGGCTGTCCGTCGCGGGCATCCGGGAGGTCATCGGGGCGATCGACGACCCCGAGCGGCCGGTGCACAAGGTGCTCGGCGCGGCCGCGGACCGGCTGGTGCCGCGCTACGAGGGCGAACAGGACGACGACCTGGACGCCGCCCGCACGGCGGTCGCGGACCTGATCGCCCGCCGGGGCTGGCGCACCCACGCCCGCGGCCCCGCCGCCGAGGCCCTCGCGGTCGCCCTCGCCGCCCTGGAGAGCGTCGGGCACGGCGCCTTCGCCGAGGTCCTCGACGCCTACGCCGACGCGGCGGAGCAGGTGGCCCGCGTCGACGTCGACTACGTCGCGCGCAACGTGGTCCGCGAGGAGATCGTCGAGAGCGTGGTCGTCGGCACCGTGCTCGGGGAGGCCATGTTCGCCGCCCTGCGCCGGATGGCCCATGTGGACGCCTCGGGGCGGGTCTTCGGCTCGGGGACGTAGGCGCGGAGCCCGGGGGTGCCGCGGCACGCCGAAGGGGCGGGAGCTCTCGGCTCCCGCCCCTTCGGCGTGGTCATCCGGTGCGCGTCAGTCTTCCTGCTCGCGCTCCACCTGGTCGTTCCAGTCGCGCTTGATCGCGCGCCAGGCCTCGTCCGTCTTGCCCATGCGCCAGTAGCCCGAGATGGAGAGGCGCTCGCGCGGGACCGCGCGGTCCATGCGGAGGTGGCGGCGCAGGTCCTTCACGAAGCCGGCCTCGCCGTGCACGAAGGCGTGGACGTCGCCGGCCGGGAAGTCGAGGCCGCGGACGGCCGCCAGCAGGGCCTCGCCCGTGGGGCGCTCGCCACGGTGCAGCCAGGTGACCTCGACACCCGCCGCGGTCGTGAACTTCTGCTCCTCCGAGGCGTCCGAGACCTCCAGGAAGGCGTGCACCACGGCGCCCTCGGGCAGCCGCTCCAGGGCCACCGCCACGGCCGGCAGGGCGCTCTCGTCACCGACGAGCAGGTGCCAGTCGGCGGCCTCGTCCGGAGCGTAGCCGCCGCCGGGGCCGAGCAGGCGCACCGTGTCGCCGGTCTGCGCCCGCGCCGCCCACGGGCCCGCCAGGCCCTCGTCGCCGTGGACCACGAAGTCGACGGTGAGCTCGCGCTGCACCGGGTCCCAGGCCCGTACCGTGTAGGTCCGCGTCGTCGGCCACTGCTCGCGCGGGAACTCCGCGCGGATCCGCTCCATGTCGAACGGCTCGGGGTAGCTCACGCCCTCCGGTGCGAAGAGCAGCTTCACATAGTGGTCGGTGTACTCACCGAGCTCGAACGCGGCGAGCCCCGGGCCTCCGAGGACCAGGCGCACCATGTGCGGGGTGATCCGCTCGGTGCGCACCACCTGGGCCTCGTGGGCCTTCGGTGCCTTGCGTGCGGGCTGTTCTGCCACGACGGTCTCCCCGTTCCCGATCCAAAAACTTAGGTTTGCCTAAGTTAGCACCCCGGTCGGACCCGCTCCAGGGGGCTTTCGTCAGCGCCCCGCCGCCAGGACCGGCAGCAGGCGTCCCACCGCCCCGCCCAGCCCCCACCGCTCCACCAGCGCGGCCAGCGCGGCCGGGTCCCGCGGCGCGGACGGCAGCGCGGGGGAGAAGTCCGGCAGCGGGGCGTCCTGCGCGACCCGGACCACCGTCGGCGCCACGTCCAGGTACTCCGCCGCCTCCACGATGCCGCGCCGCTTCGCCGGTGTCAGCTTCGAGGTCCGGTCGGCCGCCGCCGCCCGGACGCCCGCCAGGTCGCCGTACTCCGTGATCAGCTGCGCCGCCGTCTTCTCGCCGATGCCCTTCACTCCGGGCAGTCCGTCGCTCGCGTCCCCGCGCAGCGCCGCGAAGTCCGCGTACTGGCCGGCCCGCACCCCGTACTTCGTCAGGATCAGCTCGTCGTCCACCAGGTCGCAGTCGCCGACGCCCTTCCGCGGATACAGGACCCGCACCCCGCGCCCGTCGTCGACCAGCTGGAACAGGTCCCGGTCGCCCGTGACGATGTCCACCGGGCCCTCGGCCCGCGCGGTCAGCGTGCCGATCACGTCGTCGGCCTCGAAGCCCTCGGCGCCCACCCGGGCGATGCCCAGCGCCGCGAGCACCTCCTCGATCACCGGGACCTGCGGCGACAGCGTGTCCGGGATCTCCTCCTCGTCCGGCCCCGACTCCGTCACCTCGGCCACCCGGTGCGCCTTGTAGGAGGGGATGAGGTCCACCCGCCACTGCGGCCGCCAGTCCTCGTCCCAGCAGGCCACCAGGTCGTCCGGGTGGTGGTCCTGGACGAGCCGGGTGATGAAGTCGAGCAGCCCCCGCACGGCGTTGACCGGCGTCCCGTCGGGCGCGCGGACCGAGTCCGGCACGCCGAAGTACGCGCGGAAGTAGAGGCTGGCGGTGTCGAGGAGCATCAGGCGTCGCGTCACCCCCCGATCATGCCGCACCCCACCGACAACGCCCCGGCGCCGCCCCCGCCCCAGGCATCCCCGTGCTCTGGTTCCAGGACCCCGGCGTGACCCCCGTCACCTTTGCGTTTGCCCCCCGAAGGCCGGGGCAGGCGCGAGCCCGGAGCGGACCCGGTGCGGGATGCGACGCCGCAAGGCGACGGATGCCGTACGCGACGGGCCGAGCGGACAGAACCCGCCCCGCTCCACGGCCCGGCTGCTGCGGGGGTGGCGGGCCGTTTTTCGTTGCTACCCGTGAGGTGTATGTGTCCAGGCTCCAAGCCGACCACCTGTACAAGGTGTTCGGCAGACGACCCGATGAAGCCGTCCGCAAGCTGGCCGCCGCGGAGGGCGCCGCCGACCGCGAGGCCCTGCGTGCCGACGGGACCACAGCTGCCGTCGTCGACGCCTCCTTCGTCGTCGAACCCGGTCAGATCTTCGTGGTCATGGGTCTTTCGGGGTCGGGCAAGTCCACCCTCCTCCGCATGCTCAACGGCCTGCTCGAACCCACCGCGGGCCGCGTCCTGTACGACGGTGCCGACCTGACGGCGCTGTCCCCCCGGGAGCTGCGCGCCGTCCGCTCCAGGAAGATCAGCATGGTCTTCCAGCACTTCGCGCTCTTCCCGCACCGCAGCGTCCTCGAGAACGCCGCCTACGGCCTGGAGGTCCAGGGCGTCGCGCGCGCCGAGCGCGAGAAGCGCGCCGCCGAGGCCCTCGAACTGTGCGGGCTCGGCGGCTGGGAGACCTCCTGGCCCGACGAGCTCTCCGGCGGCATGCAGCAGCGCGTCGGCCTGGCCCGCGCCCTCGCGACCGACGCCGACCTGCTGCTCATGGACGAGTCGTTCAGCGCGCTCGACCCGCTGATCCGCCGCGACATGCAGGACCAGCTGCTCGTGCTCCAGCAGAAGCTGAAGAAGACCATCGTCTTCATCACCCACGACCTCAACGAGGCCATGCGCCTCGGCGATCGCATCGCCGTCATGCGCGACGGCCGGATCGTCCAGCTCGGCACCGCCGAGGACATCCTGGTCCGCCCCTCCGACGACTACGTCGCCTCCTTCATCCAGGACGTCGACCGCACCCGGGTGCTCACCGCCTCCGCCGTCATGACCGACGGCGTCCTCGCCCCCGGCGACTGCCCGGCCGACTGCTCCTGCCGCGCCGTGACGCCCGACACGCTCCTCGCCGACCTGTGCGCCGTCTCCGCGCTGGCCCCGCACCCCGTGGTCGTCGAGGACGCCGAGGGCCACGCCCTCGGAGTCGTACGGCAGGAACGGCTCCTCGCCGCCATGGGAAGCCTCACCGGTCAGGAGGTGACCGCCCATGCCTAGGCTCCCCCTCGGCGAGTGGGTCGACAGCACCGTCGACTGGCTCCAGGCCCAGCTGTCCTGGCTCTTCGACGCCGTCACCACCGTCGTCACCGGTCTCTACGACGGCATCGACGCCGTCCTCTCGGCCCCCCAGCCGCTGCTCTTCGCGGGCATCCTCGCGATCGTCGCCTGGTGGCTGCGCGGGCTGACCGCGGGCGCCCTCGCCTTCGCGGGCTTCGCCCTCGTCGACTCCATCGAGCTGTGGGACGACGCCATGTCGACCCTCTCGCTGGTGCTCGTCGCCACCCTCGTCACGCTCGTGATCGCCGTGCCGCTCGGCATCTGGGCGGCCCGCTCCAAGACCGTCAGCGCCGTGCTGCGTCCGGTCCTGGACTTCATGCAGACCATGCCGGCGATGGTCTACCTCATCCCCGGCATCATCTTCTTCGGC
This sequence comes from Streptomyces sp. NBC_01268, assembly GCF_036240795.1. NCBI lineage: Bacteria > Bacillati > Actinomycetota > Actinomycetes > Kitasatosporales > Streptomycetaceae > Streptomyces > Streptomyces sp. NBC_01268. Next base: position 1,747,924 of record NZ_CP108454.1, on the reverse strand, counting down.
GTCGGCGTCGTCCCCGGCATCATCGCCACCATCGTCTTCGCGCTGCCGCCCGGCGTCCGCATGACCGAGCTCGGCATCCGCCAGGTCGACGGCGAGCTCGTCGAGGCGGCCGAGGCCTTCGGCACCACCCCCCGCAACACGCTGCTGCGGGTCCAGCTGCCGCTCGCGCTGCCCACGATCATGGCCGGCGTCAACCAGGTCATCATGCTCGGCCTGTCCATGGTCGTCATCGCCGGCATGGTCGGCGGCGGCGGGCTCGGCGGCGCCGTCTACCGGGCCATCGGCAACGTCGACATCGGTCTCGGCTTCGAGGCCGGCATCTCCATCGTCATCCTGGCCATGTACCTCGACCGGATGACCGGCGCGCTGGGCCGCCAGGTCTCCCCGCTGGGCCGCCGCGCCCTCGCCAAGGCCCGCGCCGCGAGCGCCGCCCGCGCCGGGGCCCGCCTCTGGGACCACCGCCCGCAGCCCGTCACCGCCCTCGTCGGCGTCGTCGTCCTCGCGCTCGTCGCCGGCGGCATGGGCTTCCTCGGCTCCGGCGGCGCCTCCTCCACCACCGCGTCCGGGGCGAACACCGGCCACGGCAAGAAGATCAGCCTCGGCTACATCCCGTGGGACGAGGGCATCGCCTCCACCTTCCTCTGGAAGGAGCTCCTGGAGCGGCGCGGCTACGAGGTCGACACCAAGCAGCTGGAGGCCGGCGCGCTCTACACCGGCCTCGCCGGCGGCCAGATCGACTTCCAGACCGACGCCTGGCTGCCCGTGACCCACTCCCAGTACTGGGCGAAGTACCACGACAAGCTGGAGGACCTCGGCTCCTGGTACGGCCCCACCTCCCTGGAGCTCACCGTCCCGTCGTACATGAAGGACGTGAACTCCCTCGCCGATCTCAAGGGCAAGGGCGACCGGTTCAAGGGCCGGATCGTCGGCATCGAGCCGAGCGCCGGAATGATGGGCATCCTCAACGACAAGGTGCTCAAGCAGTACGGCCTGGAGGGCGAGTACAAGGTCGTCGACGGCTCGACGTCCGGCATGCTGGCCGAACTCAAGCGCGCGTACGCCAAGAAGGAGCCGATCGCGGTCACCCTCTGGTCGCCGCACTGGGCCTACTCCACCTACGACCTCAAGAAGCTCGAGGACCCCCAGGGTGCCTGGGGCAAGGGTGACGGCGTCCACACCCTGGCCCGCAAGGGCTTCGGCGCGGAGAACCCCGAGGTCGCCGCCTGGCTGAAGAACTTCAAGCTGAGCGAGAAGGAGCTCACCGGCCTGGAGGCCGTCATCCAGGAGACCGGCAAGGGCAAGGAGCAGGAGGCCGTGCGCACCTGGCTCGACCGGAACCCGGGTGTCGCGCAGCGGCTCGCGCCGCAGTAACCCGCCGAAACGACTCCTGTCCGAAAAGGGGTGGTCGCCGAGTGTGTTCGGCGACCACCCCTTTTCGCCACGACGCGAAACCCCGGCCCAAAGCTGCGTAAGGTTCAGTTAACCGACCAGTACGCGTAAGGCACGAGACACGAGGGAGGGGGCCGACATGGACGACAAGGAGTCGCTGCGCGTGGGCGCGGCCGTCAAAAGGCGCCGCAGGGCGCTCCAGCTCACGCTGGCCGTCGTCGCGCAGCGCAGCGGCCTGTCCGTACCCTTCCTCAGCCAGGTCGAGAACGAGCGGGCCCGCCCCAGCGACCGCTCGCTCCAGCTGGTCGCCGTGGCCCTGGAGACCACCGCCGCCGAGCTCCTCGCCGCCGCCGAGGCCGCCCGTACCGTGGACGTCGTCCGCTCCGACGAGGAGCTGTGGGAGATGCCGCCCGGCGTCCGGCCGCTGGTCCGCGGCCGACACCAGCTGCAGGCCCTGGAGTTCACCGGCGAGCAGGACGCGGGCCGCGAATTCCTGCACCGCAACGACGAGTTGCTGTACGTGGCCGACGGCGCCGCCGAGATCGAGGCCGAGGGCCGCGCCTACCGCCTGGGGCGCGGCGACACGCTCTACCTCTCCGGCGGGGTGCGCCACCGCTGGCGTGCCACCCTTCCCGGCACCCGGCTGGTCTTCGTCTCCGTCGCCGACCACATCGAGGCCGCGGAGGCATGAGCGGGCCGCGGGTGGTCTCGCTCGTCCCCTCGCTCACCGAGGCCGTCGCCGTCTCCGCGCCGCCCGGCACGCTGGCCGGCGTCACCGACTGGTGCACGCACCCCGCGGACCTGGGCGGCGCCGTGCGGATCGGCGGCACCAAGAACCCGGACACGGCCGCCGTCGCCGCCCTGCGCCCCGACCTGGTGATCGCCAACGAGGAGGAGAACCGGGCCCAGGACCTCGACGTCCTGCGCGCCGCCGGGCTCGACGTCCTCGTCACCGAGATCCGCACCCTCGACCAGGCCCTCGCCGAGCTCGACCGGGTCCTCGTGGCCTGCGGGGTGCGCACCCGGCCCGGCTGGCTGGACGCGGCCGAGGCCGCGTGGGCCGCCGTGACCCCGGACGGGCCGCCCCGCACCGCCGTCGTGCCGATCTGGCGGCGCCCCTGGATGGTGCTCGGCCGCGACACCTTCGCCGGCGACCTCCTCGCCCGCCTCGGCGTCCGCAACCTCTGCGCCGGGCACCCCGAGCGCTACCCGCGCGTTCCGGTCGACGAGCTGAACGCCCTGGCGCCCGAGCTGGTCGTCCTGCCCGACGAGCCGTACCGCTTCACCCGCGAGGACGGTCCCGAGGCGTTCCCCGGGGCCGTCGCCGCGCTCGTCGACGGGCGTCATCTCACCTGGTACGGGCCGTCACTGGCCGAGGCGCCCCGGGTGCTGCGAGCAGCGCTCCGCTGAACAGCCCGCGCAGGGTGTGGGTCGCGGCCACCAGCCAGGCGGCGACCAGGAGCACGTACAGCCCGACCGCCAGCCAGCGGAAGAGGGCCAGCCCGGTGTGCTGGGCCAGGCCCTCGGCGCCGGTCACGCAGGTGCCGATGGGGAAGGTGAAGGCCCAGAAGGTCATCGCGAAGCCCATGCCCTGGCGCCGCGCCCGGGCCACCAGAGCGCTCGCGAACACCAGCCACAGCAGCGCGAAGCCCATCACGGGGACGCCGTACAGGACCGCGAAGGCGGTGAAGCCGTGGGCGTACGAGGCGGGCAGCACGCCCTGGGCGGCGTCGGCGAACTTGTTCGCGGCGGTCGTCGACTGGCCCAGGGGCCCGAGGACCAGGAACAGCGTGGGGGTCAGCGCCAGGGGCAGGGGACCGCCGGTGACCAGCCGCCCGAAGACCAGGGGCAGCATGACCAGGGTGGCCAGCAGGCTGACGCCGAACATCGCGTAGCAGAGGAGCAGCAGGGTCTCCTGGGCCTGCCCGGTGGCCACGTGGGGCACGAGCAGCGGGCCGACGGCGGCCGAGACCATGGGGGCGACGACGGGCAGCAGCCAGGCGGGCGACGCGGTCTCGATGCGATGACGGGCGACCATCAGGTAGGGGATCCCCGCCGCGGCCGCCAGGCCGATCACCGTGCCGACGACGAACAGCACGCTGTCGAGGGCGACGGCCGCCGTCAGCCCCGTCCAGTCCTTGCCGACGACGAGCGCGCCGCCGCCGACCGCGAGCAGCGCCATCGACAGGCAGCCGTAGAACGGGGCCACGGCAGGGTCGAGGAGGTGGGCGCGGGCCTGGTCGCGGTGGTGGATCCAGTGCAGCGTCCGGGCGCCGAGCAGCGTCACCAGCATCACCAGGGACAGCGCCCACACCGCGGTGCAGACGGTCCGCAGCCCTGGGACGTCCACCGGGAGGGTCGCTCCCGCGGTGCCGACGATGGAGGTGCCCATGACCGCGGCGTACCAGTTGGGGCCGAGGTGACGGACCGAGGTCCACCGGGTGCCGGGGGTGGCGGCGGTGGGGACCGACCGAGAGGGAGCGATTGTTGCCATGTCTCGACCTTCCCCCCGGCGCACGCCCCCCACCAGGGACATCGTGACTATGAGCCCATAAGCTGATTTTATGAGCAGCGAGCCGAGCGACATCCCGCACCCCCTGTCCCACCGGGTCCCCGACCTCGGCGCGCTCGAACTGCTCCTCGCGGTGGCCCGGCACGGCAGCCTCGGCCGCGCCGCCCGGGACGTCGGCATCACGCAGCCCGCCGCCAGCAGCCGCATCCGCTCGATGGAGCGCCAGCTCGGCGTCGCGCTCGTCGACCGTTCCCCGCGCGGGTCGCGGCTCACGGACGCGGGGGCGCTCGTGACGGACTGGGCGCGGCGGATCGTCGAGGCGGCGGAGGCCTTCGACGCGGGCGTGCAGGCGCTGCGGGGGCGCCGGGACTCGCGGCTGCGGGTCGCCGCGTCCATGACGATCGCCGAGTACCTGCTGCCCGGCTGGCTCATCGCCCTGCGCGCCGACCGGCCCGACACCGCCGTGTCCCTCCAGGCCGGCAACTCCGCGGCCGTCGCCGAGCAGCTGCTCTCGGGGGAGGCGGACCTGGGCTTCGTGGAGGGCCTGGCGATACCGGAGGGCCTGGACGGGGCGGTCATCGCGCACGACCGGCTGACCGTCGTCGCCGCGCCCTCCCACCCGTGGGCCCGGCGCCGCAAGGCCCTCGACCCGGCGGAGCTCGCCGTGACCCCGCTCGTGCTGCGCGAGCGCGGCTCCGGCACCCGCCAGGTCCTCGACGCGGCCCTCGCCGGCCACGGCGGCCTGGCCCAGCCGCTCCTCGAACTCGCCTCCACGACCGCGGTGAAGGCGGCGGCTGTCTCGGGCGCGGGCCCCGCGGTCCTGAGCGAACTCGCCCTCACCGAGGAACTCGCCTCGCGCCGCCTGGTCGCCATCCCCGTCGCCGGCGTCCTCCTCCGCCGCGACCTCCGCGCCGTCTGGCCCACGGGCCACCGCCCCACGGGCCCGGCCCGGGACCTGCTGTCGCTGACGCGGGCGCGGCCGGGGGGGTAGGGGGCGCGGCGGCGGCCCGTCGGCCCGGCGCTCGGCGGGGTGGTCCGTCGGGGCGCTCGGCGGCTTCGCCTCAGCCCGCCTGCTCCGACCGGAAGGTCACCCGCCCGTCCACCGTCGTCAGGAGCACCGGCAGGTCCGGCAGGTCGGTCGGCTCGGTCGTCAGGGGGTCGGCCGCCAGGACCGTGAGGTCGGCGCGGTGGCCCACCGTGAGGCGGCCGGCCTCGTGCTCCTCGTTCGACGCGTAGGCAGGGTTCACCGTCATCGCGCGCAGCGCCTCCAGCCCCGTCAGCGCCTGCTCCGGGCCGTGCGGGGGCTGGGTCAGGTCGCGGCTCGGGCGGCGGTGGCGGGCGCCGGCCATCACGCCCAGCGGGGGGAACGGGGCGATCGGCCAGTCCGAGCCCAGGACGACCGTGGCCCCCGAGTCCCACAGGTCGCGGCAGCGCCACGCCCGTGACGCGCGCTCCTCGCCGAGTCGCCGCGACCAGTTGTCGGTGTGGTCCGCCCGCGTGAAGTCGCAGCAGTGCGTGGGCTGCATCGAGGCCAGCACGCCCAGCTCCGCGAAGCGGTGCAGCGTGTCGTCCGGCACCGTCTCGATGTGCTCGACGCGGTGGCGCACCGCCCGCCCGCCCGAGGCCGCCGCCTTCTCCACCGCGTCCAGCGCGTGCCGTACCGCCGCGTCGCCGATCGCGTGCGTCGCCGTCGGCACCCCGGCCCGGTGCAGCTCGCCGATGACGTGCGTGTACGCGGCCGGATCAGGCCAGAACGCGTGCGTGGACTCCCCGTGGCAGTCGGGACGTTCCAGCCACGCCGTGCCGTTGTCGATCGTGCCGTCCATGAACAGCTTCACGCCGTCCACCCGCCACAGCGCACCGCCCGTCCCCTGCTGGGCGATCAGCTCCCGCACGCCCTCCGCGTCCGTACCCGGCTGGCACCACGGCGCCACCCGCAGCCGCAGCGGCAGCTCGCCCGCCGCGTCGAGCTCGGCCAGCAGCGCGAGGCTCTCGCCGTTCGCGTCCATCACGTGCCCGCCGGTCAGCCCGGTCGCCGCCATCGCGCGCAGCGCCGCCGCGAGCCGGTCCCGCCGCTCCTCCCGCGTGGGCTGCGGCGCGACCCGCTCGACCAGCTCGCACGCGGCGTCCTCCTGGAGGAGCCCGGTGGGGCGCCCTTGCGCGTCGCAGACGACCTCCGCGGAGGCCTGGTCGAACGCGCGCGGTCCGTCCACCCCGGCGAGCTCCAGCGCCCGGCGGCTCGCCAGCGCCGAGTGCGCGTCGAAGAGCAGCAGGAAGGCCGGGATCCCGTCGAGCACGGCGTCGAACGGCGCGATGCCCACGGGGACCTCGCCGAAGACGTTCGGGTCGAGGCCCCATCCGAACAGCCAGTCACCGCGTCCGAGTGCGCGTACGGCCGCCGCGAGCGCCTCCCGCACGTCGGCCACGTCCGCGCAGCGCGACAGGTCGAGCCCGTCGGTCAGTTCGGCTCCGCTGACCGGGTGCAGGTGTCCGTCGACGAGGCCGGCCGTGACCACGGCGCCCTTCAGGTCGACCACTTCGGTCCCTGCGTCCGCGAGGCCGCGGATCTCCTGGTCGTCGCCGAGCGCCGAGATCCGTCCGTCCTCCGCCACGGCGAGCGCGGTCTGCGGCAGGAACGTGCCGGTGCCCGGGTCGAGCAGCCGGGCGGAGGACAGGACGAGACGGGTGCGCACAGGGGCTCCAGGGAGGGGAGGGGGGGAGGGGACGGCCGGGAGGGCCGGGAGGGCGGGGCGGGGGGACGGGGGGCGTGTGGACGGGTGTGCGTGTGGACAGTCAGCTGGAGGGCGGCCGGGGACCCGGCCCGCGGGGCCGGCCGGCGGTCGGACGGCCTGACGGGCCGGGTCAGCCCGCCTCCCCGTCCTGAGCCTCCGGCTCCAGCGCCTCGGCCTCCGCCTCCAGCGCCTCGGCCTCCGCCTCCCGTTCCAGCGCCCCCCGCTCCAGCCCGAGCTCCCGCTCCGCCGTCGTGACGGCCATGCGGGTCACCGCCGCCGGGCGGTCGGTGCGGTCGGTGTTGGCGTGGGCGCCGAGGCCGTCCAGGACCACCAGGATCTGGATGGCGGTGGCCCGCGGGTCGTCCGTGCGGAACTCGCCGCGCTCGACGCCCTCGCGGATGAGGGTCTCCAGGCGCTCGTCGGAGGCGAGTTCCATCTCGGCGACCCGGTCGCGCAGGGCGGGGCGGTAGCGGCTGAGGTGGCGGGCGTTGATCCACAGGCGGCTGATGTCGTCGTAGGCCTCGCCCGTCGAGAGGGCGAAGTAGCGCGCGAGGTACCCCGTGGGCGACCCGTCGGGGCGGTCGGCGGGCAGCAGGGAGTCGAGCTCGCCGAGGGCCGCGACCGCGAAGGCCTCGGCCACCAGATCCTCCGCGGAGGGGAAGTAGTGGCTGATCAGGCCGGGCCGTACGGCGAGCTCCTCGGCGATGCGCCGCAGGGTGACGCATTCGAGGCCCTCGGTCAGGGCCACGCGGGCCGCGGTCTCCACGATCTCGGCCCGCCGGGCCTCCGGGGATTTGCGAACTCGTTTGCGCTGGACGCTTGACGACATACCGGCGATGCTATTGAGTGTGCGACCAATAAGCAACCAGGTGTGCACGACACGTTCATCGGAGGGCCGCATGGCTTCGACGTTCCCCGACCCGGCCGCCAGCGCCCCCGCCGCGCGGCCGGCCACGGACCGGCCCACCCGCATCGAGTCCCACGGCATCGACCACATCCCCGACGACGAGCGCCACGGACGTCCCCGCGAGCTCTTCTCCGTCTGGGCCGCGGCCAACGTGAACTACCTCAGCCTGGTCGTCGGCGGCGCCCTCGTCCTGATGGGGCTCAGCCTCGGGCAGGCCCTCGCGGTGATCGTCGTGGGCAATCTGTTCTGGCTGCTCACCGGGGTGCTCGCGGTCTCGGGACCGGCCGCCGGAGCGCCCAGCGAGGTCATCACCCGGGCCATGTACGGCGTGCGCGGCAACCGCGTGAACAACGCCGTCACCGGCTGGATGATCTCGGTCTGCTACTTCGCCCTGAACCTGGCGGCCGCGGCCGGCGCCGCCTTCGCCCTCGTCGAGAAGACCGGCCTCCACGCGAGCACCGGCGTCAAGGTCGTCGTGGTCCTGGTCATCGCCGCCGCCACGCTCACCATCGGCGTCTACGGGCACGCCCTCATCGTCCGGCTCTACCTGCCGATCACCATCGCGCTGACCGCCGCCTTCGGCGTCGTCGGCTACGCGGTGCTGCGGCACGCCGACTTCGGCTACACGCCCGAGGCCCCGCTGACGGGCGTCGACCTGTGGGCCACCGTGCTCGGGGGAGTCACCCTCATCGCCTCGGGTCCGCTCTCGTACACGACCAGCGCCGACTTCTCCCGCTACCTGCCGGCCGGCACCTCGAAGCGCGCGGTCGTCGGGTGGACCGCGCTCGGCGGCTTCCTGCCCAGCATCGTGGTCTGTTCGCTCGGCGCCCTCGCCGCGACGGTCGTCGACATGACCGACCCGCAGACCGCCCTGGAGGCCATGCTGCCGGGCTGGTTCACCCCGGTGTTCCTGCTCTCCCTGGTCCTCGGCACGATCGCCATCAACGCCATGACCGCCTACAGCGCGGGCCTGGCCCTGCAGGCGGTCGGGCTCCGCGTCCGGCGCTCGCTCAGCGTGCTCGCCGACGGCACCGTCGCGGTCGCCCTCACCCTGTACGCGCTGCTCGTCTCCAACTTCCTGGACACCGTCAGCAACGTCCTGGAGCTCACCGTCATCCTGCTCGGCCCCGCCATGACCGTCTACGCGGCCGACATCCTGCTGCGCCGCAACCGCTACGACGGGCGCGCGCTCATGGACGAGACCCGGGACAGCGCGTTCTGGTACGTGGCGGGCGTCAACCCGGCGGGCGCCCTGGCCGTGGTCGGCGGGGCCGCCGCGGCGGCGCTGTGCGTCGACACCGCCTACACCGGCCCCGTCGCCCGCGCCCTCGGGGGAGTGGACCTGGCCCTGCCCGCCGGCATGGCGGTGTCGGCGCTCCTCTACACCGTCCTCGTGCGCGCCGTCCTCATGCGCGGCGTCCTCATGCGCGGCCGGACACCCGCCGGGGCCGTCACCCCCGCCGGCTAGCCGCCGCCACCAGCGCCCGCGTCACCCGCAGGTCCTCGCCCATCTCGGGGTGCCACTGCACCCCGAGCGCCCAGGCGGGGCCGGCGAGTTCGATCGCCTCGACGGTGCCGTCCAGCGCGTGCGCGGAGGCGGTCAGGCCCTTGCCGAGGACGTCGACGCACTGGTGGTGGTAGGTCGGCACCTCGGCCCGCTCGGGGACGAGGGACGCGTACAGCGTGCCGGGGACCGGCTCGACCGGGTGGCGGCCCATGACGCCCACCGCCTCCGTGTGCCCGTCCAGGTGCTGGACGAGCGTGCCGCCGAGGGCCACGTTGAGGAGCTGCATGCCCCGGCAGATGCCGAGCACCGGGGTGCCGGCGGCCAGGGCGGCCTCGATCAGGGCCAGTTCCCAGCCGTCCCGGGCCCGGGCGGGCGGCCCGGTCCGGGGGTCGGGCGCGGCCCCGTACCGTACCGGCTCCACATCGGCGCCGCCCGCGACCACCAGGCCGTCGAGCCGGGCCACCGCCTCCGCCGCGGCCGCCGGATCGTCCGGCGGCAGCAGCGCGGCGAGACCGCCGCTCGCCTGGACGAGCCGCGGGTACGCGGCCGGGAGCAGCGCGGCGGGCAGGTCCCACACCCCCCAACGGGCCTGGTCCAGATAGGTCGTCACACCGATGAGCGGCTTGGGCGCGGGCATGGGCTTCTCCTCCGGTACGGATTCCAGGTGGCGGCGGCAGTGGCCCCGGCGACGGCCGGGACCGCTGCCGCCGCCTCAGCGTTCGAGTTCCGCCTCGGCCGCCGCGAGCGCGGCGAACTCCTCCTCCGGCGCCTTCGCCACCAGGTGGTGGCGACTGTAGAACGCGAAGTAGGCGAGGGCGATCACATAGACCCCGAGGGCGATGAGGGCCGCGTCCTTGTCGACCAGGAAGGTCGCCACGAGCGCCGAGAGCGCCAGGACGAAGGCCACCGAGGAGGTGACCACCCCGCCCGGGGTGCGGTACGGCCGGGCGAGCCCCGGTTCGCGGCGGCGCAGCACGATGTGCGAGAGCGCCATCAGGGCGTACGAGATGGTGGCGCCGAACACCGCGATGTTCAGCATCCGGGCCCCGTTCCCGGTGCCCGCGGCGAGCGCGAAGCCGAGGGCGCCCGGGATGAGCAGCCCCAGGTAGGGCGACTTGCGGCGGCTGGTGAGGGAGAGGAAGCGGGGCAGGTAGCCGGCCCGGGACAGGGCGAAGAGCTGACGGGAGCCCGCGTAGATCAGCGAGAAGAAGGAGGCCACCAGGCCCGCGAGCCCCGCGTAGTTGACGAAGCGGCTGAGCGCGGTCGGCTCCCCGTCGCCCTGCAGCGCGACCACCAGCGGGTTGCCCGCCTCCTGGATGGCGGCGGAGCCGCGCGCTCCGGTGGCCGCGAAGAAGGTCACCACCGCGAGCAGCACCAGGATGCCCATCGACAGGGCGAGCGCCCTCGGCATCGAGCGCACCGGGTCCTTGGCCTCCTCGGCGGCCAGCGGCACGCCCTCGACGCCGAGGAAGAACCACATGCCGAAGGGGAACGCGGCCCAGATCCCGAGCAGCCCGAACGGCAGCCAGGAGGAGGCGCCGACGGCTCCCTTGTCGACGGGGATGTCGTTCAGGCCGTCGACGTGGAAGTCGCTGAGCGCGCCGAGCGCGAAGACCAGCAGCGCCGCGACCGCGACCGCGGTCACGATCAGACTGAAGCGCAGCGCCTCACCGACGCCCCACAGGTGGATGCCGATGAAGAGCGCGAAGCAGACGAGGTAGACCGGCCACCCCGACTCCAGGCCGAAGAGCCCGAGGGACTCGACGTAGTCGCCGATGAAGATCGAGATGGCGGCGGGCGCCAGGACGTACTCGATGAGGATGGCCGTGCCGGTGAGGAAGCCGCCCCAGGTGCCGAGCGCCCGGCGGGCGAAGCCGTAGCCGCCGCCGGCGGTGGGCAGGATGGCGGAGAGTTCGGCGAGCGAGAAGACGAGGCACGCGTACATCGCGCCCATCAGGACGGTCGCGATCGCGAGGCCGCCGAAGCCGCCCTTGGACAGGCCGATGTTCCAGCCGGAGAAGTCGCCGGAGACGACGTAGGCGACGCCGAGCCCGGTGAGCAGCAGCCAGCCGGCGCTGCCGCGGCGCAGGGTGCGCCGCTCCAGGTAGTCGTCGGGCGCGGTGTTCTTTCCTGTGGTGCCGGTCGTGCTGGTGGTGCCTGGAGTGCCTGAGGTGTCGTCCAACGTCATGGCAGCGGTCAGCTCCCCGCAAGGGTCCCAATGGATTGGTCCCATACCTTTGCGTCGCCCGGATGGGCAGCGCAAGCCCTCTGCGTTACTTTCGGGTTACGTGAAGGGGGTGGCGCGGCGGGTCGTCAGGTCAGGAAGCCCCGCAGCAGCGCCGCCGTCCCCCCGCAGTGCTCCCGCATCACCTCGCGCGCCGCGTCCGCGTCCCCGTCGAGCACCGCCTCCACCAGTGCGGTGTGCTGGTGCTGCGAGTGCTCCAGGTTGCGCACGAGCAGCGGGATGCAGTCGAGCAGGTCGTTGACGGTCGCGCGCACCGCCGCGTACTGCGCCGTCAGCGTCGGCGAACCGGAGAGCTCGGCGAGCGTGAGGTGGAGCAGCGTGTCCTGCCGCCGGTAGGCGTCGAGCGGGGCGTCGTGGGTGGCGGTCAGCGCCGTGCGCAGCCGCTCGGCGCCCTCGTCGTCCAGGCCGTGGGCCGCGCAGAGACCGGCCGCGCCGACCTCCAGGACCTCCCGGAAGCGCAGCGTGTCCTCCACGTCGACGGCCGCGATCCGGCGCCGCAGCTCCGCCTCGTCCGCCGTGTGCGGGCGCTGGAGCACGAAGGTGCCGCCGTACCGCCCGCGCCGGCTCTCCACCAGGCCCTGCTCCTGCAGCACCTTCAGCACCTCGCGCAGGGTGACCCGGCTGATCCCCATCCGGTCCGCCAGCTCCCGCTCGGCCGGGAGGCGCTCCCCGCCGGGCACCAGGCCGAGCCGGACGATCTGCAGGATCTGCTCCAGCGCCTCCTCGAAGCCGTTGCCCGCGCGTACCGGCCGCAGCACCGGCGTCAACCGGTCAGCGGATTCATTCGTCTGCGCCACCTCGCCGTTTCCCCTTCCCAAGCAATGGTCCTGAGCAATACCTTATGGCTCCCGGCAGGCCCAAGGAGGAGTAATCCCGTGGCAGACCGCAAACCCCCGCTCGCCGTCGACGAGCTCCGTGCCCTCGTCGCGAGCGGCGAGATCGACACCGTCGTCCTGGCCTTCCCCGACATGCAGGGACGCCTCCAGGGCAAGCGGTTCGCCGCACCGTTCTTCCTGGACGAGGTCCTCGGCCACGGCACCGAGGGCTGCAACTATCTTCTGGCCGTCGACACCGAAATGAACACCGTCGACGGCTACGAGATGTCCTCCTGGGACCGCGGCTACGGCGACTTCGCCATGCACCCCGACCTCTCCACCCTGCGCCGCGTCCCCTGGAACGAGGGCACCGCGATGGTCATGGCCGACCTCGCCTGGAACGACCGCAGCCCGGTCGTCGCCGCCCCCCGGCAGATCCTCCGCCGCCAGCTCGACCGCCTCGCCGCCCACGGCTTCACCGCCCACGTCGGAACCGAGCTCGAGTTCATCGTCTTCAAGGACACCTACGAGCAGGCCTGGGACGCGAACTACCGCGGCCTCACCCCGGTCAACCAGTACAACATCGACTACTCCGTCCTCGGCACCGGCCGCGTCGAACCCCTCCTGCGCCGCATCCGCAACGAGATGGCCGGCGCCGGACTCACCGTCGAGTCCGCCAAGGGCGAGTGCAACCCCGGTCAGCACGAGATCGCCTTCAAGTACGACGAGGCCCTGGTCACCTGCGATCAGCACGCCGTCTACAAGACCGGCGCCAAGGAGATCGCCGCGCAGGAGGGCTGCTCGCTCACCTTCATGGCCAAGTACAACGAGCGCGAGGGCAACTCCTGCCACATCCACCTCTCGCTCCAGGCCGTCGACGAGCCGGGCCGCAACGTCATGGCGGGCGACGGACCCGACGGCATGTCCGAGGTGATGCGCCACTTCCTCGCCGGACAGCTCGCCGCCCTGCGCGACTTCTCCCTCCTCTACGCCCCCAACATCAACTCCTACAAGCGGTTCCAGCCGGGCTCCTTCGCCCCCACCGCCGTCGCCTGGGGCCACGACAACCGCACCTGCGCCCTGCGCGTCGTCGGCCACGGCCGCTCCACCCGCTTCGAGAACCGCCTCCCCGGCGGCGACGTCAACCCCTACCTCGCCGTCGCCGGACTCATCGCCGCCGGACTGCACGGCATCGAGCAGGGCCTGGAGCTCCCGGACGCCTGTACGGGCAACGCGTACACCGGCGACTACGAGCACGTCCCCTCCACCCTGCGCGAGGCCGCCGAACTCTGGGAGAACAGCGCGATCGCCAAGGCCGCCTTCGGCCCGGAGGTCGTCGCCCACTACCGCAACATGGCCCGCGTCGAACTCGACGCGTACGACGCCGCCATCACCGACTGGGAACTGCGCCGCTCCTTCGAACGCATGTGAGGAAAGACTTGCTCCAGGTACTGAACCCGGCGACCGAGGAGGTCGTCGCCACCGTCCCCGCCGCCACCCCGGCCGACGTGGACGCCGCCGTCACCCGCGCCACCGCCGCCCAGCGCTCCTGGGCCGCCGCAGCCCCCGCCGAGCGGGCCCGGATCCTGCGCCGCTTCGCCTCCGCCGTCGACGCCCACGTCGAGGAACTCGCCCTCCTGGAGGTCCGCGAGGCCGGCCACACCCTCGGCAACGCCCGCTGGGAGGCCGGCAACGTCCGCGACCTGCTCGACTACGCGGCCGGGGGAGTGGAGCGCCTGAACGGGCGCCAGATCCCCGTCCCCGGCGGCCTCGACGTCACGATCCTCGAACCCCTCGGGGTCGTCGGCGTCATCGCGCCCTGGAACTTCCCCATGCCGATCGCCGCCTGGGCCACCGCCCCCGCCCTCGCCGCGGGCAACGCCGTGATCCTCAAGCCCGCCGAGACCACCCCGCTGACCGCGCTGCGGCTCGCCGAACTCGCCCTGGAGGCGGGCGTCCCCGAAGGACTCTTCCAGGTCCTCCCGGGCGAGGGCCCGGTCGCCGGGAACGCGCTCGTCCAACACCCCGGCATCGCCAAGATCGTCTTCACCGGCTCCACCCGGGTCGGCAAGTCCATCATGGCCAGCTGCGCCGACCAGGTGAAGCGCCTCACCCTCGAACTCGGCGGCAAGAGCCCCAACATCGTCTTCGCCGACGCGGACCTGGAGGCCGCCGCGGCGGCCACCCCGATGTCCTTCCTCGACAACAGCGGCCAGGACTGCTGCGCCCGCACCCGCGTCCTCGTCCAGCGCAGCGTCCACGACCGCTTCCTGGAGCTCCTGGCCCCCGCCATCGAGGAGATCGTCGTCGGCGACCCCCTCGACGAGCGCACCCAGATGGGCCCGCTCATCTCCCGCGCCCAGCTCGACCGGGTACGCGGCTACGTCGAAGGCGCGGTCGGGGCCGCCGGGCACGCCGAGGTCATCCGCGGCAAGGCCCCCGAGGGCCCGGGCTTCTGGTTCCCGCCCACCGTCCTCACCGGCCTCCCCGAGGACGCGCCCTGCGCCGTCGAGGAGGTCTTCGGCCCGGTCGCCGTCGTCCTCCCCTTCGAGGACGAGGCCGACGCGATCCGCCTCGCCAACGCCACCGAGTACGGCCTGTCCGGCTCGATCTGGACCCGCGACGTCGGCCGCGCCCTGCGCGCCTCCCGCGCCGTCCGGGCCGGCAACCTCTCCGTCAACTCCCACTCCAGCGTCCGCTACTGGACCCCGTTCGGCGGCTTCCGCCAGTCCGGGCTCGGCCGTGAACTGGGACCCGACGCCCTGACCGCCTTCACCGAAACCAAGAACGTCTTCATCAGCACGGAGGGCCCCGCACTGTGAGCACCGAAGAGAGCATCTGCCGCCGCCTCGTCGGCCGTACCGCCGTCATCACCGGAGCCGGCAGCGGCATCGGCCTCGCCACCGCCCGCCGCCTCGCCGCCGAGGGCGCGAACGTGGTCTGCGGCGACATCGACGAGCGGGCCGGCAAGGCCGCCGCCGAAGAGGTCGGCGGCACCTTCGTCAAGGTCGACGTCACCGACCCCGAGGAGGTCGAGGCGCTGTTCAAGACCGCCTTCGACACCTACGGATCCGTCGACATCGCCTTCAACAACGCCGGCATCTCGCCCCCCGACGACGACTCCATCCTGGAGACCGGCCTGGAGGCCTGGAAGCGCGTCCAGGACGTCAACCTCACCTCGGTCTACCTCTGCTGCAAGGCCGCCCTCCCGTACATGCGGCGCCAGGGCAAGGGCTCCATCATCAACACCGCCTCCTTCGTCGCCATCATGGGCGCGGCCACCAGCCAGATCTCGTACACCGCCTCCAAGGGCGGCGTGCTCGCGATGTCCCGCGAACTCGGCGTCCAGTTCGCCCGCGAGGGCATCCGCGTCAACGCGCTGTGCCCGGGACCCGTCAACACCCCGCTGCTCCAGGAGCTGTTCGCCAAGGACCCGGAGCGCGCCGCGCGCCGCCTGGTGCACATCCCGGTCGGCCGCTTCGCCGAGGCCGAGGAGATCGCGGCCGCGGTCGCCTTCCTCGCCAGCGACGACTCCTCCTTCGTCAACGCCACCGACTTCCTCGTCGACGGCGGCATCTCCGGCGCGTACGTGACCCCGCTCTAAGCATTCACCCCCCGTCCATCCCCCCGACAGCCGGGCGTCGCGAGGCGCCCGGCTGTCGTGCGTACATCCAGGAGAGTGTTCATGACCAACAAGCTCCGCACCCCCGCCGTCGCGGCCGCCCTCGCCCTCGCCGCGACCGGACTGCTGCCCGCCGCGGGCACCGCCCAGGCCACCCCCCGCGAGCCCCGCCCGACCCGCGACTGCGCCGGCCTCACCGTCGCCGAGGGCTGGTACGGCGACAACAAGGCGCGCCTCGAACGCCTGATGGCCGACCACTGCCGGCAGAAGGGCGACAAGCCGGTCGCCGTCTTCGACTGGGACAACACCGTCATCAAGAACGACGTCGGCGACGCCACCTTCTACTGGCTGCTCCGCAACGACCGCGTCCGGCCCCCGCGCCACGGCGACTGGTCCACCACCAGCCGCTACCTCACCCCCGAGGCCGCCGCCGCCCTCGGCGAGGCCTGCCCCGCCGACGTCCGCACCCTGCCCACCGCCACGGACACGGGCTGCGCCGACGAACTGCTCTCCGTCTACGGCAACGGCACCACCACCGCCGGGAAGAAGGCGTTCGACGGGTACGACCACCGCCGCATCGAGCCCCAGTACGCCTGGCTCGCCCAGCTCCTGCACGGCTGGACCACCCGCCAGGTGAGCTCCTTCGCCGCCGCCGCCCGCGCCGAGAACCTCGCCGCCCCGCAGGGCGCCACCCAGCGGGTCGGCACCGCGAAGGTCACCGGCTGGGTCCGCTACTACACCCAGCAGCGCGACCTGATCCGCGCCCTCAAGGCGTCCGGCTTCGACGTGTGGATCGTCTCCGCCTCGCCCGAGCCCGTCGTCGACGTGTGGGCCCGGGGCGTCGGCGTCGCCCCCGACCACGCCGTCGGCATCCGCAACACCACCGAGCACGGGCGCCTCACCAGCCACCTCAAGGGCTGCGGGAGCGTCCGTGACGGCGAGGACCGGATGATCACCTACATCGACGGCAAGCGCTGCTGGATCAACCAGGAGATCTTCGGCGTCCGCGGCCCGGCCGCCGAACGCGTCCAGCCCGCCGCCCGCCGCCAGGTCCTCGCCGCCGGGGACTCCGACACGGACATCTCCTTCCTGCGCGACGCCACCGGCCTCCGGCTCGTCCTCAACCGCAACAAGAACGAACTGATGTGCCGCGCCTACGACAACGGCGACGGCCGCTGGCTCGTCAACCCGATGTTCATCGAGCCGAAGAAGCAGAAGTCGAGCGCGTACCCCTGCGCCACCACCGGCTACACCGCCCCCGACGGCACCGCCGAACCGGTCCGCCGCGCCGACGGGAGCGTCGTGCCCGACCAGCAGGACAGCGTGTACTGACCGGCCGGCCGATCAGAGGAAGGTCCGGCCCTCGCCCCGGTACGTCGGGACGGCGGCCGTGACCCGGTCGCCCTCCACCAGGTGCAGGGTGTCGAACCGCTCGCACAGCTCGCCGGCCTTCGCGTGCCGGAACCAGACCTTGTCGCCGATCCGCAGATCGTCGGCCGGCGAGCCGAGCAGCGGCGTCTGCACCTCGCCCGGACCCTCCTGCGGGTCGTAGCGCAGCCCCTCCGGCAGGTACGGGACGGGCAGCCGGTCCGGGCCCGCGACCCCCGACGCCGGGTAGCCGCCACCGAGCACCGTCACCACACCCACGCCCGGACGACGCACCACCGGCAGGGCGAACAGCGCCGCCGGGCGCCCCGAGAACGACGAGTAGTTGTCGAACAGGCGCGGCTGGAACAGCCCCGAACCCGCCGCGATCTCCGTCACCGCCTCCTCCGCCGCCGTGTGCTGCACACTGCCCGTGCCGCCGCCGTTGACGAACTCCAGCTCCGGCGCCACCGCCCGCACCGCCCGGACCACCGCCGCGCGGCGGGCCGCCAGCTCCTTGCGGGCCGCCGACTGCATCAGCCGGACCGCGCGCGAGCGCAGCGGCCGCCCGGCCACCGCGTCCCCGACTCCCGCCACATGCCCCTCGTACGCCATCAGACCCACCAGCCGGAACCCGGGGCGGCGCGCCACCGACCGGGCCAGCTCGGCCAGTTCGGCGGGCTGCCGCAGCGGCGAGCGGCGCGCACCGACCCGTATCCGGCCGCCCAGCAGCCGCAGGGAGGTGTCCAGCTCCAGACAGACCCGCACCTCCTCGGTGCCGCCGGCCCGCGCCGCGTCGATCAGATCGAGCTGCGCCACGTCGTCGACCATCACCGTCACGGCCCCGGCCAGCTTCGCGTCGCCCGCCAGCTCCCCGAACCCCGCCCGGTCCGCCGACGGATAGGCGAGCAGCACGTCCTCGACCCCGGCCCTGGCCAGCCACAGCGACTCGGCCAGCGTGAACGACATGACCCCGGCGAAACCGTCCCGCGCGAGCACCCGCTCCAGCAGCGCCCGGCACCGCACCGACTTGCTCGCCACCCGGACCGGCTTCCCGCCGGCCCGGCGCACGAGGTCCTCGGCGTTGGCGTCGAAGGCGTCCAGGTCGACGAGGGCGAGGGGCGCGTCGAGCAGGGCGGTGGCCCGGTCGTACCGGGCGCGGTCGGCCGCACGGGGAATCATGGGCCGAGCTTGCCAGACGGGTTTACGGGTGGGTAGCCCCTGAGTTCCCGCACCAGGGGGAACAGCCCGTAGAGTGGCCGCCATCGCTGTGAGGAACGAGCAGGGGGACCAGGGGGACGGG
Organism: Streptomyces sp. NBC_01268; assembly: GCF_036240795.1. Lineage (NCBI taxonomy): Bacteria > Bacillati > Actinomycetota > Actinomycetes > Kitasatosporales > Streptomycetaceae > Streptomyces > Streptomyces sp. NBC_01268. The sequence continues at coordinate 1,729,527 of NZ_CP108454.1, read as the reverse complement.
GATGAGCACCGAGCCGCAGCGTCCCGCGTCCCGCATCACCGACGCCCTCCTGCCCCCGGACCGACCCACCGCACCGCCACCCCCGGCCCCCACCGCACCCCCGGCCCGCCCCCAGGCGCCCGCCGCCCCGCGCCCGTCGGCGCCCACGGCGCCGCCCGCGTCCGCATCGCGCTCCCAGGCGCCCGCGTCCGCCCCGCGCTCCCCGGCCCCCGCCGCCCCGCGCCCCTCGGCCGCCGCACCGCCCCCGGCTCCGCCGCGCTCCCCGGCCGCCTCCGCGCAGCCGCTCCCGGCCGTCGAGACCACCACCCGGCTGCGGCCGATCCGTGACGCCGGGCCCCTCCCGGCCCCCGCCCGCCCGGTCGTGTCCCCGCACCCGTACGGCGTCGACCGCTGGGCCCTGCCCGACGAGGTGCCCGCGGAGACGCCCGCCGAGACCACCACCCGGCTGCGGCCCGTCCAGGACCGGCGCCCCGGGCGGGTCCTGGCCGCCGCCGGCTGCGCCGTCCTCGGGCTCGGCCTCATCGGCGGCGCCGCCGCGGGCGCGCTCCTCGCCGAGAGCGGGGCGGGCGAGGCCGCCGAACCGCCCGGCTACGCCCAGGCCAAGGGCATCTGGCACGACGCCCCCGTCGACGCCCTCTTCCCGCGCACCCTGTCCGGCCCCACCGCGGGCCCCGGCGGCGCGGCCCGCACCTGGACCCGGATCGTCGTCGCCCCCGACACGCCCTGCACCGCGGCCGTCCTCCCCAAGGGCCTGCTCACCGCCCTGAAGGTGCCCGGCTGCGAACGCGTGCTGCGCGCCACGTACACCGACGCCACCTCCTCCCACCTCACCACCGTGGCCCTCGTCTTCACCCAGGCCGACCCCGCCACCATGCGCACCCTCGGCTCCCGCGCCGACGACGACCCGCCGCCCGCCCTCGCCGCCCCCGCGACCGTCGCCGCCGGGTTCGGCGACCGCCAGCGGGCCAGCTGGTGGCGGCACGTCCTGACCGACCTCCCCGTCGTCGTCACCTCCGTCTCCGGCTTCGCCGACGGCCGTGCCGTCGCCGAGGCCGAGCCCGCCCCCCGCGCCATGACGGCCAAGCGCACCACCGCCGTCGCCCAGGCCGGCCTCGGCCACGAGGCGAAGGGCGTCGGCGACGGCGTCGAACGCGCCCTGCGCACCGCCGTCGCCGCCACCCTCGAGGAAGGCGCCCGGTGATCCGCCGCCCCCGCACCGCGGCCGCCGCCCTCCTCGCCGCCGCCTTCGCCGTCCTGCCCGCGACCACGACCCCCGCGTACGCCGACACCATCCGCGCCCGCCAGTGGGGCCTCGACGCGCTGCACACCTCCCGCGCCTGGCAGACCACCCGCGGCGAGGGCGTCACCGTCGCCGTCCTCGACACCGGCGTCGACGCCACCCACCCCGACCTGGAGGGCTCCGTCCTCACCGGCACCGACCTCGTCGGCTTCGGCGCCTCCCGCGGCGACCGCGCCTGGGCCCGCCACGGCACCGCCATGGCCGGCATCATCGCCGGACACGGCCACGGGACCGGCGCCCAGGACGGCGTCCTCGGCGTCGCGCCGAAGGTACGGATCCTGCCCGTGCGGGTGATCCTGGAAGGCGCCGACAAGGCCCGCGACAAGGCCCGCAAGACCCGCGGCACCGCCCTCGCGGAAGGCATCCGCTGGGCCGCCGACCACGGCGCCGACGTCATCAACCTCTCCCTCGGCGACGACTCCGAGTCCGCCCACCCCGACGCGGGCGAGGACGCAGCGGTCCAGTACGCCCTCGCCAAGGGCGTCTCCGTCGTCGCCTCCGCCGGAAACGGCGGCGAGAAGGGCGACCACATCTCGTACCCCGCCGCCTACCCCGGCGTCATCGCCGTGACCGCCGTCGACCGCTACGGCACCCACGCCGCCTTCTCCACCAGCCGCTGGTACGCCACCGTCAGCGCCCCCGGCGTCGACATCGTCATCGCCGACCCCGACCGGCGCTACTACGAGGGCTGGGGCACCAGCGCCGCCGCCGCGTTCGTCTCCGGTGCCGTCGCCCTCGTCCGCGGCGCCCACCCCGACCTCACCCCGGCCCAGGTCAAGCGGCTCCTCGTCGACACCGCCCGCAACCGCCCCAAGGCCGGCCGCACCGACCAGAAGGGGTACGGGACGGTCGACCCGGCCGCCGCCATCGAGGCCGGCGGCGCGCTCAAGGGCGCCGACCCCAAGGCCGCCGTCGCCGGATACCGCGGGCAGTACTTCGGCCCGGGGCCCCAGGCGGAGCCCGAGGAGAGCCGCCCCATCGGCCTGCTCGCCCCCATCGCCGGAGGCGTCGGCGTCCTGCTGCTCGCCGCCGCCGTCACCCTGTGGCGGGGCAGCCGCAGTCGCTGACGGCCCGGCGGTTAGGCTCGTGGGGTGGCGCTCAAGAACATCCCGGACCCCGGTTTCTCCGACGACGACGGCACCGCCGACCCGCGGCTCAGCGCGGCCCTGGCCGCCTGGGCCCAGGACCGGACCGCACACGGCCCGGTCCTGACCGCCCTCAAGGACGCCCGGCTGCTCGTCCCCGTCGTCGCCGTCCTCGGCGAGGTCGAGGTGGACCCCGTGACGGGGCTCAAGCAGGAGAAGACCAGCGACATGGCCGTCCCGACGCTGACCGCGGGCGACCGGCGGGCCCTGCCCGCCTTCACCTCGATCGCCTCGCTGGCGCTGTGGGACCCGGCCGCCCGGCCGGTCGCCGTCCCCCTCCACCAGGCGCTCCAGGCCCTCGCCCACGAGAAGGCCGACACCCTCGTCCTCGACATGGCCGGGCCGGTGCCCTACCAGGTGACCGGCTCCGCCCTGCTCGCCCTCGCCGAGGGCCGCAGCAGCGCCGACCCGCTCGACGACCCGGCGGTCCGGGACGCGGTCCGAGCCGCCGTCGCCGCCGAGCCCGCCGTCCTCCGCGCCCACCTGGGCCCCGGCACCGCCGACGGCACCCTGGCCCTGGTCCTCGCCGACGACGCGGCCCCCGCGGAGGCCGCCCAGCGCGTCGCCCGCCTGCTGGCCGCCGACGAAACGCTGAGGGCCCGCCTGGTGCGGGGCCTCGACCTGGCACTCCTGCCGGCCTCGGCCACGCCTCCCGGCGAGCCCTTCTACGTAAAGAACTGACGTCTCGCGGCCGTTCGGCCCCGACGGGCCGACGCCCTAGCCGTACACGGGCCCCGTGTACTTCTCGCCCGGGCCCTGGCCCGGCTCGTCCGGGACGAACGAGGCCTCGCGGAAGGCCAGCTGCAGGGACTTCAGGCCGTCCCGCAGCGGAGCCGCGTGGAACGAGGAGATCTCGGTCACGCCGGCGTCCAGCAGGCCCGCGAGGGCGTGGATCAGCTTGCGGGCCTCGTCGAGGTCCTTGTGCTCGTCGCCGTCCTCGGTGAGCCCCAGCTTCACCGCGGCGGCGCTCATCAGGTTGACGGCGACGGTCACGATGACCTCCACCGCGGGGACCTCGGCGATGTCGCGGGTCATGGCTTCGAAGTCGGGGGTCTCGGGAGACTCGGTGTCGGGCGTTTCGCTCATGCCCACACGATAAGCGGACGTACGGTTCGCGCCGACCGGCGGGTCCTGCTAACCTTGTGTAACGACCGGCCGGACACCTATGTGCCCGGCCCACAAGTGGAGGCTCCGTTCTCCCACCTGACCACCCTCACGGGTGGCGGGTCACCGGTCAGGTGGCGCCCATCGTTCCGTACGGACGATGGAAGCCACCCGATGCACGCCCCGCGGTTGACCGCGGCGGTGTTCCGGTTTTCCATGGAGCCCCGCCTGTGTCCCGTCCGGGGCGTTTTTCACGTACCGGCTCGGTTGGTCTCAACAGTTCTACCGTGAACGTGTCCGTCCGCCAGGCGGTCGCGTGGTGCTAACCGAGGAGGATCCATCAGCGCCGAGCCCCGCATCAACGAGCGGATTCGCGTCCCCGAGGTGCGTCTTGTCGGCCCCAGTGGCGAGCAGGTCGGCATTGTGCCGCTTGCCAAGGCCCTGGAGCTCGCGCAGGAGTACGACCTCGACCTGGTTGAGGTCGCCGCGAACGCCCGTCCGCCCGTGTGCAAGCTCATGGACTACGGGAAGTTCAAGTACGAGTCGGCCATGAAGGCCCGTGAGGCGCGCAAGAACCAGGCGCACACGGTCATCAAGGAGATGAAGCTCCGGCCGAAGATCGACCCGCACGACTATGACACCAAGAAGGGTCACGTCGTCCGGTTCCTCAAGCAGGGCGACAAGGTCAAGATCACGATCATGTTCCGTGGTCGTGAGCAGTCCCGCCCGGAGCTCGGGTACCGACTGCTGCAGCGCCTTGCCGAGGACGTGCAGGAGCTTGGCTTCATCGAGTCCAACCCGAAGCAGGACGGCCGGAACATGATCATGGTTCTGGGCCCGCACAAGAAGAAGACCGAGGCCATGGCCGAGGCCCGCGAGGCCCAGGCCGCGCGCAAGGCCGAGCGCCAGGGCATCTCGCCCGACGCGGTCGAGGCCGCTCCGGTCGAGGCCGAGACGGTCGAGGCCGAGGCGCCCGCCGCCGAGGAGGCCCCGGTCGAGCAGGCTCCGGTCGACACGTCGGCCGGGAACGCCGAGGCGTGATCCCGCGGGGCTGCCGCTCCGGCAGCCCCAGGGGTTCCGCCCGGAACCACTCAAACGAAGAATTGACGCTCCCGGTTGTCCGGTGCCCGCACCGGGGGAGCGCCACTGACGAGGAGATAACGGCGCTATGCCGAAGAACAAGACGCACTCCGGTGCCAAGAAGCGCTTCAAGGTCACCGGCTCCGGCAAGATCCTGCGCGAGCGCGCCGGCAAGCGCCACCTGCTCGAGCACAAGTCGTCCAAGCTGACGCGTCGCCTCACCGGCAACGCCGAGATGGCCCCGGGTGACTCCGCCAAGATCAAGAAGATGCTGGGCATCTGATCTGATCTCCCGCCCTCGGCGACGAGGGCTTCCGGTCGAGACCGGGACCCATCCGATTTCCGGGTCGTGTGAGCACCACCACGGCCCCGCTACAAGGAGTTAAGAAGTGGCACGCGTCAAGCGGGCAGTCAACGCCCACAAGAAGCGCCGGGCGATCCTCGAGGCGGCCTCCGGCTACCGCGGTCAGCGTTCGCGCCTGTACCGCAAGGCCAAGGAGCAGGTCACCCACTCGCTGGTCTACAACTACAACGACCGCAAGAAGCGCAAGGGCGACTTCCGTCAGCTGTGGATCCAGCGCATCAACGCCGCTGCCCGCCAGAACGGCATGACGTACAACCGCCTCATCCAGGGTCTGAAGGCCGCCAACATCGAGGTGGACCGCAAGATCCTCGCCGAGCTGGCCGTCAACGACTCCAACGCGTTCGCCGCGCTGGTCGAGGTCGCGCAGAAGGCCCTCCCGGCCGACGTCAACGCCCCGAAGGCCGCCGCCTGATCTTCCAGGCCGCAGTACTTCCGCCGGACCCGCAGGCCTCGCGCCTGCGGGTCCGGTGCGTTGCCCCCCGTTCCCCCCGGCCTTTCCGCCGCCGAGCCCGACGAGTCAGAGAGCCGCAGGCACCATGTCCACCCCCGAGCTGATCTCCCCGCGTTCCCCGCGCGTCGTCGCCGCCCGGCGGCTCGCCAAGCGCAACTTCCGGGGCAAGGACCGCCTCTTCATCGCCGAGGGCCCGCAGGCCGTCCGCGAGGCCGTCGAGCACCGCGGCGCCACCGGACAGCCCACCCTCGTGGAGCTCTTCACCACCGTCGAGGCCGCCGAGCGCTACGCGCCGATCATCGACGCCGCCCTCGCCTCCGGAGCCCGCGTCCACCACGCCTCCGACGCCGTGCTCGCCGAGGTCTCCCAGACGGTCACCCCGCAGGGCATCGTCGGCGTCTGCCGCTTCCTCGACTCCCCCTTCGAGGACATCCTGGCCGCCCGGCCCAAGCTGGTCGCCGTCCTCGCGCACGTCCGCGACCCCGGGAACGCCGGCACCGTGCTCCGCTGCGCCGACGCCGCCGGCGCCGACGCGGTGATCCTCACCGACGCCTCCGTGGACCTGTACAACCCCAAGTCCGTCCGCGCCTCCGTCGGCTCCCTCTTCCACCTCCCGGTCGCCGTCGGCGTCCCGGTCGAGCAGGCCGTCGCCGGCCTCAAGGGCGTCGGCGTGCGCATCCTCGCCGCCGACGGGGCGGGCGAGGACGACCTCGACGCCGAGCTCGACGCCGGCACCATGGGCGGCCCCACCGCCTGGGTCTTCGGCAACGAGGCCTGGGGGCTGCCCGAGGAGACCAGGGCGCTCGCCGACGCCGTCGTCCGGGTCCCGATCCACGGCAAGGCCGAGAGCCTCAACCTCGCGACCGCCGCCGCGGTGTGCCTCTACGCCTCCGCGCGCGCCCAGCGCCCCCGAACCACCGCCTGAGGGGTCCACCGGAGCCGTCGCGCCTAGTAGGGTGACGCACTCGGGGCCCACTGCGTGACACGGAGGGGTGGGATGACGGGGATGACGGTCGGCACGGACAGTCCCGCACAGGCACGGAGCAACGCGCCGCACGCCTCGCAACCGCCGCCCCCGCCCGACCCCGGTACCGACGCGGCCACCGGCATGGAGGAGGGCCCGGGCATCGACGCGGTCACCGGCATCGGCGCGGGCCCCGGTACCGATACGGCCACCGGCATCGCCGGGGGGCTCGGCATCGACCCCGACGACCTGCCCGACGGCCTGGTCGTCGCCGACGAAGCCGGCCGGATCGTCTGCTTCAACGCCGCCGCCGCCCGTATCACCGCCCTGCCCGGCCGCGAGGCCCTCGGCCGCCCGCTCGACCAGGCGCTGCCCCTGGAGGACCTCAAGGGCCGCCGCTGGTGGGCGCTCACCGACCCGTACGGCGGGCTCGCCACCCGCCGCGGCCAGCCCGAGCGCAACCTGCTGCTGCCCGGAGGACGCGAGGTCCTGGTCTCCGCCCGCTACCTCCGCGCCCACCCCACCGGACCCGTCCGCCGGGTGATCGTCTCCCTGCGCGGCACCGAGGCCCGGCGGCGCAGCGAGCGCAGCCACGCCGAGCTCATCGCGACCGTCGCCCACGAGCTCCGCTCGCCGCTCACCTCCGTCAAGGGCTTCACCGCGACCCTGCTCGACAAGTGGGAGCGGTTCACCGACGACCAGAAGCGGCTGATGCTGGAGACGGTCGACGCCGACGCCGGCCGCATCAAGCGGCTGATCGCCGAGCTCCTCGACATCTCCCGGATCGACTCCGGCCGTCTGGAGGTCCGCCGCCAGCCCGTCGACATCGCCGCCGCGGTCGGCCGCCACATCCAGGCCCACACGACCGGCGGCCAGTCCCCGGACCGTTTCTTCGTCCGGGTCCGCCCCGACCTGCCCGAACTGTGGGCCGATCCCGACAAGATCGACCAGATCCTCGGCAACCTCCTGGAAAACGCGGTGCGCCACGGCGAGGGAACCGTCACCATCGAGGTGGCACCCACCACGGACACCACCGACGGAGAGAAGGGGACGGAGGTCACCGTGAGCGACGAAGGACCCGGCATCCCCGAGGAGTCGATGGGCCGCGTCTTCACCCGCTTCTGGCGGGGCAGCAAGCGCGGCGGCACCGGACTCGGCCTCTACATCGTCAAGGGCGTCGTCGAGGCCCACGGCGGCACGATCACCGTCGGACGGGGCCCCCGGGGCGGGGCCGAGTTCCGATTTATCCTGCCCGTCGGCACCCCGGCCCACCTCCTCTGAGGTCGCCGTCCGGTCTCACCAGGCGAGATCGCACGGAATCAGGAGCCGCCCGGGCCGCCCACGGGCTCATTCGCGTCCCCGCGCCCCGTTAGACTCGTCCTTTGGCACGTTTGCGCCCTTGACGTCGAGCGGGGCCGCCCAGCCAGCCAACGGAAGCACGGGAAGAGATGTCGGCACCCAATAAGTCGTACGACCCGGTCGAGGTCGAGGCCTTGAAACCGGAAGAGATCGAGCGCATGCGGGACGAGGCGCTCGCCGCCTTCGCCGCCGCAGGCGACCTCGACGCGCTCGCCCACGCGAAGACCGCGCACACCGGCGGCACCTCGCCGCTGGCGCTCGCCAACCGCGAGATCGGCGCCCTGCCCCCGCAGGCCAAGGCCGCCGCCGGCAAGCTGGTGGGCCAGGCCCGCGGCGTCGTCTCCAAGGCGCTGGCCACCCGCCAGACCGAGCTGGAGGCCGACCGCGACGCGCGGGTCCTCGTCGAGGAGGCCGTCGACGTCACCCTGCCGTACGACCGTGTCCCCGGCGGCGCCCGCCACCCGCTGACCACCCTCATGGAGCGCGTCGCCGACGTCTTCGTGTCGATGGGCTACGAGGTCGCCGAGGGCCCCGAGGTCGAGGCGGAGTGGTTCAACTTCGACGCCCTGAACTTCGTGCCGGACCACCCGGCGCGCCAGATGCAGGACACCTTCTTCGTCCAGGGAACCACCCCGGAGGGAACGGGTGTCACCACGGGTGACGAGTCCGGTGTCGTGCTCCGTACCCACACCTCGCCGGTCCAGGCCCGCACCCTCATCGACCGGGAGCCCCCGGTCTACGTGGTGTGCCCCGGCCGCGTCTACCGCACCGACGAGCTCGACGCCACGCACACCCCGGTCTTCCACCAGATCGAGCTGCTGGCCGTCGACGAGGGCCTGACCATGGCCGACCTCAAGGGCACCCTGGACCACATGGTCCAGGCGCTCTTCGGGGCCGACATGAAGACCCGGCTCCGCCCGAACTTCTTCCCCTTCACCGAGCCGTCCGCCGAGATGGACATGCTCTGCTACGTCTGCCGCGGCGAGTCCGTCGGCAACCCGGACCGGCCCTGCCGCACCTGCGGCAGCGAGGGCTGGATCGAGCTCGGCGGCTGCGGCATGGTCAACCCGAAGGTGCTCGTCGCCTGTGGCGTGGACCCCGAGAAGTACAGCGGATTCGCCTTCGGGTTCGGCATCGAGCGGATGCTGATGTTCCGCCACAACGTCGAAGACATGCGAGACATGGTCGAGGGTGACGTCCGGTTCACCCGGCCGTTCGGGATGGAGATCTGATGCGGGTCCCGCTTTCTTGGCTGCGGGAGTACGTCGACCTGCCGGTCACGGAGACCGGCCGTGACGTGCAGGCCAAGCTCATTTCGGCAGGCCTCGAGGTCGAGACCGTCGAGCGGCTCGGCGCCGGCCTGACCGGCCCGCTGGTGGTCGGCAAGGTCCTCACCATCGAGGAGCTGACGGAGTTCAAGAAGCCGATCCGCTTCTGCACCGTCGACGTCGGCCAGGCCAACGGCACCGGCGAGCCCCAGGAGATCATCTGCGGCGCCCGGAACTTCGCCGTGGGCGACAAGGTCGTCGTGGCCCTGCCCGGCGCCGTGCTGCCCGGAGACTTCCGGATCGCCGAGCGCAAGACGTACGGCCGGGTCTCGCGCGGCATGATCTGCTCGGGCGGCGAGCTCGGCATGGGCGACGACGGCTCGCACGGCATCATCGTGCTGCCGCCGGAGCACGAGGTCGGCCTCGACGCCACGGTCCTCCTCGAGCTGTTCGACGAGGTCCTCGACATCGCCGTCACCCCGGACCGCGGCTACTGCCTCTCGATGCGCGGTGTCGCCCGCGAGGCCGCCATCGCGTACGGCCTGCCGCTGCGCGACCCGGCGCTGCTCGACGTGCCCGCGCCGAACTCGTACGGCTACCCGGTCCAGATCTCCGACCCGATCGGCTGCGACCGCTTCACCGCGCGCACGGTCGTCGGCCTCGACCCCGAGGCCCGCAGCCCGATCTGGCTGCAGCGCCGCCTCCAGAAGGCGGGCATGCGCCCGATCTCGCTGGCCGTCGACATCACCAACTACGTGATGCTGGAGCTCGGCCAGCCGCTGCACGCCTACGACCGCACCCGCGTCGACGGCCCCATCGGGGTCCGCCGCGCCGCCGCCGGGGAGAAGATCACCACCCTCGACGGCACCGCGCGCGTCCTCGACTCCGGGGACCTGGTCATCACCGACAACCGCGGGCCGATCGGCCTCGCGGGCGTCATGGGCGGTGCCGACACGGAGATCGCCGACCCGGTCACCGACCCGGAGACCGGCATCGTCACCGGCACCACCGAGGTCGTCGTCGAGGCCGCGCACTTCGACGCGATCTCGATCGCCCGCACGGCCCGCCGCCACAAGCTGTCCTCCGAGGCGTCCAAGCGCTTCGAGCGCGGCGTCGACCCGCAGGCCGCCGCCGCGGCCGCGCAGCGCACGGTCGACCTGCTCGTGCTGCTCGCGGGCGGCACGGCCGAGGCCGGCGTCACCGAGGTCATCGCCCCGACGGCGCCCCGCACCATCGCCATGCCGGCCGACCACCCCGACCGGGTGGCGGGCGTGGCCTACGGCCGCGAGACCGTCGTCCGCCGCCTCCAGGAGATCGGCTGCGACGTCTACGGGCAGGACGAGCTCGTCGTCACCGTCCCGACCTGGCGCCCCGACCTGAACGTGCCGAACGACCTGGCCGAAGAGGTCATCCGCCTGGAGGGCTACGAGAACCTGCCCTCCACGCTGCCGAAGCCGCCCGCCGGCCGCGGCCTCACCGAGCGCCAGCGCACCCACCGCCGGGTGGGCCGCGCGCTGGCCGGCTCCGGTTACGTCGAGGCGCTGAACTACCCGTTCATCGGCGAGCAGGTCTTCGACCAGCTCGGCCTCGACGCGGACGACGCCCGCCGCCGGGTCGTCAAGCTGGTCAACCCGCTCTCCGACGAGGAGCCCGCCCTCCGTACGACGCTGCTGCCGGGCCTGCTCGGCGCGCTGCGCCGCAACGACGGGCGCGGCAGCCACGACCTGGCCCTCTTCGAGACCGGCCTGGTCTTCCGTCCCACCGGGGGCCAGCCGGGCGTCGCCGTCCGCCTGGGCGTCGACGGGCGTCCCACCGACGAGGAGATCGCCCGCGTCGACTCCGCGCTGCCCGCGCAGCCGCGTCGCGTCGCCGTCGTCCTCGCCGGTGCCCGTGAGCAGGCCGGCTGGTGGGGCAAGGGCCGTCCGTCCGACTGGGCGGACGCGATCCAGGCCGCCCGTGTGGTGGCCGCCGAGGCCGGTGTCGGCCTGCTGGTCGACGCCGACCAGCACGCCCCCTGGCACCCGGGCCGCTGCGCCGCCTTCCACGTCGTGATCGACGGCGAGAAGACGCTGGTCGGCCACGGCGGCGAGCTCCACCCGCGCGTCGTCAAGGCGCTGGGCCTGCCGGCCCGCACCTGCGCGATGGAGCTGGACCTCGACCTCCTGGAGCGGGCGGGCGAGGGGCCCTTGAAGGCCCCGCGCATCTCCTCGTTCCCGGTCGCGACCCAGGACGTCGCCCTGGTCGTCGACAAGGGCGTCCCCTCGGCGATGGTGGAGTACTACCTGGCCGGCGGCGCGGGTGAACTCCTGGAGTCCATCCGCCTGTTCGACGTCTACACCGGCGACCAGATCGACGAGGGCAAGAAGTCCCTCGCGTACGCCCTGAAGTTCCGCGCCCCCGACCGCACCCTGACGGTCGAGGAGGCCACGGCCGCCCGCGACGCGGCGGTCGCCCTGGCGGCGGAGCACACGGGAGCGGTGCTGCGCGGCGCGTGACGCGCGCGGTGACGTGAGCCGTCGAGGGAAGGGGTCCCGCCCCGGGTGATCACCCGGGGCGGGACCCCTTCCCCGTGTCCGGGGTGTCCTCCGTCGCCGCACTCCCGTCCGGGGCCGCTCACTCCTTCGGGTGAGATCCCCGGCGGAGGTTCCCGCGCGCCCCCTTCCCCCGCGAGAATCGACCCGGCCACAGGGGCGGGCCTGTGTGCCGCAGGGTCTTCGGGCGCTGGCGGGCCTCGGGAAGGGCCGTGGATGTTCCGTGACAAGGCTTTGGATGCCGAAGGCTCCCGGATACGCCGGGTGGCTCCGCTGGCGGCCCCGGTCGTGTGGGGGCTCGTCGCCGTCGCCTGGAAGGTCGGGTGTCCGGTGGCCCGACAGCCCGGGATGCCGATGCGCGTCGCCGACGGCGTCGTGTTCCTCGCCGTCGGGACCGGCCTCGTGCTCGGGGCGCGGCGAGGTCTCAAACGGGAGCTGGCGCGGGTGCGGGCCGTCGCCGACGCCACGCAGCAGGTGCTGCTCCGCCCGCCGCCCGCGCGCCTCGACGGGCTCTCGGTGGCGGCCGGGCAGCTGTCCGCGTCCCGCGGTGCCGTCGTCGGCGGTGACCTGTACGAGGCGGTGGCCACGCCGTACGGGGTGCGCCTGGTCATCGGGGACGTGCGGGGCCACGGGCTCGCCGCGCTCGGGGCGGTGGTCGCCGTCCTCGGCAGCTTCCGCGAGGCCGCCCACGACGAGCCCGAACTCGCGGGCGTGCTGCGCCGCCTGGACCGGGCGCTCGGACGGCACCTGTGCGAGCGGGCCCGGGAGGAGCACCCGGCCAGGGCGGGGCGGGCGCCCGAACATCCGGCCGCCGAGGAGTTCGTGACGCTGCTGCTCCTGGAGATCCGCGCCGACGGAGTGGTGTACGTGCTGGACTGCGGCCACCCCGGCCCGTACCGCCTCGGCCGCCGCGTCGAGGCGGTGCCCGTCGGCGAGCCGCTGCCCCCGCTCGGCGCCTTCCCGCTGCCCGCCGACCTCGTGCCGTACCCCGCGACCCGGCTGCGGCCGGGCGAGACGCTGGTCCTCCACACGGACGGCGCGGAGGAGGCCCGCGACCGCCGGGGCGGGTTCTTCCCCCTGGACCGCGCCCTCGCGGCAGCGGCCGGGGAGGCACCGGCCGAGCTCGTCCGCCGGGTGCACGCGGCGCTGCTGCGCCACACGCGCGGCCGGCTCACCGACGACGTCGCCCTGCTCGTCGTACGCAACGACCGGGTGCGGGTACCGGCGCAGCCCGCCGAACCCGGGCTGCGCCGTACCCGGCCTGCGCCCTCCTCCCACTAGTGGGCCGGGTCCGGAGGCCGGCGCCGTCCGCGCTGCCACGGAGTGTCGGGCAGATCAACAGCGCGGACGGCGCTGACCGGGCGGCCGCACTGTTCGAGGGGGAGCCGGCGGCCCGGTCCTCGCCTTGCGGCGAGGGAGTTCAGTCAAGCGGTCCGGACGCATCGGAGACAGTGCGTACGGACCGGGAGAACGAGTACTTCGTTCACACCCCGTGTGAAACGCCCCCGATCCACCGGAGCGGTCCCATGCAGTCCCAGCCGCAGCCCCCTCCCCATCTCCAGCCCAACACCCTGCTGGACTCCCTGCTCGACGAGGCGGGGATGTCCCACAGCGGGCTCGCCACCCGGGTGAACCAGGCCGGCCGGGCCCGCGGTCTCGCCCTGCGCTACGAACACACCGCCGTGGCCCGTTGGTTGAAGGGGCAGCGGCCGCGCGGCCAGGTCCCCGACCTGATCTGTGAGGTGCTCGCGGGCCGGCTGCACCGCGCCGTCACACTCGACGACATCGGCCTCGGCGTGCCCGGCGCCGGACTGCCCGCGGCCGGCTGCCCGCTCTCCGGCTTCGTCGAGCGGGCCACCGCCCTGTGGCGCTGCGACGAGCAGCAGCGCCCGCACGTCCTGGGTGCCCAGGCGGTCACCGGCACCCCGGCGGTGATGCCGGTCTGGGAGTGGGAGAACCCGCCGGAGGACGTGGACGTCTCCCGCGACGGGCGCACCCGGGTCTCCGTCGCGGACGTGCGGATGCTGAGCGCGGCCCGGGCGCACTACGAGCAGATGTACCGCAAGGCCGGCGGCATGGCGACCCGCGCCCGGGTCGTCGGCTTCCTCACGGCCGAGACCGCGCCGCTGCTGCGCGGCGCCTACAGCGACTCCCTCGGGCGGCGGCTGCACCGCGCCAGCGGGGGCCTGGTGGCGGTGGCCGGGATCTGCGCCTACGACTCCGACGCCCAGGGGCTCGCCCAGCGCTACTTCCACCAGGCGCTGCGCCTCGCGAAGGCGAGCGGCGACCGGGGGCTCGGCGCCTATGTGATCGCACTGCTGGTCAACCAGTCGCTGTTCATGGCGGAGTACCGGCAGGCGGTCGCGTTCGCGGAGGCGGCGCTGCGCGCGGCCGGGCGGGACATCACGCCCGCGCTCGCCGCCGATCTGACGGCGATGCAGGCCAAGGCGTACGCGCACCTCGGCGACGGGTCGGCGGCCCTCGCCTGCATCCGGCGGGCGGAGACGGAGGCGGCGCGGATCAGCCCGGGCGCCGAGCCGGCCGAGACCGGGTACGTCCAGCCGGGCCTCGTCAACGTGCAGGTCGCGGAGGCCCTGCTCCGTCTGGGTGATCTGACGGCGGCCCACGAGCACGCGGCGGCGGCCGTCGAGACGCCCGCGCACGACCGGGGGCGGGTGCACCGGCTCGCCATGCTGTGCCAGATCGAGCTGCGGCAGGGGGAGACCGAGCGGGCGGCGGGCACGGCGGTGGAGATGACCGAGCGGGCCCGCGGGATGGAGTCGCAGCGGCTGCGGGACCGGCTCCGTGAGGTGCGCGAGCATCTGCTGGCCCGTGGGGGAGGGGACGCCCGGGAGGCGGCCGAGCTGATCGACGGGGCCCTGCGCGTGCCCCTGTGAGGTGCCGCCGCGAGCGGGTCCCCGGGCGTCTGCCTCGGTGGGCGTGCTTTGCCTTGTGGCCCGGACCCTGCTGCGATATTGCCACCAAGTAATCACCGACCAGTCGGAAGGTGGCAAAATCGTGCAGTGGACGAAGTTAAGTGAACAGCCCGTCTATGAGAACCGCTGGTTCCGGGTGAACCTCGCGGACGTCGAACTCCCCGACGGCCGCCGCCTCGACCACTACCTCATCCGGCTCCGCCCCGTCGCCGCCGCGACCGTCGTCAACGACGCCGACGAGGCCCTGCTGATCTGGCGCCACCGCTTCATCACCGACAGCTGGGGCTGGGAGCTGGCCGCCGGCGTCGTCGAGGACGGCGAGGACATCGAGGCCGCCGCCGCCCGCGAGATGGAGGAGGAGACCGGCTGGCGCCCCGGGCCGCTGCGCCCGCTCCTCACCGTGGAGGCGTCCAACGGCCTCACGGACGCCCGCCACCACCTCTACTGGGCGGACGAGGCGAGCTGCACCGGGCCCCCGCAGGACGCCTTCGAGTCCTCGCGGGTCGCCTGGGTCCCGCTCAAACGCGTTCCCGAGCTGATCGCCCGGGGCGAGGTCCCGGCCGCCAACATGGCCGCCGGGCTGCTGATGCTGCGCCACCTGCGGCTCGGCTGAGACCACGCGCGCGGAATCGCCGGACGGCCCGTACCTGTGCGGTGTACGGGCCGTCCGGGGTGCGCGCCGAGCGGGGGTCAGGAGTACGGGTAGAAGCCCGAGCCCGTCTTGCGGCCGAGACGGCCCGCGTCCACCATCCGCTGGAGCAGCGGCGGCGCCGCGTACAGCGGCTCCTTGTACTCGGTGTACATCGAGTCGGCGATCGAGGCGATCGTGTCCAGGCCGATCAGGTCCGACAGCTTCAGCGGGCCCATCGGGTGGGCGCAGCCGAACTCCATGCCGTTGTCGATGTCCTCGCGGCTCGCGATGCCCGACTCGAACATCCGGATCGCGGAGAGCAGGTACGGCACGAGCAGGGCGTTCACCACGAAGCCCGAGCGGTCCTGCGCACGGATCGCGTGCTTGCCCAGGGTCTTCTCGGCGAACAGCTGCGCCCGGCTGATCGTGCCCTCGGAGGTGGTGAGGGCGGGGATCAGCTCGACCAGCTTCTGCACCGGGGCCGGGTTGAAGAAGTGGATGCCGATGACCGAGTCGGGGCGGGAGGTCGCCACGGCCAGCTTCACCAGCGGGATCGAGGAGGTGTTGGAGGCCAGGATGGCGTCCGGCCGGGTCACCACCTGGTCGAGCACCTTGAAGATCTCGGTCTTGACCTGCTCGTTCTCGACGACCGCCTCGATCACGAGGTCGCGGTCGGCGAACTCGCCCAGGTCGGTGGTGAAGCTGAGCCGCGCCAGCGTGGCGTCCCGCTCCTCCTCGCTGATCTTGCCGCGTTCGGCGGCCTTGGACAGCGAGTTGTAGAGCCGTGTGCGGCCGATCTCCAGCGCCTCGCCGGTGGTCTCGGCGACCTTCACCTCGAGACCGCTGCGGGCACACACCTCAGCGATGCCCGCGCCCATCTGGCCGCAGCCCACCACTCCGACGCGCTCAATGTCGGCCATGGAGTCCGTCACCTCGTGCCTTTCGCTCTTTACTGGCGGCGGGCCCGTGTGATTCCGGAGCGTCCGCCTCGACCCCACGACGTTACTCCCGACGGAGCGGATGATCGATCGTTCTGGGCCGGGCATGCTCTCCGAGGGGCTGTGACGTATCCGATAGCGAGGGATGACAAATGCCGCTGATCGGCAGAAGAGGGTTCGTGGCGGGGGCGGCGCTGAGCGTCCTCGGGACCGGGGGAAGCGGAGCGGCCGGGGCCGCCGGATCCACCGCGTCGGGCACGGCACCCGAGGCGAGGGCTGCCGGAGGAGGCCGCGGCGGCGGACGGCGCGCAACCGCCGGCTTCCGGGGCATGTGGATCACGACGGTCTTCAACCGTGACTTCCCCTCCCGGACCGGCCTGACCGCCGCCGTGCAGCGCGCCGAGCTGATCGCCCGGCTCGACCTCGCGGTGCGGCGCGGGATGACCGCCGTCATGCTCCAGGTCCGGCCCTCCGCCGACGCCCTGTGGCCCTCCCCGTACGAGCCGTGGGCGAGCTGCCTCACCGGCGTCCAGGGCGGCGACCCGGGCTGGGACCCGCTCGGCACGGCCGTCGCCGAGGCGCACGCGCGCGGTCTGGAGCTGCACGCCTGGTGCAACCCGTACCGGGTCGCCACGCAGACCGACCGGACGCGACTGGCGCCGAACCACCCGGTGCGGCTCCACCCCGAGTGGGCGCTCGAGTACGGGGGAGGGCTCTGCTACGACCCGGGCCTGCCCGAGGTCCGGCGCCACGTGCAGGACGCCATGCTCGACGCCGTACGCCGCTACGACGTCGACGCGCTGCACTGGGACGACTACTTCTACCCGTATCCCGTGGCCGGGGAGGACTTCCCCGACGACGACAGCTTCCGCCGGTACGGAGCCGGGTTCGCCGACCGGGCGGCCTGGCGGCGGAACAACGTCGACCTGCTGGTCTCCGAGACCTCCGCCCGGGTGAAGGAGCTCAAACCGCACGTCGCCTTCGGCATCAGCCCCTTCGGCGTCTGGCGCAACGCCTCCGCCGACCCGCTGGGCTCCGACACCCGGGCCGGGGCGAGCTACGACGACCTGCACGCCGACAGCCGCAAGTGGGTCAAGGAGCGCTGGGTCGACTACGTGATCCCGCAGCTCTACTGGCACATCGGCTACGGCCCCGCCGACTACGCCAAGCTGGTGCCCTGGTGGGACGCCGTGGTCCGGGACACCGGCGTACGGCTCTACCTCGGCGAGGCGCTCTACAAGGTCGGCGACCCCGCGCAGCCCGCCGCCTGGCAGGACCCCCAGGAGCTCGTCCGCCATGTGCGGCTCGGCAGGGACCATCCGACCGTCGGCGGCCACGCCTACTTCGCGACGAAGGAGGTCGCCAAGGATCCGCTCGGGGCGCTCACCGCGGTCCTCGCCGACGACACCCCGCGCGGGGCGTGACTCCGGGACGGCTCACCGGTCGGTGGGCCGCGTCTCCGGGTGGTGGCGTACGACGGTGTCGGGGCCCGGTGACATCAGGGCCTCGTGACCGTCGTCCTCGTACTTGACGCGGTACGGGGGAGTGCCGTTCTCCCCCAGTACCTGGACGACCTTCGCCGTACGGTCGTGCTGACCGACGGTCCGGCCGTGCACCAGCAACTCGTCGCCCACGTTCGCACGCATCGGGGTGACCTCCTCGCGGCCGGGCGTGCCCTGCACAGAGTCTTCGGCCGGCCATGTCCGCCTGTCTGCCTCTGTCTGCCATTGTGACCCCGGTCACCCCCGCCGTCACGCGGGGCCGGTTCGCGCGGGGCCGGGGTCCGGGTTCACGCGGGGCCGGGACGGGGCGGCGCCGGGTCAGCTCTTCGCCCGCTGGGTCACCGCGATGCAGACCAGCACCGCGCCCGCCGCGACCGGGGCGGCCGGCGACAGGTGCTCCCCGAGCACGGTCACCGACCAGAACAGCGTGAGCAGCGGCTGGGCGAGCTGGAGCTGGCTCGCGCGCGGGATGCCGATCGCGGCCATGCCCCGGTACCAGACGTACAGCCCGAAGAACGTGGACCCGGCGGCCACCCAGACGAGCCCCGCGATCCCGTGGGCGGTGAGGTGCACGGGCTCGTGCGCCAGCGCCACGGCCGAGCCCGCCACGGTCAGCGGCAGGCAGAGCACCAGCGCCCAGCCGATGACCTGCCAGCCCGGCATCAGCCGGGCGAGCCGGCCGCCCTCGGTGTACCCGGCGGCGCACACGAGCAGCGCCCCGAAGAGGTAGAGATCGCCCTGCGACACCGCCCCGCCGCTCTGCTGGAGCGTGAAGCCCAGCACCACGACGGCCCCGGCGACGGCCGCGACCCAGAAGGTGCGGGACGGGCGCCGGCCGGTACGGATGGCGGCGAAGGCCGCGGTGGTCAGCGGGAGCAGCCCGACGACCACGGCGGCGTGCGAGGTGGTGGAGGTCCGCAGCGCCAGCGTCGTCAGCAGCGGGAAGCCGACGACCACGCCCCCCGCGACGACCGCGAGCCCGGCCCAGTGGCGCCGCTCGGGCATCGGCACCCGGCCCACGAGCAGGAAGGCCCCGGCGATCACCGCGGCCAGCACCGAACGCACGGCCACCAGCGACCAGGGGCCGAAGCTCTCCAGGCCCCAGACGGTGGAGGGGAAGGTCAGCGAGAAGGAGACCACGCCGAGCGCGGCGAGCAGCGTCCCGCGGCGGGCGGCGGCGGGCTCGGCCTCGGCCCGGGGGTTCGCGACCGCTATCGTCATCGGCGGGGTAGCGCTATTCTGTGCTCTCATGAATGAGAGTAGCAGTGTGGGAGAACTGGCGAAATCCCTCAAGTCGGAGCTGAACCGCTACTCCGTAGGTGAGAAGCTGCCGTCGAGCCGGGCTCTCGTCGAGCGCTACCGCGTCTCCCCGGTCACCGTCACCCGGGCCCTCGCCCAGCTCGCCGCCGAAGGCCTGGTCGTCACCCGGCCCGGCGCCGGCGCCTACCGGGCCGAGCCCCGCGCCGCCGCCCCCGCCGCCGGGGACACCTCCTGGCAGCAGCTCGCGCTCAGCGCCGACACCGCCACCGAACTCGTCCCCCGGTCCGTCGACGCCTCCGGCGTCCTCGTCACCCTCTCCGCGCCCCAGCCCGGCGTCATCGAGTTCAACGGCGGCTACCTCCACCCCTCGCTCCAGCCCGAGCGCGCCCTCGCCGGCGCCCTCGCCCGGGCCGGCCGCCGCCCTGGCGCCTGGGGCCGGCCGCCCACCGACGGGCTGCCCGAGCTGCGCGAATGGTTCGCCCGCGAGATCGGCGGCGGCGTCACCGCCGCCGAGGTCCTCATCACCGCCGGCGGCCAGCCCGCCCTCACCACCGCCCTGCGCGCCCTCGCCCCGCCCGGCACCCCCGTCCTCGTCGAATCGCCCACCTATCCGGGCATGCTCGCCATCGCCCGCGCCGCCGGACTGCGCCCCGTCCCCGTCCCCACCGACGCCGACGGTGTACGCCCCGAGCTGCTCGAAGCCGCCTTCCGCGCCACCGGTGCCCGCGTCTTCGTCTGCCAGCCGCTCTTCCAGAACCCCACCGGTGCCGCCCTCGGCGCCGAACGGAGCGCCGCCGTCGTCCGGATCGCCCGCGCGGCCGGCGCCTTCGTCGTCGAGGACGACTTCGCCCGCCGCCTCGTCCACGAGGACGCCGGGCCGCTGCCCGCCACGCTCGCCGCCGACGACCCCGACGGCGTCGTCGTGCACGTCTGCTCGCTGACCAAACCGACCTCCGCGAGCCTGCGGGTGGGCGCCCTGGCCGCCCGCGGACCCGTCCTGGAGCGGCTGCGCGCCATCCAGGTCGTCGACAGCTTCTTCGTCCCCCGGCCCCTCCAGGAGGCCGCCCTCGAACTCGTCGGCTCCCCGGCCTGGAGCCGCCATCTGCGCTCCCTCGCCGCCGAGCTGAAGAGCCGCCGCGACACCCTGGCCGGCGCCGTCGCCCACCACCTGCCCGAACTCGCCCTGCCGCACGTCCCCTCCGGCGGCTACCAGCTCTGGCTCCGCCTCCCCGACACCCTTCCCGAGGCCGCGCTCGTCCCCGCGGCCCTGCGTCACGGCGTCGCGGTGGCGCCCGGCCGGCCGTACTTCTGTGCCGAGCCGCCCGCCGGCCACATCCGGCTGAGTTTCGCGGGTGTCGCGGGCCCCGCGGAGATCGCCGAGGGGGTGCGGCGGCTGCGGACCGCCGTGGACGGGCTCCTCGGCTGACCCCGGCCGCGCCGGGGCGCGCACCGCCGCCCCGGCGCTCGCCCCCGGCATTTTCACCTGACAAGGGACGGCGGGGCTGCCAGCCTGTGCTCATGAGCGACACGACGGCCACCGCCGGCCCCGTCATACACGGGGCGTACGAGATCTCAGCCGACCTCGCCCGGATCGACGTGGCGCGCGTCCACCACTGGCTCTCCACCGACGCCTACTGGGCCCTCGGCCGACCTCGGGAGAAGCAGGACCGCGCCATCGCCGCCTCGCTCAACTACGGTGCCTACCACCGCGAGTCGGGCGAGATGAGCGCCTACGCCCGTGTCGTCACCGACTACGCCACCTTCGCCTGGCTCTGCGACGTCTACGTCGACCGCGCGGCGCGCGGCACCGGGCTCGGCACCGCCCTCGCCACCGCCGTCCGTGACGACCTGGAGGTGTACGGGCTGCGCCGGATCATGCTCGCCACCGCCGACGCGCACGGCGTGTACGAGAAGGTCGGTTTCACGCCACTGCAGAATCCGGACAAGTGGATGGCACTCGGACAGCAGTGAGCGCGGCCCCGCCGCGCTTCCCTCAATGACCCCTTGACCTGCGGGGCCCCCGGCCTCACGATCGCCGCCATGGGTCTTCGGGTCACGCTCGTCGCGGCGGCACGCAGCTCCTCCCTGCTCGCCGAACGCTTCGACGACGACCGGCCGCTCGACGAGGCCGGCTGGTACGAGGTGCAGCTCGCCGCGCCACGGCTCATTCCGCTCGGCGCGGCGGAGCTGCGCTACTGCTCCCCGACGCCCCGCAGCCGCGCCACCGGCACGGCGCTCGGCTACGCGCCGCTGGTCCAGCCGGCCTTGCGCGACTGCGACATGGGGCGCTGGCGGGGGCTCACCCTGGCCGAGGTCGCCGCGCTCGAACCGGGAGCCGTCGACGCCTGGCTCCGCGACCCGCACACGGCGCCGCACGGAGGAGAAACGCTTCTCTCCTTCATCACCCGGGTCGGCGGCTGGCTCGACACCCGCCCCGCCGACGACGGCGCCATCGTCGCCGTCGCCGAGCCCGCCGTCGTACGGGCGGCCCTCGTCTACGCCCTGAAGGCCCCGCCCGCCACGTACTGGAACGTCGACGTGCGCCCCCTCTCCACCGTCACCCTGACGGGACGCCCCGGGCTGTGGCACCTCCAGCTGGCGGCGGCGGTCGGGTGACGCGCCCGGGCGACCCGCCGCCTTCGCCCGGCCCCGCGCCCTCGGCGGCGCCCGCGACCCTCCGGGACCGCTAGCCTGGGGGCACGATGAACCGTTTGACCACGTCATGGGGCACCTTCCCGCTCACCCGGCACCCCGAGGACCCGCGCGATCCCCTCCGCGCCTGGGACGCCGCCGACGAGTACCTGCTCGCGCACCTCGCGGAGAGCGGCACCGACCTGTCCGGCACCGTCGCCGTCGTCGGGGACCGCTGGGGCGCCCTCGTCACCGCGCTCGCCGCCGCCGGGACCGGGCAGCTCGTCCAGATCTCCGACTCGTACCTCGGCCGCCGGGCCACCGGCGACAACCTCGCCCGCTCCGGCGCCGCACCCGGCGCGGTCCGGCTGCTCACCACGCAGGACCCGCCGCCCGAACGGGTCGACGTGCTGCTCGTCCGCGTACCCAAGAGCCTCGCGCTCCTGGAGGACCAGCTCCACCGGCTCGCCCCCGCCGTGCACGCGGGGACCGTCGTGGTCGGCACCGGCATGGTGAAGGAGATCCACACCTCCACGCTGAGGCTCTTCGAGCGGATCCTGGGGCCGACCCGCACCTCCCTCGCGGTGAAGAAGGCCCGGCTCATCCACACCACCCCCGCCGCCGGGGTGGCGCGGCCCTCGAACCCGTGGCCCCTCCGGTACGCGCTGCCCGCCGACGCCCCGGCCGGGCTCGCCGGACGCACGGTCGCCAACCAGGCCGGGGTGTTCTGCGCCGACCGCCTCGACATCGGCACGCGCTTCCTCCTCCAGCACCTCCCGCACGGCGTCGGGCGCTCCCGCGTGGTCGACCTCGGCTGCGGCAACGGCGTCGTCGGGCTGGCCGTCGCGCTCGCCGAGCCCGAGGCCGAACTGCTCTTCACCGACGAGTCGTACCAGGCCGTCGCCTCCGCCGAGGAGAACTTCCGCACGCACGCCGGGACCGCCCGCACGGCCGAGTTCGCCGTCGGCGACGGCCTGGCGGACGTCGCCCCCGGCTCGGTGGACCTCGTGCTCAACAACCCGCCGTTCCACAGCCACCAGGCCACCACGGACCGCACCGCCCGCCGCATGTTCGCCGAGTCCCGCCGGGCCCTGCGGCCCGGCGGCGAGCTCTGGGTGGTCGGCAACCGGCACCTCGGCTACCACGTCAGCCTGCGCCGCATCTTCGGCAACAGCGAACTCGTCGCCGGTGACCCGAAGTTCGTCGTGCTGCGGGCCGTGAAGCGGTAGCCGCCGGGCCGGTGCCGGGAGCGGCGGCTACGCCAGGGACACCAGCTCCCGGTGCTCCTCGTTCCACAGGTCCTCCTGCGCGTCCGGCAGCAGCAACACCCGCTCCGGACGCAGCGCGTCGATCGCGCCCTCGTCGTGCGTGACCATCACGATCGCGCCCGGGTACGTGCCGACGGCGGCCAGCACCTCGTCGCGCGAGGCCGGGTCGAGGTTGTTGGTCGGCTCGTCGAGCAGCAGGACGTTCGCGCCCGAGTGGACGAGACCGGCCAGCGCCAGCCGGGTCTTCTCGCCGCCGGAGAGGACCCCGGCCGGCTTGTCGGCGTCGTCGCCCCGGAACAGGAACGCGCCCAGCACCCGCCGGACCTCGCCGTCCGTGAGGTGCGGGGCCGCCGCCGCCAGGTTGGCGCGGACGGTGCGCGCCCGATCCAGCGTCTCGTGCTCCTGCGCGAAGTAGCCGAGCCGCAGCCCGTGCCCGTGCACGACCCGCCCCGAGTCCGGGGCCTCGACGCCCGCGAGCAGCCGCAGCAGCGTCGTCTTCCCCGCGCCGTTCAGCCCGAGCACGACGAGCCGGGAGCCCCGGTCCACCGCGAGGTCCACGCCGTCGAGGACCGGGCGCCCGCCCCCGTACCCCTTGGTCAGCGAGATCGCCCCCAACGGCATGCGGCCGCAGGGCGCGGGCTCGGGCAGCCGGATCCGCGCCACCCGCTCCGAGCGCCGGACCTCCTCCAGGCCGTCGAGCATCCGGTCGGCGCGCCGCGCCATGCTGCGGGCGGTGACCGCCGTCGCCGAGCGGGCCTTCATCCGGTCCGCCTGGGCGTGCAGTGCGGCCGCCTTCCGCTCGGTGTTGGCGCGCTCGCGGGTCCGGCGCCGCTCGTCGGCGTCCCGCTGGGCGAGGTACGCGGCCCAGCCGGTGTTGTGGACGTCGACGGTCGCCCGCTGCGGGTCCAGGTGGAAGACCCGGTTGACGGTGGCGGCGATCAGATCGAGGTCGTGGCTGATGACGACGAGACCGCCCTGGTGCGCGGCGAGGAACCCGCGCAGCCAGCCGACCGAGTCGGCGTCGAGGTGGTTGGTCGGCTCGTCGAGCAGCAGGGTGCCGTCGCGGCCGTGCCCGGCGAAGAGGATCCGGGCCAGCTCCACCCGGCGCTTCTGCCCGCCGGACAGCGTGCCGACCGGGCGCCCCATCAGCTCGGCGGGCAGCCCGACCCCGGCGGCGACCCGCGCCGCCTCGGCCTCGGCCGCGTATCCGCCGCAGGCCTCGAACGCGGCCTCGGCCCGGACGTACGCGTCCAGCGCCCGCTCGTCGGCGCGCTCACCGAGCCGGTCGGCGGCGGCCCGCAGCCGGCGGACGGCCACGTCCATGCCCCGCGCGGACAGGATCCGGTCGGTGACGGAGGCGGACGGGTCGGCGGCGCGCGAGTCCTGCGCCAGATAGCCGACGTCGCCGGTCCGCAGCACGCTGCCGGCGGCCGGGGCGCGCAGCCCCGCGAGGGTGTCGAGGAGGGTCGTCTTCCCCGCGCCGTTGCGGCCGACCAGGCCGATCCGGTCGCCGGGCGCGACGTGGAAGGAGATGCCGGACAGGAGGAGACGGGCGCCGACGCGCACGTCGGCACCACGAAGGGTGATCATGAGGGAACGCTCCGAACAAGCAGAAGGACACACGGGTGGCGTGGAAGCGGGTCCTTGAGCTAGGAGATTCGGGGCGTCGACATGGGTCCCAGGCTAGGGGAGGGCGCGGGGCCCCGCATCCGGTTTTCCCCGGAGCCGCCGCTCCCGCTCGGGCCGCCGCCCCCGCCCTCACCGACCCCGGCCCCCCCCGCTCACACATCCGGGAACGTCAGATCCAGCCCCCGTACCCGCTCCTCCCCGGTCGTGATGTCCAGCGCCACGATGCGGTCGCCGCGCAGCGTGAACGCCACCGCCGAGACCGGGCGGCCGCCGGCGAAGGCCACCACCCCGATCGCCCCGTCGACCAGCGCCGGTCTCGTCACCCGGTCCCGGCGGGCGAAGGCGGCCGCGCCCTCGGCGACGGCGGGGGCGCCGTGCACCGGGCCCCGCTCCGAGAAGGCGACGACCTCCGGGTCGAGCACGGCCGCCAGGGCACGCGCGTCGCGGGCGCGGGCGGCGGTCAGGAAGAGCTCCACCACGGCCCGCTGCCGCGCCGGATCGCCGCCCGCCCGGGCACCCCGCACCCGCCGCCGCGCCGCCCTCGCGAGCCGGCCGGCCTGCTCCGGGGTGTCTCCGGTGATCCGCGCGGTGTCGTCGAGGGGCAGCCCGAACAGGTCGTGCAGGACGTACGCGAGCCGTTCCCCCGGCTCCAGGGCCTCCAGGACGACGAGGAGCGCGAGCCACACCGGGTCGGGGCCGTCGGGGGCGTCCGGCGCGACCGGCTCGGCCCCGGCCCGTCCCTGGAGCCGCCGCACGCAGGTCCGCCCCACCGAGGAGACCAGCCACTCCCGGATCCCCGCCCCGCCGCCGAGTTCGGCGCGGGCCTGCGCGAGCACCTCCTCGGCCTCGCGGGAGGTGCCGAGCATCCGCCGCGCCAGGGCCCGCAGCTGCTCGTGGTGGGCGTCGAACTGCGCGGTCAGGTAGCTGGTCTCGTCGTGCACGGGGCATCTCTCCTCGTCGGGGCCGGGCGGGCCCGGCCCGGCCCGTCACCGCGTTGACGCCCGGGCCCGCGAGGATGTGACAGAAGCCCCCGCGTGCATCGGGGCCGCGTGGGACCCTGGGGGGATGAACCTGGAGGATCTCGTGCGCCTGCGTCGCGCCAAGGACGCGATGGACCGTGACTACGCGCAGCCGCTGGACGTCCCGGCGCTCGCGAGGGTCGCGCTCATGTCCGCCGGGCACTTCTCCCGCAGTTTCCGCGCCGCGTACGGGGAGACCCCGTACAACTACCTCATGACCCGCCGCGTCGAGCGGGCCAAGGCGCTGCTGCGCCGGGGCGACCTGAGCGTGACCGAGGTGTGCTTCGAGGTCGGCTGTACGTCGCTGGGGTCGTTCAGCTCGCGCTTCACCGAGCTCGTCGGCGAGACCCCCAGCGCCTACCGGGCCCGCAGCCACGAGTCGGGCGCCCCGATCCCGGCGTGCGTCGCCAAGGTGATCACCAGGCCGCTGAAGAACGGGCGTCCGAAGCCGGCCCCCGACGCGCGGGCCGACGCCCCCCTCCGGACCGTCCCCGAGGCACCGGCCGGGCAACCGATCAGTATCGGAGAAGCGGAATCCGCCGCGGCCTCGTAGCTTCGGAGGCATGAACAGCATCAACCTCTCCCAGTGCTTCATCGCCGTCGACGACCACGACAAGGCGCTCGCCTTCTACCGTGACGTGCTCGGCCTGGAGGTCCGCAACGACGTCGGGTTCGAGGGCATGCGGTGGGTGACCGTCGGGTCGCCCGACCAGCCGGACGTGGAGATCGTCCTCGAACCGCCGCTCGCCGACCCCACGGCCCCGGAGGCCGACCGGCAGGCCATGTCCGAGCTGCTCGCCAAGGGCCTGCTGCGCGGAGTGATCTTCTCCACCGACGACGTGGACGCCACCTTCGAGCGGATCCGGGCGGCCGGCGGCGAAGTCCTGCAGGAGCCGGTCGATCAGCCGTACGGTGTGCGGGACTGCGCCTTCCGCGACCCGGCCGGCAACATGCTCCGCTTCAACCAGCCGCGCAAGCAGTAGCGGAATCCCGCTCGACAGCACGCGACGCCTCACCGCCCGCGACCCCGGGCCTCCAGGCCCGGCCGCGGGCGTCGACCCGCCCGACGGAGCAGGCCGACCGGAGCAGGCCCACCGGAGCCGGTCCGTCGGAGCCGCCCAGTAGAGCCCGCCCGCCCCACAGAGGAGAGACGAGACGATGAGCAAGGCCAGCGCGCCGCACGCCGCCGACAGCCACGAGGTGATCCGCGTGCTCGGCGCGCGCGAGAACAACCTCAAGGACGTCAGCATCGAGATCCCGAAGCGCCGCCTCACCGTCTTCACCGGTGTCTCGGGTTCGGGCAAGAGCTCGCTGGTCTTCGACACGATCGCCGCGGAGTCGCAGCGGCTCATCAACGAGACGTACAGCGCCTTCGTGCAGGGCTTCATGCCGACCCTGGCCCGCCCGGAGGTCGACGTCCTCGACGGGCTGACCACCGCCATCACCGTCGACCAGCAGCGGATGGGCGCCGACCCGCGCTCCACGGTCGGCACCGCGACCGACGCCAACGCCATGCTGCGCATCCTCTTCAGCCGCCTCGGCAAGCCGCACATCGGCCCGCCCGGCGCCTACGCCTTCAACGTCCCCTCGGTCAGGGCGAGCGGCGCGATCACCGTCGAGCGCGGCGACAAGAAGACGGTGAAGGCGACCTTCCACCGCACCGGCGGCATGTGCACGCGCTGCGAGGGCCGCGGCAGCGTCACCGATCTCGACCTCACCCAGCTCTACGACGGCGCGAAGTCACTCGACGAGGGCGCGCTCACCATCCCCGGCTACAAGCCGGGCGGCTGGAACTACCGCCTGTACAGCGAGTCCGGCTTCTTCCCCGCCGACAAGCCGATCGGCAGGTTCACGAAGAAGGAGCTGCACGACTTCCTCCACCACGAGCCGGTCCGGATGAAGATCGCGGGCATCAACATGACCTACGAGGGTCTGGTCCCGCGGATCCAGAAGTCGATGCTCGCCAAGGACAAGGAGGGCATGCAGCCGCACATCCGGGAGTTCGTGGACCGGGCGGTCACCTTCACGGCCTGTCCGGAGTGCGAGGGGACGCGGCTCAGCAAGGAGGCCCGGGCGTCGAAGATCAAGCGGGTCAGCATCGCCGACGCCTGCGCGATGCAGATCAGCGACCTGGCGGAGTGGGTGCGCGGCATCGAGGAGCCCTCGGTGGCGCCGCTGCTCACCGCGCTCCAGCAGACGCTGGACTCGTTCGTCGAGATCGGTCTCGGCTACCTCGCGCTCGACCGGCCCTCGGGCACCCTGTCGGGCGGCGAGGCGCAGCGGGTCAAGATGATCCGGCACCTCGGCTCCTCGCTCACCGACGTCACGTACGTCTTCGACGAGCCGACCACGGGGCTGCACCCGCACGACATCCAGCGCATGAACGACCTCCTGCTGCGGCTGCGCGACAAGGGCAACACGGTGCTGGTCGTCGAGCACAAGCCCGAGGTCATCGAGATCGCCGACCACGTCGTCGACCTCGGCCCGGGCGCAGGCACGGCGGGCGGCGCGGTCTGCTTCGAGGGGACGGTCGCGGGGCTGCGGAAGAGCGGCACGGTCACCGGCCGCCACCTCGGCGACCGGGCCTCCCTGAAGGACGAGGTGCGGGAGCCCACCGGCGCGCTGAAGATCCGCGGTGCGCGGACGCACAACCTGAAGGGCGTCGACGTCGACGTGCCGCTCGGGGTGCTGACCGTCGTGACGGGCGTGGCGGGTTCGGGCAAGAGCTCGCTCGTGCACGGGTCGATCCCCGCCTCCGACGGGGTGGTCTCGGTGGACCAGGGCGCGATCCGGGGCTCCCGCCGCTCCAACCCGGCGACGTACACGGGGCTGCTCGACCCGATCCGCAAGGCCTTCGCCAAGGCCAACGACGTCAAGCCGGCGCTGTTCAGCGCCAACTCCGAGGGCGCCTGTCCGACCTGCAACGGCGCCGGGGTCATCTACACCGACCTCGGGATGATGGCGGGCGTCGCCACGACCTGCGAGGACTGCGAGGGCAAGCGGTTCGACGCCTCGGTGCTCGAGTACCGCCTCGGCGGCCGGGACATCAGCGAGGTGCTCGCGATGCCGGTCAGCGAGGCCGAGCGGTTCTTCGGCGCGGGCGAGGCGCGGACCCCGGCCGCGCACAAGATCCTCGAACGCCTCGCCGACGTCGGCCTCGGCTACCTGACCCTCGGGCAGCCGCTGACGACGCTCTCCGGCGGCGAGCGCCAGCGGCTCAAGCTGGCGACCCACATGGCGGACAAGGGCGGCGTGTACGTCCTCGACGAGCCGACAGCCGGCCTCCACCTGGCCGACGTCGAGCAGCTCCTCGGCCTGCTCGACCGCCTGGTCGACTCGGGCAAGTCCGTCATCGTCGTCGAGCACCACCAGGCGGTCATGGCGCACGCCGACTGGATCATCGACCTCGGCCCGGGCGCCGGCCACGACGGCGGCACGATCGTCTTCGAGGGCACGCCCGCCACCCTCGTCGCCACCCGCTCCACGGTCACGGGCGAGCACCTGGCGGCGTACGTCGGCGCCTGACCCGCCTCGCGCGTCCGACCCGCACGGCACGGCCGGCCCCGGAACCTTCCGGGGCCGGCCGTGCCCGTCGGCATCTGACCCAGAGCACGATGATGTCCGGGCGCTCCTGGCTGAAGGGACGGACAGGGACGCGCAATAGGTCTAGGCCAATGCGTCAAGTCGAGCGGCCCCCCTGTCGAGGCTTTGCATAAAACTGCGGCTGTGCGTATAGTCATGCCATCCATGAGGAGGGTTTCGATGACGGTACGAGCAGCGGTCGCCGGTGCGAGCGGATACGCGGGCGGAGAGCTCCTGCGTCTCCTCCTCGCGCACCCCGAGGTCGAGATCGGGGCCCTGACCGGCCACTCCAACGCGGGCCAGCGCCTCGGCGGCCTCCAGCCGCACCTGCTGCCGCTCGCCGACCGGGTGCTCGCCGAGACGAACGCCGAGGTCCTCGCCGGGCACGACGTGGTGTTCCTCGCCCTGCCGCACGGGCAGTCCGCCGCCGTCGCCGAACAACTCGGGCCGGACGCGCTGGTGGTCGACATGGGCGCCGACTTCCGGCTCCGGGACCCCGCCGACTGGGAGACCTTCTACGGCTCCCCGCACGCCGGCACCTGGCCCTACGGCCTCCCCGAACTGCCGGGTGCCCGCGCCGCGCTGGAGGGGTCCAAGCGCATCGCGGTGCCCGGTTGCTACCCCACCGCCGTCTCGCTCGCCCTCTTCCCGGCGTACGCGAACGGGCTCGCCGAGCCCGAGGCCGTCGTCGTCGCCGCCTCCGGCACCTCCGGCGCCGGCAAGGCCGCCAAGCCGCACCTCCTGGGCTCCGAGGTCATGGGCAACATGTCCCCGTACGGCGTCGGCGGCGGCCATCGGCACACCCCCGAGATGATCCAGAACCTCAGCGGGCCGGCGGGGGAGCGGGTCACCGTCTCCTTCACGCCCACCCTCGCGCCGATGCCCCGCGGCATCCTCGCCACCTGCTCGGCCACCGCCCGGCCCGGCGTCACCGGCGAGACCCTGCGCGCCGCGTACGAGAAGGCCTTCGCGGACGAGCCGTTCGTCCACCTGCTCCCCGAGGGGCAGTGGCCGGCCACGGCCTCCGTCCACGGTTCCAACGCCGTTCAGATCCAGGTCGCCCACGACCCGGCCGCGAACCGGATCATCGCCATCAGCGCCATCGACAACCTCACCAAGGGCACCGCCGGCGGTGCGGTGCAGAGCATGAACATCGCCCTCGGCCTCCCCGAGGCGACCGGACTTTCCACGATTGGAGTCGCTCCGTGAGCGTCACCGCAGCGAAGGGATTCACGGCCGCGGGCATCGCGGCCGGGATCAAGGAGAACGGCAACCCGGACCTGGCCCTCGTGGTCAACACCGGGCCCCGCCGCGCCGCCGCGGGAGTCTTCACCTCCAACCGCGTCAAGGCCGCCCCCGTCCTCTGGTCCCAGCAGGTCCTCGCCGACGGCGAGCTGACCGCCGTCGTCCTCAACTCCGGCGGTGCCAACGCCTGCACGGGCCCCCAGGGCTTCCAGGACACCCACGCCACCGCGGAGAAGGCCGCCGAGGTCCTCGGCATCGGCGCCGGCGAGGTCGCCGTCGCCTCGACCGGACTCATCGGCGTCCTGCTCCCCATGGACAAGCTGCTGCCGGGCGTCGAGAAGGCCGCGGGCGAGCTCTCCGCGCACGGCGGCGAGAAGGCCGCCATCGCCATCAAGACCACCGACACCGTCCACAAGACGGCCGTGGTCTCCTGGGGGTCCCCCCGGACGGAGTCTGGGGGAGGCTGGACGGTCGGCGGCATGGCCAAGGGCGCGGGCATGCTCGCCCCCGGCCTCGCCACCATGCTCGTCGTCCTCACCACCGACGCCGACGTCGACGCCAAGGGCCTGGACGCCGCCCTGCGGCAGGCCACCCGGCTCACCTTCGACCGGGTCGACTCCGACGGCTGCATGTCCACCAACGACACCGTGCTCCTGCTCGCCTCCGGCGCCGCCGGAGTCACCCCCGCGCAGGACGCGTTCGCCGAGGCGGTACGGGAGGTCTGCGACGACCTCGCCCGCCAGCTGATCGGCGACGCCGAGGGCGCCAGCAAGGACATCCGCATCGAGGTGATCAACGCGGCCACCGAGGACGACGCCGTCGAGGTCGGGCGCTCCATCGCCCGCAACAACCTCCTCAAGTGCGCCATCCACGGCGAGGACCCCAACTGGGGCCGGGTGCTCTCCGCGATCGGCACCACCTCCGCCGCCTTCGAGCCCGACGAGCTCAACGTCGCCATCAACGGCGTCTGGGTCTGCCGCAGCGGCTCCGTCGGCGAGGACCGCGAGCTCGTCGACATGCGCTACAGGGAGGTCGTCATCACCGCCGACCTCGCCGC
This sequence comes from Streptomyces sp. NBC_01268, assembly GCF_036240795.1. Taxonomy (NCBI): domain Bacteria; kingdom Bacillati; phylum Actinomycetota; class Actinomycetes; order Kitasatosporales; family Streptomycetaceae; genus Streptomyces; species Streptomyces sp. NBC_01268. The sequence goes on along the minus strand of NZ_CP108454.1, from coordinate 1,698,263 downwards.
CGGGTCCGAGTCCGCCGTCATCTGGGCCAACGACCTCACCGCCGACTACGTCCACGAGAACAGCGCGTACTCCTCATGAGCGGCTCCACGAACGAGTCCACGAACTCGGCCCGCAAGCACACCGCGCTGCCCAAGGCGCAGACCCTCATCGAGGCGCTGCCCTGGCTCACCCGCCACCACGGCAAGACCGTCGTCATCAAGTTCGGCGGCAACGCCATGATCGACGACGAGCTCAAGGCGGCCTTCGCCCAGGACGTCGTCTTCCTGCGCCACGCCGGCCTCAAGCCGGTCGTCGTGCACGGCGGCGGCCCGCAGATCAGCGCCGCCCTCGACCAGGCCGGACTCGTCAGCGAGTTCAAGGCCGGCCTGCGGGTCACCACCCCCGAGGCGATGGACGTCGTGCGGATGGTGCTCGCCGGGCAGGTCCAGCGCGAGCTCGTCGGGCTGCTCAACCAGCACGGCCCGCTCGCCGTCGGCCTCACCGGCGAGGACGCCCGCACGATCACCGCCACCAAGCACCGGCCCGTGATCGAGGGCGAGCGGATCGACATCGGCCGGGTCGGCGAGATCACCGCCATCGACACCGGCGCCATCCAGGCCCTCCTGGACGACGGCCGGATCCCGGTCGTGTCCTCCATCGCCCGCTCCCAGGACGACGATCATGTCTACAACGTCAATGCTGATACGGCGGCTGCGGCACTCGCTGCGGCGCTGGGCGCCGAGACCCTGATGGTCCTGACCGACGTCGAGGGCCTCTACGAGGACTGGCCGAACAGCGACGAGGTCATCAGCCGGCTCACCGCGACCCAGCTGGAGAAGCTGCTGCCCGAGCTCTCCAGCGGGATGGTGCCCAAGATGGAGGGCTGTCTGCACGCCGTGCGCAACGGGGTCACCACGGCCCGCGTGATCGACGGCCGGGTCCAGCACTCGATCCTGCTGGAGATCTTCACGGACGAGGGAATCGGCACGATGGTCGTGCCCGACGCGACCACGGGGGAGACGTCATGACGCAGGTGAGCAACGCCGGACTGACCCAGCGGTGGCGGGACGCGCTGATGGACAACTACGGCACGCCCCGGCTGCCGCTGGTCCGCGGCGAGGGCGCCCGCGTCTGGGACGCGGACGGCACCGAGTACCTCGACTTCGTCGGCGGCATCGCCGTGAACGCCCTGGGCCACGCCCACCCGGCGGTCGTCGAGGCCGTGTCCCGGCAGATCGCCTCCCTCGGGCACGTCTCCAACCTGTTCGTCGCCGAGCCCCCGCTCGCGCTCGCCGAGCGGCTGCTCCAGCTCTTCGGCCGCCCCGGCAGGGTCTTCTTCTGCAACTCCGGGGCCGAGGCCAACGAGGGCGCCTTCAAGCTGGGCCGGCTCACCGGCCGCCCGCACATGGTCGCCACCGGCGGCGGCTTCCACGGGCGCACCATGGGCTCCCTCGCCCTCACCGGCCAGCCCGGCAAGCAGACCCCGTTCCTGCCGTTGCCCGGGGACGTCACACATGTGCCGTACGGGGACGTCGAGGCGCTGCGCGAGGCGGTCACCGAGGAGACGGCCTTCGTGATCATCGAGCCCATCCAGGGCGAGAACGGCGTCGTCGTGCCGCCCGCCGGCTACCTCAGGGCCGCCCGCGAGATCACCCGCGCCACCGGCACCCTGCTCGTCCTCGACGAGGTCCAGACCGGCATCGGCCGCACCGGGAACTGGTTCGAGCACCAGGCCCACGACGGCGTCGACCCCGACATCGTCACCCTGGCCAAGGGTCTCGGCGGCGGCCTCCCCATCGGCGCGACCGTCGCCTTCGGACCCGCCGCGGAGCTGTTCACGCCCGGCCACCACGGCACCACCTTCGGCGGGAACCCGGTCGCCTGCGCCGCCGGCCTCGCCGTCATCGACACCCTCGCCGCCGACGCGGCGCTCGACGAGGTCAAGCGACTCGGCGAGAAGCTGCGCGACGGAATCGAGTCCCTGGGCCACCCGTTGGTCTCCCATGTCCGTGGTGCGGGCCTCCTGCTGGGTATCGTGCTCACCGAGCCCGTCGCGCCGCAGGTGCAGCAGGCGGCTCAGGACGCCGGTCTCCTGGTGAACGCGCCCGCCCCCGATGTCGTACGGCTGATGCCGTCGCTCGTCATCGGCGATGCCGAGGTGGACGTGTTCCTCCGGGCCCTGCCCGGCGTCCTGGACGTGGTGAACGGGGAAGGACGAACCGGAGAATGAGACGACGATGACCGACGCGCAGGAGAACGAGCACGGCGGGCCGTCCGTTCCGCAGACCCGCACCGCACGCCACCGCAGGATCGTCGACATCCTCAACCGGCAGCCGGTGCGGTCGCAGAGCCAGCTCGCCAAGCTCCTCGCGGACGACGGACTGAGCGTCACCCAGGCGACGCTCTCCCGGGACCTCGACGAGCTCGGCGCCGTGAAGATCCGCAATACCGGCGGGGAACTGATCTACGCCGTGCCCAGCGAGGGCGGCTTCCGCACCCCGCAGGCCCCGCTCGGCGAGTCCGCCAAGGAGGAGCGGATGCGCCGCCTCTCCGGCGAGCTGCTGATCTCCGCGGAGGCCTCGGCCAACCTGGTGGTGCTCCGCACCCCGCCGGGCGCCGCGCAGTTCCTGGCGTCGGCCATCGACCAGGCCGAGCTCCACGCGATCCTCGGCACGATCGCGGGCGACGACACCCTGCTGCTCATCTCCCGCGACCCGGCCGGCGGACAGGCGCTCGCCGACCACCTGCTGCGCCTGGCGCAGAAGGACCGCTGAGCACTCCCCGGGCCGTGTCTGACCCGACCCGGGAAGTGCCCGACAGGTCCTAGTACCGCGTGATCGCCGTCGGCCCGCCCCGCGTGCCGACGGCGATGTGCGGTCGGCGGACCGGATCGGCCCAGGCCAGCACCCGGCGCATCGCGCCCTCGGGGACCGACACGCAGCCGGCCGTCGCCCCGCGCCCGTTCACGTGCAGGAAGATCCCGGCGCCGCGCCCGCGCACCGGCCGGTCGTAGTTGAAGCCGATGACCAGGGCGTACGCGTACTGCGTCCGGTACGAGACGAGATGCTCGGCCTCGGTGGCCCGGCAGTCCCCGGGCAGCCCCTCCACCCAGCGGTTGTACGCGCGTGAGGCGTTGTCCTGGCACCACCAGGAGCGGTCGGTGACCCGGGCGTAGGCGTACGCCGTCCCCGCCGGCGCCCGCTGCACGCCGAAGGCGTACGGCAACCGGTACAGGCCGGTGGGCGTGGTCCGGGTGCCCTGCCGGCGCCCCGCCCCCTCGGCGAGCCCCTTCGCGCCGAACCGCGCGGGCGCGGACCCGACCCGCACCCACCGCCCGCCGCGCCGGTCCCACCAGGTCAACGTGCCGGTGGTGGCGCCGGTGCCGGGCGCCTCGGCGGTGATCAGCTGCGAACCGCCCCCGGTGTCCGCCATCCGCTCGGGAAGCGGCGCCGGAACGGTGTGCGGGGCGGTCAGGGCGGCGCCGAGCGCGCCGAGCGCGAGAAGGAGTCGCATGGCGCGACGCTAGGCGCCGGTCCCGGACCCCGCCAGGCTAGCGAGCCGACCGGGGGAGCGGCGGCAGCGGGAGCTCCAGCGCGGGCAGCCCGTCGAGGCTCGTCGCGATGTGCTCCTTGCCCTCGCAGTACGTGGCGAACTCCTCGTCGGTCTTGCGGTTGAAGTACTCCGCGTGCAGCTGCCGGTCCTCCTGGTAGTCCATCCGCGGGACCGCGAACCCGCAGGAGTCGCTGACCCGCCGCGCGTGCACCACGACGATGGCCCGCGCGCTGCCCTGCCCCTCGACCGCCTCGGCGGGGAAGCGTGCGAACAGCCCGCTCCAGCGCGGGTCGTCCCGGAACACGACCTCGCCGTCCCCGTGCACCCGCACCACGGTCGGCGGCCCGGAGAAGGCCGTCCACATCAGGGTGATCCGCCCGTTGCCCGGCTCGCGCAGGTGCGCCAGGGTCTCGGCGGTGCTGCCGCCGAAGTCCACGTAGGCGAGGGTCAGTTCGTCGAGGACGACGAGGGTCCCCGTCCGCCCCTTGGGCGAGAGGTTGACATGGCCGTCGCCGGAGAGCGGCGCGGTGGCCGCGAAGAAGACCGGCTGGGCCTCGATGAAGGTGCGCAGTCGCCCGTCGATGCGTTCATATGTTTTCCCCATGGCGCCATCTTCCCCGAGGCCCCGTAGGAGCGGCCGGGGCGGGGGAGGTGGGTCCGCCACCGTCACCGGCCGAGGGCCAGGTGCGTCCGGTACCGGACGACGGGATCGGGGTCCTCGGCGAGCCGCCGGGCCGTCTCCTCGTACGCCCACGAGCCGTGGTCGCGCAGCAGCCGCAGGGCGCGGATCCGGACGTGCGGGAGCCGGTCCGGCCCGGTGCGGCCCAGGAGTTCGCGCTCCGGCAGCCGGTGCGCCCACGGCGACAGGGTCCGCGCGGCCTCCCGTACGACACCCGGGGCGGGGTCGTCGAGCAGGGCCAGCAGCCGGGGGAGGTCAGTGACCTCGAACGCGCGCAGGCCCGCGACGGCCGAGCTGCGCGCCAGCGGACGCGGGTGCCCGGTCAGCGCCCACAGCACGGGGAGGTCGACGGCCCGCTCGCCGCACTCCGCGAGCCCCAGGGGTGCGCGGTCGGGCATGGTCACCGGCTCCGCGCAGGCCGCCCGGTACAGCGCGAGCGGGGCGACGCCGTCCTGGCGCAGCACCCAGCGGGCGCAGGCCCGGACGGTCCCCGACCGGTCGTACAGGTACGGCTCCGCCTCGGCGTGCCGCCCGGCCCGGCGCAGTGCGGTGACCCCGGCCGCGCGCACCCGGCCGGTGCGGGCGGTGAGCAGCAGGCCGAGCGTCTCCTCCGGGGCGTCCGCCGCCGCGGCGGCGTCGGCCGCCGTGTCCCGGACGGCCGGATCGGGGTCGGCGGAGGCCGTACGGGCCAGCTCGCGCGGTGTGAACAGGCTCCGCTCGACACCGATCCTCAGGGCGAGCCGCCGGGTGGTCCGGTCCCGGTGCGTGAACAGGGCGGTGAGGACGTCGGGGGTGGCGGTGCGCAGCCACTCCTCCAGGAGCGCGGCGCCTTCGGCACCGCGTAGCCGTCCCCGGATCCGCAGGATCACCGGAGCGGTGGCGGCGAGGGTGCCCGCGTCGGCCGAGGGCAGGGCGGCGGCCAGGACGGCCAGGGCCCGCTCCCGGACCGGCGCGGCCCAGTCGGTGGCACGGATCGCGACGAGGGGGAGCAGGGCGGGCCGGTCGGCCGCCTGCCCGAGCGCGGCCTCGCGGATCCTTCCGTCCGGGCCGCACAACGCGTGGACGAGCTCCGCCTCCGAGGGGCCGCGGTGGAACAGCGCGCCCAGGCCGCCGCCGCGCCCGGCCCGGTCGTGCGGGTCGGCGGGCGGCCGGAGCATGCCCTGGCGGATCGCCCCGCGCACGTTCTCGTCCAGGTCCGTCCAGGCCGCGGGGCGCCAGGTGTCCAGGCGGGCAAGGTAGCTCGGCATGAGCGGAGCCTAGGCCGCTCCCACCTCTCCCGCCTGCGGATTTCCACCCACCGAACCCACATTGACAAAATCATACGGAGGTCTGCATAGTTATACCCATCGCTGAGTGAGTATCGGTGAGTATCGATGAGTGGGGCAGGGGAGAACGTGACCTCGCCGGATCCCGACTCGTTCAGGCCTCGAAACCACCCGCCAGAGGAGCAATCAGCAGTGAGCAGCAACAACGGTGACGTCCGGCTCTGGGGCGGACGTTTCGCCGACGGTCCCGCCGAGGCCCTGGCGAAGCTGTCCGCGTCGGTCCACTTCGACTGGCGTCTCGCGCCGTACGACATCGCCGGCTCCCGCGCCCACGCCCGAGTGCTGCACAAGGCCGGGCTGCTGACCGAGGACGAGCTGACCCGCATGCTCGACGGCCTCGACCGGCTCGAAGCGGACGTCGCCGACGGCTCGTTCGTCGGCACGATCGCCGACGAGGACGTGCACACCGCCCTGGAGCGCGGCCTCCTGGAGCGCCTCGGCGCCGACCTGGGCGGCAAGCTGCGCGCCGGCCGGTCCCGGAACGACCAGGTCGCGACCCTCTTCCGGATGTACCTGCGGGACCACGCCCGGATCGTCGGCGGCCTGATCGCCGAACTCCAGGACGCCCTGGTCGGCCTCGCCGAGGCGCACGCGGACGTCGCCATGCCGGGCCGTACGCACCTCCAGCACGCCCAGCCGGTGCTCTTCGCCCATCACGTCCTCGCCCACGTCCAGTCCCTCTCCCGGGACGCGGAGCGGCTGCGGCAGTGGGACACCCGGACGGCCGTCTCCCCGTACGGCTCCGGCGCCCTGGCCGGCTCCTCGCTCGGGCTCGACCCGGAGGCCGTCGCCAAGGACCTCGGCTTCGAGCGGGGCTCGGTGGGCAACTCCATCGACGGCACCGCCTCGCGCGACTTCGTCGCGGAGTTCGCCTTCATCACGGCGATGATCGGGGTGAACCTCTCCCGCATCGCGGAGGAGATCATCATCTGGAACACGAAGGAGTTCTCCTTCGTCACCCTCCACGACGCCTTCTCCACCGGCTCGTCGATCATGCCGCAGAAGAAGAACCCGGACATCGCCGAGCTGGCCCGGGGCAAGTCCGGCCGCCTCATCGGCAACCTGACCGGACTGATGGCCACCCTCAAGGCCCTCCCGCTCGCCTACAACCGCGACCTCCAGGAGGACAAGGAGCCGGTCTTCGACTCCTGTGACCAGCTGGAGGTCCTGCTGCCCGCCTTCACCGGCATGATGGCCACGCTCACCGTCAACCGGGAGCGCATGGAGGAGCTGGCCCCGGCCGGCTTCTCGCTCGCCACCGACATCGCCGAGTGGCTGGTCAAGCAGGGCGTGCCGTTCCGGGTGGCGCACGAGGTCGCCGGCGAGTGCGTGAAGGTCGCCGAGTCGGAGGGCAAGGAGCTCGACGAGCTGACCGACGAGCAGTTCGCCAAGATCTCCGAGCACCTCACCCCCGAGGTGCGCACGGTCCTCAACGTCCCCGGCGCCCTCGCCTCCCGCGACGGCCGGGGCGGCACGGCCCCCTCGGCGGTCGCCGCCCAGCTGGTCGAGGTCAAGGCCGACCTGGTCATCCAGCACGCCTGGGCCGACGCCAAGAAGTAGCGCGTACGCCCTCACCCCAGCAGCGCCGCCGCCTTCCGCACCCCGGAGGGCGGCGGCGCTTTCGCCATTTCCGGGGGTCGGGAATGAGTCATCAGCATCTTGCGTGAGACAATCATGTCTCATTCGGTGTATCGTCGTCTCATGTCAGTCGACCGCACCGAGGTGCTCCGCTCCGCCGCGGCCCTGCTCTCCCGCAAGGCGACCGCCACCATGGACGAGGTCGCGCGGGCAGCGGGCATCGGCCGGGCCACCCTGCACCGGCACTTCGCCGGGCGGGACGCGCTCGTCCGGGCGCTGGAGCAGATGTGCATCGAGGAGACGGAGGCCGCGCTCGACGGGGCCCGCCTCGACGAGGGCCCGGCCGACGAGGCCGTACGCAGGCTGATCGGCGCGTCGGAGTCCGTCGCCCCGCTGCTCGCCTTCCTCTACACCGAGAACCAGCTCTTCGAGGACGGGCAGCAGAACGACGGCTGGACCCGCCTCGACGACCGGCTCGCCGCACTCTTCCGGCGCGGCCAGGAGCAGGGCGTGTTCCGGATCGACCTGACCCCCGCCTGGCTCTGCGAGGCCTTCTACGGGCTCATCGGCTCGGGTGCCTGGGCCGTCGCCGACGGGCGGGTCGCCGCCAAGGACTTTCAGTACATGATCGCCGAGCTGCTGCTCGGCGGAGCACGCAGGAGCGTGGAGAAGTGATCACCGACACCGTCAAGCACGAGAGCCATATCGAGGGCGTCCGCCGCCCCGGCCGGTGGCTCGCCCTCGCCGTGCTCGTCCTGGCCGTCCTGCTCGTGGCGGTCGACGCCACGGTGCTGGGCCTGGCCACCCCGTTCCTCTCCGAGGACCTGAAGCCCTCCGGCACCCAGCTGCTGTGGATCGGTGACGTCTACTCCTTCGTCATCGCCGGTCTGCTGGTCTCCATGGGCAGCCTCGGTGACCGCATCGGCCGCAAGAAGCTGCTGCTCACCGGAGCCGTCGCCTTCGGTGCCGTCTCCGTGCTGAACGCGTACGCGACCAGCCCCGAGATGATGATCCTGGCCCGCGCCCTGCTCGGTGTCGCCGGTGCCACCCTGATGCCGTCCACGCTCGCCCTGATCCGCAACCTGTTCCACGACCCGCGCGAGCGCAGCCTCGCCATCGGCATCTGGGGCGCCATGGCCTCGGCCGGTGCCGCGGTCGGCCCGGTCGTCGGCGGATTCCTGCTCGAACACTTCTGGTGGGGCTCGGTCTTCCTCATCAACCTGCCCGTCATGGCCGTCCTGGTCCTCGTCGGCGTCAAGCTGATCCCCGAGTCGAAGAACCCGCACCCGGGTCCCTGGGACCTGCCCAGCGTCGGCCTCTCGCTCGTCGGCATGATCGGCGTCGTCTACGCCGTGAAGGAGCTCGCCGCCGACGGCGTGACCCTGGAGGTGGCCGTCGCCGCCGTCGCCGGCATCGGCGCCCTGACCTGGTTCGTGCGCCGTCAGCTCACCCTGCCGGCCCCGCTCCTGGACATGCGCCTGTTCCGCAACCGCGGCTTCTCCGGTGCCGTCCTCGCCGACCTGCTGACCATCCTGGGCCTGTCCGGCCTGGTGTTCTTCCTGTCCCAGTTCTTCCAACTGGTCCAGGGCCGCCAGCCGCTGGAGGCCGGCCTCGCCGAACTGCCGGCCGCCGTCGGCGCCGTGACGGCCGGTCTGGTCGCGGGCCACGTCGCCCGCCGGTTCTCCGTGCGGTCCGTCGTCACCGGCGGTCTCGCCGCCATCGGACTGGCCCTCGCGGCCCTGACCGCCATCAGCAAGTCCACCGACTACCCGCTGCTCGGCGCGAGCCTGCTCGTCGTCGGCGTCGGCGCGGGCCTCGCGTTCACCGTCACCGCCGACGTGATCCTGTCCTCCGTGCCGAAGGACCAGGCCGGTTCGGCGTCCGCCGTCTCCGAGACGGCCTACGAGCTGGGCGCGGCGCTCGGCATCGCGGTCCTCGGCTCGATCGTGACCGGCGTCTACCGGGGCTTCACCGCCCCGGCCGGCATCCCCGCGGACACGGCCGCCGCGGCCCACGACTCGCTCGGCGGCGCCGTCGAGGCCTCCGCGGGCCTCGCCCCGGACCAGGCCGGCGCGCTGGTCTCGGCCGCGCAGGACGCCTTCGTCGACGGCCTGCGGATCGCGGCCGGCGCCGGCGCGGCGGTCCTCCTCGCGACCGCCGTCGCGGCCTGGTTCCTGCTGAAGGGCCAGAAGCTGGCGGACGGCGTCGAGCACTGACGCGCCGGTCCGCCCACGGACCGGCACACCGACGGGCCGACGCACCACGCCCGGCCCGGCAGGACGTACGTCGTACACGGCGAAGGGCGCCCCCGTCCGGGGGCGCCCTTCGCCGTGTCGGTCACGCGTGACGCGCCCTTACGCGGCCTTCGCCTTGGTGGCGTACATGTCCACGTACTCCTGACCGGAGAGCCGCATGACCTCCGCCATCACCGAGTCCGTCACCGCCCGCAGGACGTACCGGTCGCGGTCCATGCCGTCGTAGCGGGAGAACTCCATCGGCTCGCCGAAGCGGACCGTCACCCGGCCCGGCCGCGGGAAGCCCGCGCCGCCGGGCTGCAGCTTGTCCGTGCCGATCATCGCGAACGGGACCACCGGGGCCCCGGTCATCAGGGTCAGCCGCGCGATGCCGGTACGGCCGCGGTACAGGCGCCCGTCGGGGGAGCGGGTGCCCTCGGGGTAGATGGAGAAGATCTTGCCCTCCTCCAGCACCCGGCGGCCCGTCATCAGCGCCGCCACGCCGCCGCGGCCACCGTCGCGGTCCACCGGGATCATGCCGACGCTGGTGAAGAACCAGGCCATCAGGCGGCCCTTGACGCCCTTGCCCTTCACGTACTCGTCCTTGCCGATGAAGAAGACCTGACGGTCCAGGCAGATCGGCATGATCATCGAGTCGATGAAGGTGAGGTGGTTGCCCGCGAGGATGACCGGACCCGTACCCGGGATGTTCTCCGCGCCCTCGACGCGGGGGCGGAACATGAGGCGCAGGACCGGCCCAAGAGCTGCCTTCATGAGCGCGAGACGGGACAACGGTTCCTCCGGTGTCGGGCGGGGCGGGCGTGCGCGGCTCGGTGGAGCGGCACGTGCAGGTGTGGACGATACTCGCGGGTCACCCCCTGTCGCACATCGGGTTCACGGAGTGGATACGCGGTGTTGACGTGTGTTTCCGCCATGTTCCGCCGAGGTCTGCCGCCCGTAGGGCGGCACTGCCTAGCGTCAGGACATCAGTTGACAGGTGCGGGACATCACACCGAAGGAGCGTTCATGACACAGGGTGAGAGCAGCAGGACCCCGGCGCGGCGCGCCGTCCTCGGCGCGGCGGGCGCGGCCGTCCTGGGCGGCTCGGCCGTCCTCGGTGCGGGCACCGCGCAGGCGGTCCAGTCGGCCGTCGCCGCGGACGCCGAGGCGGACCGCGGCCGCGGGCACGGGGGCGACGGCCGCGGCTACCGCTCCCTGCCCGTCCCCACCGTCATCGGGCACCGCGGCGCCAGCGGCTACCGTCCCGAGCACACCCTCGGCTCCTACCAGCTCGCCCTGGACCTGGGCGCCCACGTCATCGAGCAGGACCTCGTCCCCACCAAGGACGGGCACCTGGTGTGCCGCCACGAGAACGACATCACCGGCACCACCGACGTCGCCGACCACCCCGAGTTCGCCTCGCGGAAGACCACCAAGAGCATCGACGGGGTGTCCCTCACCGGCTGGTTCACCGAGGACTTCACCCTCGCCGAGCTCAAGACCCTGCGCGCCAAGGAGCGGATTCCCGCCACCCGCCAGGAGAACACCCTCTACGACGGGCGCTGGGCCGTGCCCACCTTCGAGGAGGTGCTGCGCTGGGCCGAGCGCGAGGGCCGCCGCCGCGGCCGCGAGGTGTGGCTGCACGTCGAGACCAAGCACCCCACCTACTTCCGCTCGCTCGGCCTCGGCCTGGAGGAGCGCCTCGCCAAGCTGCTGCGCCGCTACGGCCGCCACCGCGCGAACTCGCCCGTCTTCCTCCAGTCCTTCGAGCCCGGCAGCATCCAGCGCCTCGCCCGGCTCGTGGACTGCCCGCGCGTGGTCCTGCTCTCGGCCGCCGGCACCCGCCCCTGGGACTTCGTCGAGTCCGGCGACCCGCGCACCGTCTCCGACCTGGTCAAGCCCGAGGGCCTGCGCTGGATCGCCTCGTACGCGCAGGGCATCGGGCCGACGCTCGACCTGATCCTGCCGCGCGACGCGAGCGGCCGCCTCGGCGCCGAGACCACCCTGGTCCGCGACGCCCACGCGGCGGGCCTGATCCTCCACCCGTACACCCAGCGCAACGAGAACACCTTCCTGCCGGCCGAGTACCGGCGCGGCACCGACCCGGCGGCCTACGGCGACGCGTTCGGCGCGCTGAAGCGGTTCTTCGCGACCGGCATCGACGGCCTCTTCTCCGACAACGCCGACACGGCACTGCTCGCGGCCGCGGAGTTCACGGCGGGGCGCTGAACCCGGCCCGCGGCCAGGGCCCGCGGCCAGGGCCCGCGACCGGATCCCGGCCAGGGCCCGCGACCGGATCCCGGCCAGGGCCCGCGGCCAGGTCCCGAACCCGGAACCCGGCCCCGGAAGCCGGCCCGTGCCGGACCGGGCACCGGACCCGACGGCCCGTCCGGTGCCCGGCGGGCCCCGTACCTCCGACCGGGTGTATTCCGCCCGGATCCGCAACCAGGTCGTGCCCGCCCCGCATCGTGGCGGGCATGACCTCCCCCGAAGCGCTGCTCGCCACCCTCACGCCCCTGCTCGCCGCCGAGTCCCGTGCGGAGGCCCCGGCCGCCGGGGTCGAGGCGGGGGACCTCGAACAGGCCGTCTGGCTGCGCCTCCTGGAACGGCTCCAGGAGGACGGCGAGCCCGAGCACCCTGCCGACTGGCTGCGCCGCGCCGTCCGTGCCGAGGCGCGCCGCGCCCGCCGGGCCTCGGCGCGCGAGCGGCCCTACCGGGAGGAGCCGGCCCACCCGTCCCACGGGTCGCCCGAGAGCACCGTGCTGGTCTCCGAACGCGGCCGCACCGTGCGCGCCGCCGTCCGCCGCACCCCCGGTCACTGCCCCCGGCTGCTGACCGCGATGCTCCACCCCGCGGACCCCACCTACCGCGAAATCGCAGGAGCGTTGGGTATCTCACAGGGAAGTCTGGGCCCGATGCGTTCCCGTTGCCTGGGATGCCTGCGCAGAATGCTGGCTGCGGAGGTTCCCCTCCCCGGCGTACGGGGAAGGGTGCCGTAGACCGACGGCGGACCAGGTGAGCGGGAGGCATGCACACATGGGCATGAGCGTGACCATCTCAGCGGCAGACGCGCAGGACGCGGAGCACATCCTCAAGCTGCAGTACCTCTGCTATCAGCGCGAGGCCGAGATCTACCAGGACTGGTCGATCGAGCCGCTGACCCAGTCGCTCGACGCCCTGCGTGCCGAACTGACCGAGGGCCAGGCCTTCGTGGCCCGCCTCGGCGACGAGATCGTCGCCTCCGTGCGCGGCCGGCTCGACGAGGACGGCACCGTGCGGATCGCCAAGCTGATCGTCCACCCGCGGCTGCAGCGCCACGGCCTCGGCGGGCGCCTCCTGGACGCCATCGAGGGCCACTACGCCGAGGAGCCGGCGCCCGCCGCCAAGCGCTTCCAGCTCTTCACCGGCCACCGCAGCGAGGGAAACCTGCGCCTGTACCGCAGCAAGGGCTACGCACAGGTCTCCACGCGCGAGGTGGGCCCGAGGCTGACGCTCGTCACGCTGGAGAAGGCGGCCTGACGGACCGCCCCGACGCCGACGGGGGTCCCGCCGGTCAGACGGCCGCGCGGGACCGCCGCAGCCACCAGATCCCGGTCAGCGGCAGCAGCACCGGAATGAAGACGTAGCCGTAGCCGTAGTCCGACCAGACCGTCGCGTCCGGGAAGGCCGACGGCTCGACCAGCGTCCAGGTGCCCACGGTCAGCACGCCCACGAGCTCGGCGGCGCAGCACACCAGCGCCGCCCTGCGGGCCGTCTCCCCGCCCCGTACCAGCGTGTACGTGATGAAGGCATAGACCACCGCGGCGACCGCCGACAGGGAGTACGCCAGCGGGGCCCGGTCGAACTCGGTGGCGATCTGGTAGATCGAGCGGGAGACCGCGCCCACCGACATCACGCCGTACAGCCAGACGAGCAGCATCCCGGGGCCCGTGACCAGCCGCCCGGTCCCCTGCTCCTCGGTCTCGGTCGCGGTCATGATCAGCCCACCGTCCAGATGTCGTAGAGACGCACTTCGAGCACGGCGAGCACGACCGCACCGGCCGCCACCGTCGCCGAGCCCCACTTGCTGCGCTCGGTCAGGGACATCAGACCCGCCGCGGGCACCGCGCACAGGGCGCCCAGCAGGTAGGCGATGAAGATCGTCGTGCCCTCCTCCGCCTTCTCGCCGCGGGCCAGCTGCACGATCCCGACCACCAGCTGCACCAGGGCGAGCACGGTGACCACGGCCATGCCGATGAAGTGCCAGTCCTTGGTGGACTGGTTCCGGGTGAAGGCGAAGCCGCACCAGGCGGCGAGCGCGAGCGCGGTCACCGAGACCGCGACCGTCAGGGCGTCAAGCATGCGCCCGAGGGTATTACGGGGCGAATGGCCCGATGCGCGCGCCCCCCGCCGGCGCCCGCACCCGTAGCGGGTCCGACCCGTGCCGTTCCCGCTCGCAGCCGCGAATCGTGGCCTTGGCCACAACCCGCGGCCGGGAAGGGCCCGTCGCGGGGCTCGTGGTGACCGTCGCGTCCCCGGAGTCCGCGCAGGCCACGAAGGGCGGAACGGAGTCCCTCGCCGACCGCCGGACCCGCGCCCGGCTGTCCGCATGCCGTCTCAGCGCTGTCCGCTATGCGGACAGTCTCCTTTCGTTCGCACGTTTGCATGCTTTACTTGCAGCCATGACCACGACGAGCAGCCGCACCCTTGCGACCGAGGCGATCACGACGCCCGGTGCTCGTTGTATGTGTCGAATGTGCGCCATCTGAGGGCCCCCGACCGAGACTCGCGCCCCGAAGCGAGCCCCGACGGCCAGCCGTTCCGCCACGCCACCAGGCGTCGGACCGTGCCCGCCCCGCGCACGCGCTGCCTCCCGGCCACCAGCCGCGACAGCGACCGCCTGCGCCCGACTGTCCGAACGACGTATGCCCCGTGCACGGCGGACCCCGCGCCGCGCACTCGACAGTGACGGAAACCCCTGTGATCACCACTTCGGGCCTGACCAAGGTCTACGAGTCGAGAGGCCGCCAGGTCACCGCCCTGGACGGCGTCGACCTCCACGTCCGCGAGGGCGAGGTCTTCGGCGTGATCGGCCAGAGCGGCGCCGGCAAGTCCTCCCTCATCCGCTGCGTCAACCTTCTGGAGCGCCCCACCTCGGGCACCGTGACCGTGGACGGCGTCGACCTCACCGCGCTCGCCGGCAAGGGCCGCCGCGCCGGCAAGGACCTGCGCCGCGCCCGCAGCAGCATCGGCATGGTCTTCCAGCACTTCAACCTGCTGTCCTCGCGCACCGTCAAGGACAACATCGAGCTCCCGCTGGAGATCCTCGGCGTCTCCGGCGCCGAGCGCTCCCGGCGCGCCCTCGAACTCCTCGACCTGGTCGGCCTCGCCGACAAGGCGAAGTCCTACCCGGGCCAGCTCTCCGGCGGCCAGAAGCAGCGCGTCGGCATCGCCCGCGCCCTGGCCGGCGAGCCGAAGGTCCTCCTCTCCGACGAGGCCACCAGCGCCCTCGACCCGGAGACCACCCGCTCCATCCTCCAGCTGCTGCGCGACCTCAACCGGCAGCTCGGCCTCACCGTCCTGCTCATCACGCACGAGATGGACGTCGTCAAGACGATCTGCGACTCGGCCGCGCTGATGCAGCGGGGCCGGATCGTCGAGACCGGCACCGTCGGCGAACTGCTCGCGACCCCCGGCTCCCAGCTGGCCGCCGAGCTCTTCCCGGTCAGCGGCGCCGCCACGGCCCCCGACCGCACGGTCGTGGACGTCACCTTCCACGGCGAGACCGCCACCCAGCCGGTGATCTCGCAGCTCTCCCGGACGTACAACATCGACATCTCGATCCTCGGCGCGGCGATGGACACCGTCGGCGGCCGGCAGATCGGCCGCATGCGGATCGAACTGCCCGGACGCTACGAGGACAACGTCGTCCCGGTCGGCTTCCTGCGCGAGCAGGGCCTCCAGGTGGAGCCCGTCGAGCCCGAAGAGAGCGCAGACCCCGCAGAACCGCAGGACCGGCCGGTGCCCGCCCAGGCGCCCGCGCTGGTGAAGGAAGGTGCCAAGTGACCTGGTCCGAAATGCAGCCGCTCCTCGAACAGGGCACCGTCGACACCCTCTACATGGTCCTGTGGGCCACCGTCGTCACCATCCTCGGCGGCCTCCCGCTCGGCATCCTCCTCGTCCTCACCGACAAGGGCGGACTGCTGCAGAACCGGCCGGTGAACAAGGTCGTCGGCGCGATCGTGAACGTGGGCCGCTCGCTGCCGTTCATCATCCTGCTGATCGCCCTGATCCCCTTCACCACCTTCGTCGTCGGCACCTTCATCGGCCCGACCGCGATGATCGTGCCGCTCGCCATCGGCGCCATCCCCTTCTTCGCCCGGCTCGTCGAGACCGCGATCCGCGAGGTCGACCACGGACTCGTCGAGGCCGTCCAGGCCATGGGCGGCGGCA
Source organism: Streptomyces sp. NBC_01268 (assembly GCF_036240795.1). Lineage (NCBI taxonomy): Bacteria > Bacillati > Actinomycetota > Actinomycetes > Kitasatosporales > Streptomycetaceae > Streptomyces > Streptomyces sp. NBC_01268. Next base: position 1,682,483 of record NZ_CP108454.1, on the reverse strand, counting down.
TCCCCACCATCGTCCGCAAGGTCCTGCTCCCGCAGGCCCTGCCCTCGCTGGTCTCCGCCGTCACCACCACCGTGATCGTGCTCATCGGCTACTCCGCGATGGCCGGCGCGGTCGGCGGCGAAGGCCTCGGCTCCAAGGCCGTCACGTACGGATACCAGCGCTTCGACACCACCTTCATGCTGGTCACCGTCGTCGTCCTGGTCGCGATCGTCACCGTCGTCCAGCTCATCGGCGACGGCGCCGTCCGCCTCCTCGCCCGCCGCGGCCGCACCGCGTAACCCGGCCGGGACCACCCAGACTTCGTCACCCGAAGAAAAGCCAGGACTTGTTGTCCAGGCGTCCACCGCTCCACCGGAAAGAGGCACTCTTCGTGCGCAACAACATCAAGCTCACCGCGGGCATCGCCGCCACCGCCGCTCTCGCTCTGGGCCTCACCGCCTGCGGCACCTCCTCCGACCCGTCCTCCTCCAAGGACGCCGCCGGATCCGCCGACAAGGCGCTCGTCGTCGCCGCGTCCCCGACGCCGCACGCCGACATCCTCAAGTTCGTCAAGGACAACCTGGCCGAGAAGGCGGGCCTGAAGCTGGAGGTGCGGGAGTTCACGGACTACGTCCTGCCGAACACCGCCACCGAGACCGGCCAGGTCGACGCCAACTTCTTCCAGCACAAGCCGTACCTCGACGACTTCAACAAGAAGAACAACACCCACATCGTCCCGGTGGTGAACGTCCACCTGGAGCCGCTCGGCCTCTACTCCAAGAGCGTCAAGTCGCTGAAGGACATCAAGGCCGGCCAGACGATCGCCGTCCCCAACGACACCACCAACGAGGGCCGCGCCCTCCACCTGCTCGCCGACAACGGGCTCATCACCCTGAAGGCGGGCGTCGGCACCGACGCCAAGCTGTCCGACATCAGCGACAAGAAGGGCCTGGAGTTCAAGGAGCTGGAGGCCGCCACCGTGCCCCGCGCCCTGAACGACGTCGACGCCGCCGTCATCAACGGCAACTACGCCATCGAGGCCAAGCTGGAGCCGGCCAAGGACGCCCTCGCGCTGGAGAAGGCGGAGGGCAACCCCTACGCCAACTTCCTCGCCGTCAAGCAGGGCAACGAGAAGGACGCCCGCGTGGAGAAGCTGGCCAAGCTGCTCAACTCGCCCGAGGTGAAGAAGTACATCGAGGACACCTACAAGGGCTCGGTCATCCCCGCCTTCGGCGCGGCGAAGTAACACCCCGTCACCCGAGGGCCCGTCAGAAGGCCCCCGTAGTACGGTCCTCCACCAGAAGGCCCCGCACGCCCCGTCCGGCGAGCGGGGCCTTCGGCTCACCCGCGCATGCGCTGCGGCAGCCCCATGCTGCATGCTGTGCGTTCACGGTCTTCACGTATGGAGCTGAGCATGACTACGACCTTCCCGTCCATCTCCATCAGCACGGACCGCCTGGTGCTGCGCGCGCTCGAACCGGCCGACGTGCCCGCGCTCGCCGAGATGATGAACGACGAGCTGGTCGCCGCCTGGACCTCGGTCCCGCAGCCCTTCACGGAGGACGCCGCCCGGCGCTGGATCGAGGAGTACGCCCCCACCGAGCGCGCCGCGGGCCGCGGCCTCGACCTCGCCGTCACCGAGTTCCTCACCCAGCGCCTGGTCGGCGTCGTCCAGCTGGCCAAGACCAACTGGCGGGTGCGCTCCACCGAACTGTCGTACATCGTCGCCCCCTGGGCGCGCGGCGAGGGATACGCCTCCGAGGCGGCGCTCGCCACCGCCCAGTGGCTCTTCGGCGACCAGCGGTTCGAGCGCATCGAGCTGCGCACCGCCGCCGACAACACCGCCTCCCAGCAGGTCGCCCAGAAGATCGGCTGCATCAGCGAGGGCGTCCTGCGCAACGCGTGCATAGCGCGCACCCGCGCCGAGGACGGCGCATGGGAGGACCTGCGCACCGACTACATCGTGTACAGCCTCCTCCCCGAGGACCTGGACAGCGCCGACCAGCTCGCCGAGGCCGGCTACTCCGGCTACGCCGACTGGAGCTGATCGGGAACGTGCCCGGGTAGGCTCGTTCCGCCCCCGACCTGCACATACCTCCAGGGAGACAGAGACAGATGGCCGACCGGGTCACGGTGATCGGCTGGGACGGTTCGCCCCTCACCGCGGCGGCCCGGTCCGCCCTGGCCGCCGCCACCCTCGTCGCCGGCGCCGCGCACCACCTCGCCCTCCCCGAAGTGCCTCCCTCCGCCGAACGCGTCCGCCTCGGCAGCGTCGACCTCGCCGCCCGCAGGATCGCCGGCCACCGCGGCACCGCCGTCGTGCTCGCCGACGGCGACCCCGGCTTCTTCGGCGTCGTCCGCACCCTGCGCGCCCCCGAGCACGGCCTGGAGGTCGAGGTGGTCCCCGCCGTCTCCTCCGTCGCCGCCGCCTTCGCCCGCGCCGGAATGCCCTGGGACGACGCCCGGATCGTCGTCGCCCACCAGCGCACCCTGCGCCGCGCCGTCAACGTCTGCCGCGCCCACCCCAAGGTCGCCGTCCTCACCTCGCCCGGCGCGGGCCCCGCCGAGCTCGCCCTCCTCCTCGACGGCGTCCACCGCACCTTCGTCATCTGCGAGGAGCTCGGCACCACACGCGAACAGGTCAGCGTCCTCACCTCCGACAAGGCCGCCGACCACGTCTGGCGCGACCCCAACGTCGTCATCGTCATCGGCGGCACCCCCACCCCCGCCCCGGGCCGCACCGGCGCCTGGCTCATGGGCGACGACACCCCCGCCGAACGGGGCTGGGCGCTGCCCACCGCGGAGACCGGCGGCCGCGCCGGCCAGGACCCCGACCTGCGCGCCGCGCACCTCGCCCGCCTCGGCCCCCGCGTCGGCGACCTCGTCTGGGACATCGGCTGCGCCGACGGCGCCTTCGCCGTCGACGCCGCCCGCTCCGGCGCCGCCGTCATCGCCGTCGACGCCGACCCGGAGGCCTGCGCCCGCACCGAGGCAGCCGCCCGCCGCGCGGGCGTCCTGCTCCAGGCCGTCCCCGGCCGCGCCCCGCACGTACTGGAACGCCTGCCCGAACCCGACGTCGTACGCATCGGGGGCGGGGGAGTCCCCGTCGTCACCGCCTGCACCGACCGCCGTCCGGAACGGATCGTCGCGCACGCCACGACCCGTGACGAGGCCGAGGCGATCGGCGCCGCCCTGGCCGACGGCGGCTACACCGTGGAGTGCCGTCTGCTGCAGACCGTGGGCCTCGACCCGGCCGACTGGAGCGAACGCGAACGGACCGTCGCGTTCCTTCTCAGCGGCGTCCGGGCCCGGCGCTCCCCGTGATCGCGGGGAGCGGCGGGGGAGGTAGGCTGGCCGATTGTTGTACCGCACCGGGACGTTCGGCGATTTGTTCGCCAATGCCCTGAACCGGGGGCCGCTTTGGGCCTCTGATGTGGTACGGAGCCGTGGGGGCCGCGCGACGTGGCGCAGTCCACAGCGAACCGTGTCGGATCCGCCTGCCAGGATGGCCGAGGGCCGGGACAATGCATGGGTGTCCGCGCGTCCTTCGTGCCGCACGGCACGCACGCTCGTTCTTGTCTTGGCGGGCGAAGGTCTGAAGGAGCACAACCGATGGGCGAGGGGTACGCAGCATGACGGACACCGGCCAGATCCCGGGCGAGGGGCTGCCGGAGAACGCAGGCATGGTCGAGCAGCCGGGCATCCCCGCTCCGGGCGCGTACACCTTCCTGGACCCCTCCGAGCACGCAGCCGAGGACGACGACCTGCTTCTGATGCCGGGCGCCCAGGGTGCCTGGAGCGAGCACCAGCCGGGCGTCCCGCCCGCACCGCCCGTCGCCGTGCCCGCCCCGCCCGTCGACCCGCTGACGGCCCCGCTGGACCAGGTGACCGCCACCCCGCCGCAGGGCGTGCCGCTGCCCCCGCACACCCCGGCCCACGGCGTCCCGCTGGAGCCCGAGTACGGGTACGAGCCGGGCGTCCTCGACACCGGCGCCCACGAGGCCGCCGGCCGCGACACCGGCTCCGTCGACCTCGGCGGCGTCCGGGTGCCCCCGCCGGGCGCCGCGACGACCCCGCCGCCGGCCCGCCGCCCCCTGCACATGGGCCCGCCGCTCCCCGAGGGCACCGGTCCCGCGGTCCGCTCCCTCGCCGACCGCGGCCCCGCCGCCCCGGCCCCGCAGCCCGCGCCCGTCCAGGTCGCCGCGATGGCCCCCGCCCCGATGCCGGTCCACACCCCGGGCCCGCCGACGGCCGGCCTGGAGTACCTGGACGGGGCGCAGGACCAGCAGACCGCCCCGCAGGGCGCCGTGCCGTGGACCGTGCAGCCCGAGGCCGCCCCCGCAGAAACGGTCGTCCCTCCGGTCGCCCGGTTCGTCCCGGTCGAGGGCTCGGTCCCGACCGCTCCGCACCTGGCCCCGACCCCCCTGGCCGAGCCGGAGCCGACCCCCGAGGAGCTCCCGCTCGCCGAGGCCCCGGCGGCCGAGGCCCCGGTGGACCAGCCGGCCCCGGAGCAGCCCCTGATCGAGCAGCCCGCACCGGAGCAGCCGGCCGCCGAGCAGCCGGTGCCCGTCGAGGTGCCGGTGGCCGAGGCGCCGGTCGTCGAGGAGCTCGTGGTCGAGACGCCCGCCGCCGAGCAGCCGCTCGCGCAGGAGCCCGTCGTCCAGGAGCCCGTCGCCGTGCAGCCGGTGGCCGAGCAGCCGGTGGCCGAGCAGCCCGTTCCCGAGCAGCCCGTTCCCGTGCAGCCGGTGGCCGAGCAGCCCGTGGCGACCCCGCCGGTGGCCGTGGTCCCCGCCCCGCGTGAGCCCGAGCCGCAGGCCGTGGAGGTCGCGGAAGCCACCGAGCTCGCGGCCGAGGCGCCCGTGGTGGAGCCCGTCGCCGAGCAGCCCGTGGAAGCGGCGCCGGTGGAGGCCGCCCCCGTAGAGGTCACGGCCGAGGACATCCCGGTCGTGACCGACGAGGTCCCCGTCGTGGCCGAGGAGATCCCGGTCGCGGTCGAGGAGCCCGCCGAGGCGGCCCCGCAGCCCGAGGCGGCCCCGCAGCCCGCGGCGGACGAGCCCCAGGCCCAGGCGCCCGAGGCCCGGCCGACCGCCGAGCAGGAGAGCCCGGCCGAACCGCAGGCGCCCGGCTCGGCGGAGGCGCCGGAAGCGGTCCAGGAGTCGCAGGAGGCCCAGGGGACCCCGGCGCCCGAGGAGGCCCTGGAGACGCCGGAGGCCCTGGAGGCCCTGGAGGACGCCACCGTCCCCCCGACCGCCCCCGCCCCCGGCTATGACGAGGCGGAGCGCGAAGCGGTCCTCCGCGTCATGCGCGAGCGCCGCGACATCCGCAACGGCTTCCGCTCGGACCCGATCCCGCACGAGGTACTGCTCCGCGTCCTGGAGGCGGCCCACACGGCGCCCAGCGTCGGTCACTCGCAGCCCTGGGACTTCGTCGTCATCCGCAGCGCCGAGACGCGCCGCACGATGCACGAGCTCGCCGCGCACCAGCGCGAGGCGTACGCGAAGTCGCTCCCCAAGGGCCGGGCGAAGCAGTTCAAGGAACTGAAGATCGAGGCCATCCTCGACACCCCGGTCAACATCGTCGTGACCGCCGACCCGACGCGCGGCGGCCGCCACACCCTCGGCCGCTACACGCAGCCGCAGATGGCCCCGTACTCCTCGGCCCTCGCCGTGGAGAACCTCTGGCTCGCCGCCCGTGCCGAGGGCCTCGGCGTCGGCTGGGTCAGCTTCTTCGACGAGCGCGAGATGGTCCGCGCCCTCGGCCTGCCCGAGCACCTCGAAGTGGTCGCGTACCTCTGCGTCGGCTACGTCGACGAGTTCCCGGAGGAGCCGGAGCTGATGCAGGCGGGCTGGTCCAAGCGCCGCCCCCTGTCCTGGGTCGTCCACGAGGAGACGTACGGCCGCCGCGCGCTGCCCGGCGAGGAGCCGCACGACCTGCTCCAGGAGACCGTGGCCAACATCCGCCCGCTGGACGCCAAGGCGCTCGGCGAGGCGTGGGAGCGCCAGAAGCGCATGACCAAGCCCGCCGGGGCCCTGGGCATGCTGGAGATCATCTCCGCGCAGCTCTCCGGCCTGTCCCGCACCTGCCCGCCGCCGATCCCGGAGCCGGCCGCCGTGGCGATCTTCGCCGGTGACCACGGGGTGCACGCGCAGGGTGTCACGGCGTGGCCCCAGGAGGTGACCGGCCAGATGGTCGCGAACTTCCTCGGTGGCGGCGCGGTGTGCAACGCCTTCGCGAACCAGGTGGGCGCCGAGGTCTGCGTGATCGACGTGGGCGTGGCGAGCGAGCTCCCGTCCACGCCGGGCCTCCTTCCCCGCAAGGTCCGCCCGGGCACGGCCGACTTCACCATCGGCCAGGCCATGACCCACGACGAGGTCATCGCCGCGATCGAGGTCGGCATCGAGACGGCCCGCGACCTCGTCGCCGCGGGCAACAAGGCCCTGCTGACCGGCGAGATGGGCATCGCGAACACCACCGCGTCCGCTGCCCTCATCTCGGTGTACACCGGCGTCGACCCGACCGAGGTCACCGGCCGCGGCACGGGCATCAACGACGAGATGCACGCCCGCAAGGTGGACGTGGTCCGCCGCGCCCTCGACCTCCACGAGCCGGACCCCGCGGACCCGATCGGCGTCCTGGCGGCGGTCGGCGGCCTGGAGCACGCGGCGCTGGTCGGCCTGATCCTCGGCGCGGCCTCGCTGCGCACCCCGGTGATCCTGGACGGCGTCTCGACCGGAGCCGCGGCCCTGGTGGCCCGGGCCATCGCGCCCGAGTCCCTGGCGGCGTGCATCGCGGGCCACCGCAGCGCCGAGCCGGGCCACGTGGCGGCCCTGAACAAGCTGGGCCTGCGCCCGCTGGTCGACCTCGACCTGCGTCTGGGCGAGGGCACGGGCGCGCTCCTGGCCCTCCCGCTGGTCCAGAGCGCCGCCCGCGCGATGCACGAGGTGGCGACGTTCGACTCCGCGGGCGTGACGGAGAAGTAGGAGCAGCACCAGAACAGGGAACGCCCCGCTGTCCCCGCTCCCGCGAGGGGAGACGGGACCGGGGCGGCCCGCTCAGGGGGTGGGCCGCCCCGGTCGGCCCCCCTGAGCGGGGCCCTGGAGCGTCCCCGACGCCGGCCGCCCGCCGGCGGGAGATCCGTCACAGCGTGACAAGCCCTGGTCACCGATATCGTGGTGCCCACACGCACCGCCCCTCCGAGGAGCCGCCCGCACATGGCCGACCACGCCGCCAACGCAGAGCACCCCGCCTACCCCGTCGGACTGCGCCTCTCGGGCCGCCGCGTCGTCGTGCTCGGCGGCGGCCAGGTCGCCCAGCGCAGGCTTCCGGCGCTGATAGCGGCCGGCGCAGACGTCACGCTGATCTCCCCCTCCGCGACCCCCTCGGTCGAGGCGATGGCCGAGGCCGGCGAGATCACCTGGACCAGGCGCCGCTACGAGGAGGGCGACCTCGCGGACACCTGGTACGCGCTCGTCGCCACCACGGACCCGGCCGCCAACGCGGCGGCGTCGGCGGAGGCCGAGCGCACCAGGACCTGGTGCGTCCGCTCGGACGACGCGGAGGCCGCCACCGCCTGGACCCCGGCCACCGGCCGCAGCGAGGGCGTGACCGTGGCCGTGCTGACGGGCCACGACCCGCGCCGTTCGGCCGCCGTGCGCGACGCGATCGTGGAGGGCCTGCGCGACGGCTCGATCGCGGCGCCGACGCACCGCGCCCGCACCCCCTTCGTCGCCCTGGTCGGTGGCGGCCCCGGCGACCCGGACCTCATCACGGTGCGCGGCCGCCGCCTGCTCGCCGAGGCCGACGTCGTGATCGCGGACCGCCTCGGCCCCCGCGACCTCCTGAACGAGCTGCCGCCGCACGTCGAGGTGATCGACGCGGCGAAGATCCCCTACGGCCGTTTCATGGCCCAGGAGGCCATCAACAACGCCCTGATCGAGCACGCGAAGGCCGGGAAGTCGGTCGTCCGCCTCAAGGGCGGCGACCCGTTCGTCTTCGGCCGCGGCATGGAGGAGGCCCAGGCGCTCGCCGCCGAGGGCATCGCCTGCACGGTCGTGCCGGGCATCTCCAGCTCGATCTCGGTGCCGGGAGCCGCCGGCATCCCGGTGACGCACCGGGGCGTGGCCCACGAGTTCACGGTGGTCAGCGGCCATGTGGCCCCGGACGACGAGCGTTCCCTCGTGGACTGGGCGTCGCTGGCGAAGCTCACCGGGACCCTGGTGATCCTGATGGGCGTCGACAAGATCGACAAGATCGCCGAGGCCCTGATCGCCCACGGCAAGTCCCCGGACACGCCGCTGGCCCTCGTCCAGGAGGGCACGACCGCGACCCAGCGCCGGGTGGACGCCACGCTGGCGACGGTGGCGGAGACGGTGCGGACCCAGGAGGTCCGCCCGCCCGCGGTGATCGTCATCGGCGACGTGGTCGCGGAGTCCCCGGACAAGCCGGCGAAGTAGCGCCGCGGCGCACCCCGAACACCCCGCACATTGGCACCACACCCCGGACAAGGCAGTATCACCCCGTGGCCGAACTCATCACGATCGACGACCCCGACGACCCCCGCCTGAGCGATTACACCGGGCTGACCGACGTGGAGCTCCGCCGCAGGCGCGAGCCCGCCGAGGGCCTGTTCATCGCCGAGGGCGAGAAGGTCATCCGCCGCGCCAGGCAGGCGGGGTACGAGATGCGGTCGATGCTGCTCTCCGCGAAGTGGGTCGACGTCATGCGGGACGTGATCGACGAGGTCCCGGCGCCCGTGTACGCGGTGCAGCCGGACCTCGCCGAGCGCGTGACGGGCTACCACGTGCACCGCGGGGCGCTCGCGTCGATGCAGCGCAAGCCGCTCCCGGGCGCGACGGAGCTCCTGGGCACGGCCCGCCGGGTCGCGGTGATGGAGTCGGTCAACGACCACACCAACATCGGCGCGATCTTCCGCAGCGCGGCGGCCCTCGGCATGGACGCGGTGCTGCTCTCCCCTGACTGCGCGGACCCGCTGTACCGCCGTTCGGTGAAGGTCTCGATGGGCGCGGTGTTCTCGGTCCCGTACGCCCGCCTGGAGACCTGGCCGCGCGGTCTGGAGGCGGTCAGGGAGGCCGGCTTCAAGCTGCTCGCCCTCACGCCGGCCGACCGGGCCACCTCGATCGACGAGGCGGCCCCGCACCGGCTGGACCGGGTGGCGCTGATGCTGGGCGCGGAGGGCGAGGGCCTGTCGACGCAGGCGCTGCGCGCGGCGGACGAGTGGGTCCGCATCCCGATGGCGCACGGCGTGGACTCGCTGAACGTGGGCGCGGCGGCCGCGGTCGCCTTCTACGCGGTGACGAGCGGCCGCCCGCAGGTCTGATCTCCCTGCCTGCCTGCCTGCCTGCCCGGCTCGTTCTGCCGGGCCGACCTGCCTGCCCGGTCCTGACCTTCCCGGCCCGCCCGGCCCGCCGGGCTCCGCGCTCCCGGCTCGGGCTCAGCCCTGAAGTGCCTGCGCGGCGGCGATGCCCAGGGCGACGACCAGCGTGACCACGACGAAGACGAAGAGCCGCTGACGCAGCAGCCGGGGGTTGGCGGGCCGCCGTCCGGTGGAGGTGCTGCGGGCCCCGGGCCGGGTGCCGGGCCTGGAGTGCGGCGCACCGGCGCGTGAGGTGGACGGACGGCCCTTCCCGGCCCGCCCCTGCGTACCGGTGGACCGCTCGGTGACACGGTCGGCCTGGCGCTCCGCGTGCCGCTCGGCGGCGCGCTCGCCGTGCCGCTCGACGATCCGTTCACCGTGCCGCTCGGTGGTCCGCTCGGTGTACCGCTCGGTGGGCCGCGCGGCCGGCCGTACGGCTTGACGCTCCTCGGGCCGGTCCCGGTCCCGGTCCCGCTCCCGCTGTCCCGGCGCCCGGGGAGCGGCGGGGAGCCCCTGCGCCTCGCGGGCGGCGATCTCCTTGAGCCGCATGGACAGCTGGAGGGTGCTGGGACGTTCCTCCGGGTCCTTGGCGAGACAGGCGCGGACGAGGGGGGCGAGGGCGTCGGGGACGCCGTGCAGCTGGGGCTCCTCGTGGACGACCCGGTAGAGCATGACCTCGGAGCTGCCGTGCCCGAAGGGGGAGTCGCCCATGGCGGCGTACGCGAGTGTGGCGCCGAGCGAGAAGACGTCGGTGGCGGGGGTGACGGCCGCGCCCCGGACCTGCTCGGGCGCGAGGAAGCCGGGGGAGCCGACGGCGGTGCCGACGTGGGTGAGGGTGCTGGCTCCGGTGGCCCAGGCGATGCCGAAGTCGATGATGCGGGGGCCCTTGGGCGACAGCAGGATGTTCGAGGGCTTCAGGTCGCGGTGGACGACCCCGGCCTCGTGGACGGCGACGAGCCCCTCGGAGAGCGCGGCGCCGATCGCGGCGACGTCGGCGGCCCGCAGGGAGCCCTCTTCGGCGACCCGGTCGTGCAGGGAGGGGCCGGGGACGTACTGCGTGGCGAACCAGGGGCGCTCGGCCTCCAGGTCGGCGGCGACCAGCCGGGCCGTGCAGCCGCCGCGGATGCGCCGCGCGGCGGACACCTCGCGGGCGAAGCGGGAGCGGAACTCCTGGTCCTCGGCGAGGTCGGGCCGGATGACCTTGAGCGCGACGCGCTGTCCGCGCCGGTCGGAGCCGAGATACACGACTCCCATTCCGCCGGCTCCGAGCCTGCGGTGGAGCCGGAACGACCCGACGATCCGCGGGTCCTCGCGCCGGAGCCGCATCATCGCCATGTCCGTCCCCTCGTCCGTTCGACGTGGCACAGCTTACGTACCCCCGCCCCGGTGCGCTCACAGGCCGCGCCCTCGGGCCCGCATCGATTGTCAGTGCTGTGGGCGACACTTGAGAGGCGGTCAGTCACGCCACGTGTCAACGCCCGCCTCTACCGCAACAGTTGGGAGGGGGCCGGTTCGCCGCCCGGGAGCGCGCGCGGGGACGTGAGGGAGGTCACGCACCCCTCGGGGAAGACCCCGAGCCAGGGGGAGGCGTCTCCACCCAGGGGAGTACGCCGAGCGGACGGGCGTCATCCTCTCGGAGGCCCGGAAGTCGGTACGCGGGCATGACGTCCGGGGCGTCCCCGCTGCCTAGTGTTGAGGTCAAGCGGCGGGTGCAGCACTCGTCCCCCGAGGTCACCGCACCCGCCGCGTCAGACTCGACAGGAGAGGACCCATGGCGTACTCGGCACCGCGGATGAACCCCCGCCCTTCCAGCCGCCGCCACCCGCTGGTGGCGACCGCCATGGTCCTCCCTCTCGCGACCCTGCTCGTAGTCGTCTTCGGCGGCTGGGACGCGGTGGTCACTCAGGCGTCGTCCGTGGGCGTGATGCTGGGGCGCTGAGCGGCGCTCCGGACCCGGGAGAGCGGCCCGGGTCGGGGACATCCGGCCGGAAACCCCGTGGGGACGGGGGTGCGGCGGACGGCAGCGTGTGGCCGGTCAGCTGGGGAGCTGACCGGCCCTCGCGCTTTCCCGGGGCCTTTCCGGCCGGCCGGCCCCGTTGTCTAGGCTCCTCCTCGTGGAGGAGCCCGTTCTCGTTCAGCTGCACGCCCTCGCCCGCGCCGCGGCGCATCCGGGGGCGTCGTCGACGTGCCCGTGCGCGGTCGGGGTCCTCGCGGACCGGACCGACGGGACGGTCGTACGGCACGGGCGTCTGGTCCTGAAGTCGCACGCCCCGGACGGTGAGAGGGCGGCGCTCCGTTCGCGGGTGGAGGTCGCGGCCCTGCCGGAGCTGGCGGGGGTGCTCCTGCCGCCGCTGCCGAGCCCTCGCGCGGCGCTCGACGGGCGCCTGGTGACCGCGTGGCCGTACGGCGTCCCCGTCGACCCGGAGGACCCGGGCGCGGCCCCGTGGGAGGAGGCGGGCCGCCTCCTGGCGCTGCTGCACCGGACCCCGGCCCCGGCCGGCCTGCCGCCGATGCGCGCGCCGCTGAAGGCCGCCCTGGCCGTGGACCGGATGCGCCGCGCGGCTCCGGACCACCCGGCGACCGCGACGGTCCTGCGTGCCTGGCGCACCCTCACCCCCGAAGCGGGGACCCCGCCGGCCTCGCCCGGCCCGGGCCCGCTCGCCCTCTGCCACGGCGACTTCCACCTGGGCCAGCTGGTCCGCGCCCCGCGCTGGCTCCTGATCGACGTCGACGACCTGGGTGTCGGCGACCCGGCCTGGGACCTGGCCCGCCCCGCGGCCTGGTTCGCGGCGGGACTGCTGGCGCCGGAGGTCTGGTCGCGTTTCCTGGGCGCGTACGAGGGGGCCGGCGGCCCGGCCACCGGGAGCGGGCGCGCGGGGGAGCGGGACGGGGACCCGTGGGCCCGCCTGGACGTCCCGGCCCGCGCCCTGACGGTGCAGACCGCGGCGCTCGCGCTGGCCAAGTCGACCGCCGAGGGGCGCCCGCTGGACGAGGTGGAGGACGTGATGATCGACACCTGCGGTCGAATCGCCTCGCTCCGAACCGAGTTGGCTCCGCCGGCGTCCCCGTAGGGTGAGAGCACCATCCGAACGGCAGGGAGTTGAGCCGAGCATGCAGTGTCCCAAGTGCCACGCGCCCATGCACACGTACAACCGCAACGGTGTCCAGATCGAGCAGTGCAGCGGCTGCCGGGGCATATTCCTGGACTACGGCGAGCTGGAGGCCCTGACCCGCCTGGAGTCGCAGTGGGTGCAGCAGGCTCCGCCGGCCCCGCAGGCCTACCCGGCGCAGCCCGCGGCTCCGGCGTGGGGCGCTCCGCAGCACGGCGGTCACCACGGCCACCACGGCGGCCACCACCGCGGGTTCGGCCGGATGCTCTTCTCCTCCTGACCCCTCCGGGGCCTCCCGAGCTCGGGCCCGGAGCCCGAGCTCGGAGCTCGCCCCGTCCCGTCCCACCCGCACCGACGTGTGACGCCCGGCGTGCCGGCCGTCCGACGTCCCGACGGTTCGACACGAAGAAGCCCCCGTCCGCGAGATGCGGCCGGGGGCTTCTTCTGTGGTGCGCGATACTGGGATTGAACCAGTGACCTCTTCCGTGTCAGGGAAGCGCTCTCCCGCTGAGCTAATCGCGCGGGACGGTCTGGATCGTACAGGACGAACCCGGACCAATGGTACTGCGTGCGCGATACTGGGATTGAACCAGTGACCCCTTCCGTGTCAGGGAAGTGCTCTCCCGCTGAGCTAATCGCGCGGGGGATCCGAAGATCCAGGACCCGAAGGTCCAGTGGACGATACTGGGATTGAACCAGTGACCCCTTCCGTGTCAGGGAAGTGCTCTCCCGCTGAGCTAATCGTCCTTGGAGGTGGAGACGGGATTTGAACCCGTGTAGACGGCTTTGCAGGCCGTTGCCTCGCCTCTCGGCCACTCCACCAGGAGTGAATACAGGGGTTCGGGATGATCCCCCACATCGAGCGGACGACGAGATTCGAACTCGCGACCCTCACCTTGGCAAGGTGATGCTCTACCAACTGAGCCACGTCCGCTTGTCGTTTCCGTTTCGCTTGCGCGTCCCGGCGACGTGTTGAACTCTAGCGGATTCCTGGGCCAGTACAAAAACGCGTTTCCGCAGCGTGCTGACCTGCGCCCCCGCCGGGGCGTCCGGGAGCGTTCGTACGGCGTTCACTCCACGTGTCCCCGAGGTGGCACCCAGCCGCCGCCCGGGCCGCTCCCTTCCCTCTCCCTTCCCCTTCCCTCCCCCCGGCGTCCCTCCCCCCGGCGTCCCTCCCGCACGCGCGCCCCCGCACGCGCCCCGCGCTCGCCCCGCCGGGCCGTTCCCCGCCCGCCTAGACTCGCAAGCGTGCACCCCCTCGCTCCCATGGCCCGCTTCGGCGGCCTCCTCGCCACCGATCTGCGGGACGTCACCCGTGACCCCGCCGCTCTGGACTCCACCGGTTTCTGGGCCGTCTGCGCGGACTTCGAGGGCCGTCTCACCTGTGCCCGCTTCGGCGACGTACGACCGGACCCGGTCCCCGCGCCCGTCCCGGGCGCCTGGCGGGGGCCCGCGGCCGGCGACTGGACGTCGTCCCTCGACCGCGCCGCGTACACGGCGGGCGTGCGCCGCGTGCGCGAGCACATCGCGCGCGGGGAGGTGTACCAGGCGAACCTCTGCCGGGTGATGTCCGCGCCGCTGCCCGATCCGGCGCTGGCCGACGTGGACGCGCTCACCGCGCTCCTCGCCCGCGGTAACCCGGCGCCCTACGCGGGGACGATCCGGCTGCCCGCGCACGGGGTGGAGATCGCCACCGCGTCCCCCGAGCTCTTCCTGCGCCGTGAGGGCGCCCTGGTGACCTCCGGGCCGATCAAGGGCACCGGCCGCACCGCGGACGACCTGCTCCCGAAGGACTACGCGGAGAACGTGATGATCGTCGACCTGGTCCGCAACGACCTGGGACGGGTCTGCGAGACCGGCAGCGTCACCGTGCCCGACCTGTGCGCGGTCGAGGAGCACCCCGGCCTCGTCCACCTGGTCTCCACCGTCAGCGGACTGCTGCGCGAGGACGAGGGTTGGCCCGGGCTCCTGGCGGCCGCCTTCCCGCCCGGGTCCGTCACGGGCGCGCCCAAGTCGAGCGCGCTGCGGATCATCGAGGCGCTGGAGACCGTGCCGCGCGGCCCCTACTGCGGCGGCATCGGCTGGGTCGACGCGGACGCGGGCACCGCCGAGCTCGCCGTCGGCATACGCACCTTCTGGGTCGACCGGGCCGAGGGCGTGCTCCGTTTCGGCACCGGCGCCGGCATCACCTGGGGATCGGACCCCGAGGGCGAGTGGGCGGAGACCGAGCTGAAGGCCTCGCGCCTGGTCGCGATAGCGTCGGGCGCGTACGAGGCGAGCGGAAAGGCCATATCTCGATGAAACTCTGGGTCAACGGCGCACTGCACGATGCCGAGACCGCGCAGGTGTCCGTCCTGGACCACGGTCTGACCGTGGGCGACGGCATCTTCGAGACGATCAAGGCCGAGCGCGGTGAAACGTTTGCTCTCACCCTCCACCTGGAGCGGCTCACCCGCTCCGCGCGCGGCCTCGGGCTGCCCGACCCGGACCTCGACGAGGTTCGCCGGGCCTGCGCCGCCGTCCTGGAGGCGAACCCGATGGAGCTCGGCCGGCTCCGCATCACGTACACCGGCGGCCTCTCGCCGCTGGGCTCCGAGCGCGGCGACGCGGGCGCCAGCCTCGTCGTGGCCCTCGGCGGGACGGGCCGACGCCCGGACTCCACCGCGGTGATCACCGTCCCGTGGACCCGCAACGAGCGCGGTGCGCTCACGGGCCTGAAGACCACCTCGTACGCGGAGAACGTCGTGGCGCTGGCCAGGGCGCGCGAGCAGGGGGCCTCGGAGGCGCTCTTCGGCAACACCGTCGGGCAGCTCTGCGAAGGCACCGGGTCCAATGTCTTCGTGGTGATCGACGGACAGGTCCACACCCCGCCGGTCTCGTCCGGCTGCCTCGCGGGCATCACGCGCGCCCTGGCCGTGGAGTGGACCGGGGCCGTGGAGACCGACCTCCCGCTGGAGGTGCTGCGGAGCGCCGACGAGATCTTCCTGACCTCGACCCTGCGTGACGTCCAGGCCGTGCACCGGGTCGACGACCGGGAGCTCGCCGGGGCGCCGGGGCCGGTCACCGCGAAGGCCATGCGGGTCTTCGACGAGCGGGCCGCGCAGGACAGGGATCCGCGACTCGGCTAGGGCCTGCGCGCAAAACAGGATGACGCGCGGCCGTCCGGTGGGTACAACTCCCGTGATGACCACCACCCTGCGGCCGTCCGAGCCGCTCCAGCAGTCCGCCGACGGCGGCCGTTCGCGCACCTACGAGATCTGCGTGAACAGCCGCCGGGTCGGCTCCGTCCACCTGACCACCGACGCCGCCTTCGGCGGGGCGGTGGGCGTGATCGAGGATCTCGTGGTCGACGAGCCGGACCGGGGCAGGGGCCGGGGCACGGTGGCCGCGCTCGCCTCGGAGGAGGTGCTGCGCGGCTGGGGCTGCGGCGAGGTGCGGATCTCGGTGCCCACGGAGTCGGCGCCCGGGCTGCGGATGGCGGAGGCGCTCGGGTACGCCGAACGCAGCCGCAACATGGTCAAGGAGCTCGCCGCGGGGCCGCCGGAGCTGCCCGAGGGCTTCGGGTTCCGGCCGGTCACCGAGGAGGAGTTCGCACAGTGGTCGGCGCGGTCGCTGGACGCCTTCGCGCAGAGCTGGATCGACCGGGGGATGCCGGAGGAGCTGGCCCGGGCCAAGGCCGAGGACAGCCGTCGCAGATTCCTTCCGCAGGGCCTCGCGACCCCGGGCATCTCGGTGGTCGTCGCCCTGCGGGACGCGGAGGTCGTGGGCTACCTCTGGACCGGCGGGCTCGAACTCGAGCCGGGGGAGCGCAGCGGGTTCGTCTTCGAGGTCGAGGTCGCCGAGGAGCAGCGCGGCAAGGGGTACGGCCGCGGTCTGATGCTGCTGGCCGAGCGCCTGTCGCTGGCGGCCGGGGAGAGCCTGCTCGGACTGCACGTCTTCGCGGGCAACACCCCGGCGATCCGGCTCTACGAGTCGCTGGGCTACCGCACGACCCACCTCAACAGCGCCAAGACGCTGCGGTAGGCCGACGGGGAGGCGGCGGGGCTCAGCCCTCCAGGAGGCGGTCGGCGATCTGCTCGATGCGCGCGCGCAGCCCGTCCTGGCTCTGGCCGCCGTCGAGCCGCTCGCCGTCGATCACATAGGTCGGGGTGCCGGTGACCTTGATCGCCTTGCCCTCGGCCTCGTCCGCGTCGACCGTCAGCAGGTGCCGGCCGTCGATCAGGGCGGTGTCGAACTCCTCGGCGTCCAGGCCCAGTTCGCCCGCCACGTCCAGGAGGACGGCCTCGCCGCGCTCGCCGAGCTCCTCGGTCCTGGCGAGCAGCGCCTCGGCGTACTCCCAGCCCCTGCCCTGGTCGGCCGCCTCCTCGGCGGCCTGGGCGGCGGCGTACGCGTGCTTGTGCTTGGCCAGCGGGAAGTGCCGCAGCTGTACGTCGATGCGCTCGCCGTACTTCTCGCGCAGCGCGCGCACGTCGTCGAGGGCCTGGAAGCAGTCGGGGCACTGCAGGTCGAACCAGGCCTCCAGGACGACGGGGGAGGCGGGGGTGGTGGACTCACTCATGGGAAGAGTCTCCCATCCGGTCCTCCCTGGGGGACGACCCGGAGATCTCCCTGATCCGGACGCCGGACCATGGCCGACAGGGGCGGGGACGGTGCAGGATGGAAGGGACGTATCACCCGGGACCTGGAGGATCGCATGCTCGCCGAGACCATCTGCTCCGCGGTGTCCGTGGCGGGCCTGGGCATCGCCGCGGTCACGGCGTACCGCAAGCGGTTCCTGTCGGCGGCCCGGATCGCCGCCTACGCGCTGGTGCCGCTGGGACTGGTGATGACCGGTGCCGTGGCGTGGCTCGCGGACACCGCCTTCAGTCCGACCGCCTGGGCCGGCTTCGGCGTGCTCGGCGCGGCCTGGCTGCTCTTCTCGACCACGCGGGCCGTCGAGCGGCGCCGGTCCGGCCGCGCGGAGACCGGCCGGGGCGAGGCCCGGGAGGCGGTGGCGCCCCAGGGGTCCGCGCCCTCGCTCGGTGCGGGACAGCGCGGGGCCACCCCCAGGCCGCAGGGCAAGACGGCCGACGAGGACTTCAGCGACATCGAGGCGATTCTGAAGAAGCACGGAATTTGACCGGGATCCGACGGTGATCTGACCGCTTCTGGCGGTTCCTTTTCCCGGTGTCCACGGAATGGGGTGAACACGCCCTGCCGTGGGGTGTGTTGCGCGATCTTCGTGGGCGGCCGTGCGCCATCATCCCCCCGAGATGCTGGATACCTCGCGGGACCCCGCCCCTGCCCCCACGCCCACGCCCACGGCGAGCGCCCCGGAGGAGCCGCGCGGCTGCCTGTTCGCGCTCTCCCAGCCGCCGCTGATGATCTTCCTCGCGGTGATCGGCGCCCTGCTCCTGATGGCCGCCGTCCACGATCTGTTCCTGCTGTGAGACCGGCGGCGCCGCCGGACCCCGGTGGGCTCAGCCCGCGGCTTCCTTGCGGCGGGCCCGGTAGGCGGCGACGTGGAGGCGGTTTCCGCAGGTCTTGCTGGAGCAGTAGCGGCGGGAGCGGTTGCGGGAGAGGTCCACGAAGGCGCGGCCGCAGTCCGGCGCCTCGCAGCGGCGCAGCCGCTCCTGCTCGCCCGCCACGACGATGAACGCGAGCGCCATGCCGCAGTCGGCGGCCAGGTGGTCGGAGACCGAGGCGCCCGGCGCGAAGTAGTGCACGTGCCAGTCGTAGCCGTCGTGGTCGGTGAGCTGCGGGGTCGTGCCCGCGGAGGCGACCAGCTGGTTGATCAGGGTGGCCGCGATCCGGGCGTCCGGGGCGGAGAAGACGGCGGTGAACCGGTCGCGCACGTCGAGCACGGCCCGCAGGTCCCCGGCTCCGAGCTCGCCCACGTCGCTGATCTTGTGGGCGCGCACGAAGGACTTCAGCGCCGGGAGGTCGTCGAGTTCGTCGTCGCGATCGCCCTGGGGGGCGGTGTTCATCAGATCGACGACGGTGTCGAGGGCGATCCGGGTGTCGTGGGGGATGAGCACGCTTCGCTCCCTGGCCGGCTGCGGGCGGGCGCCCGCGAATTGCGCTGACTCTAGCGCGACCCGGAAACGGGCATCGGCGCCCCGCACCGCGCCGGCTGCGCGGTGGGGAGCGCCGATGTCCTCCGTATGTGACTGCCCGCGCGGCGCCGTCTCCCCGAGTCGGACGGCGCCGTGCGGCTCTCGGCCTGGCTCAGCTGTCGGCCAGGATGTGGGAGAGCTCCGTGTCGAGGTCGAAGTGCCGGTGCTCGGTGCCCGGTGGCACGGCCGCGTCGGTCCGCTTGAGGAACGACTCCAGGGCCCTCGCAGGGGCCTCGAGCAGGGCTTCGCCCTCGGGAGAGCTCAGCGCGATGCAGACGACGCCCTGGCCATGGCTACGGGACGGCCAGACCCGGACGTCGCCCGTGCCGGTGGGCCGGTGCAGCCCCTCGGCGAGAAGGTCGCGGGCGAAGACCCACTCGACCGTCTCCTCGGCTCCGGTGTGGAAGGTGGCGTGCACGGCATACGGATCGGCCGTGTCATACCGCAGGCCCGCGGGTACAGGCAGTGAGGACTCGCTCGACACAACGAGGCGCAGGTGCAGCTCGCAGCTGACCGTGGTGTTCATAAGCGCCAGGGCCTTTCGCTCAGTGTGCGCTCGGGGATTCGCACGTCGGCGAAATCGACATGCCACCTACGGTGGCGTTGTAAACCCCTCTGTCTGTTTTGTGATCGTTCAGGTAGCTCGTATGGGCGTATGTAACTTTGGGTAATACATCCATTCCGGCAAGGTCGACCCGTCCGGTAGGTTGGGGCCATGCATGCGGAGAGTGACGAGCGCACGGGGGAGTCCGCGGTGAGCGGCGAGCACGGCCCGGAGAAGTCCGGGTCCGGCGGCGAGGAAGCGCCGCTGGGGTCCCGGGCCCCCGAGTTCATCAAGGCCCGCCGGACCCTGCACCTGAGCTGGCAGGTCGGCGTCTTCGTCGTCGGCCTCGCCGTCGTCGGCGCCGGCATCGTGATGCTGCCCCTGCCCGGCCCCGGCTGGCTGGTGATCTTCGGCGGCATGGCGATCTGGGCGACCGAGTTCGTCTGGGCCCAGCTGGTGCTCCGCTGGACCAAGCGCAAGGTCACCGAGGCGGCCCAGCGGGCCCTCGACCCGAAGGTCCGGCGCCGGAACATCATCCTCACCACGGTCGGTCTGGTGATCATCGCCGCGCTCTGCGCCGTCTACCTCTGGAAGTTCGGCTTCGTCATGCCGTGGAAGATCGACGAGTGACCCGCGCATGGTCGAGGAGCCCCGCTGACATGGGGTAATGTTTGCGGTGCGCCGGGCGATTAGCTCAGTGGGAGAGCACTTCGTTCACACCGAAGGGGTCACTGGTTCGAACCCAGTATCGCCCACCACCCGGCCCGAAGGCCCGGAGACGACACCGTCTCCGGGCCTTCGGCGTTCCCCCGCGCTCCCCGCGCGCGGGGATCGCTCAGCGCATCCGCCCCAGCCGCTCCCGCAGCCGGCGCGCGTCGCGCAGCCGCTGCTCGTACGTCGCCCCCACCGCCAGGAGCAGCAGACCGGCCAGGGCCGGCGGCAGCCAGCGCGGCAGCGCGCCCACCACCTGCACGACGTACGGCGCGAGCTCGTGCAGCCCGTCCAGGGCCAGCACCGTGCCGCCCAGCACCAGCAGCGCCTGCAGCCGGAACCGGGCACCCAGCAGCGTCACCACGAGTGCCCCGACCCCCAGCAGCAGCGGGCGCGCCCACTCCGGGTCCGTCCAGGCCGCCAGGAGGCTCGGCAGCAGCGTCACGGCGAGACCCGGCCCGTACGCCGTCCACGACGAGGCCTCCGGGTCCCGCCGGCGCCGCAGCACGCCCACGGCCAGGGCCGGCACGGTCACCGGCAGCGTGTACGCCTCCGGCGTCGTCACCTCCCACACCGCGAGCCGCACCCAGGTGGCCAGCAGGAACAGCGCGGCGGCGACCCACGAGGCGACCGGGCGGCGCTCCGGCCGCACCGCCGTCGCCGCCGCGAGCACCCCGCCGAGGGCCAGCGCGAGCGCGAGCAGCGCCGGCCGTCCCACGGTGAGCCCGAGCGCGCACAGCGCCACCGCGGCGCCCGCGCCCTCCACGGCCACCGCCACCGGGCGGCGCCGCAGCCACGCGCCGACCCCGGCGGTCCCGGCCGGCACGGCGAGGAGGGCCAGCCCGGTCACCGCCGGACCGGCGTGCGCTGCCACGGCCCCGGCACCGACCAGGCCGGCCGCCGCGAGCACCGCCCCGCAGGCCGCGACGAGGCGCCGCGCACCGGTCCCCGCCGCCGCGACCCCCACGCACAGCGCGAGAACCACCCCGAGCGCCGCGAACGTCGCCGCCCGCACGTCGAGACCCAGCGCCACCGCCCCCAGCGCGGAGGCGAGCCCACCGGCGTACGCGAGCCACGCCACCACCTCGGCGGGCTCGGCGCTCGGCTCCGGCGCGGGCCCCGCCCCGGGCGCGCCGAGCGGCTCCGGCTCCGGCAGCCCGCGCGTCAGGAGCGCGGGCCGCACGGCCACGCCCAGGGCCGCCCCGGCCGTCAGGAGCTGCAGCGCGAGCGTCGCCGCGTAGGGGAGCCCCAGGGACACCGGCAGCGCGGTGAGCAGCGCCCAGGCCAGAACGAGGGTGCCGCAGCGGGCCCACGGGCGGGGGACCGTCGCCAGGGCGGCGGCCGCGAGCAGCAGGACCAGTGGCGCCGTCGCCGGGTAGCCCTCCAGGAGCGGCTCCGCGTGCTCGCCCGACCACGGCGCTCCCGCGCGGGCCAGCGGCCCCAGCAGCCCCGCCGCCACCGGCGGCAGCGCCCACACCAGCGCCAGCCCGAGCACGCCGCCACCGGCGAAGCCCAGACCACGCCGCACCGCACCCGCCGCCGACGGCGCCGTCGCGCGCACGACGGTGGCGACGTCCCGGCCCCACAGGGCCACGCCCGCCAGGACCACCGCGCACACCGCGTACCCGGGCACCGTCCAGACCTCGGGGAGCACCGGGCGCAGCAGCCCGCCGGCCGACGCGATCAGCGCCAGCCCGGCCAGGGTCGCCGCCGGCAGCGCCGCCGGGGCGGTGCGCACCGCCCCGTACAGCAGGACCGCGGCGCAGGCCAGCAGCAGCGGGGTCGCGCGCAGCGGCGTCCCGGCCGACAGGGCGAGACCGGTGAGCAGGGCCCAGCCGCCGAGCACGCCCGCCGTGACGAGAGCGGTGATCCGGACCGGGGCCGGCCTGGTCCGCCGGGCGACCGCGAGGTCGAGGACGGCCGTGGCCAGCGCCGCCCACGCGAACGACAGCACCCCGCCCCCGGCGGCCAGCACTCCCAGAGGCAGCGGGAGTTGGGCCGCGACCGCGGCCGCGGGCAGCGGGAGCCGCAGCCGGGTGAGGGCGGCGCCGTACCCGGCCCAGCCGGCGGCCAGGACACCGGCCGCCGACGCCGTGTACGCCAGGGCGCCCGTGTCCGCCAGCGCCACCCGGTGCAGGGCGTACGCGTCGAGGAGTGTGAGGACCAGGCCCAGCGCCGCCACCGACTCCGCCGTGGACCGCAGCCCCTTGCGCAGCAGCGCCACCGGTGCCAGGAGCGCCGCCGAGGTCACCGCGCCGAGGACGGCCGCCCGGCCGCCGATGCCCATCGAACCCCAGCTCACCAGGGTGAAGGCGACCGCCGCGACGGCCAGCAGCCCGCCGCCGAGGCTGAGCAGCACGTTCTGCGCGCTGCGCGGCGTGGCCTCGGGCCGCACCGGCGCGGGAGCCGCCACCGGCGCGTGCAGCACCCGCAGAAGCCAGTCCCGGCGGGCCAGCAACTGGGCCCGGTGGGCGTCGAGTCGGGCCAGTTCGCGGTCGACGAGCACCAGCTCTTCCGCGGGAGGCAGGGAGGATTCCATACGCGGAGTGTGGCGCCGGACACGGTGGGAGGGGATGGGTGCGGCTACTCAGATCCGCGCCTGAGTAGCCCACACTGAGGGCATGGACTGGTGCCGCTACCGCTTCCGCAGCGTCTGGCGCCTCGCCGCCCCGCCCGACGCCGTCTACGCCGTGCTCGAACGCGCCGAGGAGTACCCCCGCTGGTGGCCCCAGGTCCGCGAGGTGGTCCCGATCGACGAGCGCACCGGCACCGCACGCTTCCGGTCCCTCCTCCCGTACGACCTCGTCGTCACCGCCGAGGCCCGGCGCCGCGACCCCGGCGCGCGGGTCCTGGAGGTCGCGCTGAGCGGGGACCTGGACGGCTGGGCCCGCTGGACGCTCGCCCCGGAGGGCGTCGGCACCCGTGCCGTCTACGAGCAGGAGGTCGAGGTCCGCAGCCCGCTCATGCGCGCGCTCGCCGTGCCCGGGCGGCCCGTGTTCCGCGCCAACCACGCCCTGATGATGCGCTCCGGGCGGCGCGGACTCGCGGCCCTGCTGCGGGCGGTTTGAACGAGACCCCGAAAGCCCTGTATGGTTCAACCCGTTCCCGGGCGATTAGCTCAGCGGGAGAGCACTTCGTTCACACCGAAGGGGTCACTGGTTCGATCCCAGTATCGCCCACCGGGAGAGGCCGGTCCGTCAGACGACGGACCGGCCTCAGCCGTTTCCGGCACCCCCGCGCCGTCGGCCGGAAGCCGTCCGGGCGCCGTACCTACGCCGCCGTCCGCAGCTCCGGACGCAGCGGCCACGCCGGGTCCACCGCCTCCGGAGTGCCCTGCCGGGCGAACCAGGCCTGCAGGCCGCGCGCCTGCGCCGCGTGCCACACCGCCTGCAGCGTGTGCAGTTCCGGCGGCGACAGGCGCTCCAGGCGCGAGGCGAAACGCCGCCCCACCGATCGCACGACCTCGAGCGCGGCCGAGGCGTCCGCCGCCGCGTCGTGGGCGCCGTCCAGCACCACGCCGTACTGCTCGCACAGGTCCGTCAGGGTCCGGCGGCCCTTGCGGTACCGGTCCAGGTGCTTGTCCAGCACCCGCGGGTCGAGCACGCACAGCGGGACGCCGTCCAGGTAGGTGCCGAGCGAGGAGGCGCGGTGGCGGCGCAGCTCGCGGTCCAGGATCGTCAGGTCGAAGGGCGCGTTCATCACCACCAGGGGCCGCCCCGCCGCGCTCTGTTCGGCTATCGCCCGGGCCAGCTCCTCCACCACCGGCGAGGGCCAGCGCCCGTTGCGCTGGAGGTGATCGTCCGTCAGCCCGTGCACGGCGGTGGCTCCCGCCGGCACCGGGACGCCGGGGTTCACCAGCCAGCGCGTCACCCGCGGGCGCATGCCCGCGGCGTCCTGGACGACGAGGGCGGCGGACACGATCCGGTCCTCCTCGACGTCGACTCCCGTGGTCTCCGTGTCGAATGCGGCCAGGGGCCCATCGAACCAGTGCGTCGTCATCCCCGAACTCCTCGCACGTGCGCGGCAGATGGCCATCCCCCTGCCCGAAACGGTGATACCCGGGCTGTTTGCACCGTACGCAAACCGGTCACAACAGAGCTGACGGGGAAGGGAATTGACATGGCGATCGCCCAGCCCGAATGGGGAGGGCCGCCGCCCCAGCGGGCGGCACCGCTGCGCGGCTCGCTCGCCACCACCGCCTGCATGGAGACCCTCCAGGTGGGGTACCTCCACGCGGTCGCGGCGGCGGCGGGCTGCTCGCTGTCGCAGCCGTTCCCGGACAACGGCATCGACTGGCACGTGAGCCACAGTGCCCCCGGGCACACGGTCGACGACGAGGTGACCATCAAGGTGCAGCTGAAGTGCACCTACCAACTGCCGCCGCGCACCCCCGGCGCCGCACCCGCGTTCTCGTTCACCCTGGACAACGAGCACCTGGTGAAGCTGGCCCGGACGCCCGTGGCCGTGCACAAGATCCTGGTCGTGATGCTCGTGCCGCGGGACCGGGAGGACTGGCTGCGGGCCGACCACGACCGGCTCGACCTGCGGCACTGCTGCTACTGGATCAACCTGGCCGGCCACCCGGTCACGGGACGGCGCAGGACCACCGTGCGCGTCTCGACGGCGCGGATCTTCGACGACCGGGCGCTCTGCGAGATCATGGCCCGGGTCGGCGTGGGAGGGAGACCCTGATGCGGCCGATCGACGAACCCGACCCCGGCGGGGTCGACCCGCGCGTGCTCGGCGCGCTGCTCGCCCGGCACGGCTGGCGGCGGCACGGCGGCGCCGCCGGCCGCTACAGCCGCTGGGCCCCGCCCGGCCCCGAGCCGGGCGGCCGCGGCACCAGCCTCCTGGTGCCGGACAGCCGGGCCTTCCCCGACTGCGAGGACCTGATCGGCGAGGCCCTGACCGCGCTCGCCCGCAGCGGCACGCCCTCGGCCCGCGAGGTGCTGACCGGACTCGCCGTCCCCAGCGACGAGATCCGCTGGTGGCGCGACGTGCCGCCGGGCCCGTCCGGAGGCGTGCCCTGGCCGGTGCAGGAGCAGTTGCGGTCCGCCGCCCGCGGCATGCTGCTGGCCGGCGCCCTCGCCGTGCGCGGCCGCGCCGGCTACCACGGGGCCCGGCACCGCAGGCAGGCCCAGGCCTCCCTGGAGAGCGTCGTCGTCGACGGTGCGCCGGGCGGCGGGCTCACCGCCTTCCTGCCCGTCGACCCGGGCCGGGCCGTCTCCGTACGCCTCTACCACGCGCTCTACGCGGCCCGTGAGGCCGTCGACTACCAGCGGGCGACCGGCGGCATGGAGGCCTTCGACACCGCCGTCGAGGCCGGGGTGAGCCGGGAGCTGACCGAGGCCCTGGTCGCGCTGGTGCGCGGCACCGAGGGCGCCGGCGTCGCCCTGGAGTGGTCCCCGGCGGCCGGCACCCCCATGGGCTGCGCCGCCCGCCCCGAGCCCGTCGAGTTCTCGCCCGGCGACCTGCCCGCGCTCCGCGAGGCGACCGCCCGCTATCTGGCCGACGAGCCCTCCGTGCCGGTGCGGATCACCGGCAGCGTCGTCCGGATGCGCCGCTCGGGCCCGCGGGGCGAGGGCACCGTACGGCTGCGCGTGCTGGCCGGGGCGGACGTGCGGCACGTCCGGGTGACCCTCGACGAGGACGCGTACCGGACGGCCGGGCACGCCCATCTGGTCGGGCTGCCGATCCGGGTCGTGGGCAGGCTGGAGAGCAGGGGCGGCTTCCGGCGGCTCACCGAGGCGAGCGGGGTCGCGCCGGTGCAGGTGGACGAGGCGGTCCGGGACCGTCTGATGAAGTCGATGCAGGAGACGATCGAGAACGCGGACTTCTTCGAGGAGGCGTGCGGCGAAAATGACTGAGGGGCGGGACGCGGACCCCCGGTAGGATCAAGGCCTGCGCGGCACCTCGTCTCTGCCGCGCACCGCCGGCGCCGGCACTTCGTGTCTGCCAGCGCCCCTATGTATGGAGCATCTGTGTCTGAAGTCCGTGTGACCGTCCAGTCCGCCTCGGGATCAGAGGAGAGGACGGTGAGCGCGGGCACCACGGCCGGCGCCCTGTTCGCCGACGACCGTACCGTGATCGCCGCCCGTGTCGCGGGCGAGCTGAAGGACCTGGCGTACGTACTCGCCGAGGGCGACGTCGTCGAGGGGGTGGAGATCTCCTCGCCGGACGGTCTCGACATCCTCCGCCACTCCACCGCGCACGTCATGGCCCAGGCCGTGCAGGAGCTGTTCCCCGAGGCCAAGCTGGGCATCGGCCCGCCGGTCCGGGACGGCTTCTACTACGACTTCGACGTCGAGAAGCCCTTCACTCCCGAGGACCTCAAGGTCATCGAGAAGAAGATGCAGGAGATCCAGAAGCGCGGCCAGCGCTTCTCCCGCCGTGTCGTCACGGACGAGGAGGCCCGCGAGGAGCTCGCGGACGAGCCGTACAAGCTGGAGCTCATCGGCATCAAGGGCTCGGCCTCGACCGACGACGGCGCGAACGTCGAGGTCGGCGGCGGCGAGCTGTCGATCTACGACAACCTGGACGCCAAGACCGGCGACCTGTGCTGGAAGGACCTCTGCCGCGGTCCGCACCTGCCCACCACCCGGAACATCCCGGCGTTCAAGCTGATGCGCAACGCCGCCGCCTACTGGCGCGGCAGCGAGAAGAACCCGATGCTCCAGCGCATCTACGGCACCGCGTGGCCGTCGAAGGAGGAGCTGAAGGCCCACCTCGAGTTCCTCGCCGAGGCCGAGAAGCGCGACCACCGCAAGCTGGGCAACGAGCTGGACCTGTTCTCCATCCCGGACGAGATCGGCTCGGGCCTCGCCGTCTTCCACCCCAAGGGCGGCATCATCCGCCGGGTCATGGAGGACTACTCGCGCAAGCGGCACGAGGAGGAGGGCTACGAGTTCGTCTACTCGCCGCACGCCACCAAGGGCAAGCTGTTCGAGAAGTCCGGTCACCTCGACTGGTACGCCGAGGGCATGTACCCCCCCATGCAGCTCGACGAGGGCGTGGACTACTACCTCAAGCCCATGAACTGCCCGATGCACAACCTGATCTTCGACGCGCGCGGGCGCTCCTACCGTGAGCTGCCGCTGCGCCTGTTCGAGTTCGGCACCGTGTACCGGTACGAGAAGTCCGGCGTCGTGCACGGTCTGACCCGTGCCCGGGGCTTCACCCAGGACGACGCGCACATCTACTGCACCCGCGAGCAGATGGCGGACGAGCTCGACAAGACGCTCACCTTCGTCCTGAACCTGCTGCGCGACTACGGTCTGACCGACTTCTACCTGGAGCTGTCCACCAAGGACCCGGAGAAGTACGTCGGGTCGGACGAGGTCTGGGAGGAGGCCACCTCGGTCCTCCAGCAGGTCGCCGAGAAGCAGGGCCTGCCGCTGACCCCCGACCCGGGCGGCGCCGCGTTCTACGGCCCGAAGATCTCGGTGCAGGCGCGGGACGCCATCGGCCGTACCTGGCAGATGTCGACCGTGCAGCTCGACTTCAACCTGCCGGAGCGGTTCGACCTGGAGTACACCTCCCCGGACGGCACCAAGCAGCGCCCGGTCATGATCCACCGCGCGCTGTTCGGCTCGATCGAGCGGTTCTTCGCGGTGCTCCTGGAGCACTACGCGGGTGCCTTCCCGGCCTGGCTCGCCCCGGTCCAGGCGACCGGCATCCCGATCGGCGACGCGCACATCCCGTACCTGCAGGAGTTCGCCGCCAAGGCGAAGAAGCAGGGCCTGCGGGTGGAGGTCGACGCCTCCGCGGACCGGATGCAGAAGAAGATCCGCAACGCGCAGAAGCAGAAGGTCCCGTTCATGATCATCGCCGGCGACGAGGACATGGCCAACGGTGCCGTCTCCTTCCGCTACCGCGACGGTTCGCAGGAGAACGGCATCCCGGTCGACGAGGCCATCGCCAAGATCGCCAAGGCCGTCGAGGACCGCGTCCAGGTCTGACGGCCCGCAGGAACGGTCAGGAGGCCCCCGGGGAGTTCCCCGGGGGCCCCTTCTCGTCCTCGCGGGTGAACGCCTGGATCAGCCAGGACGAGAAGGAACCCGTCACCGCGCCGAGCAGGGCCAGGCCGACCCCCATCATCCCGACCGCCGTCAGGCGCCCCATCGGGGTCACCGGGGTCACGTCCCCGTAGCCCACCGTCGCCAGCGTCGCGCACGCCCACCACACCGAGTCGCCGAACGTGCGGATCGTCGCGCCGGGGGCGTCGTACTCGAACTGGTAGACGGTCAGCGCCCCCGCGAAGCCGAGGAGCCCCGCCGTCATCCCCCCGTACGCCATGACCCGGGCGTACAGGGTCAGCCGGGGCTTGTCGCGGCGGCGCTGGACCCGGTCGTAGACGCTCACGACCCGCAGCGGGCGCAGCAGCGGCAGGATGAGCACCACGGTGTCGAGGAGATGGTGGCGCACGAAGCGCAGCACGCCCGTGCCGCTCAGCCTGATCCGTACGACGTAGTCCACGAGGAAGACGGCCCAGGCGGCGAACGTCAGGGCGAGGCAGAGGTCCTTCACGGGGTCCGGCAGGTGGTGCCCCAGGATCCGTACCGCGTAGGCGGCGAGGAAGACCAGGGCCGTCACCGTCAGCGGGGTCTCCATCTCGCTGTCCCAGCGCTCCTGCGCGGGCGGGACCGGCGGCCTGTCTCTCATCGGTTCAGCATGGTCCCTGCACGGATCTTCCGCCCCGGCGACACGATCCGAACGGGCGAAGCAATATGCTGCACAGCATGACGACTGAGCCGGAGCAGCAGATCGGAGTGGGGACGCAGGACGCGTTCCAGCGCCTGTGGACGCCTCACCGGATGGCCTACATCCAGGGCGAGAACAAGCCCACCGGGCCGGGCGCCGACGACGGGTGTCCCTTCTGCGTGATCCCCTCCAAGTCGGACGAGGACGGCCTGGTGATCGCCCGGGGCCGGAGCGTGTACGCGGTCCTCAACCTCTACCCGTACAACGGCGGCCACCTGATGGTCGTGCCGTACCGGCACGTCGCCGACTACACCGACCTCGACACCGCCGAGACCGCGGAGCTCGGCGAGTTCACCAAGCGGGCCATGGTCGCGCTGCGGGCCGCCTCCGGCGCGCACGGCTTCAACATCGGCATGAACCAGGGCACGGTCGCCGGGGCCGGGATCGCCGCCCATCTGCACCAGCACGTCGTGCCCCGCTGGGGCGGGGACACCAACTTCATGCCGGTGGTCGGCCACACCAAGGTGCTGCCGCAGCTCCTCGCCGACACCCGGAAGATGCTGGCCGACGCCTGGCCGGCCGGCATCTGAGCCGGCCGGTCCCCGGGACCCGGATCCGACGCGTGGGGCCGCCCCGGCCCTACGCGTCGTAGATGTCGGCCTTCTTCGGGCCCGGGTCCTGGATGCCGCCGCTGAGGACCAGCGAGCGGTTGGTGAAGCGCTCCGTGTCCACGCCGTGGTCGTCGAGGACCTTGATGGTCGCGGCGTGCACCGCCCGCAGGACGGGGGTCGCGGCGCGGATGGCGTCGTCGGCCATGAAGCGGTTCTTCCAGGGCGGGCTCGCCCAGGGGTGGCGCAGGCCGAAGGGCTCCGGCAGGACCAGCTTGCCGCCGAGGAAGTCCAGGACCGGCGGGAACCAGGTCAGCGGTGCGCGGACGGCCTGACGCACCACGTCGTCGGTGTCGGTCAGCGGCAGCTTGATCTCACGGGTCTCCCAGAACCTGACGGTCTTGGAGACCTCCTTGGTCTTCGCCTTCGGCTTGCTGGTGAACAGCGAGTGGACCGGGCCGAGCGCGTGGCCGGTGACCTCGACGCGCAGCGTGTGGTGCAGCGAGGTGACCGTCACCATCATGGTGAGGACCAGCTGCCCGTCCCAGAGCGTGAACTGGACGCCCAGATAGTGCCGGTTCCCACTGCCGAACTGCTGGTCGTTGCAGATGCGCTGTATCTCGTGCGGCTTCACCTGGAAGGCGACGATGTTCTCGCCCTCCGGCCGGCCCACCTCGTCGGCGCCCTCGCCGACCGGCGAGACGATCCAGTGCTTCACCGTCGGCTTGGGGAAGCCGGTCTTCAGCGAACCGCGCTCCAGCAGCGTCAGCTGGGTGTGGATCTCGCGGACCACGTCCCAGGCGCGGAAGTCGTGGATCTCCTTGCCGTTCTGCGGGATCAGCTCCTCGGCGAGGGTCCAGCTGCCCCAGCGGGTGCCCATGCCCAGTATCCCCTTGGGGCCCGCGTAGAAGATGACGTTGGACTGCTGCTCGGCGGAGAGCTTCTCCAGGTTCTGCCGCAGCTCCTCCGCGGTCTTCTCGCCCGGGTCCTGCGGCACGGCCTCGGGGATCTTGGCGCCGATGCCGCCGCCGCTGAGCAGGGCGGTCCAGCGCTCGCGCAGGTCCTGGGCGGTGCTCTCGCAGATCCGGCGGGCGAGGTACCAGCCGGCCACCGGGGCCACCACCATGGCGCGCAGGTAGTTGGGCAGCACGCCGTCGAACGGCAGCTTCAGCAGCACGAGGAAGGCGAAGATGCCCGCCGCGACGAGCAGGGCGGTGCCGAGGGCGCTGGTCCGCTTGTTGTCGGAGCCGGCGGCGATCCTGCGCAGCTGGATCACGCCCAGCCACAGCAGCAGCCCCGGCAGGAACAGCAGACCGAAGACGAGCGTCACCAGCGTCAGCTTCACGTCGCGCTGCTTGCGGATGCGGGTGGCGGCCAGGCAGTGCTCGACGACGGGCTGCGGCTCGGCGCCGAACGACTGGATCAGCGGCTTGCGGGCGCCGCCCAGCATCCGCACCTGCACCGCGCGGGAGAAGGCCTCGCCGAGGTCGGGCCGGAACAGCTTGTGCCACTTGCCTTCCTTGACCGTGGACTTGTGCCACTCGCTGTTGGCGTCCAGGATCGCCCCGACCGGGCTGTCGCGGTACGCGGCGGAGGCGAGGGCGTGGGTCGCCGCCGTCTGCGCGTCCGAGCCCTGCAGGGGAATCTGCGCCCCGATGCCGAAACTGCCGATCGTCACTGCCGCCCCCATCACCACGGTCCCTGTGCGGGCTGTTCCCAACTGCCGCGCCCCGCACACCTTCTGAGCTGGGCACCACAGCGTAACCGGGCGACGACGGATGCGTCACGGGACCGGACGAAGGCGTCCGAATGCCGCCCGCCGAAAGGGAGTTGGCCGGGCGGCATCCGGAGCCCACGGATCGACGGTCCGTCAGCCGTTACCCCTTTTCCTCCTGTTCGCGCAGCTTGTCCGCCAGATGCGGAGGCATCGCCTCGTGCCGCGCGTACGCACGGTGGAAGCTGCCCGTGCCGTGCGAGACCGACCGCAGGTCGACCGCGTACCGCCCGATCTCGATCTCCGGCACCTCCGCCCGCACCAGCGTCCGCCCCGGCCCCGCCTGCTCGGTGCCGACCACCCGGCCCCGCCGACCCGACAGATCGCTCATCACCGGACCCACGTAACCGTCCGGGACCAGCACCGACACCTCCGCCACCGGCTCCAGGAGACGGATCGGCACCTCGGCCGCCGCCTCCCGCAGAGCCAGGGCGCCCGCCGTCTGGAAGGCCGCGTCGGAGGAGTCCACCGAGTGCGCCTTGCCGTCCCGCAGGGTGACCCGGATGTCGACCAGCGGATGGCCGGCCACGATCCCGCGGGCCGCCTGCGCCCGGATGCCCTTCTCCACGGACGGGATGAACTGGCGCGGCACCGCGCCGCCGACCACCTTGTCCACGAACTCGATGCCGCTGCCCGCGGGCAATGGCTCCACGTCGATCTCGCAGATCGCGTACTGGCCGTGGCCGCCCGACTGCTTCACATGCCGGCCGCGTCCGGCGGCCGCACCGCCGAAGGTCTCCCGCAGCGACACCTTGTGCGGGACGGTGTCGACCTGCACGCCGAAGCGGCCGCGCAGCCGCTCCAGGGCCACGTCCGCGTGCGCCTCGCCCAGGCACCACAGGACGACCTGATGCGTGTCCTGGTTCTGTTCGAGCCGCATCGTCGGGTCCTCGGCCACCAGCCGCGCCAGCCCCTGCGACAGACGGTCCTCGTCGGCCTTGCTGTGCGCCTCGATCGCCAGCGGGAGCAGCGGCTCGGGCATCGCCCACGGCTCCATCAGGAGCGGGGCGTCCTTCGCGGACAGCGTGTCGCCCGTCTCCGCGCGGGCCAGCTTGCCCACACACGCCAGGTCGCCCGCGACGCACTGCGCCATGGCCCGCTGCTGCTTGCCGAACGGCGAGGTCAGCGCCCCCACCCGCTCGTCGGCGTCATGCCGGTCCCGCTCCTCGTGGTCCCCGTCGTCGAGCCCGTGCCCCGACACGTGCACGGTCGCGTCCGGGCGCAGGGTGCCCGAGAAGACCCGGACCAGCGACATCCGGCCCACGTACGGGTCCGAGGAGGTCTTCACGACCTCCGCGACCAGCGGCCCGTCCGGATCGCAGGTCAGGGCCGGCCCCGGCACGCCCTCCGGGCTCGTGACCACCGGGGCCGCGCGCTCCAGCGGCGTGGGGAAGCCGCCGGTGATCAGCTCCAGGAGCTCCACCGTGCCGAGCCCCTGCTTGCCGCCGTCCGCCGCGGGGGCGGCGGCGAGCACCGGGTGGAAGGTGCCGCGTGCGACCGCCTTCTCCAGGTCGTCGACGAGCGTCTCGAGGTCGATCTCCTCGCCGCCGAGATAGCGGTCCATCAGGGTCTCGTCCTCGCTCTCGGCGATGATCCCCTCGATCAGCCGTCCGCGCGCCTGGGCGATCAGCTGCCGCTGCGCCTCGTCGGGCGGGTCCTCCCGCCGTACCCCCGACGTGTAGTCGAAGATGCGCTCCGTGAGCAGCCCCACGAGACCGGTGGCCGGAGCGTGCCCGTCGGCGCCCTCCTCGCCGCGCACGGGCAGGTACAGGGGGAGTACGGCGTCGGGGTCGTCGCCGCCGAACAGTCCGGCGCAGACCTCGGTGAGCCGGGCGAAGTCGGTGCGCGCCGTGTCGAGATGGGTCACCACGATCGCCCGCGGCATGCCGACGGCGGCGCACTCCTCCCACACCGCGTGCGTGGAGCCCATGACCGCGTCGGCCTCCTGTGCCGCCGAGACGACGAAGAGGGCCGCGTCCGCCGCGCGCAGACCGGCCCTCAGCTCACCGACGAAGTCGGCGTATCCGGGGGTGTCCAGAAGGTTGATCTTGCACCCGCCCCATTCGAGCGGGACGAGGGAGAGCTGTACGGAGCGCTGCTGGCGGTGCTCGATCTCGTCGTAGTCCGAGACCGTCCCGCCGTCCTCGACGCGCCCGGCCCGGTTGACCGCCCCCGCGGTCTGGGCCAGGGCCTCGACGAGGGTCGTCTTGCCCGATCCGCTGTGGCCGACCAGCACCACGTTCCGCACGGCCGAGGGCCGGTCGGCCGTTGGCGCCCTGCCGGCGGCCCCGGAGTGTGCGTTCGCCTTGTCGCCCATGATGTCTTCCTCCCGACTGCTCGTACGGTGAGGTGGGGGGGCGCGGGCGCGGGGGAGTGGTGCGGCGTGTCGCTGCCGCGTGCGGCTCCGACGGTGCCCGCGGTCGTCCTTCGAGCTTTGCACCGACGTCACGGTGCGTCCATACGTCGTACCCGCGGCGGCCGGGACCGGGGGCTCGGGCGGGCGGGGTGCGGAGCAGATTCGCTCCGGATCCGCTCGGGATCCGCTTCGGATCCGCTCGGGATCCGCTCCGGATCCGCCCCGGATGCGACGGCGCGGGCGCGGTGGGCGGGTGCCGACGCTCCCGCGGGGGCGCGCGTGGCTACGATGGGTGAGCCGGTGGTCGTAGGGGCCGCGCGGCCCACCGAACCTCGGGAAGGCCATGCTGAACAAGTACGCGCGTGCCTTTTTTACGCGTGTCCTCACACCGTTCGCCGCGTTTCTGCTCCGCCGGGGCGTCAGCCCCGACGCCGTGACGCTCATCGGCACCGCCGGGGTGGTGGCCGGCGCGCTGGTCTTCTTCCCCCGCGGGGAGTTCTTCTGGGGCACGATCGTCATCACGTTGTTCGTCTTCTCGGACCTCGTCGACGGCAACATGGCCCGGCAGGCGGGCATCTCCAGCCCCTGGGGAGCCTTCCTCGACTCCACCCTCGACCGGGTGGCCGACGGCGCGATCTTCGGCGGCTTCGCGCTCTACTACGCGGGCAAGGGCGACGACAACGTCCTGTGCGCCGTCGCGATCTTCTGCCTCGCCAGCGGCCAGGTCGTCTCGTACACCAAGGCGCGTGGCGAGTCGATCGGCCTGCCGGTCGCCGTCAACGGCCTCGTCGAACGCGCCGAACGCCTGGTGATCTCGCTGGTCGCGGCCGGCCTCGCCGGACTGCACGACTTCGGCGTGCCCGGCATCCAGATCCTGCTGCCGATCGCCCTGTGGATCGTGGCCGTCGGCTCGGCGGTCACCCTGGGACAGCGCGTCGTGACGGTACGCCGGGAGTCCGCCGAGGCGGAAGCCGCCGCGCGGGGCAGCGAGGCGACGGGATGAGCGGGAACGACGCCAAGGGCGCCAAGGGCGCGAAGAGCGCGACCGGTGAGAAGGCCGGGCTCAAGGACACCGTCACCGACGGTCTCTACGGGCTCGGCTGGGCCACCGTGAAGAAGCTGCCCGAGCCGGTCGCCAAGGCCCTCGGCCGCCGCATCGCCGACACCGCCTGGAAGCGGCGCGGCAAGAGCGTCCTGCGCCTGGAGTCCAACCTCGCGCGCGTCGTCCCCGACGCCACCCCGGAACGCCTCCGGGAGCTCTCCAAGGCCGGCATGCGCTCGTACATGCGCTACTGGATGGAGTCCTTCCGGCTGCCCACCTGGAGCAAGGAGCGCGCCGCCGGCAGCTTCGACCCCAAGGACGTCCACTACCTCAAGGACGCCCTCGCCTCCGACCGGGGCGTCGTCCTCGCCCTGCCCCACATGGGCAACTGGGACCTCGCCGGCGTGTGGGTCACCCGTGCCCTCGGCGTGCCCTTCACCACCGTCGCCGAACGGCTCAAGCCCGAGTCGCTCTACGACCGGTTCGTCGCCTACCGCGAGTCCCTCGGCATGGAGGTGCTGCCCCACACCGGCGGCTCCGCCTTCGGGACCCTCGCGCGACGGCTGCGGGCCGGCGGGCTCGTCTGCCTCGTCGCCGACCGCGACCTGTCCTCGTCGGGCGTCGAGGTCTCCTTCTTCGGCGAGCCGACCCGCATGCCCGCCGGGCCCGCGATCCTCGCCCAGCAGACCGGGGCGCTGCTGCTGCCCGTGACGCTCTGGTACGACGACACGGACGTCATGCGCGGACAGGTCCACGCGCCCCTCGAAGTGCCGGAGTCAGGCACCCGGGCCGAGAAGACGTCCTCCATGACACAGGCCCTCGCCGACATCTTCGCCGGGGGCATCGCGGACCACCCGGAGGACTGGCACATGCTGCAGCGGCTGTGGCTCGCTGACCTGGAAGAACGACCGGAGGGCCGGACCGCGTGAGGATCGGCATCGTCTGCCCGTACTCCTGGGACGTGCCGGGCGGCGTCCAGTTCCACATCCGCGACCTCGCCGAGCACCTCATCCGGCTCGGCCACGAGGTCTCCGTCCTCGCCCCCGCCGACGACGAGACCCCGCTGCCGCCGTACGTCGTCTCCGCCGGCCGCGCGGTGCCCGTGCCGTACAACGGCTCCGTCGCCCGGCTCAACTTCGGCTTCCTCTCCGCGGCGCGGGTGCGGCGCTGGCTGCACGACGGCACCTTCGACGTCGTGCACATCCACGAGCCCACCTCGCCCTCGCTCGGGCTCCTCACCTGCTGGGCCGCCCAAGGGCCCATCGTGGCCACCTTCCACACCTCCAACCCGCGCTCCCGCGCGATGATCGCCGCGTACCCGATCCTCCAGCCGGCCCTGGAGAAGATCAGCGCCCGCATCGCCGTCAGCGAGTACGCCCGGCGGACCCTCGTCGAGCACCTCGGCGGCGACGCCGTCGTCATTCCCAACGGCGTCGACGTGGACTTCTTCGCCCGCGCGGAGCCCAAGAAGGAGTGGCAGGGCGGCACCCTCGGGTTCATCGGGCGCATCGACGAGCCCCGCAAGGGCCTGCCCGTCCTCATGCGGGCCCTGCCCAAGATCCTCGCCGAACTGCCCGACACGCGGCTCCTCGTCGCCGGGCGCGGCGACGAGGAGGAGGCCGTGGCCTCGCTGCCGCGCGAGATGCGGTCCCGGGTCGAGTTCCTCGGCATGGTCAGCGACGAGGACAAGGCGCGACTGCTGCGCAGCGTCGACGTGTACGTCGCGCCCAACACCGGGGGCGAGAGCTTCGGCATCATCCTCGTCGAGGCGCTCTCCGCCGGCGCGCCCGTCCTCGCCGCCGACCTCGACGCCTTCGCCCAGGTCCTCGACCAGGGCGCGGCCGGCCAGCTCTTCGCCAACGAGGACGCCGACGACCTCGCCCACCAGGCCATCCGCCTCCTCGGCGACGAGGCCCGCCGCGACGAACTCCGCGTGCGCGGCTCCGCGCACGTGCGGCGGTTCGACTGGTCGACGGTGGGGGCGGACATCCTGGCCGTCTACGAGACGGTGACGGACGGGGCCGCGTCGGTGGCCACGGACGAGCGGGCCGGCGGGGGGTTGCGGGCCCGGCTGGGCCTGTAGCGCCCACGACCACCCCGCGCGGACCACCGGCGACCGGCGACTCCGCGGGGGTGGGGGTCGCCTCCCGCCGTCGGCCCTCCCCGGCCCTGTGGCAGCCTGGGGTGATGATCTCTGTGGAGACGGTCGATCTCGGGTATCTCGTCAGGCCCGCGGAGGAGTGGGGCGGCAGCCACGATCGGGCCGAGCCCGTGCTCGGCTATCTCGTGCGGCATGCCGGGGGCACGCTGTTGTTCGACACCGGGCTCGGTGAAGGGTCGCCCGAGACCGACGCCCACTACCGGCCCGTGCGCAGGGCGTTGGACGTCGGGCACGTGGACCTCGTGGTCAACTGCCACCTGCATTTCGACCACATCGGCGGCAACCAGGCCCTCGGGCGCCCCGTGCTCGTGCAGAAGAAGGAGCTCGCCGTCGCCCGGGCCGGCGGGTACACGATCGACTCGCTGCTGGACGGCGTGCGGTACGCGGAGGTCGACGGGGAGTACGAGGTCGCCGAGGGGGTCCGGGTCGTGCCGACGCCCGGGCACACGGAGGGGCATC
The DNA here is from genome assembly GCF_036240795.1 of Streptomyces sp. NBC_01268. Taxonomy (NCBI): domain Bacteria; kingdom Bacillati; phylum Actinomycetota; class Actinomycetes; order Kitasatosporales; family Streptomycetaceae; genus Streptomyces; species Streptomyces sp. NBC_01268. The sequence goes on along the minus strand of NZ_CP108454.1, from coordinate 1,645,571 downwards.
AGTCGCTCGTCCTCGACCACGGGGACCGGGTGACCGTGCTCGCCGGTCAGGCGTACGACTTCGCGGGCGAGTTCGGGCGGCCGCACCGGCCGTGGCTGGAGCGGCTCGGAGAGCTCGGCGGCGGGCGCCCGGCGCGTGTCCTGTTCGCCCATGACCACGACCTTTGGGAAGGTGTGCTGCCCCCGCCCCGGTAGCCTGTGCGCCCGTGACCGAAACCCTGATCTGGACCGTCGCCGCGCTCATCCTCATCGGCGTCTACCTCAGCTGGACCGCCGGCCGGCTCGACCGGCTGCACACCCGCATCGACGCGGCACGGGCCGCGCTCGACGCGCAGTTGCTCCGGCGGGCCTCGGTCGCTCAGGAGCTCGCCACCTCGGGCGTGCTCGATCCCGCCGCCTCGATCGTGCTCTACGAGGCGGCGCACGCGGCACGCCAGGCCGAGGAGGACCACCGGGAGGTCGCGGAGAGCGAGCTCAGCCAGGCGCTGCGGGCCGTGTTCGGGGAGTCGGAGCAGGTCGAGCTGGTGCGCGAGGCGCCCGGTGGCGAGGAGGCCGCGGGGGAGCTGGCCGCCGCCGTGCGCCGGGTGCCGATGGCGCGTCGCTTCCACAACGACGCCGTACGGGCCGCGCGGGCCCTGCGCCGTCATCGCAAGGTGCGCTGGTTCCGGCTGGCCGGTCACGCCCCGTTCCCGCTCGCCTTCGAAATGGATGACGAGCCGCCCGTGGCCCTTGCAGATCGCCCCGCCTGACCCGGTGTGGCCTTCGTTACCTGCGAAAACGATCCACCGGGTGGGTATTGGCCCTTGCTGTGGCCCCCTGGTGGCCGGTTTCCTCGTCTCGTCAACAATCCCTCGTTGTCACTGAGTGAGGTACCCATGTCCAGCACCCCGCAGTCCGCCGACGCGATCGGCACCTCCCGAGTCAAGCGCGGCATGGCCGAGCAGCTCAAGGGCGGCGTGATCATGGACGTGGTCAACGCCGAGCAGGCGAAGATCGCCGAGGACGCCGGCGCCGTGGCCGTCATGGCCCTGGAGCGGGTCCCCGCGGACATCCGCAAGGACGGCGGCGTGGCCCGCATGTCCGACCCGAACATGATCGAAGAGATCATCGGTGCCGTCTCCATCCCGGTCATGGCCAAGTCCCGCATCGGCCACTTCGTCGAGGCCCAGATCCTGCAGTCGCTGGGTGTGGACTACATCGACGAGTCCGAGGTGCTCACCCCGGCCGACGAGGTCAACCACTCCGACAAGTGGGCCTTCACGACCCCCTTCGTCTGTGGCGCCACCAACCTGGGCGAGGCCCTCCGCCGCATCGCCGAGGGCGCGGCCATGATCCGCTCCAAGGGCGAGGCCGGCACCGGCAACGTCGTCGAGGCCGTCCGCCACCTGCGCCAGATCAAGAACGAGATCGCCAGGCTGCGCGGCTTCGACAACAACGAGCTGTACGCCGCGGCCAAGGAGCTGCGCGCCCCGTACGAGCTCGTCAAGGAGGTCGCCGAGCTCGGCAAGCTGCCGGTCGTGCTGTTCTCCGCCGGTGGTGTGGCCACCCCGGCCGACGCCGCGCTGATGCGCCAGCTCGGTGCCGAGGGCGTCTTCGTCGGCTCCGGCATCTTCAAGTCGGGCGACCCGGCCAAGCGCGCCGCCGCCATCGTGAAGGCCACCACCTTCTACGACGACCCGAAGGTCATCGCGGACGCCTCCCGCAACCTGGGCGAGGCCATGGTCGGCATCAACTGCGACACCCTGCCCGAGGCCGAGCGCTACGCGAACCGGGGCTGGTAAGCACCCATGAGCACTCCCGTCATTGGTGTCCTGGCACTCCAGGGCGACGTACGGGAGCACCTGATCGCCCTGGCCGCGGCTGACGCCGTGGCCAGGCCCGTCAGGCGCCCCGAGGAGCTCGCCGAGATCGACGGCCTCGTCATCCCCGGCGGCGAGTCCACCACCATTTCCAAGCTGGCCGTGCTGTTCGGCCTGATGGAGCCGCTGCGTGAGCGGATCGCGGGCGGCATGCCCGTGTACGGCACCTGCGCCGGTCTGATCATGCTCGCCGACAAGATCCTCGACCCGCGCTCGGGCCAGGAGACCTTCGGCGGCATCGACATGATCGTGCGCCGCAACGCCTTCGGGCGGCAGAACGAGTCCTTCGAGGCGGGCGTGACCGTGACGGGGATCGACACGCCCGTCGAGGGCGTCTTCATCCGCGCCCCGTGGGTCGAGTCGGTCGGCGCGGAGGTCGAGGTGCTCGCCGAGCACGACGGCCACATCGTCGCCGTCCGGCAGGGACGGGCCCTCGCGACCTCGTTCCACCCCGAGCTCACCGGTGACCACCGGATCCACGAGCTGTTCGTGGCCATGGTGCGCACCGAGCGGTGAGACGATCCTTGTAGGATCTCTGGGGTTCGTTCAGTAATGGGTTACGCGAAGGAGACAGGCAGATGTCCGGCCACTCTAAATGGGCTACGACGAAGCACAAGAAGGCCGTGATCGATGCCAAGCGCGGCAAGCTCTTCGCGAAGCTGATCAAGAACATCGAGGTCGCGGCCCGCACCGGCGGTGCCGACCCCGAGGGCAACCCGACGCTCTACGACGCCATCCAGAAGGCCAAGAAGTCGTCCGTTCCCAACAAGAACATCGACTCCGCGGTCAAGCGCGGCGGCGGCCTCGAGGCCGGCGGCGTCGACTACGCGACGATCATGTACGAGGGTTACGGCCCGAACGGTGTCGCGGTGCTCATCGAGTGCCTCACCGACAACCGCAACCGTGCCGCCTCCGACGTGCGCGTCGCCATGACCCGCAACGGCGGCTCGATGGCCGACCCGGGCTCCGTCTCGTACCTGTTCAACCGCAAGGGCGTCGTCGTGCTCCCCAAGGGCGAGCTGACCGAGGACGACGTCCTGGAGTCGGTGCTCGAAGCCGGTGCCGAGGAGGTCAACGACCTCGGTGAGTCCTTCGAGGTCATCAGCGAGGCCACCGACCTGGTCGCGGTCCGTACCGCGCTCCAGGGCGCCGGCATCGACTACGACTCGGCCGACTCCAGCTTCGTCCCGACCATGCAGGTCGAGCTCGACGAGGAGGGCGCGCGCAAGATGTTCAAGCTGATCGACGCCCTGGAGGACAGCGACGACGTGCAGAACGTCTACGCCAACTTCGACGTCAGCGACGAGGTCATGGAGAAGGTCGACGCCTGATCGCGACCTTCACCGCAGCGGGCCGACGGGGACACGCCCCGTCGGCCCGCTGCGTTGTCGGTGGCAGCAGATAGCCTGCACAAACAGGTGAGCGAACAGGGAGGGCACGGTGCGTGTTCTGGGGGTGGATCCCGGACTGACCCGATGCGGTGTCGGGGTGGTCGAGGGGGTCGCCGGGCGACCGCTGACCATGCTCGGGGTCGGCGTGGTGCGCACTCCCGCCGACGCCGACATCGGCACCCGGCTGGTCGGCATCGAGGCCGGCATCGAGGAGTGGATCGAGCGCTTCCAGCCCGAACTCGTCGCCGTGGAGCGGGTGTTCAGCCAGCACAACGTGAGCACGGTGATGGGCACCGCCCAGGCGAGCGCCGTCGCCATGCTCTGCGCCGCCCGGCGCGGCCTGCCCGTCGCCCTGCACACGCCCAGCGAGGTCAAGGCCGCCGTCACCGGCAGCGGCCGCGCCGACAAGGCCCAGGTCGGCGCCATGGTCACCCGGCTGCTCCGGCTCTCCGCCCCGCCCAAGCCGGCCGACGCCGCCGACGCCCTCGCCCTCGCCATCTGCCACATCTGGCGCGCCCCCGCCCAGAACCGTCTCCAGCAGGCCGTCGCCCTGCACGCCTCGAAAGGCCGTATCCGATGATCGCCTTCGTCAGCGGCCCGGTGGCCGCCCTCGCTCCCACGACCGCCGTCGTCGAGGTCGGCGGCATCGGCATGGCCGTCCAGTGCACCCCCGACACCCTCGCCGGACTGCGCGTCGGCGAGCACGCCCGCCTCGCCACCTCCCTGGTCGTCCGCGAGGACTCGCTGACCCTGTACGGCTTCGCCGACGACGACGAGCGGCAGGTCTTCGAGCTGCTCCAGACCGCCAGCGGGGTCGGGCCCCGGCTCGCCCAGGCGATGCTCGGCGTGCACTCGCCCGACGCGCTGCGCCTGGCCGTCTCCACCGGCGACGAGAAGGCGCTGACCGCCGTCCCCGGCATCGGCAAGAAGGGCGCCCAGAAGCTCCTCCTCGAACTGAAGGACAAGCTGGGCCGCCCGCTCGGCAGCAGCGGCCTGGTCGGCGCCCAGCGCGCCGTCGCGGCCGGACCCGCCCCCTGGACCGAGCAGCTCGCCGCCGCCCTCGTCGGCCTCGGCTACGCGAGCCGCGAGGCCGACGAGGCCGTCGCCGCGGTCACCCCGCAGGCCGAGGCCGCGCTCGCCGAGACCGGCTCCGCGCCCGTTCCGCAGCTGCTGCGCGCCGCCCTGCAGACGCTCAACCGCGCCCGCTGACCTCCCCGTACGAAGAGAAGGCGACCCACCACCGTGAACTGGGACGACGAGACGGCACCGGCCGCCGAGGAGCGCATCGTCGACGCCTCCGCCGAGGGCGACGACCAGGCCGTCGAGGCGGCGCTGCGGCCGAAGGACCTGAGCGAGTTCGTCGGCCAGGAGAAGGTCCGCCAGCAGCTCGACCTGGTCCTCAAGGCCGCCCGTCAGCGCGGCGCCACCGCCGACCACGTGCTGCTCTCCGGCGCCCCCGGCCTCGGCAAGACCACCCTGTCGATGATCATCGCGGCGGAGATGAACGCCCCGATCAGGATCACCAGCGGCCCCGCCATCCAGCACGCCGGCGACCTCGCGGCCATCCTGTCCTCCCTCCAGGAGGGCGAGATCCTCTTCCTCGACGAGATCCACCGGATGTCCCGGCCGGCCGAGGAGATGCTCTACATGGCGATGGAGGACTTCCGCGTCGACGTCATCGTCGGCAAGGGCCCCGGCGCCACCGCCATCCCCCTGGAGCTCCCGCCCTTCACCCTGGTCGGCGCCACCACCCGGGCCGGCCTGCTGCCGCCGCCGCTGCGCGACCGCTTCGGCTTCACCGGGCACATGGAGTTCTACGAGCCGCACGAGCTGGAGCGGGTGGTACACCGCTCCGCCGGTCTCCTCGACGTCGAGATCGACACCGCCGGCGCCGCCGAGATCGCCGGCCGCTCCCGCGGCACCCCCCGGATCGCCAACCGGCTGCTGCGCCGCGTGCGGGACTACGCGCAGGTCAGGGCCGACGGCGTGATCACCCAGGAGATCGCGGCCGCCGCCCTCGGGGTGTACGAGGTCGACAGTCGCGGCCTCGACCGCCTCGACCGCGCCGTGCTGCAGGCGCTGCTCAAGCTGTTCGGCGGCGGCCCGGTCGGCCTGTCCACCCTCGCGGTCGCCGTGGGGGAGGAGCGGGAGACCGTCGAGGAGGTCGCCGAGCCCTTCCTCGTTCGGGAGGGTCTCCTCGCGCGTACACCCCGTGGTCGGGTCGCCACTCCCGCCGCCTGGAACCACCTCGGAATGGTTCCGCCGCAGGCCGCGGGGCCGGGGGGCGCAGGAAGCGGACAACAGGGGCTCTTCGGGGCGTGACGGCGCGGAGACTCGCCCGTCAGGGAACCGGGGTGCGATGCTGGGCGTTGTTCCATCGATGCGGACTCGCCTAGACTCCGCCGGTGCCGCTCCTTATGGTCGGCGCACCCACCCCCGAATCAGGCTGCGACATCTCGGCGGCCTTGCGAAGGAAATTCCGTCCCGTGAATAACATCGGCATGCTCCTCCCGTTCATCGTGCTCATCGGGGCCATGTTCCTCATGACCCGCTCTGCCAAGAAGAAGCAGGCGCAGGCGGCGGAGATGCGCAACCAGTTGGCACCCGGTACCGGCGTTCGCACGATCGGGGGGATGTACGCCACCGTCAAGGAGATCGGCGACGAGACCGTCCTTCTCGAGGTCGCGCCCGGCGTCCACGCGGTCTACGCGAAGAACTCCATCGGCGCCGTCCTGGAGGACTCCGAGTACAACCGGATCGTCCACGGCGACGAGCCCGGCGAGGTCGTCCCCGACGACGCCTCCTCGCTGACCGAGGCCGCCGAGGAGTCCACCGAGGACGTCAAGGCCGATCTCACCAAGAAGACGGACGCCGCCGAGGGCGCCAAGGACGGCAAGGCCGACGGCGAGACCGAAGCGAAGTAGTTCGCGGCAGGAGCCGCGCGTCCGCCCATCCGGCGCGCGCGGTTCCGGCGACGGTTTCACGTCTGCGGGGGCAGGACCCCACCACACACTTCGTGGCCGCCGCGCGCCCAACCGGCGCGGGGCGGTTTGGACAGGGAGAAACGACAGGTGGCAGCACCGAAGAAGGGCCGAAGGCCGGCGGGGGGACAGAGCCGGCCGGGCCGCGCCCTGGCACTCATTGTGATCGCCATGGTCGCGCTCACCGGAGGCATGTTCTGGTCGGGGCACACCACCCCGCGCCTGGGCATCGACCTCGCGGGCGGTACGTCGATCACGCTCAAGGCGAAGGCGGAGCCCGGACAGGAGTCCGCCGTCAACGAGACCAACATGAACACCGCGGTCGGCATCATCGAGCGCCGTGTCAACGGTCTGGGTGTCTCGGAAGCCGAGGTCCAGACGCAGGGCCGCGAGAACATCATCGTGAACATCCCCAAGGGATCGAACGAGAAGCAGGCCCGCGAGCAGGTCGGTACCACCGCCCAGCTGTACTTCCGCCCGGTCCTGGCCGTGGCCGCCGCCGAGCAGCCGGCGCCGAACGCCAGCTCCTCGCCGTCGCCGAAGCCCTCGGCTTCCGGCGCCACCGCGGACAAGGGCAAGACGGACAAGTCCGCCACCCCGACGGCCACCGCGTCCAGCCAGGGCCGCGCCGTCACCGAGGCTCTGAAGGCCCCGAGCCCGACGCCGACGTCCTCCACGACGCCGAAGTCGACCGGCACGCCGAAGACCGACACCCCGGCCGACCCGGCCACCGCCGCCCTGCAGCAGAAGTTCGCCACGCTGAACTGCCTGGACCCCAAGCAGCGCACCGCCGTCGGTAACGGCGTCAAGGCGACCGACACCGCCGTCGCCTGTGGCAAGAACGCGATCGGCCAGTGGGAGAAGTACATCCTCGGCCCGGCCGAGGTGGACGGCAAGGACGTCGACGACGCCAAGGGCGTCTTCGACCAGCAGCGCGGCATGTGGATCGTGAACATGGAGTTCACGAGCGGCGGCGCCAAGAAGTTCCAGAAGATCACCAGCAAGCTCTCGCAGCAGCAGGAGCCGCAGAACCAGTTCGCGATCGTGCTCGACGGCGAGGTCGTCTCGGCCCCGTCCGTGCGCACCACGCTGAGCGCCAACGCGGAGATCTCGGGCAGCTTCAACCAGCAGTCGGCCCAGGACCTCGGCAACATCCTGTCCTACGGTGCCCTGCCGCTCACGTTCGACACGCAGAGCGTCGACACCGTGACCGCCGCCCTCGGTGGCGAGCAGCTCCAGGCCGGTCTGATCGCCGGCGCCATCGGTCTCGCGCTGGTCATCATCTACCTGGTGGTCTACTACCGCGGCCTGTCGCTGATCGCGATCCTCAGCCTCGGCGTCTCGGCCCTGCTCACCTACGTGATCATGGCCCTGCTCGGCCCGGCCATCGGCTTCGCGCTGAACCTGCCGGCCGTCTGCGGCGCCATCGTGGCCATCGGCATCACGGCGGACTCGTTCATCGTGTACTTCGAACGCATCCGTGACGAGATCCGCGAGGGCCGCACGATGCGCCCGGCCGTCGAGCGCGCCTGGCCGCGGGCCCGGCGCACGATCATGGTCTCCGACTTCGTGTCGTTCCTCGCCGCCGCGGTGCTCTTCATCGTCACCGTCGGCAAGGTCCAGGGCTTCGCGTTCACGCTCGGCCTGACCACCCTGCTCGACATCGTCGTGGTGTTCCTCTTCACCAAGCCGGTGATGACGCTCCTCGCCCGCACGAAGTTCTTCGGCAACGGCCACAAGTGGTCCGGCCTCGACCCGAAGCGCCTCGGCGCCAAGCCGCCGCTGCGCCGCTCCCGCCGTCAGTCCGTATCCGCCGCAGGCCCTGTCGACACGAAGGAGGCGTGAGATGTCGAAGCTCGGAGATCTCGGCGCCCGGCTCCACCGAGGTGAGGTCGGCTACGACTTCATCGGCAACCGCAGGATCTGGTACGGCATCTCGATCCTGATCACCATCACGGCGATCGTCGCCCTCGCGGTGCGCGGCCTCAACATGGGCATCGAGTTCCAGGGCGGCGCCGTCTTCACCACCCCGAAGACGGCCGTCTCGGTCACCCAGGCCCAGGAGTACGCGGAAGAGGCGTCCGGCCACGACGCGATCGTCCAGGAGCTCGGCAGCGGCTCCCTGCGCATCCAGGTCGGCGGTCTCGACACCGAGAAGTCCGACCAGGTCCGCACGGAGCTCGCCAAGGACCTGAACGTCCCCGAGTCCAAGATCGCGGCGGAGCTCGTCGGCCCCAGCTGGGGTGAGCAGATCGCCACGAAGGCCTGGACCGGTCTCGCGGTCTTCATGATCCTCGTGGTGATCTACCTCGCCATCGCCTTCGAATGGCGGATGGCCGTCGCGGCGCTCATCGCGCTCATCCACGACCTCACCATCACCGTCGGCATCTACTCGCTGGTGGGCTTCGAGGTCACGGTCGGTACGGTCATCGGTCTGCTGACGATCCTCGGTTACTCGCTCTACGACACGGTCGTCGTCTTCGACTCGCTCAAGGAGCAGACGAAGGGCATCACCAAGCAGACCCGCTGGACCTACAGCGAGATCGCCAACCGTTCGATCAACGGCACCCTGGTCCGTTCGATCAACACCACCGTCGTCGCGCTGCTGCCGGTCGCCGGCCTGCTCTTCATCGGTGGCGGCGTCCTCGGCGCCGGCATGCTGAACGACATCTCGCTGTCGCTGTTCGTGGGTCTCGCCGCCGGTGCGTACTCCTCGATCTTCATCGCCACCCCGCTCGTCGCCGACTTCAAGGAGCGCGAGCCGGCGATGAAGGCCCTGAAGAAGCGGATCATGGCCAAGCGGGCCGCCGCGGCCGCCAAGGGCGAGTCCCTCGACGAGGACAGCGACCTCTCGGAGGGCGCCCTCGCGGGTGAGGCCGCCGTCGTCGGCCAGGGCCGCCGCGGCCGCTCGGAGAACCGCGGATGACCGCCGAGGCCCAGAGCACCACGGAGCTGCTGCTCAGCCGCATCCGTGACGTCCCCGACTACCCGAAGCCCGGGGTGCTGTTCAAGGACATCACCCCGCTGCTCGCGGACCCGGAGGCGTTCAGCGCTCTGACCGACGCCCTCGCCGGGCTGTGCGCGGCGCAGGGTGCCACGAAGATCGTGGGCCTGGAGGCCCGCGGCTTCATCCTGGCCGCCCCGGTCGCCGTCCGCGCCGGTCTCGGCTTCATCCCGGTCCGCAAGGCCGGGAAGCTGCCCGGAGCCACCCTGCGGCAGGCGTACGAGCTGGAGTACGGCACCGCCGAGATCGAGGTGCACGCCGAGGACCTGACCCCGGGCGACCGGGTCATGGTCATCGACGACGTCCTCGCCACCGGCGGCACCGCCGAGGCCTCCATCGAGCTCATCCGGCGTGCCGGGGCCGAGGTCGCCGGCGTGGCCGTCCTGATGGAGCTGGGCTTCCTGCCCGGCCGGGCCCGCCTGGAGCCGGCCCTGGCCGGTGCTCCGCTCACCGCGCTCATCACCGTCTGACCCGCACGTCCGACGGACGGGGGCGGCCCGGGGAATTCCCCGGGCCGCCCCCGTCGTTTTCCGGACACACCCCGGAACGGGGGCCCCGCACCGCAGCGCGGACGTCTCAGCCCGCAGCCACGTGAGCACAGGCGCTTCCAGGTCGATACGATGGCCTTTCCGGGCCTGACCGGGGGACCCGGACATTCCCCCAGACTCCGTCCGGGGGTACCCCCAGAGGAGCGCTCTTGCCAGACGAGGCCCAGCCACTCTCCGCCGCGCAGCCCGAGCAGCAGGCCGACCAGGCCGCGACGGGACCCGACGCGCCCCGGAACAAGCCCGCGGAGACCCGGCCCCGGCCCGCCGCCCAGGCCCCCGCTCCCGCCCCCGCCGTACGGCCCACCCCCGCGACGCCGAGCCGCTCGGGCGGCTCCTCCAGCCGCGTCCGCGCCCGGCTGGCCCGCCTCGGCGTCCAGCGCTCCTCCCCGTACAACCCGGTCCTCGAACCGCTGCTGCGGATCGTGCGCTCCAACGACCCGAAGATCGAAACGGCGACATTGCGCCAGATCGAGCGGGCCTACCAGGTCGCCGAGCGCTGGCACCGCGGCCAGAAGCGCAAGAGCGGCGACCCGTACATCACCCACCCGCTCGCGGTCACCACGATCCTCGCCGAGCTGGGCATGGACCCGGCGACGCTGATGGCCGGCCTGCTGCACGACACCGTCGAGGACACCGAGTACGGCCTGGACACCCTGCGCCGCGACTTCGGCGACCAGGTCGCCCTGCTCGTCGACGGCGTCACCAAGCTGGACAAGGTCAAGTTCGGCGAGGCCGCCCAGGCCGAGACGGTCCGCAAGATGGTCGTCGCCATGGCCAAGGACCCGCGCGTCCTGGTCATCAAGCTCGCCGACCGCCTGCACAACATGCGCACGATGCGCTACCTCAAGCGGGAGAAGCAGGAGAAGAAGGCCCGCGAGACCCTGGAGATCTACGCCCCGCTGGCACACCGGCTGGGCATGAACACCATCAAGTGGGAGCTGGAGGACCTCGCCTTCGCGATCCTCTACCCCAAGATGTACGACGAGATCGTCCGGCTGGTCGCCGAGCGCGCTCCCAAGCGCGACGAGTACCTGGCCATAGTGACCGACGAGGTCCAGGCCGACCTGCGCTCCGCCCGCATCAAGGCCACCGTCACCGGCCGGCCCAAGCACTACTACAGCGTCTACCAGAAGATGATCGTCCGCGGCCGGGACTTCGCGGAGATCTACGACCTGGTCGGCATCCGCGTCCTCGTGGACACCGTCCGCGACTGCTACGCGGCCCTCGGCACCGTCCACGCGCGATGGAACCCGGTCCCCGGCCGGTTCAAGGACTACATCGCGATGCCGAAGTTCAACATGTACCAGTCGCTGCACACGACGGTCATCGGGCCCAACGGCAAGCCCGTCGAGCTCCAGATCCGCACCTTCGACATGCACCGGCGCGCCGAGTACGGCATCGCCGCGCACTGGAAGTACAAGCAGGAGGCCGTCGCCGGCGCCTCCAAGGTCCGCGCCGACGTGCCCAAGAAGGCCGGCAAGGACGACCACCTCAACGACATGGCCTGGCTGCGCCAGCTGCTCGACTGGCAGAAGGAGACCGAGGACCCCTCGGAGTTCCTGGAGTCGCTGCGCTTCGACCTCTCCCGCAACGAGGTCTTCGTCTTCACCCCCAAGGGCGACGTCATAGCGCTGCCCGCGGGCGCCACCCCGGTCGACTTCTCCTACGCCGTCCACACCGAGGTCGGGCACCGCACCATAGGGGCCCGGGTCAACGGCCGGCTCGTGCCGCTGGAGTCCACCCTCGACAACGGCGACCTCGTCGAGGTCTTCACCTCCAAGGCCGCGGGCGCCGGACCCTCCCGGGACTGGCTCGGCTTCGTCAAGTCCCCGCGGGCCCGGAACAAGATCCGTGCCTGGTTCTCCAAGGAGCGCCGCGACGAGGCCATCGAGCAGGGCAAGGACGCCATCGCGCGGGCCATGCGCAAGCAGAACCTGCCGATCCAGCGGATCCTCACCGGCGACTCGCTCGTCACCCTCGCGCACGAGATGCGCTACAGCGACATCTCCTCGCTGTACGCGGCGATCGGCGAGGGCCACGTCACGGCCCAGTCGATCGTGCAGAAGCTGGTCCAGGCGCTCGGCGGCGAGGAGGCCGCCACCGAGGACATCGAGGAGGCCGCCCCGCCGACCCGCGGCCGCTCCAAGCGCCGGTCGAACGCCGACCCCGGTGTCGTCGTCAAGGGCGTCGACGACGTCTGGGTCAAGCTGGCCCGGTGCTGCACGCCGGTGCCCGGCGACCCGATCATCGGCTTCGTCACCCGTGGCAGCGGCGTCTCGGTGCACCGCAGCGACTGCGTGAACGTCGACTCGCTGTCCCGCGAGCCCGAGCGGATCCTCGAGGTCGAGTGGGCCCCCACCCAGTCCTCGGTCTTCCTCGTCGCCATCCAGGTCGAGGCGCTGGACCGCTCCCGGCTGCTCTCGGACGTCACCCGGGTCCTGTCGGACCAGCACGTCAACATCCTGTCGGCGGCCGTGCAGACCTCCCGCGACCGGGTGGCCACCTCGCGGTTCACCTTCGAGATGGGCGACCCGAAGCACCTGGGACACGTCCTGAAGGCCGTCCGTGGCGTCGAGGGCGTCTACGACGTCTACCGGGTCACCAGCGCCCGGCGCCCCTGAGAACGGGGCGCCACGCGCCGCTCAGCTCCGCGCGTACGAGGAAGGGCCCCCGGCTGGTGCCGGGGGCCCTTCCTCGTACCGCTGGGACGGGCGTTCAGCCGCCGAACTCCTGCAGACCCTTCAGGGCCTGGTCGAGCAGCGCCTGGCGGCCCTCCAGCTCGCGGGCCAGCTTGTCGGCCTTGGCGTCGTTGCCGGCGGCGCGGGCGGTGTCGATCTGCTTCTGCAGCTTGTCGACCGCGTCCTGGAGCTGGCCGGTCAGACCCGCGGCGCGGGCGCGCGCCTCCGGGTTGGTGCGGCGCCACTCGGCCTCCTCGGCCTCCTGGATCGCGCGCTCCACGGCGTGCATCCGGCCCTCGACCTTCGGGCGGGCGTCGCGCGGCACGTGGCCGATGGCCTCCCAGCGCTCGTTGAGGGAGCGGAAGGCCGCGCGGGCCGCCTTCAGGTCCGACACCGGCACCAGCTTCTCGGCCTCGACCGCGAGCTCCTCCTTCAGCTTGAGGTTCTCGGTCTGCTCCGCGTCACGCTCGGCGAAGACGCCGCCACGGGCCGCGAAGAAGACGTCCTGGGCGCCGCGGAAGCGGTTCCACAGCTCGTCCTCGTGCTCGCGCTGGGCGCGGCCCGCCGCCTTCCAGTCCGCCATCAGCTCGCGGTAGCGGGCGGCCGTGGTGCCCCAGTCGGTGGAGTTCGAGAGGGCCTCGGCCTCGGCGACCAGCTTCTCCTTGGCCTTGCGGGCGTCCTCGCGCTGCGCGTCGAGCGCGGCGAAGTGCGCCTTGCGGCGCTTGGAGAAGGCGGAGCGGGCGTGGGAGAAGCGGTGCCACAGCTCGTCGTCCGACTTGCGGTCCAGGCGCGGCAGGCCCTTCCAGGTGTCCACGAGCGCGCGCAGCCGCTCGCCCGCGGCACGCCACTGCTCGCTCTGGGCCAGCTCCTCGGCCTCGGTGACCAGGGCCTCCTTGGCGGAGCGCGCCTCGTCGGCCTGCTTGGCCTTCTGGACCTTGCGCTCCTCGCGGCGGGACTCGACCGCCTCGGTCAGCTTGTCGAGCCGGGCCGACAGCGCGGCCAGGTCGCCCACCGCGTGGTGCTCCCGGACCTGCTCGCGGATGTGCTCGATCGCCGTCGAGGCGTCCTTCGCGGAGAGGTCGGTGGTCCTCACCCGCTTCTCGAGGAGGCCGATCTCGACCACCAGGCCCTCGTACTTGCGCTCGAAGTAGGCCAGCGCCTCCTCAGGGGTGCCGGCCTGCCACGATCCGACGACCTGCTCGCCCTCGGCCGTACGCACGTACACGGTGCCCGTCTCGTCGACGCGGCCCCACGGGTCGCTGCTCACAGCGCCTCCTCACCATGATGCCGTCGTGGGGGCTCCGCCCCCTGGCATCGTCCACGGATTCCCGGCGGGTCTCGCCCGCCCTCCACAGCGCGGCCGACGGCCGGCGCTGCACAACGCCAATCTAGGCGAACGGCGGCCCGGCTGTCCGCACTCAGCACGACCGAAATTCAACGGTCACGCGCGGGTGCGGCCGCCGGGCCGCCGTCGCGTCACTTCTTGCCGACGACGGCCTTCTCGATGGTGACGCCCTTCTGCGGCGCACCGTCGCCCGCGCCGCCCTGGACGCCGGCCTTCGCCACGTCCTCGACGACCTTGAGGCCGGCCGCGTCGAAGGTGCCGAACGGGGTGTAGTTCGGGGGCAGCTTGGTGTCCTTGTACACGAGGAAGAACTGGCTGCCGCCGGTGTTCGCGCCCGCGTTGGCCATCGCCACCGTGCCCTTGGGGTACGTGACGGAGCCGTCCGCGCCCGCCTTGCCGAGCCCGGTCAGGTTCTCGTCCGGGATGACGTAGCCCGGGCCGCCCGTGCCGTCGCCCTTCGGGTCGCCGCACTGGAGCACGAAGATGCCCGAGGTGGTGAGGCGGTGGCACTTGGTGCCGTCGAAGTACTTCTTGTCCGCGAGGTGCTTGAAGGAGTTCACGGTGTGCGGGGCCTTGGCCGCGTCCATCGTGATCGTGATGTCGCCCTGGTTGGTCTTCAGGGCCATCGTGTACGAGGCCTTCTTGTCGACGGACATCGCCGGCTCGGGCTGCGAGGACGTGCTCTGCTCCGGGCTCGGCGTGTTCGTCGGCTCGGTCGCCGCGTTGTCCGACTTCTTGTCGTCGCCGGACAGCGCCACCGAGAGGTACACCGCGCCGCCCGCGGCGAGCACGACCGCGAGCGAGGCGGCGATGACGCTGATCCGGCGCGACCTGCGCCGGGCGTCGGCGCGTCGCTGCTGCTGACGCTGGTACTTGTCCCTGGCGAGCTGCCGCCGCCGCTGATCGCTGGTGACCACCGGGTCCGCTCCTTGTCGATCGTCTGTTCAGTCCTGGCCGGATGTGCCCGTACCGTATACGGGTTGGCTGTGGAATACGCAGCGCCGGTAGGCTCTGACCCGCTGCATTCCGTTTCGCCGCAGCCATCTGCCGGACGACAAATGAGGACGATCGTGCTGATTGCCGGGTTCCCCGCCGGGGCCTGGGGCACCAACTGTTACGTGGTCGCCCCCGCCGCAGGCGAGGAGTGCGTCATCATCGACCCGGGCCACCAGGCCGCCCAGGGAGTCGAGGAGACGCTCAAGAAGCATCGGCTCAAGCCCGTCGCCGTGGTCCTCACCCATGGCCACATCGACCACGTCGCCTCCGTCGTCCCGGTCTGCGGCGCCCATGACGTACCCGCGTGGATCCACCCCTCCGACCGGTACATGATGAGCGACCCGGAGAAGGCCCTCGGCCGCTCCATCGGGATGCCCCTCATGGGCGAACTGACCGTGGGCGAGCCCGACGACGTGCGCGAGCTCACCGACGGCGCCCGGCTCCAGCTGGCCGGACTCGAGCTCTCCGTCGCCCACGCGCCCGGTCATACCAAGGGGTCGGTGACCTTCCGGACCCCCGAGACCACGGAGATCCCCTCCGTGTTCTTCTCCGGGGACCTGCTGTTCGCCGGCTCCATCGGACGCACCGACCTGCCCGGCGGTGACATGGACGAGATGCTCGGATCGCTGGCCCGCGTGTGCCTGCCGCTCGACAACTCGACCGTGGTCCTGTCGGGACACGGTCCCCAGACGACCATCGGCCAGGAGCGCGCCACCAACCCCTATCTGCGGCAGGTGGCCGACGGCCTCGGGAGTTCCCAGGCTCCCCGACGAGGAATGTGACGAGATCCACGTGAGCACCTTCAAGGCCCCCAAGGGCACGTACGACCTGATTCCGCCGTACTCGGCGAAGTACCTCGCGGTCCGCGAGGCCATCTCCGGCCCCCTGCGCACGGCCGGCTACGGCTACGTCGAGACCCCCGGCTTCGAGGACGTCAACCTCTTCGCCCGCGGCGTCGGCGAGTCCACCGACATCGTCACCAAGGAGATGTACGCCTTCGAGACCAAGGGCGGCGACAAGCTGGCCCTGCGCCCCGAAGGCACCGCCTCCGTGCTGCGCGCGGCCCTGGAGGCCAGCCTGCACAAGCAGGGCAACCTGCCGGTCAAGCTCTGGTACTCGGGCTCGTACTACCGCTACGAGCGCCCGCAGAAGGGCCGCTACCGCCACTTCTCCCAGGTCGGCGCCGAGGCGATCGGCGCCGAGGACCCGGCGCTCGACGCCGAGCTGATCATCCTGGCCGACCAGGCCTACCGCTCGCTCGGCCTGCGCGACTTCCGCATCCTGCTGAACTCGCTCGGCGACCAGGAGTGCCGCCCCGTCTACCGCGAGGCGCTGCAGGGCTTCCTGCGCGGCCTCGACCTGGACGAGGAGACCCTGCGCCGCGCCGAGATCAACCCGCTGCGCGTCCTCGACGACAAGCGGGAGGCGGTGCAGAAGCAGCTGGCCGACGCCCCGCTGCTGCGCGACTACCTGTGCGACGCGTGCAAGGCGTACCACGAGGAGGTGCGCGCGCTGATCACCGCGGCGGGCGTGGTCTTCGAGGACGACGCCAAGCTGGTGCGCGGCCTGGACTACTACACCCGCACCACCTTCGAGTTCGTGCACGACGGTCTCGGCTCGCAGTCGGCGGTCGGCGGCGGCGGGCGCTACGACGGCCTCTCCGAGATGATCGGCGGCCCGGCGCTGCCCTCCGTGGGCTGGGCGCTCGGCGTGGACCGCACCGTCCTCGCGCTGGAGGCCGAGGGCGTGGAGCTCGACCTCCCGGCCGCGACCAGCGTCTTCGCGGTGGCCCTCGGCGAGGAGGCCCGTCGGGTGCTCTTCGGCAAGATCACCGAACTGCGGAAGGCCGGGATCGCGGCCGACTTCTCCTTCGGCGGCAAGGGCCTCAAGGGCTCCATGAAGGACGCCAACCGTTCCGGCGCCCGCCTCGCGGTCGTCGCCGGCGAGCGGGACCTCGCCGAGGGCGTCGTCCAGCTCAAGGACATGGAGTCCGGCGAGCAGCAGCCGGTCGCCCTCGACGGACTGGTCGACGCGGTGAAGGCCAAGCTGGCCTGACCGCACACCGTACGGAGGGAGGGCCCGGTCCGCGTCACGCGGCCGGGCCCTCCCGCGCTTCCGGCCCGCTTACCGGCCGCGAACGCGGCCCGTGACACCCTGTGCGGCACAATGACCGTGCCCCGGTCAGCCGAACGAGCCCAGCGCGCGAGAAGAGCGAGTAGAGCGACATGACGAAAGCAGCGGCCGCGAACGAGACCGCCGTGCGGGAGGAACCCCGCACCATCGGCGCCAGCCGCGCCTTCGCCTGGCTCCTGGTGATCACCGGTGCCGCCGGGCTGCTCGCCGCGTGGGTCATCACGATCGACAAGTTCAAGCTCCTCGAGGACCCGAACTTCACCCCGGGGTGCAGCCTCAACCCGATCGTCTCCTGCGGCAACATCATGAAGAGCGAGCAGGCCTCGGTCTTCGGCTTCCCCAACCCGATGCTCGGCCTCGTCACGTACGGCATGGTCGTCGCGATCGGCGTGGGCCTGCTGGCCGGCGCCCGCTACCGGCGCTGGTACTGGCTCGGCCTCAACGCGGGCGCGCTCTTCGGCGTCGGCTTCTGCACCTGGCTCATGTACCAGTCGCTGTACGAGATCAACTCGCTCTGCCTGTGGTGCTGCCTGGCCTGGGTCGCCACCATCGTCATGTTCTGGTACACCACCTCGCACAACGTGCGCCAGGGCGTGATCCGCGCCCCCGGCGGCGTGCGCACCTTCTTCGACGAGTTCACCTGGGTGCTGCCGGTGCTGCACATCGGGATCATCGGCATGCTGGTCCTGACCCGCTGGTGGGACTTCTGGACCAGCTGACGGCGACCCGCGCTGTCCGTGCGGTGACCTAGGCTTCATGACCGTGGAGCCCGACCTGTTTACCGCAGCCGCCGAAGAGCGTCAGGAGAAGGACCCGGCCAGCAGTCCGCTGGCCGTCCGGATGCGCCCGCGCACCCTCGACGAGGTGGTGGGCCAGCGCCATCTGCTCAAGCCGGGCTCGCCCCTGCGCCGCCTGGTCGGTGACGGCGGCGGCCCCGCCGGCGCCTCCTCGGTGATCCTCTGGGGCCCGCCGGGCATCGGCAAGACCACCCTGGCGTACGTGGTCTCGAAGGCGACGAACAAGCGGTTCGTGGAGCTCTCCGCGATCACCGCCGGCGTCAAGGAGGTCCGCGCGGTCATCGACGGCGCCCGCCGCGCGGTCGGGGGGTACGGCAAGGAGACCGTCCTCTTCCTCGACGAGATCCACCGCTTCTCCAAGGCCCAGCAGGACTCCCTGCTGCCCGCCGTCGAGAACCGCTGGGTGACCCTGATCGCCGCCACCACCGAGAACCCGTACTTCTCGGTGATCTCCCCGCTGCTCTCCCGCTCGCTGCTGCTCACCCTGGAGCCGCTCACGGACGAGGACCTGAGCGGACTGATGCGCCGCGCCCTGGAGGAGGAGCGCGGACTCGGCGGGGCCGTCACCCTGGCCGAGGACGCCGAGGCCCATCTGCTGCGGATCGCCGGCGGCGACGCGCGCCGGGCCCTGACCGCCCTGGAGGCGGCGGCGGGCGCCGCCCTCGCCAAGCAGGAGGCGGAGATCACGCTGGAGACGGTCGAGGAGACCGTCGACCGGGCCGCCGTGAAGTACGACCGGGACGGCGACCAGCACTACGACGTGGCCAGCGCCCTCATCAAGTCGATCCGCGGCTCGGACGTGGACGCGGCGCTGCACTACCTGGCCCGGATGATCGAGGCGGGGGAGGACCCGCGGTTCATCGCCCGGCGGCTGATGATCTCGGCGAGCGAGGACATCGGCCTCGCCGATCCGAACGCGCTGCCGCTCGCCGTGGCGGCCGCCCAGGCCGTCGCGATGATCGGCTTCCCGGAGGCGGCGCTGACCCTGAGCCACGCCACCATCGCCCTGGCCCTCGCCCCGAAGTCGAACGCGGCGACGAACGCGATCTTCGCGGCGCAGGCCGACGTCCGCAACGGCCTCGCGGGCCCGGTCCCGCCCCACCTGCGCGACGGCCACTACAAGGGCGCCGCCAAGCTGGGCCATGCCCAGGGGTACGTCTACCCGCACGACGTCCCCGGCGCCATCGCCTCGCAGCAGTACGCCCCGGACCCGGTCCACGGCAAGCGCTACTACGAGCCGACCCGCTACGGGGCGGAGGCGCGCTACGCGGACGTGGTGGAGAAGGTGCGCGAGCGCCTGAAGGGCGAGGGCGGCTGAGCGGCTCTGGTGCGCGTACGGCCGGCGGTCGACCGGCATCCAGGCCAGGTACGGCCTGACGGCGTCCCCGCCGGAGAAGCGGGCGCCGGAGAAGCGGGCGCCGGAGAAGCGTGCGCCGGAGAAGCGTGCGCCGGAGAAGCGTGCGCCAGAGAAACGGGCGCCGGAGGAGCCGCCGGCCACCTGTCCGTGGCTCCGGTGCGGCGTGTCAGGAGTGGGCGGCCTCGAAGAGCCGGTGCATCTCGCGGCGCAGCCCGGAGACGTCCCGTACCGGCTGCGGGAAGTCGAAGCGCGCGTCGAAGCAGGCCTCGGGGCCGGCGCTGAAGCGGACCCGCATCCCGAAGCGGTCGAGGGCGAGCGGGGCCACGTCACGGGTGGGGACCAGGCCGGCCGCGTGCGTGCCGAGCAGTGAGGTCAGCTCGCGCAGGCGGTCGCCGTGGGCGGTGTGCAGGTGCTGGAGGAGCTCGGTCTCGTGGATCCGCAGCGGATCGGGTCCGGCCGCCGCGAACTCCTCGGGGTCGACCTCGCCGCAGCCCCACAGGTCGTCCACGTTGGCCGCGCCGACCTCCAGGCGGAGCATCATCCGGCCGGGCTCGGCGATCCCGGGCACGCAGGTCAGCCAGCCGGAGATCCAGGCCCGGCCCCGGATACGGTGGGGGACGGAGACGGGGGCGACGTCCGTGAGCTCCAGCACGACCGGCAGCTCGTCGTCCTGGGCGTGGGTGGCGGCCCGTACCGGTGCCGCGTCCGCGGGGTAGAGCAGGAAGACCTCGCCGTCGGGTCCGACGGCGCGCGCCTCGGGGGAGAGCTGCTCCGGGCGGTGCCCGCCGGCCCCCGGAATCAGCAGCACCGCGGAGCATGTACTCTGTACGAGAGTTCGTGTGCGCTCGGCTGCTGACGGCATCCGTGCGAGATCAAGCCCGTTTGGACGCGGCTGACCATGAGCTGATCGGACCTCCGTCGTATCGATGCCTTCCACGGCTTCCGTGGAGGAAAGAGCATCGGTCTTTGTGCTGCCGTCCGTGATGCGTGTGGTGTTCCCCGGGCGAGACATGCGATCTCCTTGAGTAAGGTGAGCCTAACCTAACCTACAACGGAGGTCTGGAGAACGTGCCTAACCAGTCGCGTCCCAAGGTCAAGAAGTCCCGTGCGCTCGGCATTGCGCTGACGCCGAAGGCCGTCAAGTACTTCGAGGCCCGCCCCTACCCGCCGGGCGAGCACGGCCGTGGCCGCAAGCAGAACTCGGACTACAAGGTCCGTCTGCTCGAGAAGCAGCGTCTGCGCGCCCAGTACGACATCAGCGAGCGCCAGATGGCCCGCGCGTACGACCGCGCGAAGAAGGCCGAGGGCAAGACGGGCGAGGCGCTGGTCGTCGAGCTCGAGCGTCGCCTCGACGCCCTGGTCCTGCGTTCGGGCATCGCCCGCACCATCTACCAGGCCCGTCAGATGGTCGTCCACGGCCACATCCAGGTCAACGGCACCAAGGTCGACAAGCCGTCGTTCCGCGTCCGTCCCGACGACGTCGTGATGGTCCGCGAGCGCAGCCGCACCAAGCCGCTGTTCGAGGTCGCCCGTGAGGGTGGCTTCGCCGCCGACGGTGAGACCCCGCGCTACCTGCAGGTCAACCTGAAGGCCCTGGCCTTCCGCCTCGACCGCGACCCGAACCGCAAGGAAATCCCGGTCATCTGCGACGAGCAGCTGGTCGTCGAGTACTACGCCCGCTGATTTCGGCAACGGCGTAGTACCACCCCCGCGGTGTTCAGCCCGCCGCTTCCCCACCCTTACCGATGGGGGAGCCGGCGGGCTTCCGCGTGTCCGGGGGGCTTCCGCGTGTCCGGGGCCGGTGTCCGCGCGGTGCGGAACGGCCGCGGCGCCGCCGCCCCGCCCGGGCTGCCGATCATGGCCGGATCCCGACGCTCGGCGAGCGCCCGGTCCACCGCCTCTTCCAGCGACAGCGCCTGCCCCTCCCGGAACGCGGCCCCGTAGCCCTCTCCGCCCAGCGCCTCGCCCGCCTGCCGCTCGCACAGGGCCCGCGGACCGTTGAAATGGCCCGAGCCGAACAACGGCAGCCCCACCGAGTCCCACATCGGCGTCGCCGCACCCTGGAGCACCGCCGCCTCCCGCACGTCCCCCTCGGCCGCCCGCACCAGCGCGAGCAGCTCGATCGCCAGCACCAGACCCACCAGGTCGTGGAAGGCGTGGTCGATGGTGACGCACTCGGCGAGCAGCTCCCGCGCCCGCGCCGGATCCCCCTCCGTCAGCGCCGCGTACCCCAGCACGTAGAGCGCGTACGCCCGCGTCCACCGCTCGCCCCGCTCCTCGCAGATCTCCCGGACCTCCGCGCACAGCGCGACCGCGCCCTCCAGATCCCCCTGGAACGCCCGCGCCATCGCCAGCTCGACCTGGCCCATCAGCACGTTGCTGTTCAACTCGCCCTGCTCCCGGTACGCCTCCAGGGCCCGCCCGATCAGCTCCTCGGCCCGCGGCATGTCGTCCGACAACAGCGCCAGACACCCCATCCGGTGCGTCGCGTACGCCTCCGCCAGCGCGTTGCCCGTGGCGCGGGCCCGCTCACCACACTCGTGCAGCGCCGCCACCGCCGCCGTCGGATCCCCCTGCAGGATCGCCACGTACCCCAGCACCCACAACGCCTTCAGCCGCGCGTCCTCGTGCTCCGCGCCCGCCGGGCCCGCGCCCAGCGCCCGGTCGAGCCAGTGCCGCCCCTCCGACAGGCGCCCGCACCCCGCCCAGTAGAACCAGAGCGTGCCCGCCAGGTGCTGGGCGAGCGCGACGTCCTCGGCCGACTCCAGGCACAGCTCCAGCGCCGCCCGCAGGTTCGGCAGCGCCACGTCCGTGGCCGCCGCCACCTCCGCCTGCCGGGGACTGAACCACTCCAGCTCGCACCAGGTCGCGAGCCCCATGTACCAGTCACGGTGCCGACGGCGCATCCGCTCCGTGTCGTCGAGCGCCGCCAGCCACTCCGCCCCGTACGCCGCGACCGTGTCCAGCATCCGGAAGCGCGGCCCCGCCGCCGACTCCTCCCGCGCCACCAGCGACTGCGACAGCAGCCCGCCGAGCACGTCGAGCACCCGCTCCACCGGCAACTCGGGCCCCGAGCAGACGTACTCCACCGCCTCCAGGTCGAACGGGCCCGAGAACACCGAGAGGCGCGCCCAGAGCAGCCGCTCCTCCGGGGTGCACAGCTCATGGCTCCAGCCGATCGCCGTGCGCAGCGTCCGGTGCCGTGGCAGCGCCCCGCGCCGACCGCCGTCGAGCAGCCGGAACCGGTCGTCGAGCCGCTGCAGCACCTGCTCCACCGAGAGCAGCGGCAGGCGCCCGGCCGCCAGTTCCAGCGCGAGCGGGATCCCGTCCAGGCGCCGGCACAGCTCCCGCACCGGCCCGGGCGCACCCAGCGCGTGCCGCCCCGCCGACTCCGCCGCCCGCTCGGTGAGCAGCGCCACCGCGTCGGCCTCGTCCATCGGCGCGAGCGCCAGCACGGCCTCGCCGTCCACCCGCAGCGGCCGGCGCCCCACCGCCAGGACCGTGAGCCCGGGGCAGCCGCGCAGCAACTCCCGCAGCAGCCCCGCGCACTCCTCCACCAGGTGCTCGAAGCCGTCGACGACGAGCAGCAGCCGCAGCTCCGCCAGATGCTCGGTCAGCACCTCCCGCGGGCCGCGCAGGGTGTGGTCGGTCAGACCGAGGGACTCGACCAGGGCGTGGGCCACCAGCTCCGGATCGCGCAGGGCGGAGAGCTCCGCGAGCCGGACGCCGTCGGCGTAGCGTTTCTGCACGGCCGCCGCGGTGCGCAGGACCAGCCGAGTCTTGCCGACCCCGCCCACGCCGACGACCGTGACCAGGCGGAACTCCTCGATGAGGCGGGCCAGTTCGTCCTGTTCCGCGGCCCGGCCCACGAACCGGTTGAGCTCCGCAGGGAGATTGCTCCGTCGCATGGGACACGGAGCGTACTCACCCGCGCGCGCTCCGTACAATCGGACCGGTGCAACTCCCCTCCCGCAAGCCCTTATGCGGTACGGCGGAAGAGCTCCGGCGCGATAGGGTCGGAGGACTGGTAAACAAGGGTCCGACGCCCGTCGGAGGCCCGATGGCAAGAGCGACAGCAGAGAGCGGTGCGGAGTGACCGGTGGAGAGGTAGCCGGGATCCTGGTGGCCGTGTTCTGGGCGATCCTGGTCTCCTTCCTCGCCGTGGTGCTGGTGAGGCTGGCGCAGACGCTCAAGGCGACCACCAAGCTGGTGGCGGACGTGACCGAACAGGCCGTCCCGCTGCTCGCCGACGCCTCCGCGACCGTGCGCTCCGCGCAGACCCAGCTCGACCGGGTCGACGCGATCGCCTCGGACGTCCAGGAGGTCACCTCCAACGCCTCGGCGCTGTCCACCACCGTCGCCTCCACCTTCGGCGGCCCCCTGGTCAAGGTCGCGGCCTTCGGCTACGGGGTGCGCAGGGCACTGGGCCGAGGCCGCCAGGACGCGCCACCCGCGCCCGACCCGCGTACTGTGATCGTCGGTCGTACCGTGCCGTCCGCGAGGCGCCGGAAGCAGAAGGGCTGAGCACGATGTTCCGCCGTACGTTCTGGTTCACCGCCGGCGCGGCCGCCGGCGTCTGGGCCACCACCAAGGTCAACCGCAAGCTCAAGCAGCTGACCCCCGAGAGCCTCGCCGCCCAGGCTGCGGACAAGGCGATCGAGACCGGCCACCGGCTCAAGGACTTCGCCCTCGACGTGAGGGCGGGCATGCTGCAGCGCGAGGCCGAGCTCGGCTCGGCACTCGGCCTGGACGCCCCGGCGGACCAGGACCCCGGCCACGAGCTCCCCGCGCCGCGCCGCAGGCCCGCGCTCGGACCGCTCGCGGACCCCGGCACGACCACCCCGTATTCGTTTTCGTACAACCGGAATGAGGACCACTGATGGAGTCGGCTGAAATCCGCCGCCGCTGGCTGAGCTTCTTCGAGGAGCGCGGGCACACCGTCGTCCCTTCGGCGTCGCTCATCGCGGACGACCCGACTCTGCTGCTCGTCCCCGCCGGCATGGTGCCGTTCAAGCCCTACTTCCTGGGTGAGGTCAAGCCGCCCTTCTCGCGCGCCTCCAGCGTGCAGAAGTGTGTCCGCACGCCGGACATCGAGGAGGTCGGCAAGACCACCCGGCACGGCACGTTCTTCCAGATGTGCGGCAACTTCTCCTTCGGCGACTACTTCAAGGAAGGCGCCATCAAGCTGGCCTGGGAGCTGCTGACCACCCCGGTCGAGCACGGCGGCTACGGGCTGGAGCCGGAGAAGCTCTGGATCACCGTCTACCAGGAGGACGACGAGGCCGAGCAGATCTGGCGCGACGTCGTCGGCGTCCCGGCCGAGCGCATCCAGCGCCTCGGCAAGAAGGACAACTACTGGTCCATGGGCGTCCCCGGCCCCTGCGGCCCCTGCTCCGAGATCAACTACGACCGCGGTCCGGAGTTCGGCGTCGAGGGCGGCCCGGCCGTCAACGACGAGCGCTACGTGGAGATCTGGAACCTGGTCTTCATGCAGTACGAGCGCGGCGAGGGCACCGGGAAGGACGACTTCCCGATCCTCGGCGAGCTGCCGTCGAAGAACATCGACACCGGTCTCGGTCTCGAGCGCCTCGCGATGATCCTGCAGGGCGTGCAGAACATGTACGAGACCGACACCCTCCAGGTCGTCATCGACAAGGCCACCCAGCTGACCGGCGTCGCCTACGGCAAGGCCCACGACAGCGACGTGTCGCTGCGTGTGGTCGCCGACCACATGCGCACCTCCGTGATGCTCATCGGCGACGGTGTCACCCCCGGCAACGAGGGCCGTGGCTACGTGCTGCGCCGCATCATGCGCCGCGCCGTGCGCAACATGCGTCTGCTCGGCGCCACCGGCCCGGTCGTGCAGGAGCTCGTCGACACCGTGATCGACACGATGGGCGAGCAGTACCCGGAGCTGGTCACCGACCGCAAGCGCATCGAGACCGTCGCGCTCGCCGAGGAGGCCGCGTTCCTCAAGGCCCTCAAGGGCGGCACGAACATCCTCGACACCGCGGTCACCGAGACCAAGTCCGCCGGCGGCACGATCCTGTCGGGCGACAAGGCGTTCCTGCTCCACGACACCTGGGGCTTCCCGATCGACCTCACCCTCGAGATGGCCGCCGAGCAGGGGCTGTCCGTGGACGAGGAGGGTTTCCGCCGCCTCATGAAGGAGCAGCGGGACCGCGCCAAGGCCGACGCCCTGGCCAAGAAGACCGGCCACGCCGACGTCACCGCGTACCGCGAGATCGCCGACGGCAACGGCGCCACCGAGTTCACCGGCTACACCAACACCGAGGGCGAGACCACCGTCGTCGGCCTGCTGGTCAACGGCGTCCCCTCGCCGGCCGCTTCGGAGGGCGACGAGGTCGAGGTCGTCCTGGACCGCACCCCGTTCTACGCCGAGGGCGGCGGCCAGCTCGCCGACCAGGGCCGCATCAAGCTGCACTCCGGCGCGGTCATCGAGATCCGCGACGTGCAGCAGCCGGTCCCCGGCGTCTCCGTGCACAAGGGTTCGGTGCAGGTCGGCGAGGTGACCGTGGGCGCCACCGCCTACGCCGCCATCGACGTCCGGCGCCGCCGGGCCATCGCCCGCGCCCACTCGGCCACCCACCTGACCCACCAGGCGCTGCGCGACGCGCTCGGCCCGACGGCCGCCCAGGCCGGTTCGGAGAACTCGCCGGGCCGCTTCCGCTTCGACTTCGGCTCGCCGAACGCCGTGCCCGGCGCGGTCCTGACCGACGTCGAGCAGAAGATCAACGAGGTCCTCTCGCGCGAGCTGGAGGTCCACGCCGAGGTCATGCCGATCGACGAGGCGAAGCGCCAGGGCGCCATCGCCGAGTTCGGCGAGAAGTACGGCGAGAAGGTCCGCGTCGTGACCATCGGCGACTTCTCCAAGGAACTGTGCGGCGGTACGCACGTGCACAACACCGCCCAGCTGGGTCTGGTGAAGCTGCTCGGCGAGTCGTCCATCGGTTCCGGCGTGCGCCGTGTCGAGGCCCTCGTCGGCGTCGACGCGTACAACTTCCTCGCCCGTGAGCACACGGTCGTCGCCCAGCTCCAGGAGCTGGTCAAGGGCCGCCCGGAGGAGCTGCCGGAGAAGGTCTCCGCGATGCTCGGCAAGCTGAAGGACGCCGAGAAGGAGATCGAGAAGTTCCGCGCGGAGAAGGTCCTGCAGGCCGCCGCCGGTCTGGTCGACTCCGCCAAGGACGTCCGCGGCGTCGCCCTGGTCACCGGCCAGGTCCCGGACGGCACCGGCGCCGACGACCTGCGCAAGCTGGTCCTCGACGTGCGGGGACGCATCCCCTCGGACCGTCCGGTGGTCGTGGCCCTGTTCACCACCGTCAACGGCAAGCCGCTGACGGTCATCGCCACCAACGAGGCCGCCCGTGAGCGTGGTCTCAAGGCGGGCGAGCTGGTCCGCACCGCGGCCAAGACCCTCGGTGGCGGCGGTGGCGGCAAGCCCGACGTCGCCCAGGGCGGCGGTCAGAACCCGCAGGCCGTCGGCGAGGCCATCGAGGCCGTCGAGCGTCTCGTGACGGAGACCGCGTGACGATGCGTCGCGGACGCCGGATCGCGGTCGACGTCGGGGACGCCCGGATCGGGGTCGCCTCGTGCGACCCCGACGGGGTCCTCGCCACGCCGGTGGAGACCGTGCCGGGACGTGACGTCCCGGCCGCCCACCGGCGGCTGCGCCAGATCGTCGAGGAGTACGAGCCGATCGAGGTCGTCGTGGGCCTGCCCCGCTCGCTCAGCGGGCGGGAGGGTCCGGCCGCGACCAAGGTCCGGGCCTTCGCCGGGGAGATGGCCAAGGGCATCGCCCCGGTGCCGGTCCGGCTGGTCGACGAGCGGATGACCACGGTGACGGCGACCCAGGGGCTGCGGGCCTCCGGGGTGAAGGCCAAGAAGGGGCGGTCCGTCATCGACCAGGCCGCCGCTGTGATCATCCTTCAGAACGCTCTTGAGTCCGAACGGGTATCAGGTAATCCGCCCGGCGAGGGCGTCGAAGTGGTCATCTGATCGCGATACGGTAACGTTCCGCGCGATGCGGCGGTGTTCGAACAGCTGCCGCACTACGTAGAGGCGGATCGTCCGGAAGCCTCGCGGCTGTTTGGGGATCGATGACTGAGTATGGCCGGAGCCCGGGCTCCGAACCGTGGCACCCCACGGATCCCCTGTACGGGGACCAGGGGTGGGAAGGCCAGCAGCAGTACCCGCAGCAGGCGCAGCAGCAGTACGGGCAGCACCAGCAGCACCAGGGCCATCCCGGTCACCAGGGGCATCCCGGTCACCAGGGCCAGCAGGCGTACCCGGAGCAGCAGGCGTACCAGGGGCAGCAGGATCCGTACGGGCAGACCTACGGTGGCGGCGGCGCCTATCAGCAGCAGCCTCAGCAGCAGCCCCAGCAGCCTTACTATCCGCAGGCTTACGGCGAACAGCAGTACGGGAACCCGGGCGGGTACGACACGCCCGGGTATCCCGCACAGCAGTACGACGGCACCTGGGAGACGGGCCAGGCGGCGATGCCGTACAACGCCCCTCCCGCCGATCCGTACGGCGGCCAGCAGCCCGACCTCTACGGCACCCCCGAGGCGTACCCGCCGCCGCAGCCCCCGGGCCGGCGTCAGGTCCCGCCCCAGCCGGTGACCGACTGGGAGGCGGAGGCGCAGCAGGAGCCGGAGGAGGACCACCCGTTCTTCACCGGCGAGGACGACCGGCCGGACGACCGGCAGGACGGGCGGGCCGACGAGCGGCTCGGACGCCGAGGGCGTCGCGACCGTGGCCGTGCGGACGACGGTGACACGGCGACGGACGCGGACGCGTACGACGACGAGGCGTACGACGACGAGTACGAGGACGAGCCGGCCGGGCGCCGCGGCAACCGCCGGGGCGGCAAGGGCAAGAAGAAGGGCCGCAAGGCCAAGAACGGCATGGCCTGCCTGGTCGTGGCGCTCGTCATCGGCGGCGGCGTCGGCGGCATCGGCTACTTCGGCTACCAGTTCTGGCAGGGCCAGTTCGGTGCGGCGCCCGACTTCGCGGGCGAGGGCAGCGGATCCGTCCAGATCGAGATCCCGCGCGGCGCCCTCGGCTACGACATCGGCAACATCCTCAAGAAGGCGGGCGTCGTCAAGAGCGTCGACGCCTTCGTCTCCGCCCAGCAGAAGAACCCCAAGGGCGTCGCCATCCAGGACGGCGTCTACACGATGAAGAAGGGGATGTCGGCGGAGAGCGCCGTCGCGCTGATGCTCAGCCCGTCGAGCAAGGCCAACTTCGTCATCCCCGAGGGCCGCCGCAACTCCTGGGTCTACGCCGAGATCGACAAGCGCCTCGACCTCAAGCCCGGCACCACGAAGGAGACCGCCTTCAAGCAGGCGGGCTCGCTCGGCCTGCCGGACTGGGCGAAGAACCACGCCGACGTCAAGGACCCCCTGGAGGGCTTCCTCTTCCCGGCCAGCTACCCGGTCGCCAAGGGCAACAAACCCGAGGACGTACTGCGGAAGATGGTCGCGCGGTCCAACGAGGAGTACGGAAAGCTGGACCTGGAGGCGAAGTCGCGCCAGCTCGGGCTGAAGGGCCCGTGGGAGCTGCTCACGGTCGCGAGCCTGGTCCAGGCCGAGGGCAAGACGCACGACGACTTCACGAAGATGGCCGAGGTCATCTACAACCGTCTCCAGCCGGACAACAAGGAGACCTTCCAGCTGCTCCAGTTCGACTCGTCGTACAACTACCTGATGGGTCAGAGCAAGATCAAGATCACCCGGAAGGAAGTCCTCACCAACCCCGACCCGTACAACACGTACAAGCACCGGGGCCTCACGCCGGGACCGATCGGCAACCCGGGCGTCGAGGCGGTGACCGCCGCCCTCAACCCGACGAAGGACGGCTGGATGTACTTCGTCGCCACGGACGGCATGAACAAGACCGAATTCGCCAAGACGCTCGCCGAGCACGACCGGCTCGTCGAGAAGTTCAACGCAGGGAACTGAGATGACCTTCCGACGGCGGGCGGCCGTCCTCGGCTCGCCCATCGCCCACTCGCTCTCCCCGGTGCTGCACCGGGCCGCGTACCGGGAGCTCGGCCTCGACGACTGGTCGTACGACCGCTTCGAGGTGGACGAGGTCGCGCTCCCCGGGTTCGTGGCGGAGCTCGACGCGTCGTGGGCGGGGCTCTCGCTCACGATGCCGCTCAAGCGGGCGATCATGCCGCTGCTCGACGAGGTCACCGACGTGGCGGCCTCGGTCGAGGCGGTCAACACGGTCGTCTTCACCGAGGACGGGCGGCGGGTCGGCGACAACACCGACATCCCCGGCATCGTCGCCGCCCTGCGGGAGCGGGCCGTCGAGAAGGTCGATTCGGCCGCGATCCTCGGCGCGGGCGCCACCGCCTCCTCGGCGCTGGCCGCGCTGGCCAGGATCTGCTCGGGGCCCGTCACCGCCTACGTACGCAGCGAGGCGCGCGCGGAGGAGATGCGCGGCTGGGGCGAGCGGCTCGGCGTCGACGTGCGCACCGCCGCCTGGGAGGACGCCGCCGAGGCCTTCGCGGCCCCGCTGGTCGTCGCCACCACGCCGGCCGGGACGACGGACGCCCTCGCGGCGGCCGTCCCCGACGCTCCCGGCACCCTATTCGACGTGCTGTACGACCCGTGGCCCACCCGGATCGCGGCCGCCTGGTCGGCGCGCGGCGGCAAGGTGGTCGGCGGCCTCGACCTGCTGGTCCACCAGGCGGTGCTCCAGGTGGAGCAGATGACCGGGCGGGCCCCGGGGCCGCTGGCCGCGATGCGGGCGGCGGGGGAGCGGGCCCTCTCCGAGCGCTGACGCGGGGGCGGAGAGTCCGCCCGGAAGGCGGGCACAGCAGGGGCGGCGGGAACAGCGAAGCCGTCAGGAACAGCGAAGCCGTCAGGAACGGCGAGGCCGTCAGGAACGGCGGGAACGGGGGAGACGGTGGGGGGAGACGTGCTGCTCGCGTCCAGGTGGGACGCGGGTGTGGACCTCATGCGCCTGGTGCTGGGGCTCATCCGCATCGGGTTCGGCGCCCTTCCGGAATGGATCCGGTATCCGGTCGCCGGGCTCGGGGGAGCGTTCCTCCTGTACTGCGTCGGGACCCGTGTCCGGGACGCTTGGAGGGCTCGACGGAGCCCCTCGCGGGAGTTGGCCGAAACCCCACTCGACACGTGAGATAAGCGTCCCGACCTGTGGACCGGCGATCGATCAGGCGCCGGGACGTGGGAGGATCAGGGGAGGCGGACCAGGGCCGCGCACCCAGGTCGCGCCGGAGCAGAGCCCAGGCGCGAGCATGAGGAGCATCGTTGAGCAGGCTGCGTTGGCTGACGGCGGGGGAGTCCCACGGACCCGCGCTGGTCGCGACCCTCGAAGGACTTCCCGCAGGCGTGCCGGTCACCACGGCGCTGGTGGCCGACCATCTGGCGCGGCGGCGGCTGGGTTACGGGCGGGGTGCCCGGATGAAGTTCGAGCAGGACGAGGTGACCTTCCTCGGTGGTGTCCGCCACGGTCTCTCGCTCGGCTCGCCCGTGGCGGTCATGGTCGGCAACACGGAGTGGCCGAAGTGGGAGACGGTGATGTCGGCGGACCCGGTCGACCCGGCGGAGCTGAAGGAGACGGGCCGCAACGCGCCGCTGACCCGTCCGCGTCCCGGTCACGCGGATCTCGCCGGGATGCAGAAGTACGGTTTCGACGAGGCCCGGCCGGTTCTGGAGCGTGCGAGCGCCCGTGAGACCGCCGCGCGTGTCGCCCTCGGTGCGGTGGCCCGCTCGTTCCTGAAGGAGGCGGCGGGTATCGAGATCGTCTCGCACGTGGTCGAGCTCGCGGCGGCGAAGGCCCCGTACGGGGTGTACCCGACGCCGGCCGATGTCGAGAGGCTGGACGCCGACCCGGTGCGTTGCCTGGATGCGGATGCGTCGAAGGCGATGGTTGCGGAGATCGACCAGGCTCACAAGGACGGTGACACCCTGGGTGGTGTCGTCGAGGTCCTTGCCTATGGTGTGCCGGTCGGTCTCGGTTCGCATGTGCACTGGGACCGGCGTCTCGACGCCCGGCTCGCGGCCGCGTTGATGGGCATCCAGGCGATCAAGGGTGTCGAGGTGGGTGACGGTTTCGATCTGGCCCGGGTCCCTGGTTCGCAGGCGCATGACGAGATCGTCCAGGGCCCGGACGGCCTGACGCGTGCCACCGGCCGCGCGGGTGGTACGGAGGGCGGTTTGAGCACGGGTGAGCTGTTGCGGGTGCGTGCGGCGATGAAGCCGATCGCGACGGTGCCGCGGGCGCTGGCCACGGTCGACGTCGTGACCGGTGAGGTCGCCGCGGCGCATCACCAGCGGTCCGATGTGTGTGCGGTGCCGGCGGCGGGGATCGTGGCCGAGGCGATGGTGGCGCTGGTCCTGGCGGACGCGGTGCTGGAGAAGTTCGGTGGCGACAGCGTCCCCGAGACCCGCCGCAACGTGCAGTCCTACCTCGACAACCTCCAGATCCGGTGACCGGCGGCCCCCTGGTCGTCCTCGTCGGCCCGATGGGCTCCGGCAAGTCCACGGTGGGCGCGCTCCTCGCCGAACGGCTCGGCGCCGCCTACCGCGACACCGACGCCGACATCGTCGCCACCGAGGGACGCGAGATCTCCGACATCTTCGTCGAGGACGGCGAGGACCACTTCCGCGCCCTGGAGCGCGCGGCCGTGCGCACGGCCGTCACCGAGCACGAGGGCATCCTCGCGCTCGGCGGGGGTGCCGTGCTCGACGCGGGCACCCGCGCCCTGCTGGCCGAGCTGCCCGTCGCGTACCTCTCGATGGACGTCGAGGAAGCGGTCCGCCGCGTCGGGCTCGGCGCCGCGCGACCGCTGCTCGCCGTCAACCCGCGCCGCCAGTGGCGCGAGCTGATGGACGCCCGCCGCCCCCTCTACACCGAAGTCGCCAGTGTCGTCGTCGCCACCGACGACCGCACACCCGAAGAGGTCGCGGACGCGGTCCTCGACGCTCTGGACCTGAAGAAGGAGACATGACGCACCAGGAAGTGACCCGTATCCAGGTCGGCGGCTCGGCGGGCACCGATCCGTACGAGGTGCTGGTCGGCCGTCAGCTGCTCGGCGAGCTCCCCGCCCTCATCGGCCCCGGCGCCAAGCGGGTGGCCGTGATCCACCCCGAGGCCCTCGCCGAGACCGGCGAGGCGCTGCGCGGCGACCTCGCGGACCAGGGCTACGAGGCCGTCGCCATCCAGGTGCCCAACGCCGAGGAGGCGAAGACCGCCGAGGTCGCCGCCTACTGCTGGAAGGCGCTCGGCCAGACCGGCTTCACCCGCAGCGACATCATCGTGGGCGTCGGCGGCGGCGCCACCACGGACCTGGCCGGCTTCGTCGCCGCGACCTGGCTGCGGGGCGTGCGCTGGATCGCCGTGCCGACCACCGTGCTCGCCATGGTCGACGCGGCCGTCGGCGGCAAGACCGGCATCAACACCGCCGAGGGCAAGAACCTCGTCGGCGCCTTCCACCCGCCGGCCGGCGTGCTCTGCGACCTCGCCGCGCTGGACTCGCTGCCGGTGCACGACTACGTCAGCGGACTCGCCGAGATCATCAAGGCCGGCTTCATCGCCGACCCGGTCATCCTCGACCTCATCGAGGGGGACCCGGAGGCCGCCCGCACCCCCGCGGGACCGCACACCGCCGAGCTCATCGTGCGGTCGATCCAGGTCAAGGCCGAGGTCGTCTCCGGTGACCTCAAGGAGGCCGGCCGCCGCGAGATCCTCAACTACGGGCACACCCTCGCCCACGCGATCGAGAAGAACGAGCGGTACAAGTGGCGCCACGGCGCCGCCGTCTCCGTCGGCATGGTCTTCGCCGCCGAGCTCGGCCGGCTCGCCGGCCGCCTCGACGACGCCACCGCCGACCGGCACCGCGCCGTCCTGGAGTCGGTCGGACTGCCGCTCACCTACCGCGGCGACCAGTGGCCCAAGCTGCTGGAGACCATGAAGGTCGACAAGAAGTCCCGTGGCGACCTGCTGCGCTTCATCGTCCTCGACGGCATCGGCAAGCCGACCGTCCTGGAGGGCCC
Organism: Streptomyces sp. NBC_01268; assembly: GCF_036240795.1. Taxonomy (NCBI): domain Bacteria; kingdom Bacillati; phylum Actinomycetota; class Actinomycetes; order Kitasatosporales; family Streptomycetaceae; genus Streptomyces; species Streptomyces sp. NBC_01268. The sequence continues at coordinate 1,612,432 of NZ_CP108454.1, read as the reverse complement.
CGACCCGGCCGTCCTGATCGCGGCCTACGGCGAGGTGTCCGCGTGAGCGAGCCGCGCCGGGTCCTCGTCCTCAACGGCCCGAACCTGGGGCGGCTCGGCTCCCGCGAGCCCGACATCTACGGCGCCACCTCCTACAAGGGGCTCGTCGACTCCTGCCGGACCCTCGGCGAGGAGCTGGGCTTCGACGTCGAGGTGCGCGAGACCAACGACGAGGGCGAGATGATCCGCTGGCTGCACGAGGCCGCGGACGGCTCGCTGCCGGTCGTGCTCAACCCCGGCGCGTTCACGCACTACTCGTACGGCATGCGCGACGCGGCCGCCCAGCGCACCGCGCCGCTCATCGAGGTGCACATCTCCAACCCGTACACGCGCGAGGAGTTCCGGCACACCTCGGTCGTCGCGGCCGTGGCGACCGGCACGATCGCCGGCTTCGGGATCGGCTCCTACCGGCTCGCCCTGCGCGCGCTCGCGGAGGAACTGACCGCCTGAACACCGCCCGAGAGGCCCCTCGGGCACCTCGTACCGCCCCCGGCCGTTTCCCCTCGGGAAGCCGGGGGCGGTAACGTTCCGGCAACAGTGGAAGCAAAAGGCGTACGGGACGGAGTGGGCACCGGGATGCAGCACGGAATGGGGGCTCCGTCGCCACCGCACCAGCCCGCCGACCCCTCAGCCTGGGCGCACGGCCCGCAGGCCCACGCGCCCGGAGCCGCCCAGGGCGCGCCGCCTCCCGTCCCGCCCGCCCCGCCGCAGCACTACCCCTACCCCTCGACGCAGGCGGCGCCGCCGCCCGGACCGCCGCAGGGCCCGCCGCCCGCGCCCGGCTGGACGAGCGCCCCCGTCACCGCCCACGTGGCGATGCCGCCGGCGGTGACCGGCACCGGGGCCGCCACCCTCGCCGTGCTGCTCATCGGCCCGGCCGGAGCCGGAAAGACCACCGTCGCCCGTCACTGGGCACGGCGGCGGCACGTCCCGACCGCCCACATCAGCCTCGACGACGTGCGCGAATGGGTCTGTTCCGGCTTCGCCGACCCGCAGGCCGGGTGGAACGAGAACTCCGAGGCCCAGTACCGCCTCGCCCGCCGCACCTGCGGCTTCGCCGCCCGCAACTTCCTCGCCAACGGCATCTCGTGCATCCTCGACGACGCGGTCTTCCCCGACTGGCCCGTCGTCGGCCTCGGCGGCTGGAAGCGCCACGTCGGCCCCGGACTGCTCCCCGTCGTCCTGCTTCCCGGCCTCGACATCGTCCTGGAGCGCAACGCCGAGCGCAGCGGCAACCGGCGTCTCTCGGACGAGGAGGTCGCCGCCATCCACGGCCGGATGGCCGGCTGGTACGGCTCCGGCCTGCCGATCATCGACAACTCCACGTACGACGTGGAGACCACCGCCCGCGTCCTCGACGACGTCCTGGCCCGCGCGATAGCCAACCCCCAGCCGGGCTGACCGCCCACGGGCCTCGGGCGACGCCGAGCCCGGGGAGCGGCCCAGGGTCCAGGCCCAGGCCCAGGCCCCGGTCCAGGCCCAGGTCCCGGTCCCGGTCCAGGCCCAGGTCCCGGTGATCGCGGGGCCGCACACCGGCCGACGGCCCGGCCGCGCCCCGTCCCGCACCCGCACACCGGCCGACGGCCCGGCCCGGTCGCGAGCCCCCGGCCGGCCGAGGCCCCCGCCCCCGCCCGGTCGGACCCGCTGAACAGGCCAGGGCGCGTGCCCCCTCGTAGGCTCGGAGCATGTCAGAGGTGTATGCGGACCGCCGGGTGCGGCTGCGCGACCGGTATGCGGCCGCGGGCAGCTCGGCGGCCCTGGTCTCCCGTCCCGCCAACGTCCGCTATCTCACCGGCGGTTCACCCGCCGGGGCCGTGCTGCTGCTCGGTCCCGAGGACGACGTGCTGCTCTGCCCCACCGCCCCGGGCGCCGATCCGGCCGACGGGCGGCTCGACGAGCTGCTGCGCCAGCTGCTGCTGCCCACCGGCAGCGGCGATCCGGCCGTCGCGGCCGTCGACTTCGCCCGCAAGGCCGGGGCGGACGCCCTCGCCGTCGAGGAGCACCACCTGACCGTCGCCCGGCACCGGGCCATGGGCTCCGCCGCCCCCGGACTGCGCCTCGCCGACCTGTCGAGCGGTGTCGAACAGCTGCGGATCGTCAAGGACGAGGACGAGATCGCCTGTCTGCGGATCGCCGCCGAGATCGCCGACCAGGCCCTCGGCGAGCTCCTCGAATCGATCCTGGTCGGCAGGACCGAGCGGCACCTCGCCCTGGAACTGGAGCGGCGTCTCGTCGACCACGGCGCCGACGGCCCCGCCTTCCGCACCTCCGTGGCCACCGGGCCGCACTCCGGGCGGGCCGGGCACCGGCCCACCGACCGGCGGGTCGAGGAGGGTGACTTCCTCTCCGTCTGCCTCGGCGCCAACTACCGCGGCTACCGCTGCGAGATCGGCCGCACCTTCGTCATCGGGACCACTCCCGCCGACTGGCAGATCGAGCTGTACGACCTCGTCTTCGCCGCTCAGCGGGCCGGCCGGGAGGCGCTCGCACCCGGTGCCGAGTACCGCGACGTCGACCGCGCGGCCCGGCAGATTCTCGTCGCGGCGGGCCACGGAGACGCCAGCGCACCCCTCACCGGGCACGGGGTGGGCCTGGAAATCGACGAGGACCCGCAGCTCGCACCCGCAGCCATGGGTAAACTGGACGCTTGTGTGCCGGTCACCGTCGAACCGGGGGTCCACCTCCCGGGCCGGGGCGGGGTCCGGATCGATGACACGCTCGTCGTACGCCAGGAGGCGGACGGCGGACCCGAGCTACTCACCATCACGACCAAGGAGCTGCTCGCGCTGTAGGGCGCGTACGCCTCCCAGGTCCACGTCAGTCCAGGAGATTCCGCAACCGTGGCTTCCACGAACGACCTCAAGAACGGCATGGTGCTCAAGCTCGACGGGGGCCAGCTCTGGTCCGTCGTCGAGTTCCAGCACGTCAAGCCCGGCAAGGGCCCCGCCTTCGTGCGCACCAAGCTCAAGCACGTGCTCTCCGGCAAGGTCGTCGACAAGACCTTCAACGCTGGTACGAAGGTCGACACCGCCACCATCGACCGCCGTGACATGCAGTTCTCCTACATGGACGGCGAGTACTTCGTCTTCATGGACATGGAGACCTACGACCAGCTGCACATCGACCGGAAGAACGTCGGCTCCGCCGCCAACTTCCTGATCGAGGGCTTCACCGCCTCGGTCGCGCAGCACGAGGGCGAGGTGCTCTACGTGGAGCTGCCGGCCGCCGTCGAGCTCGTGATCAAGGAGACCGAGCCGGGCGTCCAGGGCGACCGCTCCACCGGTGGCACCAAGCCCGCCATCCTGGAGACCGGCCACCAGATCCAGGTCCCGCTCTTCATCACCACCGGTGAGAAGGTCAAGGTCGACACCCGCTCCAGCGACTACCTCGGCCGGGTGAACAGCTAACCGTGGCCGCCCGGAGCAAGGCCCGCAGGCGGGCTTTCCAGATCCTGTTCGAGGCCGACCAGCGCGGTACCTCGGTCCAGGAGGTCCTCGCGGACCAGGTCCGTCTCGCCCGGTCGGAGGAGCACCAGCCGCCGGTCAATGAGTTCACCATGCAGCTGGTCGAGGGGTACGCGTCCTACGTGGCGCGCATCGACGAGCTCATCGCGACCTACGCGGTGGACTGGGACCTCGACCGGATGCCCGCCGCCGACCGGAACATCGTGCGCCTCGGCGCGTACGAGCTGATCTGGGAGGACGGCACGCCCGACGCGGTGGCGATCGACGAGGCCGTGCAGCTCGCCAAGGAGTTCTCCACGGACGAGTCGCCGACCTTCGTCAACGGTCTCCTCGGCCGCTTCAAGGACCTGAAGCCCCGCCTGCGCCGGGACGAGGACGCCTAGTCCCGCACGACCCGGTCCAGGCCGCAGCAGTCCGTACGGCACTCGAAGGGGCCCGCAGCACATCTCGTGCTGCGGGCCCCTTCGCCGTTGATCGGCGGGCGCGGCCGCCCCTGCCGCGCCGCCGAGCCGTGCCGTCCCTGGAGGGCCGCCAGGGCGGTGCCGCCCGGGCCGTGCCGGTCGTGAGCGTCGCCAGGCGCGCCGTCACGGGCCCCGCACGAAAGCGCCGGGCCCCTGGGAGTCGGAGTGACTCCCAGGGGCCCGGCGGCACGTTTCTGCGCTGGTATGAGGCTGTGCGACCCGAGGGGTCAGTTCTCCTCGTGGGCGACGGCGCGGCGCGCGTCCGCGTCCAGGACGCCCCAGCTGATCAGCTGCTCGGTGAGGACCGAGGGGGACTGGTCGTAGATGACGGCGAGGGTGCGCAGGTCGTCCTGGCGGATCGACAGCACCTTGCCGTTGTAGTCGCCGCGCTGCGACTGGATGGTCGCCGCGTAGCGCTGGAGCGGGCCGGCCTTCTCGGCGGGGACGTGGGCAAGGCGCTCCAGGTCCAGGACCAGCTTCGGCGGCGGCTCGGCGGCCCCGCCCGGCGTGGTGCCCGGCAGCAGCTCCTGCACCGGGACCCCGTAGAAGTCCGCCAGCTCGGCCAGACGCTGTACGGTCACGGCGCGGTCACCACGCTCGTAAGAACCGACCACGACCGCCTTCCAGCGGCCCTGGGACTTCTCCTCCACACCGTGGAGGGAAAGGCCCTGCTGGGTGCGGATCGCACGGAGTTTGGCCCCGAGCTGCTTTGCGTATTCGCTGGACATAACGCTCCCGGACGCTGTGACGATTGCGGCGGCGCCGCGCGGCTGGTAACTCACTGTGAGGTTACGCAGCGTGACACTCTCCCGTCAAGCCGAATGGTCCATACCGCCCCCTCCCGAGGGACGGCGTCCGGAGTGGCGCCAGGGTGGTGAGCAGGGCACCTGCCCGCCCCTGGTAAGGTGAATGGCGCAATTCCGACGTCCTTTAAGATCCGTCCCGTGAGGCGGAGAAGGAGGTCCGTTTCATATGGACGCACAGCAGCAGCAGACCGATGCCCGGCCCGTTCTCGAGGCCCCGGACATCGCGCGGGTCCTGACCCGCATCGCCCACGAGATCGTCGAGCGCGCCAAGGGTGCCGACGACGTGGTCCTCCTCGGCATCCCGACCCGCGGTGTCTACCTCGCCCGCCGGCTCGCCGAGAAGCTGGAATCGATCACCGGCGCCAAGGTCCCGGTCGGTTCCCTCGACATCACGATGTACCGCGACGACCTGCGGATGAAGCCGGCGCGCGCCCTCGGCCGCACCGAGATCCCGGGTGACGGCATCGACGGCCGCCTGGTCGTCCTCGTCGACGACGTGCTCTTCTCCGGACGCACCATCCGCGCCGCCCTCGACGCCCTCGGCGACATCGGCCGCCCCCGCGCGGTCCAGCTCGCCGTCCTCGTCGACCGCGGCCACCGCGAGCTCCCGATCCGCGCCGACTACGTCGGCAAGAACCTCCCCACGTCGCTGCGGGAGACGGTCAAGGTCCAGCTCGCCGAGGAGGACGGTCGCGACACCGTGCTGCTCGGCAGCAAGCCCGCCTCCTAGCCGGACCGGCCCCCGACGGGTCCAGGGCACAGCCCTGCGCGCCCGCATGCCCTCACCCTCCCCACCCCGGAGAGAAACCCGATGATGCGTCACCTCATCTCGGCCGCCGACCTCACCCGCGACGACGCCGTCCTCATCCTCGACACCGCCGAGGAGATGGCCCGGGTGGCCGACCGGCCCATCAGGAAGCTGCCGACCCTGCGCGGCCGCACGATCTGCAACCTCTTCTTCGAGGACTCCACCCGCACCCGGATCTCCTTCGAGGCCGCCGAGAAGCGCCTCTCCGCCGATGTGATCAACTTCGCGGCCAAGGGCTCCAGCGTCTCCAAGGGCGAGTCCCTCAAGGACACCGCGCAGACCCTGGAGGCGATGGGCGTCGACGCCGTCGTCATCCGGCACGGCGCGTCCGGCGCCCCGTACCGCCTGGCCACCTCCGGCTGGATCGACGCCCCCGTCATCAACGCGGGCGACGGCACCCACCAGCACCCCACCCAGGCCCTGCTGGACGCCTTCACCATGCGCCGCCGCCTGGTCGGCCGCGACACCGGCCTCGGCAAGGACCTGAACGGCAGGCGCATCACGCTCGTCGGCGACGTCCTGCACAGCCGGGTCGCCCGCTCCAACGTCGACCTCCTGCACACCCTCGGCGCCGAGGTCACCCTGGTGGCCCCGCCCACCCTGGTCCCCGTCGGCGTGGAGACCTGGCCCTGCGAGGTCTCGTACGACCTCGACAGCGTGCTGCCGAAGTCCGACGCGGTGATGATGCTGCGTGTGCAGCGCGAGCGGATGAACGCCGCCTTCTTCCCGACCGAGCGCGAGTACTCGCGCCGGTACGGGCTGAACGGCGAGCGGATGGCCAAGATGCCCGAGCACGCCATCGTCATGCACCCCGGGCCCATGGTCCGCGGCATGGAGATCACCGCCGAGGTCGCCGACTCGGACCGCTGCACGGTCGTCGAGCAGGTCGCCAACGGGGTCTCCGTCCGCATGGCCGTGCTCTACCTGCTGCTCGGCGGCTCCGAGCCCGCCGCCCCCGCCGCCCCCGCCACCCCCCGCACCGAGGAGAACTGAACCCCATGAGCAAGATCCTTATCCGTGGTGCGAAGGTGCTCGGCGGCGAGGCCCAGGACGTCCTGATCGACGGCGAGACCATCGCCGAGGTCGGTACGGGCCTGTCGGCCGAGGGCGCCCAGGTGATCGAGGCCGAGGGCCAGATCCTGCTGCCGGGTCTCGTCGACCTGCACACCCACCTGCGCGAGCCGGGCCGCGAGGACTCCGAGACCGTCCTCACCGGCACCCGGGCCGCCGCCACCGGCGGCTACACGGCCGTCTTCGCCATGGCCAACACCCACCCGGTCGCCGACACCGCCGGCGTCGTCGAGCAGGTCTACCGCCTCGGCCGCGAGCACGGCTACTGCGACGTGCAGCCCATCGGCGCCGTCACCGTCGGCCTGGAGGGCAAGAAGCTGGCCGAGCTCGGCGCCATGCACGACTCCGCCGCCGGCGTCACCGTCTTCTCCGACGACGGCAAGTGCGTCGACGACGCCGTGATCATGCGCCGCGCCCTGGAGTACGTGAAGGCCTTCGGCGGCGTCGTCGCCCAGCACGCCCAGGAGCCCCGCCTCACCGAGGGCGCCCAGATGAACGAGGGCATCGTCTCCGCCGAGCTCGGTCTGGGCGGCTGGCCGGCCGTCGCCGAGGAGTCGATCATCGCCCGCGACGTCCTGCTCGCCGAGCACGTCGGCTCCCGCGTCCACATCTGCCACCTCTCCACGGCCGGCTCCGTCGAGATCGTCCGCTGGGCCAAGTCCCGCGGCATCGACGTCACCGCCGAGGTCACCCCCCACCACCTCCTCCTCACGGACGAGCTCGTCCGGACGTACAACCCGGTCTACAAGGTGAACCCGCCGCTGCGCACCGAGCGGGACGTCATGGCGCTGCGCGAGGCCCTCGCCGACGGCACGATCGACATCGTCGCCACCGACCACGCCCCGCACCCGCACGAGGACAAGGACTGCGAGTGGGCCGCCGCCGCCATGGGCATGGTCGGCCTGGAGACCGCCCTGTCCGTCGTCCAGCAGACGATGGTGGAGACCGGACTGCTCGACTGGGCCGGCGTCGCCGACCGGATGTCCGTCCAGCCGGCCCGGATCGGACAGGCCAAGGAGCACGGCCGCCCCGTCTCGGCAGGTGAGCCCGCCAACCTGACCCTGGTCGATCCGGCTTACCGTGGTGTCGTGGACCCCGCCGACTTCGCCTCCCGCAGCCGCAACACCCCCTACGAGGGCCGCGAGCTGCCGGGGCGCGTCACCCACACGTTCCTGCGGGGCCGGGCAACGCTCGTCGACGGGAAGCTGGCGTGACACCACTCATTCAACTGGCCGAGCAGAAGTCCGCCGAGGTCACCGACTGGGCCGGCCGCATCGGCTGGGTCGCGGGACTGCTGCTCTTCGTCGCCTTCGTCTACTGGCTGATGCGCCAGGGATGGAAGTGGCGCGGCAGCCTCCAGTCCGGCCTCCCGGACCTGCACGAGGTGCCCGAGGCCCCGGCAGCGGCGAGGCTGACACTGGCCGGCCGCTACCACGGCTCCACCACCGCCGGGCACTGGCTCGACCGGATCGTCGCCCACGGCCTGGGCGTCCGCAGCCGGGCCGAGCTCACCCTGACGGACCAGGGCATCGCGGTCGTCCGCCCCGGCGCGAACGACTTCCTCATCCCGGCCGACGCCCTGCGCGAGGCCAGGCTGGACAAGGGCATCGCCGGCAAGGTCCTCACCGAGGGCGGCCTCCTGGTCGTCACCTGGACGCACGGCGACACGCTGCTCGACTCCGGCTTCCGCTCCGACCGCGCGGCCGACCACGCCGCCTGGGTCGAGGCCATCAACTCCATGAGCTCCACGAACCACGCAAGCACGACGGAAGGCGCACGATGACGACCTCCACAAGGGGAGCCGCCAAGGTTCCCGCCGTACTCGTCCTGGAGGACGGCCGCATCTTCCGCGGCCGCGCCTACGGGGCCGTGGGGGAGACCTTCGGCGAGGCCGTGTTCTCCACCGGCATGACCGGCTACCAGGAGACCCTCACCGACCCGTCGTACCACCGCCAGGTCGTCGTGATGACCGCCCCGCACGTGGGCAACACCGGCGTCAACGACGAGGACCCCGAGTCGTCCCGCATCTGGGTCGCCGGCTACGTCGTCCGCGACCCCGCACGCGTCTCCTCCAACTGGCGCGCCCAGCGCTCGCTCGACGAGGAGCTGCGGCAGCAGGGCGTCGTCGGCATCCAGGGCATCGACACCCGCGCCCTCACCCGCCACCTGCGCGAGAGCGGCGCCATGCGCGTCGGCATCTTCTCCGGCAGCGCGCTCCCCGACGAGGGCACCATGCTCGCCGAGGTCCGCCAGCAGCCCGAGATGAAGGGCGCGGACCTCTCCGCCGAGGTCGCCACCAAGGAGACGTACGTCGTCCCCGCGATCGGCGAGAAGAAGTTCACCGTCGCCGCCGTCGACCTCGGCATCAAGGGCATGACCCCCCACCGGATGGCCGAGCGCGGCATCGAGGTCCACGTGCTGCCCGCCACCGCCACCGCCGAGGACGTCTACGCCGTCAACCCCGACGGCGTGTTCTTCTCCAACGGCCCGGGCGACCCGGCCACCGCCGACGGCCCCGTCGCCGTCATGCAGGAGGTCCTGCGCCGCAAGACCCCGCTCTTCGGCATCTGCTTCGGCAACCAGATCCTGGGCCGCGCGCTCGGCTTCGGCACCTACAAGCTGAAGTACGGCCACCGGGGCATCAACCAGCCCGTCCAGGACCGCACCACCGGCAAGGTCGAGGTCACCGCGCACAACCACGGCTTCGCCGTCGACGCGCCCCTCGACAAGGTCTCCGACACCCCCTTCGGGCGGGTCGAGGTCTCCCACGTCTGCCTGAACGACGACGTCGTGGAGGGCCTGCAGCTGCTCGACCAGCCGGCCTTCTCCGTCCAGTACCACCCCGAGGCGGCCGCCGGCCCGCACGACGCCGCGTACCTCTTCGACCGCTTCACTTCGCTGATGAACACCGCCCTGGAGGCCGAGCGTGCCTAAGCGCACCGATATCCAGTCCGTCCTGGTCATCGGCTCCGGCCCGATCGTCATCGGCCAGGCAGCCGAGTTCGACTACTCCGGTACCCAGGCGTGCCGCATCCTCAAGGCCGAGGGCCTGCGGGTCATCCTGGTGAACTCCAACCCGGCCACGATCATGACCGACCCGGAGATCGCCGACGCCACGTACGTCGAGCCGATCACCCCCGAGTTCGTCGAGAAGATCATCGCCAAGGAGCGCCCCGACGCCCTCCTGCCCACCCTCGGCGGCCAGACCGCGCTCAACACCGCGATCTCCATGCACGAGCAGGGCGTCCTGGAGAAGTACGGCGTCGAGCTCATCGGCGCCAACGTCGAGGCCATCCACAAGGGCGAGGACCGCGACCTCTTCAAGGGTGTCGTCGAGGCCGTCAAGGCCAAGATCGGCTACGGCGAGTCCGCCCGCTCGGTCATCTGCCACTCCATGGACGACGTCCTCAAGGGCGTCGACACCCTCGGCGGCTACCCCGTCGTCGTGCGCCCCTCCTTCACCATGGGCGGCGCCGGCTCCGGCTTCGCCCACGACGAGGAGGAGCTGCGCCGCATCGCCGGCCAGGGCCTCACGCTCTCCCCGACCACCGAGGTGCTCCTGGAGGAGTCCATCCTCGGCTGGAAGGAGTACGAGCTGGAGCTGATGCGCGACAAGAACGACAACGTCGTGGTCGTCTGCTCCATCGAGAACTTCGACCCGATGGGCGTCCACACCGGTGACTCGATCACCGTCGCCCCGGCGATGACGCTCACCGACCGCGAGTACCAGCGGCTCCGCGACATCGGCATCGCGATCATCCGCGAGGTCGGCGTCGACACCGGCGGCTGCAACATCCAGTTCGCGATCGACCCGGTCGACGGCCGGATCATCGTCATCGAGATGAACCCGCGCGTCTCCCGCTCCTCCGCGCTCGCCTCCAAGGCGACCGGCTTCCCGATCGCCAAGATCGCGGCCCGGCTCGCCGTCGGCTACACGCTGGACGAGATCCCCAACGACATCACCGAGAAGACGCCGGCCTCCTTCGAGCCGACCCTCGACTACGTCGTCGTCAAGGCCCCGCGCTTCGCCTTCGAGAAGTTCCCGGCCGCCGACTCCACGCTGACCACGACCATGAAGTCGGTCGGCGAGGCCATGGCGATCGGCCGCAACTTCACCGAGGCGCTCCAGAAGGCCCTGCGCTCCCTGGAGAAGAAGGGCTCGCAGTTCGCCTTCACCGGCGAGACCGGCGACAAGGCCGAGCTGCTCCGCGAGGCGGTCCGCCCCACCGACGGCCGGATCAACACCGTCATGGAGGCCATCCGCGCGGGCGCCACCCCCGAGGAGGTCTTCGAGGCCACCAAGATCGACCCCTGGTTCGTCGACCAGCTCTTCCTCATCAAGGAGATCGCCGACGACCTGGCCGCCGCCGAGAAGCTGGAGCCCGAGCTCCTCGCCGAGGCCAAGCGCCACGGTTTCTCCGACGCCCAGATCGCCGAGATCCGCGGCCTGCGCGAGGACGTCGTCCGCGAGGTCCGGCACGCCCTCGGCGTCCGCCCGGTCTACAAGACGGTCGACACCTGCGCCGCCGAGTTCGCCGCCAGGACCCCGTACTTCTACTCCTCGTACGACGAGGAGAGCGAGGTCGCGCCGCGCGAGAAGCCCGCGGTGATCATCCTGGGCTCCGGCCCGAACCGCATCGGCCAGGGCATCGAGTTCGACTACTCCTGCGTCCACGCCTCCTTCGCGCTCAGCGACGCGGGCTACGAGACCGTGATGGTCAACTGCAACCCCGAGACCGTCTCGACGGACTACGACACCTCCGACCGCCTGTACTTCGAGCCGCTGACGCTCGAGGACGTGCTGGAGATCGTCCACGCCGAGTCCCTCGCGGGCCCGATCGCCGGTGTCGTCGTCCAGCTCGGCGGCCAGACCCCGCTGGGTCTCGCCCAGGCGCTCAAGGACAACGGCGTGCCGGTCGTCGGCACCTCCCCGGAGGCCATCCACGCCGCCGAGGACCGCGGCGCCTTCGGCCAGGTGCTCGCCGAGGCCGGGCTGCCCGCGCCGAAGCACGGCACCGCCACCACCTTCGCCGGCGCCAAGGCCATCGCCGACGAGATCGGCTACCCCGTCCTCGTACGCCCCTCGTACGTGCTCGGCGGCCGCGGCATGGAGATCGTCTACGACGAGGCGCGCCTGGAGTCGTACATCGCCGAGTCCACCGAGATCTCCCCGACCCGCCCGGTCCTCGTCGACCGCTTCCTCGACGACGCCATCGAGATCGACGTCGACGCGCTCTACGACGGCGAGGAGCTCTACCTCGGCGGTGTCATGGAGCACATCGAGGAGGCCGGCATCCACTCCGGCGACTCGGCCTGCGCCCTGCCCCCGATCACCCTCGGCGGCTTCGACATCAAGCGCCTGCGCGCCTCCACCGAGGCCATCGCCAAGGGCGTCGGCGTGCGCGGTCTGATCAACATCCAGTTCGCGATGGCCGGCGACATCCTGTACGTCCTGGAGGCCAACCCGCGCGCCTCCCGCACGGTCCCCTTCACCTCGAAGGCGACCGCCGTGCCGCTCGCGAAGGCCGCCGCCCGCATCTCGCTGGGCGCCACCATCGCCGAGCTGCGCGCCGAGGGCCTGCTGCCGAAGACCGGCGACGGCGGCACCCTGCCGCTCGACGCGCCGATCTCCGTCAAGGAGGCCGTGATGCCGTGGTCGCGCTTCCGCGACATCCACGGCCGCGGGGTGGACACCGTCCTCGGCCCGGAGATGCGCTCCACCGGCGAGGTCATGGGCATCGACAACGTCTTCGGCACGGCCTACGCCAAGTCGCAGGCCGGCGCCTACGGCCCGCTGCCCACCAAGGGCCGCGCGTTCATCTCCGTCGCCAACCGCGACAAGCGCTCGATGATCTTCCCGGCCCGTGAGCTCGTCGCCCACGGCTTCGAGCTGATGGCCACCTCCGGCACCGCCGAGGTCCTCAAGCGCAACGGCATCAACGCCACCGTCGTGCGCAAGCAGTCCGAGGGCGAGGGGCCGAACGGCGAGAAGACCATCGTCCAGCTCATCCACGACGGCCAGGTCGACCTGATCGTCAACACCCCGTACGGCACCGGCGGCCGCCTCGACGGCTACGAGATCCGTACGGCGGCGGTGGCCCGCTCCGTCCCGTGCCTGACCACGGTCCAGGCGCTGGCGGCGGCGGTCCAGGGCATCGACGCCCTCAACCACGGAGACGTGGGCGTCCGCTCGCTCCAGGAGCACGCGGAACACCTGACCGCGGCCCGCGACTAGCAGCCCGTACGAAGCAGGGGGACACCGGCAACACCCGCGGTGTCCCCCTCTTCATGAGCGCACGAGGGATATTTCGGACGATGTACAAGCTCTTCTTCAACCTGATCTTCAAGCGGATGGACCCCGAGAAGGCCCACTACCTGGCCTTCCGCTGGATCCGGCTCGCCGCTCGCACCCCGGTGCTGCGCACCTTCGTCGCGGCCGTCCTCGCCCCCCGGTACAAGGAGCTGCGCACCGAGGCCCTGGGCCTGCGCATGCACGGCCCCTTCGGCCTCGCCGCCGGCTTCGACAAGAACGCCGTCGCCATCGACGGCATGGCCATGCTCGGCTTCGACCACGTCGAGATCGGCACCGTCACCGGCGAGGCCCAGCCCGGCAACCCCAAGAAGCGCCTCTTCCGGCTGGTCCCGGACCGCGCCCTGATCAACCGCATGGGCTTCAACAACGAGGGCTCGGCCGCCGTCGCCGACCGCCTCGCGCACCGCGACCCGGTCTTCAGGACCGTCGTGGGCGTCAACATCGGCAAGACCAAGGTCGTGCCCGAGGCCGAGGCCGCCGCCGACTACGTGAAGTCCACCGAGCGGCTCGCCCGCCACGCCGACTACCTGGTCGTCAACGTCTCCTCGCCGAACACCCCGGGCCTGCGCAACCTCCAGGCCACCGAGTCGCTGCGCCCGCTCCTGACCGCCGTCCGCGAGGCCGCCGACCGCGCCGTCACCGGCCGCCGCGTCCCGCTCCTGGTCAAGATCGCCCCCGACCTCGCCGACGAGGACGTGGACGCGGTCGCCGACCTGGCCCTGGAGCTCGGCCTCGACGGCATCATCGCCACCAACACCACCATCGCGCGCGAGGGCCTCGGCCTGACCTCCGACCCCGCGCTGGTCAAGGAGACCGGCGGACTGTCCGGCGCCCCCGTCAAGGAGCGCTCCCTGGAGGTCCTGAGCCGCCTCTACGCGCGCGTGGGAGACCGGATCGTCCTGATCGGCGTCGGCGGCATCGAGAACGCCGAGGACGCCTGGCAGCGGATCCTGGCCGGCGCCACCCTGATCCAGGGCTACAGCGCCTTCATCTACGAGGGCCCGTTCTACGCCCGCGCGATCCACAAGGGCCTCGCCGCGCGCCTGGCCGCCTCCCCGTACGCCACCCTCGCCGAGGCCGTCGGCGCCGCCCACCGAAAGGCCGAGAAGTGACCGAAGCGACCCTGGAGAACCTGGCGCCGTTCGGCGCCCGCCTGCGCACCGCCATGGACGAGCGCGGCCCCCTGTGCGTCGGCATCGACCCGCACGCGGCCCTGCTGAGCTCCTGGGGCCTGGCCGACGACATCGCGGGCCTGGAGCGCTTCACGTACACCGTCGTGGAGGCCCTGGCCGGCACCGTGGCCGTCTTCAAGCCCCAGGCGGCCTTCTTCGAGCGCTTCGGCTCGCGCGGCATCGCCGTCCTGGAGCGCGCGGTCGCCGATCTGCGGGCCGCGGGCGGCCTGGTGGTCATGGACGCCAAGCGCGGCGACATCGGCTCCACGATGGGCGCCTACGCGGAGGCCTTCCTGCGCAAGGACTCCCCGCTGTTCTCGGACGCGCTCACGGTCTCCCCGTACCTCGGCTACGGCTCCCTGAAGCCGGCCGTCGACCTGGCCCGCGAGTCCGGTGCCGGCCTCTTCGTGCTGGCCCTCACCTCGAACCCCGAGGGCGCGGAGGTGCAGCGCGCGGTCCGTGAGGACGGCCGGACCGTCGGCGCGACGATGCTGGCCCACCTGGCGGCGGAGAACGCGGGGGAGACCCCCATGGGCTCCTTCGGCGCGGTCGTCGGCGCCACCCTCGGCGACCTGTCCGCCTTCGACCTGGACATCAACGGTCCGCTGCTCGCCCCGGGCATCGGCGCGCAGGGCGCCACCGCGGCCGACCTCCCCGCCGTCTTCGGCGCGGCGGTCCGCAACGTGGTCCCGAACGTCAGCCGGGGCGTCCTGAAGGAGGGTCCGGACGCGGGCGCGCTGCGAGCCGCGGCGGAACGTTACGCGACCGAGATCCGCGAGGCGGTCGAGGGCCACTAGCCCCCTCGGGGTCGATTTCGGCCGGTTCTCGCCAACCCGCAGGTCGGGTGGCGTGTCCCGGCCGTCTCACTCCTTGACAAAAGTTGGCCCAAAACCGAGTCGTTATGCCGGAAATGTCCTGGTCGGTCGATGCTGACCAGGACTTTTCGTCTGTTCTCGCTGACTGGAGCGGCCTTGGCCGCTAGTCTCCGGGGCAGAGGCGGCGTTCGGCGTACTCCACGTCGGTCGCTGCTCCACTGGTGTGGGGCGTGCAGCTTCCCACCGGTCCGTATCCGACAGTTCGACATCCGAGGTGACGTAGGCGTGGCTCTTCCGCCCCTTACCCCTGAACAGCGCGCAGCCGCGCTCGAGAAGGCCGCCGCGGCTCGCCGGGAGCGGGCCGAGGTCAAGAATCGACTCAAGCACTCCGGCGCCTCCCTCCACGAGGTCATCAAGTCGGGCCAGGAGAACGACGTCATCGGCAAGATGAAGGTCTCCGCCCTGCTCGAGTCCCTCCCGGGCGTGGGCAAGGTCCGCGCCAAGCAGATCATGGAGCGCCTGGGCATCTCCGAGAGTCGCCGGGTCCGCGGCCTCGGCTCCAACCAGATCGCCTCCCTGGAGCGCGAGTTCGGCAGCACCGGCGCCTGACCGAGGGCGCGCGTCCCGGGTGCACCCGGGACGCGGGTCCCGGGCACACCGGTAAAGCTGGAATAATCGCTGCATGGCAGCAGAGGTACGTCCGCGGCTGACCGTGCTCTCCGGCCCCTCAGGGGTGGGCAAGAGCACGGTCGTCGCTCATATGCGCAAGGTCCACCCCGAGGTCTGGCTCTCGGTGTCGGCCACGACACGAAAGCCCCGTCCCGGCGAGAAGCACGGCGTCCAGTACTTCTTCGTGACGGACGACGAGTTCGACAAGCTGATCGCCAACGGCGAGCTCCTCGAGTGGGCCGAGTTCGCGGGCAACCGCTACGGCACCCCCCGCGGCGCGGTCCTCGACCGCCTGGAGGCCGGCGAGCCGGTCCTCCTGGAGATCGACCTCCAGGGCGCCCGCCAGGTCAAGGAGTCCATGGACGACTCCCAGCTGGTCTTCCTCGCCCCGCCGAGCTGGGACGAGCTGGTCCGCCGGCTCACCGGCCGCGGCACCGAGTCGCCCGAGGTGATCGAGCGTCGGCTGGCCGCCGCGAAGGTCGAGCTGGCCGCCGAGTCGGAGTTCGACACCACCCTCGTCAACACCTCGGTCGAGGACGTCGCGCGCGAGCTGCTAACGTTGATGAACGTTGTCTGATCTTTTTTCCATCTTCGGAAGGTAGAGCGTGTCCTCTTCCATCACCGCGCCCGAGGGCATCATCAACCCGCCGATCGACGAGCTGCTTGAGGCGACGGACTCCAAGTACAGCCTCGTGATCTACGCGGCCAAGCGTGCGCGTCAGATCAACGCGTACTACTCGCAGCTGGGCGAGGGCCTGCTTGAGTACGTCGGTCCGCTCGTCGACACCCACGTCCACGAGAAGCCGCTCTCGATCGCGCTGCGCGAGATCAACGCGGGCCTGCTGACCTCCGAGAAGATTGCGGACCCGGCGCAGTAGAGCACCCACGTTGTAACGCTTGTCACCACAGGCCCGGCGGAACACCCGCCGGGCCTGTGGTGTCTCATGGAGTCGTACGCATCCGAGTACGCATCCGAGTACGCATCCGACCGCGGGGAGCAGGGGAAGTCGTGGCCAAGCCGAAGGTCGTCCTGGGCGTGAGCGGCGGAATCGCCGCGTACAAGGCGTGCGAGCTGCTGCGGCGGCTGACCGAGTCGGGTCACGACGTCCGTGTCGTGCCCACCGACTCCGCCCTGCACTTCGTCGGCGCCGCCACCTGGTCCGCGCTCTCCGGCCACCCGGTCTCCACCGAGGTGTGGGAGTCCGTCCACGAGGTCCCGCACGTCCGCATCGGCCAGGGCGCCGACCTGGTCGTGGTCGCCCCGGCCACCGCCGACATGCTGGCCAAGGCCGCCCACGGCCTCGCCGACGACCTGCTCACCAACACGCTGCTCACCGCGCGCTGCCCGGTGGTCTTCGCCCCGGCCATGCACACCGAGATGTGGGAGCACCCCGCCACCCAGGAGAACGTGGCGACGCTGCGCCGCCGTGGCGCCGTCGTCATCGAGCCCGCCGTCGGCCGGCTCACCGGTGTCGACACCGGCAAGGGCCGCCTCCCCGACCCCGGCGAGATCTTCGAGATCTGCCGCAGCGTGCTGGCCCGCGGGGTCACCGCCCCCGACCTGGCCGGCCGCCACGTCGTGGTCAGCGCGGGCGGCACCCGTGAGCCCCTGGACCCGGTCCGCTACCTGGGTAACCGCTCCTCCGGGAAGCAGGGCTACGCCCTCGCCAAGGCCGCCGCCGCGCGTGGCGCCCGGGTCACCCTGGTCGAGGCCAACACCGGCCTGCCCGACCCGGCCGGCGTCGACGTGGTGCACGTCGGCACCGCCGTCCAGCTGCGCGAGGCGGTCCTCAAGGCCGTCGCCGACGCCGACGCGGTGGTGATGGCGGCCGCGGTCGCCGACTTCCGGCCCGCCGCCTACGCCTCCGGCAAGATCAAGAAGACGGACGACGGCGGCGCTCCCACCGTCGAGCTGGTCCGCAACCCCGACATCCTCGCCGAGCTCGCCGCCGAGCGCGCCCTGCCCGGCCAGGTCGTCGTCGGTTTCGCCGCCGAGACCGACGACGTGCTGGCCAACGGACGCGCGAAGCTGCGCCGCAAGGGCTGCGACCTGCTCGTCGTCAACGAGGTGGGGGAGCGCAAGACCTTCGGCTCCGAGGAGAACGAGGCCGTGGTCCTCGCCGCCGACGGCACCGAGACCCCCGTCCCGTACGGCCCGAAGGAGGCGCTCGCGGAGACGGTCTGGGACCTGGTGCTCCCGCGCCTGCGCGCCCAGCGGTCCTGACCTGCCGTGCACCTGCCCTGACCTCCCACGACCGCCTCCGGCGTCACGTGTCTCCGCCATCTTCGGCGCCGTCCTGACACAGTCGGGTGTGACATGGGTGGCAGAAGTGGCGCGGCGGGGTCTCCGTCAAGAGAACAGACCGTCCGGTTTTCGTCGCGACGGCACCGCCAAAACGACTAATATCGGACAATCTCGCGCTCAGGACGGGTGATTTCCACTCCCCTCCGCGAATCACGTGCCAGGAGTCCTGGCCAGATACCCGATCGTGACCGATAGACTGTTCTCGGAACGTCGCGGGGCGCAGCCCCCTGCCGGTCCGCATTCGAATAGCCAGCAGCCGCTGCAACCCCAGGGAGCGTTGTGTCCCGTCGTCTGTTCACCTCGGAGTCCGTCACCGAGGGTCACCCCGACAAGATCGCTGACCAGATCAGTGACACCATCCTCGACGCGCTTCTCAAGGAGGACCCCACCTCCCGCGTCGCCGTCGAGACCCTGATCACCACCGGCCTCGTGCACGTGGCCGGCGAGGTCACGACCAAGGCCTGGGCGGACATCCCCACCCTCGTCCGCAACAAGATCCTCGACATCGGGTACGACTCCTCGAAGAAGGGCTTCGACGGCGCTTCCTGCGGCGTCTCGGTCTCCATCGGGTCGCAGTCCCCGGACATCGCGCAGGGCGTCGACACCGCCTACGAGTCGCGCGTCGAGGGTGACGAGGACGAGCTCGACAAGCAGGGCGCCGGCGACCAGGGCCTGATGTTCGGCTACGCGTCGGACGAGACCCCGGAGCTCATGCCGCTCCCGATCCACCTCGCCCACCGGCTCTCCCGCCGCCTCACCGAGGTCCGCAAGAACGGGACCATCCCGTACCTGCGCCCCGACGGCAAGACCCAGGTCACCATCGAGTACGACGGCGACAAGGCCGTCCGCCTCGACACGGTCGTCGTCTCCTCCCAGCACGCCTCCGACATCGACCTCGAGTCGCTGCTCGCGCCCGACATCCGCGAGTTCGTCGTCGAGCACGTGCTGAAGCAGCTCGTCGAGGACGGCATCAAGCTGGACACCGACGGCTACCGCCTCCTGGTCAACCCGACCGGCCGCTTCGAGATCGGCGGCCCGATGGGCGACGCCGGCCTCACCGGCCGCAAGATCATCATCGACACCTACGGCGGCATGGCCCGCCACGGTGGCGGCGCCTTCTCCGGCAAGGACCCGTCGAAGGTCGACCGCTCGGCCGCCTACGCCATGCGCTGGGTCGCCAAGAACGTCGTCGCCGCGGGCCTCGCCTCCCGCTGCGAGGTCCAGGTCGCGTACGCGATCGGCAAGGCGGAGCCCGTCGGCCTCTTCGTCGAGACCTTCGGCACCAACACCATCGAGACCGAGAAGATCGAGCACGCCATCGCCGAGGTCTTCGACCTCCGCCCGGCCGCGATCATCCGCGACCTCGACCTGCTCCGCCCGATCTACTCCCAGACCGCCGCCTACGGCCACTTCGGCCGCGAGCTGCCGGACTTCACCTGGGAGCGCACCGACCGCGTGGACGCGCTGAAGAAGGCCGCGGGCATCTGACCCCACGCCTCACGGCAGTCGTACGAAGGCCCGGGACCCCTTGGGGGGTGCCGGGCCTTCGGTGTGTCCAGGGGTGGGTCTACCAGCGGTCGTCGCCCGGGCCGGCCTCGCCGGTCGGGTGGTTCTGGCTCGGGCCCGTTCCTGGACCCTCATGATTGCCGGGCGTTTCCTCATCATCCGTCGGCGGACCCTGGAGGTCACGCTCCATCTCGTCGGCCAGGCCTACCAGCGTCTCGGCTCCGGGTACTCCCGTGGCCCTCGCGTCGTCGGCGACCCGCCGGGCGAAGAGCAGCCACCTCGGGTCGTCCTCGTCGAGTCCGGAATCGTGCATGAGCCGGGTGAAACGGTCGGCGAACGTCTCGGCGGCCTCCTCGTCCGCCCCCTGCCCCTCGTCCCCCTCCCCGCCGTCGACGGGAGCGTTCCGCAGCGCCTCTCCCTCCCCGACGCCGCCCAGGAAGCCGTGCAGCCGCTCGGGTACCGGCTCGTCGTTGGCGACCGCGGTGAGCTGGGCGAGCAGACCGATGTCCGCCACGGCCTTGTCGACCTTGTCGTCGTTCTTGGCCAGCCACCACACCACAGCGCTGCCCGTGGAAGTGAGCACGTCCTTGCCGAGGTAGGCCCGCTTGCTCTGCTCCCACTTGCGCTCGTGCTCCCAGACCGCCTCGTCCTTCCGCACCGTGGCCAGTTTCTCCAGCCGCTCCCGGTCCGCGTCGGAGAGCGTCACCACGAGGTTCTCCGCCATCGCCAGGACCCGGCCGGTCGCATCGGGGAGCATCGTCGCCAGCTCACCGCTCAGCTGGTGCTGCACCAGGCTGGCGCGCTGCGGCGGCTGCTCGACTGTGATCACCCGTGCCCGGGACAGCACGGCGTCCACCGCGAGCCCCGCACTGCTGACCTCGGGCGCCCCGTGGGGCACGTCGACCGGCACCCAGCGGACGAGGGCGGTGACCAGGAAGTCGTAGTCGGGGGAGAGGCTGGGCAGCGCGATGTTGCGGACGACCTTCTCCCAGCGCTCGATCGGGGGGATGGGCAGGTCGGGTTCGAGGACGAACTCGCGGGGGATGAGTGGTCGCCGTCTGCGTACCCCGACGAGCACGGCAGCAGCGACCGCCAGCAGCGCGCCGAAGGCGGCCGGCCAGGCCCACCAAGCCCATCGGGTGCAGAGTCCGGCGATCACGATCACCAGGGCGCCGATGAGTGTGAGGAAAGCCGTCATGGTCTTGTGTCCAGAACTCACGGTGATGTCTCCGGGACGAGGGTCGGATGGGGATCAGCGAGCGGGCCGGAGCCCCTGCGCGGCGTCGAGCCGCCGGCGCAGCCGCCCGCTGCACGGGTGAGGGAGCGACAGGACATAGAGCCGGGCCACGACGGCCGGGTCGGGCCCGGCGGCCCGGGCGAGGACATCGAGCAGCACGTCCCCGTACCGGCGGTCCTCGTCGGCGGTGCTCAGCCATTCCTCCGCCTGGGGCAGCCACTCGGCCTCGTCGCGGCGGGTGCACAGGGCGCGCCAGGCGGTGGTGAGAGCCGTGACCACGTCGTGGCGGTCGAGGAGCGGCGGGCGGTTCTCGCGGGGCGAGGTGAGGAGGGGCGGGGCGGCGCAGGCGCGGAAGAGGGTGACGTCGGCGCGCCAGGTGTGCTGGGTCAGGTCCCGGGCGAGGCGGTCGAGCATGCTCCGCTGGAGTTGCCGGTCGGACGTCACCAGCGTCAGCAGGTGCCGGTCGGCGCCCAGGTTGCGGCCGGCCCGCCGGGCCAGGTGGTGCAGACGGACCAGCGCCTCGAACGGGTGGCTGATCGCGATGACGTCCTTGGAGACGGCTACGAGCGCCCGGGCGAGTCCGCGAGGGAGTTCACTCTCTTTGGTCCACGAGTAGATCTTCTGGCGAAAAGTCCGGCCGGTGCTCGGATGGCTGAGTCCGTGCCCGAGTGCCTGGACCGCGGCCTGGACCGATCGGGATTCGTCTCTTTGTGCCCAATCCTCTGCTAAGGCGAGAAGAGCCTGATGCTGGCCCGTCCTCAGAGACTGCTCCGCGTAGCCGGCGACAAGTGCGTCGCGGTCGGTGGACGTGAGCGATGGAAGCTGAACGGTCTGCCCGACCCATGACTGTAAGTGCTGCCATAGACCCGGCATATGTGTCCAGAAATGGGTGCGGACGGCTGCCGCATAGTCGGGCAGGTCAAAGGTGACCGAGCCGTCTGGGCGCACGGATGCCTTGATGGCGGCCAGCTGCCGGGACATTGCCTCGCGTTCGAGGAGCGGCCGGTCGTCTGCTGGGTGCCCGACAACCCTGAGGAGTTCGACGCCGGCGTGATGCAGTACGTGGGGGCGGGCCCCAGGAAGCATCGCTGTCGCGAGGAGCAGGGCACGGTCGGGCCCCGTGGTCAGGGCGTCGACCGCCGCCTGCACGGTGGGGGCGAGTGCGTGCAGACTCCGAAGGGCCACGGCACACCAGGACTCGACGCCCTCCATGGGGTTGGCCTGCCGTGCCTCACCCACGAGCCGGGCGAGGCGGGCGATGTCACGGAGGGGTGGGGACTCCGAGATGTAGGCATGGACGACGGGCGGTAGATCCGCGGGAGCTTCCACGACCGGCGGGTCATCACAGCGCAGGGCGCGCATCAGGAGGTCCATGCCGTTCGGACGCATGATCGTGTGCCGCCAGGCCGCCACCTCGTTGCTCATGGGGTGGGTGCGGTGCGGGAGGACGACCACCAAGTGGGCTCTGCGGTCCCGTACCGACTGGTGGAATGAGGGAAGCCTGTCGAGCACCAGGTCCCATGTCCCTTGCTCGGCCTCGGAGAGGTCGAGCAGCAGGCGATCGCCCTCACCGAGATACTTGCCCGCCAGGTCTGCTTCGAGGTCCTGGTCCGGCAGGATCTGACGGGGAGGCCGGGACTTCGTCAGCTTGTGCAGCAGCATCCGGGCCGTGGCGTTGCGCCCGCTGCCCGGCAGCGCGTCCAGAAGAAGCGTGCCCTGGTGCCGCAGGCGTTCACGGGCCCTGGCCATGCCGGTAGGAGGGACGAATCGCCGGGAGAGCCAGGCGAGGTGGTCCTCGGCCAGCGGTCGGAGTGGCGGAGCACCCGGCGCTGTCGGCTCACGGAAGTTGTAGATGTACTGGGGGCCCGAGCCGGCGTGCACGTTCCCGCCCTCGGCCTGCACCCCCGTGAAGAACGCTCCGCTCATCGGCCGTCGGCCTCGTCCCTCTCCGCGTGGCCGAAGCGGTGTGAGATGCCCCCGTGGTTGTCCCCGGCCACATACGCCGTACCGTCACCGGTGATGTTCGGGCGGTGGGTGTGGGTGTGGTTGTGCTGGGCGCCGGGGCCGGTGTGGACCGGGCCGGTCGGGCCCGTGATGATCGTGCCGAGTTCGCCGATGTCCCGTGTCTGGAGGCTGACGCCGCTGTTGCCGCCGGCGATCGAGTTGCGCGTCGTGCCCGGTGTCTCCGTGTCCGGGGCGGTGCGGCGGGCGTCGCGGGACGCCAGGCGGGGCACGAGTTCGGCCACGGCGTCGCCGATCTCCCGCAGATCCCGGTCGTGGCTCGTCGAGTCGATGCGCAGGGACTGGAGCTCCGCCAGGTGTGCCAGCTCCGGCGGCAGGCTGGCAGGGTCCAGGCGGTCCGTCCGGCGGCCCCGGATGACGGGGACCACGGGCACGCCGCAGCGCCAGGCCTCCGTGATCTCGATGCGGACCCAGTCGTCCTCCTCGCGGAGACGCGGGTGTGCCGACCATTCCGGTCCGATGACCGGGAGCAGGACGCTGCTCCGCCGGACACGGGTCAGCAGTTCGTGGGGGAAGCTTTGGCCGGCCCGGATCGACTCGCCGGCGAAGAACGCGGCGTCCTTGCCGAAGCGCTGCGACAGGGCCTGGTAGATGAGCGCGGCGATCTCGTTCCCGTCACCGGTCCGGTAGTTGATGAAGATCTCAGACACGCGGGACTGCCTCTCGTACGACGGTGGGGTGGACGGTGTCGTGCAGTGCGGCCGTGAGCAGTGGCGACAACGCGCGCACGGCCGGGTTCCTGTGGTGCCGGGCGAGGACACGGGAGAGGCGCTGGAGATCGACGCGGATCGTCGCGGAGGCGAGTGCCTCGCCTCCGGCCAGCAGCGGCAGGGCGATCGCGCACGCGTGCTCCACCTCGCCCGCCACCGCGTGGGAGAGCGCGCGGCGCACCCCGTAGCGCACCCGGGTGCGCAGGGCGTGCTCCGGGAGGAGGGCGACCTCCCGGTCGAGGGCCTCCGCCGCCTGCCGTGGCAGTCCGAGGTCGAGCAGGCACCAGCCGGTCGTCATGGAGACGGGATCGCCGACATGGGTGGTGCCGACCACGGGCAGGCCGTCCGCCCCGGCGGTCGCGGCGCGGTCGAGCAGGCCCCTGGCCCGGTCGAGGGCGCGAAGACAGGAGTCGCGGTCGCCGCCGAGCGCATGGCCCTGGGCTTCGCGCTGGGCGGCCAGGCCACGGACGCGCGCCGGTAATCGGCCTGCCTGCGCTCCCTGGACGAGCTCGACGGTGGCCTTGGCGTCACCGCTGTAGAAGGCGATCAGCCCCCGGCGCACGAGGGCGTACGCCGCCAGGTCCCGGTCGCCCGCGGCCTCGGCGAGTCGCACGGCGGCGTCCGTCCACGTGAGCGCGGCCCCGTCGTCCCCGCTCTCCTGGGCCATCCAGCCGGTGAACTCGGCGTACCGGGAGGCGAGCACGTACAGGCCCCGCGCCGTGCGACCTCCGGAGGCACGGGCCAGGGAGGGCAGCGCGCGGGCCTGGGCGGCGAGGGAGGGCAGGACGAACGCGGCCGGGGCGGTCTGGCCGAGCCGTCGGAACTCCCCGAAGAGGGCCTGCACGCCGTCGAGCAGCGGCCCGCCGACGGCGTCCGCCATCCCGGCCGGGTCCGCCGCCCCGACGGCGCGAGCCGGCGAGGCGGGGGTCATGCCGCCGCCGGCCCCCGCAGCCCCGGCGGGCGGTACCGGCTCCGCCGCGCCCGAGGGAGGGCCGCCCAGCGCGAGCGCGGCACCGGCACCGGCCGCCATCACCAGACGGCGGCTCGGGCGCGGCACACCCGGCCCGTACGGCACGAGGGCGGCGAGCTCCCCGGCCGCGCCGACGGCGCCGTCGCACAGCCGCGCCAGCTCCGGAGTGGGCTGCTGTCGGCCCGTCTCCACCTTGCTCAACTGCCCTTTGCTGTAGTGCACGCGCGCCGCGAGCCCGTCCAGCGTCATGCCTGCCGCCAGCCGTCTCCGGCGCAGCTCGGGGCCGAACTTGGCCAAGCTGTTCACCCTCGCTCCCCTCCTCGTTCCGCATGACAGCCTGGGTCCGTTCGTGAAGCGGCAACAAGGCGGTCGGAGCTGTTTCACGTTTCCATTCGCGGCGGCGTGGCGGACAGAGCGCCGATTCGGCCAGCACATGGCCGATCCCTTGCACCGGGGACTGTCGGTGCCGTCTGGTAGGTATGAGGCTGTGAGCAGCGAGAACGAGAAGGCCGAGAAGGCCGTGGGGGACGGGGAGCCCGAGCAGCTCGCGCTCATTCGGGAGACCGTGCGCACGGCGAAGGTGCCGCGGGCCAAGCCCCGGACGTGGCGGGGGGCCGCGCTGGCCAAGGAGCTGCCGGTGGCGCGGGTCGTGGTGAACAAGGGGGTGCTCCACCTCGACCAGTTCTTCGACTACGCCGTGCCCGAGGAGCTCGACGAGGCCGCGCAGCCGGGTGTGCGGGTGCGGGTGCGGTTCGGGGCCGGGGCGCACCAGGTCAGGGGCGGGCGGCGGGAGGGCGGGCGGCTCATCGACGGGTTCCTCGTGGAGCGGCGCGCCCACTCGGACTACTCCGGCCCGCTCGCCGCGCTCGCCGACGTCGTCTCGCCCGAGCCGGTGCTCGGCCCCGAGCAGCTCGGCCTCGCCCGCGCGGTGGCCGACCGGTACGCCGGCAGCCTCGCCGACGTGCTCCAGCTCGCCGTACCGCCGCGCAGCGCCCGCGCCGAGAGCCGGCCCTCCCCCGCGCCGCTGCCGCCGCCGCCCGCGCCCGAGGCGGGCAGCTGGCGACGGTACGAACGGGGCGCCGCCTTCCTGGACGCCCTTGCGCGCGGCGGGGCGCCCCGGGCCGTCTGGAACGCGCTGCCGGGGCCGCACTGGGCCGAGGAGATCGCCCGCGCCGTCGGCGCCACCCTCGCCTCCGGGCGAGGCGCCCTCGTCGTCGTCCCCGACGGGCGGGCCGCCGACCGCGTGGACCAGGCGCTCACGGAGCTCCTGGGCGACGGGCGGCACGCCCTCCTGACGGCCGAGGCCGGCCCCGAGAAGCGGTACGCCCAGTGGCTCGCCGTCCGGCGCGGCGCCGTCCGCGCCGTCGTCGGCACCCGGGCCGCGATGTTCGCGCCCGTCCGCGACCTCGGGCTCGCCGTCATCTGGGACGACGGCGACACCAGCCACAGCGAACCCCACGCCCCCCAGCCGCACGCCCGCGACGTCCTGCTCCTGCGCGCCGCCCACGACCGGTGCGCCTTCCTGCTCGGCTCCACCAGCTGCACCGTCGAGGCCGCCCAGCTCGTCGAGACCGGCTGGGCCCAGCCGCTCGCGGCCGGCCGCGACCAGGTACGGACCGCCGCCCCCCTCGTACGGACCGTCGGCGACACCGACCTCGCCCGCGACGAGGCCGCCCGCGCCGCCCGGCTGCCCACCCTCGCCTGGCAGATCGTCCGGGAGGGGCTGAAGACCGGCCCCGTCCTCGTCCAGGTGCCGCGCCGCGGCTACGTGCCCCGCCTCGCCTGCGAGCGGTGCCGCACGCCCGCCCGCTGCCGGCACTGCGCCGGGCCCCTCGAAGCGCCCGAGCAGCAGGCCCTGCGCTGCGGCTGGTGCGGGCGCGGCGCCGACGACTGGCACTGCGTCGAGTGCGGCTCGAACCGGCTGCGGGCCCAGGTCGTCGGCGCCCGCCGCACCGCCGAGGAGCTCGGCCGGGCCTTCCCCGCCGTGCCCGTACGCACCTCCGGACGCGACCACGTCCTCGACCGGGTCCCCGGCCGCCCCGCCCTCGTCGTGAGCACCCCCGGCGCCGAGCCCGTCGCCGACGGCGGCTACGCCGCGGCCCTGCTCCTCGACGGCTGGGCCATGCTCGGCCGGCCCGACCTGCGCGCGGGCGAGGAGGCGCTGCGGCGCTGGATCGACGCGGCCTCCCTCGTCCGCGGCCAGGAGGACGGCGGCACCGTCGTCGTCGTCGCCGAACCGACCCTGCGGCCGGTGCAGGCCCTCGTCCGCTGGGACCCTGTCGGCCACGCCCAGCGCGAGCTCGCCGAGCGCGCCGAGCTGGGCTTCCCGCCGGTCTCCCGGATGGCCGCCGTCGCCGGCCCCCCGGACGCCCTCGCGGCCTTCCTGGCCGGCGCCGAGCTGCCCCCCGACGCCGAGATCCTCGGCCCCGTCCCGCTCCCCGTCACCCGCCTCGGCGGGCCGCGCCGGCCCGGCGACACCCCGCCCGGCGAGCAGTGGGACCGCGCCCTGATCCGCGTGCCGCCGGGCAGCGGCGCCGCCCTCGCCCTGGCCCTGAAGCACGCCCAGGCGTCCCGTCTGGCACGCGGCGGGGGCGAGCCGGTGCGGGTGCGGGTGGACCCGCCGGACATCGGCTGAGCGCGGCACGGCGACGGTGCCCGCGCACGGCGAAAGGCCGCCCGTCGCGTCCCGTGCGCGACCGGCGGCCTTCGGGCTGCGGGGAGGTCAGCCGTTGCGCGGGGCCGGGAAGGCCGGCGGGCGCGGCTCCTCGCGGAGGGTCTGGCTGCCCGAGGTGGGCTGCGGCGGCATGCTGCGGGCCGGGGGCACCACCGGCAGCGTGCGGGTCGCCGCGGGCTCGGGCGTGCGCTCCGGCTCCAAGGCGGCGGCCGCGCCCTGCTGCGGGGCGCGGCGGGAACCGTAGCGGCGGTGCACCGCCTGCTTGGTGACTCCGAGTGCGGAGCCCACCGCGTCCCACGAGAACCCGAGCGAGCGGTCGAAGTCCACCGCCGCCGTCACCAGGGTCTCGACGCTGTCCCGCAGCTCCTGGGCGAGGCGGACGGTCGGGGCGGGGGCACGCCCGTAGACGACGAAGCCCGTGGACGGGGCGGAGCGGCGAGGGCGGTAGACATTGCCCAGTTGGGCCGTCAGCGTGCGCAGTGCGTCCACCTGCCGCCGGACCCGCTCGATGTCCCGCACCAGCAGGTGCAGACTCGCCCGGGCCTGGGCGTCGTGGGTTGCGTGGTCGGCCATGGATAAGCCTCTCGAACCGGCGTGAAAAGGGGCGGGCCGCTGGGGGAGGGGCGACCCGATTCGGTCAATCTCCTTTGACCAACGCGCCACCCGGGGTTGGGTCACGCTGCGGGGGCGTACACGCATATGCGCAGGGCGCTCGTCCTCGCGTACGCCCCCTTCGAACGACGCCCGACGGGACGCGCACCCGGGGCGCCCCGTCCCGCGACCCGGCCTAGACTGGTGCGCTGCCCGCCACCGCCCCTAGATGCGAGGTTTTCCCGCGTGAAGCTCGTCTTCGCTGGTACCCCCGAGGTCGCCGTACCCGCCCTGGACGCCCTGCTCGCCTCCGGGCGGCACGAGGTGGCCGCCGTCGTCACCCGCCCCGACGCGCCCGCGGGCCGTGGGCGGCGGCTCGTCGCGAGCCCCGTCGCCGAGCGGGCGGCGGAGGCCGGGATCGAGATCCTCAGGCCGGAGCGGCCCCGCGACGAGGCCTTCCTCGCCCGGCTGCGGGAGATCGCCCCCGACTGCTGCCCGGTCGTCGCCTACGGCGCGCTGCTGCCCCGGGTGGCCCTCGACATCCCCGCGCGCGGCTGGGTCAACCTGCACTTCTCGCTGCTGCCCGCGTGGCGCGGCGCGGCGCCCGTCCAGCACGCCGTGATGTCCGGGGACGAGGTGACCGGCGCCTCCACGTTCCAGATCGAGGAGGGCCTGGACTCCGGCCCCGTCTACGGCGTGGTCACCGAGGACGTCCGCCCCACCGACACCAGCGGTGACCTGCTCACCCGGCTCGCCTTCGCGGGCGCCGGGCTGCTCGCCGCGACCATGGACGGCATCGAGGACGGCACCCTCAAGGCCGTTCCGCAGCCCGCCGACGGCATCACGCTCGCCCCGAAGATCCAGGTCGAGGACGCGCACGTCGACTTCGCCGACCCCGCCCTCCGGGTCGACCGCGTCGTCCGCGGCTGCACCCCGGCCCCCGGCGCCTGGACCCTCTTCCGCGGCGAGCGCCTCAAGCTGATCCAGACCGCCCTCGTCACGGACCGCACCGACCTCGCCCCGGGTGAGCTCGCCGCCGGCAAGAACAACGTGTACGTCGGCACCGGCTCCCACGCGGTCGAGCTGCTGTGGGTCCAGCCCCAGGGCAAGAAGCCGATGAAGGCGGCCGACTGGGCACGCGGCGTCCGCATCGCGCCGGGGGAGCGGGTCGGCGCCTGACGCCACCGCGGCCGACGTAGGCTGGGAGGGCCGGGGGCCGCGCTCCCGGCCATCCCAGCAGTCCCAGCGGTACCAGTGGTTCCGGCAGTCCCAGCGATGCCGGTGGTTCCGGCAGTCACAGGGGCCCGGTGGGTCACGGCACAGTCGGCCGCCCCCGGCCCCCTGCCGGGTCCTTCCGTCCTTCGGCACCCCTCCCCACCTTCTCCACCGATCCATTCCTCACGCGGAGCACCTTTGAGCGAGCAGGCACGTCCCCGTACCCCCAAGCCCTACCGGCGCCCCAAGAAGGACCCCGTCCGGATCCTCGCCTTCGAGGCGCTGCGGGCGGTCGACGAGCGGGACGCCTACGCGAACCTCGTGCTGCCGCCGCTCCTGAAGAAGGCCCGGGAGAAGGAGGGGCCCGAGAAGTTCGACGCGCGGGACGCGGCCCTCGCGACCGAGCTCGTCTACGGGACGCTGCGCCGCCAGGGGACGTACGACGCGATCATCGCCTCCTGCATCGACCGGCCGCTGCGCGAGGTCGACCCGCCCGTGCTCGACGTGCTCGCGCTCGGCGCGCACCAGCTGCTGGGGACCCGCATCCCGAGCCACGCCGCCGTCTCCGCCAGCGTGGAGCTGGCCCGGGTGGTGCTGGGCGACGGGCGGGCCAAGTTCGTCAACGCGGTGCTCCGCAAGATCGCGCAGGACGACTTCGACACCTGGGTGCAGAGGGTCGCGCCGCCGTACGACGCCGACGCCGAGGACCACCTCGCCGTCGTCCACTCGCACCCCCGCTGGGTCGTCTCCGCGCTGTGGGACTCCCTCGGCGGCGGCCGCGCGGGCATCGAGGCGCTGCTGGAGGCCGACAACGAGCGGCCCGCCGTGACCCTCGTCGCCCGGCCGGGCCGCTCCACCACCGAGGAACTGGCGGCCGCCGCCGAGACCGAGCCCGGCAGCTGGTCGCCGTACGCGGTGAAGCTGGCCGAGGGCGGCGAGCCCGGCGCCCTCCAGGCCGTCGCGGAGGGCCGCGCGGGCGTCCAGGACGAGGGCAGCCAGCTCGTCGCCATCGCCCTCGCCAACGCGCCGCTCGACGGCCCCGACGCCCGCTGGCTCGACGGCTGCGCGGGCCCCGGCGGCAAGGCGTCCCTGCTGGGCGCCCTGGCGGCCGAGCGCGGCGCCGCCCTGCTCGCCTCCGAGAAGCAGCCGCACCGCGCCCGGCTGGTCGAGCGCGCCCTGGCCGGCAACCCCGGCCCGTACCAGGTCATCGCCGCCGACGGCACCCGCCCGCCGTGGCGCGAGGGCGTCTTCGACCGGGTCCTGATGGACGTCCCCTGCTCCGGGCTCGGTGCTCTGCGCCGCCGTCCCGAGGCCCGCTGGCGCCGCCGCCCCTCCGACCTGGACGGCTTCGCCCCGCTGCAGCGCGGGCTGCTCACCGAGGCGCTGCGGGCCGTGCGCGTCGGCGGTGTCGTGGGGTACGCGACCTGCTCCCCGCACCTGGCCGAGACCCGGGTCGTCGTCGACGACGTCCTGAAGAAGGTGGGCGGCGCCGAGCTGATCGACGCCCGGCCGCTGCTGCCCGGCGTTCCCGAGCTCGGCGACGGCCCCGACGTCCAGCTGTGGCCACATCTGCACGGCACGGACGCCATGTATCTGGCGCTGATCCGCCGAACCGCCTGACACCCGGGCGGCGGAATCACCTGGTCTGTACCAGTACGGGACCTCCTCCTTCGCACGCAAACCGCTTCGCGGCAAAGAAGTGCTCAAGAACATGGCAGGCTTGGCACATGGCGCAGATCAATCCCAGCATCCTGTCCGCGGATTTCGCCCGGCTCGCCGAGGAGGCGAAGGCGGTCGACGGGGCCGACTGGCTGCACGTCGACGTGATGGACAACCACTTCGTGCCCAACCTGACGCTGGGCGTGCCGGTGGTCGAGTCGCTCAGCCGGGCGACGGCCACCCCGCTCGACTGCCACCTCATGATCGAGGACCCGGACCGCTGGGCCCCGCAGTACGTGGAGGCCGGCGCCGGGTCGGTCACCTTCCACGTCGAGGCGGCCGCGGCGCCGGTGCGCCTCGCGCGGGAGATCCGGGCCAAGGGGGCCAGGGCGTCCATGGCGCTCAAGCCGGCCACGCCGATCGAGCCGTACGAGGACCTGCTGCCCGAGCTGGACATGCTCCTGATCATGACGGTCGAGCCCGGCTTCGGCGGGCAGTCCTTCCTCGACATCATGCTGCCGAAGATCCGCCGCACCCGTGAGCTGATCTCGAAGCACGGTCTGGAGCTGTGGCTCCAGGTCGACGGCGGCGTCGCGGAGTCCACGATCGAGCGGTGCGCCGAGGCCGGCGCGGACGTCTTCGTGGCCGGTTCCGCCGTCTACGGCGCCGCCGACCCGGCCGCCGCCGTGCGCTCCCTGCGGGCGAACGCGGAGGCCGCGACGGCCTCGGCGGCCTGGGCTTGTGGCCACTGAGCCGCCAACGGGCCTCCGGTACATGAACGCGGCCCGTCGGGCCGCCGACAGAACCGAACAGGACCCACCGGATCTGACAGGATGAACGGTGAGTCCAGAGTGTGAACGGAACCGGGCGCTTCAGCCCCGGTGACAACAGCGTGACGCGGTGGCAGCAGGTGTCACGCGGTACGCGAGCAGCCGTACGTGAACAGCAGTGAGGAGATCGCGGTGGCGGGTATGTCGGCGGGACGGTCAGCCCTGCGGATGGGACCCGCGGAGCTCGTGCAGGCGGCGGCCATGGCCCGCCGTTTCTACCTCGAGGGCAAGTCCAAGATCCAGATCGCCGAGGAGTTCGGCGTGAGCCGCTTCAAGGTGGCCCGGGTCCTGGAGACCGCCCTGGAGCGCGACCTCGTGCGCATCGAGATCCGCGTACCGGCGGAGCTGGACGCCGAGCGCTCGGACGCGCTCCGCGCCCGCTACGGACTCCGCCACGCCGTCGTCGTCGAGTCGCCGGCGGAGGGCGCGGACGAGTCGCCCGACCCGGAGAACCTCGGCGAGGTCGCGGCGGACCTGCTCGGCGAGCTGGTCACCGAAGGGGACGTCCTGGGCCTGGCCTGGGGCCGGTCCACCATCCACATGGCGGCGGCTCTCGACCGGCTGCCGCCCTGCACCGTCGTCCAGCTCACCGGCGTCTACGACGCGGGCACGGCCGAGCGCGGCTCGGTCGAGGCGGTACGGCGTGCCGCCCAGGTCTCCGGCGGCGAGGCGCACCCGATCTACGCGCCGATGCTGCTGCCGGACCCGGCCACCGCGGCCGCCCTGCGCAGCCAGACCGGGATCGCGCGGGCCTTCGAGTACTTCGACAAGGTGACGGTCGCCTGCGTCTCCATCGGTTCCTGGGAGCCGGGCATCTCCACCGTCCACGACATGCTCTCCGACGAGGAGCGCGCCCACTACGCGTCGCTCGGCGTCGCGGCCGAGATGTCCGCGCACCTCTTCGACACGGAGGGGCGCCGGGTCGGCCGTGACCTGGGCGAGCGGTGCATCACCGTCGAGGCGGACCGGCTGCGCCGGATCCCCGAGGTCGTCGCCATCGCGGGCGGCCAGCGCAAGGCGGCGGCGATCGGCGCGGTGCTCCGCTCGGGTCTGGTCACCAGCCTCGTGACGGACCGCTCGGCGGCCGACTACCTGCTCACCGAGTCCAGCCCCGGCCCCCGCCCCGCCCTCGACCGCACGGACCCGGACGGCAACTGACCCGGGACTCCCGCTCCGACACGCCCCGCCGCTCACCCGGCGGGGCGTTCGTGTCGGCGGCGGCGCTCGGTGGCAGCATCGGGGCATGATCCTGCGATGCGCCCGGCTCGGGCTCGCCCTGCTGGCCGGGCTCACGCTGCTGCTGACCGGGTGCTCCGGCGGAACGGGCGGCGCCACGAGTGGTGCCGGCACCGCCACGAGCACCGTCGCCGCCTCGCGCACCACGGCCGCCGCCCCGCCCCAGAGCACGCGGAGCCCGGGCGCCGCCCCGACCCGCTTCTCCCGGCTCCCCGTCGTCCACGAGGGCGCGCTGCCCGCCGAGGCCCGGCGGACCCTCGCGCTCATCAGGAGCGGCGGCCCCTTCCCGTACGCCAAGGACGGCACCGTGTTCTCGAACTTCGAGCGCGTGCTGCCGCAGCACAAGCGCGGCTACTACCACGAGTACACGGTCCGGACCCCCGGCGAGCGCGACCGCGGGGCCCGGCGGATCGTGACCGGGCGGGACGGGGACGTGTACTACACCGACGACCACTACGAGAGCTTCCGGGAGGTGGTCGCGGATGAGGCTCGATGAGCTCGGCACCCCTGTCGTCCTCGACCTGTACGGGGTCGCAGACAAGGCCGCCTTCATGGAGCGCTGCGCCACCGCGCTCGCCCTGCCCGACTGGTTCGGACGCAACTGGGACGCCCTCGCCGACTGCCTGACCGACCTGCCCGAGCCCGTCGCGCTCGTCGTCACCGGCTGGCAGGAGTACGCCGGGGCACGCCCGCGCGAGTGGCGGCTCGCCCAGGACGTCCTCGCCTCGGCCGTCGAGGAGCGTCCCGCGCGCCTCGCCGTGTTCCTGTCCCTGGGGGAGGTCTTCGGAGGAAACGACGAAAGGCACCCCGGAAGCCTCGGATGAATCGCCCGGGGCTGGTATTCGTACAGGCGTGGGACAATGAACTACGTGCTTTTTCCCCTGGCTGAAATGCCTAGGGGCCGATCCGAACGACTGGGATGTCAGCACGTGCGTTTCCTCAATGACGTCAAGCCGCCGTACGACCTCACGTACGACGATGTGTTCATGGTGCCGAGCCGCTCGGCCGTGGGTTCCCGCCAGGCCGTGGACCTCTCCTCGCCCGACGGGACCGGTACGACGATCCCGCTGGTCGTCGCCAACATGACCGCCATCGCCGGCCGCCGCATGGCCGAGACCGTCGCCCGTCGCGGCGGCCTGGTCGTCATCCCCCAGGACATCCCGATCGAGGTCGTCACCGACGTCATCGGCTGGGTCAAGAGCCGCCACCACGTCCTGGACACCCCCATCGTCCTGGAGCCCCACCAGACCGTCGCCGACGCGCTGTCGCTGCTGCCCAAGCGGGCGCACGACGCCGGTGTCGTCGTGGACGAGGACCGGCGTCCGATCGGTGTCGTCACCGACGCCGACCTGTCCGGCGTGGACCGCTTCACGCAGCTGTCCGAGGTCATGTCGAAGGACCTGCTGCTCCTCGACGCCGACATCGAGCCGCGCGAGGCCTTCAACACCCTCGACGCCGCCAACCGCCGCTACGCCCCGGCCGTCGACAAGGACGGCAGGCTCGTCGGCATCCTCACCCGCAAGGGCGCGCTCCGCGCGACCCTGTACAGCCCGGCCGTCGACGCCAAGGGCGGCCTGCGCATCGCCGCCGCCGTCGGCATCAACGGCGACGTGGCGGGCAAGGCCAAGCAGCTGCTCGACGCGGGCGTGGACACGCTCGTCATCGACACCGCGCACGGCCACCAGGAGTCGATGATCAGCGCGATCAGGACCGTCCGGGCGCTCGACCCGCACGTCCCGATCGTGGCCGGCAACATCGTCGCCGCCGAGGGCGTCAAGGACCTCATCGAGGCCGGCGCGGACATCATCAAGGTCGGTGTGGGCCCCGGCGCCATGTGCACCACCCGCATGATGACCGGCGTGGGCCGCCCGCAGTTCTCCGCGGTCCTCGAGTGCGCCGCCGAGGCGCGGAAGTACGGCAAGCACGTCTGGGCCGACGGTGGAGTCCGTCACCCGCGCGACGTCGCCATGGCGCTCGCCGCCGGTGCCTCCAACGTCATGATCGGCTCCTGGTTCGCCGGGACCTACGAGTCCCCGGGCGACCTCCAGCACGACGCCCAGGGCCGTGCGTACAAGGAGTCCTTCGGCATGGCCTCGGCCCGTGCCGTCCGCAACCGCACGAGCGACGAGTCCTCCTACGACCGCGCCCGCAAGGCGCTGTTCGAGGAGGGCATCTCCACCTCGCGCATGTTCCTCGACCCGCAGCGTCCGGGCGTCGAGGACCTGATCGACTCGATCATCGCGGGCGTCCGCTCCTCCTGCACCTACGCCGGTGCCGCCTCGCTCGCCGAGTTCGAGGAGAAGTCGGTCGTGGGCATCCAGTCCGCCGCCGGTTACGCCGAGGGCAAGCCGCTGCACGCCAGCTGGAGCTGACGCTCCCCGGCTCCTCTAGAGCCGACCGCGGGCCCCCGGGAGATCCCTCCCGGGGGCCCGCGGCGTTCCCGGCGCCGCGAAGCCCGTCGCGCGCAGCTCCCGGGCCACCGCCGCCGCGATCCGCCGGTGGCCCCGGTCGTTGGGGTGGAGCCCGTCGGCGAGGTCCTGCGGCCCCAGGAGCGGCCGGCCGGGCAGCAGGGCCAACCGGGTGTCGCCGGCCGTCACGAGGTCCCGTACGGCCTCCTCCATGGCCGTCCGCAGCTCCGCGAGGGTGGCGCCCAGGGCGTTGCCGGTCCGTTCGGCCGCCGGGCGCAGCACGGGGGAGAGCAGCAGCAGCGGGGTGCCGGGGTGACCGCGGCGGACCAGGCCGACGAAGGCGCGGGTGGTCTCGTAGAGCAGCGGGGCCGAACAGGGCACGGCGGCCCAGCAGTTGGTGCCGAAGGCGAGGGTGATCAGCTCGCCGGGGAGCCGGGCGAGGTGTTCGGCGAGCGGGAGTTCGCCGCGCGCGCCGCCCGCGAAGCCGAGGTTGACCGGGTCCAGGCCGAGCGCCCGGCCCGCCGTCGCGGGCCAGGAGTGCGCGGGGCGGGTCGACCACCAGCCCTCGGTGATGGAGTCGCCGTGGACCAGCCAGCGGGGGCGCCGGGGCGCGGGGGACAGGGCGCCGCCGACCGCCCGCAGGCCGCCGACGACCGGCGCCTGGTCCTCCGGCAGGTGGACCGTGAAATCGCCTCCGCCGGGCGGGAGTTCGAGCAGCACCGAGCTCTCCTCCGCCGGTTCCGCGAAGACCTCGGCGAGACAGCGCCGGCCCTGCCACAGCGCGAAGCCGTGCCGCAGCGCGCGCAGCGCGTCCCCCGGCCGGGGGACCGTCGCCCGGTAGCGCAGCTCCACGGCCCGGGTGCCCGGCGCGGCCGTGAACTCGACCCGCACCCCGATGGGCAGCGCGGCCCGCTCGGCGATGTCCCAGGGCAGCCGTTCCAGGTCGGCGGGGTCGGCGCGGACCGGCCGGTCGCCGTCCAGCCAGGCCGTGCCGCGAAGGAAGGGGGCGGGCTCCAGCCAGCTCACGAGGACCTCCGTCTCAGGCGGGTGCAGCGTGGGTCATCCGTCCGGAGGAGTCAAGGTGCGCGCACGGGTCGCTCCATGCCCCTGATGTGTCGATTCATGCGGGGGAGCGCAATGTTTCCCCGTCTGTGCCGCAAGCGCGCAATGATCATCTGCCACTGCGCAACAACCCTGCATTACGAGTGCGAAGCCCGAGCCCTTAGGCTCGTGCCCCGTACCAGGAGTGGCGGCGACCGCCTGCTCGGCGGTTCCCCCTTCCCCCGTGGGCTGTTCAGTCATGCCCGCGTACCGCCGCGGTCCCCGCCCCATCGTCAGGCAGCGATAAGGAGCCCCCGCAGTGCTGGACCATGGCGCAGCCCCCCCGGTCGAGGAATCGACCGCCCGCAAGGCCTCCGGGCTTTCCGCCCTGACCCGCCGCAAGCCGGTGGAGAACCTGGTCGCGGAGGGTGGACAGGGAGAAGGCGGCAGTCTCCGCCGCACGCTCGGCATGTGGCAGCTGACGATGATCAGCATCGGTGCGACGCTCGGCACCGGCATCTTCGTCGTGCTCGGTTCGGCGGTGCCCAAGGCCGGTCCCGCGGTCACCCTGTCCTTCGTGATCGCCGGTCTCACGGCGCTCTTCTCGGCCCTCTCGTACGCCGAGCTGGCCGGCTCCATACCGGTCGCCGGCTCCTCGTACTCGTACGCGTACGCAACGATGGGTGAACTCGTCGCCTGGGTCTGCGGCTGGTGCCTGGTCCTGGAGTACGGCGTCTCCGTGGCCGCCGTGGCGGTCGGCTGGGGCGAGTACCTCAACGAGCTGCTCGACGGCACCATCGGCGTCACCCTCCCCGACGTGCTGTCTTCCGCCCCGGGCGAGGGCGGCGTCATCAACCTCCCCGGCCTGATCGTCGTCCTGCTGGCGATGGTGTTCCTGCTCGGCGGCGCCCGTGAGTCCGCCGTGGTCAACACGGTCATGGTCGTGGTGAAGATCGCCGCGCTCGTGCTCTTCTGCGCCATCGGCTTCGTCGGCTTCAAGTCCGGCAACTACAAGGACTTCATGCCGCTCGGCATGGCAGGCGTCGGCGCCGCGAGCGCCAGCCTGTTCTTCTCGTACATCGGTTTCGACGCCGCCTCCACGGCCGGCGAGGAGGCCAAGAACCCCAAGCGCGACCTGCCGCGGGCGATCATGCTCTCGCTGCTCATCGTGACCGTCCTGTACGTGCTGGTCGCGGCGGTCGCCGTCGGCGCCTGGCACTGGAAGGACTTCGAGGGCTCCGAGGCGACCCTCGCCGCGATCATGAACGACGTCACGGGCCAGACCTTCTGGGGCACGATGCTCGCCGCCGGTGCGGTCATCTCCATCGCCAGCGTCGTCCTGACCGTGCTCTACGGCCAGACCCGCGTCCTGTTCGCGATGTCCCGCGACGGCCTCGTCCCGAAGGTCTTCGGGAAGGTCAGCGCCAAGACCGGCACCCCGCGCGTGAACACGGTGATCGTCTCCCTGTTCTGCGCCGCGCTCGCCTCGGTGATCCCGCTGGGCAAGCTGGTCGACGCGACCAGCATCGGCACCCTGTTCGCCTTCGGCCTGGTCAACATCGCGGTCATCGTGCTCCGCTACTCGCGCCCCGACATGCCGCGCACCTTCAAGGTCGCGTTCGGCCCGGTCTTCCCGGTGCTCGGCTTCCTCTTCTGCGCGTACAACATGTTCAGCCTCGACGCGATCACCTGGGTGGTCTTCGGTTGCTGGATGGCCGCGGGACTCGTGTTCTACTTCCTGTACGGCATGCGCCGCTCCCGACTGGCATCAGCAGAGAAGTGATCCACCCGTAGTGCGACTCAACGACCTCGACGAACGCATCGTCCACGCCCTCGCGGAAGACGCCCGCCGCAGCTACGCCGACATCGGCTCGCTGGTCGGTCTCTCCGCTCCCGCGGTCAAGCGCCGGGTCGACCGGCTCCGGGCCGAGGGTGCCATCACCGGCTTCACCGTACGGGTGGACCCGGCGGCGCTGGGCTGGGAGACGGAGGGGTTCGTCGAGATCTACTGCCGCCACAACACCTCGCCGGAGGACATCCGGCGAGGTCTCGAGCGGTATCCCGAGGTGGTGTCCGCGTCGACCGTCACCGGTGACGCGGACGCCGTCGTCCAGGTCTTCGCCTCCGACATGCGTCACTTCGAGCGGGTCCTGGAGCGGATCGCCGGCGAGCCGTTCGTGGAGCGCACCAAGTCCGTCCTGGTGCTCTCGCCGCTGCTGCGGCGCTTCTCCTCCGGCTCGCCCGCGTAGCCCTCACGGGCCCGGACGGGCCCGGACGGTGCGGGCCGTGGTTCCCGCGCCGCCCCTCGCCCGCCCACCCCCGTGGGGCGGTCAGCGGCTACTCGGCCGGGTACTCGAACTGCCAGGGCAGCACCGTGAAGTCGCCGGTGCCGGCCTTGACCCGCTCGAACGGGGCGACGCTGTTGCAGGGCGGGACCTCGTCCTTCGTCGGGTCGGACGCCATCCAGCTGTAGCCCAGCCGGTCGTGCCCGCCGTTGTCGTACACCGACACGCCGACCCGCTTGTGCAGCAGACCGGGCACGTCGGTCTCGGTGACCACGCCGGTGACCGTGGCCACCTTGCCCCCCGTCGCGAGGCAGTCCACCTTCACCTCGGCGGTGCCGCCCCAGTCCCCCTTGAAGTGGCTGTAGCGGAAGGTGCCGGTGGCGGCCAGCGGATCGTTGCGGTCCTTCGCCGGCAGATGCGCGTCGAAGCTGAAGGTGATGTCGTCCCCGGCGGGCCGGTAGAGCTTCGCGGTGCCGGTCAGCGCGGCGGCCTCCCGGCCGCCCCCCTTCCCGTCGCCCGAGGCGGTGGCGGAGCCGGCCGCTCCGGCGGTGATCAGCAGGGCGGCGGCCACGGCGGCGATCTTCGTGCGGCGATTCATGTCGTTTCGGTCCTTTCGGCAGGTCAACCGGACGACCACCACTCTTCCGCGCAGGCCGCGCCAGGGCGTCGGGCCCGGGAACGGTCCGTGTCTCCGCCGTGCGGCGGGGGAGCCCTACGACCCGGGTCGCGGCCGCGCGCAACGAATCACCGTCGAGGACGACGATCGCGCAACGGTTCGACGGTCGGTCCGCAACGGTCTCGCCTTGTCCCGGCAGAGCCCGAAACCGTACCGTTTTTGACGTCTTCCCTTTGAATCACTCCCTCACCTTCTGCCCCCCGAGGATCGCCGATGCCCGCGCTGCGCACCGCCCTGCTCCAGAGCTCCGGACAGCTCGGTGACGTGGCCGCCAATCTGAAGATCCTCGACGAGGCCGCGGGCCGCGCCGCGGCGGCCGGGGCCGGGCTGCTCCTCACCCCCGAGCTCTACCTCACCGGCTACGCGATCGGCGCCGACATCGCCCGCCTCGCCGAGCCCGCCGACGGTCCCTCCGCTCAGGCCGTCGCCGAGATCGCCGTCCGCCACGGCCTGGCCGTCGGCTACGGCTACCCGGAGCGGGACACCGGGGCGCACGGGGTGCTCCACAACTCCGCGCAGCTCTTCGGCGCCGACGGCGCCGTGCTCGCGCACTACCGGAAGACCCATCTCTTCGGCGACTTCGAGCTGAAGTGGTTCACCCCCGGCGACCGCGCCGTCGTCCAGGCGGAGCTCGCCGGCCTCACCGTCGGTCTGATGATCTGCTACGACGTCGAGTTCCCCGAGAACGTACGGGCGCAGGCGCTCGCCGGCACCGACCTCCTCCTCGTGCCGACCGCGCTCATGCACCCGGCCGAGGTCGTCCCCGAGTCCGTCGTCCCCGTGCGCGCCTTCGAGAACCAGATGTACATCGCGTACGCCAACCGGACCGGCCCCGAGGGCGACTTCGAGTTCGTCGGCCTGTCCACGCTCGCGGCCCCCGACGGCACCGCCCGGGTCCGCGCCGGACGGGGCGAGGACCTCGTCATGGGCGACGTCGACAGCGACTTCCTCGCGGCCTCCCGCGCGGAGAACCCCTACCTCCGCGACCGGCGCCCGGGCCTCTACGGCCCCCTGGTCCACGACCGGGCCTGAGCCGCCCCCGCCCGTCCTCCCCCGCTTCATTCTTTCGTGCAAGGAGTCCGTACCCCATGACGTCCACCGTGCCCAACGCCGTCGAGCACGCCGACGAGCAGCAGCCGCCGATCACCATGTTCGGTCCGGACTTCCCGTACGCCTACGACGACTTCCTGGCCCACCCGGCCGGCCTCGGCCAGATACCCGCGACCGAGCACGGCACCGAGGTCGCCGTCATCGGTGGCGGCCTGTCCGGCATCATCGCGGCGTACGAGCTGATGAAGATGGGCCTCAAGCCCGTCGTCTACGAGGCGGACCAGATCGGCGGCCGGCTGCGCACCGTCGGCTTCGAGGGCCCGGAGACCGAGGGTCTGACGGCCGAGATGGGCGCGATGCGCTTCCCGCCCTCCTCGACCGCGCTCCAGCACTACATCGACCTGGTCGGCCTGGAGACCACGCCGTTCCCGAACCCGCTGGCCGAGGCCACTCCGTCGACCGTCGTCGACCTCAAGGGCGAGACCCACTACGCCGAGACCATCGACGACCTGCCGCAGATCTACCGCGACGTCGCCGAGGCCTGGAACGCCTGCCTCGACGAGGGCGCCGACTTCTCGGACATGAACCAGGCGATGCGCGAGCGCGACGTCCCGCGCATCCGCGAGATCTGGGCCAAGCTGGTCGCGAAGCTGGACGACGAGACCTTCTACGGCTTCCTCTGCAAGTCCGAGGCCTTCCAGTCCTTCCGCAAGCGCGAGATCTTCGGTCAGGTCGGGTTCGGCACCGGCGGCTGGGACACCGACTTCCCGAACTCCATCCTGGAGATCCTCCGGGTCGTCTACACCGAGGCCGACGACCACCACCGCGGCATCGTCGGCGGCTCCCAGCAGCTGCCGCTGCGCCTGTGGGAGCGCGAGCCGGGGAAGATCGTCCACTGGGCCCAGGGCACCTCGCTGAGCTCCCTGCACGAGGGCACTCCGCGCCCGGCCGTGACCCGTCTGACCCGCGCGGCCGGCAACCGGATCACCGTCACCGACGCGTCCGGCGACATCCGCACGTACCAGGCGGCGATCTTCACCGCCCAGTCCTGGATGCTGCTGTCCAAGATCGCGTGCGACGACTCGCTCTTCCCGATCGACCACTGGACGGCGATGGAGCGGACCCACTACATGGAGTCCTCGAAGCTCTTCGTCCCCGTGGACCGGCCGTTCTGGCTGGACAAGGCCGTCGACGGCGAGGGGAACCCGACGGGTCGCGACGTCATGTCGATGACGCTGACCGACCGGATGACCCGCGGCACCTACCTCCTGGACGACGGCCCGGACAAGCCGGCCACCATCTGCCTCTCGTACACGTGGTGCGACGACAGCCTGAAGTGGCTGCCGCTGTCCGCGAACGAGCGCATGGAGGTCATGCTGAAGTCGCTCGGCGAGATCTACCCGAACGTCGACATCCGCAAGCACATCATCGGCAACCCGGTCACCGTCTCCTGGGAGAACGAGCCCTACTTCATGGGCGCGTTCAAGGCCAACCTGCCGGGTCACTACCGCTACCAGCGGCGCCTGTTCACCCACTTCATGCAGGACCGCCTGCCCCAGGACAAGCGCGGCATCTTCCTCGCCGGCGACGACATCTCCTGGACGGCCGGCTGGGCCGAGGGCGCGGTGCAGACGGCGCTCAACGCGGTCTGGGGCGTGATGCACCACTTCGGCGGCGCGACGGACGCCACCAACCCGGGCCCGGGCGACGTGTACGACGAGATCGCCCCGGTCGAGCTCCCGGAGGACTGATCCCCCGGCCCGGTCTAGGGCCTGTCGTCAAACTCCCGCCTGCCCCGCGACGACGGGAGTTTGACGACAGGCCCTAGGGGCGGGCCAGCGGGGTGAGCAGCATCCGCCCCACCAGGCCCACCGACCGGTCGAGGCGTTCGGTGAACTCCTCGGCCAGGTCGGGCAGCCGCCGCAGCTGCCACAGCGAGCGGGCGGCGAGCCAGGCCCCGTCGCGGGCCCGGTCCAGGCTCCAGCAGCCGAGCAGATGCGTCAGCGGGTCCGCGACCTCCAGGAGGTCCGGGCCCGGCATCAGTTCCTCCCGGATGCGCTCCTCCAGGAGGACGAGGATGTCGCCGACCCGGTCGAAGTCGTCCTCCAGCTCCGCCGGCGAGCACTCCAGCGTCCGGCAGGTGTCGACCACGGCGAGGGCCAGGTCGTGCCCGATGTGCGCGTTGATCCCGGCGAGCGCGAACTGCAGCGGCCGTACGCCGGGATGCCGGCGGTAGTGGAAGAGCGGGCGCCAGCAGGCGGGGGCCGGGGCGCCGGTGCCGACGGCCTCGACGACGGCGAGGTAGCGCTGGGCGAAGCGCACGTCCAGGGTGGCGGCGGCCCGCCGGTCGGCGAAGGTGCCCGCCTCGATGGCGTGGCCGATCTCCTCGGTGACGGTCAGATAGACCCGGTTGAACACCGCGACCCCGTCGGCCGGGTGCCAGGCCGAGCGGAAGGCCCGCATCCGGTCCACCACGGGGTCGACGGCGGTGAAGGGCCCGACGGGGAAGTGCTGCGTCTGCGCCATGGTTGCAGCGTGGCAGTCACGGAGCCGGACGGAGGGGTTCCGCCGCCCGGCTTCCCCAGAACGGGCGAATCGCCTACGGCTTGGCGGTCTTCTCCTCGTCCGCCGTGCCCTCGTACGAGCTGGTGCCCGAGTCCAGCAGCGGCTCCTGCTGCTTGAGGTGGGCCGGGGCGAAGGCGCGCAGCACGTGGTAGCCGGTGATGACCACGATCGTGCCGAGGGCGATGCCGCCGAGCTCGAAGGTGTCGGTGAAGGTGAGCTTCACCCCGCCGACGCCGATGATGATGCCGGCCGCGGCGGGCACCAGGTTGAGCGGGTTGCGCAGGTCGACCTTGGCGTTGATCCAGATCTGGGCGCCGAGCAGGCCGATCATGCCGTAGAGGATCACGGTGATGCCGCCGAGCACACCGCCGGGGATGGCGGCCACGACCGCGCCGAACTTCGGGCAGAGGCCGAAGAGCAGCGCGA
Source organism: Streptomyces sp. NBC_01268 (assembly GCF_036240795.1). Classification (NCBI taxonomy): domain Bacteria; kingdom Bacillati; phylum Actinomycetota; class Actinomycetes; order Kitasatosporales; family Streptomycetaceae; genus Streptomyces; species Streptomyces sp. NBC_01268. The sequence goes on along the minus strand of NZ_CP108454.1, from coordinate 1,569,408 downwards.
AGCCGGCCGCGGCCCAGTAGGCGGCGGTGGAGTAGACGCGGGTGGCGGCCATGACGCCGATGTTCTCGGAGTACGTGGTGTTCGGCGGGCCGCCCACGGCGGTGGACAGCATGGACGCGGCGCCGTCCGCGGCGATCGCGGTGCCCAGCTTGTCGTCCAGGGAGTCGCCGGTCATCTCGCCGACGGCCTTCACGTGCCCGGCGTTCTCCGCGATCAGCGCGATCACCACCGGCAGCGCCACCAGGATCGCCGACCACTCGAAGCTCGGGCCGTGGAAGGTGGGCAGGCCGATCCAGTCGGCCTGGGAGACGGCGGACAGGTCGAGCCGCCAGTGATCGGTGACCTGACCGCCCGGGGACACCGAGTGGATCTTGCCGAAGACCAGGTCGAAGACCCAGGAGATGGCGTAGCCGAAGATCAGGCCGAGGAAGATCGCGATCCGCGACCAGAAGCCGCGCAGGCAGACCACGGCGAGCCCGGTGAACAGCATGACCAGCAGGGCCGTCCACTGGTCCTGCGGCCAGTACGTGGACGCCGTGACCGGGGCCAGGTTGAAGCCGATCAGCATGACCACGGCGCCGGTGACCACCGGCGGCATCGCCGCGTGGATGATCCGCGCGCCGAACTTCCGCACCGCGAGGCCGGCCAGGAAGAGCACGCCGCCGACCACGAACACCGCACCGGTCACGGTGGCGCTGGTGCCGCCGGAGGCCCGGATCGCGGCGGCGACGCCCACGAACGAGAGCGAGCAGCCCAGGTACGAGGGGACCGTGCCCCGGGTCGCGAGCAGGAAGATCACGGTCGCGACGCCGGACATCATGATCGCCAGGTTCGGGTCCAGGCCCATGAGCACCGGGGCGACGAACGAGGCGCCGAACATCGCGACCACGTGCTGGGCACCGAGCCCGACGGTACGGGGCCAGGACAGGCGCTCGTCCGGCCGGACGACGGCCCCCGGAGCGGGTGTCCTCCCGTCGCCGTGCAGTTTCCAGCGCACGCCGAGGCTCATGTGGTCGCTCCAGTTCTCCGGGTTCCGATGGCCGGGTCATGGCCGAAAAAGATCAGCCACATGGTAATGCGCCGCCGGTCAGTGGACCCCTTCCCGGAAGTCCGCACCCGTCCCGGCCGCCCCCGCGGTGGCCCGGGCCCGGTTGCGCAGCACGCCCGCGCCGAGCACCAGGCCGAAGGAGAGCAGCGTGACCAGGCCGAACGAGACGACCAGGGAGGTCGCGTTCGCGATGCCGCCGATCGCCGAGGGGGCGATGAGCCCCGAGGTGTACGTGATGGTGGCGACGCCCGCGATGGCCTGGCTCGGGTTCGGGCCGCTGCGCCCGGCGGCGGCGAAGGCGAGCGGGACGACGACGGCCACCCCGAGCCCGATCAGTCCGAATCCGGCCATCGCCAGGGCCGCGTGCGGGGCGAACACCACGAGCACCCCGCCGGCCGTGGCCGCGAGCCCGCCGACCCGCACCGTGCGCTCCGCGCCGAAACGGTCCACGACCCGGTCGCCGGCCAGCCGCGCGACGGCCATGGTCAGCGCGAAGGCGGTGGTCGAGGCGGCCGCGAGCCCGGCCGAGGTGCCCAGCTCGTCCTTGAGGTAGACGGCGGACCAGTCCAGGCTCGCGCCCTCCGCGAAGACCGCGCAGAAGCCGATCGCGCCGATCACCAGGGCGGACTTCGGGGGCAGCGCGAAGCGCGGCGGCGGCTCCTCGTCGGGGGTGCTGCGCAGGTCGAGGACGCCCTGGCAGAAGACCAGGCCGAGGGCGGTGAGGACCAGGGCGGCGGTCAGGTGGTGCACCCGGGCGTCGACGCCGAGGTGGGCGGCGAGGGTGCCGGCCGCGGAGCCGAGCAGGGCGCCCACGCTCCACATCCCGTGCAGGCTGGACATGATCGAGCGGCCGAGCCGGTTCTCGACCTCGACGCCGAGGGCGTTCATCGCCACGTCGGACATCCCGGCGGTGGCGCCGTAGAGGAAGAGCACCGCGCACAGGCCGTACACGTTCGGCGCCAGCGAGGGCAGGGTCAGCGCGAGCGTCCACAGCGCGAGCAGGCCGCGCAGCGCGGTGCGGGCGCCGAAGCGGTGGCTGACGGCCCCGGCCAGCGGCATCGCCAGGGAGGCGCCGATCGCGGGGAAGGCGAGGGCCAGGCCGAGCTGGCCCGCGCTGACCCCGGCGTGCTCCTGGATCCAGGGGATCCGGGTCGCGAAGCTGCCCGTGACCGCGCCGTGGACGCAGAAGACGGCGGCGACGGCGAAGCGGGCCCGTCGTAGCCGCTGGGTGGTGAAGACGGTTCCGTCCGCCATGTGATGCCCTCCCCGGAGCCGGTGTGTGCTGTTGGCCGCGTAAACTATCAGGAACCCTCCCTGATAAATAGTGGGGCGGGCGGAAGGCGCTGCCGGACCGTCTGAGAGGATCACCGCATGGCCGCATCCCCGAGCACCGCCCGGGCCATCAACGACCGGCTCGCCCTGCGCCTGCTCCAGGACGAGGGCCCGTTGACGGCGACCCAGCTCAAGACGCTCACCGGACTCTCCCGGCCCACCGTCGCCGACCTCGTCGAACGGCTCAGGGGCTCCGGACTCGTCCACGTCGTCGGCGAGGCCGGCGCCGAACGCCGCGGCCCCAACGCCAAGCTGTACGGAATCGTCGCCGACCGCGCCCACCTCGCCGCGCTCGACGTGCGCACCCGATCGGTCTCCGTGGTCGTCTCCGACCTGCTCGGCGCCACCCTCGCCGAGGCCACCGTCCCCATCGGCGACGGCACCGCGCCGGAACCCGCCGTCGACCAGGCGGTCGCGCTCCTCGAACGCACCGCCCGGGAGGCGGGCGCCAGCCGGCTGCACAGCGTCGCCGTCGGCGCCCCCGGGCTCATCGACCCGGCCACCCGGGAGCTGCGGGACACCGCGAAGCTGCCCGCCTGGCACCGGCGGCTCGTCTCCGTCCTCCAGCGGCGGCTGCCCGCCGCCGTCCTGGTGGAGAACGAGGTCAACCTGGCCGCCGTCGCCGAACTGCGCGAGGGCGCCGCCCGCGCGGCCCACGACACCTTCGTGCTGCTCTGGCTCGGCCAGGGCATCGGCGCAGCCGTCGTCCTGGACGGCCGGCTGCGCCGTGGGGCCTCCGGCGGAGCGGGCGAGATCGGCTTCCTGCCGGTGCCCGGCACCAGCGGGCTGCCCTCCGCCCACGGCTGCGACGGCGGCTTCGACGAACTGGCCTGCGCCGCGGCGGTCGACGCCCTCGCCGTCTCGTACGGGCTCGACCCCGCCACCGCGCTCGAATCCGGCGACGGGCGCTTCCTCGACGCCCTCGCCGCCCGGCTCGCCATCGGCGCCGCCTCGGTCGCCGCCGTTCTCGACCCCGGCTGCGTCGTGCTCGGCGGCGAGACCGGCCACCGCGGCGGCCCCGCCCTCGCCGCCCGCGTCGAGGCCCGGCTCGCCACCCTCTCGCCGCTGCGCACCGAGGTGCGCGCCACCACCCTGGGCGACGCGGGCATCCTGCGCGGGGCGCTGCTCACGGCCCGTGACGCGGCGCAGGACGCGCTCTTCCCGTGACCCGCCCGGCCGGGGCCGCCGCAGCCCGCCCCGGCCCCCCGTGGCCGCCCGGGCCGTGCAACGCGCCCGCGCCGCGCCCCGGACAGGGGGACGCGGCGCGGTGGGAGGCCCGGCGGCGGCAAGGGCCGTGAGACCGCCGCCGGGGGTTTCTCAGGTGGTGCGGACTAGCAGGCGCCCTGGTCCTTCCAGACGCCCCAGTCGCCGGTCGTGCCCGGCTCCTCGTTCTGCGTCCACCACTGGGCCTTCCAGCTGTGGCCCTTGTGGGAGACGAGGCTGCCCGAGTTGTAGACCGTGCCGGCCACGTACGCCGGGGCGGTGCAGCCCGTGGGCGGCGTCGTCGGCGGCGTGGTGGGCGGGGTGGTCGGGGGAGTCGTCGGCGGGGTCGTGGGCGGCGTGGTCGGGGGAGTGGTGGGCGGCGTGGTCGCGCCCGGCTCCACCACGGTCGTGCCGCGCGCCAGGTCGCCGGCGAGGGCGTACGCGGTGCCGTTGATGGTGACCGTCCAGTTCGACGGCGTGGAGACCGGCAGGTAGTAGTTGAACGCCAGGTCCACGGTCGCGCCGGGGGCGAGCGACTGCCAGGCCGGCAGCTTCAGGGAGACCCGGTGGAAGTCGCCCTTCAGGCCGCCCACGTTGCTGCCCGTGTGGTCGCTGCTGATCACCTTGGTGCCGAAGCCGGACTGGTCGGAGGCGTTGGCCGGGGCCGAGGTCCCGTAGTCGAACTGGAACTCCGTGCCGCCCGGGAGGGTGGTCGCCGTGTTGTTGGTGATCTTGATCTTCGGGGTGATCGGGTAGTTGGAGTCACCCAGCTTGAACTCGGTGAACTGCGCGTCGATCTTCACGGCCTGCGTCGGCAGGGTCGCGTTGGACTTCTTCGCGCCGTACGGGGTGGCGGCCTTGAACTTGTCGTACATCAGCGAGGTGAGCGTGGAGCCCATCTCGTACTGGCCCTTGGCGGCGTTCCAGGCGTAGTCGCCGGCCATCTCCCAGACCATCGTGCCGCCGATGCCCTTGCTGACCACGTAGTCCGCCTTGGCGGCCACCGACTGCTCGTCCTCGGTGGAGAGGAAGACCTTCTTCTGCGCGTTCCACAGCCACGGCGCGACCAGGGTCGAGTCGTACTTGCGGGCGTAGGTGCCGGTCAGGGTGGTGTTCGCCGGGAAGCCGTACTGGGTGACGTAGTCGCCGACGATCCCCTTCTCGAGGTTCTTGGCGTGCCACATCGGGTTGGAGCCGGCGGGCGACTCGACGCCGTTGGTGTCCTTGTCGTGCCAGAGGTTGTCGATGCCGGTGGCGCCGTCACCGCACTTGGTCAGACCGGCTCCGGCGGGGCAGGTGGTCGCGGAGGCCTTGCCCCACAGGCCGTCGGTGCCGCCCTGCACGTTCTTGTGGCCGCGGGTGTAGTAGGGCAGGCCGATGTTGATCCGGCCGGCCGGCATCGAGCCGCGGAAGTAGTGGTACGCCCAGTCGGTGTTGAGGTACCCGATGTTGCCGTACTGCGCCGAGCCGTAGACGTTGGCGGCGGCGAGCTCGCCGTCCTTGCCGTCGTCGAAGAGGGAGGCGTTGGGCCCGACGTACTCGTTCCAGGCGCCGTGCAGGTCGTAGGACATGATGTTGACGTAGTCCAGATACTTCTGCATCTGGAAGGTCTCCATGCCCCGCAGCAGGTACCCGGAGGAGGGGGCGGCGACGGTCAGCAGGTAGTGCTTGCCGTCGGCGGCGCCCGCCACGTCCAGCTTCTCGCGCAGCGACTTCATGAGGGCCGCGTAGCCCTGCACGAGGCCGGCGCGGCGCGCGTTGGCGAGCTGCCAGTCGAGCGGGTTTCCGGCGTCCTTCATGGTCGTCGGGTACTCGTAGTCGATGTCGACGCCGTTGAAGCCGTACGTGCGGATGAAGTCGACGGAGGACGCGGCGAAGGTGTCGATCCCGGCCTGGTTGACCGAACCGTCGGCGTTGGTGGCCATCGAGTAGAAGCCGCCGGAGTTGACCCGGTCACCGTTGTCCGCGAAGTAGCCGCCGGTCTCGGCCCAGCCGCCGACCGAGATCAGGGTCTTCACGTTCGGGTGCTGCTTCTTGAACTTGTTGAGCAGGTTGAAGTGGCCCTTGTAGGCGTACGCGGGGTCCATCTCGGCGCCTGCGACACCGGGCCAGGTCATCCCGGTGGCGGCGTTGTTCGGACCGTCCGTGCCGACGGAGAGCTTGTTGTCCGCGCCGATGTGGCCGAAGGCGTAGTTGATGTGGGTGATCTTCTCCCACGGGATGTCCTTGGCCAGGTAGGCGGGCTGACCGTTCTTGCCGTCGCGCCAGCCGGTGAAGTAGCCGATGACGCGGCGCTGGTGGTCCGCGCCCATCTTCTCGCGGCCCTCGGTGTCGTAGACCGAGCAGTACGGGACGTCGACGCCGGGCGTCTTGTAGAGCCCGTCGGGGCGACAGGACTCGTTGTCGGCCGCGTACGAGACGCCGCCGGAGGCGAGAGAGCTGATCAGCAGCCCGGCGACGGCGGCGCCGGAGGCGAGCAGGCTCGCTCTCTTCGTGGGGGACAGCACGTTCGGTTCCTCCAAGGGAGGTCGGCAGAACACAACGAACAAGGGGGTGGCTCGTGTTGGGCCCGTGGAGTGCGCACCACCGGTGGGCCGCACCTCGGAGGTGACACGGAGATTAAGAGGACTAGACCAGTGCGTCAATAGGTCTGGACCAACGAAGGAATCCATGGGAGGGTGAGCGCGGGCTGTGAGCCAGCCCACAGGGCCTCACCCGTTTGGCCGGTTACCGGCCGTGGCACACTGGCCCTGTATCAGCAGCAGCGCACTCCGGGGTCGGTGTAATTCCGAACCGGCGGTATAGTCCGCGACCCGTCCGCAAGCCAGCGGCCGGTTGACCAGGTGAGATTCCTGGACCGACGGTGAAAGTCCGGATGGGAGGCAGTGCGCGGCGGGCGACCCCTACCAGGGGTGTGCCGGCCGTATGTCCGCTGGCCGCCGTATCGGCATCGATGCGGCGTCCCCAGGGGACCTCCGGCCTCGGCGCACCCTGCGTGAGACGTCGTACCCGCTCTCTGTCGTCATCGACAGGCCCCGGAGTCCGTGCCCGAAGAGGCAGGAGGACCCGGTGGCCACGCCCGCCGACATCACCGCCATGCGGAGCGCCATCGCGCTCGCCGCCCGCGGACTCGGCTCCACCAGCCCCAACCCCGTCGTCGGCTGCGTCATCACCGACGCCTCCGGCCACCCGGTCGGCACCGGCTACCACCAGCGCGCCGGCGGCCCGCACGCCGAGATCCACGCCCTGCGCGAGGCCGGCGTCCTGGCCCGCGGCGGCACCGCGTACGTCACCCTCGAACCCTGCAACCACACCGGTCGCACCGGCCCCTGCGCCCAGGCCCTCGTCGAGGCCGGGATCAGCCGGGTCGCATACGCGGTCGGCGACCCGAACCCGCAGGCCACCGGCGGCGCCGACACCCTGCGCGCGGCCGGCGTCGAGGTCGTGCAGGGCCTCCTGGAGGCCGAGGCCGAGGCCGGCAACATCGCCTGGCTCACCTCCGTCCGCCGCGGCCGCCCCTTCGTCCGCTGGAAGTACGCCGCCACCCTCGACGGCCGCACCGCCGCCGCCGACGGCACCTCCCGCTGGATCAGCTCCGCCGACTCCCGCGCCGACGTCCACCGGCTGCGCGCCGAGTCCGACGCCGTCGTCGTCGGCGGGGGCACGCTCCGCACCGACGACCCGCACCTCGCCGTCCGCGGCATCGACGACGTCACCCAGCCCCTGCGCGTCGCGCTCGACACCCGCGCCACGGTCCCGCCGACCGCCCGCGTCCTCGACGCCGCCGCACCCACCCTCCTCGTCGTGGGCGAGGACGCCGACACCCGGCACCTGCCCGGCGTCGAACTGCTCCGGCTGCCCCTGCACGACGGCCGGATCGGCGTCCACGACCTGCTCACCCACCTGTACGCGCGGGGCGTCCGCTCCGTCCTCCTCGAAGGCGGCCCCACCCTCGCGGGCTCCTTCGTCGCCGCGGACGCCGTCGACCAGGTCGTCGGCTACCTCGCCCCGGTCCTCCTCGGCGCGGGCCCCGCGGCCCTCGCCGACGCCGGAATCAGCACCCTCACGGAAGCGTTGCGGCTCGACATCACCGAGACCGAGCGCATCGGATCCGACCTCCGCGTCACCGCCGTCCCCACCACCACCATCAAGGGAGCCTGACCGTGTTCACCGGAATCGTCGAAGAGCTGGGCGAGGTCGTAGCCGTCGAGCAGCTGCCGGACGCCTCCCGCTTCCGGCTGCGCGGCCCCCTGGTCACGGAGGACGCCAAACACGGCGACTCCATCGCCGTCAACGGGGTCTGCCTCACGGTCGTCGAACACGGCGACGGGGAGTTCACCGCCGACGTGATGGCCGAGACGCTCAAGCGTTCCTCGCTCGGCGCCCTGGAGATCGGCTCCCGGGTCAACCTGGAGCGCCCGATGGCCGTCGGCGACCGCCTCGGCGGCCACATCGTCCAGGGCCACGTGGACGGCACCGGCACCGTCCTGGAGCGCACCCCGTCGGAGCACTGGGAGCTCGTGAAGGTCGGCCTGCCCGCCCACCTCTCCCGCTACGTCGTCGAGAAGGGCTCGATCACGGTCGACGGCGTCAGCCTCACCGTCGTCGACGCCGCCGCCGACTACTTCACCATCAGCCTCATCCCCACCACCCTCGCCCTGACCACGCTCGGCATCAAGCAGCCCGGCGACCCGGTCAACCTCGAGGTCGACGTCATCGCCAAGTACGTCGAGCGCCTGCTCGGCCCGAACGCTCAGGAGAACGTCAAGTGAACTGGCTCAACTCCGAGGCGTTCAGCGCCTTCGGCCAGCACATCATGTGGTCCGACATGATCGGCAACACGATCGGCCTCATCGCCCTGGCCCTCGGCTGGCGCCGCTCCGTCCTCACCTGGCCCGCGCAGCTGCTCTCCGGCGTCATCCTCGTCGGCGCCTACGCCTCCGCCCACCTCAGCGGCGGCGTCGGCAAGCAGCTCCTGGTCATCGGCGTGGCCGTCTGGGGCTGGCGCCAGTGGAGCCGCGGCCGCCGGCAGGCCCAGGACGGCTCGATCGCCGTCCGCTTCGCCACCTGGAAGGAGCGCGGCGTCCTCCTGGCCGGCGCGGCCGTCGGCACCCTCGCCGTCGGCGGGCTCTTCACCCTCTACCCGTCGCTCTCCTGGAGCCCGTGGGCCGACGCGTACATCTTCGTCGGCACCCTCGTCGCGATGGTCGCCCAGGCCCGCGGTCTGGTCGAGTTCTGGTTCGCCTGGCTCCTGGTCGACCTGGTCGGCGTCCCGCTCGCCTTCAACAGCGGCCTCGCCTTCTCCGGCCTCGTCTACGTCATCTACTTCGCCCTCGTCATCTGGGGCATGCGCGACTGGTGGCTCCGGTCCCGTACGGCCCCCGCTCTGGAAGGAGCCCACGCATGAGTGCGCTGCCTCTCTGGGACGCCACCGATCTCGCCCTCGACCCCGTCGAGCAGGCCATCCGCGACATCGCGGCCGGCCGCCCCGTCGTCGTCGTGGACGACGCGGACCGCGAGAACGAGGGCGACCTGGTCATCGCCGCCGAGAAGGCCACCCCCGAGGTCGTCGCCTTCATGATGAGCGAGTGCCGCGGCCTGATCTGCGCCCCCATGGAGGGGGAGGAGCTGGAACGCCTCCGGCTGCCGCAGATGGTCGACCACAACACCGAGTCCATGCAGACGGCCTTCACCGTCTCCGTGGACGCGAGCGCCGCCCACGGCGTCACCACCGGCATCTCCGCCGCCGACCGCGCCACCACCCTGCGCATGCTCGCGAGCGGCGAGCACCAGCCCGGCGACTTCGTCCGCCCCGGCCACGTCTTCCCGCTGCGCGCCAAGCCCGGCGGCGTCCTGGTCCGCAACGGGCACACCGAGGCCGCCGTCGACCTCGCCCGCCTCGCCGGCCTCCGCCCGGCCGGCGCGATCGTCGAGATCGCCGGCGAGGACGGGGTCATGCTGCGGCTGCCCGAGCTGATCCCCTTCGCCCGCAAGCACGGCCTGACGATCATCTCCATCGAGGACCTGATCGCCTACCGCCGCTCCGCCGAACCCACCGTCCGCCGCGAGGCCGAGGTCCAGCTGCCCACCGCGCACGGCGAGTTCACCGCGTACGGCTACCGCTCCATCGTCGACGGCGTCGAGCACGTCGCCCTCGTCCACGGCGAGATCGGCGACGGCGAGGACGTCCTGGTCCGGGTCCACTCCGAGTGCCTGACCGGCGACATCTTCCACTCCCTGCGCTGCGACTGCGGCCCCCAGCTCCAGGCCTCCATGGACCGGGTCACCGCGGCCGGCCGCGGTGTCGTCGTCTACCTGCGCGGCCACGAGGGGCGCGGCATCGGCCTGCTGTCCAAGCTGCGCGCGTACGAGCTCCAGGAGCGCGGCCGCGACACCCTCGACGCCAACCTGGAGCTCGGGCTGCCCGCCGACGCCCGCGACTACGCGGCCGGCGCGCAGATCCTCGTCGACCTCGGGGTCCGCAGCCTGCGGCTGATGACCAACAACCCCGACAAGATCGACGCCCTCACCCGCCACGGCCTCACCGTGGAGGGCCGTGAGCCCATGCCGGTCCAGGCCGGCGAGCACAACCTCCGCTACCTGCGCACCAAGCGCGACCGCATGGGCCACGACCTGCCCTGGCTGGACGGCTCCACCGCCTCCACCTGCGACAACCAGTAATCCCGCACGTACGACCGGCATTCGGCAAGGAGAAACATGAGCGGCAAGGGCGCACCCGTCCTCAGCGTGAAGAACTGCGGCGACCTCCGGGTCGCGGTCATCGCGGCCCAGTGGCACGAGAAGATCATGGACGGCCTCGTCGACGGCGCCCTGCGGGCCCTGAGCGAGCTCGGCATCGAGGAGCCCACCCTGCTCCGCGTCCCCGGCAGCTTCGAGCTCCCGGTCGTGGCGAAGGTACTCGCCGGTCGCGGTTACGATGCCATCGTGGCACTCGGCGTCGTCATCCGCGGCGGAACGCCGCACTTCGAGTACGTGTGCCAGGGCGTCACCCACGGCCTCACCCAGGTCTCGATCGACACCGGCGTACCCGTCGGATTCGGCGTCCTGACCGTCGACAACGAGCAGCAGGCCCTGGACCGGGCCGGCCTCGAGGGATCCACCGAGGACAAGGGCCACGAGGCCGTCACCGCAGCCGTCGCCACCGCGACCACGCTGCGCACGGTCAGCGAACCCTGGCGCTGAGGGCCCGCCCGTCGCCCCACCACCACCCCTGATGGAGGCGCTGCGCGCCCGTCCTCTCACACCCCGTACTCTTAGGACATCATGGCGAACAAAACCTTCGAAGAGCTCTTCGCCGAGCTCAAGCTCAAGGCCGAGACCGGCGACCCGGCGACCTCCCGTACCGCGGAACTGGTCGGCAAGGGCGTCCATGCCATCGGCAAGAAGGTCGTCGAGGAGGCCGCCGAGGTCTGGATGGCCGCCGAGTACGAGGGCAAGGAAGCCGCCGCCGAGGAGATCTCGCAGCTGCTGTACCACGTCCAGGTGATGATGGTCGCCCGCGGGATCTCGCTCGACGACGTCTACTCCCATCTCTGAGCGCGCCCCCTCCAGGGCCCGCCGAGCACTTCTGAGCACGTGAGCACCGAAACACTCCCTTACACCTGAGGCAAAGGAAGCCCGTCCCATGCTGCGCATCGCCGTCCCCAACAAGGGTTCTCTCTCCGGACCTGCGATGGCAATGCTCCATGAGGCGGGCTACCGGCAGCGCAAGGAGTCCAAGGAACTCGTCGTCGTCGACCCGGACAACGAGGTGGAGTTCTTCTACCTCCGCCCCAAGGACATCGCGATCTACGTGGCGTCCGGCCGGCTCGACATCGGCATCACCGGCCGCGACCTGCTCCTGGACTCCGGCGCCAACGCCGAGGAGATCCTGCCGCTGAACTTCGGCCGCTCGACCTTCCGTTACGCCACCCGTCCCGGGACCGCCAACGGCCCCGAGGACTTCCAGGGCATGACGATCGCCACCTCCTACGAGGGCATCGTCGCCAAGCACCTCGCCGAGCAGGGCGTCGACGCCTCCGTCGTGCACCTCGACGGCGCCGTCGAGACCGCGATCCAGCTGGGCGTCGCCCAGATCATCGCGGACGTCGTCGAGACCGGCACCAGCCTGCGCAACGCGGGCCTGGAGGTCATCGGCGAGCCGATCCTCACCTCCGAGGCCACCGTCATCCGCCGCACCGGCGCCCCGACCGACGACCCGAAGGTCCAGCAGTTCCTGCGCCGCCTCCAGGGCGTCCTCGTCGCCCGCTCGTACGTGATGATGGACTACGACTGCCGCGCCGAGCACCTGGAGCAGGCCGTCGCCCTCACCCCCGGCCTGGAGTCGCCCACCGTCTCCCCGCTGCACAACGAGGGCTGGGTCGCCGTCCGCGCCATGGTCCCCTCCCGGGAGGCGCAGAAGGTCATGGACGACCTGTACGAGCTGGGCGCCCGCGCCATCCTCACCACGGCCATCCACGCCTGCCGCCTCTGACCCGACCCCCCGGCGGGCGCCCGGAGCGGCGCCCGCAGGAACCCGCGCAAGGAACCCGTATGTCCGACTCCTCCGCCTCCGCCTCCACCCTCCCGGTCACCTTCCGGCCGGGTCGCACCCGGGTCGTGCTGCTGACCGTCGGGGTGGCGATGTTCGTCGTCATCACCGCCGTCGGGATGATGCTGGAGAAGCTGGGACCGGGGGAGCGGGCCAGCTTCGTCTTCACCGCCGCGCTCTTCCTGGGCGTCCTCGTCCTGCTGAGCCGCCCCAAGGTCGTCGCCGACGCCCAGGGGGTGACGGTCGTCAACATCACCCGGACGCGCCGACTCGCGTGGGCCGAGATCCTCAAGGTCAACCTGCGCCCCGGCGACCCGTGGGTCTACCTCGACCTGAGCGACGGCACCAGCCTGCCCGCGCTCGGCATCCAGCCCGGCATCGCCAAGGAGTCGGCCATCCGCGACGCCCGCGCGCTGCGCGCCCTCGCCGACAGCCACGGCACCGGCGACGAGGCGTCCTGACACCCTGACCCGTCCCCCATACGGGGCCGACCCCCTGCCCCCGGCGGCCGGGGCGTGACTACTCTTGAGGCGGTGGTGCCGAGCGGCACCACCGCCTCGCGTGTGCAGGGCCGCCCGCCGGCGGCCCGCGGGGCAGCCCTTCGACCCGAGGAGTGACTCCCTCCGGCAATGGACGGATCGTCCGGTAGTACCCGCGCCGCCCTCTCACCCGAGGCGGCGGCATGATCGTCTCGCTTCTGCTGCTCGCCGCAGCCTTCCTGCTCATCCTCGCCAACGGCTTCTTCGTGGCGGCCGAGTTCGGCCTCGTCACGGTGGAACGCCCCGAGGCCGAACGTGCCGCGGCCGAAGGCGACCGCCGGGCCCGCACCGTCGTCAAGGCGCTGCGCGAGCTCTCCTTCCAGCTCTCCGGCACCCAGCTCGGCATCACCATCACCTCGCTCGTCACCGGCATGCTCGCCGAGCCCGCGCTCGCCCGGCTGCTCGACGGGCCCCTCACCGCCACCGGGCTCCCCGAAGGGGCCGTCTCCGGCATCTCGGTGGTCGTCGGCATGCTGTTGGCCTCCGCCGTCCAGATGGTGGTCGGCGAGCTCGTCCCCAAGAACTGGGCGGTGTCCCGGCCGCTCCAGGTGGCCCGCTTCGTCGCCGGACCGCAGCACGTCTTCTCCACGCTGTTCCGGCCCGTGATCGCCCTGCTCAACCGGGTCGCCAACCGGCTGGTCCGGCTCTTCGGCGTGGAGCCGACCGACGAGCTCGACTCGGTCCGCACCCCCGGGGAGTTGGTCTCGCTCGCCCGGCACTCGGCCCTCGCCGGCGCCCTCGAACAGGACACCGCCGACCTCTTCGTACGGACCCTCTCGCTCGGCGGCCTCACCGCCGAGCAGGTGATGACCCCGCGGGTGAAGGTGAGCGCCCTGCAGTCGGACGCCACCGCGGCCGACGTCCTCAACCTCACCCGGGCCACGGGACTGTCCCGCTTCCCCGTCTACCGCGAGCGGATCGACGAGGTCGTCGGCATGGTCCACCTCAAGGACGCCCTCGCCGTCGTCCCGCACGAGCGGCACCGGGTCCCCGTGGGCCGGATCGCCGTCCCGCCGCTGCTCGTCCCCGAGTCGCTGCCCGCCCAGGCCCTGCTGGAGCGGCTGCGCCGCGAGCAGCCGATCGCGGTCGTCGTCGACGAGTACGGCGGCACCGCCGGGGTCGTCACCCTGGAGGACATCGTCGAGGAGCTCGTCGGCGAGGTGCGCGACGAGCACGACACCGCCGCCGACGAACGGCCCGAGCTGGCCGCCGTCCCCTCGGAGGACGGCCAGCAGGCCTGGGAGGCCGACGGTTCCTGCCGGGTGCACACCCTGCACCGGATAGGACTCGACGTGCCCGACGGACCGTACGAGACGGTCGCCGGGCTCGTCGCCGACCTCCTCGGGCGGATCCCCGCCCCGGGCGACCGGGCCGAACTCCCCGGCTGGCGCCTCTCGGTGCGCCAGGTCGACCGCTACCGCGCCGAGCGGGTGCGGATCACCCGCACCGCCCCGGTGCCCGTCGGCGCGGAGGCGGCCCGATGAGCCTGCTCCCGCTGCTGTTCGCCCTGCTGCTCGTGCTGGCCAACGGATTCTTCGTCGGAGCCGAGTTCGCCCTCGTCTCCGTGCGCCGCAGCCAGATCGAGCCGCTCGGCGGCTCCCGCGCCCGCCAGGTGCTGTACGGCCTGGAGAACCTGCCGCAGATGATGGCGGCCGCCCAGTTCGGCATCACCGTCTGCTCGCTGACGCTCGGCGCGGTCGCCGAACCGACCGTGGCCCGGCTGCTCGAACCGGTCTTCCACGCCGTGGGCGTGCCGCAGGGCCTGATCCACCCCCTCGGGTACGTGTTCGCGCTCGCCGCGGTGGTCTTCCTCCACCTGGTGATCGGCGAGATGGTCCCGAAGAACCTGGCGATGGCCGACCCCGAGCGCACCGCGCTGTGGCTCGGCCCCGGCCTGGTCGGCTTCGCCCGGCTCTGCCGGCCGGTCACCAGCGCGCTCGGCACCTGCGCCCGGCTCGTCCTGAAGGCCTTCCGCGTGGAACCGAAGGACGAGGTCGAGGCCGTCTTCACCCGGGCGCAGCTCGGCCGGCTCGTCGAGGACGCCGGCCAGGCCGGACTGCTCGACCCGGCCGAACAGGAGCGCCTGGAGGACGCCCTGGAACTGGGCACCCGCCCCGTGACGGACGTCCTGATCCCCTCGGCAGCGCTGGTGACGGTCTCCCCGTCGGTGACCCCGCGCGAGATCGAGGAGCTGACGGTCCGCACCGGCTACTCCCGCTTCCCGGTGTGCTCCGAGGGCCGGGGCGTCTTCATGGGCTTCGTGCACGTGAAGGACGTCCTCGACCTGGAGGACCGGGAGCGGGCGGTTCCGCAGCAGATCTGGCGCCCGATGGGCGTCCTGCGGGCCGAGCTCCCGCTGGACGACGCGCTCACCGTGATGCGCCGGGCCGCCACCCACCTGGCGCAGGTGGCGGACGCCTCCGGCCGGGTGCTCGGCCTGGTCGCCCTGGAGGACGTCCTGGAGATGCTGGTGGGCGAGGTCCGCGATCCCGCCCACCGGCTGGCCCCGGCACCCCGGCCCGAGCGGGCGGCCGAGGCGCCGGCCGAGGTGCTGGCCGAGGTGCTGGCCGAGGTGCTGGCCGGGTCGGTTCCTGGGCGGAACCCGGGCTAGAGCCCCGGCGGTTCCTGAGGGCCGCGGTCGACCGGACCGCGGCCCGACAGGACCTCGCCGTAGGCCTGCATCAGGTCCGGCAGGCGCAGGGTGGCCAGGTCCTCGCGGGTCGGTGTGGTCGGGTAGCCGGACAGCCGCAGGTCCCGGTACGCGCAGGACTTCTCGTACAGGGTGCGCAGGAAGCGTCCGTTGCCGAGCTCGTCGATCCAGCCCTGCTCGACGACGTGCGCGCTGATCGAGCGCAGCTCGTCCAGGGCCTCGTCGTCCCAGCCGTCGCCGTTGGAGGCGGCGAGGACCTCGCCGATGGCGGTGAGCTCCAGCGGCCGGTACGAGGGGAAGTCGACGCGGGTGGTGAACCGCGAGGACAGGCCGGGGTTGGCGGCGAGCAGCCGGTCCATGCCCTCCGGGTAGCCGGCGAGGATCACCACCAGGTGGTCGCGGTTGTCCTCGGCGCGCTTGAGGAGCACCTGGAGGGCCTCGTCGCCGTAGGCGTCGCCCTTGCTGTAGCCGGAGTTGGAGAGCGAGTAGGCCTCGTCCACGAAGAGCACCCCGCCGACGGCCGAGTCGATCAGCTCGTTGGCCTTGACCGCGGTCTGGCCGAGGAACTCGCCGACCAAATCGGCCCGTTGGGCCTCCACGAGGTGGTCGCCGCCGAGCAGCCCGAGCGCGTAGAAGACCCGGCCGAGGATCCGGGCGACGGTGGTCTTCCCGGTGCCGGAGGGGCCGGAGAAGACGAAGTGACGTTTCGGGGGCTGGACCGGGAGTCCCTGTCCGGCGCGCAGCCGGGCCATCTCCAGCTGCGCCGAGAGGGCCTTGACCTGCCGTTTGACGGGTTCCATCCCGACCATGCGCTCCAGTTCCGAGAGGGCCTCGGCGAGCAGCGCCGGGTCCGTCGGGCTGGCGGGGAACCGCGGCGGCACCGGCTGCGGTGGGACGACCGCCTTCTGCCGGACGAAGTCCGGCGGCTCAGGAGGCGCGGGCGGCGGCACGGAGCCGGGTTTGAGCAGCAGCCCGTCGCCGCCCAGGGTCTCCGGATCCGTCGGCGCGGAGTCCACGGCTTCCATCGTGTCCTGGCCGAAGCCACCGAGCGCGACCGGCGCGAGGCCGGCCGGATCGTCCGGCCCCTCGAAGCCGTCGTACTCGGCGATCGCCGTGAGCCGCGCGGCGGTGTCCATGAAGGCCGGATCGATCCGGTGGACCGCCCGGTACAGCGGCAGCGCGGCGGCGGTCCGGCCGGTGCCCTCGTGGGCACGGGCCAGCCAGTAGCGCAGCTCCTTGCGCTGCGGCTGCTCGCTGCGGCAGCGCATGAGGGCTGCCGACAGCAGCGGCTCGGCCTGGCCGAACATCTCCATCCGCACCCGGGCCATGCCGCCGAAGAGCCCCGCCTCGATGCCGAGCAGCGGGTCGTCGACGAGCGTCTCGGTGTGCCGCACCAGCTGCTCCCAGTCCTTGACCAGGTAGGAGCGGCAGGCATGCAGGAAGCGCACCTGCGGATCGGTGTCGACCGGCGGCAGTCCGGCGAGCGCCCGGTCGAGCTCGGGCACGTGCCGGCCGTCCAGCCAGTGCGAGGCGTGCGCGAGCAGCAGGTCGCGCGGGCTCTCCAGCACCGGCTGCACCCACCAGCCCAGCCAGTACCAGGAGTTGAGGGTCCTGCGGTGCCGGGTCCGCTGCTCGCCGAAGCGCTCGCGGTTGCGGTACATGCGCAGCAGGGCGGTGGTGGTGTCGACCCGCAGCGCGTGCAGGCCGAGCCAGCCGTCGGCCATGCCGGGATCGATGCGCACCGCCGTACGGAACTCCTCCTCGGCCTGCGGATAGGCGCCCATCGTGTAGGCGTCGACGCCGCGCAGCCAGGCGAGCTCGGCGGGGGCGTGCGCGCCCTGTGTGCCGAAGTCCATCGGGTCCCCCACAACCGTCATCACGTGGACGGGAATTGACCGCACCGAGGGGCATCGTACCTGCGCAGGGCGTGCGTGATGAGGGAGAAGGAGTCGATCCACAGCGATCCGACGTGATCCGTCGACCGCTCACGGGTGGTGACCCAGGGTGAGGAAGGGGGCAGAACGAAGCCCCCGATCACGGGGGAACAACCGGGGGCTTCGCGTCTGCGGCGACTTCGGAAAGCCGCACATTCAGAACGTAAGACCTGTACGCCCCTTGGGTCAAGCGGAGTTGAGGCACTTGCGGAAGTGGACTTCCGACCACTCAGTTCGCAGCCAAGGGGTCGTCACGGTGGGTGATGATCTGGTTCGGACTCGCTGTCACAGAGGGCCCGGCGAGCCACTCGTAACCCTCCTCGCGCTCCCGTACCAGGGTGTCGGCGAAGGGCCGGGAGGGGTCCTCGGAGAAATGGCGAGTCTCCGCCACGGTCCAGCCGTCCCAGAAGGAGGCCTGCCCCGGACCGTCGCGACGCCGCCCGCGCGCCCAGGACTCCTCGGGGCCGCGCTCCATCCACAGCAGCCGCGCGAGGTGCGGCCTGAGCACCCGCCGCCCGGCCCCCACGCCCTCCACGAGGACCACCGGCTCCGGCGCCAGTGCGCGGGCCGGGCCGAAGGCGCGGAGGTTCCAGTCGTACGGGCGGTAGCGCGCCGTCTCGCCCCGGGACAGCGGCCCGACCACCTCGGTGAGCATCCGGCCGGTCCACTCGAAGAGCTCCGCGTGGGTGGCGAGGTCGTCGAGGCGCAGCACGGGCGCCGAGCCCAGCGCCCCGGAGAGGCGGGCGGCGAGGGTGGACTTGCCGGAGCCGGCGTGCCCGTCGATCGCGACGAGCCGCACCGGTCCGCACGAGGGCGGCAGCCGGCGCAGCGCGGCGGCCGCGCGGTCGAGGTCGGTCATGGCCCCAGGGTAGGCGAGCCCGCAGGTCAGCGGGGCGGGGGGCGCCAGTGGACGAGACCAATATTGCTCGGGCGGCACGCGTCGAATCGCTGGCCGAAGCCCTCCGGGAGCCGCGATAGTGGGGCGCGCAGCCCCGTCCGTTCGCATCGACCGATCTCGACTGGGGGTCCCCGCCCATGCCCCGTTCCACCCCACGCCGAACCGTCCTCGCCGCGGCCCTCGCGGCCGCCGCCGGCACGGCCGCGGCCACCGCGGCTCCCGCCTCCGCCGCCCCGGCGGCCGGGCCCGAGGAACGCGCCGACAGTTGTGCCGACGCCCGGGGGCACGCCCCGGCGCCCGGACTCGTCGACAACCGCTTCTGGCACACCTACACCGACTGGCGCTGCGGCACCCCCGACGGCACCCGGGCCGTGTCGGGCCATCGCCCCGGCCTGGTCATCGGCACCCCCGTGGGCCGCACCGACTACACCGACCCGCACACGGGGAAGGCGAGCACCTGGGAGCACGCGAGCTGGACCTCGCCCACGCACACCTCCACGGTGCCCGCCACCGAAGTCATCGCCTCCTGGAACGCCGACACCCCGCCCGGCACCTGGCTCCAGGTCGAGCTGCGCGGCACGTACGGCGACGCCACCGAGACGCCCTGGTTCGTGATGGGCCGCTGGGCGGCCGGCGACGGCGACATCCGGCGCACCTCCGTCGACGGCCAGAGCGACGGCAAGGCCACCGTCTGGACCGACACCTTCTCCGTGGACGACCCCGCGAGCGGACTGCGCCTCGTCTCGTACCGCCTGCGGCTCACCCTCTACCGCAAGCCCGGGACCGCCCTCACGCCCACCGTCCGGCGGCTCGGCGCGATGGCCTCCGACGTCCCCGACCGCTTCACCGTCCCCGCCTCCACGCCCGGCCTCGACCACGAGCTGACCGTGCCGCGCTACTCGCAGAACGTCCACGTCGGCCAGTACCCCGAGTACGACAACGGCGGCGAGGCCTGGTGCAGCCCCACCTCCTCGCAGATGATCGTCGAGTACTGGGGGCGCCGGCCCACGCCCGAGGACCTCGCCTGGGTGGACCCGGCCTTCGCCGACCCCCAGGTCTGCCACGCCGCCCGCCTCACCTACGACTACCAGTACGAGGGCTGCGGCAACTGGCCCTTCAACGCCGCCTACGCCGCGAGCTACCGCGACATGAACGCGGTCGTCACCCGGCTGCGCTCGCTCACCGACCTGGAGACCCTGGTCCGCGCGGGCATCCCGGCCATAACGTCCCAGTCCTTCCGCAAGGAGGAGCTCACCGGCGCCGGCTACGGCACCTCGGGCCACCTCATGACCGTGATCGGCTTCACCGCCGAGGGCGACGTGATCGCCAACGACCCCGCCTCACCCAGCAACGAGGCCGTCCGCCGGGTCTACCTCCGGCGCGAGTGGGAGAACATCTGGCTCCGCACCAAGCGCTACAACGCGAGCGGGAAAGTGGTGTCCGGCACAGGAGGGGTCTGCTACCTCTACTTCCCCGACCGGCCGACTCCCGCGCAACGCAAGGCCCTTGCGGCCGTCGGCATCTCCTGAGCGGGACCCGGCGGCCCGGGGCACGGTGACGTACGTCTCTACCCCGGGGCGCCGCCCGCTGGCAGGGTGGTGCGCATGAGCGCGACCTCCCACGCCGCCGCCCGCGCCCGCGCGCGCACCGGCGGCCCCAAGGAAGACGGCCCCAAGATCCTGGAGCACCTGCTCGGCTGGACCCTGGTGGTCGTCCTCGCCATGTTCGTCACCCAGGCCGGCCTGATGTGAACCGGCCCAGGCCGACCGCCATCCCCAGCGCGCCGAGGGCCACGCCCACCGGGTAGCCGCCCAGCCAGGTCGCCGCGACCGACAGCGCCGCCAGGACGGCGGTGTGCCGTGCCGCCCGGGCGGGCGTCGGTGGCGACCACCACAGGAGTGCTCCCGCCGCGAGCAGCGTGAGGCCGGTGCCCGCGCCCGCGATCCCGGTGAGCGCCAGCGGAGCGAGGGCGGCCGGCGGACCGAGCTGCACGAGCACCAGGGCGCCGCCGCAGACCACGAGCGGCAGCACGACGCGGAGCGGTGCGGTGGTGCGCATCGCGGCCCTCCTCTCCGCCGTGCGGCGCGGGACGCCGGGACGCGCCGCCGGGCGAGTGACGCGTGGGGTGCGGAGCGTAGGGACGCCCGGCCCAGGAGTCAACGCACGCGGCGCACCGCGCGCCCCGTGCGGCGGGCCGGCGCACGCCGGGTGAGCCCACCCCGCCGCGGGCATACTCCACCCGCCACGGCCGACGGCCGCTCCCCGCGCGCGCGGGGACGCACGGGGGCAGCATCGGCAGTGACGAACGCGCCCGAGAGGGAGGAGTGCGCCGCCATGCCCGACCGCGCCCCGCAACACGTGGAACGCCGGCTGCCCACCGAGGAGGCCCGGGAGCTGATCGCCCTGGTCCGGGAGATCGCCGAGCGGGAGATCGCGCCCCGCGCCGCCGACGAGGAGGCGGCCGGGCACTTCCCGCGCGAGCTCTTCTCGCTGCTCTCCGCCTCCGGCCTGCTCGGTCTCCCGTACGACTCCGCGTACGGCGGCGGGGACCAGCCGTACACGGTCTACCTCCAGGTCCTGGAGGAGCTGGCCGCCGCCCGGCTCACCGTGGCGCTCGGGGTCAGCGTGCACAGCCTGTCCTGCCACGCCCTCGCCGCCTTCGGCACCGAGGAGCAGCGCGCCGCCCACCTGCCCGCCATGCTCGGCGGGGGACTGCTGGGCGCCTACTGCCTCTCCGAACCCGCCTCCGGCTCGGACGCGGCCTCGCTGCGCACCCGGGCCGTCCGGGACGGCGAGGAGTGGGTGCTCGACGGGACCAAGGCGTGGATCACCCACGGCGGGATCGCCGACTTCTACACCGTGCTCGCCCGGACGGGCGCGGACGGGCCGAAGGGGATCACCGCGTTCCTCGTGCCGGGCGACGCGGCGGGGCTCGGCGCCGCCGCGCCCGAGCGGAAGATGGGCATGAAGGGCTCGCCCACCGCCCAGGTGCACCTCGACGGCGTCCGCGTCCCCGACGCCCGGCGCGTCGGCGCGGAGGGGCAGGGCTTCACGATCGCGCTGGCCGCGCTCGACTCGGGACGGCTCGGCATCGCCGCCTGCGCGGTGGGCCTGGCGCAGGCCGCGCTGGACACGGCCGTCGCTTACGCGCGCGAGCGTCGCCAGTTCGGGCGCCCCATCGCCGACTTCCAGGGGCTGCGCTTCCTGCTCGCGGACATGGCCACCCGGGTCGAGGCGGGCCGCGCCCTCTATCTGGAGGCGGCGCGGCTGCGCGACGAGGGGCGGCCCTTCTCGCAGCGGGCGGCGATGGCGAAGCTGTTCTGTTCGGACGCGGCGATGCGGGTCACGACGGACGCGGTGCAGGTGCTGGGCGGATACGGCTACACCGCGGACTTCCCCGTCGAGCGGTTCATGCGCGAGGCGAAGGTGCTCCAGATCGTCGAGGGCACCAACCAGATCCAGCGCATGGTCATCGCGCGTCACCTCGCCGGACCAGAGTCCCGCTGACGCGTACGGTGCGGTCGGCCCAGACCGGCCCCGCGGCGAGCCGGTTCCACTCCTGGTCGCGGTGGCCGGGCAGGGTCCTGCCGTGGCTGGCCCAGAGGCTGAGCACCGCCTGGTAGATCGGCGGGTCCGGGGGGACCGGCAGGGGGACGGGCGCGGGGACGGGCACCGGGTGTGCCGCCGCGGGCGCGGGCGCCGGGTGGGGCGCGGGCGCGGGCTGGAGGGCGGGCGCGGGCGCCGGGTGAGGAGCGGGAGCCGCCCCGGGAAGCTGGTGCGGAACCGATTCTTCAAAGTGCGGCTCGGACTGGCGGTGCCGGCCGTATCCGCTGGGTGTCGTATACAGCGTGGTCATACCGGGACAACGCCCCCGCCGTGCCGGCGGTCACCGCCCGGCCGTGCCGAGCGGGAGTTCGACACGTCCCCGGGCGCGCGGGGCGCGGATCCCGGCGGCGCATCCGGGGTGCACGGCTCTGGTCCCTGGCGCGGTTTCTGACGTACCGTCAATTCCCGCTCGCCGCCCAGGAGGTAACACGTGTCAGACGACCGGCCCGTCGCGCTCGACGAGTACCCCGTGCACCAGGCACCGCTCTCGATGAAGCACCACGTCAGCGGTGACCGGAACGCCTACGACCGGTGCATCTTCCACGTCTTCGACCACCAGGGCCGCGCCCTGCTCATCGCCGGCCTCGGCGTCTACCCCAACACCGGGGTCGTCGACGCCTACGCGACCCTGCGCACCGGCGACCGGCTGCACGCGGTCCGCGCCTCCGACGCCCTCGGCGACGACCGGATGAACCTCTCCGTCGGTCCCCTGCGCATCACCGTCGACGAGCCGCTCCGCCGGCTGACCCTGCACTGCGCGGCCGACCCGGACGACCCCGAGGGCCTCTCCTTCGACCTCACCTGGACCGGGGACTTCCCCGCCGTCTGGGAGCCCCACCACACCCAGCGCCGCGGCGACCGCCTCACCCTGGAGGGCCGCCGTTTCGTCCAGGCCGGGCACGTCACCGGCACCCTCCGGGCGGGCGGCGAGGAGTACGCCGTCACCGCGGGGGAGTGGACCGGCACCCGCGACCGCAGCTGGGGCGTGCGCCCGCTGCCCGGCGAAGAGCCCGGACGCGCCGACGAGTTCCGCCCCGAGGGTTTCCACTGGCTCTGGATACCCATGCGCTTCGAGGACCGCTTCCTCATGGTCGTCGCCCAGGAGGACGCCGACGGGTACCGCACCCTGAACGAGGCGCTGCTCGTGCGCAACGGCCGGCGCGACACCCAACTCGGCTGGCCCCGCACCGACATCACGTACCGCCCGGGCACCCGCGACCCCGAGCGCGCCGTCGTGCACGTCACCGACCCGGCGGGCAAGCCGCTGGAGATCGGCGTCGAGATCCTCGCCTCCTCGCCGCTCGCCGTCGGCGCCGGGTACCCGCCGGCCACCGACTGGCAGCACGGCAGCTGGCAGGGCCGCGAGTGGACCGACCGGCGGGTGTACGACCTCTCCGACCCGGCCGCGCACCCCATGGCCGCCTACGGCGTCACCGACCACGCCGCCCGCTTCACCCTCGACGGCCGCACCGGCTACGGCATCTTCGAGCACGGCTCCTTCGGCCGCCACGACCCCAGCGGCTTCGCCGACCACACCGCCACCGCCCCCTGAGCCCCGAGGAGTCCCATGGCCACCGCGCCCCGCCCCCGCACCACCACCCGGGACCCCGAGGAGCTGGGCCGGCGGCTGACCGCCTGGCTCGACGAGCGGCTCCCCGGCGCCCGCGTTGACGGCCTGGCCGTGCCCGGATCCAACGGCATGTCCAGCGAGACCCTGCTCTTCGACCTCGACCACCCCGGCGCCCCGGTCCGCGGCTGCGCCCTGCGGCTCGCCGCCGACCCCGCCGCGTACACGGTCTTCCCCGTCTACGACATGGCCCGCCAGCACCGGGTGATGCGCCTGGTCGGCGAGCACACCGACGTCCCCGTGCCGCGGGTGCTCTGGCTGGAGGAGGACCCCGGCCCGCTCGGCGCGCCCTTCTTCGTGATGGCCCGCGCCGAGGGCCGCGTCCCGCCGGACGTCATGCCCTACACGTACGAGGGGAACTGGCTGCACGCGGCCGACGACGCCGAACGCGAGCTCCTGGAGGCCGAGTCGGTCGGCGTCATCGCCCGGCTGCACGAGCAGTTCCCCGCGAAGGAGGCCGAGTTCCTGCTCCCGGACGGCGCCGGCAGTCCGCTGCGCCGCCATGTCGACGCCCAACGGGAGTACTACGCGTGGGTGGTGAAGGGCCTGGCCCCCTCACCGCTCATCGAGTCGGCCTTCGACTGGCTGGAGGCGCACTGGCCCGCCGACGAGGGGCCCGCCGTCCTCAACTGGGGCGACGCGCGCATCGGCAACATCGTCTACGACGGCTTCACGCCGGCCGCCGTCCTCGACTGGGAGATGGCGGCCTGCGCCCCGCGCGAGGTCGATCTCGGCTGGACGGTCTATCTGCACCGCTTCTTCCAGGACCTGACGGTGAGCTTCGGGCAGCCGGGACTTCCCGGCTTCCTGCGCCGCGAGGACATCGAGCGGCGCTATGCGCGGCTCACCGGGCACACCCCGCGCGACATGGAGTTCCACACGCTCTACGCGGCGCTGCGGCACGCGATCGTGATGCTCAGGATCGCGTACCGGCAGGCGTACTTCGGAGAGGTGGACGTGCCGGCCGACGGCCAGGGCGCGGACGCCCTGATCCTGCACCACGCCACCCTCGCGGCGATGGTGCAGGGACGCTACTGGTGAGGCTCAGGCGGCGCGGCGCAGCTGCGACGGCTTGATCGGACGCGAGCCCGGACCGCCGACGTGCGAGAAGGGCTGCGTCCGCCAGTCGAGGCCCTGGGGGAGCGTCAGGAGCAGGGCGGTGTCCTGCTCCTGCACCTCCAGCGTCTCGTCCGCGGGGTGGGCCTCGGCGGCGGGCAGGCCCGTGCCGGTGCAGACCGTGAGCACGAAGGGGTTCCACGGCGTCGGGCACAGCGCGTGCTCCGGGAGCACGTCCTCGTCGGCGAGCAGCGCGATGGGCTGGACGCAGTCCGGGCAGATCACCCGGAACATCTCAAAGGTGTCGTACGCGTCGAGCTCGTCGGACGTGTCGACGGAATCAACAGGCTCCTGCATGGAGATCTCCCCCTCGGACGGGTCGGCCGGATCTGAGTGGCCTCGACCACAGCAAGCAATTCCCATACGGTCGGCCGCATAACCGTGAGGTCACGCACGAGCCCCGCCAAAACCTGTGGCGTTCGTCACATGCCCGTCGCAGGTGCCCCGTGGATGCCCATAGTCAGGCATAAGGGAAGCCCTCGGCTGTGCCCCGGCCCCGTCGGGGCAATAGGGTCACCGCATGGAGGAGCTGGATCGTCAGATCGTCGAGTTGCTCGTCAAGGACGGGCGCATGAGCTACACCGACCTGGGCAAGGCCACGGGCCTGTCCACCTCGGCGGTACATCAGCGCGTCCGGCGCCTGGAGCAGCGCGGAGTCATCCGCGGCTATGCCGCCGTCGTCGACCCGGAGGCCGTGGGCCTGCCGCTCACCGCCTTCATCTCGGTGAAACCCTTCGACCCCAGCGCCCCCGACGACACCCCCGACCGGCTCGCCGACATCCCCGAGATCGAGGCCTGCCACAGCGTCGCGGGGGAGGAGAACTACATCCTCAAGGTGCGCGTCGCCACCCCCCTGGAGCTGGAGCACCTGCTCAGCCGCATCCGCTCCCAGGCCCACGTCTCCAGCCGCACCACCGTCGTCCTCTCCACCCCGTACGAGTCCAGGCCGCCGCGCGTCTGAGCGCGGACCCGCGGCGGACCCGAACCCGCTGGTAAGGAAGGCGTCCGCGACGGCCTAGCCTGGTCGCATGAGTGCGTACGAACACCGCACCGTGCTGCTGCGCGGTGGAGAAGTCCACAGCCCCGCCGACCCCTTCGCCACCGCCATGGTGGTGGAGCGCGGGCACGTCGCCTGGGTGGGTTCTGAGGGCGCCGCCGACGCCTTCGTCTCGGGCGTGGACGAGGTGGTCGACCTCGAAGGGGCGCTCGTCACCCCGGCGTTCGTCGACGCGCACGTGCACACCACGGCCACCGGTCTGGCCCTCACCGGCCTCGACCTGTCCGCCGCCGCCTCGCTCGCCGACGCCGCGGAGCGGATCCGCGCCCACGCCGCCGCCCGCCCGGCCGACCGCATCCTCATCGGGCACGGCTGGGACGCCGCCCGCTGGCCTGAGCGCCGCCCGCTCACCCGCGCCGAGCTCGACGAGCTCACCGGCGGCCGCCCCCTGTACCTCACCCGGATCGACGTCCACTCGGCCGTCGTCACCACCGCCCTGCTCGACCTCGTGCCCGGCGTCCGCGAGCTGACCGGCTTCCACGACGGGCAGCCGCTCACCGGCGACGCCCACCACGCCGTCCGCGCCGCCGCCTATGCCGCGCTCTCCCCGCAGCAGCGCACCGAGGCCCAGCGCGCCGCCCGCCGGCACGCGGCCTCGCTCGGCATCGGCACCCTGCACGAGTGCGGCGGCCCCGAGATCTCCTCCGAGGACGACTTCACCGGCCTGATGGACCTCGCCCGCAGCGAGCCCGGCCCCCGGATCGTCGGCTACTGGGCCGACCTCGACATCGAGCGAGCCCGCGCCCTCGGCGCCCTCGGCGCGGCCGGCGACCTCTTCGCCGACGGCTCCCTCGGCTCGCACACCGCCTGCCTCCACGAGCCCTATGCCGACCGGCCCGCCGCCGGAGTCGCCCACCTGGACGCGGCCGCGGTCACCGCCCACGTGGTGGCCTGCACCGAGGCCGGACTCCAGGCCGGTTTCCACGCGATCGGCGACGCCGCCGTCGACGCCGTGGTGGAGGGCGTCCGGGCCGCCTCGGAGAAGCTGGGCCTCGCCCGCATCCGGTCCGCCCGGCACCGCGTCGAGCACGCCGAGATGCTCACCCCCGAGTCGATCGCGGCCTTCGCCGAGCTGGGCCTGACCGCCTCCGTGCAGCCGGCCTTCGACGCGTACTGGGGCGGCGACGAGGGCATGTACGCCGACCGCCTCGGCGTGGAGCGGGCCCGCACCCTCAACCCGTACGCCGCCCTGCTGCGCGCGGGCGTGCCGCTCGCGTTCGGCTCGGACAGCCCGGTCACCCCGCTCGACCCGTGGGGGACCGTCCGCGCGGCCGCCTTCCACCGCAACCCCGAGCACCGGATCTCGGTCCGGGCGGCCTTCACCGCGCACACCCGCGGCGGCTGGCGCGCGGTCGGCCGGGACGACGGCGGCATCCTGGTGCCGGGCGCCCCCGCCGACTACGCGATCTGGCGCACCGACGAGCTGGTGGTCCAGGCGCCCGACGACCGGGTGGCCCGCTGGTCGACCGATCCGCGCTCCGGGACGCCCGGTCTGCCCGATCTGTCACCGGGGCGCGATCTTCCCGTCTGCCTGCGGACGGTCGTGTTCGGACAATCGGTGTTCGTACGACCGAACGAGTGACGTGGGGACATTTCGAGCTGCCGCTCGAAAACGTCCGGGCTCGCCCTCGACCTGCGGATCTTCGTGGACCACGTCCGTGAACGGTTCATCACCGCAGGTCAAACGGGTGTTGACAGCCGACGGTCCGGGGCCGGTAGGTTCGGCACGTCCACCAAGGACGTCCGACCGGTTTCAAACCTCCACGCAGGCACCGAACGCCGCCCGCGCCTCGGGGGCGAGGGAAGGTTTTTCCGGCGGAGGGTGCGACCCGGGTGGGGCCCCGGCGTTCAGTAGACAACGGCATCGGACGTCCCGCAGCCAGCGGGTCCCGGGTCGGCCCGAAGGACGCCGGGCCCCGATCCCGCACCCGGTGCGCGGGGCTCGCTATGGTGGTGGCTCGCGTATGTATCCGAAGGGGCAGTAGTGAACGACGGTGGCCAGAGGCGTTACGGCCCGCTCGGCAAGGCCTTGGTGATCATTCCGACCTACAACGAGGCGGAGAACATCAAGCCGATCGTCGCGCGGGTGCGGGAGGCGGTTCCCGAGGCGTACGTCCTCGTCGCCGACGACAACAGCCCCGACGGCACGGGCAAGTTCGCCGACGAGATCGCCTCCGAGGACGATCACGTCCACGTCCTGCACCGCAAGGGCAAGGAGGGGCTCGGCGCGGCCTACCTCGCGGGCTTCCGCTGGGGCATCGAGCACGGCTACGACGTCCTCGTCGAGATGGACGCCGACGGCTCGCACCAGCCCGAGGAGCTGCCCCGGCTGCTCACCGCCCTCAAGGGCGCCGACCTGGTGCTCGGCTCCCGCTGGGTGCCCGGTGGCCGGATCGTGAACTGGCCGAAGTCCCGCGAGTTCATCTCCCGCGGCGGCAGCCTCTACTCCCGCGTCATGCTCGACGTGCCGATCCGCGACGTCACCGGCGGCTACCGGGCCTTCCGCAAGGAGACCCTGGAGGGCCTCGGCCTCGACGACGTGGCCTCCGCGGGCTACTGCTTCCAGGTCGACCTCGCCCGCCGCGCGGTCGCCGCCGGCTTCCACGTGGTGGAGGTCCCGATCACCTTCGTCGAGCGCGAGATCGGCGACTCCAAGATGAGCCGCGACATCCTCGTCGAGGCGCTGTGGCGGGTCACCGGCTGGGGTCTGAGCGCCCGCGCGCAGAAGGTCGGCAAGCTGCTCGGCCGCAGGTCCGCGAGCTGATCTTTCCTTTACGACGTTCCAGCGGGCCGCCAGGCACACTGGGGAGCATGACGACCGGCGCAACGCCTCCCCTCGCCCCCAAGCGCTCCCGCGCGCGTACGTTCCTCCCGCTGGCCATCGCCGCCTGGCTGGTCCTCGAGATCTGGCTCCTGACGGTGGTCGCGAACGCGGCCGGCGGGCTCACCGTCCTCCTGCTGCTCGTCGGCGGCGCCGTGCTCGGCGCCACCGTGATCAAGCGGGCGGGCCGGCGCGCCTTCGCCAACCTCACCGGGACCTTCCAGAAGGCCCAGGAGGCGGCCCGGACGGGCGCGGTGCCCACGGAGGCCGACCGCACGGGCGCGGAGGACCGCAACGGCTTCCTGATGCTCGGCGGGCTCCTCCTGATGATCCCCGGGCTGCTCTCGGACGCGGCCGGACTGCTGCTCCTGATCCCGCCGGTGCGCTCGGCGCTCGGGCGGTACGCGGAGAAGGCCGTGGAGCGCCGGATGGGCGCCGCTCCCCAGGGAAGCCTCCAGGACGCCTTCCAGCAGGCCCGTATCCACCGGCCGGACGGGAAGGTCGTGCAGGGCGAGGTCATCCGCGAGGACGCGCCCCAGGGGCCGCGGGAGCCCCACGCGCCCCGGCCGCCCCTGATGCCCTGAGCGGCACGCCCCGGAACGAGAAACGCCGAGGGGCCCGGTACACGAAGTGTGTACCGGGCCCCTCGGCGTTTCTCTCAGGCCGTGCGGCCGTCCGTCAGGCGGACTTCCGGCTGTCGCGCGGATGCACGGCGATGTTCATGGCGCCGGAGCGCAGGACCGCCAGCCTCTCGGCCAGCACCTCCTCCAGCTCCTCGCGAGTACGCCGCTCCATGAGCATGTCCCAGTGCGTACGCGCCGGCTTGCCCTTCTTTTCCTCGGGGCCGTCCCCGTCCACCAGGAGAGCCTGGATTCCGCAGACCTTGCATTCCCACTCCGGCGGAATTTCCGCCTCAACCGAGAAGGGCATCTCGAAACGATGCCCCTTCTCGCATGCGTACTCCACCGCCTGGCGCGGGGCCAGATCGATGCCGCGGTCGGTCTCGTAGCTGGTCACCACGAGGCGCGTGCCGCGAAGAGCTCGCTCACTCATGAATCGTGCCTCCCGGGCTTGTCGCCCACAGGACAGGTGTCGCTGTCGTCGTCATCCGGTCAACGTCCGGTCGGCGGTAAAGATTCCCGTTCCGGGTCATGCGTCGCCCGTCGTGCCGCCCCTTGTTGTACCCACCAGTGCCCGTTTTGTCACATCTGGCAGCAGATGTCACTCAACGTCTTCGCCAAATCGGCACGCAGTAACGGTCCGCCTGGCAGGCCAAAGGCGTACACTACCGGCCTTTCACTTCCGCGTCTAAATCCGGTCCGGTACGGGGTTCCCCGCGGCGGCCACGGCCTGCCGAACCGGCACCCTTGCGAGGAGCACGAACCCGACAGCGAAGAAGATCACCAGGGAGATGATGGCATCCCGGTAGCTCCCGGTCAGCTGATACGCGAGACCGAACACCAACGGCCCCAGCCAACTCAGCCCGCGGTCGCTCATCTCGTACGCCGAGAAGTACTCCGCCTCCTTGCCGCGCGGCACCAGATGGGAGAAGAGCGAGCGGGACAGCGCCTGGCTGCCGCCCAGGACCAGGCCGATCGCCGCCGCCAGGAAGTAGAAGAAGACGGGCGCGTCGGCGGGCAGGAAGTATCCCGCCGCCAGGATCGCCGTCCACACGGCCAGCGACCCCAGGATCGTCCGCTTCGCCCCGTACGAGCGCGCCATCCGGCCCATGCCGAGCGCGCCCGCCACGGCCAGCACCTGCACCAGCAGCACCGCCGTGATCAGCGTCGTCTGGTCGAGGTTCAGCTCCTCCGAGCCGTACACCGAGGCCTGGGAGATCACCGTCTGCACGCCGTCGTTGTAGATGAGGTAGGCGAGCAGGAAGGAGAGCGTCAGCGGGTGGCGGCGCATGTCCCGCAGGGTGGCCCGCAGCTGCTTCCAGCCACTGCCGACGGCTCCCTCCGTCGCGCGCTCGGCCGGATCCGTACGCCGGTCGCGCAGGCGCCGTAGCGGCACCAGCGTGAAGGCGCCCCACCAGAGCCCCGCCGAGGCGAGACAGATGCGCACCGCGGCCCCCTCGGACAGGCCGAAGGACTCGTGGCCCGAGTACACGACCAGGTTCAGCACCAGGACCAGCGCGCCGGAGGTGTAGCCGAAGGCCCAGCCGCGGGAGGAGACCGTGTCCCGCTCGTCGGGCTCGGCGATCTGCGGCAGAAAGGCGTTGTAGAGCACCATCGACACCGACAGCGAGGCGTTCGCCACGATCAGCAGGAACGCGCCCAGCAGATAGCGGTCGCCGTCCAGGAAGAACATCCCCGTCGTGGCCGTCGCGCCCACGTAGGCCGACGCCGCCAGCAGCGGCTTCTTCCGCCCCGTGCGGTCCGCCGCCGCGCCCACCAGCGGCATCGCGAGCACCGCGACGACGATCGAGGCCGAGACGGCGTACGCGAAGAGGGAGCCGGCCCGCACGGGTATGCCCAGTGGGTGCACGAACCCCTCCGGGTCCGCAGCCGCCTTGGCGACCGAGGTCAGGTACGGGCCCAGGAACACCGTCAGCACGCTCGTCGAGTAGACCGAGCAGGCGAAGTCGTAGAAGTACCAGCCGCGCTGTTCGCGCTTGCGCTCGGCAGCGCTCGCCGGACCGGCAGGGCCGGCCGGATCGGCGGCACGGCCGTCCGGCCGGCCCGTGTTGTCGACGTCGGTCAAGGCCGCGCCCCCTCGTTCGTCCCCGTGGTCCCCGTGGTGGTACGCGCGCTCAGACCCACAGTCCGCGGTCCGTCAGGACACCGCGCAGCGTCTCCAGATGATCGGTCATGATGCCATCCACGCCAAGGTCCAGGAGGGCGTGCATCCGGTCCGCCTCGTTCACCGTCCAGACGTGCACCTGGATCCCCCGGGCGTGCGCCTCGCGCACGAAGCGGCGGTCCACCACCGGGACGCCGGCCTGCCGCTCCGGGACCTGGGCCGCCACCACGCCCGCGCGCAGCGCCGCCGGGATGCCCAGCGAACGCAGCCGGAGCCCCAGGACGCCCTTCACACCGAACGAGGTGGCCAGCCGCGGCCCGGCCAGCCGCTGGGCCCGCGCGACCCGGCCCTCGGTGAAGGAGCCCACGCAGATCCGGTCCCAGGCGCCGGTCCTGGCGATCAGGTCCACCAGCGGCCCGAGGGCGGACTCCGTCTTCAGGTCCACGTTCCAGCGCGCCTCGGGGAACTCCTCCAGGAGCTCCTCGAAGAGGGGCAGCGGCTCCTTGCCGGCCACGCGGGCCTCCCGGACCGCCGCCCACGGCAGGTCCCTGATCCGGCCCCCGGCGTCGGTCACCCGGTCCAGGGTCGAGTCGTGGAAGGCCACGAGGACGCCGTCCGCCGTCGTGTGCACATCGGTCTCGAAGTAGCGGTATCCGGCCGCGGTCGCGCGCCGGAACGCCTCCGCGGTGTTCTCCAGGCCGTCCGCCGTGCCGCCGCGGTGGGCGAACGGGAGAGGGGCCGGGTGGTCGAGGTAGGGGTGGCGTACGCGAGTCACCGCCGCAGTATGGCCTGTCAGGGCGCCCGGGTGGCGACGGGAGCGGGGCCGGCGGTCTGCGGGTGGGACCCGGCGCCCGATCCGATGCCCGATCCGATGCCCGATCCGGCGCCCGATCCGATGCCCTGGATGTCGGTTCCCTGCTCCTGGATGTCGGATCCGATCTCCTGGATCCGGAGGTCGGATCCGACCGCCTGGACATCGGATCCGGAATCCGCCTCGGGTATCGCGAACCGCCGCAGGAAGAACTGCGCCAGCGGGCCGATGCACAGGGCGTAGAGCACCGTGCCGACGCCGACCGAGCCGCCGAGGACGAAGCCGGTGGCGACGACGACGATCTCGATCGCCGTGCGGACCAGCCGGATCGACCGTCCGGTCAGCCGGTGCAGGCCGGTCATCAGGCCGTCCCGCGGGCCGGGGCCGAGCCGCGCCGCGATGTAGAGGCCGGTCGCCGCGCCGTTGAGCACGATGCCGAGCACCATCAGGGCGATCCCGGCGGGCAGGCCGTCCACGTCGGGCACGAGGGCGAGGGTGCCGTCCATGGCGAGGCCGACGGCGAAGACGTTGGAGACGGTGCCGAGCCCCGGCTTCTGGCGGATCGGGATCCACAGCAGCAGGACGACCGCCCCGACGCCGATGGACACGACCCCGATGGTCAGACCGGTCTTCTCGGCGAGACCTTGGTGGAGGACGCCCCAGGGCTCCAGACCGAGCCCGCCGCGCACGAGCAGCGCCGAGCTGATCCCGTACAGCGCGAGACCGGCGTAGAGCTGGACGAGCCGGCGGGTCAGATGCCGGCCGCGGAGGCCGGAGGCGATGGACACAGGATTGCCCCCTGGGTGGTGACCGGGTGGTCGTGGTGGACTGGCTCATGACACTCTGTGGCGGGAGAACATGAGCCAACCATGGCCAATTCGCGGAAGGTGGACTGATTTCCATGGCCCAGTGGACTTCGGCGGTGGGGCCCGCGCAGCTCGCCCGGCAGCTCCAGGCGCAGCAGGCCCGGCCCGCCGTGCCCGGCGTCCGCAAGCCGCCCGCCTACCGTGCCCTCGCCGACGGCATCCGGCTCCTCGTCCTGGAGGGCCGGGTCCCGGTCGCCGCCCGGCTGCCCGCCGAGCGGGAACTGGCCCTCGCGCTCACCGTCAGCCGCACCACCGTCGCCGCCGCCTACGAGGCGCTGCGCACCGAGGGCTTCCTGGAGTCCCGGCGCGGTGCCGGAAGCTGGACGGCCGTCCCGGCCGGCAACCCGCTCCCGGCCCGCGGGCTCGAACCGCTGCCCCCGGAGTCGCTCGGCTCCATGATCGACCTGGGCTGCGCGGCGCTGCCCGCGCCCGAGCCCTGGCTCACCCGGGGCATCCAGGGCGCCCTGGAGGAGCTGCCGCCGTACGCGCACACCCACGGCGACTACCCGGCGGGACTGCCCGCGCTGCGGCAGATGCTCGCCGACCGGTACACCGAGCGGGGCATCCCGACCATGCCCGAGCAGATCATGGTCACCACCGGCGCCATGGGCGCCATCGACGCCATCTGCCACCTCTTCGCCGGCCGCGGCGAGCGGATCGCCGTGGAGTCGCCCTCGTACGCCAACATCCTCCAGCTGATGCGGGAGGCGGGCGCCCGGCTGGTTCCCGTCGCCATGGCCGAGGGGCTCGACGGCTGGGACCTGGGCCGCTGGCGCCAGGTGCTGCGGGACGCGGCGCCCCGCCTCGCGTACGTCGTCGCCGACTTCCACAACCCCACCGGCGCCCTCGCCGACGAGGACCAGCGGCGCCAGCTGGTGGAGGCGGCCCGCTCGGCCGGCACCGTGCTGGTGGTCGACGAGACGATGACGGAGCTCTTCCTGGACGACGACGTGACGATGCCGCGGCGGGTCTGCGCCTTCGACCCGTCCGGCGCCACCGTCCTCACCGTCGGCTCGGCGAGCAAGGCGTTCTGGGCGGGCATGCGGATCGGCTGGGTGCGGGCCGCGCCGGACGTGATCCGCTCGCTCGTCGCCGCCCGCGCCTACGCCGACCTCGGCACCCCCGTCCTGGAGCAGCTCGGCGTCAACTGGCTGATGCGCACCGGCGGCTGGGAGGAGGCCGTCGGTCTGCGCCGGGCCCAGGCCCGCGAGAACCGTGACGCCCTGGTGACGGCCGTGCGCAGGGAACTGCCGGACTGGGAGTTCGAGGTGCCCAAGGGCGGCCTGACGCTGTGGGTGCGCACCGGCGGCCTGTCGGGCTCACGCCTCGCGGAGGTCGGGGAGCGGGTCGGCGTCCGGGTGCCGTCGGGGCCGCGCTTCGGGGTGGACGGCGCCTTCGAGGGGTACGTCCGGCTCCCCTTCACGGTCGGCGGCCCGGTCGCCGACGAGGCCGCCGCCCGTCTGGCCGCCGCGGCCCGCCTGGTGGAGGCGGGCGCCGGGGCCGGTGTCGAGGCACCGAGGTCCTTCGTGGCCTAGCCGTCGGTCCGGGCGTGCGGCAGGACGTCTCCCTGGGGGCGTCCTGCCGCGAGCCCGGCCGCAGCCCGTACGCAGAAGGGGGCGGCCGCACCGGTGAAGGTGCGGCCGCCCCCTTCTGCGTACGGGCTGTGGGGCTCAGCCCTCCGCGGGCACCGGGGAGGGCAGCGCGGTGGGACTGGGGCTCTTGCGCAGGGTCGGTGCCGTGTCGGCGTCGGCGTCCGGGTCCGGGGCCGAACCCGGGGCCACCTCGATCGTCGCCGTCGTGGCCGTCTGCCGCTCCGGGAGCAGCTCCAGGACCGCCTGGCGGTGTGCCTCGCTGGTCCCGTCGTCGAAGGGGTCGGGCGTGGCCGGCACCTGGAGGCGCAGCACGGGCGCCGTGCCGAGGCGGGCGTAGCCGCGGCCCGGCGGGACGTCGGGGACCGGCGTGGTGTGCGGCCGGCTGCCCAGGACCGAGGCGATCTGCTCGGGGGCGGCCGGGCCGAGCACGACCCGGGCCCGGGTGTGGGTCCGTACCGTCTCGCCGAGCATCTCCAGGCTGTCGAACTGCTCGGCCACCACGACGGTGACCTGCGCGGCGCGTCCGTGCCGCAGCGGCACCTGGAGCAGGTCCTGCGGGTCGGGGCGGCCGTCGGCGGCGGCCAGGTGGCCCAGCACGCTCGGTCGGTCGAGCAGGATCCACAGCGGGCGCCGGGTGTCGTCGGGGGCCGGGTGGCCCGCCTGGCGGGCACGGTTCGCGGCGATGAGGCGCCGCTCGGTCTCGTGTGCCGCCCATTCCAGGCTCGCCAGGGCGCCCGAGAGCCCGCACTCGACGGCGAGCACCCCGGCCCGGCCGACGAGACAGGCGAACTCTCCGGTGCCGCCGCCCTCGATGACCAGCACGTCGCCGTGGGGGAGGGCCTGGAGCGCGATCGAGCGCAGCAGGGAGGTGGTGCCGCTGCCGGGCTGTCCGACGGCCAGCAGGTGCGGTTCCGTGGAGCGCGGCCCGGTGCGCCAGACGACGGCCGGGGCGTCCTCGGTGCCGTCGGCGGCCCGGACGGGCACGGTCCGCTGGACGGCGTCGGCGTCGGTGAAGCCGAGCACGGTCTCGCCGGGCACGGTGACGAAGTGCTGGGCGGCGATGGTGGTGGGGAGCGCGTCGAGCACGTGCATGGTCAGCCGGTTGCCCTCCTCGTCCCAATCGAACAGGTACTCGCGGCCCCGGCCCGACTTGGCGTGCAGCAGCTGCTCGATGCGGGCGCGGGCGGCGGGCTCGCCGTCGGTGAAGTACGGGGGGTAGGAGATGCGGAGCCGGGTGGGCCGGCCGTCCTCGTCGAAGGTGTAGTCCGCGAAGGCCTCGCTCCAGTCGCCGCCGTGGGAGAAGAGCGGCTCCGGGTCGTCGGGGAGCGAGAAGTACGGCACCAGGGCCTCGTACAGGCCCTTGAGCCGGGCGACCTCGGCGTCGTCGGGCCCGGTCTTGACGACCGGGCGCTCCCGTCCCTGCCAGGCGGCCGTGCCCATCACCCCGACGAGGGCGAGCAGCGGGCCGTACGGCATGAAGGCGACGACGAGGATGCAGGCCGCGACCAGGAACAGCGTGGGACCGCGCCGCTCCTTGGGGGTCGCGGCCCACTTGGCGCGCGCGGTCGCGGCCAGCTTCCGCAGACCACGCGAGATGGTGATCAGCGGATGGAGCACATCGGTGGCGCTGTCGGCGGCCGTGCGCGCGATCTCTCGGCTGCGAGCGATCTGGGCGCTGCCGCTGCTCAGAATGCGGGGGAGTGGTCGCCGGGCCACGTCGTACTCCTGAAGGGGTGGAAGGGACTGGGGGGCGTCAGAACTTGATCCCGCCCAGAAGGCTGGCGAGGCTCTGTCCGCCCGCGGTGATGCTGGGGGCGATGGCGGTGCCCGCGAGGTAGAACCCGAAGAGGGCGCTGACCAGGGCGTGCGAGGCCTTCATGCCGTCCTTCTTGAAGAACAGGAAGCAGATGATGCCGAGCAGGACGACGCCTGAGATGGACAGGATCATGAGGTGTTCTCCTGGTTGAGGGGACAGTCACCATCAGTCCTTCCAGGTTCACAGCAAGTATCTATGTGACTAAAGGTGCATATGGGTGAATTGCTGGCGTTTTCACTTGACCGGCGTAGAACCGCCCCTCCTTCGGGTGGCGAAAAGTCCGGATCGCGCTAAAAGGGAGCGCGTTGCGAGTGATCTTTGCCTCGATCGTGCGCGGTCATGTCGTCGACCGGGCAGTACCCTGTCGATTCACTCGTACGGCCTCACCTGCCGTGCGCAGGTCAAGCACGAGAGGTAGGCGTCACCATGAGCGAGAGCCCGACCCCGGACCCCGAGGTCGTCGAGCTGGCTTCCAAGGTCTTCGACCTGGCTCGCACCGGCGACGCCGCGACCCTCGCCGCCTACGTCGACGCGGGGGTCCCCGCGAACCTCACCAACGAGAAGGGCGACTCGCTCGTCATGCTCGCCGCCTACCACGGGCACGCGGACGCGGTCTCCGCCCTCCTGGAGCGCGGTGCCGACGCCGACCGCGCCAACGACCGCGGCCAGACCCCGCTCGCCGGTGCCGTCTTCAAGGGAGAGGACGCCGTGATCCGCGCGCTCCTCGCCGGCGGGGCAAATCCGGAGGCAGGGACTCCGTCCGCCGTGGACACCGCGCGGATGTTCGGCAAGGCCGAACTCCTGGAGCTGTTCGGAACCGGGTGAACACCGGCTGAACCCCAGGTGAGAGCAGCGTCGTAAATGTGGTCGCGGTGGCGAAATGGGTGGGTCATCATGACGTCGGGCCCGCAGGGGGCCACCGACGAGAGGCAGAGGAAGATGGTCACTGGCAAGCGCAGGACGACGGGCGGCCCGACATGTTGCCGCACGGCCTAGGCGAACAGCCTGACCCGGTTCATCCCGGATTCCCCCCGGTCGTGTCGACAGCTTGATGTGAGGCGTCTTCCATGTTCGATCCAGTCATAGCGCCGAGCGGCACCCTGCTCGGCCTGTTGCAGAGGGGCCGCGGCGACGGCACCCTGCACGCGCTCGCCGCGCCACGTGCCGAGGCCCTCGCGGCCCTCAACGGCTGCGTTCTCGACGACCCCCGCCACGACTGGCAGGTCGAGAACCGCTCCCTCTACTACGCACGGCTCTACCTGGACCTCCACGGAGGTCTGGAGGAGATCGAGGCGCACCTCTTCGGCGCCGAGGACCACCTCGACACCGAGGAGGGCAGGACCGGGCTCGCGCTCGCCGTCCTCGGCCACCTCGCCTCCTACGGACGCCGCGACGCCCTGCTGCTCCTGCGGCGGTACGCCGCCACCGGGACCAACTGGGCCTGGGCCCTGGACGAGCTCGCGCTCCGCGACGACGACGCAGGCCTGCGCTCCCTCGCCCTGCCCGTGCTCGCCCGCTTCCCGGCCGACGCCGAGGGCGAGGCCGAGCTCGCGGCAGCCGTCCGCGACGCCTTCGAACCGCGGCCCTGGCGGCTGTGGGCCGAGGACCCGCGCGCCGCCGTCGGCGCCCGGATCAAGGCCGCCGGCGAACAGGGCTCCTTCGACCGCTGGCAGCGCCAGCTCCGCCCCAGCGGGCCCCGGCCCGGCTGGAGCGTCCAGGCCGTCCTCGACTGGGCCCAGGAGGGCCTGGAGCGCGGCGCCGAGCTGCACGGGCCCGCCGCCCGCTGCCTGGTCGCCGTCGCCGCCCCCGAGGACCGCGAGCTGATCCTCGCCACCGCCCGCCGCGGCCCCGACGGCGCCCGCTGCGCCGCGCTGCACTACCTCGCCGAGGCACAGGACCCCGCCGTCCTCGACCTCGTCGAACTCGCCGCCGGCGAGGCCTCCCGCACCGTCGCCGACGCGGCCGTCGCCGCCTTCGAGCGCATGTGCGGCGAAGCCGCCGTGGACCGGGCCCGCGGCTGGGTCCACCGCCCCGACGCGCTCGGCACGGCCGCGGCCGGCATGCTCGCCTTCCGCGGCGGCACCCAGGACTCCCCCCTCGTCCTCGGCGCCCTCCGCGAGACCGTGCGTGCCCAGGGCCCCGACGCGGCCGCCCTCTACCCCCTCGTCGACGGCGCCGGGCGCCTCGGCATCGGGTGCGCGGCCCCCGTGCTGCGCCACATCTACCGTGAGACGGCCTCCTCCCAACTGCGCGGCCGCACCGCCCGCGCCCTGGCCGCCACCGATCCCACCTTCGCCAACGGCTTCGCCGTCGAATGCCTGTGGGACTGCGAGGAGACCACCCGCGAGCTCGCCGCGCTCCACGCGGAGACGGGTGACGTCCGCGTCGCCGAACGCCTGCGCCGGCTCGCCGCCGATCCCGCCGAGGAGGCCGAGGTCCAGACGGCCGTGCGCAACCGGATAGGGCCGGATCTCGACCTCCAGGTCTGAGCGCCGTACACCCGGGGGTGGCCGAAACGGCCACCCCCGCCGCTCTTGGCGCCGCCCGGGGCAAACGCTCATGGGACGTTCCCCGCCCGTCCAGATCCACTTTGACGGGGACACGCCGAGTGCGACGACAACACCCGTATGCGTGTCGTCATCGTCACCGAGTCCTTCCCGCCCGACGTCAACGGTGTGGCGCACTGCGCCCAGCAGACCGCCCTCCACCTCGTCCGCCGCGGCCACGACCCCCTGGTCGTCGCCCCCGCCCTTCCCGGCTCCCTCGCGGCCACCGGCCCGGACGCCGACGCGCCCTGTCCCGTCGTCCGCGTGCCGTCGCTGCCGCTGCCGGGCTATCCGCAGGTACGGGTCGCCCTGCCCAGCCGCCGGGTCGCCGCCGCCATCGCCGCGCACCGCGCCGAGATCGTCCACCTGGCCAGCCCCTTCGTCCTCGGCGTGCGCGGCATGTCGGCCGCCGCCCGCCTCGGCCTGCCCGCCGTCGCCGTCTACCAGACCGACCTCGCCGGATACGCCCGTACGTACGTGGGCGCGGGCGAGTCCGCCGCCTGGCGCCGGCTCCGCGCGGTGCACGGCGCCGCCGACCGCACCCTGGCGCCCTCCACCGCCGCGGTGCGGGACCTGGAGGCGCACGGCATCGGCCGGATCCGGCTGTGGCGGCGCGGGGTCGACACCGCGCGCTTCCGGCCGGGGCTCCGCGACGCGTCGCTGCGGCGCTCCCTCGCACCCGGCGGCGAGACGCTCGTCGGCTACGTCGGACGCCTCGCCCCCGAGAAGCGCGTCGACCTCCTCGCCGGGGTCTGCGCGCTGCCCGGCGTCCGCGTCGTGGTCGTCGGCGACGGGCCCAGCGAGCCGGCGCTGCGGGCCGCGCTCCCCGGCGCCTCCTTCCTCGGCCGCCGCACCGGCGCCGACCTGGCCCGGATCTTCGCCTCGCTCGACGTGTTCGCCCACACCGGCCCGTTCGAGACCTTCTGCCAGACCGTCCAGGAGGCCATGGCCTCCGGCGTCCCGGTCGTCGCCCCCGCCGCGGGCGGCCCCCTCGACCTCGTCGACCACCGCCGCACCGGCTTCCTGGTGCCGCCCGACGCCCCCGGCCCGCTGCGCGAGGCCGTCGCCGCCCTCGTCGCCGCCCCGGCCCTGCGCGCCGTGTACGGCAGGGCCGGGCGCGCCGCCGTGGAGCGGCGCACCTGGGAGGCGGTCGGCGACGAGCTGATCGGCCACTACCAGGAGGTGCTGCGCGAGCGGACGGCGGTGGCGGCGTGAGCGGGACGGGGCGGGACGCACGTGGGGTGGTGGGTGACGCGGGGAGTGCTCGGACGGTGGGCGATGCGGGGAGCGCACGGACGCCGGCCGACGTGGGGAGCACAGGGAGGGGTGTCGACGTGGACGGCGTCCGGACCCGGGCCGACGCCGGGAGCGCCCCGGGCGCCCGCGCGGGCGGTGCCGGGCCGCCCGGGACGGGCCGGCCGCTGCGGATCGTGCGGCTCGCCAACTTCGTCACGCCGACCTCCGGCGGCCTGCGCACCGCGCTCGACCAGCTGGGCCGCGGCTACCGTGCCGCCGGGCACGACCCCGTCCTCGTCGTCCCAGGCGAGGCGGCGGGCGACGAGGTGACCGCCCAGGGGAGGGTCATCACCCTGCCGGGACCCGTGGTCCCCGGCACCGGCGGATACCGGGTGCTCGCCGACCGGGGCCGCCTGCGGCGCGTCCTCGAAGGGCTCGCCCCCGACCGTCTGGAGGTCTCCGACCGCACCACCCTGCGCTGGACGGGGGAGTGGGCCCGCCGGGCCAGGGTGCCGTCCGTGATGGTGTCCCACGAGACGGCCGACGGCGTGCTCCGCACCTGGGGCGTCCCCGAGGCGGCCGCCTCCCGCGCCGCCGACCGGCTCAACCGCCGCACCGCCTGGGCCTACTCCCGGATCGTGTGCACCACCGAGTGGGCCGAGCGGGAGTTCGTACGGATCGGGGCCCGCAACGTCGTCCGCGCCCCCCTCGGCGTCGACCTGGACCGCTGCCGGCCCGGGCGCCGCAGCGCCGTCCTGCGGGCCCGGTACGCGGCCGGGGAGCGGGTGCTGCTGGTGCTGTGCTCCCGGCTCTCCGTCGAGAAGCGCCCCGGCACGGCCCTCGACGCCCTCGCCGAACTGCGCGCCCAAGGGGGGCGGGCCGTCCTCGTCGTCGCCGGCGACGGGCCCCTGCGCCGTGCCCTGGAGCGCCGCGCCCGGGAACAGCGCCTCCCGGTACGGTTCCTCGGCCACGTCGCCGACCGCGAGGCCCTCGCCGACCTCCAGGCCGCGGCGGACGTGTGCCTGGCCCCCGGCCCCGCCGAGACCTTCGGGCTCTCCGCCCTGGAGGCCCTCGCCTGCGGCACCCCCGTCGTCTGCAGCGCCTCCTCGGCCCTCCCCGAGGTCGTCGCCGACGCGGGCGCCTGCGCCGCCGACGAGCCCGCCGCCTTCGCCCGCGCGGTGCGCACCGTCCTCACCCTCCCCGAGGCGCCGCGGCGGGCGACGGCCCGCGCCCGCGCGGAACTCTTCTCCTGGGACCGGGCGACCGCCGCCTTCCTGGCCGCCCACGACGCCGCCACCCGGCAGGAGACCCCGAGATGACCGCGCTCGCGGGCACCGACGCCGGCACGGCCCACGGAGCCGGAACCGGCCCCCGCGCGGGAACCGCCCCGGCGTCCGGCACCGCGCGGGAACCGGTCCGCTTCGTCGTCCTCGGGGACTCCCTCAGCGAGGGCGTCGGAGACCGGGCCGACGGGCGGTGGCGGGGCTGGGCCGCCCTGCTCGCCGAAGGCCTGCGGACCGACACCGGGACCGCGTTCACGAACCTGGCGCAGAGCGGGGCGCAGAGCCGCGAGGTCGCCGAGCGGCAGCTGCCCGCGGCGCTCGCCCTGGAACCGCAGCTCGCCTCCGTCGTCGTGGGCGTCAACGACACCCTCCGCCGCACCTTCGACATCGGGCACCTCGCCCGCCGCCTCGACCGGGTCTGCGCCGAGCTCACCGCCGCCGGGGCCGTCCTGCTCACCGCCTGCCTGCCGGACCCCGGCCTCCTGCTCGGCCTTCCCGCGCCGCTCGCCCGCCCCCTGGCCCGGCGCCAGAGCTCCGTCAACGGCGTCGTCCACGCCCTCTCCGCCCGCTACGACGCCGTCCACCTGCACCTGGACGCACCCGCCTGGACCGCGGACCGGGCGCTGTGGAGCGCCGACCGGCTGCACCCCGGGGAGCGCGGTCACCGCGCCGTCGCGGGAGCCTTCCACCGGCTCCTGCGCGACCGGGGCCTCGCCGACGGACCGCCCCCGTCACCCGACCCGGAGCAGCCGCCGCCCGGCCGCGCGGACGCGGCGCTCTGGCTCGCCACCGCCGGGACCGGCTGGGTCCTGCGCCGCTGCCACGACCTGCTGCCGCAGCTGCTCCTGCTCGCCGCCGCCGAACTGCGCCACACGGCCACCGGCACCCGCGCCCGGCTCGACGCCCGCGCCGAGCACGCCCTGGCGGCCGCCCTGTCCGCCGCGCTGTCGCCGGCGTCGGGCGCCCTCGGAGCCGCCTCCCCGCCACAATGAGGTCATGACCGGAGGCTGGGAGTTCTGGATCGACCGGGGCGGCACCTTCACCGATGTCGTGGGCCGGCGCCCCGACGGCCGGATCGTCACCCGCAAGCTGCTCTCGCACGACCCGGCCCGCACCCAGGACGCCGCCGTCGCGGGCATCCGGCTCCTCCTCGGCCTCGCTCCCGGGGAACCCGTCCCCGCCGACCGGATCGACGTCGTCAAGATGGGCACCACGGTCGCCACCAACGCCCT
The DNA here is from genome assembly GCF_036240795.1 of Streptomyces sp. NBC_01268. Taxonomy (NCBI): domain Bacteria; kingdom Bacillati; phylum Actinomycetota; class Actinomycetes; order Kitasatosporales; family Streptomycetaceae; genus Streptomyces; species Streptomyces sp. NBC_01268. The sequence continues at coordinate 1,526,899 of NZ_CP108454.1, read as the reverse complement.
CCTGGAACGACGCGGCGAGCCCACCGTCCTTTTGATCACGGCCGGCTTCCGCGACGCCCTCCGCATCGCCTACCAGAACCGCCCCCGCCTCTTCGACCGGCACATCGTGCTCCCCGAGGCGGTCTACGCCCGGGTCGTCGAGGTCCCCGAGCGGGTCGACGCCCGAGGCGAGGTGGTCGGCCCGCTCGACGAGGACGCGGTCCGCGCGGAGCTCGCCGCCGCCCACGGCGCCGGACTGCGCTCCGCCGCCGTCGTCCTCGTCCACGGCTACCGGTACACCGAGCACGAGACCCGCGTCGCCGCCCTCGCCCGCGCTGCCGGATTCACCCAGGTCAGCTGCTCCCACGAGGTCAGTCCCCTCATCAAACTCGTCCCCCGGGGCGACACCACCGTCGTCGACGCCTACCTCTCGCCGATCCTGCGCCGGTACGTCGACGAGGTCGCCCGCGAACTCGCCGGGATCCGTCTGATGTTCATGCAGTCCAACGGGGGCCTGCGCGAGGCCGCCCACTTCCGCGGCAAGGACGCCGTCCTGTCCGGCCCGGCCGGCGGTGTCGTCGGCATGGCCCGCACCTCGGCCCAGGCCGGACTCGACCGGGTCATCGGCTTCGACATGGGCGGCACCTCCACCGACGTGTCCCACTACGCGGGGGAGTTCGAGCGCGAACTCGGCACCCAGGTCGCGGGCGTCCGGATGCGCGCCCCGATGATGAGCATCCACACCGTCGCCGCCGGCGGCGGCTCCGTCCTCCACTACGACGGGCGCCGCTACCGCGTCGGGCCCGACTCGGCGGGCGCCGTGCCCGGGCCGGCGTGCTACCGGCGCGGCGGCCCGCTCACCGTGACCGACGCCAACGTCATGCTGGGCCGGATCCAGCCCGACCACTTCCCGGCCGTGTTCGGCGAGAACGGCGACGAGCCGCTCGACGCCCACGTCGTACGCGAACGGTTCACCGCCCTCGCCGCCGAGGTGGGCGGCGGCCGCACCCCCGAGGACGTCGCCGCGGGCTTCCTGGAGATCGCCGTCCTCGACATGGCCAACGCGGTCAAGAAGATCTCCGTCCAACGTGGCCACGACGTCACCCGCTACGCCCTCACCTGCTTCGGCGGCGCCGGCGGCCAGCACGCCTGCGCCGTCGCCGACGCGCTCGGCATCGACACCGTCCTCGTCCCGCCGCTGGCCGGCGTCCTCTCCGCGTACGGGATCGGCCTCGCCGACGCCACCGCCATGCGCGAGCAGTCCGTCGAGGCCGGACTCGACGCGCCCGGCACGGCCGAACGCCTCACCGAGCTCTGCGCAGCCCTCGCCGGCCGCACCCGTGCCGAACTCCGCGCCGACGGCCTCCCCGACGACGCGATCACCACCCGCGCGCGCGTCCTGCTGCGGTACGCCGGCACCGACGCCGCCCTCCCAGTGCCCCTGGCCGCCACGGAATCGATGAAAACCGAGTTCACAGCCATCCACCGCTCGCGTTACGCCTTCACCATGGACAAGCCGCTCGTCGTCGAGGCCGTCTCCGTCGAGGCCGTCGGCGCCGCGGGACCCCACGGCCCCGTCGTCGTCCCCGAAGGAGCACGACGAGGACGGCTCACCCCACGCGCCACGGTCACCACCCACCGTGCGGGGGAACCCGTCCCCACCCCGCTGCACCGCCGCGAGGACCTGCGCCCCGGCGACATCGTCACCGGCCCCGCGATCCTCGCCGAGGCCGACGCCACCACCGTCGTCGACGCGGGCTGGCGCGCCACCGCCGCCGACGGCGGACACCTCCTCCTGCACCGCGTCACCCCGCGCCCCGCGCGGGTGGCCGCCGGCACCGACGTCGACCCCGTCCTCCTGGAGGTGTTCAACAACCACTTCATGGCGATCGCCGAGCAGATGGGCGTGCGCCTGGAGAACACCGCCCACTCCGTCAACATCAAGGAACGGCTCGACTTCTCCTGCGCCCTCTTCGACCCCGAGGGCAACCTCATCGCCAACGCCCCCCACATCCCGGTCCACCTCGGCTCCATGGGCGAGTCCATCAAGGAGGTCCTGCGCCGCAACCGGGACTCCCTGCGCCCCGGCGACGTGTACGCGATCAACGACCCGTACCACGGCGGCACCCACCTGCCCGACGTCACCGTGGTCACGCCCGTCTTCGACGACGCCGGCACCGACCTGCGCTTCCTCGTCGCCTCCCGCGGCCACCACGCCGAGATCGGCGGCATCACCCCCGGCTCCATGCCCGCCTTCAGCCGCACCGTCGACGAGGAGGGCGTCCTCTTCGACAACTGGCTCCTCGTGCGCGACGGGAGCCTGCGCGAGGCCGAGACCAGGGCCCTGCTCACCGGCGCCCGCTACCCGTCGCGCGATCCCGACACCAACCTCGCCGACCTGCGGGCCCAGATCGCCGCCAACGAGAAGGGCATCGAGGAACTCCGGCGGACCGTCGCCGAGTTCGGCCTCGACGTCGTCCACGCGTACATGCGGCACGTCCGCGCCAACGCCGAGGAGTCCGTCCGCCGGATCGTCGCCCGGCTGCGCGACGGGAGCTGCCGCTACGAGACCGACGCCGGCGCCTTCGTCCAGGTCGCCGTCCGCGTCGACCGCGAACGGCGCAGCGCCGTCCTCGACTTCACCGGCACCTCGCCCCAGCTGCCCGGCAACGCCAACGCCCCCACCGCCGTGGTCATGGCGGCCGTGCTCTACGTCTTCCGCACGCTCGTCGACGAGGACATCCCGCTCAACAGCGGCTGTCTGGAGCCGCTCGACGTCCGTGTCCCGCCCGGATCGATGCTGGCCCCCGTCCACCCCGCCGCCACCGTCGCCGGGAACGTCGAGACCTCCCAGGCCGTCACCGGCGCCCTCTACGCGGCCCTCGGCGTGCAGGCCGAGGGCTCCGGCACCATGAACAACGTCACCTTCGGCAACGACCACGTGCAGTACTACGAGACCGTCGCCAGCGGATCCGGCGCGGGCGAGGGCTTCGCCGGGGCCGACGCCGTGCAGACCCACATGACCAACTCCCGGCTCACCGACCCCGAGATCCTGGAATGGCGCCATCCCGTCCGGGTCGACGCCTTCGCCGTCCGCGACGGCAGCGGCGGCCGGGGCCGCTGGCCCGGCGGTGCCGGTGTCGAGCGCCGCATCCGTTTCCTGGAGCCCATGACGGTCACCCTGCTGACGGGGCACCGGCACGTCCCGCCCTACGGCATGGCGGGCGGCGGGCCCGGTGCCCTCGGCGTCAACACCGTCGAACGCGCCGACGGCACCGTCGACCACCTCGACGGCGTCGACACCGCCGAGGTCGGCCCCGGCGACGTCCTCGTCGTCCGCACCCCCGGAGGCGGCGGCTACGGCCCGCCGCCCCTGTGAACAGGGTTTTCAGCGGTACGGGGCGAAACGCACCCCTGTCCCCGGCACGGCCTGCGCCGCGGCCGCCAGGTCCGACTCCCGGACCACACCCACCACCGGATAGCCGCCGGTCGTCGGATGGTCGGCCAGGAACACCACCGGACGCCCGTCCGGAGGCACCTGCACCGCGCCCAGGGACATGCCCTCGCTGGGCAGCTCGCGCGTGACCGCCCGCTCCAGGGAAGGGCCCTCCGTGCGCAGCCCGATCCGGTTGCTCGCCGAGGACACCCGCCACACACCCGTCGCGAACGTCCGCAGCGCGCCGGGCGTGAACCAGTCGTCGCGCGGACCCAGCCGGACCCGCAGGACGAGTTCGTCCGGCGGGCCCGGCCAGGGCGGAGCGTCGACCGACCCCCGTACGGCCGTGACCGCTCCCAGCGGCAGCACCTCCCCGTCCGACAGCGGCGCCGGGCCGAGCCCGGACAGCAGGTCGGTGGAGCGGCTGCCGAGCACCGGGTCGACGGCGACGCCGCCGCCGAACCCCACGTAACTACGCAGCCCGCGCACGGCCGCGCCCACCTCCAGGAGCCGCCCGGGACCGACCCGGACGACCGTGCCCCAGGCGACCGGCCGGCCGTCCACGGACACCGGGCACGGAGCCCCGCCGACCGCCACCGTCACCGCACCCCGCGGGCGCACCGCGCACCCGGTGAGCGTGGTCTCCAGGACGGCCGCGCCCTCCTCGTTCCCGAGCAGCCGGTTGACGAGCCGCACCGCGCCCGGGTCGAGCGCCCCCGACCGCGGCACACCCAGATGCGCGTACCCCGTCCTGCCCAGGTCCTGCACGGTGGTCAGCGCCCCGGCCCGTACGACGGCCACGGCACGATCGCTCATCGGCCCGCCGCCGTGAAACGCACCCGGGCACCGGGGGAGAGCAGCGCGGCCGGCTCGCGCGCCGTGTCCCACAGCACCGCGTCGGTGGTGCCGATCAGCTGCCAGCCGCCCGGCGAGGAGCGCGGATACACGCCCGTGTACGGCCCCGCCAGCGCCACCGACCCGGCCGGGACGGCGGTCCGCGGGGTCGCCCGGCGCGGCACCTCGTGCCGTGCCGCGAGCCCCGTCAGATAGGCGAAGCCGGGCGCGAAGCCGCAGAACGCGACCCGGAACACGGTCTCCGTGTGGATCCGCACCGCCGCCTCCACCGACACCCCCCACAGCGCGGCGACCTCGGCCAGGTCCGGCCCGTCGTACCGCACCGGCACCGTCACGGCGGCCCCCTCGGGCGCGCACCGCGCGGGCACGTCCCAGGAGCGCAGCTCGGCCGCGAGCCGGTCCGGCGCCGTCACCCCTTCGAGGAGCACGGTCCGTGCCGCCGGCACGATCTCCCGTACGGAGGGCAGCGCGCCCGCCTCCCGCCGCCGCAGCAGCTCGGCGTGGAAGGCCTCGGACGCCTCCCCGCTCACCAGCTCGACGAGCAGCCCGCGGTCGCCCACCCGGTACACCTTGCGCGCCCTCACGCGAAGGCCTCCACCCGGACGCCCGAGGACTCGAGCCGGTCGCGCACCAGCCGGGCGAGCCCGACCGCGCCGGGCGTGTCGCCGTGCAGGCACAGCGAGCGCGCCCGGACGGCGACCGGCTGCCCGCAGTGCGCGGTGACCACCCCGAACCGGGCCATGGACACCGCCCGTTCGACGACCTCGCCCGGATCGGTCACCACGGCGCCCTCCTGCCCCCGTGGCAGCAGGGTGCCGTCCGCCCGGTAGGCGCGGTCCCCGAAGGCCTCGCCGACGACGGGCAGTCCGGCCTCCTCCGCGGCCTCGTGCAGCCGAGAGCCGGGCAGCCCGAGCACCGGCAGCTCCGCCGAGGCGAGCAGCACCCCCTCGACGACCGCCGCCGCCTGCTCCTCGTCGCGGACGACCCGGTTGTAGAGCGCGCCGTGCGGCTTGACGTACGCCACGCGCGAGCCGGCCGCCCGCGCGAACACCTCCAGGGCGCCGATCTGGTACGCGACCTCGGCCGTCAGCTCCGCCGCCGGCACGTCCATGGAGCGCCGGCCGAAGCCCGCGAGGTCCCGGTAGGAGACCTGGGCCCCGATCCGTACCCCTCGCTCCGCCGCCAGCTCGCAGACGCGCCGCATCGTCGCCGCGTCCCCGGCGTGGAAGCCGCAGGCCACATTGGCGCTGGTGACCACCGAGAGCAGCTGCTCGTCGTCGGTCAGCGTCCAGCGGCCGAAGCCCTCGCCGAGGTCGGCGTTGAGGTCGATCGAGACCCGGGTCATGGTGGGTTTCCTTCCTTTCGTGCGCAGAAGAGCAGGGGCGCGGGCGCGTTCCCCGGTCAGGCCCCGACGCGGTACTCCGCGTCCCGTACGTCGGTCACGAGCATCCGGCCCGGAGCGCCGGTGGCCCCGCAGCGGGCCCGCGCGCGGGCGGTCCGCGGGTCGAGGACGGCGTCGCGGGTCATACGAGCTCCTTCCCCCGGGTCTCCGGCAGGCCGAGCAGGGCCAGCAGGGCCAGTCCGTAGCCGACCGCGCCGAAGACCAGCGCCCCGCCCACGCCCCAGCTCTCGGCGAGGAACCCGACCAGGGCTGGGAAGACCGCGCCGACCGCGCGCCCGGTGTTGTAGGTGAAGCCCTGCCCGGTGCCGCGTACGGCGGTCGGGTACAGCTCGGCGAGGAAGGAGCCGAAGCCGCTGAAGATGGCCGACATGCAGAAGCCGAGCGGGAAACCGAGCACCAGGAGGAGCGTGTTCGCCCCGTCGGGGATGCGCGTGTAGGCGAGGACGGCCAGGGCGGACAGCACCGCGAAGAGCGCGATGTTCCTCTTCCGGCCGAGCCGGTCCGTGAGGTACCCGCCGGTCAGATAGCCGGTGAAGGCGCCCGAGATGAGGAAGGCGAGATAGCCGCCGGTGCCGACGACGGTGAGCCCGCGCTCGGTCTTCAGGAAGGTCGGCACCCAGGTGGCGAGCGTGTAGTAGCCGCCCTGGACGCCCGTCGACAGGAGCACGGCGAAGAGCGTGGTGCGCAGCAGCGGGCGCTTGAAGACGGCGGTGAAGGAGCCGCGCCCGGCGCTCGCGCGGCGCGCCTCGGCCGCCTGCGGCGCGTCCTCGACGTTCCGCCGTACGTAGACGACGAGGAGGGCGGGCAGGGCGCCGGTCCAGAACATGACGCGCCAGGCGGTGTCGGCGTCGACGAAGCGGAAGACCAGCGTGTAGACGACCACGGCGAGCGCCCAGCCGGCCGCCCACGCGCTCTGGACGCCCCCGAGGGTGCGCCCACGGTGCCGTGAATCGGCGTACTCGGCGACCAGGATGGCGCCGACCGCCCACTCGCCGCCGAAGCCGAGCCCCTGGAGGGCGCGGAAGACCATCAGGGTCTCGTAGTCGGGCGCGAAGCCGCACAGGACGGTGAAGAGCGCGAACGTGATCACCGTGACCAGGAGCGCCTTCACCCGGCCGATCCGGTCGGCGAGGATGCCGGCCAGCGCGCCGCCGACGGCGGAGACCACGAGCGTGACCGTGGTGAGGAGACCGGTCTGGCCCTTGTCCAGACCGAAGGTGGCGGCGATGGCCACCATCGACAGGGGCAGGGTGAAGAAGTCGTACGAATCGAGGGCGTAGCCGCCGAAGGCGCCGCCGAACGCGCGCCTGCCGCGCGGTCCGAGGGCGCGCAGCCAGGCGAACGCGCCGGTGTCGTCGGGGCGTTCGCCCCGGGTGGGCTGCCGGGTCTGGGTCGTGCTCATCTGCACCTCGCAGAAGGGGAGGAGAGTGCGGGAGAGACGTGCTGACGAACCGTGCTGACGTACCGTGCGGTGTCGTTCAATGTAGGGATCGTTCAACGATCCGACAAGAGTCCCGTCATCGGAGTCTCCCGTCCTTGTCTCCGGAGCCGGTCCTGCGATTGACTCGGCCACGAACGACGGAGGGAACGGAAAGCGATGGACTCGATCGGAGAGCTGGCGGACGACCGCGTCCTCCTGGGACGCACGAGCACGGCGGAGCGGGTCGCCGACATCCTGCGCACCCGGATCGCCGAGGGCTTCTTCCCGCCCGGCTCCCGTCTCTCCGAGGACAGCATCGGCGGCGCCCTCGGTGTGTCCCGCAACACACTGCGCGAGGCGTTCCGGCTGCTCACCCACGAGCGGCTGCTCGTCCACCGGCTCAACCGGGGCGTCTTCGTCCGGGTCCTCGCCGTCGACGACGTCGCCGACATCTACCGCACCCGCCGGCTCGTCGAGTGCGCCGTCGTCCACGCCCTGGGAGAACCGCCGTTCGCCGTCGACGGCCTCACCGCCGCCGTCGCCGAGGGCGAGCGGGCCGCCCGCACCGGGGACTGGAAGGGCGTCTCCACGGCCAACATCCACTTCCACCGCGAACTCGTCGCCCTCGCGGGCAGCGCCCGCACCGACGAGCTCATGCGCGGCGTCCTCGCCGAACTCCGCCTCGCCTTCCACATCGTGGACGATCCGCGCGGACTCCACGAGCCGTACCTCCTGCGAAACCGGGAGATTCTGGACGCCCTGCTGTCCGGTGAACGGGACCGGGCCGAACAGCTCCTCGCCCGCTACCTCGACGACTCCCGCACCCGGATCACCGACGTGTACGCGAAGGCGGTCGACGACCCGGAGCTCTGAACGGGGCACCGCGGGACCCCGTCGCACACCGGGTCGTATAAGCGCCGTTTCGACCGTTGTCTGTGCGAGGACCTACTCTGTGCACCGTGACTTCGCCTGCCTCGACGGACCTCGCTCCGCCCCAGCTCAGCGCGGGGCCGCGCCCCGCGCAGGGCCCGGCCGCCGACGAAGGGCTCGCGCGGCGGCTCCGCGCGCTCGCGTGCACGGCCCCGCTGCACGACCTGGACGTGCGCAAGGCGAACCTGGCGGGCGAGTACTCGGTCTACGCGATGGCCGAGGTGGCGCTGTCCGCGATCGACCTGGTCACGCTCAACATGGACTTCGACACCGGCGCCGACCACGACCAGGTCGTCGCCCGGCTGCTGCCCCGCGTCGCCGCCCAGGCCCCCGAGCGCCCCGCCGCCGAGCACGAGCGGGTGGCCCGCTGGGTCCTGGAGAACCTGATCAACGTCGGCAGCGTCGACCGGGGCTTCCGCGCGGTGTACGGCACGTTCGGCTCCGACGGCGTCTACACCCGCCGCGACTACGACTTCAAGCTGGTCGAGGAGGTCCCCGGCTACGGCGGCGGCGTCTGCCTGCGCACCACCGATGAGGCCGTCAACGTGCTCGTCGGCGCCCTCGACACCGACGTCACCAGCGCCCAGATCGCCGCCGAGGTGAAGCTGGAGGTCCTCATCAGCAGGGGCCGCCTCGCCGACGCCCAGCTCGCCGCCGAGCAGGCCCGCTACCGGACCGTGCAGTACGCCGAGACGCTCCGCAGGACCCTGGAGGCCACCCGGCGCAACGTCCGCGCGGTCGACTGGCTCAACGCCGTGCCCGACATGATCGCCGAAGCGCTCGACCACGTCGCCGACCGCTACCGCCACGAGAACGCGATCCTCACCAACATCCGCAAGGCCCGCGACGAGGCCGAGGACCAGGAGCACAAGCGCCGCGCCGCCGAGCTCGTGGACATCGTCAAGGACTGCATCCGGCGCCACACCCAGCTCCAGTCCCGCCTCCTGGAGGCCGGCCCGCTCTTCCGTGCCGAGCAGGACCGCCAGGCCTTCGCCGCGCCCACCGCCTACACGGGCCTCGACCTGTACGGGCAGCTCGTCGCCCCGCTGCTCCCGCTCCCGGTCGAGCAGGCCACCCGCGTCACCGACGCCTTCTTCGCCCACGGCACCGGCCTGCGCACCCCCACCTCCGTCCGCGTCGCCGACCTCGTCGACCTGCTCCTCACCCCGCCCGTGGAGCGCCAGCACCTCGGCGCGGAGATGCCCGAGCCGGACCTGATCGCCACCCCGGACGACAGCCGCTTCAGCGAGGAGCAGCTGGCGAGCGCCATGGAGCTCCTCGACCTGGAGCACGACGCCCCGCGCCGCCTCTCCGGCCTGCTCGCCGACGCCCGGCGCCGCGACGCCGACCTGCCCCACCTGGTCGCCCTCCTCGCCGTCCACGCGGCGAGCCCCCCGGTCGGCACCGCCTACCGCCAGGGCGAGGAGCGCCTGCTGTTCGCCGTCGACGACGGCACCGTCCTCGACGACCCCCAGTTCGGCGGCGCCGACCTCATCGTCGGCACGGCCCTCCTCGACGCCGTCGGCATGGCCGCGGACCGCACGGAGGCCACATGACCACGCCCCACGCGCCGGAGGAGCCGGAGACGGCCGGGAACCGCGGTCCGGCGACGGCCGGTGCCCTCGGCCCGGTCCCGCCCGGGACCCATGGTTCGGAGCTGCCCGGGACCCATGGTTCGGAGCCGGACGGGAACCACGGCCCGGACACGGCCGAGGCCCCCGGCGCCGAAGAAGGCACCACCACGGCCGTCGACCGTGCCTCCGCCCCCGACCGCGCCCCCGCCGCCGACCGCGCCCCCGCCGCCGACCGCGCCCCCGGCCCCCGCGTGGCCGCCGTGCCCCTGGCCCGGCCCGGGGCCGACCGGCGCCTCGGCGAGGTGCCGGCGGACGGCCCCCGCGTGCGCTCCGTCCCCGCCGGGGCGGCGCCCGCGCCCGCACGCCGCCCCTTCGTGCGCGCCGTGCCGCTGCCGCGCAAGCGCCGGCCGGACGCCGGGCCCGTGGCCGCGGCCGGGACCGACACCGACAGCGGGACACCGGCCGTGCCCCAGGGCGGCCCCGACACCGGGACGGCACCGGCGCCCGCGCCCCTCGCCGTCACCCCCGTACGCCTGCCTCTGCCCCTGCCCGCGCCCGTCCCGGCGCCCGAGCAGGTCCCGCCGGAGCAGGCCGCCCCCGTGGGCGCCCCCGCCCCGGCGGTCGTCCCCGTCCCGTCAGGGCGTCCCGCCCCTTCGCACCCCCGCCGTACCGAGGAGCCCCAGCCGTGAGCGAACACCACGTCGAGCACACCGACGCGTGGAGCGAGCCGGAGGCCCCGCAGACCGCCCCCGCGTCCCCGGCCGTCACCCCCGCCGACGCCGCCGACGCGGCGCGGCTCGTCTCCTTCGGCCTGCAGCCCAAGCTGCTGCCCGCCCGTGACGCCGAGTACGCCGAGCTGCTGCGCCGCTACCGCGAGAACCCCGCCTTCGCGCGTCTCGCCGACGCCGTCGCCACCGGCCTCGGCCTGGTCGTCCTGGAGGTCTCCCCGCGCGCCGGCATGGCCGTCACGGCGGGCGAGGACTCCGTCTTCGCCGTCCGCATGGGCGACTACGCCCGCCGCGCCTCCACGGACTCCGCCGACCGCTTCCTGCACGGCCTCGCGCACCTGGCCGTCGCGACCATGGCCTTCCCCCGCCCGGAGGACCTCGCCGACGACGGCTACATCGGCCGCCTCACCGTCAACGGCGTCGACGCCTTCGTCCGCCAGGCCTGCCGCCGCCTCGAAGAGCGCGCCGAGCAGGACGGCGAGAACACCGACCCCGCCTCGGACGCCCCCGGCCTGGAGGCCGCCTGGCGGATCTACGCCCGCCGCAGCGCCACCGGCGCCACCAAGGACGCCCGCCGCCTCGCCGGCTCCACCACCGGCATCGTCGGCAAGGCCGTCGCCTTCCTCACCGACTCCGGCTTCCTCCAGCGGACCGGCGACGAGTCCGGCGGCTCCTACCGCACCACGGCCCGCTACCAGCTCCAGGTCCGCGACATGGCCGGCAGCGCCGCCATGGCCGAGCTCCTCGACCTCGGCGTCGTCCCCGTCAGCGACGGATCCGCGACCCTCCTGCCGCCGCCCGAGGGCGACGACCTGGAGCTCGCCGCCGACGCCGGCCTGCCCTTCCATGCGTGACCGCAGACGCGCGATCGCCCCCGCGTGACCGCACCCCGCACGTATCCGCCCATCCCGCGTACGAGAAGCACGAGAGTCCGCCGCATGTACGAGCTGTCCCGGGTCCGCCTCTACTCCATCGGTCCGGCCGGTGCCCGCTACGCCGACACCGTCCTGGACCTGCGTGGAGTCGGCGCGCCCGTGCCGCACCCCGCTCCCACCCAGGCGGAGTTCTTCGAGGAGGAGCCGGTCGGCCCGCCGCGCCGCCCCGCCCCCGCGGGCGTGCTCTTCCTGGAGAACGGCGGCGGCAAGTCCGTCCTCCTCAAGCTGATCTTCTCGGTCATGCTCCCCGGCCACCGCAACACCCTCGGCGGCGCGAGCTCCGGCGTGCTGCGCAAGTTCCTCCTCGCCGACGACTGCGGCCACGTCGCCCTGGAGTGGCAGCACACCCTCACCGGTGAGCTGGTCGTCGTCGGCAAGGCCAGCGAGTGGCGCGGCCGCCAGGTCTCCAACGACCCGCGCAAGTTCGCCGAGGCCTGGTACTCCTTCCGCCCCGGTCCCGGGCTGAGCCTCGACAACCTCCCCGTCGCCGAGGCCACCTCCGTGCGCCCGCCCGTCGAGGGCGCCTCCGGTGCCTCCGGCCGCCGCCGCACCATGAAGGGCTTCCGCGACGCGATCACCGAGGCGGGCAAGGCCTATCCGCACCTGGAGGTCTACTGGGAGGAGATCCACGACCGCTGGAACGAGCACCTCGGCGACCTCGGGCTCGACCCCGAACTCTTCCGCTACCAGCGGGAGATGAACGCCGACGAGGGCGAGGCCGCCGGCCTCTTCGCGGTCAAGAAGGACTCCGACTTCACCGACCTCCTGCTCCGCGCCGTCACCGACACCCGCGACACCGACGGCCTCGCCGACCTCGTCGGCGGCTTCGGCAACAAGCTGGGCCGCCGCGCCGAACTCACCGCCGAGCGCGACTTCACGGCCGGCTCCGTCGACCTGCTCACCCGCATCGTCGAGGCCGCCGACACCCGCGCCCGCGCGCGCGACGTGCACGCCGGGGCCGAGCGCCGCACCCGCACCCTGGCCCGCCGGCTCTCCGCCCGCGCCGCCCAGGAGCGCGGCCGGGTCGCCGAGCTCGCCCAGCAGGTCACCTCCGCCGCCCACGCCGTCTCCGAGGCCGAGGACGCCCGCGGCCGCAGCGCCCTCATCGCCGCCGAACTCGCCTACCGGCACGCCTCGCTGGCCCTGACCGCCGCCGAGAAGGGCGCCGCGTCCCAGCGCCGCGAGCTCACTGACGCCCGCACCCTGCACGCCGCCTGGCAGGCCGCCGAGTCCGTGCTCCGGCACCGCGCCGCGGGCGACCGCTCGACCCGAGTCGCCGCCGCCATCCGCGAGGCCGAGCGCGACGCCGCCCCGGCCCTCGCCGCCCGAGCCAAGGCCGCCGCCGACCTGGTCCGCGCCCTCGCCTCGGCCGCCGAGCAGGGGGAGCGGCAGGCCGCCGAGGAGGAGGAGCGCTCCGCCGCCCTCCAGGAGACCGGCGAGACCGCCCACCGCGACGCCACCGCCGCCGCCACCGAGGCCCAGCGCGCCCGCAGCGAGGCCGGACACCTGCGCCAGCGCCTCGCCGAGGTCGAGCAGGAGACCGCCGAGGCCGTCCGGGCCGGCTGGCTCGACGACTCCGCCCCCGACGCCGACCCGGCCCGCGCCGCCCTCGCGGCGAGCGACGCCGAGAAGACCACGGTCGCCGCCTGGGACGCGGCCCGCGACGCGGCCCGCGCGGCCGCGGAGCGCGCCCGCGAGACCGCCGCCGCCGAGTCCCGCGCCGAACTCGCCGCTGCCCGCGCCTCCGACGCGGCCGAGGCCGCCGAGAACGCCTACGACGCCGAGCGGCGCGCGGCCGAGTCCCTGGCCGCCGACCCGCGCCTGGCCGAACTCCTCTCGCTCCCGGGCACGGGCCAGAGCACCGGCCCCGGCACGGGCCAGAGCACCGGCTCCCCGCTCCCCGGCCAGCGCGCGAGCGACGCGCCCGGCCCTGACGCGACCGCCCCCGGCGCCGCCTTCGGCCTCGGCGCGGCGCCCGACGGCGGCCCGCTCACCGTCACCGACTTCGACCGGTACGCCGACGAGCTGCGCGCCCTGCTCGACCGGTCCATCGCCTCCGCCGAACGCCAGCTCTTCGACCTGCGCACCGCCGCCGCCGACGACAACCGGATCCTCGGCGCCCTCGGCGACGGCGGTCTGCTGCCGCCCGGTCCCGACGTCCTCGCCACCGTCGAGTTCCTCGGCGAGCACGGCATCCCCGCCCTGCCCGGCTGGCGCTACCTCGCCCAGGCCGTCGACCCGGCCGACCACGCCGCCGTCCTCGCCGCCCGCCCCGAGCTCGTCGACGGCGTCGTGATCACCGACCCCGTCTCGTACGGCCGCGCCCGCGAGGTCCTGAGCGGCGCCGCCCTGCTGCCCCGCTCCACCGTCGCCGTCGGCACCGCCGCCGCCCTGCTCGCCCCCGTACCGGCGCCCGCGTCGGGTCAGGACACGGACGTCTTCCTCGTGCCGCCGAACCCGGCCATGCACGACGAGCACGCCGCCGACGAGGAGCGCCAGGCGCTGCGCAGCCGCGCCACCGCCCGCGACGAGGAGATCCGCTCGCTGGCCGCCCGGCTCACCGGCGACCGCTCCCTGGCCGCCCGGATCGGCTCCTGGCGCGCCGACTGCCCGCCCGGCATGCTCGCCGAGCTGGCCGCCGTCGCCGCGTCCGCACGCACCGCCGCCGAGACCGCGGACGGCGTCCTCACCGAGGCCCGTACGGTACGGGCGGAGGCCGAAGAGGCCGCCGCCGACGCCGCCCGGGTCCGCGACGAGCGCCAGGAGGCCGCCCAGCGCGCCCGCCGTGCCGCCGACGCGCTCGCGGGCCTCGCCTACCGGCTGCGCGAGCGGTCCGCCTGGCAGGTCAAGCTGCGCGAACTCGCCGACGAAGCCGCCGAGTCCGAGGCCCGCGCCCAGACCTGCCTGGAGCGCGCCCGCGCCGCCGACGAGGACCGGCGCACCGCCCAGCGCACCGCCGACGACGCCCACCGCACCGCCCGCGCCCTGCGCGCCGAGCGCGCCGAGATCGCCGGCGTCCCGGAGATCCTTCCGGAGGAGGACGCCGACGCGCCCCGCGTCGCGCTCCCCTCCCTGCGCGAGGCGTACCGGGCCGCCTCCCAGGTGTACGAGAAGGTCGGCGTCGGCGCCGACCTGCGCGCCGAACAGGCCCGTGCCGAGAGCGACGAGTCCGCCGCCCTCGCCGAGCTCGACCGGCTCACCAACAAGGTCCGCACCCGCGCCGAACAGCTCCTGGAGTCCACCGACGGCGCCGACGGCCCGTCCCGCCAGGCCGCCGCCGCCCGCGCCGAGGCCCTGGTGCAGAAGCTGGAGTCGCGCGCCACCGAGGCGAGCGAGAAGCTCGGCCGGCTCCGCGGCGAGGCCGAGCGCCTCGCCCCCGAGGACGGCGAGGCGCACACCGAGCTGCCCGAGGAGCGGATCCCGGCCGACGCGGAGCACGCCCAGGGCCTGCTCCGCACCGCCACCACCGAACTGGCCGCCCGCACCGACGCCCTGGAGGCGGCCCGCGCCGCCCACACCGGTCTGCTCCAGGCCCACCGGGCCGCCGAGGACGCGACCGGCGGCTTCGACGAGACCGCCGCGCTCCTGCGCGACCTGCTGCGCGACCACGCGGAGGAGGAGCAGGAGGAGCCCGAGCCGTACCCGGGCCCGCTGGCCGAGGCCCGCGACTCGGCGGCGGAGGCCCGCCGTTCGCTGCGCGGCTGCGCAGCCGACCTGTCGGCCGCCGACGCGGCCGTCCGCGAGGCCGGCGACATCCTCGTACGGCACGCCAACGCGACCCGCTTCGAGCAGGTGCGCACCCCGGCCCGGCAGCAGATCCGCGAACTGCCCGCCGCCGCGCTGCCGGAGCACGCCGCGAAGTGGGCCGAGGCGTTCGCCCCCCGGCTGCGGGTGCTGACCGACGAGCTGGAGCAGCTGGAGCGCAACCGCGACTCGATCGTGGACCGGCTGCGGGGCCTCGTCGAGTCCTCGCTGACCACCCTGCGTTCGGCCCAGCGGCTGTCCCGGCTGCCCGAAGGGCTGGGGGAGTGGTCCGGTCAGGAGTTCCTGCGGATCCGCTTCGAGGAGCCCGACCAGGCCACGCTCACCGAGCGCCTCGGCGAGGTGGTCGACGAGGCGACCCGCGCCGCCGTCCGGAAGAACTCCGACCTGCGCCGGGACGGCATGTCCCTGCTGCTGCGAGGTGTCCAGGCGGCGCTCGAACCGCGCGGCATCGCCGTCGAGATCCTCAAGCCGGACGCGGTGCTGCGCGCCGAGCGCGTCCCCGTCGGCCAGATGGGGGACGTGTTCTCCGGCGGCCAGCTGCTCACCGCCGCCATCGCCCTCTACTGCACGATGGCCGCGCTGCGCTCCAACGACCGTGGCCGGGACAGGCACCGCCACGCGGGCACGCTCTTCCTCGACAACCCGATCGGCCGCGCCAACGCCACGTACCTGCTGGAGCTCCAGCGGGCCGTGTCGGACGCGCTGGGCGTCCAGCTGCTGTACACGACCGGTCTGTTCGACACGACCGCGCTCGCCGAGTTCCCGCTGGTCATCCGGCTGCGCAACGACGCGGACCTGCGGGCGGGCCTGAAGTACATCAGCGTCGAGGAGCACCTGCGACCGGGACTGCCGCAGCCGAGCGCGGAGGGCGAGGCGATCCACGGGGAGATCACCGCGACCCGCATGTTCCGCCGTACGCCCGACGCTCCGGTGTCCGCCGCGGCGGAGTAACCGAGCGCACGAACGCCGAGTGGCCCGCACCCCACGGGGTGCGGGCCACTCGGCGTTCTCGTGCGTACCTCAGGCCGCCTCGGACAGCGGTTCCGCCGGCTGATCGCCGCGCCGCGGCCGTGCCGTGCTGCTCGGCTCCGAGACGACCCCGTTGCGCTGACGCCACACCTGACGTGTGATCCACACGTCGAGCACGCTCCAGGTCGCCGCCACGGTGCTGATCACCGTGGTGACCGTGACCGGGAAGGCGAGCCAGGATCCGGTGACCGAGCAGAAGAAGGCCACCATCGCCTGAATCAGCGTCACCGAGGTCAGCATCACCGCGCGGACGGCGGCCGTCCGCACGGGGTCGGGCATCCGCCCGCGCCCCTTCTTGTCCTCCACCCACAACTGCCGAACCGGCCGCGCCTCGTGTTCCATAGCGCTGTCACTCCCCACCACCGACGTCTTCAGGGTGGCTGCCCCTCTTGAGCCGCTTTACGCGGACACAACCCACCCCGTACAGAATGACGTACGCAGGAGGGTAAAGGTTTCGCCGGGGTACCCCTCAGAGCGCCGACCTGGAGACCGGAACAAGCAATTCCAGCCATCTGTTCGGGTCGGGAATGTGGCGTCCTGTCAGGTGTCCTGCGCCACACTGTCGGAACCCAACTCCCCGAATACCAGGACATCTCATGATCAACACTCACTCGACAGGCTGAAAATCGCCCGGACACGCCTTCGAGATGGCTGTGATGCAGTAGTAGGCTCGCGCCGCCGTTTGTTGAAACTGAAGGTTGACGCCGCGTGTTGACGCCGGGCGTGACGACGTGAGTGACCTCCGTGGCCGCGGAGGCCGAGGTGGGGGAGGCCATGCGCTTTCGCGGGAAGTCCATCCGCAGGAAGATCGTGGCGTTGCTGCTGGTGCCGCTCGTCTCCCTCACCGGACTGTGGGGTTTCGCCACGGTCCTCACCGGCCGTGAGGCCCGCCAGCTCCTCGACGTCGGCTACATCGTCGACAAGGTCGGCTACCCGCTGGAGGACACCGTCCGTGTCATCCAGAAGGAACGCCGCCAGTCCCTCGTCTACCTCGCCGACCCCCGCGCCTCCGACGCGCTGACCAAGCTGCGCGAGCAACGCGAGGCCACCGACCGGCAGATCACCCTCATCCGCCGCAACGCCACCGACTCCGGCGTGCGCTCCGAGATGAACCCGGTCACCGCCCAGCGCCTCGCCTCGCTCCTCGACGCCCTCGACGGCCTCTCCTCACTGCGCCGTTCCGTCGAGAACCGCGACATCGGACGCCTCCAGGCCCTCGACTTCTACAACCGGCTCGTCGACCCCTGCTACAGCTTCCTCCTCACCCTCCACGCCCTGGAGAACGTGGAGATGGACAAGCAGGGACGCGCCCTCGTCGGTGTCGTCCGGGCCCGCGAGGCCCTGTCCCGCGAGGACGCCCTGGTCCTCTCCGCCCTCATAGCCGAGCGGGTCACGGCCGAGGAGATCCGCGCGATCTCCGACCTCGTCGCGGCCCGCGAGGTCTTCTACGAGTTCAACCTCGAAGTCCTGCCAGGCAGCGAGCGCGAGCGCTTCGAGAAGTACTGGCGCAGCCCCGAGACCGCCCCGCTGCGCAAGGCGGAGGAGGCGGTCATCACCGCCGGCCCCACCGACCGGCCCCGCGCCGTCACCCCGGAGGCCTGGACGGAGCAGGCCACCTCGGTCCTCGACGACCTCGCCGCCGAGAACACCGCCGCGGGCGACCGCTACCAGGACCGCGTCCAGCCCGCCGCGTACAGCGTGCTCCTCAAGGCCGGCGTCGCCGGCGTCCTCGGCTTCGTCGCCCTGCTCGTCTCCGTCATCGTCTCCGTCCGCATCGGCCGCGAACTCGTCCGCGACCTGCGCAGGCTCCGCAAGGAGGCCCAGGAGGTCTCCGGCGTGCGCCTGCCCAGCGTCATGCGCCGCCTCGCCGCCGGCGAACACGTCGACGTCGAGACCGAGGTGCCCCACCTGCGGTACGACGACGACGAGGTCGGCCAGGTCGGGCAGGCCCTCAACACCCTCCAGCGCGCCGCCGTCGAGGCCGCCGTCAAGCAGGCCGACATGCGCCGCGGGGTCTCCGAGGTGTTCGTCAACCTCGCCCGCCGCAACCAGGTCCTGCTCCACCGCCAGCTCACCCTCCTCGACACCATGGAGCGCCGCACCGAGGACACCGAGGAGCTCGCCGACCTCTTCCGGCTCGACCACATGACCACGCGCATGCGCCGGCACGCCGAGGGCCTGGTGATCCTCTCCGGCGCCGCCCCCTCCCGCCAGTGGCGCAAGCCCGTCCAGCTCATGGACGTCGTCCGCGCCGCCGTCGCCGAGGTCGAGGACTACGAGCGCATCGAGGTCCGCCGGCTGCCCCGGCTCGGTGTCGGCGGCCCGGCCGTCGCCGACCTCACCCACCTCATCGCGGAACTCCTGGAGAACGCCACGGTGTTCTCGCCCCCGCACACCGCCGTGCAGGTGCTCGGCGAGCGGGTCGCCAACGGCTTCACCCTGGAGATCCACGACCGCGGCCTCGGCATCAACCCCGACGCCCTCCTCGACGCCAACCTGCGCCTCGCCGAGACCCCCGACTTCGAACTCTCCGACACCGACCGGCTCGGCCTCTTCGTCGTCAGCCGGCTCGCCCAGCGCCAGAACGTGCGCGTCTCGCTCCAGCCCTCCCCGTACGGAGGGACCACCGCGGTCGTCTTCATCCCGGCCGCGCTGCTCACCGACGCCCCCGAGACCCAGGGCGCGGGCTTCCGCCTCGACCGCAAGACCGCCGACCGCGACGGCGCCGACGGCGTCGAGGGGCTGCCCGTCCGCCGCCCGGTCCTCACCAAGGTGCCCGACCCGGCCCTCGAACCGGCCGTCCCGCTGCTCGACGGCCCCGTCGAACTGGAGGCGCCGCTCGGCGCCGACGGCTTCGACGCCCTGCTCGGCGGCGCGGCCGACCTCCTCGACACCGACAGCGAGCGCGGCGGCCTGTTCCGGGCCCGCGAGCACCGCCGCCGCGGCGACCAGCACCAGCAGGCCCCGGACCAGACCGGCTCCCGCGCCGGCGGCTCCCGCACGGACGACGAGCCGCCCGCCGACCCGGTGCGGCTGCCCCGCCGCCGCCAGCCGACCCTCGTCGTCGACCGCGGCCGGCGCCTGGACGAGCCGGGCCGCGCCCACCCCGCCCCGAGCGCCCCGGAGGACGGTGACACGATGGAGCTGGCCCGTGTGCCGCACCCCGCGCCCGTACCGCCGCAGGGCACCGGGCCCACGCTCGTCCCCGTACCGCAGGAAGGGCCCGCTCCGTTCGGCGGGCTGCCCCGCCGGGTCCGCCAGGCCAGCCTCGCGCCGCAGCTGCGCGAGGGCGGCGGGCGCGCCGAGGACCAGCCGGCCGCGACGGCCTCCGCCGCCGAGGCCGACTCCTTCGAGCGCGACGCCGAGGAGGTGCGCAGCCGCATGGCCTCCATGCAGCGCGGCTGGCAGCGCGGACGACGGCACAACGCCGAAACGACAGCACCAGGAACGACACCCGAGGGGGACGGTCGATGACCGCACCGAACGCCGCAGCAACCCACAGCTCCGCCCACGGCAACGGGGAGCTGAACTGGCTCCTCGACGAACTGGTCCAGCGCGTCGGCTCCATCCGCAAGGCCCTGGTGCTCTCCAGCGACGGCCTGCCCACCGGCGCCTCGCAGGACCTCTCCCGCGAGGACGGCGAGCACCTCGCCGCCGTCGCCTCCGGCTTCCACAGCCTCGCCAAGGGCGTCGGCCGCCACTTCGAGGCGGGCAGGGTCCGGCAGACCGTCGTCGAGCTGGAGGACGCCTTCCTCTTCGTCACCGCCGCCGGCGACGGCAGCTGCCTCGCCGTGCTCGCCGACGCCGACTCGGACGTCGGCCAGGTCGCGTACGAGATGACCCTGATGGTCAAGCGGGTCGGCGCGCACCTGGCCACGGCGCCCCGTTCCGGGCTGCCCAACGGCGAATGAAGGCGGAGGGGGACGGCATGAGTGACACGGAGCAGTCCCACCAGGACGCGCCCGGCCACTGGTTCGACGACGACGCGGGCCCCGTGGTCCGCCCGTACGCCATGACCCGTGGCCGGACGAGTGCCGCCACCCGCCACCGCCTCGACCTGATCGCGGTGGTGGTGCCCGAACCGGCCGCCGACGACCCCGGCCGCGACCAGACGCTGTCCCCCGAGCACGTGGAGATCGTCGAACGCTGCTCCGAGCAGCCGCAGTCGATCGCCGAGCTCGCCGCGGGACTCGACCTCCCCGTCGGGGTGGTACGGGTCCTGGTCGGCGATCTCGTCGACGACGAGCTCGTCCATGTGACCCGCCCCGTTCCGCCGGCCGAGCTGCCGGACGTGAGCATCCTTCGCGAGGTGATCAATGGCCTTCGGGCGCTCTAGCCGCAAGCAGCCGCCGGTCGAGCCGGTCACGCTGAAGATCCTCGTCGCGGGCGGCTTCGGAGTCGGCAAGACCACGCTGGTCGGCGCGGTCAGCGAGATCCGGCCGCTGCGGACGGAGGAGATCCTCAGCGAGGCCGGCCGTCCCGTCGACGACCTGCACGGCGTCGAGACCAAGTCGACCACCACCGTCGCCATGGACTTCGGCCGGATCACGCTGCGCGAGGACCTGGTCCTCTACCTCTTCGGCACCCCCGGCCAGGACCGCTTCTGGTTCCTGTGGGACGAGCTGGCGCAGGGCGCCCTCGGTGCGGTCGTCCTCGCCGACACCCGGCGCCTGGAGGACAGCTTCGCCGCCATCGACTACTTCGAGCGGCGCGGCATCCCCTTCACGGTCGCCGTCAACTGCTTCGAGGGCTCCCGCCGCTTCCCTGCCGAGAGCGTCCGCGGCGCGCTCGACCTCGACCCCGAGGTCGAACTGCTGATGTGCGACGCCCGCGACCGGGAGTCCGTGAAGAACGTCCTGGTCGCCGTCGTCGAACACGCCCTGGTCCTGGCGGACCGGGGCCGGGCCGCCGTCACCGGCTAGGACGGGCGGGGTTCTGGGGTCTCCGGGGCTCCGGCTTCCTGGGTCTCCGGCTTCCCGGGGCCCGAGGGGTTCCCGGGGGTCGCCGGGTCCCCGGCATCCTCGGGTCCCCCGCCTTCCGGGTCCCCCGGGTCCCCGGCTTCCCCGGTCCCCGGGTCCCCGGGCTTCCCGGGTCTCAGCGGACCGCCACCACCGCCGAACCGTGGCCGAACAGGCCCTGGTTGGCGGTGATCCCGGTCCGTGCGCCCGGCACCTGCCGGGCGCCGGCCGTGCCCCGCAGCTGCCAGGTCAGTTCGCAGACCTGCGCGATGGCCTGCGCCGGCACCGCCTCGCCGAAGGACGCGAGGCCGCCGCTCGTGTTGACCGGGACGCGCCCGCCCAGCGCGGTCACCCCGTCCCGGAGCAGCTTGGCGCCCTCGCCCGCCCCGCACAGGCCGATGTCCTCGTACCACTCCAGCTCCAGCGCCGTGGACAGGTCGTACACCTCCGCCAGCGACAGGTCCTCGGGGCCGATCCCCGCCTCCTCGTACGCGGCCCTGGCGATCGACGCGCGGAAGGAGTGCGGAGCGGGGGAGACCAGGGCGGCCGAGTCGGTGGCGATGTCCGGCAGGTCCAGGACCGCCTTCGGGTACGTCGGGGTGACCGTGGACACCGCGCGGATGCGGACCGGATCCGGGTGCCCGTGCCGCCGGGCGAACTCCATGCTCGACAGCACGAGTGCCGCGCCCCCGTCCGAGGTCGCGCAGATGTCGAGCAGCCGCAGCGGATCGGCGACCACCGCGGAAGCGGCCACCTCCGCCGCGCTCACCGGCTTGCGGTAGCGGGCCAGCGGATTCAGCGCGCCGGCGGCCGCGTTCTTCACCTTGACCTGCGCGAAGTCCTCGGGCGTGTCCCCGTACAGGGCCATCCTGCGCCGGGCGTAGAGCGCGAAGTACGCCGGGTTGGTCGCACCGAGCACGCGGAACCGCAGCCAGTCCGGGTCGTCGGGTCGCTCGCCGCCCGCCGGGGCGAAGAAGCCCTTGGGCGCCGAGTCCGCGCCCACCACGAGGACCACGTCCGCGAGGCCGCCGAGGATCTGCGACCGGGCGGCGTTGACGGCCTGCGCCCCCGAGGCGCAGGCCGCGTAGACGCTGGTCACCCGCGCCCCCTGCCAGCCGAGCGCCTGGGCGAAGGTCGCCCCCGCCACGTATCCCGGGTAGCCGCAGCGCATGGTGTTGGCCCCGACGATGGAGCCGACGTCCCGCCACCGCAGGCCGGCGTCGGCGAGCGCGGCGCGGGCGGCGGCCGTCCCGTAGCCGACGAAGCCGCGTCCCCACTTGCCCCACGGGTGCATTCCGGCGCCGAGCACCGCGATGTCGTTCACGCCGTCCCCTCCCCGTTCCCGTCTGCGTCCGCTGTCGTGCCCGTGCCCGTGCCCGTGCCCGTGGTCGCGGACACGGCCCGTCCGGCGACCGGCCGCCAGTGCCAGGTGGTCCAGATGTGCTCGTCGTCCTCGTTGAGGACACCCGGTACGAGCTCCATCTCGTCCCCGATCGCGAGATCGGCCGTGCGCACGCCCGGCGCGGCCTGGCCGAGGACGACCATGGCCTCGGCCGCCAGCTCCACCGCGACCAGGGTGTACGGCTCCCAGGGCGCCTCCGGGTCGGAGACGTACGGGGCGGGCGGCCGGTAGCGGCCGTCGGTGAACGACCAGATCCGGCCCCGCCGGGAGAGCGGCGTCTCCGTCAGCTCGCCGCCGCCGGGGCAGCCGGGGTTGCGACAGGCGTCGTCCTCCCGGGGGAAGAACACCGAGGCGCAGGCCGTGCAGCGGGTCCCGAGCAGCCGGAACCCCCCGTCCGGGACGGACCCCTCGGCGTCGTCGGTGAACCAGCCGGCCACCACCGGCCTGCGCGTCCGTGCCATGTACGGGCCCCTCCCGCTATCTGACGATGCGTCAGAAGTGTGGCACGGGCGGACCGGCGGCGGAAGACGTCAGTGGCCCGCCACCGACCGCCGCGCCACGGGGAAGTCGAAGAAGGTGGCGGGGAACGGCTCCGGCTTGAAGGTGTAGTGCCACCACTCCTCCGGCAGGTTCACGAACCCCTGCTCCGCCAGCGCGCTCCGGAGCAGATCCCGGTTGGCGCGCTGGACGCCGGTGATCCTGGGGTCGTCGGTGTGCGACAGGGTGTCGAAGCAGTCGAAGCCCGTCCCCATGTCCACGGAGTCGTCCGGGAAGCGCTCCGCCTGCGGCCGGAAGCACTCCACCTGCGGCTCGCCCGGCACGTAGGGCCGGGTCGGCGCGGCCGGCAGGCGCACGATCGTCAGATCCACCGTCGAGCCCCTGCTGTGCCCGGACTTCTCGGCGATGTAACCGTCCGCGAACAGCCGCGACTTGTCGACGAGCGGATAGAACTCCTTCTTCATCCGCTCGTCGGCCAGGTCCTTCGCCCAGCGCACGAAGTGGTCCACGGCCCGCTGCGGCCGGTAGCAGTCGTACACCTTCAGGGTGTAGCCCCGGGCGAGCAGCCGGACCTGCGCGCGGTGCAGGGCCTCGGCGGCCGGCCGGGTCAGGAGGCACAGCGGCTGCCGGTAGCCGTCGATCCGCTCGCCCACGAAGTCGTGCTCCGTGGCGTAGCGCATCTCCTGGACGATCGTCGGGTCCACCCGGTCGAGCGCCACGAACTCCTTCGGAGCCTTGGGCTCCGGCACGGCACCGGCCGAGGGCGCACCCGCGGTGGCGGCGAGCAGACCGGCGGCGGCCAGCACGCCGAGGGCACGGAAAGCGGAGGCGAGTCCAGTCAGTCGAGTCATGGCAACCGTCTACCAGTAACGGCAGCGCCGGGAAAGGGAGATCGCATACGGTCGGCCCGTGACCGACTCCTCCCCGCACTCCCACTGCTCCGGCTGCGGCGCCCGATACCCGGCCGGCGCCGCCTGGCCCCGCACCTGTGCCGCCTGTGGCACCACCGCCTACCGCAACCCGCTGCCCGTCGCCATCGCCCTCCTCCCCGTGACCGGTCCCCACGGCACCGGGCTCGTCGTCATCACCCGCACCATCGAACCCCAGGCCGGCCGGGTCGCCCTGCCCGGCGGATTCGTCGACTTCGGCGAGGACTGGCGCGAGGCCGTCGTGCGCGAACTGCGCGAGGAGACCGGCATCCAGGCCGAGGCCCCGGACGTCCGCCTCGCCGACGCCCTCAGCTCCCCGGCCGGCCACCTCCTCGTCCTCGGCCTCCTCCCGCCCCGCCCCGCCACCGCCCTGCCGCCGTCGGTCCCGACCGACGAGACGGCCGGACACCATGTGCTCCACGCCGCCGAGGAGCTGGCCTTTCCGTTGCACACGGAGGCGGTGCGGAGGTTCTTCACGGGGGCGTACGCGTAGGGGCGGGCGCCCCGCGCCCTTCGCCGGGCCGGCCGGGCGGCCCCGCGCCCTTCGCCCGGGCGGCCGGGCCCCATTCGCCCGGGCGGCCCGGCGGCCCCGCGCCCTTCGCACGGTCTGCCGTACGCGCCCGCGCTCGGCCGGGCCGGCGCTGTCCTGACCCGCTCAGCTCTCCAGGCCCCGCACCCGCACCGGCAGCCCCGCCTCCTCCGCGCCCCGCTCCGTCACCCGCTCCACCACGACCCGCCCGTCCACCAGCCGCGACTGGTACCGCTCGACCTCCGCCGGCTCCCAGCCGTCGCCGTTGTCGCGCACGACGAGGCCGCCGCCCGTGCGGCCCGCGACGGGGGCCCATACCTCCAGCGACAGTTCGCCCCGCTCGTCCCGCACCGGGATCACCGCACCCGCGCGGGCGAGCACCGGCACCCGGGACAGCGGCGCGTCGAGCAGGACCTGCCCCGGGCCGTCGTACGCCCGCCCGGTCGCCGTGTCGTACCAGTGCCCGCGCGGCAGCCGCACGGCACGCCGGTCCGTGCCCGGCGACAGCACCGGCGCGACGAGCAGGGAGTCGCCGAGCAGGAAGGCGTCCTCGCAGTCCCGCAGGGCCCGGTCCTCCGGCGTGCCCCACCAGACGGGGCGCACGTACGGCGCGCCCGTCAGCCGCGCGAGCCGGGACAGGGACACGAAGTACGGCCGCATCCGCTCCCGTTCGGCCAGCGCCGCCCGCGCGTGCTCCAGGACCTCCGCCCCGAACTCCCACGGCTCGCGCCGCCCCGCGTCGATCGCCGCATGGGTACGGAACAGCGGCAGCCACGCGCCCAGCTGGTACCACCGCAGGAACAGCTCCGGCGACGGGCTCCCGTCGAAACCGCCCACGTCGGGCCCCGAGTACGGCACCCCGCACAACCCGAGCCCCAGCACCAGCGCCAGCGAGGCCCGCAGCCCCGGCCACCCCGACGACACGTCGCCGGACCACGTCCCGCCGTACCGCTGCATCCCCGCCCACCCCGAGCGCGAGAACAGGAAGGGCCGCTCGTCGGGCCGCAGCCGCCGCAGCCCCTCGTACCCCGCCCGGGCCATGCCGAGTCCGTACACGTTGTGCGCCTCGCGATGGTCCCCGCCCCGGCCCTCCAGGCTGTGCCGGGCCGAGCGGGGCAGCGTCCGGTCGCCGAACGGGGCGAAGGACACCGGCTCGTTCATGTCGTGCCACACCCCGGAGAAGCCCTGCCGCAGCCGCTCCTCGTACAGGCCGCCCCACCACGTCCGCGCCCGCGCGTCGGTGAAGTCCGGGTAGGCGCACTCACCGGGCCACACCACCCCGCGCACCTCCTCGCCCCGGTCGTCGCGCACGAACGCCCCGGCGGCCCGCCCGCCCTCGTACACCGCGTCGCCGGGCTCCGCCTTCACCGCCGGATCCACGATCGACACCAGCCGCACCCCGCGCTCCCGCAGCTCCTTCGCGAGCCCGGGCAGGTCCGGGAACCGCTCCCGGTCCACGGTGAAGACCCGGTGCCCGTCGTAGTGGTCGATGTCCAGGTGCAGCACGGACAGCGGCAGCCCCCGGTCCCGGTAGCCGTCCACCACCCGCCGCACCTCCCGCTCGCTGCCGAAGCCCCAACGGGCGTGCTGCGGCCCCAGCGCCCAGGACGGCGGCAGCGCCGGCGCCCCGGTCAGCGCCGCCCAGCCGTGCAGCACCCGCGCGGGCGTGCCGACCACGACCCAGCACCGCAGCGGCCCGCCGTCCATCCGCACCTCGCTCGTCCCCGGACGGTCGTGCCCCGACCCGGCGCCCTCCTCGCCCTCCGCGAGCAGCACCCGCCCGTCCCAGGAGTTGTCGTGGAAGGCGAGGTGCGTCCCCGCGTCCGCCACCACCAGCTGCACCGGCATGGTGATGTACAGGGGATCGTCGCCGGGGGAGAAGCCGCCGCCCGGATCGGTGTTCCACAGCCGGTACGAGCCGTCCCGCAGCCGCGGCCCGCCCGCGCGCCCGCCGAGGCCGAAGAACCGCGCGTCCGCGGCCACCTCGCTGCGCTGCACCCACCGCGCCCGGCCGCCGCCCACCGGCTCCCACCAGCGCGGTGGCAGGTCCCGGCGCAGCACCACACCGCCCGGGGTGCGCACCTCCACCGCCCCGTGCCGGGAGACCGCCACGGTCACCCGCTCCGACACCACCCGCCAGCCGCCCTCGGTGTCCGGCTCCAACACGGCCCGCGGGTCGGGTTCGGGCGCCTCGCCGGCCAGCGCGTACGAGGGGAGCGGCTCCGCCCCGTCCCAGCCCCAGAAGACGGTGCCGCCCGCCGACACGGAGATCCGCAGCTCGGAGCGGGCGAAACGGACGATCCCCCCGCCCGGCAGAGGCTCCACCTCACCCATCGGACCCGGCATCCGGGCCCGTTCCGCCCCCCTCGGCGGCAGCGCCCGCGCGTCGGTGCGGCGCTGCCGCCACGCCGCCCGCGCCGCACGCAGTCCCTGCACCGAACCCAGCACCTTCACCGAGCGCACCAGCTCACGACCGTCCATGACGCTCACCCTGCCATCCGGACCACGGCGAACCGGCTTCGTTCAACTGCCGTTCACCCGTGGTGGGAGCACATGTTCAGGTGCCCGACCATGGGTGGGGAACCCTGGTGCGATCGGCCCTCACATGGCATCGTCCCTGTCAGCCGCGTCACGCGCACACCCCAGCACGTGCGCGCGACACACGCAGACCCCGCGTACAGCCAGGGAGCCACAGCATGACATCAGCGCAGACCGAGCCGCTTTGGCAGCCTGACGAGGACCGCATCGCCGCGGCCGCCGTCACCCGCTTCCAAGCCTGGGCCGCGGAGCGCCACGGGGCGCCCGCCGAGGGCGGCTACCCGGCCCTGCACCGCTGGTCCGTCGACGAGCTGGAGACCTTCTGGGCCGCCGTCGCCGAGTGGTTCGACCTCCGCTTCTCGACCCCGTACGAGCGGGTCCTCGGCAGCCGCGGCATGCCCGGCGCCGAGTGGTTCCCGGGCGCCACCCTCAACTACGCCGAGCACGCGCTGCGCGCCGCCGAGGAGCGCCCCCACGACACCGCGCTGCTCCATGTGGACGAGACACATGGCCCCACTCCGGTGACGTGGGGCGAACTGCGCCGCCAGGTCGGCTCGCTCGCCGCCGAACTGCGCGGTCTCGGCGTCCGCCCCGGCGACCGGGTCAGCGGCTACCTGCCCAACATCCCCGAGGCGGTCGTCGCCCTGCTCGCGACCGCCGCCGTCGGCGCCGTCTGGACCTCCTGCGCACCCGACTTCGGCGCCCGCAGCGTCCTCGACCGATTCCAGCAGGTCGAGCCCGTCGTCCTGTTCACCGTCGACGGCTACCGCTACGGCGGCAAGGAGCACGACCGCCGCGACACCGTGCGCGAGCTGCGCGCGGAACTGCCCTCGCTGCGCGCGGTCGTCCACATCCCGCTGCTCGGCACGCCCGCCCCCGAAGGCGCCCTGGCCTGGGCCGAGCTCACCGCCGCCGACACCGAGCCGGTGTTCGAGCAGGTCCCGTTCTCCCACCCGCTGTGGGTGCTGTACTCCTCGGGCACCACCGGTCTGCCCAAGGCGATCGTGCAGTCCCAGGGCGGCATCCTGGTCGAGCA
Source organism: Streptomyces sp. NBC_01268 (assembly GCF_036240795.1). Lineage (NCBI taxonomy): Bacteria > Bacillati > Actinomycetota > Actinomycetes > Kitasatosporales > Streptomycetaceae > Streptomyces > Streptomyces sp. NBC_01268. Next base: position 1,498,956 of record NZ_CP108454.1, on the reverse strand, counting down.
CGTCAAGCAGTTGGGGCTGCACTGCGACCTCGGCCCGGACGACGTGTTCTTCTGGTACACCTCCACCGGCTGGATGATGTGGAACTTCCTCGTCTCCGGCCTCCTGACGGGCACCACCGTGGTCCTGTACGACGGCAGCCCCGGCTACCCCGACACGGGCGCCCAGTGGCGCGTCGCCGAGCGCACCGGCGCCACCCTGTACGGCACCTCCGCCGCGTACGTGATGGCCTGCGCGAAGGCCGACGTCCACCCCGGCCGCGACTTCGACCTGTCCCGGGTGAAGTGCGTCGCCACCACGGGTTCCCCGCTGCCCCCGGACGGCTTCCGCTGGCTCCACGACGAGGTCCGCGCGGACCTGTGGATCGCCTCCGTCAGCGGCGGCACCGACGTCTGCTCCTGTTTCGCGGGCGCCGTGCCCACCCTGCCGGTCCACATCGGCGAGCTCCAGGCCGCCGGCCTCGGCACCGACCTGCAGTCCTGGGACCCGTCGGGCAAGCCGCTCGTCGGCGAGGTCGGCGAGCTGGTCGTCGCCAACCCCATGCCGTCGATGCCGATCCGCTTCTGGAACGACCCGGACGGCAGCCGTTACCGCGACAGCTACTTCGAGATGTTCCCCGGGGCGTGGCGCCACGGCGACTGGATCACGATCACCGACCACGGCTCGGTCGTCATCCACGGCCGCTCCGACTCCACCCTGAACCGGCAGGGCGTCCGGATGGGGAGCGCCGACATCTACGAGGCCGTCGAACGCCTCCCGGAGATCCGCGAGTCCCTCGTCATCGGCCTGGAGGAGCCGGACGGCGGCTACTGGATGCCGCTCTTCGTCCATCTCGCAGAGGGTGCCACGCTCGACGAGGAGCTCATCGGCCGGATCAAGAGCACGATCCGCACCGAACTCTCCCCGCGCCACGTGCCCGACGAGATCATCGAGGTCCCCGGCGTCCCGCACACCCTCACCGGCAAGCGGATCGAGGTCCCGGTCAAGCGCCTCCTCCAGGGCACGCCGATGGAGCGGGCCGTCAACGCCGGCTCGGTCGACAACCTCGACCTGCTGCGCTTCTACGAGGAGCTGGCCCGCACCCGCACCGGCGAGTAGGACGACGGAAGGGCCCCGCGCACCCGCGCGGGGCCCTTCGTACACGGCCTCTTCATCCCCCGTAGGTGGCCTGCGCGTCGCCCAGCACCGCGGCGAAGTCCGCGGCGAGCCGCTGCGCGTCGGCCGGGGGCAGCGTCGCCGTCGTGATCCGCACGCCGGTGGGCGTCGCGATCCGGAAGCGGGCACCGGCGGCCACCCACCAGCCCTGCGTCCGCAGCCCGTTCACCACCGCAGACTCGTCCCGCACCGGCACCCAGACGCTCAGGCCGCTGGGCCCGGTCGAGCGGATGCTGTACGAGTCGAGGGCGTCGATCAGGGCCCGCCGCCGTTCCGCGTACGCGGCTTCGCCGGCCGCGACGAGCCGGCTGACCCCGGGATCGGTGAGCAGCCCGGCGACCGTCTCCTGAAGGACGTGGCTGACCCAGCCGGACGTCATGAGCATCCGCCCGTCGTGCCGGGCGAGCGTCACCGGATCGCCGGCCACCCCGGCCCAGCGCAGGTCGATGCCCAGGTGCTTGGACACCGTCCGTACCTGGGCCCAGCGCTCCAGACCGGCCGCCGCCAGGGAGACCGCGGCGACGCCGGAGATCTCCGCGTTGTGGTCGTCCTCGACCACGAGCACCTCGGGGAACTCCCCGAGGAGTGACGCGAGTTCGTCCCGCCGTTCCGGCGTGAAGCACGCCCCGGTGGGGGACTGGCCGCGCGGACTGCAGAGCACGGCCCGCACGCCGGCGCGCAGCGCGGCCCGCAGGGCGTCGGGTGTCAGCCCCGCGCGGTCCACGGCCACCGGCACCATCCGAAGCCCGAGGGCCGGCACGAGGTCGAGGAGATGGTGGAACCCGGGGTCCTCCACGGCCACGGCGTCCCCGGGCCGCAGCTCCGTGGAGAGCAGCCGGGCGACGCAGTCGAGGGCTCCGTGCGCGAAGGTGACCCGATCCGCCGGGACGCCGTCCCGGGCGAACCACGCCCGCGTCCCCTCCTCCAGGGCCGCGAGCCGGGGCGCCGCGCGGTGCGAGCCGTAGACCGGCCGCACCTCGGCCGGGGGCCTGAGCACCGGCAGGAAGGCGGGGTCGGGATGGCCGCCGGCCAGGTCCACCAGGCCCTCCGGCACCCGCGGCGGACGCCGCGACGCGACGGAGGGGGCCTCGGCGACCACCGTGCCGCCACGGCCGCGGGTGACGACGAGCCCGCGCTGCCTCAGCTCCTTGTACGCCGTCGCGACCGTGCCCGGACTGACACCCAGCTCGTCGGCGAGCCGCCGCACGGGGGGCAGTGCGTCGCCCGGTGCGAGCTCCCCCTCGGTCACGCCGCGCTCGACGGACGCGGCGATCCCCTTGGCTGTCGTCCCCTTGATCGAATATTGTGTTGCCACGTACATAACTATGTATCAATACATAACTCGCGTCAAGGGGGAACCGAGTGAACCGCACGACCTGGCACCGCGCCGCGCTCGACCGCATACCCGGAGGCCGCGACGGCCGCCGCATGCTCCTGGTCAGCATCATCGACAAGACCGGAACCGGACTCTGGGCGGGCTGCACCGCGCTCTACTTCACCTACGTCTCCGGCCTCGGCCTCGGCCAGGTGGGCCTCCTCATGACCGTCTCCGGCGGCGTCGGCATCGCCGGCGCCCCCCTCGCGGGCCGCCTCGCCGACCGCTTCCCCCTCGTCCGCGTCATCGTCGGCGCCCAGCTCATGCGCGGCGCGGCCCTCCTCGCCCTCCTCACCACCGACAACTTCCTCCTCCTCACCCTCTACTCCGCCCTCGGCGCCCTCCCCGACCGCGCCGGCAGCGTCCTCATCAAGCTCTACGCCGCCCGGCTCGCGGGCTCCGACCGCGTCCGCTACCAGGCCATCCAGCGCACCACCGTCAACATCGGCTGGTCCATCGGCGGCCTCGGCGCGGCCGCCGCCCTCGCCACCGGCAGCCCGCGGGCCTACACGGTCCTCCTCGTCGGAAACGTCCTCACCTACCTGGTGATCGCCGTCCTCACCCTGCGCTGCGCCGAACCCCCCGCCCCCTCCCGCACCGTCGCCACCTCGGACGAGGCACCCAAGGACCGGCCCACCAGTCCCTGGCGCGACCGCACCTTCCTCGCCTACACGGCCACCGAGGCGGCCCTCTTCCTCGACGACACGATCCTCCAGGTCGCCGTACCCCTCTGGATCGTCCACGCCACCGCCGCCCCCGTGGGCCTCGCCCCCCTGCTCCTGGTCCTCAACACCGTCCTCGTCGTCCTCTTCCAGGTGCCCCTCTCCCGCTTCGGCGCGACCGCCCCGGCGGCCCGGAGCCTCCTCGTCCCCCTGTCCGGGCTCTTCGTCGTCGGCACCCTCGCCCTCGCCGCCTCCGCGGCCGGCGGACGGCCCCTCGCCATCACGGCCCTGGTCGTCGCGGTCATCGCCCTGACCTTCGCCGAGATCATCCACGCGACCGCCTCCTGGGAACTCTCCGTCGCCCTCGCCCCCGCCGAGGCCCAGGGCGCCTACCTCGGCGTCCACGGACTCGCCCAGTCCAGCCAGCGCTTCGTCGGCCCCCTGCTCATCACCGGCGTCATGTCGGCCGGCCCCCTCGCCTGGCCCCTCCTCGGCCTCGCCCTGGTCGGAGCCGGAGCCGCCCAGCGCCGCGTCATCCGCGACCGCGTCACGCCCCCGACCCGGCCGTCACTGTCAGTGCCCACGGTTACGGTGAGTGAGCACTGATCGACAGAGCTCAGGGGGAGACATGACCGACCACCGCACCACGGAGACCCTGCGCCGCGCCCTGCGCAGCGAAGTACCCAGCACCGTCGCCCTCCTCGCCGACGAGGAGGACTTCACCACCATGCGGCAGTACGGGACCTTCGCCTTCGACGACCACACCCGCTACCTCGCCCACGTCGAGGAGCTCCTGCGCACCCTCGCCGCCGAAGGCGGACCCACCACCCTCGCCCTCTTCGACCCCGAGGAGTTCGCCGACTACTGCGCCGACACCGGCCTCGACCCCGACCACCCCACCAGCCGCGGCCGCTACACCGCCGAACGCGCCGCGACCGGAGCCCGCCTCGCCTACACGGGCCAACCCCTCGCCACGCTCGTCCCCGCCCTCGTCGACACGGCCGTGCGCCGAGCCACCTGGGAGTACGCGACGATGCTCCTCACCGACGCCGGCACCTGCGCCGACTGCGGCAAGGACATCGGCCACGCCTCCTTCGAGCGCGCCTCCCGCCTCCTCGTACGCCTCCTCGACACGGCAGGACCCGGCACCCACCACCTCGTCTGCAGCGTCCCCGCGGGCGACGAACAGCTGCTCGCCGTCCTCCACACCAGCCGCGACACCACCGGCCCCGCCCGCCTCGACAGCTCCGAAGGCGCGGAGTTCGTCACCGTCCTCGCCACCGGCATCGCCCTCGGCACCCCCGGCGGAGTCGTCCTGCGCACCCACGCCCCCGACGCCCCCGCCCGCCTGCACGGCTGGCGCCTCCACCAAGGCCGCCTCCACCCCCTCACCGAGGCCGAGGTCTTCGACGCCTACTGCACCGACGCCCGCACAGGCGAACCCATCTCCCCGGAACCCGGCGTCGACTACCGCGCCGGATTCCCCCTCACCCCCGACGACGACGACACCCACCCCCACTGACACGACGAAGGGGCTCCCCGTCACCGGAGTGACGGGAAGCCCCTTCATCGACGACCTACGACGGCAGGCCGGGGATCACTCCCCGGACAGCACCGCCTGCGCGGCCATCCGCGCGTCGTGCGCGGTGTCCGCGGCACGCGCCGCGGCCGCCGCGCGCTCGCACTGCGCGAGCGTGTACTTCGCCAGCGTCGCCCGCACGTACGGAATCGACGCCGCACCCATCGACAGGGAGGTCACACCGAGCCCCGTCAGCACACAGGCCAGCAGCGGATCCGACGCCGCCTCACCACACACACCACAGCTCTTGCCCTCGGCCTTGGCCGCCTCGGCGGACAGCGCCACCAGGTCGAGCAGCGCCGGCTGCCACGGGTCCTGCAGCCGGGAGACCGCACCCACCTGACGGTCGGCGGCGAAGGTGTACTGCGCGAGGTCGTTCGTGCCGAGCGACAGGAACTCGACCTCCTGCAGGATGGAGCGGGCCCGCAGCGCGGCGGACGGGATCTCCACCATCGCACCGAACTTCGCCCGCAGCCCCGCCTCGCGGCACGCGTCGGCGAAGGCCTTCGCATCCGTACGGTCGGCCACCATCGGCGCCATGACCTCGAGATACACCGGCAGACCCTCGGCGGCCTTGGCCAGCGCCGTCAGCTGGGTCCGGAGCACATCCGGGTGGTCCAGCAGCGTCCGCAGACCCCGCACACCCAGAGCCGGGTTCGGCTCGTCCGCCGGAGTCAGGAACTCCAGCGGCTTGTCCGCACCGGCGTCGAGCACCCGCACGACCACACGGCCCTCGGGGAACGCCTCGAGCACCTTGCGGTACGCCTCGATCTGCTTCTCCTCCGACGGCGCGTGCTTGCTGTCGTCGAGGAAGAGGAACTCCGTACGGAAAAGGCCGACGCCCTCGGCACCGGCCTCGACCGCCGCGGGCACGTCGGCGGGACCGCCCACGTTCGCCAGCAGCGGCACCTTGTGCCCGTCCGACGTGGCACCGGGACCACTGGAGGCGGAGAGAGCGGCCTTGCGCACCTCGGCGGCCTTCGTCAGCTCCGCCTTCTTCTCCTCGCTCGGGTCCACGAAGATCTCACCGGTGGAACCGTCCACCGCGATGACCGTGCCCTCGGCCAGCTCGCCCGCACCCGGCAGCGCGACCACGGCCGGCACACCCAGCGCCCGCGCGAGGATCGCGCTGTGGCTGGTCGGCCCGCCCTCCTCGGTCACGAAACCGAGCACCAGAGCCGGGTCGAGCAGCGCCGTGTCGGCGGGGGCAAGATCCCGCGCGATCAGCACGTACGGCTCGTCGCTGTCCGGCACACCGGGCATCGGCACGCCGAGCAGGCGCGCCACGATCCGGTTCCGCACGTCGTCCAGGTCGGCCACCCGGCCGGCCATGTACTCACCGGCGCCCGCGAGGAGCTCCCGGTAGTGCGAGAACGCGTCGTAGATACCGCGCTCGGCCGTGCTGCCCACCACGATCCGGCGGTCCACGTCGGCGATGAGCTCCGGGTCCTGGGCGATCATCGCCTGGGCCTCGAGCACGGCCTGCGCCTCGCCGCCCGCCAGATTGCCGCGTGCAATCAGGTCGGCAGCAACAGCCTCCACAGCCTGACGGGCGCGCCCCTGTTCGCGCTCCGCCTCATCGGCGGGAATCTGCTTGGCCGGCGGCTCGAGAACCGCCGTGCCCATGTGCCGGACCTCGCCGATCGCCACTCCGTGGCTGACACCGACGCCTCGCAGCGTTGTCTCCATCTCACCCGTCTCCGATAGAGCGGCGGCCAGGGCCGCCGCGTTGAATGTCGTACGCGGACTCGTCACAGGGACGAGCCGGCGGTCAGTTCCAGCCGAAGAGCGCGTCGCCGGCCTTCACTTCGCCGTCCTCGACGACAGAGGAGAGGGAGTCAGCCGTGGCCTCCAGGGCCACGATGGGGCAGATGGGGGACTTGCCGGCGGCCTCGACCGCGGCCGGGTCCCAGCGGACGACCTCCTGTCCGCGGGTCACCGTGTCGCCCTTGTTCACGAGGAGCTCGAAGCCCTCGCCGTTGAGCTGGACGGTGTCGATCCCGAGGTGGGTGAGCACCCCGTGACCCTGGTCGTCGACGACGACGAACGCGTGCGGGTGGAGCGAGACGACAACACCGTCGACGGGCGAGACGGCCGCGGAGGGCTCACGCACGGGGTCGATGGCGGTGCCGGGACCGACCATCGCGCCGGAGAAGACGGGGTCGGGTACTGCGGCGAGACCGATGGCGCGTCCAGCGAGTGGCGACGTCACGGATGTCATGGGAAGCCTCCCAGGGGCGGAGATTGTGTGGCGCCGTCACTACCTGTCCTGGACGGCGTACTGTTCAGAAGCGTAAGTCATGAGAAGTCCCAGTTCCGCACGAGACGTACCAGTTGGCGGACCTAGGGACTACCCGAAACGATTTGCCTCAAGTGACGGTGGGATGTACTGTCGTACTCCTGCTTGACCCCAACGCGGCTTTGAGTCGTGGGTCGGCAGCACCTATCAAGCCAGATCCTAACCCCAGTGGTCTACACCTCTGCGTGCTCGCAGACGGAGTGGTCGGGGGGAGCGAAAAAGCCTGGTAGTGTTTGACCCCGCCGGAAGGGCCGAAAAGCGAAAGCAAATTTTGGGCCGGAAAGCACCGAGGAAAATCGGATCGGAAAGATCTGATAGACTCGGAAACGTAAGAACGAAGGAAGCGCCCGGAGGAAAGCCCGAGAGGGTCAGTACAAAGGAAGCGTCCGCACCTTGAGAACTCAACAGCGTGCCAAAAATCAACGCCAGATTAGTTGATACCCCGTCCATCTTCGGATGGTCGAGGTTCCTTTGAAAAAGTCCACCCCACGGGGTGGCACACAGCGAGGACGCTGTGAACAGTCGGCCACATTCCGGCATGACTGTTCCGCTCAACGCGAGTGTAGAGCCGGATTACCGGCAAACATTCACGGAGAGTTTGATCCTGGCTCAGGACGAACGCTGGCGGCGTGCTTAACACATGCAAGTCGAACGATGAAGCCCTTCGGGGTGGATTAGTGGCGAACGGGTGAGTAACACGTGGGCAATCTGCCCTTCACTCTGGGACAAGCCCTGGAAACGGGGTCTAATACCGGATAACACCGGCCTCTGCATGGGGGCTGGTTAAAAGCTCCGGCGGTGAAGGATGAGCCCGCGGCCTATCAGCTTGTTGGTGAGGTAACGGCTCACCAAGGCGACGACGGGTAGCCGGCCTGAGAGGGCGACCGGCCACACTGGGACTGAGACACGGCCCAGACTCCTACGGGAGGCAGCAGTGGGGAATATTGCACAATGGGCGAAAGCCTGATGCAGCGACGCCGCGTGAGGGATGACGGCCTTCGGGTTGTAAACCTCTTTCAGCAGGGAAGAAGCGAAAGTGACGGTACCTGCAGAAGAAGCGCCGGCTAACTACGTGCCAGCAGCCGCGGTAATACGTAGGGCGCAAGCGTTGTCCGGAATTATTGGGCGTAAAGAGCTCGTAGGCGGCTTGTCACGTCGGGTGTGAAAGCCCGGGGCTTAACCCCGGGTCTGCATCCGATACGGGCAGGCTAGAGTGTGGTAGGGGAGATCGGAATTCCTGGTGTAGCGGTGAAATGCGCAGATATCAGGAGGAACACCGGTGGCGAAGGCGGATCTCTGGGCCATTACTGACGCTGAGGAGCGAAAGCGTGGGGAGCGAACAGGATTAGATACCCTGGTAGTCCACGCCGTAAACGTTGGGAACTAGGTGTTGGCGACATTCCACGTCGTCGGTGCCGCAGCTAACGCATTAAGTTCCCCGCCTGGGGAGTACGGCCGCAAGGCTAAAACTCAAAGGAATTGACGGGGGCCCGCACAAGCAGCGGAGCATGTGGCTTAATTCGACGCAACGCGAAGAACCTTACCAAGGCTTGACATATACCGGAAAGCATTAGAGATAGTGCCCCCCTTGTGGTCGGTATACAGGTGGTGCATGGCTGTCGTCAGCTCGTGTCGTGAGATGTTGGGTTAAGTCCCGCAACGAGCGCAACCCTTGTCCTGTGTTGCCAGCATGCCCTTCGGGGTGATGGGGACTCACAGGAGACCGCCGGGGTCAACTCGGAGGAAGGTGGGGACGACGTCAAGTCATCATGCCCCTTATGTCTTGGGCTGCACACGTGCTACAATGGCCGGTACAAAGAGCTGCGATGCCGCGAGGCGGAGCGAATCTCAAAAAGCCGGTCTCAGTTCGGATTGGGGTCTGCAACTCGACCCCATGAAGTCGGAGTTGCTAGTAATCGCAGATCAGCATTGCTGCGGTGAATACGTTCCCGGGCCTTGTACACACCGCCCGTCACGTCACGAAAGTCGGTAACACCCGAAGCCGGTGGCCCAACCCCTTGTGGGAGGGAGCTGTCGAAGGTGGGACTGGCGATTGGGACGAAGTCGTAACAAGGTAGCCGTACCGGAAGGTGCGGCTGGATCACCTCCTTTCTAAGGAGCACAGTACCGATTGCAGGCAAACGTTCTGCACGGTCAGCTCATGGGTGGAACGTTGATTAGTTGGCGTGAGTGACCTGATGGTCTTCCTAGTACTGCTTCGGCGTGGAACGGAATGATGCGGACGGGGCTCACGCTTGGCACGTTGTTGGGTATCTGAGGGTACGGCCGGTTGGTCGAACCTTCGCGATGCTGGCCCCAGTGAACTTGATTCTTTGGATCAGGGTGATGGGTGGCTGGTCGTTGCTTGAGAACTACACAGTGGACGCGAGCATCTGTGGCCAAGTTTTTAAGGGCGCACGGTGGATGCCTTGGCACCAGGAACCGATGAAGGACGTGGGAGGCCACGATAGTCCCCGGGGAGCCGTCAACCAGGCTTTGATCCGGGGGTTTCCGAATGGGGAAACCCGGCAGTCGTCATGGGCTGTCACCCATGCCTGAACACATAGGGCATGTGGAGGGAACGAGGGGAAGTGAAACATCTCAGTACCCTCAGGAAGAGAAAACAACCGTGATTCCGGGAGTAGTGGCGAGCGAAACCGGATGAGGCCAAACCGTATGCGTGTGAGACCCGGCAGGGGTTGCGCATGCGGGGTTGTGGGATCTCTTTTTCACAGTCTGCCGGCTGTGAGACGAGTCAGAAACCGTATGGATAGGCGAAGGACATGCGAAAGGTCCGGCGTAGAGGGTAAGACCCCCGTAGCTGAAATTCATGCGGCTCGTTTAAGAGACACCCAAGTAGCACGGGGCCCGAGAAATCCCGTGTGAATCTGGCGGGACCACCCGCTAAGCCTAAATATTCCCTGGTGACCGATAGCGGATAGTACCGTGAGGGAATGGTGAAAAGTACCGCGGGAGCGGAGTGAAATAGTACCTGAAACCGTGTGCCTACAAGCCGTGGGAGCGTCGGACGTAGCTTGCTATGTCTCGTGACTGCGTGCCTTTTGAAGAATGAGCCTGCGAGTTTGCGGTGTGTTGCGAGGTTAACCCGTGTGGGGAAGCCGTAGCGAAAGCGAGTCCGAATAGGGCGATTCAGTAGCACGCTCAAGACCCGAAGCGGAGTGATCTAGCCATGGGCAGGTTGAAGCGGAGGTAAGACTTCGTGGAGGACCGAACCCACCAGGGTTGAAAACCTGGGGGATGACCTGTGGTTAGGGGTGAAAGGCCAATCAAACTCCGTGATAGCTGGTTCTCCCCGAAATGCATTTAGGTGCAGCGTCGTGTGTTTCTTGCCGGAGGTAGAGCACTGGATAGGCGATGGGCCCTACCGGGTTACTGACCTTAGCCAAACTCCGAATGCCGGTAAGTGAGAGCACGGCAGTGAGACTGTGGGGGATAAGCTCCATGGTCGAGAGGGAAACAGCCCAGAGCATCGACTAAGGCCCCTAAGCGTACGCTAAGTGGGAAAGGATGTGGAGTCGCAGAGACAACCAGGAGGTTGGCTTAGAAGCAGCCACCCTTGAAAGAGTGCGTAATAGCTCACTGGTCAAGTGATTCCGCGCCGACAATGTAGCGGGGCTCAAGCGTACCGCCGAAGTCGTGTCATTGCAGCAATAAGCCCCAACGGGTGCTGTGATGGGTAGGGGAGCGTCGTGTGCCGGGTGAAGCAGCCGCGGAAGCGAGTTGTGGACGGTTCACGAGTGAGAATGCAGGCATGAGTAGCGATACACACGTGAGAAACGTGTGCGCCGATTGACTAAGGGTTCCTGGGTCAAGCTGATCTGCCCAGGGTAAGTCGGGACCTAAGGCGAGGCCGACAGGCGTAGTCGATGGACAACCGGTTGATATTCCGGTACCCGCTTTGAAACGCCCAATATCGAGCCCATTAATGCTAAGGCCGTGAAGCCGCCCTGGAGCCTTCGGGCAAAGGGGAGTGGTGGAGCCGCTGACCCAAGGTGGTAGTAGGTAAGCGATGGGGTGACGCAGGAAGGTAGTCCAGCCCGGGCGGTGGTAGTCCCGGGGTAAGGGTGTAGGCCGTGTGGTAGGCAAATCCGTCACACATTAAGGCTGAGACCTGATGCCGAGCCGATTGTGGTGAAGTGGATGATCCTATGCTGTCGAGAAAAGCCTCTAGCGAGTTTCATGGCGGCCCGTACCCTAAACCGACTCAGGTGGTCAGGTAGAGAATACCGAGGCGTTCGGGTGAACTATGGTTAAGGAACTCGGCAAAATGCCCCCGTAACTTCGGGAGAAGGGGGGCCACGTCTGGTGATCGGATTTACTCCGTGAGCTGGGGGTGGCCGCAGAGACCAGCGAGAAGCGACTGTTTACTAAAAACACAGGTCCGTGCGAAGCCGTAAGGCGATGTATACGGACTGACGCCTGCCCGGTGCTGGAACGTTAAGGGGACCGGTTAGCTCTGTTTCGACAGGGCGAAGCTGAGAACTTAAGCGCCAGTAAACGGCGGTGGTAACTATAACCATCCTAAGGTAGCGAAATTCCTTGTCGGGTAAGTTCCGACCTGCACGAATGGCGTAACGACTTCTCGACTGTCTCAACCATAGGCCCGGTGAAATTGCACTACGAGTAAAGATGCTCGTTTCGCGCAGCAGGACGGAAAGACCCCGGGACCTTTACTACAGTTTGATATTGGTGTTCGGTTCGGCTTGTGTAGGATAGGTGGGAGACTTTGAAGCCGTGACGCCAGTCATGGTGGAGTCGCCGTTGAAATACCACTCTGGTCGTGCTGGATGTCTAACCTCGGTCCGTGATCCGGATCAGGGACAGTGTCTGATGGGTAGTTTAACTGGGGCGGTTGCCTCCCAAAGGGTAACGGAGGCGCCCAAAGGTTCCCTCAGCCTGGTTGGCAATCAGGTGTTGAGTGTAAGTGCACAAGGGAGCTTGACTGTGAGACCGACGGGTCGAGCAGGGACGAAAGTCGGGACTAGTGATCCGGCGGTGGCTTGTGGAAGCGCCGTCGCTCAACGGATAAAAGGTACCCCGGGGATAACAGGCTGATCTTCCCCAAGAGTCCATATCGACGGGATGGTTTGGCACCTCGATGTCGGCTCGTCGCATCCTGGGGCTGGAGTCGGTCCCAAGGGTTGGGCTGTTCGCCCATTAAAGCGGTACGCGAGCTGGGTTTAGAACGTCGTGAGACAGTTCGGTCCCTATCCGCTGTGCGCGTAGGAATATTGAGAAGGGCTGTCCCTAGTACGAGAGGACCGGGACGGACGAACCTCTGGTGTGCCAGTTGTCCTGCCAAGGGCATGGCTGGTTGGCTACGTTCGGGAGGGATAACCGCTGAAAGCATCTAAGCGGGAAGCCTGCTTCGAGATGAGTATTCCCACCTCCTTGAGAGGGTAAGGCTCCCAGTAGACGACTGGGTTGATAGGCCGGATGTGGAAGCCCAGTAATGGGTGGAGCTGACCGGTACTAATAGGCCGAGGGCTTGTCCTCAGTTGCTCGCGTCCACTGTGTTAGTTCTGAAGTAACGAACTCGCCCCCTGAGGGGTGCGGCTTGAGTTCAACTTCATAGTGTTTCGGTGGTCATAGCGTTAGGGAAACGCCCGGTTACATTCCGAACCCGGAAGCTAAGCCTTTCAGCGCCGATGGTACTGCAGGGGGGACCCTGTGGGAGAGTAGGACGCCGCCGAACAATCATTGTGGGAAAGCCCCGCACCATTCATGGTGCGGGGCTTTTCTGCGTTTACGGACCCCCTGTGCATCGCATGCCCGTGGCTGCGGGTAAGGTCATGGGGCACATCGTCACATCGCTCCCACAGGAGGCCCCCGGGTGGAGGTCCAGGAGACTCGCGTTCAGACGGACCGGGTCCTCACCATCCCCAACATCCTCAGCATGGCTCGCCTCGTCGGCGTGCCGCTCTTCCTGTGGCTGATCCTCCGACCTGTGTTCGGCGGACCCAACAGCGACGGCTGGGCCCTGCTCGTCCTGGCCCTGAGTGGTGTCAGCGACTATCTCGACGGGAAGCTGGCCCGCCGCTGGAATCAGATCAGCAACCTCGGCCGGCTGCTCGATCCGGCCGCCGACCGGCTGTACATCCTTTCCACGCTCGTCGGACTCACCTGGCGCGAGATCCTTCCGCTCTGGCTGACCGCCGCGCTGCTGGCCCGTGAACTGATGCTGCTGGTCGCCGTGGGAATCCTCCGTCGGCACGGGTATCCGCCGCCGCAGGTGAACTTCCTCGGGAAGGCCGCCACTTTCAACCTGATGTACGCGTTCCCGTTGCTGCTGCTTAGTGACGGAACCGGCTGGCTTTCGTCACTCGCTGAAGTTTTCGGGTGGGCCTTCGCCGGATGGGGTACAACTCTGTATTGGTGGGCAGGGATCCTCTACGTGGTCCAGGTCCGTCGACTCGTGAAGGCGGATACCGCGGCCGATTGAGCCCGTCCGTCCCGTGCCGTGCAGCGTCGCCGGCAGGAACGAGGACGCCCGAGGGCCGAACAGCGGGCAGGTGAAGTCGGCAGGACCGTCGTCTCTTCAAGGAGGACGCTTCCGACATGAAGGCCGTCGTGATGGCCGGTGGCGAGGGCACCCGCCTGCGCCCCATGACCTCGAGCATGCCCAAGCCTCTCCTGCCGGTGGTGAACCGGCCGATCATGGAGCATGTCCTGAGGCTGCTCAAGAGGCACGGTCTCAACGAGACCGTCGTCACCGTGCAGTTTCTCGCTTCCCTCGTCCGAAATTACTTCGGGGACGGCGAAGAGCTCGGAATGGAGCTCACGTACGCGAACGAGGAGAAACCGCTCGGTACCGCGGGGAGTGTGAAGAATGCCGAGGAGGCACTGAAGGACGATGCCTTCCTCGTCATTTCGGGGGACGCGCTCACCGATTTCGACCTCAGCGACCTGATCGCCTTCCACAAGGAGAAGGGCGCCCTCGTCACCGTATGTCTGACCCGGGTGCCCAATCCGCTGGAGTTCGGCATCACGATCGTCGACGAGGAAGGCAAGGTCGAACGATTCCTGGAGAAGCCGACCTGGGGCCAGGTCTTCTCGGACACGGTGAACACGGGCATCTACGTCATGGAGCCCGAGGTCTTCGACTACGTCGAGGCGGACGTTCCCGTCGACTGGTCGGGTGACGTCTTCCCCCGGCTCATGAAGGACGGCAAGCCGATCTACGGCTACGTCGCCGAGGGCTACTGGGAGGACGTGGGCACCCACGAGAGCTATGTGAAGGCCCAGGCCGACGTCCTGGAGGGCAAGGTCCAGGTCGACATCGACGGCTTCGAGATCTCCCCCGGCGTCTGGGTCGCCGAAGGAGCCGAGGTCCACCCCGACGCCGTGCTGCGCGGGCCGCTGTACATCGGCGACTACGCCAAGGTAGAGGCCGCCGCGGAGATCCGCGAGCACACCGTGATCGGCTCCAACGTCGTGGTGAAGAGCGGCGCCTTCCTGCACAAGGCCGTCATCCACGACAACGTCTACGTCGGGCCGCAGAGCAACCTGCGCGGCTGCGTCATCGGCAAGAACACCGATGTCATGCGGGCGGCCCGGATCGAGGACGGGGCCGTCATCGGGGACGAGTGCCTGATCGGTGAAGAATCGATCGTGCAGGGCAACGTGCGGGTCTACCCCTTCAAGACGATCGAGGCCGGCGCCTTCGTCAACACGTCCGTCATCTGGGAGTCCCGCGGGCAGGCGCACCTCTTCGGGGCGCGCGGAGTGTCCGGCATCCTCAACGTGGAGATCACCCCCGAGCTGGCCGTGCGGCTGGCCGGCGCGTACGCCACCACGCTGAAGAAGGGCGCGACGGTCACCACCGCGCGCGACCATTCGCGCGGTGCGAGGGCGCTCAAGCGCGCGGTGATCTCCGCCCTGCAGGCCAGCGCCATCGACGTACGCGACCTGGAGAACGTGCCCCTGCCGGTGGCGCGGCAGCAGACGGCGCGCGGCAGCGCCGGCGGGATCATGGTGCGGACGTCGCCGGGTGTCCCGGACTCCGTCGACATCATGTTCTTCGACGAGCGCGGCGCCGACCTGTCACAGGCGGGGCAGCGGAAGCTGGACCGGGTCTTCGCGCGCCAGGAGTACCGGCGGGCGTTCCCCGGGGAGATCGGCGACCTGACCTTCCCGGCCAGCGTCTTCGACTCGTACACCGGCTCGCTGCTGCGGAACGTGGACACCTCCGGGATCGCCGAGGCAGGACTGAAGGTCGTCGTCGACGCCTCCAACGGCAGTGCGGGGCTGGTCCTGCCCAGCCTGCTCGGGCGGCTCCAGGTCGACTCGCTGACGATCAACCCGGGTCTCGACGAGGCCCGGCCGACCGAGTCCGCGGAGAGCCGGCGAGCCGGTCTCGTCCGGCTCGGGGAGATCGTGGCGTCGGCGCGGGCCGCCTTCGGAGTGCGGTTCGACCCGGTGGGCGAGCGGCTCTCGCTGGTCGACGAGCGCGGGCGGATCATCGAGGACGACCGGGCGCTGCTCGTCATGCTCGACCTGGTGGCGGCCGAGCGCAGGTCCGGGCGGGTCGCGCTGCCGGTGACGACCACGAGGATCGCCGAGCAGGTCGCCGCGTACCACGGCACCCAGGTCGAATGGACGACGACCTCGCCCGACGACCTCACCAGGGTCGGGCGCGAGGAGTCGACGATCTTCGGTGGGGACGGCCGCGGCGGGTTCATCGTGCCCGAGTTCAGCAGTGTCTTCGACGGGGCGGCGGCGTTCGTGCGCCTGATCGGCCTGGTGGCGCGGACCCAGCTCACCCTCAGCCAGATCGACGCGCGGATCCCGCGCGCTCATGTGCTGAAGCGGGACATCGCGACGCCGTGGGCGGTGAAGGGTCTGGTGATGCGCCGGGTGGTGGAGGCGGCCGGTGACCGGTCCGTGGACACCACCGACGGTGTGCGGGTGGTGGAGGCCGACGGGCGCTGGGTGATGGTGCTGCCCGACCCGGCGGAGGCCGTCACCCATCTGTGGGCGGAGGGTCCGGACGACGCGTCCGCGCAGGCCCTTCTCGACGAGTGGTCCGGCGTCGTCGACAGCGCAGGTCACTAGGGGGACGCGGTTCGAACGGCCCCGTCGGGCCGGGAGGTGCCCCTGGGCGCCTCCCGGCCCGACGGAGGGGCCATTCGGCGGTAGGCCGTGCGACGTGCGACGATGTGCGGCATGTCGCAGCAGCCCCCCGTTCGGAGCACAGGATCGCCTCCTCCGCGTCCGGACGCGTCCATGTCGCTGCTGAACAACGTGATCGACCACGCGCTGGACGACGGATACGCGGAGGCCTCGGCCCGACGCGCCGCGGAGGGCGGCGGGATGCCCCGTACGATCCGGGCCAAGCTGGGTCTCGCGGCCGGTCTGGTGCTCGCGGCGGCCGTGGTGACGCTGGGTGCGGCCGAGGCGCGGGTGTCCGCGCCGGTCGTCGCCAAGGAGCGGCAGGACCTGATCGACCGGATCGAGTCGGAGACCGCGGCGGCGGACAAGCTGGAGCAGGACGTCGAGCGCCTGCGCGGCGAGGTCGGCGAGCGGCAGCGCAAGGCGCTGGACCAGCACGGTGGCGACCAGGGCGAGCTGGTCGCGCTGCTGTCGGGGGCGACCGCGGTACACGGTCCCGGGGTGAAGCTGGTCGTGGACGACGCCAAGGGCGCCGACGCGGGCGGTGGCGGTCCGCGGGAGAGCGCCGGGTTCTCGGACACCGGGCGGGTGCGCGACCGTGACATGCAGCGGATCGTCAACGGGCTCTGGGAGTCGGGCGCGGAGGCCGTCTCGATCAACGGGCAGCGGCTGACCGCGCTGTCGGCGATCAGGGCCGCGGGCGACGCCATACTGGTCGACAACAAGCCACTGGTGCCGCCGTACACCATCCTCGCCGTCGGCGACGGGCAGCGGCTGAGCACCGCGTTCCAGGACAGCGCCGACGGCCAGTACCTGCACGCGCTGCAGGAGAACTTCGGGATCCGTACGAGCATCTCGGCCGAGGGCGACGTACGTCTGCCGGCCGCGCCGAGCCTGATCGTACGTACAGCAGAGCCGAGGGGAGCCGGGGCGGCCAAGGCCACCGGGCAGGCCACGGCCGACACAGGGAAGGGCACATCTTGATCGCCGTACTGGGCCTGATCGTGGGAGTCGTGGTCGGACTGTTGGTCCGGCCCGAGGTTCCGGCGGTGGTCGAGCCCTATCTTCCGATCGCCGTGGTCGCCGCCCTGGACGCGGTCTTCGGCGGCCTGCGGGCCATGCTCGACGGGATCTTCGTCGACAAGGTCTTCGTGGTGTCGTTCCTGTCGAACGTGGTCGTGGCCGCGCTGATCGTCTTCCTCGGCGACAAGCTGGGCGTGGGCGCCCAGTTGTCGACCGGTGTGGTCGTCGTCCTCGGCATCCGGATCTTCTCCAACGCGGCCGCCATCCGGCGGCACGTGTTCCGGGCGTGAGGCCGATGAGCGAGCACGACAGGAACGACGAGCCCGGCGCGGACCGGCCGGACGACGGGAACCGCGCGAACGAGGGGAACCCGGCGCCGAATCCGGACGAGCGCCCCGCCGTGCCCGAGCGCCCCGCCGTGCCCGAGCGCCCCGCCGTGCCCGAGCGCCCGGTCCGGCGGCACGAGCCCGAACAGCCCGCCGCCCCGGCCCCGGCCTCCGGTCAGGCCCCAGCCCCCGCTCCGGCTCCCACGCCGGCTCCCACGCCGGCTCCGGCCTCCGCCCGGCCCGAGGCCTCCGCCCGGCCCGAGGCCTCCGGCCGGCAGCGGCTCGCCGCGAGTCTCTGGCCGCCCCGGGTGACCCGGGCCCAACTGGTCGTCGCCCTGCTGCTGTTCGTGCTCGGCCTCGGGCTGGCCATCCAGGTCAGCTCCACCAGCGACAACAGCGCGCTGCGCGGTGCCCGCCAGGAGGACCTGGTGCGGATCCTCGACGAGCTCGACGACCGCACGCAGCGCCTGGAGGACGAGAAGACGCGCCTGGACAGCCAGCGCTCGGAGCTGGAGTCCAGCTCCGACCAGGCCGAGGAGGCGCGCAAGCAGACCCAGGAGAAGCAGCAGCAGCTCGGCATCCTGGCCGGCACCGTCGCCGCCGAGGGCCCCGGCATCACCCTGACGATCACGGACTCCACCGGCGCCATCGAGTCGGACATGCTGCTCGACGCGATCCAGGAGCTGCGCGCCGCGGGTGCGGAGGCCATCCAGGTCAACGGCGTCCGGGTGGTCGCGGACAGCTACTTCTCGGGAAGTGGCAGCGACATGCGGATCGATGGAACGAAGGTGGCCGCTCCGTACGTCTTCAAGGTCATCGGCAAGCCGGAGGATCTCGAGCCCGCGCTCAACATCCCCGGCGGTGTCGTCCAGACACTGGAGAAGGAGCAGGCCACGGCCACGGTGCAGCGTTCCGGGAAGATCGTCGTCGACGCCTTGCGGCCTGCGAAGCGGCCTGACTACGCTCAGTCGTCCTCGCAGTGAGGCGGGGGTCGATGAGGGTGACGCGACAAGGGCACGACGTTGCGGGGGGTCGCCGCACCACAAGGGTGGTGCGTGGTGGAAACTGTCGAGTGGTTACGGACGTTGTGAAGATGTCCGGGTCGGCAGGTGTATTGAGTCAGGGTTCGTCCTGCCCCACGGGCGGGTCTGTTTCGGTCAAGGGGAATCGCCCGTGAAGTGGTTTTCGAAGTTGTTCGGCAAGAGCGCAAG
This sequence comes from Streptomyces sp. NBC_01268, assembly GCF_036240795.1. Classification (NCBI taxonomy): domain Bacteria; kingdom Bacillati; phylum Actinomycetota; class Actinomycetes; order Kitasatosporales; family Streptomycetaceae; genus Streptomyces; species Streptomyces sp. NBC_01268. The sequence goes on along the minus strand of NZ_CP108454.1, from coordinate 1,480,196 downwards.
CGAGGACGGCGGCAACGCCAGGCACCGCGCGCCGCGCCACGCCCAGAGCGAGGAACAGGGCGGCGAGCGCCCGCTCTTCCGCGACGAGGTCGGCGGCCAGGGCGGTGACATTCCGGGCGCACAGGGCGCGTCGTCTGTTGACCCTGCCGGTGCCGCGCGCATAGGTTTCGGAGAACCATCAACCTCAGGTACGGGTGGAGGGTTCGTGCCCGACCCGTACGCGACACAGACCTCCGCGGGGCAGCCGCGACAGGAGGACGCGTCCATGCCGGTGTGTACGAGGTGCGGTCACCGCAACACGGCGGACAGCCGCTTCTGCTCCCACTGCGGTGCGCCGCTGCGGGGCGGGGTGGCTCCGGAGCGAGCCTCCGAGACCACCTCGACGATCTCCATCTCGGGGCTTGAGGCCTACGACGCGGAGGTCACCGGACAGACCGCGCTCCCGTCGCTGTCGGCCGAGGCGCTGGCGGCGGTCGAGGCCCTGCCGGGCGGTGCGGCGCTGCTCATCGTGCGTCGCGGTCCGAACTCGGGCAGCCGCTTCCTCCTGGACGGCGAGCTGACCACGGCCGGACGTCACCCGCAGAGTGACATCTTCCTGGACGACGTGACCGTCTCGCGTCGCCACGTGGAGTTCCGTCGGCAGCCGGACGGCACCTTCAGGGTGTCGGACGTCGGCAGCCTCAACGGCACGTACGTCAACCGGGAGCCGATCGACGCGGTCGTGCTGTCCAACGGTGACGAGGTGCAGATCGGCAAGTACCGGCTCGTGTTCTTCGCGAGCCAGCGGGGCGTGTGACGCCCCGGAGAACCTTCAGGGAAGGTCCATGCTGCGAACACCGACGGGCGGTGCCGGTCACGGCACCGCCGCCGCGGGCGAGCTGGTGAGCATCGGCACGGTGCTGAGCCGGCTGCGCGACGAGTTTCCCGAAGTGACCATCTCCAAGATCCGGTTCCTGGAGGCCGAGGGGCTCGTCGAGCCCCAGCGCACGGCCTCCGGGTACCGGAAGTTCAGCCCGCGGGACGTGGAGCGGCTCGCTCAGATCCTGCGGATGCAGCGGGACCACTACCTCCCGCTGAAGGTCATCCGCGAGCACCTGGACGCCCTGGAGCGCGGGGAGCAGGTCAAGCTGCCCTCGCCGAGCCCGCAGCGGGACCTGCTCGACGGGGCCTGGGACACGGAGGGCGACCGTCCCACCGCCGCCCGGATCGGCCGCGCGGAGCTGCTCGCCGCCGCCGAGGTGACCGAGGCGGAGCTGGTCGAGTGGGAGTCGTACGGACTGATCGCCCCGGTCGAGGGAGGCGGGTACGACGCCGAGACCGTCACCGTCGCCAAACTGGTGGCGGATCTGGGGAGATTCGGTCTGGAGCCCCGGCACCTGAGGGCCGTCAAGGCCGCCGCGGAGCGCGAGGCCGGGCTGGTCGAACAGATGGTCGCGCCGCTGCGTCGGCACCGTAATCCGCAGACCAGGGCCCATGCCGAGGCGACCGCCAAGGAGCTCGCCGGACTCTCCGTGCGCCTTCACGCGGCACTGGTCCAGACCGCCCTGGGAGTGCGTCTGCAGTGATCCGAGGACGGCCCGACTACCCAAACCGGTCGGGCACGTCCTAGGGTTGCTGTGTGAACGAGCTCGACGTTGTGGGTGTCCGGGTGGAAATGCCCTCCAACCAGCCGATCGTGCTCCTGCGTGAAGTGGGAGGCGATCGGTACCTCCCCATCTGGATCGGACCGGGAGAGGCGACCGCGATCGCCTTCGCCCAGCAGGGCATGGCCCCTGCCAGGCCGCTGACGCACGACCTCTTCAAGGACGTGCTGGAGGCCGTGGGGCAGGAGCTCACCGAGGTCCGCATCACGGATCTGCGTGACGGGGTCTTCTACGCCGAGCTGGTCTTCGCCAGCGGTGTCGAGGTGAGTGCCCGGCCGTCCGACGCGATAGCGCTCGCCCTGCGTACCGGGACGCCGATCTACGGCAGTGACGGTGTGCTCGACGACGCGGGGATCGCGATTCCGGACGAGCAGGAGGACGAGGTGGAGAAGTTCCGCGAGTTCCTCGACCAGATCTCACCGGAGGACTTCGAGACCGGCAGCCAGTAGGCCCTCGGGGCCCTGGCCGAAGCCTTGCTGTCGGCGCATTCGAGTAGCCTTTCCCCGGAGAGGGGCACGTGAAACCACTCTCAGGGTGATTATCACTCGGCGTGCCGAGTGTGGCGATCGTTGACGCACCCCGAGTGACTGCCTACCTTCGAGTGGGCAGGTCAAGGACGGAGGGTCGGCGTGATGAGCAGCGGCGACGGTACGGCAGGGGGCTTCCTGGGGCGTGCCCCCGGGGAGAAGGGCCCGTATCCGCTTCACGGCAGTGTGGGCGACTTCGGCGGGGACGTGAGCTCCGGCCCGGAAGAGGTCGGCTACCGCGGCCCCACGGCCTGTGCGGCGGCCGGCATCACCTATCGGCAGCTGGACTACTGGGCGCGCACCGGGCTCGTCGAGCCGAGCGTGCGGCCCGCTTACGGATCCGGGACGCAGCGGCTCTACAGCTTCCGCGACGTCGTGGTCCTCAAGATCGTCAAGCGCTTCCTGGACACCGGGGTGGCGCTGCAGAACATCCGGGCCGCCGTGCAGCACCTGCGCGCCCGGGGCTTTCGCGACCTGGAGCGCATGACGCTCATGAGCGACGGCGCCACGGTGTACGAGTGCTCCTCGCCCGACGAGGTCGTGGACCTGCTCCAGGGCGGCCAGGGCGTCTTCGGGATCGCCGTCGGCGTGGTGTGGCGGGACGTCGAGGCGGCGCTCTCGCAGCTGCACGGCGAGCGGGTCGACACCGGCGAGACGCTGATCGGGCACAACCCGGCGGACGAGCTGGCGCGGCGGCGGCGGGACCGGGCGGTCTGAGCTCCGGTGGCGGGCCCGCGGGCCCGCTCCGGGCCCGCCGGGACGCGCGGGGTGCGTGCGCCGGGGCGTTGTCAGTGGCGTAGGGCAGCATCGGAGGCGTGAGAGCCGCGCCCACCATCCTGCACCTCGACATGGACGCCTTCTTCGCCGCGGCGGAGCAGGCCTCGAAGCCGAGCCTGCGCGGAAAGCCGGTGGTCGTGGGCGGCCTCGGGCCGCGCGGAGTGGTCGCGACGGCCTCGTACGAGGCGCGGCGCTTCGGGGTGCACTCGGCGATGCCCATGGCGCAGGCGCGACGGCTCGCGCCGAACGCGGCCTATCTCGTGCCCCGCTTCGCCTTCTACCGGGCGATCAGCGGGCAGGTCATGGAACTGCTCGGGCGGCTCTCACCGCTCGTCGAGCCGCTCAGCCTGGACGAGGCCTTCGTGGACCTGGAGGCCGGCGGTCTCGCCGACGACAGCGCGAGCGCGCGGGCGACGGGGGAGCGGCTGCGGCGGGACATCCTCGCGACGACCGGTCTGACCGGGTCGGTCGGTCTGGCCGGGTCCAAGATGCTCGCGAAGATCGCCTCGGAGGAGGCCAAGCCGGACGGGCTGATGCTGATCGAGCCCGGTACGGAGCGCGAGCTGATCGGGCCGCGTTCGGTGCGGATCATCCCCGGCGTCGGGCCGGCCACCGGGGAGCACCTGAGACGGGCCGGGATCAGCACCGTCACCGACGTGGTCGAGGCGGGCGAGGACGAGCTCGTACGGCTCCTCGGGCGGGCTCACGGGGGCTCGCTGTACCTGATGGCCCTCGGGCACGACGACCGGCCCGTGGTGGCCGAGCGGGACGCGAAATCGGTCTCCGTGGAGGACACCTTCGACGTCGACCTGCACGACCGGCTGCGGATCCGGCTGGAGGTGGAGCGGCTCGCGGAGCGGTGCGTCGCGCGGCTGCGGGATTCGGGGCACTCGGGGCGGACCATCGTCCTGAAGGTGCGGCGGTACGACTTCTCGACGCTCACGCGCTCCGAGACGCTGCGGGGGCCGACGGACGACCCCGTGGTGGTCAGGGAGGCCGCGGCGCGGCTCCTCGACCTCGTGGACACCACGGGCGGCGTGCGGCTACTGGGGGTCGGGGTGAGCGGGCTCGCCGACTACACCCAGGAGGACCTGTTCGCGCAGGCGGAGGCGGAGGCCCGGGCCGAGGCCGCCCCCGAGGCCGTCGCGGGCCCCGAGGCGGCCGAGCAGGCGCCCCCCACGGCCACCGAGACCACCGAGCGGCACTGGGCGCCGGGGCGGGACGTGCGGCACGCGGAGTACGGGGCCGGGTGGGTGCAGGGGAGCGGGGTCGGCCGGGTCACCGTGCGGTTCGAGGAGCCGGGGACGGTGGTGCCGGGGCGGGTGCGGACGTTCTCCGTGGACGATCCGGACCTGGAGCCCTCGGATCCGCTGCCGCTGGTGGAGGGGACCGGGACGGGAGCCGAGTGAAGCCCGGCCTGCGGCCGGGCTCGGCGGCTCCCACCCGCACCACCCGTGCGGGTGATGGCCCCAGGGGCGCGGGTGTTCCCGTAGCGGGCTCTACGCGTCGTCCTGGCCCGCCAGGCGGCCGAAGTCCCGGGGGGTGTCCTGGGGCGGGGGCGGGGGCGGGGGCGGGGGCGGGAGGGCGAGGCTGTAGTGGCGGTAGAGCTGGAGTTCCTGTTCGGGGGAGAGGTGGCGGCCCACGCCGAAATCGGGGGCGTCCTTGATGAGGGCCCGCTCGTACGGGATGTGGAGGCCGTCGCCCACCAGCTCGCTCGGCTCCAGGGGGACGAACGCGTCGCGGCTGAACAGGCCGGTGCGCACGGCAGCCCATTCGGGGACGCCCGTCGCGTCGTCCAGGTACACCTCGTCCACGGTCCCGATCTTGTGTCCGTTCCGGTCGAACGCCTTGCGGCCGATCAGGCTGCGCGGATCGATATCGGTCTGCACGGTCCCTCCAACTGGTCGCAACTGCTCTACACCCCTACGAAAGTGCACAACTGGGATGTCGGCCACTTGAGCGATGCCGGGCTCAACCGCGCTGGTAGGCTGGCTGTGGCTGACGACCCTGCGCGGGAGAGTCCTCCGAAGAAACCTTTCGGTGGCGCCGAAGGAGCAAATCCTCCCCGGAATCTCTCAGGCCCCTGTACCGCGCGGACGAGGTCACTCTGGAAAGCAGAGCGGGCGTCGACGGCATCCGCTCTCACCGACGGTGAAAGCCGGCCCCGCCGTTTGGCATGGCCGGTGAAGCTCTCAGGTTGACATGACAGAGGGGGAGGCCGTCCGGGCACCCGCGCCGTGGTGCCCCTCGCAGGTCGTGACGACCAGGAGGCCCCCGCAGCATGACCGCCAACCGCATTCCGCTCTCCGAGCTCGAGCAGGGCATTCCCTTCGAGCAGCGGCACATCGGGCCCGACACCGAGGCTCGGGCGAAGATGCTCGCCCAGGTCGGGTACGGCTCCCTCGACGAGCTGACGGCCGCGGCCGTGCCGGACGTCATCAAGAACGCCGAGGCGCTCGGCCTGCCGGGCGCCCGCACCGAGGCCGAGGTGCTGGCCGAGCTGCGTGAGCTCGCCGACCGCAACCAGGTGCTCGCCCCCATGATCGGTCTCGGTTACTACGGGACCTTCACGCCTCCGGTCATCCTCCGGAACGTCATGGAGAACCCGGCCTGGTACACCGCGTACACGCCGTACCAGCCCGAGATCTCCCAGGGCCGCCTGGAGGCCCTGCTGAACTTCCAGACCATGGTCGCCGACCTCACCGGTCTGCCCACCTCCGGCGCCTCGCTGCTCGACGAGGGCACCGCGGCCGCCGAGGCCATGGCGCTGTCCCGCCGCGTCGGCAAGGTCAAGAACGGCGTGTTCCTCATCGACGCCGACGCCCTGCCGCAGACCATCGCCGTCATCGAGACCCGCGCCGAGCCCACCGGGGTCGAGGTGGTCGTCGCCGACCTGTCGGCCGGCATCCCCGCCGAGATCGCCGAGCGCGGCGTCTTCGGCGTGCTGCTCCAGTACCCGGGTGCCTCCGGCGCCGTCCGGGACATCAAGCCGGTCATCGACCAGGCCCACGAGCTCGGCGCGATCGTCACCGTCGCCGCCGACCTGCTCGCGCTGACCCTGCTCGCCTCGCCCGGTTCGCTCGGCGCCGACATCGCCGTCGGCACCACCCAGCGCTTCGGCGTCCCCATGGGCTTCGGCGGCCCGCACGCCGGCTACATGGCGGTCCAGGACAAGCACGCCCGTTCGCTCCCCGGCCGCCTGGTCGGCGTCTCCGTGGACGCCGACGGCAACAAGGCGTACCGCCTGGCCCTGCAGACCCGCGAGCAGCACATCCGCCGCGAGAAGGCCACCAGCAACATCTGCACCGCCCAGGTGCTCCTCGCCGTCATGGCCGGCATGTACGCCGTCTACCACGGCCCCGAGGGCCTGAAGGGGATCGCGCGCCGTACCCACCGGTACGCCGCCATCCTCGCCGCCGGTCTGCGGGCGGGCGGCGTGGAGCTGGTCCAGGGTGCCTTCTTCGACACCCTCACCGCCCGGGTGCCGGGCCGCGCGGACGCCGTCGTCGCGGCCGCCCGTGAGGCCGGCGTCAACCTGTACCGCGTCGACGCGGACCTGGTCTCCCTGTCCTGTGACGAGACCACCACCCGCGCGCAGCTCGACGCCGTCTGGGGCGCCTTCGGCGTCACCGCCGACATCGACGCCCTGGACGCCGCCACCGCGGACGCGCTGCCCGTCGACGCGCTCCGCTCGGACGTGTTCCTGACCCACCCGGTCTTCCACGCGCACCGCTCCGAGACCTCGATGCTGCGCTACCTGCGCCGCCTCTCCGACCGCGACTACGCGCTCGACCGCGGCATGATCCCGCTCGGCTCCTGCACCATGAAGCTGAACGCGACCACCGAGATGGAGTCGGTGACCTGGCCCGAGTTCGGCCAGATGCACCCGTTCGCCCCGGTCGAGCAGGCCGGCGGCTACGTCACGCTCATCACCGAGCTGGAGGAGCGTCTCGCCGAGGTCACCGGCTACGACAAGGTCTCCATCCAGCCGAACGCCGGTTCGCAGGGCGAGCTGGCCGGTCTGCTGGCCGTCCGCGCGTACCACCGCGCCAACGGCGACCTGCAGCGCACCGTCTGCCTCATCCCGTCCTCCGCGCACGGCACCAACGCCGCCTCCGCCGTGATGGCCGGCATGAAGGTCGTCGTCGTCAAGACCGCCGACGACGGCGAGGTCGACGTCGCGGACCTGCGCGCCAAGATCGAGCAGTACCGCGACGAGCTGTCCGTGCTGATGATCACCTACCCGTCCACGCACGGTGTGTTCGAGGAGCACGTCGCCGACATCTGCGCCGAGGTGCACGAGGCCGGCGGTCAGGTGTACGTCGACGGCGCCAACCTCAACGCGCTGGTCGGCCTCGCCAAGCCGGGCAAGTTCGGCGGCGACGTCTCGCACCTGAACCTGCACAAGACCTTCTGCATCCCGCACGGCGGCGGCGGCCCGGGCGTCGGCCCGGTCGGCGTCCGCGCGCACCTCGCCCCGTACCTGCCGAACCACCCGCTCCAGCCCACCGCGGGCCCGGAGACCGGCGTCGGCCCGATCTCGGCCGCCCCGTGGGGCTCCGCCGGCATCCTGCCGATCTCCTGGTCGTACGTGCGCCTGATGGGCGGCGAGGGCCTCAAGCGCGCCACCCAGGTGGCCGTGCTCGCGGCGAACTACATCGCCAAGCGCCTGGAGCCGCACTACCCGGTGCTCTACACCGGCCCGGCCGGCCTGGTCGCCCACGAGTGCATCGTGGACCTGCGCCCGCTGTCCAAGGCGACCGGCGTCAGCGTCGACGACATCGCCAAGCGCCTGATCGACTACGGCTTCCACGCGCCGACCATGTCGTTCCCGGTGGCCGGCACGCTGATGATCGAGCCGACCGAGTCCGAGGACCTGAGCGAGCTCGACCGCTTCTGCGACACGATGATCGCGATCCGGGCCGAGATCGAGAAGGTCGCCTCCGGCGAGTGGCCGGCCGAGGACAACCCGCTGAGCAACGCCCCGCACACCGCGGCGGCGCTGGGCGGCGAGTGGAACCACCCGTACACCCGTGACGAGGCGGTCTTCCCGGCCGGTGTCTCGGCCGCCGACAAGTACTGGCCGCCGGTCCGCCGGATCGACGGCGCCTTCGGCGACCGCAACCTGGTCTGCTCCTGCCCGCCGCTGGACGAGTACGACCACTGAGCACGACCCTGAGCACGACGTGAGGGCCGGTCCGGAGCTTTCTCCGGGCCGGCCCTCGGCGTTTCCCTCGGTGTGGCTCAGGCCGCCGTCGTCACACTGGCCGCCGTCAGCGGCCGGTGCGGGGCGATGATCTGGCCGTCCGGCAGCAGCTCACCGGTGTCCTCGAAGAGCAGGACCCCGTTGCACAGCAGGCTCCAGCCCTGCTCCGGATGGTGTGCCACGAGTCGTGCCGCCTCACGGTCGGCGGAGTGGGCGGTGGGACAGGCGGGCTGGTGCTGGCACATGGGTGGGTTCTTTCGCTGCGTCGTGGTGGAAGTCCTGCGGCTCTTCGGATGCATCGCCGCCCCCGTCAGGTCGGTTCGGTTCCGGTCCAGTCTTGCCCCATGGACGGCGTTCCGCAGGTATTTCACGGCAGCTCGTCCTCTCCTGGGAAGACGCATCACCCGCAGGGGCGGTTCAGGTCAACTGCACCATCTCTTCGGGGGGTTCGGGGTGGTCCGAGCGGGCTAGTCCGAACGGGAGGGGTGTCGGACAGCAGTGCGCCCCGGGGCCGTCGGCTCCCGGGGCGCGGTGTGCGCGTGGGGTGGATCAGGCGGGCGCCGCGGAACCCAGGAGGGGCGGCGGCGCGAGGCGCAGGCTGAGCACGGGCAGGAGGTCGGCGACCCGGTAGGGGCGGTCGGCGGCGATGCCGGGCGGCGCGGGGGAGAGCGGCACGAGCAGGTCGGCCGGGCCGGGCGCGGCGGTGTGGTCGTCGGCGTCCGGGTCGGCGTGCAGCCACAGGGTCAGCATGTACAGCTCCGGCACGGACAGCAGCCTCGGCTGGTACGGGGTGCGGAGCGCCTCGGCCTGGATCAGGGCCCGTTCGGTGGCGGCGACGTAAGGGCCCTCGAAGAAGTGCGAGAAGGACCAGCCGTCGGGCGTGAGCATGGTGTCCGCGGCGGCGATGGCGCGGTCTCCGCTCCTGATCAGGAAGCGCCACCCGGCCAGCCGGGTGTGGGGCGGCCGGCCCGCGGGGCCGGTGGCGTCGGCGACGCTGCCGGCGACTCCCAGCACGTGGACGGGCAGCGGCAGTTCGGGGCTCAGCGGTCCCTGTGCGGCTCGCAGTGCGGGGGTGCGGGCCTCACGCACGGCGGTCGGTGAGCCGAGGGCCGTGAGGACACTGCGAAGGGCCGGCGCGGGGGCCGGGGAGGGTCGGAGCATGGTGGGTCGCCTCTCACTCAGGAGACACGGTGACGCGTGGGCAGGTACGACGGCGCTGTCGGCGACGGGGCCAGAGAAGGGGGCCATGAGGCCATGGCCGGGCGCCAACACTCTGCCTCGTGCGCGGAGTTTATACGACACGTGTTCACACAGTGTTTCCGCTAGACGGCGCCGATATTCCTGACAAGGAGTCATTCGGTCGTATTTCCACGGTGATTCGGTGGAATGCATGCGTCCGGCGGAACGACTGCCTGCGCCTACTCGCAGGAGGGGGTCGGCCGAATCCCGATCCCCCGATGCGGGACAATATGACATTGGTATATGTCCATTGTCCGTTGCTCTCGGGCACTGCCGGTGGAGAGTCCCGCCCACACTATCGGCCAACGCGTCACGCCCGCAGGCGTTATGGATCAGTCGGGTGGGCATCATCGTCCGTGACGCTCGCGGCCGTCGTGGCGGCTGCCCACTCGGGGAGGGACCCTTCGATGGGGGAGAAGGTCGTGACGGACGGGTTCGGCCCGGCCGACCGACAGCGCTACCGCCGAAAGCTGCAGCAGTGTCTCGCGGGACTCGCGAGGCTCCTGGCGGAGAAACGATTCGACCGGCCGCGCAATCTCATGGGCATGGAGATCGAACTCAATCTCGCGGGCGAGGACGGACTGCCCAGGATGCTCAACGCACCGGTGCTCGACCGTATCGCGAGCCCCGATTTCCAGACCGAACTCGGATTGTTCAACCTGGAAGTGAACATCGCCCCGCACCGGCTCGGCGGCCATGTTTTCGACCGGCTCGCCGAGGAACTCAGGACCGGGCTCGGATATGCCGACCGCAAGGCCGCCGAACTCGGCGCCGGAGTCGTCATGATCGGAATACTGCCGACCCTCACGAAGGACGACGCGGTCCTCGACAACCTCTCCGCCGCCGACCGCTACAAGCTGCTCAACGACCAGATCCTGGTGGCCCGCGGGGAGGATTTCACGCTCGACATCCACGGGGTGGAGCGGCTGCTCTGCACCTCGTCGTCGATCGTGCCGGAGGCGGCCTGTACGTCGGTGCAGCTGCACCTTCAGGTGACCCCGCCCCGCTTCGCCTCCGTGTGGAACGCGGCGCAGGCCATCGCCGGCGTCCAGATAGCGGTCGGCGCCAACGCGCCCTTCCTCTTCGGCCGGGAGCTGTGGCGGGAGTCCAGGCCGCCGCTGTTCACGCAGGCCACCGACACCAGGACCCCCGAGCTCCAGGCCCAGGGGGTGCGCCCGCGGACCTGGTTCGGGGAACGCTGGGTGGATTCGGCGTACGACCTCTTCGAGGAGAACCTGCGCTACTTCCCCGCCCTGCTGCCGCTCTGCGACGACGAGGACCCGCTGCGCGTCCTGGACGAGGGCGGGGTGCCCAGGCTGCACGAGCTGATCCTGCACAACGGCACCGTCTACCGCTGGAACCGGCCCGTCTACGGCTGGGTCGACGGCGTCCCGCACCTCAGGGTGGAGAACCGGGTGCTGCCGGCCGGGCCGACCGTCACCGACGTCGTCGCCAACGCCGTCTTCTACTACGGGCTCGTCCGGGCGCTCGCCGACGACACCCGCCCGGTCTGGAAGCGGATGGCGTTCCAGGACGCCGAGCACAACTTCGACACCGCGTGCCGCCACGGCATCGAGGCCGAGCTGCGCTGGCCGCGCTCCGGCCGCTCGGGCGGCGTGACGACCGTGCCGGCGGTCCGGCTGGTCCTCGACGAGCTGCTGCCGCTGGCCGCGGCCGGGCTCGACGCCTGGCACGTGGAGCCGCGGGACCGCGACTTCTACCTCGGCGTGATCGAGGAGCGCTGCCGGCGGCGGGTCAACGGGGCCTCGTGGCAGGCGGACACCTTCCACCGGGCCCTGGACTCCGGTCTGGACCGCGCGGCGGCGCTCGCGGCGACCACCCGCCGCTACCGCGAGCTGATGCTGACCGGCGAGCCCGTGCACACCTGGCCGGTGGGGGTGAAGGCCGCCTCGTAGGTAGGGTTCCCGTTACCCGGGTCGCTGTGGGGAATGGGAGACAGGTGTGGTGTCGGAGCAACGAGTGGTGGACGCTTCCCTGCCCCCGGACGGCCTGCCGCGCCGGGTCCTGCGCGACGAGACGCTGATCGTCCTCGCGCTGTCCCTCGGCGCGAGCGGGGTCTCCGCCCTCATCAGCTTCATCGGCTCGCTGACCAAGCCGGGCGCGCTCAAGGAGCAGGCGGCCACGCTCAACGGCTCCTACGCGCCCGGGCGGCCCTGGCTCGACCTCTCCTGGCAGCTGTTCGGCATCGCCAGCGCGCTCGTCCCGGTCGTCCTGGTCGCGCATCTGCTGCTGCGCGAGGGCGCCGGGACCCGCGGGCTGCGGGTGATCGGCTTCGACCGCACCCGGCCGTGGCCGGACCTGGGGCGCGGCGCGCTGGTCGCGGCCGGCATCGGCAGCGCGGGCCTGGCCTTCTATCTGGGGGCGCGGGCGGCCGGGTTCAACCTCACGGTGGTGCCCGAGTCGCTGCCGGACGTGTGGTGGAAGTACCCCGTCCTGGTGCTGTCGGCGATCCAGAACTCCGTGCTGGAGGAGGTCGTCGTCGTCGGCTACCTGCTGCGCCGGCTCGACCAGTTGGGCTGGTCGCCGAAGTCCTCGATGGCCGCGAGCGCGGTGCTGCGCGGCTCGTACCACCTCTATCAGGGCATCGGCGGCTTCGTCGGCAACATGGTGATGGGGGTGGTGTTCGTGTGGCTCTACCGGCGCTGGGGGCGGGTGGGGCCGCTGGTGGTCGCGCACGCGCTGCTCGACATCGTGGCCTTCGTCGGCTACGGGCTGCTCGCCGGGAAGGTGGGCTGGCTGCCCACGCCATGAGCTGACGGCCCGCCCGCGAGGTCGCCGCCCGTGAGGTGGCCGCCCGTGGCGTGGCCGCCGCCCGTCCGGTGGACGGGCGGAGAGGACGACGAGGGGCGTACGGCACCGGCCGTACGCCCCTCGTCGTCGTCTCCGGGCTCAGCCGTGCAGTTCTCCGTCGATGACGGTGACCGCGTGACCGTTGAGGAGGGTGCGGTCGCCGCGCAGCCGGGTGCGGACGAAGCCGGTGCGCGCGCCGCCCTGGAAGCCGGTCAGCTCGTCGCGGCCGAAGCGGGCGGACCACAAGGGCGCGAGGGCGGTGTGGGCGCTGCCCGTGACCGGGTCCTCGTCGATGCCGACGGCGGGGAAGAAGCCGCGCGAGACGAACTGGTAGGCGCCTTCGGGCCGGTCCGCGATCGCGGTGGCGATGATCCCGCGCTCGGACAGGGCGGCGAGGGCGGCGAAGTCCGGGGCGAGGGCCCGCACGGTCGCCTCGTCGCGGAGCTCGACGACCAGGTCGCCGATGTGGGCGGCGGTGTCGTGGACGGCGACGGGCTCGGCGCCGAGTGCCTTCGCCAGGCCCTCGGGGGCGTCCACCCGGGTCAGCGAGGAGGTCGGGAAGTCCAGCGTCAGGGTGCCGTCGGGCTCGGCGGTGGCGCTGAGGATCCCGCAGCGGGCCGCGAAACGGACCGTGCCGGTCGCGGTGCCCGTGGTGTGCAGGACGTGGGCGGTGGCCAGGGTCGCGTGGCCGCACATGTCGACCTCGGTGGTCGGGGTGAACCAGCGCAGCGCCCAGTCGGCCTCGCCGCCCGGCGGCAGCGGGTGGGCGAAGGCGGTCTCCGAGAGGTTGACCTCGGCGGCCACCTTCTGGAGCCAGGCGTCGTCCGGGAAGGAGTCGAGGAGGAGGACTCCGGCGGGGTTGCCGGAGAAGGGCCGGTCGGTGAAGGCGTCGACGATTCGAATCCGCATGAGCCGGACCGTACCGGAGGGGCGAAAGCACGGGCCAAGGCCAATCGCGGAGGACTGGACCGGTCGGTGGGGGCGGCGGGGTCGGCGCGCCGGGGGCCTGGCCGGCCGGGCGGGGGCGGGCTCCCGCATCGGCGCCAGGGAGCGCGCCCGGGCGCTCTCTGAGCCACCGGTGTTCGTTCACTGTTGCTCGCCGAACAGTTCCGATATATCGTTGAGGCATCGCGACAGTTCAACGATGGAATCTCGATGGAAGGAGCGTTGCGATGCGTACCTACGGAAACGAGCACGGACACGGCCACGGAGGCGGGCGCGGAAACTGCGGACCCGGCCCTCGTGGTGAATTCGAAGGGCGCCGCGCCGCCTTCGGCCCCTTCGGGCCGGGCTTCGGCGGTGGCGGCCCCTGGGGCGGCGGTGGCTTCGGCGGGCGCGGGCGTGGCGGAGGTCGCGGCCGGGCGCGGCGCGGTGATGTGCGCGCCTCGATCCTGGCCCTGCTGAAGGACCGGGCGATGCACGGCTACGAGATGATCCAGGAGATCGGCGAGCGCAGCGGCGGGGCCTGGAAGCCCAGCCCCGGTTCGGTCTACCCGACCCTCCAGATGCTGGAGGACGAGGGTCTGATCGTCAGCGAGAGCGAGGGCGGCAAGAAGCTGTTCACGCTCACCGACGCCGGACGCGCGGAGGCCGAGGCGGGGCCCGAGGCCCCGTGGGAGGAGGCCGGGCGCGGTGTCGACTGGGAGGCCGTGAACGAGATCCGGCAGGCCGGCTTCGGTCTGATGGAGGCGTTCGGGCAGGTCTGGAAGACCGGCACCCCCGATCAGCGGCAGAAGGCCGTCGAGGTCATCAACGAGGCCCGCAAGAAGCTGTACCTGATCCTGGCCGACGAGCGCTGACCCGGACGGCAGGAGCGAGGGGCCCCGCGGCGACATGCCGCGGGGCCCCTCGTCGTACGGAGCGCGCCGGTCAGGCGACCAGGCCGGCCAGCTTGCGCAGGGACTCGGTCAGCGCCGCCGTGGCCGAGTCCTTGAGCTTGCCCGCCATCAGGGAGACGGCCGCACCCGTGAACTCCCCTTCGATCCGTACGGTGGTGGCTCCGCCGTCGGCGGTGAGGGCGTAGCGGGTGCCGACGGTCACGCCCATCGGCCCCTTGCCGCGGATCGCGAACACCCGGCCCGTCTCCAGCTCCTCCACCGTCCAGGTGACCTCGGCCGGGAAGCCCATGAGCTTCATGTTCTCGGCGAAGGTCGCGCCCGCCTCCAGGGTGGCCGGGCCGCCGTTCGGGAAGTTGGTGTGGGTGGCGTTCCACTCCCCGTACGAGGTGAAGTCGGTGAGCTGTGCCCACACCTTCTCGGACGGAGCCTCGATCCGTGCCTCCGCGCTGACTTCGGCCATACGACCACCCCTTCACGCGTACCAGTCGGCTCTTCGGTGTCGCGGAACGTAGCCCCAGCGGCGTCAACATTCAATACTGATGAACCGTCAGTTCTGCCGTCTCGCCGCCGATCCACCAGATCTGCGCGGAGTCGAAGCGGTCGGAGGCGCGGGGGCCGCCGCTCTCGTCGTGGCAGTGGAAGGCCGCCCAGAAGAGGTCGGCCGGCAGCGCCGCCCGCGGTGCGTACACGCGGTAGACGTACTGCCGCCCGTCGAGCGCGAGGAGAGCCACCATCCAGAACATGCCTGGAGGACGATACGGGACGGTCCTGTGGTTGCGCACGGGGCGTAGGGCAAGGCGGCGCGCGCCCCTGAGGGAGAAGTCACGCGATCTCATCCGTAAGGAGGAGGAACCGATCGCCCGTGCCCAACTCCGGTGGGATGTGCACATGCTTCTCGCCGGGGATGCCCCGGCTTGTCGGGACTGATGAGGTGGGAGGGTGCGAATTCCCGTCCCTCCTGACAGTGCTCCCGGCAGGTCCGGCGCGTCCGGTGTGCCCGGTGTGCCCGGCGTCCCCGGCCTGCCCGGGGCGGCCGGCTCCCGGGCCCCCGGCGCGCGCGGTCCCGTCCCCGGCCCCTCGCTGCCCCGACTGCCCGCCGTCCGCCGCGCCGAACTGGCGGACGCCCTGACCGTCGAGCTGGTGACCGTGGTGACGGGCGCCAGACGGCGTGCCCTGCGCGACGGGGACCGGCAGGTCGACACCGCCCACCTGCTGCACTCCCTCGTCGAGGCCGACCCGGAGAGCGCCGCCGCCTTCGAGAGCCCCCAGCAGCGGGCCCGCGTGCTCGGCTACCTCGTCCAGCGCTCCATCGGGTACGGGCTGCGCTGGCAGCGGTCCGTCGAGGACACCGGCTCGGACCTGCCCGTCCTCCGGGGCTCCGAGGGTGCCGCCGCGGGCTGGTCCCCGGCCGCGGCCGCCGCCCTCGCCGGGGCCTTCGAACGGGCCGCGCTGCGCGGCGACGGCCGGGTCCGCGGACTCGACCTGCTCGCCGCGCTCGCCGCCGACCCCGGCAACCGGGCCGCCGAGGTGCTCCGCCGTGCGGGCGTCGACCGGCACGATCTGGCCGCCCGTACGGGGGAGCCGTCTCAACAGGTGTAACGGGGGTTACGCACCTGACGGCGTCCTGTCATGATGGCCCGATGCACGCGTCTCAGGAGAAAAGCGCAGGCCTGGGACTCGCCCTGGTCTCCGCCGTCGCTTTCGGTGGTTCGGGAGTGGCGGCCAAGCCGCTCATCGAGGCGGGACTCGACCCGCTCCACGTGGTGTGGCTCCGGGTGGCCGGAGCCGCCCTCGTCATGCTCCCGGTGGCCTGGCGCCACCGCGACCTGGTCCGCCGCAAGCCCGCCCTGCTCGCCGGCTTCGGACTGCTCGGCGTCGCCGGCGTCCAGGGCTTCTACTTCGCCTCCCTCTCCCGCATCCCCGTCGGGGTGGCACTGCTCATCGAGTACCTGGCCCCGGCGCTCGTCCTCGGCTGGGTCCGCTTCGTCCAGCGGCGGCCGGTCACCCGGCGGGCCGCCCTCGGCGTCGTCCTGGCCGTCGGCGGACTCGCCTGCGTCGTCCAGGTCTGGTCCGGGCTCAGCTTCGACCTGCTGGGCCTCGTGCTCGCGCTGGCGGCGGCCTGCTGCCAGGTCGGCTACTTCGTCCTGGCCGACCAGGGCGGCGACGACGCCGAACCCGTCCACGCGCTCGGCGTCATCGCGTACGCGCTCCTCGTCGGCGCCCTCGTCCTCACGGTCCTCGCCCGCCCCTGGGAGATGGACTGGGCGGTCCTCGGCGGAACCGCGGACATGGCCGGGACCGGCGCCCCGGCCTGGCTGCTGCTCGGCTGGATCGTGCTGATCGCCACCGTGCTCGCCTACGCCACCGGCGTCGTGTCGGTGCGCCGGCTCTCCCCGCAGGTGGCCGGTGTCGTCGCCTGCCTGGAGGCCGTGATCGCGACCGTCCTCGCCTGGGTGCTGCTCGGCGAGCACCTGGCGGCGCCGCAGATCCTCGGCGGCGCGGTGGTCCTGGTCGGCGCCTTCATCGCCCAGTCCGCCACGCCCAAGGCGGCGGCCTCCGGGGTGGTGGCGGGCTCGGCCGAGGGCGCCGCCGCGGCGGTGGCCCAGGGGGGCGTCGCGGTGGCCGCTGACGGTGCGGCGGCCGGCGACGGCCGGGAGTTGTCGGTCGAGCGGTCCGCGCCCTAGGGTGTCGATCATGCATTCGACCGCGCTTCCGCCTCCCGCCGCCTAGCGCGGGCGGCCTCTTCTCCCTGAGGAAGACCGGGCTCGGGCGGGCCGACACAGGCCCCCGAGCAGGTCGTCGACGCCTGCCCGCGTACCACGACGACCCTTCACCTCCCCCGTCTTCCCGTGGAGCGCACACGTGTCGAACACCTCGTCCTCCGGCCTGTCCACCGGCCGGAGCCTCACCTATCTGATCGTCGCCGGAATCGCCTGGGGCACCGCGGGCGCGGCCGCGGCGCTGCTCTTCCGGGCCAGTGACATCGGCCCCCTCGCCCTGTCGTTCTGGCGTTGCGTCGGCGGGCTCGTCCTGCTGCTCGGGGCGCTCGCACTGCGGCGCCGGCCGCGGCCCGCCACCGTCGAACCGCGCGGGCGGCGGCTCCTGCGGATCCTCGGCACCGGCGTCGGGCTCACCGTCTTCCAGAGCTCCTACTTCGCCGCCGTCGACCTCACCGGACTCGCCGTCGGCACCGTCGTCACGCTCGGCGCCGGACCCGTGCTCATCGCGGTCGGCGCCCGGCTCTTCATGGGCGAGCGGATCGGTGCCGGGGGCGCCGCGGCCGTCATCGGGGCACTCGCCGGACTCGCCGTCCTCGTCCTCGGCGGCGGGGGCGCGGAGATCCGGCCGCTCGGCGTCCTGCTCGCCGTCGTGTCCGCCGCCGGATACGCGGCGATCACCCTGCTGACCCGGTGGCTCGGCCGCGACGGCGGCGGCGCGGACGCGCTGTCCACCACCACCTGGGCCTTCGCCGTCGGCGCCGTCGGGCTGCTGCCCCTGGCCGCGGCCGAGGGGATCGTGCCGCACACCGGCGCCCCCGCCCAGGTGCTGCTCCTGCTCGTGTACGTCGCCGCGGTGCCGACCGCGCTCGCCTACGCCCTGTACTTCGCCGGGGCGGCCGTGGTCCGCGCCGCGACCGTCTCCGTGATCATGCTCCTGGAGCCGGTGAGCGCGGCGCTCATCGCCGTCACCCTCCTCGGCGAACGGCTCACCGCCGCGACCGTCGGGGGCACCCTGCTCCTGCTCACCGCGGTGACCGGGCTCGCCCTCGGCGAGGCCCGCTCGGCCGCGGCGGCCCGGCGCCGGGTGGTGGAGCCGGTGCCGGTACGGGGCTGACGGCGTCGGCGGTACCGGTACGCACGGGGCCGCGCCCGGTGGTTCACGCCTCCGGGGCGCGGCGGCGCAGCTGGTGGGCGCGGGCGGCGGCGTCGCCCGGGCCCGCACGCTCGGCGAGCCGGTCCGCCACCCGGTCCTGGACCTCCTGGGGCTTGTTGCCCGCGTACTTGAACTTCGCCCGCACCTCGGTCACGTCCAGGCACAGGACCCGGATGCCCGGCAGCATCCGCCCGAAGGGGGCCTCGCCGGGGCACACCGGCGCGGTGCCGCCCTCCGGCTGGAAGTGGGCCACCTGGCGGTTGAGCAGCTCCGCCTTCTCGGCCGGGTCGTCGACGATCCGGGCGACGCAGCGGAGCTGGACGGCCGCGTAGTACGAGGTGGGGGTGCCGTGCTCCGAAGGCGCGCCCTCCGGAGCGGTCCAGTGGCCCGGCACGAAGACGTAGTCGTCGACGACGCTCAGGAGCACGGCGGGGTTCCGCTCCAGGTCGCGCCAGAGCGGGTTGGGGCGGGCGAGATGGGTGATGACCCGGCCGTGCGGGCCGGGCTCGGGCTCGTAGCGGAAGTGCGCCGGCTGGACCCACGGCGGTTCGCCCGGTGCGCCGTTCACCGCGAGCTGGCCGAAGTCGTGGGCGGACAGCCAGGTGCGCCATTCGGCGTCGTTGCTCGGGGAGTCCCAGGGACGGATCAGCACGGGGCGCTCCTCACAGGGCCGAGAGGTAGTCGGGCAGGGCGACGGCCGGGTCGAGGTCCACGGCCGGGACCGGGGTGCCGTACCGGCGCCGTACCGGGACGACCCCGGCCCAGTGGGGGAGCGCGGCGTCCTCGGGGTCGTCGTTCGGGCCGCCGGTGCGGACCTTCGCGGAGACCTCGTCGAGGTCGAGGCGCAGGACGGCGGTCGCGGCGAGCTCCTTGGCGTTGCCGGGGCGGGAGTCGGCGGCGCGGCCGGGGACGACCTGGTCGACGAGCGCGTCCAGGGCGGTGCGCAGCTCCTGCGGGTCGGTGACCTGGTGGGCGGTGCCGTGCACGACGACGGAGCGGTAGTTCATCGAGTGGTGGAACGCGGACTTGGCGAGCACCAGGCCGTCCACGTGGGTCACGGTCAGGCAGACCGGCAGGCCGGGGGCGGACTCGCCGTGCCCGGCCGTGCGCAGCGGGCGGGAGCCGGTCGAGCCGTGCACGTACAGACGTTCGCCTATCCGGCCGTACAGGGTCGGCAGGACGACGGGGGCGCCGTCGCGGACGAAGCCGAGGTGGCAGACGTAGGCCTCGTCCAGGATCGAGTGCACCAGCGCGCGGTCGTAGGAGGCGCGCTTCGCGGAGCGCGTGGGGACGGTGCGGTCGGTCGGGGTGTAGGAGTCCGTCTCCGGCATTGCGCTCTCCATTGCACTAGTGCATAGTGTGGTTTGTGCTAGGAGAGTATCGGATCGAAGGACGCCGCGCATCGGAGATCGCCGCCAGCGTCGAGCGGGGTGTGGGCGAAGGGGCTCTCGTGCCCGGACAACTGCTGCCTCCCATGCGGGAGTTGGCAGCGGTCCTCGGGGTGAATCCCAATACCGTCGCCGCCGCGTACCGGACCCTGCGCGAGCGCGGTGTGATCGAGACCGACGGGCGGCGGGGCAGTCGGGTGCGCTCCGCGCCCGCCACGACGGCCCGCGGCTCCCTCCGGGTCGAGGCCCCCGAGGGGGTGCGGGACGTGAGCGAGGGCAGCCCGGACCCGGCGCTGCTGCCCCGGCTCGACGAGGCCTTCGCCGCGGTGGCGCGTGCTTACGCCGAGCGGCCGACGCTGTACGGGGAGGCCCCGGTCGACGCCGAG
Organism: Streptomyces sp. NBC_01268; assembly: GCF_036240795.1. Taxonomy (NCBI): domain Bacteria; kingdom Bacillati; phylum Actinomycetota; class Actinomycetes; order Kitasatosporales; family Streptomycetaceae; genus Streptomyces; species Streptomyces sp. NBC_01268. The sequence continues at coordinate 1,460,508 of NZ_CP108454.1, read as the reverse complement.
TTCGCGCGGCTCGCGCGGGCCGCCTTCGACGCGGACGGGGTGCCCGCCGGGCCCGTCGGCGTGGCGTCCGGCTCCCTCGACGCGATCGAGCGGGTGCTGGCCGCGCACCTCAGGCCGGGCGACGCCGTCGCCGTGGAGGACCCCGGCTGGGGCAGCCTCCTCGACCTCGTGCCGGCGCTCGGACTGCGGCCCGTACCGGTCGCCGTGGACGACGAGGGGCCGCTGCCCGACGCCGTGGCCCGGGCGCTGCGCGGCGGCGCGCGGGCGGTCATCGTCACCGACCGGGCGCAGAACCCGACGGGCGGCTGCGTGAGCGAGGAGCGGGCCGCCGAGCTGCGCGCCGTCCTCGCCCCCCACCCGGACGTGCTCCTGATCGAGGACGACCACGGGCACGGCATCGTCGCGGAGCCGCCGCACCCGCTCGCCACCGGCGCGGGGCGGTGGGTCTTCGTCCGGTCGGTCGCCAAGGCCTACGGACCGGACCTGCGGATCGCCGCGTTCACCGGGGACCGGGAGACCGTCGACCGGGTGCTCGGGCGCCAGCGGCTCGGCCCCGGCTGGGTCAGCCGGCTGCTCCAGCGCACGGTCGTGCACCTGTGGACCACGGGCGCCGTCGACCCCGTGGCCGTCTCGGCGGCGTACGGGGAACGGCGCGACGGCCTCGTCCGTGCGCTCGCCCGGCGGGGGATCGAGGCGCACGGGCGCGGCGGCATGAACGTCTGGGTGCCGGTCGCCGACGAGACCGGGGCCGTCTCCCGGATGCTCGCCGCGGGCTGGGCGGTCGCCCCCGGCGCCCGCTTCCGCATGGACGCGGGCCCGGCCGTCCGGCTGACCGTCTCCCGGCTCGCCCCGGCCGACGTCGAACCCCTCGCCGACGCCGTCGCCTACGCGGCGGGGCCGGCGCCGGCCCGGAGCTACGGGTGAGCGGAGGGGGCGGGCGGCTGGGACGGAGCCCCGGTGGGCGGGTCGGCTCCGGTCGGCCCCGGTCCGCCGGTCGGTTTCGGCTTCGGTCAGCCGGTCCGCCGGTCCGCCGGTCGGTTTCGGCTTCGGCTCCGGTCAGCCGCGGGCGGCGCCGGCCCGGGCCGGGGGAGCCTGCGTGGGGGGAGCCGCGGCCGCAGGGGCCTCGGACGGGGCGGCTGTGGACGGGGCCACCGCAGCCGGGGCGCCCGCGACGGCGGGCACCGTGGCCGGGGCGGACCGTCCGGTGCGGCGGCGGGGCCCTCGGGTCTGGGTGAGGGCCGCGCCCGCGAGGACCACCACCGCGCCCACCGGGGTGTTCCAGGTGAGGTGCTCGCCGAGCACCGCGACGCCGGCGGCCGTCGCGATGACCGGGATGAAGTAGGTGACCATGGACGCCGTCGTCGGGCCGACCTCCGCCACCACGCCGTACTGGAGCAGCATCGCGCAGCCCGTGCCCAGGGCGCCCAGCGCGATCACCGAGAGCAGCGGCAGGAGCTCGACGTGGGTCGGCAGGCTGGTGAACAGCGGGGTGACCACCGCGAGCTGGAGGGTCGCGAGGCCCACCTGGGAGCCCGCGAGGGCGAGGTTCGACGCGCCGCTGCCGGACAGGGTGCGGCGGACGTAGATCCAGCCCACCGCGTAGCTGAACGAGGCCAGCAGGGCCAGTGCCGTGCCCGTGACGTCCAGGCCCGAGAAGCCCTGCCAGGCGCCGAGGACCGTCAGGACGCCGACGAAACCTATGCCCAGGCCCGCCGCCCGGACGCGGGTCGGCCGGTCCTCCGAGAGTGCGACGAGCGACAGGAGCATGCCCCACAGGGGGGTCGTGGCGTTGCAGATGCCCGCGAGGGTCGACGGGATGGTCAGCTCGGCGTACGAGAACAGCGAGAACGGCAGGGCGTTCAGGAGGAAGGCCGCCACCGTCAGATGGCCCCAGGTGCGGGCGCCGCGCGGGAGCCGGTCCCGCTTCACGACGAAGGCGACGGCCAGCACCGCCGTACCGAACAGGAGACGGCCGAAGGTCACCTGGAAGGGGGCGAAGCCCTCCGTGCCGACCTTGATGAAGAGGAAGCTGAAACCCCAGATCAGGGCCAGCACGCCGAAACGGACGCGCCAGTCGAGGGAGGACCGGGGGCGGGGCGGGGACGGGAGGGCGGGGCTGCTCATGCCGTTCAGGGTGACCGACCCCATCTCTTAGTACAAGCGAGAATTCCTGGAGTCGTCGTCGTAGCATTGCTTACATGTGGAATCTGGAGCGCCTGCGCACCCTGGACGCCGTCGCCCGGCACGGCTCCGTCAGCGGTGCCGCCGAAGGACTGCACGTCACCACCTCGGCCGTCTCCCAGCAGCTGTCGAAACTGGAGCGGGAGGTCGGCCAGCAGCTCCTCGCGAAGAACGGGCGCGGGGTGCGGCTCACCGACGCCGGACTGCTCCTCGCCGAGCACGCCTCGCGCATCCTCTCCCAGGTCCAGCTCGCCCAGGCGGACATCGAGGCGCAGCGCGGGCAGGTGGTCGGCGAGGTGCGCATCGCGGCCTTCCCGACGGCGATGCGGGGGCTGTTCCCCACCGCGATCCGCGCCCTGCGCGCCGCCCACCCCGAACTGCGCGTCCACACCGCCGAGCTGGAGCCCGACCTGGGCGTGCGCGAGGTGCTGCGCGGGGACAGCGACCTCGCCGTGGTCCTGGACTGGAACAACAAGCGGGCGCCCGTCCCGGCCGGTCTCGAACGGGCCAGGCTGCTCGACGACTCCGCCGACGTGGCTCTGCCCGCCGACCACCCGCTCGCCGGGCGGGCGGCGGTGGATCTGGAGGACTTCGCCGACGAGGAATGGGTGTCCTGGCCCGCCGGCGAGTTCTGCCACGACTGGCTCATGTTCACACTCCGGTCCAAGGGCGTCGAGCCCCGGATCGCCCACGTCGCCGGGGACCACCACACCCAGCTCGCCCTGGTCGCCGCCGGGCTGGGCATCTGCGTCGCGCCCCGGCTCGGCCGGCCCCCGGTCATGGACGGGGTCGCCTTCGTGCCGGTGCGCCAGCCCGTACGGCGGCACATCTACGCGACCTGGCGCACCGACGCCGGGCGCCGGCCGTCCATCCGCGCGGTGGTCGAGGCGCTGCGGGAGGCGGGCGCGCCGCTGGGCGACTGAGGGCCGTCGCCGGAGCTACCCCATCTTGCGGAAGTCCCAGGACGCGACGGCCTCCGGAGTCAGGCGCATCCAGGCGTGCCGCCCGTCGTGCGGCATGGCGTCCAGTCCGAAGTTCTTCGCCGCGAAGAGGCGTTCGACGGTCTCCAGTTCCGCGCACGGCTTGCCGGTGCGCGGCGCCTCGCCCACGAACTCCACGGTGCCCGACAGCTCCACCCCGCGCAGCTCCCCGTACTCCACGCCGTCGTCCACCACGACGGCGATCCGGGGCCGGGCGCGCAGTTCGGCCCAACGGCGGCTGCGGGTCAGGGAGTACAGCCACAGCGAGGTGCCGTCCCAGGCGAACCAGAGGGCGCTGACGTGCGGCCGCCCGTCGGCCGACACGGTCGCGACCCGGCAGGTGCGCTGTTCCGTGAGGAAGGTGTCGAGCTCGGCCGGGGTCATCATGATCCGGCGTCCACGGCGCTGTGCGACGGTCATCGTCCGCACCCTTCTGGATTTCTGACGAGGTGTCAGAAATCATGGGGGGTCCGGCGCCCGGTGGCAAGGAGTGCGCCGGGGCCGACAGGACCGCAACGGCGGCGACGACCGAGGAGGAGACCGTGGGACACGCGGAACAACTCAGGGAACAGCTGGCCCCCGACGGCGCCGTGCTGCTCACCGTCGAATGCCAGCAGGGCGTCGTCGGCCGCGACAGCGCCCTGCCCGAACTCGCCGCCGCCGCCCGCTCGTCGGGCGCGCTGCACAACGTGGCCCGGCTGGTCGCCGCCGCGCACGGCGCCGACGTCCAGGTGCTGCACGCCGTCGCCGAGCGGCGGCCCGACGGGCGCGGCGCCAACCACAACGCCCGCCTCTTCCGCGCCGCCGCCCGGCTCCCCGTGCAGCAGCACACCGGAAGCTCCGCCGTACGCATCGCCGAACCGATCGAGGTCGCCGAACAGGACCTCGTCGTACGCCGGCTGCACGGGCTCTCGCCCCTCGCCGGCACCGACGTCGACGCGCTGCTGCGCAACCTCGGCTGCCGCACCCTCGTCGTCACCGGCGTCTCCGCCAACGTGGCCGTCCCCAACGCCGTGTTCGACGCCGTCAACCTCGGCTACACCGTCGTCGTGCCCGGCGACGCCATCGCGGGGGTGCCGGCCGACTACACCCCCGCGGTGATCCGGAACACGCTCGCCCTGGTCGCCACCATCGCGACCACCGACGAGGTGCTCGGCTGCTGGAAGGCCCCGCGCCGGGCCCCCGCGCCGCGCTCCGGACCAGGCGGCGTCAGCCGAGCCTGATCGCGTCGCCCGTCACCTCGATCGGGGTCGGCTCCAGCGGGCTGGACGCCGGGCCCTGCTTGACGCTGCCGTCCGAGAAGTCGAAACGGCTCTGGTGACAGGGGCACACGATGACCCCGTCGGCGACCGAGCCCACCGTGCAGCCCGCATGGGTGCAGCGCGCCGAGAAGGCCTTGAACTCGCCCTTCTTGGGCTGCGTGACCACCACGCCCCGGTCGGCGAGCACCTTCCCGCCGCCGACCGGGATGTCGTCGGTCCGCGCGAGCGGCGGGGTCTGCGAGGCACCGCCCGACGCGTCCGTGCCGCCCGAGGCGTCGGCGCCACCGGACCCGTCGGCGCCGCTCGTGCCGCCCTTGCCGCCCGTCGCGCCGTCACCGTCCGAGGAGCCGCCGCCGCAGGCCGCGAGGGCCGCGACGAGACCCGCGCCGCCCGCCGCCGCGACGACTGTCCTGCGCCCCACACCGCTCATGCCACACCCCTTGTGATCCGCTTCCGATCCGCCGCTACCCGGATTCCCGGACGACCCGCGCCATGTTTCCCGAAGAACACCGCCCCCCGCCACGGTCCGTGGCGTGTTCACGGGCCACCGACAGGGAGGACCGGGCCGCACCGCACGCCGGGAGCGGCACCCCGCACGGATCCGGAGCCCCCTCACAGCAGGCCCGCGCAGGCCTCCCGGGTCGCCCGGTGCACCGCGCGGGCCAGGCGCGCGCCCCAGAGGGAGCGGGGACCGGCGAACGGCTCGGCCGACGCCCCGGGCCCGGCGGCGGGGCAGGCGACGCAGACCGCGTCCGTCGGCGTTCCGGAGGCGTCGGCGCCCAGCTCCACCAGGGCCTGGACCTTCGCCTCGGTGGCTGTCGCGACGGCGTTGACCAGTGCCGCGTCGGTGAGCGGCACCGGGAGCGACACGATGATGTTGATGGTGCCGGGGCGCGGCGCGCCCAAGGCGCCGGTCTCCGGGGCGGCCGCCCACCCCCGTACCCCTATGCCCGCCGTCACGACGGCCTCGGCGCCGCCGTCCGCGGCGAACCGGCGGTCGTCGACGGCAGCGGCCGTCATCAGGCCCACGCCGGCGCCGCCGAGCCCGGCCCGCGCGGCCAGGGATCCCAGGTGGGCGACGGGGTCGCGGCGCGCGTACCCCGGGGGCACCTGGGCGTTGACCACCCAGTCGCGGGCGCCGATGCCGCCGCCGAGGACGGCGCTCGACACCATCCGGGTGCCGGGCCCGGGCGCCCACACCAGCAGGGGCCAGCGGCGCCCGTCCTCCTCGTGGCCGAGCAGGACGGCGTCGGCGAGCGCGGGCGTGGCGGGAGGGGTTCGCAGGAGCACCCCGCACCTTAACGCGGGGGCCAGGGGCGCACGTCGGGCCGTGTCCGGGAACGCCCCGCCCGGCTCCCCGGGCTGACGGCGCCGCCTTCCGGACACGACCTAGGCTGAGGGCGGAGCCCCCAAGGGCTCCTGAAACGATTGGACAGCCTCGGAACATGCTTACAGAGGTGACCGCGACGCGCTATGTCACGCCCTTGCGTGAGGGCGGCTCGCTCCCCGGGATCGTCGAGGCGGACGACCTCGGCACGTACGTCATGAAATTCACCGGCGCCGGGCAGGGCCGCAAGACCCTGGTCGCCGAAGTGATCTGCGGGCAGCTCGCCCGGCGGCTCGGGCTGCGGGTGCCGGAGCTGGTCGCCATCCAGCTCGACCCGGTCATCGGGCTCTCCGAGCCCGACCAGGAGGTGCAGGAGCTGCTCAAGGCGAGCGGCGGACTCAACCTCGGCATGGACTTCCTGCCCGGCTCGCTCGGCTTCGATCCGCTCGCCTACGAGGTGGATCCGAAGGAGGCCGGCAAGGTCGTCTGGTTCGACGCCGTGATCAACAACGTCGACCGGTCCTGGCGGAACCCCAACATGCTGGTCTGGCACGGCGACCTGTGGCTCATCGACCACGGCGCCACCATGATCTGGCACCACAACTGGCCCGGGGCCCAGGCCTCCGCCGCCAAGCCCTACGACGCCTCGGACCACGCCCTGGCCCCCTTCGGGCCCGACGTCGCGGCCGCGGCGGCCGAGCTGGCGCCCCTGGTGACCCGCGAACTGCTCGACGAGGTCGCCGCCGACGTGCCCGACGAGTGGCTGGTCGACGAGCCCGGCTTCGCGAGCACCGACGAGCTGCGGGCCGCCTACGTGGCGGCGCTGCTGCCGCGGGCCGCGACGATCCACGAGCGCATCACCCTCGGCCCCCGCACCGAGCGGCGGCCCCAGCAGGCCCCCGGCTGGCTCGCCGAACGCCTCGCCCCGCGCCCCACCCAGAAGGACAGCACCACGTGACCGATCGCGATGTCTTCGAGTACGCACTGCTGCGCGTCGTGCCCCGGGTGGAGCGCGGCGAGTGCTTCAACGCCGGTGTGGTCGTCTACTGCCGGGCCCGCTCCTTCGTGGCCGCCCGCACCCACCTGGACACGGCGAAGCTGACCGTGCTCGACCCGGCCGCCGACGTCGCCGGCGTACGCGCCGCGCTGCGCGCGGTCGAGGGCGTCTGCCTCGGCGGAGCCGACGCGGGCCAGGCCGCCGGGGACGACGCCGGGCGGCGCTTCCGCTGGCTGATCGCGCCCCGCTCGACGGTGGTCCAGCCGGGGCCGGTGCACACCGGTCTCACGACCGACCCCGAGGCCGAGGTGGAACGCCTGCTCGACCTGCTGGTCCGCTAGGGCGCATCCGTCGCGCGGCGAGCTCGAACGGTGCTCGAACGGGTCTCGTGCGAAGCTCCCGCGCGAGTGAGCCGGTGCACCCGGTGGGCCGTTGACACCGGGTGCCAGGGCTTCTAGCGTCTCGTCTGCGGACGATACTAAGCGGTCGCTCATGTGCGGGAGAGCGGGCGGCCGCCGGTACGGACCGTATCCAGGGATGATCCAAGGGCGAGGAGAACCAAGCATGTCCACCACCGAGCAGCGCGTAGCCGTCGTCACCGGTGCGGCTCGCGGCATCGGAGCCGCAACCGCCGTCCGGCTCGCCGCCGAGGGCCGTGCCGTCGCCGTACTCGACCTCGACGAGGCGGCCTGCAAGGACACCGTCGAGAAGATCACCGCCGCGGGCGGCACCGCGCTCGCCGTCGGCTGTGACGTCTCCGACAGCGCCCAGGTGGAGGCCGCCGTCGCGCGCGTCGCCGCCGAGCTCGGTGCGCCGACGATCCTCGTCAACAACGCGGGCGTGCTCCGCGACAACCTGCTCTTCAAGATGTCCGAGTCGGACTGGGACCTCGTGATGAACGTGCACCTCAAGGGCGCGTTCCTGATGGCCAAGGCCTGCCAGAAGCACATGGTGGACGCGGGCTTCGGCCGGATCGTCTCGCTCTCCTCCTCCTCGGCGCTCGGCAACCGCGGCCAGGCCAACTACTCCGCCGTCAAGGCCGGTCTGCAGGGCCTGACGAAGACCCTCGCCAAGGAGCTCGGCAAGTTCGGCGTCACCGCCAACGCCGTCGCCCCCGGCTTCATCGTCACCGAGATGACCGCGCAGACCGCCGAGCGGGTCGGCATGGGCTTCGAGGAGTTCCAGGCCGCGGCCGCCTCGATGATCCCGGTCCAGCGGGTCGGCCGCCCCGAGGACGTCGCCAACGCCATCGCCTTCTTCACGGGCGACGACGCCGGTTTCGTCTCCGGCCAGGTCATGTACGTGGCCGGCGGCCCGCTCAACTGACGCACGGGAGCGGGAGGAGAACGCGATGAGCGCGCAGGAACTGCCCGAGCTCTCGGGCAAGGTCGCCCTGGTCACCGGCGCGAGCCGGGGCATCGGCTACGGCGTCGCCGAGGCCCTGGTCGCCCGCGGCGACCGGGTCTGCATCACCGGACGGGGCGAGGAGGCCCTCAAGGAGGCCGTGGAGCGGCTCGGCGCCGACCGGGTGATCGCCGTGCCCGGCAAGGCGCACGACGAGGCCCACCAGGCCGCTGCGGTCGCCGCCACCATGGAGGCCTTCGGCCGGGTGGACTTCCTGGTCAACAACGCCGGCACCAACCCGGTCTTCGGGCCGATCGCCGAGCTGGACCTGAACGTGGCCCGCAAGGTCTTCGAGACCAACGTGGTGTCGGCCCTCGGATTCGCCCAGCAGACCTACCGGGCGTGGCAGAAGGAGCACGGCGGGGCGATCGTGAACATCGCCTCGATCGCCGGCCTCGCCCCGTCGCCGTTCATCGGCGCGTACGGGATGAGCAAGGCGGCCATGATCAACCTGACCCTCCAGCTGGCGCACGAGTTCGCGCCCTCGGTCCGGGTCAACGCCATCGCCCCGGCCGTCGTGAAGACGAAGTTCGCCGCGGCGCTGTACGAGGGGCGGGAGGCCGAGGCGGCCGCCCCGTACCTCCTCGGCCGGCTCGGCGAGCCGCAGGACATCGGCGGCGCGGCGGCCTTCCTCACTTCGGCCCAGTCGGACTGGATCACCGGCCAGACGCTCGTCGTCGACGGCGGTCTTTTCCTGAACGCCGGTGTCGGGTGACCGATATCCGGACACTTTCCTGAATTCATGACCGGTTTGGCCCCGGTTATGTGCTGAATGCCTCAAGTGCCCCGCCAGGGTCGAACATTGACCTGGCGGGGCGCTGCGGTATCGTCGGCCGACCCCAGGCTGAACGAGGAGCGTGCACGTGTTCAACCGGACCAGTCTGCAGGCCGCTGCAGCCCTTGCGTCCATATCCCTCCTGTCCGGATGCAGTGTGTTTTCGGACGGTGAATCCGCAGGGGATCAGAGAATCGTCGTCGGTACGACGAGTTCTCCGTCCACGCTTGATCCGGCGGCCGCCTGGGACAATTCCTGGGAGCTTTTCCGGAATGTCTTCCAGACGCTCGTGAGTTTCCCGACCGGCAGCACCAGTCCGCAGTCGGACGCGGCGGACTGCAAGTTCAAGGAGGGGAGCTCGAGCCGGGTCTTCGAGTGCGTCCTCCATGACGGTCTGACCTTCTCGAACGGGCACAAGCTGGACGCCCAGGCCGTCCAGTACTCGATCGAGCGCATCCGCACGATCGACGTCCAGGGCGGCCCCAACGGCATGCTGGGCTCGCTCGACAAGGTCGAGGCGACCGACGACCGCACGGTGGTCTTCCGGCTGAACAAGTCGGACGCGACCTTCCCGTTCATCCTCGCCACCCCGGCCATGTCCATCGTCGACCCGGCCGAGTACCCGGCGGACAAGCTCCGCAAGGACGGCAAGCTGGTCGGCTCCGGCCCGTACGTCCTCGACTCGTACGCCGAGGGCCAGAAGGCCGAGCTGACGGGCAACCCCAGCTACAAGGGCTTCGCCGACCGCAAGAACGGCGGCGTGACCATTCGGTACTTCAAGGAGTCCGAGCCGATGGTCGCGGCCCTGAAGAAGAAGGAGATCGACGCCACCTACCGCGGCCTCACCGCCGAGGAGGTCGTCGCGCTCCAGGCCGACAAGCCGGAGAACAAGGGGCTCCAGCTCGTCGAGTCCACCGGCGCGGACATCCGCTACCTGGTCTTCAACACCCGTGACGACTCCGTCGCCCGGCTGCCCGTCCGCAAGGCCATCGCGCAGCTCGTCGACCGCGACGAGCTGGTGAACAAGGTCTACCAGGGCACGGCCGAGCCGCTGTACTCGATGGTCCCCAAGGGCATCTCGGGCCACACCACCAAGTTCTACGACCGCTTCGGTGGCCCCGACGCGTCCAAGGCGAAGTCCATCCTGCGCAACGCCGGCATCACCAAGCCGGTCAAGCTGGACTTCTGGTACACCACCGACCGGTACGGCTCCGCGACCGCCGTCGAGTTCGCCGAACTCAAGCGGCAGCTGGAGGAGAGCGGCCTCTTCGAGGTCACCCTCCACGGCAAGCCGTGGAAGGAGTTCCAGGCGGGCTACCAGAAGGGCCAGTACCCGGTCTTCGGCCGCGGCTGGTTCCCCGACTTCCCGGACCCGGACAACTTCGTCGCCCCCTTCGTGGGCAAGGAGAACGTCCTCGGCACCCCGTACGTCAGCCCGAAGATCACCGACGAGCTGATCCCGAAGTCCCGGCGCGAGAGCGACCGCGGGGCCGTCACGGACGAGTTCGCGCAGGCCCAGGAGATCATGGTGCAGGACGTCCGGCTGCTCCCGCTGTGGCAGGGCAAGCTGTACATCGCGGCCAGCGAGGACATCGGCGGCGGCGAGCGGGCCCTCGACCCGCAGACCGTCATGCAGTTGTGGGAGCTCAGCCGCCGCACCAGCTGGTAGCCGTCCGAGCCCGCCGATCCGCCGTCCGCCGTCCGCCCCCGAGGGGGCGGACGGCGGACGGCGTTGTCAGTGGCTCCCGGTAGGTTCTCGTACGTAAAGGCGAAACACCCACCGGAGGTTGTGGACGTGACCGACACCGACATGCTGCCCGAGTCCTGGCGCGGCGTCCTCGGCGACGAGCTGCAGAAGCCGTACTTCAAGCAGCTCACCGAGTTCGTCGAGGAGGAGCGGGCCAACGGGCCGGTCTACCCGCCGCGCGAGGAGGTCTTCGCGGCCCTCGCCGCGACCCCCTTCGACCAGGTGAAGGTCCTGGTCCTCGGCCAGGACCCCTACCACGGCGAGGGTCAGGGCCACGGGCTCTGCTTCTCCGTCCGTCCCGGCGTGAAGACCCCGCCCTCGCTGCGCAACATCTACAAGGAGATGCAGGCCGAGCTCGGGCACCCGGTCCCCGACAACGGCTATCTGATGCCGTGGGCCGAGCAGGGCGTCCTGCTGCTCAACGCGGTGCTCACCGTCCGCGCCGGCGAGGCGAACTCGCACAAGGGCAAGGGCTGGGAGAAGTTCACCGACGCGGTGATCACGGCCGTGGCCTCCCGGCCCGACCCGGCGGTCTTCGTGCTCTGGGGCAACTACGCGCAGAAGAAGCTCCCGCTCATCGACGAGGAGCGGCACGTGGTGGTGAAGGGCGCCCACCCCTCGCCGCTCTCGGCGAAGAAGTTCTTCGGCTCCCACCCCTTCACCCAGATCGACGAGGCCGTCGCCGCCCAGGGGCACGAGCCGATCGACTGGCGCATCCCCGACCTCGGCTGAGCCTCGGCCGGATCCGGTGCGGCTGCGGCTAGCGTCGGATCCGGCCCGTTCTACCGGGGGCCGGATCGACAGCGCGTGGAGGTCGCAGTGACCGGGCAGCAGGTGTCGGACGACGGCGTCATGACCAGGATCGGGCAGGCGATGATGCTCCTCCACGGCGGGGACAGGGAAGAGGCCCGCAACCGCTTCGTCGAGATCTGGGCGCAGCTCGGACCGGACGGCGACCCGCTGCACCGCTGCACCCTCGCCCACTACATGGCCGACGCGCAGGACGACCCCGACACCGAGCTGGCGTGGGACCTGCGGGCCCTGACGGCCGCCGAGGGGCTCGACGAGGACCGGCTGGCCCGCCACGGCTCGGCGGTGGCGCTCCGCGCGCTCTACCCCTCGCTCCACCTCAACCTGGCCGCCGACTACGTGAAGCTGGCCCGCCCGGACGCGGCCCGCGTCCACCTGGACCGGGCCCGCGCCGCCTCCGTGGTCCTGGACGACGACGGTTACGGCAACGGGGTGCGGGCCGCGATCGAGCGCCTGGAGGTACGGCTGCGGGGTCAGCGCCCGTAGGTGCCACGGCAGATCCTCGCCTGCTCGCTGTCCGGGCTCCAGCCGCCGTACCGCGAGCCCAGCTCGCAGAGCTCGGCGGCGGAGCGCGGCGGGTCGAGGAGTCCGGGCAGGTCGATGTCCGGGTGGCGGTGCCGCTGCCCGGGCGCGGTGGACGGGTGTGGCCTCTTCGCGTGGTGCCGCGCGGAGCCGGACGTGCCGCCGGGGTCGGTGCCCCGCCCGTCGCGCCCGTCGTCCGTGCCGCGCTGCCGAGCGACGGACGCGCGGGGCTCCGGCGTCGGGTCGGGCATCGCCGCCTCCAGGGCCTCCCGGGCGGGGCCCTGGACGATCTGCGGCGCGACGTCCTGGCCGGGCCGCTGGTCCGCCGGACTCGGGGCCGGCGCGGGAGCCGCGGGCGGCGCCTCCACCGCGACACAGCCCGAGAGCGCGGCCATCGCGACGCCGGCCAGGATCCTCACTGTGGTTCTGGTTCCATGCACCCGCGCAACTCTGCTGGTCGGACCGCGTCCCTCACACCCCTACTCGCGGGGAATGCCCCGCATGAGTGATCACCCCGACGCGAGCTGACCCGGGTCGTCCGGGCGGGGGCTCAGTCCCCGGTGGCGCCGTCGATCCGCTCCCGGATGAGGTCGGCGTGGCCGTTGTGGCGCGCGTACTCCTCGATCATGTGGAGGTAGATCCAGCGCAGGTTGAAGGTCCTGCCGGTGCGGTGGGTCCCGCTGCCCGGCTCGTCGAGCCCGCGGCCGGCGGCGTTGGCCCTGGCGACGGCGATCTCGCCCTGCCAGGTCGCGTAGGCCTCCTCCCAGGTGTCCTCGTCGGTGACGTGGATGTCGGCGTCGTGGTCCGCCTTGGTGGTGTAGATCCAGTCGGCTTCCTGCTCGCCGGCCAGGACGCGCCGGAACCAGCCGCGCTCGACCTCGGCCATGTGGCGGACCAGGCCCATCAGGTTGAGGTCCGAGGGCGGGGCGGAGGCGGTGCGCAGCTGGGCGTCGTCGAGGCCCTCGCACTTCGCCGCCAGGGTCGCGCGATGGAAGTCGAGCCACTGCTCCAGTGCCTCGCGTTCGCCGGTGAGGGTGTCGGGGTCGACACGGGCGCCGGTTTCGGTCTGTTCGGTGGTCATGCCCCGCATCGTCGCCCATGATCGTCCGGCGGGCCAGTGCTTTGCGGGGCCTTCACGCGGTGCGAGCGTGCGGGCCGTTCACCGGCCGAGCAGGCCGCGCAGCAACTCGGCGAAGCCGGTCCGGAGTTCCGCCAGGCCGGGCACGGCGGCGTGGAAGGAGCCGGCCGCGCAGGAGAACATCAGCCCCTCGCACCAGGCGATGAGCGACAGCGCGTGCCGCTCGGGAGCGGGCGAGCCGGCCTCGGCCATCATCGCGGTCACCGGAGCGTGGAAGACCGAGCCCGCGGTGTCGAAGAAGGTCCGCAGCTCGGGGCGGCGGGTGGCCTCCAGGGCCAGCTCGTAGCGGGAGACGAGCAGCGCCCGGTGGTCGGTGAGGTAGCGGTGCAGGGCGAGTGCGAGCGCCTCCACGAGCGCGTCGGGCCCGGCGTCTGCCGAGGGCAGCTCGTCCGGGGTGAGCACCGCCGCCTCCCGCTGCACCTGGCGGCGGACGGCGGTCTCCAGGAGGGCCTGGCGGGTGCGCGCGTGGTTGGAGGTGGACCCCTGGGGGAGCCCGGCCCGCTCGTCGACGGCGCGGTGGGTGAGCCCGCGCATGCCGCGCTCGACGAGCAGGTCGAGGGCGGCGTCGCCGATCCGGTCGGCGCGGGTGGGCGGGGTGTCGGGGGTCCGTGCGGCGGTCATGGGGACAACTTAGCGACCGCGCGGAGGAGTCCGGAACTACGTGTGTAGTGAATGCGCGGCGAGGGGCTGTCGCGGGGACTACGGCTGTAGTACGTTCTTCTCGTCACTACAGCTGTAGTCCCCGTGGCCGGTCCTGCACCGGGCCGCGGGGGTGATCTCCGAGGGGGAGCCATGGAACAGCACCGGCACCGTGCAGTCGTCGTCGGAGCGGGCATCGGGGGCCTCACCGCCGCCGTCGCCCTGCGCGCCCGCGGCTGGGACGTCACCGTCCTGGAGCGCGCCACCGGCCTCGCCCCGGTCGGCGCCGGGATCGGCCTCGCCCCCAACGCCCTGCGCGCCCTCGACGTGATCGGCCTCGGCGACCCGGTCCGCGACCTCGCCGCCTGGCAGGGCGACGGCGGCATGCGCCGCCCGGACGGCCGCTGGCTCGCCCGGACCGACGCCGGGGCCGCCGCCGCACGCTTCGGCGGGCCGCTCGTCCTGCTGCACCGGTCCACCCTCGTCGACCTGCTCCTGTCCGCCCTGCCCGCGGACACCGTGCGCACCGGAACCGCCGCCGTCCTCACCGACCCGGGCAGCGCCCACCGCCCCGCCCTGGTCGCCACCCCGGACGGCACGCACGAGGCCGACCTCGTCGTCGCCGCCGACGGCATCCGCTCCGCGGTCCGCGGCACCCTCTTCCCCGCCCACCCCGGGCCCCGCTACTCCGGCTTCACCACCTGGCGGGTCGTCATCCCCGCACCCGCCGAACCCTTCGCCCCGCACGAGACCTGGGGCCCCGGGCGCCTGTGGGGCAGCCAGCCCCTCAAGGACGGGCGGGTCTACGCGTACGCCATGGCCGCCGCACCCGCCGGGGACCACGCGCCCGACGGCGAGAGGGCCGCGCTCCAGCGCCTGTTCGGCGACTGGCACCACCCCGTCCCCGCCGTCCTGGCCGCCGCCGACGAGTCCGCCGTCCTGCGCCACGACGTCCACCACCTCATCGACCCGCTGCCCGCGTTCCACCGAGGCCGGACGGCACTGCTCGGCGACGCCGCCCACGCCATGCAGCCCACCCTCGGGCAGGGCGGCAACCAGGCCATCGAGGACGCGATCGTCCTCGCCCACCACGCGGGACACGGCCTGCCCGTGCCGACCGCCCTCGCCGCCTACACCGCCGACCGGCTGCCGCGCACCAGCGCCCTGGTCCGCAAGGCCGCCCGCACCGGCCGACTCGCGCTGCTCTCCGCCCGCCCCGCCGTCGCCCTGCGGAACACGGCCGTCAGCGCCGTCTCCCGATTCGGCCCCGGACTCGTGCTGCGCGGCTTCGACGGCATCGCGGACTGGAGGCCGCCCGTCGACGCCGTACCGCCGCGCGTAAGCTGACCGGCGCGTACGGCCCTCCGGGGGACGGAAGCGAACGAGCGCACAGCGACACAGCGCGACAGCGACACAGCGCGACAGCGACACAGCGCAACAGCGACACAGCGACACAGCGACAAGGAGCACCCGTGAAGGTTGGCTGCATCGGACTCGGCGACATCGCGCAGAAGGCCTATCTGCCCGTCCTGTCCGCCCTTCCCGGGGTCGAACTCCACCTGCAGACCCGGACCCCCGCCACTCTCGAACGGGTCGCCGACGGCTACCACCTGCCCGCCGAGCGCCGGCACACCGACCTCGACTCGCTCCTCTCCGTCGGCCTCGACGCCGCCTTCGTGCACGCCTCGACCGCCGTGCACGCCGAGCTCGTCACCCGCCTCCTGGAAGCCGGGGTGCCGACGTACGTCGACAAGCCCCTCGCCTACGAGTACGCCGACTCCGAACGGCTCGTCGAGCTCGCCGAGAAGCAGGCCGTCAGCCTCGCCGTCGGCTTCAACCGCAGGCTCGCCCCCGGCTACGCCCAGTGCGTGGAGCACCCGCGCGAGCTGATCCTGCTCCAGAAGAACCGCATCGGACTGCCCGAGGACCCGCGCACGTTCGTCCTCGACGACTTCATCCACGTCGTCGACACCCTGCGCTTCCTGGTGCCCGGCGTGATCGACCACGTCGACGTGCGCGCCCGCGTCCGCGACGGGCTCATGCACCACGTCGTGCTCCAGCTGTCCGGCGACGGCTTCACCGCCATCGGCATGATGAACCGTCTGAACGGCTCCACCGAGGAGGTCCTGGAGGTGTCCGGGCAGGACTCCAAGCGCCAGGTCCTCAACCTCTCCGAGATCGTCGACCACAAGGGGCAGCCGACCGTGCGCCGCCGCGGCGACTGGGTGCCGGTGGCCCGCCAGCGCGGCATCGAGCAGGCGGTCCTGGGCTTCCTCGACTCCGTGCGCGAAGGACGGCTGCTCAGCGCACGGGACGCCCTGCTGACCCACGAGCTCTGCGAGCGGGTGGTACGGGAGTCCCTCGCCCAGGCCTCCTGAGCGTCCGTGCCCCCTCGGCCGCGCACAGCGCGCCGATCACCAGGATCGCGGCGTACACCGGCCAGTCGCCGAAGCGGTCGTAGACCGTGACCGTGTCCGCGAGGGGGAGCGTGTACACCGCGGCGGCGCTGCGGTCGGTGCCGAGCCCGGTGCCGGTCCGCCGCCCGTCGGGGGCGTACGCGGCGCTGATCCCGGTGAGCGTCGCGTGCACCACCGGACGCCCCGACTCCGCGGCCCGCAGCGCCGCCAGCGAGGCGTGCTGCGCGGGCGCCCAGGTGTCCTGGAAGGTGGAGGTCGCCGACTGCACGACGACCACGTCCGCGCCGTCCCTGACCAGGCGCCGGCTCATGTCGGGGAAGGCGGACTCGAAGCAGACCAGCGGCCCGATCCGCAGCGGCCGGCCGCCCTCGCGCGGGGCGGGGAGGGGCATCACGACCGGCTGGGTGCCCCGTCTGCGGTCCTCGCCCGCGGCCCCCTTGCCGACGGAGGTGGCCCAGCCGAGCAGGGCGCGCGCCGGGACGTACTCGCCGAAGGGCACGAGGCGCATCTTGTCGTAGCGCTCGCCCGTCGGCCCGCCCGGACCGATCAGGATCGCGCTCTTGTAGATGCCCGGCCGGTCGGAGCGGCGCGCGTCCACGTTCACCAGGAGCGGCGCGCCGACGGTCCGGGACAGCGCGGTGAGCCGGGCCGTGAGGTCCGGCCGGGCCCCCAGGTCCGCGCCGACGCTGCTCTCGCCCCACACGACCAGGTCCGGCCGCTGCCCGGCGAGCGTCCTGGTCAGCTCCTCGGCGCGGCCGAAGCGCCGGTCCGCGCCGCCCGGCCCGTCGAACACGCCCGGCTGGACCACCGCGATCCGCACGGTGCCGGTGGTGCGGGGCGGGCTCGTGCCCCACCAGGCCAGCCCCAGGACGAGCGCGCAGCCCACCAGCCCCACGAGAGCGGTACGACGCACCGGCCGCACCGCCATGAGCAGGGTGAGGGCCGTGTTCACCGCCACCACGAGCAGGCTCACCAGCCAGACCCCGCCGAGCGAGGCGAGCCGCAGCGCGGGCGGCACCTGCCACTGGGCGGCCCCGAGCAGCCCCCACGGCCCGCCCAGGCCCTCCCAGGAACGGACCAGCTCGACGAGGAGCCAGCCGGAGGGGACGGCGACCAGGGCGGCGGCGGCCCGCGCGCCGGACGGCTCGCCGCCCAGCATCGCCCGGACCAGCCAGCCCCACGGCAGCCACAACAGGCCCAGGAGCGCGGCCAGGACGAGCAGGAAGACGTGCAGGCTCGGCAGCAGCCACTGGTGCACGCCCAGCATGAAGCCGATGCCGCCGCACCAGCCGTCCAGACCGGCCCGGCGCGCGCTCGGCGCCGTACGGATCAGCAGCATCCAGGGGACGAGGGCGAGGTACGCGCACCACCACAGCGACGGCGCGGGGAACGCGAGCGCGGGCAGGGCGCCCAGGAGCACGGCGAGCGCGGACCGGCCGAGCCCGGACCGGGGCCCCTGGCCCGCGAACGGATTGCGCATGCCGTGCCTCCCGGTGTCGCTCCCTCGGACTTCGTCCGGGGGCACCCCCACCAGTGTGCGCGCGGCCCGGCCGCCGGACCTCACACGCGGCGCCACTTCTCCTCGACGACGACCGAACGCAGCAACCAGCCGCCGCCCGTGCGGCGCAGCGTGAACGTGTAGCGCCCGCCGCACACGAAGTCCTCGCCCGACTCGAAGCGCATGGGGTTCAGATAGTCGGCGCGCACCGTCGCGGTGTCGCCCGGGTAGCCCCCCAGGTCCTGGATGCGCACCCGCCGGTTGACGATGAGGTGCTGGCGCACCGGGAACAGGAGCATCGTCTCCGCGAGCCAGTCGGCGACCTCGGCGGCCGGGCCCTCGATCCCCCCGGAACCGCTGTAGTCGGCACGCCCGTCCGGAGTGAACAGCGCGCGGTACGCCGCCCAGTCGGAGTCGTCCACGGCCACCGCGTAGCCGGTGATCAGGTCGTCGATGGCGAGCCGGTCCATCACGGTCGCGAGGTCCACGCGCTGCGTCATCGGTTCAGTGTCGGGCAGAGCGGGCCAGGGGCCAAGGGGCGTGCGGTCGGGGCTTGGTACGAGAACCGTCATACTTTCAGCCATGCGCATGAACATCGATCCCGAGCGGACCGACCGGAACTCCTTCTACCGGCTGCTCACCGCCACCGTCGTGCCCCGGCCCATCGCCTGGGTGTCGACGACCGCCGCCGACGGGACGGACAACCTCGCCCCGCACTCCTTCTTCACCATCTCCTCGGTGGTGCCGCCCGTCGTGCAGTTCACCTCGGTGGGCCGCAAGGACTCGCTGCGCAACGTGGAGGAGACGGGGCAGTTCGTCGTGAACCTCGCCCCCGAGGGGCTCTTCGGCGCGGTCAACGCGACGGCGACGGACTTCCCGCGCGGGACGAGCGAGTTCGACGCGTGCGACGTCGAGCGCGAGCCGAGCCTGCGGGTGCGGCCGCCGCGGGTCGCCCAGTCGCCGGTGGCGCTGGAGTGCGAGCTGCACAGCACGCTGCGGATCGGTGACTCGACGGTGGTCTTCGGGCGGGTGGTGCACGCGGCGGTGGACGAGTCGGTGCTCGTCGACGGGCACCCGGAGATGACGCTGATGCGGCCGCTCGCCCGGCTCGGCAAGAACGAGTGGGGCACCCTCGGTGGCATCACGGAGCTGGCGCGCGTCCCGTACCAGGGCTGAGGAGCGGCGGGCGGCGGCCGGACGGTCGGTCTGGCCGCGGCCGGTGCGGGGCCGGGGTGTCCCCGGGCCCCGCACCGCGGGTCAGCCGGCGGACTCGCCCGCGTGGGGGCTGAGGACGTCCGAGCCGACCAGGAAGAACAGGAGGATGCCGAGGGCGATCCGGTAGATCACGAAGGGCATGAAGGACTTCGTGGTGATGAACTTCATGAACCAGGCGATCACCGCGTACCCGACGCCGAAGGCGATGATCGTGGCGAAGACCGTCGGGCCCCAGGAGACGTGCCCCTCGCCCGCGTCCTTCAGCTCGAACACGCCGGAGGCGAGCACGGCCGGGATGGCGAGGAGGAACGAGTAGCGGGCGGCCGCCTCGCGGGTGTAGCCCATGAACAGACCGCCGGAGATGGTGGCGCCGGAGCGGGAGACGCCCGGGATCAGGGCCATCGCCTGGCAGAAGCCGAAGATGAGGCCGTCCCGCACGCCGAGTTCCCTCAGCGACTTGCGCTCGCGGATCGCCCGGTGACGCCCGCCGATCTCGTCGCGGGCCGCGAGCCGGTCGGCGATGCCGAGCACGATGCCCATCACGATGAGCGTGGTGGCGATCAGCCGCAGATCGCGGAAGGGGCCCTCGATCTGGTCCTTGAACGTGACGCCGAGGACGCCGATCGGCAGCGAGCCGACGATGACGAGCCAGCCCATCTGCGCGTCGTGGTCGGAGCGCATCGACTTGTCGAAGAGCGAGCGGAACCACGCGGAGACGATCCGCGCGATGTCCTTGCGGAAGTAGATGAGCACGGCGGCCTCGGTGCCGATCTGGGTGATCGCCGTGAACGCCGCACCGGGGTCCTCCCAGCCGGCGAACGCGGCGGTGAGCCGCAGATGCGCGCTGGAGGAGATGGGAAGGAACTCCGTCAGCCCCTGGACGAGTCCGAGGATGAATGATTCGAACCAACTCATGGGGCCAGGGCCGTCCCGTTTGTACGCGTGCGGTCAGAAGGTCGCTGCGCAGCGTACCGCCCCAAGATGACGGGCCCGTTCGCAGGGCGGCCCGGGCCGTCCGGGGGAGCGGCTCAGCTCTCCACGGGCCCCGCGGTCGTCCATCCCGGCGCCTGCACGAGGGCCTTGAGGCTCGCGGCGTCCGCCTCGTCGCCGCAGCTCGCGCAGATCACGCGCGGGCTCAGCAGCTCGCCGCAGCTGTGCTCCAGGAGCGTCGGTCGCCGCTCCGGATTGAGGTGGCGGTCGCCCCAGGCCATCAGCGTGACGAGGACCGGCTGCAGTTCCTCGCCGGCCGGCGTCGCCCGGTACTCGTAGCGCTTGGGGCGCTCGCTGTACTCGACCTTCTCCAGGATCCCGGCCTCGACGAGCCGCTTGAGGCGGGCGGTGAGGATGTCGCGCGGTGCGCCCGTGTTGCGTGCGATCCGGTCGAAGCGGTGGACGCCGAGCGAGACCTCGCGCAGGACGAGGAGGGAGTACTTCTCACCGACGAGCGCCAGGGTGTCGGCGATGGAGCAGGGGCGGGGGGCGGCCTTCATGCGCCCAAGAGTAAGCCAGACGCACGGGTGAGGGTTTGAAAAGTGGACTCGCTGGGTTATGTTACCGACAGGTGTTGGTCCAGTTATCCAACTCACCCTCCTGGAGCCGTGTCATGCGCGACGCCGTCATCGTCGAAGCCGTCCGTACGCCGATCGGGAAGGGCAAGCCCGGCGGAGCACTCGCCGGCGTCCATCCCGTCGCCCTGCTGTCGCACACCCTGCGGGCCCTGATCGACCGCACCGGGATCGATCCCGCCCTCGTCGACGACGTCATCGGCGGCACCGTCGACCAGGTCGGCGAGCAGGCCATGAACACCACCCGCTACGCCTGGCTGGGCGCAGGCCTGCCGGAGACCGTGCCCGCCACGACCGTCGACCGGCAGTGCGGCTCCTCGCAGCAGGCCGTGCACTTCGCCGCCCAGGGCGTGCTGTCCGGCGCCTACGACATCGCGGTCGCCTGCGGCGTCGAGTCCATGAGCCGGGTCCCGATGTGGTCCAACGTGCCGCCGGGCGCCGATCCCTTCGGGCCCGGGGTCGCCGAGCGCTACCCGGAGGGCCTGGTCCCGCAGGGGATCAGCGCGGAGCTCATCGCCGCGAAGTGGTCCCTCGGCCGCGCGGCCATGGACGAGTTCGCCGCCGCCTCGCACGCGAAGGCCGCGCGGAGCTGGGCGGCCGGACTCTTCGACGCCGAGGTCGTCCCGTACGGGGAGGTGCGCCGCGACGAGTCCGTGCGGCCCGCGACCACCCCCGAGGTCCTCGCCGGGCTCCGGCCCGCCTTCCGGGACCCGGGCTTCGCGGAGCGCTTCCCGCAGATCGACTGGTCGGTCACCGCGGGCAACAGCAGCCCGGTCAACGACGGGGCGTCCGCGGTCCTCGTCATGGAGGCCGGGACCGCGCGGCGCCTCGGCCTGCGCCCGCTCGCCCGGCTGCACTCCTTCGCGGTGACCGGCTCCGACCCGCTGCTCATGCTGACCGGGGTGATCCCGGCCACCGAGAAGGTGCTGCGCCGAGCCGGTCTCGGCCTCGCCGACATCGACCTCTTCGAGATCAACGAGGCCTTCGCGAGCGTCGTCCTCGCCTGGCGGCAGGAGACCGGCGCCGACCTCGACCGGGTCAACGTCCACGGCGGCGCCATCGCCCTCGGCCACCCGCTCGGCGCGAGCGGCACCCGCCTGACCACCACCCTGGTGCACGCCCTGCGGGCGCGCGGCGGCCGGTACGGGCTCCAGGCGATGTGCGAGGCGGGCGGACTGGCCAACGCGATGATCATCGAAGCGGTGTGAGGGGTCGGATCCAGGATCCAGGATCCGACGGACGGACAGCCCGCCGGATCCAGGCCGACGGACGGTCAGGCCGACACCGACTCCAGCCGGGGCTCCGCCTCCACCGGCGCCTCCACGGGCCCGCGGAGGCGGTGCCGCTTGCGCCAGCCGACCACGGCGGCACCCGCCACCGACAGGACGATGAACCCCATCGAGATCAAGAAGGCGGGGGAGGTCGGCGAGGTGGCCTCGCTGCCCGCGACCACGTAGGCGGCCGTGTTCGGGACGGAGCCGAGGCCCGTCGCCAGGAGGAACGGCAGGTACTTCATGCGGGAGACCGCGGCGCCGTAGTTGGCCACCGCGAACGGCATCCCCGGGAAGAGCCGGATCGCCAGCATCGACCGGAACCCGTGCCGGCTCAACTGCCCGTCCGCCGCCTCCAGCCAGCGCCCGCGCACGTACGGGCGCAGGGCGTCCTGGCCCAGGGCCCTGCCCAGCGCGAACGAGATGCCCGCGCCCAGGACCGTGCCCCCGAGGGACGCGGCGAAGCCCGCCGGGGCGCCGAAGAGAGCACCCGCCGCCAGGTTCAACAGCGGCCGCGGCACGAGGGCCGCCGTGCACACCCCGTACAGCAGGCCGAAGACCACGACCGCGCCCGCGCCGCTCAACTGGGGCGGCCAGCCGGCCGAGAGCAGCCGCTGCGGCTCGAAGAGCAGCACCGACGACCCCGCGGCGAGCAGGATCACGGCGAGATACGCCAGCCGGGCCTTGGGCGCGAGCAGCACCCCGGAGCGGCGGACGGACACGGGCTCGAACATCCGGGGAGAGTAACCGAAGACCGCATGTGATCGCCGTAATGAGCGCCATGCACGGCGCCGCCCCAGAGCCCGCCCTACAGTGGGGCGGTGACCTCCGCCGCCACCCCCGCCGTACCCGACAGCGCCCTCGCCGACACCCTCCTCACCCGGCTCACGGAGGTCTACCCCACGGGCGGCGACCCCTTCCGCGCGCAGGAGATGATCGCGTACATGAAGGGCGTCGCGCCCTTCCTCGGACTGCGGACCCCGGAGCGCCGCGCCCTGTCCCGCACCGTCCTGGCCGGCACCCCCGTCCCCGACGAGGCCGACTGCGCCGCCGTCGCCCTGCGCTGCTTCGCCCTGCCCGAGCGGGAGTACCACTACTTCGCCGTCGACTACCTGCGCCGCCACGTGAAGCGCTGCTCGTCCGGCTTCCTGCCGGTCGCCCACGCCCTCGTGACCACCGTCTCCTGGTGGGACACCGTCGACCACCTCGCCGCCCACGTCGTCGGCCCGCTCGTCGCCGCCGACCCCGCGCTCGCGGCCCGCATGGACGCCTGGGTCACCGACGACGACCTGTGGGTGGCGCGCACCGCGATCCTGCACCAGCTGCGCTTCAAGGACGCCACCGACACCGAGCGCCTCTTCTCCTACTGCCTGCTCCGCTCCGGCCACCCGGACTTCTTCATCCGCAAGGCGATCGGCTGGAGCCTGCGCGAGTACGCCAAGACCGATCCGGCCGAGGTGCGCGCCTTCGTCGCCGAGCACACCTCCCGGCTCTCCCCGCTCTCCGTGCGCGAGGCCCTCAAGAACCTCTGAGCCCGCCGAAATTCGGTCGACCCGGACGCGCCGGGCGGCCATGATCGTGGGCATGTCCCGGTACGCCTTCCTCGCAGCGCCGTCCGCAGTCGCGGACGCGCCGAAGGCTGCCGTGTGCGTCTGTGCGCCGACGCTCGGCGGCGACCGAAGCTGACCCTCCCCGGATCGTCCGGCGGACCCCACAGGGGGAGGGTCGGTCCGGCCCCGGGGTCCCCACACACGCGTCGAGCACCGAAACGAGCGATCCAGCCATGCCCAAGCAGGCTTACGCGCGCACCAAGCCCCACCTCAACATCGGCACCATGGGCCACGTCGACCACGGCAAGACCACCCTGACCGCCGCCCTCACCAAGGTCCTCAGCGAGCGGGCCACCGACGGCCCCACCGCGTACGTCCCCTTCGAGCGGATCGACCGCGCCCCCGAGGAGGCGCGCCGCGGCATCACGATCAACGTGGCGCACGTCGAGTACGAGACCGAGACCCGCCACTACGCCCACGTCGACATGCCCGGGCACGCCGACTACATCAAGAACATGGTCACGGGCGCGGCCCAGCTCGACGGGGCGATCCTCGTCGTCTCCGCGCTCGACGGGATCATGCCGCAGACCGCCGAGCACGTCCTGCTCGCCCGGCAGGTCGGCGTCGACCACATCGTCGTCGCGCTCAACAAGGCCGACGGTGCGGACGACGAGCTGACCGACCTGGTCGAGCTGGAGGTGCGGGAGCTCCTGACCGCGCACGGCTACGGCGGCGACGGCGTACCCGTGATCCGGGTCTCCGGCCTGCGGGCCCTGGAGGGCGACCCACGCTGGACCGCCTCCATCGAGGCCCTGCTCGACGCCGTGGACACCTACGTGCCGGTACCGGTGCGGTACGTGGACGCGCCGTTCCTGCTGCCGGTCGAGAACGTGCTCACCATCACCGGCCGCGGCACCGTCGTGACCGGCGCCGTGGAGCGCGGCAGCGTCCGGGTCGGCGACCGCGTCCAGGTGCCCGGCACGGAGACCGAGACCGTGGTCACCGGCGTCGAGACCTTCGGCAAGCCGATGGAGTCGGCGCAGGCGGGCGACAACGTGGCGCTCCTGCTGCGCGGCGTGCCGCGCGGTGCGGTGCGACGCGGCCATGTGGTGGCCGCGCCCGGCAGTCTCGTGCCACGCCGCCGCTTCACGGCGCGGGTGTACGTGCTCGCCGCCGGCGAAGGCGGCCGCAGCACGCCCGTCACGACCGGCTACCGGCCGCAGTTCTACCTGCGCACGGCCGATGTCGTCGGCGCCGTCGACCTCGGCGGGCGCGCCGTCGCCCGGCCCGGCGAGACGGTCACCATGACCGTTGAGCTCGGCCGTGACACGCCCCTGGAGCCGGGGCTCGGCTTCGCGATCCGCGAGGGCGGACGGACGGTCGGCGCGGGAACGGTGACCGAGGTGCTGTGAGCGGCGGGCACCGCCCGCCGCCCTCCACCGACCGCGACCCTCCACCGGCGGTGCCTCGGGCCCGCGTTCCGCTCCCGCGGGACGCGGGCCTCCCGGCGTGCGCCGGCCCCCGGCCACGGCCCACGCGGCGAGCTCCCCGCCCGCGCGCGGGCCGGTGTGGCCGTACCGGCACAATGAGGGCGTGAACGAGCAGATTCCCGTGATCCGAGACGTCGACTGGGGCACCGCGCGCCTCATGCCCGACGTGGACACCGAGCGGGGCTGGCTGCTCACGGTCGACGGCGCGCCCCAGTCGTACGTCGACCTCGACGACCCGGCGCACCTGGAGTTCGAGTACGCGCAGCGGCTCGCCCACGTCGTGGACCACGCCGCCGAGGAGGGCGCCCCGCTCGACGTGCTGCACCTGGGCGGCGGGGCCCTCACCCTGCCCCGGTACGTCGCCGCCACCCGGCCCGGCTCCCGGCAGGACGTCGCCGAGGCGGACCGGGGGCTGCTCGCGCTGGTGGCCGAGCACCTGCCGCTGCCCGAGGGATCGGGGATCGCCGTGCACGGGGCGGACGCCCGGGAGTGGCTGGAGGCCGCCCCGGACGCCTCGGCGGACCTGCTGGTCGCGGACGTGTTCGGCGGCTCGCGGGTGCCCGCCCACCTGACGTCCGTGGAGTACGCCCGGCAGGCCCGGCGGGTGCTGCGGCCCGGCGGGACCTACGCGGCGAACCTCGCGGACGGGGCGCCGTTCCCGTTCCTCCGCTCCCAGCTGGCCACGTTCGCGGCCGTCTTCCCCGAGCTCGCGCTGATCGCCGAACCGGCGGTGCTGCGCGGCCGGCGCTTCGGCAACGCGGTGCTCGTCGCCTCCGACCGCCCGATCGACACCGCGCGCCTGGCCCGGCGCACCGCGGCCGACGCCTTCCCGGCGCGCGTGGAGTGGGGCGAGCCGCTGGCCCGCCTCACCGGCGACGCGCGACCGGTGCGGGACGCGGAGGCCGTACCGTCACCCGTTCCCCCGGAGGGAGCCTTCGGGATCGGCTGAGACCCCAGCGGCCTTCGGCTCGTCCCGGGGGTCCTGCGCGTCCGCCCCCTCCGGCGTCGCGCCCGACACCCGCTTCGTACGCCGGGTCAGATGGCGTACGTCGGGCACGAGCAGCACCAGGGCGGTGACCACCACGATCAGCGCGGCCGAGCCCCACAGGGCGTTGCCGCGGCCGAAGACGCCCTCGGCCGGTCCGGCCAGCGCGGTGGAGAGCGGCAGCATCGCCGTCGAGCCGAACCAGTCGTAGGCGGAGACCCGGGACAGCTTGTCCTCCGGGATCTCCTGGTGCAGCGCCGTCATCCAGGAGACGCCGAACACCTCGATGGCCACGCCGCTGACGAACATCGCGGCCGACAGGCCGACCACGTCCAGCGGCACCGCGAGCGCCGCCGACGGCAGCGCGATGGGGAAGACGCAGACGGTGCCCACGAGCAGCATCCGGCGCGGTTTCCAGCGGATCATCAGGAGCGCGCCGGCCAGCGTGCCCACGCCGAACGCGGCGAGCGCGAGCCCCCACGGCCGGGCGCCGCCCAGCTCGTCCCGGGCGACCAGCGGCCCGTACACCGACTCGGCCGCGCCGACCAGCGCCACCACGATGGAGAACTGGGCGACGATCGCCCAGAGCCAGGGGCGGCTCGCGAACTCGTCCCAGCCCTCGCGCAGGTCGGCGAGGAGTCCGCCGCCCGCGGCGCGCTCGGGGATGTGCCGTACGTCGAGGAAGGCGCGCAGCGCCCCGGCGAGGGCGAAGGCGACCGCGTCGACGGCGAGCACCCAGCCGGGGCCGACGGCGGCGATCAGCGCGCCGCCGAGCGCGGCCCCGCCGATGCCGGCGCCGTGCATCGCCATCCGGAAGAGGGCGAAGGCGCGGCTGACCTGCTCGCCGCTGACGCTGGACATCAGCATGCCCTCGGCGGCGGGGTTGAAGAAGGCCTGTCCGGTGCCGCACAGGGCGGTCAGCAGCATCATGTGCCACAGCCGGGCCTCGCCGGTGAGGACGAGGACGGCGAACACGGCCTGGGAGACGCAGTTGAGGGCGTTGGCGGCGACCATCACCCGGTGCCGGGGGACCCGGTCGGCGACGGCGCCGCCGATGAGCAGGAAGAGCACCAGGGGCAGCGTGCGGGCCATCGCCACCAGGCCGACGTCGCCGCCGTCGCCGCCGGACTGGATGACGGCGAACGCCGCCGCGATCAGGGCGCCGTGGGTGCCCAGGTTGGTGATGATCGCGGCGGCGGTCAGCAGCAGGTAGTTCCGCCCGGCCCAGCCGGGCATGCGGGCGCGGTTCAGGACGACTCCGGGGACTCCGGGGCGAGGCGGACCGTGGAGAGGATCTGCTGCGCGGTGGCGTTCGGCAGCTCTTCCTTCACGCCCGCGGCGGCGTACAGCACGAAGGAGGAGAAGTCGCCCTTGGCGTTCTTGAAGGAGAAGGCGAGCGACTTGCCGTCCGACTCGCACTTGTTGCGCTTCTTGATGCCGGGGGCGGTGGCGGTCGACATGCTGCCCTTGAGGCCGGACTTCGTGGTGTACGGAACGGCCTTGGTGATCTTGATGGTGCCCTTGGGCATGTGCTGGGCGTAGCCGGCCCACACCCAGTTGCCGGCCTCGTTGTAGGCGGCCTCGTCGGTGTTCTTGGCGCCCTGGCCGCCCTTGGTGCCGGCGGAGCTCAGGCCCCAGGTCTCCTCGCTGCCGTTCTTGTCGGTGTCGTAGGCGCACCAGTTGCTCTTGAAGTGCGCGGGCGAGGACATGGTGACGACGGGGGAGCCGTCGCCCTTCTTCTCGTCCTCGAAGTACGTGATCATGCCCTGCTTCGACACCTCCCACTGGGGCGGTACGTCGAACAGCGTGCCGTACTTGGGGTTGTAGACGACCTTCCAGCCCGGGATCACGGGCTGGTGGTCGGCGCCGTCGCGCGGGTTGTCGAGCGGCGGGGCCGAGGAGGTGGAGGGCGCCGAGGTGGCCGTCCGGACCGGCTTCGGGTCGTCCGCCTGGTTCTTCTTGTCGTCGTCCTTGCCGAGCACGAGGTAGCCGGCGACGCCGGCCGCGGCGAGCACGGCGACGGCGGCGACGATCGCCACGAGGGTGGTCTGCTTCTTCTTGCCGCCGTCCCCGCCGCCCGACTGGACCGGGCCCGGCACCGTGTACTGCGGCACGGTCGGCTGCTGGTACGGGTTGGCCTGCGGCTGCTGCCCGTACGGCGGGTTCTGCTGCCCGTAACCGGGCTGCGTCGGCTGCTGTCCGTACGGGCTGGGCTGCTGGTACCCCGGCTGGGCATAGGGGTTCGGCTGCCCGTAGCCGGGCTGGCCCGGCTGTGCGTACGGGTTCTGGTTCTGGTCCTGCGGGTTCTGCTCGCCCCCGGGCGGCTGCTGTCCTGGCCACATGGCGAGTAACGATAGAGGTGCGGTGGTGGCCAGGCTACGGCCGCCCCCGTGCGGGGATGGCGAAGACTGCTACCCGTGGGTAACATCACGGGTCATGAGCGCAGACCAGATGACCGTCGGCGAGATGCTCGCCGCCACGGTGCCCATGGCCAGGACCCTCAACCTCGAGTTCCTGGAGACCACCGCCGAGCGCGCCGTCGTGCGCCTGCCGGACCAGGCCGACTACCACAACCACGTGGGCGGCCCGCACGCCGGCGCCATGTTCACCCTGGCCGAGTCGGCCAGCGGGGCGATCGTCCTCGCCGCCTTCGGCGACCAGCTCGGCCGCGCCGTGCCGCTCGCCGTCAAGGCCGAGATCGGCTACAAGAAGCTGGCCATGGGCGTGGTCACCGCCACCGCCACCCTCGGTCGCCCGATCGCCGAGGTCGTCGCCGCGCTCGACGCGGGGGAGCGCCCCGAGTTCCCGGTGCGCATCGACATCACGCGCGAGGACGGCGCCGTCACCGGCGAGATGACCGTCGTCTGGACGCTCCGGCCCAACTCCTGACGCCCTGCGGAGTCCTGGCGTCCCCAGGGCTCCCCGGGTCCCCCGGGGGGCCGCTCGGCCCATGGCTCCCCGGCACGGCGGCACGGAATCGGACGAACCGTCACGCATAGTGCGATCAACGCATGATCGCAGGAATCGTGCCGGTCCGAAGGAGCGCCGCCGTGCCCCACACCCCCCGTCAGGAACAGGACGAGACCGCCTCCGCCCCGGCACCCCGCCACCTCTCCCGGCGCCGGCTCCTGCTCGCCCTCGCCGGAGCGGCGGCCCTGTCCGCCGTCGCGGCCGGCGCGGGCCGCGCCCTCGCCGCACCGCCCCCGCCGGGCGCGCGGACCGGGCGCCCGGTGCCCGCGCGGCTCAGCGAGCGCGTCCGCACCCTCGTCGCACAGCTCACCCTCGACGAGAAGACCACCCTCCTGCACGGCGCCACCGACCCCGCGGGCCTCGGCCAGGCCGGCTACGTGCCCGGCGTCCCCCGCCTCGGCATCCCGCCGCTCCGGCTCGCCGACGGACCCGCCGGCGTCCGGGTCGCCCGCCGCGCCACCGCGCTGCCCGCACCCGTGATGCTCGCCGCGGCCTTCGACCCGGCGCTCGCCCGCGCCTACGGGCAGGTCATCGGCCACGAGGGCCGGGCACTCGGCCAGGACGTCCTCCTGGCGCCGATGGTCAACCTCATCCGCACCCCCTACGCGGGCCGCAACTTCGAGACCTTCGCCGAGGACCCGCTGCTCTCCGCGGACCTCGTCGCCGAGGAGGTCCGCGGCATCCAGGCCGAGGACCTCGTCGCCACCGTCAAGCACCTCGCCCTCAACAACCAGGAGCGCGACCGGATGTCCGTCGACGTCCGGGCCGCCGAACAGACCCTCCACGAGACCGAACTCCGCGGCTTCGAGGCCGCCGTCGCCGCCGGGGCCGGCTCGGTCATGGCCGCGTACAACAAGATCGACGGCGTCCACGCCACCGAGAACAGCGCCCTGCTCACCGAGGTCCTGCGCGAACTCTGGGGCTTCGAGGGCTGGGTCATGAGCGACTGGGGAGCCGTCCACTCCACCGTCGCCGCCCTCACCGCCGGCTGCGACATGGAGATGCCCGGCGGCGCCTACTACGGTGCCGCCCTGCGCCGGGCCGTCGACGACGGGCGGATCGGACACGACGTCGTCGACACCGCCGTCGCCCGGTTCCTCGCCGTACGCGAGCGCTTCGGCCTCCTCGACGAGGGCGCCGACCGTCCCACGCGCGACGCCGCCGCGGGGGCCCGCCTCGCGCTCCGCGTCGCGACCGCCGGGGCCACCCTGCTGCGCAACGAGGCCGGGACGCTGCCGCTGACCGGACGGGCCGCCCGCTCGATCGCCGTCATCGGACCCACCGGCGCCGTGCCCCTCGTCAGCGGCGGCGGCAGCGCCCACGTCGTCCCCGACGGCGCCACCAGCCCGCTCGACGCCCTGCGCGCCCGCGCCGGCGACGGCGCCACCGTCACGTACGCCCTCGGCGAGGACCTCTACGGAAAGCCACTGCCGCCCACCGTGCCCTCCCGGGACCTCGACGCCGTCGACGTCGCCGCCGCCGGGACCTGGCACCACGAGGGGACCCTCACCGCCACCGAGGACGACGACTGGAGCTTCTTCGTCCACTACAGCGGCAAGCGCCCCGTGGTCACCCTCGACGGCGTCGAGCTCTTCCCCGTCAAGGCGGGCGTCGCCGAGTTCTTCGCCGGCGGACTCGGCGGGCGCGCCGCCGACGGGCTGGCCCTGCGCCGCGCCGACCGCCGCCTCGCCGCCGGCCCCCACACGCTCACCGTCACCGCGCAGGGCGGCGCCACGGGCCAGCTGTTCCGGCTGCGCGCCGCCACCGGAGCCACCCGGGCCGCCGACCGCGCCGAGGCCGTCGCCGCAGCCCGCGCCGCACGCAGCGTGGTGCTCTTCGCCTACGAGGACGCAAGCGAGGGCCGCGACCGCACCGGACTCGCCCTGCCGGGCCGCCAGGAGGACCTGATCGCCGCGGTGAGCGCGGCCAACCCCCGCACCACCGTGGTCCTCAACACCTCCTCCGCCGTCACCATGCCGTGGCTGGACGGCACGGCGGCCGTGCTCCAGATGTACTACCCGGGCCAGGAGGGCGCCGCGGCCACCGCCGCCGTGCTCTTCGGCGACGCCGACCCGGGCGGCCGGCTCACCCAGACCTTCCCCGCCTCCGAGGACCGCCATCCCACCGCGGGCGACCCCGTCCGCTATCCCGGGAAGGACGGGATCGAGGAGTACGGGGAGGGCGTCCACGTCGGGTACCGCTGGTACGACGCCAACGACGTGACCCCGCTCTTCCCCTTCGGCCACGGCCTGTCGTACACCCGCTTCCTCTACGCCGACCTGAGCGTCGCCCCGGCCGGCGACGGCCTCGACGTCGGCTTCACCGTGATCAACACCGGCACCCGCACCGGCGTCGAGGTCGCCCAGGTCTACCTGGGCCCCTCGCCGGACCTCGCCGCCCTCGGCGTCGACCAGCCGAGCCGCCTCCTCGCCGGGTACCGGCGGCTGGAGCTCTCTCCCGGCGGGCGGCGCCGCGTCACCGTCCGGGTCGCCGCCCGCACCCTCTCCTCCTGGGACCCGGCCCGGCACGGCTGGATCCTCGGCACCGGCCGCCGCGAACTGCGGGTCGGATCGTCCTCCCGGGCCTTCCGCCTGGGGACCGAGACCCGGGTCGGCACCCCGTGACCGGGTAGGCTGCCGGGGTTCGGTCGGCGATACGGGAGAGGAACCCGCGTGCACGTCCAGGAGTGGCTGGAGACGATCCCCGCGGTCGCCGTCTACGCGCTGGTCGGGGTGGTGATCGGGGTCGAGAGCCTGGGCATCCCGCTCCCCGGCGAGATCGTCCTCGTCAGCTCGGCGCTGCTCGCGTCGCAGCACGGCGAGATCGACCCCTACGTCCTCGGAGCCTGCGCCAGCGCCGGCGCCATCATCGGCGACTCGATCGGCTACGCGATCGGGCGCAAGGGCGGCCGGCCGCTGCTCGCGACGCTGGGCCGGAAGTTCCCCAAGCACTTCAGCGAGGCCAACATCGGCCTCGCGGAGCGCTCCTTCGAGAAGTGGGGCATGTGGGCGGTCTTCTTCGGCCGCTTCGTCGCCCTGCTGCGGATCTTCGCCGGGCCGCTCGCGGGCGTCCTGCGCATGCCGTACTGGAAGTTCCTCACCGCCAACGTCCTCGGCGGCATCCTCTGGGCCGGCGGCACCACCGCGGTCATCTACTCGGTGGGCATCGTCGCCGAGGCCTGGCTCAAGCGCTTCTCCTGGCTCGGCCTGGTCCTCGCGGTCCTCATCGGCCTCGCCTCGATGCTCATCCTGAAGAACCGGGCCAAGAAGGCCGCGGCCGAGGCCACCGCCCGCGCCGAGGCCACCGCAGCAGAGGCGACCGCCGCCGCGGAGTAGGCGGCGGGGGAGGGGCCGGAAAGCCCTCTCCGTACGTGAGCGGGTCGCTACCCTGAGTGGGGGGCGTTCCGCTCGGAAAGTCCGGAATCCCGGTAGCCCGGAAAGGCGGGAGACCGGAGAGTCGGAAGCCCGGAAAGTCGGAAAGGAGCGTCGTGCTCGAGAACCTCGGCCGGTACGACGGAGCGCACGGCGACCACTGCAGGTCGCACCTGTGCTGTCGCTGCCAGCAGCGCTCCTGGTCGACGCGGATCGGCGACGAGCGCCTGTGCGGGATGTGCGCCGCGTGCTGCGTGCAGTGCGGACGGGCGCCCGCGCCCCACCTCGACGGACTGGACAACGGGCTGTGCGCGGACTGCCGCGGCCTGTGCGGCCGCTGCGGCGGGCCCGTCCCGGCGGAGGGCGCCTGCCGGTGCCGCACCTGGAAGCGGGGCCCGGGCACCGACCCCATCGGCTTCGTCATGCAGGGCTTTCCCCAGCCGCTGCTCCAGGCGCTCGGCCACCGCCTCCCGCGGAACCTGCCCGACATCCTGGCCGACGAGCTCTCCCACCGGACCCCCGCCCAGCTCCTCGACCGGGTCGAACGCCGCTGGCACACCCGCTGGTCGCACGCCATCCACGAGCGCGACGAGGACAACCGGCGCCGCTGGGCCCCGCAGGAGATCGCCGAGTTCCTCGTCGGCCGCGGCCCCTGTCAGAACCCGGCCTGCGAGGACGGGCGGCTCATCCACGACGGCGGGCCCTGCGCGTACTGCAAGCCGCCGGAGCACCGCTTCGTCCCTGGTACCGCCGAGACGACCGCCACCAGCGAGTACGCGCGGCGGACCGCCGCCGACATCCGCCAGGCCCTCGTCGCGGGCCGGGCCGACCGGAAGAAGCGCCCCGGGCGGGTGTGAGGGGGGCGGGGGCCGCGCCCCCGCCGCTCACCGCGGTCCTCAGTCCTCGAAGGCCTCGGCGTGGCCCTTGGCCAGGTGCAGGTACATCTCGGCGTTCAGCCGGATGCCCGCCAGCTCCTCCTCGGTCAGCGCACGCCGCACCTTCGCCGGCACGCCCGCCACGAGCGAGCCGGGCGGCACCTCCATGCCCTGCGGGACCAGCGCCTGCGCGGCGACCAGCGAACCGGCGCCGATCCTCGCCCCGTTGAGGATCGTGGCACCCATGCCGACCAGCACGTCGTCCTCGATGACGCAGCCGTGGACGGTCGCGTTGTGGCCGATCGTCACCCGCGCGCCGACCGACACCGGGTAGCCCGGGTCGACGTGGACCGTGCAGTTGTCCTGCACGTTCGCGTCCTCGCCGATCTCGATGGGCCCGCAGTCCGCCCGCAGCACCGCGTGGTACCAGACGCTGGCCCGGGGCCCGAGGGTGACCTCGCCGAGGACCACCGAGGTCGGCGCGGTGAACGCCGTCGGGTCCACCTTCGGCTCCTTGCCGCCCACGGCCCTGATCAACGCCTCTGTCATGACTCGCTCCTGCTCGTTCGCTCCGTCGGTCGCGCCTTGCGGCGAAGCGTAGCCGCGGCCCATGACGGACATCACAGCGCACCGCACTGATCAGCCACGACGCCGCCGACTACGGTGTCCGGGTGCCCCGGAACAGAAACACGTTCTCCTCGCTCAGCGCCTGGCGGCGCCGGGTCGTCGCCCGCGCCCTGCAGGGCGGTTGGCGGCGGATCCAGCAGGCGGGCGCCGTCACCGCCGAGCACCCCGGACGGCTGCGGTTCCGCCGCATCGGCGAGGGCACCCGGCTCGCGTTCCCCCAGGGCACGGTCTTCGGCGAGCGCTGGATCGAGATCGGGGCCTGCTGCATCATCGCCGAGCAGGTCACGCTGACCGCCGGCATGCTGCCGGACCTGGACCTCGGCGAGGACACCGTGCTGACGCTCGGCGACGGCGTCGTCCTCGGCCGCGGCAGCCATGTGATCGCCGACGCGCCGATCACCATCGGCTCCGACACCTACTGCGGCCCGTACGTCTACATCACCTCGACCAACCACAGTTACGACGACCCGGACGTGCCCGTCGGACGCCAGTGGCCCCGCTCCGAGCCGGTCGTCATAGGGCCCGGCTGCTGGCTGGGCACGGGCGCGGTGATCCTGCCCGGCGCCCGCATCGGCCGCAACGTCGTGGTGGCCGCCGGCGCGGTCGTACGGGGCGAGGTGCCCGACCACGCGGTGGTCGCGGGCGCGCCCGCGAAGGTCGTCCGCTCCTACGACCCGGAGAAGGGCTGGCAGCCGCCCCTGCGCACGCCCGCCCCCCGCGCGATCCCGGCCGGCATGACGGCGGACCAACTGGCGGCGCTGGCCGCGCTCGACCCGGACGAGCTGAAGGACCTGGCCGACCTGGAGAGCTGAGGGCCCGGGCGGGGACCTGTCCTCCCCCGCCGCCGTCCTAGCCCGTCGCGAGCAGCACCGTGCCGACCAGGGCGAGGCCCGCGCCCGCCGCCTGCACCGCCCGCAGGCGCTCCTTGAGCACCCCGCGGGCCGCGAGCGCCGTCACCACCGGGTAGAGGCTGGCGAGGACCGCGGCGACGGTGACCGGACCGCGCTGCGCGGCCAGCGCGTACGTGCCGTTGGCGGCGACGTCGGCGAGGCCCACGAAGGCCAGCGCCGGGAGGACCGCCCAGACCGCCCGCAGGCCGCCGCCGCCCTCGGGCAGCGCCCGTCCGCCGCGCCGGACGGAGAGCCACAGGGCGCCGCCGCCGACGGCCACGTTGGTGACGCGCTGGACGAAGAGGGCGAGGAAGAGGCCGGTCAGGGTGGTGGACGCCTCGGCGATGAGGGCCATCACCGCGCCGAAGCCGAAGGCCGCGACGAGGGTCAGCAGCACCGCCTGCCGCTGGACCGGCGCCCCGCGCAGCTCGGGGCCGCCCGCGAGGACGACGCCGAGCACGGCCACCGCGATCCCGGCGAACTGCGCGATCCCCGGCCGGTCGCCGACGAGCAGCCCGACGGAGACCGGGACCACGACGCCGAGCGAACCGAGCGGGGAGACCACGCCCATCGGGCCGAGGGCGAGGGCCTTGTAGAAGGCGAGCATGGCCGCGGGGCCGACCACGCCGGCCGCGACCGCGTACCAGAGCAGGGGCCCGGCCTCGTGCCAGGCGCCGGTGGCGAGGACGACGGAGCCGAGGACCAGCACGGCGAGGCTCTGCGAGACCACGACGACCGTCAGGGCGGGAAAGCGCCGGGTGAGCAGTCCGCCGCCGAAGTCGGCGAGCCCCCAGAGCAGGCTGGTGGCCAGGGCGAAGACGGCCGTCAGGGCGGTCATGAGGGGTTCCTCGCAGTACAGTGCAGTGAACAATCGGGTGCATCACACGGTAGTGCAGTGTATTGAACTCTGTCATTCAAAATATTGGACGGAATGTGTCGGACCTCGACCAGCTCACGCAGTCGCTCGCCCGGAACCTGAAGCGCTGGCGCAATGAGCGCGGCTTCACCCTGGACGCGCTCGCCGCCCGGGCGGGAGTCAGCCGGGGCATGATCATCCAGATCGAGCAGGCCCGTACCAACCCCAGCGTCGGCACCACCGTGAAGCTGGCCGACGCCCTCGGCGTCTCCATCACGACGCTCCTCGACTACGAGCAGGGCCCGCAGGTCCGTCTCGTCCCGCCCGGCCAGGCCGTCCGCATGTGGTCGACCTCCACCGGCAGCCAGACCACGCTCCTGGTCGGCACCGAGGCCCGCGGCCCCCTGGAGCTGTGGTCCTACACCCTGATGCCGGGCGACGGCACCGCATCCGACCCGCACCCCGACGGCACCACCGAGCTCCTGCACGTCACGGAGGGGACGCTCACCCTCGTCGTCGAGGGCGAGGAGCACGCCCTCCCGGCCGGCACCTCCGCCGCCTTCGAGGGCAACGTGCCGCACGCCTACCGCAACGACGGCGAGCGGACCGTCCAGATGACCCTGGCGGTGTCCATCCCGCCCGTGCGCTGAGCCCCGTTCGTACCCTGAGACGCACATCCCTCCGGGTGCGCGGAGTTGTTAGCGTGCCGCCATGCGCGCACCCATCGGAGACTTCGACGACGCCCGGCCCGCCCCCGAGTGCCTGGAGCGGCTGACCGCACCGGTCGCCGCCGCCGTGCGCGCCTGGCAGGGCAGCGTCCCCGCGGACGAGATCCTCTACGTCGACACCGACCCGGCCATCGCCGACACCGCCGTCTTCGTCGAGCACCACGGGCCGGAGCTCCTCGACGCCTCCGCCAACTGCGTGATCGTCGCCGGCAAGCGGGGCGAGACGACGACCCTGGCCGCGTGCGTGGTGCGCTCGGCGACCCGGGTCGACGTCAACGGCGCCGTGCGCCGGCAGCTCGGCTCCCGCAAGGCCAGCTTCGCGCCGATGGACACCGCGACGGGCGAGACCGGCATGGAGTACGGCGGAATCACCCCCATCGGCCTGCCCGCCGTCTGGCCGGTCCTGGTCGACGCCACCGTCGTGGACCTCCCCTGGGTCCTGGTCGGCAGCGGACGCCGGCGCGGCAAGCTGCTCGTTCCGGGCAAGGCCTTCGCGGAGCTGCCCGGCGCGGTCGTCCTGGAGGGGCTCGGCCTGGAGGCCTGAGGCCCTCAGGCTCCCGGTCCCTCAGGCTCCGGGTCCCTCAGGCTCCGGGTCCCTCGGGCTCCGGGTCCCTCAGGCCTCGGGGCACGAGGCCCGGAGGTCAGCCGAGGCGCGGGATCTCGATCGCCGGGCAGCGGTCCATCACCATCTCCAGACCCGCCTCCCGGGTCCGGGTGTACGCCTCGACGTCCACGACATCGAGCTGGAACCACACCGCCTTGGCGCCGACCGCGACCGCCTGGTCCGCCACCGGGCCCGCCAGCTCGCTGTTCACGAAGACGTCCACCACGTCCACCGGGAACGGGATGTCGGCCAGCGACGCGTACCCCTGCTCCCCGTGGACCGTCTCCGCCTTCGGGTGGACCGGCACGACCCGCTTGCCGAAGCGCTGGAGCGTCCGGGCCACCCCGTAGGCGGCCCGCTCCCGGTTGTTGGACAGACCGACGACGGCCCAGGTGTCGCCGCTCTCCGTGAGGATCCTGCGGATGGTCTCCGGGCTGCCGTACATGCTCCGCCTCCTGGCGCATCGGGTCTGCTGCGTCTTCCAGAGGCTGCAACCGAGACGGCCGGGACGGTGTTCCCGGCCCGGGCGCTTAGGCTGGCGGGATGCAGGAGCAGTACCGCACGCTCGCCGGCGAGGGCGTCCACGAGTCCGAGATCAACCGATCGCGCTTCCTCTGCGCGCTCGCACCCGTCGCCACCGAGGAAGAGGCGCAGGAGTTCGTCGCGCGCATCCGCCGCGAGCACCCCACCGCCACCCACAACTGCTTCGCGTACGTCGTCGGCGCCGACGCCTCCGTCCAGAAGGCGTCCGACGACGGCGAACCCGGCGGCACCGCGGGCGTGCCCATGCTGCAGATGCTGCTGCGC
This sequence comes from Streptomyces sp. NBC_01268, assembly GCF_036240795.1. NCBI lineage: Bacteria > Bacillati > Actinomycetota > Actinomycetes > Kitasatosporales > Streptomycetaceae > Streptomyces > Streptomyces sp. NBC_01268. The sequence continues at coordinate 1,423,007 of NZ_CP108454.1, read as the reverse complement.
CGTGAGATGCGCTACGTCGCCGCCGTGGTCACCCGCTACTACGGGGGCGTGAAGCTGGGCGCGGGCGGCCTCATCCGCGCGTACGGAGGAGTCGTCGGCGAGGCCCTGGACGAGCTCGGAACCGTCACCCGGCACCGCTACCGGCTCGCCACCGTCACCGTCGACCACCAGCGCGCGGGCAAGCTGCAGAACGACCTGCGCGCCACCGGGCGGTCCGTCCGCGAGGTGAGCTACGGGGCCGAGGTCACCATCGAGATCGGACTGCCCGACGCGGACGTGACGCAGTTCACCGCCTGGCTCGCCGACGTGACGGCGGGCAGCGCCGGGTTCGAGCTCGGGGGAGAGGCGTACGGCGATGCGTGAGCCCCGGCCGCCTGCCCCGCACGAGCGCGCCGCCGCTGTCGTACCCCACCGATACGCTCGGGCGTCATGAGGCTTCTGCACACGTCGGACTGGCACCTGGGACGGTCGTTCCACCGGGTCGCCCTGCTCGACGCCCAGGCCGCGTTCCTCGACCACCTGGTGGCGACGGTGCGCGAGCGCGCCGTGGACGCCGTCCTGGTGGCCGGCGACGTCTACGACCGGGCCGTGCCCCCACTGACCGCCGTGGAGCTCTTCGACACCGCGCTGCACCGGCTCGCCGACGCCGGGGTGCCCACCGTCATGATCTCCGGCAACCACGACTCGGCCCGCCGCCTCGGCGTCGGCGCCGGACTCATCGAGCGCGCCGGCATCCACCTGCGCACCGACCCGGCCGGTGCCGGCACCCCCGTCGTCCTCGCCGACGCCCACGGCGACGTCGCCCTCTACGGACTTCCCTATCTCGAACCGGCCCTGGTCCGCGAGCAGTTCGGCGCCGAGAAGGCCGGTCACGAGGCCGTGCTCTCCGCCGCCATGGACCGGGTCCGCGCCGACCTCGCGAGCCGCCCCGAAGGCACCCGCTCGGTCGTCCTCGCGCACGCCTTCGTCGCGGGCGGGGAGGCCAGCGACAGCGAGCGCGACATCACCGTCGGCGGGGTCGACTCCGTCCCCGCCGGAGTCTTCGACGGCGTCGACTACGTGGCCCTCGGACACCTCCACGGCAGCCAGACCCTCACCCCCCGGGTCCGCTACTCCGGCTCGCCGCTCGCCTACTCCTTCTCCGAGGCCGACCACCGCAAGACCATGTGGCTGATCGACCTCGGAGCCGACGGCGCCGTCGAGACCGCCGAGCGCGTCGACTGCCCCGTGCCCCGGCCGCTCGCCCGGATCCGGGGCCGGCTCGACGACCTGCTCGCCGACCCCGGCCTCACCCGTCACGAGGAGTCCTGGGTCGAGGCCACGCTCACCGACCCGGTGCGCCCCGCCGAGCCCATGGCCCGGCTCGCCGAGCGCTTCCCGCACACCCTCCACCTGGTCTTCGAACCCGAGCGCACCGAAGGCGACCCCGTCGTCTCCTACGCCCGGCGGCTCCGGGGCCGCGACGACCGGCAGATCGCGGAGGACTTCGTGGCCCACGTACGCGGCGGCACCGGCCCCGACGGCGCCGAACGAACGGTCCTGTACGGCGCCTTCGACGCCGTCCGGGTGGACGCGGCCCAGCGCGAGGTGAGCGACCGGTGAGACTGCACCGCCTGGCCATCACCGCGTTCGGGCCCTTCGGCACCACCCAGGAGATCGACTTCGACGCCCTGTCGACGGCCGGGCTCTTCCTCCTCCACGGCCCCACCGGCGCGGGCAAGACCTCCGTCCTCGACGCCGTGTGCTTCGCCCTGTACGGGGCCGTCCCCGGCGCCCGCCAGGCCCCCGGCACGAGCCTCCGCAGCGACCACGCCCCCCTCGGCCTGTCCACCGAGGTCACCCTCGAACTCACCGTGGGCGAGCGGCGCCTGGAGATCACCCGCCGGCCCGCCCAGCAGCGCCCCAAGATGCGGGGCGGCGGCTTCACGACCGAGAGGGCCCAGAGCCGGCTCCGCCAGTACGACCCCGAGACCGGCGAGTGGGCCGGCCTCAGCAAGTCCCACCAGGAGATCGGCGAGGAGATCACCCAGCTCCTCGGCATGAGCCGCGAACAGTTCTGCCAGGTCGTCCTGCTGCCCCAGGGCGACTTCGCCCGCTTCCTGCGCTCCGACGCCGAGGCCCGTGGCCGGCTCCTCGGGCGCCTCTTCGACACCCGCCGCTTCGCCGCCGTCGAGGAACGCCTCGCCGAGCTGCGCCGGTCCGCCGAGCACGAGGTGCGCGAGGGCGACGAGCGGCTGCTGGCGCTCGCCCACCGGATGGCCCAGGCCGCCGGTGACGGAGGCGCCGCCGTCGCGGAACGCCCCGGCGAACCCGGCCTCGCCGAGTCCGTCAGGACCCGGGCCGCCCTCGCCCGCACCGAGGCCCGCGAGCACCTCGACATCGCGGCCCTGCGCCTCGACGCCGCCGAGCGGCGCGAGGCCGGCGCCCGCGCGGCGCTCGACGCGGCCCGGGAGCTCGCCGACCGCCAGACCCGGCACGCCGACGCGGTCCGCCGCCGCGAGGAGCTGGCCGAGCGGCGCCCCCGGCGCGACGCGTGGCAGGAGGCCCTGGACCGTTCCCTCAAGGCCGACCGGGTCGCCCCCGCGCTCGAGCTGCGCGAGGACGCCGAGCGGGCGCACCGCGCGGCGGCCGCCGCCCTCGGCCGCGTCCGGTCCGGCCTGCCCGCGGAGCTCGCCGAGGCCGGTGCCGAAGAGCTCTCCGCCCGGGAGCGGCGTCTGCGCGAGGAGCGCGGCGGCCTGGAGTCCGCCCGCCGGGCCGAGCTCCGCAGCGCCGAGCTCGCCGCCGAGCGCGCCACCCTGGAGCGGGAGGCACGCGCCGACGAGGAGCTCCTCCAGGACGCCGCCGACTGGCAGGCCGGCTGGGAGCCGCACCGCGCCGGGCTCCAGCGGCGCGTGGAGGACGCCCAGGACGCCACGGCCCGGGCCGAGCACCTCGCGGGCCGCCTCGACCCCGCCCGCCGCCGGCTCGCCGCGGCCCGCCGCCGCGACGACCTGACCCGTGAGCTGGCCGCCGCCCGCGACCGGCTCACCACCGCCCGCGAGCGGCGCAACGAGGCCCACGAGAGCTGGCTGGACGTCAAGTCCCGGCGTCTGCGCGGCATCGCGGCCGAGCTGGCCGCCGCCCTCGAACCCGGCGCCCCCTGCCAGGTCTGCGGCTCCGCCGCCCACCCGGACCCGGCCCGCACCACCGCCGACCACGTGGACCGCGCCGCCGAGGACGCCGCGTACGCCGCCTACACCCGCGCCGACGAGGCGCGCACCACGGCCGAGACCGCGGTCGCCGCCACCGCCGAGGCCCGGGAGGCGGCCGCCCGGGAGGCCCTCGCCCCGGACACCGGTCCGGACACCGGTCCCTCGGCCGACCCCGCGGCCGGGCCGAGCGTCGCCGAACTCGCCCACCAGGTCGAGCAGCTGACCCGCGAGCACGCCGAGGCGCACGCCCTCGCCGCGCAGACCCACGCCGCCCGCGAGGCGCTGGCCCGAGCCGAGCGGGAGTACGAGGAGCGGGGCGTCGCCCAGCGCGAGGCCGAGCGCCGGGTCGCCGCGCGCACCTCGCGGCGCGAGGCGCTGGAGCAGCAGCACAGCGCCCTGGAGGTCGAACTCGACCGCACCAGGGGCGAGTCCGGCAGCGTCGCGGCGTACGCCACGGTCCTGGAGCGGCGCATCGCCCTGCTGATCGAGGCCACCGAGACCGTACGGGCCGCGGAGCAGTCGGCGAGCGCGCTGAAGCAGGCCGACGCCCGGCTCGCGGACGCCGCCTTCCGCAACGGCTTCGACACCCCGGCCGAGGCCGCCGCCGCGCTGCTCGACGAGACCGCCCGCCGCGGGCTCCAGCAGCGGGTCGACGCCTGGGACGCCGAGGCCGCCGCCGTCGCCGACCGGCTCGCCGAGCCCGCCACCGCGGCCGCCGCCGGACTCCCGCCGGCCGACCCGCGGGCCGCCGGGACGGTCCACGTCGTCGCCGAGCGCGCGCTGCGGGAGGCCGCCGCCGCCCTCGCCGCGGTACGCGACCGGGGTGCCGAACTGTCCCGGCTGTCCCGGCAGGCCGACACCGAGTCCCGCCGCCTCGGTCCACTCCGCGAGGAGTACGAGCGGGTGGCCGGGCTCGCGGCCCTCACCGCCGGCACCTCCGCCGACAACGAGCGCAAGATGCGCCTGGAGTCGTACGTGCTCGCCGCCCGCCTCGAACAGGTCGCCGCCGCGGCCACCGCCCGGCTCCAGCGCATGTCCTCCGGCCGCTACACCCTGGTCCACTCCGACGCCCGCAGCGGCGGCCGGCGCGCCGGCCTCGGCCTGCACGTCGTCGACGCCTGGACCGGCAACGAGCGCGACACCGCAACCCTCTCCGGCGGCGAGACCTTCTTCGCCTCCCTCGCGCTCGCCCTCGGCCTCGCCGACGTCGTGACCGACGAGGCCGGCGGGATCCGGCTCGACACCCTCTTCATCGACGAGGGCTTCGGCAGCCTCGACGACCAGACCCTCGACGAGGTCCTGGACGTCCTGGACTCGCTGCGCGAGCGGGACCGCAGCGTCGGCATCGTCAGCCACGTCGGCGACCTGCGCCGCCGCATCCCGGCCCAGCTGGAGGTCGTCAAGGACCGGCACGGCTCCGCGGTCCGGCTCCGAACCGGAGGGGACGCGTTCAGCGGCTGATCGCGCGCCGGGGGAGCGGCGAGGAGTACACCACGCTGGTGGTGACCGAGCCGAGCGTGCCCACCTTCCCGGAGATCTCCTCCAGGTGCTTCATGGACCGGGCGGCGACCTTGAGGACGAAGCAGTCGTCGCCCGTCACGTGGTGCGCCTCCAGGATCTCGGGCGTGGCCGCGACGAGGTCGTGGAAGGGCTTGTAGTTGCCGTTCGGGTAGCGCAGCCGCACGAAGGCGAGGATCGGCAGACCGAGCCGTTCCTGGTCGACGACCGCCGTGTACCCGGCGATCACTCCGGCCTCCTCCAGGCGGCGCACCCGCTCGGTCACCGCCGAGGCCGACATGGACACCGCGCGGGCGAGCTCGGCGAAACTGGCCCGGCCCTGCTCCTGGAGGGCATCGAGAATCCGCCAGTCCGTGGCGTCCGGGATGTATCCGCTGGTCATGGGCGTGACCTTGCAGGGAAATCCCCGGGAGCGCAAGCGAACCCCGGGGACTTCCCCTGCTTCGGACCGTCCGGCCGGCGCATGCCGGTCAGAGCCGGGACAGCTCGTCCACCAGGTCGTCCAGGCCGAGCGGTCCCTGCGACAGGGCGGCCATGTGCCAGGCCTTCGCGTCGAAGGCGTCGCCGTGCGCCGCCTGCGCGTTGGCCCGGCCCAGCAGCCAGGCCCGCTCGCCCAGCTTGTAGCCGATGGCCTGGCCCGGCATCGACAGGTAGCGGGTCATCTCGCTCTCCACGAAGGCCGGCGGACGGCTGCTGTGCCGCTGGAAGAACTCCTGCGCCAGCTCCGGCGTCCAGCGCTCGCCCGGGTGGAACGGCGAGTCCGCCGGGATCTCCAGCCCCAGGTGCATGCCGATGTCGACGATCACCCGACAGGCACGCATCATCTGGCCGTCCAGGTAGCCGAGCCGCCGCTCCGCGTCGCCGAGGAAGCCGAGCTCGTCCATCAGGCGCTCGGCGTACAGCGCCCAGCCCTCGGTGTTGGCACTCACCTTGCCGATGGTGGCCTGGTAGCGGGAGAGCCGGTCGGCCACGTGCGCCCACTGCGCGATCTGCAGGTGGTGCCCGGGGACGCCCTCGTGGTACCAGGTCGACACCAGGTCGTACACGGGGAAGCGGGTCTGCCCGTCGACCGGCAGCCAGGTGCGGCCCGGGCGCGTGAAGTCCTCGGACGGGCCGGTGTAGTACGGGGCGGCGGCACCGCCGGGCGGGGCGATCCGCGACTCCACCCGGCGCACCCGCTCGGCGAGTTCGAAGTGGGTGCCGTCCAGGGACTTGATCGCCTCGTCCATGAGCTGCTGCAGCCAGGCCTGCACCTCGTCGACGCCCTCGATGTGGGTGCCGTGCTCGTCGAGGTGGGCGAGCGCCTCCCAGGGGCCCGCGCCGGGCAGGATGCGCTCGGCCTCGCCGCGCATCTCGCCGAGCAGCCGGTGGTACTCGGACCAGCCGTACGCGTAGGCCTGGTCGAGGTCCAGGTCGGTGCCGTTGAAGAAGCGCGACCAGCGGCGGTAGCGCTCACGGCCCACGGTGTCCGGAGCGCCGGCCACGGCCGGGGTGTACACGTCGCGCATCCAGTCGCGCAGCTCCACGACGGCCCGGTCGGCGCCCGCGCCCGCCTCCACCAGCTCGGTGCGCAGCTCCTTGCCGACCGGCTCGTCGGCGGCCGAGGCGAACCCCTCGAACCAGCCCCGCGGTTCACCGTTCTCGCCGGTGCCGCCCGCGCCCGCCCACTCGGTGAGCTGTCCGACGAAGGTGGCGGTGGCGCGCGGACCGCCGAGCATCCCGCGCTCCAGACCGAGGGCGAGCGAGGCGCGGTAGCCCGCCAGGGCCCCGGGGACCGCGCGCAGCCGCCGGCCGACCGCAGTCCAGTCCTCCTCGGTCTCGGTGGGCAGCATGGTGAAGGAGAGGCGCACACTGTGCGCGGGCGAGCGGAGGTTGCTCACCGCGCACAGGCCCTCGTCCCCTTCGTGCACGATGAGCTGGGCGTTCAGCCGTTCCCGCAGCAGCCGGGCGCAGCGCCGCTCCGCCTCGTCCTCGGCACCGGGCCGGCCCTCGGCCTCGTCGAGGAGGGCGAGGGTGCGACGGGCGAGGTCGGCCATGGCCTCCTGGCCGGCGGGGGAGAAGTCGGGGAGGCGACCCGAACTCTCCTTGACTCCCAGGTAGGTACCGGTGATCGGGTCGAGTTCGATGAGTGCGTCGACGTATTCGTCGGCGACCTGACGGGGAAGCACGATGCTGGAAGTCTCTGGCATGGGACTCATCCTCGCCCGTGCGAGCTCTCCGCGTCACCCTCAATCGATCTCAGTCGGCTGACAAATGAGCGCTCGGGACCGGGGGCAGCAGGGGGCCGCACTCCCACTCCTGGAAGATCAGCCGGGTCTCGACCCGGGCCACCTCGCGCCGCGAGGTGAACTCGTCCAGGACGAGACGCTGCAGGTCGGCGGGGTCGGCGACGGCCACGTGCACCAAGTAGTCGTCGGGCCCGGTGAGATGGAACAGGGCCCTCGACGCCGGCAGCGCGCGGATGCGTTCGACGAACGGGCCGATGAGTTCGCGCCGGTGCGGGCGGACCTGGACCAGGAGCAGCGCTTCGAGACCCCGGCCGAGTTTGGCCGGATTCAGCTGTAGGCGGTGACCGAGGATCACTCCGGAGCGACGCAGTCGGGCCACCCGGTCGAGGCATGTGGAAGGCGCGACGCCGACCTCGGAGGCGAGCTCACGGTAGGTGGTCCGGGCGTCGTTCTGCAGCAGGCGAAGTATGTGCAGATCGACCGTGTCCAGTACGACGGAATCGGCCATCGGCCGAACGTAGCACGGCGATTTCCCGCTACGCGCCGGTATCCGTTCACAGTGCCGCCCATGGACACCCCCATGGAACCCCTGGCACCGGTCACCCCCGGCGGCGCGGCCCACCCGGCACGGGCGCTGGCCACCGAAGCCGTGCACGCCGGACGCGACGACCTCGCCGGACTCGGCCTGCACGCCGCTCCGATCGACCTGTCCACCACCTACCCTTCGGCGGACACCCGGGCGGAGGCGGCCCGCATCGACGCCTTCGCCGCCACCGGCGCCCGGCCCGACGGCCCGCCCGTCTACGCCCGGCTCGACAACCCGACCACCGCGCGTTTCGAGACCGCGCTGGCCCGACTGGAGGGCACCGAATCCGCCGTCGCCTTCGCCAGCGGCATGGCGGCCCTGAGCGCCGTCCTGCTGAGCCGGGCGAGCCTCGGGCTGCGCCACGTCGTGGCCGTCCGCCCGCTGTACGGATGCAGCGACCACCTGCTCAGCGCCGGGCTGCTCGGCACCGAGGTGACCTGGACCGACCCGGCGGGCGTCGCCGACGCGATCCGGCCGGACACCGGCCTGGTGATGGTCGAGTCGCCGGCCAATCCGACCCTGGCCGAGGTCGACGTCCGGGCCCTCGCGCACTCCTGCGGCTCGGTGCCGCTGCTCGTCGACAACACCTTCGCCACCCCGGTGCTCCAGCGGCCCGCCGAGCAGGGCGCGCGCGTCGTGCTGCACAGCGCCACCAAGTACCTGGGCGGGCACGGCGACGTGATGGGCGGGGTCGTCGCCTGCGACGAGGAGTTCGCCCGGGGGCTGCGCCAGGTGCGGTTCGCTACCGGCGGGGTGCTCCACCCGCTCGCCGGCTACCTGCTGTTGCGCGGTCTGGCCACGCTGCCGGTGCGGGTGCGGGCGGCCTCCTCGACGGCGGCGGAGCTGGTCCGCAGGCTGGCCGCCGACCCGCGGATCGCGCGGGTGCACTATCCGAGGATCGGCGGGGCGATGGTCGCCTTCGAGGTGTACGGGGACCCCCACGAGGTGATCGCCTCGGTGCGGCTGATCACGCCGGCGGTGAGCCTGGGCAGCGTCGACACCCTGATCCAGCACCCGGCCTCGATCAGCCACCGCATCGTGGGGGCCGCGGACCGCAGGTCCGGCGGGATCGGTGACCGGCTGCTGCGGATGTCGGTGGGGCTGGAGGACGTCGAGGACCTGTGGCGGGACCTGACCCGGGCGCTCAGCGACCGGCCGGCCGCTGCTCCGGGCGCGGAGCCGGTTCCCGCCGGTCCGCGGACCGGCCGTCCAGCCGGGCGGTGACGACCAGCGTGCCCTCCTCGATCTGGTAGTCCAGCGGCAGGTTCAGGCCGCGCATGGCGGCGACCATCCCGGTGTTGGAGGACTGGGTCACCGCGTAGACGCTGTCGCAGCCGCCCTCCTCGGCCATCGCCACCAGGCGGCCGAGGAGTTCGGCGCCGATGCCGCGGCGCTGCCAGTCGTCCTCGACCATCAGGGCGACCTCGGTCTCGTCGCCGTCCCAGAGCAGATGGCCGAGGGCGACGATCCGGCCGGAGGCCGTCTGCACCGCGAGGGTGCGGCCGAAACGCGGGCTGAGCAGGTGGTCGAGGTAGCGGTCGGCGTCGCCGACGGGACCGTGGTAGCGCAGCCGCAGGGTCCGCTCGGAGCAGCGGTCGTGCAGGGCGCGCGCGGCGGCCAGGTCGCGCTGGTCGGCGCGCCGGACCGTGATCGCGTTGCCCTCGGGCAGGGTGAGGACGTCCTGGCCGCGCGGGACGCGCGGGCCGAGGCGGGCGTCGAGCTCGACGAGCGCCCGGGCGCGGGCGAACTCGGTCGGGGTGAACGGCAGGTAGGGCCGCTCGATGACCAGCGTGCCGCCGTTCGGGTCGCGCAGCCGCATGCTGGTCTCCTCCAGGACGCCCTCCACCGGGGCGATCTCGCCGTTGGGGCGGCCGCTGAGGGAGACGGCGGGAACCGAGTGGAGGGTGCACCGGCCGAGCAGCTGGCGCAGTGCCAGCGGGAGTTCGGCCGAGTCGAGGGCGGTGCGGGTGGCGAGGCCGAGCAGCCGGGTCGGGGTGTCCACGAGGTCGTGGGCGTCGGCCCGCTCGGTCCAGGTGTCGCTGCCGCCGGCCGCGGCGACGGCCCGGGTGAGGGTGGCGGTCTCCAGACCGGCGGGCGCCCGCAGCAGGAACTCGTCGACGGTCCCGTCGGCGAGCGGGTGGGTCTGCAGGGTCAGGATGTCGACACCGTGACGGGCCAGCACCGAGCACAGCGCGGCGAGGCTGCCCGGGGTGTCGCGGACCGTGGTCCGCATCCGCCACAGGGCCGTGCCCGCGGACTCCTCCACGGGACCGGCCCCGGCGGTGGACGGCGGCGGGTGTTCCCCGCTGCCGGGATCGTCGGCGGGCGGCGCATGGCTGTGGCGCCGTGCCCACCAGGTGTGGAAGGCCGCGGTGGCGACCAGCGCGATCGCCGAGAAGACCAGCAGGTAGGGACCGTCGGGTCCCTTGGCGATGGTCTTGGCGATCGAATCGGCCACCACCACGGCGGTGAACATCGCGGCCAGCTCGATCACGTCGTGTCGCCAGCGGTGGGTGTGGCGGGCGTTCTTGCGGGGATTCATGGAGTCCATGACCTCACTGTGACCCAGCGGTGTTGCGTGATCACGAACGCTTTGTGACCGACGGGTTAAGTGCCGATCTGCTGGCTTTGTGGCTGGTTTCGACAGGTTATGACGCGGTCTGATCGGCTCCCTGTCCGAGTGCGCTCAGCAGCCGCCGTGCCTGCACCACCGCCTGCGAGGATCCCGCCCGCGCCGCCGCCTCCGCGAGGCCCGGCAGCGTGCCCCCGGCCCCGCACCGCTCGACGCACTCGGCGGCCACCGCCAGCAGCTCCCCGAGCCCGCGCGGCGGCTTCGGCGCGGCGAGCAGCCCCGGCAGCAGCACGCCGAGCACCGACCAGACCGTCCCGTACGCCCCGGTCGCGGCCGCCGTGCGGGACGCGTCCGCGAGCCGGTTCGGCTTCACCGTCCCCTCGGCCAGCAGCAGCCCGAGCCGACCGCCCAGTGCCGCGGCGTCCAATCCGCCCCGGGCCGCGAGCACCAGGAGCGCGTCGACGGCGGTCAGCCGGTCCTCCGCGTGCCGGCCGCCGAGGCCCACGGCGAGCGCGACATGGACGGCGGGACCCACCGGCCCCTCGCCCTCGGCGAGCGGGGTCAGCCCCCAGGCCGAGCCCCGGGCGTCCCACTCGGACCCGTTCCCCACCTCCGGCAGCAGCCACACCGCCAGCGTCTCCCGGTCCTGGGGCAGCACGCCCGGCCAGTGCGGGTGCTGCCCCGACCAGTGGCGGCACCGGCGGGCGACCTCGGTGGACTCGCCGCCCAGCCACTGGAACGGCGGCGGGAACTCCTCCCGTATCGTCCGCCGCTCCCGGAACGCCACCACGACCCGGTCCGCCAGCCACCACCGCCCGGAGCGGATGTCGGGCCCCCGGTCCAGGAAGCGCACCCCGGGCGCGAGCGAGACGTCGGCCGTCAGCCACGCCGCGAGCCGCTCGCCCGCCCGGGTGCCCAGCGCCGCCGCCCCCTCGGCGGCCGCGGACACCCCGGGACCGGACCTCCGCACCCGCAGCAGCGCCTGGGCGAGGTCGACGGGGGCGGGCTCGACCCCCGCGTCCCGGTACTCCCGCAACCGCTCGACCAGCACCGGGGCGTCGATCGCACCGGTGTGCAGGGTCGGCGTCGCCAGCAGGAACGGCACCGGCGCCGACGAGGCGACCAGCCACGCGGCCTCCCACAGCCGGGCCTCCACCACCCCGGTGGGCCCCGCGTGACCGCACGACGCCGTACCCCGACGACGCCCGTCCGCGATCCGCGACACGCGCGCCGTCCCCGTCAGAGCGGCGATCACCACCATGATCCCCTGCGGGCCGTACGCGAAGTGGTCCCCGCCGTTCATCCAGTGCGCGTCGCCGAACGTCTCCCGCACCGCCGTCGTGAGCGCCGCCCGGTCCCCGTGCGCGTGCCGTACGAGACCGTCCAGGGCGCGCTCGAACTCCTCCGGCTCGCCGGGCCGCCGCACGACGGTGACCAGATCCTCGATCAGCTCGGCGATGCTCCCGGCCGTCGGCGCCACCGTGCGCGGCTCCGGGACCGGCGGCAGCACTTCCTCATAGGGGAGCGCGTCGCCCTCCGCCGCCGCTCCGAACAGCTCGACCGCCGCCGCCCGGTGCACCGGGCTCAGCAGCACCGCCGCACCGGCCAGCTCCTCGCGGACCTGCTCGTCCACACCGGCGAGATGGCGGCCCACCAGCTTCAGGGCCCGCTCCTGGATCGCCGTGTCCTCGTGCCCGAACGCGTCCATCACCACCGGCAGCAGCTCCGCCGCCGCCCCCGGCGCCTGGCGCAGCACCTTGGACAGCAGCGTCAACTGCGCCCGCACCAGCTTCTTCTCGGTGCGGAACAGCACCGAGCCGGACATCTCCGCCAGCTCCCGCACCGGCAGGGCACCGTCGAGGGCGAGCCCCGCCAGCACCTCCTGCGCGTGCGCGGCCACCGGCGAAGGGCCGTCGGCCACCATGCCGAGCCAGTCCGGGATCCGTGCCCGTCGCTCCTCCTCCGTGGCCCCGACGACCTGGAGCAGGGCGAGCGGCAGCCGCAGATCGCGCGGCCGGCCGCCCCGCAGCAGCCGGGCCACACAGGCGTCGACCAGCTCCGCCCGGTCGAGCAGCCCCTCGCCCGCGAGGGCGGCGAGCGCGCTGGGCCAGTGGGAGCGCTGGTCCTCGGAACCGGCGGCGGACTGCCAGGCGACCGCGTCCGGGGTCTCGGTCAGGTCGAGGAGGCGGGGGACGAGGACCGGCGTCTGCGGGTCCTGCCGCAGGCTGGCCACGAGGTTCCGGCGGCTCATGTCCGCGGTCCAGCCGCGGACATAGGCGTCGGTGGCGGGCGCGGGGCAGCCGGTCAGCAGGACGAGCCCGTGCACCAGACCGTACTCCTCCTCCGCCAGGGTCGGCCGCTCCGCCAGCCTCCGGGCCACCTCCGTGAGCCACGCGTGGTCGCGGTGCGCGAGCACGCCGAGCACCGCGCCGCCCTCGTTCCCCCACTCCTGGAAGTCGCGCCCGCCGATCCACTCCGCGGCGCCGGCCGCCCCCGTGATGCAGCCGGCGCCCGCGAGCCGCAGCGCGCCCCGCACCCGCTGCTGCTCCCGCCACCGCCCCCAGTCCCAGCCGCGGACCTCCTTGCGGAGCCGCTTCAGCTCGGGGACCGCCGCCTTGTGCCCGGCCGCGTCAAGCGCCTTGAGCAGACCGGGCACATCGCCACGCCGCCCCTGGCGCACCGCGTCGAGCAGCTGCTCGACCTGCGCGGAGGGCGCCGTCGCGGTGGCGGTCGCCGGGCCCGGGCCCGCGTCCGCACCCGCGTGCATGTCCGTACCGATCCGCGTCATCGCGCACCTCCCGTGCTGGAGACCGCCGTACCGGCGGCCTCGGTGTGATCCGGCGTGCCGACGCCCCCGCCCCGTCGGGCCATCCGCACGGCGAGCGCGTGCTTGCAGGGGCCCCGCCGTCCCCGGTACTCCGCCCACCATGCGCAGGTGCAGTTCAGCCGCCCGCCCGTCGACTCCCGTACCTGGTAGCGCCGGTCCGCCGAGACCACCGTGGCCAGCTCGCCGTCGAGGGTGACCGCGCCGTGGGCGAGCAGGGCGCGTGCGTCGACCAGACGCGGGTTGTGCCGTTCGGCGCGGTCGGCGTCGTACGGCAACTCCCGGTGGAAGTACGCCGCGTCGGCCACGTCGTACCCCACGCGCCCGGCCGTGCCGAGCCGGGTCAGCGCGGCCCGGACCCGGTCCACGCAGAGGCCCGCCTGCTCGGCCAGGTCGGCCGGGTCGATCCGCGGCTCCCAGGCGAGCAGCACCGAGACCAGCTCCGCGTCGCCCGCGGCCTCGTCCGTGGCCAGCGCCTCCAGGACGCCGCCCTCGCCCGAGAAGCCGCGCGCCGAGTCGGGGGACAGGGTCAGGGTGAGCCGCATCCCGGGCAGCTCCACCTCCCAGGCGCTCGGCGCGGGCGCGCCGTCCGGCACCGGCCCGTACACCCGCAGCGCCGTCGCGTGCCGCAGCACCCGCTCCAGGGCGACGAGCCGGTCGGGTCCGGCCAGGCAGACCGCGCCCGGGAGGGGCCGCGTGGTGGGCCGCAGCGTCCGGCCGGACTGCACCACCCACAGCGGGGCGCCGCCCCGGGCCTGCGAGCGCGGCAGCGAGCGCAGGAAGCGCACCGCCTCGGCGCCCGACAGCTCCGCGCGCAGGTCGAAGCCGGCGGAGGCGACCTGCGCCTCGGCGAAGCCGCGCAGCCAGCGGTCCGGCAGCGGCACCTTCTTCTCCACGACGGGGCCGTCGAGCGTGGTGACCGTCAACTCGTCCGGTCCGACGCGCAGATGCAGGGGGTCGTCGCCGGTGATCCGGGAAAGGGCCTCGCGCAGCGGGTTGTTCACGTCCACGTTCGTCGTGCCGTGGCCGGTCTCCGCGCCGTCCAGGCCCGCGCTCAGCACGTCCAGGCGTGCGTACACCCCTCCGCAGCCCGAGAAGGACTCGAAGCGCAGCCGGTCGCCGTTGCCGGTCACCACCGGGTCCAGCGACGCCGGCCGTATCCGCTGGTAGTAGCGGGCCGCGGCCACGTCGGCGACCGCGAGCAGGCCGCGCGCGGCGATCTGCGGCGAGCTGAGGAAGCCCGCGAAGAACCGGGGACGGGCCTCGGCGCCGCGCGGCGTGAGGCCCCCCGAGGTCTCCAGTCCGAGCAGCCGGCCGGAGCCCAGGGACTCCAGGGCGGAAGGGCGTGCGTAGGCGAGCGCCTGTACGGATCGCGTCATGAGAACGACCGTAGGACCCGCCACTGACAATCGTCTCCGACCGCCCTTGACCAGGCACTTCGAGGCCGTCCGGCCTCCGCTGCGGGGCGGTCCCGCCATTCTGCTCAGGGACCGGACCGACCGGCCGTACGCCGCGGTGTCACTGCCCGACGCGGCCCGGCTGGAGCACCTTGCTGAACAGCACCGTGCCGCCCTCGGCACGCAGGCGGACCGTCAGTTCCCCGCTGTCGCCGTCGATGTCGACCTCGCCGAAGTACTGCGGGCTCTCCATCGGCGACAGGTTGGCCCGCTCCGGCGCCCGTACGAAGACCCGGTCGGGGCCGAAGGTGGCGTCCAGCTTGTTCGCCGGGAAGCCGCCCGCCGCCAGCGGTCCGGACACGAACTCCCAGAAGGGCGCGAAGTCCTGGAAGGCGGCGCGCTCCGGGGCGTAGTGCTGCGCCGAGGTGTAGTGGACGTCCGCCGTGAGCCACAGCGTGCCGGTGATCCGCCGGTGCTTGATGAACCGGAGCAGCTCGGCGATCTGCAGCTCGCGGCCGAGCGGCGCGCCCGGGTCGCCCTGCGCGACCGCCTCGAAGTCGGTGGCGCCGTCCGTGACCACGAGCCCCAGCGGCATGTCCGCCGCGAGCACCTTCCACACCGCGCGCGAGCGGCTCAGCTCCCGCTTCAGCCACTCCAGTTGCTCCGCGCCGAGGATGCCGGTGGTGTCGTCGGCCTGCCGACCCGGCGAGTTCGCGTTGCGGTACGAGCGCATGTCGAGCACGAACACGTCGAGCAGCGGGCCGTACCGCACCACCCGGTTCATCCGGCGCTCGGCGCCGCGCGCGTGGAGCGTGGAGACGGGGAAGTACTCGCCGAACGCCCGCGAGGCGCGGGCCGCGAGGACGTCGACGTCCTTCTCCGTGTAGCGCGGGTCGTCCAGGATCTGCCCGGGGTACCAGTTGTTGCGGACCTCGTGGTCGTCCCACTGCACGAGGGACGGCACCTGCGCGTTGAAGGCGCGCACGTTGTGGTCGAGGAGGTTGTAGCGGAAGTTGCCGCGGTACTCGTCCAGGGTCTCGGCGACCTTCGACTTCTCGGGCGTGGTGACGTTCCGCCAGACGCGTCCGTCGGGCAGCGTGACGCTGGGCTGGATGACGCCGTCCGCGTAGATGGTGTCGCCGCTGCACAGGAAGAAGTCCGGGTCCAGCCGGCGCATCTCCTCGTAGGCGCGGAAGCCGCCGATGTCCGGGTTGATGCCCCAGCCCTGGCCCGCGATGTCGCCCGACCAGAGGAACCGCACCCCGTCGCGGCGCCGTTCGGGCGCCGTGCGGAAGGTGCCGGTGACGGCCTCGCCCGTACGGCGCGGGTCGTCCGGGTCAGCCAGGGTCACCCGGTAGTGGATCTGCTCGCCCGCCGGGAGTCCGCGCAGCGCGGTGGTGCCAGTGAAGTCGGTGCCGGGGCCAAGGAGCGGCCCGTAGTGGCGGTGGACGCGGCGGAACGATTCGCCGGACGAGGTCTCGACGATCATGCGGGCCGGCCGGTCCGAACGGACCCACACCAGGCCCGTGTGCGCGGTCACGTCACCGGCCTGCACGCCCCACGCGGCCGAGGGGCGCCCGGAGAGCGCGAGCGCCGGGCTCGCGAAGGCGCCGCCGCCGACGCTGAGGGCGGCGGCCGAAGCGGCGAGCGATCCACGCAGGACCGTACGGCGTGCGGGGGAAGATGCGGGCGTGCGGTGGGACATCGAAGCGCCTCCGGGGACTCGGCGGGATGGGCCGCCCCCATGCCTAGTGCCCGGGGGAGGCGCGAAGTCGAACCCCACGTGAACAACGGGACGGGGCGGGCGGCTTGACGCCTGTCCGGCCCGACGCCCGTCCACCCCGATGCCCGTCCCCCCCCCGACGCCCGTCCCCCCGACGCCCGTCCCCCCGACGCCCGTCCACCCCGATGCCCGCCCGCGCCCGTCATCCCTGCCCTCCCCCTGCCAGCAGCCCCACCCCCAGCGCGATCTCCCCCGGCGTCAGATGTGCGTACCCGAGGACCAGCCGGACCGTCCCGTCCGAGGAGCGTGCCGTGCCGTGCTCCTCCAGGGAGCGCAGGGCCACGCCCGCCGCCCGGGCGCGGTCCAGGAGGCGTGGTGTCGGGCCGTGCCGCGCGGGCAGGTGGGCGATGAGGTGGAGGCCCGCCGCGATGCCGCTGACGCTGCTGCCCGGGAAGTGCCGCTCCAGGGCGGCCACCAGGGCGTCCCTGCGCTCGCGGTAGGCGCGCTGGCACCGGCGCAGCTGACGGTCGTAGCCGCCGCCGGTCACGAAGCGGGCGAGGACGGCCTGGTCGAGGGCCGGATTGCCGAGGTCCATGGTGCGCTTGCGCTCGACCACCTCGTCGAGCAGGACCTCCGGCACCAGCATCCAGCCCAGGCGGAGTCCCGGCGCGAGCGACTTGCTCACCGAGCCCGCGTACGCCACCCGCTCCGGGTCGAGTCCTTGGAGCGCGCCCACCGGGGCCCGGTCGTAGCGGAAGTCGCCGTCGTAGTCGTCCTCCAGGACGAAGCCGTCCACCGACCGCGCCCAGTCGAGGAGTTCGGCCCGCCGTCGTGCCGAGTAGGCGATCCCGGAGGGGAACTGGTGCGAGGGCGTCACGACCACCGCCCGCACCCCGGACGCGGCCAGCGGCCCCGGCTCCAGGCCCTCCTCGTCGACCGGCAGCCACACCGTGTCCACGCCCGTCGAGGCGAACAGGCGGGCGTGCTCGGGGCTCCCCGGATCCTCGACCCCCACCGTGCGCAGCCCGCGCGCCCGCAGCACGAAACCCAGCAGCGTGGCGGCCTGCGCCACGCCCGAGCACACCACCAGGCGCTCGGGATCGGCCACCACCCCGCGCCTGCGCGCGAGGAGCGCGGCGAGGGCGGCGCGCAGTTCCGGCAGCCCGCGCGGATCGGGGTAGCCGAGCTGCCGGTGGGCGAGTTCGGCGAGGACCCTCCGCTGGGCGGCGCCCCACGCGGCGCGCGGGAAGAGCGCCAGGTCGGGTGTGCCGGAACGGAAGTCCACCCGCACGCCCGGCGCGCGTGGCGCCAGGTCCCGCGCGCCCGGCGCGGCGGAACGCGCCGCGCCGCCCACCCAGGTGCCCGAGCCCCGGTCGCTGCGGAGGTAGCCCTCCGCGGTGAGCTGCTCGTACACCTCGGTCACCAGGCCCCGCGAGACGCCGAGGTCGGCGGCGAGGGCGCGGCTCGACGGCAGCCGGGTGCCGGGGCCCAGCCGGCCCGTGCGCACCGCCTCCCGCAGCGCCTCCTGGAGTGCCCGGCCGCGCCCCCGCGCGGGGGCGCCGGCCGCCGGGAGGAGCACCTCCCAGGCAGGCTGCGGGACACCGGCGGAGGGGACGGTTCCGATGACGTCCCCCCGGTCCGCGCCCCAAGTGGTCCCCGATGGCGTCATGGAAGTGGACCTTAATGCGGAGAGCGCCGCTTCCTAGCGTCGGGACCATGATTGCGAACTCCCTGCGCGGCGCCCTCCTGGTGACCGTCGCCTACGCCCTCGTCGGCGCCTCCTTCACCGCCAACAGCCTGCTCGGCGCCTACCCCTACGCGGGCGGGCAGGCGCTGCGCTACGCCGCCGCCTGCCTCCTCCTGCTCCCCCTCCTCGGCCGCGGCGCCCTCGGGCCGCTGCGTGCCCTCACCGCGCGGCAGTGGCTGCGGGTAGCTCTGGTCGCGGCCGTCGGCATGGTCGGCTTCAACCTGGCCGTCCTGGCCGCAGAGCGGACCGCCGAGCCCGCCGTGCCCGGCGTCCTGGTCGGCTGCGCGCCGGTCGTGGTCGCGGTCCTGGTGCCGCTGACGGAGGGCCGCAGGCCCGCCCGGCCGGTGCTGTTCGGCGCGCTGCTCGTAGCCGGGGGCGCCTTCACCGTCCAGGGCTGGGGCCGCACCGACCTCGCGGGCCTGGGCTGGTCGGTGGCGGCCCTCGCGGGCGAGGTCGGCTTCACGGTCCTGGCGGTGCCGGTGCTGCGCCCGCTGGGGCCGAAGCTGCTGACGGCGGTGGTGTGCGGGGTGGCCGCGGTGGAGTCGGCGCTGATCGGCCTGGTCGTCGACGGCCGTGCCGCCCTGCGCCTGCCGACGGCGGTCGAGACCGGCGCCCTGGTGTGGCAGGCGGCGCTGGCGACGGTCGTCGGTTTCGTCCTCTTCTACATGGGGGTCCAGCGCATCGGCATGGAGAGGGCCACTCTCTGCACGGGTGCCATCCCGGTGGCCGCCGCCGTGACGGCAGCCGCCGTCGCGCACGGCTCCTTCGGCCTGCCGCAGGCTGCCGGGAGCCTCCTCGTGGGGGCCGGGGCGGCCCTGGGCACGGGCCTGTTCTCGCGGACGGGATCAGGCGCCGGTGCGGCTGCCGTCGAGGATCACCCGGGAGACCAGGGCCGGGTCGTCGTTCATGGGGACGTGGCCGCAGCCCGGCAGCCGGACCAGGCGCGCGCCGGGGATGACCCGCTTGGCCCGCACGCCCTGGCGGCGCAGGAGGAGCCGGTCGCGGGAGCCCCAGGCCACGGTGACGGGCACGGCGGGGACGTCGTCGGTGAAGAGGACGCCCCCGCCGGTCGCCAGGGTCTGGTGGAAGCCGGTCGCCGCCCGCAGGGCGAGCGTCTCGGCGACGGCCGCCTCGGGTGAACGGCGTCCGGGGCGCGCGTAGATGGTGCTGGTGAGGACGGTGCGCCCGCCCGCGCTGCGGGAGAGGCGCTCGATCAGCGGGACGGGCATCGCGAGCGCGGCGCCCCGCATGGCGCGCAGGGTCGTGAACGCGTAGCGCCGTTCGGCCTCCGACCAGAACCCGGCGGGGGAGAGGGCCGTCACCGAGCGCACCAGCTTCTCGCGGCCGAGCTCCAGGGCGAGCAGCCCGCCGAGGGAGTTGCCCGCCACGTGCGGGCGCTCGACGCCGAGCGCGGCGCAGAAGGCGCCGAGCACCGGCACCACGGTGCTCAAGTCGTACCCGAACCCCTCGGGCAGGGCGGGGGAGGCGCCGAAGCCGGGCAGGTCGACCGCGATGACGTCCCGCTCGGTCGCGAGGACGTCGAGCACCGGCTCCCAGGCCTGCCAGTGGTGGCCGATCCCGTGGAGGAGCAGCAGCGGCTCGCCCCGGCCCCTGCGCTCGTACGCGACGGTCACCGTGTGCGGCCCGCCGGGGGACTCCACCGGGAAAGAGATCTGTGCGGACATCGGCTGCTCCTGTCGTGGAAAACCCCTGAGACACCCTGTCAGCAACAATTACCCGTGAGTAGAGTCGAGTTCAAGAGCAGGGCCCGAAACTGGACAGGGGCCGTGGCGTGAGCTGGGATGGAACCGTGCCGACCGACACCCTGACCGACCCCACCGACCTGTTCGAAGAGCACCGCGCGATGCTCACCGGCGTCGCCTACCGGATGCTCGGCCGCGCCGCCGACGCCGAGGACGTGGTGCAGGAGGCCTGGCTGCGCTGGGTCGCCGACGACCGCTCCGAGGTCCGCGAGCCCCGCGCCTTCCTCGTCCGCATCACCACCCGGCTCGCCATCGACCGGCTCCGCCAGGTCCAGTCCCGCCGCGAGTCCTACGTCGGCCCCTGGCTGCCCGAGCCGATCGTCACCGACTTCGGGCCGTCCGTGCCCGACACCGCCGAGCGCGCACTGCTCTCCGACTCCGTCTCCCTCGCGCTCCTGGTCGTCCTGGAGTCGCTCTCCCCGCTCGAACGCGCCGTCTTCGTCCTGCGAGAGGCCTTCGGCTTCCCCTTCGCGGAGATCGCCACCGCCCTCGACCGCAGTGAGGCCGCCGTCCGCCAGCTCGCCGGACGCGCCCGCCGGCACGTCGACGAGGGCCGGCCGCGCTACGACGTGGACCCGGCCCAACGGCGCGACCTCACCGAGCGGTTCCTCGCCGCCGCCGCGAGTGGCGACCTCGAAGGGCTGCTCGCCCTCCTCGCCCCCGACGTCAGGCTCGTCGGGGACAGCGGCGGCAAGTCCAAGGCCCCGCTGCGGATCATGGAGACCGCCGACAAGATCGGGCGATTCCTGGTCGCGATCTCCCAAGGCGCGGGGGACGCGTTCGGGATCCGCTTCGCCGAGGTCAACGGCGGCCCGGCGCTGGTCGCCCTGGTCGACGGCAAGGTCGACTCCGTCTTCCAGATCGACATCCGCGACGGACGCATCGCCTGCGTCTACATCCTGCGCAACCCCGACAAACTGCGCGGCCTCACCTTCGGCTGACCTCCCGCCCGCTCCACCGGCCCCGCCCAGGACCCGATCGCGGTCCGGGGCGGGGCCTTTTGCTGCGCAGGGCTCTCCACGACGCGAACGTCCTGTGAACGATCTAGGTCAGAGGGTCACATTCGGGGGCGTTCGGCGGAGGATTGGTCTTGACCAAGGGTGTGCGGCACCTTATGGTCGCAGAGTTAGTGCAGGAACCTTTAATAAACAAGGGCGCGGAAAACCGCCGCGGGACACGGCGAATGTGCGGAGGATCAGGGTGGGGACCACGCAGCTGGAATCAGTGCCGGAGCCGAAGTACTGGCACCTCAAGACCGTGATCGGCGAAGCCCTCGACTCGGACTTCGCGGTCGGCGAGATCCTGCCCAACGAGCGTGAACTGGCCGCCCGTTTCGGCGTCGCGCGCGCCACGCTCCGGCAGGCCCTGGAGCAGCTGGAGCTGGAGGGCCGCCTGCAGCGCCGCCGCGGCGTCGGCACCACCGTCGCCCCGCCCCGGGTCGGCGTGGACGTCTCCACCACCCAGCACGCCTGGCCCGGCGTCGGCGAGGACACCTGGCAGTCCGTGGACTCCGCCTCCGGCACGGCGCCCGCCGCCGTCGCGCGCCTCCTGGAGATCACCCCCGACGAGCCCGTGCACGTGGTGCGCCGCCTGCGCGTCACCGAGGGCCAGCCGGTCGCCGCCGAACTGCTCTACGTGCCCTCCGGATCCGTCCCCGGCCTCGGTGCCGTCGACGTCCCCGGCGGGGTCGACCGCGCCCGCTCCGTGCTGAGCGAGCTCCAGCGCCTCGTCCTCGACGGGCAGGACCGCTCCGTCGAGCTCGGCTCGGCGCGCGCCGACGACGCCCGCGAATTGGACCGCCTGCCGGGCGCTCCCGTCCTCGTGGTCACCACCCGCTACCTCTCCGAGGGCGGCACCGCGGCCGTGTCGGTCGCCACGTACCGGGCCGACACCTGCAAGCTCACCTTCGGCGACTCCGGAGACCTGGTCATGGCCTCCTGACCTCCGCGCACACACCACCGGGCCCGTCGCCCGGACGCCGTCGGTACGGCGTCCGGGCGACGGGCCCGGTCCGTTGTGCGGCAGGCGGACCCCGCGCGCGGGGTCCGCCTCAGCGGCGGGCCGACACCGTGCCGTCCACCGCGAACAACTGCTCCTCGACGTGGTCGAGCGCCAGCCGCAGCGCGCCCGTGCCCACCGCCGCCTCGCCCAGCAGCGACAGGACCACCCGCGGCGGCCGCAGGCAGAACCGCGCGAGCTCGTCGCGGAGCGGCTGGAGCACCCCGTCCAGACCGGCCGCCCAGCCGCCGATCACCACCAGCTCCGGGTCCAGCGCGAGCACCAGCGCCGCCACGTCGTGCACCAGCCGCTGGATGAACCGTTCCACGGCCGCCCCGGCCCGCGCGTCGCCCTGGCGGGCCAGCGCGAACACCTCGGCCACCGCCTGCTCGTCCAGCGGGTGCAGCGGCTCGTCCGTGGTCGAGAGCAGGTGCTCGGGAGTGACGCCCCGGCCGAGCAGGTGTAGGGCCCCGATCTCGCCGGCGGCCCCGCCGTAGCCGCGGTGCAGCCGGCCGCCGATCAGCGAACCGGCGCCGGGGCTCAGTCCGGCGAGGACGAAGACGATGTCGTCGGAGTCGGTCGCGGCACCCTTCCAGTGCTCGGCGACCGCCGCCGCGTTGGCGTCGTTCTCCACGATGACCGGGCAGCGGAAGGAGCGCCGCAGCCGCTCGCCGAGCGCGAGGCCCGTCCAGCCGGGCAGCGCGGTGCCGAGGCGGACCGTGCCGTCCGCCTCCACGATCCCCGGCGTGCCCACGCCGACCGCCCGCAGGTTCGACCGGGGCACCCCGGTCCTGCGCAGCACGTCGGCCACCACCGTCCGCACGCGGTCCAGGCGCTCGTCCTCGGGGGCCGTCTCGGCCACCTCGCGGGAACCCGCGCCGATGATGCGCCCGTCCAGACCGGAGATCAGCGCCGCCACCCGGTGCGGGCCGATCTCGACGCCGAGCAGGTGCCCCGCCTCCGCCCGGAAGCGGAACCTCCGGGCCGGCCGCCCCTGACGCCGGGCCTCGCCCTCCTCGGGCGCCGCCTCGACGACGAGACCGCCCTCGATGAGTCCCTCGGTCACCCCCTCGACCGTCGGCCGGGACAGGCCCGTGACCCGGGTCAGGTCCGTGAGTGTGAGCGCGTCGGAGCCCCGCAGCGCATGGAGTACCACCGCGGAGTTGATCCGCCGCAGCAGCGATGGATCCCCGCCGGTCAGCCGCCCCACCGTGTGCCTCCCAGCTCGTGCGCCTCTTTGCCCGGATGTTACTCAATGGGCGCAGGTGGGGCGAGTGCCGCCCGGTGCGGAACCGGAGCCGGCGGCCGCCTGACGGACCACCAGCTGTCGGTGGCTGCCGCTTTACTGGACCCATGACCCTGGACCGGCACCTCGCCGCCCTCGACCTGATGCGCGCCCGTCCCTTCGGCGACCGCGCCCACCACGTCGCCGAGTTAGCCCCCGGCGACGCCCCCCGGGACCCCGCCACGGCGGAGCGGGCGGAGGCGGAGCGGACGGCCCTCGCCGGGCTGCTGGCCGCCCGCTGGGGCCCGCCCGACCGGTTCGGCCTCGGCTCGCTGCTCCTGCGCGCGGAGCGCGGGGAGCGGATACCGGAGCCCTGGGACCTGCTGAGCAGCTCCGTGCCCGACGTCGAGCTGTGGCGGGTGGAGGGACGGTGGATCGCGCTCGGCCTGCTGGGCGCCGCCGAGGACGCGTACCGGCTGCTCGTGTGCGTGACCGACGTCGACCCGCCGTGAACCGGCCGCCCGCGCCGCACTGCCCTGACGAGCGCCGCCCCCGCGCCCCCGCCCCCGTGTCAGCCCTCGCGCCGGTCCGGCAGTCCGGCCGCCTCGCGCAGCCGGGCGAACTCCTCCGCCATCGACTGCGCGGTCCAATGCGCGTTCAGCCCGCTCGGATTGGGCAGCGCCCAGATCCGGGTCGTGCCGATCGTCCGCTCCTGCGGACCGATCGCCGCCTTCTTCTCGCCGAAGGCCGTGCGGTACGCGGTGACCCCGACGACCGCCAGCCAGCGCGGCGCGAGCCGCTCCACCTTCTCGGTCAGGATCCGGCCGCCCTCCCGGTACTCCTCGGCGCTCAGCTCGTCCGCCCGCGCGGTCGCCCGCGCCACCACGTTGGTGATGCCGAGGCCGTACGCGAGGAGTTCGTCCTGCTCCGCGGGGGCCAGCAGGCGTGGGGTGAGACCGGACAGATGCAGCACCGGCCAGAAGCGGTTGCCCGGGCGGGCGAAGTGGTGGCCCGTCGCGGCGGTCATCAGCCCCGGGTTGATCCCGCACAGGAGGACCGAAAGGCCGCCCGCGGCCACGTCGGGGACGACGCGGTCGCGGGCGGCCTGGAGCTCCTCGGCGGAGAACCGGGGGGTTCGGGTCAGAGGATCGACCCGGGGGTGTAGCCGGCGGCCTCCGGGTACTGCTTGGCGATCTCCTCGATACGGGAGACCACGACGGCGACCTGGTCGGCGGCGGCACCGGTGAAGGACAGCTTGTCGGCCATCAGCGCGTCCAGCTGCGCCCGGTCCAGCGGGATCCGGTCGTCGGCGGCCAGCTTGTCCAGGAGCTCGTTGCGCTCGGCGCCCTGCTCGCGCATGGCGAGGGCGGAGGCGACGGCGTTCTCCTTGATGGCCTCGTGGGCCACCTCGCGGCCCACACCGGCGCGCACGGCGCCCATGAGGACCTTGGTGGTGGCCAGGAAGGGCAGGTAGCGGTCCAGCTCGCGGGCGACGACCGCCGGGAAGGCGCCGAACTCGTCCAGGACGGTGAGGAAGGTCTCCAGCAGACCGTCGAAGGCGAAGAACGCGTCCGGCAGGGCCACCCGGCGCACCACCGAGCAGGAGACGTCGCCCTCGTTCCACTGGTCGCCGGCCAGCTCGCCGGTCATCGACGCGTAGCCGCGCAGGATGACCATCAGGCCGTTGACGCGCTCGCAGGAGCGGGTGTTCATCTTGTGCGGCATCGCCGACGAGCCGACCTGGCCGGGCTTGAAGCCCTCGGTCACGAGCTCGTGGCCCGCCATCAGGCGGATCGTCTTGGCGATCGACGACGGGGCGGCGGCCAGCTGCACCAGGGTGGTGACCACGTCGTAGTCGAGCGAGCGCGGGTAGACCTGGCCGACCGAGGTGAAGGCGTGCGCGAAGCCGAGGTGACCGGCGATCCGCTGCTCCAGGTCGGCCAGCTTCGAGGCGTCGCCGCCGAGCAGGTCGAGCATGTCCTGGGCGGTGCCGACCGGGCCCTTGATGCCGCGCAGCGGGTAGCGGCCGAGGAGGTCCTCCAGGCGCGCGTAGGCCGCGAGCAGCTCGTCCGCGGCGGTCGCGAAACGCTTGCCGAGGGTGGTGGCCTGGGCGGCGACGTTGTGCGAGCGGCCCGCCATGACCAGCTCCGCGTACTCCGCGGACAGCTTGCCGAGCCGGGCGAGGACGGCCACGGTGCGGTCGCGCATCAGTTCCAGGGAGAGCCGGATCTGGAGCTGCTCGACGTTCTCCGTGAGGTCGCGCGAGGTCATGCCCTTGTGGACGTGCTCGTGGCCGGCGAGGGCGTTGAACTCCTCGATGCGGGCCTTCACGTCGTGCCGGGTGACCTTCTCGCGCTCCGCGATGGAGGCGAGGTCGACCTGGTCGAGGACGCGCTCGTAGTCGGTGAGCGCCGCGTCCGGAACCTCGATCCCGAGGTCCTTCTGGGCACGCAGCACGGCCAGCCACAGCTGGCGCTCCAGCTTCACCTTCTGCTCGGGGGACCAGAGGACGGCGAGCTCCGCGGAGGCGTAGCGGCCGGCCAGGACGTTGGGGATGCGGGGCTTCGCAGTCACAGCTGTCACGTGTCCCGATTCTACTGGCGGTTTCTGCAGGCCAGCGCCACGGTCCGGACTGGACTTTGCTACGAGACGGGCGTCACGTCGTACGGCAGCAGCTCCGGGCGCTTCGGGGCGCGCCCGTCGCCGGAGGAGCGGCCGGTGAGGCGGCGTCCGATCCAGGGGGCCAGGTGCTGCCTGGCGAAGCGGGCGTCGGCGATCCGGCGGGCGGCCCAGCCCGGCGGGACGGCCGCCGGCAGCGGGGTCCGCCAGTCCTCCTCGGGCGCCAGGCCCAGGGTCTGCCAGACCGCCTCCGCGACCCGGCGGTGCCCGTCGGCCGTGAGGTGGAGCCGGTCCACGTCCCACAGCCGGGGGTCGCCCAGCACCGGGGTGCCGTAGAGGTCGACCACCAGGGCGCCGTGCCGGGCGGCGAGCTCGTCCACGTACCCGAAGAGCTCCTCCATGCGGGGGCGGAAGCGCTCCATGACCGGGCCGTTGCGGCCGGGGCTGCGCATCAGGACCAGCTGTCCGCAGGACGGGGCGAGCCGCTCCACGGCCTCGCCGAGCAGGCCGCGCACCCGGCCCATGTCGCACGTGGGCCGCAGGGTGTCGTTGAGCCCGCCGACGAGCGTCACGACGTCGGCCTTCATCGCGGCCGCCGTGTCGATCTGCTCGTCGACGATCTGGCCGATCAGCTTGCCGCGCACGGCCAGGTTCGCGTAGCGGAAGCCGGGCGTGCGGGCGGCCAGCCGGCCCGCCAGGACGTCGGCCCAGCCGCGGTAGGAACCGTCGGGCCTCCGGTCCGACATACCCTCGGTGAAGCTGTCGCCCACGGCGACGAGACTGGTGTACGTGGCATTGATCTCCATGGCCCAGCGATCGTACCGCGCGGTATGGCCGCGGGTGGGCCCGGAGGAGCAGGGAGGGGAACCCCCATGAGCGAGGCGCTGCTGAGCGCGCTGGCCGAGGCCGTGGCCGACCTGGCCACGGCGAACGACCCCGTCGCGGGCGGGCCGGGGCTCGCGGGCACCGCGCGGCTCCTGGACGCGCTTCCCGCCGCCGACCGGCGGACCCTCGACCGCCTGTTCCGCGACGCCGCCCTGCGGCAGCCGCCCGGCCCCCGCCGCGAGCGGCTGCTGACGGTCCCGGCGGGCCTCGGCCTTCCGGGCGACGGGCACGCCGCCCGCTGCGATCTGACCGCCTCGTACGTCGAGAGCTTCGTCACGCTCGTCCGCGACGCCGACCCCGCCACGCCCGTGCCGAGCTGCCCCGGCTGGAGCCTCGCCGATCTCGTGCGGCACCACGGCACGACCCACCGCTGGACGGAACACCTGGTGCGCACCCGGGCGACCGAACGGGTCCGGGCCGGGGACGTGCCGCTCGACCTTCCGGCGGACCCGGCCCGCTACCCGGACTGGCTCGCCGCGAGCGCGCAGAGCGCCCTGCGGGTGCTGCGGGAGGCCGAGCCGGACACCCCGACGTGGTCGCACGGCAGCGACCCGCACGTACGGTTCTTCCCGCGCCGGCTGCTCTTCGAGGCGGTCGTCCACCTCGCCGACGCCGAGCTGGCCCTCGGCCGGGAGCCCGCGCCGGTCGATCCGGCGACGGCCGTCGACGGCATCGAGGAGTTCCTGGAGAACCTCCCGTACTTCTCCTGGGTCGCCGAACCCGTCGCCCAGCTCGGCCGGGACGGCGCGAGCCTCCGGCTGACCGCGACCGACACCGGCGCCGCCTGGACGGTCGTCCTCGGCGGCGGCGGATTCGCCTGGCGGCGCGGCGCCGAGGGCGAACCGACCGCGGGCGTCGGGGGCACCGCCGCCGACCTCCTGCTGCTCGTCCACGGGCGGCACGCGGCCGACGACACCCGCTTCACCCGCTCCGGCGACCGCACGCTCCTCGACGCCTGGATCACGGCGACCGCGCTGTAGCGGGTGTCCTCGCCCCCGGGGCCGGACGCGGGAAGGGCCCGGGACGGCGTGCGTCCCGGGCCCTTCCCGCGTCCTCCGCGCGGCGGTGCGTCACGACCCCGAGGGGCGTCCGACCAGTTCGCGCAGCACGTCCTCCATCGTCACCAGACCGGCCGGCCGGCCGTCCTCGTCGACGACCGCGGCCAGGTGGGTCCGGCTGCGCCGCATCGCCGTCAGGACGTCGTCCAGCGGAGTGGCCGCCCGCACCCGGGCGATCGGACGCAGCGCCGTCACCGGGAAGGGCAGGTCGCGCGGGGTGATGTCCAGGGCGTCCTTCACGTGCAGGTAGCCCAGGATGCGACGCTCCGAGTCGACCACCGGGAAGCGGGAGTACCCGGACCGCGCCGACAGCGCCTCCAGCTCCTCCGGGGTCGTGCCCACCCGCGCGTACACGACCTTCTCCACCGGCATCACGACGTCCTGGACCGGGCGCCTGCCCAGTTCCAGGGCGTCGTGCAGGCGCTCCGCGGCGCGGTCGTCGAGCAGGCCGGCGTCACCGGCGTCGGTGACCATCCGGGCCAGCTCGTCGTCGGAGAACGTGGCCGAGACCTCGTCCTTCGTCTCCACCCGCAGCAGCTTCAGGATCGCGTTGGCGAACGCGTTGATCGCGAAGATCACCGGGCGAAGCGCGCGCGCCACGGCCACCAGCGGCGGGCCGAGCGCCAGCGCCGAGCGGGTCGGTTCGGCCAGCGCGATGTTCTTCGGGACCATCTCGCCCAGCAGCATGTGCAGGTAGGTGGCGACCGACAGCGCGATCACGAACGAGATCGGGTGCACGAGGCCGTGCGGGACGCCCACGGCGTCGAAGACCGGCTCCAGGAGGTGCGCGATGGCCGGTTCGGCCACGATGCCGAGGACCAGGGTGCACAGCGTGATGCCGAGCTGGGCCGCCGCGAGCAGCGCGGAGACGTGCTCCAGGCCCCAGATGACGCTGCGGGCCCGGCGGTCCCCGGCCTCCGCGAGCGGCTCGATCTGACTGCGGCGCACGGAGATCAGGGCGAACTCGGCGCCGACGAAGAAGGCGTTGACGACCAGGGTCGCGAAGCCGATCAGCAGCTGGATCGCGATCATCGGCCCGCCTCCTCGTGCGTGTCCTCACCGGTGCCGGGGAGCGGGGCGTGCAGGAGCACGCGCGCCGCCCGCCGCCCGGAGGCGTCGACCACGTCGAGCCGCCAGCCGGCGAGCTCCACGGTGTCCCCGACGGCCGGGATCCGGCCGAGCTCGGTGGCCAGGACGCCGGCCAGGGTCTCGTACGGGCCCTGCGGCGCCTTCAGGCCGATGGTCTCCAGCTGGTCGGTGCGTGCCGCGCCGTCGGCCGACCACAGCGCGCGGCCGTCGGCGTCCTCGCCCGCCGGTGCCAGGTCGGGGGTCTCGTGCGGGTCGTGCTCGTCCCGCACCTCGCCGACGACCTCCTCGACGATGTCCTCCAGGGTCGCGACGCCGGCCGTGCCGCCGTACTCGTCGATGACGACGGCCATCGTCTGCTTGCCGGAGAGGCGGTCGAGCAGCCGGTCCACGGTCAGGCTCTCGGGCACCAGGAGCGGCTCCCGCAGCATGTCGCCGATGCGGCGGCGCGGGCGCTCTTCGGCGGGTATGGCGAGGACGTCCTTGATGTGGGCGATGCCGACGACCGAGTCGAGGCTGCCCCGGTACACGGGGAAGCGGCTGAGACCGGTCGCGCGGGTCGCGTTGGCGACGTCCTCGGCCGTGGCCTGCACGTCCAGGGCGGTGACCTGGACGCGCGGGGTCATGACGTTCTCCGCGGTCAGCTCGGCGAGGTTGAGGGTGCGGACGAACAGCTCCGCGGTGTCCGCCTCCAGGGCGCCCTCCTTGGCGGAGTGGCGCGCCAGGGCCACCAGCTCCTTCGGGGAGCGGGCCGAGGCCAGCTCCTCGGTCGGCTCCATGCCGAGCCGGCGCAGGATGCGGTTGGCGGTGTTGTTGAGGTGGCTGATCAGCGGCTTGAACGCGGCGGTGAAGATCCGCTGCGGGGTGGCCACCACCTTGGCGACCGCGAGCGGCGAGGAGATCGCCCAGTTCTTGGGGACCAGCTCGCCGACGACCATCAGGACGACGGTCGACAGGGCGGTGCCGATGACCAGGGCCACCGAGGAGGCGACCGCGGGGGAGAGGCCGAGGGCCTCGACCGGGCCTTGGAGCAGCTTGGCGATCGACGGCTCGGAGAGCATGCCGACGACCAGGTTGGTCACGGTGATGCCGAGCTGCGCGCCGGAGAGCTGGAAGGTCAGCGACTTGACGGCCTTGAGGGCGCCGGCGGCGCCCCGATCGCCGCGCTCGACGGCGGCTTCGAGCTCGCCGCGCTCGACGGTGGTCAGCGAGAACTCCGCCGCGACGAAGGCGCCACAGGCGAGTGCGAGCAGCAGCGCCACGAAAAGGAGCAGTACCTCGGTCACCGGTTCACCTCCGTCCCTCGACGAGTCCCATGATCAGTCAGGGGAGGGAGGACCGCGCGATGTCGGCTTCGGGAACGGCTACTGGGAGGCTCGCCCATGGGCGGACGCTCACACCTTTCGATAGTGCGGGGCAGCGCTGTGGCTGATCGGATGACCGAATTCTGACCACCCATAGTAAAGGACGGGCAAAGGGCGTGGCGATCAGCGACCGGAGGTGATCGCGAGCGGCTTCACCCAGCGGGTCCACTGCTCCTGCGGCCCGTACTCCGCCGCCCGCCACGCGGCCTGCCCCCGCTCGTTCTGGTCCAGCACCATCGCGTCCGCGCGCCGGCCGCCGAGCCGTACGAAACGCTCCTCGGCCGCGGCGAGCAGCGCGCCGCCCACGCCCCGGCGGCGGTGGTCCGGGTGGACGGCGAGCCGGTAGAGGTGACACCGCCAGCCGTCGAACCCCGCGATCACCGTCCCCGCCAGCTCCCCGCCCCGCTCGGCGAGCAGCAGCGCCTCGGGGTCCCGCTCGACGAGCCGCGCCACGCCCGCGCGGTCGTCGCTGATGCTCGTGCCCTCCGCGGCGGTCTTCCAGAAGGCGAGCACGGCGTCGAGGTCGGCCGCCACGGCGGCCCGTATCCGAAGATCGTCCATGCCCGCATCCCACCACCGGCCCGGCCCGCCCGTCGACCGCGTTTCACGGGTCAGGACGGGCCAGGACGGAGCAGGGCGGTCAGGACGGGCCAGGGCGGGCCAGGGCAGGGGCGAGGCCGGTGGCCGCTCGGGCGGCGGGGTCACGCGGAGGAAGGCTCCCGCAGCAGCGCGATCACCGGGCCGAACGCCTCCATCGCGTCGTCGAGCACCGTCAGGTACGAGAAGCCGAACCGCTCCCGGAGCGCGAGCACCCGGTCGGCGATCTCCCGCACCGTGCCGATCGCGAGGATCGGCAGGTCCAGGACCTGCTCCTCGGTGAGGTACGGCGCCAGGGGCAGGAACCCGGCCGCCGCGGCGGGCCGGTCCTCCGTCACGATCACCCGCTGGATCAGCAGGTTGAGCTCCGCGGGCGTCTCGCGGCCGGCCTCCCGCTCGAAGCCCCGGTACGCCTCCACCCGCGCGGCGACCTCCGCGGCGGTCAGCACCGTCACCGCCTCGCCGGTGAAGCGGCCCCCGCTGAAGGCCATCACGTCGGCGTGCCGGGCGGCGAGCCGCAGCACCCGGTCCCCGTTGCCGCCGATGAGCAGGGGGGTGCGCGGGTTCCCGTCCCCGCCCTTCAGTGTCCCGGCCAACTCCTCGACGGTACGGGTGAGATGGCCGACCCGCTCGCCCGGCGGCAGGAACGGGATCCCGGCCTCCTCGTGCTCGGCCCGCACATAGCCCGTGCCCAGGCCGAGTTCGAGCCGGCCGTCGGTCAGCGCCGTCGTCGTCGCCACCTCGCGGGCCAGCAATGCCGGGTTCCAGAAACCCGTGTTGAGCACGAAGGTGCCGAGCCGCGGCCGGGTCGTCGCCTCGGCGGCCGCCACCAGGGAGGGGAACGGGGCGGGCATGCCGAGGTGGTCCGCGACCAGGATCAGGTCGTACCCCAGCTCCTCGGCCCGGCGGCAGCGCGCCCGCCACTCGGCGCCGGTGCCGGGCGTGAGCATGTTGACGGCGAAGCGGAAGGGCGAGACCACGGTGGTACCTCCAGGTCGACGAGCGGCCGGACGGGTGACGAACCCTCAGCCTGCCACGTCCCGCGCTGGATCGGCGCGGCGCAGGCCGCGGATCGCCGGGATCGCGAGCAGCGCCGCGCAGCCCGCCAGGCAGGTGCCCGCCGAGACCAGCATCAGCCGTCCGGGGGAGGCCAGCGCGGTGGCCGGACCCGCGAGGATCTGGCCGAGCGCGATCCCCGACACCGATCCGGCCAGCTCGTACGCGCTGACCCGGTTGAGCACGGCGGGCGGGGTGTGGGTCTGCACGCTGGTCGCCCACATCACCGACCAGAATGCCAGGGCGCCCCCGCCGACCGCGTGGCCCCCGAGCAGCAGCGGCAGTCCGGCGTCCAGGGCCACGCAGAGCGGCAGGACGGTGTACAGCACCATCGCCCCCGCTCCGGCGGCCAGCGGCCGGGCCGGACGCAGCCGCAGCGCGAGCAGCCCGCCGAGCACCGTGCCGACGCCCAGGAAGGAGACCGCCAGGCCGTACGCGTTCGGGCCGAGCCGGGCGCCGACCAGCGCCGAACTCAGCGGCACCAGCGGGCCGAAGATCAGGACGCCGTACACCACCCAGATCAGGATCACCGCCCACATCCAGGTGCGGGAGCGGAACTCGTGCCAGCCCTGCCGCAGATCGCGCCGGAGCGAACGCGCGGGGGCCGGCGGCTCCTCGTGCGCCGGGACGGCCGGGGCGAACCGGACGAGCCCCAGGCACAGGGCGCTGAGCAGGAAGGTGCCCGCGTCGATCGCGTAGACGGTCCCGGCGCCGGTCACCGTGATCAGCAGCCCCGCGAGGGCCGGGCCGAGCAGGTGGGCGAGGGCGTCCGCCACCTTGAGGGTGGCGTTGGCCCGCTGCGGTTCGGCGGCGACCAGCGGGACCATCCCGTTCACCCCCGGCAGGAACATCGCGACCGCCGCGCCCGCCAGCGCCGCCATGGCGACGAGCAGCCAGAACGGCGGCCGCCCGGCGAAGAACGCGACCGCGAGCACCCCCTGCGTGAGCACCCGGGCGAGGTCCGCCCCGATCATCATCCGGCGGGCGCCGAAGCGGTCGGCGAACACGCCGCCGAACAGGACCAGGACGACGAAGGTGCCGGTCCAGGTGCCGAGGACGACGCCGGCCCCGGTGATCCCGTAGAGCGCGCCGACGGCGAGCGCGGCGGCCACCGGCATCATCGCGTCGCCGAACAGCGAGACGGTGCGGGCGGCGAAGTAGAGGGTGAAGCGCCGGTCCCACAAAGGGACCCGGACGGGCGGTACGGGGGGCGGGGACGGGTGCTGCCGTGTCTGCGTGGTGGTCACAGCAGGGATCATGGTCTGGACCAATTATCCGTTCCCAGTGTCCTGACCGACATGAAGGGGTACTTTCGCGCCATGACGCCGTCCCGTCCGCTGCCGAGGTCCCGCGCGCCGCACCGGGTGGTGGCCCTGCTGCAGCCCCGGCAGTCGGCCTTCCCGCTGTCCTGCGCCGCCGAGGTGTTCGCCGACCACGGCCCGGCGATCCCCGCCCGCTACGCCTTCGAGGTCTGCGCCGAACGGCCCGGCCCCCTGCCCACCCAGAGCGGCTACGACCTGCTGGTCACCCAGGGCCTGGAGGCGCTGGAACGCGCGGACACCGTGCTGGTGCCCGGCCGGGAGCACGCGGACGACGCCGAGGTGTCGCCGGAGGTGGTCGCGGCGGTCCGCCGGGCGCACCGGCGCGGCGCGCGGATCGTCGGGCTCTGCTCGGGCGCCTTCGTGCTCGCCGCGGCCGGGCTGCTCGACGACCGGCGGGCCGCCACCCACTGGGCCCGGGCCGCCGGTCTCGCGGCCCGGTTCCCCCGGGTCCGGGTCGACCCCGGGGTGCTGTACGTCGACCACGGCGACGTGGCGACCAGCGCCGGATCCGCGGCCGGTGTGGACCTGTGCCTGCACCTCGTGCGCAGCGACCACGGCGCCGCGTACGCCATGCGGATCGCCCGGCAGATGGTGATGCCGCCGCACCGGGAGGGCTGCCAGCTGCAGTACGCCGAACTCCCCACCTCCGGACCGGTCGCCGACTCGCTGGCCCCGCTCCTCGAATGGCTCGGCGGGCGGCTCGACCGGCCGACCAGCGTCGCCGAGATGGCCGCGTACGCGCGGCTCTCCGGCCGCACGCTGACCCGGCGCTTCACCGAGCAACTGGGCATCAGTCCGGCCCGCTGGCTGCTCGACCGGCGGCTCGCGGCCACCCGCGCGCTCCTGGAGGAGACCGACCTGCCCGTCGAGACCATCGCCCACCGGGTCGGCCTCTCCTCGGCGGTCAACCTGCGGCGCCGCTTCCACGAGGCGCTGCGCACGACACCGGCGGCGTACCGGCGCACCTTCCGCGCCGACGCCTGATCTCCCGGGCCGGGCCCGGCCTCAACCGGTCACGAAGCAGAACTCGTTGCCCTCCGGGTCGTGCATCACCTGGAACGTGCCCTGCTCGTCCGTCACGGGACCGCCCGAGCGGCGCGCGCCCCACGGCAGCACCTCGTCGGCCGCCGCCACCGGGTCGGCCACCTCCACGTCCACGTGGAGGCGGTTCTTCACCGCCTTGCCCTCCGGCACCCGCTGGAACGCGATCCGCACGAACCCCGGCGGATCGACGTACGACCAGTCGGGGCTCCGGTCGACCGGGGCCCCGCCGAGGAGCGCCGACCAGAAGCGGGCGAGGGCGGCCGGGTCGGCGCAGTCGAACACGATCTCCTGAACATGAGCACGCATGCGGGCCAGCGTACGGAGCTCAGGCCTCCGGCGCCGCGGTGAACGGCTCGGCGAACCGCGCGGTGAACGCCTCCGCGTCCCAGCTCCCGCCCAGCGCGGGGGCCAGCCAACCGGGCGCCGCCGCCCGGAACTCCGCCGCGTCGAGGGCGCCGGCGCCCGCCGGGACCGCACCGAGCAGCGGAGCCTCCGCCACCAGCGGCAGGTCCGCCAGATTGCACCGCGCCGCCAGGTCCGGCTCCTCGGGCCAGCTGCCGACCACCACACCCAGCTGCTCGATCCCGCGCGCCCGGAGCGCCTCCCCGGTCAGCGCCACGGAGTTGAGCGTGCCGAGTCCCGCCGGGGCGACCACGAGCACCGGCGCGCCGAGCAGGCGGGCCGCGTCGGCGAGCGTCCCGCCCTCCTCGTCGAAGCGGACGAGGAGGCCGCCGGCGCCCTCCACCAGGACCAGGTCGTGCTCCTCCGCCAGTTTCCGCGCCGCCTCCGCGACCTCCGCCGGGGTGACCGGAGCCATCCCGGCGCGGCGCGCGGCGGTGTTCGGCGCCAACGGCTCCGGGAACCGCGCGAGCTCAGCCCCCACGACGCCCCCCGCCAGTCGCCCCACCTCGTCCACGTCCCCCGCCTCGCCCCTTCCGACGCCCGTCTGCGCGGGCTTCAGCATGGCGACGGAACGGCCGGCGGAGGCGGCCGCGGCGGCGAGGGCGGCGGTGACGACGGTCTTGCCGATCTCGGTGCCGGTGCCGGTGACGACGAGGACGGTCACGGTGGGGTTCCTTTCAAGGATGGTCATGGGGAGGGGCGGCCGCCCGCCCCCGCCCGCACCCCCGTCCGGGCCGGCGGTGGCGGCCCGCAGTGGGTGGGGCGAGGGACGTGGCGCAGGGGCCGGGGACTCCGCCGGCTCAGCCGGCTCGGGCGGCTTCGCGGACCGCGGTCGCGATCCGGCTCACGTCCTCGTCGCCCGTCACGAACGGAGGCATCGTGTAGATCAGGTCCCGGAAGGGACGGAGCCACACCCCCGCCCGGACCGCCGCCCGCGTCGCCGCCGCCATGTCGACCTCGTGGTCGAGCTGGACGACACCGATCGCGCCGAGGACGCGGACGTCCCGCACGCCCGGGAGGCCGGCCGCCTCCGCGAGGCCCTCGCGCAGGCCCGCCTCGATGCGCTTCACCTCGACCTGCCAGTCCTGGGAGAGCAGCAGGTCGATCGAGGCGAGGGCGACGGCCGAGGCCAGCGGGTTGCCCATGAAGGTGGGGCCGTGGGCCAGCACGGGGACCTCGCCGCGCGAGATGCCCTCGGCGACGCGGCTCGTGCAGAGCGTCGCGGCCATCGACAGGTAGCCGCCGGTCAGCGCCTTGCCGACGCACATGACGTCCGGCGAGACCCCGGCGTGGTCGGCGGCGAACAACGCCCCCGTCCGCCCGAACCCGGTCGCGATCTCGTCGAAGACGAGGAGGACGCCGTGCTCGTCGCAGGCCTCGCGCAGCACCCGCAGGTATTCGGCGGAGTGGAAGCGCATGCCACCCGCGCCCTGCACCACCGGCTCCACGATCACCGCGGCCAGTTCGTCCGCGTGCCGCCCGATCGTCTCGCGCAGGAGGTCCGCGTACGACTCCTCGTACGCGGCCGGCGGCGCTTCGACGAAGACCTGGCGCTGCAGGACGCCGGACCACAGCTCGTGCATCCCGCCCTGCGGGTCGCACACGGACATCGGCTGCCACGTGTCGCCGTGGTAGCCGCCGCGCCAGGTGAGCAGCCGCTGCTTGCCCGGGCGCCCGACCGAGCGCCAGTACTGGAGGCACATCTTGACCGCGACCTCGACGGAGACCGAGCCGGAGTCGCTGAGGAAGACGTGCCGCAGCGGCTCGGGCGTGATCTCCACCAGGCGCGCGGCGAGCCGGACGGCCGGCTCGTGGGTGAGCCCGCCGAACATGACGTGGCTCATCCGGTCGAGCTGGCCGCGCACCGCCTCGTTCAGGACGGGGTGGTTGTAGCCGTGGATGGCCGACCACCAGGAGGACATGCCGTCGATCAACTCGGCCCGCCCCTCGGCCGGTTCGGCGAGACGGAGCCGTACCCCGGACGCGGAGTCGACGACCAGCGGCTCCGCACGGCCCGGCATGGGGCCGTACGGGTGCCAGACGTGCGCCCGGTCCAGGGCCAGCAGTTCGTCGTTACGCATTCGGCGCGAGGTCCGTGCCGGCGCCCCGGCGGCGCACGGCCACCAGGTCGGTCCTGGCCTCGGACGAGGCCGCAGCGGGCTCCTCGGACGCCGGGCCGCCGCCGCACGGTCCGCAGCCGCCACCGGCCGAGGCGTGCGAGCCGCAGCCGCCGCCGGCCGCCTCCGCGTGCGACCCGCACCCGCCGCCCGCCGCGGCGGCAGCCGCCACCGCGTCCGCGCGGTGCGCGGGGAGCGTGGTCGTGCCCGCGCCCTCCACCTCGAAGCCGGCGTCCGCGATCATGTCGAG
Organism: Streptomyces sp. NBC_01268; assembly: GCF_036240795.1. Classification (NCBI taxonomy): domain Bacteria; kingdom Bacillati; phylum Actinomycetota; class Actinomycetes; order Kitasatosporales; family Streptomycetaceae; genus Streptomyces; species Streptomyces sp. NBC_01268. Next base: position 1,386,435 of record NZ_CP108454.1, on the reverse strand, counting down.
GTCGGCCTGGCCGGCCTGGCCCTCGCTGGTCAGGTAGTCGCCGAGGAAGATCGAGTTGGCGATGTTCAGCGCCAGCGGCTGCATCGAGCGCAGATGGACCTCGCGGCCGCCCGCGATCCGCACCTCGACGTCCGGGCAGACGAACCGGACCATCGCGAGGATCCGCAGGCAGCGCTGCGGGGTGAGGTTCCACTCCTTGGCCAGCGGGGTGCCCTCGAACGGGATGAGGAAGTTGACCGGCACCGAGTCCGAGTCGAGCTCGCGCAGCGCGAACACCACGTCGACCAGGTCCTCGTCGCTCTCGCCCATGCCCGCGATGAGGCCCGAGCAGGCGGACAGGCCCGCCGCGTGCGCCTTCTGCACGGTGTCCACCCGGTCCGCGTAGGTGTGGGTGGAGGTGATCTCCCCGTACGTCGCCTCGGACGTGTTCAGGTTGTGGTTGTACGCGTCGGCGCCGGCCTCCCGCAGCCGCTCCGCCTGGCCGTCCGAGAGCAGACCGAGGCAGGCGCAGACCTCCACGCCCTCGTTCCCCTCCTTGATGGCCTCGATGGTCTTTCCGACCCGCTCGACGTCACGGTCCGTCGGGCCGCGTCCGCTCGCCACCAGGCAGACCCGCTTCGCGCCGCCCGCGACGCCCGCGGCGGCCGCCGCGGAGGCCTCGTCGGGCTTCAGCCACGTGTACTTGAGGATCCCCGCCGTGGAGCCGAGCCGCTGCGAACAGTACGAGCAGTCCTCGGGGCACAGGCCGGACTTCAGATTGACCAGATAGTTGAGCTTCACCCGCCGCCCGAACCACTGACGGCGCACCTTGCCGGCAGCGGCCACCACATCGAGCAGGTCGTCGTCGGAGGTCGCCAGTACGGCGAGCGCTTCTTCGCGGCTCGGCGACTCGCGCCGCAGCCCCTTGTCCACCAGCGTGTTCAGCAGGTCCATAAGCGCTGATCCTGGCGTACCGCACGCCCCTCGGCCAAGGAGGATCTGAACAAACGACGCCGTTTGAGGTGTGTGTATGGCCACACCCTGACCTCGGCCCGGGACGGTTAGGGTCTGTGCGCTGCCTACAAAAGGATCCGCCATGCCGCCGTACGCCGAGGACCCGCAGGACCCGAGCACCGGGCGGGACCCGCGCACGGCCGCCTTCGACTGGACGGACACCGCGGCACGGCAGCGCGAGCAGGCGGGTCTGGCGCGTACGCTGCGCCCCCGGGCCGCCGAGTCCGAGCTGCTCGACCTGGCGGGCAACGACTACCTCGGGCTGACCCGACGGCCGGAGATCACCGAGGCGGCGGCCGAGGCGGCCCGCCGCTGGGGCGCGGGCTCCACTGGCTCGCGGCTCGTCACCGGCTCCACCCGGCTGCACGCGCGCCTGGAACGCGAACTCGCCGAGTTCAGCGGCTTCGAGGCCGCGCTGGTCTTCTCCTCCGGCTACACCGCCAACCTGGCCGCGCTGACCGCGCTCTCCGCCCGCGACGGGCTGATCGTCTCCGACGCCGCCAACCACGCCTCGATCGTGGACGGCTGCCGCCTGGCGCGCGCCGAGACGGCCGTGGTCCCGCACGCCGACCCCGAGGCCGTCGCCAAGACCCTGGGCGCCCACCCGGGCCGCCGGGCGCTGGCCGTCAGCGACTCCGTCTTCTCCGTGGACGGCGACCGGGCGCCGCTCGCCGAGCTGGCCGCGGTCTGCCGGGCGCACGGCGCGGGCCTGGTCGTCGACGACGCCCACGGCTTCGGCGTCCTGGGCGAGGGCGGGCGCGGCGCGCTCCACGGGGCGGGGCTCGCGGGCGACCCGGACGTCGTCGCCACCCTCACCCTCTCCAAGTCCCTCGGCAGCCAGGGCGGCGCGGTCCTCGGCCCGGCCCGGGTCATCGAGCACCTGGTCAACGCGGCCCGCACCTTCATCTTCGACACGGGGCTCGCCCCGGCCGCCGCGGGCGGCGCCCTCGCGAGCCTGCGGCTGATCGCCGCCGAGCCGGGGCTCGCCGCCCGGGCCCGCGGCGTCGCGGAGCGCCTGCACGCGCTGCTCACCGGGGCGGGGCTGACCGCCGCCCGCCCGGACGCGGCCGTGGTCTCGGTGCGCGCCCCCGGGCCGCAGGAGGCGCTGCGGTGGGCGGCGGACTGCCGTGAACTGGGTCTCGGCGTCGGCTGCTTCCGGCCGCCGTCGGTCCCGGACGGCATCTCGCGCCTGCGGCTGACCGCGCGCGCGGACCTCACGGACGGGCAGATCGAGCGGGCCGTCGAGACGATCCTGCGAACGGCACCGGCCGGCGCGGTGGAGGCGGGGCGGGACGCGGTCTGACCGCGGGTCACGCACGCTTGTCCGGTCGCCCGTCGCACCGTTCACCGCATCGGGCGACAGATATCCGCATATCTTGGTCGATCGCCACCCAGGGCGGCGCGATCGGTGGCAGTCTGGCGCGCAGCGCAATCCGGGGCCGGGCCCGGTGGGAAAGGGACAGCGTCGCCATGGCAGATCACCAGGAAGCAACCGTCACGCTGCCGAGCGATCCCGCGTCGGTGCCGGCCGCCCGGCGGTACGTCGCCGAGGTCCTCGGGGCCTGGGGGCTCGACGACGCGGACGACATCGCGGACACGGTACGCCTGATCGTCTCGGAGCTGGCGACCAACGCCGTGCAGCACACCTTCGGCCAGTCGCCGACCTTCACGGTCGACGTCCGCCTGGAGCGCGACGAGCAGTTGCGCATCGGGGTGACCGACAGCCATCCGCGCTGGCCGCGGCGGCTGCCCGCCGCGGTGCAGCAGGACAACGGGCGGGGCATGGTGATCATCCGCTATCTGGCCGCGGAGGCGGGTGGGCGGCTCACGGTGACGCCCACGGAGGAGGGCGGCAAGACGGTCTGGATCAGGCTGCCCTGGCCCGCGGCGCACGCCGCGTAAGGAGAGTGCCGGGCGGGAGGAGGGGCCGGCGGCGCCACCGGGCGCTCCTCCCGCACCGTCGTGCGGCGCGATCCGTGGGTGCGGTGCACGCACGGCACCCACGGGGTTCAGCGCATCAGCTGATCAGGCCGATGCGCGGGTGCGGCGGGTCCGCCCGTCAGCGGACGCGGCCGTAGAGGACCTTGGAGCTCCAGATCTTGTCCAGCTTCACCCATGAGCCGGTCTTCGGCGAGTGCCAGATCTTGTTGTTACCCGCGTAGATTCCGACGTGGTACACCCTTCCGCCGGAATGGAAGAAGACCAGGTCCCCCTTCTGACGACCGGCCGCCGAGATGTGCCGGGTCTTGTTGTACTGCTGCTGCGCGGTGCGGGGCAGCGTCTTGCCCGCCTTCTTGTACGAGTAGAGCGTGAGGCCCGAGCAGTCGAAACGGCCGGGCCCCGAGGCTCCGTACCTGTAGGGCGATCCCTTCTTCGAGGCGGCGACGTTCAAGGCCTTGTTGGCGTAGGACGTCGCGGCCTGGGCCTCCGGCGCCGCTCCTGGGGCGAGCAGCGTGCCGCCGACGGCGGCGAGGGTGAGAGCCGAGACGGCTCCGGCCCGGGACAGCAGGGACGGGACATGAATCTGCGCAGTCATGCGCAACCCTTCGTCAGCCGCCTGTGAAGGATGACCTGTCGGGTTCGGGCAGGCGAAGATGCCCGGCCGCGGCTGCGGCTTCACCCCAAGGAACGTCCGCACACTGCGCGAACGCCCCGTACTGCTCGGGTCCTCCACTCCTGCCGATCCACTCCTGTCGACCAGACGTCCGGGACAGCGGCAGGACTCGGCGTCCGCCCGGACCGCCCCGCCGTGGGTGGCGGGGGCTTGTCGTCGTCGAGGATCTTGACCTACATCCAGGGCGAAATCCGAGCTGAAACGGCGATATGTGAGGCTCCTCACGACTGATCCATACGGGTGGACAGTCGGGTTTCTTGATCTTCGGAGGTTTGGCCGATGAGCCCCGCACCTGCGACGGAACGCCCGATTCCGCCAGATGCGTACTCCTGTTGCGCAACTCGCCTGCGCTTCATGTCGATTCGTCGACTACGCCGAACGGGGGAGGGTTTCTGCGGTTTCCGTGCCCCGTGCGGCCCTCGACACGACACGCGGGAGTGTCAACTCGCGGGCTCCTCGGGCACGGTGACCCGGCCCGCCCGTCGCTCTCCGTCCAACACCCTTAACGCGCGCGCCAATGTGTCGGCGTGGACCTCGCTCTCGCCCCGCATATGCATGAGCGTCAGGGCGTCACGAAGCGCCGTGGCGCGTCCCACCAGCGCCTGAGCCGCGCGAAGTGCCCCATAGGTATGCGTGGATCTGGATGGATTGATCCTCCCGAGGAGGTCGACGACCTCCAGGTACGTGTCGACGAGCTCGCCCTCGGCGCGCGTCAGGGCCGGGAGCGGCGGCAGCTCCGGGACCATGGCGGGCTCACCGCTCCCCGGCGCCGGCGGCGCGGCCGCGGTTCTCGACCACGTGGTCCACCAGGCCGTACGCGCGGGCGGCCATCGCGTCGAGCACGGTGGTCCGGTCGAGGTCGGCGGCGGTCCGCCCGCGGCTCTGTCCGGTGTTCTCGGCGAGGAGGGCGACGACCAGGTCGCGCTGGCGCAGCAGTTCCCGCGCGTGGATGTCCAGATCGCTCGGCTGGCCCCGCAACGGTTCGTCCATGGCGGGCTGCTGGAGGACGATCCGGGCCCCCGGCAGTGCCAGCCGTCGCCCCGGGGCGCCGGCCGCGAGCAGGACGGCGGCGGGGCCGACGGCCTGGCCGAGGCAGGTGGTCTCCACCTCGCAGGAGAGCGTCCGCATCGTGTCGTGGATCGCGGTCATGGCGCTGACCGAGCCGCCGGGGGAGTTGATGTAGAGGGAGACCGTGCGGCCGGGGGCCGCGTAGTCGAGGTGCAGGAACTGGGCGATGGCGTCGTTGGCCGAGGTCTCGTCGATCGGCGTGCCGAGGAAGACGATCCGGCCCTCCAGCAGCTTCGAGTAGGGGTCGAGCGTGCGGCTGCCGTAGGCGGTGCGCTCGGTGAACTCGGGCAGGACGTAGCGGGCGTCGGGCATGGCGTACTCCTCTGTCTGTAAAAAATGTACAGGACGTACAGGCCGTAAGATGAGGAGCATGGCCTATGAGATTCCGGTGACGCAAGCGCGGGCAGAGCTCGCCGACCTGATCAACCGCGTCGTCTACGGCAACGAGCGCGTGGTCGTCACCCGCCACGGCAAGCCCCTCGTCGCCCTGGTGTCCGCCGCTGACCTGGAACGACTCGAAGCGATCGACCAGCCGGTCGAGGAGCGGGCGATCAGCTCGGTCTCCGGCGTCAACTCGCTCGCGTCCGCTCCGGGTGAACAGCGCCGCTTCGGCATTGCCGCCCATCACCGTGACCCCGGCGCTCCCGCCGGCTGAAATCCATGGCGTCGCAAAGCCCGAGTTAACGAGCAGGAAAAACTTCCGCCCTAACGTGCAATGTCTGGTGCGGCGGCCCTTCTCACGTCGTCAACAGAGTGTTGAGGATCGTTAGGGTCCCCTGCGTCCGGGAGTCATGCCCGGTGGACGACAGCGAGGTGGAAGCGTGCAACTCAGCCCCCATGAGCAGGAAAGACTGCTCATTCATGTCGCGGCGGACGTGGCCGAGAAGCGCCGGGCGCGCGGAGTGCTCCTCAACCACCCCGAGGCCGTCGCCCTCATCACCTCCCACGTCCTCGAGGGCGCCCGGGACGGGCGCACCGTCGCCGAGCTGATGGCCTCCGGGCGCAAGGTGCTCGGCCGCGAACAGGTCATGGACGGCATCGCCGAGATGATCCACGACGTCCAGGTCGAGGCGACCTTCCCCGACGGCACCAAGCTGGTGACCGTCCACGAGCCGATCATCTGACGGGGGAACGCCGATGATCCCCGGAGAGATCCTGTACGCGGACGGAGCCGTGGTCCTCAACGAGGGCAGCCCCGTCAGCCGTCTCACCGTCCTGAACGCCGCCGACCGGCCCGTCCAGGTCGGCTCCCACTACCACTTCGCCGAGGCCAACCCGGGCCTCGACTTCGACCGCGCCGCGGCGCGCGGACTGCGGCTGAACATCGCCGCCGGCACCGCCGTGCGCTTCGAGCCCGGCATCCCCGTCGAGGTCGAACTGGTGCCGATCGCCGGCCGCCGGATCGTCCCCGGACTGCGCGGCGAGACCGCCGGATCCCTCGACGGCGCCGAGCCGAACGGAGGCGACCGTGCCTGAGCTGCACCGCGCCGTCTACGCCGACCTGTTCGGCCCCACCACCGGCGACCGGATCCGGCTCGCCGACACCGACCTGCTCGTCGAGATCGAGGAGGACCGCTCCGGCGGTCCGGGCCGCGCCGGCGAGGAGGCCGTGTTCGGCGGTGGCAAGGTCATCCGCGAGTCCATGGGCCAGTCCCGGACCACCCGCGCCGAAGGCGCCCCCGACACGGTGATCACCGGTGCCGTCGTCATCGACCACTGGGGCGTCGTCAAGGCCGACATCGGCATCCGCGACGGCCGGATCACCGCCCTCGGCAAGGCAGGCAACCCCGACACCATGGACGGGGTCCACCCCGAGCTGGTCATCGGCCCCGAGACCGAGGTGATCGTCGGCAACGGGCGGATCGTCACCGCCGGCGCCGTCGACACCCACGTCCACTTCATCTCGCCGACCGTCGTCGAACAGGCCCTCGCCACCGGCGTCACCACCCTCGTCGGCGGCGGCACCGGACCGGCCGAGGGCACCAAGGCCACCACGATCACCCCCGGCCCCTGGCACATGGCCAGGATGTTCGAGGCCCTGGACACCTTCCCCGTCAACATCGGTCTGCTCGGCAAGGGCAACACCATGTCCCGGGAGGCCATGCACTCCCAGCTGCGCGGCGGCGCCCTCGGCTTCAAGATCCACGAGGACTGGGGCGCCACCCCGGCCGTCATCGACGCCTGTCTGGGCGTCTGCGAGGAGACCGGCGCCCAGCTGGCCATCCACACCGACACGCTCAACGAGGCCGGTTTCGTCGGCGACACCCTCGCCGCCGTCGGTGGCCGCACCATCCACGCGTACCACACCGAAGGTGCGGGCGGCGGGCACGCCCCGGACATCATCACCGTCGTCTCCGAGCCGTACGTGCTGCCCAGCTCGACCAACCCGACCCGGCCGCACACCGTCAACACCATCGAGGAACACCTCGACATGCTGATGGTCTGCCACCACCTCAACCCGGCCGTCCCCGAGGACCTCGCCTTCGCCGAGTCCCGGATCCGGCCCTCGACCATCGCGGCCGAGGACGTCCTGCACGACCTCGGGGCCATCTCGATCATCTCCTCCGACTCGCAGGCCATGGGCCGGATCGGCGAGGTGATCATGCGCACCTGGCAGACCGCGCACGTGATGAAGAAGCGGCGCGGCGCGCTCCCCGGCGACGGGGCCGCCGACAACCACCGGGCCCGGCGCTATGTCGCCAAGTACACGATCAACCCGGCCGTCGCGCAGGGCATGGGGCACCTCATCGGCTCCGTCGAGCCCGGCAAGCTGGCCGACCTGGTGCTCTGGGAGCCCGCCTTCTTCGGCGTCAAGCCGCTCGTCGTGATCAAGGGCGGCCAGATCGCCCACGCGCAGATGGGCGACGCCAACGCCTCCATCCCGACGCCCCAACCGGTGCTGCCCCGGCCGATGTTCGGAGCGCTGGGGCGGGCCGCCGCGGCCGGCTCGGTCAACTTCGTCGCCGAGGCGGCGATCGAGGACGACCTGCCGCAGCGGCTCGGCCTGCACAAGGAGTTCACCGCGATCGGCTCCACCCGCCGGGTCACCAAGGCCGACATGCGGGAGAACGACGCCCTGCCCCGGGTCGAGGTCGACGCCGACACCTTCACGGTGACCATCGACGGCGAACCGGTCGTACCGGCCCCCGCCGCCGAACTGCCCATGGCCCAGCGCTACTTCCTCTTCTGACGGGCCCCGCACCAGCATGAGATCCGCACTGCTCGTGCTCGCCGACGGGCGATTCCCCGCCGGCGGGCACGCCCACTCGGGCGGCGCCGAGGCCGCGGTCAAGGCCGGCCGCCTCAAGGACGCCGCCGACCTGGAGGCGTTCTGCCGCGGCCGGCTGCGCACCACCGGGCTCGCCTCGGCCGCGCTCGCGGCCGCGGCGGCCCTCGGCGCCGACCCGCACGAACTCGACGCCGCCGCCGACGCCCGCACCCCCTCGCCCGCCCTGCGCGCCACCGCCCGCAGACTCGGCCGGCAGATGATGCGGGCCGCCCGCGCCGCCTGGCCGAGCCCCGAACTCGACCGGCTGGCCGCCGCGTTCCCGCGCGGCGCCCACCAGCCGGTCGTCCTCGGCACGGCGGCGCGCGCCGCCGGACTCGGCCCCGAGGACGCGGCCCACTGCGTCGGCTACGAGTCCGTCAGCGGGCCCGCCACCGCCGTCGTCCGCCTGCTCGGCCTGGACCCCTTCCAGGCCACCGCCGTCCTGGCCCGGCTCGCCCCGGACCTGGACGAGGTCGCCGCCCGCGCCGCCGCCGCGGCCCGCGAGGGCGACGTCCACGCCCTGCCCGCCGCCTCGGCCCCGCTGCTCGACCTCGCCGCCGAACAGCACGCGACCTGGCCGGTCCGCCTGTTCGCCTCCTGAGCCGCCACCCCGCGCATCCGAGTCCGAGAACACTGGAGCCCCCATGCACCTCGACCACGGCCACGACCACGGCCACGCGGTCTCCGCCGACGCCCACCGCCCCGACGGCACCCGCCGCGCCCTGCGCATCGGCCTCGGCGGCCCGGTCGGCTCCGGCAAGACCGCCACCGTCGCCGCCCTCTGCCGCGAACTGCGCGACACCCTCTCCCTCGCCGTCGTCACCAACGACATCTACACCCGCGAGGACGCCGAGTTCCTGCTCCGCGAGGCCGTGCTGCCGCCCGAGCGGATCCAGGCCGTCGAGACCGGCGCCTGCCCGCACACCGCGATCCGCGACGACATCTCCGCCAACCTCGAAGCCGTCGAGGACCTGGAGGACTCGGTCGGTCCGCTCGACCTCGTCCTCGTCGAGTCGGGCGGCGACAACCTCACCGCGACCTTCTCCAAGGGCCTCGTCGACGCCCAGATCTTCGTCATCGACGTCGCCGGCGGCGACGACATCCCGCGCAAGGGCGGCCCCGGCGTCACCACCGCCGACCTCCTCGTGGTCAACAAGACCGACCTCGCCCCCTACGTCGGCTCCGACCTGGACCGGATGGCGAGCGACGCCGCCGCACAACGCGGTGAGCTGCCCGTCGCCTTCACCTCGCTCCGCTCCGCCGAGGGCGTCGCCCCGGTCGCCGACTGGGTCCGCTCCCGTCTCGCCGCATGGACCGCATGAGCCTGCGCGCCACCGCCCGGATCGCCGCCGGGGCGGACGGCTCGCTCCCCGTCCTGGAGAGCGACGGGCCGCTCGCCCTGCGCCGCACCCGCGGCCCCGGACCGTACACCCGGGTCACCGTCGTCGGCGCCATGAGCGCCCCGCTCGGCGGCGACCGGCTCCTCCTGGAGGCCGAGGTGCGGGACGGGGCGCGGCTCCTGGTCGACTCCGCCGCGGCGACCGTCGCCCTGCCCGGCGCCGACGGCGCCCCCGCCACGTACGATCTCGCGCTCACCGTCGGCCGCGGCGCGGAGCTGCGCTGGCTGCCCGAGCAGCTGGTCTCGGCCGCGGGCTCCGAGCTGCGCATGCGGACCACGGTCGAACTCGCCGCCGACGCGCGGCTGGTGCTCCGGGAGGAGCAGGTCCTCGGGCGCCACGGCGAGCGCCCGGGCACCCTCACCACCCGGCTCACCGTGCGCCGCGCCGGGCGCCCGCTGCTCGACCAGGAGCTGGCGTACGGACCCGGCGCCCCCGGCGGCTGGGACGGCCCCGCCGTCCTCGGCGGACACCGCGCCACCGGGCAACTCCTCGTCGTCGACCCGGATTTCGCCACGGAAGGGGGCAAGCAGGGCAAGTCCCCCGAAGCCCGGCTCCTCGGCGAATACGCCGTGCTGGTGCCGCTCGCCGGTCCCGCCGCCCTGGTGACCGCCGTCGCGCCCGACGCGCTCGCGCTGCGCCGCGCCCTGGACGAGGGGCTTGAGCTGCTCGCTCCGCGGTGAGTCGGCGGGATCCGCGGGTGAGTTCCGCTCAGCGGTACACCGCTCTCCGGTTATTGGTTCGGCAAAGAAACACGTGTACGCCCTTTTACCGGAGGCCCCAAGGACGAAAGGATCCCCCGGACAGCCCACCACGGCGCTGCCACGGGGGCGGCGCCCACCGAGGGGGAGGAACCACTTGAGACGTACAGCAGTGCTCGGCTCCGCCGGCACTCTGATGACGGCGACGCTCATAGTCAGCGCGCTGGCCGCACCGACGGCCGGCGCGCAGAGCCGCCACGACCGCGACGACGAGGCGCGCGGCGCGACCATCGCCGCCGCCCGCGCCGCGAAGGCCGGTATCGAATGGCAGGACTGTCCGGCCGACTGGGGGCTCGAGAAGCCCATCAAGTGCGGCTGGGTCTCCGTTCCGGTCGACTACGCGCACCCCAACGGCAAGCAGATCAAGATCGCCGTGGACCGCATCGCCGCCACCGGCACGCCCCAGGAGAAGCAGGGCGCCCTGCTCTACAACCCGGGCGGCCCCGGCGGCTCCGGCCTGCGCTTCCCGCGCCGCGTGACCACCAACAACAAGATCTGGGCGAACGCCGCCAAGGCCTACGACTTCGTGGGCTTCGACCCGCGCGGCGTCGGCCACTCGGCGCCGATCTCCTGCGTCGACCCCACCGAGTTCGTCAAGGGCCCGAAGCCGGACCCGGTGCCGGACAGCGAGGCCGACAAGCTGGCCCAGCGCAAGGCGGCCGCCGCGTACGCCAAGGGCTGCGCCGAGAAGAGCGGCGACATGCTGCCCTTCATGACCACCCGCAACACCGTGCGCGACCTCGACGTCGTCCGGGCCGCGCTCGGCGAGAAGAAGCTCAACTTCGTCGGCGTCTCCTACGGCACCTACCTCGGCGCCGTCTACGGCACGATGTACCCGGACCACGTGCGCCGCATGGTGGTCGACAGCGTGGTCAACCCGGCGAAGAGCAACATCTGGTACCAGGCCAACCTGGAACAGGACATCGCCTTCGAGGGGCGTCTCAAGGACTGGATGACCTGGGTCGCCCAGCACGACGACGCCTACCACCTCGGCAAGACCTACGCCGAGGTCCAGCAGCAGTGGGTGACCCTGCGCGCCGCCGCCAAGAAGAACCCCCTCGGCGGCAAGGTCGGTCCGGCCGAGCTCGTGAACTTCTTCCAGAGCGCGCCGTACTACGACTCCTCGTGGGCCCCCGTCGCGGAGGCCTGGAGCGCCTACGCCCAGGGTGACCCGCAGCCGCTCATCGACGGTGCCGCCGCGGACCTCACCGACACGGCCGGCAACATCGCGTCGGAGAACGGCAACGCGGTCTACACGGCCGTCGAGTGCGCCGACGCGCCGTGGCCGACCAGCTGGAAGAAGTGGGACCGGGACAACTCCCGCCTCCACGAGCAGTACCCCTTCATGACCTGGGCCAACGCCTGGATGAACCTGCCCTGCGCCACCTGGTCCGCGCCGCGCGAGCGGGCGACCGAGGTGAAGACCGGCAAGGGTCTGCCGCCGGTCCTCATCGTCCAGTCCGAGCGTGACGCCGCGACGCCGTACGTCGGCGCCGTCGAGCTGCACAAGCGGTTCAAGGGTTCGCGTCTGATCACCGAGAAGAACGCCGGCTCGCACGGCGTCACCAACCTGGTGAACTCCTGCATCAACCCGAAGGTCGAGACGTACCTGCTCACCGGCAAGGTGGACAGCCAGGACGTGACGTGCGAGCCGCACGCCACGCCCCAGCCGTAACACCCGCACCACAGAAGAGGGGCGGTCGCCGTACGGCGGCCGCCCCTCCGCGGTCAGCGCGCGGCCAGCCAGGCGTCCTCCGCCGCGTAGTCGAAGAAGTCCACCCCGTACTTCACCAGTCCGGGGAACGCCTCCCGCCAGTCCCGCTCCGCCACCGTCGCGGCCAGGAACTCGATCGTGCCGGGCAGCGACTCCGCGTACCCCACCACCGGCCGGTAGCCCAGCTCCCGGGCCGCCGCCGTCATGTCGCAGACCATCGGACGGGGCGTGGTCCACGGGGTGTAGCCCACCATGTCCTTCCCCGGCGCTCCCTCGAACAGGACGGTCTCGCTGGTCACGCCCATCGCCGCGTCGACCGCCGCGCCGATCTCGGCCACCGTCGGCGCCTCGGGGTCGGCGCCGTTGAGCACCCGGGTCCCCGGCTTCGAGGCGGCCAGCCGGACCAGCTCCGCCAGGTTGTCCACGTGCACCGGGTGGAAGACGGACCGTCCGCCCTCCGCGAGGATCCGCACCGGGCGCCCGTCCAGGGCCCGCTTCACGAACCACAGCTCACGCGGCCCCGGGCTGTACGGGCCGTGCACGGCCGCCGCCCGCAGCAGGGTGGTCGGAAGCGACCCGGCCGCCGCGAGCAGCTCCCGCTCCAGCGCCACCTTCCGGGTGCTGTACGAGCTGTCGCCCGGCGCGACCGTCCCCAGCGTCTCCGGGACCGGCATCGGATAGTCCGGGAAGCCGTCCGGCTCGTCCTGCGTGTCGAAGTTGCGGCCCTGCGCGTCCTGGTAGACCGCGGCGCTGGAGATCACCACCGCCGAACCGATCCGGTCGGCGAGCCCCGTCAGCTGCCGTCCGTGCCCCGCGTCGAAGGCCACCACGTCCACCAGGACGTCGGTCCCCTCGCCGAGCGCCGCCGCCAGCGCCCCCTCCTCGGTGCGGTCCACGACCGCCGACCGGACCTCCGCCGGCCACTTCTCGTCCCGGCCGCCGCGGCGCGAGCCGGCCGTCACCTTCCAGCCGTCCTCGACGAGCGCCCGCACGGCCGCCCGCCCGATCTGTCCCGTCGCTCCCAGCACGAACGCGTTTCCCTTGGTCATGCGGGGGACGCTACGGGCCGCGGGCCGCGCGGCCCAGACCCTTTCGCCGTGCGCGGATCCGCTCTGGGCGTCAGGCCGGCGGGAACTTCCCGGGGTCCTCACGCGTGCCGCCCGCCGCCTTCACGTCGGCCGCGTAGGCGTCCACGTACTCCTGCCCGGACAGCGCGAGGATCGCGTACATGATCTCGTCCGTGACCGCCCGGACCACCTCCCGCTGCCCCGCCATCCCCGCGTGGCGGGAGAAGTCCAGCGGCTCACCGAAGCGGATGGTCACGCGCCGGATCCGCGGCAGGACCCGCCCGGGCGGCTGGATCTCGAAGGTGCCGACCATCGCGCAGGGCACCACCCTCACCCCGGCGGTCAGCGCCATCACCGCCACCCCGACCTTGCCCTTGTAGAGCCGCCCGTCGTGCGAGCGGGTCCCCTCGGGATAGATGCCCAGCAGCTCGCCCCGGCCCAGCACCCCGAGCCCCTCCCGGATCGCGGCCCGGCCCGCCTCCCTGCCGGAGCGGTCCACCGGGATCTGCCCCGCGCTGCGGAAGAACGCCGCCGTCAGCCGGCCCTTCAGACCGGGGCCGGTGAAGTACTCCTGCTTGGCGAGGAAGGTGATCCGGCGGTCCAGCACCACCGGCATCAGGAAATGGTCCGAGAAGGACAGGTGATTGCCGGCGACGATCGCCGCACCCTCCTCCGGCACGTGTTCCAGCCCCTCCACACGGGGACGGAACAGCAGCTTCAGAAGGGGACCGAGGAGCACGTGCTTGAGGACGTGGTAGAACACCGGCAACCCCCGTCAGACGTCGGACAAGTCCTCGGTGCCCCCGTCAGGGCTGGGGCTTCGGGCGCGGACGTGGGCCCCCGGCCTGTGGCTCGCCGCTGTCCGCGGCGGCCATCCCGATCGTGACCACGCCGAGTATCACCCAGCCGAACCAGAGCCAGCCGCTGCTGCCGAGGGCCACCGTGTACGCGGTGGTCAGCAGCAGGGCGGCGGCGGTGACCGCCGCCATCGTCTTCGTGGGACCGGACATCATCGCTCAGCCCTCCTCGAAGCCATCGTGACTCCTGGGACGGGTCGGGCGCCAGCCCTGCGAACGCAGGGAAACCGTGCTACTGCGACGCGCGCCCCTGGAGCGAGGCCAGGTACGCGTTGTACGCCTCCAGCTCCTTGTCGCCGTCCCGGTCCGCGGCCCGGTCCTTGCGTACCGCCTGCCGCTGCTCGGAGTGGTACCACTGGTAGACCAGCGCGATCAGCACCAGCACAGACGGGATCTCACTGAACGCCCAGGCGATGCCGCCCGCCGCGTTCTGGTCGGCCAGCGCGTCGATCCCGAGCGAGGCCGGCGGGTTCTTGTACACCTCGACCAGCGGCTCGGTCGCCATCATCATCGCGATCCCGAAGAACGCGTGGAACGGCATGCCCGCGAAGAGCTCCAGCATCCGCATCACGTAGCCGGGGCGGTGCGGCCCGGGGTCGACGCCCATGATCGGCCAGAAGAACACCAGGCCCACCATGAGGAAGTGGACCATCATCCCGACGTGGCCCGCCTTGGAGCTCATGAGCGTGTCGAACAGCGACGAGAAGTACAGCGCGTACAGGCTCGCGATGAACATCGAGATCGTGAACGCCGGGTGCGTGATGATCCGCATGTACCGGCTGTGCAGCAGCTTCAGGAGCAGCTCGCGCGGGCCGAGCGAGCCCCGGCCCGCCACCGGCAGCGCCCGCAGCGCCAGCGTCACCGGCGCGCCGAGCAGCAGCAGGATCGGCGACAGCATGGAGATCACCATGTGCTGCACCATGTGCACGCTGAACATGACCATGCCGTAGTCGTTCAGCTTGGTGCACATCACCAGGGCGATGCTCAGCACACCCACCGTGAAGAAGACCGTCCGGCTCACCGGCCACGCGTCCCCGCGCTTCCGCAGCCGCGCCACGCCCCAGCCGTACAGACCGAGTCCGGCGACGCAGCCGATCAGGAAGAACAGGTCGGGGGAGAACTCCAGGGCCCGCCCCAGCGTGAACGGCGGCAGATCCATGGTCATGCCGTGCCCGCTGTGATCCATGTGTCTACTCCTGGAGCCCGATTCGCGCTTGTTGTCCGCACCAGACTAGAACCGCCCCCGGCCGCGACTGCGACCGGGGGCGGTTCCAGGGAGTGTCCGTTGATCGTCAGGGACCGTCGGGGACGGTCAGAGCACGCACTCGGCCTCGGCGTAGCGGTCCGCCGGGACCGTCTTCAGGGTCTCCACCGCCTGCGCGAGCGGCACCAGCTCGATGTCCGTGCCGCGCAGCGCCGTCAGCATGCCGAAGTCGCCGCGGTGCGCCGCCTCCACCGCGTGCCAGCCGAAGCGGGTCGCGAGGACGCGGTCGTACGCGGTCGGGGTGCCGCCGCGCTGGACGTGGCCGAGGATGACGGGGCGGGCCTCCTTGCCGAGGCGCCGCTCCAGCTCGGCGGAGAGCTGGTTGGCCACGCCCGTGAAGCGCTCGTGGCCGTAGATGTCGGTGCCGGCGGTCTTGAAGTCCATCGAGCCCTCGCGGGGCTTGGCGCCCTCGGCGACCACGACGATCGCGAAGCGCTTGCCGTCCTCGAAACGGGCGCCGACCCGTGCGGTCAGCTCGTCGATGTCGAAGGGACGCTCGGGCACGACGATCGCGTGCGCGCCGGCCGCCATGCCGGAGTGCAGGGCGATCCAGCCGGTGTGGCGGCCCATGACCTCGACGATCAGCACCCGCTGGTGCGACTCGGCGGTGGTCTTGAGCCGGTCCAGGGCCTCGGTCGCCACGGTGACGGCGGTGTCGAAGCCGAAGGTGACATCGGTCGAGGCGATGTCGTTGTCGATGGTCTTGGGCACGCCGACGATCGGCAGCCCGGCCTCGGAGAGCAGGTTCGCGGCCTTCAGCGTGCCTTCGCCGCCGATCGGGATGATCGCGTCGATGCCGAGGTCCGCGACATGGCCCCTGGCCCGTTCGACGCCGCCGACCAGGTGCGCGGGCTGCACCCGCGAGGAACCCAGCATGGTGCCGCCGCGGGCGAGTATGCCCGCCACCGAGTCGAGGTCCAGCTTGCGGTAGTCGCACTCCAGGAGGCCCTTCCACCCGTCGTGGAAGCCGATGACCTCGTCACCGTGGTCGACGACGGCGCGGTGCACGACGGACCGGATGACGGCGTTCAGACCGGGGCAGTCTCCGCCGGAGGTGAGCACACCAATGCGCATAGCCCAAAAACCTTTGCAACGTGGGCAGACTCCCGGACCACGTCGTCCGGCTGGATCCCCGCCACCCTATCGGTGCAGGGTGGCGGGGCCGAACCGGATGTCCGCACAGTGGACAACGTACTTTCGTACGAGAGCCGTACGGACCGGGGCGATACGGACCGTCAGGCGGGCTGGGTGGCCGCCGCGATGCGCTCGGCGCGCAGCGCCTCGTACCAGCGGTCGTCCGTCGGCGGCAGCGCGTTCACGTCCAGCGCCAGCTTCAGGAGCAGGTCCGCGATCTGCGGGTTCCGCGCCATGACGGGGCCGTGCATGTACGTGCCGAAGACGGTGTCGCTGTACGCGCCCTCGGTGCCGTCGCCGGTGCCGTTCCCGTTGCCGAACACGGTCCGGGCGAACGGGCGGGCGGTCGGGCCGAGGTGGGTGACGCCCTGGTGGTTCTCGAACCCGGTGAGCTGGGGCAGGCCCAGCTGCGGGTCGATGTCCCCGAGCACGTCGCCGACGCACCGGGCGCCCTCGCCGCGGACCGTCGTCACGTCGAGCAGGCCGAGGCCGGCCTGGCGCTCGCCGACGTCGTTGACGAACTCGTGGCCCAGGATCTGGTAGCCGGCGCAGACCGAGAAGATGATCGCGCCGTTGGCCGCCGCCCGGCTCAGACCGCCGTCGCGGAGCAGCCGCTCGGCCGCGAGCCGCTGCGGCCGGTCCTCGCCGCCGCCGATGAGGTAGATGTCGCCGGAGGTCGGGACCGGCTGGTCGCTGCGCACGTCGACGCGCTCGACGCTGAGGCCGCGCTGGCGGGCGCGGCGCTCGACGACGAGGACGTTGCCCTGGTCGCCGTAGGTGCTGAGCAGGTCCGGGTAGACCCAGACCAGACGCAGGCTGCTGTCAGTCATGCTGCATGTCCTTCTGCGGGGTCGTGTCGGGTCAGTTGCCGACGCGGCGGCGGACGTCCTGGAACGCGGTGTAGTTGCCGATCAGCTCGATCTGGCCGGGCGGTGCCACCGTCACGGCCTCGTCGATCGTCTCGCACACGCGGAAGTCCACGCCCGCGACCTCCAGGCGGACCGCGAGGTCCAGCTTGCGGTCGCCGATCACCATGATCGGGTGGCCGGCCAGGCGGCCGTAGTCCACGTCCCACAGCCACGAGGTGTCCGTGCCGTCGGCGCCGCGGGCGTTGACGGCGAGGATGACCGGGGTCGGCGGCGGGTCGATCAGGGAAAACGTTTCGAGCCAGCCGGCCGGGTTCTTGGCCAGCAGGAGGCGCAGCTCGCGGCCCTGGAAGGACACCACGTCGTAGCGGCCGGCGACGGCCTGCACCTGGTACATGCGCTCCAGGGCGACCTGCGGCGGCACCCCGAAGACCGCGGCGACCGCGGCGGAGGTGGCGGCGTTGGCCTTGTTGGCGCGGCCGGGCAGCTGCAGGTGGATCGGCCAGGCCGAACCGTGCGGGTCGAGCACGTGGTCGCCGCTGAGCGCCCAGCTCGGCGCCGGACGGCGGAAGCCGCACTCGCCGCAGAACCAGTCGTCGCCGGGGCGCTGCATCACACCGCCGCAGGCGGGGCAGGACCAGGCGTCGTCCTTCCACTCCTGGCCCGCCGCCACCCAGACCACGTTGGGGGAGGAGGAGGCGGCCCAGACGATCAGCGGGTCGTCGGCGTTGGCGATGACGACGGCCTTGGTGCCGTTGAGGCCCTCGCGCCACTTCTCGGCCAGCATGCGGGTCTCCGCGGCGCGGTCGAGCTGGTCGCGGGAGAGGTTCAGCAGGGCGATCGCCTTCGGGGTGGTGTCCCGGGCGACGCCCGCCAGGTACTTCTCGTCGACCTCGATCACGCCGTACTTGGCGTCCGAGCCGCCGGCCAGGGCCGAGGTGATGCCCGCGGGCATGTTGGCGCCCAGGGCGTTCGAGACGACCGGACCGCTGGCGCGCAGCGCCTCGGCGATCAGTCGCGTCGTGGTGGTCTTTCCGTTGGTCGCCGACACGAGGACGACGTCCAGGTGCTGCGCGAGCCGCCCCAGCAGATCCGGGTCCAGCTTGAGCGCGACCCGGCCGCCGATCACCGATCCGCTGCCGCGTCCCGCTGCCCGCGACACCGCGGCGGCGGCCTTGCCCGCCGTCACGGCCAGCTTCGCGCGCGGCGACAGCGGCTCCGAGTTGCTGCCTGACATCGTCCTTGTTCCTCCTTGCGTCGGTCCGGCCTCAGCCTATCGAGATCCGGCCAGCAGCCCGAACCGCGGCTCCGTGGCGCGGGTGGCTGCCCCCTGAACGTACCCTTGCGCCCATGCGAAACCGCTTGATCCCCGGCAGTTCCGGCCACGTCCGAGCCATGACCCTGCTCGGCGACCCGGTGCTGCACGCGCCCTGCGAACCCGTCACCGACTTCGGCCCGGAGCTCTCCCGGCTCGTCGAGGACATGTTCGCGACCATGTACGCGGCGAACGGCGTGGGCCTCGCCGCCAACCAGGTCGGCGTGGGGCTGCGGGTCTTCGTCTACGACTGCCCGGACGACGAGGACGTCCGGCACCTGGGCCATCTGGTCAACCCGCGCCTGGTCGAGGCCGACGGCGACGTGATCCGCGGCCCCGAGGGCTGTCTGTCCCTGCCGGGCCTGGAGGCGCCGACGCCCCGCTTCGACCGCGCCGTGGTCGAGGGCGTCCGGGTGGACGGCACCCCGGTCCGGGTCGAGGGTACGGGTTTCTTCGCCCGCTGCCTCCAGCACGAGGCCGACCACCTGGAGGGCGGCGTGTACGCGGACCACGTGACCGGGTGGCGGCGGGGCCGGCTGCTCCGCCGGATCCGGAAGGAGTCGTGGGGCGCCGGGGCGGCGGCGCTGTAGCCGCCGCGGGTCCGGGTGCGGCCGGGGGGCGAGGACACGAGCCCTCGGTGCCGGAGTCCTCGGGGTGCGGGGACTCAGAACCCCGGCCCGTCCGGGCGGTCGCCGGCCGCGGCCAGCCGGCCCCACAGGAGGTCGGCCAGGCTGCGCACCAACTCGTCCCGGGAGCAGGGGCGTTCTCCGAGCCACCAGTCGCCCGCGGCGTGCATCATGCCGACGATGCCGTGGCCCCAGATGCGGGCCTGGGCCTCGCTGCCGGGGCCGAGGTCGACCCGCTCGGCGATGACCTGGCCCAGCTCCTCGCCCATGCGCCGCAGCAGCGGCGCCGAGTGCCGGCCCACGTCGAAGCCCTGCTCGGCCTGGTGGGACTCCTCGGCGGGGTGCATGAGGAAGCGGTAGACCTGGGGCATCGCCTCGATGGAGGCGAGGTACGTGTCCAGGGTGGACTCGACGCGGCGGCGCCGGTCGGCGGGCGCGTCCAGCGCGGCGCGGAGCGCCGACAGCAGGGCGTCGGTGTGCCGGGTGGCGAGGGCCCGGTAGAGGCCGCCCTTGTCGCCGAAGTGGCGGTAGAGGATCGGCTTGGTGATCCCGGCCTCGGCGGCGATGGCGTTCATGGAGGCCTTGGGGCCGTCCCGGAGCACCACGCGGTCCGCCGCCTCCAGCAGTTCGCGCCGCCGTTGGTCGGCCGGCTTCTGCTGGTCGGTGGTGGTCCGGTGTGTGGTGTCCATAAGCGTGTCTCCCCGCCCGTGCGAATTCCTGAGGCTGTCGCAACGTAACACCCGGACGGCACTCGGTGCCGATCGGGCGGAATCGCTTTGTTGCTGGTTGACAGCCTCTACCCGTCGGTAACAGACTGCTGTTACCGCAAGTAACATACCGCTGGGAGGGACCATGGCCGAGTTCACGCTCGATCTCAACGACGACCAGAAGCAGGTGCGCGACTGGCTGCACGGCTTCGCCGCCGATGTGATGCGTCCGGCGGCCGCCGAATGGGACGAGCGTGAGGAGACGCCCTGGCCGATCATCCAGGAAGCGGCCAAGATCGGCATCTATTCGCTCGACTTCTACGCCCAGCAGTTCTTCGACCCCACCGGCCTCGGCATCCCGATGGCCATGGAGGAGCTCTTCTGGGGTGACGCCGGCATCGCGCTCTCCATCGTCGGCACCGGCCTCGCCGCCGTCGGGGTCCTGGCCAACGGTACCGAAGAGCAGATCGGCACGTGGATCCCGCAGATGTACGGCGACGCCGCCGACGTGAAGGTCGCCGCCTTCTGCTCCTCCGAGCCCGACGCCGGCTCCGACGTGGCCTCCCTGCGCACCCGCGCCGTCTACGACGAGGCCAAGGACGAGTGGGTGATCAACGGCACGAAGACCTGGGCGACCAACGGCGGCATCGCCAACGTCCACGTCGTCGTCGCCGCGGTCGACCCCGAGCTCGGCTCCAAGGGCCACGCCTCGTTCATCGTGCCCCCGAACACCCCCGGCCTCTCCCAGGGGCAGAAGTTCCAGAAGCACGGCATCCGCGCCTCGCACACCGCCGAGGTCGTCCTGGAGGACGTCCGCGTCCCCGGCAGCTGCCTGCTCGGCGGCAAGGAGAAGCTGGACGAGCGCCTCGCCCGCGCCCGGGAGAAGGCGAAGTCGGGGGGCGGCGAGCGCGTGAAGAACGCCGCGATGGCCACCTTCGAGGCCTCCCGCCCCGCCGTCGGCGCGATGGCCGTCGGCACCGCCCGCGCCGCGTACGAGGTCGCCCTCGACTACGCCAAGACCCGCGAGCAGTTCGGCCGCCCGATCATCGACAACCAGGGTGTCGCCTTCCAGCTCGCCGACATGCGCACCCAGATCGACGCGGCCCGCCTGCTCGTCTGGCGCGCCTCCTGGATGGCGACCACGGGCAAGCCCTTCACCTCCGCCGAGGGCTCGATGTCCAAGCTGTACGCGAGCGAGGTCGCCAAGAAAGTCACCGCCCAGGCCATCCAGATCCTCGGCGGCAACGGCTACACCCGCGAGTACCCGGTCGAGCGGATGCACCGCGACGCGGCCATCTACACGATCTTCGAGGGCACGAGCGAGATCCAGCGCCTGGTCATCGCCCGCACCCTGTCGGGGATGCCCATCCGCTGACCCCGTACCGGGCCCGGAGGGGGGCGGGGCGCCGGAAGGCACCGTCCGGCGTCACACCACGCAGAACTCGTTCCCCTCCGGGTCCCGGAGCACCACCGCGTAGTACTCCATGCCGTCCGGCTCGTCCATCGTGTACAGGACCGAGGCCCCCAGGGCGGTCAGCCGGGTCACCTCGGAGTCCACGCGCTCGCGGCGCCGGGGGAGCGGGACCGTGCGACCCCCGCCGACCTTCAGGTCCAGGTGGAGGCGGTTCTTGGTGGTCTTCGGCTCCGGGACGGCCTGGAACCAGACGCGCGGGCCGATGCCCTTCGGGTCCACGATCGACTCGGGCAGCTCGCCCGCGCCGTCCGCCAGCTCCTCCTCCGGGACGCCGATCGCCCGCCAGTACGCCTGCCAGCTCGGGTGGCCCTCCGGCGGCGGCTCCGGCACGTAGCGCAGGGCCTCCGCCCAGAAGACCACGAGCCGCCGGGGGTCGGCGCAGTCGATCGTGAGCTGGAGGGTCATCTCGGTCGCATCCATGCCGGAAGCGTCCCAGACGCCACTGACAGCGGCCCCCCGCAGAGCCTGCCGGACACCCCTCCCGTACGGCAGAATCGAACGAACCGGCGAACAGCACGGGACGTCAGACAGAACGTCACACGGGGGGACGCACGATGGCGACGACCACCACGGCACAGGAGATTCCCGAGCTCACGGGAGTCCCGCTGCTCGGCTCACTGCTCGACCTCAAGAACGACTCGCTCGGCACCTTCCTCAAGGCCCGCCGCGACCACGGCGACGTCGTCCGGATCACGGCGGGACCACCCGGCGCCCGGGCCACCGTCCACTGCGTCTTCTCCGCCGAGGGCGCCCAGCGCGTCCTCGCCACCGACGCCGCCAACTACCGCAAGGACAACGCCTTCTACCAGGAGATACGCGAGTCCTTCGGCAACGGCCTGCTCACCAGCCAGGACGCCGACTACCTGCGCCAGCGGCGGCTCGTCCAGCCGCTCTTCACCCGGCGCAGCGTCGACGGCTACGCCTCCGCCGTCGCCACCGAGGTCACCCGGCTCACCGAGGGCTGGCGCGCCCAGGGCCACGACTCCGTGGACGTCGTCCACGAGATGACCGGGCTCGCCCTGCGGGCGGTGGCCCGCATCCTGTTCGGCACCGACGTCGAGGCCGCCGTCGGCATCGTCGAGCGCTGCTTCCCCGTGCTCGGGGCGTACGTCTCGCAGCGCGGCTACTCGCCCCGCAAGCTGCCGCGCTCCTGGCCCACGCCCGGCAACCGGCGCGCGGCCACCGCCCACGAGGAGCTGTACGCCGTCTGCGACCGGATCATCGCCGAACGGCGGGCGGCCGGCACCGACGGCGCGGGGGACGACCTGCTGAGCCGGCTCGTCGAGGCGAGCAGCGACGAGGACGGCGGCTTCGACGCGACCGAACTGCGCGAGCAGGTCCTGGTGTTCCTGCTCGCCGGGCACGAGACGACCGCCACCTCGCTCGGCTTCGCCCTCCACCTGCTCGCCCGCCACCCCGAGGAGCAGCGCCGGGCCCACGAGGAGATCGACACGGTGCTCGCCGGGCGCGCCCCGGGCGCGGCCGACCTCGACGCCCTGCCGTACCTCACCCGTGTCCTGAAGGAGACCATGCGGCTCTTCCCGGCGGCCCCGGCCATCGGGCGGCGGGCCGTCGAGGCCACCGAGGTCGACGGGTACGCGATCCCCGCCGGGGCCGACGTGATCGTCTCCTCCTGGGTCACCCACCGCCACCCGCGCTACTGGGAGGACCCGGAGCGCTTCGACCCCGAGCGCTTCACCCCGGAGCGGGAGGCCGAGCGGCCCCGCTACGCCTGGTTCCCCTTCGGCGGCGGGCCGCGCGCTTGCATCGGGCAGCACTTCTCGATGCTGGAGTCGGTGATCGCCCTGGCGATGATCCTCCGGGACTACGAGCTGGAGGCGATCGACACCCATGTGCCGCTGGGCTCCGCGATCACCCTCCAGGCCCTCGGCCCGGCCCGATGTCGCCTGAAGCCCCGTGGCGCGGACAGGGAAGACCGGGACGGCCCGGGAGCCGGGGACGACGTACGGGAGGGCGTCTAGGGGCGCGTCGCCACCAGCACCGTGGCGTACAGCTCCTCGTCCTCCAGGATCCGGGCCGACAGGCCGTGCGCGGTGACGGCCGCCACGGCCCGGTCGGCCTGGCGCTCGCTCGTCTCCACCAGCAGGTGCCCGCCCGGGGCCAGCCACCCGGCCGCCCCGGCCGCGACCCGGCGCAGCACGTCCAGGCCGTCCGCGCCGCCGTCCAGCGCCACGAGCGGCTCGTGGTCGCGGGCCTCGGGCGGCAGCAGGGCCACGTCCTCGCTCGGCACGTACGGCACGTTGGCGACGAGGACCTCGATCCGGCCGAGCAGCGCCTCGGGCAGCGGCTCGAAGAGGTCACCCTCGTACACCCGACCGCCGCGCGGCTCCACGTTCCGCCGGGCGCAGCGCACCGCCGCCGGCTCGATGTCGGAGGCGTACACCTCGGCGCCCGGCACCGAGGCGAGCAGCACCGCTCCCGCCGCGCCCGAGCCGCAGCACAGGTCGACGCAGACGGCGCCCGGCCGGGCGAGCGACACGGCCCGTCCGACGAGGAACTCCGTACGGCGGCGCGGTACGAACACGCCCGGATCGACCTCGATCCGCAGCCCCCCGAATTCGGCCCAGCCCACCACGTGCTCCAGCGGCAGGCCCGCGGCCCGCCGCTCGACCATCGCGTCGAGCTCGGCCGGACCGGCCGCGGCCGCGGTCAGCAGCTCCGCCTCCTCCTCGGCGAAGACGCAGCCCGCGGCCCGCAGCCGCTCCACCACCCCGGTGTCAGACAAGCTGGGCCTCGATCGCCGCCACGACCTCGGGGGCCTCCGGCTCGGTGCGCGGGCGGAAGCGGGTGACCGCTCCGTCGCGGCCGATCAGGAACTTCTCGAAGTTCCACTGCACGTCCCCGGCCTCGCCCTCGGCGTCCGCGACCTTGGTCAGCTCCGCGTACAGCGGGTGCCGCCCGTCGCCGTTGACGTCGGTCTTCTCCAGGAGCGGGAAGGTCACGCCGTACGTCGCCGAGCAGAAGGTGCCGATCTCCTCGGCGCTGCCCGGCTCCTGGCCCGCGAACTGGTTGCAGGGCACGCCGACCACGGTGAAGCCGCGGTCCCCGTACTCCTTCTGCAGGCGTTCCAGACCGGCGTACTGCGGGGTCAGGCCGCACTGCGAGGCCACGTTGACGACCAGGACGGCC
The DNA here is from genome assembly GCF_036240795.1 of Streptomyces sp. NBC_01268. Taxonomy (NCBI): domain Bacteria; kingdom Bacillati; phylum Actinomycetota; class Actinomycetes; order Kitasatosporales; family Streptomycetaceae; genus Streptomyces; species Streptomyces sp. NBC_01268. Next base: position 1,362,160 of record NZ_CP108454.1, on the reverse strand, counting down.
CGGTCGCGGAAGTCGGCGAGGGAGACGGGGTCCCCGGCGAGGGTCTTCAGCGGAATCTCGTACAGGCTCATGGACAGCTCCTCAGGTGCATGGGGTTTGATCTCAGCATGGGAGACGAACCACTGGCAATCGAGATCGATTCCGCCGAGGAGCGGCCGGCGCCGGGCCGGGTGTGGTGCCGCCTGTGCGGGCGCCCGCTGACCGGTGCCGCATCCCGCCGCACCGGTCTCGGCCCGGCCTGCGACGCCAAGCTGCACCCGCCGGGCCCGGACATCCGCACCCGCCGCCACGAGGTCGAGCAGGACACCCTGCCCGGGACCTGGGGCTGATCGGTGTAGTCAGCATCAAGCCATTTCCCGGCGGGGGTGAAGCCGGTCGACCCGCACCGCCGCCGCGCCGGACCGACCCTGAAATCACGCCGGATCCCGCGCTTCGATTCCCGCCTTTCCGGCCATTTCTCCGGACCCTCGACGGGGTGGATTTTCCGCCATCTCCGACGCGTCCGGCGACGTCGAATCCGTCGCAGTTGACATATCTCGGCGGGCGAGCGCGGCATTAGGTGCACCGCATGCAAGGCTGGGCGGTCGGATTTCGTGCGGTTGCCCGCGTCCGGGAATTCACGCTCCGGCCGGCGGTGCTCCGCGGCCCGTTGCCGAATGCCGCCCCGGAGGGACGTACCGATGAGAGCCGAATCCCCGCCGGAGCCGTCGTCACCCGCTCCGCCCGCGCAGTCGGCGCCGCCGGCTCCGCCCGTGTCGTCCGCGCCGTCCCCACCGGTGCCGCTCGGGCGCCGCCAGTTGCTCGCGGCCTCCGCGGGGAACGTGGCCGAGTGGTACGACTGGCTCGCGTACGCGTACCTGTCGGTCTACTTCGCCGACCGGATCTTCCCGCCCGGCGGCGGCCCGGCCGTCCTCGCGCTCAACACCTTCGCGGTCTTCGCGGTGGGCTTCGCGGCCCGCCCCGTCGGCGGACTGCTCATCGGCGTGCTCGCCGACCGGCGCGGCCGCCGGACCGCGATGGCGACGACGATCACGCTCATGGGGGCCGGTCAGCTGGCCATGGCCGCGCTGCCCACGTACCAGCAGATCGGGGTGGCCTCCCCGGTGCTGCTCGTCGTCATCAGGCTCGCCCAGGGGCTCTCCGTGGGCGGCGAATCGACGGTGTCCGCGGTCTTCGCGGTCGAGTCCGCCCCGGCCGGCCGCCGCGGTCTCTACTCCAGCGTCGCCTACGTCAGCGGGAACCTCGGGCAGCTCCTCGCCTCCGGTGTCGCCGCCCTGCTCGCCTGGCAGCTCACCACGGCCCAGATGCACGCCTGGGGCTGGCGCGTCGCCTTCGGCATCGGGGCCCTCGCCTGCGTGGCGGGGCTCTGGATCCGGCACGGGACCGAGGAGACCCTCCCGTCGGCGGTGCGGGAGACCGCCCGGCCGCGCCCCTTCGACTTCCTGCGCGGCAATCCCAGGGAAGCGGCCCTCGTCGTCGGCATGACGCTCGGGGCCACGGTCGTCTTCTACACCTGGACCACCTTCCTGCCCACCTACGCGCGCCTCGTCGTGGGCCTCGCCCCGGGCACGGCGCTCACCGCGAGCACCGTCTCGCTGGCGTTCTTCATCGTCCTCCAGCCGCTGGCCGGCCTGCTGTCGGACCGGGTGGGCCGCAAGCCGCTGCTGATCACCTTCGGGGTGGGGTTCACGGTGCTGACCGTCCCGCTCCTCGGGCTGCTGCGGGACTCCTTCTGGAGCCTGCTGCTGATCTCGTGCGCGGGCATGGTGCTGCTCACCGGGTACACCGCCGTCAGCGGCGCGGTCATGGCCGAGCTGTTCCCCGCCTCCGTCCGCACCACGGGCGTCGGCGTCCCGTACGCGCTCACGGTCGCCGCCTTCGGCGGCACCGCCCCGTACCTCGCGACGGCCCTGATCGACCGGGGCCACGCGGGCTGGTTCGGGTGGTATGTCTCCGGCCTTGTCCTCCTTTCGACGCTCGTCTACGTCGGAATGCGCGAGACGAAGGGTGTCGCCCTGAGGTGAACCACGTTTCGGATGGTGAATATTCTTGGCCGGTCGTTCCGTTGCTCTGCTGTGATGTGCTTGAAATGGATGTTTAGGATCCATGCGATGCCCATGACTCGCGGGGGAGGAATAGCAGTGAACAGAATGACCATGGTTATCGGGTCCACAGCAGGTGCCGGGTACCGGAGAGCGCAGCAGGGTGCCGGGCGTTCGCCGTTGCTCAAGATGGCGAGGCTCTCGGAACAGGAACTGATAGAGGCCGAGGCCTGCAATCCCTTCGACAGCGCCGCCGGGCACCAGCGGCTGTACCGCGAGGACGCCGCCGTGCTCGACTCGCAGCGGTACGAGTTACGGCTGACCCCGCTGTCCAATCCGGCGGGGAACGACAGCGCGGCGAACTCCCCGTGGATCGCGGCCCGGGTGCTCCTCGCCGGAGGGCACCCGATCGCCCTCGCCGGACTGCGCAGCGTGCTCGACTCGGCACAGGGCGAGGGCCTCCGGGTGGTGGGCGCCGTGCGGGACCAGTGGCAGGCGCTGCGCGAGATGCCCCGCTACCGCCCCGACGTGGTGCTGCTCGGCGCGTCCGAAGCGCTGCACAAGGACCTGGCCACGGCCCGCTCCCTGCGCCGCTCCAAGGGGGCCGCCCAGGCGCGGATCATCCTGCTGCGGAAACCCGAGAACGCGGCCCAGGTCACGCGGATGCTCAAGGCCGGGGTGAGCGGGGCCTTCCCGCTCGACCAGGACCCGAGCTGCGTGGTCCGGGCCATCTCGGTCGTTGCCGCCGGCGGTTCGATCTTCCTGCCGGCGCCGCTGGAGGACGACGCGTTCGCCGAGGGGCCGCACCCGGCCGACGAGGACGGGGGCGAACTGCCTCTGGACGAGGCCGAACTGACGGGACGCGAGCAGGACGTCCTCGCCATGCTGGCCCGTGGGCTGTCGAACGCGGAGATAGGGCGGGAGCTCTCCCTGTCGGTCGCGACGGTCAAGAAGTACCTGACCGGGGCCATGCGCAAGATCCGGCAGCCGGACCGGCTGAAGGCGGCGCTCTACGCCCTGCGCCAGGGCCTGGCGTAGCGGCCGACCGGCACGGCGATCGGAGGGCGGGGTCCGCGACGGGCCCCGCCCTCACGCGTCCCCCGCGCCCCGCCTCCCGGGCCCCGCCTCCCGGGCCGCCGCCGGCTGCGGCCGGGGAGCCGTGGGGAGCCGTGGGGAGCACCCGGGGGCGACGAAAGGACCAGCGGACCGGGGGCCGTGCGCCCGGCCGCCCGGACCGGGCCCGCCGGGCCCGGTCCACCCGCTTCCCACCCGCTTCCCACCCGCTTCCCACCCGCTTCCCGCCCGCGGGCACGCCCCGAGCGCCGTCCCGCGCACCGCCCCGCGGCTTCCCGGCGGGTCTCCCGGGGCTCCTCCCCGCGCTCCGAAGGTTGCCCCGATCCGGGCCGAAGGGAGGTTCTGACCGGATGGCCTTCTTCCTAGCGTGGTCGGTGGCCGGGCGCCCGATGCCCGGTCACCGTTTCGCAGAGGGAGAAGTTGATGAGTGCAGCGGCCAACGGGGGCATAGCGGTGGGGCCGGCCCTCGGCCTCGCGGCCCCCCGGTCCGTCGACACCGACAGCGAGACCCGGACGAGCGTGTTCGCCGCCATGCCGGACGCGGAGCGCGCCGCCCTGTGGCGGCAGCGGCTGCACGAGGCCGAGGCCGGGCTGACCCGCTTCCTGGTGGGACTCGGCCTCGCCGCCGACCTGGAGGGCTGGTTCGGACTCCAGGCGGAGATGTTCGCCGACCTGCCCACCGGCACCACCGGCTCCGCGACGGCCTGGCAGCGGATCTTCTTCCGCGGCCAGGCGCTCATGGAGCGGTTCCTCGTCGCCCGCTACGGCGAGGACGTCCTCGCCGAGTGGGCCGCGGCCAACGCGGAGGTCCACCGCTGGGTCGAACCCGACCGCGGCGGCGGCGCCGCCGACCCCATCCGGCGCATCGCCCGCCAGGCCGAACTGTACGGCTCGGACTACGAGGTGAGCACGGACCGGGAGACCGGGGCCACCACCGCCGCCGTCGACATCACGCACTGCGCGATCTGGGACTACCGGGAGAAGGCCAGGAGCGGCGACGGGGTCCGCCTCACGCTCGCCTCGCCGTGCACGTACTGCACCCGGGCCATGTCCGCGAACGTCCGCGCCAAGGGGTACCAGGTCTCCTACCGGCTCAGCGAGGACCGCGGCGAACACGGCTGCCGCTGGGAGGCCACCGCCCCGGCCGCCGCCCCGACCACCGCCCGGGAGGCGTGATGTGCGGCATCACCGGCTGGCTCGACTGGCAGCGCGACCTGCGCGCCGAGCTGCCGACCGTGCGGGCCATGACCGACACCCTGATCTGCCGCGGCCCCGACGCCGGCGGCACCTGGCTCTCCCCGCACGCCGCACTCGGACACCGCCGGCTGTCCGTCCTCGACCTCGCCGGCGGCGTCCAGCCGCTGACCGACACGGCCGACGAGCGGGCACCGCGCGCCGTGCTCTCGTACAACGGCGAGCTGTACAACTACCGGGAGCTGCGCGCCGAACTCCAGTCCCTCGGCCACCGCTTCCGCACCGAGTCCGACACCGAGGTCGTCCTGCACGCCCACACCCAGTGGGGAGCCGACGCGCCCCGCCGGCTCAACGGCATCTACGCGTACGCCATCTGGGACACCCGGACCGAGGAGCTCACCCTCGTCCGCGACCACCTGGGCATCAAGCCGCTCTACTACCACGCGTACGCCACGGGTCTGATCTTCGGCTCCGAACCCAAGGCCGTCCTCGCCAACCCCGGCTTCCGGGCCGAGCTCGACAGCGAGGGCATCGCCGAGCTCTTCGCCCTGCCCGCCGCACCCACCGCCGGACACGGCCTGTTCCGCGGACTGCGGGAGGTACGCCCGGGGCACCTCCTGCGGGTCACCCGCGGCGCCACCCGCGAGGTGCGCTACTGGCAGCTGACCTCCGCCGTCCACGAGGACGACGCCGCCACCACCACCGAGCGCATCCGCGAGCTGCTCACCGACACCGTGGAACGCCAGCTGATCAGCGACGTCCCCCTGTGCACCCTGCTCTCCGGCGGCATCGACTCCAGCGCCATCACCGCGCTCGCCGCCCTCGCCCGCGGCCGGGCCGGCCACGACAAGGTCGACACCTTCTCCGTCGACTTCCCCGGCAGCGGCGACGCCCTGCGCCCCGACCGGTGGCGCACCACGCACGACGCCCCGTACGTCCAAGCCGTCGTCGACCACCTCGGCACCCGGCACTCCCGCGTCGTCATCCCCGACGACGACCTGCTGGAGGCGCGCGACGCCGTGCTCCGCGCCCGGGACAGGCCGGGCTGGGGCGAGATGGACGCCTCGCTCTACCTGCTGTTCCGCGAGGTCCGGCGGCAGTCCACGGTGGCCCTGTCCGGCGAGGCGGCCGACGAGGTCTTCGGCGGCTACCCGTACTTCCACACCCCCGAGGCCCTCGCCGCCGACACCTTCCCCTGGCTGCACGGCCGCGAGACCCCCGCCGCGCTGCTGCGCCCGGACGTCAGAGCCGCGGTGCGGCCCGAGGAGTACACCGCCCAGCAGTACCGCGACTCCCTCGCCCGGACCCCCGAACTCCCCGGCGAGGACGGCACCGAACGGCGCCTGCGGCAGGTCGGCCACCTCGCGCTGACCCGCTGGCTCCCCCCGCTGCTCGACCGCGTCGACCGGGTCAGCATGGCCGTCGGCCTGGAGGTGCGCGTGCCCTTCTGCGACCACCGCCTGGTCGAGTACGCGTGGAACATCCCCTGGCAGATGAAGTCGCTCGGCGGCTCGCCCAAGGGCGTGCTCCGCGAGGCCGTCCGGGACCTGCTGCCCGCGCAGGTGGTGGACCGGCCCAAGAGCGGCTACCCCTCCACCCCGGCCGTGCGCTACACCGAGGTGCTCACCGCCCGCGTGCGGGACCTGCTCGACGACTCCGCGGCCCCCGTGTTCGACCTGGTCGACCGGGAACTCGTCCGGGCGGCCCTGCGCGACGGACGGCCGCTGCCGAGCCCCCGCACCGCCCCCAACCCGGTCGGCGGCCTGGACCACCTGCTCCAGGTCGACGAATGGCTCCGCGCCTACAAGGTGGCCCTCCGATGAGCGCACCCGTCCACCCCGACGCCGTCCACCCCGATGCCGTACGCCTGGCCGCCCGCACCTGCGCGACCGGTGTCGCCGTGCTCACCACCCGGTCCGGCGACGAGGTCTTCGCCAAGACCGTCTCGTCCTTCGTCACCCTGTCCATGAACCCGCCGCTGATCAGCGTGGCGGTCACCCGGCACAGCCCGCTGGTGCAGGCCGTCGGCGACTCCGGCCGACTCGCGCTCAGCGTGCTCCGGGTCGGGCAGGAACACCTCTCCCAGCGGTTCGCCACCCCCGGCGCGGGCCGCGCCACCGGCTCCTTCAGCGGGGTGCCGACCCGCACGGAGGTCACCGGAGCCCCGGTCGTCGAGGACTGCCTCACCTGGTTCGACTGCCAGTTGCACAGCGTCCTCCCCGGAGGCGACCACAGCATCCTCATCGGTCTTCCCCTCGCCGCCGCCGCCGCCCCGACGGGGCAGCCGCTCCTCTACCACGAGGGCGGCTACCACGCCCCCACCCCCCTCACACCCCCCTCGCCCCCGCGCCCGGACCGGGCGCCCACCGCACCTGGAGTCCGTACATGAGCCGACCCACCACGACGACCGGCACGACAGGCCCCCTCGGCGTGCGGACCGGCGACGCCTACCGTGCCAGCCTCGACGACGGCAGGGAGCTCTACCTCGACGGAAAACGGATCACCGACCCCGCCTCCCACCCCGCGTTCAAGCCGTCCGTCGACGAACTCGCCCGGATCTTCGACCTCCAGCACGACCCCGCGCACGCCCCGGTCATGACCTGGAAGGACCCGGAGAGCGGCCTCACCCTCGGCCGCGCCTACCAGCCGACCCGCACCCTGGAGGACCTGCGCGCCCAGCGCGCCAGCGCGGAGCTCTGGCTGCGCGAGAGCCTCGGCCAGCACGGCCGCTCACCGGCCTTCATGTCGTCCATCGCGCTCGGCCTCTACGACTTCCGGCACCGCCTGGAAGCCAACCGGCCCGGATTCGGCGCCAACGCCGAGGCCTGGTACCGCCACTGCGCCACCAACGACCTCGTCCTCACCCACGCGCTCGGCGACCCGCAGATCGACCGGTCGGCGGACCCCGTGGACGACCCCGACCTCGCCCTGCGGGTGATCGAGGAGAACGACAAGGGCATCGTGGTGCGCGGCGCCAAGCAGCTCACCACCCTCGCGCCGACCGCGCACGAGGTGCTCGTCTACCTCTCCGCGTCCTTCACCCAGCGCAGCGCCGAACAGTTCGTCGTCTGGTGCGCCCTGCCCCTGAACACCCCCGGCCTCATCACGCTGTGCCGGGAGCCGTTCGGCGCCGAACCGTTCGGCCACGAGCACCCGCTCGCCCGGCGCTTCGACGAGCAGGACGCCATGCTGTTCTTCGACGACGTACTGGTCCCCTGGGACCGGGTGTTCCTGCTGCGCGACGGAGCCCTGGCCCGTACCGGACTCGGCCGGATCAACGCGTGGAGCTCGTACATCGGGCACATCCGCTACCGGGAACGCCTCCGCACCCTGCTCTCCACCGCCACCATGGTCGCCGAGAGCATCGGCGTCGACGGCTTCCGCAACGTGCAGGAGGAGCTCGGCAAGCTGGCCGGCTACGTCGAACTGACCGAGTACTTCATCGACGCCGCCGAGGCACGGGCCACGACCACCGACAGCGGCCTGCTGGCCCCCGGCGACACGGCGGCCGCCCGCGTCTGGTCCGCCGAGGTCGCCGCGAGCGCCCTGGCGGCCGTACGCAACATCGGCTCGGCCGGCGTCCTCATGCAGCCCACCCCCAACGACCTGGCACACCCCCGGCTGCGCCCGCACCTCGACCGCTACATGCGCGGCAAGAACATCCCGGCGGACCGCAAGTCCCGGCTGTTCCGGCTCGCCTGGGACCTCACCGGCGACAGCTTCGGGCAGCGCCAGGACCTGTACGAGTACGTGCACCGCGGCGACCTCGCCCGCAACCGGATCAACCTCTACCTGCGGCACGACCAGAGCGAGACCCGCGGCCGCCTGGAACAGCTCCTCGCCGGCCCCGACGCCCCCGCAGGCCCCACCGACTCCCCGAACCAGGAAGGCGCACGCCCGTGACCCACTCCGCCGTCGAGATACAGGCCAGCACCCTCGCCGGATACTCCGACGCGAGCAGGCTCCGCCAGGCCAACGACCAGGACTGGGTGCTCGACGAGGCACCCGCCGCCCCGCGCGTCCACGCCGACCTCGGCAGCGGCATCGGCCAGCTGCTCCAGGCCAGCCTGGAGCGCTTCCCGTCCCTGGAGACCGCCGTGGGCCTGGAGCAGTCCGCCTTCCGGCTGTCCGAGGCGGCCAGCCGGCTCCAGCCCTACGGCGACCGGGTCCTGCTGCGCCAGGCCGACCTCACGGCCCCCGAGCCGCTGGAGCTCAGCCCCGACCTGATCACCATGACCTCGGTGCTCCACTGGCTCTACCCGGTCGAGTTCCGCCTCTTCGACTGGGTCGGGCAGACCCTGGCCCGCGGCGGCACCTTCCTGCTCACCACGTACCACCCCGAGCGCGACGAGCACGGCCTCGGCGGCGAGGACGACATCGTCCGCGACGCGCTGGCCGCCCTGGGCCGGGACCGGGCGCTCGTGCCCGGCTTCCTCGCCGCCGGAGACGTCATGCCCATCGCCACCCGCACCCGGGACACCGAGGGCCTGCGCCGGCTCCTCGAACGCGACCTGCGGATCGTGTCGACGGCGGAGCGGGACGCGGTCGTCCAGGTCGGCAGCGCGGCCGAGTACGAGCACTTCCACGCCGCCACCTTCGGCGACTACTACAGCCGGATCGTCGAGCCCCCGCTGCGGCAGACCTTCTTCCGGGCCGTCGGCGAGGCCGCGTGGCGCCGCCAGCAGGAGCGCGGACACGTCAGCCACATGCCGGTACGGCTCTGGAAGCTGACGACCCGCGACTGAACCGGTCCGCGTGCCGTCGCACCGGCACCCCCCCACGGCCCGCCGGGGCGCCCACCACGGGCGCCCCAGCGGGCCACGCTCGTGCGAACTATCATGTCCGGGTCCCGTCCGGGCACGTGTGAAGGAGTCACACCATGTCAACTCCCGCAGCCGGCCGTGAACTCGGTGCGTTCTTACGGGCCCACCGCGCCCTGCTGAAGCCGGAGGACGTCGGCCTGCCCGCCACCTCCCGCCGCCGGACGCCCGGGCTGCGCCGCGAGGAGGTCGCCTCCCTCTCCGGCGTGAGCATCGCCTGGTACACCTGGCTGGAGCAGGGGCGCGTCACCGCCTCACGGCAGGTGCTGGAGTCCGTCGCACGGGTGCTGCGGCTCGACGAGGCGGAACTGCGCCACGCGCTGCGCCTCGGCGGCTACTACGAGCCCGAGACCGCCCGCGCCCAGGACCAGTGGGGCGAGTCCCTCCAGCCCGTGCTCGACTCCTGGCCCACCAGCCCCGCCGTCCTGGTCGACCGCAACTTCGACATGGTCGCCTGGAACGAAGCCTGGGCCGCGCTCTGGGGCGAGCCCACGGCCGTCCCGGCGGGCCGGCGCAACCTGATGTGGCTCGTCGCGGCCGACGAGCGGCTGCGCGCCGTGCTGCGGGACAGCGACTGGGAGCCCCTCGCCATGAGCGTCTTCCAGCACTTCCGCGCCCAGGCCGGCGCCGGACCGTCCGACGAGCGGGTCGACGAGCTGTACCGCCAGCTCGCCGCCGACGTGCCCGAGCTGAGCCACTGGTGGGGCTGCCACTCGGTGGGCGGCCTCACCACCCGGGTCGTCACCGCCACGCCCGCGGGCGGCGACCCCATCCGGCTGTCCCTGTCGTCGCTGCGCCCGCTCGACGCCCCCGCCTCGCTGATCCTGCTGTTCACGCCGAAGAGCCGACAGGACGGCGCGGCGGTCGCCGATCTCGTCGACCGTCCGCTGCGTCCTGTCGGCTCCGCACGGAAAGCGGGCTGAAGGCGCGACCGCGGGGGAACGGTCACCGCGCCTCCAGCCCGGTCCAAGGGGGTGAGGGGCCCGGGCGGCCACGTGAGCGCGCTCCGGGCCGCTCACCGGGCCGCGCACCGCGCGGGCCCGCTCCGGCTCAGGCGCTCTCCGCCGCGCCCACCGCACCGGACCGCTCAGCGCCCCGGCGCAGCTGCGCCGTGACCATCAGGCCGCCGAGCGCCGCGACCAACGCCAGCACCACACCGATCACGGCCGTGCCCAGCGTCAGATCGGCGAAGAGGCCCACGGCCCAGGCGCCGATGCCCGTACCGGCGTACATGGTGGAGGTGAGCCAGGCGCTGGACGTCGCCCGCAGCTCGGGGGCGGCCGTGCCGGCGAGCGTCTGCTGGTCGGTGACGAAGCCGCCACTGGCCACGAACCAGACGACCACGCCGAGCAGCGCCAGGATCAGACCCGGGCCCCACACGGTCAGCGCGATGCCCACGGCGAGCAGCAGGCCCCACACGGCCAGCATGGGCTGGTCCGTACGGCCCTGGGCGCGGGCCTTGTCGCCCAGCCGGCCGCCCAGGGTCGAGCCGACGATGCTGCCGGCACCGACCAGGACGCCGATCAGGCCGAGCACGGTCACGGACAGGTCGAAGCGCTCCGCGAGCACCACGCCCATGAAGGTGTAGGCACCCAGGTTCGCCGCGTTGAAGGCGGTGTTGACCAGCAGCGACCGGCGCAGCGCGCCGTGGCCCCAGGCCGCGAACACCGCACGGGCGCCCATGTCGCCGGAGGGCTGGGCCGCCTTGGCCGCCGGAATCTGCGCGAGCAGCATCGGGACCACGACCAGCGTGCCGATGGCCATGGCCCAGAACGCCGCCCGCCAGCCGGCCGCGCCCGCCAGGAAGCTGCCCAGCGGCACGCCGAGCACCTGGCCGCAGGAGAAGAACGCCATGCCGAGGCCCAGGGCCCGGCCGCGCACGGTGTCCTCGGTGGTCTCCGCGATGTGCGCCCAGATCGCCGGACCGGCGGCCGCGGCCGCGAGGCCGGCCAGCGCCCGCGACACCACGAGCAGGGTGAGGCCGTCGGAGAGCGCTGCGGCCACGTTCGAGAGCAGGAAGAGGACCGAACCGACCAGCAGGGTGCGGCGGCGGCCCACCCGGTCGCTCACCAGGCCGAGGAACGGCGCGCAGATCGCGTACACGAGCACGTACGCCGTGACGCTGTACGCCGCCGCCGACTCCGTGATGCGCAGGTCCGAGGCGATCGTCGGGAGCAGCGGCGACACCAGGAAGGTCTCGGTGCCGAAGAGGAACAGCAGGACGAACACGGAGGCGTAGGGACCCCACCGGAAGCGCGCCGGGGCTGTGGTGGGGGCTGCGGGCGAGGTGGGAGGACTGTCCATGACGACGGTCTGCCTTTCGAGCGAGGTTCACGATTTCCGGGGACGTCGGTGCCGGCCCCCTCACCTTGGTCCGCCCGCCGAAGGCCAACCAGCCAGGCGTTGGTCCTGTTAGTAGGAGTCACCGCATGAACGCCTGGCTGGTTGCCGACCGGGCCGCCGCGCACGCTGGAGGCGACCCGCCGCTCCCGTAGTCCAGTCCCCGGGAGACGCACGACCTCCTGAAAGGACCGTCAGACGTGCCCACCAGCGACCGCCCTCCGCACGCGCAGCCCAAGTGGGGCGTCACCCTGCCGCTCCCCGGCATCACGATCGGCCACCACAAGCACATCGTCGAGCGACTGCCCGACATCGGGTACTCCGACGTGTGGACCGCGGAGGGCGGCGGCACCGACGCCTTCACCCCGCTCGCGGCGACCGCGGCCTGGTCGCCCACGCTGCGCCTCGGCACCGGCATCATCCCCGTCTACACCCGGGGCCCGGCCCTGATCGCCCAGACCGCCGCCACCCTGGCCCAGATGGCTCCCGGACGCCTGCTCCTCGGGCTCGGCTCCTCGGTCCCCGCGCACGTCAGCGACATCAACGGCATCCCGTTCGAGGAGCCGTTCAAGCGCACCCGCGACGTGCTGCGGTTCGTCACCAGGGCGCTGCGCGGCGAGTACGTCGCCGACGAGTTCGACACGTTCGACATCACCGGCTACCGGCTGCCGCATCCGCCGACCGAACCGGTCAAGGTCATCCTGGGGGCGCTGCGCCCCAACATGCTCAGGCTCGGATTCGGCGAGGGCGACGGAGCCATCACCAACCTGCTCTTCCCGGAGGACGTCCCCACGATTCTGGAGGCCGTGGGGCCGCAGCCGCTCGGCAAGGAGCTGGTCGTCAAGCTCTTCGTCTGCCCGACCGAGGACAAGGCGTACGCCCGCGCCAACGCCCGCCCGTTCCTCGCCTGGATCCTCAACCGCGAGCCCTACCGGAAGTTCCACGAGTGGCTCGGCCACGGGGAACTGCTCCGCGAATGCAACGAGTTCTGGGCCGCGGGCGATCCGGCGGGCGCCCAGAAGGCACTCCCCGACGACGTGGTCGACGGGCTGTTCATCAGCGGCTCGCCCGAGGAGTGCCGCGAGCAGATCATGCGCTACCACCTGCCCGGCGTGACGAGCATCCAGCTGTTCGTCTCGCTGCCCCCCGACGCGTTCTACAGCCAGGAGACCGTGCTCGACGTCCTCAGGCGGCTGGGGCCGGCCGCCGCCTGACCACGACCGAGCCCACCCCGAGCACTTGACGGAAGGTAGACATGGACGGAGACACAGCACGCGACTGGCGGCAGCTGCCCGCGGCGCAGCAGCCCGAATGGCCGGACCCCGGCGCCCTCGCCGAGACCCAGGCGTTCCTGCGCTCGTGCCCACCGCTGGTCTACGCGGCGGAGTGCGACCGGCTGACCGAGCGGCTCGCCGCGGTGGCCAGGGGGGAGGCCTTCCTCCTCCAGGCGGGCGACTGCGCCGAGACCTTCGGCGGCGTGGGCGTCGACCAGATCGACAACAAGCTCAGGACGATCCTCCAGATGGCGGCGGTGCTCACGTACGCCGCCTCCGTACCCGTGGTCAAGCTGGGCCGGATGGCCGGCCAGTACGCCAAGCCGCGCTCCAGCGCCGTCGAGACGCGCGACGGCACGACCCTGCCGTCGTACCGCGGCGACGCGGTCAACGGGCTCGCGTTCACGGAGGAGTCCCGGCGGCCGGACCCGCACCGGCTGCGGCAGATGTACCACGCGTCGGCCGCCACCCTGAACCTGGTCCGGGCCTTCACCACCGGTGGATACGCCGACCTGCGCCGGGTGCACGCCTGGAACCGGGACTTCGTGGCGCTCTCCCCGGCCGGCGAGCGCTACGAGCGGCTGGCCGGCGAGATCGACTCGGCCCTCGACTTCATGCGGTCCTGCGGCACGCTGCCGAGCGAGCTGGAGACGGTCGAGTTCTACGCCAGCCACGAGGCGCTGCTGCTCGACTACGAGTCCGCGCTGACCCGCCAGGACTCCCGGACGGGCCACCTCTACGACGTCTCGGCCCACATGGTGTGGATCGGCGAGCGCACCCGGCAACTCGACGGCGCCCACGTGGCGTTCGCGGCCGCCGTGCGGAACCCGATCGGGGTCAAGCTGGGACCGACCTCGTCCGCCGACGACGTGCTCGCCCTGATCGACCGGCTCGATCCCGAACGCCGCCCGGGCCGCCTCACGTTCATCACGCGGATGGGCGCGGACCGGATCACGGACGTCCTGCCCGGACTCGTGGAGAAGGTCACGGCGTCCGGAGCCCAGCCGGTGTGGACCTGCGACCCGATGCACGGCAACACCTACGAGTCGGCGAGCGGCTACAAGACCCGCCAGTTCAGCCGGATCCTGGAGGAGATCAAGGGGTTCTTCGAGGTGCACCACCAGCTGGGCACCCACCCGGGAGGCATCCACGTGGAGCTGACCGGCGACGACGTCACCGAGTGCGTCGGCGGCGCGGACGCCATCGGGGACGAGGACCTCCGCACCCGCTACGAGACCGCCTGCGACCCCCGGCTCAACCGCAGCCAGTCCCTCGAACTCGCCTTCCTCATCGCCGAGATGTACGGAGCCCGGCGACGCGACACCCGCGGCTTCGACCGCCTGACCGAGGAGCGTCGTTGAGCAGGCTGCGTTGGCTGACGGCGGGGGAGTCCCACGGACCCGCGCTGGTCGCGACCCTCGAAGGACTTCCCGCAGGCGTGCCGGTCACCACGGCGCTGGTGGCCGACCATCTGGCGCGGCGGCGGCTGGGTTACGGGCGTGGTGCCCGGATGAAGTTCGAGCAGGACGAGGTGACCTTCCTCGGTGGTGTCCGCCACGGTCTCTCGCTCGGCTCGCCCGTGGCGGTCATGGTCGGCAACACGGAGTGGCCGAAGTGGGAGACGGTGATGTCGGCGGATCCGGTCGACCCGGCGGAGCTGAAGGAGACGGGCCGCAACGCGCCGCTGACCCGTCCGCGTCCCGGTCACGCGGATCTCGCCGGGATGCAGAAGTACGGTTTCGACGAGGCCCGGCCGGTTCTGGAGCGTGCGAGCGCCCGTGAGACCGCCGCGCGTGTCGCCCTCGGTGCGGTGGCCCGCTCGTTCCTGAAGGAGGCGGCGGGTATCGAGATCGTCTCGCACGTGGTCGAGCTCGCGGCGGCGAAGGCCCCGTACGGGGTGTACCCGACGCCGGCCGATGTCGAGAGGCTGGACGCCGACCCGGTGCGTTGCCTGGATGCGGATGCGTCGAAGGCGATGGTTGCGGAGATCGACCAGGCTCACAAGGACGGTGACACCCTGGGTGGTGTCGTCGAGGTCCTTGCCTATGGTGTGCCGGTCGGTCTCGGTTCGCATGTGCACTGGGACCGGCGTCTCGACGCCCGGCTCGCGGCCGCGTTGATGGGCATCCAGGCGATCAAGGGTGTCGAGGTGGGTGACGGTTTCGATCTGGCCCGGGTCCCTGGTTCGCAGGCGCATGACGAGATCGTCCAGGGCCCGGACGGCCTGACGCGTGCCACCGGCCGCGCGGGTGGTACGGAGGGCGGTTTGAGCACGGGTGAGCTGTTGCGGGTGCGTGCGGCGATGAAGCCGATCGCGACGGTGCCGCGGGCGCTGGCCACGGTCGACGTCGTGACCGGTGAGGTCGCCGCGGCGCATCATCAGCGGTCCGATGTGTGTGCGGTGCCGGCGGCGGGGATCGTGGCCGAGGCGATGGTGGCGCTGGTCCTGGCGGACGCGGTGCTGGAGAAGTTCGGTGGCGACAGCGTCCCCGAGACCCGCCGCAACGTGCAGTCCTACCTGTCCCATCAGGAGATCCCGTGCGCATAGCGGTCTCGGGATCCATCGCCACCGACCACCTCATGGCCTTCCCCGGTTCCTTCACGGAGCAGCTGATCGAGGACAGCCTGGACCGGATCTCGCTCTCCTTCCTGGTCGACGAGCTGGAGATCCGGCACGGCGGGGTCGCCGCGAACATCTCGTACGGGCTGGGGAGTCTGGGACTCGCCCCGGTCCTCGTCGGGGCGGCGGGCGGCGACTTCGGCGCCTACCGCGTACGCCTGAAGGAGGCCGGTGTCGACACGGACTCCGTCCTCCTCTCGACCGTCCGCCAGACCGCCCGCTTCGTCTGTCTGACCGACCGCGAGCAGAACCAGATCGCGTCGTTCTACGCGGGCGCGATGGCGGAGGCGCCCGACATCGACCTCCGGCGGATCGCCGACCGGGTCCCGGACCTCGGCATCGTGGTGATCTCGCCGAACGACCCCGCGGCCATGCTGCGCCACACGGCAGAGGCCAGGGCGCTCGGCATCCCCTTCGCCGCCGATCCCTCCCAGCAGCTCGCCCGGATCGACCGGGACGAGGCCAGGGAACTCGTGACCGGCGCCCGGTGGCTCTTCTCCAACGCGTACGAGGCGTCCCTCCTGCGCGAGCGGACCGGCTGGGGGCGCGCCGACATCCTGTCCCGGGTGGGCGTCTGGCTCACCACCCTCGGCGCGCAGGGCGTGCGCATCGAGCGGGCCGGCGAGCCGCCCCGTACCGTCCCCGCCGTACCGCCGAGCGGAGCCGTCGAGCCGACCGGGGCGGGCGACGCCTTCCGGGCCGGCTTCCTGGCCGCGGTCAGCTGGGGCGAGGACCTCCGGGCCGCCGCCCGGTTGGGGTGCGCCGTCGCCTCGTTCTCCCTGGAGGGAAGGGGCGCCCAGGGGTACGCCCTCGCCCCGGACGCCCTGGCCGGGCGCCTCGCCGACACCTACGGCGGTGCGCCGACCGCGTCGCTCAGCCGCCGCCTGCGGAGCCCTCTGAGCCGCCGGTGACCTCGGGCGGGAGGGCCGCTTCCGCGCTCACAGCTTGCGGAACAGGCCCTCCTGCACCACCGACACCAGCAGCCGGCCCTCACGGTCGTAGATCCGGCCGCGGGCCAGCCCCCGCCCGCCGTGCGCGATCGGCGACTCCTGGTCGTACAGGAACCACTCGTCGGCCCGGAACGGGCGGTGGAACCACATCGCGTGGTCGAGCGACGCCATGTCGAAGCCGCGCGGCCCCCACAGCGGCTCGACCGGGATGCGCACCGCGTCGAGGAGCGTCATGTCCGAGGCGTAGGTCAGCGCGCAGGTGTGCACGAGCGGGTCGTCGCCCAGCGGCCCCACCGCGCGCATCCACACCGCACTGCGCGGATCGGCGCCCTGGACCTCCTCCTTCGACCAGCGCAGCCGGTCCACGTAGCGGATGTCGAAGGGCTGGCGGCGGGCCATCCGCTCCAGCGCCTCCGGCAGCGCCCCCAGGTGGTCGCGGATCTCGTCCGCGAGGTTCGGCAGGCTCTCCGGATCGCCCAGGTGCCGGGGCGGCAGCTGGTGCTCGAAGGCCGACTCCTCCGGCCGGTGGAAGGAGGCCGTCAGATTGAAGATCGTCCGGCCGTCCTGGACGGCGGTGACCCGCCGGGTGGTGAACGAGCGCCCGTCGCGCACCCGTTCCACCTGGTAGACGATCGGCACGCCCGGCCGCCCCGGCCGCAGGAAGTACGCGTGCAGCGAGTGCACCGGCCGCTCGCCGTCCGTGGTGCGCCCGGCCGCCACCAGGGCCTGGCCGGCGACCTGCCCGCCGAAGACCCGCTGCAGCGACTCCTGCGGGCTGCGGCCGCGGAAGATGTTCACCTCGATCTGCTCCAGGTCGAGCAGGTCCACGAGCCTCTCGGCGGGGTTGGTCACCTCATGCTCCTTCGGGAGTGTCTACAGCTGTCCGACCGACGTCACGCGCACGACCGCCAGGCCCTCCTCGTCCGAGGCCGCCAGGTCCACTTCCGCGCTGATGCCCCAGTCATGGTCACCGTTCGGGTCGGCGAAGGTCTGGCGGACGCGCCACAAACCGTGCGCCGCGTCCTCCTCGATGGCGAGCAGCTTCGGGCCGCGCGCGTCCGGCCCGGTGCCCAGGTCCTCGTACTCGTCCCAGTACCCGTCCATCGCCTCGCCCCACGCGTCGGCGTCCCAGCCGGACTCGCCGTCCAGCTCGCCCAGCGCGTCCACGTTGTCCAGTGCCGCCAGCTCCACCCGGCGGAACATCGCGTTGCGCACCAGGACCCGGAAGGCGCGGGCGTTCGCCGTGACCGGCTTGACCTGGTCGGCCTTCTCCTGCGCCTGCTCGGCGGTCTCGACGTCCGGGTTCGCCAGCTGCTCCCACTCGTCCAGCAGCGAGGAGTCCACCTGGCGCACCATCTCGCCGAGCCACTCGATCAGGTCCTGGAGGTCCTCGGTCTTCAGGTCGTCCGGGATCGTGTGGTCCAGCGCCTTGTACGCGCTCGCGAGGTAGCGCAGCACGATGCCCTCGGTCCGCGCCAGCTCGTACCAGGAGGTGAACTCGGTGAAGGTGAGCGCCCGTTCGTACATGTCGCGGATGACGGACTTCGGCGAGACCGGGTGGTCGCCGACCCACGGGTGCGACTTCCGGTACACGTTGTACGCGTGCCAGAGCAGCTCCTCCAGCGGCTTCGGGTACGAGATGTCCTGGAGCCGCTCCATGCGCTCCTCGTACTCGACGCCGTCCGCCTTCATCCGGCCGACCGCCTCGCCGCGTGCCTTGTTCTGCATGGCGGCGAGGATCTGGCGCGGGTCGTCGAGGGTCGACTCGACCACCGAGACCATGTCCAGGGCGTACGAGGGGGACTCCGGGTCCAGCAGGTCGAACGCGGCCAGCGCGAAGGTCGACAGCGGCTGGTTCAGCGCGAAGTCCTGCTGGAGGTCGACCGTGAGCCGGATCGTGCGGCCCTCGGCGTCCGGGGTGTCCAGCTGCTCCACCACGCCGCCGTCGAGCAGCGAGCGGTAGATCGCGATGGCCCGGCGGATGTGCCGCAGCTGGTTCCGGCGGGGCTCGTGGTTGTCCTCCAGCAGCTTGCGCATCGCGTCGAAGGCGTTGCCCGGCCGGGCGATCACGGACAGCAGCATGATGTTCGTGACCTTGAACCGCGAGGTCAGCGGCTCCGGCTCGGAGCCGATCAGCTTCTCGAAGGTGGTGTCGCTCCAGGCGACGAAGCCCTCGGGGGCCTTCTTGCGGACCACCTTGCGGCGCTTCTTCGGGTCGTCGCCCGCCTTGGAGAGCGCCTTCTCGTTCTCGATGACGTGCTCGGGCGCCTGCGCGACCACGAAGCCCGCCGTGTCGAAGCCCGCCCGGCCGGCCCGGCCCGCGATCTGGTGGAACTCCCGCGCGCGCAGCGTCCGCACCCGGGTGCCGTCGTACTTCGTCAGCGCCGTGAACAGCACCGTGCGGATGGGCACGTTGACGCCCACGCCGAGGGTGTCCGTCCCGCAGATCACCTTCAGCAGACCGGCCTGCGCCAGCTTCTCGACCAGCCGCCGGTACTTGGGCAGCATGCCCGCGTGGTGCACGCCGATGCCGTGCCGCACGTAGCGCGAGAGGTTCTGGCCGAACTTGGTGGTGAAGCGGAAGTTGCCGATCAGCTCGGCGATCCGGTCCTTCTCCTCGCGCGAGCACATGTTGATGCTCATCAGCGACTGCGCCCGCTCCACCGCCTGCGCCTGCGTGAAGTGCACGATGTAGACGGGCGCCTGCTTGGTCTCCAGGAGCTCCGTGATCGTGTCGGTGATGGGGGTGAGCCGGTACTCGTACGACAGCGGCACGGGCCGCGTCGCCGAGCGGACCACCGAGGTCGGCCGCCCGGTCCGCCGGGTCAGGTCCTTCTCGAACATCGAGACGTCGCCGAGGGTGGCCGACATCAGGACGAACTGGGCCTGCGGCAGTTCGAGGATCGGGATCTGCCAGGCCCAGCCGCGGTCCTGCTCCGCGTAGAAGTGGAACTCGTCCATCACGACCTGGCCGATGTCCGCGTCCTTGCCGTCGCGCAGCGCGATCGAGGCGAGCACCTCGGCCGTGCAGCAGATGACGGGGGCGTCGGCGTTCACGGAGGCGTCGCCGGTCAGCATGCCGACGTTCTCGGTGCCGAAGATCTTGCACAGGTCGAAGAACTTCTCCGACACCAGCGCCTTGATCGGCGCCGTGTAGAACGTCACCTGGTCATTGGCCAGGGCCGTGAAGTGCGCACCCGCCGCGACCAGCGACTTTCCCGAGCCGGTCGGTGTGGACAAGATCACGTTCGCCCCGGAGACCACCTCGATCAGCGCCTCCTCCTGAGCCGGGTAGAGCGTGATGCCCTGACCCTCCGCCCATGAGGAGAAAGCCTCGAAAAGGGCGTCGGGGTCGGCGGTCGGCGGCAGCTGATCGATAAGGGTCACGCCCCCATCTTGCCTGGATTCCGCCCGGATGAGGGAACCGGCCATCGGAAGGAAGATCACGGAGGATAGGCTGGCCCGTCGACCGGTCGCGCGACCGGCCGTCCGACCGTGCGTCAACTGGGCGCCGGCGTACGAGGAAACGGGGCGGGTACGACCATGATGGGACCGGCGCACTCGCTGTCCGGAGCAGCGGCCTGGCTGGGTGTCGGGGCGGCCGCGGCGGCCTTCGGCCACCCGATGCCGTGGCCGGTTCTCGTCGTCGGCGCGCTCATCTGCGCGGGTGCGGCCCTCGCCCCCGACCTGGACCACAAGTCGGCCACCATCTCGCGCGCCTTCGGGCCCGTCTCCCGGGGCCTCTGCGAGATCGTCGACAAGCTGTCGTACGCCGTCTACAAGGCGACCCGCTCCACCGCCGACCCGCGCAGGTCCGGCGGCCACCGCACCCTCACCCACACCTGGCTGTGGGCGGTCCTGATAGGGGCGGGCTGCTCGGTGGCCGCGGTCACCGGCGGCCGCTGGGCGGTCCTGGCGATCCTCTTCGTGCACCTGGTCCTCGCGGTCGAGGGCCTGCTGTGGCGGGCCGCCCGGATGTCCAGCGACGTCCTGGTGTGGCTGCTCGGCGCCACCAGCGCCTGGATCCTGGCCGGCGTCCTCGACCAGCCCGGCAACGGGGCCGGCTGGCTGTTCACCGAGCCCGGCCAGGAGTACCTGTGGCTCGGTCTGCCGATCGTCCTCGGCGCCCTCGTCCACGACATCGGCGACGCCCTGACCGTCTCGGGCTGCCCGATCCTGTGGCCGATCCCGGTGGGCCGCAAGCGCTGGTACCCCATCGGTCCGCCGAAGGCCATGCGCTTCCGCGCGGGCAGCTGGGTCGAGCTGAAGGTCCTCATGCCGGTCTTCATGGTGCTCGGCGGGGTGGGCGGGGCCTCGGCCCTCGGGTTCCTGTAGGGCCCGGTCGTCCGATTCCGGTAGGGCCCGGTCGTCCGGCGGGAGTCCCGCCGCCCCAGGAGATGCCGGGGGGCCGGGGTGCCCGGTCGGCTCTCGGCCCGTCGCTCAGGTGGTCGCCCTGGGCATGCCCAGGCTCCCCGTGAGCTGGGCCAGTTCCTCCTGGAAGAGCTTGTCCGGGCTCGACGTCTGCCGGCCGAGGTGGCCGTAGACCTCCAGGGCCACCAGACCGTGCAGGTGTCCCCAGATCCGCAGGGCGAGCGCCACGCCGGCGGGCGGCAGCTCGGGGAAGGCGGGCCGGACCTTGTCGAGCAGTCCGGCGTCGAAGTCGGACCAGGCGAAGGCGCTGCCCCGGTAGAGCGGTTCGGCGTGCGGCCAGGCCGCCGCCGCGAGCGCGGCGAGGCCGGTGCACACCCGGCGGGCGGCGTCGGGGGCGGGGCCGCCCGCCGGGGCCTCGTACCCGGGCACCGGGTCGCCGTAGACGAGCCGGAAGCCCTCGGGGTTGGCCAGGGCCCAGGTTCTGAAGGCGTCGGCCCAGGCCAGGACGCGGGCGGCGGGGTCGGCGGTGGGGGCGTTCGCCCAGGCCGCGTCGACGGCGTCGGCCAGCGCCCCGTACACGTCGCCGATCAGCGTGGTGACCAGGTCGTCGCGGGTCGCGAAGTAACCGTAGATGGCGTTGGCCGTCATCCCCATCTCGCGGGCGATCGCCCGCAGGGTGATGGCGTCGGGCCCGCCGTCCGCCATGAGCCGCAGCGCGGTGCCCTTGATCTCGGCCGTCGTCTCGGCCCGCAGGCGCTCTCGCCGTCCCCTGACGACCCGTTCCGTTCCCGTCACGCAGTCACTCTACAGCGTCACTTGAGTAGGTGGCCGTGCATAAACTTCACGGCGTATAGTTTTCGGTGGATCGCCGTCACGGAACGCCGTCACGAACGGTCACGACCAGGGGAGAGTCATGTTCATCGGAGTGATCGGAGCCACCGGCACCATCGGCAGCCGCGTCGTCGCGGAGGCCTGGGAACGCGGCCACCACGTCCGGGCCTTCGGCCGCGATGCCAGGGGGCCGGCGGCCGCGGAGACCCGTGAGAACGTCACCTGGGCGAACCTCGACGTCCAGGACCCGGCCGCCGTCGCCGCCGCCCTGCCCGGCCTCGACGTCCTCGTCAGCGCCTTCCAGCCCGGCAACGCGGCCCAGGACCTCGAGGACACCGTCCGGCGCTCGATCGCCGACCCGACCGTCTACGCGACCGCGGCCCGGTCGCTGCTGAAGGCACTGGAGAGCCACCCCAGGACCCGGCTGATCGTCGTCGGCGGCGCGGGCAGCCTGGAGACCGAGCCCGGCGTCGTGCTCGCCGACGACGAGGCGCGGATCCACGAGACCCTCGACGCCATCGGGCTGCCCCGCGGTTACGCGGCGGCGGTACGCGGCCACCGCGACGCGCTGAACGTGCTGCGCACCTCGAACCGGCGGTGGACCTACTTCAGCCCCGCCGAGGACATCGCCCCCGGCGAGCGCACCGGCCGCTTCCGGATCGGCGAGGACCGGGCCGTACGGGACGCCGACGGACGCAGCCGGATCTCCGCCGAGGACGCGGCCGTGGCCCTCGTCGACGAGGCGGAGCTGCCCCGGTTCGTCCAGCGCCGGTTCACCGTCGGCTACTGAGACCGTCGCCTCGCGGGAGCCGGGAGCCGGGAGCCGGGAGCCGGGAGCCGGGAGCCGAGTGGGCCTGAGCCCCTGAGCCGGGCGTTCCCGGCTCAGGGGCTCCCGGGCCCGTCCGCGCCTACCCGTGCCAGGAGCGCC
Source organism: Streptomyces sp. NBC_01268 (assembly GCF_036240795.1). NCBI lineage: Bacteria > Bacillati > Actinomycetota > Actinomycetes > Kitasatosporales > Streptomycetaceae > Streptomyces > Streptomyces sp. NBC_01268. The sequence goes on along the minus strand of NZ_CP108454.1, from coordinate 1,339,716 downwards.
ACAGGGCCGCGTACGCCCCGTCCGCGGCCACCAGCTCGTCGTGGCTGCCCAGCTCGCTGATCCGGCCGCCCTCGACCACCGCGATCAGGTCGGCGTCGTGCGCCGTGTGCAGCCGGTGCGCGATGGCGACGACCGTCCGGCCGTCCAGGACCTTGGCCAGCGAGCGCTCCAGATGGCGGGCCGCCCGCGGGTCGAGCAGCGAGGTCGCCTCGTCCAGGACCAGCGTGTGCGGGTCGGCGAGGACGAGCCGGGCCAGCGCGACCTGCTGGGCCTGGGCCGGGGTGAGCGCCAGACCGCCCGAGCCGACCTCGGTGTCGAGGCCCGCGTCGAGGGCCCGCGCCCAGCCGTCGGCGTCCACCGCGCCGAGGGCGTCCCACAGCTCGGCGTCCTCGGCGCCCTCCCGCGCGAGCAGCAGGTTGTCCCGGAGCGAGCCGACGAAGACGTGGTGCTCCTGGTTGACCAGGGCCACGTGCTCGCGGACCCGCTCGGCTGGCATCCGGGCCAGCTCGGCCGAACCGAGCGTGACCGAGCCGGAACGCGGGGCGTAGATGCCCGCGAGCAGCCGTCCGAGCGTCGACTTGCCGGCCCCCGACGGGCCGACCAGGGCGAGCCGGGTGCCCGGGGCGACGTCCATCGACACCCGGTGCAGCACGTCCACGCCCTCGCGATAGCCGAAGCGCACCTCGTCGGCGCGGACCCTCCGCCCCTCGGGGCTCAGCGATCCGTCACCCGCCTCCGGCTCGATCTCCCGGACGCCCACGAGCCGGCCCAGTGACACCTGGGCGACCTGGAGCTCGTCGTACCAGCGCAGGACGATCCCGATCGGGTCGACCAGCATCTGCGCGAGCAGCGCCCCGGTGGTCAACTGGCCCACGTCCATCCAGCCCTGGAGGACGAACACCCCGCCGATCAGCAGCACGGAGGCGATCACCACGGTGTGCGTCAGGTCGACGACCGGGAAGAGCACCGAGCGCAGGAACAGCGTGTACCGCTCCCAACGGGTCCATTCCCCGATCCGCCGGTCCGACAGCTCGATCCGGCGCCCGCCGAGCCGGTGCGCCTCGACCGTGCGTCCCGCGTCCACGGTCTCCGCGAGCGCGGCGGCCACCGCCGCGTACCCGGCGGCCTCCGAGCGGTACGCCGCGGGGGCCCGGCGGAAGTACCAGCGGCAGCCCACGACCAGCAGCGGCGCCGCGCACACCAGCGCCAGCGCCAGCGGCGGGGCGGTCACCGCGAGGCCGCCGATCAGCAGCCCCGCCCACACCACGCCGACCACGAGCTGCGGCACCGCCTCCCGCATCGCGTTGGCGAGCCGGTCGATGTCGGTGGTGATCCGGGAGAGCAGGTCGCCCGTGCCGGCCCGCTCCAGGACGCCCGGCGGAAGGGCGACCGAGCGCACCAGGAAGTCCTCGCGCAGATCGGCCAGCATCTCCTCGCCGAGCATCGCCCCGCGCAGCCGCACCAGCCGGGTGAACACCGTCTGGATCAGCAGCGCGACGGCGAACAGGGCGGCCGTGCGCTCCAGATGCAGGTCACGCGCACCGTCCGTCAGCCGCTCGACGACCGAGCCGAGCAGGTAGGGGCCGGCCATCGAGGCCAGCACCGCGACCGTGTTCACCCCGACGAGCAGGGCGAACGCCCCGCGGTGGCGGCGCAGCAGGTCCCGGACGTACGCCCGCACCGTCGCGCCGCCGCCCACCGGCAGCGTCGTCGCCGACCGGGGGGCCGCCGGGTCGTACTCCGGGGGCGCCAGGCCGATCATGCCGACTCTCCTTCCAGCTCTTCTTCCAGCTCTTCGTCCAGCTCTTCGTCCAGCGTCGCGATCCGGTTCGGCTCGGCGTCCCCGGCGTCCCCGCCGTCAACGACCGCGTCGGGTTCGCGCGTGACCACCGCCCGGTAGCGGGGCTCCTCCGCGAGCAGCTCCCGGTGGGTGCCGACCGCGACCGCCGCGCCCTCGTGGACCAGGACCACCCGGTCGGCGAGCTCCAGCAGCAGCGGCGAGGAGGCCAGCACCACCGTCGTACGGCCCGCGCGCAGCCCCTTGATCCCGGTGGCCACCCGGGACTCGGTGTGGGAGTCCACCGCCGAGGTCGGCTCGTCCAGGACGAGCACCTCCGGGTCGGTGACCAGGGAACGGGCCAGGGCGAGCCGCTGGCGCTGGCCGCCGGAGAGCGACCGGCCGCGCTCGGTGATCCGGGTGCGCATCGGGTCGCCCCCGGTGTCGACGGAGGCCTGGGCGAGGGCGTCGAGGACGTCCCCGCACTGGGCCGCGTCCAGCGCGGCCCGCGCCGCGACCGCCCCGGAGGACGGCACGTCGAGCAGCTCCCGCAGGGTGCCCGACAACAGCACCGGGTCCTTGTCCTGGACCAGGACGGCCGTACGGGCGGCGTCGAGCGACAGCTCGTCGAGGGCGACGCCGCCGAGCAGCACCGAGGCGTGGTCCTCGCCCGGCTCCGGAGGATGTCCGCCGAGCCGGTCCGCGAGCCGCCCGGCCACGTCCGGGTCGCCGCACACCACGGCCGTGAACCGGCCGGCCGGGGCGAGCACCCCGGTGACGGGGTCGTACAGATCGCCCGCGGGCAGCTCGCGGTCGGCCCCGGCCCCGGTGTCGTCGGCCTCGGGGCGGACCGTCGTCGTGCGCGCGAGGGCGAGCACCCGCGCGGCGCGCTGGGCGGAGGGACGCGAGAAGGAGTACGCCATCGCGATCTCCTCGAAGTTGCGCAACGGGTGGTGGGTGAGTGCCACCGCGCCGTAGACGGTGACCAGTTCGCCCACCGAGATGCGCCCGTCGAGCGCCAGCCGCGCGCCGTACACCACCACGACGAGCAGCAGCAGTCCGGGCAGCAGCACCTGGACGGCCGCGATCAGCGCCCACATCCGGGCACTGTGCACGGCGGCCGCGCGCACCTCCTGGGAGGCGGCACGGTAGCGGCGGAGGAACAGCTCCTCGCCGCCGATGCCGCGCAGCACCCGCAGCCCGGCGACGGTGTCGGAGGCCAGCTCGGTGGCCCGGCCCGCCTTCTCGCGCTGCGCGTCCGCCCGGCGGGTGGCGCGGGGGAGCAGCGGCAGCGCGGCGAGTGCGAGGACGGGGACGCCCAGGGCCACGACCGCGCCGAGGTCCGGCTGGTAGAGCACGAGCCCGGCGCAGACCACGACCAGCGAGACGGCCGCGGCCGCGAAGCGGGAGGCGGCCTCGACGAACCAGCCGATCTTCTCGACGTCGGAGGTCGACACGGCCACGACCTCGCCGGCCGCCACCCGCCGGGTCAGCACGGCGCCGAGCTCGGCGGTCTTGCGGGAGAGCAGCTGCTGGACACGGGCGGCGGCGGTGATCCAGTTGGTGACGGCGACCCGGTGGGCCATCGTGTCACCGGCCGCGATCGCCACGCCGAGCAGGACCAGCAGTCCCACGCCCAGCGCCAGGCCGCCGCCGTCGCGGTCCACGACCGCCTGCACGGCGATGCCCACGCCGATCGGCAGACCGGCGATGCCGAGCTGGAACAGCAGGCCCCACAGCAGGCACTTCACCTGCCCGCCGAGCTGTCTGCGGCCCAGCCAGAGGAGGAACGTGCCGCCTGAGCGGATGTCCGGGACCCCTGGGTCGGCGTACGGTAGATCGCGAATCTGCATGATGTCCCAGGGCTTTCGACCGGTCGGTCGGACCGGTCCGGAGAGGTCTCGAACCGATCCAGGCTCACTCGGCCGGGGCTCTTCGGGCAATCGATTTTCTGGCAACCGGGCACAGTTCCGGCCAAGCCGGGCCCACGCCCTCTGGACCCGTCCGGAAGCGCACGCTTCACTCACGACCCATGAGACAACGGAAGATCATGAGCATGATCGGCGGCCTCACCCTGGCCGCCGGACTGCTGCTCGCCGCCCCCGCGGCGCACGCGGACGAGGCCCCGACCCCGCCGGCCGAGTTCACCACGGACTGGCACGACCCGCTCACCGCCGCGCCGCCGGTCCCCACCCCCGGCACCCGCAGCTGCGAAGTGACCCTCGCCGAGGCGCAGTTCCGCGACTTCACGCCGTACGAGGGGAGTTACACCCCGCCCAAGGAGTGCGGCACCCGCTGGAACAAGGTGGTCCTGCGTCTCGAAGGGAAGGTGAAGGGACGCCAGTACGACCGGCTCGGGCACCTCTCCGTCGGCGGGGTCGAGATCCTCCGCACCTCCACCCCCGAGCCGTCGCCCGACGGCATCTCCTGGGCGGTCGAGAAGGACGTCACCCGCTACCGTGACACCCTCAGCCGCCCCCAGCCCGTCGAGATGCTCATCGGCAACGTCGTCGACGACACCTACACCGGTGTCATCGACGTCCGCGTCACGCTCACCTTCCACACCGCGCGGGGCAAGGTGAAGCCCGCCGCCGGCACCCCCGACCGGGTCCTGCCGCTCACCGGCGCCACCCTCAGCACGCCGCGCAACACCGAGCGCATCCTGGCCGAGGTGTACGCCACCGGCTCGGGCGGCGGCTGCGAGGAGTTCTGGTACCTCACCGTCCCCGACGCCGCGCCCTACTCCTGCAAGGCCACCGACGGGCCGTACCGCGAGGTGCAGTTCTCCGTCGACGGGCGCCTCGCCGGCATCGCCGCCCCCTTCCCGCACGTCTGGACCGGCGGCTGGTCCAACCCCTTCCTCTGGTACGTGACCCCCGCGCCGCGCGCCTTCGACGTGCAGCCGGTCGTCTACGACCTCACGCCGTTCGCCGCCGTCCTCAACGACGGGCGCGCCCACCGCGTCGAGGTCGGCGTGGCCGGTGTCCCGGCCGGCCAGTCCGGCTGGAGCGTCCCCGCCAACGTGCTCCTCTGGCAGGACGAGGGCAGCACGGTCGTCACCGGCGCCCTCGACCGGCACGAGGCCGGCACCCCGCGCAACTCCTCCGTCCACACGCCCGGTTCGCCGGACCGCCTGGACACCACCGGCGGCCACACCCTCACCGTCTCCGGGCACCTGAACACCTCGCACGGCCGGGTCTCCACCACCGTCACCCGCACCGTCGACCACCGCTCCGCGCACCGCTGGGGCGCCGACGAGAACCCGGACGCGCTCACCGCGTCCTGGACCGACGACGAGACGGTGTCCGTCGGCCGGACGGTGACCCGCACCCACCGCGCGTACTCCATGGACGGCGAGATCACCGTGGGGGCCGACAACCGCCTGCGGACCGTCCTCACCGTCGGCGACCGGTCCTCCGTCGACGTCGTCCGCGACGGCCGGCGCCTGTCCTGGTCGCGGCTCGACGACACGTACACCGGAGACGCCGCCTTCACCCTCGGCGTCCCGCGCGAGCAGCGGCACGCGGTCGGCACCAGCGCCGAGCGCTACCGCCTCCACGGCTCCGGGGGCTGCTACGACCGCTCCGTGAAGACCGTCCAGGGCACCCTCGTGGAGGACCTGCGACGCTGCTGAGCGGATGCGGTGCGGCCGGTGAGCGGTGATCCTGGAGAGGAGCACAGCCCGCCAAGGAGGCTCGGATGAGCGTGATGGACAAGCTCAAGCAGATGCTGAAGGGTCACGAGGACAAGGCCGGCCAGGGTATCGACAAGGCCGGTGACTTCGTCGACGAGAAGACCCAGGGCAAGTACCGCAGCCAGGTCGACACCGGCCAGGACAAGCTCAAGGAGCAACTGGGCACGGACCGGCCGCCGCAGGACACACCGCCGCCGCAGTAGCCCCCTGACGTGGCGCCCTCCGTCGCAGGGGCGGGACCACCCCGCCCCTGCGACGCGCGGCGTCCGGAGTCATGTCGAGCCGGCTCCCCGGGGCCGGCAGGTCCTGCTCACGGCCGGGTGGAACGCTCCAGCTCCAGGAGGGCGGAGTGGTAGCTGCGGCCGGTGGCCCGGTCCATGCCGATCTCGCACATCCGGTTCGCCGACAGGTGCGCGTCGAACGGTCGGGCCGTCACCTCCGCCGCCTCCTTCGCCGTCGCCGAGGCGGTCAGCTCCGGGTGCAGCATGCCCCGGTCCCCCGCGAAGGCGCAGCAGCCGGCGTCCTGGGGGACGACGACCTCCTCCGCGCACGCCCCGGCGAGCGCCGTCAGCCGGTCCTCGTCGCCCAAGTGGCGCATGGAGCAGGTCGGATGCACGACGGCGGAGCCGATCCGGTGGCGCACGTCCAGCCGCGGCAGCAGCTCGTCCGCCGCCCACACCAGGGAGTCGAGCACGGTCAGCTCGGCGTGCAACGCCCGGTTGTCGTCGGTGAGGTACGGCACCACCTCGTGCGCGATGCCGAGCGTGCACGACGAGGCGTCCACCACCAGGGGAAGCCGCCCCCCGGCCGTCCAGCCCCAGGCGGCCTCGACGATCCGGTTGGCCATCACCTCGTTGCCGCGCTCGTAGCCCTTGGAGTGCCAGATCGTCGCGCAGCACGTGCCGGCGACGTCGTCGGGGATCCACACCGGCCGCCCGGCCCGGGCCGAGAGCGCCACCACCGCCTCCGGCAGCGAAGGGCCCCGGTGGCCTTCGGGGTTTCCGAAGATCCGGTTCACGCACGCCGGGTAGTAGACGGCGAAGGCGGCCGGCCGGTGGGTGCGGGGGAGCCGGCGGGGGGCGGCGCCCGGGATCTCGGGCAGCCACTCCGGTACGAGATCCGGCCGCACGGCTTTGCGCGCGAGGCCCGTCACGGAGCCGAGCAGCCGGTCCCCGATCCGCTCGGCGGCTCCCACCGCCAGCCGTGCGGCGGCCTCCACGGCACGGAACTCCGAGGCGGCGAGCGCGGCGATCCGCTCCTCGCGCGCGGAGTGCCGCTCGTGCCGGAACTCCTTCATCAGGGCGCCCGTGTCGATCCCGACCGGGCAGGCCAGCTTGCAGGTGGAGTCGCCGGCACAGGTGTCGACGGCGTCGTACCCGTACGACTCCAGGAGGCTGCTCTCGACCGGCGAGCCGTCGGCCTGGCGCATCATCTCCCGTCGCAGCACGATCCGTTGGCGCGGGGTGGTCGTCAGGTCATGGCTGGGGCAGGTGGGTTCACAGAAGCCGCACTCGATGCACGGATCGGCGATCGGCTCCACCGTCGGAATGGTCTTCAGGCCGCGCAGATGCGCCTGCGGGTCGCGGTCCAGGACGATCCGGGGGGCGAGGACCCCGTCGGGGTCGATGACCTCCTTGGTCCGCCACATCAGTTCCGTCGCCTTGGGCCCCCACTCCAGCTCCAGGAAGGGCGCGATGTTGCGGCCGGTGGCGTGCTCGGCCTTCAGCGAGCCGTCGAAGCGCTCCACGGCCAGCTTGCAGAAGTCGTCCATGAAGCCCGCGTACCGCTCGACGTCGGCGGGGTCGCCGGCGTCGAAGGCGAGCAGGAAGTGCAGGTTGCCGTGGGCGGCGTGCCCGGCGACGGCGGCGTCGAAGCCGTGCCGCGCCTGGAGTTCGAGGAGCTCGGCGCAGGCTTCGGCGAGCCGGGCGGGCGGCACTGCGAAGTCCTCCGTGATCAGCGTCGTGCCCGAGGGGCGCGAGCCGCCGACCGCCGTCACGAACGCCTTGCGGGCCGTCCAGTAGCCGGAGATCGTCCCGGCGTCCCGGGTGAAGGCGTTGGTCACGGAGCCGACCGGGGCGACCAGTCCGAGCCCCTCCATGACCCGGGCGGCCGCCTGCTCGTACGCCTCCTGCCGGGCCTCGTCGGGCGCGCGGAACTCCACCAGGAGCGCGGCCGTCTCCTTGGGCAGCTCCGCCCAGTCGGCCGGCACCCCGGGCACCTTCACCGAGGCGCGCAGGGTGTTGCCGTCCATCAGCTCGACGGCCAGGGCGCCCGCGTCGTTGAAGAGGGGCACGGCCGCCGCCGCGGCCGGCAGGGACGGGAAGAAGAGCAGGGCGGTGCTGACCTTCCGGTCCAGCGGCAGGGTGTCGAAGACGACCTCGGAGATGAACCCGAAGGTGCCCTCCGAGCCCACCATCAGACCGCGCAGGATCCCGACCGGGGTGTCCGCGTCGAGGAAGGCGTCGAGGCGGTACCCGTTGGTGTTCTTGATGGCGTACTTGGCGCGGATCCGCGCGGTGAGCTCCGGGTCCGCCTCGATGTCCGCCTTCAGGGCCAGCAGCCCCGCGCAGAGCCGCGGTTCGGCCCGGGCCAGCTCTTCGTCGGCGGCCGGGTCGGCGGTGTCGACGACGGTGCCGCTCGGCAGCACGAAGGTGAGCGAGGCGACCGTACGGTACGAGTTCCGGGTCGTTCCCGCGGTCATGCCGGAGGCGTTGTTGGCGACCACGCCGCCGATCGTGCAGGCGATCGCGCTGGCCGGGTCGGGGCCGAGCACCCGGCCGTACGGCGCCAGCGCCGCGTTGGCCCGGACCACCGTCGTGCCCGGCCGGATCCGGGCCCGGGCGCCGCCGTCCAGGACCTCGACGCCGGCCCAGTGGCGGCGCACGTCGACCAGGATGTCCTCGCCCTGCGCCTGCCCGTTGAGGCTGGTCCCGGCCGCCCGGAACACCACCTCGCGGCCCTTGCCGTGCGCGTACGAGAGGACGGCCGAGACGTCGTCGATGTCCTCGGCCACCACCACGACCTGCGGCACGAACCGGTAGGGGCTGGCGTCGGAGGCGTACCGCACGAGGTCCGAGATCTTGGACAGCACCTTGCCCGGGCCGAGGACGGCGGTCAGCTCCTCCCGCAGGTGCTTGGGAGTGCCACGGGCCTGGAGGTCCGGCACCCGGTCGGGTGCCGCGCGTCGCGGCGTACCGGCGCGCAGGGACTGCGGGTTCGGCTCCAGTACGGGCATGGCCAGGGCTCCCCTCCGGCGAGGCCGTGCCCCGGGCTCAGCAGGCGCGCCCGGGACCGCGGTCGACCAGGGCGGACAGCAGACCTCCGAGCACCTCGCGCTGTTCGACGGTCAGTGGGGCCAGCATCTCCTCTGCGGCGGCACGGCGCGCGCTGCGCAGCTCCCTCAGCGTGTCGCGTCCGGCGTCGGTGAGCTCGATCCGCACCACCCGGCGATTGCTCGGATCGGGCGCCCTGCGCACCCGTCCGGCCGCCTCCAGGCCGTCGACGAGGCTGGTCACGGCCCGGGGGACCACTTCGAGCCGGGCCGCGAGATCCGCCATCCGGGGCGGCTCCTCGTAGTGCGCGACCGTCCGCAGCAGCCGGAACTGGGCGGGGGTGATGCCGACCGGCTCCATGTACCCCTTGTGGGCGCGCTGCAGCCGGCGGGTCAGGCGGAGCAGCTGCTCGGCGAGGAGGCCGTCGGGGTCGGGGGCGCGATCGGGGGCGCGATCGGAGGTGCTCATGCCGGGAATGCTATCAGGACCATGTTCATTGTGAGTATAGGTAACAATGAGCTAGGCTCCGATGCAGTCGCCTGGCACCGTCATCGAACCCTCGTAGGAGCCCATGCATCCGCACGACGAGTCCACCTGGACGCCTCCCTCCCGTGAACCCGGCCGCACCGAGGAGCCCGCGCAGCTGCGGCGCATCCTGCGGCTCTTCCGCCCCTACCGGGGCCGCCTCGCCGTCGTCGGCCTGCTGGTCGGCGCGTCGTCCCTGGTCTCCATCGCCTCGCCCTTCCTCCTGAAGGAGATCCTCGACACCGCGATCCCCCAGGGGCGCACCGGGCTGCTCAGCCTGCTCGCCCTCGGCATGATCGTGACCGCCGTGGTCTCCGGCGTCTTCGGCGTGCTCCAGACGCTGATATCCACCACCGTCGGCCAGCGCGTCATGCACGACCTGCGCACCGCGGTCTACGCCCAGCTCCAGCGGATGCCGCTGGCCTTCTTCACGCGCACCCGCACCGGCGAGGTCCAGTCCCGGATCGCCAACGACATCGGCGGCATGCAGGCGACGGTCACCTCGACCGCCACCTCCCTCGTCTCCAACCTCACCGCCGTCGTCGCCACCGTCGTCGCCATGCTGGCGCTCGACTGGCGGCTCACCCTCGTCTCCCTGCTCCTGCTGCCGGTCTTCGTCTGGATCAGCCGCCGGGTCGGGCGCGAGCGCAAGCGCATCACCACGCACCGGCAGAAGCAGATGGCCGCCATGGCGGCGACCGTGACCGAGTCGCTCTCCGTCAGCGGCATCCTGCTCGGCCGCACCATGGGCCGCGCCGACTCCCTCACGAAGTCCTTCGCCGAGGAGTCCGAGCGCCTCGTCGACCTCGAAGTGCGCTCCTCCATGGCCGGACGGTGGCGCATGTCCACCATCGGCATCGTGATGGCCGCCATGCCCGCCCTGATCTACTGGGCCGCGGGCCTCGCCCTCCAGGCCGGCGGCCCCGCCGTCTCCCTCGGCACGCTCGTCGCCTTCGTCTCCCTCCAGCAGGGCCTGTTCCGGCCCGCCGTGAGCCTGCTCTCGACCGGCGTGCAGATGCAGACCTCGCTCGCCCTCTTCCAGCGGATCTTCGAGTACCTCGACCTGCCCGTCGAGATCACCGAGCCCGCCGAGCCGGTCCGCCCCGCGCGCGTCTCCGGCGAGGTCGCCTTCGAGAAGGTCGCCTTCCGTTACGACCCCGAGGGCGAGGGCCGTCCCACCCTCGACGGCATCGACCTCACCGTCCCCGCCGGCGGCAGCCTCGCCGTCGTCGGCCCCACCGGCTCCGGCAAGTCCACCCTGAGCTACCTGGTGCCCCGGCTGTACGACGTCACCGGGGGCCGCGTCACCCTCGACGGCACCGACGTGCGCGACCTCGGCTTCGACACCCTCGCCCAGGCGGTCGGCGTGGTCTCCCAGGAGACCTACCTCTTCCACGCCTCCGTCGCGGAGAACCTGCGCTTCGCCAAGCCCGACGCCACCGACGAGGAGATCGAGGCCGCCGCCCGCGCCGCCCAGATCCACGACCACATCGCCTCGCTGCCCGACGGTTACGACACCCTCGTCGGCGAGCGCGGCTACCGCTTCTCCGGCGGCGAGAAGCAGCGCCTCGCCATCGCCCGCACCATCCTGCGCGACCCGCCCGTGCTCATCCTCGACGAGGCGACCAGCGCCCTCGACACCCGCACCGAGCAGGCGGTCCAGCAGGCCATCGACTCCCTCTCCGCGGGCCGCACCACCATCACCATCGCGCACCGGCTCTCCACCGTCCGCGACGCCGACCAGATCGTCGTCCTCGAGGCCGGACGGATCGCCGAGCGCGGCACCCACGAGGAGCTCCTCGCCCGCGACGGGCGGTACGCGGCGCTGGTGCGCCGGGACGAACACACGAACGTGGGAGCGGTTGTTCCCCAGAACGTGTGATCGTGCCGCTTTTCGTTGCCTCGCTCCCGTACGGCGTCGCATGATTACGGAGCGCGAGCGACGGGCTGCAGACCGCGACCGCGCAGTCCCACAGAAACGCTCTGTACGAGGAGAAGCACCACCATGAACGTCATCACCAACCTGCTCGCCGGCGTCCTCCACTTCCTGGGCTGGCTCGTCTGACCCTCACGCCCGGCAGGAAAGCGGCGCCGTCGGCCCCCCGTCCCAGGGGACCGGCGGCGCCGCCGCGTGTCCGGCGCTCCCCGGATTCGCGGACGCACCGGGTTAGCGTGCGCCCATGACGTACCGGTCCTGGCAGCCCCAGCGCCGTCGCCGCCGCACCCGCCTGACCCGGCGCGGCCGCTTCGCGCTCCTCCTGGGCGCCGCCCTCGCCGTCGCCGCCGCGATCACGGTGCCGCTGCTGCTCGGCGGCCAGGGGCGGCCCGCGCCGGAGAAGCAACGCACCCTGCTCATCCCGGAGGGCTGGAGGGCCGGAGAGGTGTACGCGGCCGTCGACCGCTCGCTCGGCCTGCCGGAGGGCACCACCCGCCGCACCGCCCAGTCGCAGGCCACCGGTCTGGCCCTGCCGCCCGCGGCCGGGGGCAACCCGGAGGGCTATCTCTTCCCCGCCACGTACCCGGTGGTGAAGGCCACGACCCCGCAGGGCCTGCTCCGCTACATGGTCGACACGGCGGGCCGGCGCTTCGGCGGCGAGCGCGTCACCGAGGGCGCCCGGCGGCACGGGATGAGCGTCCACCAGACCGTGATCGTCGCGAGCATCGTGCAGGCCGAGGCCGACAGGGCCGACGACATGGCGAAGGTGGCGAGGGTCGTCTACAACCGGCTCGGCCGGGGCATGGCCCTTCAGATGGACTCCACGATCAACTACGCCCTGGGGCGCGACACCGTGGACACCACCCACCAGGACACCCGCATCGACAGCCCCTACAACACCTACGAGCGCCGGGGCCTGCCCCCGTCGCCCATCGGGAACCCGGGTGACGCGGCCATGGCGGCGGCGATCGCCCCGGCCGACGGCGACTGGCTCTACTTCGTGACCGTGCGGCCGGGCGACACCCGTTTCACCGCGAGCTACCCCGAACACCAGGCCAACGTGGCCGAGTTCAACGAGCAGCGACGGGCTGCGGGGCGCGCCTGAGGAGCCGGCGGATCTCGCCGACCGCCGCCCGCCCGGCGCGGTTGGCGCCGATCGTCGAGGCCGAGGGGCCGTAGCCGACCAGATGGACGCGCTCGTCGCGCACCGCCCTGGTGCCCTCGACCTGGATGCCACCGCCCGGCTCGCGCAGCCGCAGCGGCGCCAGGTGGTCGATCGCGGCCCGGAAGCCGGTCGCCCACAGGATCACGTCCGCCTCGACCGTCCGCCCGTCGTCCCAGGCCACCCCGGTCGGGGTGATCCGGTCGAACATGGGCAGGCGGTCCAGGATCCCGCGCGCGCGGGCGGAGCGGATGGCGTCGTTCAGGGGGAGGCCGGTGACCGACACGACGCTCTGCGGGGGCAGGCCGCGCCGTACCCGGTCCTCCACGAGGGCGACCGCCGCCCGGCCCTCGACCTCGCCGAAGGGGCCTTCGCGGTAGACGGGCTCGCGGCGGGTGACCCAGGTCGTCTCCGCGGCGACCTCGGCGATCTCCATCAGGTGCTGCGTGCCGGAGGCGCCGCCGCCGACCACGACCACCCGCTTCCCGGCGAAGGCCTCGGGCCCGGGGTACCGGGCGGTGTGCAGCTGGCGGCCGCGGAAGGTCTCCTGCCCCTGGTAGCGGGGCCAGAAGGGGCGGTCCCAGGTGCCGGTGGCGTTGATCAGCGCGCGAGTGGCGTACACGCCCTCGGAGGTCTCGACGCGCAGCCGGCCGTCCTCGCCCTCGCGGACCGCCGACACCTCCACCGGGCGGTGCACCCGCAGGCCGAAGGTCTCCTCGTAGTCGGCGAAGTAGCCGCCGATCACCTCGGAGGAGGGCCGGGCGGGGTCCGCCCCGGTCAGCTCCTTGCCGGGCAGCGCGTGCATCCCGTGGACCTTGCCGTACGTGAGCGAGGGCCACCGGAACTGCCAGGCGCCGCCGGCGCGCGGGGCGTGGTCGAGGACCACGAAGTCCCGGTCGGGCTCGAACCCGGTGCGCCGCAGGTGGTAGGCGGCGGACAGCCCCGCCTGCCCGGCGCCGACGACGACCACGTCCACTTCGCGTACCCCGAAATCGTTCACGGTTCCACCAACCGTGGGCGGGGCGGGGATCTTCCCGGCCCGCCCACGACGCCATGGGCGAGGAGGCCGACCGGCTACCGCCCGCCGCCGGACACCAGGAGCGGAGCCCCGCCCGGTGCGGAGGCCGGGCGGCCGTTCGCCGCCGGGACGCCGAGCAGCGGCGAGGCGGAGACGGCCGGCAGCAGACCGCGCGCAGCCAGCTCCGGCGTCACGCCCTCCCCGAACCAGTACGCCTCCTCCAGATGCGGATAGCCCGACAGCACGAAGTGCTCGACACCCAGGTCGTGGTACTCCTCGATCCGGTCGGCCACGTCCGCATGGCTGCCGACGAGCGCCGTCCCGGCCCCGCCCCGAACCAGCCCCACGCCCGCCCACAGGTTCGGCGCGATCTCCAGCCGGTCCCGGTCGAGCGTGCCGCCCCCGTGCAGCGCCAGCATCCGCTGCTGGCCCACCGACTCGCTGCGCCCCAGCGCCGCCTGGGCCGTGGCCACCGTCTCCTCGTCGAGATCGGCGAGCAGCCGGTCGGCCGTCGCCCATGCCTCGCGCGCGGAGTCACGGGAGATCGTGTGCAGCCGGATGCCGAAACGGACCTCGCGGCCCCGCTCCTCCGCGAGCCCCCGGATCCAGTCGATCTTCTCCTTCACCTGCCACGGCGGCTCGCCCCAGGTCAGGTAGACGTCCGCGTGCTCGGCGGCGACCGGACCGGCCGCCGCCGAGGAGCCGCCGAAGAAGATCTCCGGCAGCGGGTCCGGCGGCAGCGCGGTCAGCCCGCCGTCCACCTGGTAGTGGACGCCCTCGAAGTCGTACGGCTGCCCGCTCCACACCCCGCGCACCACCCGCAGGAACTCGGCGGTCCGTTCATAGCGCTGGTCGTGGCCGAGGAAGTCGCCGTAGCGCCGCTGCTCGGCCGCGTCGCCGCCGGTCACCACGTTGAGCAGCAACCGGCCACGGGTGATCCGCTGATACGTCGCCGCCATCTGGGCCGCGAGCACGGGGGAGACGACCCCCGGCCGGAACGCCACCAGGAACTTGAGCCGTTCGGTGTGCTGGGCGAGGGCGACTGTGGTCAGCCAGGAGTCCTCGCACCAGGTCCCGGTCGGCGTGAGGACCGCCTCGAACCCCAGCCGCTCGGCCGCCTTGGCGATCTGCGCCAGGTACTCGACGTCCGGGGCCCGCACCCCGCTCGTGCGGCCGATGCCGCCGTCGCCGTACACGTGCCGGTCGACGAGGGTGCGGCCGTCGCCGCCGGTCGGCAGGAACCAGTGGAGATGGACGGTCATCGGGAGCTGCCCTTTCGGTGGCCGCACGCCGGGGTGGCCGACGGCGGCGGGTGGGTGACGGAGCGGGACGTGCGGGAGGGGAGGGGAGGGGGAGGGCGTGGGTGTGAGGAGGGAAGGGAGGCGGAGGGCGGGGCGTGCGGGAGGGGCAGGGGAAGGCGGGTGCGTGGGGGCGGGTGACGGTGGCGCGCCGGGACGGGCGGGGGCGGGTGGGTCAGGCGGCCTGCGGCACGGTCGCGTCCGTCGCGACTCCGAGCTCGGCGAGCAGGCGGACGCGCCGAGCGGAGAAGGCCGGATCTGCGGGGGAGCGCGGCCGGTCGAGGGCGACCGGCGTGTCGTACGCGATGCCTCCGCCGCGCATCACGAGCACCCGGTCGGCGAGCAGCAGCGCCTCGTCGAGGTCGTCGGTGACCAGGAGCACGGTGCGGCCGCCCCGCGCCCACCACTCCCTCACCCGGCGCCGGGCCGCCGACGCGGCCCGCGCGTCCAGTGCCCCGAACGGATCGTCGAGAAGGAGGAGATCGGGATCCCGCACCAACGCCCGAGCCAGCGACACCCGTGGGCCCGGCGGGCCGGACGGCGCACCGCGCCACACCCGTTTCCACGGCGACAGGCGCGGCGCCCGGGCCACGAGGGCCCGTCGGCGCGGCACCAGCACGGTGCCGCTGACCTCGCGGTCGAGCCCGGCGAGCACCCCCAGCAGCGTCGACCTTCCGGAGCCGCTCGGCCCCAGCAGGGCGGTGAACTGCCCGGCCGCCAGGCTCAGATCGAGCCCGTCGACGACAGCGCGTCCGTCGAAGGAACGGGTCAGACCGCGGACGGTCACGGCCCGGGGAAGGTCGGTCGCCATCACGGCAGCAGCCTTTCGGGAGTGCGCACGCCGCCCTCGGCGAGGAGGACGTGCGCGACGAGGCGAGGAAGGACCCGGGGTACGCGTCAGCACCCAGGGACACGCGCACGGACAGGACACGTACGGCCACCCGCATCACGCGCACGCGCGCCCACGGCTGTCACCGCGTCAGGAAGCCGGGGGGCCAGGGGGCACGGAACGGGAGCCCGGGAACAGGAGGCCAGGAACAGGCAGGCCCGGAAGGGAGGAGAGGGAGACGTCAGCGGCCGCGACGACACGCGGCGGAAGCCACCCGCAGCAGGTCGATGTGACCGCGCGTGGTGAGCAGGGCTGTACGCAACATGACGCGAACGTAGCGAGCCGTCCCGAGCCGGGTCAACGGTGTCTCGGAGCGTGGACGCGCGATCCCGGCCCGTGAACGGCAGGATGGGGCCCATGCCCTTCAGCACCACGATCCTCAGCCTCACCACCGGCTCCACGGAGACCGTCACCGACCTCACGCGCCACTGCGAGGACTTCCTCTCCCGCACCGCCCAGGGCGCCGACGGCCTCCTCAACCTCTTCGTCCCCCACGCCACCGCCGGCCTCGCCATCCTGGAGACCGGCTCCGGCAGCGACGACGACCTCCTCTCCGCCCTCCACCACCTGCTCCCCGCCGACGACCGCTGGCAGCACCGCCACGGCTCCCCGGGTCACGGCCGCGACCACGTCCTCCCCGCCCTGGTCCCGCCGCACGCCACGGTGCCGGTGCTGGGCGGACGCCTGGAGCTCGGGACCTGGCAGTCGATCTGCCTGGTCGACACCAACAAGGACAACCCCGTCCGGCAGGTGCGGCTCAGCTTCCTGGGCTGAGCGCGGGCCGGGCCCCGACTGAGCCGGAAGGGCGGAACCGGGCCTGCTCCGCATCCGCGGACCCCCGGTGTGGTGAAGCATCGACACAGGGGCGTGTGCGGCACGGGCACGCCGCGGGCGCGCGGATGCGCGGCCACGTCACGGACATCGGTGGAACGGATCAGCGCATGGACACTCCCAGCCCCTCCGAGGGCGCCCTCTGTCTGGTCACCGGTGCGAGCGGGTACATCGGCGGGCGGCTCGTGCCGGAGCTGCTCGACCACGGGTACCGGGTGCGGTGTCTCGCCCGGCATCCGGACAAGCTGCGGGACTTCCCCTGGGCCGGACGGGTGGAGATCGTGCGCGGGGACGTCACCGACGCGGCGAGCCTGCGGGAGGCGTTCGAGGGGGTCGAGGTCGCCTACTACCTGGTCCACTCGATGTCCTCGACGCCGCACTTCGAGGACAGGGACCGGCTCGCCGCCCGCACCTTCGCCGCCGAGACCCGGGCCGCCGGTGTGCGGCGCGTCGTCTACCTGGGCGGCCTCGCCCCGCGCGGCGTGCCGGACGAGGACCTCTCGCCGCACATGAGGTCCCGTACCGAGGTCGGGCGCATCCTGCTCGGCTCGGGCGTCCCCACCGCCGTCCTGCGGGCGGCCGTCGTCATCGGCTCCGGATCGGCCTCCTTCGAGATGCTGCGGTACCTGACCGAGCGGCTGCCCGTCATGGTCACGCCGAGCTGGGTCGGCAGCCGGGTGCAGCCCATCGGCGTCCGCGACGTGCTCCGTTACCTGGTGGGCAGCGCCGCCCTGCCCTCGGACGTCAGCAGGACCTTCGACATCGCCGGCCCCGACGTCCTCACGTACCGGGAGATGATGGTGCGGTACGCGCAGGTCGCGGGGCTGCCCAAGCGCCTCATCGTCTCCGTGCCGATGCTCACGCCCCGGTTGTCCAGCCAGTGGATCGGGCTCGTCACCCCGGTCCCCGCCGCCTTGGCGCGGCCCCTCGCCGAATCGCTCCGGCACGAGGTCGTCCGTACCGAGAACGACATCGTCCGGTACGTCCCGGACGGCCCGGGGGAGCCCCTCACCTTCGACGAGTCGCTGCGCCTCGCCCTGCGCCGGGTCCGGGACGCCAAGGTCACCACCCGCTGGTCCTCCGCCGGCACGCCCGGCGCGCCGAGCGACCCGCTGCCGACCGACCCCGACTGGGCCGGCGGCAGCCTCTACACCGACGAACGCTCGCGCGCCGTCAACGCCAGCCCGGAGGCGCTGTGGCGGGTCATCGAGGGTGTCGGCGGCGACAACGGCTGGTACTCGTTCCCGCTGGCCTGGGCCGTACGCGGCTGGGCCGACCGGCTCGTCGGGGGCGTGGGACTGCGCCGGGGGCGCCGGGACGCGGCGCGGCTGCGGGCCGGTGACGCGCTGGACTTCTGGCGCGTGGAGGAGATCGACCGCGGCCGGCTGCTCCGCCTCCGGGCCGAGATGCGTCTGCCCGGGCTCGCCTGGCTGGAGATGGGCGTCGACCGCGACGAGCGGGGCCGCACCTCGTACCGGCAGCGGGCGCTCTTCCATCCCCGGGGCCTCGCGGGGCAGGCGTACTGGTGGAGCGTGGCCCCGTTCCACGCCGTGGTCTTCGGCGGCATGGCCCGGAAGATCGCCCGGACCGCCGAGGCCGAGAGCGGACGGCGCACGTCGCCGCGGGGGCCACGAGAAGGCGGCTCTCCCCCGGGGGAGCCGCCGTCCCGCTAACCGGTCAGCATCGTCTCCAGGGTCCTGAACGGGTCGGCGATCCGCGCCAGTCGGTACGCGGCCTCGTACGCGCCGTCGCCTATCTGGAGGCGGGCCGCCCGCTCGGCCCGCTGCCGCAAGGGCTTCAACTCGGGGGTGCCCCGCTGGGGATGCCCGACCATCTCCCAGAACACGTGGCCCGCCCCGTACGCGACCGCCGCCTCCTCGCCCCGCTCCAGCGCCGCAAGGGCGACCGCCAGCAGGTCGAGGCCCAGGCCGAGACCGAAGGCGTCGCCGATGAGGCGCTTGCCGCGCAGCATCGCCCGGGAGTGTGCGGCGGCGTCGGACGCGCGCTCCTCCGACAGGGCCATCACCGCCAGCTGGTACTCCGTGTAGGCGCGCGTCCAGTGCTCTCCGGCCGCGACGCAGTCGTCCCGCAACGCCTCGGCGGCCGCCCGTGCCCTCGGCACGGCGCCGACGGCCGTCAGCGCGAACACGCGCACCAGCCGGCACCGGGCCGCCGCGGCCGCGCCGCACGCCGGGCCGGCCAGCGCGCGATCGGCGACGGCCAGCGCGTTCCGGGGCTCGCCCCGCAGCAGCATCACCAGGCCGCGCAGGTACGCCGCGTCCGCGAGCAGCGACGCGTCCCCCGCCCGTACCGCCTCCTCGTCGGCCCGGCCCGCCAGCCGCGCCGCCGTGTCGTACTCGCCGCGCAGGCACCGCACCACCCCCAGTGCCCAGCACAGCCTCGCCGTCACGGCCGAGGGCCCGGCGACCCGTCGCAGGCACTCCTCCAGATAGTGCGAGGCCTCGTGAAGGTGCCCCGAGCAGGCCCAGAAGAAGCCGACCGCGCCGGCGAGTTCGGCGGCCCGCTGGGGGTCGGTCGCCAGCAGGTGCTCCAGCGCCGCGCACAGGTCGCCGTGGCAGGCGGTCAGCCGCGCGGCCGTCTCCGCCTGCACCGACCCCCACCAGGACTCCTCGGCGGCCAGGGCCAGTTCGTGGAAGCGCAGGGCGTGCCGGGTGCGCGTCGTCCGCGTCTCGCCGAGCTCCGCCAGCCACAGCGCCCCGTACTCGCGCACGGTGTCGTACAGGTGCACCCGGTCGTCGGACAGCGTGACGACGCTCTTGCGGGCCAGCCCTTCGAGGGCCCGGGCCAGCACGGCGTCGGTCAGCGGTCCGCCGCGGCAGACCCGCGTCACGTCCTCCACCGTGGCACCCGAACGAAAGACCGAAAGTCGTGCCCACAGCAGGCGTTCGTGGGGCTCGCACAGCTCGTGGCTCCACCCGATCGTGGTCCGCAGCGCCCGGTGACGGGCCGGCTGGACCCGGCTCTCCGGCTCCCGGGCGAGTGCGAGCCGGCCGCGCAGGAGCCGGGCCATCGCGTCCACCGGCCGCTGCCGCAGGTGCCCGGCGGCGAGCTCCAGCGCCAGCGGCACCCCCTCCAGTCGGCGGCACACGTCGGCGGCGGCGACGAACTCCTCGGGCCGGGTCCACCGGACGCCCACGGCCGCCGCGCGCGCGGCGAAGAGCTCCACCGCCTCGGTGTCGGGGTCCAGCGGGCCGACGGGGAACCGCGTCTCTTCGGCCATCCCCAGCGGCTCGCGGCTGGTCGCGAGCACCACGAGCGCGGGGCAGCGCGCGAGGAGGACGCGGACGAGCGCGGCGCAGGCGGCGAGGACGTGCTCGCAGGAGTCCAGGACCAGCAGGACGCGGCGGGACCCGATCCAGTCGGCCAGGGTGTCCACCGGATCGCCCGCCGAGTGGTCCGACAGACCACAGGCGTCGGCGACCAGCGAGGTGACCAGGGAGGGGCCGGTCAGGGACCAGAGGGGGGACCAGTGGACGGCGGCGAACGCGTCCGGCCGGGGGCCCTCCGGCCGGAGCGCGTCGGGGCCGGGGGCATCCGCGGCCGGTCCCGGCCCGTGCGGTCCGAACCCCTCCGCGCCCGTCGCCGGCGCGTCCGGTCCGAACATCTCGGCCACCCGCGCGGCGAGCCGGGACTTGCCGATCCCGCCCAGGCCCACCAGCGTCACCAGCCGCCGCGTGCGCAGCAGGGAGCCCAGCTCCCCGACGGCCTCGTCCCGCCCCACGTACGGCCCGCTCTCCGGCGGCCTCCACGACTCCATGCCCCGCATTCTCGGGCAGAACCCGGCCGCGTCCGACCGGGTGAACCGGGCGACCGCCGTCTTCGGCCGTTTCCGTCCCGGGTGCATCCGGAACGCGTGTCGCGGGGGAACCGCGGGTGCACGGGTGTGAAATCAGTACGCCGCCGTCGCGTGCTCGTGGGCTCGCGGACGGCGGCCCAGCAGGGAGGGCGCGATGACCGTCTCCGTCGTTCTGTACACCTCCGACCTCAGGGTCCACGACCATCCGCCGCTCAGGGCCGCGGTCGAGGGGGCGCAGGAGGTGGTTCCGGTGTTCGTCCGCGATCCGGCCGTCGACCGCGCGGGCTTCGCCGCGCCCAACCGGCTGGCGTTCCTCGCCGACTGCCTCGCCGATCTCGACCGGGGACTCGCCGGTCGCGGCGGCCGGCTCGTCGTGCGGGAGGGCGACACCGTGTCCGAGGTGCTGGCGCTCGTGCGGCAGACCGAGGCCGACGAGGTGCACATGGCCGCGGGGGTGACCGCCTTCGCCGCGGCGCGGGAGACGCGGCTGCGCCAGGCGCTGGAGGGCGACGGACGCCGGCTGTACGTGCACGACGGCGTCGTCACCGTCGTACCGCCCGGCGACGTCCTTCCGCAGGGGTCGGACCACTTCGCCGTGTTCACGCCGTACCACCGGCGCTGGGCCGCCGAGCCGCTCCGGACGCCCCTGCCCGTCCCGAAGGAGGTGCGGGTGCCCTCGGAGGTGCGGTCCGCGTCCCTGCCGCGCCGCTCCGCGGTCCCGGACGTGTCGCCCGGGCTCGCCGTCGGGGGCGAGAGCGAGGGACGCAAGAGGCTGGGCTCCTGGCTGGCGGCCCACGTCGACGCGTACGAGGAGGGCCACGACGACCTGGCAGGCGACCTCACCTCCCGGCTCTCGCCCCACCTCCACTTCGGCTCCGTCTCCGCGACCGAGGCGGTGCACCGGGCGCGCCGGCGGGGCGGGCCGGGCGCCGCCGCGTTCGTACGGCAGCTGTGCTGGCGCGACTTCCACCATCAGGTCCTGGCCGCGCGCCCCGGGGCGGCGGCCGAGGACTACCGGCCGCGGCACGACCACTGGCGGCGGGGCGCCGACGCGGAAGCCGACTTCGCCGCCTGGCGGGAGGGGCGGACCGGCTATCCCGTCGTCGACGCCGCCATGCGCCAGCTCGCCCACGAGGGGTGGATGCACAACCGGGGCCGGCTGCTCACGGCCTCCTTCCTGACGAAGACGCTCCGCGTCGACTGGCGGGAGGGGGCGCGCCACTTCCTCGGTCTGCTGGTGGACGGCGACATCGCGAACAACCAGCTCAACTGGCAGTGGGCGGCGGGCACGGGTACGGACACGCGGCCCAACCGTGTCCTCAACCCGGTGCGGCAGGGGAGGCGGTACGACCCGGACGGCGGTTACGTGCGGCGCTGGGTCCCGGAGCTCGCCGGGCTCGAAGGCCCGGCCGTCCACGAGCCGTGGCGGCTCGTCGGGCTCGAACGGGCCGCCGTGGACTACCCGGAACCGCTGGTCGACCTCTCCGACGCCCTGGCGCGTTTCCGGGAGGACCGGGACAAGGCATGAGGGAGCGCCGCGGCAGGCGCCGTGGGCGCAGCACGCGCCGTAGGCCGGACAACATTTCGACGCGTAAACGATGCGAGTTGTACGGGCAGGCCGAACGGCCGGAACGTGAGGGTGCACGGGACCGGTGAGCGAGGTCCCGACGCCGCCCCCGCCGGAGGAACCGCCATGACCGCCACCCGGACCACCGCCACCCGCACCACCGCCCCCCGGGACGCCGACGACCTGAACGACCTGGCCGGCGCCCCCCGCGTCACGGACGACCGCATCGCCCGCGGGCTGGTCCTCGGCGACGAGTCCTGCCTGGCCGCGGCCTACCACCGCTGGGGCCGCCTGGTCCACGCCCTCGCGACCCGGGCGCTGGGCGACCCGCGCGAGGCGGAGGACATCACGCAGCAGGTGTTCGTCGCGGCCTGGCGCGGACGGGCCGGCTTCCGGCCCGAGCGGGGCACGCTGCCCGCCTGGCTCACCGGGATCGCGCGCCGCAAGATCGCCGACGCGCTGACCGCCCGCACCCGCCGCACCGAGCTCGCGGCGGCCCTCGGCGCCGCCCTGGAGCACGAGGACCGTCCGGAGGCGGAGCCGGAGCGGGTCCTC
The DNA here is from genome assembly GCF_036240795.1 of Streptomyces sp. NBC_01268. Classification (NCBI taxonomy): domain Bacteria; kingdom Bacillati; phylum Actinomycetota; class Actinomycetes; order Kitasatosporales; family Streptomycetaceae; genus Streptomyces; species Streptomyces sp. NBC_01268. Next base: position 1,317,375 of record NZ_CP108454.1, on the reverse strand, counting down.
GACCGGATCGTCGTCACCGAGCAGCTGGCCCGGCTGCCCCGTGTCCAGCGCGACGTCCTGGCCCTCGCCTACTTCGCCGATCTGACCCAGGCGCAGATCGCGGACCGCACCGGCCTGCCTCTGGGCACGGTCAAGAGCCACGCCCGCCGAGGTCTGCTGCGCATGCGCCACGACCTCGCACCCGCCGCGCCCGCCGCCCGTCGGGCGTGAGCGGGCCGGAATCCGGTCAGCCCGCCCCGCCCCCGCCCGGTGACTCCCCGTACAGCTCCGCGATCACCTCGATGGCCTCGCGCAGCCCGGAGGGGCGCACCGTGCCGGGGGAGGGTGTCCGGCCGCGCCAGCCGGGGCCCGCGAGGAGGACCAGGGGGGCCGTGCGCGCTCCGCGGACCCCGAACTCGGTGCCCGCGACGTGCCGGGCCAGAGCGTGGTGCGCGGTGGAGCGCGCCTGGGACCAGAGGACGACGGCGGCCGGGCCCGAACGCCGTACCGCCGCGTCGACGGCCTCCGCGGGCACGGCGGCACCGAACATCCTGGTCGGCAGGCCCTGTTCGGCGAGTCCCGCGGTGAGCGCCTCCAGCGGCAGCGTGTGCTGTTCGGCGGGGACGCAGGCGAGGACGACCGGCGCGAGAGAGGCGGCGGCCGCCGGCCGGGCGACGGCGGCACCCCGCCGCAGCGCGGTGGAGATGTGCCAGGACAGCAGGTGCTCCACCTCGACGTAACGGTCCCCGGAGGATTCCCACTTGCGGCCCACCGCGTGCAGCGTCGGGACCATGACCTCCTCCCACGCGGTGACCAGACCGTGCTCCGCCAGCACCTCCTGGAGTAGCCCCTCCATGGCCGGACCGTCGAGGCGCACGGCGGCGCGGGCGAGCCCCCGGCACTCCTGGCGCACGTCGCCCAGGGGCAGCCCGCTGCCGGGCCCCGCGCGGCGGGCCGTCTCCCGGGGAGTCGCCGGCCGGGCCGCCGGGGGCCGTACCTCTGGGGGCCGTACCCCCTGGGCGGCGCGCGCGGCCTCGGCGGGCGGGACGCCCGAGGCCGTGAGCCGGCACATCTCCTCGAGCATCGCGACGTCCGCGGGACTCCACCGGCGGTGCCGTCCGTCCGCGCGCTCGGCGGGACCGATGCCGTACCGCTGGTCCCAGGAGCGCACCGTCGTGGGGGAGACGCCGAGGCGCCGCGCGACGGCACCCGTCGTGATCCCATGAGCCGTGTCGGGCATGCCTCCACCATACGACGCGGAAACGATGCGACAGGAACAAGCGGCGCCGACGGAAGCAGGGCGTCGGCGGTGACGCCGAGCGCGGGCCGCGAACGGGCGCCGGCATACGCGCCGCGTCAGGCGCTCGGGTCCCGCCCCTCCCGTGGCTCGATGCGGAAGTCGAACGCCAGGGTGCCCGGGTCCAGGGCGGTCGTGCCCCCGTCGACGGTGAGGGTCGCGCCGTTCACGAAGGAGGCGGCGGGGGAGAGGAGCCAGGCGACGGCCTCGGCGACCTCGCGCGGTTCGGCCGGACGTCCGGCGGGCAGCGGGCGGGTGACCTCCTCGTACGCCGCCTCGGTACCGCCCGCCCCGAGCCGCGCCTCCTCCGCGAAGCGGCTCATGCGCCGGTCCGCCATGTCGGTGCGCACCCAGCTCGGGCACACCGTGTTGGCGCGCAGTCCGGCGGCCGCGTAGTCGACCGCCAGCGAGCGGCAGAGCTGGAGGAGCGCGGCCTTGGACGTGGCGTAGGCGGCGTTGCCGACGCCGTTGCGCAGGGCGGAGACCGAGGCGACCGCGACGACCGAGCCGCGCGCGTCGAGGAGGTGCGGGAGGGCCGCCCGCAGCAGGTGGAAGGGGCCGGTGAGGTTGGTCAGCATGACCGACTCCCAGTCCTCCAGCGTCACCGAGCCCACGCTTCCGCCGCGCCCGATACCGGCGTTGAGCACCAGTCCGTCGAGGCGGCCGTACGTGCCGACGGCCGTCTCGACGAGGCTGCGGACGTCCTCCGGGTCGGTGATGTCGGACGGGACGGGCAGCGCCCCCGACTCCGCCGCCACGAGCCGCAGGGGCTCGGGACGGCGGCCGGAGACCACCACGTGGTGACCCGCCTCGCGCAGCAGCCGCGCGGTGGCGGCGCCGATGCCCGTCCCGCCGCCGGTCACCAGGTACACCCGCTGGTCCGCCATGGTCGTGGTCCCTCCGTCCCTCCGCCGGTCCCGCGTCGGTCTCTTCGACGTCTTCGCCCGGTCCGGCAGAGGACTTGATCATAGGCGCGGCGGCACGGTGACCGACGGGGCGTCAGGCGCCCAGGCCGGCCAGCCTGCGCCGGTCGAGGGGCGACGCGCGCCGGTCGAGGCGCTGCTCCAGGAGGTCGCGGGCGGTGTCCCGGTGGCCCGCCTCCACCAGGGCGTACAGCAGCGTCTCCTCGACGACCTCGCGCTGCGCGGCGCTGCCGCCCACCCGGCGCAGCGAGGGCAGCAGCGCGCGCAGTCCACGTGCGGCCGTGTTCCACTCCTCCTCCAGGACGGCCTCCAGCGCGCTGCACAGCGGGACGACGACCTCCCGCTGCACCGGGTCCGCGCCCGCCGCGTGCGTCCGCAGCCGGCGGAGCGCGGGCAGGTCGCCGGCGGCGGTGAGGGCGAAGGCGCCGTGCAGGGCGGTGAAGGCGGTCGAGGGGCGCTCGACCAGCTCGCGCGCGACCGCGTCGAGCACGCCCTCGACCGGCACCCGGCCGCTCCAGCTCTGCGCCATCCGGGCCCGCCACAGGAGCGAGCCGGAGTCGACGAGCGCCCGCACGCCGTTCACCTGGCCCGGGGCGAGCTGCGCGTACCAGCGGCGGCGCACCGCCGCGGCGTCGTCGAGGGCGAGTTCGTGCAGGCCCACGTGCCAGGAGAAGTGCGCCCGGTGCACGGCGCCGCGCCCCTGGGCGCCGATCCAGCCGTCCAGCCAGTCCCGGCCGGCGGCGTGGTCGCCCGACTCGTAGTGGACGTGGGCGAGGGCGTGCACGGCGTGGCCCGAGGCGGGTTCGGCCGCGAGGGCCGCCCGCGCGAGCTCGCCCGCCTCGTCGATCCGGCCCTGCTCCTGCCGGACGAAGGACAGCAGCGAGGTGTGGAACCAGTGCCCGTCGTACGCGCCCGCGGTGCCCTCCACCAGGCGCCGGGCCAGCGAGCCGTCGATGTCCCCGATGCCGGAGAAGGCGATGGTGGGCACCGCGACGGCCAGCGCGAACGCGTCGCCGGGGAAGCGGTCCAGGTGGGCGATGAGGGCCTGGTCGCCGGCGTCGGGGCCGTCGGCCGCCGACGCATGCGTCTCGATCCGGCGGGTGACCATGTCCACGAACGAGCGCTCCCGTTCGTCCCCCCGCTCCCGCACGCTGCGCTGGGCGTCCGCGAGTTCCCGGGCCACGTCGACCTCGGCCCCGCACTCGTGCCCGAGCAGCGCCAGTGCCGCGTGCCCGAGGGCGAACCCGGGGTCCAGCTCCGTGGCGCGCGCGAACGCCTCCGCCGCCTTCGCCCGTACGGTGATCACCCGGCCGAGCCCGCCCCGGAACGAGGCCGCGGCGGCGGCGTGCGTGGACAGCGGCAGGCCGAACTGGTCGGTGGGCCGGCGGCGGACCGGGCGCGGGGCGCCGGCGAGCGGGGCGAGGACGGCCTCGGCGATCTCCTTGGCCTGGGCGCGGATCTCCGGGATCGCGGTCGTCTCCCACAACTCGCCGCGCCGGGGCGCGCCCAGCGTGAACAGCGGACGCTCCGCGCGCCCCGCCGCGTCGAGCAGGCGGCCCGCGTCGGTGGCCACCCCGATGCCCAGCGGCCCCGGGACGGCGAGGCCGTCGCCGAGCAGTCCGGTCCACAGCGGGTCGCCGCCCGCGTCGGCCCGCAGTCCGGGCCCCGTACAGTCCACCACCCAGGCCACGGGCAGCGTGCCGCCGCCGGCGAGGGAGACGGTCAGGCCGCCGTCCTCGCGAGGCGTGGCGGAGGAGATCCGGCCGGCGTGGATCCGCAGCCTGCGGGCGGCGCGGGCCCGGGTGACGGTCTCGGCGGTCGACGGGGCCATGCGGTGCCGGTGCACGTTCCAGGGAGTGGCGTCGCGGCCGAGGAACTCCGCCCGCTCGTCGTCCGTGAGCCCCTGCCACAGCTGCGCGATCCAGGGACGGAGGCCGTCGAACGCGGGCCGCCAGTCGCCGTGCGTGCGGCGGGTCTCGGCCACGTACCGCAGCACCTCCCGGCGGAGCCGGGCGAAGGGGAGCACGGCGAGGTCCCGGGGCGGCAGCACGGCCTGCAGCGGGGTGAGGGCGTGCGGCTGCGGCAGCAGGCCGGTGCGGGAGACGGCGTGCACGGTGCGGCCGGGCCGGTCGAGGACGAGGGCGAGGTCGACGGCCGTGAGCCCGGTGCCGACGAGGAGGACGTCGTCGGAGGCGCCCACGGCGTCCAGCGCGCCGGGCACCCAGGGGCGGGCGATGAAGCGGTCGGAGCCGCGCAGCTCCTCCGGGGCCCAGTCCGAACGGCCGGCCGCCGGGCCGGTGGCGAGGACCACGCTGTCCGCCGACACCGCCCCGCCGTCCGCGAGCCGCAGCTCGACCCGCCCGCCGGGGAGCTCGGCGCAGCCGGTGGCCCGGGTGCGCAGGCGCCGCACGGAGACGGTGCCGTGCGCCGTGATGATCGCCCGGCCCAGGGTGTCGGCCAGGTACGAGCCGTAGCGGTAGCGGGAGGCGAAGTCGGCGGCGGTCACGGTGGACTCGCCGTGCCGGCAGAGCCAGCGGCGGAAGTGGCCGGGGTCGTCCGGGTAACAGCTCATGCCGCCGACCGGCACGTTGAGCCGGTGCTCGGGGACCTCCGTGGAGTAGGCGACGCCCCGCCCCGCCTCCGCCGCCGGGTCGATCAGGACCAGGTCGAGCGGGGTGCGCCGCCGGGCCGCCGCCTCGCACAGCTGGACGGCGACGAGCGCACCGGCCGCGCCCGCGCCGACGACCGCGACGGTGGGGCGAGGACGCCCGGACGCGGTGGGCGCGGGGGACTCGGGCGAGGGAGCGGACACCACGGACACTTCGGACACCTCCGGGTCGGGCGGACACTGCGCGGATGAAGTTCACTATGTCGATGAACAAAGTGGAGTCGCAACGCTGCTTCCGGACAACCAGCTCCCGTGGGCGCTTCGTTGACGGCCGGCGGCCGGCCCGTGACCGGCGGGCGGCCGTCCTCCCGCCGGGCGTGAGACATTGAGTGCGTGAGGATCTCAGCACGAACGGACTACGCCATCCGTGCCATGGCGGAGCTGGCCGGCGACCAGGACCGGCCGCTCAAGGCCGAGGACATCGCCGGGCGCCAGGACATCCCCGTCCGTTTTCTCTTCGTCGTGCTCAGCGACCTGCGCCAGGCCCGGCTGGTCTCCAGCGTGCGCGGCCCCGACGGCGGCTACGCGCTGACCCGCCCGCCCGAGGAGATCACCGTCGCAGACGTCATCCGGGCCATGGACGGGCCCCTCGTCAGCGTCCGCGACCTGAAGCTGACGGGCCTGGAGTACCAGGGCGCCGCCGCTCCCATGCCGGACGTGTGGCGGGCGGTACGGGCGAGCCTGCGTCAGGTCCTGGAGGGCACGACCCTCGCCGACCTGGTCCGGGGGACCCTGCCCGAGCTCGTACGGGAGCGGGCGCGCGAGTACAACGACGACGTGCGGACGTATCCGTAAGGGACGGTGGGGACGGCGGGAACGGTGGGGACGGCGCCGCGACCGGGCCGCCCTGCGGCGGGCGGCCCGTCCGCTCACTCCGTCGCGCGCGGCGGTGCCTGGGCGTCCGACAGCAGGAGCTGCGGGGTGCCCGTGCCGTCGGCCGGCACGGTCCACACGTCGTCGACGCCCGTGCGGCCGTCGGCCGGCAGCGCGTAGGCGAGGGTGCGGTCGTCGAGCCAGGCGGCCTGGTCGTCGACGCTGCGGCGCTCCGCGAGCGCGGTCGACTTCAGGGTCCGCAGGTCCATGACGTGCTCGCGCCACAGGGCCGCCGTGCCGAGCACCCGCTTCTTGTACGCCACGCGGGTGCCGTCCGGGGAGAGCGAGGGGCACTCGACGTTCTCCGCCAGGCTGGTGACGCTGCGGGCGGCGAGCGAGCCGCGTACGAGGTACGTCTTCTCGCGGGTGCTCAAGGTGGCGTAGAAGGTGTCGTCGTCGGCGGCGAAGGTGACGCCCCAGAAGTTGACGTCGCTGTTGCGGTAGGGGCCGCCGTTGAGGGTGATCGCGAACTCCTCCAGGTTCGCCGACAGTTTCCAGCCACGCGTGTCCAGGATCGAGGTCCGGGTGGAGAAGAACGCGGTGCCGTAGGACTCGCCCTTGACGAACACCGTCCAGGCGGCGAGCCGACCGCTGGGCGAGACCCGGGCGCGGCTCGGTATGCCCGCGAGGGGATAGCTGCGCAGGGTGCGCAGGCCGGAGTCGAGGACCTGCGCTCGGTACGCGGGGCGGCCCAGGACGGTGGTGGCCTGGAGGCAGACGCCGGTGCCGGCGGCCGCGTGGAAGCGCAGGCAGGAGACGTCCGAGGCGGTACGGGTCGCCCCGGCGGCGGTGCCGGCCGGGACGGAGACGAGCCGGTCGCGCCGCGGCCCCCTGGCCATGTTGCGGAAGACCAGCCGGTCCGGCTCCGTCAGGCTCACCTTCCCGTCCGCGAACGACGGACCGCCCGCCCGGGGCTTGTTCTCCTCGGCCGCCCGGTCCGCGGCCGACAGCACCGACCAGGCGCCGACGCCGACGAGGACCAGCACCCCGGTGGCGAGGATCAGCAGACGGCGCAGCGGGGTGAGGGTCATCGCGGAACTCCCGTCGATCGTGGATCTCCCGTCGGGCGCAGCGCGACACCGGCGATCGTCGCGCAGCAGGCGAGGCCGACGGCCGCCGAGGCGAGCGCCGGGCCGTCGCCCCACGCGGCCCACACCGCGCCGAAGGCCAGGGAGCAGCAGAAGCGGGCCAGTGCCTGACCGGTGCCGACCAGGGCGATGCCGCTGGCCCGCAGCCGCTCCGGCACCACCGCGGCGACGGCCGCCGGCAGCACGCCGTCGGTCGCGGCGTAGAACGCGCCGTGCAGGGCGAGCACCAGGTACGGCAGGGCGGGGACGGCGGGCGCCCACAGCAGCAGCGCGTAGCCGAGGAGCAGTCCGGCGTGCCCGGCGAGGAACACCGTCCGCCGCCCGATCCGGTCCGCCAGTCGCCCGGCGGGCACCGCGAGCAGCAGGAAGACCGCGGCCGTGCCGAGCGGGAGCAGCGGGAACAACTGCTCCGCCACCCCCGTGCGGCGTTGCAGCAGCAGGTAGAGGAACGCGTCGCTCACGGTGGTCAGTCCGAGCAGCACCGCGCAGCCGAACAGGACCCGCAGCCGGCGGCCCCGCAGCAGGCCGAACGCGGCCCGCAGGTCCGGCCGTTCCTCGGGAACGGCCCCGGCGTCCGAGGGGGCCTCTCCGGTGACGGGGGAGTTCTTTCCGCTCGGTACGAAAAGCAGCAGGACCAGCACCCCGAGCGCCGCCACACAGCCGCTGACCGCGAACACCGCGTCGTAACCGCCCGCCGCCACGCCCAGGATCAGGAACGCGACGATCGGCCCGAGCAGCGCCCCCGTGGTGTCCATCGCCCGGTGCAGACCGAACGCCCGCCCCTGCCGCTCCGGCGGCACCGACAACGAGATCAGCGCGTCGCGCGGCGCCGTCCGCAGGCCCTTGCCGGTGCGGTCCAGGGCCAGGGCGACGCCCAGCGCGCCGAGGTGGTGGACCAGGAGGAGCGGCTTCACCAGCGCCGACAGGCCGTACCCGATGCCCGCGATCAGCTTGTGGTTGCGCACCCGGTCGGCCAGGTGACCGCCGGTGAGCTGGACCAGGGCGCTCACCCCGTTCTGGACCCCGTCGAGCATGCCGAAGCCGAGCGGGCTGAGCCCGAGTCCCATGACGAGGTAGAGCGGCAGCACCGCCGTGACCATCTCCGTGGAGACGTCGGTGACCAGGCTGACCGTGCCGAGCGCCAGCACGGTCGGGGAGACCGCCCGGGCCGTACCGCGCAGACGGTCCCGCGCGGAGGCGGCCCCCTGCGGTGTGGAGCGGTCGGCCAGATACACGGTGAAGGACCCCAACGGGCGTGAGCGGGTGATCGCGCGCCCACTGTAACCGCTGACCGCCCGGGAGTTAGGCGCGATCGGTGCGGCTTAGCGACTGCTTGCGACCAATTCCTCGAAAGGCCTCATCGACACCGTGTTGTAGGCCTATCTTCCCGTTGTACGCTGCGAGTTGAGCACAACGTTCGCGCTGTGCGCTGGGGGTGTCCGTGGGGGGTTCCACCGGCAGGAGGCCGAAGCTCCGTCGCTTCGATGCCGACTGTCCTCATCGTCATGTTCGTCGCGGCCGGGGAGCCGCCGAGTAGAGGTCACGCGCGCCGACGCGCAGCTGCGGCATCCCTCCAGGGTGCCGCGCGTCCGTCGTGCGCGAGCGCCGGTCCGCCCACGCCACCACCGAGCGCACCCAGGCAACTTCGCAAGCGCGCCACAAGCCAGCCGATCCGGATCAGCGCCCTGATCCGAACCGACCCGAGGGGGGTGGGTGTGTCCGATCGTCCTGCCAACACACCCGACAGTCCAAGCAGTTCACGGATGACGGAGCTCGCGAGAGCGGACCGGCCGCTCCACGACCTCGCCACCCGACTGCTCGCGGTGGCCGAGCGGGGACTCCCCGCCATGCTCCTGCCGGAGGGGACCGGCTTCGTCTTCACCCGGGCCGGCCACCGCGCCGAGGACGGCTCCGTCCGTCTCGAACAGCGCGGCACCAGCATCCGCTACGCCGCCATCACCGCGCTCGGCGCCCGCTTCCTGCCCCTGGAGCGGCAGCGCGTCGTGCTCGGCGGCCACACCGCCGAGGAGTTCGCCGGCGAACTGATCGAGCGGCTCCCCGGGGTGCGCAACCTCGGCGACGCGGCCCTGATCGCCTGGGCCGCCGCCGAGACCGGCCATCCCAAGCTGTCCGACGCCCTCGACCGGGTCACCGCCCTGGACGAGCCCGGCCGCCCCCAGTACACCGTCGAGGCCGCCTGGGTGCTGTCCGCGCTCGCCGCCGCCCGCGGCACGCTCGACGTCGAGGACCGGCTGCGGGGCGCCCGCGACCGGCTGCTCCGCGCCCGGATCGGCACCAGCCCGCTCTTCCCGCACGCCACCGGACCCGGCCTCAACCCCTGGTACCGCGCGCACATCGGCTGCTTCGCCGACCAGACCTACCCGCTGCAGGCGCTGGCCCGCGCCCACGCGAGCGGCGACGACCCGGAGGCGCTCGCCGCCGCCGACGCCTGCGCCACCCGCATCTGCGCCCTCCAGGGCGACGGCGGTCAGTGGTGGTGGCACTACGACGCCCGCCGCGGCACCGTCGTCGAGGGCTACCCGGTCTACAGCGTGCACCAGCACGCCATGGCCCCGACCGCCCTCCTCGACCTGGCCGAGGCCGGCGGCACCGACTTCGGCGAGCCGATCCGCAAGGGCCTGCGCTGGATGACCGACGTGCCCGAACTCGCCGCGGCCGGCGCCTCCGAGCCGATGATCCTGGACGACCTCGGCGTCACCTGGCGCAAGGTGTACCGCGGCGACCCGAAGAAGGCCGTGCGCGCCGCCCGCGGGCTGACCACCCGGGTCGCCCCCGGCCTCCGGCTCGCCCCGCTCGACGGGGTGTTCCGGCCCACGGCGGTGGACCGCGAGTGCCGCCCGTACGAGTTCGGCTGGATGCTCTTCGCCTGGCTGGGAGGGATCGGCAGATGACCCCGGACCCACGGGCCAGGAGACTGACGAACCGTCAGACCCTCTTCGGCGTACGGCTCGACGCACTCACCATGGACGAGACCGTCGACCGCTGCCTCACCGCCGTGCGGGCCGGCGAGCGCCTGGAGATCGGCGTGGTGAACGCCGCCAAACTGGTCAACATGCGACGCGATCCCGCGCTCGCCCGGGCCGTCTCCGGCTGCGACCTCGTGCTCGCCGACGGGCAGGCCGTCGTCTGGGCCGGCCGGCTGCTGCGCCGCCCGTTGCCCGAACGCGTCGCCGGCATCGACCTGTTCACCCGGCTGCTCGGCGAGGCCGAGGCCGCCGGACTCTCCGTCTACTTCCTCGGCGCCAAGCAGCCCGTCCTGGACGAGATGCTCCGCCGGGTCGCCGTGCGCTTCCCCGGCCTGCGCGTGGCCGGCAGCCGACACGGCTACTTCGACGACACCGACCAGCCCGCCATCGCCGACGCGATCGCCGAGAGCGGCGCCCACATGCTGTTCCTCGGCATGACCTCACCCAAGAAGGAGATCTTCACCGCCGGTTACGGAGAGCGCAGCAAGGTGGCGCTCGTGCACGGGGTCGGCGGCTCCTTCGACATCCTCGCCGGACTCACCCGCCGCGCTCCCGAACGCTGGCAGCGGCTCGGCTTCGAGTGGCTCTACCGCGCGCTCCAGGAGCCGCGCAGGCTGGGCCGCCGCTACCTCACCACCAACGTCTCCTTCGCCCTGATGACGGGCCGGGAGCTGATACGCCCCCGCCCCTTGATCACCCAGGTCACCCCGGTCAGCACCGCCAGCAGGGAGTCATGATGCGCGTCGTCGTGGTTGGACAGGGCTATGTCGGCCTGCCGCTCGCCATCCGTGCCGCCGAGACCGGTCACGAGGTGATCGGCTACGACGTGGACACCGAGCGGGTCAAGAGCCTCGCCGCGGGCGAGTCGTACGTCGAGGACGTCACCTCCGAGCGCCTGAAGGCGGCCCTGGAGGCCGGCACCTACCGGGCGAGCGACGCCGTGCGCGACTGCGGCGGCTTCGACGTCGCCGTCGTCACCGTGCCGACCCCGCTGCACGAGGGCACCCCCGACCTCCGCTACATCGAGGAGTCGGCCCGCGACCTCGCCCGCTACCTGCGCCCCGGCGCGACCGTCATCCTGGAGTCGACCACCTACCCCGGCACCACCCAGGAGCTCTTCGGACCGCTCCTGGAAGAGGGCTCGGGGCTCGTCGCCGGAGCCGACTTCCACCTCGGCTACAGCCCGGAGCGCATCGACCCGGGCAACCCGGTCTGGGGCTTCGAGCAGACCCCCAAGGTGGTCTCCGGAGTGGACAAGGCCTCCCTCAAGGCGGTCCGGAAGTTCTACGACGGACTCGTCGAGACCACGGTGCCGGTGAGCTCGCCCAAGGAGGCCGAACTCGCCAAGCTGCTGGAGAACACCTTCCGGCACGTGAACATCGCGCTGGTCAACGAGATAGCCATGTTCGCCCGGCACCTCGACATCGACGTGTGGCAGGCCATCGACGCCGCCTCCAGCAAGCCCTTCGGCTTCATGCGCTTCACCCCCGGACCCGGCGTCGGCGGCCACTGCCTGCCCATCGACCCCTCGTACCTCTCCTGGCACGTGCAGCGCGAACTCGGCACCAGCTTCCGCTTCGTCGAACTCGCCAACGACATCAACAACCACATGCCGGACTACGTGACCCGGCGCCTGGTCAACGCCTTCAACACGCGCAAGCGGGCCGTCAACGGCTCGCGCATCCTGCTGCTCGGCCTCGCCTACAAGAAGAACACCGGCGACGCCCGGGAGTCGCCCGCGCTGCGCATCTCCCAGCTCCTGCTCGACATGGGCGCGGAGGTCCGCGCCGCCGACCCGCACGTCGTCGAGGGCCACCGGGTCGACAACCGGCTCGTCCGGGTCGAGCTCAGCAAGGAGGAACTGGCCGCCGCCGACGCCGTCGTGCTCATCACCGACCACGACGCCTTCGACTACGAGCTCATCGAGGCCCACGCCGACTACGTGCTCGACTGCCGGAGCCGGCTGAGCGGATCCAGGATCGAGGTGCTCTGAACCGCATGGCCGATACGAGCATCACGAGCAGCACAGGCAACACGAACATCACGAGCAGCACAGCCCTCACAGGCCACACGGACGGAACGCAGGGACCGCAGGGAATGCAGGACACGCACGGCATGCACGGCACGCAGGTCAAGAGGGTCGTCTGCGTCGCCGGCGCGCGCCCCAACTACATGAAGATCAAGCCGGTGATGGACGCCCTGGAGGCCAGGGGAGCCGAGGTCCTCCTCGTCCACACCGGACAGCACTACGACCCGGCGATGAACGACGTCTTCTTCCGCGACCTCGGGCTGCGCCCGCCCGACCGCTTCCTCGGCGTCGGCTCCGGCAGCCACGCCGTGCAGACGGGCCGCGTCATGGCCGCGTTCGAACCGCTCGTCACCGAACTCGCCCCCGACCTCGTCGTGGTGGTCGGCGACGTGAACTCCACGCTGGCCTGCGCCCTGGTCACGGCCAAGGCGGGCCCGCTCCTCGCCCACGTGGAGGCCGGACTGCGCAGCCGCGACTGGTCGATGCCGGAGGAGGTCAACCGGGTCGCCACCGACCGGATCAGCGACTACCTCCTCGCCCCCTCCGACGACGCGGCCGAGAACCTGCGCGCCGAGGGCTACCACGACGACCAGATCCACGTCGTCGGCAACGTCATGATCGACACGCTGTTCGCCAACCGCGAGCGCGCCCTCGCCACCGACGCCCTCGCCCGCCACGGCGTCACCCCCGGCGCGTACGGCCTGGTCACCCTGCACCGGCCGGCCAACGTGGACGACCCCGAGGTGCTCGCCGGGCTCCTCAAGGGGCTCGGCGAGGTCGCCGCGCACTGCCCGCTCGTGCTGCCCGTGCACCCCAGGGCGGCCGAGCGGCTGAACGCGCTCGGCGTGCCCGGCGGCATCCGGCTCGTCCCGCCGGCCGGGTACCTCGACTTCATCGCCCTCCAGGCCGGCGCCCGGATCGTCCTCACCGACTCCGGCGGCGTCCAGGAGGAGACCACCGCGCTCGGCGTGCCCTGTGTGACCCTGCGGGACAACACCGAGCGGCCGATCACGGTCGACGAGGGCACCAACGTCCTCGCCGGCCGCGATCCACAGCGGATTCTGGCCACCGCCGTACGCCTCCTGGAGAACCCCCCGCCGGCCCGCCGCCCCGCCCTGTGGGACGGGCACGCGGGGGACCGGATCGCCCGGGTCCTGCTGGAAGGAGGGACCGCGGGCGTCCGCCCGCGGCCCACCGACCACCGTTGACCGCAGACGTGGTGATCGCGAAGGGCTCACAACCTGTCGCGATCCCACCTATCCTCATGAGCGGTACGGCAGTTGAGCAGCCGCCACATCGGGGGCGCAGGGGGGAACGCCATGGACCTCGCAGAGATCTTCCGGGTCATGTGCCGGCGGTGGTACGTCCTCGTGCCCGGGCTGCTGCTCACGGCCGGCCTGACGGCGGGGGCGTGGTTCTCCGTCCCCACCTCGTACGAGTCGCAGAGCACCGTCGCGCTGCTCAACTCCCGCAAGGGGGCGGCGGCCGACGGCAACCCCTTCCTGAGCATGGAGCCCTCGCTGACGGGCATGGCCGACAGCCTCGCCCGCAACGTGAACTCCGACGTGTCGGTCACCGAACTGAAGGAGAAGGGGCTCACCGAGAAGTACGAGGCGAAGATCGCGGACAACGCCCAGGGGCCGCTGCTCTGGCTCACCGTGACCGGTGACGACCCGGACTCCGTCCTGAAGGCCAACACGACGCTGATGGCGTACACCGCGCAGCGGCTGAAGGACCTGCAGGCCGACCAGAAGGTCGAGCCGGACTCCATGATCCGGCTGACCACGATCGTGCCGCCGCAGGAACCCCAGGCCCAGCTGAAGTCCAAGGTCCAGTACCTGGTCATGGCCGCCGGACTCGGCTTCGTCCTCAGCCTCGTCGCGACCTTCTTCGTGGAGGCACGCCGCCGCCACGGCGCCCCGGCGAAGCACCGCCAGACCGAGGCCGCGGAGGCAGCGGGGTCCACGGAGCCGTCGGGGTCCACGTCCACGAAGCCCTCGGGGGCCTCAGGAGCCGAGGGGCCGTCGGCGCCCGAGGAGGCCGCCGGCCCCGGACCGCTCGTCGACCCGGAGGTCTCGGCCGAGCGGCCCGCCGCCCAGCCCCTCGACCAGCCCACCATGCAACTGCCCGTCCAGACCGCCGCCGAGCACCGCCCCGCCAAACGCCCGCCGTCCTGGGTGAAGTGACGAGGAGCCCCCTCCCGATGGAAACCGCGCCCGCCGCGCCCGCCGCCCCCGGCGACCAGGCGACCCTGGGGACCAAGGTCCGCTCGGCGACCCGGTGGAGCCTCATCAACACGATGGTCATGCGGCTCGGCAACTTCGCCACCGGCATCGTGCTCGTCCGATACGTCCTCGACCCGGCCGCCTGGGGCGTCTACGGCGTCGCCCAGACCGTCCTCATGGTCCTGCTCTCCGCCAACGAACTCGGCGTCTCGCTCGCCATCGTCCGCTGGGAGGGGGACGTACGCCGGTTCGCGCCGACCGTCCTCACCCTCAGTGCGGTCTCCAGCGGCCTGCTCTACCTCGGCCTGTTCGCCGCCGCGCCCGCCGTCGCCGGACTGCTCGGCTCCAGCGAGGCCACCGCGGTCCTGCGGGTGATGTGCGTCTGCCTCGTGCTCGACGGCCTCTCCCAGGTCCCCGCGGGCGTCCTCACCCGCGAGTTCGCCCAGGGCCGCCGGATGATCATCGACGCGCTCAACTTCGTCGTCAGCACCTCGGTCACCCTGGCCCTCGCCCTCCACGGCTGGGGCGCCATGAGCTTCGCCTGCGGCGCCGTCGCGGGCAACGTCGTCGCCCTCGCCGGCTGCGCCCTCGCCGCCCCCGGCATGCTCCGCTTCGGCTGGGACCCGGCACAGGCCCGGGCGCTGCTCCGGTTCGGTCTGCCGCTCGCGGGCGCCAGCATGCTCGCGCTGGCCGTCGTCAACGCGGACGCCATGATCGTCGGCGCGGTCCTCGGCAACGTCTCGCTCGGCTTCTACATGCTCGCCTTCAACATGGCCGGCTGGCCCGTGCGGGTCATCTCCGAGACCGCCCGCCGGGTCTCCTTCGCCGGCTTCTCCCGGCTCGCCGACGACCCCAAGGCCCTCTCCCAGGGCTTCGGCAGCGCCCTGGGCATCCTGATGGGCGCCACGGTCCCGGCCTGCGTCCTGCTCGGCGCGCTCGCCGGGCCCGCCGTGGAGCTGGTCTACGGCGCCAAGTGGCTGCCCGCCGCGCAGGCGCTGCCCTGGCTGATGGCCCTCGGCCTCGCCCGGATCGCCGCGGAGCTCACGTACGACTGTCTGGTCGCCATCGGCCGGCGCCGCTCGCTCCTGGTCATCCAGGGGCTCTGGCTGGTCGTCCTGGTCCCCGTGCTGGTGCTGGCCGCCCGCGCCGGGGGCATCGGGACGGTCGCCGCCGGCCATGTCCTGGTCGCGGGCGTCGTCGTGCTGCCGGCCTTCCTGCTGGCGCTGCGCCGCGGCGGGATCGCCACCCGCGCCGTCGTCCGGGTCTGCGTCCGGCCGGTCCTCGGCGGAGCCCTGATGGCGGCCGTCCTGGTGCTGCTGCGCCGGGAGCTGGGGGAGGGGCTCTGGGCCCTGTCCGCCACGTGTGTCATCGGCCTCGTGTGCTACGCGCTGTGCGTCCTGCCCGGCCGCAGACTGGTGCGCGGCGCGCTCGCGCGGTTCGGCCGGGGCACGGCCGGGCAGGGGGAGAGCGCCGCCCCCGCCGCCGTACCGGCGCAGAAGCAGCCGGCCACCCCGGCACGTGAACGATGAGGTGAGTCCCCTGGCCCGATCCGGCCGCCGCAAGCTCCTCGGAGCGGTGCTGCTCTGTGCCGTCCTGCTCTTCTCCCTGATGACCTTCACCGGACTCGGAGCCAAGGCGGTCTGTCTCGGCGGCGCGGCGCTCTGCGACTCCCGTGCCATCACCGCCCCCGGCGAGCACACCGGCGGACCCTCGCGCTCCGCCGGCCCCTCCGACGCCAAGCCGCGCGCCCCGAGGGGCTGCGCCGGCCCGAAGGCCTGCGGATACCCGGACGCGAGCAGCACCGGGCCGCGGGTCGCCACGCTGACCCCGCAGAGCACCGGCAACGCGAGCATCCGCACCGACGGCACGGTCATCAGCGGCTGGGACATCACCGGCTCGCTCGACATCTACGCCAACAACGTGACCGTGATCGACAGCCGCGTCACCTCCACCAACTGGTGGGGGATCAACCTGCGTCCCGGCTTCTCCGGGCTGCGGATCCTGCACACCACCATCACCGCCGTCCCCGGCAAGGGCCCCAACAACGGCGGCTCGGACTACGCCGTCTCCAACATGAGCACGAGCTCGGTCGAGGTCGGCCACTGCGACGTCTCCGGCTTCGGCGACGCCCTCTCCATGGGCCAGGGCAACCTGCACGACAACTACGTGCACGGCATCGTCCCGTACAAGAACCTCGACGGGCAGTGGCAGCACACCAACGCCGTGATCAGCAACGGCGGCGGCAAGGGCAAGCTGATCATCCGGCACAACACCCTGATCAACGCGACCCCGATCGACCAGGGCGCCTCGGCCGCCATCGGCCTGTTCGCCGACGCCGCCCCCGTCACCCACACCGTCGTCGACGACAACTGGCTCGCCGGCGGCGCCTACGCGCTCTACGCGGGCGGCAAGGACTCCAGCTCCATCGAGGTCACCGACAACGTCTTCTCGCCCGAGATCCACCCGGCGGGCGGAAAGTACGGCGCCGTCGCCTACTGGAACGCCGCCGGGAAGGGCAACGTCTGGCGCGGCAACCGGATGGCCGACGGCACCCCCGTCGTCCCCGCCGACCCGTCCTGAGACCCGCGGAAAGTGCGAGGCCACGTTCCGGGCATCCACCTGATAAATCACCCCATGCCCCACTACCGTTGATCGCGTCCCCCGACTCCTCTGAGCGGGCCCGAACTCCGAACTCCAGGTGGTTGATGCGATGTCGCGCACCCGTGCCCTCCGCAATCGATTCGTCGACGCGCCCGACTCGCTCGGCGAACGGTTCCGTGCGGCCCGCTGGGAGCGATTCCGCAGGTGTTTCCCGCAGATCGAGGACATGAGGGTGGTGGACCTGGGCGGCACCGCGGAGAACTGGCAGCGGTCCCCGCACCGCCCCCAGCAGGTCCACCTGGTGAACCTGGAGGCGCACCCCACCGAGCTGCCCGACTGGATCACCGCGGAGATCGCCGACGTCACCGACCCCGAGATCCCCGCCAAGCTGGGGGAGTTCGACCTGGTGGTCTCCAACTCCACCATCGAGCACGTCGGCGGCCCCAGCCAGCGCCGCCGCTTCGTCGCCGCGATCGAGCAACTCGCCCCGCTGCACTGGGTGCAGACCCCCTACCGGTACTTCCCGGTCGAGCCGCACTTCCTCGCCCCCGGCTTCCAGTTCCTGCCGCTGGCCGCCCAGGCCAAGCTGGTCCGGCACTGGCCGCTCACCCACAGCCGCCCCGCCACGCCCGAGGAGGGCATGGACGCGGTCATCAACATCGAGCTGCTCACCCGCGCCGAGATGAGCTACCTCTTCCCCCGCTCCGTGATCCTCAGCGAGCGGGTGGCGGGGCTCACCAAGTCGCTGACGGCCGTCCGCACCCGGGTCTGATGCGCCGGGTCCTCAGGGGGCCGTGGGAGCTGTCGAAACGGCTCTTCGGGTGGCTGGTCCTGTACGAGCTCCGCAACAAGGTCCTGCTCGCGCCCGGCGCCGTCCGGCTGCGCCGCTTCGAGGACGCCGAGACCGCCCGGCTCGCCCGGGTCCTCGGCCGGCGCCCCACCGCCGAGGTCGCCACGGTCATCGCCACCCACCGGCGGCCCGAGGCGCTGCTGCGGGCCGTCCGCTCGGCCCTGGAGCAGTCCGTCCGCGACCAGGTCGTCATCGTGGTGGACGACGGCGCGGGCCTGCCGGAACTCCCCGCGGACCCCCGTCTGTTCGCCGTCTCGCTGAGCCGGAACACCGGCGTGGCCGGGGTGGTCCGCAACGTCGGCATCCGGCTCACCGCCTCGCGGTACGTCGCCTTCCTCGACGACGACAACCTCTGGGAACCCGAGCACCTCCGGGAGGCGCTCGGCGCCCTGACCGCCCCCGGAGGGCCCGACGGCGTCTACACGGCGCTGCGCAGGGTGCGGCCGGACGGCACCGACATGGACGTCCTGTCGGTGCCGTTCGACCGCCGCAGGGCCGCCCACGAGGCCTTCCTGGACACCAACGCGTTCGTCGCGCGGCGCGTCCCGGCCCTCCGCTTCAGCCGTCTGCGGCGCACCCCCGAGGTGCTGCCCCGGGAGGACTGGGAGCTGATCCGCCGCTACAGCCGCGGCCGCCGGGTGACGCACCTCGCCCGGCCCACCGTGCGCTACCTGGTCAACCCGGGCAGCTTCTACACGTCCTGGTGAGGGGAGCGGGGCGCGCCGAGCAGGGCGCGCACCGCCGCCCGGGCCGGCTCCCGGCCGAGCGCCGCCCGGGACGCCTCCCGCAACAGCACCGCCGAGCGGAACGCCACCGTCGCCGGCAGGCCGTGGCGGCGCCGGAACAGGCGCACCCGGTTCACCACCAGCAGGGACCACAGCCGGGGCGAGACCCGGGAGTCGCCGCCCAGGTGGGTGGCCCGGGCCCGCGGCTCCAGGCGGGTGCGCAGCCCGAGGTCCCGGGCGCGCAGGCAGTACTCCGTCTCCTCCGAGTAGAGGAAGAACGACTCGTCCCACGGCCCGCAGGCCGCCACGCACTCCCGGGACAGGGCGAGCAGCGCCCCGGTCGCCCAGTCCGCCTCGGTCCGCCCGGCGTACGCGGACGGCGCCGTGACCAGCTCGCTCCAGCGCGGGAAGCGCCCGGCCCTGCGGTTGCCCAGCACGGCCTCGCCGAGCGCCCGGGTCACGCTGGACTCACGGCGCAGCGAGTGGATGAGCGCCCCGTCCTCCTCGTGGAGCAGGGGCACGCTGACGCCGACCCGGGTGCCGTCCGGCAGCGGCTCGCCCAGCGCCCCGATCAGCGTCGCCGCACAGCCCTCGGCCATGCGGACGTCCGGGTTGCAGATCAGCACCGGGCCGAAGCCGCCCTCCCAGGCGGCCGCGGCGCGCAGCGCCGCGTTGATCCCGAAGGAGTAGCCGCCGTTGCGGCCCGTCTCGACGACGGTGGCCTCGGGGGCGTGCTTGCGGACCACGGCCACCGTGTCGTCCGACGAGGCGTTGTCGGCGACGACGAGACGCCAGTCCAGGCCCGCCATCCCGGCCGGCAGCGACTCCAGGAAGCCGGGCAGCACCTCGGCGCTGTTCCAGGTCACGACGAGGACGGCGACCGGTCCCGCGTCCTTGCGATGGTGGTGCATCAGATCTCCACGAGGTGCGTCGAGTCGGGCGTGCGTGGGCGCGGCACCCGCTCGGCCGGCCGGGCCGGCTCCGCCTCACGCCGTACGAATCCGAGGCAGCTGCCTCCCGCGCCGAGGAGCAGGAAGAAGACGCCGGCGAACATGGGGAAGCTCAGGGTGTCGAAGGTGGCGCTGATCACCAGGGCGACCAGCGCGGAGGCGAAGAAGGCCTGGCCGAGCTCCCGGTCCGCCTCGTCCCGGGCCAGCCGCCGGATCGCGCCGCCGTTGTGCACCCCGGTCAGACCCAGGACGAGCAGGACGAGGACGCCGAGCGCGCCCAGCTCCGCCAGCGTCAGCAGGTACTGGTTGTCGGTGAAGAAGTACCGCTCGGGCGTGAAGGTGCCGAAGCCCCGGCCGAACACCGGATCCTGCGCGAAGTACTCGGCGATCTTCGGGTACTTGATCGTGCGGGCCTGGGTGCTGCTGTCCGCGTTGTTGAGGCTGCCCGAGAAGAGGGTGGTGATCGTGCCGATGAGCCCCGGCACCAGGACCTTGAACACCGCCACCGCGCCGAACAGGATGCCGATCGCGGTCCACCGCCGCTGCGGCTTCCACCGGGGCAGCATGATCAGGACGACCACCAGCAGACCGATGATCGAGGTCCGCGACACCGTCAGGGGCAGCCCGCCGCCGAGCAGGACCACCGGCGCCCAGCGCTTCCACCCGGGCAGATGGGCCCGCACCGGGTCGAAGGCCTGAGCGATGGCGAACGGCAGCAGGATCGCGAGCATCCCGCTGAACTCCAGCGGGTGGGCGGTCAGCGAGCGCGGCCGGGTGAACGAACCCCGGTCCAGCACCGCCACGTTCGCCACGCTGGAGTTCAGGCCCGGGACGCGCAGCGAGTCGGCGATGTTGGTGCCGGTGAAGAAGTCGTACAGGCCGAGCAGGGCGACGATCGAGCCCATCACCACGAGCCGCCGCATCAGCACGTCGAGCCGTGCCCGGTCTTGGATCCCGGCCGTGGTCAGCACCACCAGCGACACCCACACCAGGAGCACGATCAGCCCCCGGTCGGCGGCGAGGATCTCCTTCTGCGAGCTGATCCGGTCCTGGTTGGCGACGTACGACAGGAGCACGCCGACCGCGAGCAGCAGCATGACCGTGCGCATGGTGCGGGTCCCCGGCGCGGGGGCGATCCGCCCGCCGCACCAGGTCGCCAGGTACCAGAACAGGCCGAGCAGCGCGAAGACGTTCGCCGGGGTGCCCGCGCCGCCGAGCGCCGGCAGCGCCAGGTTCGACGGGAGGAACAGGGCGAGCGCCAGATAGCCGGTGAGGACGGCCGTGGCGTCCAGCGGCCGGGTCAGCAGGGTGCGCAGCCGCCCCGCGCCGGGCCGGGGCGCCGGGGGCGCGGGCGGGTCCGGCAGACCGCGGGTGCGGCGGCGGGCCGCCGCCCAGGTCTCGATCACGAAGGAGAGCAGGAAGGCGCCCGTCACACCGAAGACGACGACGGCGGCCACCTTCTGGTAGCGCGACTTGGGCTGTGAGACCGGCTTCTGCGGCGGCACGATCCGCGCCGACCTGACGTAGTAGCCCTCCGGCACCCGGGCCTGCTCCTGGAGCACCTGGAGCTGCTCGGAGGCGTAGTCCGTGATCTTCCGGGTCTCCTCCAGGACCTTGGCCTTGTCCTCGCCCTTGACCGTCAGGGTGAGCAGCGGCCCCTCCGCCTGGGCGGCGAAGTCCACGCCGTACTCGTCGGTGATCCCGCGGCCTTGGAGTAAACGGGCCGTCTCGGGCGACTGGAGCGCGCGGATCAGCACGTCGGCCGTGCCGATCAGCGAACCGCTCGCGTACGCCAGGGTGTTGCCGTAACTGGGCGCCGGCTTCGCCACCTTGCTGGAGTTCAGCAGGGCGAGCTGGCTCTGCGACTCGTACGTCACGGGCACGGTCGTGTACAGGTAGCCGCCCGCCAGCAGACTGAGCAGGGTCAGCGGCACCATCACGTACCAACGCCCGGCCAGGACGCGGAAGATCTCGGCGATGCTCACGAACCCTCCCCCGGTTCCTCTTCGTGCTGCCAGTATCGATGCTGATGGAAAGAGACGTGCTGACTCCCGAAGGACTGGCCCGCGTGCTGCTGCGCCGCTGGTACGTCCTGGTCCTCGCCATGCTCCTCACCGGCGCCGCCTGCTACCCGGCGCTGCGGCCCGCGCCCCGCTGCCAGAGCTCGGCGGTGCTGGTCGTGAAGCCGCCGCGGACCGGCAACCAGCCCAACCAGCTGACCAACCTCCAGCCCTCGCTGGCCCTGGTGTCCTACGCCGTCGTCCAGCAGCTCCAGTCGCCGGCCGGGCAGGCCGAGCTGCGGGCCGCCGGCGTGCGCGGCACCTATCGGATCACGCCCCGCAACAGCGGCACCAGCGCCACCCCGTACTACTCGATCCCCACCCTGCAGGTCGAGTCGGAGCAGAGCCGGCCCGAAGAGGCGGACCGACAGGTCCAGTTGATCATCGGGGTGTACGGCAAGCACCTGAACGCCCTCCAGGCCGCGCAGCACGTGCCGTCCGCGACCCTGCTCACCGTCGACCTGGTGAACCGCCCCGGCACCGTCGCCCTGCCCCCCAACCGCACCCGAGCCGTGGCCGGCGCGGGCGCGCTGGGCACCCTCGCCGGCGTGATGTCGGCGCTGTGGATCGAGCGGCTCGCGGCGGCCCGCCGCGGACGGCGGCTCAGCGCGCCGCACCGTACTCCGTGAGCCGCCCGTCCCGCTCCTCGTAGCGCTCACCGGTCTCCGGGCAGCGCCACACACCGGGCGTGCCGGCCTCCTCGGTCAGCCGGACCCCGGCCTTGCCGACCCAGCCGGCCCGCCGGGCCGGGACCCCCATCACCAGGGCGAAGTCGGGAACGTCCGCGGTGACCACCGAACCGGCCGCGACCAGCGCCCAGCGCCCGATGGTCACCGGGGCCACGCACACCGAGCGGGCGCCGACGGCCGCGCCGTCGCCGATCCGGACCGCGACCGGCTCCCAGTCGCCGCCCCGCTTCAGCCGCCCGTCGGGGTCCACCGCCCGCGGGTTGTGGTCGTTGGTCAGGACCACGGACGGGCCGATGAAGACGCCGTCCCCGAGCACGGCCGGCTCGTAGACCAGGGCGTAGTTCTGCAGCTTGCAGTTGTCGCCGATGCTCACCCCGGGGCCGACGTACGCGCCCCGCCCCACCACGCAGTTCTCGCCGAGCCGGGCGTCCTCGCGGATCTGGGCCAGCTCCCACACACTGCTGCCCGCGCCGACGACGGCCTTCTCGTCGACCTGGGCGGTGGGCTGGACGCGGTAGTTCACGGATGAGCCTTTCTTTGGGTGAGACCCGTTGAGAGCTGATGAGACCCGTTCGTTCCGGTGCGAGCGGAACTAGACGCCCCGGCGCTTCCAGGAGCGCCACCAGAGCCACTCACGGCCCCGGTCGACCACCGCCGAGAGCACCAGCGGCTGGAGGTACGGCATGACCCGCGCCCCGATCCGGCGCCGCAGCCGCAGCGCCCGGAACTCCGGCAGCGCCTCGGCGTCCGGCCGCCACTGCCGGGCGAGCTCCACCAGTTCCTCGACCGGTACGACGTCGGTGCGCCCCCGGTCGTAGGCCCGGTAGGCCCGCCGCAGGGCCTGGCGGGCCAGCCGGGTGTCGACCAGGCCCGCCAGGCGGTCCGCCTGGGGGAGCCGGTCGGCGCACTTCTCCAGGACCGCCGTGAAGGCGGCCCGGCGCTGTCGCAGGTCGTCGAGCTGGCCACCGAAGTCGGTGGTGGACATGTTGTTCCCGTGGACCCGGTAGTAGGCCTGGTCGGCCCCCGCGACGTAGCCGACGTCCGCGTGGGCGGCCAGCCGCATCCACATCTCGATGTCCCCGGCGTGCGGCAGCTCGGGATCGTAGCCGCCCACCTTCCGCTGGAGGCTGGTGCGGACCACCACCTCCGGTGAGGTGATGCACCCGGTGCCCTCGCGGAAGCGCCGCTCCAGCCACCAGTGGCCGGGGTAGACGACGGATCCGGTGGAGCGGGTGCGGGCCGCCGGGAGCGGTCCGCCGTGCCGGAAGCGCAGCGGCCTGCCATAGGCGAAGCCCGCCTCGGGGTGGGCGTCGAGCAGGGCCACGGCCCGCACGAGCGCCCCGGGGACCAGCCGGTCGTCGGCGGACAGGAGCACGACGTAGTCGCCGTCCGCCCACTCCAGCAGGCCCTCGTTGTAGGTGGCGATGTGCCCCTTGTTCTTCTCGTGGACCCGCACCTCGATCCGCGGGTCGGAGGCGGCCAGTCTTTGGGCCGCCTCCGCCGAGTCGTCGGGGGACGCGTCGTCGATGATCAGCACCCGCACGTCGAGGCCGGGTTGTTCGTCGAGCACGCTGCGTACGCAGTCGGCCAGGAAGTGGCCGTACTTGTAGCAGGGGATGACGACGCTGACTGAGCTCATGTGGTGCGTTCCCCGTTTTCGGTCGGGCTGGGTCAGCCGGTCGTGAAGACCGGACCGACCCAGTAGTTCGTCGAGTTGTAGGAGCTGTTCGGGAAGGCGCTCGTGGCGCCGTACCGGTACAGCCCGTTGGCGCTGCCGCCGGCGTCCGCGGGTGCCGACAGCGGGTAGTTCAGGTGGGCGCCGGTGAAGAACCCGGCATCCGAGGCGTAGTTGCCGTTCGGCGCATGGTACGAGGCCACGTAGGTGGTGCCCGCGGTGATCGTGACCGGAGTGGCGAAGGTCAGGGTCTGCCAGCCCGTGGCCGTCTCGCCGCCGAAGGTGCCGGTGGCGAGCTGGGTGCCGTCGGCGGCCCACAGACTGCCGGTGTGGCTGCCGGTGTTGGTCGCGCCCTTGTAGAACGTGATGCCCGTGACCTTGCCGTTCAGCGAGGACTGGAAGCGGGTGCCCAGTTCGAGCGAGTTGCCGTCACTGGTCTCCGCGGTCTTCGAGGGCACCGTCTGCGCGCTCCACAGGGTGCAGGGGCAGGCGGCCGGCGGCGGGGTCGAGCTCGTCGTGAAGGTCCAGGTGACCGGGGCGGGCATCGCGTTGCCCCACAGGTCGGCGGCCTGCACGGAGACCGTGTACGTGGTGCCGAGTGCCAGCTGGCTGTTGAGCGTGAACGCCGCGGTCTTCCCGTCCCCGTCGAGTGTGGCCCGGCCGGGGACCGAGGTGCCGCCGGGGCCCTGCACCGTGAAGGCCAGGGTGCCGCTGTCGATGCTCTGGTTGAAGGTGGCCGACAGCGGGGCCGTGATCGACACCCCGGTCGCTCCGGGGTTCGGCGTGCGCCCGGTGACGGTCGGCGGAACGGTGCTGGCCGAGCCGGTCTCCAGGATGGCGTCGACCCAGTAGTTGCTGCCCGCGGACGCCTGGTTCGGGAAGCCGCTGGTGGTGCCGTACCGGTAGACGCCGTTGCCGCCGTCGGTACCGGACTGCAGCGCCGTCAGCGGGGCGAGACCGGCGTCCTTGTCGGTGAAGTAGTGGGCGTCGTAGGAGTATCCGCCGCTCGGGGCGAAGTACGAGGCGATGTAGGTGGTGTTGGCCTTCACCGGGATCGGGTTGGCGAACTTCAGCTCCTGCCAGCCGGAGGCGGTCTCGTTGGTGAAGGTGCCGGTCGCCAGGAGCTGACCCGCGGCGGACCACAGGCTGCCCTTGTGGGTGCCGACGTTGGCGCTCGACTTGTAGAAGCGGACGCCGGTGAGGGTGCCGGGTACCGAACTGCGCACCTTCACCCCGAGCTCGACGGAGCTGCCGTCGCCGCTGTTCGCCTTGGTGGGGGTGGCCGTGGCCGGCCACACCGTGCAGGGGCACTGCTGCTGGGTCACGGTCAGCGGGACGGTGGTGGCGTTGCCGAGGTTGACGCTGTCGTCGACGGCGCGGACCTTGAGCTGGACCGGCCCCTCCGTCAGCGGGGTCCACTTGTAGCTCCAGGAGCTCGTGCCCTCGGCCGCCTTCCAGGTGGTGCCGCCGTCGGTGGAGACCTCCACCCGGGCGACCACGCCGCCCGAGTCGGCCGCCGTGCCGGCGACGGTGATCTGCCGCAGCGCGGGGACGGAGCCGTTCGGGGCCGGGCTGGTCACGGTGACCGTGGGCCCGGTGACGTCCTGGGACGCCTGGGCCTGGACCAGGCCGTCCTGCAGGGACTTCGGCTGGAACCCCATGTCGGCGAGGATGTTCACGGTGGCCTGCTGCATCCGCTTGTCCTCGGTGATCACCCCGCCGTCGGGGTCCGCCGTCGGGACGTTGGTCAGGCCCCAGGACCACTGCACGGTGCCGGTGCCGAACACCAGGGCGTGGGAGGTCTGGTCACGGAAGGCGACGAGGCTGTGGGTCGCGGTGCCGTTGCCGTAGTAGTTGCCCCAGTCGAGCAGGTAGTTGCCGTCGTTGACGTCGACGGCGGTGGAGGAGAGCCTGATCTGCCCGGCCGGCCGGGAGGCGTTCTCGATGTCGCTGTCCCACTCGTAGCCGAGGGTGCCCTGCGGGAAGGTGGCCACCTGGTTGCCGGTCAGGCCGGCGACCGAGGTGTTGCGCCACAGGCGCATCTTCGCGAACGCGGCGGGCACCGTGATGGCGTCGTTGCGGGGTCCGTTCACCTGGAACAGCGAACCGGTGAGGATGTTCTGCGGCCGGTAGGGCTCGCCCTCCTTGGTGCTGTCCGGATCCATCCAGGTGCCCGTCCACACGTTGCTGGGGTCGGGCACGCCGTTCGGCGTGGGGAACTTGAGCTTGGTCTCCTTGTAGCAGACCAGGGTCCGGTTCGCGGTGCCACTGCCGTCGATGCTCGGCTCCAGCCGGGTCTTCCAGAAGACCTCGTTGCCGGAGAAGTAGGTCTGGTGCTGGCCCGCCTTCCGCGCGTTGAGCACGTTGGTGAACTGCTCCTGGGTCCAGTACTCGTCGTGCCCCTGGGACATGAACATCTTGTGGTTCGCGAGCAGCGCGGAGCCCCGGGTGGCCGTGTCCAGTCCCGAGACGTAACTGAGGTCGTAGCCGTTGCGCTCCAGCCACGAGATCATCTCGAACTCGGACCCGTAGATGCCGTTCTCGCCGCCGATGTCCATCGGGCGGTTGTAACTGACCTTGTACGCCCGCCCGTCGGGCGCCGGCCCCTGACCGTCGTAGAGGTTGGTGCCGCCCCAGTCGTTGTACGCCTGCCAGGTCTGGTCCGAGGTCTGCACGACGATGTCGGAGCGGCTGGCGTCGTTGCGCACCACGAACGGGTACGGCATGAGGCCGTTGCCGTCGGCCTGGTCGAAGTTGGCCACGTAGAGGCCGGAGACCGCGTCGCTCGGCACGGTCCAGCTCGCGGTGGCGGGCCAGTTGCCGCAGTCCATCAGCCCCGTCGGCTGGTCCTTCAGACAGCTGGGCCGCTGGGTGAGGTAGGTGGCGGGGTAGGTCTGGTCGGCCTGGGCCTGGGTGGAGATCAGCCGGGCGCCGTCACTGCCGTACCAGCCGAGCCGGTAGATCCGGATCCGGTAGGCGGAGGGCGACTGGACCTTGAACTGGAGGGTCTCCCCGGCCTGCAGGCTCATCTTGGTGGGGAATCCCGCGATGTCGCCCCAGGCGCTGCCCGCGAACCAGTCGGACCTGGGCGTGCCCGGCTTGGAGTTCTCGCAGACGATGGGATTGCTGCCCGTACCGCATGGATCGGCGAGCGCGCTCGCCTCTCCGACCGGCGGCAAGAAGATCGCAGTCAGCGCCGCTGCCAGGGCGAACAGGGCGCCCCTGGCTCGACGGAATCGGTTTTGCATCGCTGTACCTTTCACGGGCAGTACAGGTCCAGGCCTACCGGCCGGGGTGGGGGAGCGGGCCCTAGTTCAGGGCGTTCACCAGTGCGTCCACGACCTGCTGCTGCTGGTCGGGGGTGATCTGCGGGAAGAGCGGGAGCGAGAGGATCTCGCCGGCGGCCCGCTCGGCGTGCGGGAAGTCCCCCCGGCGGTGGCCGAGATGGGCGTAGGCGGGCGTCAGGTGGACCGGGTCCGGGTAGTGCACCCCGGCGCCGACACCCCCCGCGTTGAGCTTGCCGACCACCGCGTCGCGGTCGGCCCCGGGCACCCGCACCACGTAGAGGTGCCACACGTGCTCGTTGCCCTCGGCGGTGACCGGGAGCACCAGCCGCCCGGACCCGGCGAGCGGGGCCAGCAGCTCGTCGTAGCGGGCCGCCGCCGCCCGCCGGGCCGCGTTGCCGGCGGCGAGCCGGCGCAGCTTGGCCCGGAGCACCACGGCCTGCAGCCCGTCGAGCCGGCTGTTGAAGCCGGGCACGTCGTGCCGGTACTTCTCGACCCCGCCGTGGTTGGCGATCGCCCGTACCAGGGCGGCCGCCTCGGGGTCGTCGGTGAGCACCGCCCCGGCGTCGCCGTAGGCGCCGAGGTTCTTGCCCGGGTAGAAGCTGGTGGCGGCGATGCCCCCGCTTCCCGGCGTCCGTCCGTCCCGGCTCGCGCCCTGGCTCTGGGCGGCGTCCTCGACGATCCGTACGCCTTCCGGCAGCGCGGCGGCGAGTGCGGCCACGTCCGCGCTCTGCCCGTACAGGTGGACCGGCACCACGGCCCGGGTGCCCGGCCCCACCGCGGCCACGGCCGCCGCGGGGTCGATCAGCAGGGTCTGCGGGTCGCAGTCGACCAGCACCGGACGGGCCCCGGCACGGGCGACCGCGCCGGCCGTGGCGATGAAGGTGTTCGCGGGGACGACCACCTCGTCGCCGGAGCCGACCCCGCTCGCCCGCAGCGCCAGCTCCAGGGCGTCGGTGCCGTTGGCGACGCCCACGACGTGCGCGACGCCGCCGAACGCGGCGTACTCCCGCTCGAACTCCCGGACCTCCGTGCCGCCGATGAAGGCGGTCCCGGCCAGCACCCGGTCGAAGCCGGCGCGTATCTCCTCGGCGACCTCGGCGTGTGCCGCCTTCAGGTCCACCAGGGGGATCTGGTTCATGTGCCGTTCACTCCTCTTGCCGGGACGGGCGGGACGTGCGGGGCCGGCCGGGCCGGCTCGGGGACGGTGTCGTCGGCGGGGCCGAGGCCGTCCGCCGTGAGCTGTTCGAGGGCCGAGGGCGCCGCAGCGCGCAGCCGGCGCGCCGGGGAACCGGCCCACACCTCGCCCGCGGGGACGTCGGCCAGGACCGTGCTGCCCATGCCCACGAGCGACCAGGCACCGACCGCCGTGCCCTCGCGGACCAGCGCGCCCGCGCCGAGATAGGCACCCCGGCCGATCCGCGCGCCGCCGCCCAGCCGCACCCCGGAGGCGAGGGTGGCGAAGTCCGCCACCTCGTCGTCGTGGGTGAGGACGGTGTGCGGCATCACCGCGACGTGCCGGCCCACCCGCACCGCGGCCGTCAGGACCGCGTGCGCCAGGAGCACCGTGCCGGGACCGAGCGCGGAACTGGCGGAGACCACCGCGGTCGGGTGCACCACGGTGGCGTACCGCTCCTCCGGCAGCCCGAGCCGGGCGACCACCCGGGCGCGGGCCGCGTAGTCGCGCGGGCTGCCGACGCACACCACGAAGGACGCGTCGGGCAGCTCCCGCACCAGCGCGCTGCCGCCGAGCACGGGCACGCCGTCGACCTCGACGCCGTGGAGTGCCGGGTCGTCGTCGAGATGGCCCGCCAGGGGCAGGCCGGCGGCGCGGACGGCCTGCGCGGTCTCCCGCGCGAAGCCGCCGGCGCCGACGATGACGAGCTGGGTCACGGACGCGCCGCCGCTTCCCTCAGGACGGCGACCACGCGGTCCTGCTGCTCCTCGGTCAGGGTGTGGAACAGCGGCAGGATCAGCGAGTCGCGGGCGATCCGCTCGGTGGCCGGCAGGGGACCCGCGGGGTGGCCCGCGTAGGCCGGTTCCAGGTGGCCGGCCATGATGCCCCGACGGGCCGACACCCCCGCCTCGGCGAGCACGGCGAGCAGCTCGTCGCGGCCCACCGGGAACTCCTCGGAGAGCAGCACCCAGTACGACTGGAAGTTGCCCTCCCCGTGCGCCGGATCCCGCACCGGCTCCAGGCCGGGCACGTCCCGCAGCAGCTCCCCGTAGCGGGCGGCCAGCTCGCGGCGGCGGGCCACCATCGCGTCCAACTTCGCCAGCTGGGCGAGGCCGACCGCCGCCTGGATGTCGGTCATCCGGTAGTTGAACCCGGTCTCCAGGTAGCTCTCCAGGACCGGCTTGCCGCTCGCGTGGCGCTCGGCGGCCGAGACGTTCATCCCGTGCTCGCGCAGCCGGCGCAGCCGCGCCGCCCACTCGGCGTCGTCGGTGGTGATCATGCCGCCCTCGCCGGTGGTGAGCAGCTTGCGCGGGTGGAAGGACCAGGCGGCGAGCAGCGCGCCCCGCCCGACGGAGGCGCCGTCGACGGTGGAGCCGATCGCGCAGGCCGCGTCCTCCACCAGCGGCAGCCCCCAGTCCTCGCAGGCGGCCCGCAGCGCGGTCACGTCCGCGGGCACCCCGCCCTGGTGGACCAGGAGCACGGCCTTGGTGTCCGGTGTGCGGACCGCGTCCACGGTGGCGGCGGTGAGGTTGCCGGTGGCGAGGTCGACGTCGGCGAAGACCGGCTCGGCGCCCACGTACCGCACGGCGTTGGCGGTCGCGATGAAGGAGAGCGAGGGGACGACGACCTTGTCCCCGGGGCCGAGGCCGAGGGCGACCAGGGCCAGGTGGAGCGCGGTCGTGCAGGAGCTGACCGCGACACCGTGCCGGGCGCCGACCCGCTCCGCGAAGGCCCGCTCGAACTCGGCGACCTTCGGACCCTGCGCGACCCAGCCGGACAGCACGGTGTCGGAGGCCGCCTTCGCCTCCTCCTCGCCGAGCCACGGCACCATCACGGGAATCCGGACGGGCGCCTTCCCGGCGGCCTCCGCCCCCGCGTCGGCGGCCAGGTCGGAGTCCGTCGCCGTGGCGCCCTTCTCCGCCCGCCACCAGTCGACCAGGTCCCGCAGACCGGTCCGCAGGTCGATCTCGGCCTTGAAGCCGAGCCGCTCCTCGGCGAGCGTGGTGTCCGCGAGCCGCCGGGTCACCCCGTTGACCGCGCGGGCCGGGCCGTGCACGGGCTCCAGGTCGGAGCCCATCACGCCGAGGAGACCGTCGGCGAGCTCGCGCAGCGAGGTCTCGGTGGCGCTGGCCACGTTGAACACCTCGTCGGTGAGCCCCTCGCGCGCCGCCAGGATGTTGGCGCGGGCGATGTCCCGCACGTCGACGAAGTCCATCGTCTGGGTGCCGTCGCCGAGGATCAGCGGCGGCTCGCCCGCCTCGATCCGCTCCATCCAGCGGATCAGCACCTCGGTGTAGAGGCCGTGGATGTCCATCCGCGGCCCGTACACGTTGAAGTAGCGCAGCGCCACGTAGTCCAGTCCGTACATGGAGTGGAAGCTGCGCAGCATGCCCTCGTTGAAGGCCTTGGCCGCCCCGTAGAACGTGTCGTTGTTGTACGGGTGGTGCCGCTCGGTGGTCGGGAACGACTCCGCCAGGCCGTACACGGAGGCCGACGAGGAGGCGATCACCTTCCCCACCCCGGCGGCCGCGGCGGCCTCCAGGACGTTGAACGTGCCGTTCACCATGACCTCGTTGGCGAGCCGGGGCTCCTCCGCGCACTGGGTGATGCGGATCGCCGCCAGGTGGTAGACGAGGTCGGCGCCCTCGGTCACCCGGTGGACGGTCGCCGCGTCGCGGATGTCGCCCTCGACGAGCTCGACCCGGCCGCTCGCCAGGGCCTCGGCGAGATTGGCCCGCCGGCCGCGCACGAAGTTGTCCAGGACGACGACCTGGCTCGCACCCCCCTCCACCAGGAGGTCCGTCACATGGGAGCCGATGGTGCCGGCACCGCCGGTGACCAGGACCCGCTTGCCCGCGATATCGCTCAACGCCGTTCTCCCCGCACTTCGTCACCGTTCTTGAGGGACCGGTCGGATCCGGTCCGCAGCCCGACGACCGCACCGCGGAACTGCAGGCTCCGCGACGCCGCCTCCAGGATGTCCAGCACCCGCAGCCCCGCCCGGCCGTCGGTGAGCGGCGGCCGGCCCCCCGTGATCGCCGCCGCGAACTCGTCGACCATGCTGCGCAGCGCCTCCCTCTCGCCGATCGCCGGGGCGACCATGTCGCCGCTGCGGTACGAGATGAGGGCCTCGCGGCGCTCGTCCGCGCCCAGCTCCTGGGGAGTCGCCAGGTCCACCCCGCGGTCGAACAGCGCGACGCGCTGGGCCGGGTTGAGGTCGTCCCAGACCAGGGTGCGCTTGGAGCCGCCGACCATGGTGGTGCGGACCTTGGTCGGGGAGAGCCAGTTGACGTGCACGTGGGCGATGGCCCCGGTGTTCAGCTGGAGGGTCAGGTAGGTGATGCAGTCCTGGCCCGCGCCGATCGGGTCGGCACCGTGCGCGGCGACCGCGACCGGCTCCACGTGCTCGGGCAGGATGAAGTCCAGGATCGACAGGTCGTGCGGGGCGAGGTCCCACAGCACGTCGATGTCCTTCTGGACCAGACCCAGGTTGATCCGCACCGAGTCCACGTAGTGGATGTCGCCGAGCGCGCCCTCGCGTACCAGCTCGCGGATCTTCGCCACCGCCGGGGTGTAGCAGTAGGTGTGGTCGCACATCAGGGTCAGGCCGCGCTCCTCGGCCTCGGCGACCAGCCGCGCCCCGTCGGCGTACGTGGTGGCCAGCGGCTTCTCGACCAGGACGTGCTTGCCCGCGCGCAGCGCCGCGAGCGCCACGTCCAGGTGGGTGCCGGCCGGGGTGGCCACGGCGACGGCGTGCACGGCCGGGTCGGCGAGGACCGCCGCGTAGTCGTCGGTGGCCTGGACGGTGGAGTACCCGCCGAGGACCCGCTGGGCGCGCGTGACGTCGAGGTCGCAGAGCCAGCGCAGCCGGAAGCGGTCGCTGGCCTGGAAGTTGCGCACCAGGTTCGGGCCCCAGTAGCCGGCGCCTATGACGGCGACCCCCAGCCGCTCGTCCGGCCGATCGGAGTCGTTCACGTCGCTCACGTGGTTTCCCTTCATCGTCAGTAGGCCCCCGTTCCGCGCAGGACGGCGGGGCCGGTGCGCAGCAGGATCAGCGCGTCCAGGCCGAGCGACCAGTTGTCCACGTACGCCAGGTCCAGGCGTACGGCCTCGTCCCACGGCAGGTCGGAGCGCCCGCTGACCTGCCACAGGCCGGTGAGGCCCGGTTTCACGAGCAGCCGGCGCCGGACCTCGTGGCTGTATCCGGCGACTTCCTCGGGCAGCGGCGGGCGCGGCCCGATGAGCGACATCCGCCCGTTCAGCACGTTGAGGAGCTGCGGCAGTTCGTCGATCGAGTAGCGGCGCAGCGTGGCGCCCACCCGGGTGACGCGGGGGTCGTCGCGGACCTTGAACAGCAGCCCGTCGCTGTTGTGGTTGGCGTGCGCGAGCTCGTCCCTGACGGCCTCGGCGTCGGGCCGCATCGTCCGGAACTTGAACATGGTGAACTGCTTGCCGTGCAGCCCCACCCGGACCTGCCGGAACAGGGCCGGGCCCCGGCTCCCGAGCCGCACCGCCAGCGCGACCGCGCACATCAGCGGGGCGAGCGCGAGCAGCAGCACCGCGGCGAGCAGCCGCTCGGCGAGCTCCTTCGGCAGCCGGGCCCAGCGGGACAGCCGGGGAGCCCGCAGGTGGATCAGCGGGACCCCGCCGACCGGCCGGACCTCCAGGCGCGAGGCGGCCACGTCACCGAAGGCCGGGGCCAGCAGGAAGTCACCGCCCGCGGCGGCCGTGCTCCAGGAGAGCGCCCGCAGCAGGGTCGCGTCGATCTCCGGGGAGGGCAGCACCACCACGGTGGTGGAGCCGCCGAACCCCCGGATCGCGCCCGGGACTTCGTCCACCCCGCCGAGCACGGGCACGCCCAGCTTGTCGAGCACCGCCCGGCCCCGGTCGTGGCCGGGATCGGTCAGGCAGACACCGGCGATGTCCATGCCCTGGAGCCCGGCCCGGCCGGGCGTGCGGTCGGAGCCGCCGTTCCACAGTGCCGACAGGAGCTCGGCGACGCCCGCGGAGGGCCCGACCAGGATCGCGGTGGTCCGGTTCCTGCCCTGCGCCCAGTCGCGGCGCAGCCAGCGCCGGAGCAGGAAGCGGGCGGCCAGGGTGAGGACGGCCACGGTCGGGGCCGCCAGGATCATCTCGTGCAGCAGGTCGAGATCGCGGACCAGCCCCCAGCCGAGGACCGCGGCCAGGGCCGGCAGCACCAGGGCGCCGCGCAGCACCCGGCGGTAGATCTCGCCGCCGGCGCCCAACGAGCCCCGGTCGTAGGACCGGTGGGCGCACATCAGGGCCACCCAGGCCGGTGGCAGGCCGAGCACGACGGGCCAGTGGCCCACCGCGCCGAGGACGCTCACCGCGGCGACGGCGGCCGCCGTCGTGTCCGCGGCCAGCAGGAATATCTGGTGTCTCCTCCGCCACCACAGGCGGTGGACATCGAAATGTGTGGATTCGACTCGATGCCGCTCATGCGTGACCGGCAGGACGGTCATCCATTCCCCCCAAGGGCGATTCGCGCGCACCCTGTTGAACCACCGCGCCCCTCCCGAGGGACTGCGCACGAGAGCGGCTCGCGGGCACGGGAAAGACAGCGGTGGTACGACGAGGGTGCGCGGATCTTCCGCCTGACTGAACGGTGCGGACCGCGGTCGCAAGTCTCCCCAGCCACGGCCGGTGTCCGCACAGGACGCTGAATCCGCCCGGGACGAGTCGTGTTCGTGCCCCAGCGGATCCGGCAGCGCTCAATCTAGACCAACTAGGGCAGGCCATCCAGGAGTTGTGTGAAACTCCTACCGATACTTGAAGGAACTGTAAGAGTGGGACGCCTTGGTCATACTGTCCACGTGCCCAGCATCGTGATCCCCGCCCACAACGAGGAACGCACCCTCGGCCGCCTCCTGGACGCCCTCCTGGACGGCGCCGGCGACGAGGAGTTCGACATCGTCGTCGTGTGCAACGGCTGTACGGACGCCACCGCCCGCGTCGCCGCGGGGCGCGGCCCGCGGGTCCGGGTCGTCGAGACCCCCGTGCCCTCCAAACACGAGGCCCTGCGCCTCGGTGACTCCCATGCCCGCGGCTTCCCCCGCGTCTACGTGGACGCCGACGTGGTGCTCGGTGCCGGGGACGTCCGTGCCCTGACCGCCGCGCTCGCCGGTCCCGGCGAGGTCCTCGCCGCCGCGCCCGAGCGGGAGCTGCCGATGACCGGCTGCTCCTGGCGGGTGCGCGCGTACTACCGGGTGTGGCAGCGGCTGCCCGCGGTCCGCGACGGGCTCTTCGGGCGGGGCGTCATCGCCATGTCCGGCGAGGGGCACGCCCGCATCGCCGCGCTGCCGCCCCTGATGGCCGACGACCTGGCCGCCTCGCTCGCCTTCGGACCGGCCGAACGCAGCGTCGTCCGGACCGCCCGCGTGGTCGTCCGGCCGCCGCGCACCTGGCGGGACCTGATCCGTCGCCGGGTCCGGGCGGCCACCTCCACGGCCCAGCTGGAGGACCACCAGGCCCGGTCGGCGCCCGAGGACCGTCCGGCGGCGCCCGAGCCCGCCGCGCCGCCCTCGGCCCGTACGGGGGTCGCCGACCTGCGGGCCATGCTGCGCGCCGACCCCCTGCTGCTGCCCGCCGTCGTCGTCTTCCTCTCGGCGGCGCTCGCGGCGCGCCGGGGCGCGCGCAAGGCGATCAGGGCACGGGACTTCGACACCTGGCTCAGGGACGAGAGCAGCCGCCAGGACTGACTCCGGGCCTGGTCCCGGAGTGTGCTCGGGGCCGTGTGCGGAGCCGTGCCCGGTCGGAGTCCCGTTCGAGCGGAACGAAGGGTTCCGGCCCGCTGGGTGATCACCGCCGCCTACGCTGCGAGGGATCGCACCAGGGGAGGCCCTTCATGAAGTTCCGGATTCCCGGACGGCGTTCCGCCGCACTGGCGGCGGCACTCGCCGCCTGCGCGGCCTGGACCGCCGTGGCACCGGCGGCGTCGGCCGGGACACCGGGCGGGGGAGCGGCACCCGAGGGGCGGCTCGCCGCCGCCACCCGCTTCTACGT
Organism: Streptomyces sp. NBC_01268; assembly: GCF_036240795.1. Taxonomy (NCBI): domain Bacteria; kingdom Bacillati; phylum Actinomycetota; class Actinomycetes; order Kitasatosporales; family Streptomycetaceae; genus Streptomyces; species Streptomyces sp. NBC_01268. The sequence continues at coordinate 1,282,272 of NZ_CP108454.1, read as the reverse complement.
CGACCCCGACAGCGGCGCCGCACGGCAGGCCGTCGTCGACGAGGCGGCGGGGAGCTCCACCGACGCCGCGAACATGCGCCGGCTCGCCGCGCTGCCCCAGGCCGCCTGGTTCACCGGCGGCACGCCCGAGGGCGTACGCGCCGGAGCGGGCGCCCTCGTGGCGCGGGCGCGCGCCACGCAGCAGGTCCCCGTGCTCGTCGCGTACGACATCCCCGGCCGCGACTGCGGGCTCTACTCCAGCGGCGGCGCCCCCTCCTCGGCGGCCTACCGCGACTGGATCGGCGCCCTGGCCGACGGCGTCGGCGAAGGACCCGCGCTGGTGATCCTGGAACCCGACGCCCTGGCCGCCCTGCCCAGGGACTGCGCGGGGAACGTCGACCCGACCGGCGCGCTCACCGCCGAGCGCCTCGCCGATCTCGACTTCGCCGTCACGACGCTCAAGCGGCACCCCGGCACCTCCGTCTACCTCGACGCGGGCAACAGCCAGTGGAAGGCCGTCGGCGACATCGCCCGGCGGCTGATCGACGCCGGGGTGGCCAAGGCCGACGGGTTCTCCCTGAACGTCTCCAACTTCCAGCCCACCGACCAGCTGACCCGCTACGGCACCTGGGTCTCCCAGTGCGTCTGGTTCGCCACCCGGGGCCCCGACTGGGCCCGCGGTCACACCGACTGGTGCGCGAGCCAGTACTACTCCGCCGCCGCCCCCAACGACGGCGCGCCCGGCAACGCGGTCTCGGCGGCCGATCCCGCCACCTGGCACTGGACCGACGCCTGGTACGAGCAGGCCACCGGCAGCCCCGCCCCCGCCGAGCTCCTCCACTTCGTCGTCGACACCAGCCGCAACGGGCGCGGCCCCTGGACCCCCGCCCCCGGCACGTACGCCGACCCGGAGACCTGGTGCAACCCGCCCGGGCGGGGCATGGGCCCACGCCCGACCGCCGACACCGGCGTCCCGCTGGCCGACGCCTACCTGTACGTGAAGACGATCGGCGAGTCCGACGGCAGCTGCACCCGGGGCACCGGCGGCACCGTCGACCCCGAGTACGGCGCCGTCGACCCGCCCGCCGGCGCCTGGTGGCCGGAGTCGGCCCACGGTCTCGCCCGCGAGGCCCGGCCCGCCCTGACTCTCGACGCGGACCCCGTCCCTGCGCGATGATCACGCCCGCACCACGCCACCCCCCCTCACATCCCCCAACGGGAGGACGTTGATGGCACGCCGCACAACCCGCGGCCTGATCGCCGCGGCCACCGCCACCGTGGCACTGACCGCCCCGCTCACGACGGCCACGGCCGCCGCGCCCGCACCCGCCGCCGGCGGCCCGCAGGCACGCGTCTTCATGGTCAACCCGGTGCAGTCCTCGGGCGACCAGACGCTCGCCGACGCCAAGGACTCCGCCGACGCGGTGCCCGCCTCCGCCTACACCACCGCCGAGCTGCGCAACCTCGACGGCAGCGGCGCGCTCTCCGGGCGCTGGGCGTCCATCAGGTCCGAGACGGGCGCCCCCGCGAAGACCGCCGACGCCGGCGCGTACAACCGGCGCGACGACCAGTTCGAGCAGGTGATGGCCTACTTCTGGGTCAACGAGTCCCAGGAGTACCTCCAGGGCCTCGGCTTCGGCAGCGAGCTGCCCGGCGCCAACGACCGCCCGCAGGCCGTACGGCTCAACCAGTGGGGCTCGGACAACTCCTTCTTCACCGACAAGAAGGACGAGATCCGCTTCGGCAAGGGCGGCGTCGACGACGCCGAGGACGCCGAGGTGATCGTGCACGAGTACGGGCACGCCGTGCACGAGGCCCAGGTCCCCGGCTTCGGCAGCTCCCCCGAAGGGGGCGCGATCGGCGAGGCCTTCGGCGACTACCTGGCCGTCGAGGTCGGCAGCCACGCGGCCGCCCGCTACGGCTGGCCGGTCAGGACGGACCTCGCCTGCGTCGGCGACTGGGACTCCGTCCCGTACAGCACCGCCCCGCACTGCCTGCGCCGCGTCGACGGGAACAAGACGTACGCGGACCGGGTCGGCGAGGTGCACGCCGACGGCGAGATCTGGTCCCGCGCCCTGTGGGACATCCGCGGCGCCCTCGGGGCCCGGACCGCCGACCGGATCATCGTGAACGCGCAGTTCGGCTTCGCGCCCGACACCTCCTTCTCGGACGCGGCGACGAAGACGATCGCGACGGCCCAGCGGATGTACGGCCCGGCCGCGGCGAACGCCGTCCGCGCCGCGTTCAAGGCCCGCGCGATTCCCGGGATCTGACGCCGCCGGCCGACGGAAGAAAGGGGGGCCGTGCCGTCCGGCACGGCCCCCGCCGTGTCACGGAGTGACGGTCAGCACCGGGCACCCCGGGTCGAGCCGCAGCCGTGCCAGGTCACGGCCGACCAGCGCCCAGGCGTGCCAGCCGGACGGCTCGAAGGCCAGCTGCGGGTTGGTGTACCAGTTGTCGCCGAGGCCCGTGGCCACCAGCTTCGGAGCCGTCAGGCCGGGGCCGAGCTGATGCACGTTGCCGCCGCCGAAGTACGTCGACGTGAACACCGTGCCCTGGTGCACCTCGATCTCGCCGTACCCGGGCAGAGCGCCCTTGCCGAGGACCCGGCGGGTCGCCAGATCCATCGTGAACCACCCGGCGTCCCGCTTGAACACGCCGTACAGGATGCCGTCGTGGACCTTGACGTCCTGGATCGTCTCGCTGCCCGCGACCGGGTCGAGCTCCCACGTGACGGTACGCGTGGCCAGGTCGAAGGCCGCGACGCTCGCCGCGCTGTTCCACCCCGCCGGGTCGCCCCCGCCGCCGCCCCGGACGTCGCCGCCCAGGTAGACGATCCCGTCCGGGCCCAGGCTGAGGCTCATCAGGCTCTCGTTCGGGATGACGTTCACGTACACCTGCTTGTCGCCCGTGACGGGGTCGACGACGGACAGCGCGCCCTGGGTGCTGGTGCCGAGCGGCGCGCTGGCGATGAGCAGCCGGTCGGTGGCCGGGTCGTACTCCATGTCCCACGGGCGTGCCTGGCCGTTGCCCAGGTAGCCGAGGGAGCGCAGGGGAGCCCGCGGGTCCGCCAGGTCGAGTTCGACGACCTCGCTGCTCGGGTAGATCGCCGCGTAGAGCTTGTCCCCGCGGCGGGCCAGCGCCTTGGGCTCGCCGGGCACCCAGATGTTGGTCCTGGCGCCCGTGGCGGGCGTGTGGACCGTGAAGGAGAAGTGGCCGCCGACCCAGACGTTCCCGCGGTCCGCGTCCCACAGGATCGACTGGGGGCGCTCCGCGCCGCCGGTGAGCCCGGCGTCCAGCAGGTTGACGTAGTCGGACTGCTTGGTGGTGACGTCCATCGTCCACACGCCGCCGCTCCCGGAGAAGCCGGTCAGCGTGGTGCCGTCGAGGAACACGCCGCGGGTCTCCTCCTTGGAGCGCGGGATGCCCAGCGACTCCAGGGGTTCGGACGTGCGGTACCGGAAGATCTCGCCGTTCGGGCGGGTCGAGAGGTACGCCGTGTGGTCGGGGGCCAGGCCGATCGAGTCGATCGAGGCGCCCACGTTCACGGTGCGCAGGTCGGTGCCGTCGGTCTTCACGTCGTACAGCGTGTTGCCCGCTCCTGCCCGCACCCGGGTGCGGCCGATGGAGACCGTGGAGAAGCCGGAGGGGCTCGTGGCCAGGGTCTTGACGGCGCCGGTGGACCGGTTGATCGACACCAGCTTCTTGGTGTCGGACAGGGCCGCGTAGACGTAGGTGGCGTCGACGTCCACGCCCCGCGCGTAGCGCTCGTTCGGGGCGAGTTCGCCGAAGCTGCGCTTGGCACCGGTGGCGGGGTCGAACTCCCACACCGTGCCGTCGGGGTACGTGCCCGCGTAGACCTTGCCGTCGGGTGCGGTGGCGAGGCTCCAGATGAAGCCGCCGCTCTTGCCGAACGACGCGACCCGCTTGATCTGGCCGGTCGCGGGGTCGTAGCGGTACAGGTCCGGTACGGGGTAGGTGCCGACGTAGATCTTGCCGTTCGAGACGGTGGTGGCCCACGCGCCCTCCGGCTCGCCGGTCTCCGGACCGTCGGGTATCGGGGTCTCGCGGACGACTCTGCGGGTCGCGAGGTCGTACGCGGCGAGCACCGGCGGCTTGACGCCCCGGGTGACGACGTAGGCGGTGCCCTCGTGCACGGTGGCGCCGACGATCGCGCCGGTCAGCGAGGCGGAGCCGAAGCGCTCCACGCCCGCGCCGGCGCAGTCGGCGGTGCCGGCGGCGCGCGCGGGCGCGACGGGCGACACGAGGGTCAGGACCAGGGCGAAGACCGTGGCGAGCAGCGCCACTACGCCCCGGGCAGGGCCTTGGGATTGATTCATGGTCAGGTCCCGTGTGATCGGTGGAAGAGGAACGGGTACCGAAGGCACGTTACCGATCATGCGCGAGAGTCTCGCCGCCGTGGCCCCGCCGTCACCGCCGACGTCCTTCAGCGCACGCCCTTGCGGTGGTGCACGGGGTGCGGGTGGCGTGGGGGGCCCAGGTGGTGCAGGTGGTGCGGGGTGGTGTGGGTGTCAGCTGCCGAAGCCGAGTCCGGCACGGTCCAGGGTCCGCAGCCACAGGTTGCGGCGGCCTTCGTGGGCGTCGGCGCGGGCCAGGGCCCACTGGGTGATGCCGATGCCCACCGAGCGCATCGGCTCGGGCGGGAAAGGCAGCGGCTTGCGGCGGACGAGCTCCAGGGAGGTGCGCTCGGTGCGCTGTCCGGCCAGCAGGTCGAGCATGACCTCCGCGCCGAAGCGGGTGGCGCCGACGCCCAGGCCCGTGTAGCCGGCCGCATAGGCGACCTTGCCGCGGTGGCTGGTGTCGAAGAAGACGCAGAAGCGCGTGCTGGTGTCGATGGCACCGCCCCAGGCGTGGCTGAAGCGCACCCCTGCGAGCTGCGGGAAGGTCGTGAAGAAGTGCCGGGCGAGGGTGGCGAAGGACGCGGGCCGCTGGTCGTGCTCGGCCCGCACGTCACGGCGGTGGACGGCGTCGTAACCGCCCCACAGGATCCGGTTGTCGGCGGAGAGCCGCACGTAGTGGAAGCTGTTGGCGCAGTCGGCCCAGCCCTGCCGGTTCTTCCAGCCCACGGAGGCGAGTTGGTCCTCCGTCAGGGGTTCGGTCATCAGAGCGTAGTCGTAGACCGGGACGGTGTACGGGCGGTGCCGGCGCAGCAGTGAGGGGTACGCGTTGGTGGCGAGCGCGACCCGGCGGGCGCGCACCCGGCCGTACGGGGTGGTGACGGCGACCCGGGCGCCGTCCTCGGCGAGCCCGGTTCCCGGGGTGTGCTCGTAGACGCGGACGTCCAGCTCCTGGCAGGCCCGCTTCAGGCCCCAGGCCAGCTTGGCGGGGTCGACCATGGCCACGTCGTCCTTGTTCCACAGGCCGCCGAGGAAGGTCGGGGAGTCGATCTCGGCGCGGACGGCGGACTCGTCGAGCAGGGTCGGTTCCCCGCCGTACCGCCGGGCGGTCTCGGCCTCCTCCGCCAGGCCTTCGAGCTGGTACGGCTCGGTCGCCACGGCGAGGGAGCCGGTGCGCTCCCAGTCGCAGTCGATCCCGTAGCGCTCGATCGTGTCCTGCATGGCCCGCAGGTTCTCCCGGCCGAGGCGCTCCAGGCGCCCGATCTCGTCCGGCCAGCGCGCGATGCCGTTGCCCAGTCCGTGCGTGAGGCTCGACTCGCAGAAGCCGCCGTTGCGGCCGGAGGCGGCGCCGCCGACCTGGTCCGCCTCGATGACGACCACGTCGGCGGACGGGTCGCGCTCCTTGGCGATCAGCGCGGTCCACAGCCCGGTGTAGCCGCCGCCGACGACCAGCAGGTCGCAGTCGGTGGGGCCGACGAGGGCGGGGGAGGCCTGCGGCCTGCCCGGCCGGTCCAGCCAGAACGGGGCGGGTGAGGCGTCGCGGAGCGAGTGCACGGGGTCCATGGGGCGGGGCTCCTTCGGATCGCGGAGGTACGGGCCTCCGAAGTGCCGCCATGAGAACCGGCCAGGCGATTTTGCGTCAATGGTGTTGACGTAAGACCCGCTCGGCCGGCCCCGCCCCGCTCACCCCGTGCCGTGCGCCGCGAGCCGGGCGCCGACCGCGTCCAGCATCAGCTCCAGCGCGAACGGGTGCCCGCTCTCGCTCATGTCCGCCGCGAGCAGCGGATACGTCGCGGCGACATGCGGGTGGGTGGCGGCCGACAGCTTCCCGTAGGCCGCGTGCCAGACCTGCTCGTCGGCCTCCCGGGCGGGCTCCGGCAGGGCGAGGGCGGCCGCGTCCAGGGCCGCGAAGGCGAGCGCCTGGTCCACGAACGCGTGGTAGATCCGCACGGCCTCCGCGTCCGGGAAGCCCACCCCGCGCAGCACCGAGAGGATCGCCTCCACCGCCCGGGTCTCGTGCTCGCGCCCCGTCGTGCGGTGTGCCGCGAGCGCCGCGGCCTGCGGATTGGCCAGATAGGCGGCGTGGATGCGCAGCGCGATGTCCCGCAGGTCGGCCCGCCAGTCGCCGGTGGCCCGCCAGCCCCGCTGGGCCACGCCGATCAGCTCGTCGGCGAGGGCCAGGAGCAGGTCGTCGGTGTTGCGGAAGTAGCGGTACAGCGCGCTCGGGTCGGCACCCAGCGCGGCGCCGAGCCGCCGCACCGACAGCGCTTCCGCACCGTGCTGCGCGACGAGCCGCAACGCGGTCTCGATGATGATCCGCTCGGAAAGGACGGTGCCCTGCTTGGTGGGGCGCCTGCGCTGTCGCCGGTTCTCCGGCACCACTCGTTCGGCCATGCCGCCGACCTTATGACAACGCCCTTGACGTGTGAACCGTCACAGCGGTTGCATGACGCCCCTCGCACCGGCCCCGCCTCGGGGCCCGTCCGGCGGCCCAGGGCGGCACACGGCCCTGGCCCCCTCACCCTCCCAGGAGTACGTACATGAGCACGGCCGACCTGGTCTTCACCGGTGGCCCCGTCTTCACGGGCGACCCCGCCCGTACCCGGGCCACCTCCCTCGCCGTCGTCGGCGAGCGGATCATCGCCGTCGGCCACGACGAGGTCCGCGACCTGATCGGGCCGCGGACCGAAGTCGTCGACCTGGCCGGCAAGCTGCTGATACCGGGCTTCCAGGACGCCCACATCCACGCCGTCTCCGGCGGGATGGAGATGGCCGAGTGCGACCTCACCGGCACCACCGGCGTCGACGACTACCTGCGGATCATCGGTGCCTACGCGGCCGCCCATCCCGACCGCGCCTGGATCACCGGCGGTGGCTGGTCGATGGAGAGCTTCGAGGGCGGGCTGCCCTCCCGGCGGCTGCTCGACGAGCTGGTCGCCGACCGGCCCGTGCTCCTGGTCAACCGCGACCACCACGGCGCCTGGGCCAACTCCCGTGCCCTGGAGCTCGCCGGGATCACCGCCGAGACCCCCGACCCGGCCGACGGCCGCATCGAGCGCGAGGCCGACGGGACCCCGAGCGGCGTCCTCCAGGAGGGCGCGGTCGCCCTCGTCCAGCGGCTCGTCCCGCCGAGCACCGAGGCCGACCGCCTCGACGGACTGCTGCGCGCCCAGGCGATGCTGCACTCGCTCGGCATCACCGGCTGGCAGGACGCCCTCCTCGGCTCCTTCAGCGGGATCGCCGACCCCTCCGACGCCTATCTCGCCGCCGCCCGCGACGGCTCCCTCACCGCCCGCGTCAGCGGCGCGCTGTGGTGGGACCGGGCGCGCGGCGCCGAGCAGATCCCCGAACTCGTCGAGCGGCGCGCGAAGTCGAGCCACGGGCGCTTCCGGGCCGGCTCGGTGAAGATCATGCAGGACGGCGTCGCCGAGAACTTCACCGCCGCCATGACCAGCCCCTACCTCGACGCCTGTGGCTGCGCGACGGCGAACACCGGGCTGAGCTTCGTCGACCCCGAGGCGCTGCGCGGTTACGTCACCGAGCTCGACGCCCTCGACTTCCAGGTGCACTTCCACGCGCTCGGCGACCGTGCCGTCCGCGAGGCCCTGAACGCGGTCGAGGCCGCGATCGAGGCGAACGGGCGCCGCGGCAACCGCCACCACCTGGCCCACCTTCAGGTCGTGCACCCCGAGGACGTCGCCCGCTTCGCCCGGCTCGGCGCGCTCGCCAACATCCAGCCCCTGTGGGCCGCGCACGAGCCGCAGATGGACGAGCTGACGATCCCGTTCCTCGGCCCCGAGCGCGCCGCCTGGCAGTACCCGTTCGGCGACCTGGTCCGGGCCGGCGCCACGCTGGTGGCCGGCAGCGACTGGCCGGTCAGCAGCCCCGACCCGCTCGCCGGTCTGCACGTGGCCGTCAACCGGGCCGAGCCCGGCGCCACCGACGGCCGGGTCTTCCTGCCCGAGCAGCGCCTCGACCTCACCACCGCCCTCGCCGCCTACACGGCCGGCTCCGCGCACGTCGGCGGTCACGACGAGGCCGGCAGCCTGCGCGCCGGGTACCTCGCGGACCTCGTCGTCCTCGACCGCGACATCCTCACCGGACCGGCCGGGGAGATCGCCGAGGCGCGCGTGGAGCAGACCTTCGTCGGCGGCACCCGCGTGTACGCGGGCTAGGGGGCGTCGTGGCGGTCGGACGGGAACGACGAGCGGTGCCGCGCGGGGTCGCGGGGCCCCGCGCGCCCCGGGCGACGGTCACGGCACCTCCCGACGGCGGGGCCGTGGCCCGGCCGTCGTCACGACGAGGCCCGCACCCTGAGCCGGGCGGAGAGCAGCACGCCCGGGGGGGTGCTGCCTCCGTCCTCCAGGGCGGACACCAGCAGCGTCAGGCCCGCCTCGGCGACCTCGGCCGGGCGCAGGCTCAGCGTGCTGACCGGCGGGTCGGCGTGGGCGGCGGTGCTGTCCTCGCTGACGCACACCACCCGCACGTCCCCGGGCACCGTGAGGCCGAGCCGCCGCGCCGCGTCCAGGACCAGCGGGGGGCTGGCCTCGGCCACCACGAACAGCCCGTCGGGCCGGGGGTCGGCGCCCAGGGCCTCCTCGACGGACCGGATCACCGGCCCGTTGCCGGGGGCGGGCACCAGGGTGACCAGCTCCTCGGCGCCGTGCCGGGCGCACCAGGCGCGGTAGGCGGCGTGGACGTGCCGGTGGAAGCGGGTCGTGCTGTCCGGCAGGACGAGCGCGGTCCGCCGGGCACCCCGCTCCCGCAGGTGGTCCAGGGAGTCCCGTACCGCGGCCTCCGTGTCGATGTCGACCCAGTACGCGCCAGTCCGGTCCGCGACCGACGCGTCGCTGAAGACCGGGATGCGGGCGGCGAGGAAGTCCTCGACGAGGGGATCGTCCTCGACGGGGTCGGCGACGATCACCGCCTCCAGGGGCAGATCGGCCCACTCCCGCTGCAGCGTCCCCGCGGGCAGCATCACCATCGCGTAGCCGTGCCTCAGGGCGGCGGCCGCGGTGGCGCTGGTCAGCTGGGCGAAGTACGGCGAGTCCAGGTAGGTCCAGGGTTGTCCGGCGAACTCGCCCACGACGTAGCCGATCAGCCGGGCCCGCCCGGCGCGCAGCTGCCGGGCGGTGGCGTTGGGGCGGTAGCCCATCCGCCGCGCGGTCTCGCGCGCCTTCTCCCGCACGGCGGGGGAGAGGCGCCCGGTGCCGTTCAGCGCCGCGGAGACGGTCGTCTTCGAGAGCCCGGCCTCGCGGGCCACGTCGACGAGCCGGACCCGGGGCCCGGACGGTCGCGCGCCGGTGACGCCGGGCCTGTCCCCGGCATGCCCTCCGAGCTGTTCACGTGTGGTCACAGCCCGATGCTGCCACCTCCGTGACCATTGCAAAACCGTTCCCGCAAAGTCTTGTGCGGGAACGTTCCCGCATCAATACTCGCTCCATCCCCCACCATCCCCAGTGCACGTCTCTACACCCGTAAAGGGGTGGGTCTCCTTGCGCACGCCCAGACTCCTCGCCGCCCTCGCCTGTACCGCGGCCCTCGCCGTCGTGGCGACCGGCTGTTCCGGCGCCACCAAGCCGGCCTCCGGCTCCGCCGCGTACACGGTCACGCCGACCTCCCCCGCGGCGAAGGGCCGGCTGTCCTCCCTGACGTGGTCGCTGTACGCCGAGCCGTACACGCTCGACTACGCCCAGGCCTTCGACTACCCGCCGAACACGGTCCTCGCCAACGTCTGCGAGCAGCTCCTGCGGGTCACCCCCGACCTGAAGATCGAGCCCGGTCTCGCCGTCAAGTGGGAGAACCCCGACCCGACGTCGTGGGTGTACACCCTGCGTCCCGGCGTGCGGTTCCACGACGGCACCATCATGACCGCCGACGACGTCGTCGCCTCCCTCAAGCGCCAGATGGACCCGGCCACCGGCTCCCCCTGGGGATCCGCCTTCAAGAACGTCAAGGCGATCGAGAAGACCGGCCCCCTCCAGGTCACCCTCCGGCTCACCAGGCCCGACGTCCTCCTGAACGAGCTCATGGCCGCCTCGCCCGGCACCATCGAGAGCGCCGCCTTCCTCGCGAAGGCCGGCAAGGAGTACGGCGTCCCCGGCGGCAAGGTCAACTGCACCGGCCCCTACGCGCTGGACAAGTGGCAGCAGGGCGAGTCCATCACCCTGAAGAAGCACCCCGCGTACTGGGACCCGAAGCTGACGCCGAAGACCGACACGGTCCGCTTCACCTTCGTCGAGGATCCCTCCGCCCGGACCAACACCTTCCTGTCCGGCACCGCCGACGGCGGCTACATGGTCCCCTCGTCCTCCCTCGCCCAGCTGCGCACGACCAGCAAGGGCAAGCTGTACTTCGGCCCCAACACCGCCGCCGCCAACCTGGCCGTCCTCGACTTCAAGGGCACCCTCGGCGACCTGAAGGTGCGCCAGGCGCTGTCCATGGCGCTCGACCGCAAGAACATCATCAAGGCCGCCGCCGGTGGCATCGGCGTCCCCGCCAAGGCCCCCACCGCCCGTGGCGCCTGGTCGCTCCTCCCCGAGCGCACCGAGAAGTACTTCAACGAGCTGCCCGAGCCCGTCTACGACGTCGCCGCCGCCAAGGAACTCGTGGACCAGGCCGGCGCCACCGGCAAGAAGGTCACCCTGGTGACCAGCACCCTCGCCCCCGAGATCAGCGTCGTCGCCAACGCCGTGCAGGCCGCCGGCCGCCAGATCGGCCTCGACGTCCAGCTCAAGTCCGTCTCGCCCGAGGCGTACAGCAGCATCTTCGTCGACAAGAACGCCCGCAAGGGCCTCGACCTGGTCATCACCAACGGCTACGACAACACCCCGGACCCGCTGGAGTTCTACCAGTACCTGCGCACCGGCGACTTCGGGAACTACGGCAACTGGTCCGACCCCGTCTACGACGCCGCCTTCGACCGCGCCAACACCGCCGTCGACCCGGGCGCCCGCTCCGACCTCACCGCCGAGCTCCAGAAGATCGCGGTGCGCGAGCTGCCCGTCATCCCGATCTACGAGGCCCCGTACTCCGTCTTCCTCGGCAGCCGCGTCACGGGCGCCCCCACCGGCATCGCCCAGCTCTACTACCCCTGGGCCGCGACGATCGGTGCCGCCTCCTGATGAACGGCATGCTCCGCTACTTCCTCGGCCGGTTCGCCGGACTCCTCGCCGTCCTCCTGGTCACCTCCTTCGTGGTCTTCGCCAGCGTGCACCTCGCACCCGGCGACCCCGTCTCCTTCCTGCTGCACGGCCGCCCGGCGACCCCCGAGACCGTGGCCGCGCTGCGGGCCGAGTACCACCTCGACGACCCGCTCGCCGTCCAGTACGCCAAGTGGCTCGGCGGCGCGCTCCACGGCGACTTCGGGCGCTCCGCCCAGTACCACCAGGACGTCTCGGCCCTGCTCGCCTCCCGGCTCACCGGCACCGTGCTGCTCGTCGGCTACTCCGCCGTCCTCGTCGCCGTCGGCGGCGTGGCGGCGGGCATGCTGGCCGCGCTGCGCCCCGGCTTCCTCGACCGGCTCGTCCTCATCGCCACCGGCGTCGCCACGGCCACCCCCTCGTTCGTCAGCGCCATCGGCCTGGTCTCGCTGTTCTCCGTGAACCTCGGCTGGTTCCCGGGGCCCGGCGGCACCCCGGAAGGCCTCGGCGAACGCCTCTACCACCTCACGCTGCCGGCCTTCGCCCTCGCCACCACCTTCGCCGGACTCCTCGCCCGCGTCACCCGCTCGGCGATGCTCGACGAACTCGGCCGCGAACACGTCGACGTCTCCCGCGCCCGCGGCGTCGCCGGACGCACCGTGATCCGGCGGCACGTCCTGCGCAACAGCCTCGGACCGGTCGTCACCGTCGGCGGCACCATGCTCGCCGGACTCCTCGTCACGACCTCCGTCGTCGAGACCGCCTTCGACGTGCCCGGCATCGGCTCCCTCCTCGTGCAGTCCGTCAGCGCCAAGGACTTCGCCGTGGTCCAGGCCGTCACCCTGCTCAGCGTCGCGGCCTTCGTCCTCGTCAACCTGGTCGTCGACCTCTGCGCCCCCCTCATCGACCCCCGGCTCACCCTCCTCGGGGAAGGCACCTCATGACCCTCACCGCAAGCCCCGGGGCGGCCGGCCCCACGGACGCGCTGCGCCGCCGGCCCGGCCTGCGCCGTCTGCGGGCACTCGGCCAGGGCCCGATGTTCAACGCGGCCGTGCTGCTCCTCGTCGCCCTCGTGCTCGTCACCGCCCTGGCCCCGCTCATCGCCCCGTACGACCCCGAGGCGATGGACCTGACGTCGAGCCTCGTCGGCACCGGCGGCGACCACCTCCTCGGCACCGACCAGTCCGGGCGCGACATCCTGTCCCGGCTCATGTACGGAGCCCGCACCGGACTCCTCGGCCCGCTCCTCGTGGTCGCCGTCTCCACCCTCCTCGGCACCGTGCTCGGCGTCGTCGCCGGCTGGCGCGGCGGCTGGGCGGACTCCCTCCTCTCCCGGTCCATGGACCTCGTCTTCGCCATCCCCGGCCTGCTCCTCGCGATCATGCTGGTGGCGGTCGTCGGCTCCGGCATGACGGCGCCCGTCATCGCCATGGCCGTGGCCTACACCCCGTACGTCGGACGCCTGGTCCGCGGCATCGCCCGCCAGGAGAAGGCCCGCCCGTACATCGAGTCCTACCGCGTGCAGGGCTGGTCCGGCTGGACCATCTGCCTGCGCCACCTGCTGCCCAACATCACCCCCACCCTCCTCGCCCAGTCGGCCATGAACTTCGGCTACGCCCTGATGGACCTCGCCGCACTCTCCTTCCTCGGCTTCGGCGTCCAGCCGCCGACCGCCGACTGGGGCGCCATGATCAACGAGGGCCAGTCGGCGCTCCAGCAGGGCGCGATGCTGCCCGCGCTCGCGCCGTCCGTCTGCATCGTCCTCGCCGTCGTGGCGTTCGGCATCGTCGGCGAGGGCATCGCCGACCGGATCGCGAAGCGGGAGCGGTGACCCCCATGAGCAACACCCGCAACGACGCCCGGCCCGTCCTGGAGATCGACCGGCTCACCCTGCGCCTCCCCGAAGGCCAGGCCGCCCGCCCCCTCCTCGACGGCGTCTCCCTGACCGTCGCCCCCGGCGAGACCGTCGGCCTCGTCGGCGAGTCCGGCTCCGGCAAGTCCGTCGCCTGCCGCAGCGTCCTCGGCCTGCTGCCCGGCGGCGCCCGCACCACCGGCGAGGTCCGCGTCGGCGGACGCGACGTCCTCACCATGGACCGGGCCGGACTCTCCGCGGTCCGCGCCCGCGAGGTCGCCATGGTCTTCCAGGACCCGCGTGCCTCCGTCAACCCGCTGCGCCGCGTCGGCGACTTCGTCACCGAGGGCCTGCGCGCCGCCGGCACCCCCGCCGCCCGGGCCACCGCCCGCGCGGAGGAGCTCCTCGACGCCGTCGGCATCCGCGACCCGCGCGGCGCCCTGCGCCGCCGTCCCCACGAGTTCTCCGGCGGCATGCTCCAGCGCGTGGTCATCGCCGCCGCCCTCGCCGGCGACCCGGCGCTCATCGTCGCCGACGAGCCGACCACCGCCCTCGACGTCACCACCCAGGCCGAGATCATCTCGATCCTCACCCGCCTCCAGGCCGAACGCGGCACCGGACTCCTCTTCGTCACCCACGACCTGGAACTGGCCTCCGCCATCTGCGACCGGGTGTACGTGATGTACGCCGGCCGCATCGTCGAGACCCGCGCCGCCGGCGAACTCTTCGACCGGCCGCGCCACCCCTACACCGCGGGCCTCCTCTCCTGCACCCCGCGCATCGAGCCCGGCGCGCCCGCCCCCCGCCCCATCGAGGGTCGCCCGGTCTCCGTCTCCGAGGCCCCGCCGGGCTGCCACTTCGCGGCCCGCTGCCCCCACGCCCTGCCCCGCTGCGAGGAAGAGGCGCCCGCGCTCACCGCCCACGGCGAGGGGCTCGCCGCCTGCCACCGCGCCGACGAAGGGATCCTGCTGTGACCACCACCGTGAAGGGGGAGGGCCTGGTCGTCACGGGGCTCCGCAAGGAGTACGGCGACCACACCGCCGTCGACGACGTGTCCTTCACCCTCGCCCCGGGCTCCTCCCTCGGCATCGTCGGCGAGTCGGGCAGCGGCAAGACCACCACCGTCCGCATGCTCGTCGGCCTCGAACGGGCCGACGCCGGCACCGTCACCCTCGACGGCCGCGACCGCTCCGCCCGCCCCCGCGGCCGGACCGAACGGCTGGCCCGGGCCCGCGAGATCCAGATGGTCTTCCAGGACCCCTACCTCTCCCTCGACCCCCGGATCACCGCGGGCGGCTGCGTGGACGAGGTGCTGCGGCTGCACTTCCGGATGGACCCGGCGGCCCGGCGGGCCCGGGTCGCCGAACTCCTCGACCAGGTCGGCCTCGGCCCCCGCGAGGCGGACGCCCTCCCGCGCCGCCTCTCCGGCGGCCAGCGGCAGCGCGTCGCCATCGCCCGGGCCCTGGCCGCCGAGCCCAGGGTCCTCGTCCTCGACGAGGCGGTGGCCGCCCTGGACGTCTCCATCCAGGCCCAGATCCTCGAACTCCTCGGCAGGATCAGGCGCGAGGCCGGAGTCGGCTTCCTCTTCGTCACCCACGACCTCGCGGTGGTACACCACATCACCGACGAACTCGTGGTGCTCCGCTCGGGCCGCATCGTGGAGTCCGGTCCGACCTCCCGCGTCCTCACCGCCCCGGAACACCCCTACACGCGCCTGCTCCTGGACTCCGTCCCCCGGCGCGGCTGGGACCCCGCCCGCATCGCGGGCGCCCGGGCCGCCGTGGGCTGAGCGGCGGTCCGCCGCTCACGCGGAGAGCAGCCCCCGGTAGAGGGCGCGGGCCCGGGGGGTGACGTCGATGACGTCGAGGCGGACGCGCCGGCAGCCGTGTTCCGCGGCGACGTCCGCGATCTCGCGGAGCAGCGGCCCGCCGACGCCGAGACCCCGCCTCCCGGCGTCCACGGCGATCCCGTCCATGACGAGCTCGTGGGCCGCGGGCCGCCGCTCCAGGAGGGCCAGCAGCGCCGGCCGCGGCAGCCCCCGCACCGTCCCGTACGCGGTCGGCACGTCCCGCGCCCCGCCGCCGGTCAGCCCGCGCCCGCCGAGCTGGAACCCGGCGACCCCGGCCACCGTACCGAGGATGATCGTCAGTCGCCGAGCGCGGCCGTGACGATCGCCTTGATGTGCGGGAGGGGTGAACCCTTCCCCGTCGGGTTCAGGGAGTACACGACGCGGTGCCGGAGGTCCTGGGTGGCGAAGAACCCGCTGTCCCAGCCGGGGCGCGAGCCCGTCTTGCCCCAGGCGTAGGTGTGGTCCGGCAGCTCGTAGCGCATCAGCCCACCGACGCTGAAGCAGGCCTCGGGACCGACGCAGTTGGTGTTGCCGGCGGCGCTCGGCACCGCGGGTATCGCGAACACCAGGCGCTGCTGGGCGGGCGGGAGCAGGCGTCCTCGGAACAGGGCGGTGAGGAAGCGGTCCAGATCGGCGGCGGTGGAGATCACACCTCCCTCGGCCCAGGGGTACGGGCTCTGCTCCGTCACGTCCTGCCCGCCGACGTACACCCGCGCGTGCGGCGAGGGCATGCCCAGGTCGTCGGCCGCGGGCAGGCTCGTGTGCCGCAGGTGCAGCGGCCGGACGATCCGCCGCTCCAGCTCGTGGGTGAAGGAGTGTCCGGTGACCCGCTCGACGATCAGGCCCAGGACGAGGGAGTTGAGCCCGTTGTACTGCTGTACGGAGCCAGGGGCGGGCGGGGTGCCGGTGGCCTCGGCGAAGGACCGGCGCAGAGTGTCGCGGGGCGTCACCGACCGGAGCCACCAGCCGGGACCGTCGTCCGGGCCGGGGGTGGCGGCGGGCTTGGGCAGCCCGCTGGTGTGGTCGAGCAGCCGGCGCACCGTCACGCGGTCGTACCCGGCGGGCAACAGCCCGGGGACGTACCGCCGTGCCGGTGCGTCGAGGTCGACGCGGCCCTCGGCGACGAGCTGGAGCACCACCGTGTTCGTGAACACCTTGGTGGCGCTGCCGATCCGGAAATGCGCGTCGGCGGTGACCGGTCCGGCGGCGATCCCCACGCCGTCCCGTCTGACCAGGGCGCCCGCCACGACGCCGTCGGGGAGGCGGCTCAGGATGTCCTGGACGGTGGGGCGCGCGGGAGCGGCCGTGGCCGTGGTGGTGGTGGTGGGGCCGCCCGGGGCGGGCGCGGCGGTCGCGGGAAGGGCCGTGACGCCGACGGTGACGGCGGTGGCCAGGGCGAGGGCGGTGGCGGCGTGGCGGATGCGCATCGCGGTTCCTCCGGAGCGGAGTCGACTTCGTCGTGCTGACAAGGTCGACTCTGCTGGAGGGGCGGGTGGTTGCCCATCGGTGATCACCCGGACCGGAACCCTGGAACGTCCCCGAGACGCACCCCTGAGACGCCCGCGGGGTCCACGCCTCACCCCTCCCGCGATCAGCCTCCGCCCACCGGAAGCAGCTCCGGTCGCTTCGCCGTGCGTCCGTCGCCCGACGAACGGCCGCGCAGCCGGCGCGTCAGCCAGGGCGTCAGGAACGAGGCCACCCAGGCGACTTCGGCGACGGCCGCGCGCGGGCCGGTCGCCGGGCGGACGGTGGGCGGCGGGAGCGGGTGGGACCAGGAGCCGTCGCTGCCGGGGAGGCCGAGGGCCTCGGCGACCGCGGCGGCGATCCTCTCGTGGCCGAGCGGCGACGCGTGGAGCCGGTCGGTGCTCCACAGGCGCGGGTCGGTGACGACCGGGTGGTGGCCGGTCTCGACGACGGTGACGCCGTGGGGGCGTGCGGCCTCCCGGATGCGGGCGTTGACCGCGGCGATGCGGGGCGCGACGGGGCGGGCCGCCGGGATCAGCCGGGTGAGGTCGGGGAAGGTCAGGGTCAGGACCCGGGCGCCCTGTCCGGTGAGCGCGGCGAACATCGCCTCCAGGTGCCCGGCGACCTCGTCCGCGTCGAACCGCGGCCGCAGCAGGTCGTTCACCCCCGCCACCACGCTCGCCAGGTCCGGGCGCAGCGCGAGCGCCGGTCCGAGCTGCTCCGCCCGTACCTGGCCGGCGAGCCGGCCCCGTACGGCCAGGTTGGCGTAGTGGAGTTCCGGGCTCTCCCGCGCGACCAGTGCGGCGAGCCGGTCCGCCCAGCCGCGCAGGCCCCGGACGTCGTCGCCGTCGCCGACGCCTTCCGTCTGGCTGTCCCCGAGGGCGACGTACCGCAGGTACCGGGGGCCCGCCTGAACCGTCATGCGACCGACCGCCTTCTCTCGCTCGGGGGACGGGCGCACGGCGCCGACCGCCCCGATACTCATGGATGTCCCTATTCGCTTTGTTGAGTATAGGGCGGACGGGGCTCCTGCGAACCGCTCCGTTCCTCAGCCCACGTGGACGCGCGGGCGGCGGGAGCGGTCCGGTTCCGCCTCGCGCAGCACCTCGCGGGTGACCGGGGCGACCTCGCCCTGGCCGAAGAGGAAGAAGCGCAGGAAGTTGGCGAAGGGGTTGCCCTCGGTCCACTCGAAGTAGATGTGCGGGCGGACGCCGGTCATGTCGCGGGCGTGCAGGAGCAGCGCGCCGAGCGCGTTGGGGACGGAGGAGCTCTCCACGGTCAGGACGCGGTAGCGCTCGTGCAGGACCTCGCCCCGCACGGTCAGGCCGGCCTCGAATTCGGAGGGGTCGGTGACGGTGACCTCGACGAAGACGAAGTCCTCCGTGGTGGGCAGGTCGTTGTCGGCGCGGATCTGCTCGATCTTCTCGCGGTACTCGGCCATGTCGCGCCGGTCCGGCTCGTTGGCGATGAACCTCGGGGTGCGGTTGGCGATGTCGCGGATGAAGCGTTCGGCCAGGTCGTCGAGGTCGACGTGGGTGACGCGCAGCTCGAAGGCGCGGCCGAGGCGGGAGAGGAGCGAGATGAGGATGATGCCGGCGATGAAGCAGGCGCCGATCTTCACGCCGTCGGGACGCTCGATGACGTTCACGACGGTCGTGTAGAGGAAGACGGCCGAGATGACGCCGAATCCGATCGTCCAGCCGCGCTGGCCGGCCTTGCGGGCCGCGATGGTCACCGCGATGGCCGCCGAGCAGATCAGCACGAGGACACCGGTCGCGTACGCGCCGCCCTGCGCGTCCACGTCCGCGTCGAAGATCCAGGTGACGAGGAAGGCGACCAGGATGAAGACGATCACCATGGGGCGCACGGCACGGGCCCAGTGCGGGGCCATGCCGTAGCGGGGGAGGTAGCGGGGCATCAGGTTGAGCAGTCCGGCCATCGCGGAGGCGCCCGCGAACCAGAGGATCGCGATCGTGGCGACGTCGTAGACCGTGCCGAAGGTGTTGCCCAGGTACTCGTGGGCGAGATAGGCGAGCGCGCGGCCGTTGGCCTGGCCGCCCGACTCGAACTCCTTCTGCGGGATGAGGACCGTGGTGATGAAGCTGGTGGTGATCAGGAAGACGCTCATGATGAGCGCGGCCGTGGTCAGCAGCTTCTTCGTGTCGCGGATCCGGCCGGCGGGCTTGTCCTCGGTGTCGTCCGGGTCGCCCTTGACGTGCGGCATGACCGCCACGCCGGTCTCGAAGCCGGAGAGCCCCAGCGCCAGTTTGGGGAAGACGAGCAGGGCCACGCCGATCATCGCGAAGACGTTGCCGTGTTCCGCCGTCAGCGCCGCGGTCCAGTCGGTCACCACGTGCCCCTCGGTCAGCACGTGCCACAGGCCGGAGACGACGACCACCACGTTGAGGGACAGGTAGATCCCGACGAGCGCGACCGCGACGCCGATGGCCTCCAGGAAGCCCTTGAGGAAGACCGCGCCGAGCAGGGCGACCAGAACCAGGGTGATCAGCATCTGCTTGTCGTGCAGGGCCTCGGCCAGATGCGGGTTCTCGACCAGGTGGGTCGAGGCGTCGGCGGCCGAGAGGGTGATCGTGATGAGGAAGTCGGTCGCCGCGAAGCCCAACAGCGTGAGGACGAACAGCTTGCCCTTCCAGAAGGAGAGCAGACGTTCCAGCATCGCGATCGACCCCTCGCCCCGGTGGCTCTCCTCGGCCACCCGCCGGTAGACCGGCAGGGCGCCGACGAGCGTCACGACGACGAGCACGACGGTCGCGACGGGGGAGAGCAGTCCGGCCGCGAGCGCGGCGATGCCCGGCTGGTAGCCGAGTGTCGAGAAGTAGTCGACACCGGTCAGGCACATGACCCGCCACCAGGGCTGCCCCTTGTGCTCCGGCGCGGCCTCCGGCGCGGCGCCTTCCGGCTGCTGAGGGGCCGTGGTCCGCGCCTTGCCCATGTCGGACAGGCCTTCCAGCATCCAGGCGCGCAGGCGACCGGTTCGAGCGGTGGAGGACGTGGGCATCGAGGGGCTCCTGCTGTCCGGGCGGAGGGCTGGTCGGTTTTCGGCCATCGATCGGACGGCGGCCGGGTCAGCGTACGCAAGGGACGCGCGGCGCAACCGGCGACGGGCGTCAGGAACCCGTCAAGATCCCCCCTGCGGCCGTCGCGTGTGTCACAAACGGCGCAGCCCGGGGGTGGGGGCGTGGGGTCGGTGCGACGGGCCGCGCGCTCGCCGTCGGCCTGCCGGTCGCTCCGCGGACGGCTCAGGGGTCGCCCGTCGACCGGAGGGTAGCCTGGCGGGCAACGGACAAGGGGGAGCCGGGCATGGGCGACGATCACGAGCCGGTGTTCAGGCGCAGCCGGTACGGATGGCGTTACGAGTACAACCCGCGCAACCCGATCGGTCTCGTCCTCATCCTCGTCACCCTCGCCTTCGTCGGCGTGATGATGCTCCTCATGGCCAACCGCGCCGGCCCCTTCGCGCCCCCGGCCGGCCCGACCTGGAGCCCGCCGGCCGAGGAGTGGCCGCACCCGACGCCGACCGTCACGCCGTAGCCGACCGTCACGCCGTAGCCCGAGGCACGCGGTAGCCCGCCGGGACGGCGCCTCCGAGGCATTCGACCTGCCGAGATGACTCCCTGTGCATCAGGCCGTCGGTCGGGTGACATGCACACGGAGACTTGAAGATCATTTTGGCAGCTGTTGCCTTGTCCGCCCTCCTGGCGGCGTCCTACGGTGCAGGGACCGCACTGATCAGGCCATTCACCAGGGGGAATCATGTCCGCAGCAGAGGCGCGCCCAGCCGCGCCCGCCCGCTCCGGGACCGCGACAGCCATCGGTTGGACGCTCACCATCGGACTCAACGTCGTCGCACCCGTCCTCACCTTCGGGGCGCTCGGCGACCGCGGCTGGAGCGACTTCGCCGCGCTGCTCGTCAGCGGCGTCTGGCCGGTCCTGGACACCGTCGTCCATCTCGTCTGGCACCGGAAGATGGACGAGTTCGCCGTCGTCACCCTCTTCTTCCTGGTCCTGACCGCCGTCGTCTCGCTGGCCGGCGCCCACTCGGCGCGGGCCCTGCTCGTCAAGGACTCCGCCGTCACCGGCCTCTTCGGTGTGCTGTGCCTGGCCACGCTGCTCGCGCCCAAGCCCCTCATGTTCTACTTCGGGCGCCGTTTCTCCACCGACGGCACCGCCGAGGGCCACGCCTGGTGGAACGGCCTCTGGCAGTTCGAGGGCTTCCGCACCGTCATGCGCCGCATGACGGTCGTCTGGGGCGTCGCCTACCTCGTCGAGGCCGCCGCCCGCGTCGGCCTGTCGTACACGCTCTCCGTCGAGGCGATGCTCGTGGCCAACCCGGTCCTCGTCTACGGCACCCTCGGCCTGCTCGTCCTGTGGACCATCCGCACCGCCAAGCGCGGCCGCGCCGAGGGTGCGGCCAGGGCCGAGGCCGCCGCGCACGTCGCCGGGGCGGAGGCCTGACGCCGTAGGGGCTGTCCGACGGCTCCCGTCAGGTCCGGCCCGCCCGGCACGCACGCTCCGGCCTGTCCGACGCGGACTCCCGGACAGGCCCGGGCACCCCTCCGGGGGAAGGCGGTTCCGTGCCTCAGCGCACGGGGCCGCCCGCGCCCGCCCCGCTCCGGGCCGCGCAGTCCAGCAGCGTCGGCAACGCCGCCGCCAGCGCCTCCACCCCGTGCGCGTACGGCAGCCGCAGCCGGTCGCGGAAACCGTCCACCGGCGAGAACGCCGAACCCGGCACCACCGACACACCACGCCGCCGCGCCAGTTGGGCCGTCGCCTCCGTGTCGGCGCCCGGCACCCGCACCCACAGCGCCGGGCCGCCCGCCGGCCGCGTCCACTCCCACCCCGGCGCCTGCGCGCGCAGCAGCTCCTCCGCCGTCGCGAGCCGTTCCCGCAGCAGTGCGCGCCGCCGCGCCCGCGCGCCGGGCAGCTCTTCGAGCAGGCGGACCGCCACCAGTTGGTCGACCACCGAGCACGACAGGTCGACCGAGGTCTTGATCTTCGCGAGCCGGGCCACCACCTGCGGCGAGGACCGCACCCAGCCGACCCGCAGACCGCCCCAGAACAGCTTCGACAAGGTGCCCACCGTCACCGTCGACCCGCTGGGCAGCCCCGCCACCAGCGGCACCACCGACTCGTCCCCGTCCAGCGACAGCTCCGCGCACGCCGTGTCCTCGACGGTGAACAGGCCCAGCTCGCCCAGCACTTTGCGCCACGCCCGGCGCGCCGCCTCGTCCAGGCTCCGGCCCGTCGGATTGTGCGCGGTCGGCTGCAGGTAGACGAGGCGCGGACGCACCGAACCGCAGAGCCGCCGCAGCCGCGCCGCGCCGTCCGCCCCGTCGCCTCCCACCGGGACCAGCCGCGCCCCGCGCGCCCGCAGCGCCTCCAGGGCACCGCGGTACGTCGGGTCCTCCACCACCACCGTGTCGCCCGGGTCCACCAGCGCCTGCGTCACCAGCCACACCGCCTGCTGGGAGCCCGCCGTCACCAGGATCTCCTCCGCGTCCGTCGGCACGCCCGCCGCCCGGTAGTAGGCGGCGACCCCCTCCCGCAGCTCCGGAAGCCCGTACGGGTGGTAGCCGTCGGCCCCGAGGAGCGAGGCCACGTCCCCGGCCGTCAGGGCCCCCACCGCCTCCGCCACGTCACCGAGCCCCGGCAGTGCCCCGCTCGACAGATCGGCCGTCCCCGCTCGGGCGTCGAAACTGGCGAGCCGCCCCTCCATGGGGTGCCGGTCGAGCACCCCGGAACCACGCAGCCGGGAACCGCTGCCCCGCACGCTCTCCAGCCGCCCCTCGCCCTCCAGGAGTCCGTACCCCGCCGTCACCGTGGACCGGGAGACCCCCAGCACCAGCGCGAGTTCCCGTTGCGAGGGCAGCACCGTGCCCGCCGGCACGTCCCCCCGGTCCGCGAGCTCCCGCAGCGCGTCCGCGAGCCGCCGTGGCAGCGACCCCGGCCCCTCCGACGCCCAGCCGGTCAGCAGTCGGGACAATCGGGTCGCGGGAATCCTGGCCATGTGTCCCATCTTGGCCACCCGGCGTCCCCGCAGGCCAATCGGCCCCGAGTGGTCGTTGCCGCGACCGGGCCCCGGACCGAGGATCGGTGACACCGCCACAGAAAGGGAGCGTGAGGGCATTGGCCACGGTGGTGCTGGTCGGGACACTCGACACCAAGGGGGAGGAGTACGCGTGGCTGCGGGAGCGGCTGCGCGAGTACGGGGCCGACGTCCTCCTCGTGGACACCGGCGTGCTGCCCCCGCCCGCCCACGTCCCCGTCCCCGACATCCCCGCCGAACTCGTCGCCCGCGCCGGAGGGCACGAGCTGGCGGCCCTGCGCGCCGCGGGCGACCGGGGCGCCGCGGTCGCCGCCATGGCCGACGGACTCACACGCGTCGTCCTCGACCTGCACCGCGGCGGGCGTGCCCACGCCGTGCTCGCCGCGGCCGGCAGCGGCGGCTCCGCCATCGCCGCCCAGGCCATGCGCGCCCTGCCCATCGGCGTGCCGAAGATCCTGGTCAGCACCATGGCGGGCGGCGACGTCTCGCCGTACGTCGACAGCAGCGACCTCACGATGATGTACAGCGTCGTCGACATCGCCGGCCTCAACTCCGTCTCCCGGCAGGTCCTCGGCAACGCCGCCGCGGCCGCCGCCGGCATGGCCCGGCGCCACGAACGCAACCAGGACCGGTCCGCGGGGCGCGGCCGGAAGGTCGTCGCCGCCACGATGTTCGGCGTCACCACGCCCGCCGTGGACACCGCCCGCGCCCGGCTCGCCGAACACGGCTACGAGGTCCTCGTCTTCCACGCCACCGGCGCGGGCGGCCGCGCCGTCGAGAAGCTGGCCCGCGACGGCCTGCTCGACGGCGTCCTCGACCTCACCACCACCGAACTCGCCGACGAACTCGTCGGCGGGGTGCTCAGCGCCGGGCCGCGCCGCCTGACCGCCGCCGGCGCCGCCGGGATTCCCCAGGTCGTCGCCCCCGGCGCCCTCGACATGGTCAACTTCGGGCCCGAGGCGAGCGTCCCCGAGCGCTTCGCCGGACGCCGGCTCCTCGTCCACAACGCGACGGTCACCCTGATGCGGACCACCGGCGCCGAGATGGCCGAACTCGGCACCGCCATCGGGCGCAAGCTGGCCGCCGCCCGCGGCCCCGCCGAGGTGTTCTGGCCGCGCCGCGGCGTCTCCGCCGTCGACGTGGCGGGCGGCCCGTTCGCCGACCCGGACGCCGACGCCGCCGGACTCCAGGCCCTGCGCCGCGCGGTCGCGGGCAGCGGCGTGCGCATCCACGAGCTCGACGCCCACGTCAACGACGCCTCGTTCGCCGTCGCCATGGCCGACCGGCTGCACCGGCTCATCGGCGACCACACGCCCCCGGCCCCGGCCATGGCCCCGGCTCCGGCCGCCTCCCGGAGGACCTCATGAACCGTCAGGACGTACTCGCCAGGCTGCGCGCCCAGATCGCCCAGGGGCGGCCCGTCGTCGGCGCCGGCGCGGGCACCGGACTCTCCGCCAAGTGCGCCGAGGCCGGCGGCGTCGACCTGCTCATCATCTACAACTCCGGCCGCTACCGGATGGCGGGCCGCGGCTCCCTCGCCGGACTGCTCCCCTACGGTGACGCCAACGCCATCGTCAAGGACATGGCCCGCGAGGTCCTGCCCGTCGTCCGCGACACCCCCGTCCTCGCCGGAGTCTGCGGCACGGACCCCTTCCGCCGGATGGACCTCTTCCTGGACGAGCTCAAGGCCATGGGCTTCGCCGGGGTGCAGAACTTCCCCACCGTCGGCCTCTACGACGGCACCTTCCGGGTCAACCTGGAGGAGACCGGCATGGGTTACGGCCTGGAGGTCGACATGGTCCGCGCGGCCCACGAGCGCGACCTGCTCACCGCGCCGTACGTCTTCGACCCGGAGCAGGCCGCCGACATGGCCCGGGCCGGGGCCGACGTCCTCGTCCCGCACGTGGGCCTCACCACGAAGGGGGACATCGGCGCCGGCACGGCCCTCACCCTGGACGGCGCGGCGGCGGCCGTCCAGGAGATGCACGATGCGGCCAAACGGGTGAACCCCGACGTGCTCGTGCTCTGCCACGGCGGCCCCATCGCCGAACCCGAGGACGCCGCCTACGTCCTGGCGCACACCACCGGAGTCGTCGGCTTCTTCGGCGCCTCCTCGGTCGAGCGGCTGCCCACCGAGCGGGCCATCACCGAGCAGACGAGGGCCTTCAAGGCGCTGTCGCCCGGCCACTGATCCCAGGGGCGACGGCACGGTTGTCAGAGGCGTGCCGTACAACGGGTGACGGGGAACGAAGTCCGTGGGGGACTGGTCATGAACACAAGCACAGGGGAGGGGAGCGTCGACCGCGCCCCCTTCGCCGGACGGCGAGCCGAACTCGCCCGTCTGGAATCGCTGCTGCGGTCACCGGGGCGCCGCGGGACCGACGCCCCGAAGGCCGTCGACATCACGGGCGAGCCCGGCGTCGGCAAGAGCCGCCTCCTCACCGAGCTCGCCGCCCGCGCCCGCCGGGCGGGCGTCACCGTCCTGCACGGCCGGGCTTCGGAGCGGGAGCGGCCCTTGCCGTTCGAGGTGTTCGCGGACGCCTTCGCGGACCTCGGAGCAGCCGGCGAGGCGCCCCGTCCCACAGACCCGCCCGACGCCGTCGACCCGGCGGACGCGGTGCGGGTGGCCTGCGCCGCCGGGAGCGTCCCGTCGGCGGGCAACGCGCAGGGCCGCCCGACGCGCCGCCCGGTCCGCCCGGCCGGCCGGGCGCCGTGGACGTTTCCCGCCTTCCCGCCGGACACCGGGACCGGGCCCGCCCGACAGCCGGGAACCGGCCCGCACGCGACCGGGCCGCAGGCGCCCGTCGGGGCCGGCCCCTGGGCGGACCCCGGCGGGCCCACCCCGTCCGAACGGCATCTGCTGGGGGCGCCGCCGCAGGTCTGGCCGGAGCCGTACGGACTCTTCCGGCGGACCGCGGAGGCCCTCGCCAGGGTCGCCGAACCCGCGCTGCTCCTCGTCCTCGACGACGTGCACCGCGCCGACCCCGAATCGCTCGACCTGCTCGACCACCTGCTGCGCCACCCCGTCGCCGCGCCCGTGCTCGTGGTGACGGCCCGCCGCGAGCGGCGGACCCCGCCGGCCCTCGCCGCCGCCCTCGCCCGGGGCGCCGAGAGCGGCACCCTCACCAGGATCGCGCTCGGCCCCCTCGACGAGGCGGAGTGCGCCGACCGGCTCGCCCCCGGGCTGCCCCGGGACCGCGTGGCCGAACTGCACGCGGCCAGCGGCGGGAACCCCGCCTACTTCCTGGCCCTCGCGGGCGGCCGGGGCAGCGGCGGCGCGCTCGCCGCCCTCTTCGACGAACTCGCACCGCTCGACCCCCCGGCGCGCGCCGTCGTCGACGCCGTCGCCGTGCTCGGCGACGAGGCCCGCACCGACCTGCTGCCCGCCGTCACCGGCGCCACCCGCGACGAACTCGTCCAGGCCGTACGGGACCTGGTGCGGCTCGACCTCGTGCGCCCGCACCCCGACGGGCACACCCTGGAGCTGCGGCACCCGGCCCTCGCCGGGCTGGTGCGCCGGGCCATGGATCCGCTGCGGCGCCGCGAGTACCACCGCCGGGCGGCCGACGGCCTGGCGGGCGCGGGCGCGCCCGCCACCACGCGCGCCGCGCACATCGAGCGCTACCTGACGCGCTGGGAGCCCGCCGCGGCCGCCGCCCTGGTGCGGGCCGCCGAGCTGACCGAGGCCACCGACCCGGCGCTCACCGCCCGCCGCCTGGCCGCCGTCCTCGACGTCCTGCCCGACACCCCCGAACACCACCAGGCCCGCGTGGAGCTGAAGCTGCGCCGGGCCCGCGCGCTCGGCCTCGCCGGCCGGGTCGAGGAGAGCCGGGACCTGCTGCACCGGCTCCTCGCCCTGTGCCGCGAGGACGGAGCGGGCCGCCGCACCGGCGCCCGCTGCCCCGCGACCGCCGGCGAGGAGGAACCCCGCAGTGCGGCCGTGCTCCTGTGCGCCTTCATGGAGCGGCACCTGGGCCGCTACCGGGAGGCCGACGCCCTGATCCGCCGCGAGCTGCGGAGCGGCCCCGGCCCCCGCCCCTCGCTCCGCCTCCGGCTCGTCGTCGAATGGGGCTGCCGCGCCCTCTTCGAGGCCCGCTTCCCCGAGGTCCGCCCCGAACTCGCCGCCACCCTCGCCGACGCCCGCGCGCGGGGGGACGAGCCCGGCACCCTCGGGGCGCTCACCCTCGGCGCCCTCGGCGAGGCGTACGAGGGGGAGACCGCCGCCGCCCGCGGCCACGCGGACGAGGCCGCCGCGCTCGTCGACGCCATGACCGACGGCGAACTCACCGCGTGCTGCGAGGCCCTGGTCCGGCTCGGCTGGAGCGAGCTCTTCCTCGACGACCTCGCCGCCGCCGAACGCCACACCACCCGGGGCATCGCCCTCGCCCGCCGCGCGGGACGCCCGTTCGCCCTCTCCCAGATGCTGCTGTGCGCCGCGTACGTGCAGTCCCTCACCGGCCGCGTCGACACCTCCCTCGGCCTCGCCGACGAGGCGCTGACCCTCGCCGACACCCTCGGCGCCGCCGAGGTCGTCGGCTTCAGCCGCGCCATCAGGGCGACGATCCTGCTCCAGGCCAGGCCCCTCGGCGACCCCGAGGCCCTCGCCGCCGCCGAGGAGGCCGCCGCCACCGTCGGCACCGCCGGCGGCTGGTGGGGCACCCTCGCCCGCAGCCTGCTCGCCCACGCCGTCCCCGTCGCCACGGACCCGTACCGGGTGCGGGACGTCCTGCTCACCGCGGGCGGCGGCCCCGCCCTGCCCCGTATCCAGCCCTCCGTGCGCCCCGGCTTCCTCGAACTCCTCGCCACGGCCTCGCTCAACACCGGCGACCTGCCCGGGGCCCACCAGGCGGCCCGGCTCGCCGAGACCGAGGCCGACCGCCTGGACCTGCCCGGCCAGCGGGCCGCCGCCCTGCGGGCCCGCGCCCGGCTGCGCCTCCACGCGGGCGAACAGGCCGCGGCGGCGGCGCTGTTCGCCCGGTCGGCGGACGAGTACGCCCTCGCGGGCACCGGCCTGCGCGAGGCCCACACGCTGCTGCTCGGCGCCCCCGTGGCCCGGGCGGCCGGTGACCCGGCCGAGGCCGCCGCGATGTGGCGCCGGGCCCGCAGCCTGGCCACTGCCGGAGGCGCCCGCCTGCTCACCGACCTCGCCGACCGCACCCGTACCGCCGCCCTGGGCCCCGAGCCCGCGGCACCCGGCACGACGCGGCCGGCCGCCGCGGCGGACGCGGAAGGACCGCTCGCCACGCTCACCCCCCGCGAGCGCGAGATCTCCGTCCTCGTCGCCGAAGGCCTCACCAACCAGGCGGTCGCCGACCGCCTCTGCCTCAGCCCCCGCACGGTCGAGAGCCATGTGGCCCGGGTCTACCGCAAGACCGGCGTGATGACCCGAGCCGGCCTCGCCTCCCTCGTGGCCCGAGCGACGGGCTGAGGCCCGACGGGGAATCCGGGAGCCGGGGCCGGAGGAGCCGGGGCGCATGCCCGGGCTCCCCACGGGTCAGAAGGAGTCCGGCGCTCCGAGCAGGGCCTCGCACTCGGCGGCGATCACGGAGAGCGTGCCGTCCGGGTCGGGCAGGTCCTGCACGCCGGCGTGGACCCGACGGGCCCGCCCCTGGGCCGCGTCCGCCCGTCCCAGCCCCCACTCCAGGCGTACGGCGAGGAGTTCGCAGAGCCAGAGGTCGGAGCGGCCGGGCTCGCCGCCGGTCCGCAGGGCGGCGATGGCCCGCTCCGCCTGGCCGAGCGCCCGTTCGAAGAGGGCGGCGAGCTCGGCGTACCGCTCGGCCGAGTCGACCTCCTCGAACGGCGCCGCTTCCGCGGTCTCCACGAGGAGGTGCGCGAACTGCTGGTGCGTGTGGCCCAGTTCCGCCGTTCCGCGCGCCCGCTCCTCGCCCGTCCCGGCCAGGGCGAGCGCCCGCTCGTTCTCCCGCAGGGCCTCCTCCATGACGACCTCGCCCTCGGCGGGCCCCCACACCTTCAGCGCCTCCCAGGCCCGGCCCCGCAGCGCGCGCACCGCCCCGATCCGGTCCCCGAGCGCCCGCCAGAGGTCGGCCGCGCGCTCGTAGGCGCGCGCCGACTCCTCCGGCAGGCCGGCCGCCGCCAAGGCCTCGGCCGCCTGCTGCGAGAGGACCGCGTGCTGGTGCCGGTCCGCCCAGTCGCGGGTCCCCGCCGCGGCCAGCGCGTACTGCTCGGCCGCCTGCCGGGGCTCGCCGAGGCCCGTCGCCGCGTGCGCCAGCCACACCCGGGCCTGGACCAGGTCGGCCGGGTCGTGTCCGGCCGACAGCTCCGGCAGCACGGCCTCCAGGGTGGCGGCGGCCTCGTGGAACCGCCCGAGCGCGCAGTAGTGCCCGCCGAGCCGCAGCCGCACCAGGGCGCCGAGCCCGGCCCCCTCACCGGCGGACCCGGCGAAGAGGTCGGCGTCCAGCAGGAGCGCCTCCGCCTCGGGTCCGGGACCCTCCAGGCCGGTCACCGCCTGGGCGAGCGCCAGACAGAACCGGGCCCGGTCGCCGGGGCCGAGCAGCTCCACCCGCGCGCTGTCGCCGAGGACGCCCCGTGCCACGGCCGCCGCCCGCTCGTGGTCCTCGACCGCCGACAGCAGGCTCACGAGCAGCAGTTCGCCGGGGGTGGCGAGCCAGGGCCGTCCGGCCTCGTGATGGTCGGTCACCGCGGCCGTCGCGAGCCGCACGGCGGCCCGCGGATCCTCCGGTGCGGTGATCCGCGCGAGCAGCTCGACGGCGGACGCGATCCGGCTCAGCAACTCCGGGTCCCCCCGCCGGTCCCGCCCGACCCGCGCCTCCTCGGCGAAGGCCAGCAGGCGGTGGATCTCCTCCCGGGCCCGGGCGCTGTCGGGAACGGTCGGAACGCCCGCCCGTATGCCGCCCACCGGGGCCTGCGCGTCCGCGGCAGGCACCCCGGCCGAGCTCTCCGCCACTCCGTGACCCGCCTCACCGGCCCCCTCAGGAGCCCCCGCCCCGACGCCGGCACGAGCCCCCGCACCGGCCCCCACGCCGGCCGGTACGAGCTCGGCCCCCAGCCCCGCCACCCATGCCCGGCAGCGCAGCAGGAGCACCGTCACCGCCTCGGCGGCGGTGGCCAGCCCGGCCGCGTGCAGAGCTCCGGCCCGTACGCACAAGGCGTCGAGACCGTCCGCCGGGGCGTCCGGCGCGACGATCAGCGCCCGGGCCCGCGACACCAGGGCCCGCCCGTCGCGCCGGGCTCGTGCGTGCAGGTCCGCCGCGCGCGTGAACAGCGCCGCCGCCTCGGGGCCGCCCGCACAGGACCGCTGCAGGTCGAGGGCCTCGGCGTCCAGGGCGTCGGCGGCGTCGGCGGGGGCGAGCGCGCCGCCATGGGCTTCGACGGCGGCGCGGGCGCGGTCCCAGGCCGCTCTCGCCGACGGGTGACCGGCGGCCGTCAACGCGCGGGCCCGCGCGACGAGTTCCCCGGGACCCTCCACGACTCCGGGCGCGGTCCGCCCGTCCGCCCGGTGGTACGCGTCCGCCGCATCGGTCGAGGCGGCGCTCTCGAACAGTCCACCACCGGTGTGCCGCTCGCCGCCCGGCCCCAGGGCCAGCGCGTCGAGCAGCGGTTCCGCCGTGATCCGGGTCCGGACCCGCGTGGACATCAGGGAGTTGCCGTTGCGGGTGTCGAAACGGGCCGCCAGGGCGAGGGCTTCCTGGGTCGCGTACGCGTGGAGCGAGGCCGCCGTCCACTGTGTGCCCGCGGGGCCGGACACCGGGCGCTCTCCCTGGCCGAGGGTGACGAGCCGGCCCGTGAGCAGGGCCGCGCAGCTCAGCCACTGGAGGTAGGGGCCGGCGTCGCCGCGCGGGCCCCAGCGGGCGGACTGTTCGGCGAGGATCTCCAGGCCGCGCGGCTCGTTGCCGGTCAATGCGCAGAACTCGACGTGCGCGGCGACGGAGACGGTGAGCCCGGCCTCGGCACGGGCCATGCGGTAGCCGCGCAGGTGATGGGCGCGGGCCTCGTCGAGCCGGCCGAGGCGGACCAGGGGCAGCAGGGAGAGCGCGAGGACGGCGTGCGGCTCGTGCATGCAGCCCGCGCGCCCGTCGAGCACCGGAAGCCACACGTCGAGCGCGCGGGCGTCCTCGCCCCGCTCGGTCTCCCACCGGCCGCGTTCGTGCAGCTCGCAGGCGTGGCAGTCGGCCATCTCGTCGCGTTCGGAGGCGAGCATCGCGGCCAGGGCGCGCTCGGCGCGCGGCAGGTCCCCGAGATGCCGGGCGACCTCGAACTCCCGGGAGTGGACCCCGCGTTCGGAGTGCCCGGCGAGCCGGTACCGGTGCCGCATCTCGGTGAGCCACTGCTCGATGGAGTCGAGCGGGATGCCGGGCTGGTCGAGCGCGTTGCCGCTCACCCACTTGAACATCCAGAACAGCTCGTGGGTGTCGTCCTCGTCGAAGTCGGCCGGGTTCTGGTCCCACATCCGCAGCAGCCGCGCGAACGGCACGAACATCTTGTCGCCCTCCGCGTTGGAGGTGTACGCGACGGTGAGTTCCGTCAGGGCCTCGACGAGCAGCGGGCGGTCGCCCGTCGCCTCCGCCTCGGTGACCAGCCGCTCGGCGCGGGCGCTGCGGGCGGAGCCGTACGGTTCCTCGCTGTTGCGGTAGACGTCGGTGCGGATCTCGTCGAGCGAGCGGCTCATCGGTGTTCTCCGGAGGGGCGTTCGGGGGCCGGATCCGCCGTACGGGCCGTCCCGCCGGGACCCGGTCGCACGGACCGTTCGAGGAGGCCGAGGAAGGTGCGGTTGAGGAGGGCGTTGTCGGCGGGGCGGAGGGGGCGTTGGGCCATGAGGAGGGCTTGTCCGTAGAGGGCTTCGACGGCGGTGGCGGTGAGCCGGGGTTCGTCGAGGGTGGCGATGCGGCGGACGAGGGGGCTCTGGTGGTTGAGGACGAGGCGGGCGCGGGGGGTGCTGCCGCGCAGGGAGCCGAGGATGCCGGCCCACAGGTCGTCGGCCTCGCCCTCCGCCTCCGCCCGCGCCTGCTCATGCCGCCCGTCGCGGGCGTCGAGCAGCAGGGCCGGCAGCGTGAGCGGGCGGAAGGCACGCAGGGTGACGTCGCAGTCGAGCGCGTCGAGGGCCGTGCGGGCGACGGAGAGGAAGGCGGTGAGGGCACGCTCGTGGTCGGGGGCGACGGCGTCCAGGCGGTCGGTGACGGTGTCGGCGTCGAGTTCTGCCACGACGGTCCCCGGCCGCACCGAAGGCAGCCGCTCCACGAGCGCGCAGTCGTAGGTGTGTCCGCCGTTGACCACGCCGATGCCCTGGGCGGCGGCGATGGCGGCGACCTGGCGGAACTCCTCGACGGTGCGGGTGAAGTGGACGACCGGGTGGCGGCGGGCGAACTCGTCGAGGGACAGGCGCCCGTCGGTGGTCTCGAACGGCAGCCACGGCAGCATCGCCGCCAGGATCCCGTCGTCGTGCCGCGCCAGGTACCGCACGCCGAGGTGGTGCACCGCGAGGAGGCGGCGCAGCCGCTCGGGATCGCTCGCCGCGAGCTCCGCCAGCCAGTCGCGAAGGGCCCGGCCGAGGGCCTCGCGCACGCCGTCCAGCGTCCCGTCCTCGTACAGGGACTCGCGGGAGGCGGTGGGGCGCAGGGTGTCGGTGTCCAGGACGCAGCGGACGAAGAACGCCCAGTCCGGCAGCAGCCCGTCGGCCTTCTCGGTGAGCAGCATCCCCTTGAGGTGGACCCGGTGGCCCCCGCGGTGGGCCGGGCTGACCTGGGACGGCAGCACGTAGGCGAGGCCGCGCAGCCCGGCCAGGGGGACGTCGAGCTCGATGACGTCGAGGGGCGTGAACCCCAGCGTCGCGCGGCAGTGCCCGGCCAGGGCGGTGCGGCGCTCCTCGGCGCTCGCGAAGGCGCGGTCCCAGACGGCAGGGGAGTCCGTGACGCGGTCCTGCCCGACGTGGATGGTGTGGGGGAGGAGGGTGCCGTAGTGGCGGGCGAGGGTGAGGACGCGGTCGTGGGTGAGCCAGTCGGTGGTGCCGGGGCGGGCGGTGAGGTGGACGGTGGTGCCGGGTTCGGGGTGTGCGGTGTCGTCGAGGGTGGTGACGGTGTAGGAGCCGTCGTCGTGGGCGCGCCATTCGACGGGGGGTGCCTGGGGGGTGCGGGCGGAGCGGGAGACGACGCGGATCTCGGCGGCGACGACGAAGCAGGCGAGGAGTCCGATGCCGAACTGGCCGAGGAAGTCGGCGCGGGCGGTTTCGAGTCCGTGGGCGGTGTCCAGGCCGTGGGTGGTGTCGCGTTTGGAGCTGTGGCCGATGGTGGCGAGGAGGGTGTGGACGTCGGTCTCGGTCAGGCCGATGCCGGTGTCGGTGATGCGCAGGGTGGTGCCGTCGGCGTGGAGGTGGACCCGGGCGGGTGCGCGGGGGTCGAGGGCGCGTCGGGCGGTGAGGGCGTCCACGGCGTTCTGGAGGAGTTCGCGCAGGTAGACCCGGGGGCTGGAGTAGAGGTGGTGGGAGAGCAGATCCACCAGGCCACGCAGATCGACCTGGAACATGTGGGACGTGTGGGGGGCGATCTCGGGTTCCTCGTGGTCCATGGATGCGCATACGGTCCATGGATGCGCATACATCGTGGGCGTTTGCGCAGACTCTTTCAGAACGGCACGGGTTCGTACATCCGTAGAACTACGGAATCGGAACCCCCGGGGGGTATGTGAAAGCGCCGCCCCGTCGTCGCTCGGCGGAACTGTGCAGCGCCTCTGCGGAGTGTCTCGGATAGGGTGAATCGGTAGGTATTGCGCCCTTCGGGGCCAGGCTGATGCGTAGGTCGATGCCTTGCACACTCACCAGTCGCCGAGCAGGGTTCCGCAACCGCCCAGGGCGGCCGTGGGATACGCGGGCGTGCTCAACGATCTGCTGCCCATCGCGCTCTGGCGCGAGGACGCCCAGGGCCGGATCGTCGAATGGTCCCTCGCCGCCCAGGACCTGCTCGGCCACCGCCCCGAGGACGTCCTCGGGCGCCTGGCCACCCCGCTTCTCGTCCCCGACACCAACCGCGAGCTCGCCGAGCGGCTGACCCGCCGGGTGCAGGCCGGTGAGACCGTCGTCGGCACCCTGCCGGTACGCCACCGCGACGGCCACCAGGTCGTCATGGAGATGTGGATCGTCCCCGCCGCCGACCCGCAGGGCCGCCACGGCGCCATGCTGATCGCCGTCGAGACCTCCGAGGTGCTGCGGATGCGGGACTCGCTCGCGGCCCTGGAGTCCCTGTTCACCCAGTCGCCCATCGGCCTCGCCACCCTCGGACCCGACCTGCGCTTCCTGCGCGTCAACGACGCCCTCGCCCGGATGAACGGCGTACCGCCCGCCGCTCACCTGGGCCGCCGGCTCACCGAGGTCGTCCCCGGCGTGAACGCCGGCGCGCTGGAGGCCCTGATGACCCAGGTGCTCGACAGCGGCACCGCCGTCGTCGACGCCCGCCGGGTCGGCCGCACCCCCGCCGACCCCGACCACGACCACATCTGGTCCTGCTCCTACGCACCGCTCCTCGACCACGGCGGGCGCCCCCTCGGCGTCATCGCCTCCCTCATCGACGTCACCGAAAGCCAGCAGGCCCACATCGAGGTCGAGCGCGCCCGGCACCGTTTCACCCTGCTCGCCGAGGCCGGCGAGAAGATCGGCACCACGCTCGACCTGCGCCAGACCGCGGAGGAGGTCGTCTCCTTCCTCGTCCCGCAGCTGGCCGACTCCGCCGACGTCCAGCTGCTCGAATCCGTCCTGGAGCCCGACGAGTCCACCGCCGCCACCCGGGGCGTGCTGCGCCGCCTCGCCGCGGGCTTCCCCGACCCGAACGCCCCGACCGCGCTGCTCGGCGTCGGGCAAACCTTCCAGATACCGCTGGACTCCGTGTACGAGGAGGTCATCACGGACGCCCGCGCGATGGACCTGAACGTCGCCGACATCCCGGCCCTGATCAGGGATCCCCGGATGGAGGCCCTGCGCAGCTACCTCGCCACCCGCATCGGCTCGGCCCGGCTGGTCCCCCTGGTCGCCCGCGGCACGGTGCTCGGCACCGTCTCGGTGACCCGGCTGCGGAACCGTGAACCCTTCGACGAAGAGGACCGCGTCCTCATCGACGAGGTCGCGGCGCGGGCCGCGCTCAACATCGACAACGCCCGCCTCTACACCACCCAGCGGCAGGCCGCCCTCACCCTCCAGCGGAGCCTCACCAACAACGCGCTGCCGGACGTGACGGGCCTGGAGCTCACCGGCCGCTACCTCCCCGCCAGCGACCACGACGTCGGCGGCGACTGGTTCGACGTGGTCGCGCTCCCCGGCGGGCGCACCGGGCTGGTCATCGGAGACGTCATGGGCCACGGCGTCCACGCGGCCGCCGTCATGGGGCAGCTCCGCACCGCCGTGCGCACGCTGGCCCCGCACGACCTCCCGCCCGAGCGGATGCTCCGCTCCCTCGACGCCGTCGTCGCCGACCTGGGCGAGGACGAGATGGCGACGTGTGTCTACGTCGTCCACGACCCGGGCACGGGCGTCTGGACCCTCGCCCGCGCGGGCCACCCGCCGCCGGCCGCGGTCACCCCGGACGGGACCATCACCTTCCTCGACGGACCGCCCGGCACTCCGCTGGGCACCGGCGCCCACGAGTTCGGGACCGAGGAGATCGAGCTGCCCGCCGGTGGCCTGCTCGTCCTGTACACGGACGGCCTCATCGAGGCCCGCGACCGCGACCTCGACCAGGGCATGGCCCGCCTCGCCCGCGCCCTGCGGGACACGGACCGCCCGCTGGACGAGCTGTGCGACGACATCCTGGCCGGACTGCTCGACGGCCGGGCGCAGGACGACGTGGCCATGCTGCTCGCCCGGGTGACGAGCTGACCCGCGTACGCGCAGGTGAAGCGTCCGGCGTACGCGCGTGAGGTTGTCCGGCGTGCGCGCCGGTGAGGGGGCGCGTGCGTGGCGCCGGGCCGTCAGGCGGTGGAGGCCTCCAGGATCCCCTTCAGCTTCTGCTCGTCCCGCGCCATCTCCTTGCGGGCGTGCGGTTTGACGACCAGGGGGACGAGCGCCTTGCCGATGCCGTGGCCCTCGAAGTCGAGCGAGAGCGTCAGCCGTGAGCGCTCGCCGGCGTCGAGCGGCTCGATGGTGCCCTGGACGTCACCGCGGACGGGACCGTCCACGCCATGGACGTGCCAGCTGTGCGGCGGGTCGAGCTGGGTCAGCTCCATCGTCATGTCGAAGTCCCGGCGCCCCATGCGCCGGGTGACGGCGACCTGCTGCCCGATCGTGCCGGGGGTGCCGGCGGTCCGCCGCACGGCGACCGCGCTCTCCTGCCATTCCGGCAGGTGGGAGGGGTCGGTCACGTAGGCGAAGACGTCTTCGGGGCGACGGGAGATGTCGACGGAGGCGTTGATCCTGGACATGTCGCCTCCTTGCTCGGGGGAGGGTGGGACCTCTTCCATCGTCCCACTCGGGCCCCCGCGAAGGCGGGGTCAGGCGCCGGCGCCCCGGGCCCTGTACAGGTCCCTGAGCAGGGCGATCTCCGCGCCGTGGTGGAGGAGCTCCTGGTTCATCCACCAGATGACCTCCAGGAGCGGGTCCTCCGGGTCGCTGCCGTGCGGGTAGGAGCTGTACCCGATCTTGTCCAGCACGCCGTCGTCCAGCGAGAGCAGCATGGTGCGCCAGGCCTCGGCGGCCCGCTCGAAGTCCGCGACGGCCGCGGCGGCGTCCCCGTGGCTGCGGAAGTCGTCGCGGGTCAGGCGGTGGCCGCCGGCGGTGTGGTCGGTGCGGAGGGTGAACATCTCGGCGAGGTGGCTCAGCCGCCACGCGATCGTCGTGAAGGGCGCGGGCTCGGGGTGCGGGTACGGCGCCGCGTCACGGCCCCAGTCGCCGGTGCCGGCCAGCACCGTGGCCCGGTGTCCGGGCCCGTCCTCGCGGCGGCGGACCGACCAGCAGCCCTCCACGGGCTCCCACAGGAACTCGGCGTCGGTGATCGGACCGACCGGCACGCCCGTCCCGTCGCCGCTGTCCGTCACCGGCCCGTTCAGCCGGTTCACGAGCCGCTCTCGGGCGAACTCGAACTGGTCGAGCAGGGGGGCGAGGCGGGGCGGGATCGCCATGGACGCTCCAGGATCTCTCGGGGGTGCGTGCCGAACCCTGTCACAGAACTCGGCCTCCGACCACGCGATTTCAGGCGCGGTCGATGTGCACGCTGGTCGACTTCACGCGGGCCGTGGCCTGCATGCCGACCTCCAGGCCGAGCTCCTCGACCGCTTCCCGGGTGAGGAGGGAGACCAGCCGGTGCGGGCCCGCCTGGATCTCGACCTGGGCGGCGACGTCACCGAGCTTGACCGCGGTGACGATCCCGGGGAACGCGTTGCGGACGGAGGTGTAGGTCTCCTCCTCGTCGCCCTGCCCGCTCTGGGCGATCTCGATGGAGAACGCGGCGAGGTCGGGCCCTTCGATGAGACGCCGGCCGCCCTCGTCGCGGTGGGTGGCGACCCGGCCGGCATCGGCCCAGCGCCGCGCGGTGTCCGGACTGACGCCGAGGAGGCGCGCCGCCTGGCCGATGGTGTAGGTCTGCATACGCGCACCCTAAGCCGTTGATCATCTCATCTGCAAGCCTTTTGATGTCGTTATCATCGCATGTGCGATGCCTTTACGGTCAGCCACTCCAGCGCCGCCCCTGCCGTGAACTCCCGTTGGCCGTCGCGGAAGAGCAGGTCGGCCGTGGCGAAGGCGGGATCGTCCGCCGTCCCCGGTACGTAGGGGAGCGCGAGGCAGCGCATCCCCGCCGCGTGCGCGGCGGCGGCGCCCGGTGCCGCGTCCTCCAGCACCACGCACTCCTCCGGCGCGGCGCCGAGGCGGCGGGCCGCCTCCAGGAAGACGTCCGGCGCGGGCTTGCCGTGCGCGACCTCCTCGGCCGAGACCGTGGTCGTCAGGAACGCGTCGAGCCCGGTTCCCGCGAGGACGGCCTCGATCGCCGCGGGCGAGGAGCCCGAGGCCACCGCCATGGGCACCCCCGCCGCGTACAGCCGCTCCACGAACGCGCGCATCTCCGGGAAGACGGGCGTCCCCTTCCGGGCGAGCTCCAGGTAGTGCCGGTTGGTCGCGTCGAGGAGCGTCTCCACCGGAGCGGCGACCCCGTAGTCGGCCGCCAGCGTCCGCAGCGACTCCAGGGTGCCGATCCCGATGAACTCCGTGTGGCGCGCCCAGTCGAAGCCCGTCACGCCGTGCGCGGCCAGGGTCCGGCGGGTCGCCTCGAAGTAGTTCGGCTCGCTGTCCACCAGCGTGCCGTCGAGATCGAAGACGACCGAAACGCGCGGGGTGCTCATGGGTCCAGCCTGGC
The DNA here is from genome assembly GCF_036240795.1 of Streptomyces sp. NBC_01268. Taxonomy (NCBI): domain Bacteria; kingdom Bacillati; phylum Actinomycetota; class Actinomycetes; order Kitasatosporales; family Streptomycetaceae; genus Streptomyces; species Streptomyces sp. NBC_01268. Next base: position 1,244,259 of record NZ_CP108454.1, on the reverse strand, counting down.
AGAGCGGTCACCGGAACCGGAGGGTCCTTGGTCCCGCTCCGCCGCCCCGGTCCCCGTGCGCCGGCATGGACCGCCGTCCCTCACGTGGCCCGTCGCCCCACCGACTCGACCAGCGGCAGCAGCCGGTGCGGCACCCGTTCGCGCAGCGCGATCTCGGTCCGCGTGCGGACCACCCCCGGCAGCTGGATCAGCCGCTGGATCACGTCCTCCAGGTGGCCGGCGTCCCGGGCGACCACCCGGGTCAGGAGGTCGCCGCCGCCCGTGATCGAGAAGGCCTCCACGATCTCCGGGACCGTCGCCAGGGCGTCCCCGACCTCGTCGAGATGTCCCTGCGTCACCTCGATGTGCACGAAGGCGAGCACCGGATGCCCCAGCGCCGCGGGGGAGAGCACCGGACCCGTCGCGGTGATCACCCCGTCCCGTTCCAGCCGGTCGATCCGGGCCTGGACCGTGCCCCGCGCCACCCCGAGGATCCGGGCGTATTCGCGCACGCTGGTGCGCGGCTGCTCGATGAGCAGCCGCAGGACGCGGGTGTCGAGCTCGTCCACCGCCATGGTCCGTTGGCCTCCCTCTGGCCGATTATCCGACGCTCCGACTGTACCAATGGCCCACCCTTCAGCCCGTCGGTTGAGCCACTGGGCGGAAGGATGCTTTCCTCTTGGAAGAGTTGGACAGATGGCGCCGCGCACGCGCCGGACCGGCGAGGTGGCCGGCCCCGGACCCGCGGCGCCATCGCCATGTCCGAAGACATGCGCGAGGCATCGGCAAGACAGCACGGCGACCACGAAGAGGGTGTGTGTACGGCAGCGGGGGCGGAACGACCGTCGTGAAGAAGGGCCTGACGGCCGCGGGCCGGCTGTTCCGGCAGGTGTGCGTGGCGCCGGACCCGGGCAAGGTACGGCTGCGCGTGGCCTCGCGGGCCGTGCTCGGCGTCGGCCTCTCCGTCGCCGTGGCCGAGCTGGTGGGGCTCTCCCTGACCGCCTCGATCACCGCCGGCCTCGCCGCGCTCCTGGCGCTGTTCACGGTGGGCGACCCCACCGTGCGCCGCCAGGCCGTCACCACGGCCCTGCTGCCGCTGGCCGGCTTCCCCGTCCTCGCGCTCGCGACCGCCCTGCACGGGCTGCCGCTGCTGCGCGACGCCGCCTGGCTGCTCGTCGTCTTCGCCGGCGTGTACGCGCGCCGCTGGGGACCGCGCGGGCACGCGCTCGGCATCTTCGCGTTCATGCAGTTCTTCGTGACGCAGTTCCTGCACGCCGTGCCCGGTCAGCTCCCCGAGCTGTACGCCGCCGTGCTCCTCGCGCTCGGCACGACGGGCGCGGTCCGTTTCGTCGCCTGGTGCATCGAACGGCGCGTCCCGCCGCCGGCCGCGCCCGCCCCGCTGCCCGGCACCGGGCTCGCCCGGCCCACCACCCGGCAGGCCTTCCAGGCCACCGCCGCCTGCGCCGTCGCCCTCGCGGCCGGACAGCTCGTCTCCCCGGACCGCTGGTACTGGGCCGTCGGCACCGCCTGGTGGATCTTCGTGAACACCGCCTCGCGCGGCGAGACCCTCGTGCGCGGCTTCCGCCGGGTCGTCGGCACCGTGACCGGCATCGCCGCGGGCCTGCTGATCGCCCTGCCGCTGGGCGGGTCCGCCGCCCCGACGGCCGCGCTGGTCGCCGTGTGCGTCTTCGGCATCTTCTACACCGCGCCGCTCTCGTACAGCTGGATGATGTTCTTCGTCACCGTCATGGCGGGCCTTCTCTACGGCCTGCTGGGCGTCCTGCACCCCGGGCTGCTGCTGCTCCGCTTCCAGGAGACCGCGGTCGGCGCCGTCGGCGCCGCCGTCGGCGTCGCCCTGCTGCCGGTCACCACGCACGCCGCGACCAACGCCTGGATCCAGCGGGCCGTCGGCTCCGTGCACGCGTGCACCACGGCCGCGGCCCGGAGGCTCGCCGGCGACCCGGCCGCCGACCCGGCGCCGCACGCCGCCGAGCTCGACCTCCTGCTCGGCCGCGCCCGCCTCACGCTGGCCCCCCTCGTCCACCCGCTGAGCCCGCTGCGCGCCCGCAAGGCCCGGGCCCGCCGGGTCCTCGCGCTGCTCGACGACTGCGCCCGGGAGGCCCGCGGCCTCGCGGCGGTCGCCGCCGACCCGGACGCCTCGCACGACGCCCGGCTCGCCGCGGCCGCGTGGCGCGTCGAGGCCGCCGTCCACGCCCTCGTACCGCCCGTCGACGCGGCCCGCCGCGGCACGGCCGCCGCCGCGTCGTCGGCCCTGCCGCCGCACCACCCCGGCGCCGAGGCGGCCCTCGGGCACCTCCACGGCCTGGAACGGGCCCTGGTCGACCTGGCGGCCCCGCTGCGCACCTCGCCGCGCGCACCCCTGGTCCCGGCTGCCTGACCCTGCGCCCCGTGCCGTCCGGCGGCCGGGCGCCCCGGAAGCTCCTGCGCCCGCTGCCCCCTACCTGGTCTAGACCGCCTGCTAACGTCTGCCCCGACGACGGCCGGTCTGCCGTGATCGGCCTGGGGACAGCGGACAAGCGGACAGGGGAGGCGCCGTGGGCGACACACGCCGTACGCGGGCATACATCGGATCGTTCACCTCGGCCGGCGGCCGGGGTGTGCTCGTCGCCGAGGTGGAACCGGAGACCGGAGCACTGGAGCTCGTGGGGGCGAGCGACGCCGTCGCCGACCCGTCCTTCCTCGCCCTCGGGCCCGGCGCCGAGGTGCTGTACGCGGTCTCCGAGACCGCGGAGGGCGCCGCGGCCGCCCTCGACGTCACCGGCCCCGAGCCCCGCCTCCTCGGCGCCCCCGTGCCCGTGGACGGCTCCGGACCCACCCACCTCGCCGTGACCGCGGGACACGTCCTCACCGCCAACTACACCTCCGGCAGCGTCAGCGTCCTGCCGGCCGCCGCCGACGGGAGCCTGAAGCCCGTCACCGGCGTGGTGCGCCACGAGGGCTCGGGACCGGTCGAGCGGCGCCAGGAGGGGCCGCACGCCCACCAGGTGCTGCCCGACCCGAGCGGCCGCTGGGTGCTCGCCGTGGACCTCGGCGCCGACTCCGTCACGATCTGGGCCCTCGACCCCGGCACCGGCTCCCTGCACCCGCACGGGACGACCGCGCTGCGCTCCGGCACCGGGCCCCGCCACCTCGCCTTCCACCCGGACGGCGCCCACGCCTACGTGCTGAACGAGCTGGAGCCCACGGTCACCGTGTGCCGATGGGACGCCGACACGGGCGTCCTCGAAGCGCTCGGCGAGACCCCCGTCGTCCCCGCGGACGCCACGGGGGACCGCTACCCCTCCGAGGTCGTCGTCGCTCCCGACGGGCGCTTCCTCTGGGCCGCCGTACGCGGCCACGACACCCTCGCGGTCCTCGCCCTCGACGCGGGCGGCGCGGAGGCCCGCCTGGTCGCCTCCGTGCCCTGCGGCGGCCACTGGCCCCGCGACCTGACCCTCGACCCCTCCGGGCGCCACCTCTACGCCGCGAACGAGCGCTCCGGCGACGTCACCTGGTTCACCGTCGACCCGGAGACCGGCCTGCCGGTCCGCACGGGCTCCGTCCCGGCCCCCGCGGCCTCCTGCGTCGTCCTCGCCTGAGCCGACGCCCCCACACGTACGGGAAGGGCCCGCACCGGAGACCTCCGGTGCGGGCCCTTCCCGTCACGGTCCTGCGCGCGCCCGGTCCGTCAGTGGACGGGCGAGCCCTGCTGCGGGGAGATCCCGAGCGCCGACGCGTACTGCGAGAGCACCAGCTTGCCGATCGCCGGGTAGGCGCCCAGCGCCTCCGCCGTCGCGCAGCCGGCCTCCTTGGCGGCCGCGTCGAGCAGGCCCTCGGCCAGCTCCGGGCCGATCAGGTACGGGGCCAGTGCCAGCTGCTCCGAGCCGGAGCCGCGCAGCTGGTCGGCGATCGCCGAGATCGAACCCTCCTGGTCGAGCGCCGCCGCCATCACGGGCACGGCCAGCCGTGCCGCCAGCAGCATGCCGGTGATCCCGGCGGCCTGGACCGCCTCCTCGCCGCCGACCGTGGCCAGGATGATGCCGTCGGCCGCCGTGGCGACCGTGAACAGCCGGGCGCGGTCGGCGCGGGCCAGACCGGCCTCCGAGAGGCGCACGTGCAGGGCCTCGGCGAGCAGCGGATGCGGGCCGAGCACGTCGGTCAGCTCCGCGGTGTTGCCGCTGTCCATCACGGACTGCCGGATCCGCCGCAGCAGGGCGCTGTCCGGGCCCGCGAGCAGCGGGACCACGACCGCGGCGGGACCCTCGGGCGCGGCCGGCTCACGACCGGCCGCCACGGCCAGCTCGTACCGCTCGGTGCGCAGCGCGGCGGCGCGCGCCAGGACCGCGCCGAGGGTCGGGTAGTCGGTGGCGTCGTCGCCGTCCAGGTAACCGATCACGGCGTCGAGGCCGGGCAGCTCCGAGCGGGCGATGCTCACGACCTCCTCGGCCAGCGAGCGTATGGCGGCGGACGGCACGCCGGGGACGGCGAGAACGAGCGCGGGCGCGCCCTCGGGCGCCACCACGGGTTCAGGGCGCCGGTGCCGCCCGGGCTGGCGGGGGCGCGGCATTCGTACAGGCAGGCCGGGAGTGGGCCCAGTGGGGGAGCTCATGGCGCCGCATGCTACTGGTTTTGCCCGTCGCGCAGTTCGGTGAGGTGCGGCTGGGCGACTTCTGCCCCTGTATGTCCGACTCGCCAGGAACCGCCGTTTACCTGGTGAGTTCAAGGAGGCGCGGATCCCCGGGCAACCGCACCGTTCCGGTGGCGAGCGCGGCGGCGATCGTGACCGCGCCGGCGAGCGGATCGCCCGCGGCCGGCACCTCGCGGGCCCGCGGGAGCAGCGCGTCCAGCTCCGCCCGCAGCGGACCGAGGAGCGGCTCGCCCATCTTGAACAGGCCTCCCGTCAGGGCCACTTCGACGTCGGCGTCGGACGGGCAGACGGCCGCCGCGGCCTGAGCGATGTGGCCGGCGGCCCGCTCCAGGACCGCCACCGCCACCGGGTCCCCGGCGGCGGCGCAGCCGCCCACCAGGGGCGCGAAGGAGGCGAGGACGGCGGGCCGGTCGCTCCGGGGGTAGAGCGCGCCCGGCAACCCGGCGACCGGACCGAAGAGTTCCTCGGCGCGCGCCAGGAGCACGGCCGAGCCTCCGCGCCGCCCGTCGTACGCCCGCATGGCCGCTTCGAGCCCCGCGCGCCCGATCCACGCCCCGCTTCCGCAGTCGCCGAGCAGATGGCCCCAGCCGTCGGCCCGGCGCCAGTCCGTCAGATCCGTGCCCATGGCGATCAGACCGGTGCCGCCCGCGACGACGGCACCCGGCCGCTGACCCAGCGCGCCCGCGTACGCGGTGACGGCGTCGGCAGCCAGCGCGAGCCGCCGCACGCCCCAGGCCCGCGCGAACGCGCCCGGCAGCTCGGCCCGCAGGCCGTCGCCGAGGGTCGCCATGCCGGCCGCGCCGACCGCGACCGCCACGATCCGCTCGTCGGCTCCGGCGGACCGGGCGGTCATCGCGGCTACGGCGGGCAGCAACTGGGCCAGCAGATGCCCGGCGTCGATCCCGCCCGCCCCGGTGCGCACCGGTTCCCCGGACGCGGCCGTCTCCAGCACCCGGCCGTCCACGGCCCGGGCGAGCGCGATCCGCAGCCCCGACCCGCCCGAGTCGACACCGACGACCAGTCCGCGCTCCGCCCCGTCCGTCACGGCAGCTGCCAGTCCACCGGCTGGGCGCCCTGACGGAGCAGCAGCTCGTTGGTGCGGCTGAAGGGGCGCGAGCCGAAGAAGCCGCGGTCCGCCGACATCGGCGACGGGTGCGAGGACTCGATCGCGGGGAGGTCGCCGAGCAGCGGGCGCAGGTTGCGGGCGTCCCGGCCCCACAGCACCGACACCAGCGGCTTGCCGCGCGCGGCGAGCGCCCGGATGGCCTGTTCGGTGACCGCCTCCCAGCCCTTGTCCCGGTGGGCGCCGGGCCGCCGCGGGGCCGTGGTGAGCGCCCTGTTGAGCAGCAGCACGCCCTGCCGGGTCCACGGGGTCAGATCGCCGTTCGACGGGCGCGGGTGCCCGAGGTCCGTGTGCATCTCGCGGAAGATGTTGTCCAGGCTCGGTGGCACCGGACGCACGTCCGGTGCCACGGAGAAGCTCAGGCCCACCGCGTGCCCGGGTGTCGGGTAGGGGTCCTGGCCGACGATGAGGACCCGCACCTCGTCGAAGGGCTGCTGGAAGGCTCTGAGGACGTTGGCCCCGGAGGGTAGGTAGGTGCGCCCGGCGGCCACCTCCTGCCGGAGGAAGTCGCCCATCCCGGCGATGCGTTCGGCCACGGGGGCGAGCGCCTGCGCCCACCCGGCCTCGACGATTTCGTTCAACGGTCGTGCTGCCACGCCCGTCACTCTAGTGGCGCAGCCGGACATCGGGGTCCGTCGCTCGGCGGTCCCGGCTCCTCCGCCTCGTCGCCGGCGTCAGCCGATCACCGCCGCCCGCACGCACAGCACGTCCGGCAGGTGCTCGGTGAGGAGCCGCCAGCTGTCGCCGTCGTCGGCGCTCGCGTACACCTCGCCGTTGCGGTTGCCGAAGTAGACGCCCGCCGGGTCGCCGTCGTCCGTGCACAGGGCGTCGCGCAGCACCGTGCCGTAGTGGTCGCCGTCCGGCAGGCCCTCGGTGAGCGGCTCCCAGGTCCCGCCGGCGTCGCCGGTGCGGTAGACGCGGCAGCGGCGTCCGGCGGGGACGCGGTCGGAGTCGGCGTTGATGGGGAAGACGTAGGCGGTGTCCGGGCGGTGCGGGTGGGCGGCCACGGCAAAGCCGAAGTCGGAGGGGAGTCCGGAACCGATGTCGGTCCACCGGCCGCCGCCGTCGTCGCTGCGGAAGACGCCCCAGTGGTTCTGGAGGTAGAGCCGGTCGAGGTCGCCCGCGTCCTGGGCGATCTTGTGCACGCACTGGCCGAACTCCGGGTGCGGGTCGGGCAGGAAGACCGCGGACACCCCGTCGTTGGCCGGAGCCCAGCTCGCGCCGCCGTCGCGGGAGCGGAAGACGCCCGCGGTCGACACGGCGACGGTCACGGCGTCCGGGTCGCGCGGATCGGTGACGACGGTGTGCACGGCCTCGCCGCCGCCGCCCGGCACCCAGCGGTCCCGGGTCGGGTGCTCCCAGAGGGGGCGGACCAGCTCGAAGGACTCGCCGCCGTCGGTGGACCGGAAGAGCGCGGCGGGCTCGGTCCCCGCGTAGACGACGTCGGGGGAGTGCGCGGGCGCCGGGTGCAGCTGCCACACCCGCTCCAGCGAAGCCCCGGTGTCCTGGGGGAACTTGACCGCGGGCCGGGGCGGCTCGGTCCAGTGGGCGCCGAGGTCGTCGGAGTGGAAGACGGACGGGCCCCAGTGCGCGCTGTCCCCGCCGACCAGGATCCTGGGGACCTCGCGGCGGGTGTCGATGCCGATCGAGTAGATCGCCTGCGCGTTGAAGTGTGGTTCGTCGAACTCCCAGCGGCCGTCTCGGCCGCGGCCGATGAACAGACCCTTGCGGGTGCCTACGGTCAGTAGCACCTCGGTCATGCCGACACCTCCAGGACGCCGTTGTCGCGGATACGGGCCAGTCTGCACCCGCCCACTGACAACGGCCCCCGGAGGTGGCTCCGCCCCAGGTGAGGGGCGTGTTGAGGGCCTGGCGGCGGGACGGTCAGATCGCCCAGGCGTACGGGGCCGGGGCGTGGGTCTCGGCGCCCAGCTCGCGTGCGGCCCGCCGGGCCCAGGAGGCGTCGCGGAGCAGCTCGCGGCCGATGAGGACGGCGTCCGCCTCCCCGTTGGCGACGATCTTCTCGGCCTGGCCGCTCTCCGTGATCAGGCCGACGGCGGCGACGGGCAGCCCGGTCTCCGCCTTCACCCGGGCGGCGAACGGCACCTGGTAGCCGGGGGACACCGGGATCCGGGCGGAGCCGCCGTTGCCGCCGGTGGACACGTCCAGCAGGTCGACGCCGTGCTCGCGCAGCAGAGCGGCGAAGCGCACGGTGTCGTCCGCGGTCCAGCCCTGCTCGTCGAGCCAGTCGGTGGCCGAGATGCGGAAGAAGAGCGGCAGTTCCTCGGGCCACTCGGCGCGCACCGCGTCGACGACCTCCAGAGCGAAGCGGGTGCGGTTCTCGAAGGAGCCGCCGTAGGCGTCGGTGCGCCGGTTGCTGTGCGGGGAGAGGAACTCGCCGATCAGGTAGCCGTGGGCGCCGTGCACCTCCAGGACCTGGAAGCCGGCGGCGAGCGCGCGACGGGCCGCGTCGGCGAAGCGGGCGGTGACCTCGCGGATCTGCTCGGGGGTGAGCTCGGTGGGCACCGGGTGGTCCTCGGCGAAGGCGACCGGGCTGGGCCCGACCGGCTGCCAGCCGAGTCCGGTGGCGGGGTCGACGGGGCCGCGGCCCTCCCACGGGCGGTTGGTCGAGGCCTTGCGCCCCGCGTGGGCGATCTGGACGCCCGGAACGGTGCCGTGCTGCTTCAGGAAGGTGGTGATCCGACGCAGTCCCTCGATGTGGACGTCGTCCCAGATGCCGAGGTCGGCGGGGCTGATCCGGCCCTCGGGGGCGACCGCGGTCGCCTCGGTCAGGATCAGGCCGGTGCCGCCCGTGGCGCGGGCCGCGTAGTGGGCGAAGTGCCAGTCGCCGGCGACGCCCGCGAGGGGGCCGGTGGTCTCCGCCGAGTACTGGCACATCGGGGCCATCCACACCCGGTTCGGGACGGTCAGGGACCTCAGGGTGAGGGGCTCGAAGAGGGCGGTGCTCATGGCGGACTCCGTTTCGGCGTCTCTCGGTACTGCCTGGAGAAGATGCTTACTACGATAGGCATCGTAGTACGGTGCCTGTCAAACTACGAGGATGCTCGTACAATGACCGCACACATTCCCGAGAGCCGCCCGGCAGCACGCACCCCCGGACAGAAGTGGAGCCGCAGCCGTGACGACCGCGACCAACCCCAGGGTCCTGGAACACCCCGCGCGCGAGGACATCCGGCTCGAAGCCGTGCTGCACGCCCTGTCGGACACCGTCCGGCTGCGGATCGTGCGCTGCATGGCCCTCGCGGACACCGGGGCCGAGCTCAGCTGCTCGTACTTCGAGCTGCCGGTCACCAAGTCGACCAGCACGCACCACTTCCGGGTGCTGCGCGAGAGCGGCGTCGTCCGGCAGATCTACCGGGGCACCGCCAAACTCAACATGCTGCGCCGCGACGACCTGGAGGCCCTCTTCCCCGGCCTCCTGGACAGCGTCCTGACGGCCGCCGGCGCCCAGGCCGCCCGCCTCGGCGAGAACGACAGGCCCTAGGACGGGTCGGCCGGGCCGGGCTCGCGGGAGGCGCTCAGGCTCCCCGGGCCGCCGCCCGCAGCCCTGCCCAGTCGGGGATCTTCACGCGCTCGCGGCCCAGCGTCCCGCCCAGCGCCGCCTCGGCCCGCTCGATCGCCAGCCAGCCCGTCCACGGCACAGGCTCGTGCCCCAGGGCCCGCAGCTCCGCCACCGGGTCGTCGGCGATCCGGCGGCGGGCCAGGGCCGGAGCGTCGGCCAGCAGCGAGGCGGCGGTCTCCTTGGCGCAGGGCCGGTTGGTGCCGATGACGCCCGTCGGGCCGCGCTTGATCCAGCCCGCCACGTACTCCCCGGGTGAGACCGCCCCGTCGCGCAGCACCCGTCCCGCCGCGTGCGGGACGGTGCCCCGCGCCGCGTCGAAGGGCAGTCCGGCCGGCGGGGCGCCCCGGTATCCGACCGCGCGCAGCACGAGACCCGCCTCGATCTCCTCGTACCGGCCCGTGCCCCGGACGCCGCCGTCCCCGTCCGGCTCGGTCCGCTCGAAACGGACCCCGGTGACCCGGCCGGCCGCGCCGAGGATCTCGACGGGCCGCAGGAAGAACCGCAGCCGGATGCCGCGCGCGCCGGTGGCACCGTCCGCCGCCCACCCCCGTACGACCTCCACGTTGCGCCGGTTGACCGCGGGCAGGGCCGACGGGTCGGCGTACGCGGGGTCCAGGGCCAGCTCCGCCGGGTCGACCAGGACCCGGGTGTCGGGCAGGGCGCCGAGCTCGCGCAGCTCCTTGGTGGTGAACTTCGCCTGACCGGGCCCGCGCCGGGCCACCATGTGCACCTCGCGCACCCCGCTCGCGGCCAGCGCCTCCAGGGCGCCCTGCGGGACGTCCGTCGGCGCGAGCTCCGCGGCCCGCCGCACCAGGAGCCGGGTCACGTCCACCGCCACGTTCCCCGCCCCGACGACCACCGCGCGGGGGACGTCCAGGCCGAAGCCGTCCCGCGCGGCGTCCGGGTGCGCGCTGTACCAGGAGACGAAGTCGGTGGCGGAGAAGCTGCCCCGCAGCTCCTCGCCCGGCACCCCGAGCCGGCGGTCGCGGGAGGCGCCGACGCAGTACACCACCGCGTGGTACAGCTCCAGGAGCCCGGCCGGGGTGAGCCCGTGCGCCCCCACCTCCACGTCGCCGAGGAAGGAGACGCGCTCGTCCTCCAGGACCGTCCGCAGGTTTCCCTGAAGGGACTTGATCTTCTCGTGGTCGGGCGCCACCCCGTACCGCACCAGACCGTACGGGCAGGGCAGCCGGTCCAGGACGTGCACCCGGATCCCGGGCACGGCGGTCTGCCGGACCAGCTCCTGGGCGGTGTAGACCCCGCTGGGTCCCGAGCCGACGACGGCGACGCGCAGCACGAGGGACGCCCCTTCCTGCCGGGAGGCTTCCAGCATGGCACCGCCGGGGCCTCCCGGGCCGGTCTACAGCGAGCGCATCCGGTTGATCTCCGCCGTCTGCTGGGCGATGACGTCGTCGGCCATCTCCTCCACGAGGACGTTGTTGCCCTGGCCGAGCACCTCGGCGGCCATGCTGACGGCGCCCTCGTGGTGGGTGATCATCAACTTGACGAAGAGGGCGTCGAACGCCTTCCCCTTGGCGGCGCGCAGTCGGGCGAGCTGCGCCTCGGACGCCATTCCCGGCATGGAGTGGTGGTCGTGCCCCGTCCGCGGCCGGGGGCCGCCGTTGTTCCTCAGCCAGCCCTCCATGGCACTGATCTCGGGCCCCTGTGCCGCCCCGATCCGCTCGGCGACCTTCCGCACCTTCTCGGACCCGGCCCGCTGCGGGGCCAGTGCCGTCATGGTGAGCGCCTGCCGGTGATGCTCGATCATCATCTGGACGTACGTGTAGTCGGCGCCGTTGGGACGCTCGTCGGGCATCAGCCGGGCCGCCTCCTCGGGGGTGAGCTTCTTCGCCGGCTCGCCCGGCTTGCCCGGGGCCACCACCAGGGGGCCGCCCGACGTGGCCGCCGGGGGCGCGGCCGCCCCCGGCTCCGGGCCCGACTCGCACGCGGCGAGCGCGAACACGGCGGCGACGGCGAGCACACCGGCGACTGCTCCACGGACACGGCGCTTCGACAACACGACCTCCACGGGCACTTCGGCGACTGCGAGGGACGGGTGCGGGTGTTTCTCGATTACGTCTCTGTTGCCATCTGTTGAGATGTGCACACCAAGGAAGATACTGCCGGGGTCCCACCACCGTTCAACTGTGCGACATCAGAGAGGACGGAGTGACTTCGTTGCGTACCACGAGTACCCCGCGTGCACGGATCAGAGGCCTGGGAGTGGCGACCGCCGCCGCCGGACTGCTGATCGGCCTGCTCGCCGCCGGACCCGCGGCCGCCACCCCCGACCCCGGCGACGCCCCGGCCCAGGCAGCCGTCTCGGCGGAGCAGGCGTCCGACGCCCGCGCCGCCATCGCCGCCGGTGAGATACCCGGCGTGGACGAGGTCGTCCACAGCCCCAACATCGAACACCTCGTCAACATCCCGAAGGACGCCCTGACGGGCATCAACTCCGACCTGGCCTTCCAGGGGAAGTACGCCTTCGCCGGCAACTACGACGGCTTCCGGATCTTCGACATCAGCAACCCGCGCTCGCCCAGGACCGTCGCCCAGGTGCTGTGCCCCGGTTCCCAGAACGACGTGTCCGTCTCCGGGAACCTGCTCTTCCTGTCCACCGACTCCTCGCGCAGCGACAACTCCTGCGCCAGCGTTCCGCAGCCCGCCTCGGTGAAGGAATCCTGGGAGGGCATGAAGATCTTCGACATCAGCGACATCGCCAACCCGAAGTACGTCGCCTCCGTCGAGACCAACTGCGGTTCGCACACCCACACGCTGGTGCCGAAGCGCAAGGACGTGTACGTCTACGTCTCCTCGTACTCGCCCAACGCCGCCTTCCCCGACTGCCAGCCCCCGCACGACGGCATCTCGGTCATCAAGGTGCCGCGCAAGGCGCCCGAACAGGCCAAGGTCGTCGACTTCCCGGTCCTCTTCCCCGGCGAGGGCCCGGACGGCGGCGGCAACCCCGGTGCGCCCACCAACCCGGGTGTCTCCAAGACCACCGGCTGCCACGACCTGACCGTGCTGCCCAGCGAGAACCTGGCCGCCGGCGCCTGCATGGGCGACGGCATCCTCTTCGACATCAAGGACCCGGAGCGCCCCAGGGTGATCGACCGGGTCCAGGACAACGTCAACTTCGCGTTCTGGCACTCCGCGACCTTCAACCAGAAGGCGAACAAGGTCGTCTTCACCGACGAGCTCGGCGGCGGCGGGGCGCCCACCTGCAACGCGGTCGTCGGCCCGAACCGCGGCGCGGACGGCATCTACGACATCGTCGGCAAGGGCGACAGGCGCAAGCTGGTCTTCCGCAGCTACTTCAAGATCCCGCGCCACCAGGCCGACACCGAGAACTGCGTCGCCCACAACGGCTCGCTCATCCCGGTCAAGGGCAAGGACATCATGGTCCAGGCCTGGTACCAGGGCGGCGTCTCCGTCTGGGACTTCACCGACTCCAGCCGCCCGAAGGAGATCGCCTTCTTCGAGCGGGGCCCGGTCTCCGCGACCACCCTGGCCACCGGCGGTTCCTGGTCGGCCTACTACTACAACGGACACATCTACTCGAACGACATCGCCAAGGGCTTCGACGTGCTCAAGCTCAGCGACAAGCGCACCGACAAGGCGGCGCGGGTCCGGATGGACGAGCTGAACGTCCAGACGCAGCCCGACTACTTCGACTAGCCGACGGAACCGGTCTCCTTCGAGGCCTGACGCGGCACCCGGGCCGACAGGTCCGGTAACGCCGTGCGCATCCCCTGCATGCCGTCGGGCGGACCCCCGCCCGGCGGCATGCCCTGCTCCCAGTCGAGCCCGTACCGCTGGAACAGCTCCGAGCGCAGCCGTGCCAGCGGCATCGGCGCCCCCGGCAGCAGCACGGCGACGACCGCCCCCATCAGCAGCGCCCGCAGCAGTGGGTAGTCGGTGTCCACGTCCTCGGAGCCGTACCGCGTGACCGTGTCCCGCAGCAGCTCCGCGAGCCGCTGCTGCTCCGGGCACCGCACGAACCCCTCGGCCTGCAGGATGCCCGCCATGTGCGTCCGCATGAGCTGCGGCCGCTTCTCCGCGAGGCCCAGGATCGCGTCGATCGCCCGCGCCAGGCGCTCCCGGCCGTCCTCCGTGCGCGGCTCGCGCTCCAGCGCCTCCTCCAGCGTCAGATGCATCAGCCGGTGCACCGCGGACTGCAGGAGCTGCCGCTTGCCGGGGAAGTAGTACGAGATCAGGCCCCGTGCCGAGCCCGCCCGGGAGGCGATGTCCGCGAGGGTCGTGGCCTCGTACCCGCGCTCGTCGACCAGCTCCACGGTCGCCTGCAGCAGCCGCTCGCGGGAGCGCCGCCGAAGCTCTTCATTGACCGATGCGCTACGCGGGGACATGCTGGACTCCTGCGTTGACTGGCTGGCAGCCAATATACTCAGCGCGTCCTGCTGTCGCGCCCTCGTGGCCGGAAGCGGGACATGCCGTCTGTTCTGGGCGACGCGGGGGATCGTCCAGGACAGGCGGCTTCATCGCTTGTCTTCCATTCTGCTCCCGGAGCCCGGCCCCGGGCCCGCACCCTGCCCCCGCTCCACGGCCGCGCGGTACGTGACGATCGCCAGCGCCACACAGGCCCAGCCGAAGAGCCAGCCGCCCACCACGTCGGACGGCCAGTGCACGCCCAGGTACACCCGGGTCCAGCCCACCCCCACGACCGACAGCACGGCCACCCCGGCGAGCGTGCCCCAGCCCCGCCGGCCCTCGCGCCAGTGCAGGGCGAGCACCCACAGCAGCAGCCCGCAGGTGACCGTCGCCGTCATGACGTGGCCGGAGGGGAACGCGGAGTAGTCCGCCGAGTCGACCGGATCCGGCCAGAGGGGCCGCGGCCGGTCCACCGCCGCCTTCAGCCCCTGCTGGAAGCCCACCGTGAGCAGGCTGGTGACCGCCACCCACAGCGCGAGCAGCCGCTCGCGCCGCCACCACAGCCAGCCCACGGCGACCGCGGCCAGCGCGCGCATGGTCCACGGGTCCCAGACCCAGTCGCTCAGGATCCGGTTGAGGTGGGTGAACCCGGGCTCGGCGAGCGCGCTGCGGTGCAGGGCCTCGGCGACGTCCTGGTCGAGCGAGAGCAGTGGTGGCCACCCCACCGCCACCAGGACGAGCAGCAGCACGGCCAGGGCGCCGGAGACGGCGGCGGAGATGCGCATGGGCCCGATCCTGCCCGAAGCCCTCCAGGTGCCGTGCGCCCGACCCCGGCGAATCGGCGGACGGCACCTGGGCGGTGCCCCGCCGACGGGGCCGGGCTCGCCGGGACGCTCCTTATCCCAGCGCCCTCAGCGCCGGCACGAAGGCCACCAGGACCGGGAGCACCGGGACCAGGGCCGCCGCGGCCGTCAGGCGCAGCCGGCGGGCCGCCGTGAGGCGGGGCGTGGCGGCGAGGAGGCGGTCGACGCGCTGCGGCAGGCCGGCGTCCGGGCCCTGACCGGGGCCGAACACCCCGCGGTCCTCGTTGAGATCGACCAGGGCGAGCGCGACCGTCATGCGTCCGAAGCGGCGCGAGGCCACGTCGTCCGCGGCCAGCTCCACCAGCCGGTGCATCTCGCCGCGGAAGGCCGCGAAGACCGGCACCCCCGGGAAGCCGTCGGCCAGCGCGGCCGAACAGTGCAGCAGCCAGTCGTGCCGCGCCCGGGCGTGTCCCTGCTCGTGCGCGAGGACCGCGTCGAGCCGGCGGCCCTTGAGGCGGCGCAGTGCCCCCGTGGTGATGACCAGCCGAGGCGCCCTGCCGCCGGGCAGCCACCAGGCGTCCGCGCGCTCGCCCTCGAGGATCACCAGGCGCTCGCTGCCCGTGGCCTCCTCGCCGGGCACCAGCGGCGCCCGTACGAGCAGTTCGCAGCGGCGCAGCTTGCGGCGGGCCCGCGCGTGGCCGATCTCGCGGCCCAGCATCGCGCCGGTCCACAGCCCGCCGGCCGCGAGCAGCACGGCGAGCACCGCCGACCAGGGCCGGCTGGCGCCGAGCTCGTACGCCTCGATCACGGCGTGCGGGGCGGGGGCGAAGAGCTGGCCGCGCACCGCTTGCCAGGCGGCGGACGCACTGAACGTCATCGCCAGCGCGAAGCTCAGCAGTACCGCCGCCACCACGCACTGCCACACCCAGAGCGCCACCACGGGTTCCCGCTCCGCCCAGTCGGCCCGCGACAGGAGCCGCGGGGCCACGACGGCGGTCAGGACGCCGAGCGCGAGCAGCGCGAGGGAGACCAACATGCCGCCAGCCTATGAGCCGGTACCACGCGGGGGTACGGCCTTGCCGATCAAGTGACGCACGCCACGTTTGCCCGGTTCACCCGTGGCCGCGCCCCGCGCCCCGGCCGTCCTCAGAGGGTGAGGAGCATCGCCAGCATGGCGAGCGCCATCGACAGCCGGCACACCAGCGTCAGGTCGGAACCCGGCGCCCGGGCCCCGCCCGTGGTCCGCGCGTCACCGCTGCCGCCCGCCGCCACCGGCACCAGCCGGGTGCCCGAGCGCAGCACGTACGCGCCGAAGTAGGCGAGCAGCGCACCGGTCAGCACGGGTATGCCGCCCACGCCCGCCGCCGCGTGCCCGGCGTGGGCCCCCGTGCCGGGGGCCGCCGCCATCGCCAGCGCCATGTAGACCATCGCCAGTGAGCCCACCAGGTGGTGCAGATGGTGTCCGCCGCCCCGCACCGCCCCGAGCAGGCCGCCCAGGGCGGCGAGCCCGAACACCGCCACGTACAGCACGAGCACCCACTCCGGAGGGGCCACGACCGTCGCGGGCAGCGCCATCGCGGCCATCCCGAAGCCCATCACGGCCTCGCTCCCCGCCGCCCGGCGCTCCTCCCCGACGCTGCGCCGCGCGCGCAGCAGGCAGTACGCACCGCCGGCCGCGCACAGCACCACGAGCAGCCAGCCGGACAGAGCCGGTCCCTGCACGTCGGACCCCCTCCTCGCCGACCGCGAACCCTCCCGACCCCGAGTGCATGCCCGGGGCCCGGAGCGCCTACGCGGGCGCAGAGGCGCACACAGGTGTACGAGGGGGAGTGCGGGGCGCGCGTTAGGCTCGGGGCGATCGCGTACGCCGATCGCCAGCGCCTGAGGGGAGCCCGCACACCCATGGACACCGCCGAGTCCCAGCACACCGGCCGCATCACCTACCGCGACGCCGTGCCGGACGACGTGCCGGCGCTCGTGCCGCTCGTCGAGTCGGCGTACCGGGGCGACTCCAGCCGGGCGGGCTGGACCACCGAGGCGGACATCCTCCAGGGGCAGCGCACCGACGCCGAGGGCGTCGAGGCGGTCATCGCCACTCCGGGCAGCCGGCTGATGGTGGTGGAGCGCGACGGTGTCATCGTCGCCTGCTGCCAGCTCGAACACCGCGGCGAGGCCGCCTACTTCGGCATGTTCGCGGTCCGCCCGGAGCTCCAGGGCGCGGGCCTCGGCCGGCAGATCATCGCCGAGGCGGAGCGCCGGGTGCGGGAGCTCTGGGACGTGCGCGAGATGCACATGACCGTCATCTCGGTCCGCGAGGAGCTGATCGCCTGGTACGAGCGGCGCGGCTACCGCCGGACGGGCCGGATGACCCCCTTCCCGTACGGCGACGAGCGCTTCGGCCTGCCACAGCGCGACGACCTGCAGTTCGAGCTGCTCGTCAAGGAACTCGGCTGACCCGAAGGGTGCCGCTCACGCGATGAGGCCGTCGCCCCGGATCCCGGGGCGGTCGGTCGTCACGCCGTCGAGCCCGAGGGCGTGCGCCAGGCGCAGGTCGTCCTGGGTGTTCACCACCCACCCCGTCACCCGCAGCCCTTCCGCGTGCGCCCGCTCGACGGTGTCCTGGGTGAGGTGCCGGACATTGAGGACGAGCGCGCCGGCGCCGACCGCGAGGGCCCGCGCCACCACGTCGGCCTGACGCCGGTCGGCCACCAGCGCCGTGCGCACCGCGGGGACGAGGGCGCGGACCTCGGCGAGGGCCTCGTCGTGGAAGGAGATCACCTCGACGCGCCCGGTGAGCTCGCGGGCGAGGATCACCCCGGCGAGGGTCCGGGCCGCTGCGACGTCCTTGATCTCCGCCTGGATCGGCGCGCCGACGGCGTCCAGGACCTCCTCGAAGACGGGGACGCGCTCGCCGCCGCCCGCGTCCAGCTCGCGCAGCTCCGCGAGGGTCTTGTCGGCGATCGGCCCGGTGCCGTCGGTGGTGCGGTCGACCTCCGCGTCGTGCATGACGACCAGGGCGCCGTCCTTGCTGAGGTGCAGGTCGAGCTCGATGACGTCCAGGCCGGCCCGCTCGGCCCGGACGAAGGAGCGCAGGGTGTTCTCGGGCTCGACGCCCATGACTCCGCGATGGCCGATGGTGAGGAAACTCAAGATCTTCTCGCCTCCGTCGAGGACCGGCCCGGCTCCGCCGTGCCCGGTGCGGTTCGCGCAACAGCCTAGTAGCCGGTCCCGCGACCGGAGGTGTCCCCGCGGAACACCGAATTTCTCGGCCGTCCACCCGGCGAGGCAGGAAAAATCGCGGTCTACCCCGGGGTCTGACAGGAGGATTTCCCTTTACCCTCTTGTGGTGAGGGAGCGTCGATGGTTACGGTGTCTTGACGCGAGGTTCTCCTGTGGAGGAAGAGGCATGACGGAAATTCTTGTGCAGGACGTGACCGGTGGAGGGATATCCGCCGACGCCCCCGTGGTCGACCACCCTGCCTGGCCCGAGCTCAAGAATGCCGTGGAGGAGCTCCGCCCCTGGCAGAGCACGGACGGCTCCATCGACTTCCGGGCCGAGGGCGCGCCCGCGCTGGCGCTCGCCGAGCAGACCGTCGAGCGCATCGTCGCCGCGGTCGAGAAGCTCTCCCCGCTGGTCCCGCACGACGCGGCGTACCACCGCGCGCTCGTCGCCGACCTGCGCAAGTGGGCCCAGGGCGGATTCGCGGTCCCCGACTTCCTCGACGCGCTGCTGGCCTTCCAGCCGGCCGCCGACCGCGTGGACGGGCTCCAGCACCTCGTGCTGTTCCCGATGTACACGCAGAACGGCAACCCGGACCGCAACTTCGAGGCCGTCGTGCTGCGCATGGTGTGGCCGGAGTGGCTCTCCGAGCTGGAGGCCACCCGCTACGACAACCCGCTGTTCTGCGGCATCACCTTCGAGGACTTCACCGCCGGGTACGACACCAACTCGGCCGTGCTCTTCCCGGAGACCATCGCCGTCCGCGAGGCCCCCGAGCGCTTCAGCTGGGGTGGCATCTTCTGCGACCGCGAGGCCGCCCGCTTCCGCAAGGTCACCGAGGCCGCCGTCGACACCCTGGGCATCGAGCTGCCCGAGGACATCGCCGCCATGGTCGAGGACCAGGACCGCTGCGAGAAGGCCTTCGTCCTGTGGGACATGGTCCACGACCGCACCCACAGCCACGGCGACCTGCCGTTCGACCCCTTCATGATCAAGCAGCGCCAGCCGTTCTGGATGTACGGCCTGGAGGAGCTGCGCTGCGACCTCACCGCCTTCAAGGAGGCCGTGAAGCTGGAGGCCGAGGGCAACGAGCACGGCCGTGACGTGCAGTACGCGGTCCTCTTCGACCGCATGTTCCGCTTCCCGCTCTCCGGCGACCGCAACCGCAACTACGACGGTCTCGGCGGCCAGCTGCTCTTCGCGTACCTGCACAAGCACGACGTGGTGCGCTGGACCGACAACACGCTGAAGATCGACTGGGAGCGGGCCCCCGAGGTCACCAACCAGCTCTGCGGCGAGATCGAGCAGCTCTACCGCGACGGCATCGACCGCCCGAAGCTGGTCCACTGGTTCAAGGCGTACGAGCTCGTCTCCACCTACCTCGCCCCGCACCCCGGCTCCACCTGGGCCAAGGGTCCCGACGCCCTCGACCTGAGCCTCCCGCCGCGCAAGCTGGTCGACGACGTGCTTCCGGACGAGTTTCCGCTCAGCATGTTCTATGAGGCCCTCGCCAAGAAGCTCAAGAGCGTGATCGCCGCCACCAAGGGCATCACCGCCGCGAACGCTTCGGACGCCGAGCGGGCCGCCGCGTGAGCGCGGACACCGAGCAGACGGAGGAGGCGGCGCCCATGAACGCCAACGGAAACGGTGGGCCGCTCGACGGCGCCGTCATCGCCGTCGCCGGCGCGGCCGGCCCGGCCGGCCGGGCGACCCTGCTGCGCCTGGCCGAGGCCGGCGCGACCGTGGTCGGCTCCGACGCCGACCCGGCGCGCCTCGCGGAGGCCGTCGACGCCGCCCGCTACGCCCACGGCGGCGCCCGGGTCATCGGCGACACGGTCGACCTGCTCGACCTGGCCGCGACCAAGGAGTGGGCCGAGAAGACCGAGAAGGAGTTCGGCCGGATCGACGGCCTGGTCCACCTGGTCGGAGGCTGGCGCGGCAGTCAGTCCTTCGTCGAGACCGACCTCAAGGACTGGGACTTCCTGGAGAAGCTCCTGGTCCGTACGGTCCAGCACACCTCGCTCGCCTTCCACGACGGGCTGCTGCGCAGCGGCGGCCGTGGCCGCTACGCCCTGATCAGCCAGGTCGGTGCGCACAAGCCGGTCGCCAACAACGCCGCGTACAACGCCGGCAAGGCGGCGGCCGAGGCGTGGACCCTGGCCATGGCGGACTCCTACCGCAAGGCGGGGGGCGACGACGGCGCCCAGGCCGCGGCTGCCATCCTGGTGATCAAGGCACTGGTGCACGACGCCATGCGCGCCGAACGCCCCAATGCGAAGTTCGCGGGCTTCACCGACGTCGAGGAACTGGCCGACGCCATCGCCGGACTCTGGGACCGGCCCGCGCAGGAAGTGAATGGACAGCGCCTGTGGCTGACCCCCAAGCCGTGACCGCGGCCCTGGGCCCGAAGACCGACGCCCGTCGTCACCACGACCCGTCGGTGCGGGGCTTCGCCAGCGACAACTACGCCGGTGTGCACCCGGAGGTCCTCGCGGCCATCGCCCTCGCCAACGACGGCCACCAGGTCGCCTACGGCGAGGACCAGTACACCGAGCACCTCCAGCGGATCATGCACAGCCACTTCGGCCCCACGGCCGAGGCGTTCCCGGTCTTCAACGGGACCGGGGCCAACGTGACCGCCCTCCAGGCGCTCACCGACCGCTGGGGCGCCGTGATCTGCGCCGAGTCCGCGCACATCAACGTGGACGAGGGCGGTGCCCCCGAGCGGATGGGCGGCCTCAAGCTGCTCACCGTGGCCACCCCGGACGGCAAGCTCACCCCCGAGCTGATCGACCGGCAGGCCTGGGGCTGGGAGGACGAGCACCGGGCCATGCCCCAGGTCGTCTCGATCACCCAGAACACCGAGCTCGGCACCGTCTACACGGTGGACGAGATCAAGGCCATCGTCGAGCACGCCCACGGCAAGGGCATGAAGGTCCACCTCGACGGCGCCCGGATAGCCAACGCGGCCGCCTCGCTGGACGTGCCCATGCGCGCGTTCACCAGCGCGGCGGGCGTGGACGTCATCTCGTACGGCGGCACCAAGAACGGCATGATGTTCGGCGAGGCCGTGGTCGTGCTCAACCCCGACGCCGTCAGCCACATGAAGCACCTGCGCAAGCTGTCCATGCAGCTCGCCTCGAAGATGCGCTTCGTGTCGGTCCAGCTGGAGGCGCTGCTCGCCAAGGACCTGTGGCTGCGCAACGCCCGCCACGCCAACACGATGGCCCAGCGCCTCGCGGCCGGCGTGCGGGGCGTGGACGGGGTCGAGATCCTCTACCCGGTCCAGGCCAACGCGGTCTTCGCGCGGCTGCCGCACGAGGTCAGCAGGCGGCTTCAGGAGCGCTTCCGCTTCTACTTCTGGGACGAGGCGGCCGGCGACGTGCGCTGGATGTGCTCGTTCGACACCTCGGAGGACGACGTGGACGCGTTCCTCCAGGCGCTGAAGGAAGAGATGTCGCGGTAGCCCCTCGGGCGCACCGGCCGACGGCCGGACGGAAGTCACCGACTTCCGTCCGGCCGTTCCGTTTCCTGGGCCGTTCCCTTCCGGCCGAAGTCCAGTGAAGTGCATTTTCCGGTGCTCTATGCTGAACCGCACCCTGAAATCCGGAACACCGAACGGCGGACCATGACCCTGACGCTCACCGTCTCCGACGAGGTACGCACCCTCGTACCCGGCTTCACCCACCTCGCCGTCGAGGCGCGCGGACTCGTCAACGGGCCCAGCGACGAGACCAGTTCGGCCCTGCTCGACGACGCCGCCCGACGGCTCGCCGAGCGCCTGGACGGACAGGCCCCGGACAAGGACCCGCATGTCGCCGCCTGGCGCGCCGCGTACTCCGCGTTCGGCGCCAAGCCCTCCCGTACCCGCAACTCCGCGGAGGCGCTGGCGAAGCGCGCCCTGGCGGACGGCGGCCTGCCCCGGATCAACCGGCTCGTGGACGCGTACAACGCGATCAGCGTGGCCCACCTGATCCCGGTCGGCGGCGAGGACCTGAACAGGATCGAGGGCTCGATGCGGCTCGTCCGGGCCACCGGCGAGGAGGACTTCGTCACCGTCGCGGGCGGCGAGGAGAGCGTCGAGCACCCCGAGCCCGGCGAGGTCATCTGGTGCGACGAGGCGGGCGTCACCTGCCGTCGCTGGAACTGGCGCCAGGGCCCGCGCACCCGCATCGAGGACGACACCACCGACGCGATCTTCCTCCTGGAGTCGCTGGAGCCGATGACGCTCGACGAGCTGCGCGCGGCCGGCGAGGAGCTCGCCGAGGCGCTGCAGAAGGTCAGCCCCGGGGCGCAGATCACGGTCCGCGACCCGGAGTGACGTTTCGTCGCAGGGGCCGGGGCCGCCGCGGGACTACTTCTCGGCGGCCTTGACCTCTTCCGGCGTCGGCGCCGTGCCTCCGAGGTGCGCCGGCACCCACCAGGTGTCGCCCGCGTCCCTGGGGCGCACCGGGTAGGCGCGCTGCGCGGCCTCCAGGAGCTCCTGGACGCGCCCGCGCAGCCGCCGGGTGATCGCACCCGCGTACTGGTCGGCGGGGGCTTCCATCGGCTCGCCGACGCGGATGGTGATCGGGATGTGGCTGCGCTTGAAGTTCCGCGGCCGGCCCTTGGTCCACACCCGCTGGGTGCCCCACAGCGCCATCGGGATCAGCGGGACGCCCGCCTCCTGCGCGAGGCGCGCGGCACCGGACTTGAAGCTCTTCAGCGTGAACGACTGCGAGATGGTCGCCTCGGGGAAGACGCCGACGATCTCGCCCGCGCGCAGCGAGCGCAGCGCGTGCTCGTAGGCGTTCTCGCCCTGGGCGCGGTCCACCGGGATGTGCTTCATCGCGCGCATCAGCGGGCCGGAGACCTTGTGCCGGAAGACCGACTCCTTCGCCATGAAGCGCACCAGACGCTTCTGGGGCAGTGCGGCCAGACCGGTGAAGATGAAGTCCAGATAGCTGATGTGGTTGCTCACGATGACCGCCCCGCCCTCGCGGGGGATGTGCTGCGAACCCTGAGTGTCGATCTTCAGGTCGAGCGCCTTGAACATGGTGAGGGCGGCGCCGATGACCGGCCGATAGACGAGCTCTGCCATCTGGGACGAACCCCTTCGTCAGTGCCTTGGGAGGGTTCTCCCGGCGAAGTTACGCGGCCGTAGGTTTTCGGCTTTGGGCAGATCGTGCCCCATGTGGGCCCTCGTGACCAGTCCAGGCGGCTTCGTACGGGGAGATTCTCGTCACTCCGGGTGCTCGTGGCGGGAATCGTTCGCTCACGTGCGACGCTGCACCCGGTACGGACCACAGGAGGAGCAGAGGGATGACCGAGGTCGTGGGCGCCGAGCAGCTGGGCGCGGAGCTGGGGGAGCGCGCCACCCTGGTGCAGTTCTCCACCGCCTTCTGCCAGCCCTGCCGGGCCACCCGCCGGACGCTCGCCGAGGTGGCCGCCATGGTCGACGGCGTCGGGCACGTCGAGATCGACGCCGAGGAGCGCCTGGACCTCGTGCGGGAGCTGGGCATCGTCCGCACGCCCACGGTGCTCGTCCTCGACCGGTCGGGGCGGATCGTGCGCAGGGCGGCCGGACAGCCCCGGCGCGCCGACGTCATCGCCGCGCTCGGACGGGCGGTCTGACGCGGTGTGCGGCACGGTCCCTGACGCGGTGACACATCTCCCACATCGCGGTACGCACTTGACTGCACGCGGCAACGATCGTCAGTCTGGCGTAGTGCCCCCAGAACTCCTTCTCTACGGGCGGGCCCATGTGGACCTGGCCCGCAACGCGAGCGCGCGCTGTCCGGGTGTCTGACCGACCCGGGACCCACCTCACGCCGCCCTCGCAGAAGGACAATTCCATGACGGTCTCGCCCGAGCTCCGCACGCTCCCGCCGATTCCCGCCCCCGGCGCACCCCGACAGGCCTCTCCCGACCTGCTCCGTTCCGTCTTCCGGCAGCACGCCGCCGGTGTCGCGGTCATCACCGCGCACGGCGAGCGCCCGGTCGGCTTCACGGCGACCTCGCTCAACTCCGTCGCCGCCGAACCCCCGCTGATCTCCTTCGGCGTCGGTACCGGCTCCTCCAGCTGGCCCGTGGTGGCCGAGGCCGAGCACATCGGCGTCCACATACTCGGCGAGCACCAGCAGGAGCTGGCCGCCACCTTCGCCCGCAGCGGCGCCGACCGCTTCGGCGCTCCCACCCGGTGGAGCCGCGGCCCCGAGGGCGTCCCCGTGCTCGACGGAGTCCTGGCCTGGCTGGTGTGCCGCGTGGTGGCCCGGGTCCCGGCCGGGGACCACCGGATCGTGATAGCCGAGGTGGTCGCCGGCGACCCGGACGGCGTGGGCCGCCCGCTCCTCTACCACCAGGGTCGCTTCAACGCGCTGCGCGACTGAGAGTTCCCCCGCGGCGGGCTGCGGGCGCGTTGGCAAGGTCACACGGCTGAGCGCTTGCTCACTCGTAACGAACTGGGTGTACTGGCGAGTAATATTTCGGTCGGGGCGTCCGACGCCCCGACCGGAAACCAGCCCTTCAGGCGCCTATGCTGCGAGCAACAAGGCAGCCCAGTTATGACGATGCAGTAGGAGAGCCGGCGTGAGCTTGAGGATCGTTGTCTGTGTGAAGTACGTGCCGGACGCCACTGGCGACCGGAAGTTCGCGGACGACCTGACCGTCGACCGTGACGACGTCGACGGCCTGCTGTCCGAGCTGGACGAGTACGCGGTCGAGCAGGCGCTCCAGATCGCGGAAGAGGCCGACGACGCCGAGGTCACCGTGCTGACCGTCGGCCCCGAGGACGCCAAGGACGCGCTGCGCAAGGCGCTCTCCATGGGCGCCGACAAGGCCGTCCACGTCGAGGACGACGACCTGCACGGCACCGACGTCATGGGCACCTCGCTGGTGCTCGCCAAGGCGATCGAGAAGACCGGCTACGACCTCGTCATCGCCGGCATGGCCTCCACCGACGGCACCATGGGTGTCCTCCCGGCCATCCTCGCCGAGCGCCTGGGCGTCCCGCAGGTCACGCTGCTCTCCGAGGTCTCCGTCGAGGACGGCACCGTGAAGGGCCGCCGTGACGGCGACACCGCCTCCGAGCAGCTGGAGGCCTCCCTGCCGGCCGTCGTCTCCGTGACCGACCAGTCGGGCGAGGCGCGCTACCCGTCCTTCAAGGGCATCATGGCCGCCAAGAAGAAGCCGGTGGAGTCCCTGGACCTGTCCGACCTCGACATCGAGGCGGACGAGGTCGGCCTGGAGGGCTCCTGGACCAAGGTCGACTCGGCCGCCGAGCGTCCGGCGCGCACCGCGGGCACGATCGTCAAGGACGAGGGCGAGGGCGGCAAGCAGCTCGCCGCGTTCCTCGCGGAGCAGAAGTTCATCTGATCCGCAGTCCGCGGGCCGCGGTTCCGCCCCGGACCCGCGCGCTCCGCGCCGCCCCCTCAGGCCGTCCCGTTTCTTCCGCAGGAGATTGAAGTCCCATGGCTGAGATTCTCGTCTACGTCGACCACGTCGACGGAGCCGTCCGCAAGCCCACCCTGGAGCTGCTCACCCTGGCGCGCCGCCTCGGCGAGCCCGTCGCCGTCGCCCTGGGCAACGGCGCCGCCGACACCGCCGCGGCCCTCGCCGAGCACGGTGCCACCCGCGTCCTGACCGCCGACGCCCCCGAGTTCGGCGACTACCTCGTCGTCCCGAAGGTCGACGCCCTCCAGGCCGCGTACGACGCCGTCTCCCCGGCCGCCGTGCTCGTCCCGTCCTCCGCCGAGGGCAAGGAGATCGCCGCCCGTCTCGCGGTGCGCATCGGCTCCGGCATCATCACCGACGCCGTCGACCTGGAGGCCGGTGCCGAGGGTCCGGTCGCGACGCAGTCCGCGTTCGCCGCCTCCTTCTCCACCAAGTCCCGTGTCTCCAAGGGCACCCCGGTCATCACGGTCAAGCCGAACTCGGCCGCCGTGGAGGCCGCCCCGGCCGCCGGCGCCGTCGAGGCGCTCGCCGTCTCCTTCTCGGCGCAGGCCACCGGCACCAAGGTCGTCGCCCGCACCCCGCGCGAGTCGACCGGCCGCCCGGAGCTGACCGAGGCCGCGATCGTGGTCTCCGGCGGCCGCGGCGTCAACGGTGCCGAGAACTTCGCGATCATCGAGGCGCTCGCCGACTCCCTCGGTGCCGCCGTCGGCGCCTCCCGCGCCGCCGTCGACGCCGGCTGGTACCCGCACTCCAACCAGGTCGGCCAGACCGGCAAGTCCGTCTCGCCGCAGCTGTACATCGCCTCCGGCATCTCCGGTGCGATCCAGCACCGCGCGGGCATGCAGACCTCGAAGACCATCGTGGCCATCAACAAGGACGCCGAGGCCCCGATCTTCGACCTGGTCGACTACGGCGTCGTCGGCGACCTGTTCGACGTCGTGCCGCAGCTGACGGACGAGGTCAAGGCCCGCAAGGGCTAAGAGGTGAGGGCCGACCGGGTGACCGGTTGACCTGCGGTTCTTTTACGGTCCGGGGGCCGCGTGGTGATCTTCACCGCGCGGCCCCCGGTCGTTTCGGACACCCATTGACGCGGGTCCCGGCGGGCCATTAACTTCGCTATACGGATTGTTGATTCCGTGCAGCGGAAAACAGGAGGATGTGGGATGGGTCAGCAGGAGAAGGTGTCGACGAGCCTCGCGGGCGCGGTCAGCGAGGAGATCAGCGCTTCCCTCACCGCCGTGGACGCCGAGCTGGACCGGCGCTACCCGGGAGACCCCGGCACCCGCCAGCCCGTCCACACCGTCTACGTGCCCGGCAACCTCTTCGACGCCGGAACCATCCGCTCCTGGGGCGACCAGGCCCTCGCCGCCCTCGACGAGCACGCCCCCGACGCCGCCACCTTCGCCGGCGTCCTCGGGCTCTCCGACGACCTCGCCGAGGACGTCTACGGCCGCGTCCGCGCCAAGCTGGAGCGCGAGCCCGTCGAGGACCTCCGCGTCGACTTCGAGGACGGCTACGGCGGCACGGACGAGGACCACGATGCCGCCCGCGCCGCGCGGATCATCACCGAGGCCTACGCGGACCTCAGTGCCGCCCCGTACATGGGCATCCGGATGAAGTGCATGGAGGCCGCCGTACGCGACCGCGGCATCCGCACCACCGACGTCTTCCTCACCGGCCTCATGGAGAACGGCGGCCTGCCCGACGGGCTCGTCCTCACCCTCCCCAAGGTCACCTACCCCGAGCAGGTCACCGCCTTCGTCCGGCTCCTCGAAGCCTTCGAGAAGGCCCACAGCCTCGACGCCGGCCGGCTCGGCTTCGAGATCCAGATCGAGACCAGCCAGTCCATCCTCGCCGCCGACGGCACCGCCGCCGTCGCCCGCATGATCGACACCGCCGAGGGCCGCGCCACCGGCCTCCACTACGGCACCTTCGACTACAGCGCCTGCCTCGGCATCTCCGCCGCCTACCAGGCCAGCGACCACCCCGCCGCCGACCACGCCAAGGCGATCATGCAGGTCGCCGCCGCCGGCACCGGCGTACGCGTCTCCGACGGCTCCACCAACGTCCTCCCCGTCGGCCCCACCGCCCACGTCCACGAGGCGTGGAAGCTGCACTACGGGCTCACCCGCCGCGCCCTGTCCCGCGCCTACTACCAGGGCTGGGACATGCACCCGGGTCACATCCCCACCCGTTACGCCGCCGTCTTCGCCTTCTACCGCGAAGGCTACGAGACCGCCGCCAAGCGCCTCTCCGCCTACGCCAACCACGCGGGCGGCGACGTCATGGACGAGCCCGCCACCGCCAAGGCGCTCAGTTCCTACCTGCTGCGCGGCATCGACTGCGGCGCCCTCGACACCGCGGAGGTCGACGCCCTCACCGGTCTCACCCGCGCCGACCTCGACCGTTTCGCCTCCCCGCGCCGCGGCGATCTCACGGCTCAGGCGCAGTAAACGTCACTTTCGCGCCAACTGCCCCGTACCCTGTACGAGTTCACAAGTTCGACAGGGAACGGGGCAGCGGTGTCATCGGGGGAGAACGGGCGGCTCGCGGGCCGCTACAGAATCGTGCGCAGGCTCGGCCGCGGCGGCATGGGCGTCGTCTGGCAGGCCGTCGACGAAGTCCTCGGCCGCGAAGTGGCCGTCAAGGAACTGCGCACCTACACGGACACCGCGGCGCCCGAGCTCGACGCCATGCGCCTGCGCATGCAGCGGGAGGCCCGTGCCGCCGCCCGGGTCCGGCACCCCGGAGTGGTCGCCGTCCACGACGTCACCGAGCACGAGGGCCGGCCGGTCATCGTCATGGAGCTCGTCGACGGCCCCTCTCTCGACGACGTCCTCGCCGCCCAAGGCCCCCTCGACCCCGTCGAGGCCGCCCGCATCGGTGCCCGCGTCCTGGAGGCGCTGGCCGCCGCGCACGAGGCCGGCGTGCTGCACCGGGACGTCAAGCCCGGCAACATCCTGCTCGACCGCTCCGGCCGGGTCCTCCTCACCGACTTCGGCATCGCCACCATCGAGGACCCCGGCGACGGCTCCGCCGCCCGCCTCACCCGCAGCGGCGAGATCGTCGGCTCCCTCGACTACCTCTCCCCGGAACGCGCCCGCGGCGCCGCCCCCGGGCCCGCCGCCGACGTGTGGGCGCTCGGCGCCACCCTGTACGCGG
The DNA here is from genome assembly GCF_036240795.1 of Streptomyces sp. NBC_01268. Taxonomy (NCBI): domain Bacteria; kingdom Bacillati; phylum Actinomycetota; class Actinomycetes; order Kitasatosporales; family Streptomycetaceae; genus Streptomyces; species Streptomyces sp. NBC_01268. The sequence goes on along the minus strand of NZ_CP108454.1, from coordinate 1,215,921 downwards.
CGGTCGAAGGGGCCGTGCCCTTCCGGCGTACGTCCACCTGGTCCACCCTCGCGGCCATCGTCACCGACCCCCTTCCGGACCCGGTCCGGTCCGGCGTCCTGACGCCGGTGCTCCTCCGGCTGCTGTGCAAGGACCCGGAGGGGCGGCCCTCCGCGCGGGAGGCGGCGGGGATGCTGGCGGAGGTCGTGGCGGGGGCGGAGGGTGCCGCCGGGGCCGCGGTGGAGGCCGGCGGCGAGGGTGTGGCTGCCGCTGCGGCTGCCGGTACGCCCGTGGCTGAGTCCGTGTCTGTGCCCGGGTCCGTGCCCGTGCCCGTGCCCGTGCCCCCGCCTGTCGCCGAGCCCGTGGCGGCGAGTGGGTCCGCGGCCGCGGACGCGCCCGGCGCCGAGGCCCTGCCGGCGCCCGTGCCCGTACCCATGTCCGTGTCCGCACCTGTGCCTGCCGCCGTGCCCGTGCCCATGGGTTCCTTCGGGCCACCCGCCCCGCCGTTGGGTGAGGCGGCCGCCCCGCCCGGGCGGGGCGGGGCCGGCGGGCGTGCGCGTGAGCGGCGCCGCAGGCGGGGGGTCGTCGCCGCCGCCGTGGCCGGGGTGGTCCTCGTCGGCGGCGGCATCACCTACGGCGCGATCGACCGGACGTCGGGCGGTGCCGCGGCGGCCGGTGACCAGCCCGCCCAGGGGGCCACGGGGGAGCCCGGGCGGGTGCTGGACGGCCGCGCCGACGTGCCGCGGAGCAGCGGGTCCGCCACGGGCCCGGCCACGAGGTCGCCCGGGCCCGGCGAGAGCGCCACGCCGAGCGGAGGCGGCTCGGCCACGGGCGACGTACCCCCGGGGAAGAGCGCCGGCGCGTCCCCCGGTGCCACCGGGGCGGCGCCCGCCCCGAGCAAGGGCGGTGGCGGTGGCGGTGCCGCGGCCACCGCCGGTGCCGGGCCGACCATCGCCGCCCCGGCCACCACCACCCCGCCCGTCGCCTCCGGGTGCACCGCGTCCGGGTCCTCCGCCACCTGCCAGGTGGTGCGGACGGCCACGAGCACGAGGTACGACGGCGGTGAGATGGGGACCGTGGGCGCGGGACCGCAGGAGTTCTTCTGCCAGGTGGATCTCGATCACAGCGAGACCTACGGGGGGCGCAGCAGCCGCTGGTGGGCCCGGACCGACGACGACAGCGGCAACACCAACGTCTACGTCAGCGTGCTGCACCTGAAGGGCGGTTCGGGCGGCGGTCCCGTCGAGGGGCTGCGGATCTGCTAGGCGGCCGGAGCGGGGCTCGCGGCCACGCCCCCTTCCCGTCGGCCTGTCAGCTGTCCCTCGGTGGCGCGATCTCGCCCGAGCCCCGGGGGATCAGCGTCGTGCGGATCACCACCGTGGTGGGGGGCTCCTCGACGCCGTCCAGGCGGCGGAAGAGGCGTTCCGCGGCCGTGCGGCCCAGCGCGGCCGCGTCCTGGGCGATGACGGTGATCCCGAGGAGGTCGGCCAGCTCGATGTCGTCGAAGCCGACCAGGGCGACCGGCGTCTCGCGCGCCGCGAGGGTCCGCACGGCCGTCACCGTCACGCGGTTGTTGCCGGCGAACAGGGCCGTGACCGCGTTCGGACCGGACAACATCGCCTCGACCGCCTGGGCGACCCGGTCCGGTTCGGTCGGGCCGAGGGAGATCCACTCCTCGGCCACCTCCAGGCCCGCGTCCTCCATGGCCGCCCGGTAGCCGCGGAGGCGCTCCGTGGCCGTGTGGATGCGGGGGCGGTCGCCGATGAAGCCGATGCGGCGGTGGCCGTGGGCGATCAGGTGGGCCACGCCCTGGCGGGCGCCGCCGTGGCTGTCGGAGAGGACGGCGTCCGCGTCGATGCGTCCCGCCGGGCGGTCGACGAAGACGGTGGCGACGCCCGCCTGGATCTCCGGCTCCAGGTAACGGTGGTCGGAGCCCGCCGGGATGACGATGAGCCCGTCGACCCGCCGCGCGCACAGCGCGAGCGCCAGCTCCTGCTCGCGGTCCGGGTCCTCCGCGCTGGAGCCGTTGATGAGCAGCGCCCCGTGGGCTCGGGCGACCTCCTCGACGGCGCGGCTGAGGGGGCCGTAGAACGGGTCGGCCAGGTCCTCCAGGACCAGTCCCACGGATGCCGTACGCCCCTTGCGCAGCACCCGCGCGCTGTCGTTGCGGCGGAAACCGAGGGAGTCGATGGCCTCCTGGACGCGCCGCTCGGTGTCGGGCGTGACCCCGGGCTCGCCGTTGACGACGCGGGAGACGGTCTTCAGGCCGACGCCCGCGCGGGCGGCGACGTCCTTCATCGTGGGCCGATTGCCGTAGCGGTGCTCGGGGCGGCGGGCGGTGTCGGCCACGGTGTGCGGTTCCTCCGTCGTGTGTTCCGATCTCGTCGCTGTCGAGCATAGGGCCTGGACAACGTTGTCAGAGGTGGGGAGACTGTAGATCGCACCCCTTGCCCCACGGAGACCCGGAGCCCATGAGCACTGACCTCGTCGTCGCCCTCGACATCGGCGGCACCAAGATCGCCGGTGCGCTGGTCGACGGAGCCGGCCGGATCCTCGTACGGGCGCAGCGGCCCACGCCCGCGCGGGAGGACGGCGAGACGGTCGTGCGCGCGGTCGAGGCCGTCCTCGACGAGCTGGCCCGCTCCCCGCTCTGGGACTCGGCCGGGGCCGTCGGCATCGGCAGCGCGGGGCCCGTCGACGCCTCCGCGGGCACGGTCAGCCCGGTCAACGTGCCCGGGTGGCGGGACTTCCCCCTGGTCGAGCGGGTCCACCGGGCGACCGGCGGACGTCCGGTCACGTTGGTGGGCGACGGCGTCGCCATGACGGCCGCCGAGCACTGGATGGGCGCCGCGCGGGGCCACGACAACGCGCTGTGCCTGGTCGTCTCGACCGGCGTGGGCGGCGGGCTGGTCCTGAACGGGCGGGTCCACCCCGGCCCCACCGGCAACGCCGGGCACATCGGCCACATCAGCGTCGACCTCGACGGCGACCCATGCGCCTGCGGCGGGCGCGGCTGTGTCGAACGGATCGCCAGCGGCCCCCACATCGCCCGCCGCGCCCTGGCCGACGGCTGGCGCCCCGGGCCCGACGGCGACTCCTCCGCCGCCGCGGTGGCCGCCGCGGCCCGAGCCGGCGACCCCGTGGCCGTCGCCTCCTTCGAACGGGCCGCCCAGGCCCTCGCGGCCGGCATCGCCGCCACCGCCAGCCTGGTCGAGATCGACATCGCCGTCGTCGGCGGGGGAGTGGCGGGAGCGGGCGAGGTCCTGTTCGCTCCGCTCCGCCGCAGCCTGCGCTCCTACGCCACGCTCTCGTTCGTGGATGGCCTCGCCGTCGTCCCCGCGCTCACCGGGACCGACGCGGGGCTGCTCGGGGCTGCGGCGGCCGTGCCCCGCCCGAAGGAGGGCCCGCGGCTGACCTGACGGGCGGCCCGCCGCCGTCCTGACGGGTGCCCCCGGCCCCGTACCGGGTGCGTGCTCCGCGCCCGGGCCGGCTCCCGGCCCTCCCGAGGGGTTTCCGTGGCAGGGTGGTGCGGGCAAGCCACAGGGGGCATACGAAGAGGGGGAACCGTGATCGTCTGGATCAACGGTGCGTTCGGCGCGGGGAAGACAAGCACCGCGCGCGAGCTGGTCGATCTGATCCCGAACAGCACCCTGTACGACCCGGAGCTCGTCGGCGGCGGCCTGAGCCTGCTGCTTCCGCAGAAACGGCTCGCGGAGGTCGACGACTTCCAGGACCTGCCGATCTGGCGCCGACTCGTCGTGGACACCGCGGCCGCGCTGCTCGCCGAGGTCGGCGGGGTGCTCGTGGTCCCCATGACCCTGCTGCGGCAGGAGTACCGGGACGAGATCTTCGGCGCGCTCGCGGCCCGCCGCATCGAGGTGCGGCATGTCGTCCTCACCCCGGACGAAACGATCCTGCGCGAGCGGATCGACACCCGCCGCGAACACCCCGACGACCCCGACGCCGAGGACCGGACCCGCCGTTGGTGCCACCGGCACATCGAGCCGTACCGCGCCGCGCTCCACGGCTGGCTCGGCGACGACGCCTACGCCGTCGACAACGGCGCGCGCACCTCGGCCGAGGCCGCGCGGACCGTCGCCGACGCCGTCGCCGCCGGGCTCGCCGCCCCCTGCGGCATCGTCCAGACCCCCGAACCCACCGGCGAGACCCTCGCCGCGGGCGTCCTGCTCTTCGACGAGCAGGATCGTTTCCTCCTCGTCGACCCCACGTACAAGCCCGGTTGGGAGTTCCCCGGCGGCGTCGTCGAACCCGGCGAGCCGCCCGCCCGCGCCGGCATGCGCGAGGTCGCCGAGGAGATCGGACTCGAACTCAAGGCCGTACCGCGGCTGCTGCTCGTCGACTGGGAGCGCCCCCAGCCGCCCGGATTCGGCGGCCTGCGCCTCCTGTTCGACGGCGGCCGGCTGTCCGCCGCCGACGCCGACCGGCTCCTCCTGCCCGGCGCCGAGCTCCGCGCCTGGCGCTTCGTCACCGAGGAGGAGGCGGCGGACCTGCTGCCCCCGGTCCGCTACCGCCGCCTCCGCTGGGCCCTGCGCGCCCGGGAACGCGGCACCGTCCTCAACCTGGAGGCCGGGGACCCGGTCGGCTGAGGGGAGTCGCCCGTTCACGAGCGGCTGCTCCTCCTTGAGCGGCTGCTCCTCTCTGAGCGGCCGCTGCCCCCGCGGCGACAGCCTCGGCGGTGACGACCCTCAGCGCCGGCCGAACCGGGCGGCGATCCGTTCGGCCACGAAGCAGAACTCCTCCGGCATCCCCGGTGCCGCCGGCTGCTCCACGAGCGCGATCTCCACGCCCGCACGCAGCACGCGCAACAAGGGGCCGTCCGCCTCGGCGCGCACCTCGTGCCACGGATGCGCCCACACCAGGTCCTCGCCCTTCCAGAACTGCAGGTGCCGGGTGGTCGTGTGCAACTGGTACGGAGCGTTCTCCGGGGAGACCATGCCGCTCCGCGGCGGCGCGGGACACCGCCACACCCCGTAGACGTTGAGCACGGTCTCGTGAGGCTCCAGCGAGTCCTTCTGCGCCCGGTCCTCGCGCCCGTGCCGCACCCCCGCCAGGACGCCGACCGTGACGCCCAGGGCCACGAAGGGGCCCACGACCCACCACGGGAAACCCGTGTCGAGCCCCTGGACCGCCGTGCCCGCGCCACCGATCCCTCCGCCGATCGCCCCGCCGAGGATCCCCGCCCGGCGCAACCGCCGGGTGCGCGCCGCCGCGCCTTCCGCGGCCACCTCGGCACCGACCTCTGCCATGCGTCCCCCCGAGAGCACTCGTCCGCCCCGTCGCGGGCCGGACCGGGGGAGAGGACGGTGACCGACGTGCCGGTGGTTCCCTCCGTCGGAGCGCCTCAGGCGGCTGCCTTCCTGAGCTGTTCGGCGGTGTCGTCCGTGACCGGGTCGCCGTGGCCGCAGCACAGCACCGACGGCTCCAGCTCCGCCAGCCGCCGCATCGACTCCCTTGCCCGCTCCCGGTCCACGTGGAAGACGCCGAAGGACACGCCCTGGACCGTGGCCACCGTGTCGCCGGTGAACAGCACCCCGTGGCGCGGGAGATGGACCGCGAGGGAACCAGGGGTGTGCCCCGGGGTGTGCAGCGCCACCGCGCCGTCGCCGAAGCCCAGCTCCTCGCCGTCGGCGACCTCCCGGTCCACCCGGGTGGGCGGGGCCTCCGGCACGGTCAGCCCGTGCGCGTACAGGGGCAGCTCCCAGTCGAGCAGGTCCGGCTCCGGTACCGGGCGTTCGCCCCGGATCACCGGGGCGTCCAGCGCGTGCGCCAGGATCTCGGCGCCGAAGCGGTCGGCCAGTTCCTGCGCCGCCCCCACGTGGTCGCGGTGGCAGTGGGTGAGCACGATCCGGCGGATCCGGGCCGGGTCGAGGCCCGCGCCGCGCAGCGCCGCCTCGATGCCGTCCGCCGCGCCCGTCCACCCGGCGTCGACGAGGGTCAGCTCGGTGCCGTCCCGCCACACGTACGCCTGGCCGACGGGCAGGCGCAGCATGTGCAGCTGGGGGGTGAGCTCGACGAGCTCGACGAGCCGGGCGTCGTGATCGCCCGCGCCGGGGGCGGGGTGCGGGTGGTCCACGTGCTCCGTGTGCTCTGCGTGCTCTCCGTGCCCTGTGTGCTCTGCGTGGTCTACGTGCTCTGCGTCGCTCATACGGCGAACGTACGGAAGGGAGTACGCCCACCGCACGCGTGTACGCTCTGGGCGAGTTACGCCCAGAGCGTCATGTCGCTTGTCGGGTCCTGGATCAACCCTGCTTGGAAGCCGCGTAGTTCAGCAGGAAGTGCGCCTCCGCCACCGACAGGCGCTCCAGCTCCTGCGGCGACACCGACTCGTTCACCGCGTGGATCTGGGCCTCCGGCTCGCTCAGGCCGATGAGCAGGATCTCCGACTCCGGGTACATCGCGGCCAGCGTGTTGCACAGCGGGATCGAGCCGCCCATGCCGGCCGTCTGCATTTCCTCGCCGGGGTACGCGATCCGCATCGCCTCCGCCATCGAGGTGTACGCCGGGCTCGACGTGTCCGCCTGGAACGGCTGACCCTGGCCGACCTGCTCCATGCTCACCCGGGCGTTCCACGGGGTGTGCTTCTCGATGTGCGCGAACAGCAGCTCGGTCGCCTTCACGGCGTCCTGGCCGGGCGGCACCCGCAGGCTGAGCTGCGCGCGGGCGGTCGAGGGGATCGACGGCGTGGCACCGGCCACGGGGTGCGCGTCGATGCCGATGACGGTCACCGCGGGCCGCGCCCAGATCCGGTCGGCGACGGTGCCGACGCCCGGCAGCTCCACCCCGTCCAGCACCTTGGCGTCCTTGCGGAAGTCGGCCTCCGGGTACTGCAGCCCCTCCCACACGGCGTCCGCGGGCAGCCCGTCGATCACGGTCGCGCCGGTCTCGTCGCGCAGCGAGTCCATGACGCGGATCAGCGCGGCGAGCGCGTCCGGCGCGGCACCGCCGAACTGGCCCGAGTGCAGGTTGCCCTGGAGCGTCTCGATGGTGACCCGGATCATCGTCATGCCGCGCAGCGTCGCCGTCACGGTCGGCAGGCCGACCCGGAAGTTGCCCGCGTCGCCGATGACGATCGCGTCGGCGGCCAGCAGCTCCGGGTGCGCCTCCGCGTACCGCTCCAGGCCGCCGGTGCCCTGCTCCTCCGAACCCTCCACGATCACCTTGACCGTGACCGGGATCCCGCCGTTCGCCTTGAGGGCGCGCAGCGCCAGCAGGTGCATGATGAAGCCGCCCTTGCAGTCGGCCGCGCCGCGCCCGTACCAGCGCCCGTCCGCCCGCTCGGTCAGCTCGAACGGCGGGGTCACCCAGGCGGACTCGACCAGCATCGGCTGCACGTCGTAGTGCGCGTACAGGAGGACGGTCGGGGAACCGGCCGGGCCGGGCAGCACGCCGTACACGGACTGCGAGCCGTCCGGGGTGTCGAGCAGCGCCACCTCCTGGAAGCCCTCGGTACGCAGCGCGTCGGCCACCCAGTTCGCGGCTGCCTCGCACTCGCTGCGCGGGGCGACGGCCTCGTCCGCGACCGACTGGAAGGCCACCAGCTCCGTCAGCTCCGCCTTGGCGCGGGGCATCAGGGACGCAATGGTCTCGGCGATCGGATTCGCGGTCATGGGCACGCTCCTGGTGGGTGCGACGTTGTGACGTGGTGAGCTCGTTCGGCGTGTATCGGTTGTACGACGAACGCATGGCCGATCCTACGGCGCGGGTCGGCCCGGGGCGGCGCGGTCCGGCCCGGCTACCGGGCCGTAGGATGCGTACAGAGCAGGCACCACCGGTCGGATCAGGAGCAGAAGCACATCGTGAGCAGCGAGAACGCAGACGCCGGAGCGGCGGAGTCCGGCGTGGCCGGAGCGGGGTCGGTGGGTCCGGACGGGGGGCCGCCCGTGGTCTGGGACGTGGTCGTGGTGGGTGCTGGACCCGCCGGAGCCTCCGCGGCGTACGCGGCGGCCGTCGCCGGCCGTCGGGTGCTGCTCCTGGAGAAGGCCGAGCTCCCCCGTTACAAGACCTGCGGCGGAGGCATCATCGGCCCGTCGCGCGACGCGCTGCCGCCCGGCTTCGAACTGCCGCTGCAGGACCGGGTCAAGGCCGTCACCTTCTCGCACAACGGGCGCTTCGCCCGCACCCGCCGCTCGCGCCGCATGCTGTTCGGGCTGATCAACCGGCCCGAGTTCGACGCCCAGCTCGTCGAGCACGCGCAGAAGGCGGGCGCCGAGCTGCGCACCGGAGCCACCGTCAGCCGCGTCGAGCAGCACGGGCAGTCCGTGCCGGACCGCCGCACGGTCGCCGTCGTCCTCGCCGACGGCGAGACCGTCCTCGCCCGCGCCGTCGTGGGCGCCGACGGAAGCGCCAGCCGGATAGGGGCGCACGTCGGCGTGAAGCTGGGTCAGGTCGACCTCGGCCTGGAGTCCGAGATCCCCGTCCCGCCGTCGGTCGCCGAGGACTGGAAGGGACGCGTCCTCATCGACTGGGGCCCGCTGCCGGGCAGTTACGGCTGGGTGTTCCCCAAGGGCGACACGCTGACCGTCGGCGTCATCTCGGCGCGCGGGGAGGGTGCCGCCACCAAGCGCTACCTGGAGGACTTCGTCGCCCGGCTGGGCCTCGCGGGCTTCGAACCGGCCGTCTCCTCCGGTCATCTGACCCGCTGCCGCACGGACGACTCGCCGCTGTCCCGCGGCCGGGTTCTGGTCTGCGGCGACGCGGCCGGTCTCCTCGAACCGTGGACCCGGGAGGGCATCTCCTTCGCGCTGCGCTCCGGCCGGCTCGCCGGCGAGTGGGCGGTCCGGGTCGCCGAGGCGGGCGACGCCGTGGACGCGCGGCGGCAGGCGCTGAACTACGCCTTCGCCATCAAGGCCGGCCTCGGCGTCGAGATGGCCGTCGGCCGCCGGATGTTGGCGCTGTTCGAGCGGCGCCCGGGTCTGCTGCACGCGACCATAACGGGACTGCGCCCCGCGTGGAACGCCTTCGCCGACATCACGCGCGGCTCGGCCACCCTGGGCGGCATGGTCCGTGGCAACGGTCTGGCGCGGCGCGCGCTCGACCTGCTGGACCGCCGCATGGACACCGAGTCGGGTGTGGGTCCGGCGGGACGGGGTGTCGCCTCCCGCAAGGACGAGGATTCCGTGCCGGAGGGGCCGGCGCAGGACGCCGCCCCCGCCGCCGGGGTGGAGCCGGGCGAGCGCGGTGCCTCGGACGGCACCCAGGTGCCCGAGGTCTCCTGAGGCGCGTGTGAGAGGCGGCCGGGTCCGGTCCTGACGGATCGGCAGACGGCGGTACGAGGGCGGTACGGAGCGGATCCGTGCCGCCCTCACTTCGTGACGGTGATGCGGAAGACGGGGTGGTCGGGGGCGGCGGCCGCCAGCTCCGCGTCCGTGGACTGCGCGGTCACGCCCTGGAAGTACTGGTTGACCTCCCAGCCCCAGCGCTGGAGATAGCCACGCAGCACCTCCGGCTTCTCGGCGTCCGTCACCTCGACGGCGGTGAAGGGGCGCACCTTGCGGCCGACCCGCAGTTCGCCGCCGCCGGCCGCCCGCATGTTGCGGACCCACTGGGAGTGGCCGCGGGCCGAGACCAGGTACTGGGTGCCCCCGTGCTCGTACGGGTTGACCGGGATGCGCTGCATCCGGCCGCTCTTGCGGCCCCGCACGGAGAGCTCGGCGGAGCCGAGGAGGCTGACGCCGTGGCGGGCCAGCCAGCCGACGAGGCCGTTGAAGCGGATGGCGAGGGGGCTGCCCTGGAGGTAGTACGGCTGGGGCTGGGGCTGCGAGGACGGCATCGAAGGCTCCTGTGGGGTCCGGGATCGGCGTCCCGGGAGGCGTGTCCGGGAGGCGGGATCGGAGGGGGATCTGAAGCGGTGCTCCGTTTCGTGAGCACTGCTCTCGCTTGACACCAGTGTGCACGGATCGGCGCTCCAAAGCAAGAGCGGTGCTCTCGTTTCGGTGCGGTGCTCCGAAACGTGGCAGACTGCTCACCATGACCCCCGTTCAAGGAGCCCGCGCCCGCGCCCGCATCGAGATCACCGCGGCCATCAAGGACGAGGCCCGCACCCAGCTCGCCGCCGAGGGCGCCGCCAAGCTCTCCCTGCGCGCCGTCGCCCGCGAGCTCGGCATGGTGTCCTCCGCGCTGTACCGCTACTTCCCCAGCCGCGACGACCTCCTCACCGCCCTCATCGTCGACGCCTACGACGCCGTCGGCGCCGCGGCCGAACAGGCCGACGCCGCCACGGCGGCCACCGCCCCCGCCGACCACCTCGCCCGGTGGACCGCCGTCTGCCGCGCCGTCCGGGCCTGGGCCGTCGCCCACCCGCACGAGTACGCCCTCATCTACGGCTCCCCGGTCCCCGGCTACTCCGCCCCCCAGGACACCGTCGGCCCCGCCGCCCGCGTCGGCCTCGTCCTCGTCTCCCTCGCCCGCGCCGCGTACCAGGGCCCGGGCATCGCCCTGCCGCCCCTCGCGCCCGCGCTGCGCCCCGAGGCCGAGCGGCTCGCCGCCGAGCTGACCCCCGATCTGCCGCCCGCCCTCGCTACCGCCCTCGTCGCCGCGTGGGCCCAGCTCTTCGGGCTGATCTCCTTCGAGCTCTTCGGCCAGTTCCACCGGGTCGTCGAGGACCGGGAGGCCTTCTTCGCCGCCGCCGCCGAGCGCCTCGGCCGCGAGGTGGGGCTGCTGCCCGCGGTCTGACGCCGAGGCGGGACGCCCGTACTCCCCCGGGAGTACGGGTGAGCACCCCGCCCGGCGGACGCCCCCGCGCCCCGGCCCCGTCTAGCGTGGCGCCATGGACGCGCATCCGACGAGCAGACCCGGCCACGGCGGCCCGCCGTGGCCGCGCCCCTGGCAGTGGGCGGCACACGGACCGGGCGCCGGACCGCCCTGGCGCTCGACCCTCGTCGTCACCGTGTTCGTCATGGTCGGCACGGGCTTCGCCACCCGCAACCAGCCCGACCGGCTCGCCCTCGACGCCCTCGGCCGCGCCCTGCTCCTGCTCGCCTGCGCCCCGCTGCTCCTGCGTCACCGCCACCCCGTCCCGGTGGTGTTCGGCGTGTCGGCGGTCACCCTCGGGTACCTGGCGGCGGGTTACGCGTACGGCCCGGTCTTCGCCGCCGTCGCGGTGGCCTGCTTCGCCGCCGTCGTGCACGGGCACCGGCGGGCCGCCTGGTGGGCGCTCGGGATCCTGTGGGCCGGCCACCTGCTGCTCGCGCACTGGCTCTACCGTTGGCTGCCGCCCGGCGGCGACGGCCCCGCCCCCTGGGGCCAGGAACTCCCGGTCGCCGCCTTCGCCGTCGCGATCCTCGCCGCCTCCGAACTCGCCCGGGTCCGCCGTGAGCAGTGGGCGAAGGAACGTGCCGAGCGGGCCGCCGTCGAACGCCGCAGGGCCGACGAGGAACGCCTGCGGATCGCCCGCGAGCTCCATGACGTCCTCGCCCACTCCCTCTCGGTCATCAACGTCCAGGCCGGCGTCGGGCTCGCCCTCCTCGACGCCGACCCGGCCCAGGCCCGTACCGCCCTCACCACCATCAAGGCGGCCAGCAAGGAGGCCCTCGGCGAGGTGCGGCAGGTCCTCGACACCCTGCGCGCCCCCGGCGACGCGCCCCGCGCCCCGGCCCCCGGCCTGGACCGCCTGCCCGAACTCGTCGAACAGGCCGCGGCCGCGGGTCTCACCGTGCGGACCCGGGTCGAGGGACGCCGCAGACGCCTGCCGCCCGGCACGGAGCTGGCCGCCTTCCGCATCGTGCAGGAGGCGCTGACCAACGTCGTGCGCCACTCCGGATCGCGCACCGCCGAGGTCGTCCTCGGGTACGGCCCGGACGCCCTCGCCCTGTGCGTCGACGACGCGGGCCCGGCCACCGGCGGCGACGCGGGCGGCAGCGGCAACGGACTCGCCGGGATGCGGGAGCGGGCCGCCGCGCTCGGTGGCACGATCGAGGCGGGCACCCGGCCGGACGGCGGCTTCCGGGTGCGCGCCACCCTTCCCGTACGCCCCGAGGAGCCCTCGTGATCCGTGTCGTGCTCGCCGACGACCAGTCGCTCGTCCGGGCGGGCTTCCGCGCCCTCCTGGACGCCCAGCCGGACATCGAGGTGGCGGGCGAGGCCGCCGACGGCGAGGAGGCCGTCGCCCGGGTGCGCGAACTGCGCCCGGACGTCGTCCTGATGGACATCCGGATGCCGCACCTCGACGGCCTCGCCGCCACCCGTCTGATCACCGGCGACCCGGAGCTCGGCGCGGTCCGGGTGGTCATGCTGACCACGTTCGAGCTCGACGAGTACGTCTTCGAGGCGATCCGCTCCGGCGCCTCCGGCTTCCTGGTGAAGGACACCGAGCCGGAGGAGCTGCTGCGGGCCGTGCGCGCGGTGGTGGACGGCGACGCGCTGCTGTCGCCGGGGGTGACGCGGCGGCTCATCGAGGAGTTCGCGGCCCGCTCCAAGCCGCCGGCGCGGGCCGCCGGACTCGACGAACTCACCGAGCGCGAGCGCGAGGTGATGGCGCTGGTCGGCATCGGCCTGTCCAACGACGAGATCGCCCGCCGCCTGGTGGTCAGCCCGCTCACCGCCAAGACCCACGTGAGCCGCACGATGGTGAAGCTGGGCGCCCGCGACCGGGCCCAACTCGTCGTCCTCGCCTACGAGTCGGGACTGGTCCGACCGGGCTGGCTCGGCTGAGCCGCCGTAGCTCAGCCGACGGCCGAGCGCTCCCGCCACAGCCGGGCCAGGCCGGCGTCGCCGGTGACGGTCACGGCCTCGTACGGGAGGCGGTTCCACAGCGTCAGGTAGAGCCGGTCGGCGGGCCCGCTCAGCTCGCAGTCGGCCGGACCGTCCGCGCCGGTCTCCGTCCGCGGCACCTCCGGCGACAGGTGGACGGTCCACGCGTCACCGCCGTCGGTGGTGCGGATCCGCAGGGTGCGCGGCCGGTCGGTGCGGACCCGGCTGCGGTCGCGGCCGTGGAAACCGCGCAGCAGCTCGTCGATCCCGTCCGCGGCGATGACGGGGTCGACCGGGCCGGGCGCGGCGGCGAGCGCGGACTCGGCGTCGGCGCGGTGCACGGTCGTCTCGTGGGTCTGCCGCCGCGCCCAGAACGCGCGGGGCGAGGGGGCCGGCATGAAGGTCCAGCACTCCAGGTCCTCGGGGGCGTCGCGGAGGGCCTCGACGAGCCGGGCGTGGCCCTCGCGGGTGTACGCGAGGAGCGCGTCGCCGTCCAGGTGGTCGGGCTCCCCGCCGAAGGGCAGGTACGCGGTGTGGCCCTCGGCGACGAGCCTGGTGGCCCAGTGGTGGACCGCCGTGGTGTGCCGCAGCAGGTCCCGCACCCGCCAACCCGGACAGGTGGGGACCTCGGCGTCGGGTCCGGCCGCCGCGGCGGCTTCCAGGAGTGCCCTGCCCGCCGCGTCGAGCGCGTCGATGTGCGTGTCGGTGCTCAGGATGTCCATGCCGCGGATTATGGCGCGCGGTGGATCACGCTGTCCGGGCCCGGTCGTGCGGACGGCGGACGGTCCGGTACAGCAGCCCGATGAGGAAGGAGTGGATCAGGGCGGCGACCAGCAGCAGCGCCTCGACGAGCCAGGCCGGCGGACCCTCCGACTCCGGGCCGGCGGCGAGCATCAGCGGCAGGGTGAGGAGCTCGCCGGTCGGCAGTGTCAGCACGAAGAGCCAGATCCCGGCGAAGCCCGGATCGCCCTGGATCCAGGTGGCGTAGGCGAGGAAGAGCGCCGCGGCCGCCACCAGGCCGAGGTACGCGAGCGAGGCGGGGTTGCCGAAGGTGAGCCGGAGCACGGAGCGAAGGCGGCCGGTGGCCATGGAGCTCTCCTCAAGACGACGGCCGCGCTCCCTGTCGGCGCGGACCCGTCCCCGAAGTGTGCTCGGCGGGCCCGGCCGACGCCTGAGTAGGGCTACTCAACTCACCCCGTGCATCCGGTTGTTCCGGGTCGCGTACCCCATGGCGGCCGCACCGGCGGCGAGCAGGGCGACGGTGGTGAGCGCCACGGGCAGGGTGAACCAGTCGGCGAGGAAGCCGATGGACGGCGGGCCGAGCAGCATGCCGCCGTAGCCCAGGGTGGAGGCGGTCGCGACCCCGCTCGGGCCCGCGAGCGCGCCGGCGCGGGCGACGGCGACGGGGAAGATGTTGGCGAGGCCGAGCCCGGTGACGGCGAAGCCGAGCAGCGCCGCCCACACGGTCGGCGCGAGCGCCCCGAGCAGCATGCCCGCGGCCGCGGTGAGCCCGCCGACGACGAGCGTACGGGTCTGCCCGAGCCGTTCCAGGAGGGCCGTACCGGACAGGCGTCCGGCCGTCATGGTCAGCGCGAACAGCGAGTACCCGGCGGCGGCCACGCCGGGATGCGCGTCCAGGTCCTGCGCCAGGTGCAGCGCGCCCCAGTCGGCCAGCGCGCCCTCCCCGTACGCCGTGCACAGCGCGATCACGCCGAAGACGAGCACGGCCCTGCGGGCCCCGGCGGGGCGGGCGGTGGAGGTGTTCGCGGCGCCCGGCCGGTTCGCGGGGAGTGTCTCCGGAGGGGCGGGGGACGGGTGGCGCAGCAGCACGGGGCCGGCGGCGGCGGTCAGGAGCAGTCCGACGACGGTGAGGCCGAGCAGGTGCGCGGTGGGCGACAGGCTGCCGGCGACGAGCCCGCCGAGCCCGGCCCCGACCATGCCGCCGAGGCTGAAGGCGGCGTGGAAGCTCGGCATCACGGGCCTGCGGAGCGCGGCGACGAGGTCGACGGCGGCGCTGTTCATGGCCACGTTGATCCCGCCGTACGCGGCGCCGAACACGAGCAGGACGAGGCCGAGCGCGAGCGGGGAGCGGGTGAGGGGCGGCAGGGCCAGGGAGAGCGAGAGCAGGACGGCGGTGACGACGGTCACGGGGTGGCTGCCGTAGCGGCGGCAGAGGCGCCCGGTGAGCGTCATCGTGACGACGGCGCCCGCGGAGACGCCGAGCAGCGCGAGCCCGAGGTCGCCGGCGGAGGCGCCGGTCTGCTGCTTGATGGCGGGGATGCGGACCACCCAGCCGGCGAAGAGGAAGCCGTCGAGGGCGAAGAAGAGGGTCAGGGCGGAGCGGAGGCGGGACAGGGGGAGGGGAGCGGTGTCTCCGCCGGGGCCCCCTGAGACGGCCGTCCGTACTTTGTTCAGTAGCGGCACAAACTCAGGATAGGGGTCGGACGGCCCTGGATTCAACACGGGCGGCGAGAGGACGCCGCGGCACTTCCGGCCGGGACGGCGGGCGGGACCCGGCCAAAGGGAGGGCGTCGGGGGCCCGGGGCGGACCGATCATGGGAGACTCGCCCCCATGAACGGCAAGGTGACGACGACCACGCGAACACGGCTGGACAGGGGGCGCAGCGCGCTCGGACCCGCGCTGGAACTGGTGCACACGGGACGGGCGCCCACCCGTGCCGTGCTCACCGCCGAGCTCGGCGTGACCCGCGCCACCGCCGGAGCCGTCGCCGCCGAACTGGAGGCGCTCGGCCTCATCCGGGTCGACTCCAACCCGGGCGCCGCGGCCGGCTCGCAGGGACGCCCGTCGCACCGCCTGTCGGTCGACGAGAAGGGTCCCGTCGCCCTCGCCGCGCAGGTCCACGCCGACGGCTTCCGCGCCGCGCTCGTCAGCCTCGGCGGCACGCTCGTGGCCACCGCCCCCGGCTGCGTCACCGTCTCCGCCGACCCCGCCCAGGTCCTCGGTGCCGTCGTCGAGGCGGGCGCGGGGCTGCTCCGCGAGACGGGGCGCCGCTGCGTCGGCGCCGGCCTGGCCGCGCCCTCCGCCGTCGCCGAACCCGAGGGCACCGCGCTCAACCCGCTGCACCTGGCCTGGCCCGCCGGGGCGCCCGTGCGCGAGATCTTCGCCGAGCAGGTGCGCGCCGCCGGGATCGAGGGCCCCGCCTTCACCGGCAACGACGTGAACCTCGCCGCCCTCGCCGAGCACCGCCACGGCGCGGGGCGCGGCGCGAAGGACCTGCTGTGCGTGGCCACCGGCCACCGCGGCGTCGGCGGCGCCCTCGTCCTCGACGGGCGCCTGCACACCGGGAGTTCGGGGCTCGCCCTGGAGGTCGGCCACCTCACCGTCAACCCGGAGGGACGCCCCTGCCACTGCGGCTCGCGCGGCTGCCTCGACGTCGAGACCGACCCCCTCGCCTTCCTCACCGTCGCGGGCCGTGCCCCCGGCCCCGAGGTCTCCCTCCTCCAGCAGGCCCGCGACCTCCTGCGCGACCAGCCCGACGACCCCGGCGTACGCGCCGCCACCGAGGAGCTGATCGACCGCCTCGGCCTCGGCCTGGCCGGGCTGGTCAACATCCTCAACCCGGACCGCATCATCCTCGGCGGCCTCCACCGCGAACTCCTCGACGCCGATCCGAGCCGCCTCCGTGCCGTGGTCGCCGACCGCAGCCTCTGGGGCCGCAGCGGCGGCGTCCCGATCCTCCCCTGCACCCTCGACCACAACAGCCTCGTGGGCGCCGCGGAACTGGCCTGGCAGCCGGTGCTGGACGACCCGCTGGCGGCGCTCGGCGGGCCGGTCGCGGCCGAGTAGCCCGCACAAAACCACTGGGCGCCCCGGGCCGGGCCGACTAAGGTCCGGGCCCATGACCAATGATGATCTTCAGCCGCGCCTCGGCAGCGGTCTCACCTTCCACGGGCCTCTCTCCGAGGACAGGGCCGGACGGCTCGTCGCGCGGATCGCCGCGGCCGCGCCGGGGACGGTGCTCGACATCGGGTGCGGGCAGGGTGAGTTGTTGCTGCGCGTGCTGGAGGCCGTGCCCGGCGCCAAGGGGGTCGGGATCGACATCGACGGGGCCGAACTGGTCCTGGGGCGGGAGCGCGCCGCCGGACGGGGGCTCGCCGAACGGGTCGCGTACGTCGAGGAGTCCGGGGTCGGCACGGCGCACGGGCCCGCCGACGCGGTGCTGTGCCTGGGCTCGGGGCAGGCCCTGTGCGACGGCGACGCGTACGATCCGGCCGTCGTCCTGCGGGAGCTGCGGCGGCTCGTACGGCCCGGCGGGCGGGTCGTCCTCGGTGAGTGCTTCTGGGAGCACACCCCGACGGAGGCGGAGCTCGGCGCGATGTGGCCGGGCGCGCACGCCGACGACCACACCTCGCTCGCGGCGCTCGTCGACCTCGCGATCGAGGCCGGGTTCCGGCCCGCGTGGACCGAGACGGCGAGCCTGGAGGAGTGGGAGGAGTTCGAGTCCGGTTACCGCCACGACAGCGAGGTCTGGCTCGCCGCCCACCCCCGGCACCCGCAGGCCGACGAGACCCGCGCCCGCATCGACCGTCAGCGCTCGGCCTGGCTCGGCTACCGGGCGGTGCTCGGCATGGCGTATCTGACGCTGGTGCCGGTGGACTGAGCCCGCACGACGGCGGGGGCGGTCACCACAGCCGACCCGAGCGGAGGACCGGTAGCCCAGGGGCGGACAGGTGCAGGACCTGGAAGCGGTCGCCCGCCCCGGCCGGTGCCTCCGCCCCGGCCCACAGGGTGAACGACACCAGCTCCCAGTGGCGCGGGTCGATCGCCAGCGCGCTCGCCACCACGCCCTCGGCCTTCGCCTCCGCCGCGTGCCCTTCGACCGCCTCGGCGACCGCCTCGCCGGGAGCCGCGCCCTCGCCGAGCGGGGTCGCGCGGCGCGTCGCCGTGCGCGGCGCGTGCGCGGCCGCCGGGCCTTCCCCGTACGCGAGTCCGGTCCAGTGCCGCACGACGGGCCGGCCGAAGTCGTTCACGATGCCCTGGAAGCCGGGGCCCCACAAGAACGCGTTCATGCCCTCCGGCGTCGCCCACAGGTAGAAGGGCGCGTACTGGTTGACCGGCGAGCCGTCCTCCCGCTCCCGCATCAGATACGCCTTGAGGCCCAACCCGGGGAAGTCGTCCAGGAGATGGCCCCGGGTGGCCACCCGCTCGCGGATGATCCCCATGTCGTAGTCGGCGGGCAGGGTGATGTCGTACTGCATGGCGTGCACGGGGCTCGCTCCTCGGCTCAGCGGGTACGGGGGGACAGCAGCGCGAGCAGGCCGCGCACCGCCGCGTCGAAGGCGGCGGGGGAGCCCGACGCGCGAGCCAGGACGTAGCCGCCCTGCACCGTCGCGACGACCGTCGCGGCCACCTCGTCCGGGCGCAGGGAAGGGGTCAACTCGCCTTGGTCCAGGCCCTCCTGGACCACCTCGGCGAGCCGTCCGCGCAGCCAGTCGAGCGTCTCGTCGACCGGCGCCCGCAGCTCCGCGTCCGCCACGACGTCCGGGTCCATCGTCAGCCGCCCCACCGGGCAGCCGCGCAACACGTCGCGCTCGCGCAGCAGATACGCCTCGATGCGCGCGGACGCCGAACCCTCACCGTCCAGGACCCTCTCGGCCGCCGCCCGCAGCTCCTCGGCGGTGCGCCGGATCGCGGCGAGCGCGAGGTCGGGCTTGCCGGTGAAGTGGTGGTACATGCTGCCCTGCCCCGCTCCGGCGGCCTGCTGGATCGCCTTGGGGCTCGTGCCGACGTAACCGCGCTCCCAGAGGAGCTCGCGGGTGGCCTCGATCAGTCGCTCGGACGTGCTCGCACTCATGCCCCGACTGTACATACCAGTAGGTACAGAGTCGAGAGGGGGGGAAGGGGAGGGAGGGGCGCGGCAGGGGGCCGAGGGAGGTGGGGCGGGTGGAAGCAGGGGCGGGGGCCTTCGGTACTCCCCGGGGTGTACGGGCGAAGCCGCTGGGCGTACGACGACTCGGAGGGGGGCGCGGGGCGAGGCTCGAAGCATCGACCACACGAGGAGCTGAGCACGATGAACACCCTCGCCCACGCGGGCCCCGGCCCATGGGTCCTCTTCTTCCCGCTCGTCTGGGCCGCGGTGATCGTCACCGTCGTCACCGTCCTGCGCCGCTTCGGCCCGCGCCGCCACCGCGGCCCCTGGGCCCCGCGCGTCGACGAGCGGTCGCCGATCGCGCTGCTGGGGCACCGGTTCGCGGCAGGTGAGATCGACGAGGACGAGTACTGGCGGCGTCTGACCGTCCTGGAGGAGCAGTTCGGGCGCGCCTCCGGGGAGAAGGGGCGGCGGTCATGACCGCCACGACCGGCACGACGGTGCCGAGCCCGCCCGCGGCCCGTGTCGTCGACGCGGTCAAGGTGTACGGCGGCGGAGACACCGAGGTCCGGGCCCTGGACGGGGTGAGCGTCGACTTCCCGGCCGGACGCTTCACCGCGATCATGGGCCCCTCGGGCTCCGGCAAGTCCACGCTGATGCACTGCGCCGCCGGTCTCGACACCCTGACCTCCGGCTCCGCCCTGATCGGCGACACCGACCTGTCCGCCCTCGACGACCGACGCCTCACACTGCTGCGCCGGGAGCGGATCGGCTTCGTCTTCCAGGCCTTCAACCTGCTGCCGACCCTGACCGTCGCGGAGAACATCACGCTGCCCCTGGACCTCGCGGGCGCCACCCCGGACCGGGCCCGGCTCGACGCGCTGATCGACGCCGTGGGGCTGCGCGACCGGCTCCGTCACCGGCCCGGCGAGCTCTCCGGGGGACAGCAGCAGCGCGTCGCCGTCGCCCGGGCCTTCGCCGGGAACCCGGACGTCGTCTTCGCCGACGAACCCACCGGCAACCTCGACTCCCGTTCCGGCGAGGAGGTGCTGCGGCTGCTGGGGGACACCGTCCGGCGCACCGGGCGGACGGTCGTCATGGTGACCCACGACCCGGTGGCCGCCGCCCACGCGGACGAGGTCGTGTTCCTGGCCGACGGGCGACTCGTCGACCGGATCCCGTATCCGACGCCCGACGTCGTCCTGGACCGGATGAAGTCCTTCGACCGGAAGGGAGCGGTGACATGACCACCCTGCGCCTGAGCCTCGCCTCGCTCCGCGCCCACCGGCGCCGCTTCCTGGGCACCTTCGCGGCCGTGCTGCTCGGCGTCGCCTTCCTCACCGGCACGCTCGTCATGGGCGACACCCTGCGCGCCGGCTTCGACACCCTGTTCGCCGACGCCAACCGCGGCACGGACGCCGTGGTCCGCAGCGCGAGCGTGGTGACCGTCGCCGGCGAGGGGCAGGGCACCCGCAGCCCCGTGGACGCCGCGCTCGCCGACCGCATCGCCCGGGTCCCGGGCGTCGCCGCCGCCGTGCCGCGCATCGAGGGGGCCGGGCAGCTCGTGGGCGCCGACGGCAAGCCGATCGGCGGCCAGGGTCCGCCCACCCTCGCCGGCTACTGGATCGAGGATCCCCAGCTCAATCCGTACGCCCTCGCCGAGGGCCGCGCCCCGCAGAAGAGCGGCGAGGCCGTCGTCAACCGCGGAGCGGCGAAGGCCGGCGGGCTGACGCTCGGCTCCACCACCGTGCTGCGCACCCCCGACCCCGTGCGCGTCACCGTCGTCGGCCTCGCCACCTTCGGCGGCGCGGACGGCATGGGCCAGGTCACCTACACCGGGCTCACCCGCGCGGACGCCGAGAGGTACCTCGTCCCGAGGACCACGGACGCCTCCGACATCCTCGTCCGGGCCGGTCCCGGGATCTCCCAGCGGGACCTGGTCGACGCCCTGGACCCCGTACTCCCCGAGGGAGTCGAGGCCCTCACCGGGCAGCAGGCCACCGACGAGAGCAACGCGTCCGTCTCCGGTCGCTTCCTCACCCTGTTCACGACCTTCCTGCTGGTCTTCAGCGGGGTCGCCCTGCTGGTCTCGGTGTTCTCCATCCACAACACCTTCGCGATCGTCGTCGCCCAGCGGACCCGCGAGAACGCGCTGCTGCGTGCCCTCGGAGCCGCCCGTCGCCAGGTCGTCGCGATGACCCTCACCGAGGCCGTCGCCGTCGCCGTCCTCGCCTCCGGGGTCGGACTCCTGGGCGGCATCGGCGTGGCCGCCGGGCTCCAGGCCCTCTTCCCGGCGATCGGCTTCCCCTTCCCCGAAGGGGACCTGGTGGTCAAGGGCCTGTCCCTCGCGCTGCCGTTCGCCGTCGGGCTCGCCGTCTGCGTCGGCTCCGCCCTGCTGCCCGCCGTACGGGCCGGGCGCACCGCGCCGCTCGCCGCGCTCCGCGAGACGGCCGTGGACGACTCGGCCGCCTCCCCCACCCGTACCGCCACCGGAACCGGACTCCTCGCCCTGGCCGTCGGCCTGGTCCTCGCCGGCGAGCTCGGCGCGCCCTCGCTGTGGCTCGCGGGGACCGGGGCGGTGCTCGCCGTCGCCGCGTTCGTCGTCCTGGGCCCGCCGGCCTCCTCCTACGCGGTACGGATCCTCGGCGGCCCGCTGCGCGGCGCCAACCGCGGGCTGGCACGGCGCAACGCGCTGCGCAGCCCGCGGCGGACCGCCGCCACGGCCACGGCGCTCATGATCGGCGTCGCCGTCGTCTCGCTCTTCACGGTCTTCGGGGCCTCGCTCAAGGCGACCATGGACCGGACCGTCTCGCACTCCTTCGCCGGTGACGTGGCCGTCAGCGCGCCGTCCTTCGGGGCGGGCGGCAGCGGCCTGAGCCCGCGGCTCGGGCCCGCCGTTGCCGCGCTGCCGCAGGTCGAGACCGCCGTCGGGCTCGGCCGGGGCGTGGCGGAGGTGGACGGCCGCGGCCGGGCCCTCACCGTCACCGACCCGGCGGCGCTGGCCCGCACCTTCGACCTCGGGGCCGTACGGGGCTCCCTGGACGGGCTCGGCACGGACGGCCTCGCCGTCGCGTCCGCCGAAGCCGACCGGTACGGGCTGGCCCCGGGGCGCACGGCCCAGCTGACCTTCGCCGACGGCGCGCGGCGGACCTTCACCGTCAAGGCCGTGTACCAGCAGTCCGAACTCGCCGGGGACTACGTCCTGACCCGCGCCGCCTGGGAGCCGCACCGCACCCAGGACGCCGACCGGTTGGTGGCCGTCACCTTCAAGGACGGCGTCTCCACGGACGAGGGCAAGGCGGCGGTGGAACGGGTCGCGGCGCGGTACGGCGACCCGGAGGTGCAGACCCGGGACGCGTACGCGGAGTCGTCGGCGGCCGGCATCGACATGATGCTGACCCTCGTCTACGCGCTGCTCGCGCTCGCGGTGCTGATCGCCCTGCTGGGGATCGCCAACACGCTGACCCTCGCCGTCCACGAGCGCACCCGCGAACTGGGCCTGCTCCGGGCCGTCGGCCAGACGCGCTCCCAACTGCGGGCCATGGTCCGCTGGGAGTCCGTCCTGATCGCCGCCTTCGGCACGGCCGGGGGTCTGCTCCTCGGCGGCTTCCTCGGCTGGGTCCTGGTCCGCGCCTCCGACGGCGCGAGCGACAGCGCCTTCGTCTTCGCGCTTCCGCCGGCCCAGCTCGCGACCGTCGCCGCCATCGGCCTGGCCGCGGGAGCGACCGCCGCCTGGCGCCCGGCCCGACGGGCCGCCCGTCTGGACATCCTGCGGGCGATCGCGACGGAGTGACGGGGCGTCGGATTCGCGGTCCGGGACGTCGGATCCGCCGTCCGGGACGCCGGTTCCACTGTGAAAGGCGTCGGATTGGACGCCCCTGACAGTGGAACCGACGATTCCGGAGTCAGGGCACCAGCGCCGGCGACTGCAGCGGTCCCGCCGTCGTCGCCCCGTACACCACGTCGGACCCCGGCGGGTCCGCCATCGGCGACGGCGGCGCCTGGAGCGTGAACCAGACGGCTTTGCCCGCATCGCCGTGCGGCCGGACGCCCCAGCTCTCGCTCATCGCCTCGATGATGGCGAGGCCGCGGCCCGACGTCGCGAACTCGTCGTCGGTGTCGGAGGGTTCGGTGAGGTTCGGTATCCGGGGATCGTTGTCGCGGACGGAGACGGTGAGGCGGTCGAGCAGGAGCGCGACCTCGACGGTGCACGTCTTGTCCGGCTGGGCGTGCCGGTGGACGTTGGTCAGGAGCTCGGTGACACCGAGCGCGGCAAGGTCGATCAATGAGTCGAGCTGCCAGTGGCGCAGATGCGCCGAAACGATTCTGCGGACCTGACCGATCCGCGGCGGCAGGGCCTGGAGCTCCACCGTGCAGTACCTGCTGGGCTCGCTGATCACGGCTGCGACTCCCCGAAATAGGTCCGGAAGAAGACGGAGGTTCGGATCTGTCATGCGGTGTAGCAGGGCGGTGGGCCGACTCGCAGCGTCACCGCCGGTAAACCCTCGGTGAGGTGGTTCCAGCCTGAACCAGTGGTGACGGGGCCGCAACTCGCGGCGACTCGCCGCAGGTCAGGGGCGCGGGCCGGACTTCCTGAGGACTTCGAGCAGCCGGCCGGAGCCCGAGTCCGACATGCCGGAGATCCGGTAGCGGGTGCCGTTCACCGTCGCCACCGCCTCGTCGGGCTTCGCGAACCAGGGCCGACCCGCCCGGACCTTGTCCACCGGAGCGCTGTCGATCTCGCTGCCGTAGCTGGTCAGGAGGGAGAGCCGCCCGTCCTCGACGCGGACCTCGCCCGCGCGGGTCAGGGACCTGGGCCAGCGGTCGATCCGTACCCCCGTGGCCGTGAACTCGGGTTCCGTCATCTCGCTCCGCCCCCTTCGCGCAGGCACTCCCCACCCCAGTGTGCCGGGCCCCCGCGCCCCGCACCAGCAGGTCTTTCGCGGAAGCGGCGCGAACTCTCCCGCGCGGGCGTCTGCAAGCCACTCCTATGGACCCTCAAAGGGAACGTTTGCCCAGGTGAGAGCGGTATTGTCGGTCAGTGGGGCACCGTTGCACATCCCATGAGAAGAGGCGCACATGACCAGCATCGACGCCATCGCGCGCAGTGCCATGGCCACCATCGACGTCGACCGCAGCGACCCCGGCTACCGGTCGTGGCTCAAGGAGGCCGTGCGCAAGGTCCACGCCGACGCCAACCGCTCGGCCGACACCCACCTGCTGCGTTTCCCGCTCCCCGAGAGCTGGGGCATCGACCTCTACCTGAAGGACGAGTCGACCCACCCCACCGGCAGCCTCAAGCACCGGCTCGCCCGCTCGCTCTTCCTCTACGGCCTGTGCAACGGCTGGATCCGCCCCGGCGCGCCCGTCATAGAGGCCTCCAGCGGTTCCACCGCCGTCTCC
The DNA here is from genome assembly GCF_036240795.1 of Streptomyces sp. NBC_01268. Classification (NCBI taxonomy): domain Bacteria; kingdom Bacillati; phylum Actinomycetota; class Actinomycetes; order Kitasatosporales; family Streptomycetaceae; genus Streptomyces; species Streptomyces sp. NBC_01268. The sequence goes on along the minus strand of NZ_CP108454.1, from coordinate 1,192,000 downwards.
GAGGCGTACTTCGCCAAGCTGATCGGCGTCCCCTTCATCGCCGTCATGCCGCGCACCACCAGCCCCGAGAAGTGCCGTCTGATCGAGTTCCACGGCGGGCAGTGCCACTTCGTCGACGACTCGCGCACGATGTACGACGAGGCCGCCGCGCTCGCCGAGCGCACCGGGGGCCACTACATGGACCAGTTCACGTACGCGGAGCGGGCCACCGACTGGCGGGGCAACAACAACATCGCCGAGTCGATCTACGAGCAGCTCAGGCTGGAGCGCTACCCGGAGCCCGCGTGGATCGTCGCCACGGCCGGCACCGGCGGCACCTCGGCCACCATCGCCCGCTACGTGCACTACATGCAGCACGACACCCGGGTGTGCGTCGCCGACCCGGAGAACTCCTGTTTCTTCGACGGCTGGACCCACCACGACCCGGAGGCCAGCTCCGACTGCGGCTCGCGGATCGAGGGCATCGGCCGGCCCCGGATGGAGCCCAGCTTCGTGCCGGGCGCCATCGACCGCATGATGAAGGTGCCGGACGCCGCGAGCGTCGCCGCCGTCCGCGCCCTGGAGACGGCGATCGGGCGCAAGGCCGGCGGCTCCACCGGCACCGGCCTGTGGAGCGCTTTCAAGATCATCGCCCAGATGGTCGCGGAGAAGCGCACCGGCAGCGTCGTCACCCTGATCTGCGACCCGGGCGAGCGCTACCTCGACAAGTACTACTCGGACGCCTGGCTGGCCGGGCAGGGCCTCGACATCGCGCCGTACGCGGCCACTATCGAGCGCTTCCTGGCGACGGGTGTCTGGCCGGAGTGAGCCTCCGCTCCAGGTTGCGCATCGCGTCCCGGAAGGACTTGCCGACCCCCGGCCGGGCCAGCCGCATCGCCACCCGGCAGGGACCGTTCCCGTCGACGGCCATGGTCCAGCGGACCCGGGTGCCGTCCGCCGTGGGGGAGAGGACCCACTCCTCCAGGAGGGCGGACAGCCCGGGGACGTTGGTCTCGTCGACCCGGTAGGCGTAGCGGGCGGCCGGGTCGGTCGCCAGGATCGTCTCGCGGAACTCCACCCCGCCCTTCAGCCGGACCGTCCGCCCCGCGCCGTCATGGGTCGGCGTGGCGGACGTGACGGCGCTGAACCACGCGGGCGTGCTGGCCAGTTCCACCGCCAGCGACCGGTACACCGCCGCCGGCGGGGCGGCGAGTCCGGTGGTGAACACCAGGCGCAGCGGTGCGGACGCGGCGAAGTCGAGCTCCACCGGCCTCAGTAGGCGTGCCATGGGTCGTGCCTCCCGTCGGGCGGGCCCTGGATCCGGATCCCCCACCGTAGCTGACAACCCGTCAGTTACGCAGCAGTCCGTCCAGCGCCCGGCCGAACAACACCCGTCCCGCGAGGGCCAGTACGGGATCGAAGGCGGCCGGCACCCCGCGCAGGCGCAGCTCCTCCGTCCACACCACCCGGCTGCCGGAGGGCTCGCCGGCCGACAAGGCGCCGGCCGCGTCCGACACCTCGAACGAGGCCTCGCCCAGCACCACCCGCCCCAGCTTCACCAGCCGGCACACCCCCGTCCGGCCCGGCGCGGGCGGTTCGAGGACCACGACCTCCATCGGGTCGTCGAAGGCGAGCCGTCCGAGACCGGTCCGCGCCGTGAAGCGGGTGCCCACCGCGTTCGGTCCCGCCGTGAGCACCGTCGTGCGCGTGAAGGGGACCTGCGCGCCGTGCGCCGGCCAGTCCGTCAGCCGCCGCCACACCTCGGCGGGCGGCAGCGCCACGGTCCGCTCGACCCGGAACCGGCTCATCCGGCGCCCACCCGGAGGGCCCGCGCGCTCACTCCGACTCCTCGCCCGCCACCACGAGCCCCGGCAGCCGCTCCGCCATCTCCTCGCGCACCTCGGCCGACAGACCCCGGTCCGTGACCAGGGTGTCCACCTCGTCCAGCGTCGCGAAGGAGCTCAGCCCCACCGTCCCCCACTTGGTGTGGTCCGCGACGACCACCACCCGCCGGGCCGAGCGCACCAGCCGCCGGTTGGTCTCGGCCTCGGCCAGGTTCGGCGTCGACAGGCCGGCCTCCACCGAGATGCCGTGCACCCCCAGGAACAGCGCGTCGAAGTGGAGCGAACGGATCGCCTGGTCGGCCACCGGCCCCACCAGCGCGTCCGACGGCGTGCGCACCCCGCCGGTCAGCACCACCGTCGCCGCCCCCGGCCGGGCCTCCCCGCCGGAACCCGAGTGCTGCGCCTCGTAGAAGACGTCCGCCACCCGCACCGAGTTGGTCACCACCGTCAGGTCCGGCACGTCGAGCAGATGCCGGGCCAGCGCATAGGTGGTCGTCCCACCGGACAGGGCGATCGCCGTGCCCGGCCGCACCATCGCGGCCGCCGCCCGGGCGATCTCCTCCTTGGCGCCGAGTTCCAGCGCCGACTTCGCCTCGAACCCCGGCTCGTGGCTGCTCGCCTCGACCACCGGCACCGCCCCGCCGTGCACCTTCGCGACCACCCCCTGCCGGGCCAGCGCGTCCAGGTCCCGGCGGACCGTCATGTCGGAGACGTTGAGACGGCGGGTCAGCTCGTTGACCCGGACGCCTCCGCGCCTCCGCACCTCGTCGAGAATCAGGGCGCGCCGCTGTTCCGCGAGGAGGTTCTGATTGTCACTCATCCGCCGGGGCCGGTCCTTTCCGCAGGGAATAGGGAAGAAGAGGAGAAGGGGTGTCGGAATCCGGGAGGGCCGTGCCGAGGAGCCCGGCCGTCCGCGATCCTGATGCTGCCGTCGAATCCTCCCACTCAGAGAGCGAGTCACCGAAGTGTCCCCTGCCACACCCGACCCGAAGAGCGGGGGTGCGGCGCTCGAACTGCTCGTCCACGGCGTGGGCGGAGCCACCGCGGCCGACATGCTGGACGACCCGCGCACCGCACGGGTCACCGGCGACCGGACGGCCGCGATGTACCGCCGCAGGGACGATCTCGACGCCGAGGACCACCCCGAGCGCTACGCCGAACGCCCCGTACCCGAGGCCTACTGCTGGTCCAACCTCACCTCCGGCAACGGAGCGCGCGCCCTGTGGCTGCTGCTCCTGCCGTTCATGGTCGCCAACCTCGCCCACTGGATGCGCCCGCCCACCCAGGGCCACGCCCGCCTCGTACGCCTCTACGGCGTCCTGGTCCGGCTCGTCGCGCTCACCCTCACCGTCCTGCTCACCGCCGCCGCCTGCGAGGTCGCCCTCGATCTGACCGCCTGGCAGTGCGCCGGCTCGGGCGCCTGCGCCGGGCAGCGCTCCTGGCTCGGCTTCCTCTCCGCCGAGCGCGGCGGCTGGTGGTCCCAGCCGGGCCGCCGGCTCGCCCTCGCCGCCGTCATCCCCGCCGCGCTCGTCGGACTGCTCTGGTACCTGTCCAACCGCACCTGGAGCGCGTACGAGGCCCAGCGCCCGCCCACGGGTTACGAGGTCGATCCCGGCCCCGCCCAGCCGCCCGCCTCCGACACCGAGGCCGCCGACGCCGCCACCCCCACCGCGCTGCGGCCCGCGCTCGGCCGCCCCGGCTTCTGGTACGGGCGCCGGCTCGTCGCCCGGCTGCGCGCCGCGCACACCGCCGCCGGCTTCCTCACCGTCGCCGTCGTCCTCGCCGGGGCGGCCGCCCGGCACGACGCCCCCGACGGCCTCCTCGGGGCGCTCGGCCTGGTCGTGCGGAGCGCCCTGGTGATCCTCGCGCTGGTCGTCGTGGTGGTGATCTGCCGCCGGGGGCGCAGCGAGAACCGCCTCGACCTGCGGATCGAACGCGCCCTCGTCTCCTGGCTGCCCGGCACCGCCCTGCTGGTGCTCGCGCTCACCGCCCTGCACACCGGCTGGTCCCGCCCCGGCTGGGTCTCCACCGGCACCCTGCCGGGCGACGTCGTCTTCGGCACCCTCACCCTCGCCCAGGGCGCCCTCGTCGTCGGCCTCGGCGTGGTCGCCCTGTTCCTGTGCCGCCCGCGCCGCGACCCGCGCACCGCCCTGTACGGGCTCGGCGGCCCCGCCGTCGCCATGCTCGCCTGCGCCCTCGGCGGGGTCATGTCCGGCGGTGTCGCCCAGCGGGTCGCCGACTGGCTCGACGGCTCCGGCACCCCCGGCACGGGCGAGGGCCTCATCACCGGGCCGCCCGTCCTGCTCAGCTGGCAGGCCTCGGTCATCCCCGTGCTGCTTTTGCTGCTCCTCGTCCCGGGCGCGGTCCTCGTCGCCCGGACGGCCCTCGCCTCCCGCTCCCTGCGCGGGACCGTCGAGACCGACTACGCCTCCGAGGACGCCGACCCCGTCCGTACCGGTCAGATCTCCGCCGGCCGGGCCCGTGCCGCCCTCACCGACTCCGCGCCCCACCTCGTCGGTGTGATCTCCGGGGCCACCCTGCTTCTCGGCGCCGCCTCCGTGGCCGGCGCCTGGGCCAGCGGCAACGTGCCCGGACGTGCCTTCGACGGCGCCCATCCGGCGGTCGCCTCGGCCGCCACCGCCGCCCAGGCCCTCGGCTCCTGGATGATCGGCTTCGGCTTCCTGCTGTTCGTCACCTGGGGCAGGCGCGCCTACAAGGACCCCTCCGCGCGGCGCACGATCGGCATCCTGTGGGACGTCGGAACCTTCTGGCCGCGCGCGGCCCACCCGTTCGCCCCGCCCTGCTACGCCGAGCGGGCGGTGCCCGACCTCACCTGGCGGATGAGCTCCTGGACCCGGCGCACCGGCGGCCGGCTCGTCATCTCCGGCCACTCCCAGGGCAGCGTCCTCGCGGCCGCCGCCGTCTGGCAGCTGCCGCTGGCCACCCGCGGCCGGGTCGCGCTGCTGACCTACGGCTCGCCCCTGGAACGCCTCTACGGGCGCTGGTTCCCCGCCTACTTCGGCCCCGAGGCCCTGCGCGGGCTGCACCGCACGGTGCACTGCTGGAGCAACCTGTACCGGGCCACCGACCCGATCGGCGGGCCGGTGCGGGTCCCGGCGGAGGGCGACCGGCCGGCCGTCGACCATCCGGTGCTGCTCGACCCCGTCGCGTACGGGCGCACCCGCGAACACCCGCTGCCCGAACCGATCCTGGGGCACTCCGACTACCAGGCCGACCCCGAGTTCGCCGCCGTGCGCGCCGCACTCCTGGACCGGCTGCCGCCCGCCCTGCCCCGCCAGCGCGGCAGCGCCCCGGCGAACCAGGGCGGACCGGGTCAGGGGAGTTCGGGCAGGTCCTCCGGGTAGAGCAGGGTGAGGTCGTCCGTGCTCGCCTCGGCGAGCGCGGCGACCCGCCCCGCGTGCCGCTCCACCATCGACTCGAAGGTCTGCCGCGCCGTCCGCCCGTTGCCGAACGCCGGTCCCTTGGGCAGCTCGGTGAAGTACTTCACCAGCGCCTCCCCGGAACCCGGGGCGAGCCGGTACTCGTGGTCCTCGGCCTGCTGCTCCACGATCCGCAGCAGTTCCCCGGGCACGTAGTCGCTGAAGGTGATGGTCCGCGAGAAGCGGGACGCCACGCCGGGGTTGACGGTCAGGAAGCGCTCCATCTCCGCCGTGTACCCGGCGGCGATCACCACGACCGCGTCCCGGTGGTCCTCCATCAGCTTCACCAGCGTGTCGATCGCCTCGCGCCCGAAGTCCCGCCCCGAGTCCTCCGGGGACAGGGCGTACGCCTCGTCGACGAAGAGCACGCCGCCGCGGGCCCGGTCGAAGGCCTCCTGGGTGCGCAGGGCGGTCGAGCCGATGTGCTCGCCGACCAGGTCGACCCGGGAGACCTCCACGAGATGCCCGCGTTCCAGCACGCCGAGCGAGGCGAGGATCTCGCCGTACAGCCGGGCCACCGTCGTCTTGCCCGTGCCCGGGTTGCCGGTGAAGACGAGGTGGCGGCGCGCGGACACGGCTTTCAGGCCGGCCTCCTGGCGTCGGCGGCCCACCTCGATCATGTTGGTGAGGGTCCGCACCTCGTGCTTGACGCTCTCCAGGCCGACCAGCGTGTCCAGTTCGCCCAGCACCTCGTGCGAGGAGCGCGTCTCCACCGGCGCGGGCGGCTCCTCGGGGGGCGCGGCTGCCGGTGTGCGGGGCGGCGGTACGGTGCCGAGCAGCCCGCCGGTCCGCGTCGCCGTCAGCACGGCGGCGGCGTCCGGCACCACGGGCGTCCGCAGCTGGCTCTCGTCGCTGGTGCAGTCCTCGACGACCGGCCCGTCCTCGGGGAACTCGTAACCACCGCGGGCGCACCGCTCCGTGCGGCACTTGCGCAGGGTGGTCCGGCAGCCGTCCATGACGTGGAAGCCGTAGCCGCCGCTGCCCGTCACCCGGCAGCCGAGGAAGGAGCCGCGGCCCTCGGCCGAGACGTAGAACCCGGCCTCGGCGGGCGAGGTGACCGTGCACCGCTCGATCGTCGGGTCGGCGCCCTTGGTGACGATCACCCCGGTCTGGACTGCGTCGATGGTGCAGCCACCGAGGGTGCCGCCGCTTCCGTGGTCGCGGAACCAGGCGCCGGTGGCGGCCTCGCGGATGCGGCAGTCGTCGAGCTGCGCGGTGGCCCCGTCGCTCACCGACACGGCCGTGTTGCGCACCTGGGACAGGTCGCTGTCGACGACGTCGACGCGCGAGCCGCGGTCGAGGACGAACAGGGCGTCGGGCACGTCGTGCACCCGGCAGGAGTCGAGCACGGCGGTCGCCCCGTCGCTCACCCAGACCGCCGGGTAGTCGCCCGTGCTGTCGTGGATCTCGCACTGGTTGGCGTCCACGCGGGTCCCGGGGTCCCAGACCGACAGGCCGTTGCGCCCGAAGCGGCGCACCGTCGAGCGGGTCAGCGTGAGGACCGAACGCGAGCGCAGGTCCACGGCGTTCTCGGGGATGTCGTGGATGTCGCAGTCGGAGAGGGTGAGCACGGCGTCGGTGTCGAGGGTGATGCCGTCGGCGGACGTCCGGTGCACGGTGGAGTCGCCGATGTGCGCCGTGGCGCGGGAGGCGATCTGCAGGCCGGTGCCCTTGATCTCGTACACCTCGCAGCCGAGCGCCTCCAGGCCGCTGCCCTCGCCGTTGACGGCGATGCCGGCGCCCGAGGCGTGGTGCACCCGGCAGCGTTCGAGCCGGGGGTGGGCGCCGCCGCGCACGGAGATCCCGGACTGGCCGGCGGCGACGACCTCGCACTCCTCGAACACGCCGCCCGCGCCGTCGAGCACGGCGATGCCGACGCCCGCCGGGTTGTCCACGGTGCAGCGGCGGACCGTGGGGCGGGCCGCGCCGCGCACCTCGATGCCGGCGGCGGAGCGGGTGCTGATCCGCAGGTCGAGCAGTTCCGGCGTGCCGTCCTCCACGAGCAGCGCGGGTGCCGCCGCGTCCTGCCCCTCGACGTGCAGGTCCCGCAGGGTGGCCGAGGCCCGTACGGTCAGCGGGACCCCGTCGGCCGGCGCGATCCGCACCGAGCCGCCGTCCCCGCCGCGCAGGGTGACGGCCCGCTGGATCACCAGGTTCTCCCGGTAGGTGCCGGGGGCCACGGTGAGGGTGTCGCCGTCGCCCGCGGCCTCCAGGGCGGCGGCGAGGGAGGCGTACTCGCCCGTGCGGCGCCGCCACCGCGACGTGCCGGTGTGCGTCACCTGGACCGTGCCCTGTGCCATGGGTGTGCTCTGCCCCCGCCTCGTGCGCCGACGCTGATCCGATGCCCCACCGTAGCGCGCGCGGCGCCGCGGAGTTGACGGGTCAGCTGCCCGTCCCCGTACGGCCCCAGTCGGGACCGGCCTGGGCCCAGGCGCGGTCGAGACGCGCGTACCGTCGCCGTACCAGCCGCTGTACGACGAGTCGCCGGGCGGTCTCCACGAGCAGGCCCCCGAGGAGCGCCACGGTCAGGCCCGCGATGAGGGCGTGCGCCCGCGCGGTCTCCGGGTGCATCGGGGCGGGCACGGTCCGCCCGGACCGGTCGGTCCACAGTGGGAAGGCGTCGCCGGGGCGCGCGTGCTGCCGGGTGGTGTTCACCGTGCCGGTCCGCGGGCTGCCGTCCGGGGCGGTCCACTCGGCCACCACGGCGGGCCTGAGCCGCTGCTCGCCGGCCGCCTCGGCGGTCCGCTGCCCGGCTTGCACGTCGGCGGTCCGCACCACCCGGGCGACGGTCGGCACGCGCTCCTGGTACTGGGTGCGGACCGCGCGCTGCAGCGACGCGTTCGCCGAGAGGCCCGCGGCCACCCCGGCGGCGGGCACCGCGAGACACAGCAGGACGGCCGCCGTGAAGGCGACCCAGGCCTCGATCACGTCGGTGGTCCGGCGCAGGGGATTGCGCCGCCAGCGCCAGAGTCCGATGGCTGCCCGCACGCTCCGCACCCCCTCGTGGTCCGCTCTTCCAACGAGTGTGCCCCGGGGGAGGGTTCCGCGCCTGTCGAGCTCGGAAGAGTGACGCGTACCGGCCGGCGGGTCAGTCCAGGATCTCGACCGGGTCGCCGGCCTTGATGACACCCCGCCGCTCGGGGATCAGGTTCTGCCCGAAGATCAGCCGGTTGCCGTCCCTGCGGTGCCGGGCCAGGGTGCGCAGGGGCTCCTTGCCGCGCTCGGCGGTCTCCTGGTCGGTGGTGGTGACCACGCAGCGGCCGCAGGACTTGGCGACCCGGAAGGTGACCTCGCCGATCGAGAGGCGGCGCCAGCCGTCCTCGGCCCAGGGGGCGGTGCCGTCGATGACCACGTTCGGCCGGAAGCGGTTCATCGGCAGGGGGCCCTCGTCGGCGTGGTCGCCCTGGGCGATCAGGGAGTTGAGGGCGTCGAGCGAAGAAGTGGTGGTGGCGAGCAGCGGGAAGCCGTCGGCGAAGCTGACGGTCTCGCCGGGCAGCGCGACGTCCGGGTCGACGGGGCGCCGGCGGGCCGGGTCGTCCATGTGGACGAGGCGGACCTCGCTCTCCAGGTAGGCGCTGAACCAGGCGTCCGCCGCGGGGTCGGCGGGGACCGCCTCCACCAGGGTGCCGAAGATCTCCGTCGTGATCGTGTCCGCCTCCCGCCGGGGCTTCGGCACCTCGACCGTGAGCGGGTCGGAACCGGGCGCGGACAGCGTGACACCGCCGTCCGGCAGCAGGGCGGCCGAGGCCAACGCCAGCCGCGCGTGCTGGCGTTGGGTCACGACCGTGCCCGTGGTGTCCACCACGGTCCAGCGGCGGTCGCCGGCCAGTCCCCATGGCTCGACCTCCGCCTGGGCGGGGGAGAACCCGCGCAGAGCTTTGACCGGATGGACGTGGACGGAGCTCAAGACAGGAATCGGCATGCGCCCATCCTGCCAGTCGCCCGGCCCGCCTCCGGGATCAGTACCCGCGGCCCTGGTAGGGGCGGTTGTACGGGTCCTCGTACGTGGCGGGCGTCGGCATCGGCCGGGGGGCCGCCGGGCGCATCGCCTCGTACCCGCCGGCCATGGGGCGGGGCTGCTGCGGCGCCTGCGGGCCCGGGTAGCCGCGCGGGGCGACGGGCTGCTGCGGGATGTACGGGGTGGGGGCGTGCTGCAGCGGCACGGGAGCCATCTGCGGTGCGGGCTGGGGGTAGCCGTACGCGCCGCCGTGGCCGCCGTAGGACGGGCCGGCCTGCTGCGGGGCGGGTGCCGCCGGGAGGGCGGGCAGGGCCGCGGGCAGGGCAGGCAGGTAGCTGCTGCTTCCGGAGAAGCTGCTGGGGGTGTCGTACACGGAGGGCACTCGGATCGGGGCGATCTGAGGCGTGCCCCGCTCTGCGACGAGAGAGTCGTAGATCGGGGTGTCGGGGAACGACGGCGCGGTGTAGTAACCGCCTCCGTAGGTGGAGCGCGGGGAGGTCATGGCTCATAAGGTAAGCCCACGATGTGCCCTATGGGGAGCCCGGAATGACGGTTGGTTGACGGGTTCTGAGAGGCCGCCGATCCCCAATGCGATCGAACGTGACAAAAACGGACGCCTGATGGCGTATGGATCTTGTAAACCCCAAGCTGAGGAGGGGTTACCGACGGGTCCGCTGTCAGGTTGACGTAAAGAAAACCGGCGGCGACAAAGGGGTTCCGGGAGCGTTCGGGGGCCATCTCGCGCGCAGGTTTAATGACACCGGCGTCACCGCGGCGTTCCGTCATTACTCCGTGTGTCGGGAAAAGCGCGCTGCGATGCGGATTTCGTCGGCCGGGCGTAAGTCCTCCCCTTCCACGCCGCCCCCCGCCCCCGGTAGTGCTGCACCGCCGAGTCCACCGTCATCAGCGCATAGAGGAGCGCGGTGAACGGGAGCAGCGGACCGAGCCAGAGCGGCTGCCGGTAGTAGCGGAGCATCGGCAGGTACGTGAACGCCATCACCGCCCAGGCCGCCCCGCCCGCCCACGCCGCCGGGGCGTCCTTCGTGAGCAGCCCGGCCGCCAGCGTCGCCGGCGGCGCCAGATAGACCAGGGCGAGACCCGCGACCGTCCCGGCGAGCAGCGGTGGGCTGTGCCGGAGCTGCGCGTACGCGCTGCGCGAGACCATCCGCCACAGGTCGCCCAGGCGCGGGTACGGGCGGATGCTGTCCACCCGGTCCGCGAGCCCCAGCCAGATCCGCCCGCCCACGCCCCGCACCGCCCGCGCCAGCGACACGTCGTCGATGACCGCCTGCCGGATCGCCTCCGGCACCCCGGCCCGCTTGGCCGTCTCCGTCCGCAGCAGCACGCACCCGCCGGCGGCCGCGGTCGCCAGGGGGCGGCGCCGGTTGATCCAGCGGAACGGATAGAGCTGGCAGAAGAAGTAGACGAAGGCCGGGACGATCAGCCGCTCCCAGGCGCTCGCCACCCGCAGCCGGGCCATCTGCGACACCAGGTCCAGATCGTGCCCCGTCGCCGCCGCCACCAGCAGTCGCAGACTGTCCGGCTCGTGCGCGATGTCCGCGTCCGTCAGCAGCAGGAACTCCGGCCCGCGCGCCTGGGCCAGCGCCGTCCCGTGCCGCAGCGCCCACAGCTTCCCCGTCCAGCCCGGCTCGGGCTCGCCGGGCGAGACCACGGTCAGCGCCAGGCCCGCCTGGCGGGCCGCCAGCTCCTCGGCCAGCCGCCCGGTGCCGTCGGTGCTCCCGTCGTCCACCAGGATCACCTCCGCCTGACCCGGATAGTCCTGGGCGAGCAGCGAGGGCAGGCTCAGCGGCAGCACCTCCGCCTCGTCACGGGCCGGTACGACGACCACGACCCGCGGCCACGCCTCGGGCGGGCGCGGGGGCACCGGAAGGCGCTGGTCCGTGCGCCAGAAGAATCCCTGGCCGAGCAGCAGCCAGGCCCAGACGGCCAGGGAGGCGATCGCGATCCAGGCAAGCGGGCTCATTCGCCGCAGTCTGCCCCAGATTGCCGGGGACGCAAGGGTGGTCGGCTAGGGTGACCGGGTGAAGATCGCGCTCATGGACTCCGGAATCGGCCTGCTCCCGGCAGCGGTCGCGGTTCGCCGCATGCGGCCCGACGCGGACCTGGTGCTCTCCTGCGACCCCGACGGCATGCCCTGGGGCCCGCGCACCACCGAGGACCTCACCGGCCGGGCGCTGGCCGTGGCCCGGGCCGCCGCCGCCCACGAGCCGGACGCGCTGATCGTCGGCTGCAACACCGCGACGGTCCACGCCCTGCCCGCGCTCCGCGCGGCGCTGGAGCCCCGCATCCCCGTGATCGGCACCGTGCCCGCGATCAAGCCCGCCGCCGTCGGTGGCGGCAAGGTCGCGATCTGGGCGACCCCCGCCACCACCGGCTCCCCCTACCAGCGCGGGCTCATCCGCGACTTCGCCGAGGGCGCCGAGGTCACCGAGGTGCCCTGCCCGGGCCTCGCCGACGCCGTCGAGCACGACGACGCGGAGGGCGTACGGCGTGCCGTCGCCGCCGCGGCCGCGCTGACGCCCCGGGACGTCCGGGCCGTCGTGCTCGGCTGCACCCACTACGAGCTCGTCGACGAGCAGATCCTGGCCGCCCTCGACCGTGCCGAGCTGCCGCAGGTCGTTTTGCACGGTTCCGCGGGGGCAGTGGCCAGTCAGGCACTCCGGCGCATCGGGGTGGCGGCCGACCCGACGGCGGCTCCCACCGGCACCCTGACCGTGCTCCTGAGCGGTCGCACCGGCGGGCTGCCGGCCGCGGCCCTCGGATACCCGCAGGGGCGCTTCCTGGAGGCGACGGCCGCCGCGCGCTGAGCGCCCGGATGCCGCGGCCAAGGCGCCGGGGCAACGGAACGTACGTAGGCTGTCACCATGAGGGAGCACTCCTCGCACCAAGGCCCCGAGGGGCCGGCGCCCGCGGTCTGGACCGGCCGGGCGACCAACCGCCTGCAGTGGCTGCCGGCCGTCGCCGGGGCCGCCTGCATGGCGCTCGGCATCACCCTGGCCGTCGAGTCCCCCTGGACCTCCGGCATCGCGCCCCTGCTGATGGCCGTCATCGGCTGCGTCGCGGCGGGTGTCCTCGTGCTCTTCGGCACCCTCGCCTTCGTGCACGTCGCCGTCCGTGTCGACGACGACGCCATGGAGGTCCGCTGCGGCCACATCGGCGTGCCGCGCCGCCGCATCCCGCTCTCCCACGTGGTCGGCGCCGACTTCGAGCCCTCCGTCACCCCGCGCCAGTGGGGCGGCTGGGGCTACCGCTGGCGCCCCGAGAAGGGCACGGCGGTCGTCGTCCGACGCGGCGAGGGGCTGGTGCTGCGCCTCGGCGACGGGCGGACGTTCACCGTGACCGTGGACGACGCGGAGGCGGCCGTGCGGGCGATCCGGGGACTGCTGCGCAGGACGACGCCCACGGGGCCCACGGGCGTCTGAGGCACCCGAGGGCGGCCCGACGGCGCGACGGCCCGACGGCCCGACGGCCCGACGGCGCGACGGCGCCACTGGCGCGGACACCGTCGGGTCCGGGGAGTGGAGGCGCCCGTGGAGCCGCCTGGGGAGCGGAGGCGCACGTGGAGCCGCCCGCGGGGGAGCCGTCCCGTCCCGCGCACGCGCTCCCGGACGCCGCGACCGGGGACCCCGGCCCAGCGGGACGAGCGCCCACAGGGGGCGCGACTAGACTCCGGCACGTGAGCGCCACCATTACCCCCGTCGACGTGCCCGAACCCGCTCCCGTGCCGGGGCGTGGCCGTGTGCTGCGGCGGCTGCTGCGGCCCGGTGCGGCCGTCCTGTCCGGGCTCCTGCTCTTCCTGAGCTTCCCGCCCCGGCCGCTGTGGTGGCTCGCGCTGCCCGCGTTCGGGTTGCTGGGCTGGACGCTGCGCGGCCGACGGCTGCGCGCCGGATTCGGCCTCGGCTACCTGGCCGGTCTCGGCTTCCTGCTTCCGCTGCTGGTGTGGACCGGCGAGGAGGTCGGAGCCGGGCCATGGCTGGCGCTCGCCGGCGTCGAGGCGCTGTTCGTCGCCGCCGTGGGGCTCGGCATCACCGCGGTCTCCCGGCTGCCCGGCTGGCCGGTCCTCGCCGCCGCCGTGTGGATCCTCGGCGAGGCGACGCGTGCGCGCGTGCCGTTCGGCGGCTTCCCCTGGGGCAAGATCGCCTTCGGGCAGGCGGACGGCGTCTTCCTGCCGCTCGCGGCGGTCGGCGGCACCCCCGTGCTCGGTTTCGCCGTCGCCCTGTGCGGCTTCGGTCTGTACGAGGTGGTGCGCCAGGTCCTGAAGCGGCGCCGCTCCGGCACGGACGAGACCCCGGCGCCGGTGGCCCGGGGGCCGCTCCTCGCCGCCGCCCTCGCCGTGCTCGTCCCCGTCACCGGCGCGCTGGCCGCGCTGCCGCTCGTGGACGACTCCGCCGAGGACGGCACCGCCACCGTCGCGGCCGTCCAGGGCAACGTGCCGCGCCTCGGCCTCGACTTCAACTCCCAGCGCCGCGCGGTGCTCGACAACCACGCCAACCGCACCAAGGAGCTCGCCGCCGAGGTGAAGGCCGGCCGCGAACCGCAGCCCGACCTCGTGCTGTGGCCGGAGAACTCCTCCGACATCGACCCGTACGCCAACCCCGACGCGTACGAGGTGATCGACCAGGCGGTCCGGGCGATCGGCGCGCCCACCGTGATCGGCGCGGTCATCGCGCCCGAGACCGGCAAGCTGCGCAACACCCTCATCCAGTGGAACCCGGGGCGCGGCCCGGTCGCCGAGTACGACAAGCGGCACGTCCAGCCCTTCGGCGAGTACATCCCGATGCGCTCCTTCGTGCGCCTCTTCAACAGCAACGTCGACCGGGTCCGGCGCGACTTCGGGGCGGGCACCGAGGTCGGCGTGTTCGACCTCGCCGGCACCAAGGTCGGCCTCGCCACCTGCTACGAGGCTGCCTTCGACTGGGCGGTGCGGGACACCGTCACGCACGGGGCACAGCTCATCTCCGTGCCCAGCAACAACGCGACCTTCGGGCGCAGCGAGATGACCTACCAGCAGCTCGCCATGTCCCGGGTCCGGGCCGTCGAGCACAGCCGCAGCGTGGTCGTGCCCGTCACCAGCGGCGTCAGCGCGGTCATCCGCCCCGACGGGGAGATCGTGGCGCAGACGAAGATGTTCACGCCCGACGTGCTCGTCGAGAAGGTGCCGCTGCGCTCCTCGCTGACCCCCGCGACCCGCATGGGCACCCTGCCCGAGGCGCTGCTCGTCGCCGTCGCCGTGGCCGGTCTCGGCTGGTCGGCCGCCCGGTCCGTGCGGGCCAGGCGGGGCCGGACCGGCGCCTGAGCCTGACGGGGGCGGGCCCGCCCGGACCCGGAAGGTGATCTAGGGTCGCCTCATGGGCACCCCCGACTTCATCCGTGACATCCGGGCCTCCGCCGGCCACCAGCTGCTCTTCCTGCCGGGCGTGAGCGCGGTCGTCTTCGACGACCGCGGACGGGTGCTGCTCGGCCGGCGGGTCGACACCGGGATGTGGGCGGTCATCGGCGGCATCGTCGAGCCCGGCGAGCAGCCCGCAGCGTGCGCCGTGCGCGAGGTGTACGAGGAGACGGGCGTGCACTGCGTGCCCGAGCGGATCGTGCTCGTCCAGACCCTGCGCAAGCCGGTCGTGTACCCCAACGGCGACCAGTGCCAGTTCATGGACGTCTCCTTCCGCTGCCGGGCCGTCGGCGGCGAGGCCCGGGTCAACGACGACGAGTCGCTGGAGGTCGGCTGGTTCGAGACCGACCGGCTGCCCGAGATGAAGCGGTTCTCGTACCTCCGGATCGAGAAGGCGCTGGCGGACGAACCCACATGGTTCGACACCACCCCCCAAGGCTGAACTATGGGTGGGAAACACATCGGTCGGGGGTGGGGCCGTTCATAGGGTGCGGAGCATGAGCGCCCCCACCACATCAGGTCCCGTACCGGCCCAGGCCCCCGCGGCCGGCCCCGTACCCGGGGCCGTCACCCTCGACCTCTCCGGGCGCACCGCGCTCGTCACCGGCGCCGCCAGCGGCATCGGCCGGGCCTGCGCGCTGCGGCTCGCCGCCGCCGGGGCCCGGGTCAGAGCCGTCGACCGGGCCGCCGAAGGCCTCGACGAACTGGCCGGAGCCGCCCGGGGCCTCGCGGGCGAGGTCGAGCCCAGGCTGCTCGACCTCACCGACCTCGACGCCGCCGAGGCGGGCGCGGCGGGCACCGACATCCTCGTGAACAACGCCGGACTCCAGCTCGTCCGGCCCATCGAGGAGTTCCCCCCGGAGGTCTTCCACACCGTCCTCACCGTGATGCTGGAAGCGCCGTTCCGGCTGATCAGGGGCGCGCTGCCGGAGATGTACGCGCGCGGCTGGGGCCGGATCGTCAACGTCTCCTCCGTGCACGGGCTCCGCGCCTCGCCCTTCAAGTCGGCCTATGTGGCCGCCAAACACGGACTGGAGGGCCTCTCCAAGACCGCCGCCCTCGAAGGCGCCCCGCACGGGGTCACCTCCAACTGCGTCAATCCCGGCTACGTCCGCACGCCCCTGGTCGAGCGCCAGATCGCCGACCAGGCCGCCGCCCACGGCATCCCCGCCGAGCGGGTCCTGACCGACGTCCTGCTGAAGGACTCGGCGCTGAAGCGGCTCATCGAACCCGAGGAGGTCGCCGAGGCCGTGGTCTACCTCTGCGCCCCGCAGGCCTCGTTCGTCACGGGCACCTCGCTGGTCCTCGACGGGGGCTGGACGGCCCACTGAGCACCCGCGCGCCGAGTCCGTTGTCCACAGGCGGTTGTCCACAGGGCTGGTGCGACCCCCCGTACGGCAGGTATCCCTGTGACCATGACCCACGAACAGGCCGTCTACCTGGAGCTCCTCGCCCGCGGCGCCGCCACCGAGGCGTACGACCGGCCCGCGCTGCTCGCCCGAGCGAGCGGCGCGGGCCCGGAGGAGCTGGCCCAGCTGGAGCAGGCCAAGCAGCTCGCGCTGCGGGTCCGGGCCGAGCTGGAGGGCCGGCGGCGGCGCGAGGCCGAGCTGTCCGCGCTCTTCGAGACCGCCAACGACCTCGCGGGCCTGCGCGACCTCGACGACGTGCTGCGCGCCATCGTCCAGCGCGCCCGCTCCCTGCTCGGCACCGAGGTCGCCTACCTCAGCCTCAACGACCCGGTCCGCGGCGACACCTACATGCGGGTCACCGAGGGCTCCGTCTCGGCGCGCTTCCAGCAGCTCCGGCTCGGCATGGGGGAGGGCCTGGGCGGCCTCGTCGCCCAGACCGCCCGGCCGTACGTCACCGACGACTACTTCCGCGACGCGCGGTTCCAGCACACCGAGTCCATCGACACCGCCGTGGGCGACGAGGGCCTGGTCGCGATCCTCGGCGTGCCGCTCACCCTCGGCAGCCAGGTCATCGGTGTCCTCTTCGCCGCCGACCGGCGGGCCAGGGTCTTCGAGCGCGAGCAGGTCGCCCTGCTCGGCTCCTTCGCCGCCCACGCGGCCGTCGCCATCGACACCGCCAACCTGCTCGCCGAGACCCGCTCCGCCCTCGCGGAGCTGGAGCGCGCCAACGACATCATCCGCGAGCACAGCGGCGTCATCGAGCGGGCCTCCGAGGTCCACGACCGGCTCACCGAACTCGTGCTGCGCGGCGGCGGGGTGCACGACGTGGCCGCCGCCGTCTCCGAAGTCCTCGGCGGCGCCGTCGAGTTCACCGAGGAGCGGCCGGGGAGCGGCCGGATCGCCGAGGGCCACGCGACCCGCGACGGGGACGACTGGATCGCCGCCGTCTCCGCCGGCGGCGAGAGCTTCGGCGCCCTCGTCCTGCGCGGCAGCCCCGACGTCGACCCCGTCGACCTGCGCACCCTGGAGCGGGCCGCCCTCGTCACCTCGCTGCTGCTGCTGGCCCGCCGCTCCGCCGGCGAGGCCGAACAGCGCGTCCGGGGCGAGCTCCTCGACGACCTCCTCGACGCGCCCGACCGCGACCGGCGGCTGCTGCGCGAGCGCGCCGCCCGGCTGCGCACCGACAGCGACGGGCCCCACGTGGTGCTCGCCGCCCGCATCGACCGGGCGGGCGCCGGAGCCGAGCCGGAGGCCGGCGGACGGGAGAGCGCCGACCGCCAACGGCTGCGCTCCGCCGCCTCGCACCTGGCCGCCACCCGGCACGGCCTCGCCTCCGCCCGCGACGGCGGCACGGTCCTGCTGCTGCCCCTCGGCCCCGGCGAGAGCGCCGCCGAACTGGCCCGCCAGACCGCCAGACACCTGGGCGGAGCCCTCCACGAGCCGGTCACCGTCGGCGCCTCCGCCCCCCTCACCGCCCCGCTCGCCCACCCCGACCGGGTGTCCCCGGCGTACGACGAGGCCCGCCGCTGCCTCGACGCCCTGCGGCTGCTGCACCGCCAGGGCGAGGGCGCGGCCGCCGAGGACCTCGGCTTCCTCGGTCTGCTGCTCGCCGACACCCGCGACATCGAGGGCTTCGTCGACCGCACCATCGGCCAGGTCGTCGCCTACGACCGGCGCCGTGGCACCGACCTGGTGCGCACCATGGACGCCTACTTCGCGTGCGGGATGAGCCCCGCCCGCACCAAGGACGACCTGCACGTCCACGTGAACACCGTGGCCCAGCGCATCGAGCGCATCGGGCGCCTCCTCGGCCCCGACTGGCAGACCCCCGCCCGCGCCCTGGAGATCCAGCTGGCCCTGCGCCTGCACGCCCTCGCGGAGGCGGTCAGACGCTGACGGACCCGGCGCGGCGTAATGTCATGGCTGCGCCAGGACCGAACCCCCAGGAGGTCACTCCATGACCGCACGCCCCGACGGGCTCCCGCTCTCCGGCATCACCGTCGTCAGCCTCGAACAGGCCGTGGCCGCGCCCTTCGCCACCCGCCAGCTGGCCGACCTCGGGGCCCGGGTGATCAAGGTGGAGCGCCCCGGAGAGGGGGACTTCGCGCGCCGGTACGACACGACCGTGCACGGCGAGTCCAGCTACTTCGTGTGGCTCAACCGGTCGAAGGAGTCCCTCACCCTCGACCTGAAGAGCGAGGCCGGCCGCGAGGTCCTGGAACGCCTGCTGGCAGGCGCCGACGTGTTCGTGCAGAACCTGGCGCCGGGCGCCGCCGCCCGCCTGGGGCTCGGCGCGGAGGCGCTCGCCGAGCGCTTCCCCTCGCTGATCCCCTGCACCGTCTCCGGATACGGGACCAGCGGACCCTGGGCCGACCGCAAGGCGTACGACCTGCTGGTCCAGTGCCAGACCGGACTGGTGTCGCTGACCGGGAACGAGCACGGCGCCGCCCGCGCCGGGGTGTCCGTCGCCGACATCGCCGCCGGGATGTACGCCTACAGCGGCGTCCTCACCGCCCTCTTCACCCGCGCCACGACCGGCGTGGCCCGCGCCGTCGAGGTCTCGCTCTTCGAGGCGCTCGCCGAATGGATGGGCCAGCCCGCCTACTACACGCGCTTCGGCGGCACCCAGCCCCCGCGGGTCGGCACCCGGCACGCCACCATCGCCCCCTACGGCGCCTTCACCGCGGCCGACGGCAAGGACGTCCTGTTCTCCATCCAGAACGAGCGCGAATGGGCCGCCCTGTGCGAGCGGTTCCTCGGCCGGCCCGGCCTGGTCGACGACCCGCGCTTCGCCACCGGCGCCGACCGCGTCGCCCACCGCGACGCGCTCGACGCTCTGGTCGCCGCCCGGTTCGCCGAGCTCGACAGCGCGACGGCGGGCAGACTGCTCGACGAGGCGGGCGTCGCCAACGCCGGGGTCAACGACGTCGCCGAGTTCCTGGAGCACCCCGTGCTCAGCGCCCGGGACCGCTGGCGCGAGGTCCCGATCCCCGGCGGCGCCATGGTGCCCGCCCTGCTGCCCCCGGCCGATCTCGCGGGCGTCGACGCCCACATGGGCGCCGTGCCCGCCGTCGGCGAACACACCGGACGCATCCTCGCGGAACTGGGGTACGAGGCGCCCGACATCGCGCGGATGCGGGCCGACCGTGCGGTCTGAGGACCTGTCACCAGGTCTCCCGGTCGCGGTCGTTCACGCCTGCGGGCGTGACGGGGCCGGCGGCAGCCCCACCGCCGTCGTCCTGGAGAGGGGCGGGAGTGCCGCACCGCTGGACGACGAGGCCCGCCGCCGGGTGCCCGGAGCGTGGGGTGCCTCGCACGCCGTGTTCGTCCGCGTGCACGACGAGGACGCTCCCGAACCCACCGTGGACCTGCGCTTCTTCACCGCCGAGGGCGAGCTGCCCGCCTGCGGGCACGGCACCGTCGCCGCACTCGTCCTGCTGGCCTCGCGCGCGGCGCCGGGGGAGCCGTACCGCGCCACCCTCCGCACCGCCCGGCACGTCCTCCCCGGCCGCGCCCGGGCGGAGGGCGACCGCGGCACCGGCCTCTTCGACCCCGGCCCCGTCGATCTGCGCGCGCCGACCGCCGCCGAACTCGCCCTCGTCCTGCCCGCGCTGGGCCTCGCGCCCGGCGAGGCGGGCCCGGACATCCGGGTCGCGGGGGTCGGCCGGGAGCGGATCCTCGTGCCCGTGGCCTCCCGCGCCGCCCTCGCCGCGCTCGCGCCGGACCCCGCCCGGCTGCGGGCCGCCTGCGACCGGCTCGGCCTCCTCGGCGCCTACGTCCACTCGCCGCCGTCCTCCTCGGGTTCCCTCGCGGCCCGCATGTTCGCACCCTCCATCGGCGTCCCCGAGGACATCGCCAACGCCAACAGCACCGCCTGCCTCGCCGCCCATCTGGCCGGGCGCGGCCACACCGACCTCGCCGTCGACATGGGCGACGCGCTCGGCAGCCCCGCGAGGATCACGGCCACGGTCGTCGACCGGCCGGGCGCCGGGGCGGGTGCCGCGGCGGATGCCGCCCGTCCGGGCCCCCGGATCCTCATAGGCGGCACGGCGGTGATCGCCGGAGGGGCGGGCCCGGGCCGCCCCGTCACGCCTCGCGGTACAGCGCGGTGAGCAGCTCGATCACGCTCGGGGCGGCGGGGTGCGGGTCGTCGCGCCACCAGGCCAGCCGCACCGCGACCGGCTCGGCGTCCCGCACCGGGCGGTACACCACTCCGGGGCGGCGGTACTGGCTCGCGGTCGCCTCCGCGCTCATCCCGATGCGCCGGCCGGTGGAGATCGCGGTGAGCCAGTCGTCCACGTCGAAGGTCTCCTCCGTCGCGGGCCGGGAGTCCGGCGGCCACAGCTCCGGCGTGGTGGTGCCGGTGCGCCGGTCGATCAGCAGCGTGTGACCCGTCAGGTCCGCCAGGCGCACCGAACGGCGCCGGGCCAGCGGATCGTCGGCCGCCATCACGCACAGCCGCCGTTCCAGCCCCACGATCGCGGAGTCGAAGCGCCGGTCCTCCAGCGGCCTGCGCAGCACGGCGAGATCGCACGAGCCCTCCGCGAGCCCGGCGGTCGCGGTGTTCACCCGCACCATCTGCAGCTCGCCCTCCGGGTGCGCCGCCGCCCACCGGCGCTGGAACGCCGGGGTGTGCCGGCCCAGGGCCGACCACGCGTAGCCGATCCGCAGGACGCGCTGCCCGGACGTGGCCTCCCGGACCAGTTCGTCCGTCTCCGCGAGCACCCGCCGCGCGTGCGCCACCACCCGTACCCCGTTCGCCGTCGGGGTCACCGAGCGTGAGGTGCGCCGCAACAGGCGTACACCCAGGGCGCGTTCGAGGGAGGCGAGGGTGCGCGAGACGGCCGCCTGGGAGACGCCGAGCACGAGCGCCGCGTCGGTGAAGGTGCCCTCGTCGACGATCGCGACGAGACAGCGCAACTGCCGCAGCTCCACACCCGCGCCACCCGCGGCGTTCCTGTCGTCCATGACTCCAGCGTATAGATCCGACTCGTTCATGCATTTTGCGCAAGGAGGCCGCGCGCCGACGATCTGCTCATGCACTCTGCTCCTGCCGCCGAAACCACCCCGGCGCCGCGCACCGGGCCCACGCCGCGTGCCTCCTCGGCGGGCGTCGCCGCCATGCTCGGCAGCGGTCTGTCCAACCAGATCGGTGCCGCCAGCGGCTCCCTCGCCTTCCCCGTCCTCGGGCCCGTCGGGGTGGTCGCGGTGCGCCAGTACGTCGCCGCCGCGGTCCTGCTGGCCGTCGGGCGGCCCGCGCTGCGCAGCTTCACCTGGCGCCAGTGGCGGCCGGTCGTCCTGCTCGCGGTGGTCTTCGGCACGATGAACCTGTCCCTCTACACCGCCATCGACCGCGTGGGCCTCGGGCTCGCCGTGACCCTGGAGTTCCTCGGGCCGCTCGCCATCGCGCTGGCCGCCACCCGCCGCCGGGTCGACGCGTTCTGCGCGGTCGCGGCGGCGGCCGGGGTCGTCGTCCTCATGCGCCCGCAGCCCTCCACCGACTACGTGGGGATGGGCGCGGGCCTCCTCGGGGCGGTGTGCTGGGCCTCGTACATCCTGCTCAACCGCACGGTCGGCAGCCGGGTCCCCGGCGCCCAGGGGAGCGCGGCGGCGGCGCTGCTGTCCGCCGTGATGTTCCTGCCGATCGGGCTGTACGTGGTCCTGCACCACCCGCCGACGGCCGCCTCGCTCGGGTACGCGGTCGCCGCCGGACTGCTCGCCTCGGCCGTGCCGTACCTGGTGGACCTGTTCACCCTGCGGCACGTGCCGCCCGCCGCCTTCGGGCTGTTCATGAGCGTCAACCCGGTCCTCGCGGCGCTGGTCGGCTGGATCGGGCTCGGGCAGGGCCTGGGCTGGATCGAGGCGACGGCGATCGGAGCCGTCGTCGGCGCCAACGTGCTCAGCATCGCCACCTCGGGCCGCGGGCGCACCGCCTGAGTCCGGGGCCGGTCAGGCGCCGCCCGGTCCCGGCGCGCCCGGCCCGGGCGCGCCGGGACCACCGCCGTCCGGCGATCCCGCGTCCGGCGGCCCCGCGTCACCAACCCCCGCGTCCCCCGGCCCCACGCCACCCGCCTCCGCGTCACCCTCCTCCGCCGCGCCCGCTCCCCGCAGCGCCGTATGCACCGACCACACCACCGACACCAACGGCACCGCCACCACCGCCCCGAGGATGCCGGCCGCGATCGATCCCGCGACCACCGAGATGGCCACCACCAGCGGATGCAGCCGTACGGCCCAGCTCATGACGAGCGGGTGCAGCAAGTGGCCCTCGATCTGGCCGATGACCACGATCAGGGCGATCACGATCGCCGCGACCCACGGGCCCTTCGTCGCGAGCGCCACGACCGCCGCGACCGCGAGCGCGACCGGCGAGCCGATGAGCGGGACGAACGCGGCCAGGAACTCCAGCAGCGCCAGCGGCACCGCGAGGGGCACGCCGAGCAGCCACAGGGCGATGCCGACGAGGACCGCGTTGGTGGCGGCGACCAGGACGATCCCGTGGGTGTAGCCGGTGAACGTGCGCCAGGCGGCGCGCCCGCCCACACCCACCCGTCCGCGCGCGGACGAGGGCAACTGCTCCCGGAACCAGTCCCACTGCCGGTCTCCCGAGTGGATGAAGAACACCGAGCAGAACACCGCGAGCGCCAGCGTGGTCAGCACCGCCACCACCTGGTGCGCCCCGCTCAGCGCCTGGCTGACCAGGGTCGACCGGTGGCTCGACAGGAAGTCCCCGATCTTGGACTGGACGTCCGTGAGCGCCCGCGGGTTCAGCCGGAAGGGCGGCTGCCGGAGCCAGCGCTCGATCCGGCCGATGCCGTCCCGGAACTCCCGGGCCAGCGTCGTGCTCTCGCCCGCGACCGCCTCGCCGACCAGGGTGAGGACGCCGAGGACGAGCGCGATGCCGCCGATCAGGGTGAGGGCCACCGCCAGGGGGCGGGGCAGTCTGCGCGCGACGAGATCGGCGACCGGGCGCAGCAGCGCGGTGATCACCAGGCCGAGGAAGACCGCCACCCCGACCTCGTGGAACCGCCCGAGCACGGAGAACAGGGCGTAGACGAGGGCGCCGACGACCAGCACGCGCCACGCGTAGGCGGCGGCCGTGCGGAGGAGCGGGGCGACCGTGGGCGGTGCGGCTGGCTGCATGACCGACGACGTACCACCGTGGCCGTCCCGCGCCACGGCCCGGGGCCGACATTCGCCCGACCGGGTCGGGCGAACGTCGGCCCCCGGAGACGGCCTAGGCCCGCTCGCCCACCAGGACGACCTCCAGGGTGCGCGGGCCGTGCACCCCCTCCACCCGGTCCAGTTCGATGTCGCTGGTCGCCGACGGACCGGAGATCCAGGTCAGCGGACGGGCCGGGTCGAGGCGTCCGAGGGCCAGCGGGACGGAGGCGACCACCTGGTCGGGGACGCGCACCACGCAGACGTGGTGGTCCGGGACCAGGGTGATCCGGCGGCGGCCCTGGTCGGCGGAGCCGTCGAGGACCAGCGTGCCGGTCTCGGCGACGGCCACGGCGCAGCCGGTGACCACGCTGTCGATCCGGTCGAGTTCGGCGGGGGTGCTCTCCGCGCGGTCCGGGATCCGCTCGGCGTCGCTCGCCGCGAGCCAGCCGGGGTCGAGGCCCGGCGGCACGAGCACCGTCCGCGCGCCCCGCGCCGCCAGCAGTTCCGCGAGGACGGCCGGGAGTTCCCCGGGCGTGCAGCGGTGCACCCGCGCCCGGTAGTCCGCCAGGTTCTCCGCGAGCAGGTCCACGGTCCCCTCGGGGCTCCGCTCGCCGTGCTGCCGCAGATAGGCGCGCGGGACGGCCTCCTCGTACGGCTCGGGTTCCGCCGGCAGTCCGGCGAGGGCGCGCCGCACCCGGCCGAGGACCCGGTCCCTGCTGCTCACTTCGTCTCCTCACGGTCCTGCGGGGCGGCGCCGTCGTCGCGGCCGCCGTTCGTCCGTTCCCACCAGTCGCGGAACGGCTCCGCCGGCACCGGCGGCAGGTCCCGGGTCGCGCTCCAGGCCCGTCCGGGGCCCGGCAGCGTCCGGGGGTGGAGCCACCGGGTGCGGGCGGCGAGCCGCTGGCCGGTGCGCAGCACGCCCGGCCGGCCGAACGCCCAGCGGGTCGCGCGCATCGCCGCCCGCTCGGCGGCGTGGCCCTTCGCCGGACGCAGCACGACCTTGTTGCCCGCGCGGGTCGCCGGACCGCCCTGGGCGACGCGTTCGCGCAGGTGGACGAGGACCTCCGGGATGTCGATGGCGACCGGGCAGACCTCGTAGCAGGCGCCGCACAGGGAGGAGGCGTACGGGAGGGAGGCGTCGATCTCGCTCGCCGTCCCGCGCAGCTGGGGGCTGAGGATGGCGCCGATGGGCCCCGGATAGACCGAGCCGTAGGCGTGCCCGCCGGCCCGCTCGTACACCGGGCAGACGTTGAGACAGGCCGAGCAGCGGATGCAGCGCAGCGCCTGCCGGCCGACGTCGTCGGCGAGGGTGTCGGTGCGCCCGTTGTCGAGCAGCACCAGATGGAAGGCGCGCGGCCCGTCGCCGTCGGTCGTGCCGGTCCACAGGGAGGTGTACGGGTTCATCCGTTCGGCGGTCGAGGAACGCGGCAGGGTCTGGAGGAACACCTCCAGGTCCCGCCAGGTCGGGATCGTCTTCTCGATGCCGACGACCGAGATGAGCGTCTCGGGCAGGGTCAGGCACATCCGGCCGTTGCCCTCGGACTCGACGACGACCAGCGTCCCGGTCTCGGCGACCATGAAGTTGGCGCCGGAGATGCCCACCTTGGCCCGCAGGAACTTCTCCCGCAGATGGAGACGGGCCGCCTCGGCCAGCTCGGCGGGGGAGTCGGTGAGGCCCTCGGGCGCCGGGCGGCCCCATTCCTTCATCTCGGAGCGGAAGACGTCGCGGATCTCGCCGCGGTTGCGGTGGATGGCGGGGACGAGGATGTGCGAGGGCCGGTCGTGGCCCAACTGCACGATCAGCTCGGCGAGATCGGTCTCGTAGGCGCGGATGCCCTCGGCCTCCAGGGCCTCGTTGAGGCCGATCTCCTGGGTGGCCATCGACTTGACCTTGACGACCTCCGACTCGCCGGTGGCCTTCACCAGGCCGGTGACGATCCGGTTGGCCTCCGCCGCGTCCGCCGCCCAGTGCACCGTGCCGCCGGCGGCCGTCACCGACTCCTCCAGCCGCAGCAGATAGTGGTCGAGGTGGCGCAGGGTGTGGTCCTTGATGCGCCGGCCGGCCTCCCGCAGCTCCGCCCAGTCCGAGACCTCCGCGACGGCCGCGGCCCGCTTGGCGCGGATCGTGTGGGTCGCGTGCTTCAGATTGCCGCGCAGCCGCTCGTCGGCCACGGCCGCGCGCGCCGCCTCGGGGAACGCCGGCATGCCGACGAAGGTGCCGCTCATGCCGGGGGCTCCTCTTCCGTGCTCGCCAGGATCTCCGCGATGTGGACCGGCCGCAGCCCCGTCCGCAGCCGCGCCATCGTCCCCCCGAGGTGCATCAGACACGAGTTGTCGGCCGCGCACAGCACCTCCGCGCCGGTCGACTCGGCGCTGCGCACCTTGTCCGCGCCCATGGCCGCCGAGACGTCCGGGTTCTTCAGGGCGAACGTGCCGCCGAAGCCGCAGCACTCCTCGGCACCCGGCAGCTCCCGAAGGTCGAGCCCCTTCACCGCCCGCAGCAGCCGCAGCGGACGGTCCCCGAGACCGAGTCCGCGCAGCCCGTGACACGTGGGGTGGTACGTGACCGTGTGCGGGTAGTGGGCGCCGACGTCCGTCACCCCCAGCACGTCGACCAGGAACTCGGTCAGCTCGTACGTCCTCGGCACCACGGGCGCCAGGGCGGTGGCCAGCCCGTCCCCGCGCCCCTCCGCGCGGGCCCGCTCGCCCAGCCGCGGATACAGCTCCCGCACCATCGCCCCACACGAGCCGGAGGGCGTCACGATCGCCTCGTAGCCGCCGAACACCTCCGCGAAGCGCCGCGCGAGCGGTTCGGCCTCGTGCCGGTAGCCGGTGTTGTAGTGGGCCTGCCCGCAGCAGGTCTGCCCCCGCGGGAAGTCGACGTCGACGCCGAGGCGGGTCAGCAGGCGCACCACGGCACGGCCGGTGTCCGGATAGAGCGTGTCGTTGACACACGTCAGGAACAGGGCGACGCGCATCGCGGCTCCTTCGAGGAGGTCGGGGGCGGGGGCCTGGCACCAGCTGGTGATCACCCTAGACAGCCCCGACGGCCGGTGGCCGGAACCCGCTGGATAAGGTGAGGACGAGGGCACCGCCGCACCGGGGTCCAGAATCCGGCCTCCGGCCGCCCGACCCCGGAACGCGCATCATGACGACCGCCGCGCCCACGCGCCCCCAGACCGCCCCCACGACTCCCGCGGGCCGTCCGCCCGCCCGCCCCGCGCCCGCCGCAGCCCTGCTCAGCGTCAGCGGCGCCACCACCGTCCTGCTCGGGCTCGTGGGGATAGGCGCCGTCCTGCACGAACCGGTGCTGATCCCGCCGCTGGCGGCGAGTGCCGCGCTCGTGCACAGCGCCCCCACCCTGCCCCTCGCGCAGCCCCGCAGCGTGCTCGTCGGGCACGTGATGGGGATGTGCGCCGGCTACGCGGCGCTCACGCTCGCAGGCGGCAGCGCCTGGGTCGCCGCGCTCGCCGCGGGCGTCACCATGGCGCTGAACGCGCTCGCCCGCACTCCGCACTCCCCGGCCGTCGCCACCGCCGTCGTCATCGTGCTCCAGGCCCCGGCGCCGACCCGCTTCGTCCCGCTGCTCCTCGGCTCCGCGGTCCTCCTGGTCCTGACCGGCTACGCGGCCTCCCGGGTCCGCCGCCGGGGACCGAGGTACCCCGTCTACTGGTGGTAGGCGACGCCTCCCGGCTCCCGGGGACGCAGAACGCCCGCTTCCCCGGGAGAGCACGGGAAGCGGGCGTTCTGGGTCAGGCGTGCGCGGGGCGGATCAGCGCTTGGTGCCCTTGATGACGATGTCGCCGATGCCGACGTGGAGGCGGCCGCTCGCCTCGAAGCCGAACTCGGCGGCCCACTCCTCGTACTCCTTGGGCGTGTAGACCATGCCCTCGCCCGACGCGATGGTCAGGAAGTACGCGGACAGGGCGGCCGCCACGTCCGGGCCCGTCTCGTCGTCGTGGGCCAGCGGCGTGGCCACGAACAGGCCGGCGCCGGGCTCGACGGCGCGGGCCGCCTTGGCGATGAGCTCCTTGTTGCGCTCCGCGGACCAGATCTCCAGGAAGTGGCCGAAGAGGACCGCGTCGCAGCCCTTGGGGAACTCGTCCTTGAAGACGTCGAGGCCGACGGCGCGGACCCGGTCGCTCAGGCCGAGCGAGGCGATCTTCTGGTTGGCGCGCTCCGCCACGGTGGGCAGGTCGGCGATGGTGATCTGCAGGTGCGGCCAGCGGCGCGCCAGGTGCGTCGCGTTGACGGCCGTACCGCCACCGATGTCCAGCAGGTGGGTGTAGCCGGACAGGTCCAGCTCCTGCACGAGCTCCTCGGCCATGACGCGGCTCACGGAGCCCATCATGTTGTGGAACACGGTCTCCTTTGCCGGGTCCAGGGCGAGGCGGCCGTACAGCGTCGGGGAGTCGCCCGGGACCTCCTTCTGGAGGCCGACGTTGCTGTACTCCTTCAGCGACTCGTAGAACCAGAACATCGGCCGGTAGTTGATCTGCTGCTCCCACGGCACGAACGCGGCCGGGATGTCGTCCAGCTTGCCGGCGAGCGGCTCGGAGACCGCCGTGTTGTAGTAGCGGTCGTCCTCCTTGCGCAGCAGGCCGGCGCTGGTGCAGCCGAGCAGCAGGATGCGGGCCGGCTGCTCCTCGATGCCCAGCCGGTCCGCGACGTCCTTCCGGGTCAGGCCGGGCTCGCGCCCCAGCAGCTCGAAGAGGCCGAACTGGCAGGCGGCGCTCAGGTACTGGAACCTGTAGTGCCCGTAGAAGAGCTCACGCAGCGGCTCGATGGAACTCGTCGAGGGGTCGATCGAAGTGTCCGACATTGTATTTCGCTCCCAGATTCAGTGCGTGGTGAATACCCGGTCGGGCGATGTCATTTCCGGACGGCCGCTCAGCGGAGGGCGTGAATACAGGCTGTCGCACGGGGAGTTCCGGAGCATCACGTATTCATGCGATCTACGAAAGGCCCCGGTGGGGCGGGTTAATGGACTCTCGTGATGCCCGGGAACGGCACGGGAACGGGTGAATTTCGGTAGCACGCGTACCGGGGGATCCCTTTTGAATCGTCGGTGTGGTAGGGCGGTTCGGGGAGCCGGCGCCGGACCCGGGCACAACGAGAACGCGCCCCCTGTCGACGGCGGGAAGCCGTCGACAGGGGGCGCGCTCGGGACGCCGGAACGGGTCAGGCGTTCTCCTTCTTCGGCACCAGCAGGCTGACCAGGGCGATGCCCACGGCGATCCCCGCGGCGGACACGAAGACCAGGTCGTATCCGGATGCCACGGCCTCCACCTTGGAGGTGCCCGAGGCCGCGTCGGCGGCCTTGGCGCCGGCGGCCGTCGCGAGGACCGCCAGACCGATCGAACCGCCCACCTGGCTCGCCGTGGTGGCGAGGCCGCCGACGATGCCCGCGTACTCCTCGGGCGCGCCCGAGGTCGACGCGGCCATCAGGGTGGGGAAGGTCAGACCGATGCCGACCGAGATGAGCAGCGTGGGGCCGAGCACGCTCGCCGCGTAGCCGCTGCCGGGGCCGGCCGCGGACAGCCACAGGAAGCCCGCCACGAAGCAGGCGCTGCCGGCCAGGATCAGCGGACGCACACCGACCTTCGGCAGCCAGCCCGAGGCGTAGTGGGCGACCACCATGAAGCCGACGGCCGCGGGCGTCTGGCCGAGACCGGCCTGGAGCGCGGTGAAGCCGAGGACGTTCTGCAGGAAGAGCGCCGTGAAGTACCACATCGCGATGGCGATCCCGCCGAACAGCAGCAGCATCGCGTTGCCGGTGGCGATGCCCCGGTTCTTGAACAGCTTCAGGGGCACCATCGGGTGGGCGACCTTGGTCTCGACCACCAGGAAGGCGAGCAGCAGGACCAGGCCCACCAGGATCGGTCCGACGACCAGGCTGTCGCCCCAGCCGTGGTCCGCGATGTGCATGACGCCGAAGACCACCGCGGCCAGGCCGAGGGTGCCGGTGAGGGCGCCCAGGAGGTCGAGGGACTCCCGGCGGGAGTTGCGCGCGGCGGACAGCTGCGTGAGCGCCACGGTGATCAGCAGCGCGCCGATCGGCACGTTGATCAGGAAGACCCAGCGCCAGGACAGACCGGTCGTGAAGGCACCGCCGACGATCGCGCCGGCGAGACCGCCCACGCCGCCCGAGGAGGCCCAGGCGCCGAACGCCTTGGCCCGCTCACCCGGGTCGGTGAAGACCGTGTTGATGACCGCCAGCGTCGACGGAGCCATCATCGCGGCGCCGACACCCTGCACCACACGCGCCGTCACGAGGATCTCGGAGGTGGACGCGAGACCGCCGACGAGGCTCGACACCGAGAACACGAGCAGACCGGCGGTCAGCATCCGGCGCGGACCGAACAGGTCGGCCGCGCGTCCGCCGAGCAGCATGATGCCGGCGAACGTGAGCAGATAGCCGTTCACCACCCAGGCCAGACCGGTGTCGGTGAAGCCGAGGTCCTCACGGACCGAGGGCAGGGCGACATTCACGATGGACGAGTCCAGGATCACCATGAACTGACAGGCGCACACCAGCGCCAGGATCAGCCAGGCCCGCCCGTTCGCCGTTCCCGCGTCGCTGCGGGTGGTATTGCTTTTCTCAAACTGTTCGGTCGCCACTGACGCCTCCATAAAACGAATCTGCAATGCCCGTCACGAGTTCGCCGCCCCTGTCGGCGGCGCTTCCTCACTCGCTGCGCCCCTCACCCGGTCGATGACGGCGGCCGGGTCGGCGGGGGAGCGGTCCCCGCGCCAGGCGATGTGCTGGTCCGGGCGTACCAGCGCCAGGTCGCAGTCCCACAGGTCCCGCACCCGGTCGTCCTTCACCACGACATGGGTGACCGGCAGTCCGGCCGCCTCGGCCGCGGCCAGCAGCGCGTCGGCCTGGCCGTCGCCCACCATGTCGACCAGCGTGAACTCGCGGCCGAACCGGTCGAAGAGCTGCTCGCCGTCCTCCAGGACCAGGCTCGGCGGGCGCGAGCCCGGCCAGGTGCTGGGGACGTACCGCAGCAGGTCGGAGGGCGGCTCGCTCGTCCCGTCGGCCCAGACGATGGGCGATCCGCCGTACCGGTAGTCCAGGTAGATGCCCTCGTACGTGTTCTCGCCCGGCTGCGCGGAGAGGAAGCGGCCCTGCTCCGCGGGCGTCGCGCCCTCCGCGCCGAGCCGCATGAACTGGAAGTGCACGTCGAGGTGGCGGCGCGACATGGTCATGTTGCGCAGGCCGACCGGGCGCCGCTCGGCCTCGTAGCTGTCCAGCAGCCGGGGCCCGCCGAAACCGTTGAGCACCGCGGCCAGCTTCCAGCCCAGGTCCACCGCGTCGCCGGCGCCGGTGTTCATCCCGTGGCTGCCGGAGGGGAACATCTGGTGCGCGGCGTCGCCGGCGAGGAACACCCGGCCCGAGCGGTAGCCGTCGGCGATCAGGTACTTCGGCGTCCAGCGCGAGGTGACGTGCACCTCGTCGATGTCCAGGTCGACGTTGAGCTGCGACCGGATCCACGCCGCCGGGTCGGCGGGCGGCGGGTCGAAGTCCTCCTGGCGCAGCGAGTGGAAGGCCCAGGTGCCGGCCTCGTCGAGCGAGATCAGCACGTAACGGTTGGTGAAGTAGTGCCAGAAGTAGCCGTGCCGGAACAGGCTCTCGCTGTCGGAGCTGCGGAAGGTCACGGAGAACGCGGCCGGCAGGTCGTGCACCTCGCCGCCCTCGCCGTCCGCGATGCCGCCGTTGGTGAGCGGGATCCCGACGGCCCGCCGGATGGTGCTGCCGGCGCCGTCGCAGGCCGCGACGTAGGACGAACGCACGGTGCGCGTGAGGTCGCCGTCCAGGTCGCGGAAGGTGCTGGTGACGCCGTCGGCGTCCTGCTGGAGCGACTCGAAGCGCCACAGGTTGCGCACGTCGATGAGCGGGTGTCGGCGGCAGTGGTCGAGGAGGACCGGCTCCAGGTCGGCCTGGGAGACGCGCTGGTACGGCTGGCTGGGCTGCCCGCCGTCCTCGCTCTCCCGGATCAGCCGCCACTTCTCCTCGACGGAGGGCTGCTGCCAGACGGCGAGCCGCTCGGCGTCGAGACCCGTCGACCAGAGCACGTCGAAGGGGTACTCGGCGGGCACGCCCGCCCTGCGGATGTCGTCCGCCACCCCGAGCCTGGCGTGGTGCTCCATGGTCCTGGGGTTGGTGAACTCCATCTTGGGATGCACGGTGGGGCCGGCGTTCTGCTCGGCGAGCACACAGGCCACACCATGGTGGGCCAGTTCCAGTGCCGTCATCATCCCGACCGGTCCTGCACCGACCACGACTACGGGGACGTTGTCCATAGCTCCTAACCCTCCGCTGCCCGAGGTGACGTACGCAGCATCCCCCTCTGGGGGCGCGTCCACATCACGTGTTCGTGGGATCTTGATCGACGACGGGAACCGGCCGGTCAGCCATGCGGAATCGCGTCAACCGGTCGGTCCGTCAAGGGGCCGGAACGGCCCGTTCAGTCCTTCGCGCCGAGCAGTGCGGCCGCCCAGTCGCGGCTGTACTCCTCCAGCACCGGGAAACCGCCCTCCGGCGGGGGGACGTCCTTGGACCAGTGGTAGCGGGCGCCGGGGTTGTGCACGGGCTGCCCGTCGGCGCCGAACAGGGTGGGGCTGCCCTGCACCGAGGTGCGCTTGGCCTCCGCCCAGTCCCGGTGGATCTCGGCCCGGCCGCGGCCCTCGGCCATGGCCCGCGCCAGGGCGTCGGTGTCCACGAGCGGGCAGGTGCCGGCGGCCTCCAGGATCACCGCGGGGATGCTCACGCAGCGGCTCTCCACGAGGAAGGCGCGGCGCAGCGCCGTGTCGAGCTGGTCGCTGCCGGCCAGGCCGCCCACGGCCGGGTCCTTGGCGGCCTGCACGGCCTCCATGGCGGGGAGCATCGTGACCGGGTACGTGGAGTCCGGGGCGTGCCACAGCCGCCAGCCCAGCTCCGGCAGCCGGCCGCCGATGGCGACGATCTCGCTGTCGATGATGTGCTTGGGCGTGGCCATCTCGTTGAAGAGTTCGAGCGGGAACGCGCGGTGGTCGACCAGCAGCTCCACGTCGAGGCGGAGCGCCTCGGCGTGCAGGGTGTCCAGGGCGAGGGCCGCCCAGGGACAGCTCAGGTCCGACCAGACGGTCAGGGTGACGGGTGCGTCGGGCACGGGATCGGGCCTCCGGTGTCGCGAGGGGTGGGGAAGGGGGCGTGGTGGTGCGTGGCGTGCGGGTGCGTGGCCTGGGTGGTGCGGGTGGTGCGCGTACGGGCATGGCGTGAACACGGCATCCCGTGGGCCCGGGCCGTGCGCGGGCAGCACCGCGGGCCGGTCCCCGTCGGGGACCGGCCCTCAGCGCTCCGCGGCCGGAACCGTACGGCCGCGGCCCGGCGGCCGGGTCACATGTCCGAGGGAGCCCGGACCGCCGGCGTCAGCTGCTCGGTGTGGTTCCTGCGGCGGATCTCCTCGACCGCGCGGCGCAGGTCCTCCTCGTCCTTCGGGGGCGAGGCGAGCAGGTCGGCGATCTCCTGCTGGTAGTTCTCGTGCCCGGCGGGCGTGCCGACCAGCAGGAAGCGCATCTTGACGTCGCCGGGGTTGCGGAAGCCGTGCGGGGTGCCCTTCGGCACGTACAGCACGGTGCCGGGCGTCGCGCGGGTCACCTTCTGGCCGGTCTTGGACTCCCACTGGGTCCACGAGCCGGGCTCGGAGGTGATCACCTTGGGCTGGAAGGCGAAGAACTCCACCTCGCCCTCGAGGACGTAGAAGATCTCCTCGTGGGTGGAGTGGCTGTGCGCGCCGACGTCGAAGCCCGGCGCGAACTCGCACTCGACGGCCAGCAGGTTCGGGGTGGTCTCCTGTCCGACCTTGAGGTTCACCTGGTGGCCGATCGGCCGGCCCTCACCGGGCCCCAGCGTGAATCCGTCGGTGATGTCGCTGATGAAGGTCATGACTGCTTTCCTCTCGTATCGTTCCGGGCGCGGCCGGCCGTGACCGAAACGTCACCTTCAGCTTCCTGGGGCCGCCCGCTAGGCCACATCACGTGTTCCTGGGATCCCGATCGCCTCGACCACCTGGGAGGTGGTCAGCACGGCCGCGCAGCGGTCCGCGGCCTGGTCCAGCGCCTGCCGGTGCTCCGCCGGGCCGAAGTCCGCCAGGGCGTCCGCGACCAGGAAGGGCTGGATGTCGTGGGCGAAGGCGTCGTACGCGGTGGCCAGGCAGCCGATGTGGGCGTAGACCCCGACCACGATCAGCTGGTCCCGCCCCCGGTCCCGCATCAGCTCCGTGAGCGGGGTGCGGTGGAAGGCGCTGTAGCGCCACTTCGTCAGCACCGTGTCGTCGCCGGACGGCGCGATCTCCGGCAGCAGCTCCCGGTCCTCCGGTGCGCTGCTCATGCCCGGCCCCCAGAAGTCGGCGAGCAGTCCGCGCTGGCGCGGGTCCATGTCCCCGGGCTGGGCGGTGTAGGCGACCGGGATGCCGAGCGCGCGTGCCGTGTCCAGGAGCAGGCGCACATGGGCCACGAGCGGGCCCGCGGGCTCGGCCGTGCGGTCGAACGGGGCCAGGAAGTAGCGCTGCATGTCGTGGACGAGCAGCGCCGCCCGGTCGGCCGACGGCAGCCAGGACACCCGGTTCCGCGGCAGCTCGCTCTCGGTCGGGAGCGGATAGGGCGGAATCGGCGGGATCGCCATCTCGATTCTCCTTCGTGGGCGACGGCGGCGGACGGCGGCGGCGGTCAGCCGAGCGCCGCGCCGCCGTCGACGTACAGGTCCTGCAGGGTGATGTGGGAGGCCTGGTCGGAGAGCAGGAACAGGACGGCCTGCGCGACCTGCTCGGCAGTGCCGACGCGCCCGAGCGGTATCCCGACCCGGAACGCCTCCAGGGAGCCGTTCACCGTGGCGGCGTTCGCCCCGTCGCCGGCCGCGTCCCACATGTCCCGCAGCATCGGGGTGTCGGTGGAGCCGGGGGAGACCACGTTGCAGCGCACCCCGCGGCCGGCGAGTTCGAGCCCGAGGCACTTGGTGAGCATCGAGGACGCCGCCTTGGACGCGGCGTACGCGCCCATGCCCACGCGCGGCACGCCGCCCGCGTTGGAGGCGACGGTCACGACCGCCCCCCTGCCCCGGCCGGCCATCCGGCCGGCGACGGAGCGGGAGACCGCGAAGACCCCGCGCACGTTGACGCCGAAGATCTCGTCCCACGCCTCGTCGGCGAGATCGAGGACGGCGCCGGTACGGAGCACCCCGGCCACGTTCACCAGGAGCTCCACCGGGCCGAGCTCGCGCTCCACCCGCTCCGCCGCCGCCTCGACCGCGGCACTGTCGCGGACGTCCACGCACATGGCCGTGTTCTTGACACCGGCGGCGTCGAGTTCGGCGGCCACGTCGGTCACCGGCTCCGGCGCCGCGTCCCACAGCGCCACCTGCGCGCCGTGCACGCCGAGCAGCCGGGCGACGGCCGCGCCGATGCCCTGGCCCGCACCCGTCACCACGGCCACGCGGCCGCTGATCCCCTCCGTACCGGTGGACAACACCGTGCTCATTGGCTCCCCCTGCCTCGTTGATGGTGTTTCGCTTACTCCTGAACGGTGGCCTCGGCCGCCTCGGCGACGGCGTCGTACCCGAACAGCCAGGCCCGTTGGCGCAGCCCGAAGTCCGTGTCCAGGGCGGCGTCCCGCTCGCGTTGCCGGTCGCCGTCCTCCACGTGGTGATTGCGTTCGTTCTCCCGGATGAAGCGGTGGACCTGCTCGGCGCGCGGCCTGCGCAGCCCCTCGTAGCGGCGCAGCGCGTCGGGCACCGTCTTGGCGGTCGCGTCCTTGAGGCACACGGCCAGGGCCAGCGCGTCCTCCAGGCCCAGCGCGGCACCCTGCGCCCCGAAGGGCAGCATCGGGTGCGCGGCGTCGCCGATCAGGGTCACCCGGTCGGTGCTCCACTGCGCCACCGGATCGCGGTCGTACAGCGCCCAGCGCGTCACGCTCGACGCCGCGGACAGCAGCGACACCAGCTCCGGCGCCCAGCCCGCGTAGGCGTCGAGCAGCTCCTGCGGGGAGCCCTCGGCCGACCAGGACTCGCGCCGCCAGTCGCCCGCCGGGGCGGTCGCGGCGATGCTGACCGAGTTCCCGCCCGAGATCGGGTAGGCCACGCAGTGCTGGCCGGGCCCCATCCAGATGGAGACGTGCGGCCGTTCCCGCGCCGCCGGCCAGGCCGACGCCGGGACGACGGCCCGGTAGATGGACTGCCCGGAGAACCGCGGCTCGTCGCCGACGGTCCGCCCGCGGACGGTCGAGCGGATGCCGTCGGCACCGATGACGACATCCGCCCGGAACTCGAAGCCGTCGGCGAACCGCAGCACCACCTCGTCGTCGAGCTCGTCGATCTCCACGCACTCCATGCCCAGGTGCAGCGCGGACTCCGGGAGCTGTTCCACCAGGGCGCTGTGCAGCCCGGCCCGGTGCAGGGCCAGGTAGGGCGCCCCGTACATGTCCGTACAGGCCTCGCCGAGGACGGTCCGGGCCAGCGTTCCGCCGTCGGCCCAGTTGCGGACGTCGATCGACTCCGGCCGTACGCCGGTGCGGTCCAGGCTGCGGCCGATGCCGAGGGCCAGCAGCAGCCGCGAACCGTTGGGCGAGATCTGGATCCCGGCGCCGATCTCACGCAGGTGCCGGGTGCGCTCGAACACGTCGCAGGTGAGACCACGCTTGGACAGGGCCACCGCGAGCGCGACCCCGGCGATACCAGCGCCGACAATGGCGATTCTTGGGGGTACCTCCGCCATGCGCTGCTCTCCTTTCATGCCTCCCGTGCCGCCCGTGACAGCCGGGACCCGA
Source organism: Streptomyces sp. NBC_01268 (assembly GCF_036240795.1). NCBI lineage: Bacteria > Bacillati > Actinomycetota > Actinomycetes > Kitasatosporales > Streptomycetaceae > Streptomyces > Streptomyces sp. NBC_01268. The sequence goes on along the minus strand of NZ_CP108454.1, from coordinate 1,155,992 downwards.
TGTCTGACGGACGTGCGGAAGTGGTTCAGTAGTAGAGGAGCGCCTTGCTCCAGTCCTCGTCCGGCCCGAAGAGGCTGCGCGGCTTCACCACGTCGTGGACGCCCGTGAGGGCCTCCAGCGGCACCAGTGAGCCGGGCGGCACCCCGTCGATCCGCGCGGCGACCGGCCCGTACTCCGCCTCGATCGCCGCCGCCAGCGCGGTGCGGGCGGCCTCCCGGTGCTCGGGGGCCACCTCGATCTCCAGCTCCAGCAGATCGGCGCGGGCACGGGCCCGCCAGAACATGACGCCGTGCTCGACCGGCAGCCCGAAGACCAGCTCCTCCAGGCGTGCCTGGGTGACGGTCGCGGAGCCGACCCGGTGCCCGAACGAGGAACGCCCGAGGACCCGCACCGTCGGCAGCTGCCAGCCGCACGGGCAGGGCTCGTCCGAGACCTCGACGTTGTCCTCCAGGTTGTACCGCAGCAGCGGCATGGCCTGGCGGTACAGGGGGGTGACCACCAGCTGCCCGGCGCCCTCGGCGGACAGCGTGCCGGTCTCGGGGTCGTACACCTCGAAGACCGCCCGGTCCGCCCACAGGTGCAGGTGCCCCTCCGGGCATTCGCCGGCCAGGCTGCCGGTCTCGGTGGAGCCGTACTCCTCGACCACGGGGACGCCCCAGATCTCGCTGATCCGGGCGCGGCGCGCCGGGCTGAGCGGCTCCCCGCCGACGAACACCGCGCGCAGGGCCGGGAAGTCGCGGTCCGGGACCAGCCCGGCGGCCCGCGCGGCCGCCGCCCACAGCAGGATCTCGGTGGGCATCGACCAGGTCAGGCTGACCTCCAGGTCGTGCAGCACCCGCAGCACGCGCGAGTACGGCATCGCCAGCGAACGGTTGTCGCCGGGGACGACCGTCGCGCCCTTGAGCCGCGCCGCCGCCTGCGCCAGATGACCGGTGATCATCAGCGCGTACGGGGTGCGGACCAGGAACGTGTCGTCCGGCCCGATGCCGACCCACTTGCGGGCGTAGCGCTCGGCCAGGTCGGTCCAGTCCCGCTCGGTGTAGTACGAGGGGGTCGGGCTGCCCGCCGTGCCGCTGGACTCGTGGTAGGTGGCCAGTTCACCCTTCGGCACGGCCAGCATGCCGAACGGATAGGCGTCCCTCAGGTCCTGCTTGCCCGTCAGGGGCAGACCCTCGAAGTCGGCGCGCGACGCGGGCGCGGGCCCACCACCGAAACGGCGTTGGTAGAACGGAGAGTTCCGCGCCCAGGCGAGCGTCTCGCGCAGCTGCTCGTCCTGCATCTTGCGGAGCTGCTCCTGATCACGCCAGTCGCCCAGTTGGGGGAGGCGCTCCGAGAACTGCCGGCTCATGGTGACTCCAGTCCGAGAATCCGGTGGGCGTTCTGCCACAGCACCTGGTGCAGCAGCGGTTGCGGAAGCCCGAGGGCCTGGTACTTGGCCAGCTCCACCGAGGGATGCTGGAGCGGGTGCTCGGCGGAGAAGAGCACCCGCTCGGCCCCGAGCCGCTCGATCGCGACCCGGACGGTGAAGCCGAACGCCCCGGACGTCTCCACGACCACGTTCGGGACGGGCTCCACCAGACCGATCCCGTAGGTGTCGATCAGTCCGATGCCGAGATGGCCGAGCACGAACACGGTCTCCGGGCGCTTCGCCGCCTGCGCGGCGAGGTCCGACACCCGGCAGCCCGCCCGGTCGATGCACACCACGTAGACGGGATGCCCGAACTCCGCGGCGAGATCGAGGAAGGTGGCGGTGCGCGGATCGTCCAGGGGGACGCCGTGCACCGCCGGGGAGAGCTCCAGGGCGGCGAACTGCGCGCCGTGCGCCCGGTAGTCGGCGGTCCCGCCGTGCGGGTTGCCGAACCAGAACGGCGTCAGCCGGCCGCCCGAGGCCCGCGCGGCGTCCCGTACACCGGCGTTGTCCGGGTCCGAGGTCACGTGCCCGCCCTCGATCAACTGGCGGGCGAGGACGTCCAGATCGACCACACCGCCCGCCGCGACCCCGGCGCGCCCGATGCCGCTGCCGTCCATCACGGACAGCAGACGGTCGAGTGCGCCGGGGGCACCGGGCAGCCTGGCGTGGAAGTCGAATACGGGCTGCCGCTCCATCAGGAAGAGTCCCTACTTCTCGATGCAGAACTCGTCGATCGCGTAGCCGACGTGCCGGTCGGCGGTCGGCAGGTAGCCGAGCACCTTGTCGCCGGGCTTCAGCTCGGTGCTGTTGAGCACCGTGCCGCCGGGGCCGAGGACCCGGACGTGCCAGTCGTCCTGGAGGATCAGGTTGGCGCTCCGCCCGTCGGGGGCGACCGCGTCGATCGAGATCAGCGGACGGGACTCGATCTTCACCCGGCCGACCGTGACCACCCGGGTCTGGCCCTTGACGTCGACGGCAAGGACCTTGCTGCCGGCCTTCAGCTCGCTCAGGTAGTTGGTGCGGTCGTTCTCGCCGGAGATCGTGTACGACATGATCGCGCCGGCGTTGACACGGAACGGGCGGGTCGGCATGTAGGGCAGCGGGTGCGTCTCGCTGACGCACAGGATCATGCCCTTGGAGTGCGAACCGACCAGGATGCCCTCGTCCTCGCGGAAGTGCGAGCAGGTGTCGACGCAGGCACGCTCGCCCATGCCGATGTGCTCGGTGCGCACCACCTCCAGCTCGGTCAGCTGGAGTTCCGCCGGCTGGGCCTCGGCGGCGGCCTTCAGCGCGGTGGCGTCGCCGACCGTCTTCGGGGCCATCATCACGCCGTCGGAGCCGTGCTCCAGGACGCCGAAGATGATGGTGGCCTCCTCCACGTCCTGGGCGACGGTGATGATGCTGCCGTCGGCCTTGGCAGCGGCGGCCAGCACGATCTCCAGCGGGATCTTGGTGGGGTCGCGGAAGAGCAGGAGCGCCCACTTCTCCTCGCGGGAGGCCTCGCAGGCGTGCTCCAGCGTCTCGGCGTCGACGATCTCCACGAAACGCCCGAACTCGATCGTCGGGTGCGCCTTGGCCAGCTCGGCCGCGTCGCCCTGACGGTCGGACAGGATCACCACGTCGGCCGGGCCGAACTCCGCCGGGAGTTCCTTCCCCTGCGGGAGGAAGACCTTCTTCACGGTCGGCGGCAGGCCCTTGAGGTCCGACAGGCTGGAGCTGACGACACCGTCGATCCGCTGGTGCACGGCCTCTTCGATGACGGCCTTCTTGGCGTTCTTCAGCGAGCGGACGTCGATCCAGGTGAGCTTCACGGGTACGGCTCCTTATATGTCACACGTAAACGGGTTCCGGTTGAGCAGCGGCGGGTCGGCGCACGGCGGTCCGCCCCGGCCGGACGGCTAGAGGGCTCCGGAGACGAAGGCCTCCCGGCGGGCGGAGTGCGCGCCCGGGCCCTCGCTCGTGCTGTGCACGATCTGCGAGATCTTGCGGGCCATCGCCCCGGGATCGGGCGCCTGGAAGACGTTGCGGCCCATGGCGACCCCGGCGGCACCGCCGCGGATCGCGTCGCCCACGAAGTCCAGGACCTGGTCCTCGGCGTCCACCCGGACGCCGCCGGCCACGATCACGGGGATGGGGCACGCCTCGACGATGTCCGCCATCTCGTCGGGAGAGCCGGTGTAGAGGGTCTTGACGATGTCGGCGCCCAGGTCGGCGGCGAGCGTCGCGGTGTGCACGACCAGCTCGGGGTCGCGCGGATTGCTGATCTTGGGGCCGCGCGGGTACATCATGGCGAGCAGCGGCACGTTCCAGCGGTCGCACACGTCCGCCACCGCGCCGAGGTCGGCGATCTGCTGCCGCTCGTCCTGCGAGCCGAGGTTGACGTGGACGCTGACCGCGTCCGCGCCCTGCCGCAGGGCCTCCTCGACCCCGGTGACGAGGTACTTGGCGTCCGGGTCCGGAGCGTGGGCGGTGCTCGCGCTCAGGTGCATGATCAGCGACATCCCGGTGAACCGGTCCGTCCGCACATGGCGCAGGCTGCCCTTGTGCAGGACCACCGCGTCCACCCCGTTGCCGACCAGCTGCCCGACCAGGGCGTCGAGTCCGCCCCGGGCGGTGAGCGGGCCGTCCGCGATCGAGTGGTCCAGCGGCACGACCATGAGTCTCTGGTCGCGGTGACGGAACAGACGCCGCAAGCGCAGACTGCGCGCGGAATAGTTGACTGACACGACTGACCTCCCCAACTGGTGGCTCAGAGCGCCACGGTCTGCTCGGTACCGGCTCCGGACAGGTCGAACTCCTTGTGCAGCAGGCACAGCGCCTGCACGCGACGGTCCGCTGGCACGGTGACCGAGGCGCGTAACTGGGAGGAGGACACCCAGCTCGTCGCGATGCCGGCGGCGGCGAGCGCCGCGGTCATCCGGGCCACGTACTCGGGCCGGTTGAGCAGCCCCATGCCGATCAGCGACACCTTCGCCACGTCCGAGTCCACCCGGACCTCGCCGCCGTGCACGGCGACCGCCTTGTCCAGCGCGGGCCCGACCTCGGGCACGTGGCTCCTGCGGATGGTGAACCCCATCCGGAACTCTTCCTCGTGGGGACCCGAACGGGCCACCAGATCCATCGGCACGGCGTGCCGGGCGAGGATCGACAGCACCTCGGCCGCCAGATCGCTGCGTCCCCGGGCGTGCACCAGGACCCTTGCCACATCGGGGTCCGACGTGACGGCGACGACCGCGCCCCCCGTTTCCAGCGAGGTCATCTCGCCCCCCTCTTCCTCTCCTTGTCCGACAACGGTTCCCTCCTGAGTTCCGAGCGAGGTACGGACGTGCAGCTCGACCCCGTGCAGCGCGGCGAGCTCCACCGCCCGTGGGTGGAGGACCTTCGCCCCCGCGAACGCCATCTCCGCCATCATCGAGGCGTGGACGAACGGGAGTTTGCGGGCGTCGGGGACATGCGTGGGGTCCGCGCTGTAGACCCCGTCGACATCGGTGTAGATCTCGCAGCGCTGCGCCTTCAGGGCGGCCGCCACGGCGACGGCGCTGGTGTCCGAACCGCCCCGGCCGAGCGTCACGGTGTCCCCGTGCGTGTTGTGGCCCTGGAAGCCCGTGACCACGGTGACGCTGCCCTGGTCCAGGTGCTCGTTGATCCGGGTGGTGTCGATCCGGTCGACGATGGCGGAGCCCGGCTTCCCGACCACCGCGATGCCCGCCTGGGCCCCGGTCAGCGAGACCGCGGGCACCCCCAGGCGCAGCAGGGTCAGCGCCAGCAGCGCCGCCGAGGCGCACTCCCCGGTCGCGAGGAGCTGATCGGTCTCGCGCAGGTGCTCCGTACCGAGGTCGGAGCCGCCGGCGGCGGCCGCCTGCGCGAGGAGGTCGTCGGTGACGCCGCCCCTGGCGGACACGACGACGACCGTCGACGCTCCGCGGCGGTGTGTCTCGGCGATTCTCGCGGCCACCGCGTCGAGGCGCTCCGTGCTGGCCAAGGAGCTGCCACCGTATTTCTGAACCAGCACGCCCATGTCAGGAGCCCCCGTCGGCTGTTTCTGTCGAATGTCGGCTGTCGGCTGTCTGTCGGCTGTCAGATGCCTTCCGGTCGCTGTGACCCGAAGGCGGCCTCACCCATCTGTTCGAGCGGCGAGGGTCAGCCTGGTCCAGCACAAGGTTTCGGTCATCGCCGTTTCACGGGATATCCGGGGAATGGCGTGACGGCGCCAGATCACGGGGATCACGCGAAGTCGTGATCCCCGGGCACCGGACGCCCCGTGAGGATGGTGGCAACGTCGCGTGTCCAAGGGGGCCGTGCAGGAGCCGAAGGAGCCGTCCGACGTGGGTGTGCAAGAGCTGCGGAGCCGCACGGGGGACGAGGCGCGCGTGCTGGTGGCCGGCGCAGGACCGGCGGGCGCGATCCTCTCGCTGGAACTGGCCGGGCATGGCGTACGGAGCAGGGTGGTCGACCGGGCCGCCGCTCCGCCGCTGTTCCCCAAGATGGACTACATCAACGCCCGCAGCATGGAGCTGCTGCGCCGGCTCGGTCTCGCCGACCGGATACGGGAAGGTGCGGTGCCCGCCGGATTCGACGCGGACTTCGTCTTCCTGACGGGCCTGGACGAGCCGCCGGTGGCGGTCTGGCGCCAGCCGTCCCCGCGGGCCCAGGCCGAGCGGTACGCGGCCGCCGCGGACGGAACCGGGGCGGCCGAACCCTATCTGCGGATCACGGGCTCGCTCCTGGAGGACGTGCTCCGGCAGGCGCTGCGGGACCACCCGCTGGTGGACTTCGAGGAGAGCGTCGAGGTCACCGCCCTGGCGCAGGACGCGGACGGCGTCACCGTCACCCTCGCCGACCGCGGCGAGGGCCCGGCCGGCCCGGACCGCGAACTCCGGGTGGAGTACCTGGTCGGCTGCGACGGCGGGGGCAGCGCGGTGCGCCGCGCGCTCGGCGTCGACCAGCCCGTCAGCGGCCCCTCCAGCAGCCGCTGTTCGGTCTACTTCCGCAGCTCCGACCCGCTGCTCCGGCGCCATGGACGCGCCTTCATCACCACCAGCGCACGGGGCATCACCCTGGTCTCCCGGGACGAGGGCGAACTGTGGACCGCCTCGTTCCAGATACCCGACGGCACCCGCTTCGAGGGCGACCCGGTCGCCGCGATGTGCGAGAAGCTGGGCGAGGAGTTCACCGTGGACGAGGTGCTCACGGTCAGCCACTGGACCGGCACCCTCGCCGTCACCGACCGCTACCGCGAGGGCCGGGTCTTCCTGGCCGGCGACTCGGCCCACCAGTTCTACCCCTTCGGCGGGCACGGGGCGAACACCGGCATCGCGGACGCCGTGGACATCGGCTGGAAGCTGGCCGCCCGCCTCGGCGGTTGGGGCGGTGAGGCGCTCCTCGACAGCTACGAGGACGAGCGGCGCCCGGTCGCCCTGTTCAACAAGGAGATGTCCAGCAACCTCCTGGAGGTCTGGCGGCGCTTCGGGCAGCTCGCCCGCGACGGCGCCTCCCGCGAGCAGCTGGCCGGTTTCCTGGAGCGCGAGTCGTACCAGGTCGACAACTCCGGCATCCACTTCGGACACCGCTACCACCGGTCCCGGGTCATCGCCGCCGAGCCGGGCCCCGCCCCGCGCTGGGAGTGGACGGGCATCACCCCCCAGGCGTGGCCCGGCGGCCGGGTGCCCGCGCTGCGACTCGCCGACGGGACCGAGCTCTTCGACCGCTTCGGCCCCGGCCTCACCCTCGTCGACCTCTCCGGCACGGGCGCCGGCGCCCCGCTCGCCAAGCGCGCCGCCGAGCAGGGGGTTCCGCTGGAGCACGTGACCTTCGACGGGGCCGAAGCCGCCGCGATCCGTACGGTGTGGGGCGCCGACCTGGTCCTCGTACGGCCCGACCAGCACGCCGCCTGGCGCGGTGACCGTCTCCCGGAGGACGGCTCGGCGCTGCTGGACCTCGTGCTGGGCCGCGCGAAGGCGGTCGGGGCATGAGCGAGCTCCTCGACCTGCTGCTCACCCGCGCCGCCAGAGCCGCCGGAACCCCCGGGGAAGGCGGGAAGGGCGGGGACGGCCCGGTGGACGCCGGCGGAACGCCCGTACCGGAGGCGTTCGCCCTCCTGTACCGGCCGGAGCGCACCGGCGACCGGGTGGAGATCCTGCTCGGCGACCCCGGCACCGCCGGCCTGCTCTCCGAACTCCCGCTCACCGAAGCGGAGTCGGGAGCGCCGGAGGGCGCTGCGGACGGTCCGGACGGGCCCCGGCACCAGGTGCTGGCCCTCATCCCGTACCGCCAGATCACCGAACGCGGCTTCGTGTGCCAGGACGACCACGCGCCGATCCGCACCCTGACGGTACGCAGGCAGGGGACGGTCGGCGTCGACGAACTGCTGCGACGCCTGCCGCGCACCCCCGTCGAGCTGCGCGACGCCGGATTCGACCTGGACGACCAGGAGTACGAGGCGATCGTCCGCGACGTGATCAAGCAGGAGATCGGCTCGGGCGAGGGCGCCAACTTCGTCATCCACCGCACCTTCACGGCGGACCTCCCCGGCTTCGGCCCGGAGCAGGCCCTGTCCGTCTACCGCCGCCTGCTCGCCCAGAGCCAGGGCGCGTACTGGGTGTTCCTCGTGTACACGGGGGACCACATGCTGCTCGGGGCCACCCCGGAACGCCACATCAGCGTGGATGCCGGCACCGCCGTCATGAACCCCATCAGCGGCACCTACCGCTATCCGCCGGCCGGCCCCGAACTCGCCGACCTGTCCGCGTTCCTCCGCGACCGGAAGGAAGCCGACGAGCTCCTGATGGTCGTCGACGAGGAGCTGAAGATGATCGCCGGCTTCTGCCCGGACGGCGGCGTCGCCCGGGGCCCGTACCTCAAGGAGATGGCCCGGCTCGCGCACACCGAGTACCTCATCGAGGGGCGCACCCGGGCCGGCGTCGACACGATCCTGCGCGGCAGCCTGTTCGCGCCGACCGTCACCGGCAGCCCGCTGGAGAACGCCTGCCGGGTCATCGCCCGGCACGAGCGCGGCGGGCGCGGCTACTACAGCGGCGTGGCCGCGCTGATCGGCCGGGACGCCTCGGGCGAGGTGGCGCTGGACTCGGCGATCGTGATCCGCACCGCCGAGGTCGATGCCGCACGCCGGCTGCGCCTGGGCGTCGGCGCCACCCTGGTCCGTCTCTCCGACCCGGCCGCCGAGGCCGCCGAGACCCGCGCGAAGGCGGCGGGGCTGCTCGCGGCGTTCGGGGTGGGCGAGACGGAAGGGGTGCAAGAGGCAGAAGAGACAGGGGAGGCAGAAGGGGCGGAGGAAGCGGTAGGGGTGGACGGGCTGGCGGCGACCGGCCCCGGGGCGCACCCGGTGGGCGCCGGACCGGTGGTTCCGGCCGCCCGGACCGCCCCCGTGCTCCTGGGAGAGCACCCCGAGGTCCGCGCGCTGCTCGGCGAGCGCAACCGTTCGCTCGCCCGGTTCTGGCTGGAGCCGGGACGGGGCGCGGCGCACCGCCCGCCGGAGCTCGCGGGGCGGCGCGGCCTGGTGATCGAGGCCGAGGACACGTTCACCGCCATGCTGGCCCGCCAGATGGAGGCGCTCGGCTGCGACGTCGAGGTGCGCTCCTGGCGGGACCACCCCGACCCCGCCGCCTACGACTTCGCCGTGGTCGGTCCCGGCCCCGGCGACCCCCGGGACCTGGCCGATCCGAAGATCGCGGCCCTGCGCCGCGCGGTCCGCGGCCTGCTCGCCAAGGACGTCCCCTTCCTGGGGGTCTGCCTCGGGCACCAGGTGGTGTCGGGGGTCCTCGGCCTCGACCTGGTGCGCCGGGACCGGCCCAACCAGGGCGTGCAGCTGCCGGTGCGGCTGCCGTGGGGGGAGGAGCTGGTCGGCTTCTACAACACCTTCGCCGCGGTCTGCGCGGCGGACGCCTTCGCACTCCCGGGCCTGTCCCGGCCGGTCGAGGTGAGCCGCGACCCCGTCTCCGGCCAGGTCCACGCGATGCGCGGTCCCGGATTCGCGACGGTGCAGTTCCATCCCGAGTCCGTGCTCACCCAGCACGGGCCGGGGATCCTCAGCGAGTTGCTGTGCGGAGTTCTGGCCCCTGTGGCCCCCGTGGCCGTCTGAGCCGACGCCCGCGGATCATCCCCGGAACCCCCGGAACCCCGGAACACGCCCGGAACCCCGGAACATGCCCGGAACCCCGGAACATGCCCGGAACCCCGGAAATCCCTCCGACCGGAACACCCTCCGCCCCGGAAGCCCGCCGAAGCACGGAAATCCCTCCGACCCCGGAAGACCGACCGAACCCTGGAAGACCTCCAGAACCTGGACGACCTCCAGACCCTGGAACACCCCCGGAACCCCTTGCCCACGGACGAGGACGACGAGGAACCCCCATGCCCCAGACACCATCCGACCGTACCGAACGGCCGCCCGGCCGTCGGACCTCCCAGCCGGAACTCCTCCGCCACTCCGCCATGCGCTGGCTGGCCCGCCACCTCCTGGACCGACGGGAAGGCGGCGTGCACCGGGCCGCCCCCGCGGCCGGCGGCAGCCCGATCACCGGCCACAAGCACCTGACCGACCAGTCCGCGGCGGTGCTCGCGCTGGCCGACAACGCGCCGGAGGAGCTGCCGATCGCACTCCAGGGGCTCGAGGCCCTGCTCGACCGGGACGGCCGGCCCGGTTTCTCCGAGGTGGCCGACCGGTCCTGGCGGGTCCGGCCCGAGGGCCGTGCCCGCACCCTGCGCCACCAGTTCCACGCGGCCACGGCGCTGCTCGTCGGCAGCCGGTTCACCTCCGACCCGGTCGCCCGGGTCCGGGCCGTCGACCTGCTGAACCGCTGCCTGAGCACCTGCCGGGACGGCGCGTTCCCCGGCACGCTCAGCGAGGACTGGAAGCGGACCGACGACGACACGCCCTCGCCGCTCACCGCGGCCGCCGCGCTGCGCGCGCTGGCCATCGCCGACGCGCTCGGCGAGCCCGACGTGGACACCGAACAACTCCCGCGCATGGCGACGACGTTGGGCCGGGCGGCGCGTGAGCTGCACACGCCCGGTGGTGAACCGAGGATCGCGCTCGCGCTGGCGCACGCCGCGCGGCTGCTCGACTCGGCGGAGCACGCCGACGCCGCGCACCGGACCATGGCCGTGACGGTCCGTCACTTCACCTCCCGGGGGGACGCGGTGGGGATCAGCGGCGGCGACGCCGCACACCTCCTGCTCGCCGGGGCGGTGCTCCGCTCCCGCGGTCACGACGACTGCGGGGCCACGGCCGTCTCCCGGGCGGCGATCGACCGGCTGGCCGACCGTCGGCACGGCGGATTCCACACCGTACCGGGGCAGGCCGGCGACGCGTCGGCCGTCAAGTACGCGCAGGTGCAGTCCGTGCTGGCCGGGGCCCTGTGCGCCGCGTCCGCCCTTCCGACCTCCCACCAGGGCTGGCCCGCCGAGGGCGCCCGTGACGCCGATGAATGAGTCAGTCATGGTCACCGCCCCGTCCACCGCACCCCATGCCGACCTGCACCGCTGGACCGCGCAGCCCGCGGCCCAGAACCCGCAGTGGCGCGACCACCCGGCGTACCCGGCCGCCATGGAGGCGCTGACCGCGGCGCCCGCCCTGGTCCGCCCCGACGACCTGGTGCGGCTGCGGGCCGGCCTCGCGAAGGTCGCGCTCGGCGAATGGCTGGTCGTGCAGGCGGGCGACTGCGCCGAGAGCTTCTACGAGTGCAACCCCGAGGCGATCGGCGCCCGGCTCGACATGCTGGACCGGTTCGCCGAGGCGATCGGGGCCCGTACCGGCCGCCCGGTGCTGCGCGTAGGCCGGATCGGCGGCCAGTACGCCAAGCCCCGGTCGAAGCCGGTGGAGCGGTACGAGGACCGGACGCTGCCCTCGTTCCGCGGGCACCTGGTCAACTCCGAGGTGCCCAGCCGGGCCGCCCGGCAGGCCGATCCGCGCCGCATGCTCTGGGCCTACCAGGCGGCGTCCCGGGTCCTGGGCCAGGTGGACGAGCACCGGTCCGCGCGGGCGGAGGCCGAGGAGGCGGCGGGTCACCAGGGCCCCTCCCTCGGGCCGTGGTCCAGCCACGAGGCGCTGGTCGTCGACTACGAGGCGGGCCTGCTGCGCGAGGACCCGCGCCTCGGGACGTACCTGGCCTCCACCCATCTGCCGTGGATCGGGGAGCGCACCCGCGATCCCGACTCCGTCCACGTGCGGATGCTCGCGACCCTCGCCAACCCGGTCGGCTGCAAGGTCGGCCCGACGGCGGACCCCGCCGCGCTGCGGCGCCTGTGCGGGCTCCTGGACCCGGAGCGCACGCCGGGCCGGCTCGTCCTGATCGCGCGCATGGGCCGGGACCGGGCGGCGGAGGCGCTGCCGGGGCTGGTCGCGGCGGTACGGGAGGCCGGGCACCCGGCGGTCTGGCTCTGCGACCCGATGCACGGCAACACGGTCACCGCTGCGAATGGCCTGAAGACGCGTCATCTCGACACGCTCGTCGAGGAGGTGCGGATCTTCCTGCGGACGCTGGAGGAGCAGGGCGTGCCCGCGGGAGGTGTCCATCTGGAGGCCGCGGGGGAGCAGGTCACCGAGTGCGTCGGCGGCGCCGTCACGAGCGAGAGGGAGTTGACACGGCGCTACACCACGCTGTGCGATCCCCGGCTCAGTCCGGAGCAGGGGCTGAGGCTGATCGACAGCTGCTTCTGATACGGATCTGACGCGGCGCCGCAACGGCACGGAGAATGTCCTAAGTTGATTCGTAGTGCGTTCGACATGTGTACGAATCAACTTAGTAGAGCGTCCGAATCGCTCCACTGGCCGCTTTCGTCCGTCGGGGACCTGATGGATTCCGGTCCCCGGCGGCGCGATTCTTTCCTACCGGATCCATGCCCTCCGGGCCCGGATCGCCGGTCCGTCAGGCCTCTGGCGTGCGAGGTGAGTTCTCCGGGGGCGAAGTGGCGTCGATCCGGTGCGCGGCGACTTCGCCGGATCGGCGTGAAATCACCGCGATCCGATCGCGCCACAGGTGCGAGGATCGGTCATGCCCAAGTCATCCCGTGGTATCGAGTCGATCAAGGGGTGATCTGCCCGGTCGCCGCGCAGAGGTTCGAACAGTAGCCTGACGCCGTGTGCGACGATGGCGGCGCGGAGTGAGTGACGCAGCTCACGAAGCGTGCTGGGTGCATCCATGAGAAGTGGTGCGTGAGTTGGGGGAGGACACGCATATGCCCGTGGGACGCATGGTCGGCAGAGACGCCGAACTGGTCCGCATCCGCACAGCGCTCGACAACACCATGGCCGGCGTCGGCGAGTGTCTGATTATTGAAGGTTCACCCGGAATCGGCAAGAGTCGACTCCTGGCCGCCGCCGCCGAGTACGCCACAGAACTGGGCATGGCGACAGCCCCCGGACGCGCCACCAAACTCGACCACGTCGCCCCGCTGAGCACCCTGCTCGGCGCCCTGAGGAACAGCTGCCCCCTCGTCGTCGACAACTTCGACCAACTGGGCGACCCGTCCTCCAACCGCTTCTGGCTCATCGACCAGCTGGGTGACCGGCTGGAGCGCTACGTGACCGAGCGGCCGCTGCTCATCACCCTCGACAACGTCCAGTGGGCCGACGAGCTCACCGCGCTCGCGCTGCGCCTCCTCGTCCCCTCGCTCACCTCCTCGCCCGTCCTGTGGCTGCTCGCCTGCCGCACCGCGCCGTCCCGTTCGCCCGGCCGCAGCGCCGTGGAGCTGCTGCTCCAGGAGGGCGTCGAACGCATCGACCTGCGCCCCCTCGACGACGCCGCCGTGAACGCCCTGTGCCGGGAGATCCTCGGCACGGAGCCCGACCGGGACCTCCTCGCCCTCGCCCGCCGCAGCGGCGGGAACCCCTTCCTCCTGGAGGAGCTGCTGAGCGGGCAGCGCGCCGGCGGCGGACCGCTGCCGGCCGTCGACGGCCTGCCCGGCTTCGGCGACCGGCCCATCGGCGCCGACCTCTCGGCCGGCTTCGTCGACGCGGTCCAGCGCCACTTGCAGAGCCTCTCGCAGGACGCCCACCGATTACTGGAAGCGGGCGCGGTCCTCGGACGCCCCTTCACCGTGCACGAGGCCGCGGGCCTGTGGGGCCGCAGGGCCGTCGAACTGGTGGCCGCCGCCGAGGAGGCGATGCAGCAGGACGCCCTCATGGAGACCGGCACCGAGCTGGCCTTCCGCCACGACCTCATCCGCGAGTCCGTGCTGAGCGCCATCCCCGGACCCGTACGCAAGGTGCTGCACCGCGAGGCGGTCACCGTGCTGCGCGCGGAGAACCGCCCGGCCAGCGAGATCGCCGAGCACCTCATCCGCGGCAGCTCGCACTGGAACAGCCAGACCGTGGACGCCCTGCGCACCACCATCACCCAGCTCGCCCGGACCTCTCCCAGCACCGCCGCCGACCTGGCCCTGCGCACCCTGAAGGCGATCGGCGACGACCACCCGGTCCGGCCGCGGCTCGCCGCGGAGGCGGTCGGCCTGCTCTCCACCGTCGGCCGGCTCTCCGAGGCGCAGGAGCTCGGCGAGGCCGCGCTCAAGACCGGCATGCACCCCGAGACCGAGGCCATGCTCCTGTACGGCCTGGCCTCGGCGCTCAAGCACGGCGGGCAGGACGTGGCGGCCGTCCGCTACACCGAGCGGGCGCTGGCGCTGCCGAGCGTCGCCGACCCGGTCCGCGCCCGGGTGCTCGCCATCCAGGCCCACGCCCTGCTCAACGCGGGTGGACTGCGCGACGCCGCCGTCTCGGCGGACCAGGCGGTCCTGCTCGCCCGCAGCGCGGCGGAGTACCCGTCGATGGCCCTCGGCATCGCCGCCCAGAGCATCGCCGCACAGTCCTCCGGCGACATCTCCGGCGCCATCACCCTGGCCGGCGAGGCGGTGCAGATCGCCGACGAGTACGGCGGCGAGGCGGCGCAGCTCCACCCGCGCCTCTGGCTGGGCTCCGCGATGGCGGCGGCCGACCGCTTCACGGAGGCCGCCGCGGTCTACGAGTACGGCCAGCGCGAGGCGCACCGCTTCGGCACCGCCTGGTCGCAGCCGCTGTGGCACTACCACCGGGCCGAACTCTGGCTGGCCCGCGGCCTGGTCGACGACGCCGTCGCCGAGGCCGAGGCCGGTCTGCGCATGGCCGAACAGCTCACCACCATGGCCATGGGCGTGCCCCTGCTCGCCACCCTCTCCCGGCTCGCGCTCTGCTCCGGCGACCTGGAGACGGCCCGCGCCCGCCTGGAGTGCGCCCGCCGGCTCGACGCGGACGGCATCGGCTCCCGCGTCGAGGACCTCGCCTGGTGCACGGCCCTGCTCCTGGAGGCCGAGGGCCGCCCCGAGCAGGCGCTGGAGGCGTTGAAGCCGCTGCTGGACGGCCTCCCCGGCCGGGTGCTCCTCTTCACCCAGGAGCCGGGCGCCGCCCCGCGCGTGGTCCGGCTGGCCCTGCGCACCGGCGCCCGGGACATCGCCAGCGTCGTCGCCGACGCCATCAGCGGACTGTCCCGGCGCAACCCGGGCTTCGTGTCGCTGGCCGCCGCCGACACCCACACCCGCGGCCTGCTCGAAGGGGACCCGGCGATGCTGCGGGCCGCCGTCGAGGCGTACCAGGACAGCCCGCGCACCCCGCTGCGCGCCGAGGCCCTGGAGGACCTGGGCGCGGCGATGCAGCACACCGGGCACCGGCACGAGGCGACGGACCTGATCCGCGAGGCGTACGACCTGTTCACGACGGCGGGTCTGCGGATGGACGCCGACCGGGTCTCCGAACGGCTCGGCCGGCCCCTGGTGGCCCGGACGGCGGCGGGCCCGCCGCAGCTGGCCTCGCTCGCCTGGAGCCAGCTGACCCGGTCCGAGATCAAGGTCGCCCGGCTGGTCGCGGAGGGCCTCACCAACCGGGAGGTGGCGGCCCGCCTCTTCCTCTCGCCGCACACCGTGGACAGCCACCTGCGCCACATCTTCTCCAAGCTGGGCCTGTCCAGCCGCGTGGCGCTGACCCGCTGGGTCCTCAAGCAGGACGCCGCCGCGGAGGCGGAGGGCTGACCGGGACGCCCGCCCGGCCGGAGCCTCGGGCCGGGCGGCCCCGCGTCACAGCCAGCCGGCGCGCTGCGCCTGCAGCGCCATCTGGAAGCGGTTCGCCGCACCCAGCCGGGCCATCAGGATCTGCAGCCGCCGGAAGAAGGTGCGGCGGCTGATCCCCAGCTCGCGGGCGATCACCTCGTCGCTCGCGCCGCCCGCGAGGAGCCGCAGCAGCCGCCGGTCGCCCGGCGCGAGGCCCCCCGGGCGGGCCGTGCCGCCGTGCAGTGGCAGCGCGTTCTGCCACGACTGCTCGAACAGCGCCACCAGCGCGGACAGCAGCCCGCACGGCTGCACGACCAGCATCGTGTTGACGACGTCCGCCTCCTTGATGGACAGCGACACCAGCGCGTACGCCTCGTCGATGATGAGCAGCTTCACCGGCACCGACGGCAGCACCCGGGCCTGCTCCCCGGCCTCGACGCACGGCTCGATGACGTCCTTCAGGTGCCCCGGATGCTCCAGCGACTCCCGGGCGTACACGACCCGCTGCCGCACCCCCCGCGCCAGCGTGGCCAGCGAGTCCTCGGTGGCGCCCGTCAGCGGGACGTACGGCGGCGACTCGAACTGCCGGATCTGCTCCCGGGCGCTGGCCCAGGCGTGCCGCATCCGCCGCCCGATCGCCTCGCCGGTGACGACCTCGACGAGATCGTCGTTGTACGCGGCCAGCCGGTGCCGCCGGAACGAGTCGAACGCGCCGCCCACGGCGATCCGCGACTCCTCCAGCTCCGCAGCCCGGTGCCGGGCCAGGATCTCCAGGCCCGCGGCCGGCGGCACCGGGGCCACGACGTCCCCCGCCTCCTCGGCGGCACTCGCCAGACCCGCCTCCACCAGCGCGTCGTAGGCGGCGGCCAGCGCCTCGCCGCCCAGGCCGGCCGCGCTCCCGATCTCGCCCAGCGGGGCGGGCGCCCGCTCCAGGAGGGTCAGGTAGACCCGGACCGCCGTCTCGTCGATGCCGAGCAGCCGGAGCGCCTCGCCGAGTCTCGCGTTCGTCATACCCCGCATTATCGACCCTCCGGCCCCTCGGATGGCCGATCGGTGCCACTGGCACTCCACGGCCCCCACGGGTGCCGCCGGGCGCTACCGTCCAGGACGACGTCGAGCCACGGCGGCAGTGGGCGCGTCCCGAGGAACGGGGGCGGGACGCGCCACCCTGCCCCGCGCCGGCCGGCGCACCGCGCGACACCCACAGCGAAGACGCAGCATCCACAGCGAAGAAGGGACACATCGTGGCCAAGGGGCGGAAGAACGGTCTGTACGACGGGATCTCCGAGGAACTGTCCGCGCTGATGCGCACGGGCTGGGCCGACACCGAGCGGCACGACCTCGAACTCGCCGAGCAGTCCCCCTACGCGGCCCGCCGCCGCGAAGCGCTCTCCGCGCGCTTCCCCGGCGAGCGCCTGGTGATCCCGTCGGGCAACCTCAAGGTGCGCTCGAACGACGACACCTTCCCCTTCCGGCCGTACACCGGCTACGTCCACATGACCGGCGACCAGGCCCGCGACTGCGCCCTCGTCCTCGAACCGCGCGCGGACGGCGGCCACGACGCCGCCCTCTACCTGCTGCCGCGCGACAGCCGGGACACCGACGAGTTCTGGATCGGCTACACCGCCGAGCTGTGGATGGGCCGCCGCCGTTCCCTCGCCGAGTCCGAGCGGGTCCTCGGCCTGCCCTGCCGCGACGTCCGCACCGCCACCGCCGACCTGGCCGCCGACGCCGAGGTCCCCACCCGTATCGTCCGCGGCATCGACCCGGCCCTGGAGGCCGCCGTCACCACCGACGAGGACCGAGACGACGAGCTCGAAGAGGCGCTCAGCGACCTGCGGCTCGTCAAGGACGAGTGGGAGCTCGGCGAGATGCGCAAGGCCGTGGACTCCACGGTGCGCGGCTTCGACGACGCCATCCGCGAGCTCTCCAAGGCGATCGCCACCTCCGAGCGCTGGATCGAGGGCACCTTCTACCGCCGCGCCCGCCTGGAGGGCAACCACGTCGGCTACGGCACGATCGCGGCCGCCGGCGACCACGCCACGATCATGCACTGGACGTCCAACGACGGCCCCGTGCGCCCCGGCGAACTGCTCCTGCTCGACGCCGGCGTCGAGACGCACAGCCTCTACACCGCCGACGTGACCCGCACCCTCCCCATCAGCGGCACCTTCACGGACGTGCAGCGCAAGGCGTACGACGCGGTGTACGAGGCCCAGCAGGCCGGCTTCGACGCGGTCAAGCCGGGTGCCGCGTACCGCGACTTCCACGTCGCCTCGCAGCGGTACCTCGCGGAGAAGCTGGTCGAGTGGGGCTTCATCGAGGGCCCCGCCGAGCGCGCGTACGAGCTCGGTCTGCAGCGCCGCTTCACCATGGCCGGCACCGGCCACATGCTCGGCCTGGACGTCCACGACTGCGCCCACGCCCGCAACGAGGAGTACGTCGACGGCGTCCTGGAGCCCGGCATGGTCCTCACCGTCGAGCCCGGCCTGTACTTCCAGCCGGACGACCTCACCGTGCCGGAGGAGTGGCGCGGCATCGGCGTCCGCATCGAGGACGACCTGGTCGTGACCGCCGACGGGTACGAGAACCTCTCCGCCGGCCTCCCGCGCACCGCCGACGAGGTCGAGGCCTGGATGTCCCGCACGGCGGGCTGACCCTCCGCGGGCCGCACGCCCGGGCCCCGGCGTCCGCACGGACGCCGGGGCCCGGGCGTCCCGCCGACCGGGCCGGACGGCGCTGCCGGCCTACGCGGCGGCCGTGGCCGGGTGCGTCCGCCCCGCCGTGCCCGTGTCCGCGTCCGCCTCCGTCACCGGCGGGCGCCCAGGACCTCCCGCAGCAGGCCACCGGAGAGACGCACGCCGTCCTCGGTCAGGAGGGACTCGGCGTGGAACTGCATCGAGGCGAAGTGCGGGCCGCGCAGGGCGTGCACCTCGGAGGTGAGCGGATCGCGGCTCACCTCCACCGGGCCCACGCCCTCGCAGTCGACCTTGTCCTCGGGGCTGCGGGCGGCGAACGTGTTGTAGAAGCCGACGCGTTCGCGGGCGCCGAAGAAGTCGATCTCCTGCTGGACGCCCTGGTTGGGCGTGTCCCTGCGGACCAGGGGGAGGCCGAGGCGCAGGCTGAGGACCTGGTGGCTGAGGCAGACCGCGAGGAACGGGCGGCGCTCGGCGAGCAGGGTGTCGACCGCGGTGCGCAGGTGGGCGATCTTGGGGTGGGAGATCTCCCGCGGATCGCCGGGACCCGGCCCCATCACGACCAGGTCGTGCCCGTCGAACGCGTACGGTTCGTCGAAGCGGCGGACCGTCACCTCAAGTCCCAGGGACCGGAGTTGGTGGTCGATCATCGAGGTGAAGGTGTCCTCGGCGTCCACCACCAGCACCCGTCGGCCCGCGAGTTCGGGCACCGGCCGGACCCGTTCCGCGTGTCCGGTGAACCAGAAGCCGGCGAGGGCGGTGTTGCGGCCTTCCAGCGAGGCCCGGACCTCGGGGTGGTGGTCGAAACCGGCTGCGCCCGCCGCGGGCCGGCGGCCGGCGGCCGGGCCGGGTTCCCGGAGCGCCGCGAGCAGCCCGGCCGCCTTGGCCCGGGTCTCGGCGACCTCCGACACCGGGTCGGAGTGGCGCACGAGCGTGGCGCCCACGCCGATCCGCACCCGGCCGCCGCGGTCGATGTCGGCGGTGCGGATGAGGATGGACGAGTCCAGGGCGTGCTCGCCCCGGGCGTCGCGGCCGATGAGGGCGACCACGCCGCTGTAGTAGCCGCGGCCCTCCGGCTCGTACCGGTCGATGACCCGGCAGGCGCTCTCCAGCGGGCTGCCGGTGACCGTCGGCGCGAACATCGACTCCCGCAGGATCTCGCGCGGGTCCAGGGCGGTGTGCCCCTCGATGAAGTACTCGGTGTGTGCGAGCCGGGCCATCTCCTTGAGGTACGGGCCCACGACCCGCCCGCCGCCCTCGCAGATCCGGGCCATCATCTTCAGCTCTTCGTCGACGACCATGAACAGCTCGTCGGCTTCCTTCCGGTCGGAGAGGAACTCCATCACCCCGGGCAGGTTCGGGCCGGCGGGCGGATAGCGGTACGTCCCGCTGATCGGGTTCATCACGGCGTTGCCGCCCCGGACGCTGAGGTGCCGCTCGGGCGTCGCGCCGACGAAGGTCCGCTCGCCGGTGTGCACGACGAACGTCCAGT
The DNA here is from genome assembly GCF_036240795.1 of Streptomyces sp. NBC_01268. NCBI lineage: Bacteria > Bacillati > Actinomycetota > Actinomycetes > Kitasatosporales > Streptomycetaceae > Streptomyces > Streptomyces sp. NBC_01268. Next base: position 1,136,359 of record NZ_CP108454.1, on the reverse strand, counting down.
AGGCGCCCGATTCGCCGCGCAGCAGCCGCCGGAAGAACGACAGCGCGCGGTGCGGGGTGTAGCCGGTGATGTCGGTGACGAAGGAGCGCTTGATGACGAAGTTGGCGCCCTCGCCGGTGCCGATCTCGTCCGCGATGACCCGCCGGACCGTCTCCGCGTAGGTCTCGTCCTCGATGTCGAAGTCGCCTCCGGCGAGACCGAGGGGCAGGTCGGGGAGCCTGCGCAGCACCTCGTCGAGGGGGACGGCGGCCTGGTCGGTCACGCTCATCGCGATCAGCGGCTCGCCGTCGTCCGGCGCCGCGAAGCCGCGTTCGGCGATCTGCCGGTACGGGACGAGGGCCAGCAGGTCGTGCCGGGGGCCGTCGCCGGGCGCCGGGGCCCGGTCCGGGAGGGGCAGGTCCGCCAGCGTCGCCGGGGTGGAGATCCGGCCGAGCAGGACGTCCACGGTCTGGGGACCGGCGCTCTCCGGGCGGTGCAGCAGGGCGTAGGCGGGCGGGTCGGCGGCCAGCACCGAGGCGAGGAGGTCGACGGGCGTCCCGGTCATGCGGTCGCTCCGGCGGTGCGGGCCCCGGCCGTCGCCAGCTGGGCGAGGACGGTGCCGGTGGTCGTGACGACGGCGCAGCGCTCGGCCGCGTACTCGAGTGCCTGCCGGTGATACGCGGCCGAGAAGTCGGCGACGGCGTCGGCGACGAAGAACGGCTGGATGTCATTGGTGAACGCCTCGACGGCGGTCATCAGCACGCCGACGTGCGCGTACACACCGCACACCACCAGCTGGTCGCGGCCGCGCTCGCGCATCCACTCCAGCAGACCGGAGCGGAAGAACGCGCTGTAGCGCCACTTGGTGAACACCTGGTCGTCCGGCCCCGGCGCCAGCGGCTCCACGACCTCGCGGTCCGCGGGGTCGACCCGCATGCCGGGCCCCCAGAAGTCCTTCAGCAGCCCGCGTTCCTCGGCGTTCATCCCGCCGGGCTGCGCCGTGTACGCCACCGGCATCCCGGTCGCGACGGCACGCTCGCGCAGCAGGGTGGCGTTGCGCACCAGCGGCTCGCGCAGGGGTGCGGGGAACGGGCGCAGGAAGTAGCGCTGCATGTCGTGCACGAGCAGCACCGCGCGGTCCGGGTCGGCGGACCACCGGGCGGTGTTGCCGGGCAGTTCGTCCGCGGACGGCAGCGCGTACGGCTCGATGGGGGGTATGCCCGCCATGGCTGATCTCTCCTTGAAGGGAGTGGTGTGGTGTGGATGGCATGGGGGCCGGGGACGGCCGTGTGCCGGAAGGCGGCGGAGGGGCGCGGCGAGGCACGGAGGGGCGCGGGAGCCCGCGGGGCTCCCCGGCCCGGCCGCGCCCCTCCCGTGGGCCCCGGCACGGCGTGGTCGGCGCCGGCCGGGGGTGGTGGGGCCGTCGCGGCTACGCGGCCGCCGGCCGGGCCGCGTGGGCGGCCTTCCACCAGGACGAGACCACGGACAGGGCCTGTCCGGGGTTGAGCCGGGGGTCGCAGCAGCTCGTGTAGCGGGTGCCGACGAGGTCGACCTCGGAGGGGTTCAGGACGCACTCGGTGACGTCGTCGGGGGTCGTCTCCAGGTGGAGTCCGCCCGCGACTCCGCCGCCGGCGGCGACCGCGTCGCGGAACTCGTCGGCCTCGCGCGCGATCGTCTCCAGGTAGCGGGACTTGAGGCCCACGGGGGTGTTGACCGTGTTGCCGTGCATGGGGTCGCTCAGCCAGATCACCGGGTGTCCGGCGGCGCGTACGGCCGCCACCAGCGGGGGCAGCTTCCCGGCGACGGTCCCGGCGCCCATGCGGGCGATGAGGGTGAGCCGGCCGGCCTCCCGCTCGGGGTCGAGCCGCTCGCACAGGGCCAGCAGCTCCTCGGCCGTCATGTCGGGGCCCACCTTGCAGGCCACCGGGTTGACGACCTCCGCGAGCAGGGCGACGTGGGCGCCGTCGAGCTGCCGGGTGCGGTCGCCGATCCACGGGAAGTGCGTGGAGGTGAGCAGCAGGCGCCCGTCGGGCTGCCGCCGAAGCATCGGGACTTCGTAGTCGAGCAGCAGCGCCTCGTGGCTGGTCCACACCGGGGCGCCGATGCGCGGGCGGCCGGGGGCGTCGAGCCAGCCGAGGCCGGCCATGACGGCGCGGGCCGCCTGGTAGCCGGAGAGCAGTCGCTCCGGGTCGGGGCGCCGCGACTCGGGGTCGGGTTCGGGGCTGTTGACCATGTGCCCGCGGAAGACCGGGAGTTCGAGGTCGCCGACCCGTTCGGTGGGCCGGGAGCGCGGCTTGCCGTACTGGCCGGCCATGCGGCCGATCCGGACGACGGGTCTGGCCGTGGCCATCTGCAGTTGCCCGGCGAGGACGTTCAGCAGGCCGGCCTTGCGGGCGACGTGACCCGGGGTGGACTCGGCCGTGTCCTCGGCGCAGTCGCCCGCCTGGACCACATGGGCCTCACCCGCCGCGACCCGCGCCAGCATGGACCTCAGGGTGCGTACGTCCTCGGCGTCGACGAGGGCGGGCAGGGCGGCGAGTTCCTTGCGCACCCGCAGGACGTGCGACTCGTCCTCCCAGGGAGGCTGCTGTAAGGCGTTCTCATATCGAATGTCGAGCAGGGCGTCGTCCATCGGATTCTCCAATCGCGCGGCGGCATACGGCGATGCGGGACGCGAGGAAGGGAAAGAGAAGAGGAGGGGAAAAGGGCAGGGCGGGAATTCCTGCTCGCAGTAGATCGTCCGATGGATTCCGGACCTTCGGGGGAAACGGGGTCGGTATCCGTCAGGTGACGCGCGATCCGTCAAGTGGCCGTGGATATGTCAAGTGCGTGTGCCCGCGCACCGGTTGAATGGGGCACGCATACGAAGAGACCGGCGGGCCGACGGTGGGGAAACCGTCGGCCCGCCGGTCGCGGGGAGGGATAGGGGAGACAGCGGACGGGGGATAAGGGATAGGGGGTGGGGGGATGGGGGATGGGGGATAGCGGATATGGGGAGAGGGAAGAGGGCTTCGGGGGCGGCGATGCGGCGGCGGCGGAATACCGGGGGCGGATGCGGATCAGGCGCTGCGCGCGTGTGCGTCGCTCCTGGCCAGGGCCACGACCGCGTGCGCGGCCGAGGCGAGGGTGATGTGGCGGTGCCAGCCGCCGAAGGAGCGCCCCGAGAAGTCCCGGATGCCCACCCGGTCGGCGATCTCCCTGAAGTCCCGGTCGACGCGGTCGGCGAGTCGGGTGAGCCGTACGAGGGAGGCCGGTGGTGAGGTGGTGAGGTTGGTCAGCCACAGCTTGGCCGGCCAGCGGCCGCCCTCCTGGCCCACGCCGAGGAGGAGCACCTCGCCCTGACCGGCGGGGGATCCGGGCAGGGCCGGTCCGGTGACCCGTACGGTCGCGGCCCAGTGCGTGCGCGGCGGGCCGCCCGGTTCGTGGTGGGGGGTCGTGACCGGGCGCCGCAGGTCCTTGGCCATGATCATGATCTGTTCGGCTGTCAGCGGCGTCCGTCCGGCGGCGGGCAGGGCGGGGTCCGCGACGGTCAGCGGCTGGTCCTCGCAGACGCTGACCAGCAGCGGCATGCCGGTGGCGTGCAGCTTCTCGAAGATGGGGACGGCGTGCACCTCGCAGGAGTCGAGCACGAACGGGCGCACGGGTAACTGCCAGCGGGTCACGGCCTCCAGGCAGGCCTCGACCACCGACTCGCTGAGGGTCTCCACCGGCACGTCGTCGGGGATCGCCACCTGGCTGCGGCGCCGGTCGTCCTTGAGCCAGGCCTGGGGGAGGTGCAGGCGCCAGTTCACCGGGGTGCTGGTGGTGTCCGAGGCGGCCCAAACGCCGACCGCGCGCTGGGCGTTGAGCATCTGGCCCAGGGTCGGGAAGAAGTGCCTGTCCACGCCGACCGAGTGGCGTCCGGTCTTGGGGATGATGACCGGCTGCACCACCCACGCCTGCGGCGGACGGGCGTCGACCCAGTGGTCGGCGAGTGCCCGGCGGATGGGGATCCAGTCCCAGGTGGACGCCGAGATGAAGTGGTGGAGGTTCTGCTCGGAGGCCTGCTCGCCGAGGAGCGCGGCGATGTTGCGCACGGACTTGCGGCCCGGGGTCTCCAGCAGGCCCCGCAGGTACTGAACGGCCTTCCGGCACTGGTCGTTCCGGGACAGCGAGGTGAAGAGCGTCGAGGAGAACTCGGAGAGGACGGCGTCGTGGGTGCCGGTCTGGAAGGGGCTGGCGGTGGGGGCGGGGATGGCGTGGGTCCCTCGCACCGGGGCGATGGGACGCGGGTCGAGGCTGAGCATGAATCTCCTCACTACTGATCCAGCCCGTGTCCTCGCGCGTCCACTCTGATCGCGCGGGGGTACGGGGTGAGCCCGGCCTGACAGTAAGGGGCGACCCGGCGGGTGATCCATCACGAGCAGGAGGAGAGTGTCAAGTTACCGAACGGTAGTCCCGTTGATGTGGGTGACATCACCGCCGCCGTCCCGCGCCGCGCCCGGTCGCGGGCGGTCGCGACGGCCAGATGGGCCACCGACGCCAGCGTGATGTGCCGGTGCCAGCCCGGGAACGAGCGCCCGGCGAAGTCCCGTAAGCCGACCTCGTCCGCTATCTCGGCGAAATCCCGCTCCACGACGCCGGGCATCCGGGTGAGCCGCAGGGCGGGGGCGAGCAGCGACGGCGAGAGGTTGGTGAGCCACAGCCGGTGCCCGGCGCGCTCGTCCGGGTGCCACTCGCCCATGAGCGTCATCGCGTCCCGGCCCGACGGTGCCACCACCACCGGGACCGCCGCGGCGGTGGTCCGTCCGTCCCCGGGGTTCACCTGCTGCCGCAGATGGGGCAGCGACTCGGCCAACTCGCCCGCCGTGCGCTGCAGGTCGCCGTACCGGGGCAGCGACGAGCGGTCGAGCCGCATCGGTGCCCCCGGATCGACCCGCACCAGGAACGGCAGCCCCATGGCCCCCAGGGACCGCGCGACCGCGGTGCCGTCCGCTTCCGGCACGTCCACGACCACGGGCAGCCGCACCGTGCATCTGATACCCGCCAGGGCGGCCACGGCCTGGCACACGCACTCCTCGACCGTGCGGGCGACGGCGCCCTCCGGGACGCTCGCCCGCTCGCGCAGCGGGTCGGCCGTCCAGCGGGAGGACAGGCAGAGCTGCCAGTCCACCGGCACCGCCGACCGCTCGGAGGCCAGCCAGGTCCCCACCGCCCGCTGCCCGTTGACCGTCCCCAGCGCGGTGCGCTGGGGGTCGGCGCCGACGGAGTGCGGCCCGGCCTTGGGGATCAGGAGGGAGCGGATCACCCAGGCCTCGGGGGCCAGGGTCCGCTGCGCCTGTCGGGCCAGGGCGTGCCGGATCGGCATCCACTCCCAGGGGGAGGCGGTGATGAAGTGGTGCACGCTCTGCTGCGCCGAGGCGCCGTCGAACTGCGCCGCCAGGCTCCGCAGGGTCTTGCGCCCCGCCACCGACAGCAGTCCGCGGACGTACTGTTCGGCCTTCACCCGCTGCCCGTTGCGGTGCAGCGACCCGAACAGGCGGCGGAAGGACTCCGGATCGAGTCCTGCCGCCGGCCGTCGGGCCGCCCAGCTCCCGTCTTCCCGCAGGTTCCCCATCGCGCGTCGTGACCCCCTGCCCAGAGAAAGAGGACTTCCGTCCGGTTTCTTTATACGACGCGCGTGCGAGACGACCGCACATTTGCGCCAAACGTGACATGGGGTCCGTGATCGGCGGGGCCCGCCCGAGGTCGGTCCTGGTGGGCGAGGGGCGACAACAGGCCCCGCTTTACTGTTGCTTGGGCTTACATTTACCTATGACCAAAATCGAACGTACATCCCGTACTTCAACGGCGCACCGGGTATGCCTGGAGTGCACCGACCCAGGGGGAACCTTGAACGACGTCACCCTCGCCCCGCTCCCACCCGCGTCGCCTTCGTCGGCTCCGCTCACCGCCTACGCGCATCTGCGGCGGGAGGAACACCTGCTCGTGACCGGCTGGGAACGCCGGTCCGACCGGGAGGTCGTACTGGGCGTCAGATGGCCTGCCGTGCAAGGGGAGTTAGCGTACGACCCACGCGTCCTCGCCCAGACCGTCAGACAGGCGGGGCTGGTCGTCGCCCACGCCGTGCACGACGTCCCGCTGACGCACCAGACCATGCTCAGCACCCTCGACCTCGCGATAGCCCCCGGCCTGCGCGTGCCCCGCGGTCAGACCTCGTCCCTGGCCGTCCACGTCACCGTGCGCGGTGCCGGTGCCGGTGCCGGTGCCGGTGCCGGACGGCGCGGCACGAGCGCCCTCCACATGACCTTCCGCGTCCTGTGCGGCGGCGACCAGGTGGCGGGCGCCGAGAGCCAGTTCACCTGGATCTCGGAGCGGGTGTACGCGCGGGTCCGCGGCGCCCGGCGGGACCTGCCGTGGGGAGCCTGGGAGGTCCCGCCGCCCGTGGACGCCGGGCTCGTCGGCCGGGCCGCGCCGGGGGAGGTGGTGCTGGCCGCCGGGGACCGTCCCCACCGCTGGCTGCTGCGCAACGACCCGGGGGACCGGCTGCTCTTCGACCACCCCGTCGATCACGTGCCCGGCCTCGCCCTGCTGGAGGCCGCCGACCAGGCGGCACGAGCCCTGCGGGCGCCCGCCCCCTTCGAGCCCACCGCGATCGAAGCCTCCTACCGGCGGTACGTCGAGTTCGACCGGCCCTGCTGGATCACGGCCGATCCGCTGCCGGAGCCCGGGGCGGTGCGGGTCGTCGGGACGCAGGAGGGGGAGACCGCGTTCCGCGTCGACTTCCGTTCGGGGGGCTGATCCCGTACGGGCGGACCGAGATCCGCGGGGCGCCCGGCACGCACGACACGGCCCTGCGTTCCGCCCCCCTCGGGAGGGGCCGGTCCGCAGGGCCGGGAGTGTCCGTACGTCGGGTTACGGGGTGGCCGCCAGCGAGCCGGTCTCGGTCTCGGCCCCGTCGTGGTCGCCCTTGCCCTCCTTCGGGATCCACCGCAGGGCGAGGACGCCGAGCGCGAGGCAGAGCAGGCTCGCCACGCCGACCGCCACGTGCAGACCGCTGAGGAAGGCGTCCTCCGCCTTCGCGATGACGGCGGGGGACAGGCCCGGGGTGTCCAGGGTCTCGTCGAGGGTGCCCGCGACGTCCGGGCCGAACAGCCGGAAGCAGACCGCCGCCAGGGAGCCGAGCAGGGAGATTCCCAGCGCGTTGCCCAGCTCGTTGCTGGTCTCGGCGAGCGACGCGGCCGATCCCGCACGCTCGGGCGGCACCGCCGCGACGGCGTAGTCGGCGACCAGGCTGAAGGAGAGGCCGTAGCCGACGCCGGCGATGATCGTGGAGGCGATGAACGCCGCCACGCCGTGCTCGGTGGTCGTCGCCAGGAGAAGCAGCAGGCCCACACCCATGAAGAAGTGGGAGGCGATGAGCGCCGACCGGGTGCCGATGCGGTCGGCGATGCTGCTCGTCTTGATGCACACGACGGTCAGGACCGCGGCGCCCGGCAGGGCCAGCAGGGCCGCCGAGAGGACGCTGTAGCCGAGGACCGACTGCAGGTAGACGCCGCTGAGGTAGCCGGCGGCGGCCCAGGCGACCAGCGTCATCAGACCGGTGAGGATCGCCACGGTGAACACGCGGTCCTTGAAGAGCCGCAGGTCGAGCAGCGGGTGCTCCAGGCCGAACTGGCGGCGCACGAACCACACCAGGAGGGCGACGCCGACGACGCCGACGACGGCCTGCACGGAGGAGAAGCCCTCCGCGGCGGCGCTCTTGACCGAGTAGACGGTCAGCAGGATGCCGAGGGCGGACAGGACGACGCTGAGCGCGTCGACCCGGCCCGGGTTGGAGGTGCGGACCTCGCGCAGCAGCACGGGCGCGAAGGCGAGGAAGAGCACGACGACCGGGAGGTTGATCAGGAAGACCGAACCCCACTCGAAGCGGCTGAGGAGCAGTCCGCCGATGACCGGGCCGGCGGCGAATCCGGCGGCGAAGGTCGCGGCGAAGATGCCGATGGCCTGGGAGCGCTGCTTGGGGTCGTGGAACAGGTTGCTGATGATGGCGAGGCCGGCGGGGAGCAGGGTGGCGCCGCCGAGGCCCATCAGCGCGCGGCAGGCGATGAGCATCTCCGGGTTCGGCGCGAACGCGGCGCCCGCGGAGCCGAGGCCGAAGACGACGGCGCCGGTCAGCAGGAACTTGAGCCGGCCGTAGCGGTCGCCGAGGTTGCCGAAGGCGATGAGCAGGGACGAGACCACGAAGCCGTAGATGTCCAGGATCCACAGTGCCTGGTCGGTACTGGGTGTGATCGCGGACGTGATGCTCGGCATCGCGAGGTAGAGGACGGAGCCGTCCATCGCGACGAGTGCGACCGGGCCGAGCACGATGACGAGGCCCAGCCAGGCCCGTCGGTCGGCACGCTCCGCGACTAATTCAGGGGAAGTCACGGGGGCAACCTTTCAGGAGAAGGTGCGAGAAGTTCCGAACCGCTGCATACGGCGTACGCGATAGGCCGGCGCGCGTCGTGGGCGAGCGGTGTGCGTACATCGTACGCGAATTTCGTGCGTACGTCGTACGCAAGCTGCTGGGTATAATAACGCATGGCCATCAAGACACAAGGCAGGCAAGTGAGTTCACCGAGCCTGTCGCGGGGTGCGATCGTGGCGGCCGCGGTCCGCATCGCCGACGCCGAGGGCATCGCCGCGATCTCGATGCGACGCCTGGCGACCGAGCTCGACTCGGGCGTCATGTCGCTCTACCGGCACGTGGCGAACAAGGACGCGCTGCTCACCCTGATCACCCAGGCGGCGTGCGACGAGCACCCCTACCCCGAGCCCGCGCCGCCGGACTGGCGCGAGGCGATGCGGCTCGCCGCCCGGCTCGACTGGGAGGTGTACTGCAGGCACCCCTGGGCGCTGGTGACCTCCAGCTCCGCCCGGCACTTCTCGGACACCTCCTGCCTCGACTGGATGGTGGACGCCCTCACGGACCTCACCGACGACCCCGACCTGGCGCGGACCTGCTCCATCGCCCTGTGGTCGTACGTGCAGGGGGTGTGCATCCAGCACGTGGCCCAGCAGCTGCTCCCCGGCGGCGACAAGCCCGAGCAGTCCCCGCTGAGGGCGACCGAGGAGGACTTCGAGACGGGGCTGGAGATCTTCCTCGACGGGATGGAGCTGCGGGCCGCCCGCGCCGGGGCCGGCCGCGAGGAGCCCGCTCTCGCGCGGACCTTCTCGGCCGCCACCCCGTCCTGACGGCACGCCACCGCCCCGTCCTGACGGCGCGCCACCGCCCCGGCCGGATCCGGCCCGCGCACCGGCCGGGCGACGGCTCCCGGCGAGCGTGAAAGCCGGTGTCCGCCCGGGCGTCGCGTCGTTGGGCACGACATGACGACCACTCAGTCGAACTCCACGATGACCAGGCGCAACGACCAGGAAGCAGAGGCTCCGGATCTCGCGCCGCTCGCCTTCGCCGGATACGCCCACTTCACCGCGGCACAGGTGCGCGACGGCCGGATCCGCGGCCTCGACCTGCATCTCGCGCGCCTGCGGCACGGCTCGCTCGAACTCTTCGGACGGGCCCTGACCGACGACCGGGTAGGGGGCCTGCTGCGCGCCGCCCTGGCGGACGCACCCGCCGATCTCTCGCTGACCGCCACGGTCTACCTGCCGTCCGGCGAGTTCACCGTGGCCGCGCCCGACGAGGAACCCGAGCTCCTGATCCGTACCGCACCCGCCGCCACCGGCCCCGAGGGCCCGCTGTCGCTCGCGGTGGTGGAGCACGAGCGGTTCCTGCCGTCCGTGAAGCACGTCGGCGAACCGGCCAAGACCTTCTTCCTGCGGCAGGCCACCGACCAGGGCCACGACGACGTCGCCTTCGTCGACCGCCGGGGCCGGCTGAGCGAGGCGTCCATCTGGAACCTGGCCTTCTGGGACGGCGCCGCCGTGGTGTGGCCGAAGGCCGCGATGCTGGACGGCGTCACCATGGGCATCGTCCGCCGGCAGCTGGACCGGCTCGACATCGCCCAGCGGACCGAGGAGATCACCCCCGCCGACCTGCCGGAACTCGCGGGCGCGGCCGTCATGAACTCGTGGACGCCGGGCGTCGCCGTCCACCGCGTCGGCGCCGTGCCGCTGCCCGAGGCCCCGGCCTTCATGGAGCTGCTGCACCGGGCCTACCAGGCCGAGCCGCTCATCTCCCTGTAGGGGACACCACACAGCTCCGCGTCGGTCATCGGGCCGCAGGAGTGCGGCAGCGGCCGCCCGTCGGGCCGCCGGTGCGCCGCCGGTGACTCGCCGCCCGGGCGGGTTCCGCCGCCCGGCGCGCCCGGCCCGTCCGGCCGTCCGCCCGCCGCCTCGATCCGCCCGCGCACGGCATCGGAGGCCAGCTGCGGCAGCACCAGCCGCCAGAACGGGGTCACCGACTGCGCGGGCCGGGCGCGGGCCGGGTCGCGCTCCAGCCCCTCCACCCCCGCCATCACCGCCGTGATGGCCGAAACGGCGTCGTCGAGGTCCACCCCCGGCGCCAGACTGCCCTGCCGCCGGGCGAGACGGAGCACGCCCCGGACCCACTCCCGCCAGTGCTGCCAGGGGCTGGCCCCGCCCTGCCAGCCCGGATCGTGCGCCAGGCCGAAACCCGCCCGGAGCACCAGGTCGCCGGCGACCCGCTGCGCGAGCGCGTGCGAGGTGTCCACGAGCAGCTGGAGCGGAGCCGGATGCCACGCCGGGACCTGCCCGGTGACGCACAGCAGGATCTCGGCCGCGGCCGACTGGACCGCCTCGCCGAGCGCCTGCTTGTTCCGGAAATGGAAGTGCAGCGCGCCCTGGCTGACTTGGGCCCGGGAACAGATCTGTCCGACGGAGGACCCCGCGAATCCGCCCCGGTCGAAGACCTCGGCGGCGGAGCGGATCAATTGGCGGCGGGTTTTTGCGGCACGATCCTGCATGACGATGCGCACTCCGGGAGAAGAAGGGGAGCGGTGAGCGAAAAGGGATCCGCGCGCGCTGTGCCGGGCACCCCGAGGGGGCACCCGGTCGCGCCGGATTCAGAGGCGCACTTCCCGTGCGCCGCTCCACTCTTACCACGCCGACAAAGGAGAGGTACCGACGGTCGGCCACACCGGCCCGGGACCTGACAGATAGTCGGCCGATTCTCCGGAAGCCCGTTCGGGTGTGCATAGCATCGAGTGACGGACTGGACGGCGCGGCGCCCTTGGGGCGTGCCTGACAATTCGCGCCGGATCAGGCCGGGGCGCTTTGTCGGACACCACCCGACGAGACGTCCCCGAGACCGCGGGTATTCCCGGCGGAATACCGACGCGTGCCCGCCGCCCGTCCGATTCCCCCTTCCCTGAAGTCGGCCCAATCACGTGACGCGGAGAACCAGAATGCGACTTGCGCAAGTGGTGGCATCTGTCATGCAGAGCCACGCGGACCGGCCCGCCATCGGCGAGCGCGTCAAGGAATTCGCGAAGGACGCCGAGACGGGACGGGTCTCGGTCCGGCTGCTGCCCCGCTACGAGACCACCACCTACAGCGAGCTGTGGGCGCGGGTCCGCGCCGTGGCGAGCGCGTGGCACCACGACCGGGACCGCCCGCTGGCCCCCGGCGAGCGGGTCGCCCTGCTCGGCTTCACCAGCCGCGACTACACGACCATCGACCTCGCCTGCATCCATCTCGGTGCCGTCTCGGTCCCGCTGCAGACCAGCTCCGCCCCCGCGCAGCTGGGCGCGATCGTGGCGGAGACGGAGCCGTTCACGATCGCCGCCAGCCTGGAGCGGCTCTCCGTCGCGGTGGGCCTGGTGAGCGCGAGCACGTCCGTGCGGCGCCTCGTCGTCTTCGACTTCCACCCCGAGGTCGACGCCCACCGCGAGGCGCTCGCCGCGGCCCGCGAGCAGCTGGCCGAGACCCGGCCCGACGTGACCGTGGACGTCCTGTCCGAGCTCGTCGAGCGCGGCACCGCCCTGCCCGAGGCCCCGCTGTTCACCGCGGCCGACGGCGAGGACCCGCTCGCCATGCTCATCTACACCTCCGGGAGCACCGGCACGCCGAAGGGCGCCATGTACACCGAGCGCCTGGCCGGCGCCATGTGGGGCGGCGCCTGGTCGAAGCTGTTCGACGAGACGTACGCGGTCACCTTCCACTACGCGCCGATGAGCCACGTGGCCGGGCACTCCTCGCTGAAGGCCACCATGGCGCGCGGCGGCACCAGCTACTTCACGGCCAGCAGCGACCTGTCGACCTTCTTCGAGGACGTCGCCCTGGCCCGGCCCACCGAACTCTCCCTGGTGCCCCGCGTCTGCGAGATGCTCCACCAGCGCTTCCGCGGCGACGTCGACCGGCGCACGGCCGCCGGCGTCGACCGCGAGACGGCCGAGGCCGAGGTGCGGGCCCACCTCAGGGAGAACGTCCTGGGCGGCCGGGTCACCTGGGCGAGCAGCAGCTCCGCCCCGCTCTCCGCCGAACTGACCGCGTTCACCGAGTCCCTGCTGGGCCTCGAACTGCACAACGTCTACGGTTCCACCGAGGCCGCCGGCGTCTCCGTCGACGGCGTGCTGCTGCGCCCGCCGGTCCGCGACTACAAGCTGGCCGACGTGCCCGAACTGGGCTACTTCCGCACCGACTCGCCCCACCCGCGCGGCGAACTCCTGCTGAAGACCGACGTCATCATCCCCGGCTACTACAAGCAGCCCGAGCTCACCGCCGAACTCCTCGACGAGGACGGCTACTACCGGACCGGCGACATCGCCGCCGAACTCGGCCCGGACCGGATCGCCATCGTGGACCGCCGCAAGAGCGTCCTGAAGCTGTCCCAGGGCGAGTTCGTCGCCACGGCCCGGCTGGAGGCCGTCTTCGCGGCCAGTCCGCTCGTGCGCCAGATCTTCGTCTACGGCAACAGCGAGCGCTCCTACCTCCTCGCCGTGGTCGTCCCCACCCCCGAGGCGCTGACCGAACACGGCTCCGACGAGCGGGCGTTGAAACAGCGCATCGCCGAGGCGTTCCAGGAGCTCGCCAAGGAGGCCGGGCTCAACTCGTACGAGATCCCCCGCGACGTCCTCGTCGAGACCGAACCCTTCAGCCAGGCCAACGGCCTGCTCTCGGACCACCGCAAGCTGCTCTGGCCCCGCCTGGTCGAGCGGTACGGCGCACGCCTCGAAGAGCTCTACGCCGACACCGCCGCCCGCGAGGACGCCGAACTCGCCGACATCCGCGCCGCCGGCGCCGACCGGCCGGTCCTCGAAACCGTGCAGCGCGCCGTCCGGGCCCTGATCGCCGGCTCACTGGCCGAGGTCGACCCGAGCGCGCACTTCCGAGACCTGGGCGGCGACTCGCTGACCGCCGTGCAGTTCTCCAACCTGCTCCAGGACACGTTCGGCGTCCGGGTGCCGGTGGACCTGCTCATCAGCCCCGCGTACGACCTGCGGCACCTGGCCGAGCACATCGAGGCCCGCCGCGGAGCCACCACCGAGCGCCCCACGTTCGCCTCCGTGCACGGCGAGGGCAGCACCGAGGTCTTCGCCAAGGACCTCACCCTGGACGCGTTCCTCGACGCGCGGACCCTCGGCGACGCCCGCGCCCTGCCCCGCTTCGAGGGGGAGCCGCGCACCGTGCTCCTGACCGGGGCGAGCGGCTATCTCGGGCGCTTCCTCGCCCTCGCATGGCTGGAGAAGCTGGCCCCCGTCGGCGGGCGCCTCATCGCCCTGGTCCGCGGCAAGGACGCCGCCGCGGCCCGGGCCCGCCTCGACGCGGCCTTCGACAGCGGCGATCCGGCGCTCCTGCGCACGTACGCCGAACTCGCCGAGGGGCACCTGGAGGTGGTGGCCGGCGACATGGCCGACCCGCGCCTCGGCCTGGACGAGGAGACCTGGGACCGGCTCGCCGACGAGGTCGACGTCATCGTGCACGCCGGCGCCCTCGTCAACCACGTCCTGCCCTACCCGCACCTGTTCGAGGCGAACGTCGTCGGCACCGCCGAACTGGTCCAGCTGGCCCTCACCCGCCGGATGAAGCCGTTCACCTACATCTCCAGCGTCGCCGTCGCCACCGCGCGCCCCGGCGAGCCCGCCCTCGACGAGTACACCGACGTCCGCGCCGCCCTGCCGGTGATGGAGGTCGACGGCGGCTACGCGGGCGGCTACGCGACCAGCAAGTGGGCCGGCGAGGTCCTGCTGCGCGAGGCCCACGACCTGTGCGGGCTGCCCGTCACCACCTTCCGCTCCAACATGATCCTCGCCCACAGCCGGTACGGCGGACAGCTCAACGTCCCCGACATGTTCAGCCGCCTGCTGTTCAGCGTGCTCGCCACCGGGATCGCCCCGCGCAGCTTCTACCGCGCGGACGGCGAGCGGGCCCACTACGACGGCCTGCCCGTCGACTTCACCGCCGCGGCCGTCGTCGCCCTGGGCGGGCGCACGGGCCGGCCGACCGCACCGCAGTACCGCACCTTCAGCCTGGTGAACCCCAACGACGACGGCGTCTCCCTCGACCGGATCGTCGACTGGCTGGCGGAGGACGGACACCGCATCGAGCGGGTCGACGACCACGCGGACTGGTACGTGCGCTTCGAGGCGGCGATCCGCGCCCTCCCCGAAGCGCAGCGGCAGTACACGGCGCTGCAGATCCTGCACGGCTTCCGGGAGCCCGAGGAGTCGGTGCCCGGCTCGGTCATCCCCTCCGACCGGTTCCGCGCCGTCGTCCGCGCCGGCCGCGTCGACGGCCACGAGGACATACCGAGCCTCGGCCGGGCCCTCGTCGCGAAGTACGCGAGGGACCTGAAGGACCTCATGGGACAGAAGGGACTGACGGGCACCCCGGCCGGGGTAGGCACACGGGCATGACACCTCCGAACCACACGCACAGCGACCTCCTCGCCGGGAAGGTCGTCCTCGTCACCGGCGCGAGCAGCGGCATCGGTGCCGCCGCCGCCCGCGTCTTCACCCAGGAGGGCGCGACGGTGGTCCTCGCCGCGCGCCGGGAGGAACGCCTGGCGGAACTCGTCGAGGAGATACGGGCCAAGGGCGCCGAGGCCGCGTACGTCGTCTGCGACGTCACCCGGGCCGAGGACGCCGCGCGGGCCGTGGAGTACGCCGAGACCCGGTACGGGCGCCTCGACGGGGCCTTCAACAACGCGGGCGTCGGCGGCGACCGCACCCCGCTCCACCTGATGCCCGACGACGTCTACGACACGGTCATGGACGTCAACGTGCGCGGCATCTGGAACTGCCTGCGCCCCGAGATCGGCGCCATGCTCCGGCACGGCGGCGGCGCGATCGTCAACAACAGCAGCGTGGCCGGCCTGGTGGCCATCCCGGCCGCCGCGCCCTACATCGCGGCCAAGCACGCCGTCGTCGGCCTCACCAGGGCGGCGGCGGACGAGTACGCGCAGCAGGGCGTCCGGGTCAACGCCGTCGCGCCGGGCACCACCCGCAGCGAGATCACCGAGGACTGGTTCCGGCGCAACCCCGGGCTCGAACGGACCGTCAACTCCATGACCCCGCAGGGCCGTACGGCCGCACCCGAGGAGATCGCCGCGGCGGCGGCCTGGCTCCTCAGCGACCGCTGCCCGTTCCTCACCGGCACGGTGCTGCCGGTGGACGGCGGCTTCGTCAACCAGTGAGACGAACCGCCGCCGGGACGCGGAACCGGAGGAACCCCCGCCGCCGGCTCCGCGTCCCTCCACGGGCACGTACGAATACTGTGCGAACGCTTGATAACATACCGAGCCTTTGTCAGCGGAGACTCCGAGGGGGGCGGCCGAGTGGCGCGGCAGGAGCGGGCGATCCGCACGCGTGAGTCCATCCTCGAATCCATGGCGAGCCTCTTCATCGAAGTCGGCTACGAGGCCGCCACCATCGCCGCTCTCGTCGAGCGCACCGGCCTCACCAGGGGCGCCCTGTACTTCCACTTCCCCACCAAGGAATCGATGGCCCACGGCGTGCTCGCGCGCGCCGTCACCCGGGAGGGAATCCTTCCGCAGACGTACAAGCTCCAGGAATGGGTCGACCTGGGCCTCCTCCTCGCCCACCGGCTGCCCCGCGAGCCGATGCTCCGCGCCGCCGTCCAGCTCTCCGTCGACCCCAAGGCCCGCACCCTCTTCGGCACCCGCTGGCCGGACTGGATCGACCTGGGCCAGGACCTCCTCGTCGAGGCCAAGGCACGCGGCGAACTCCTCCCGCACGCCGTCCCCGCCGAGATCGCCCGCCTTGCCGTCGGCGCCTGGACGGGCGTCCAACTGGTCACCGAGGCACTCCCGGAGGACCGCGAGCTCTCCGAGGAGATCGCCCGCCTCTACCAGCTGATCCTCCCCAACATCGCCAGCATCGGCGTCCTCGCCAAACTGGACACCTCGCCGTACCGGGCGGAACGGCTGCTGGACTCCGCGGGAGAGCTCGCGCTCTGAAGCCCCGCCCGGTGGCCCGCCGACCTCCGCGCCGAGGGCGGCCAGGGCCATGGCGAAGCACCACGGGCCGAAGAGCCCCTCCCCGAGCCGGGGGAGGGACCCTTGCCCGTACCCCCAGGTGGCGTCCGGCGGCGCTGTCGGGGAGGCTGGCCCGCATGGTTTCGATAGTGCAGAACGTGGCGATCGACTGCGCGGACGCCTATGGGCTGGCCCGCTTCTGGAGCACGGTGACCGGCTGCCCGCTGGATCCGGACGCCCGCCCCGGCGACCGGGAGACGCAGGTGACGCTGGGGGACGGGCCGGTCCTCTACTTCAACCAGGTGCCCGAGCCCAAGACGACGAAGAACCGGATCCACCTCTGCCTGCGCCCGGAGACCACGCGCGACCACGAGGTGGAGTGGCTGCTGGGCCTCGGCGCCACCTTCGTCGGCGACCACCGCAAGCCCGACGGCACCGGCTGGGCGGTCCTCGCCGACCCCGAGGGCAACGAGTTCTGCGTCCTGCGCAGCGCGTCCGACCGGGCGGCGCCCCCGCGTTGACCGCTTGTCTACCGGGGCGCGGCAGCATCCCCGTCGACGGCGGCCGGACGGACCGGGCCCGCCAGGACGGAGAAGGACACATGGCCGACTACGAGCCCGTGCCCAGCACGTGGGACCACATGAACTCCGGGATGGGGCTGGCCCCCGGCCGGCGCATCTCGTCCGAGCTGATGACCCTCAGCGCGGGACTGGCGTACAAGCACGTCACGCACACCCTGGCCTACCAGAACGACGGCAACCTGGTGCTGTACCGCATCACCTCGTACGGCGCCCCCGATGTGGGCGGAGGGGCGCCCGACTTCGGCATCATCCTCGACGAGCTGATCGAGGGCACCATGAGCGGCGACCTCCAGGAGGGCAGGCTCTCCGACGGATCCGTCGGCGACGACATCGTCGAGGCGGTCTGGTCCACCGGCACCAACGGACGCAGCGCCGGCGCCGCCGTCATGCAGCCCGACGGCAACTTCGTCGTGTACGACGCCGCCGACCAGGCCGTATGGTCCACCGGCACCGGCCCGGAGCACGCCGGCGAGTACGTCTGGCTCCGCGTCCAGCGCGACGGCAACGTGGTCCTCTACAAGGGCCACGCCCCCGGCGAGGACGCGAGCCAGTGGGTGTCGGTCTGGGCGACCGGCACCAACATGCCCGACTGACCCGAAGGCCGGGCGCCGCCGGGGGTGTGGCAGCCCGGATGCGCCAACCTCGGCGCTGATCGCGTGACCGGGGATCCCGAAAGGGGCTGCGAGGAGGCGCAGTTGACGCAGCTCGAAGATCAAGTCCCCTTCGTGGTGCGGTGGGACACGGAAGACACCGAACGCGCGGCCCGGGCGCCCGGAGCGCGGCGGGCGCCTCGCGCCCAAGGCCGCGCACCGGAACGTCGAGTCACGTCTGGGGAACGTCAGGCTCGTCATGTCCCAACGGCTCCGGCATCCCGCTCCGTAGGGAGCCGGACCGTCTGCCTCCCGGACCGTCACCCTCCGCCTGCCCCCACCCCTCGCACCCCGTCCCATCGCGCCTCCGCGCGCTCCAGGAGGGTGTCCAGGAGGACCGGGTAGGCGCTGTCGTTCATCCGGTCCGCCAGGAGGTGGGCCGTGGCGGCGATGTGGGGGTGGGTGGCGGCGGGGAGGCGGGCGTACGTGGAGGACCACATGTCCTCGTCCGCCGCTCTGGCCTCGTCCTTGATGGTCAGCGCGCCCGCGTCCAGGGCGGCGAACGCCAGGGCCAGGTCGATGAAGGCGTGGTAGAGGCCGACCGCGTCCGCGTCGCCGAAGCCCGCCTCGCGCAGGATGCCGAGGACCGTCTCGTCCAACGCGATCTCGCGCGGGCGGCCGGTGACACGGCTGGCCGTGAGCAGGGCGGCCTGCGGGTGGGCCAGGTAGGAGGCGTGGATGGCCAGGCCCAGGGCGCGCAGGTCGGGACGCCACGCACCGGTGGGTGTCCAGCTGTCCAGGGCGTGCCCCATGAGGGCCTCGCCGATGGCCCGGGTCAGGTCGTCCAGGCCGGAGAAGTAGCGGTAGAGCGTGCTCGGGTCCGCGCCGAGGGCGCTGCCCAGACGGCGCGCGGTCAGCCCGGCGGCGCCGTGCTCGCGGAGCATCCGCAGCGCGGTCGCGACGATCAGCTCCTCCGACAGGACCGTGCCCTGTCGCGTCGGGCGCCGGCGGCGGCGTTCCGCCTCGGGGACCACCTTCTTGGGCACCGCGCCACCCCCTGCCTCTCCCCGGAGTCCCTTATGCCAACGCCGTAGACTTTAACAGTGGGCCTCGTGTTCCATCGGGGCGTTCCCCGGCGACACCCGCCGGGGGCGTTGAAGGAACAGGTGTGTGACATGCGCGTACTTCTCGTGGGTGCGGGCGGCGTCGGAACCGCCGTCACCCGGATCGCGGCCCGCCGGGACTTCCTGGCCCACATGGTGGTCGCCGACTACGACCTGGCCCGAGCCGAGGCGGCCGTCGCCGCGCAGACGGACCGGGCGGACCGTTTCAGCGCCCGCCGCCTGGACGCCTCCGACGAGGCCGCGGTGCGGCGCCTCCTCGTCGAGGAGCGCTGTGACGTGCTGCTCAACGCGACGGACCCGCGGTTCGTGATGCCGCTCTTCCGCGCGGCCCTCGCCGCGGGCGCCCACTACCTGGACATGGCCATGTCGCTGTCCGTGCCGCACGCGACCGCCCCGCACGAGGAGTGCGGGGTGAAGCTGGGCGACGAGCAGTTCGCCCGGGCCGGGGAGTGGGAGCGGGCGGGCCGTCTCGCGCTCGTCGGCATGGGGGTCGAGCCGGGGCTCTCGGACGTCTTCGCCCGGTACGCCGCCGACGAGCTCTTCGACGAGATCGAGGAGATCGGCGTCCGCGACGGCGCGAACCTCACCGTCGAGGGGTACGACTTCGCGCCCTCGTTCAGCATCTGGACCACCATCGAGGAGTGCCTCAACCCGCCCGTCGTGTACGAGAAGGACCGCGGCTGGTTCACCACGGCGCCGTTCAGCGAGCCCGAGGTCTTCGACTTCCCCGAGGGCATCGGCCCGGTCGAGTGCGTGAACGTCGAGCACGAGGAGGTGCTCCTGATCCCGCGCTGGGTGGACGCGCGGCGCGTCACCTTCAAGTACGGGCTCGGCGACGACTTCATCGCCAAGCTGAAGACCCTGCACGAGCTGGGTCTCGACGCCACGGCCGGGGTCACCGTGCCCGGCCCCGACGGACCGGTCCGGGTCTCGCCGCGCGACGTCGTCGCGGCCTGCCTGCCCGACCCCGCCACGCTGGGCGACCGCATGAAGGGCAAGACCTGCGCCGGCACCTGGGTCAAGGGCACGAAGGACGGTGCCGCCCGCGAGGTGTACCTGTACCACGTCGTCGACAACGAGTGGTCGATGCGCGAGTACGGCTCGCAGGCCGTGGTCTGGCAGACGGCCGTCAACCCCGTCATCGCCCTGGAACTCCTCGCGACCGGCGCCTGGAAGGGCAGCGGCGTCCTCGGGCCCGAGGCCCTGCCGCCGCGGCCCTTCCTCGACCTGCTCAACGCGTACGGGACTCCGTGGGGGCAGCGTGAGGAGCACGGTCGCTCATGAGGGTCCGCCGGATCCACGGCGCGTAGGCGGGCGCGCTGGTGTACAGGCCCGGCCCTGCCGAGCACGGCACCCCGGGAGCCCCGGGTCCGGAGGTGACGCCGATGAGTTCCCAGCGCCCGTCCCGGCCCTTCTGCACCTGCGGCCCGCCGGAGTCCCCGAAGCACGCCATGGCCTCCGGCACGCGGCTGATCGTGCACAGCCGGGTGCGGTCCGCGTAGCCCGGGGCGCACTCGGACAGGGCGCCCCGGCGGGTGTCCAGCTCCTGGAGCCGGTCCGGGAAGGCGAATTCGGTGTCGACGGTGGTGCCGAAGCCCATGATCCGCGTCGGGGTCCCGGGCTTCCCCGCCTGCCGTGCGATCCGTACGGGCCGCTCGGTGACCGGGCGGTCGAGCCGGACCAGCGCGATGTCGTCGCGGTTGAAGGTGGTGCCTTCGCCGGGGACGTAGCCGGGGTGGATGACCGTGCGGTCGATCTTCCGGACGGTGCCGCCGGACTTCCGGTGGTCGCTGCCGATCCTGACGATGCCCTCCAGCTCCAGCCCGTCCCCCCGCAGACAGTGGGCGGCCGTCAGCACCCACTGGGGGTCGATGAGCGTGGCCCCGCAGTTGCCCTCGTGGAGCCCGTGCTTCGGGGCGGACTCGGGAATGCTGGCCATGAACGGGTAACTCTGGCTGGAGTCCTTGCCGTTGACGATCGCAGCGGCGTTCCCGGCCATGAGGGTGGCGCAGGTCGCGACGGCGAGGGCACCGGCGACGGCGATGCGGGTGGTACGGCGGTGCGGGGGCTTCAGGCTGAACAAGGAGGGTCCTTCTGCTCGCGGATGCGTCCGGTGGGTCCGACTGGGTCCGACTGGGTCCGACTGGGTCCGACTGGGTCCGACGTGTCCGACGCGCCGGGGAGGCCCCGGTCGTGTCCGACGCCTTCAGCCTGCCCGCACGTGATCGCCCGTCCCATCCGGGCAGCAGGCCGGAGCGGGGTGGGGACAGCCCCCGGTCCGGGGCGGAGTGCCTGGGTCTCCTTCGTCGACGACCCCGAAGCGGTGACCGGGGCGGCGTGACGGTCGGCGGGCTCATCCGTACGAGAGGTCGGAGCAGGGGGCGTCGTCGGCGGACCGGGTGTGCTCGTCGGATCCGGCGCCGGGTGTGGCGGGGGTGCGGGACCCTCCGCCCGTGGGCGTGGGGCCGGTGTGGGGGCCGTCGAGGGGGCGGTCGGCCCGCAGGGCAGCCCAGAGGGCGTCCGCGTCGGGGTGGACGATCGCGACCCGTTCCCCCTGGTAGCGCCAGGGGAGCGTGACGAACTTCGTGTCGTGGAGGTCGATGTCCTTCAACGACATCGCGAACGAGACCAGCTTGTCGGCGGAGCCGAGGCCCGGGTCCACGGTCAGGGAACGGGTCGCCGCGTTCGCGAGCGGCAGCAGCCTGGTCGGGGTGAGCCCGTCGCTCCTGACCTTCTTGAGCAGGGCGGCCAGGAAGGCCTGCTGACGCTTGATGCGGCCTATGTCGGAGCCGTCGCCGATCCCGTGGCGCAGCCGCACGTAGTCCAGCGCCTTCTGTCCGGAGACGGTCTGCTCGCCCTTGGCGAAGATCCGCTCGCCCCGCGTCGTGCGGTGCGGGTCGAGGTCCCGCTGGTACACGTCGGCGGGCAGGCACACCCGTACCCCGTCGACGGCCTCGGTCAGCGCGGCGAAGCCCTTGAAGTCGACGACGACGGTGTGGTCGACGCGCAGCCCGGTCAGCCGCTCGACGGTGTTCTGCGTGCAGGCCGGGTTTCCCTCGGCGGTCTGGCCCACGGCGAACGCGGAGTTGAACATCCCGCCCCCGCGCGGCCGGGTCCAGGTGCCGTCGGGGAGCCGGCAGGGCGGGATGTCCACGAGGGTGTCGCGGGGGAAGGACACGACGACGGCGTGCTGGTGGTCCGCGTACACGTGGAGGAGGAAGGCCGTGTCGGAGCGGCCGATGTCGTGCTCGTCCCCGCCGCCCAGCTCGTCGTTGCCGCCGGTGCGCGCGTCCGAACCGATGACCAGCACGTTCTGTCCCCAGGGGGACGCGGGGGGCCGGTTGTCGGAGAGCCCGTCCGCGCCGAAGGTGACGATGTCGCCGCTCACCTTGAGGTAGCCCCAGCCCAGCCCCGCGGTCACGAGGACCAGCAGCGCCAGTGCCGTCTTCGGAAGTCGTCCGCTCCGCGCCATGTGCGTGCCTCATTCGTCCGAGCCCGAACGAAAGGACGACGCACGTCGTCCGACGGTTGCACGGCTGTGCGAACCGGCAGGTCGAGGAGTCCCTGAGGCCATTCGTTGACGAGGACCGGCACGGAGAGCACCGCGGCCGCGGGCGTCCCGCCCAGGTCCCTCGCGCAGACCGAGAAGTCGATGCCCGCGCCCGCCGCCCGCCGTTCGTGCCGGCCGCCCTTCTCGCCCTCGGTCACCAGCGCCGGCCGGTCGCTGTCCTTCTCCACGGCGTACGTGGCGACGGCGCCGTAGTTCGGCAGCCGCTCCTTGTTCAGCTTGCCCGTCGCGCCGTAGCAGCGCTCGCGGGCGGCGGTGACATGGGTACGGCCCATGCTGTCGCCGAGCAGGTAGACGACCTTGCGTATCTCCTGGCGCCGCTCCTCGTGCCGCGGCGCGGAGTTGGCGGTGACGGCGACGCCGGCGGTCACCGCACCGGTCCCGGAATCACCCCCCAGCCCCCGGCGTCCTCGCCGGTCCGGAAGAATCCTTTTATCATGCTGTGGGGCATTCAGGTGAATCCTGACGATCTTGGTACTTCCGGGTGCCTAAGATCCCTCGTTGTGACAGACAGTCCGTACGCCCGGTCCGCCCACGACTCGGCCGACGTGGTGATCCTCGGAGCCGGCCCCGCCGGGCTCGTCCTGGGAAACCTCCTCCTCCGCGCCGGCATCGACTGCGCCGTCCTGGAACGGTCCGGCCGCGACGACGTGCAGAACCGGGCGCGGGCGGGCTTCCTCGCCGCGAACACCGTGCGGATCCTCGCCCGCAACGGCCTGGACGAAGGGCTGCGCCGGAACGGACAGGAGCACGGCGTCTGCGAGTTCCGCACCGACGACGGCCGCTTCCGCCTCGACTACGGACGGCTCGGCAGCGGCGATCCGCACACCGTCTACCCCCAACACGAGCTGGTCGCCGACCTGTTGGCGCGGTTCCTCGACGCCGGAGGGCGGATCCGCTTCGACACCGAGGCGGTCGCCGTGTCCGGTGCCGACGGTCCGACGCCCTCGGTGACCGTACGGGAGGCCGACGGGCGCACCGGACGCTGGCGGGCCCGGTACGTCGCCGCCTGCGACGGGCGGCACGGCGCCGGGCGGCGATCGGTCCCGACCGGCGCGGTCCGCCGCTACCACCGCGACCACGGAGTGTCCTGGCTGGGCCTGCTCGCCGAGGCGCCCCCGAGCCTGGACGCCGTGGGCTACGCCCTCCACCCGCGCGGCTATGCCGGACACATGGCCCGATCGGCCGAGATCACCCGTTACTACCTGCAGTGCCCGCGGGACGCCCGGGCCGACGCCTGGAGCGACGAACGCGTCTGGGACGAACTCGACGTGCGCATGCGCGCGCCCGAGTACGGCCCCCTGGTGCGCGGCCGCCTCGTCCGACGCTCCGTCGTCGACCTCGCCTCCGACGTCCTCGAACCCCTGCGCCACGGTGCGCTGTTCCTGGTGGGCGACGCGGCCGCGCTGATCAGCCCGTCGGCCGCCAAGGGCGCCAACCTCGCGGTGCTGGAGGCCGAGATCCTGGGCCAGGCCCTGGCCGCCGCCCTGCGCCGGGGCGACCGGGCGGCGCTCGACGGCTACTCGGACCGGTGTCTGGCGCACATCTGGCGTGCGCAGGAGTTCTCGCACTGGATGATCGGCCTCCTGCACGAGCCCCCGGGCCCCGAGGGCGCCTCGCCCTTCGAGGCGCGTCTGCGCCGGTCCCGGATCAGGGCGCTGCGCGACTCGCCGACCCAGCAGGACTGGTTCGCCGAGAACTACGTGGGGATCTGACAGACCCTCACCTCCCTTTATCGGTCCGCCCTTTCCTCCCTCCCCGGGGCCAGCCCGGGTTTCCAGACACGGACAGGCAATGCACTCCAGGCTTCCCCTCACCATGCCCGCGCACCCGCCCATGACCGCCGCCACGCACCCACCCACGATGACTGCGAACGCAGTGAACGCAGTGAACGCCGCGAACGCGACGAACACCGTCGACGACGCCGACAGGCTCGGCGCCACGGCCGCGTTCGTGCGGGAACAGGACACCGGCGTCCTCCTCTCCCGCGTGCTCCCCGGCCTCCACGGTCCCGAACTGCGGGCGTTGACGGAGCGGTGCGCCTTCGCGCACGCCGCCGTGCTCGTCTTCCCGCCCGACGAGGGCACCCTGCGGGCGCAGTTGAGCGCGTGCGGGCTGGCCGCGGACGTGTCGGCGCAGCCCAGCGTCGTCGTCCGGGACCGCCTCGCCGCGCGCCACCACCGCAACGCCGCGGATCTCGACGTAAGGATTCTCCGGCCGACGGTCCACGGCCCGGCGGGCGAGCGCCGCGCGGTCGAGGTGTTCGCGCTGACCGTGGCACCGGGCTCCGGGCTGCACGGGATCGCCGCCGACGAGCGCCGTCCGGACCGCGAGGCGCACCTCGCCTTCGACGTCGAACGGCCCGACCCGCTGGTGCTGCGCGGGCTGCTCGCCGGCTTCGCACGGCATGGCGCGGTCGCCGACGGCGGCGGCTACAACCCGCACGAGGACGGCACCGTGTTCTACTTCACGGCCCCCGCCGACACGAGGACGGAGTACCGCCGCGTGGAGCTGTACGCGCGGGGCGACCACCGTGACGTACTGGCCGAGCACCTCGGCCGCCCCCTCACCGAGGGGTCCGCGCGGCCGTCCGGTGATCCGGAGGCGGCGGAGGCGCTCCTGCGGATGCTGACGGGCGCCTGGACCACCCAGGCCCTCGCGGCGTGCGCGCGGCTGCGGCTGCCGGAGGCCATGCACCGCCGCACCGGGGCCGGTGTCCCGGAGCTGGCCCGCGCCGTCGACGCCCACCCGGAGAGCCTGGCGACGCTGCTGCGGTACCTCGCCATGCTGGGCGTGGTCGCCGAGGGCCCGGACGGATTCCGCCTCACCGGCGTCGGCGCCCTGCTGGCGGCCGAGGCCCCGGGATCGATGCGGCCCCTGGCGCTGATGTACGGCGGGCCCTTCTACCAGTCCTTCGCCCACCTGACCCACACGGTGCGCAGCGGCGAACCCGCCTTCGACCACTTCTACGGCGAGAACCACTTCGACCACTTCGCGGCCGACCCCGAACTCGCCGCCCTCTTCGACCGGTCCATGGTGTCGAGCGCCCCCCTCTTCGATCCGCTGCCCGCCCACCCCGTCCTCGCCACCGCGGCGGCCGCCCCCGGCCGTCCCCGCACCGTCGTCGACATCGCGGGCGGCACCGGGGAGCTCCTCGGCCGCATCCTCACCGCGCACCCCACCCTGCGCGGCGTCCTCCTGGAGCGCCCCCAGGTCCTCGCGGCGGCCCGCACCCAGCTCGGCGCCACCGAGGCGGGGGAGCGGTGCGCCTATCGCGCGGGCGACTTCGCGGACGTGCCCCCGGAGGGCGACGTGTACGTCCTCTCCCGCGTCCTGCACGACTGGGACGACGCCCGCTGCCGCGACATCCTGCGCGCCTGCGCCGAGGCCATGCCGCGGGACGCGGACCTCCTCGTGATCGAACGCCTCCTGCCGGCCGACGGCGGCTCCTCGCTCGCCACGGCGTGGGACCTCCACATGATGTGCAACACCGGCGGCCGCGAGCGCACCGCCGACCACTACGCCCGCCTGTTCGAGGACTGCGGACTCGCCCTCGTCGGGCACACCCCGCTCGCCCTGGGCGCCCACACCCTCCACGCCCGCAGGGCCTGACACGGCGCGGCGGGGCCCGGCGGAACACCCTCCAGGCCCCGACGGCCGCCGACGAGCACCCGGGGGCGCCCCCGCCTACCGTGGAGGGTGGGAGTCGACCCACCGGAGGGACCGCTGTCATGAGTGGCGCCGTGGACAAGGCCAAGGGCAGGCTCAAGGAGCTCACCGGGAAGATCACCGGTCATGAGCGCCTGGAGGCCGAAGGCAGGACGGACCAGGCGAGAGCCAAGATCCGCGAGAAGGCGCAGAGCGTCCGACGCCGCGCCGAGGGCGTCATGGACTCCTTCCGGCACGACCGCTCGTGACGGGGCGGCCCGCGGGTCCGCCCCGCCCCACGCCTTAGGAAGCGAAGAACTCCTCGGGCGCGTCGTCCAGGACGAACCCGTTGTCGAGGCGGACGCGGACCGTGACGCGCAGGCGCTGCCGTCGGTAGGCGGTCCACGCGGGTTCCAGGGCGGCGACCTGGTCGTCGAGCTGGGACCTGCTGGCCGGTGGCATCTGGTGCCCGAAGGAGTCCAGCAGCGACTTCAGGCGCAGGTACTCGGCGACCTCGTGGCTCTGCTCCTTGTCGTGCGCGTCGACGCGTTCGACGGTGCCCTCGGTGCCCGCCGCCAGGGCCAGCGAGGCGCCGCCGAGGCCGGGCTCCTCGGGGGTCTCCCGGTCCGCCGGGGCCACCGACCCGTTCAGCACCAGCTCCGTCGCCAGCCGGACCCGCTGGCCCACGTTCAGCTTCATCGCACCTTCGTCTTCCTCGTCGGGCGGGACCAGGATCATCCCATCCGGACGGGAGCCCGTGCCCCGGCGCCCGCACGCCGCCCGCGTTGAGGTGGGGCTCGTGGCGGGTAGGCCCGCTCGTGGTGCGCACCCCATGGACGCACCCCACGACGGAAGGGGCACGGAATGGACCACGACGGTACGCGGCGGGGGCGGCCGGTGTCGGCGGCGGAGCTGTTCGACGGGCTGGGGATCGCCTACGAGCGGGCCTTCGTCCGGCTGCCGGCCCAGCTGCGGGCGGTCGAGTGGCTCACCGCACGGCTGGGCACGGGGGCCAGGGTCCTCGACGTCGGCAGCGGCACCGGACGCCCGGTGGCGGACCTCCTGGTGCGGGCCGGCTGTGAGGTGACCGGCATCGACGTGTCCGGCGAGATGGTCGGGCTCGCGCGCTCCCAGGTGCCGGGGGCCCGGTTCGAGCAGTGCGACGTGCGTGCCTTCGAGGCACCGGAGGGCGGCTTCGACGCCGTGTGCGCGTTCTTCCCGCTGCTGATGATGAGCCGGGCCGAGGCGGCCGCCGCCCTGAAGCGCATGGCCGGCTGGCTGGCCCCGGGCGGCTTCCTGGTGACGGCGACCGTTCCCGCGGACGTGGAGGACGTCGAGATCGTCTGGATGGAGCGGACCGTCCGGGTCTCCAGCTTCGCGCCCGAGGAGTACCTGCGCCTCCAGCGGGAGGACTGCGGCCTCGACGTGCTCCACGACGAGGTGACGGTCTTCGCCCCGGACGACGACCGCGCGGCCCCCGAGGAACACCTCTTCACCTACGCCCGACGCCCGCTCCACCGCGCGGACGCGGCGTCGGCGGGCTGACCGGATGACGGCCCGGGGCGGCTGTGCGCTGTCGTGCCAACTGCTGGGCGCGGGAGGTCAAACCGCCCGGCCCGGCCGCTCGTAGCTTCGAGGGGTGCCGGGCCGCCGAGGCGGCGGGCACGACAGTGATCGCCTCGACAAAGGACCCCTCATGCTCGACCTCGACACGGTGCAGGCCGCCCCCAGCGCGGACCTGCTCACCCCCGACAACGCCGTCATGCTCTTCGTCGACCACCAGCCGCAGATGTTCTTCGGTACCGGCAGCGGCGACCGTACGGCGATCATCAACAGCACCGTGGGCCTCGCCAAGGCGGCCCGCGCCTTCGACGTGCCGGCCGTCCTGACCACGGTCGCCGCCGAGTCGTTCTCCGGCCCCCTGCTGCCGCAGCTCGCCGAGGTGTTCCCGAAGAACGAGATCATCGACCGCACCAGCATGAACGCCTGGGAGGACGAGGCGCTCGTCGCGGCGGTCAAGGCGACCGGCCGCAAGAAGATCGTCCTCGCGGGCCTGTGGACCGAGGTCTGCCTCGTGCTGCCCGCCCTCTCCGCTCTGGAGCAGGGGTACGAGGTGTACGTCGTGACCGACGCCTCCGGCGGCGTCACCCCGGCCGCACACGAGCACGCGCTGCAGCGCATGCTCGCCGCCGGCGCGGTCCCCGTCACCTGGGTCCAGGTCCTCCTGGAGCTGCAGCGCGACTGGGCCCGCCAGGAGACGTACGGCGCCGTCATGGAGATCGTCAAGGCCCACGCCGGCGCGTACGGCCTGGGCGTCGTCTACGCGCAGAGCGTCATCGGCGCGCACGCGGCCGGCTGACCCCGGTGGACACCGGCATTCTGATCCTGCGTCTGCTGGTGGGACTGCTCGTCGCCGGCCACGGTGTGCAGAAGATCAGCTCGCACCTGGGCGGCAGGGGACTCGAAGGCGGCACCGAGGAGTTCCGCGCCGACGGCTTCCGCGGCGGTGCCCTCACCGCCCTGGCGGCGGGCGGCGGCCAGATCGGCTCCGGCCTGCTGCTCGCCGCGGGCCTCCTGACCCCGCTCGCCGCGACCGGCGTCATCGGCGTCATGACGGTGGCCCTCACCGTGAAACGGCCCCACGGGCTCTGGGTGCAGAACGACGGGTACGAGTACCCGCTCGTCCTCATCGGCACCGCCGCCGCCCTGGCCGCCACCGGCCCCGGCGCCTGGTCCCTCGACGCGGCCCTCGGCCTCACGCCGTACCCGCTCGGGTGGGCGCCCCTCGCGCTCGCGGCCGGGCTCGGCAGCGGACTCCTCACCCGGCTCGTCCTGCACCGCCCCGCCGCACC
Source organism: Streptomyces sp. NBC_01268 (assembly GCF_036240795.1). NCBI lineage: Bacteria > Bacillati > Actinomycetota > Actinomycetes > Kitasatosporales > Streptomycetaceae > Streptomyces > Streptomyces sp. NBC_01268. Next base: position 1,107,636 of record NZ_CP108454.1, on the reverse strand, counting down.
GGGGCGCTGAGCACGAGCCGCACCGACCGGGTCCGGCCGCCCGCGTACCCCCGACCGGGCGGCCGGGCCCTCCCTCCTTCCCCCTCCGACAGGAAGTCATCGATGGACACCACCGTCACGGCCGCCACGCACGGCGGCGGCCAGCCGCTGCTGCACCAGAAGGGCGCCGAGACCCAGGCGTTCGGCACGCTCAAGCAGCTGCCGATCGGCCTCGGCCACGACACCCGCATGTACGGCTGTCAGCGCCTGAACCGCGTCCTCGCCGACACGCAGATCCTCTACTCGCTCTACAAGAAGCACCACTGGCTCATGCGCGGGGCGACCTTCTACTCGCTCCACCTGATGCTCGACAAGCACGCCGAAGCCCAACTCGGCATCGTGGACGCGCTCGCGGAGCGGGTCCAGAGTCTCGGCGGCGTCGCCGTCGGGGACCCGCGCCACGTCGCCGAGCTGACCTCGGTCCCCCGCCCGCCCGACGGCGTCGAGCCGGTCCCCGTCATGCTGTCGCGGCTCCTCGACGCGCACGAGCGGATCCTGATCGACGCCCGCGACGCCGCCGCCCGGCTCTCCCACGAGGGCGACGAGGGCAGCGCCGACCTGCTCGTCTCCGAGGTGATCCGCACCGGCGAGGCGCAGGTGTGGTTCCTCGCCGAGCACCTCGTCGACACCCCGCTGGTGCACGGCTGATGGACACGTACGACGTCGTCGTGGTCGGCGGCGGGCCGGGTGGCGAGGTCGTCGCCGACCGCGCCGTCCGGTCGGGGCTGACCGCCGTCGTCGTCGAGGCCGAGGCCGTCGGCGGCGAGTGCTCCTACCGCGCGTGCGTCCCGAGCAAGGCCCTGCTGCGGCCCGGGGCCGCCCTGGCCGCGGCCCGCGCCGTCGACGGGGCCCGGCAGGCGGTCACCGCACCCGTCGACCCGGCGCACGCCCTGGCCCGCCGTGACCGCTTCACCGGGCGCGGCGACGACACCGGCCAGGCCGACTGGCTCGACGGCGCGGGCATCGCGCTCGTCCGGGGCCACGGACGGCTCGCCGGTGAGCGCCGGGTGGAGGTGACCGGGGCCGATGGCACCCTGCGTACCCTCCTCGCCCGGTACGCGGTCGTGGTGTGCACCGGCACGCAAGCCGCCCTGCCGCCGGTCGAGGGCATCGACGGCATCGGCGTGTGGACCAGCCGCCAGGCCACCACCGCCGACGCGGTGCCCGACCGGCTCGTCGTCATCGGAGGGGGAGCGGTGGCCTGCGAGATGGCCACGGCATGGCGCTCGCTCGGCTCCTCCGTCACGATGCTCGTCCGCGACCGGGCCCTGCTGACCGGCTGGGAGCCGTGCGCCGGAGAAGAGGTCGCCCGGGGGCTCGGCGCCCTGGGGGTCACGATCCGCTTCGGGGTCTCGGCCCTGCGCGTCGCCCGCGACGCGGCCACCCGCACCGTGACCGTCGACACCGACGACGGCGCCGTCCTCCACTGCGACGAGCTCCTCGCCGCCGTCGGCCGGCGGCCGCGCACCGCGGACCTCGGCCTGGACTCCGTCGGGCTGCCGGCGGGCGGCCGGCTGCCGGTCGACGACACCTGCCGGGTCACCACCGTCGAGGGCGACTGGCTCTACGCCGTCGGCGACGTGAACCAGCGCGCTCCGCTGACCCACATGGCCAAGTACCAGGCCCGCGCCTGTGCGGCGGCGATCGCCGAGCGCGCCGCGGGCCGCCCGGCCACCACCGGCGGCCGGCAGGCGTGGAGCGCGGAAGCCGACCGGGTCGCCGTCCCGCAGGCCGTCTTCACCCACCCCGAGGTCGCGTCCGTCGGTCTCACCGAACGCGCGGCGCGCGCGGCGGGGCTCGCCGTACGCGTGGTGGAGTACCGCGTCGACGACGTCGCCGGGGCCGCGCTCCACGCCGACGACTTCCGGGGCCTCGCCAAGCTGGTCGTCGACGAGTCCCGGGGCCTCGTCGTCGGCTGCACGCTCACCGGCCCCCTGGCGACCGAACTCATCCACACGGCCACCGTCGTCATCGTCGGCGAGGTCCCGCTGGAACGCCTGCGGCACGCCGTGCCCGCCTTCCCGACCGTGAGCGAGGTCTGGCTCCGGCTGCTGGAGGCGTACGGCCTCTGAGCCCGATGCCCCGCCCGCCTGCCGGCCCGATCCGCTCCCTCCGTCCCGCCGCGTACAGCCCGACCATCCCCAAGGAGAACCCCTCATGAACCACCGGCCCGTCCTCGAACCCGCCGCCCAGGCGTTCGCCGACGCCACCGCCCGGCCGCCGTACCTCTACCAGATCCCCGTCGCCGACGGCCGCAAGGCCGTGGACGACGTGCAGTCCGGCGACGGCGTCCCGCTGCCCGAGGTCGACGAGGAGTGGATCACCGTCCACGGCGGCCCGACCGGCGACGTCCGCACCCGGATCGTCCGCCCCCGCGGCGCCACCGGCGCCCTCCCCGTCATCCTCTACATCCACGGCGCCGGCTGGGTCTTCGGCAACGCCCACACCCACGACCGGCTCGTCCGCGAACTCGCCGTCGGCGCCCGGGCCGCCGTGGTGTTCCCCGAGTACGACCTGTCGCCCGAGGCGCGCTACCCCGTCGCCGTCGAGCAGAACTACGGCGTCGCCCAGTGGATCGCCCGCGAGGGGCACCACAAGGACCTCGACGGCAGCCGGATCGCCGTCGCGGGCGACTCCGTCGGCGGCAACATGACCGCCGCCCTCACCCTCATGGCCAAGCAGCGCGGCGACGTCGCCCTCGTCCAGCAGGTGCTGTTCTACCCGGTCACCGACGCCGCCTTCGACACCGACTCCTACCACCGGTTCGCCGAGGGCTACTTCCTGCGCCGCGACGCCATGAAGTGGTTCTGGGACCAGTACACGACCGAGGAGGCCGAGCGCGCCCAGATCACCGCCTCTCCGCTGCGCGCCTCGCTCGAACAGCTCACCGGCCTGCCGCCCGCCCTGGTCGTCACCGCCGAGGCCGACGTCCTGCGCGACGAGGGCGAGGCCTACGCGGACCGGCTCCGCGCCGCCGGCGTCCCGGTCACCGCGCTGCGCGTGCAGGGCGTCATCCACGACTTCGTCATGCTGAACGCGCTGCGGGAGACGCGCGGCGCGGAGCTCGCCATCGGTGTCGCCACCGACGTCCTGCGCAAGGCCCTCGCATGACCGGGCCGTCGACCGGCATGCCGGTGGCGGGCCTCGTCCCCGCCCCGCGTCGGGAGCACGGGCACGCCGACCTCCTCGTCCGCAACGCCAAGGTGTTCACCGGCGACCCCGCCCGCCCGGCTGCCCGGGCCGTCGCGATCCGCGACGGCCGGGTCGCGGCCCTCGGCGACGACCACGACCTCGCCCACCTGGTGGGCCCGGGCACGAAGGTCGTCGACGCCCTCGGCCGCCGGGTGATCCCCGGACTCAACGACTCGCACCTGCACGTCATCCGCGGCGGCCTGAACTACGTCCTGGAGCTGCGCTGGGACGGGGTGCGCAGCCTGCGCCAGGCACTGGCCATGCTCCGCGAGCAGGCCGGCCGCACCCCCAAGGGGCAGTGGATCCGGGTCGTCGGCGGCTGGACCGCCGAACAGTTCGCCGAGCGCCGGATGCCCACCGTCGCCGAGCTGAACGCCGCCGCCCCCGACACCCCGGTCTTCGTCCTGCACCTGTACCAGTCGGCGCTGATGAACCGGGCCGCGGTCCGGGCGGCCGGCTTCACCCGCGACACCCCCGATCCGCGTGGCGGGCAGATCGTCCGTGGCCGGGACGGCGAACCCAACGGCGTGCTCCTGGCGGCGCCCGGCGCGCTCGTCCTGTACTCGACCCTGGCCAAGGCGCCCGCCCTCGACGACGCCGACAAGCGGACGTCGACGCGCCACTTCCTGCGGGAGCTGAACCGCTTCGGACTGACGTCCGCGGTCGACGCCGCCGGCGGCTTCCAGAACTTCCCCGACGACTACGCGACCGTCGCGGACCTCGCCCGCGCGGGGGAGCTGACCCTGCGGATCGCCTACCACCTCTTCCCGCAGACGGCCGGGCAGGAGCTCGCCGACCTCAGGCGCTGGACCGAGACGGTCAGGCCCGGCGACGGTGACGAGTGGCTCCGGCTGAACGGCGCGGGCGAGAACCTGACGTGGGCCGCCGCCGACTTCGAGAACTTCTCCGAGCCCCGGCCCGGGCTCGCCGCGGGGTACGAGACCGAGTTCGAGAGCGCCGTCCGGCTCCTGCTGGAGAACGGCTGGGGCTTTAGGCTCCACGCGACGTACGACGAGACGATCCGCCGCGACCTGGCGGTCTTCGAGAAGCTGGCGGCGGAGGGCCTGTTCCCCGGCGGCAACCGCTGGCTCTTCGACCACGCGGAGACCGTCTCCGCCGCCAGCCTCGACCGGATCGCGGCCCTCGGCGGCGCCCTGTCGGTCCAGAACCGCATGTCCTTCCAGGGCACCGTCTTCCTCGACCGGTACGGCGCCGGGGCCGCCGCCCACACCCCGCCGGTCCGCGCCATGCTCGACCGGGGCCTCACCGTCGCCGCCGGCACGGACGCGACGCGCGTCTCCTCGTACAACCCGTGGGTCGCGCTCCACTGGCTGGTGACCGGACGCACCGTCGGCGGCACCGCCCTCCACCCGGCCGGGAACCCGGTCGACCGGGAGACCGCCCTCGGCCTCTACACCCGGGGCGGAGCGCGACTCACCGGCGAGCAGGACGTCAAGGGAACGCTGCGCGAGGGCTGCTACGGCGACCTGGCGATCCTCTCCGACGACTACCTCACCGTGCCCGAGGAGGCCATCCCCGACATCGAGTCCGTGTTCACCGTCGTCGGCGGCCGCATCGTCTACGCGACCGCGGAGTACGAGGGCCTCGACGAGGCCGTCCCGCCGGTGAGCCCCGAGTGGAGCCCCGTGGCCCACTTCGGCGGCTACCAGACGGCAGGGGCGGGCGCCCGCCAGGCGTCGCTCGTCGCCGAGGCCGCCGCCGAGTCCGAGCAGCACCGCCGGTGGCGCGTGGCGCGCGGTGCCGTACCCGAGACGGCACCGTCCTTCGTCGACCCCTGCTTCGAGCACTGAGTCCGTCCGAGCATGGAAAGAGAGAACCCTCCGATGACCGCGGCTTCTTCGGCCGGCGACGACGACGCCCAGGCCACCCCGCCCGACGCTCCCCAGGGACGCCGCTTCGAACCGGACCTCCGGTCGATGACCCGGATCAACCTGCGTCCCATCGCCTCACCCATGCCGCTCGGCTTCTTCACCATCGCCATCGCCTCCGTGATGACGGGCTGCCTCCAGCTCGGCCTCTTCGACGAGGCGGCCCGCGGCGCCGTGGCCCTCACCGTGCTGCCGGCCTTCGTCCTGCAACTCCTGGTGAGCGTCCTGGCCTTCGGAGCCCGTGACGTGATCGCGGCGACGCTCATGGCGGTGTTCGCCGGCAGCTGGCTGCCGTACGCGCTCATCATGCTCACCGGCGCGGCCGACGGGCTTCGGGTCCTCGGCGTCCTCAACCTGGCGCTCCTGTGCTTCGGGGCGCTGATGACCGCGGTGACCCGGCCCAAGCGCGCGCTGTGGTGCGTGCTGGCGGTCTCCCTGCCCCGCTGGGCCGCCACGGGCCTCGGCGGCATCACCGGAGCCGAGTGGCTGACGCGCACGTCCGGCGCGCTCGGGCTCGTCGTGGCGCTCGTCGCGATGTACACGGCCTTCGCCCTGATGCTGGAGGACATGCGCAGCGAGCAGGTCCTGCCCATCGGCCGCAGCGGCCCGGCGCACCTCGCCGTCGAGGGCGACCTCGGCGTCCAACTCCGCAACCTGGAACGCCAGGCGGGCGTGCGCCGCACGCTCTGATCTCCCCTGCCCCTGTCCCGAGCCCTGTCCCGAGCCCTATCCCTGTCCTTCTCCGACCCGTCCCGCCCCGTCCCCAGAGGAGTTCCTCCATGCCCCGACACGCCCGCCCCACCGTCGTCCTGGTCCACGGCGCCTTCGCCGACGCGTCCGGCTTCGCCCGCGTCATACCCGAACTGACCGCCGCCGGAATGGAGGTGCTGGCCCCGGCGGTGCCCAACCGCGGTCTCGTCGACGACGCCGCCTACATCGCCTCCGTGGTCCGCGCCGTCGAAGGTCCCGTGATCCTGGTCGGGCACTCCTACGGCGGCGCCGTCATCACCCTCGCCGGCGCCGAGGACAACGTCCGGGCCCTCGTCTACCTCGCGGGATACGCGCTGGAGGAGGGCGAGAGCCTGGGCGAGCTGCAGGGCCGCTTCCCCGACTCCGGCCTCGCCGACGCGCTCGTGTACACCCCCTTCCCGGTGGCCGGGACCGGGACCGGGACCGGGAACGAGACCGGCACCGACGTGTCGGTGGCGGTCGACCGGTTCCCCGAGCTGTTCGCGGCGGACGTCGACCCCGGTCTCGCCGCGGTGCTCGCCGTCTCCCAGCGTCCCCTGGCCGCCCGTGCCTTCACGGAGCCGGCACCGGTCGCGGCGTGGCGGACCAGGCCCTCATGGGGGCTGGTGGCCTCCTCCGACCGCACGATCAACCCCGACGTGGAGCGCTTCGGCTACCGGCGCGCCGGCATGACCACCGTCGAGGTCGACTCCTCCCACCTGGTCATGCTCGCCCGGCCGGAGGCCGTGACGGAGCTGATCAAGGAGGCGGTCAGGGCCACCGCCCACTGACCCGATCGTTCGAGATCGAACGATTAGTCGATGTTGTTCGAGCGCTGATAGCTTCTCAGCGCCCCCCGAGATCCTGCGGCGGGCGATCGGAGGAAGCACACCCATGAGGTTCGGCGCGAGGCTCGCTCTCGCCGTCATCATCCTCGTCGTCACGGTCACCGCCTGCGGCACCCCGCAGCAGGGCGGTTCGCGGTCGCACACCACCGTGGACTGCGGACCGTACGCCCGCTACGGCGAGCACCCCGGCACCCGCGTCACCGTCTACGCGTCGAACCGGGACCGGGAAGCCGACCTGTTCGAAGCGTCCTGGGAGGAGTTCGCGGCCTGCACCGGAATCGACGTCCAGTACGAGGGGGACGGCGAGTTCGAGGCCCAGATCCAGCTCCGGGTCGACGGCGGGAGCGCGCCCGACGTGGCGTTCTTCCCCCAGCCGAGCCTCCTGGAACGCTTCGCGCGCGCCGGACGGCTCAAGCCCCTCAGCCCCGCGGTCGCCGCCCTGGCCGAGCAGGGCTGGTCGGCGGACTGGAACAGCTACGCGACCGTGGACGGCACCCTCTACGGCACCCCGCTCGTCGCGAACGTGAAGTCGCTCGTCTGGTACTCGCCCGGCTTCTTCCGCGACCGGGGGCTGACCGTCCCCCGCACCTGGTCCGAGCTGATGCGCGTGACCGAGCAGATCGCCGCGTCCGGCGTCACGCCCTGGTGCGCCGGCCTGGAGTCCGCCGAGGCGACCGGCTGGCCCGTGACGGACTGGATCGAGGACGTCCTGCTGCGCCAGCAGGGGACGCGGGTCTACGACCAGTGGGTCGCCCACGAGATCCCGTTCGACGATCCGCGGGTGATCAAGGCCATGGACACCGTCGGCTCCGTCCTCAAGAACGACCGGTACGCCAACGGCGGCTTCGGCCCGGCCCGGTCGATCGCCTCGATCAGCTACCAGGAGGCCGGCCTGCCGGTCCTCTCCGGCGACTGCGCCCTGCACCGGCAGGCCTCGTTCTACGCCGAGCAGTGGCCGGACGGCACGACGATCGGGCCGGACGGCGACGTCGACGCCTTCCTCCTGCCCGGGACGGACCCGACGAGCCGTCCCGTACTGGGCGGCGGGGTGTTCACCGCGGCCTTCTCCGACCGGCCCGAGGTCCGCGCCTTCCAGGAGTACCTGGCCTCCGCGGACTTCGCCGACACCCGGATGCGGAAGGGCCCGTTCGTCTCGGCGAACAAGCGCGTGGACCCGGCCCGCGCCGCCACACCGGTCGACCGGCTCGCGATCCGGCTCCTCCAGGACCCGAGGACGCGGTTCAGGTTCGACGGCTCCGACCTGATGCCCGCGTCGGTCGGCGCGGGGACCTTCTGGAAGGGTGCCGTCGACTGGATCGGCGGCGCGAGCACCCGGCAGGTCGCCGCCTCCGTCGAACGGTCCTGGCCGAGCCGCTGATGTCGTTCGATCTCGTCGCCCAACAGCCCAAACTGCAGTACCTGGTGCAGGGCGTCGTCGCCTTCGGGGCGGTGGTCGCCCTGATCCTGCTCGCGCTGCACCGGGGGCCGGCCCGGAGACGGGCCGCGGCCCTGCTCCTGCTCGCCCCCGCACTGCTGCTCCTCACGGTCGGGCTGCTCCTGCCCGCGCTCCGCACCCTGGTGCTGTCGTTCACCGACAGCGGGGGAGAGGCGTGGGCCGGACTCGACAACTACGTGTGGATGTTCACCGACCCCCGGGCGCTGGTCGCCCTGGGCAACACCCTGGTCTGGGTGGTGCTCGTGCCGGCACTGGCCACCGCCGTCGGTCTCCACTACGCGGCCGCCGTCGTACGGGCGCGGTGCAGGACGTTCGCGCTCTCCCTCCTCCTGCTCCCGATGGCGGTCTCCTCCGTCGGCGCCGGTGTCGTCTGGAAGTTCGTCTACGCCTACCGCCCCGCGGAGGCCGCCCAGACCGGGCTGCTGAACCGGCTCGTCGTCGCGTTCGGCGGCGAACCGGAGCAGTGGCTCGTGGAGTCCCCCTGGAACGTCCTGCTCCTCATCGTGGCGATGGTGTGGACCCAGGCCGGCTTCGCGGCCGTCCTGCTGGCCGGGGCCATCAGGGCCGTGCCCGTCGAGACGACCGAGGCGGCCCGGCTGGACGGCGCGTCCCCCCGGCAGGTCTTCCTGCGGATCACCCTCCCGGCGATCAGACCCACGCTGCTCGTCGTGCTCCTCGCCCAGGCGGTCGGCACCTTCAAGGCCTTCGACATCGTCAGGACCATGACCGGCGGACAGTTCGACACGGCCGTCCTCGCCCACGAGATGTACGACCAGGCCTTCCGCTACGGCGAGACGGGCCGCGGCGCGGCTCTCGCCGTGCTCCTCTTCGTCCTCGTCACCCCCTTCGTCGCCCTCCAGGTGCGGGCGCGACGGAGGGCGGGGTGAACGGTGTCCGGGAGCGGCTGGCCTCCCGCACCTCCTCGGTGGTCGCCGTGGTGATCGGCGTCCTCTGGACGACCCCCACCCTCGGTCTGCTGCTCTCCTCGTTCCGCCCCGAGGAGGACGTCAAGACGACCGGCTGGTGGACCGTGTTCGGCTCCCCGCGCCTCACGCTCGACAACTACGGCGAGGTGCTGTCGGACGGCGGGAACGGGTCGGGACGGCTCGCGGAGCACTTCGTGAACTCCGTCGTCATCACCCTGCCGTCGGTGCTGTTCCCGCTCGTCCTCGCCTTCTTCGCGGCGTACGCCCTGGCGTGGATCGACTTCAGGGGGCGCGACGCGCTCCTCGTCGGCGTGTTCGCGCTCCAGGTCGTCCCGTTGCAGATGGCGCTGGTGCCCCTCCTGAAGCTGTTCTCCCAGGGCTGGCTGTTCCTGCCCGCGTGGCACGTCACCGGTGCGGCGCGGTTCGGGCACGTCTGGTTCGCCCACACGGTCTTCGCGCTGCCGTTCGCGGTGTTCCTCCTGCACAACTTCCTGGCCGGACTGCCCCGGGACCTGATCGAGGCCGCCCGCGTCGACGGGGCGTCGCACGGGACGCTGCTGCTGCGGATCGTGCTGCCGCTGGCCCGCCCGGCCCTGGTCTCCTTCGCGATCATCCAGTTCGTCTGGGTGTGGAACGACCTGCTCGTGGCCCTGACGCTGTCCGGTGGCACGGCCGAGACCGCGCCGATGACGGTCCGGCTGGCGAGCCTCGCCGGAAGCCACGGCAACGAGTGGCAGCGGCTGACCGCGGGCGCCTTCGTCGCCGCGGCCGTCCCGCTGCTCGTCTTCCTCTCCCTCCGGCGGCACTTCGCCCGGGGGCTGCTCGCCGGATCGGTCAAGGGATGAGCCCCGGCGGACCGGTCGGGCGCGACGGCTCCGGGAGCCCGGGCCTGAGCCGGCCCGGGCTGCGGGGCCGGGAAGCCGAACTGGAGCGCCTGCGCGCCCTCGTCGGGGCGGTGCGCGACGGCGAGGGAGGGGCGATCGCGCTGCTCCTGGGCGAGGCCGGCATCGGGAAGACCGCCCTGCTGCGCGAGACCCTCGCGCTCGCCCGGGCCCACGGTTTCCTCGTCAGCCACGGCCGCGCCGAGGCACTGCACGAGCTGGCACCGCTCGCCTCGCTGGCCTCGGGCCTCCTGCGCGGCGACCCGCCGCTGCTGTCCGCGCCGGACTTCGCCCACCTCGCCGGCCACCACGACCAGCGCATCTGGCTCGTCGAACGGCTGGCCCAGCTCATCGAGGAACGCGCGGCGAGCACGCCCGTCCTCATCGCCGTCGACGACGTCCAGTGGGCCGACCCGCTGAGCCGGTTCGCCCTGCACGTCATGCCGGCCCGGTTGCTCGGCTCCCCGGTCCTGTGGCTGCTCGCGGGCCGCGACGACCCGCAGCTGTACGGGCGGGGGCCGCGCACGACGACCCTCCCCCTGGGACCGCTGTCCGGCCCCGCCCTGGCCGAGCTGGCCCACGACGTCCTCGGCGGGGATCCGCCGCAGCGCGTCACGGAGCTCCTCGACGGGGCGGGAGGCAACCCGTTCCTGGCGTCCGAGATGCTCACCGGTCTCGCGGCCTCGGGAACGGACGGGACGGAACCGCCGCGGCGCCTCGTCCTCGGCGTACGCGGCCGGCTGGCCGCACTCCGGCCGGACACCCTCCACTTCCTGCGGATCGGCTCGGTCCTCGGCCGCGCCTTCGCGCTCGCCGACGCCGCCGCCCTGTGCGGCCGGCCCGCCTCCGCACTGAGCGCCGAGCTCGACGAGGCGATCGCCGCCGGGCTCCTCCACGACGACGGCGAACGCCTGGTGTTCCGCCATGACCTGGTCCGCCAGGCGGTGTACGCCGACCTCGCCCCCTCCGTACGCCGCGCACTGCACCGGGAGGCCGCGAGCCGGCTCGTCGCGGCCGGCCGGAGCTCCGTCGACGCGGTCCCGCACCTCCTGAAGAGCGCCAGCCCCGGCGACCAGGAGGCGATCGAACTGCTCGGCACGGCCGCCGCGGACGTCGGCGCCGTGCTGCCCGGCCTCGCCGCCGACCTGGCCGTGCGCGCCCTGGAACTCGTACCGTCGCACGCGCCCGACCTGTTCGACGTGGGCGAGCGGGCCGTCGTCGCGCTCACCCGCGCCGGCCGGTACGCGCAGGCGCGGGAGACCGGTGACGGGCTGCTCGCCCGTCGGCCGCCGCTGGACGTCTTCGCCCGGCTGCAGTCCGTACTCGGCGACACCCTGTGGCACCTCGACGACGTCCAGGAGCTGGCCCGCCGCTCGACGGCGGCCCTGGCGGCCGTCGCCGACCCGGCGATCCGCGCCCGGCTGACCGCGCGGCAGGCCCTGGCCCGGTCCCGCGGACGGGACCTCGCGGCCGCCCGCGCGACGGGCGAGCGGGCGCTCGCCGAGGCGGAGCGGGCCGGCGACCGGGAGGCCCGCGTCCTCGCGCTGTGGGGGCTCGGCGAGATCGCCCTCAACGCGGGCGACTGCGCCGCCGCCGTCGAACACCACACGGCGCTCAGCGTGTTCGACACGGCCTTCCTGCCGGAGGAGGTCGTCGCGCGGATCCACGCCGACGACTTCGACACCGTGCGGCAGCTGCTCCGGACGGCGGGCGACGATCCGCTGCGCCCCGCCATGCTGATCTGGGCCCAGGCGACCCTGCACCTCGGCCTCGGGCGGCTCGACGACGCGGAGGCCGACCTCGTCACCGCCGCCCGCCTCGAAGCGGACGGCCACGTGCCGGGCAACCTGGTCAACATCCGGGTCAACCGCGGTCTGCTGGCACTGCTGCGCGGCGACCGCGACGCCGCGCGGGACCACCTCGACGTCGTCCGGGCGGCCGTGGCCGAGCGCCCCAACACCGGCAACCACGCCACCCACCAGTACCTCGAGGCGGTCGTCGCCGACGCCGACGGCCGGCACGGGGCGGCGGCCGAACGGCTCCGGTCCGCCCAGCGGGACCACCCGTTCCTGCGCTGGCGACTGCTGCGCCCCCATGTCGTCCAGGCCGTGCGGATCGCCCTGCGCGCCGGGGACCGGCCGCTGGCCGAGGACCTCGCCGCCCAGGCCGCCGCGCACGCCGACCGCAACCCCGCCGTGCCGACCGCGACAGGATCGGCCGCCCACGCCGCCGGCCTCCTGCACGCCGACCACGGGCTCCTGGAACACGCGGTCCGCGTCCTCGGCGCCGGCCCCCGGCCGCTGCACCACGCCGCGGCCTCCGCCGACCTCGGACGCGCCCTGCTCGGCACCGCCCGTGCCGCCGCGGTGCCCGCCCTCACCAGCGCGTACGACACCTACGCGGCGGCGGGGGCCGACGCCGAGGTCGCCCTGGTCCGGGCCGACCTGGAACAGGCCACGGCCCGCTCCGGCCCGCGCGCCGCGAGCCACCGGCCGCGCCACGGTCGGGGCTGGGACACGCTGACGGCCTCGGAGCGCAAGGTGGCCCGGCTGATCGCCGCGGGTCACACCAACCGGTCGGCCGCCGCCGCCCTCCTCGTCTCCCCGCACACCGTCAACACGCACCTGGCGTCGATCTTCCGCAAGCTGGCGGTCCATTCGAGGGTCCACCTGGCCCGGATCGTGCTCGCGGAGGGTGACGCCGGCACGCCCGCCGACGGCTGAGCGGGCTCTGCGCCCCCGTGCAAGGCGCGGTGCGCCGTACGGCAAGGGAGGGCGCCGGACCGGTCCTAGCGTGACGGGCGTACCGCGCCGCTCCGACGCGCGGACCAGCCGACCCGAAACGAGGACGCCCTCCATGCCGTACATCACCGTGGGCCAGGAGAACACCACCCCCGTCGAGCTCTACTACGAGGACCACGGCACCGGGCAGCCCGTCGTCCTCATCCACGGCTTCCCGCTCGACGGCCACTCCTGGGAGCGCCAGAGCGCCGCGCTGCTCGACGCCGGCCACCGCGTGATCACCTACGACCGGCGCGGCTTCGGGCAGTCCTCCCAGCCGACGACCGGCTACGACTACGACACCTTCGCGGCCGACCTGAACACCGTGATGGAGACCCTCGACCTGAACGACGCCGTCCTGGTCGGCTTCTCGATGGGCACCGGCGAGGTCGCCCGCTACGTGTCGACGTACGGTTCCGGCCGGGTCGCCAAGGTCGCCTTCCTGGCCTCGCTGGAGCCCTGCCTGCTCAAGAGCGACGACAACCCGGACGGCGTGGCCCCGAAGGAGTTCTTCGACGGCGTCGTCGCCGCCGTCAAGGCCGACCGCTACGCCTACTACACGGCCTTCTTCGACGACTTCTACAACCTCGACGAGAACCTGGGCACCCGCATCAGCGAGGAGGCCGTCCGCAACAGCTGGGACACCGCCGCCCGGGGCGGCTCCTTCGCCGCGTCCGCCGCACCCGCCACCTGGTACACCGACTTCCGCGCCGACATCCCCGCCGTCGACGTGCCCGCCCTGATCCTGCACGGCACGGCCGACCGCATCCTGCCCGCCGAGGGCACCGCGCGCCCCTTCCACAAGGCGCTGCCGTCGGCCGACTACGTCGAGATCGAGGGCGCCCCGCACGGTCTGCTGTGGACCCATGCCGAGGAGGTCAACACCGCCCTCCTCGCCTTCCTGGCGAAGTGACGCACCCGCCACGCCCCGCCGGGTGACGTCGGCGCCCCCGGCGCCACCCGGCCCCCGTCGCTCCCCGTCCGCGGGAACCGTTCATACTGATCCGCCGTACCGCACGCGAACCCCCGAACCGTCCCGTGCGGCCAGGCCGGCGGAATGAGCGTGAACCGAGTGACGACACGGACCGTACCCGAGCAACCCGGCGGTGTACGGACGCCCGTCCGCGGCCGGGAGGCCGAGCTGGCCTTCGTCGAGGCGAGGCTCGACGCGCTCGACCGGGGCGAGGGCGGCATCGTCCGCGTCGAGGGCCCGGCGGGCATCGGCCGGTCCAGGATCCTCGCGGAGGCCGTGGCCTCCGCGCGACGGCGCGGGGCGAAGGTCTTCGAAGGGGTGGCCGACCCCGACGCGCCGTCCGTGCCGCTCGGCCCGCTCCTCGAAGGCCTGCTCTCCGGAACGGAACCGCTGCCGGGCGCCGCCCGCCTGCGGGACCTCGCCATGGCGCCCGGCCAGCGGTTCTGGCTGCTCCAGGAACTGGGCGACCTCCTGCGGGAAGCGGCGGCCGACGCCCCCCTGCTGGTCGTCCTCGACGACCTCCAGTGGTGCGACGACCTGACCCTGCTCGCCTTGCACACCCTCGCGGCCGGACTCGCCCCGCACGCCGTCCTGTGGCTGGTCGCCGTGCGCGGCGGGAGCGTTCCGCCGGGCGTGCGCACCACCCTGGACCGGATCCGGCAGGCGGGCGCGCACGAACTGGTCCTGGGCCCGCTCGGGGACGAGGCGAGCGCACGGATCGCCGAGGACGTCCTGGGCGCCGTGCCCGGCCCGGACGTCCTCCGCGCCGCCCACCGCGCCGAGGGCGTGCCTCGACTGCTGGTCGAACTGCTCGGCTCGCTGCGGGAGGAGGAGGCCGTGACCATCGAGAACGGCACGGCCCGGCTGCCGGCCGGGCCACCGGCCCCCCGATCGCTCCCGTCCGTCGAGCGTCGCCTCGCCCAACTCTCCGACGAAGCGCGCGAGTTGGTGCAGACGGCGGCGTCCGTGGGCCGTCCCGTCACCGTCGCCCTCCTCGCCGAACTGCTCGGCAGGTCCTCGGCGGCGCTCATCACGGCGGTGCGGGAGTCCCTCGACGCCGACCTGCTCGCCGAGCGGGGCGACCATCTGGCCTTCCGCCACGACCTGATCCGCGAGTCGGTGGAAGCCGGCCTCCCCCTGCCCCTGCGGCAGGCCCTGCACCGGCAGGCCGCCCACGTGCCGACAGCCCGCCCGGCAGCCCCTGTCGAGCCCCCGGCGCCACCGGCCGCGGGCGCGCGACCGTCCGCGGCGGCCGAGGCCGACCGGCTGGGCTCCGCGGCGGCCGACGCCGGCCGGCCGTCCGCCCACGAGGCCGGGGTGGGTCGACCGGACTCCGATGCGGCGGGGTCGGACCGGCTGGGGTCCGACGGGGCGGGGTTCGGCCGACCGGACTCCGGTGTGGCGGGGGTGGAGAGGGGTCGACCGGGCTCCGATGCGCCCGGGACCGACCGGCCGAGGTCCGACCGGGCGGAGGTCGGCCGACTCCGTTCCGCTGCGGACGAGGCCCGCCGACGGCGCTCCGACGCGGCCGAGGCCGACCGGCTGCGCACCGCCGCGGCGGAGCAGGCGGCCGCCGCTCCCGGAGCC
Organism: Streptomyces sp. NBC_01268; assembly: GCF_036240795.1. Taxonomy (NCBI): domain Bacteria; kingdom Bacillati; phylum Actinomycetota; class Actinomycetes; order Kitasatosporales; family Streptomycetaceae; genus Streptomyces; species Streptomyces sp. NBC_01268. Next base: position 1,092,336 of record NZ_CP108454.1, on the reverse strand, counting down.
GCCGCCGACCACAGCCTCAAGGCGCTGGAACTCACCCCCGCCGACGCCCCGGAGCGCCCCCGGGTCGTCGCGGAGACCATCCCGCTGCTCTGGCAGACGGGCCGGGCCGCCCAGGCGCGCGAGCTGGGCCTCGCCGCCCTCGCGCCCGGCGGGCTCGGCCCCGAGGACGAGGCACGGATACGCCTCGCCCTGGCCCGCCTCGTCCTCCCCTCCGACTTCTCCGAGGCGGTCCGGCAGGCCCGCGCCGGAGCGGCCAGACCCGGGGTCCCCGTGGCCCTGCGGGGCCGGCTCCTCGCCCTGCTCGCCCTCGGCCTGGCGATGGCCGGCGAGCGGCAGGCCGCCGACCGGGTCGCCACGGAGGCGCGGGAGATCGCCGCCGCGGCGGGGGACCGCGACGCCGAGGCCACGCTGACCACGGTCCGCTCGGTGGTGCCCTACCACCGGATGGACTGGACCGAGGCGTTCCGGCAGGCCCGGCGGTCCGCCGCGCTCGCCGACGCCCTCGGCATCGGCACCTCGCTGTGGGTGCCGGAAGCCCTCTGGCACGCCTTCCTGTCGAACGCCGCCGGGCGCTCCGCCGAGGCGCTCGCCGCCACCGAGGACGGCATCCGAGCCACGGGTGAGCAGGGCCGGACGGCCGCCACCCGCATGTGGCTCATGCTCCGCACCCGCGTCCTCCTGGACGCCGGACGGCTGGCGGAGGCCCGCGCCGACGCCGAGGCCGCGTCCGCGCTCACCGACGACCCCGGCCCGGGCAACCTCGCCGACGTCACCCTGCGGTACGCGATGATGCGCGTCGCCCTGCACACCGACGACCGGCGGACCGCACGCGCGTACGCGGTGGAGGCGCGGCGCATGCGGAGCGACGCCGCACCCGCCGTCCGCTACGTCGGCGCCTGGCTGCTGGCCCTTCTGGCCGACGCGGAAGGCCGGCCCGACCGCGCCATGGCCGAACTCGACGAGGCGATGGCGGCGCCCGCGACGGACCGGCGCGACTTCGCCGGCTCGCTCGACCCGGCCGACGCCCCGGTGCTCGTCCGGCTGGCCCTGCGCGCCGGCGCGCACGAGCGGGCCGAGCGGGCGGTCGCCGTGGCCGAGCGGCGCGCCGTGCTCAACCCCGAACTCACCCTCCTCGCCGCCGGTGCCGCCCACGCCCGGGGACTCCTCGACAACGACCTCGCCCCGCTCCTGCGCGCCGTCCGCCTGTACGAGGACTGCCCCAGGGTGCTGGCCCGGGCATCGGCGCTGGAGGACGCCGGCCGCAGACTGGCGACCACCCGCAGGGCCGAAGCGGTGCCGTACCTCGACACCGCCCTCGCGCTCTACGCGCGAGCGGGCGCCGAGCGGGACGCCGCACGCGTCCGGCGACGCCTGCGGGCCGTCGGCGTCCGCCGCCGCCCCGCGCCGGCCGGGGTCTGTGACGCGTGGCCCGAACTGACCGCCGCGGAACTGCGCGTGGTCCGGCGCGTGGCCCAGGGGCTGACCAACCTCCAGGTGGCCGAGCACCTCTCCCTGTCGCCGCACACGGTCGGTTCCCACCTGCGCCGCGCCTTCACCAAGCTGGACATCACCTCGCGCGCCGAGCTGACCCGGCTCGTCCGGCACCGCGACAGCGGAGAGTAGTCGCTTCGCATCCCCCGTGCGCGTCACGACAATGCACGGTTCGTGCGATGTGCCGGCGCCGTCCCCTCCTCAGAATGATCAAGAACCGTGGAACGAGGGACTCCGCGGGCAGCTGTGGGTCGAGAGAGGAACAGCGCATGACCGTAAGGCTCCAGCGAGCCCGCCCCGGCAGCCCCGAGCTGCAGGCGCTCGTCGACGAACTCGCGGAGCGGCTCGGCCGGTCCGTCGCCGTCGACGACCCGCTGGTCCGCATGGTCTGCACAAGCCGTCACTTCGGCGACGAGGACCCGGTGCGCATCGGCACCCTCCTCCAGGGCCGCGCCGACAACGCGACCATCCGGTACGTCCTCGCCCAGGGCGTCACCCAGTGGTCCAGGCCCGGGTTCATCGACGGCCGCGACGACCTCGGACTGCTGCCCCGCTACGTCGTGCCGCTGCGCGAGCGCGGCCACCTGCTCGGGCTGCTCGTGGTGGTCGTGCCCGAGAAGGCGCTGGGCGAACAGGACACGGCCCTCATCGCCCGCGCCTCGGACGCCATGGCGGCCCGGATGTACGGCGAGCAGATCGCCGCCGACACCAGGAAGGCCGCCGAACGCGACCTGGCCCTCGAACTCGTCGGCCCGGACGTCGCCGAGCGCACCGCCGCACACCGGCGGGGCAGGGAACTCGGACTCCTCGGAGCGGCCGAGCACGTCCTCGTCACCGTCGTCCAGCTGAGCTGCGGGACCGAGCTCGTCCGTCAGTCGGAGGCCGCCCTGTGGGGGGCGCTGGAGGGGTTCCGGCAGACCCGCTCCGCCCAGGGCCTCATCGCCATCGGCCAGGAGCGGGCCACCCTGCTCCAGCTCCGCGACCGCCCGCCCCTCCCGGACGAGGTCACCGCGCAGTCCGCCCGCATCCTCGGCGAACTCCGCACCTTCCTCGGCCCGTCGGCCGACCCCGTGATCGGTGTCGGCGGGCGGCACCCCCGCCCGGCCGACGCCCGCACCTCGTACGAACAGGCCCTCGTGGCGGCCCGCGCCGCCCGCCGGCTGCCCGCCCTGCGGAGCACCGGCGACTGGGAACGGCTCGGGGAGCTCGCCGTACTCCTCCAGCTCCCCGAGCACGCCCTGAACGCCTCCCTGGTGCCGGAACCCCTCCGCACCCTCACCGCGGCCCACGGCGGCGACCGCCTGCGGGACACCCTGCGCTGCTTCCTCGAACACGCGGGATCGATTCCCCGAACCGCCGACGCGCTGGGCATCCACCGCACCTCGCTCTACTACCGGCTGCGCCGGATCGGGGAGATCACCGGCCTCGACCTCGACGACGGTGCCCACCGGCTCACCCTGCACCTCGGCCTCAGGATCGAGGAGCTCCTCGCCCCGGAGGGCGCCGGGGCGCGCTGACGGCGGACCCGGTGCGCCCGGCGGGGCCGGTTCGACAAAGCGAGGAGGACCGGCGGCCCGATTCCTACAGCTCGCGGTGGTGCGGGCGGCGGGCCCCATTCGATGATGTTCGTGCCGGGCGGACCTGAAAAACCGCCTCTGACCAGGGAAGAGGCCATGAGGGAACTGATCACGACGGACGGCGTGCGGCTCGCGTACCGGGACACCGGAGGCGAGGGCGTCCCGCTGCTGATGCTGCACGGCTGGGGGCAGACCCAGGCGATGTTCCGCCACCAGGTCGAGGGCCTGGCGCCCGGACGGCGCGTCGTCACCGTCGACTTCCGCGGCCACGGGGTGTCCGCCAAGCCGCGGCACGGCTACCGCGTCGCCCGGTTCTCCCGGGACGTCCTCGAACTCGTCGACCACCTCGGGCTGGACCGCTTCGACGCGCTCGGCTGGTCCATGGGCGCCTCGGTGTGGTGGAGCTTCGTCGACCAGTACGGGACCGGACGCATCCGGCGCCTCATCGCCGTCGACCAGCCCGCAGCGGTCGCCGCCGTGCCCTGGACGACCGCGCGCGAACAGCGGGACTCCGGTGCCGTCTTCGACGTGCCGGGGCTGCTGACCCTGTGCGCGGCGCTCGCCGGGCCGCAGGGCGACACGGTCCGCGCCGACTTCGTGCGCGGCATGTTCTCCGGCACGCCCGACCCGGAGGTGGCGGCCTTCGTCGCCGAGGAGATCCGGTCGACCCCCGCCTACGCGGGCGTCCCGCTGCTCTTCGACCACTGCGCGCAGGACTGGCGCGACGTACTGCCCCGGATCGACGTGCCCACCCTCGTCATCGGCTGCGAGGGAAGCCATGTGCACCCCGACTCACAGCGCTTCGTCGCCGAACGGATCCCCGGGGCCCGCCTGCACGTCTTCACCGCCGACGTGGCGAGCTCGCACTTCCCCTTCCTGGAGAACCCGCCGGCCTTCAACGCCGTCGTGGAGAAGTTCCTGGCCGAGGAGCCGGAGAGCCGGACCTAGGTCGTGTCCGGAGAGTCCCGCAGGGCTCGCGGCACTGCCTTCCGGACACGCCCGAGACCGTGTCCGACCCTTCCCGCCGGGTCCGGCCCGCTGCGCACGCCGGCCCGCACGCACCGTACGGCCAGGAGTCCCCATGCCCCTCACCCTGATGTCACCCGTGCCCGAACAGGCGTCCCGGCAGGCGCCCGAACCCGCCTCGCCCGGCGTCGACGGGGGGTGGCTGGTCCAGGTGCGGTCCGAGATGCCGGAGGCGGACGACCGGAACCACGTCTACCTGGCCGTCCACGTCCGCGGCCCCGTCACCGTCGTCCACGGCCCCACCCGGACCCGGCTGGAGCCCGACGACCTCGTCTTCTGCGACCCGTCCCGACAGCGCCCGCTGCGCTTCGGCGACGACTGCCAGATGATCTTCTTCCGGGTTCCCCGCTGCTATCTGGGCGTCTCGGAACCGGAGTTGGACCAGGTGCTCGGCGTGCCGGTCCGCGGCGGGGCAGGGCTCGGGGCGCTCGTGTCCGACTTCCTCACCGCGCTCGCCGCCGAAGCGGAGTTCCGCAGGTCCTCGATCGGCGACCGGCGCGCCCGGACAGCCGTGCACCTCCTCTCCGTCCTGGTCATGGAGCTCCTCGCGGCGGACACGACGGACCGGGACGCCGACGCGTCCGGGACGGGCGGCGCGATGCTGAACCGCATCCACGCCCACATCGAGGAACACCTGATGGACCCGGACCTCTCGCCGGAGTCGATCGCGCGCGCCCACCACATCTCCGTCCGCTACCTGCAGAAGCTGTTCCAGAACGACGGCAGCACGGTGAGCCAGTGGGTGCGGCACCGCAGGCTCGAGTTCTGCCGGCTCGAGCTCGGCAGGTCCCACCGCAGGATCACCATGGCCGCGATGGCGCACCGCTGGGGCTTCAACAGCCCCTCGCACTTCAGTCGCACGTTCCGGGGCGCCTACGGCATGAGCCCCAGCGAATGGCAGGCCCTGGCGACCTCGGCCTTCGGGCCGGTGCCGTCCTGAGCCGGTGCCGTCCTGAGTCGGGGACGGCCGGAGCCGGGGACGGCCGGAGCCGTCCGTGCGCACGTTCCCGCATGCCCGGGTCTGCGCCGCCGTGCCGGTGCGGATGCGCGTACGGACAAGACCCGGCACGCCTCGAACCTACCGTGAGTAACCACCGCACGCGCCTCTCGCCGCCCCGCCCGGACCGCGCCCGACACCGAGAAGAGAACCCGCATGCCCCTGCCCACCGTCGTCCTCGTGCACGGCGCCTTCGCCGACGCGACAGGCTGGATAGGCGTCATCGCGGAACTGCGGAGCAGCGGGGTGCCGGTGCTCGCCCCGCCGAACCCGCTGCGGGGCCTCACGTCCGACGCCGCCTACCTCGCCTCCGTCCTCGCGCAGGTCGAAGGGCCGGCCGTCCTCGTCGGCCACGCCTACGGCGGTGCGCTGATCACCGTGGCGGGCGCCGCCGAGAACGTGGTCGGGCTCGTCTACGTGGCCGCGTACGTCCCCCGCGAGGGCGAGAGCCTCGCCGCACTCCAGGGGCGCTTCCCCGGCGCCCCGCCGAAGACCGACCTGAAGGAATGGACGTACCCGCTCCTCGACGGCGACTCCTCGGTCGAGCTCACCATCGACGAGACGGCCTTTCCCCTGGTCTTCGCGGCGGACCTGCCCGAGGACGTCGCCGGGGTCCTGGCGGCGGCCCAACGCCCGCTCGCCACGGCCGCCTTCACCGAGACGGTGCCGACGGCGGCCTGGCGCACGAAGCCGTGCTGGGCCCTGGTGGCCGGGGCCGACCGCACGATCGGCCCCCAGGTCCAGCGCTTCGGCGCCCGACGCGCCGGCGCCGCGGCCGTCGAGCTCCCCGACGCCTCCCATGCCGTCCACCTCTCCGAGCCCACCCGGGTCGCCGATCTGATCAGGACCGCGATCCGGGCGACGAGCTGACGGCGGGTCCCCCTCGGCACGTCCCGCGGGGTCGGGACACCTGCCCCATGTGCGGGGGACACGCGTCGGGCGAGGGTGGAGGACGACGGCGCGGATTCGCCGCGCTCCGTAGACGGTGAGGCATCGACGATGTCCGTATCACGCAACTCGGCCCTGGCCGGCGCGGTCGCCGTGGCGGCCCTCATGACCCTGGCGGCCCCCTCGGGCGCCGCCGCGGCCACGACCGGCGCCGACGGCGGCAAGCAGCACTGCACGGTGCGCCCGGGCCAACGGGCCGCGACCTGTTTCGACACCTTCGCGGAGGCCATCGCCCACGCGACGAACGGCGCCGTGCGCCTCCCGGCCGGGGCGCGGACGGTGACGCAGCGACAGCTCGACGCGGCGGCCGGCGCCAAGGGCCTCGGGGCGACCGGGGCGACGGTCATCGCCGTGGTCTACAACGACGCGAACTTCGCCGGGCACTCGTTCACCTTCGTCAAGGACCACGGATGCGACGGCGACTGGGGCACCGTCGAGTTCGAGGAGGGCAACCTCCGCTACTTCAACGACAACACCAACTTCAACTGGGGCGACGAGATCGGCTCGGCCCAGGAGTACTCCGGCTGCCACGGCATCTACTACGAGAACAGCTGGTTCAACACCCGCACGTCCGGCCGCACCGTGGAAGGGCCGTGGAGCGGGGGATGGATGGACGACGAGGCGTCCTCCATCCGCTGGGTGTGACCGCCGGGCGGCGGGCCGGGCCCCCGGCCCGCCGCCCCACCCGCTCACGGTCCGGCTCCGCCGCCCCACCCCGTCACGGTCCGCCGCCCAGGCCCGACTGCCGGGCGCGCACGATGGCCTCCGCCCGCGTCGCCGCCTGCAGCTTCGCGAGGATGCTGGACAGATGGTTGCGCACCGTCTTCGGGCTGAGGGTCAGCCGCCGCGAGATCGCGAGGTTGTCCAGACCGCGGGCCACCAGGTCCAGCACCTCCCGCTCCCGCGAGGTCAGTTCGGGCAGCGGCACCGGCCCGCCCCACCCCGCGTGACCCAGCAGGTACGCCATCGCCCGGCCGGCCACGGCGGGGCCCAGGATGACCTCACCGTTGGCGACGGCCCGGACCGCCCGCTCGATCTCCGCCGCGCCCGCCCCCTTCAGGAGGTATCCCCGGGCGCCCGCCCGCATCGCCGCGAAGACCGAGTCGTCGTCGTCCAGCATCGTCACCACGAGCACCCCCGCCCGCGGCAGGATCCGCAGGATCTCGCGCGTCGCCTCCACCCCCGACGAGGCCGCCTCACCCAGGTGCAGGTCCATCACCACGACGTCCGGCGCGCGGGCTGCCGCCGTCGCCACCGCCGCCTCCGTCGAGGCCTCCTCACCCACGACCTCGAGACCCGCCAGCGAACCGAGCAGCGCCGACATCCCCAGCCGGAAGACCGGATGGTCGTCCACGACCATGACCCTCAGCACGGGAGCCTCAGTTCCAGCCGGGTGCCCCGGCCGGCCCCGCCCGGGTGCCAGGAGGCGGTCCCGCCGACGGCCTCGGCCCGTTCACGGATCGAGACCGTGCCGACCCCGTGCCGCACATCCTGCGGCATGCCCCTGCCGTCGTCCTGCACCGACACGTTCAACAGCCCCTCGACCAAGCGGAGTTCGACCGTGCACAGCCGGGCGTGCGCGTGCCGCGCCACATTGCGCATGGCCTCCGCGACGATCGCGTACACCGCGCCCGCGACCTCCTGAGGCGTGCCGTCGAGCCCGTCGCCCTCTTCCCGTACGAGCACGGTCAGCCCGTCCGCCTCGTAGCGCATGACCAGTTCCCGGAGCGCCGCGACCAGGCCCAGCTCGGCCAGGACCGGTGGCACGAGGCCGCGCGCGAGCACCCGCACCTCCTCCCCTCGCGCGTCGACCTCGCCCCGTAGGCGGGCCAGCAGCTCGTCGGCCCGGTCCGCGCCGTCCGGCAGCAGGTTGCGGGCGGCGGAGAGCGCGAGCCCGATGCCGGCCAGGGCGGGCCCGATCTCGTCGTGCAACTCGCGGCGCAGCACCCGCCGTTCCTCGTCGCGCGCCGCGGCGAGCCGCCCGCGCGACTCCCGCAGCGCCCGCGTGACGGCGGCCAGCCGCACGGCGGTGGCGACCAGCGGCGCCACCTCGTCGAGGCCCGCGCGGGCCCGCCGGTCGAGACGCTCACCGGGGCGCGGCGTCACGAGCAGCAGGCCGACCCGTTCCCCTCGGACGACCAGCGGCACCGCGACGGCGTCCGGCACGTCCGCGTGCCCGTCCCGATCCGTGGCCCCGCCCTCGGCGGCGTCGACGATCCGCACGTCACCCAGATGGAAGGAGGCCGCGATCGACTCCGCCATCCCCGCGAGCGACTCCGCCGGGCTCCCCGCGCTTCCCAGGTGCCGCCCGACCCGGCTGAGCGCCGGCGCGGCCGCCTCCCCGTACACGAGCCGGTCCACGCGCCGTTGCAGCCGGGCGCGCACGGGCTGGACCCCGGCCCCGGTCACGGCGGCGGCCAGTACCCGGACCATGCCGTCGTCGCCCGGCAGCAGCAGCCCGAGGACCGCGACCGTGCCGAGGTAGCCCGCCACCAGCACGCCGGTGAGGAGCGCCCACGGCAGGGTCCGGCTGACCGCCAGGTCGATGCCGAACATCCGCCGGCGCAGGACCGTGACCAGGATGGCGGCCGGGAAGAACGCCTGCGAGGCCAGGTGGGCGAGCGTGGTGAAGAGGCCGACGGCCGGGCCGGGTTCGCCCTCCGCCCAGAAGAGCAGCGGGACGAACGTCGAGGAGATCAGCGCGACGCCGACGGCGAGCCAGCCGAGACCCCGGGCGGCCGGATCCCGGTACCGGTGCCGGGCCGCGTGCCCCGCGGCGGTGAGGCCGAGCACGACGACGGCCAGCTGGATCCACCGGTCGGCGGGCTCCGCGAGCCGCGCCCACACCTCGCTGCGGACCGCGAACGGCGAGAAGGACCCGCCCGGCGCGGGCCACGGCCAGGGGTCGGTGAGCCGGACGAGGAGGGTGGCGCCGATGGTGCCCGCGCCGACGCCGATCGCGGCGCGAGCGGCGCGCGTCGGCCGTTCCTCGGTCAGTAGGTACGGCACGACGAGCATCAGCGCCAGGGTGCCCGGCACCCAGGCCGTGCTCTGCAGGACCACCCACCCCGGCGGCGGGCCGTCCCCCGAGGCCGTCGCCATGATCCCCAGCTGCGCGACGACGGCGGAGATCCCGGTGCCCAGCGCCGTCAGGGCGACCAGCCAGCCCACCGGATGCAGGCGTCGGCCGAGCACGACGGCCGCGACGAGCCCGTAGACGAGCGCGTCGGCGGTGTCGACGAGGAAGAACCCCTGATCGCTGCTCCAGGGCCCGCCCGCCAGGACGGCGAGCACGATCCCCGCCCCCGCGAGCCCCCAGGCCGCCAGGAGCACGGGGACGGCCACGCCGAGATGCCCGCCGCGGCGCGGAAGGCTGCTCCCCGCTGTCCCGGGGCGGGCGTCGACACCTGTCCGGGAGTCGACCCCGGGGCCGGTCTCGGGCTCGGCCAAGGAGTCGACCGCGGGGCCGGCCTCGGAGCGGGCCGCGGGGCCGGGCCCGACATCTACCCGACGATTCACCTCAAGATCCCTCAAGTCCCCCATGGGGCAAGGGTCTCAAGGCGGCGGTTGCTTGTCACAGGGGCAGGCCGGACGCGTCGCCCCGAGGCGTGTGCGCCCGGTCCGGCCTCGTACGCTGACCCGGCCCGTCACGAGAGGGCGTGGCCGGTGCGACCGCCCCGGCCAGGCTGCCGTGCCGTCTGCTGAATCGTTTCGCCTATCTGAGGAGAGTCTTGCCCAGACTTCGTCGCGGCCTCGCGGCCGCCGTCGCACTGACGTCGATGATCATGCTGCCGCCCGGTGCGTCGGCCGTGGCAGAGGAATCGGACGTCACGGCGGAGCACATGCCGTTGGGCCCCGCCGACCTCGAAACGGTCGTGGAGCCCGCCCAGGACATAGCGCCCGGGGTGACGTACCAGAAGTTCAGCCAGGGCCGGGCCACCGACCTGTGGTCGGTCGAGCTGGAGATCGGTTGGCCGGGCGGCAAGAGCTGGCGGGTCGGCAACAGGACGTACGCCGACGCCATGGTCGCCGACCTGGCCGACAAGGGGTTCGCCGGCCGCGTCGATACCCGGCAGGTGCCCGTACTGACCGGAAGCGGCGGCTCCCTGCCGGAGAACATGGTGCGGGTCGGGCGGTTCGACGCCGGAGACCAGGCCGCGGCGAACCGGCTGAAGGGCTGGCTGGAGACCTCCGGGTACGCCGCCCGTACCGTCTACACGGCCCAGGACGGCTCGCCCGGCACCGGGCCCTGGCAGGTGCAGGTCGTCAAGGTCGACCCCACCGCGAACGTCGCCTTCAAGGCCGTGCACGGACAGGACGTCAGCACGGCGCAGACGGTCCGCGACATGGCCACGGCCGCCGGCGCCCTCGTCGCCGTCAACGGATCCGAGTTCGACATCGACTCGCCGACCAACGCGAACCACTCCGGCTTCGGCGGAGACCCCGAGGGGCTCTACGTCACGGGCAACAACCTCCTCAGCGAGGCCAACAACGGCCGCACCGCCCTGCTCCTGGAGGGCGCGGGCGCCCGGGTCCGGGTCGACGAGGTCACCTCCAGGACGCAGGTGACCGCCGCCGACGGCCAGGTGCGCCAGATCGACGGCATCAACCGGATGCCCGGCCGGATCCGCGGCTGCGGCGGCATCGGCGCGGACCACCGCCTCGACGGGAAGGGCGCCGACCCCGAGACCAGGCCGTGGCGGGGGGCCCTCTGCGTCGACGACGACGAAGTGGTGATCTTCCGGCCCGAGTGGGGGACGCAGACGCCGCGACCGGACGCCGCCAAGAGCGTCGACGTCGTCATGGACGGCACCTGGAAGGTCACGGAGATCCGGGCGACCGGCGGTCCCATCCCCGCGGGCAGCAGGATCCTGCAGGGCATCGGCACCGGGGCGGACTGGCTGCGCGCCCACGCGGCCGTCGGTGAGACCTTCAAGCCCGGCACCTCCATCACCGACTCCCAGGGCAAGTCGGTGACCGGCCCGACCTTCTCGGCGGTCGCGGGCGGCGGTCCCGCCCTGGTCCGCAACGGCGAGGTCCTGGTCAACACCGTGGCCAACGGCATGTACGACCCCGTGTGGGGCACCCCGGGCAGCGCCGTCGTCGAGCGCCACCCCCGCACCCTCGCGGGCGTCACCGCCGCCGGCGAGCTCCTCCTGGTCACCATCGACGGGCGCGACCCCCAGAACAGCGTGGGCGTCACGGCCCAGGAGGCCGCCGAGGTCATGAAGTGGCTCGGGGCCAAGGACGCGCTCAGCCTGGGCATCGGCGGCGACACCACCCTCGTCACCAAGGGCGCCCTCTCCAACCGCCCCATGGACAGCTGGACCGCGAGCGGCCCCACGGAACGCAAGGTCGGCAACGCCGTCGTCGTCGTGAACAAGTAGCGGGACGGGCCTCGCGAGGGGCCCCTGTCTCCCAGCGTCACCACGACTCCAGGGACGGCGAGTCATGGCCGAATGCTGCCGCACCATCGGTCTGCCGTCGCTGCGCGGCCGGACCGGGCGGGACGGGTCACGCTGATCCCAGGGGGAAAGACGAACGGACGACGACGTCGACCACCTGGGTCCCGTCCTGGCGGAGAAGTTCGCCCGGATCAGACCCGAGGGCAGATCGACCCGGCACGTCGAAGGACAGGGCCTCTCCCACCCCAGGTGGGGGAGGCCCTGCCGGCTGCCGGAGGTGAGGCATGATGGGAGGCCCGCCGATCACCCCCGATGGATGCGACGCATGCCCCTGCCTGAGTCCGAGCCCACCCCCGTGACGATCCTGCTCGTCGAGGACGACGAGGTGATCCGCAAGTCCGTCGCGATGGCGCTGGAACGCTACGGCTACCGCGTGGACGTCGCGGGCGACGGGCTGACCGGGCTGGAGCTCTTCCGCGCGAGGCACCACGACCTGCTGCTGCTCGACGTCATGCTGCCGGCCCTGGACGGCATCGGGCTCTGCCGCCGGATCAGGGAGACCAGCACCGCCCCGATCCTCATGATGTCCGCGCGCGGTGACGCCCTCGACGTGGTCTCCGGGCTGGAGGCGGGGGCCGACGACTACGTGGTCAAGCCCGTCGACACCGCCGTCCTGGTCGCCCGCATCCGCTCCCTGCTCCGCCGGGCCTCCGCCGCCGCCCCACCGCCCGCCGGCCCCGATGCTCCGGAGACGGCCGGACTGCTCGCGTTCGGCGACCTGACCATCGACCCCGCGGCCCTCGAAGTACGCCGGGACGGGCGGCAGATCGCCCTGGCCCCGTCCGAACTGCGGCTGCTCCTGGAGTTCTCCGCCCACCCCGGGATCGTGCTCGACCGCCAGAGCCTGCTGCGCAACGTCTGGGACTACGGCTGGGACGGCGACACCCGGGTCGTCGACCTCTGCGTCCAGCGGCTGCGCAAGAAGATCGGAGCCGACCGCATCGAGACGGTCCGCGGCTTCGGCTACAAGCTGCGGCGCTGAGGGAGGAGCTCCGGATGGCCCCCGTACGCGCCCTGCTCAACCTCCGGTCGCTGCGCTGGAAGATCGTTCTCCTCGTCGGCCTCGCCTGCACCGCCATGGCCCTCACGGTCGGCGTGCTCGTCCACGAGTCGACCCTGCGGCGGTCGATGCACGAGGGCGCGGGCAAGGCGCTGGCCGCCCTCGACCCCGTCGTACGGGAGGGCGCGACGACCCAGCCCGGCGCACTCCCCGACGCCCTGCTGCGGCAGGTCGAACGCGACGGCGCCGGCACCCTGTACGAGGACCGGCCCCCGGCCCCCGTCTTCTGGGCCGCGCTGACGCAGGACGGGCAGCTCTACGCGACCAGGGTCGACATGACCGCCGACCTGCTCACCCGGCAGGCCCTGGACCGGCACATGTGGAAGTACTCGCTGCTCACCCTCGGCATCGTCGTCCCCGTCACGGTCCTCGCGACCGAACTGCCGGCGCGGCGGCTGCGCCGGGTGGCCCGCACGGCACGCCGCATCACCGCGGGCGACCTGGACGCCCGTACGGAGACGAGCCGCGGCGGCATCGACGAGATCGGCGAGATCGGGGCCGTCGTCGATTCCATGGCCGACAGCCTGCAGCAGCGCATCGCGGCCGAGCAGCGCTTCACGGCCGACGTCGCCCACGAACTGCGCACCCCGCTGATGGGCCTGGTCACCTCGGCGGGACTGCTGCCCGAGGGCGAGGTCACCGACATGGTCCGGGGCCGGATCGGGGTGCTGCGGGACCTGATCGAGGACCTGCTGGAGATCTCCCGGCTCGACGCCGGGGCCGAGGAGCCCCGGTTCCGGCCGGTGGTCCTCGCCGAGCTCGTCCGGGAGTCGGTGGCGCGGACCGGGACGACGGCCCGGGTGACCGCCGACGCGTCGGCGGTGGCCGACACGGATCCGCGGCGGCTGGACCGGATCGTCGCCAACCTCGCCGTCAACGCCCACCGCCACGGCGCGGGCCCCGTGGAGATCACCGTCTCCGGCCGGACGATCACGGTCCGGGACCACGGCCCCGGCTTCCCGGCGGACCTCCTGGCCGACGGTCCCCAGCGGTTCCGGACGGGCAGCGCCGAGCGGGGCCGCGGACACGGCCTGGGCCTGACGATCGCGTGCGGTCAGGCGGCCGTGATCGGCGCGGTGCTGTCCTTCGCGAACCATCCCGAGGACGGGGGAGCGGTGGCGACGCTGCGGCTGCCGGAGGTCGACACCGGCGCGGCCGGCACGTAGGCGCCGCCGGGGGACGGGCCGGCCCGCCCCCCCCGATACACCCCCGATACACAACCGACGGCTTCCCGAGCTCCCGTGAAGCCCTCGCCTCCGGCGTCCGGACACACCGTGCCCGCAGCCTGGCTGCCGTACCGATCTCGTACGCCAGCCCCGGAGGTAGTCCGATGTCCCTTTCCCCCTCGCACCGCAAACGCGTCGCGGGCGGCGCGCTGGCCCTGCTCCTCGTGACGGGGCTGGGCGTCGCCGTGGCCGGGACGGGGGACGGCTCTGCCTCCGTGCCGTACCGGGACGGCGAGCTGGCCCGGGTCGTCGTCGACGGCGGGGCGCTCCCGTGGCCGGAGGGCGGGCAGACCGCGGTCGCCCTCGAAGGGGCCGGCCCGGTCGGCACACGGGGCGACGGGCGGCCCGTGCCCATCGCGAGCCTGACGAAGGTGATGACCGCGCACGTCATCCTGGAGGGGCACCCGCTGAAGCCGGGCGAGTCGGGTCCGATGATCGAGGTGGACCGCCAGGCCTCCTACGAGGCGGGCGTCGGCGGTGAGTCCACGGTGCCGCTCCAGGCGGGCCGGCGGTACTCCCAACGGCAGCTGCTGGAGATGCTGTTGATCCCCTCCGGGAACAACGTGGCGCGGCTGCTGGCCCGCTGGGACGCCGGGACCCAGGAGGCCTTCGCGGAGAAGATGCAGCGTGCCGCCGTCGGGCTGGGCATGAAGGACTCGACGTACACCGGGGCGAGCGGCATCGAGGCCACCACCACGAGCACCGCGGAGGACCAGCTCGCCCTGGCCCGGAAGGCGATGCGCAACGCCGTCTTCCGGGAGATCGTGGGCACCCGGTCGGTGACCGTGCCCGGCGTCGGCACGATCACCAACACCAATCCCCTTCTGGACACGCCGGGCGTCGTCGGCATCAAGACCGGATCCAGCACCCCGGCGGGCGGCAACCTGCTGTGGGCCTGCGAGGTGCGCGTCGGCGGCGCGACCCGACTGCTCGTCGGAGCGGTGCTCCACCAGCGGGCGGACACCACGCCCGCCGAGGGCCTCCGGGAGGCCGTCGACAGCAGCCGCCGCCTGATCACCGGGCTCCGCGACAGCCTGACCCGGGAGGGCTGAACCATGACGGCCACGATCCGTCCGGTGGACGCCCCGGAGGCGGAGCGGGACGCGGAGACTCCCCCTCCGAGTACGGCACGCGAGGGACGCACGGGAGGCAGGGGACGCCGGGGCAGGGGCCTCGCGCTCGGCGCCGCCCTGCTGGCTCTCGTCATCGTCCTCGTCGGCCACGGAGGCCTGCCCGACCTCCCCGGCCACCTCAGCAGCCTGGCCGAGACCCTGCTGCCGTGGACGGCCCTCGCGATCCCCGCGCTCGCGGCCCCGGCGCTGCTGCGCCGGTCACGGACGGCGACGGCGGCCCTGATCCTGCCGGTGGCCGCCTGGCTGACGGTCTTCGCGGGCACCCTCGCCGACAAGTCGGCGCCCGGCGGGGACCTCACGGTCGTCAGCCACAACGTCAACCAGGACAACCCCGATCCGTCGGGCACCGCGCGGAGCCTGATCGCGAGCGGGGCGGACATCGTCGCGCTCCAGGAACTCTCGCCCGACACCGCGCCCGCCTACGAGCGGGCTCTGGCCGCCGCGTACCCGCATCACTTCCAGGAGGGCACGGTCGGTCTGTGGAGCACCCGCCCGCTGCGGGACGCGCGGGCCGTGCCGATCATGCCGTGGACCCGGGCCCTGCGCGCCACGGCGGACACCCCCGAGGGCCCGCTGGCGGTGTACGTGGCCCACCTGCCGTCCGTCCGCGTCGGACCGGCGGGCTTCACCTCGGGCTCGCGCGACGACGTCGCCGGCGTCCTGGCGGGATACCTGCGGGCCGAGCGTGTGCCGCGCGTCCTCGTCATGGGCGACTTCAACGGTTCCACCGACGACCGGGGGCTGCGCCCGCTCACCGCCGGTATGGCGTCGGCCCAGTCGACGTCCGGCGAGGGTTTCGGCCTCACCTGGCCGGCGAGCCTCCCGCTCGTGCGGATCGACCAGATCCTCCTCAAGGGAGCGCGGGCCACCGGGTCGTGGACCCTGCCCGCGACGGCGAGCGACCACCTCCCCGTCGCGGCCCGCGTCGACCTCGGGCCCGGCCCGGCTACGCCGGCGGGGGCCCGCCCCGCCGGCTGACCGGGCCGTGCGGCGCCCCGTCAGGCCAGGTGGACCGGGAGGTCGTAGAGGTCGTTCTGGGTGACGACCGGCTTGTTGCGCAGCTCCTCGCGCGGCACCGCGAGGCGCAGCCCCGGGAAGCGCGCGTAGAGCGCGGGGAGCGCCACCGCGGCCTCCAGGCGGGACAGGGCCGCACCCGGGCAGACGTGCGGGCCGTGCCCGAAGGAGATGTGCCGGTTCGGGGTGCGGGTGACGTCGAAGCCGCCGGCGGTCTCGCCGTGCTGGGCCTCGTCGCGGCCGATGGCGCCGAAGGACACCACGAGCCCCTCGCCCTGCGGCAGGACCTGGTCGCCGACCTCGATGTCCTCGGCGGCGAAGCGGATCAGGACGTGCGAGGTCGGCGTCGACCAGCGCAGCGTCTCCTCGATCACGTTCTCCCACGGCACCTCGCCCTTGAGGACGAGCTCCCGCTGCTCGGGATGGGTCTCCAGGGCCACCACGGCGTTCACGATCAGGCTGATCGTGGTCTCGTGACCGGCCGCCACCATGAGCTGGAGCGTGTTGGTGATCTCCTCGGTGGTCAGCCGGTCGCCGTCCTCGGAGGCCTCGATCAGCGCGCTCGTCAGGTCGTCGCCCGGCGTCTCCTTCTTCGCCGCCACGATCCCGGCGAACAGCGCGCCGAGGTCCGCCATCATCTGCGGCACCTCCTCCGGAGGCGTCTGCGTCGAGAAGAACTTGTCGAACAGCGCCTTCATCCGCGGGTGGTCCGCCGGGTCCACGCCCATCAGCTCGCTGATGACGTTCATCGGCAGCGGGTAGGCGAACTCGGCCTTCAGGTCGACGGGCGCACCGGCCGGACGCTCCGCGAGCCGGTCCAGCAGCCCCGTCGTGAGGGTCTCGATCCCGGCCCGCAGCCGCTCCACCCGGCGGGCCGTGAGCGCCTGCGCGACCAGGGTCCGCAGCCGCCGGTGCTCCTCGCCGTCCACCGTCAGCATCGACTTGCCGGGGTTGGCCAGTCCGATCAGCGGCCAGTCCAGCGGGATCTCGCCCCGCTGCCAGGCCCCCCACACGCCGATGTCCTTCACCAGCCGGGAGTCCGTGAGCAGGGCCCGCGCCTCGGCGTGCCGAGTCACCGCCCAGACGGGGACGCCGCCGGGCAGCACGACCCGGGCCAGCGGGCCGGCCGCGCGCAGCCGGGCGCTCTCGCCGTCGAGGTCGGAGACGAACGGGTCGAGGACGATCGCCTCGGTGCCGGAACCGGCGGTGTGGTCCATCGGGCAGGTCATGCGTGGGCTCCAAGGGCGGGGGTCGGGGTGTACGAGACGGGGAGCGCGGTCAGCCCCCGCAGCCACGGCGAGGGGCGGCGGGTGAGGCTGTCCTCGGCCGTCGCCAGGTCCACGTCCGGCAGCCGGTCGAGGAGCACCTCGATCCCGGTCCGCGCGATGGTCTCGGCGACCTCCTGCGCGGGGAAGGGGCAGCGGTGCTCGCCGTGTCCGAAGGACAGATGGGCGTTGTTGCCGCCGGTGAGGGCGGACCCGGCGTCGGCCCGTACGTGCGGATCGGCGTTGGCGGCGGCGAGGCCGAGCAGCACGAGGTCGCCCCGGCCGATCATCCGCCCGCCGAGGTGGGTGTCGCGGGACGCCCACCGGCCGGCCACGTTCTGGGTCGGGGTGTCCTCCCACAGGACCTCGTTCATGGCCTCGCCGACGCTGTGCCGGCCGCCCGACAGCGATGCCGCGAAGCGGTCGTCGGTCAGCATCAGGCGCAGCGAGTTCCCGATCCAGTCGGCGGTCGGCTGGTGCCCGGCGGCGAGCATCACCATCAGGTCCTGGGCGACCTCCTCGACGGTGAAGCCCAGGGTGTTGCCGAGCATCCGGGAGGCCACGTCGTCGCCGGGCTCGGCCAGCTTGGCCGCCAGCAGCGCGCCCATCGACTCGGCCAGGTACCGCTGGCCCTCCAGCGCGTTCTCCCGGCCGTTGATCATGTCGTTCAGGGCGGTGACCAGCGCCGGGCCCTGCTCGTCGGCGAAGCCGTAGATGCTGGCCAGGACGCGTACGGGCAGCAGCGTCGCGTACTCGGCGATGATGTCGCAGGCGCCCTTCGCGCAGAGCCCGTCGATGAGCTCGTCGGCGAAGTGCTCGGCCCGACGCCGCAGTTCGAAGGGGTCGACGCCCTCCAGCGCCGCCGAGATGACCCCGGCACGCTCGCGGTGCCGCTCGCCGACGGTGTAGAGGATGGACGGCTGCCGGCGCCCGATCATGGGCAGCAGGGGCCAGTCGGCGGGGATCGCGTCCCACTGGTTCCACAGCTCGGAGTCGCGCGAGAAGAGCACCGGGTCGCTGGTGACCTGGTGCAGTTCGCGGTAGCCGAGCACCAGCCAGGCGGGCACGTCGCCGTCGAGCACGACCGGGGCGACGGCGCCGTGCTCGCGCCGGATCCGCCGGTACAGCTCGGTGGGGTCGGTGTGGAACCTCGGTCCGCTCAGCGGGACGGGCGCGGGTTCGGTGGTGGTCACGGGGCGTGCTCCGGTATCGGCTCGGGGTGGATCCGCGGGTGCGACGCGTGGGGGCGGCCGCTGGGCTCGGTGATCGCCTTCAGGTGCTCGACGAGGGCGATCAGGACCTGCTTGCTCGACTCGCGCGACCGGGCGTCGCAGAAGACCAGCGGCACCTCCTCGCCGAGGTCCAGCGCCTCCCGGACGTCGGCCGGCGAGTGCGCGGGGCCGCCGAAGTCGTTGCAGGCCACGACGAACGGCGTCCCGTGGTGCTCCAGCCGGTCCACGGCGTACCAGGAGTCGGCGATCCGCCGGGTGTCGACGAGCACGACCGCGCCGAGCGTGCCGGAGAACAGCCGGTCCCACAGGAACCAGAACCGCTCCTGGCCGGGCGCCCCGAACAGGTACAGCACGTTGCGGGAGTCGAGCGAGATCCGGCCGAAGTCGAAGGCCACCGTGGTGGCGGTCTTCGCCGCGACCCCGTCGGTGTCGTCGATGTCCTCGCCGGCCTGCGACATCGTCTCCTCGGTGTTCAGCGGGCGGATCTCGCTGACCGAGCGGACCAGGGTGGTCTTGCCGACCCCGAAGCCGCCGACGACGACGATCTTCAGTCCGTTGTCGGCGGTGCTGCTCAGGGTCTGGTGCTGGGGTGCGGTCGGATGCGGTTCAGAGGTTACGGAGTCCAACGAGCACCTGCTCCAGGATGTCGTGATCGGGAAGGCGGTACGAGGAGGGGCGGGGGTGCCGCGCGCTGATCCGGCCCGTGTCGTGCAGGTCGGCCAGCAGGATCCGGGTGATCGACACGGGCAGCCCGAGCCCCGCCGCGACCTCCACGACGGCGGTGGGGAAGCGGCACATGCGCAGGATCGCCGCATGCTCCGACTGCATGCCGGGCACCGGGTCGCTCTCGGCGACGACGAGCGTGACGACGTCGAAGGCGGTGGACCCGGAGCGGCTGCGCCCGCCCGTCAGGGTGTAGAGCCGGTCGGGGGAGTCGTCCCGACCCGGCCTGACGCGGCTCATCCCCGCGGCCTCGCGACGAGGTGCTCGCCGAGCTGCTCGACGAGCTCGGTCATGTTGTGGCCGACGAGACCGGCGTCGGCCTCCTCGTCGGCGACGAGCGCGAGGTGGGCGCCCTCCCCGGCCTCGACGATGAAGAGGATGCCGCCGTAGAACTCGGCCATCGCGGAGCGCACTCCGCCCGTGCCGTCGCCGAACTCGACGGAGGCGCCGTGCGACAGGCTCTGGATGCCCGCGGCGATCGCGGCGAGCTGGTCGGCCTGGTCGACGGAGAGCCCGGTGGTGCGGCAGAGCTTCAGGCCGTCGCGGGAGAGCACGAGGGCGTGCCGGGTGCCGGGGGTCCGTTCGAGGAGCCCCTCCAGGAGCCAGCTCAGCTTCTCGTCGGTGGTGGTGCCGGTCATCGGGGATCGCCTTCCGAATGGGGGTGGTTCGAGGACGGCGGCGTGGCGGGGGCGGCCGCCTGGTCGGGCGCCGAGCCGTCGGGTACGGAGTCGTCGGGTGCGGAGCCCTCGCGGGCGGCCTCGCACGGGGCGGACTCCGCGCCGCGCACGGCCTTGTGGAAGCCGCCGAAGCGGATCGAGACGGTGGGGGAGTCGGCGGTGCGGGGCGCCGGACGCTCGGCGGCCGGGCGGGTGGCCTCCTGGTGCGCGGCGAGCGTCTTCCCGCGCTTGCGGCGGGGCAGGACGATGTCCTCCGGGGCGGCCTCGGGGTTCGCGTCGGTCTCGTCGGGCGACGCGGGAGCGGCCTCGGGCCCGGCGGCCGGAGTGACCGCGGCCGCGGGGGCGGCCGGGGGCGTGGCCCGCTGCGCCGGTATGGGCAGGGGCGCGGCGGCGGGCGCCTCGGCGCCCTGGCTGATGATCTCCTGGGGGAGCATCAGGACGACGCCGGTGCCGCCGCGGGCGGAGGGCCGGAAGGACACGGACAGGTTGTGCTTGCGGGCCAGGCGGCCGACGACGTGCAGGCCGAGGCGGGTGCCGGAGAGCCGGCCGAGGTCCTGGGTGGTGGCGTCGACGGCGGACTCGGCGCGCCGCAGCTGCACGTCGCTCATGGTCAGACCGCTGTCCTCGACGGTGATGACGACACCGGCGGGGACCTCTTCCACGTACACGTGGACCTCGGCGCTGGGCGGGGAGAAGTTGGCGGCGTTGTCGAGGATCTCGGCGAGCGCGTGCATGACGCCCTCGGCGGCGTGGCCGGCGACGGCGGCCTCGCTCCTGGAGTGCAGCCGGACCCGCTGGTAGCCCGCGATGCGGCCCATGGCGCCGCGCAGGATCGACTCCATGACGATGGGCCGGGCCCAGCGGCGGCCGGAGCGGGCGCCGGTGAGGACGGCGACGGAGTCGGCGAGCCGGCCGGCCTGGGCGGTGCGGTGGTCGAGGTGGAGGAGGTCGGCGAGCACGTCCTCGTCGGCGTGCCGGTGCTCCATCTCCCGCAGGTCGGCCATCATGCTCGTGGCCAGGGCCTGCATCCGGCCGGCCGCGTTGGCCGCGGCGGCCAGGGCGGCGGAGCGGGCCGATTCGGCGCGCCGGACCCGCTCCTCCATGCGCGCGACACCGGCGGCGTGCTCGGTGGCGAGCCGCTCGGCCTCGGCGCGGTGGCGGCGGGCGAGCTCCTCGGCCTCGGTGCGGTGCTGCTCGGCGAGGACCTCGGCACGGGCCGCGTGTGCGGCGGCCTCGGCGGCCGCGGTGGCCTCGTGACGTTCCCTCAGGGCCGCGGCCTCGCTGTCGGCGGCGGCCTGGCGGTGGGCGGCGTAGGCGTCCTGGGAGGAGACCTGCGCGGCGAGCCGGTCGGCCCGCTTGGTCAGGGCCCGCAGGGCGCGCGCGTACCAGGTGACCGCGAACGAGGCCGCGGACAGGAGGAGGACGCCGCACGCCGCGAACCAGGCGATCGGGGAGCGCACGTCGGCCGGCGCCGCGGTGACCGCGGCGACGGTGAGCGCGCCGCCCGCGGCGGCGGTCAGCAGCGAGGCGGTCAGGGCGGGACGGAACGGGCTGGGTGACGCCGACATCAACCGGACTCTCAAGAGCAGGCGGGGGAGGTGCGGGGACGACCGCACTATAGAGGCGTCTTTGATCATTTCGGAACTTGTGTGACCGGATTGGCATCCGGAGCGACAGGAAAGTTTCCAATTGCCCGATGATTCCTGTCGTCCTGACCCCCTGTAGGGTCCAAGTGGAGGCCAACCGGAAGCGGAGCCCGATGCTCCGGTCAGGGGGTCGCGTGGTAGTAGCGCACGCAGGTGCGGACCATCCCGTCCGGGGCGATGGTGAACACGTCGACGAAGCGGTGGTCCACCGGTCCCGGCGCGGCGGCCGTCGGCGCCGGGACCCGGCGGCCCGTGGCGATCACCGTGCGGTCCCGCGCCACCAGCTGCTCCACCTCGTGGCGGGCCGTCGGCAGCACGTGCCCCACGTGCGCCCGCACCGCCTCGCTGCGGCCCCGGGCCGGCGGCAGACCCGGCAGCTCGAAGACCACGGCGTCGTGCAACAAGGACGCGCAGCCGTCCAGATCACCCGCGTCGAGGTAGTCGTAGACCAGCCGCACGTGGTCGATCCCCGCGGCGGTCACCAGATCCACCGCCCCCGTTCCGTCGGCCCACACGGTGCTCGTGTCGTCATGGCTGTTCAACGGTGCCAACCCCCTTCACTCTCGCTCCAGGATTCTGCGGCGCCTTCCCAACTTCGCGTTATCGCCTCCCTATCCCCGGCCGGGATCTTCACGGCATGGACAGGGCGGGAAGAGATGTGGAGACTGTCCTCACTTGAGCCTGACATCCCGGCGTGGCCGGGATTGGTCCTGGCGAGTCGACTCTTCTTGTTTGGGTGGGGGATCAGTGGCTGCTGCCGCCGGTGGGTTAGCGGACGAGGACGTCCAGGGCGGGCCGCGCCTGACCTTCCGGGTGCTGGGGCCCCTCCAGGTCCAGGGAGCCGGCGGGCCGCTGCGCGTCCCGCCGGGCCGGCAGGAGGTGATCCTCGCCGCGCTGCTCCTGGAGAGCAACCGGGTGGTGAGCACCAGCCAGCTCGTGGACCTCATCTGGGAGGACAACCCCCCGGAGACCGCCCGCACCCAGGTGCAGATCTGCGTGTCCCGGCTGCGCAAGCTGCTCGCCGGCGCCGAGGGCGAGGTCACCCTGGTGACCCGGCCCCCCGGCTACGTGCTGCACACCGGTGCCGGGAACGTCGACGCCGCCCTCTTCACCAGCCTCGTCCAGCGCGCCCGCGCACTGCGCGAGAGCGGAGACGCCGAAGAGGCCGTCGGCCTGCTGAGATCGGCCGTCACCCTCTGGCAGGGCGAATGCCTCACCGGACTCGACAGCGGCCCGCTCGCCAACAAGGCCCGGCAGCTCAACGAGGAGCGCCTCGCCGCCGTCGAGCTCCGCATCCGCATCGAGCTCGAACTCGGCCGCCATGACCGGCTCGTGGGCGAACTCCAGCGGCTCACCCATGAACACCCCCTCCGCGAGAAGCTGCACGGGCAGCTCATCCAGGCCCTCTACTGGTCCGGACGCCAGGCCGAGGCCCTCGAGGCCTTCCGCACCGCCCGCCGCTACCTCGCCGAGGAACTCGGCCTCGAACCCAGCCGCGAACTCCGCGACCTCGAAGCCGCCATCCTCGCGGGCGAGCTGCCGCCGCCGGACGCCGCCGGGTCTCCCGCCGTACCCGGCGCGAGACCCACCGCGAGACCCGCCGCGAGACCCGTCGACGCGGCACCCGAAGCGCGCCCTGAGCAGCCCCCGACGTCCGCCGAGACCCCTGCGACGCCCGCTGCCGAAACGATTCGTCAGGACACCGTCCCGCACCAGCTGCCCGCCGACATCGCCGACTTCGTCGCCGACGGACAGCGCCTCGCCGCCCTGGGCAGGGCCCTCGCCGGCAGCGACGGACGCGGCACCGTCCCGCTCGCCGCCATCACCGGCAAGCCCGGCACCGGCAAGTCCACCCTGGCCGTACACGTCGCCCACGCCCTCGCCGAGACCGGCTTCCCCGACGGACAGCTCTACTGCGACCTGCGCGGCACCACCAGCGCCCCCGCCACCCCCGTCGAGGTCCTCGGACGCTTCCTGCGCGCCCTCGGCATCCCCGGCCAGCTCATCCCCGAATCCCTCGACGAGCGCGCCGAGATGTACCGCACCCGGCTCGCCTCCCGCCGCGTCCTCGTCGTCCTCGACGACGCCGCCGGCGAAGGCCAGGTCCTCCCGCTGCTCCCCGGCAGCCGGGGCTGCGCCGTCCTGGTCACCAGCCGCGCCCGGCTCACCGCGCTGCCCGGCGCCCACCGCGTCGAACTCGACGTGCTCGACGAGGACCGCGCGCTGGAACTGCTCTCCCGCATCATCGGCGAGGACCGCGTCACCGGCGAGGCCGCCGCCGCCGAAGCCCTCGTCCGCACCGTCGGGCGGCTCCCGCTCGCCCTGCGCATCGTCGCCGCCCGGCTCGCCGCCCGGCCCCACTGGACTTTGGCGTCCATGGTCCACCGGCTCGCCAACGAACGGCACCGACTTGACGAACTCGCACACGGTGAAATGACGATGCGCGCCAGCCTCTCCCTCACCTACGAGGGACTCGCGCCCGGCGACCGGGGACTGCTGCGGCTCCTCAGCATGGCCCAGGCGCCGACCCTGCCGAGCTGGCTCGCCGGAGCCCTCCTCGACGACCGCAGGCCCTTCCCCTCGGACCTCCTCGAACCCCTCGTCGACGTGCAGATGCTCGACGTCGCCGGCATGGAGACCGGCGGCTTCCGCTACCGCTTCCACGAGATCATCCGGGTCTACGCCCGCGAGCAGCTCGCCGTCCAGCACCCGCCCGAGGAGCGGAAGGCCGCCTTCGCCCGCATGGCCGGCGGCTGGATGCACCTCGCCCAGCAGGCCCACCGCAAGGTGTACGGGGGCGACTTCACCGTCCTGCACGGCGACGCGCCCCGCTGGGAACCCCCGGCCGCCTACACCGACGAGGCGCTCGCCGACCCGCTCGCCTGGCTCGACGCCGAACAGGGCGCCCTCTGCGGCATGGTCGAGCACGCAGCGGAGGAGGGTCTCCACGACCTCAGCTGGGACCTCGCGACCTCGCTCGTCACCCTGTTCGAGGTGCGGGGTCACTACGACCTGTGGGAGCGGACCCACCACATCGCCCTCGCCGCCGTCCGCAAGGCCGGAAACCT
The DNA here is from genome assembly GCF_036240795.1 of Streptomyces sp. NBC_01268. Classification (NCBI taxonomy): domain Bacteria; kingdom Bacillati; phylum Actinomycetota; class Actinomycetes; order Kitasatosporales; family Streptomycetaceae; genus Streptomyces; species Streptomyces sp. NBC_01268. The sequence continues at coordinate 1,067,788 of NZ_CP108454.1, read as the reverse complement.
GCGCGGCACCGCCGCGGTCCGCGCCTCGCTCGGCTCGCTCTACATGAGCCGCAACCAGTACGACACCGCGCGCCAGGCCCTGAACTCGGCGCTCGACGTCTTCCAGGCCCTCGACGAACCCATGGGCGAGGCCCTCTGCCGCCGCGACATGGCGCTCATCGCGCGCACCGGCGGCGACGACGCCGCCGCACTGGAGCTCTACGGGCGCTCCCTCGCCGACTTCGACCGCGCCGGGGACGTCGTCGGGCGGGCGATCGTCCTCACCCAGAGCGCCCACATCCGCATGCGCCAGGGCGAGACCGACACCGCGCAGCGCCAGCTCGACGAGGCGCTCGACATCTACGAGGGCATCGGCTACACCGGCGGCCGGGCACGCACCCTGCGCCGGGTCGGTCAGCTCCTCCTCGAACAGGGCCGGAGCGACCTGGCGGTCCTCACCTTCACCGAAGTGCTGGAACTCTGCCGGGACTCCGGCGACGCCATCGGCGAAGGACACCTGCTGCGGGACCTCGGCCACGCCTTCACCGTGATGGGACGTCCGGACCGGGCCCGGGACTTCTTCGACCGCGCCGTGTCGGCGCGGGAACAGATCATGGATTTCGGCGGCGGCGCACTCGCGCGCCTGGACCTCGCACGGCTCCTGACGACGGAGCCGGGACGCTCACGGGAACTGCTCACCCCGGCGGTCGAGGTCTTCCGGGACCGGCGCATGGCCCGGGAACTCACGGAGGCGGAGCGACTGCTCGGCGCCTGCTGAGGCGCGGACGCCCCCTCGTCGTACGGGGAGGGACGGGGCAGGTCAGTCCCAGGGGTTGTTGTCGGTGCAGGTGGGGGTGCCGGTGCCGGTGGTGCCCGTGCCCGTGGTCCCGGTGCCCGTGCCGGCCGGGACGCAGCCCTCGGGGGTGGTGGAGGTGGCGGTGGCGGCGGTCCCCGGGGTGCCCGTCGCCGGGACCGGCTCGTCGGCCCAGCTGGTCTGCAGGCCGGCGCCCGTCACCAGGACGATCAGCGCGGAAGTGACGGCGGCGCGGAGGGCGGTACGGGTGGTGGCGGCGGTCTTCGACATCGGATTCTCCGTCTCGTTCGGGGCTGGCGTTTCCTTCTGACCACCAACTTAGGAACGAGCGGATTCACCGCACCGGCCGCAGCCTTATCACCCCGCTATCACCGGACCGCTCCCCCTATCACGGCCCCGGCATCGCTATCCCCGGCGCCGCCGCGCTATCACGGGAGGCGTCCCGGACGCCCGACCCGCCCCCGATGCCGGTTAGCGGCGGGATGCCCCCCGGATAGGGGGATTCGGAGGATGGTTCCCAGCACTCGGCGAGACACCGCCGAAAGCAGGCCTGACCTGGCCGCTTTCCGGCCCTCGCCCCCACCTGACCAGCGGGAGCTCTCCATGACGACCAGTCTCTCTCCTGAGGACGCGCCGACGGCCACCGCCGCACTGGGCACCCTCATCCGCGGACACCGCCGCCGTATCGGCCTCACCCAGCGCGAACTGGCCGACCTCTCCACCATCAGCGTCCGCGCCATCCGCGACCTGGAGAAGGGGAAGGCCCTGCGGCCCCGCGCGGACACGATCCGGCTGATAGCCGACGCGCTCCGCCTCGGCCCCCGGGCCCGCACCGCCCTGGAGGAGTCCGTCTCCCGCGGCCACCAGGGCGGCGCCGGCCGGTACCTCCTCCCGGAACGCTGCGCCCCGCCCGTCCCGCTGCACCCGCTGATCGGCCGGGACGCCGAGGCCGCGATCCTCGCCGAGGAACTGCGCTCCGGCGCCGAACGACTCGTCACCGTCGTGGGCCTGAGCGGCGTCGGCAAGACCCGCCTCGCCCTGGAGACCGCCGCCCGCCTGCACACGAGCGGCTTCCCCGTCCTCTGGCACACCGCCCCCGGCGCCGTCACCGACTGCCTGCCGCCGGCCGACGAGGCTCCCCTCGCCGCCCTCGTCGCCGACTGCGCCGCCTATCTCCAGGGCGCCGGAACGTCCGCGGACGCGGGCCGTCCGCACGGGGGCGGAGCGTCCGCGACGTGGCCCGTCGCCGACCCGTACGGCTCCGCGGACGGGCACAGACCCGGGGCCGCCGCGCCCACCGCCTCCGCCGCTTCCTCCCCCTCCTCCGGCGAACTGCCGCCCCTCGCCCTCGCCGCCGCGCTCGGCGACCGTGAGGCGCTGCTGGTCCTGGACGGTGTCGACACCGCCCGGCTCGACTTCTCCCGCCTGACGCGGCTCCGCCGCGAACTCCCCGGCCTGCGCTTCCTGCTCACCGCCGACACCCCCTGGGACGTGCCCGGCGAGCGCCTCTTCCTCCTCTCCCCGCTGGACGCCCCCCTCCCGGCGGGCCCCGAGGCCCCCGGCACCGGGGTGGACGCGCCCGCCGTACGGTTCCTCCTCGCCCGGCTCCGCCGGATGCGGCCCGAACTCCTCCCCGACGAGCAGACCCTGGCCCACACCGCCTGGATCGCCCACCGCCTCGACGGGCACCCCCTCGCGCTCGCCGCCGCGGCCTCCTGGCTCGGGGTCTGCGACCTGCCCACCCTGCGCGGCATCGTCGAGACCGACCCCGCCGCCGTCCTCGACCACCTCGCCGACGGACACAGCGGCTCCCGCCTGCGCGACCGCGTCGCCCGCACCCTCGCCGCCCTCCCGCCGGAGCAGCGGAACCTGCTCACCACGCTCTGCGCCGCCCAGGACGCCGCCGCCGCGCGGGACTTCGGGCTCACCGACGTCGTCCGGCTCACCGGCAGGACCCTCCCGGACGCCGGCCGCATGATCCGCGCCCTGCTCATCGGCGGTGTCATCCGCCCCAGCACCGATCACGGCCGTTCCGGCTTCCGGGTGTTGTGCGTCGTCCGCGCCGCCCTGAACCCGGCCGACGGCACCGGCGCCACGGCGGCGGAGGCATCGGCCGCCGCTGCCCCCGCCCCTGCCGCCTGACTGCCGCAGCGCCGCCGATCCGCTGCCGTACCGCCGGATCAACTGCCGCTCACGGGGCCCCCGCACGGGTTGTATGGCCACTGCCCGGCCGCCGAACGCGGCGGCCGACGGCACCGCGTCACCGCCGTCACCACCGTTTCCGTGCGTTCCCGCCGTTGCCCACGTTCCCGGCCGTCGAACCGGCCACCGACCCCGGTCACCCACCAGGAGCCCCCATGCCGTTCGACCAGCCCGTCGCCTCCGCACCGGCCGCCGTCCGGTTGCCGCTCTCGGTAGCCCAGCGGGACATCTGGACGGCCCATCTCCTCGACCCGACCGGCGTCACGTACAACGTCGGCGAATGCCGGGAGATCCAGGGCCCGGTCGCCCCGGAGCTGATGGCGGCCGCCTGGCGGCGGCTGGTCGAGGAGGCCGACTTCCTGCGGGTGCGGGGCTTCGAGGACGACGGCGAGCAGGTCTGGCAGCTCCTCGACGCCGACGCCGGGGAGCGCACGCTGGCCTTCACCGACTTCAGCGGGGCCGCGGATCCCGAGGCCGCCGCCTGGGACCTGGTCGACGCGCTGATCGGCACCCCCTTCGACCTCACCGGCGAAGCCCCCGTCCGGTGCGCCCTGATCAAGCTGGGGGAGGACCGCTTCTTCTACTTCTACGGCTTCCACCACCTGGTCGTCGACGGCGTCGGCGCCTCCATGGCCCTGGCCCGCCTGGTCGAGCTGTACGAGCGGGCGGCGGCGGGCGAGCCGTGGGGCGACACCCCGTTCGGCACCCTGACCGAGCTGCTCGCCGAGGACGCCGCCTACCGCGCCTCCGAGGAGGCCGTCGCCGACCGGGCCGCCTGGCGCACCCACCTGGCCGACGCCCCCGACGCGCCCGCCGGTCTCGTCCGGGGCCGGGACCGGGTGCCGTCCGCACACGGCGGACTGCCCTTCGCACGCCGCAGCGTCCCCGTCTCCCCGGCCGACGCCGAACGTCTGCGCACGGTCGCCCGCGCTTCCCGCGTGTCCTGGTCCGTGCTGCTCGTGGCGCTCTTCGCCGCCTACCTCCAGCGCGTCACCGGCCGCCAGGAGCTGATGATCGCCCTGCCCGTCACCGGCCGCACCACCCGCGCCGCCCGCAGCACCCCCGGCATGATGTCGAACATCGTGCCGCTGCGCCTCCGGGTCCGCCCAGAGGACCGCCTCGCCGACCTGGTGCGCGCGGTCTCCGCCGAGGTGAAGCACGGCCTGCGCCACCAGCGGACCCGGTACGAGGACCTCGGCCGCGACGCCGGCGTCATCGACGGCACCCGCCGTCTCGCCACGCCGGTCCTCAACATCATGGGCTTCCAGACCGAACTGACGGTCGGCGGCCATCCGACCGTCAACCACAACGTGAGCAACGGCCCCGTCGACGACCTCAGCGTCGCCGTCTTCGACCTGGGCCCCGCCCACGGCCTGCGCATCGACTTCGACACCCCGGTCCACGACGTCGACCCGGTCCTGGTCGCCGCCCATCAGGACCGCTTCACCGCCTTCGTCACCCGGTTCCTCGCGGACGACGAGGCCCCGGACGCCACCGTGGCCGGTCTCGCGCTCCTCGGAGACGACGAGCGCGCGCTCCTCACCGGCGCCTGGGCGGGGCCCGTCGGGCAACCGGTGGAGACCACCCTCGTCGCCCGCTTCGAGGAGCAGGTCCGGCTCCACGCCGACCGCCCCGCCCTGATCGACACCGCCGGCGCCGTCACGTACGCCGAACTCAACGCCTCCGCCAACCACCTCGCCCGCGAACTGCGCGACGGCGGCCTCGGGCGCGGCGCCATGGCCGGTGTCCTGCTGGAACGCGGCATCCCCTTCGCCACCGCCCTCCTCGCCGTCCTGAAGACCGGCGCGGGCCACGTCCTCCTCGACCCCGACTTCCCCGAGGAGCGGCTCCGCTCGGCCGCCGCCGACGCCGGCATCACCCACCTCGTCACCACCTCCGCCCTCGCCGCCCGCGCCGACGGCCCCTGGACGGTCACCCACGCCGGACGGCGCCCCGGCCCGGACGCCGTCGCCGACGACCTCGGCGTGCCGATCAGCCCCGACGACCCCGCCTGCGTGATGTTCACGTCGGGCTCGACGGGCCGGCCGAAGGGGATCCTGTCGTCGCACCGGAACCTGGTGTCGACGGTGAGCGGCCAGTCGTACGGCCGGTTCGGCGAAGGGGAGGTGTTCCTCCAGTGCTCGCCGGTGTCGTGGGACGCGTTCAGCCTGGAGTTCTGGGGGGCGCTGCTGCACGGCGGGACATCGGTCCTGCAGCCGGGGCAGCGGCCGGAGCCGGTGCTGATCGAGGAGCTGTCGCGCCGCCACGGGGTGACCATGCTCCAACTGTCGGCGAGCCTCTTCAACTTCCTGGTCGACGAGCACCCCGGAGCCTTCGGGACCGTCACCGTCGCCTACACCGGCGGCGAGGCCGCCTCGCCGGCCCACGTACGCAAGCTGCAGCGGCTGAAGCCCGGCATCGAGGTGGTCAACGGCTACGGCCCGGCCGAGTCGATGGGCTTCACCACCACGCACGCGCTGGATGCCGGGGACACGGAGGAGACGGTCGTCCCGATCGGAACGCCCCTGGTCAACAAGGGCGCCTATGTCCTGGACCCGTACCTGGACCTCTGCCCGCCGGGGGTGACCGGCGAGCTGTACCTGAGCGGTGACGGACTGGCCCACGGCTACCTGGGCCGGCCCGACCTGACCGCCACCCGCTTCGTCCCGGACCCGTTCGGCGCCGCCCTCGGCGGCCGTCTCTACCGCACCGGTGACCTCGTCCGCTTCGACCGGGACGGGCGGCTGGTGTACGAGGGCCGCGTCGACGACCAGATCAAGATCCGGGGCTTCCGGGTCGAGCCGGGCGAGACCGAGGCCGCGCTCCTGACCCACCCGCAGGTCACCCAGGCCGTGGTGACCGTGCACGCCGAACGGCTCGCCGCCTACCTGGTGATCGAGGGAGAGGCGGTCGCGCCGGAGGACATCCGGCGGCATGTGGCCGCCCGACTGCCCGAACACCTCGTGCCCAGCCACGTCACCGTCCTGGACCGGCTGCCGCTCACCCCCAACGGCAAGATCGACAAGCGGGCCCTGCCCGCCCCCGCCGCGCTCGTCACCGTCCGCCGCGCCCCGCGCGACCGCACCGAGGAGGTCCTCGCGGACCTGTACGGGCTGACCCTCGACGTCGACCCGGACGGGATCGGCATCGACGACAGCTTCTTCGCCCTCGGCGGCCACTCCCTCCTCGCCGCCCGTCTCACGAACCGCGTCGCCGAGGCACTGGGCGTGCGGCTGACCATCCGGGACGTCTTCGGACACCCGACCGTGGCCGGACTCGCGGAGCTCGTCGCCGAGCGCGGAGGCGAGGCCACGGAAACCGCCGTCCTCCCCGCGCTGGTGCCGGGGGAGGGCGACGGCGAGCTGGTCCCCGCCTCGTACGCGCAGCGGCGGCTGTGGCTGCTCGCCCAGTTGGACGGCGGGAGCGCGGCCTACAACGTGCCCACGGTCGTACGGTTCGACGGCGCCGGGCCGGATCCCGCCGCGCTGGAGTCCGCGCTGAACGACGTGATGGAGCGTCACGCCCCGCTGCGGACGGTGTTCGAGGCCGTGGACGGCGAACCCTTCCAGCGGGTCCTCGCCCCGGAGCGGGCACGGCTGACCGTCGAGCGCCGCCGGACCGACGCCGACGCGCTCGACGCCGGCCTCGCCGAGGCCGCCGGACAGGTCTTCGACCTGGCGTCGGACCTCCCCGTCCGCGCCACCTCCTTCGAACTCCCCGACGGTTCCGTGGTGCTGGTCCTGGTCCTCCACCACATCGCGACGGACGGCCTGTCGGACGGCGTCTTCTTCGCCGACCTGGAGCGGGCCTACGCGGCCCGTGCGGCAGGCGGGGGAGCGGTGCTGGAGCCCCTCCCGGTGCGGTACGCCGACTACGCGGCCTGGCAGCGCCGCGTCCTGGGCCCGGCCGACGAACCGCAGAGCCTACTCGGCCGCGAACTCGGCTTCTGGCGCGAGAACCTGGCGGGCCTGCCCGAGGCGCACGGGCTCACCCTCGACCGCCCCCGGCCGGTGCACGCCTCGCACCGCGGCGGCCAGGTCGAACTCGACCTCGGCGCCGACCTCTTCCAGCGGGCGACGCTGCTCGCCCGGGCCGAGGGGTGCACGCCGTTCATGGTGGTGCACGCGGCTCTGGTGGCGGCCCTGTCGCGGCTCGGTGCGGGGGCGGATCTGGCGATCGGCTCGCCGGTGGCGGGCCGGGGCGACGAGGCGCTCAACGCACTCGTCGGGTTCTTCGTGAACACGCTGGTGCTGCGTACGGACAGCTCGGGCGACCCGACGTTCCGTGAGCTCCTGGGCCGTGTCCGTACGGCGGACCTGGACGCGTTCGCCCACCAGGAAGCCCCCTTCGACCTGGTCCTGGAAGCGCTGAACCCGACCCGGACCCTGTCCCGGCACCCCCTCTTCCAGATCTGCCTGACCGTGGAGAGCGGCACCGGCACCGCCAAGCCCCTCACGCTCCCCGGAGTCGCGCCGGCCCCCATGGAGAAGGTCACCAGCGGCTCCGCCAAGTTCGACCTGGAGTTCTTCCTCCGCTCCGACGACGAGCGCGGCCTGCGCGCCACCGTCCTGTTCGCCGCCGACCTCTTCGACGAGGAGTCGGTCCGGCGCACGACGTCGGTCCTCGGCCGGGTACTCCACCACGCCCTCGCCGAGCCCGACGTCGCCCTCTCCGCCCTGGACGTCCTGACCGAAGCGGAGAGGGACCTGCTGACCGGCTCCTGGGCCGGGTCCAAGGCCCCGGGCGCGGGGGAAGGTTCGCTGGTCGGGCGCTTCGAGGAGCAGGCCGCGCGGGTTCCGCGGAGGACGGCGCTGGTGGACGGAGAGCGGCGCATCTCGTACGCCGAACTCAACGCCTCCGCCAACCGCCTGGCCCGCCACCTGGCCGAACAGGGCCTGGGACGCGGCGACATGGCGGGCGTGCTGCTCGAACGGGGTGGCGACTTCGCGGTCGCGGTGCTCGCCGTCCTGAAGACCGGCGCGGCCTACACCCTCCTCGACCCCGACTTCCCCGAGGAGCGGCTCCGCTCGGCCGCCACCGACGCCGGCATCGGCCACCTCGTCACCTCCCCGGCCCTGGCCGGGCGGGTCTGCGGCCCCTGGGCCGTCACCCACGCCGCCGACCGGCCGGCCGGCACCGCCGACGGCAACCTGGGCGTCCCGCTCGGGCCCGACGACCCCGCTTGCGTGATGTTCACGTCGGGCTCGACGGGCCGGCCGAAGGGGATCCTGTCGTCGCACCGGAACCTGGTGTCGACGGTGAGCGGCCAGTCGTACGGCCGGTTCGGCGAGGAGGAGGTGTTCCTCCAGTGTTCGCCGGTGTCGTGGGACGCGTTCAGCCTGGAGTTCTGGGGTGCGCTGTTGCACGGCGGGACGACGGTCCTGCAGCCGGGGCAGCGGCCGGAGCCGGTGCTGATCGAGGAGCTGTCGCGCCGCCACGGGGTGACCATGCTCCAACTGTCGGCGAGCCTCTTCAACTTCCTGGTCGACGAGCACCCCGGAGCCTTCGGGACCGTCACCGTCGCCTACACCGGCGGCGAGGCCGCCTCCCCGGCCCACGTCCACAAGCTGCACCTGCTCCGCCCCGGGATCGAGGTCGTCAACGGCTACGGCCCCGCGGAGTCCATGGGTTTCACCACCACCCACCCCATCCCGCCCGCCGACCTGGCCCCCACCCACGTCCCCATCGGCGTCCCGCTCCTCAACAAGGGCGCCTACGTCCTGGACTCCTTCCTCGACCTCTGCCCGCCCGGCGTGACCGGCGAGCTGTACCTCACCGGTGACGGCCTCGCCCACGGCTACCTCGGCCGGCCCGATCTCACCGCCACCCGCTTCGTCCCCGACCCCTACGGTCCGCCCGGCACCCGCCTCTACCGCACCGGTGACCTCGTCCGCTTCGACCGGGACGGGCGGCTGGTGTACGAGGGCCGGGCCGACGACCAGATCAAGATCCGGGGCTTCCGGGTCGAGCCGGGCGAAACCGAGGCCGCGCTCCTGACCCACCCGCAGGTCACCCAGGCCGTGGTGACCGTGCACGCCGAACGGCTCGCCGCCTACCTGGTGATCGAGGGAGAGGCGGTCGCGCCGGAGGACATCCGACGGCACGTCGCCGACCGGCTGCCCGAGCACCTGGTCCCCAGCCACGTGACCGTGCTCGACCGGCTGCCGCTCACCCCCAACGGCAAGATCGACAAGCGGGCCCTGCCCGCCCCGGCCGCCCTCTCCAGCGGCGGACGCGCCCCGCGCACCCCGCTCGAAGAGACCCTCCTCGGCCTGTTCGCCCGCACCCTCGACACCTCCACCGCCCTCACCGTCGACGACGACTTCTTCCACCACGGCGGCCACTCCCTCCTCGGAGCCCGCCTCACCAACCACATCGCCGGAGCCCTCGACGTGCGGCTCACCGTCCGCGACGTCTTCCAGCACCCCACCCCGGCCCGGCTCGCCGCGCACATCGACTCCCTCAGGACCGCTCCGGCCAGGAAGGCGCGCCCCGCCCTCCGCCGCCGCAACGACACGGATCGGATCAGCTCATGACCACCCACTCCACCCCCGCCTTCACCCCCGCGCCCGAGGACGTCGTCTGGGACCTGCCCGGCGACACCCCGCACCGCCTGTCCCTGCTGGTCCTGCCGCACGCCGGCGGCAACGCCCACGCCTACAGCGTCTGGCGCGAGCACCTCCCGGCCGACGTCCGGCTGCTCATCGGCCAGTACCCGGGCCGCGGCGCCCGCTACTGCGAGGACCTGCCCGGTTCCGTCGACGACCTCGCCCTCCCCGTCGTGGACGCCCTCCCCGGCGACACCGGCCCGCTGGTCGTCCTCGGGCACAGCATGGGCTCCCTCGTCGCCTTCGAGGTCGTCCGGACGCTCCAGGCCGCCGGCCGCACCCCGCTCGGCCTCGTCGCCTCCGCCTGCCGGGCGCCCGTCCTGCCCAACCAGGCGCCCGTCCACCCCGAGCGGCTCGACGACGACGAGCTGGTCGCCTCCATCAAGGAGCGCGGCGGCACCGACGACGGCATCCTCGACGACCCGGAGCTCCGCGAGATCGTCCTGCCGTCCATCCGCGCCGACTTCGCCATCGACGACGCCTACCAGTGCACCGCCCCCGACGTACGGCTCGACTGCCCGGTGGCCGTCTTCGGCGGCGACGTCGACCCGATCGTGCCGGTCGGCCTCCTCGACGGCTGGGCGCTCGTCGCCGGGAACGACGTCGACCCCGTGGTGCTGCCGGGCGACCACTTCTACTTCCAGCAGGACCTGGCCGGCTTCTTCGCCCGCCTCAACCCGGTCCTGACCTCCCTCCAGGGCGCGCCGGCCACCGCCGCCTGACCCCTCCGGCAACCCACCGGGCCCCGCGCGGCCCGAAACGCGCGCCCCCCGCCCGTACTCCGTGAAGCAGAGGAACCCCGCCATGACCACCTTCGCCCCGAACCCGGCCGTCACCGAGGACGGCATCAGCGTCGTCCGTGAGCCCGGCAAGCCCGCCGTCGTCCAGGTCCCCCGCCACGCGACGATGGCCGAGGCCACCGTGTGGCTCGACGCCCGGCGCGCCGACATCCAGGCCGAGCTGCACCGCTCCGGCGCCGTCCTGCTCCGCGGCCTCCCCATGACGGACGCGGCGACCTTCGCCGAGGCCCGCGACGCGCTGATCGCCACCCGCGCCGGATACAAGGAGAAGGCCACCCCGCGCACCGACTTCGGCGAGGGCGTCTTCTCCTCCACCGACCTGCCGGCCATCCAGCCGATCCGCCTCCACAACGAGAACAGCTACACCCTCGACTTCCCGGGCGTCCTCCTCTTCGGCTGCGTCACCGCCCCCGAGACCGGCGGCGCCACCACCGTCGGCGACATGCGGCGCGCCCTCGCGCTCCTCCCCGACGAGCTCGTCGCCCGCTTCACCGAGGCCGGCTGGCTCCTCGTCCGCAACTACTCCGACCTCGCGGGCATGCCCTGGCGCAAGGCCTTCTCCTCGGAGGAGCCGGCCGGCGCCGAGGAGTACTGCGACGAGCACGCCATCGGCTACGAATGGCTCGACGAGGACACCCTCCGCACCCGCCAGCTCCGCTCCGCCGTCATCACCCACCCGGTCACCGGCGAGCGCGTCTGGTTCAACCACTTCGCCTTCTGGAACGCCCGCGGCCTCGACGAGGACGTCCGCGAGGTCCTCACCGAGACCTTCGGCGCCGACGGCCTCCCCTTCGACACCCGCCTCGGCGACGGCACCGCCCTCACCGACGCCGAGGTCGACGCCATCATCGACGCCTACCAGGCCGTCACCGTCCGCGAGACCTGGCAGGACGGCGACCTGATGCTCGTCGACAACATCCTCTGCGCCCACGGCCGCGAGGCGTACACCGGCGCCCGCAAGATCCTCGTCGCCATGGGCGAGCCCGTGCCGCTCGCCGACTGCGCCCCGACCGTCGCCCCCTCCGCCACCCCGTTCGGAATGTGAGACCCGCCATGACCGCCGTCCTCCCCGAGCCCGCCACCCTCGCCGCGCCCTCCGCCGTCGCGGCCCCCGCCCCGCTCGTCGGACCCGCCGACTGCGCCTGCGCCGCCTGCGCCGCGGGCACCGGCCACGCCGACCTCCTCGCCCGGCTCGCCACCGCCCCCGGCGGCCGTACCGCGGTGGTCGCCGCCGACCGCAGCCTCACCTTCGACGAACTGCGCGCCGAGGCCACCGCCGTCGCCGCCCGCCTCACCGCCCTCGGCGCCGGACCCGAGAGCGTCGTCGCGCTCTGCCTGCCGCGCGGCGCCGGGCTCGTCACCGCCCTCATCGGCACGCTCACCGCGGGCGCCGCCTACCTGCCGGTCGACCCGGCGCTCCCCGCCGACCGCCGCCGCTACCTCCTGGAGGACTCCGGCGCCGACCTCGTCGTCCTCGACGCCCCGGGCGAGTCCCCGGCGCCCGGCGCCCGCACCGTCACCCTCGCCGAGCTGACGGCCGCCCCCGACGCCGACGCCGCCTACCGCCCGGCGCCCGTGACCGCCGGCACCCTCGCCTACGTCATCTACACCTCCGGCTCCACCGGCCGCCCCAAGGGCGTCGAGATCGGCCGCGGCGCCGCCTCGCTGCTCCTCGCCGAGCTGGAGGGCGTCGGCGCCGCCACCGGCGACGCCTGCCGCGTCGGCTGGAACGCCTCGCCGTCCTTCGACGCCTCCGTGCAGCAGTGGGTACGGCTCTGCCGCGGCGACACCCTCGTCATGATCGACGAGGAGACCCGCCGCGACCCGTCCCTCCTCGCCGCGTTCATCGACGCGCAGGGCCTCACCGACCTCGACATCACGCCCTCGCACGCCGACCCGCTGCTCGACCTGCTCACCCCCGACGGCGGGCCCCGCCCGCTCACCCTCCTCGTCGGCGGCGAGGCCATCAGCCCCGCCCTGTGGGACCGGCTGGCCGCCGCCCACACCTCGGGCCTGCTGCGCGCCCTCAACGTGTACGGCCCGACCGAGACCACCGTCGACGCCACCGCCGGCTGGATCGACCGGCCCGGCCAGGCGCACATCGGCACCGTCCTGCCCGGCCTGCGGATGCGCCTCCTCGACGAGGAGCTGACCCCGGTCGCCGCCGGCGAGGCGGGCGAGCTGTACCTCGCCGGACCGCGCGTGGCCCGCGGCTACCGCAACCGGCCCGTCCTCACCGCCGAGCGCTTCCTCGCCGACCCCGACCCCGCCGCCGACGGCGGCCGCATGTACCGCACCGGCGACCGCTGCCGCCTCCTCCCGGACGGCCGGCTCGTCTACCTCGGCCGCGCCGACGGCCAGGTCAAGCTGCGCGGCCACCGCATCGAGCTCCCGGAGATCGAGGCGGCCCTCACCCGCCAGGACGGCGTCGCCGAAGCCGCCGTCGTCCTCGGCGAGGACGCCTCCGGCACCCCGGCCCTGATCGCCTACCACCGGGGCGGCGACCCCGAGGCCCTCCGCACCGGCCTCGCCGCCACCCTCCCCGCGTACATGCTGCCCGCGGCCTTCGTGCCGGTGGAGCGCTTCACCACCACCCCCAGCGGCAAGCTGGACCGCTCCGTCCTGCCGACCCGCGTCGAGGCCCCCGCCGCCGCCCCGCAGGACACCGCCCCCGGCACGGGCCTGGAAGGCCGCGCCGAGGAGCTCATCGGCCGGGTGTGGAAGGAGGTCCTCGGCGCCGCCTCCATCGGCCCCGACGACAACTTCTTCAAGCTCGGCGGCCACTCCCTGCTCGCCATCAAGCTGGTCTCCCGGGTCCGCGCCGAACTCTCCGTCGCCCTGCCGGTCAAGGCCGTCTACGCCAACCCCCGGCTGCGGGACCTCGCCGCCCACATCGAGGAACTGACGGCCGCGCGGGACGCCTGACCGCCGGCCCGACCGGCGCCCCCGCCCTCCGTCACTCGGCCCACCCCCACCCGTTCCGCCATCCACGAGGAGCAGCAACCGTGATCCCCCTGTCCTATGCCCAGCGTCGGCTGTGGTTCCTGAACCGCCTGGAGGGTTCTTCGGCGGCGTACAACGCGCCTGTGGTGCTGCGGCTGGCCGGGCGGCCGGTGGTCTCGGTGGTGGAGGCGGCGTTGCGGGACGTGGTGGAGCGGCACGAGGTGTTGCGGACGGTGTATCCGGCGGTGGACGGGGAGCCGTATCAGGAGATCGTGGCGGGTCCGGTGGTGCCGGTGGAGGTCGTCGGCGTGACGGCGGGTGAAGTCGACGCCCTGGTGACCGAGTTCGCTCGGATGCCGATCGACGTCACCCGTGAACTGCCGCTGCGCGTGCGCCTCTTCGAGGTGGAAGGCGACACGGCGGACGAGGCGGGGTCCGGAGGCGTCGTGCTGGTGCTGTCCGTGCACCACATCGCCACCGACGGCTGGTCCCTCGCCGGCCTGCTCGGCGACCTCGACACCGCGTACACGGCCCGCGCCGAGGGCCGGGCCCCCGCGTGGGAGCCGCTGCCCGTCCAGTACGCCGACTACGCCCTCTGGCAGCAGGACATGCTCGGGGACCCCGCCGACCCCGACAGCACCGCGCACGAACAGCTCGCCCACTGGCGCGGCGCCCTGGCCGGCATCCCCGACGAGACCCGGCTGCCCGCCGACCGCCCCCGCACCGCCGAACCGGCCCACGAGGGCGCCGCGGTGACGGCGGAGCTCGGCGCGGCGGCCCACCGGGCGCTGGCCGGGGTCGCGAAGGAGCAGCGGGCCTCCTTCTTCATGGTCGCCCGGGCCGCCCTCGCGCTCGCGCTCCGGGCCGCCGGAGCCGGCACCGACCTCGTCGTCGGTACGGCCGTCGCGGGCCGCCCCGAGGAGGACCTGCACGAGCTGGTCGGCTTCTTCGTCAACACGCTCGCCCTGCGCACCGACCTGTCCGGCGACCCCACCCTCGCCGAACTGCTCGGCCGGGTCCGGGACGCCGACCTCGCCGCGTTCGCCCACGAGGACCTGCCCTTCGACCTCCTCGTCGAGGACCTCAACCCCGAGCGCTCCCTCGGCCGTCACCCCTTCTTCCAGGTCATGGTCAGCGCCCAGACCCGGCAGGAGACGGACCTGGGGCTCGGCGGCATCCCCGCCACCCTCGTGGAAGCCGACCTGGCCACCGCCAAGTTCGACCTCAGCTTCCACTGCCTGGAGCGGAGCGACGCCACCGGTGAACCCGGCGGGCTCACGCTCGTGCTCCAGTACGCCACCGAGCGGTACGACGAGACCACCGCCCTCCTCCTCCTCGGCCTCTTCGAGCGCGCGCTCACCACGCTCGCCGAGCGGCCGCAGCACACCCGGCTGAGCGCCGTCATCCTGCCGACGGAGGACGAGCGCACGGGTCTCGACCGCCGCCACCAGGCCCTGGCCGACGCCGCCACCGCGGCGAAGGCCAGGGAGGAGGCCGAAGCGGAGGCGGAGGCCCGTCGCCTGCGCGGCGAGGGCGCCCGGGCGAAGGGCTCCGGCCCCCGGACCGTCGACCCGCGGGTGGAGATCCTGCGCGGTCTGTTCGCCGAGGTGCTGGGACGCGACGAGGTACTGGAGGGGGACAACTTCTTCAAGTTGGGCGGGCATTCGCTGCTGGCGGGGAAGCTGACGAACCGGATCCGCGGTGCCCTCGGGCTCCAGGCGGCCATCAAGGACGTGTTCCTCGCGCCGACGCCGGGGCAGTTGCTGCGCCGGCTCGACGAGCAGGGCGGCGGCCCGGCCCGGCCCGCACTGCGTCCCGTACCGGCCGCCCTGCGGCCCGCCCGGATCCCCCTGTCCTATGCCCAGCGTCGGCTGTGGTTCCTGAACCGCCTGGAGGGTTCTTCGGCGGCGTACAACGCGCCTGTGGTGCTGCGGCTGGCCGGGCGGCCGGTGGTCTCGGTGGTGGAGGCGGCGTTGCGGGACGTGGTGGAGCGGCACGAGGTGTTGCGGACGGTGTATCCGGCGGTGGACGGGGAGCCGTATCAGGAGATCGTGGCGGGTCCGGTGGTGCCGGTGGAGGTCGTCGGCGTGACGGCGGGTGAAGTCGACGCCCTGGTGACCGAGTTCGCTCGGATGCCGATCGACGTCACCCGTGAACTGCCGCTGCGCGTGCGCCTCTTCGAGGTGGAAGGCGACACGGCGGACGAGGCGGGGTCCGGAGGCGTCGTGCTGGTGCTGTCCGTGCACCACATCGCCACCGACGGCTGGTCCCTCGCCGGCCTGCTCGGCGACCTCGACACCGCGTACACGGCCCGCGCCGAGGGCCGGGCCCCCGCGTGGGAGCCGCTGCCGGTCCAGTACACCGACTACACCCTCTGGCAGCGCGAGCTGCTCGACGGCGAAGACGGCCTCAAGGAGCCGCAGTTGGCTCACTGGCGGCAGGCGCTGGACGGCATCCCCGGCGAGACGCGGCTCCCCGCCGACCGGGCGAGGCCCACCGAGCCGAGCAACCGCGGCGCCGTCGTCACGGGCGAGCTCGACGCGGCGGCCCACCGGGCGCTGGCCGGGGTCGCCAAGGAGCAGCGGGCCACGTTCTTCATGGTCGTCCGGGCCGCCCTGGCCCTCGCGCTGCGGGCCGCCGGAGCCGGATCCGACCTCGTCGTCGGCACGCCCGTCGCCGGACGGTCGGAGGAGGCGCTCCACGACCTCGTCGGCTTCTTCGTCAACACCCTCGCCCTGCGCACCGACCTGTCCGGCGACCCCACCCTCGCCGAGGTGGTCCGTCGGGTCCGGGACGCCGACCTCGCCGCGTTCGCCCACGACGACCTGCCCTTCGACCTCCTCGTCGAGGACCTCAACCCCGAGCGCTCCCTGGCCCGCCACCCCTTCTTCCAGGTCATGGTCAGCGCCCAGGACGCCGACGGCGACAGCACGGTCGCCCTCGGCGGGATCCCCGGCACGCTCGACGCCACCGACCTCGGCAGCGCCAAGTTCGACCTCGCCTTCCACTGCGCCGGCACCCAGGGCGCCGAAGGCGAGGCCGGACCGCTGCTCCTCGTGCTCCAGTACGCCACCGACCTGTACGACGAGACCACCGCGCGGCTCCTGCTCGGGCTCTTCCGCCGCGCTCTCGCCGCCCTCGCCGGGGAGGACGGCGACACGCCGCTGAGCGCGGTGCCGTGGACGACCGACGAGGAACGCAAGGCCCTCGACGCCCGCCACGAGTCCCTCGCCCGGACGGCCGCCGCCGCCCCGGGGGGCGACCGGCAGCGGGGGAGCGGTCCCGGTACGGCGACCGTCGACCCGCGGGTGGAGATCCTGCGCGGTCTGTTCGCCGAGGTGCTGGGACGCGACGAGGTACTGGAGGGGGACAACTTCTTCAAGTTGGGCGGGCATTCGCTGCTGGCGGGGAAGCTGACGAACCGGATCCGCGGTGCCCTCGGGCTCCAGGCGGCCATCAAGGACGTGTTCCTCGCGCCGACGCCGGGGCAGTTGCTGCGCCGGCTCGACGAGCAGGGCGGCGGCCCGGCCCGGCCCGCACTGCGTCCCGTACCGGCCGCCCTGCGGCCCGCCCGGATCCCGCTCTCCT
The DNA here is from genome assembly GCF_036240795.1 of Streptomyces sp. NBC_01268. Lineage (NCBI taxonomy): Bacteria > Bacillati > Actinomycetota > Actinomycetes > Kitasatosporales > Streptomycetaceae > Streptomyces > Streptomyces sp. NBC_01268. The sequence goes on along the minus strand of NZ_CP108454.1, from coordinate 1,050,854 downwards.
ACGCCCAGCGCCGCCTGTGGTTCGTCAACCGGCTCGAAGGGCCCTCCGCCACCTACAACATCTCCGTCGTCACCCGGCTGCGGCGCCCCGTCGAACCCGCCCGGTTCGCCGCCGCCCTCGCCGACGTCGCCGGGCGCCACGAGGTGCTCCGCACCGTCTACCGGGCGGCGGACGGCGAGCCGTACCAGCTCGTCCTCGACGACGCCCGGCCCGTACTCGACCGGATCCTGGCCACCGGGGACGCCGAGGTGCGGTCGGCCGTCGACAGCGCCGTCGGGTACGTCTTCGACCTCGCCGCCGAACTCCCCTTCCGCGCCACGCTCGTCACCGGTGACGACGGGCGGCAGACCCTGGTGCTGCTGACCCACCACATCGCCGGGGACGGCTGGTCCACGCCCTGCCTGCTCGCCGACCTCGACACCGCGTACACCGCCCGCGCCGAGGGCCGGGCCCCCACGTGGGAGCCGCTGCCCGTCCAGTACACCGACTACACCCTGTGGCAGCACGACCTCCTCGACGGCGAGAACGGCCTCGCCGAGGCCCAGCTCGCCCACTGGCGCACCGCCCTCGCCGGGATGCCCCCGCTCATCGCCCTCCCCACCGACCGGCCCCGCCCCCTGGAGAGCGACGGCTCCGGCGCCCTCACCGGCTTCGAGGTCTCCGCCGCCACCCACCGGGCCCTGCTCCGCTGCGCCCGCGCCCAGGGCGCCACCCTCTTCATGGTCGTGCAGGCCGCCCTCGCCGCGCTCCTCGCCCGCCACGGCGCCGGGACCGACGTCGCCCTCGGCACCACCGTCGCCGGCCGCGCCGACGACGCCCTCCACCCGCTCGTCGGCTTCTTCGTCAACACGCTGGTCCTGCGCACCGACACCTCCGGCGACCCCGCCTTCGTCGACCTGGTCCGACGGGTCCGCGAAGCCGGGCTCGCCGCCTACGGCAACCAGGACCTGCCCTTCGACCGGCTCGTCGAGGACCTGAGCCCGCAGCGCTCCGCCGCGCACGCCCCGCTGGTGCAGGTCATGCTCCAGGTCCACGCCGCCGCCACCCCGGCCGGCCCGGGCGCGTCCCGCCCGTCCGCGCTGGACGGCGAAGCGGTCGGCTTCCGGAGCACCGGCGCCAAGAGCGACCTCACCTTCGCGCTGACCGAGCGCGCCGACGCCGACGGCACGCCCGCCGGACTCGCCGGCGCCCTGGAGTACGCCACCGCCCTGTACGACGGGGAGACCGCCCGGCTCCTCGCCCGGCGCCTCGTCGAGACGCTCGACGCCTTCGCCGCCGACCCCGGACTCGCCCTCTCCGCGCCGGAGTACGCCACGCCGGAGACCGCCACGCCCACGCCGCTCGGTGCCGGGACGGTCCTCGACGAGCACGGCCGCCGCGCGCCGGTACGGGTGCCGGGCGAGGTGTACGAGCCGAACCCCGGCGGGGGCCTGCGCGCCACCGGCCGCCGGGCGTACGCCACCGCCGACGGCTCCCTGCGTGCGGTCGCCACCCTCACCGTCGCCGGATACCCGGTCGAGCCCGGCCGCGTGGAGGAGGTCCTCCTCGGCCACCCGGCCGTGACCGGCGCCGTCGTGGAGGTCCGCGACGCCCGCCTGCACGCCGCCGTCACCCGGGCCTCCGGTGCGCACGCCACCACGGAGGAGCTGCTCGACTGGGCCGCGGAGCGGCTGCCCGAGTACCTCGCACCGGCCCGGATCGAGTTCACCGGCGACCCGCTCTCCGAGCACCAGACCGCGGCCCCCGGCGCGGACGCCTTCGCCGAGGAGCGGGAGGAGCGGCTGCTCGGGCTCTTCCGGGACGTGCTCGGCGGACGGCCCCTCGGCAGCCACGACAACTTCTTCAAGAACGGCGGGCACTCGCTGCTCGCGGTCCGGCTCCTCAACCGCATCCGCGGCGAGTTCGGCCAGGACCTCACCCTCAGGGACGTCTTCCGCAACCCCACGGCCGCCTCCCTCGCCCGCCGCCTCGCCACCGCCGCGACCGACCAGGCCCCGTCCCGCCCGGACCCGAAGAACCCCACGTCCCCGAAGTCCCCCGTGCCGACCCCGTCCCGCCCCGCCCCGCCCGCCCCGGCCCTCAAGCGCCGCACCCGAGCGGGCAGCCGCCAGGGGCGCTGATCCCGCGCAGACCGATCACCACAGAGCCGCCGGCCCCGGGCAGACCCCACGGGGCCGCCGGCGACAGGCCCTTCACTGCGGGGCCGCCGGCGACAGGCCCCTCACCGTGGGGCCGCCGACCCTCAGGCAGATCACCCCACCGCCACCGCCACCGCCGCCGCACGCCCAGGGCCCACGAGGCCCGCAGCCCACCCCGGCCGCACGAGGCCACCCACCCGTCCCCGGCCCACGAGGCCGCCCGTCGTTCCACTTCCCGGGCCGCACCGGGCCCACCCACCCGCCCCCGGCCCACGAGGCCGCCCGTCGTCCCACCTCCCCGGCCCCACCAGGCCACCCACCCGTCCCGGCCCCACGAGGTCCGGCGACACCGGGGTCCACCACCCCGTGGCATCCCCGCGCACCGGCAGCTCCGGGCGGCACTTCTGCCGCCCGGAGCTGCCGCGTCTACTGCCCCGGGAGCGCCGGGCGCGCACCTAGCGTGGACGGCACGGAGGCGAGAGGAACCGTTCGCCCCGGTCTCTCGGCCCCAGTCACCGGAGGAAGCCAGCATGGCCCCCAGCAGAACGGAAGACCTGCTCGACGGCGGAGCCTCTCCCGCCCCCGCACCGCCCGTGCTCGACCTGATCGCCCGGCAGGAGCGCACCCGCCCCGACGCGGTCGCCCTGGTCCACGCCGACGCACGCCTGACGTACGCGGAGCTCGGCGCCGCCGTCCGCGCGCGGGCCGCCCTGCTCGCCGCCGACGGGGCCGGTCCCGGCCGGCTCGTCGCCCTGCACCGGCCGCGCGGCATCGACGCCCTCGTCGGCCTGCTCGCCGTCCTGGCGACCGGCGCCGCCTACCTGCCGCTCGACGTCCAGGCGCCCGACGCCCGCAACGAGGCCATCCTCAACGACGCCTGCGGCGCCTCCGCGCCCGCCCCGTCCGAGGTGGCCCGCCACGGCGAACTGGTCCTCGGCGGACCCGGCACCGACGCGGGCGCCGCCTACGTCATCTACACGTCGGGCTCCACGGGCGTCCCCAACGGCGTCGTCGTCGCCCACGACTCCCTCGCCCACTTCATCGCCGGCGCCACCCCCGCGTACGGCATCGACGCCGACTCCGTCGTCCTCCAGTTCAGCCCGCTGCACTTCGACGCCAGCGTCCAGGAGGTCTTCGCGACCCTCGGCGCGGGCGGCACCCTCGTCCTGCGCACCGACGACATGCTCGACGTCGCCGAGCTCCTCGCCGGCTGCGCCCGGCACGGCGTCACCCTGCTGGACCTGCCCGCCGCGTACTGGCACGAGCTGGTCTACGTCCTCACCACCGGTTCGGTCCGCCTCCCGGACTGCCTGCGGACCGTCATCATCTACGGCGAGGCGGCCCTGCCCGAGCGGATCGCCCAATGGCGCGGCCTCGTCGGCGACTCGGTACGGCTGCTCAACGCGTACGGGCCGACCGAGACGACCGTCGTCGCCACCGTCGCCGACCTCACCCGGCACGAGGCCGGGCCGGTGCCGATCGGGCGCCCGCTGCCCGGCGTGCGGGCCGCGATCGTCGGCGGCGAGCTGTGGCTGTTCGGCGGCGGCCTCACCCGGGGCTACCTGCACCGGCCCGAGCTGAACGCCCGCCGCTTCACCGAACTCGACGGCGAACGCGCCTACCGCACCGGCGACCTCGTCACCCTCGGCGAGGACCGGCAGATCCTCTACCACGGACGCCTCGACGACGAGGTGAAGATCGGCGGCCAGCGCATCGACCCCGCCGCCGTCGACTCCGTCCTCGCCGGACACCCCGCCGTCCGCGAGGCCGCCGTCGTCGCCCAGCAGGACGCCGACGGCGTCAAGCGGCTCGTCGCCTTCGTCGTCACCGACGGCGGCACCGGCGCCGAGGAACTGCGCGGCCACGTACGGGACCGGATGCCCGCCGCGGCCGTCCCCACCGTCTCCGTCGTCGTCGCCCTGCCGCGCACCAGCTCCGGCAAGATCAACCGCAAGGTGCTGCGGACCACCGACCCCCGGCTGCCGGTCGTCCACGAGGAGCCGCTGCCCGCCGAGGACCGGGTGCCGCTCTCGCACGCCCAGCGGCGCCTGTGGCTGCTCGACCAGCTCGACGGGCCGTCCGGCGCCTACAACATGCCGATCGTCCTGCACCTGGACACGGCCCCCGACCGGGCCGCGCTCGCCGCCGCCGTCGCGGACCTCGCCGAACGGCACGAGGTGCTCCGCACCGTCTTCCTCGCGCCCGAGGACGAGCCCTACCAGCACATCCTGGCCCCCGCTGCCGTCCGGCTCCGCACGGTCGACGCCCCCGCGGCCGAACTCCCGGGGCTGATCGCCCGGTTCACCGCGGAGACCTTCGACCTCTCCCGCGAACTGCCGCTGCGCGTGGCCCTGTTCCTCCCCGAGGACGGCGCTGCCGGCGCCACCCTCGCCGTGCTGCTCCACCACGTGGCGGGGGACGGCTGGTCCCTCACCCCGCTGATGACCGACCTCGCCCACGCCTACACGGCCCGCACCGAGGGCCGGGCTCCCGCGTGGGAGCCGCTGCCCGTCCAGTACGCCGACTACACCCTGTGGCAGCACGACGTCCTCGGCGACGCCGACGACCCGGACTCCGTCCTCGCCCAGGGCCTCGCCCACTGGCGCGCCGCCCTCGCCGGACAGCCCGCCGTCACCCCGCTGCCGCTCGACCGGCCCCGGCCCGCCGTCCGCGACCACGCGGGCGCCATGCTGGAGACCGCCCTCGACGCCGACGTCCACGCCCGCCTCGTGCACCTCGCCGAGCAGCACGACGCCAGCCTCCTCATGGTCCTCCAGGCCGCCCTCGGACTGGCCCTGCGCGCCACCGGCGCGGGCGACTCCGTCGCCCTCGGCACCCCCGTCGCCGGCCGCGACGACGAAGCGCTCGACGAGCTCGTCGGCTTCTTCGTCAACACCCTCGTGCTGCCCACCGACACCTCCGGCGACCCCGCCTTCACCGCGCTCCTCGACCGCGTCCGCGACACCGACCTCGGCGCCTTCGCCCACCAGCGGATCCCCTTCGACCTGCTCGTCGAACACCTCAACCCGCCCCGGCACCCCGGCGTCCACCCGCTCTTCCAGGTGATGCTCACCCTGCGCGCCACCGGACCCGACCAGGGCACCTTCCCGTTCGGCCCGGTCACCGGCCGGTTCGCCGAGGAGGACGGCCCCGCCACCACCAAGTTCGACCTCACCGCCGCCTGCGTCGACACCCGCGACGCCGACGGGGCACCCGCCGGACTCCGCCTCGGCCTGGAGTACGCCCGGGACGTCTTCGCCGACGAGCAGGTGCCGCGGCTCCTCCTCACCGCCCTCGAACGCGCCCTGCGCACCGCCGCCGCCGACCCCGGCAGCGCGGTACCGGACGAGGCCCTCGTCCCCGCCGCCGACCGCCGCGCCCTCGACGAGCGCCGCGCCCGCGCGGGCGACACCGAGACACCCGCCGACGCCACCGGTACCACCGGGACCGGCGAGGGCGCCGACGCCGAGCTCGTCGACACCCTGTGCGCGATGTTCGCCGAGGTCCTCGGGCTCGACCAGGTCGGCCCGCACGAAGGCTTCTTCACCATCGGCGGGCACTCCATGAGCGGCGTCCGCCTCGCCAACCGCATCCGCGCCCGCCTCGGCGCCGACATCCAGGTCCGCGACCTGCTCCTCGCCCCCACCCCTGAAGCCCTCGCCCGCCGCATCACCGCCGCGACCGCCGCCACGGCCACCGACGGGACCGGCGCGACCGACGGTGCCCCGGCCGCCGCCGCCCGGCCCCGGCCCACCCCGCGCGCCGACCGGCCGGACCGCGTCCCCCTCTCGTACGCCCAGCGCAGGCTCTGGTTCATCGACACCCTCGAAGGCCCCAGCGCGTCCTACAACATCCCGCTCGTCCTGCACCCGACCGAGCCCCTCGACCCCGCCGTGCTCGCCGACGCCCTCGCCGACGTGGCCGACCGGCACGAGGTGCTCCGCACCCGCTACCGCGCCGTCGACGGCGAGCCCCACCAGGAGATCCTGACCGGCGTCCGGCCCGACCTCGACCGGCGCACCGTTCCCGCCGACCGCCTCGCCGACGCCGTCGCCGAGGCCGCCGGACACGTCTTCGACCTCGCCGAGGAGATCCCGCTGCGGGCCGCCCTCCTCGACCCCGAGAACGACGGCGCCGACGGGCCCGGGCAGGTCCTCGTCCTGCTCGTCCACCACATCGCCGCCGACGGCTGGTCCACCGGACCGCTCCTCGCCGACCTCGCCCGCGCCTACCGGTCCCGCGCCGAGGGCCGCGCCCCCGGCTGGGAGCCGCTGCCCGTCCAGTACGCCGACTACACCCTCTGGCAGCACGACCTCCTCGAAGGCCCCGGGGCCGACGCCCACCGCGACCACTGGCGCACCGCCCTCGCCGGCGCCCCCGCCTCGCTCGAACTGCCCGCCGCCCGCCCCCGGCCCGCCGAGGCGAGCCACCGGGGCGACCGCGCCCCCGTCACCGTCGACGCCGCCACCCACGAGGCCCTGGAGAAGCTCGCCCGCGACAGCGGCGCCACCCTCTTCATGGTCCTCCAGGCCGCCCTCGCCGCCGTCCTCACCCGGCACGGCGCGGGCACCGACCTGCCGCTCGCCACCATGACCGCCGGCCGCGACGACGAAATCCTCGGCGGACTCGTCGGCTTCTTCGTCAACACCCTCGTGCTGCGCACCGACACCTCCGGCGACCCCGCCTTCACCGAACTGCTCGACCGCGTCCGGCGCACCGACCTCGCCGCCTACGCCCACCAGGAACTCCCCTTCGACCGGGTCGTCGAGGAGCTCAACCCGGTCCGCACCACCGCCCACCACCCGCTCGCGCAGATCGTCGTCCAGCTCCACCACGACTACACGCGGGGCGTCCCCGGCGCGGACACCGCCGCGCGCCTGTTCCGCGAGGGCGGGCCCGGTCTCCTCACCACCGTCACCACCAAGTTCGACCTCACCTTCGCCCTCGACGAGCGGCGCGACGCGGACGGTCGGCCCGCCGGTCTCGCCGGCGGACTGGAGTACGCCACCGACCTGTTCGACGCCTCCACCGCCGCCCTCCTCGCCGCCCACCTGGAGCGGACCCTGCGCGCCGCCGCCGCCGACCCCGGCGTACGGATCGGGGAACTGCCCCTGCTCACCGACGCCGACCGCTTCCGGCTCGTCGCCGACTACAACGACACCGCCGCCGTGCTGCCCGAACGCGGCACCGTCCACGGCCTGATCGCCCGCCGCGCCGCCCGCACCCCCGACGCGCCCGCCCTCCTCACCGACGACGAGACCCTCACGTACGCCGGTCTCGACGCCCGCGCCGACGCGCTCGCCGCCCGGCTGCGGGCCGCCGGAGTCCGGCGCGGCGACACCGTCGGCGTCCTGCTCGGCCGGGGCGTCCCGCTGATCGTGACCGCCCTCGCCGCCCTCAAGACCGGCGCCGCCTACCTGCCGCTCGACCCCCGGCTCCCCGAGGCCCGGATCCGGCTGATGCTGGAGGACGCCGGGGCGCGCCTCGTCGCCACCGACGGCGCCCACACCCCGCCGGAGGGCACGCCCGTGCTGCGCGTCGACGCGGCGGGCGGGGCAGGAACGGCGGAGACCGCGGACCCCGCGGAGGCCGTGGCCTCCGAGGACGACCTCATGTACGTGATGTTCACCTCCGGCTCCACCGGCCGCCCCAAGGGCGTCGGCGTCACCCACCGCAACGTCGTCGAACTCGCCGCCGACCGGGACCTCTCCCTCGGCCCGGACCGGCGCATGCTCGTCCACTCCGCGACCGGTTTCGACGCCTCTGTGTTCGAGATCTGGGCACCGCTCCTCGGCGGCGGCAGCCTCGTCCTGCTGACCGGCGACGGCACCGACCTCGACGAGACCGCCCGCGCCGTCCGCCGACACGGCGTCACCACCGCCTACTTCACCGTCGGCCTCTTCCACGTCATGGCCGACGAGGGACTCGACACCCTCCGCCTCCTGCGCGAGGTGTGGACCGGCGGCGACGTGGCCTCCCCGGCCGCCGTCCAGCGGGTCCTCACGCACTGCCCGGACACCGTCCTCGTGCACTCCTACGGCCCCACCGAGACCACCTTCGCCTCCCACAACCAGTGGTTCACCACGAAGCCCGGCGAAGGGCGCGCCCTGTCCGGCGCCGGACTCCACCTCGGACGGCCCATGGACAACACCCGCAGCCACGTGCTCGACGAGCACCTCCGCCCCGTGCCGCCCGGCGTCCCCGGCGAGCTGTACGTCGCGGGCGGACACGTGGCGCGAGGCTACGTCGGACGCGCCGGCCTGACCGCGGAACGGTTCGTCCCCGACCCCTTCGAGGGCGACGGCAGCCGCATGTACCGCACCGGCGACCGCGTGCTGTGGACCCCGGACGGCGAACTCCGCTTCCTCGGACGGGCCGACGGGCAGATCAAGCTCCGGGGCGTGCGCATCGAACCCGGCGAGGTCGAGCGGGTGCTCGCCGCCCACCCGGCGGTCGGCCAGGCCCTCGCCGTCGTCCGCGAGGACCGGCCCGGCGACAAGAGCCTCGTCGGATACGCCGTCCCCCGCGCGGGCGACGCCGTCACCGAGGCCGAACTCCTCGCCGAGGCCCGCGCCCAGCTCCCCGAGCACCTGGTGCCGTCGGCGGTCGTCGTCCTCGACGCCCTGCCGCTCACGGTCAACGGCAAGCCCGACCGGGCCGCCCTGCCCGCCCCGCACCGGCCCGCCGCCGACCCCGGCGGCCGCGCCCCGCGCAACGCCCGCGAGGAAGTCCTCTGCGCGCTGTTCGCCGAGATCCTCGACGTCCCCGAAGTCGGCATCGACGACAACTTCTTCACCCTCGGCGGGCACTCCCTGCTCGGCGTCCGCCTCGTCAACCGGATGCGCGGCGTCCTCGGCGTCGAGCGCACCGTCCGCGACCTGTTCCGCTCGCCCACCCCGGCCGGGCTCCTCGGCTCGCACGAGGACTCCGGCACGGAGGGCGGCGACGCCTCCGCCCTCGGGGTGCTGCTCCCGCTCAGCACCCGGGGCACCCGCCGGCCGCTCTTCTGCGTCCACCCCGGCACCGGCGTCGGCTGGGCCTACGCCGGCCTCGCCCGGCACCTCGGCGACGACCAGCCGCTCTACGCCCTCCAGGCCCGCTCCCTCAGCGACCCCGGCCACCGGCCCGGCAGCGTCGAGGAGATGGCCGACGCCTACCTGGAGCGGATCCGCGGCATCCAGCCCTGGGGCCCCTACCGGCTGCTCGGCTGGTCCTTCGGCGGCCTCGTCGCCCACGCCGTCGCCGTACGGCTCCGGGAGGCGGGGGAGCGGGTCGAACTCCTCGCCCTCATGGACGTCCACCAGACCGGACCCGGCAGCGTCTCCGTACTGGCGCCCGAGGAGCGCGCCGCCGCCGAGCCGCCCGCGGACCTCGCCGAGGCGATGGAACGGATCCGCCGCGAGGACCCCGTCCTCGCCGGCTTCACCGCCTCCGAACTCCGTGCCGTGCTGCGCGCCTCCGAGACCCACGCCGGCCTCATGGCGCGGCACGTCCCCGGCGTCGCCGACACCGACCTCCTGTTCTTCACGGCCCGCAGGCCGGCCGAACCGGAAGGCGCGCTGGCCGCCACCTGGATTCCCTTCACCGAAGGAATCATCGAGAACCACACCATCGAATACGGGCATCTCCAGATGGCCGAACCGGAACCACTCGCACACATCGGAAACATTCTCGCGGAGAAGCTCTCCGCTCTCCAGAAGAAGGAAATGAGGACCCAGTCATGAGCGATTCCATCAACCCGTTCGACAACGCCGAGGGCACCTTCCACGTCGTCGTCAACGACGAGGGCCAGCACTCCCTGTGGCCGACCTTCGCCGCGGTCCCGGCCGGCTGGACCGGCGTCTGGGGCCCCGGAGCGCGGGGCGAGGCCCTGGAGTTCATCACCGTGAACTGGGCCGACATCCGTCCGCGCAGCCTCGTCGCGCAGTACGCCTGACCCTCCCTGCGGGACCCTGTCCTCGCGAGCACGCCCCGAAGGCGCCGCGCCCTGCATCCACAGCAGGGCGCGGCGCCTTTTCCATGTCCTTTCCGCGCGGTTTCCGTGGTCGTTATGGGAATCGAAAGTGCCGGTCGTTGCTGCCGCTCGGACTTCCCCTTCCGGTCCCTTCGGGAAATTACTCTTCAGACATGAAGATTCTCCTGAGCGGAACCGCATCGGATTCCCATACATGGAATCTCGTGTACCTCCGGCTCTTCCTGGAGGAACACGGCCACGAGGTCGTCGGCCTCGGCCCCTGCGTCGACGCCGGACTGCTCGCCGAAGCCTGCCTGCGCCACACCCCCGACGCGGTCGTGCTCAGCAGCGTCAACGGGCACGGCTACCGCGACGGCCTGGACGCCGTCCGCGCGCTCCGCGCCGAACCCGCCCTCGCCGCACTGCCCGTGGTGCTCGGCGGCAAGCTGGGCGTCGTCGGACGCCGCCAGGACGAAGAGCTCCAGCGCCTCCTGGACGCCGGCTGCGACGCCGTCCTCGGCGACGACGTCGACGCCCTGCGCGCCTTCCTCGCCGCCCGCGCCCGCACGGAGGTCCTGGCGTGACCGCCCCCGCCACCACCACCGCGTCCGGGGCCGGTTTCGGGGCCTTCGTCGCCGCCGCCTCCGCGGCCGGCCGGCTCGTCGTCCAGCCCCGCATGGGAGTCGGCGATCCGGACCTCATGCGGACCGGCCTCGCCCGCACCCGCGCGGCCACCGCCCACACCGCCGGCACCCTCACCGTCGACAGCTACACCCGCGTCGGCGCCCTCGCCGCCGCCCGAGCCGCCGTCGCCGACGGAGCCCGCCTCAACGGCTACCCCATCGCCGCCCACTCCCCGGACACCACCCGCGCCGTCCTCGCCGGACTCCGCGGACCCGACTTCCCCGTCCAGGTCCGGCACGGATCCGCCCGCCCCGAGGCCATCATCCGCGCCCTCACCGACGCGGGCCTGGACGCCACCGAAGGCGGCCCCGTCTCGTACTGCCTGCCCTACGGCCGCACCCCGCTGCGGGAGTCCGTCGACGCCTGGGTCCGCGGCTGCGAACTCCTCGCCGAACGCAGTACGGTCACCCCGCACCTGGAGAGCTTCGGCGGCTGCCTCCTCGGCCAGCTCTGCCCGCCCGGCCTGCTCGTCGCCATGAGCGTCCTGGAGTGCCTCTTCTTCGCCCAGCACGGGCTGCGCAGCGTCTCCCTCAGCTACGCCCAGCAGACCGACGCCACCCAGGACGAGGAGGCGCTGCGGGCCCTGCACCGGCTCGCCGCCGAGTTCCTCCCCGCCGGCGTCGAGCACCACGTCGTCCTCTACACGTACATGGGCGTCTACCCCCGCACCGAGAGCGGAGCCCTCCGGCTCCTGGAAGCCTCCGCGCGCCTCGCCGTCCGCGCCGGAGCCGGACGCCTCATCGTCAAGACCGCCGCCGAGGCGCACCGCATCCCCACCGTCGACGAGAACGTCCGCGCCCTGGAGACCGCGGCCGCCGCGGCCGCGCTCGCGGGCGCCCCCGCCCCGGACACGGCCCCCGAGGACAGCGAGGTCTACCAGGAGGCCCGGACCCTCGTGGAGACCGTCCTCGGCCTCCACCCCGACCTCGCCCGCGCCCTCCCCGCCGCCTTCGCCCGAGGCCTGCTGGACGTGCCCTTCTGCCTCCACCCCGACAACGCCGGCCGCACCCTCGGCTTCATCGACCCCGCGGGCCGCCTCCGCTGGGCCCGCACCGGGGCCATGCCCCTACGACCCGACAGCGGCGCGGACACGAGCCCGTTCACCTCGGCGGGACTGCTCGGCGCCTTGCGGTACGTGGCGGACCGGTACGACCGGGACCCCGGCGACCGGCGGGACGACCCCGCCGGGCGCGGGGACGGCCGCGACGGCCGCGACGGCCGGGCGGCAGCGACACCGCTGACCGTCTGACCCGGCCCGACCGCCGAACCTGCCCGACCTGCCTGGCCGCTCGACCCGCTCGACCTGCCCGACCCGCTCGACTCGCCCGACCCGCTCGACCTGCCCGAACCGCCCCGGTCGTCCGACCGCCCCCTCTCCGTCCGACCCGCCCGCCCTCCCGTACGAGATCAGGAGCCCCGCCATGGACCAGTCCGCACCCTTCTCCGCCGCCCCGGCCGGCCCGCCCCCGCTCGGCGAGCACCTGCGCTCGCCCGAGCTGCGGGCCGCGATGACCGTCCAGCAGGAGGCCCTTCAGGGCGCCCGCGACTACCTGCGCGGCCAGGGCTTCACCGAGTTGCTCCCGCCGCTCGTCGGGCCCGTCACCGACCCGGGCGGCCGTGGCGCCAAGGCCCTGGACGTCGACTACTACGGGCACCCGTACAAGCTGATGACCAGCGCCATCCTCTATAAGCAGGCGTCCCTGCGCGGCTTCCCCCGGCTCTTCTACATCGCCCCCAACGTGCGCGTGGAGCCGGAGGAGACCGCCACCACCGGCCGGCACCTGGTCGAGTTCCACCAGATCGACGTCGAGATCGCCGACGCGGGCCGCGAGGAGGCCCAGGAGATCGCCGCCGGGCTCCTCACCCACGTCACCGAGCACGTCTGGACGACCATCCCCGAGGTCCTCACCGGACTCGGCCGCATGGAGGCCGACTTCGGGGACATCCGCGCCGGGAAGTACGACGTGCGCACCCACGAGGAGGCCGTGAACCGGCTGCTGTCCCTCGGCCACCCGCAGAACCCCGACGGCGAGATCGACTGGGCCGGCGAGCGCATCCTGTCCCTGGAGAGCGACCGGCCCTTCTTCGTCGACGACTACCCCAAGGGCTCGCGCGGCTTCTACGACCGCGAGGACCCCGAACGCCCCGGCGTGCTCCGCAACTTCGACCTGATCGCCCCGCACGGCTACGGCGAGCTGGTCTCCGGCAGCGAGCGCGAGGCCGACTACGCCACCCTCGTCACCCGGATGCGGGAGAGCGGCGAGAACCCCGCCAAGTACGCCTGGTACCTGAAGGAGGCCCGCGAGGGCATCCCGTCCAGCGCCGGCTTCGGCATGGGCCTCCAGCGCCTCGTCCGCTTCCTCACCGGCTTCGACGCCCTCTGGCAGGTCAGCGCCTACCCGAAGCTGCCCGGGGTGGTGACCCCGTGACCATCATGATCCCCGCCGCTCCCGTCGTGGAGCCGAAGACCGACGACCCGACGTCGTCCGTCCCGCTCACTTCGTACGTACCGCGCACGGCGTCCGTTCCGGTCACGGCCCCGACCCCGGTCACGGCCCCGACCCGGGTCCCGACCCCGACCCCGGTCCCGTCCAGCGTGTCCGCTGCTTCCGCCCCGACCGCCCCCTCCGACTCCTCCGTCCCGTCCGGGCTCTCCGCCCCCGGCTTTCCCGAGGAGCAGGTGCGGGCGCGGGCCAGGACCGGATCCGCCGCCGTCTTCCCGGACCCCGCCGGCTACGGCGCCCACCTCTTCGGCCCGTCCGCCACCGCCCACGGCGGGGACGCCCTGGACCGTACGCGGATCGTCCCGCCCGTCTTCATGCCGGAGCGCCTGGAGAAGCTCATCGACCTCGCCCGCGAGCCCGAGTTCGGCGACGTCGACCTCACCGCCCGCGTCGGCGGCTTCACCGCCCGACTGCCGCTCTACCTCTCCGCGTTCGGTTCCACCCGGGCCGGCAGCGGGGACCTCGCCGTCCACGCGAGCCGCCAGGCCGCCCGCCTCGGCATCCCCATGGTCATCGGCGAGAACATGGTCCCCGTCCACGGCTACCGCAAGGCCGGCGACGCGACCCGCTCCGCCCTGCGCGCCCGGGTCGAGGCCTACCTGGAAGCCGCGCCCGACGGGGCCGGCGGCATCGTCGTCCAGCAGTCCACGGAGGACGCCGACTCCGAGGTGTGGAACCTCCTCTACAGCGACCCCGCCTTCCGCCCGCTCCTGGAGACCGGCCGACTGGCCTTCGAGCTGAAGACCGGTCAGGGCGCCAAGCCCGGCCTCGGCGGCATGACCGTCGTCGGCCGCGCCGAGGCCGAGCAGCTCGCCCGCCGCTTCACGGTCCGCGAGGTCTTCGGCGAGGACGCGCCGCAGCGGCTCCGTTGCGCGACCCCCGGCACGTTCACCGAGGAGATCCTCCGCCAGCAGCTCCGCTTCATGCGCAACAACTTCCCCAAGGCCCGTACCTGGGTGAAGTTCCACCCCGGCCGCGACATCGAGCGGGCCGCCCGCACCGCCTGGGCCGCCGGAGCGGACGCCGTCACCGTCGACGGCGCCGAGGGCGGCACCGGCTGGGCACCCGGAGTCTTCCTGGACCAGGTCGGACTGCCCCTCGCCGAGTGCCTGCGCCGGATCGGCCGCCCCGAGGGCTGCCTCCTCGCCACCGGCGGAGTCTGGGAGGGCGGCCGGGCCGTCCGCGCCCTCGCCCTGGGGGCGACGGCCGTCGGCCTCGGCCGCGCCGCGCTCGTCGCCGTCGACGAGGACCCCGAGCACGGCCTGGAGCGCCTCGTCGAGGCCCTCGCCCTCGAACTGCGGCTGCTCATCAGCGCCCTCGGCAAGTACGCGCCCGCGGCCCTGGCCCCGGACGACCTCTGGGACCCGGCCCAGGGAGCGGTCCCGTGTTGAGGCCGCCCCGGCGGGGAGCCTCCCGCACCGTGCACGCCCGCTTCTCGGTGCGGGAGATCCCCGGCGTCACCGTCGGCGCCCCCGCCCCGCTGCCGTACGGCGTCGACGGCACCGCCCGCCGCACGGCGCAGCGCGCCCTCAGCGAGGCCGGCCGCGGCTACCTCGGCGGCCACGTCGAACTGCGCACCCCCCGGGGCCTCGCCCCGCGCGTCCTGCGCAGGGCCACCGACCGAGCCGTGGCGCTCGCGGTGGCCGCCACCCTCCATGGCGCACCCCCGACCACTCGCATACGACTCCGCCCCCGCACCTGAGGGCTCCCACCCGACCCCGTGGCCCCGCCACCCGCCCCGCCCCGCACCAGCCGGCAGCCTCCCCGCCCACAGAAAGCCGACCCGATGGCCACGCCCCTCGCCGATCCACCCGCCCCCACCGTCGACTGGCGCCGCATCAGCAGCCTCGTCGTCGGCCAGGCCGCCGTCCAAGCGGGCAGTTTCGCCCTCCTCATCGCCATGAGCTGGACCGCCGTCCAGCTCGGCGGCCGAGGCGCGGTCACCGCGGTGACCCTCGCAGCCACCCTGCCCCGCGCCCTGCTGCTCCTCTTCGGCGGCGCCCTGACCGACGTGCTCGGCCCGCGCGCCCTCCTGCTGCGCGCCACCGGCGTCCGCGTCCTCGTCCTGGTCGCGGGCACCGTCGTCACCGCCACCACCCACACCCTGTGGCCGCTGGTCGTCATCGCCCTCGTCGACGGGGTCCTGCTCGGCCTCAGCGGCCCGGCCTCCGGCGTCCTGCTGCCCCACCTGGCACCCCAGGAGCACCTGGGCCGCGCCAACTCCCTCTTCTCCATGGTGCTGCGCCTCGCCCCCATCGCGGGCTCCCCGCTCGGCGCCTGGCTCGTGGTGGTCGGCGGACTGCCGGTCGCGATGACGGCCGCCGCCGTCGGCTGTGCCGTCTGGCTCGGCTGCTCCGCGCACGTCACGCACGGCATGAAGCGGCCCGAGGCCGCCGGGAAGGGCGGCCCGTCGCTGCTGCGCCGCTCGGGCGACGGCTTCCGCCTCCTCGCCGCGCACCCCCGCCTGCGCTGGATGTTCGTGGCGTGCTTCGCGATGGACCTGGCCTTCCTGTGGCCGGCGGAGGTCGCGCTGCCGCTGCGCGCCGCCGACCAGGGCTGGGGCGTGGGCACGGTCGCGTTCGTCCTCGCCGCCTTCAGCGCGGGAGCGCTCGCCTCGGCCGCGCTCGGCGCCGCGCTCGCCCACCGCATCCCGACCCACCTCAAGCTGGTGGTGACGGGCACCGGCCTGGCCCTCGGCATGGGGGCGATGGCCCTCGTCCCGTCGCCGGGGCTGCTCGCCGGGGCGGCCGCCGCCGTCGGCCTGCTCTCGGGCCTCAACGGCCCGGCGCTGGTCACGGCCTATCAGCAGGCGGTGCCCGAAGGCCGGATGGGGGCCGCGATGTCGACCTTCACCCTGTCGGGGATCGGCGCGGCCCCGCTCTCGCTCGCCGTCCTGACCCCGGTCTCGCTGCACCTCGGGGTGACCGGCACCTGGCTGCTGTGCGCCGGCCTCGCCCTGGTCTCCCCGATCGCCGCCGCCTTCGCGCTGCGGGCCGACACCACGGGGAAGGCCGCCGCGCGACGCACCGAGGACCGCATCCGTACCGCACCGGAGACCACCGCCACGTCCGTGTGAGGCAGACATGACCCTGCAGACTCCCGCACCTCCGCCCACCGTGAAACCTGAGCCCGCCCCGCTCGTACCCGAGCCGGCCCCGCACGTACCCGAGCCCACCTTGCACGTACCCAGGCCCACCCCGTACGCCCCCGGTCCCGACGACCTCGCCGTCCCCCAGCCCGGCCCGTCGGTCCCCGTTCCCGCGCTGTCCGCCCCGGCCGGCGCCCTGTCGGTCCCCGTTCCCGCCCTGTCCGCCCCCGCCGGCGCCCTGTCGGTCCCGTCGCTCGACCCGTCCGTCCCTCCCGCCGAGCCGTACCTCCGGCCCGGTCCCGTCCTCCTCCGTCCCTCCCCGCTCCCGCCGCTGCCCTCGGCGCCGGTGCTGCCGCCCGGGCCCCGGGCCGGCCGCCCGCAGCTCTGGCTGGTCGCCACCGAGACGCACGAGGACAGCGCCGCCCGCTACGCCTCGCTCGTCCTCGACGCGGAGGAGCTGGCGCGGGCCGGGGAGTTCCGGCGGCCGGGCGACCGCGCCACGTACCTGTGCGCGCACGTCGGCCTGCGCCGGCTGCTCGGCGCCCACCTCGGTGTGGCACCGCGCGGCGTCACGGTGGAGCGGGCGCCCTGCCCCTGCTGCGGCGAGCCGCACGGGCGGCCGGTGCTCCCGGACGGGCGGCTGCACTTCTCGCTCTCCCACTGCGAGGGGATGAGCCTGATCGCCGTCGCGACCACCCCGGTGGGCGTGGACATCGAGCGGATCCCGGCCCCGCACCTCGTCGCCGAGCTCGCCGAGGTCCTCCACCCGGCCGAGTCCGCCGAACTGGCGGCGCTCGCCGAGGACCTGCGCCCGGCCGCCTTCGCCCGGGTGTGGACGCGGAAGGAGGCGTACCTGAAGGGGACCGGGGTCGGGCTCGGCGCCGACCCCTCGTCCGAGTACGTCGGCTCGGGCCCCGCCCCGACGGCCCCGTCCGGATGGCTCCTGGCCGACGTGGCCGTGCCTTCGGGCCACCAGGCGGCGGTGGCGGTCCGCCGGTGACGCCCCCGGCGGCCCCGCCGCCGTCCACGCGCCGGCGTCCCCGCCCTCCGGCCGCCCCGCCCTCCGGCGGGGCGGCCGGGCGGCGGTGGCGGGACGTCACCCCGCCCGACGCCGGGCGCGCAGGGGAGCGCGGCGGCGCGCGCGGGTCGAACGCATGACTCCCGGCCGCCTGCCCGAAAGGATGAACGGCGCCCGTCGACGGCGTTTCGGCCCGGCGCCGCCGTCACCCTGCTGACGTGCGTAAGGAGCGCGAGTACACGGTCCCGCCCCAGCGGACGAGCCGCCCGGCGGCCGGCCCGCCCCCGCCTGCCCTCGGCCCGACCCGGTATCGGCCCGCGCCACCGTTGCGGGACCGGACGCGGTACTGGATCGACCGGACCGTGGTGAAGGGCATGACCACGGTCGCGGGCTGGCTGGCGCTGGTCTGCCTGGCCGTGGTGGCACCGGCGAGCGCCCTCCTCGTCTGGACCGACAGCCGTTCGCCCGACACGGTCCAGGGCAAGATGGAGACGGTCTGGCGGACCGTCGGTCAGACCCTCCGTCTCGGCGGCGAGGTCGGCCCGCCGCTGCGGATCGTCCTCTCCGTCCTCCTGGCCCTGGTCTCCCTGCTCTACGTCTCCACGCTCGTCGGCCTCGTCACCACGGCGATCACGGACCGGCTGACCGAGCTCCACCGCGGCCAGTCGACGGTCGTGGAACGCGGCCACTCGCTGGTCCTCGGCTGGTCCGAGCAGACGCCGACGCTCGTCGCCGAGCTGCTCGCCGCGCACGCGCAGCGGCGGCGCGGCGCGGTCGTGGTCCTCGCCGACCGCGACAAGCTGGACATGGAGCGGGAGTTACGGGCGGTGGTCACCGCCGCCGGTGGCCGCCGCGTCCGGCTGCTCTGCCGCCGGGGCCGCCCCGCCGACCCGGCGGCCCTCGCCCGCGTCAGCCCGGCCGCCGCGGGCGCGGTCGTGGTGCTGCCGCCGGACACCCCCGAGGCCGACACCCAGGTCGTCAAGACACTGCTCGCGCTGCGGGCCGTGGTCGGCGACGCGCGCCCGGTACGGGTCGTGGCGGCGGTGCGGCAGACCCGGCACGTCGCCACCGCCCGGCTCGCCGCCGGGCCCGGCGCGGTCGTCCTCGACGTCGACGGCATCGCGGCCCGGATCCTCGTCCAGTGCGTCCTCGAACCCGGACTGTCGCTCGTCCTGGAGGACCTGCTCGACTTCGCCGGTGCCGAGCTGCACGTCCACCGCGTCCCCGGGCTCGGCGGCCGGACCTTCGCCGAGCTGCGGGCGGCCTGCGCGGACGCGTGCGTGGTGGGCCTCGTACGCCCGGACGGCTCGCCGCTCCTCAACCCGCCGCCGCGAACGGTCCTCGCCCCCGGAGACGCCGTCGTCGTCCTGGCCGAGGACGAGGCCCCGCCGACCTGGACCACGACCCCGGCACCGCCACCCCCGCCCCTCCCCGCCGCGAGGCCGGCCGAGGCGGCGAAAGCCGCAGGAGCCGCCAAGCCGGCCAGATCGGCGAAGGCCGTCAGGGGCGGCAAGCCGGCGAAGGCCGTAGGAGCCGCCAAGGCGGCCAAGCCCGCCAAGACGGGAAGGCTCGTCACCCCCGCCGACACTCACGGCGCCGCCGACCCCCGCCGCGTCCTCGTCCTGGGCTGGAACCGGCGCGGCCCGCAGATCGTCGACGGCCTCGCCCGCAACGGCTGGGAGGCGACCCGCGAGGAAGACCTCCCGGCCCTCGGCCCCGCCCACCACGTCCTCGTCCTCGCCGGGCCCGACGGGCACCCCGACCCCGACGAGCACACCCTCGTCACCCTCCTCCGACTCCGCGCCGCCGAGCGCGCGTCGGGGCGCCGTACCCCCACCGTCGCCGAACTGACCGACGCCCACCACCATCCCCTCGCCCCGGGCGGCCCGCACACGGACCTCGTGGTCGGCGGACGGCTCGTCGGCCTGCTCATGGCCCAGGTCTCGCAGACCACCGAACTCGCGGCCGCCTTCGACGAGCTCTTCTCCCCGACGGGCAACGCGGTCCGGCTCCGCCCCGCCACCGACTACGTCCCCGCCGGCACCGAGGCACCCTTCGCCACGCTCGTGGAGGCCGCCGGCCGCCGGGGTGCCACCGCGCTCGGCTACCGCCCCGGCGGCTCCCGGAGCCCGCTCCTCAACCCGCCGAAGACCGGGACGCGCCGCTGGTCGCCCGAGGACACCCTGATCGTCGTCACCACCGGCGGACACCTGCACCCCGAGCAGGGCCCCACCGGTCCGGCCGGCACACACGACAGGCCCTAGCGGTCGAGCAGGCCGCGGGCGGCGCGGGCGATGTGGCCGCGGGAGATGCCGGCCTCGTCGAGGAGCTCGGCCGTGGTGCCGGAGCCCGGCAGACGGGTGACCGCGAGGTGGGCGAAGGCCGGCTGGTGGCCGCCCGGGGCGAGGGCGGAGAGCACGGCCTCGCCGATGCCGCCCTCGGGGTGGTGGTCCTCGACGACGACGAGGGCACCGGTCTCGCGGGCGGCCCGCACGAGGGTGTCGGTGTCGACCGGCTTGACGGAGTAGAGGTCGACGACTCGGGCCCGGACGCCGTCGGCGGCCAGTTCGTCGGCGGCGGCGAGACATTCGTGGAGCGTCACGCCCGCGCCCACGAGGGTGACCCGGTCCTCCTCGCCCTGCCGCAGGGTCTTGGAACCGCCCACCGGGAAGGCCTCGCCGGACGCGTACAGGACGGGGTACGCGCCGCGCGTGGTGCGCAGGTACGAGATGCCGTCGAGGTCGGCCATGGTGGCGGTGAGCGCCGCGGCGGAGGTGGCGTCACTGGGGTAGAGCACCGTGGAGCCGAGGACGGCGCGCATCATGGCGAGGTCCTCGACGCCCATCTGCGAGGGCCCGTCGGCGCCGATCTCGACGCCGCTGTGCGTCCCGCACAGGGACATGGTGATCTGCGAGACGGCGGCCATGCGGATGAAGTCGTGCGCGCGGGTGAGGAACGCGGCGAAGGTCGTGGCGTACGGGCGGAAGCCGCGTACGGCCATGCCGACGGCGTCGGCGATCATCTGCTGTTCGGCGATGTACGTCTGGAAGAACCGTTCCGGATGGGCCTTCCCGAAGTCCTCGGTGTGCGTGGAGTTGCCGACCTCGGCGTCGAGCGCGACCACCTCGGGGCGGGCGCCGAGCGCGGCGAGGGCCGCGCCGAACGCGACCCGGGTCGCGACCTCGTCCCCGACCTCGTAGCGCGGCAGCTCCACCGGCGCCGTCCCGGCCGTGCCGGCGCCGCCGTCCGCGCCGGTGGGCCGGGCCACCGGCGGCATCGGGCCGCGTACGGCCAGGTGGCGGACGCCGCCCAGCTCGGCGACGGCCCGCTCGGCCATGTCCTTCGGCAACGGCTTGCCGTGCCAGCCGTTCTTGTCGGCGACCTCCGACACGCCCCGGCCCTTGACCGTCCGGGCGATGACCACGGTGGGCGCCGTTCCGTCCGTGGCCACCGTCAGGGCCCGGTCCACCTCCGCCAGGTCGTGGCCGTCGACCACGAGCGCCCGGCAGCCGAACGCCTCGACGCGCCGGGCGTACGTGTCGGTGTCCCACTCCAGCTCGGTGGGACCGCTCTGGCCCAGGCGGTTGACGTCGATGAGGGCGACGAAGTTGGCGAGCCGGTGGTGCCCGGCCTTGTCGAGCGCTTCCCACACGGACCCCTCGGCCGTCTCGCTGTCGCCGCACAGCACCCACACCCGGTAGGGCTGCCGCTCCAGGTCACGGCCCGCGAGCGCGATCCCGACCCCGTACGCGATGCCCTGGCCGAGGGAGCCGGTGGCCAGGTCCACCCAGGGCAGGACGGGGGTCGGGTGCCCCTGGAGGCGGTGACCGAAGCGCCGGTAGGTGGTCATCAGCTCGTCGTCGCCGATCGCGCCGGCCGCCTTGAACATCGCGTACAGCAAGGGCGACGCGTGCCCCTTGGAGAAGATCAGGTGATCACCGGCCGGGTTGTCCGGGGCCGCCCAGTCGTAGCGGAGGTGCCGGGTCATCAGCACCGCCATCAGATCCGCCGCGGACAGGCTGGAGGTGGGATGGCCGGAGCCCGCCGACGTGCTGGCGCGCACCGAGTCGACCCTGAGCTGCTGCGCGAGTTCGAAGACCTGGGCGAGGTCGCTGTGGGGTCCGAGCGCGACGGTCGGGGGCACTGGGGTCATGACGGGGTTCCCTTCCTGCGGAGCGGGCGGGCGCGGCGAGTGGTCCCCGGGCACCGGGTCAGGGGTTCCCGGCCGTACGCGGTCGATCACGCGTGGTGCGCGACTTGGGCCGCTCGGGTGCGGCGTTGACCCTTTTGCGTCTGCTCCGGTGGACGCGCGGTATGCCTCGCGCTTCGGCGGGGAATCCGCCGGGAAAGCGGGGAATCCGCCGGGCAAGGTGATGAAACGATGATCGTTCGCCCGCCCGGAGGGGTGACACGGGCGGGTCGGGTGGGGCGGAGCGCCGACCGCCGACGATTCCCTCGCCGCCCCGCGATGAGTTCGGCGCGCGCGGCCGGTCCACCTATCAGACCCGTCTCTCCGGAGGAGCCGTAGATGACACCCTCGACCGATCTCGACCTCGGACCCCAGGCGCTGATCGTGGCGCGTCTCGCGGCGGGAGTCCCGGAGGCGCGGCTCGCCCACCGGACGCCCTGCCCGGAGTACGCGGTGACCGACCTGCTGGCGCACCTGGCGGGCCTGTCCGTGGCCTTCCGTGACGCCGCCCGCAAGGACCTGGGCCCCAGCACGGCCGTCCCGCCCGGCAGCACCCGGCCGATCCTGCCGGCCGACTGGCGCACGGAACTGCCCCTGGTGCTGTCGGAGCTGGCCGAGGCGTGGCGGGATCCGGACGCGTGGACGGGACTCACGCGCGCGGGCGGCGTGGACCTGCCCGGCGAGGTCGCGGGGATGGTGGCCGCCGACGAACTCGTGATCCACGGCTGGGATCTGGCCCGGGCCACCGGCCAGGACTACGCCCCCGACCCGGCCGCGCTGCACGCCTCGCACGCGTTCCTGCTGGCCTCGGCCGAGGAGGGGGACGACGGCGGCGGAATCTTCGGCCCCGTCGTGCCCGTACCGGAACGGGCACCGCTGCTGGACCGTACGGTGGGACTGAGCGGCCGCGACCCGAACTGGACCGCTCCGAGCTCCATGTGACGTGCCGGCAGCCGCCCTCCACCCGCGCCGTCGGGTCGCCCGCCGGACGGGCCGCCCGAGGGGCTTCGGGCGTGCGGGTGCGACACGTCCGTGCCCGGGGCGAGGAGGGCCGGGGCCGTCGGCCGGGTCAGGCTCCCCGGCCCGGCCCGTGGTCGGGGCCGGCGTGGCCCGCCGGCTGATGCGCCGCCGTACCGTCTCCTTCCGGGACGCTGTCCAGGGAGCCGGTCACCGTGAGCCCGAGCGCGGCCAGGCCCGCGGCCACGACGCGCGCCCGCCGGGGGAGGCCGGAACGCCCACCGGGCCGGGCGGCTCGGCGGGCCGTGCCGTGGGCGCGTGCGGTGCTCGCGTGGCGGGCCGGGATCCGCAGGCCGGCAAGGGCCCGGGCGCAGGCGCGGGCCGTGGGCCGGGCCCCGGGCGCCCGGGCGGTCATCGCCGTGAGCAGCCCGGTGAGCTCAGCCGGAAGGCCCGGCGGAAGCACCGGTGAGCGATCCAGATGGGCGAGCGCGGCCTCCAACGGCGTTCCTCCGTACTCCGCTTCGCCCTTCAGGGCCTCGACGAGCACGAGACCCAGTCCGTACACGTCGGCCGAGGGGCCAGTGGGCCGGCCCAGGGCCTGCTCGGGAGCCATGTAGGACGCGGTGCCCACGAGTCCGCCGGGATCGGCGGGAGCGGGCCCGCCGGCGGTGTCGAAGGGGCGGGATATGCCGAAGTCGACGAGGTGCGGAGCGCCTGCGCCGTCCAGGAGTATGTTCGACGGCTTGACGTCGCGGTGGACGACACCGCGGGCGTGCACATGGGCGAGGGCGGAGGCCAGGGACGCCCCGAGGCGGCAGGTCTCGGCGGGGGTGAGGGCGGCGCGCTCGATGCGGCGGCGCAGGGTCGTCCCCCTCACCAGCTGCATCACCAGGAACGGGCGGCCCAGGTCGAGGCCGGAATCGTAGAGCCTCACCAGTCCGGGGTGCCGCATCCGGGCCAGCAGCCGCCCCTCCCGCTCGCACTGCGCCTCCGGCCGGCAGACGGGCGAGGACCGGAAGAGCTTCACGGCCACGGCCCGCCGCAGGCGCAGGTCCAGCGCCTCGTAGACGTCGGCGGCGCCACCGCGCCCCACCATTCCGTCGAGCCGGTATCGGCCGGCGACGTCGTGCACCGTCGGCCGGAGATCCGGACGGACGGGCCTCGCACGGACCTGCATCGGTCCTCCCTGGGGGTGTCCTTCGGCCTTCTGGTACCGGCCCTGGGTCGGGGAGCGCCGTCCTGCGGCGCGCTGTCCCACGGCTGACGCGTGCCCCGTCGGGCCGTGAACATCCCGGCGTGGACGCGGGAACCCGGTCTCGGGGGCCGGGGGCCGCCGGTGGCGGTCCGCGTGAACCACGGAAACCCGGGTACGCGGACGACGTCCAACCCCCTCTGGGAGGGAGCAATCATGGGTCTGGGACTGTTCATCATCCTGATCGCCGTCGGGGCCATCCTCACCTTCGCCACCGACTGGGAGCTCGAAGGAGTCGACCTCGACCTGGTCGGGCTCATCCTGATGGCGGTCGGCGTCATCGGAACCGCCGTCTACACCAGCGTCCTTCGCCGTCGCCGCATGGTCGTGCCGCCGGTGGCACCCACGGTCACCGAGGACGACCGGCGCGACCTGCTCTGAGCGGTGTCGCCCACGGGGCGGAGACGCGGGGAGCTCCCCCACGATCCGCAACGACGCACGCGACGCATGCCACGGACGCGACGCATGCACGGACGCGACGCATGCACGGACGCAACGCACGACGCACACGACGCACACGCATGAGGAGAGTGACAGCGATGACCGACCACGGGTGGGCCTACGACACCGATTCCGGCCATCTGGCGGGCACCGACCTCACCGGATGGCGGGTCGAGGCGGCCGACGGCTCCATCGGAAAGGTGGACCGGCACTCCGACGAGGTCGACGACGCGTATCTGGTCGTGGACACGGGGGTCTGGATCTTCGGCAGGGAGGTGCTGATCCCGGCGAGCGCCGTGACCCGCGTCGACCTCGACGAGCACACCGTCCACCTCGGCCTGAGGAAGGAACAGGTCAAGGAGGCGCCGCAGTTCCTCTCCGACGAGCACCTCGCCGACCGGCAGTACCGCGAGGACCTCGTGGCGTACTACCGCGTCGGCGGCCCGTTCTAGCGCGGCGGCGCCGCCCACACGCAGGCGCCGCGTCCCCTCGTCCCTGAGCACCCGTCATTCCAGGAGGTCGCTCCACATGGTTCCCCTGCTGCTGGTTCTCCTTCTCGTCCTGCTGCTCTTCGGTTTCGGTTTCGCGGTCAAGGCGCTCTGGTGGATCGCCGTGATCGTGCTCGTCCTGTGGCTCCTGGGCTTCGTGGCCCGGCCGAAGGGGCGCACGGGCCGCTGGTACCGCTGGTAGGCGGCCCGCCCCCGGCGCCGGCTCGCACGGTACGGGAGAGCCCGGCACCCTCCGGAAGGAGGGTGCCGGGCTCGTCCACGTGCTCAGGCGCTCAGGGCGCTCAGGTGCTCAGGGCGCTCAGGCGGTCAGCGCCGAGCCGTCCTCGGGGCGCGCACCGGGCAGTCGGCAGCGGGCCGCGACCAGCGCCGCTCCGATGTCCCGCGTACCGGTGGAGACGCACAGGGTGTACGCCAGGTCGTCCATGCGCCGGCGCACCTCGTCGCCGCCGTTCTCCGCCTGGAGCACCCGGAGTGCCTCGTACCGGTCGATGAGATCGCGCAGGACCACGGGATGGGCCATCAGCACGTGCTGCTCCCCTCGTCGGCAGGGCGTCGGCCGCCCGGCTCGACGCGTCGTGTACCCGGGTTCCGGCGGCGCATGCGGGGAAGAGTGCCCGGAAGCGGTCCGACGGCGGGTTCCGGCCGCCTGACGCGGCACTGCCCTCCTCCTGTCGATCACGTGGGGGTAGGGTCGTCATCATTGCCGTACGGCAACGGTCGAGGCCGGGGCCGTGAAGGGAACGCGGGTGAAGCCGCACGGGATCGTGAACGGACGGCCCGCGAGCGGATGCCTGATGGCGAACGAGGATGGGGCATGTCTGAGACCACGATCAAGGGCACCTCGACCGAGGGGCGGCAGGAGCCGGGCGCGGTGGCGGAGCCCCAGCTCCGGCAGTTCCTGGCCGGTCTCACGGCGGTGCGGGACGGTGACTTCGGCACCCGCCTGCCCGACGACGCGGGCGGTCTGACGGGCGAGATCTCCAGGGTCTTCAACGGCATGGTCGACCAGCTCTCCCTGTTCACGTCCGAGGTGACGCGGGTGGCCCGTGAGGTCGGCACGGAAGGAACACTGGGCGGACAGGCCGTGGTGCCGGGCGTCTCCGGCTCCTGGGCCGACCTGACCGACTCGGTGAACGCCATGGCCGGCAACCTCACCAGCCAGGTCCGCGACATCGCCCAGGTGGCCACCGCCGTCGCCCGGGGAGACCTGTCCCAGAAGATCGACGTGGACGCCCGCGGCGAGATCCTCGAGCTCAAGAACACCATCAACACGATGGTCGACCAGCTCTCCTCCTTCGCCGACGAGGTCACGCGCATGGCCCGTGACGTGGGCACGGAGGGCATCCTCGGCGGTCAGGCCGACGTGAAGGGCGCCTCCGGCACCTGGCGGGACCTGACGGACTCCGTGAACTCCATGGCGGGGAACCTCACCGCACAGGTGAGGGCGATCGCCCACGTCGCCACCGCGGTGGCCAACGGTGATCTGTCGAAGAAGATCGCCGTGGACGCGCGCGGCGAGATCCTGGCGCTGAAGACGACCATCAACACGATGGTCGACCAGCTGTCCTCGTTCGCGGCCGAGGTGACCCGCGTGGCCCGGGAGGTCGGCAGCGAGGGCCGGCTCGGGGGACAGGCGGAGGTGGAGGGCGTCTCCGGCACCTGGAAGCGCCTGACCGAGAACGTCAACGAACTCGCCGGGAACCTGACCCGCCAGGTCCGCGCCATCGCCGAGGTCGCGAGCGCCGTCGCCGAGGGCGACCTGACCCGCTCGATCACCGTCGAGGCCTCGGGCGAGGTAGCCGAGCTCAAGGACAACATCAACGCGATGGTCGGCTCGCTGCGCGAGACCACCCGGGCCAATCAGGAACAGGACTGGCTGAAGTCCAGCCTGGCACGGATCTCCGCGCTGATGCAGGGCCACCGTGACCTGGCCGTCGTCGCCGAACTCGTCATGGACGAGCTGACCCCGCTCGTGGCCGCCCAGTACGGCGCCTTCTACCTGGCGGAGGAGGGGGCGGACTGCGTCGAGCTGGGGCTCGTCGGCTCCTACGGCCGACCCGCCGGCGACCGCGGCAAGGACCGTTTCCGGCTGGGTGAGTCACTCGTCGGGCAGGCCGCCCGCAGCCGCCGCACCATCGCCGCCGAGAACGTCCCCGACGACTACGTCACCATCTCCTCGGGGCTCGGCAGCACCTCCCGGGGCAGCCTGGTGGTGCTGCCGGTCGTCGTCGAGGACCAGGTCCTCGGCGTCATCGAGCTGATGTCCTTCAGCCCGTTCACCTCCGTGCACCGGGACTTCCTGGAGCAGCTCATGGAGACGGTCGGCGTCAACCTCAGCACCATCGTCGCCAACGCCCGTACGGACGAACTCCTGGACGAGTCCCAGCGGCTGGCCGGCGAACTGCGCTCCCGCACCGAAGAGCTCCAGGTGCAGCAGGAGGAACTCCAGCGGTCCAACGCCGAACTGGAGGAGAAGGCGGCCCTCCTCGCGACGCAGAACCGCGACATCGAGGCCAAGAACCTCCAGATCGAGCAGGCCCGCCAGGAGATCGAGGACCGCGCCCAGCAGCTCGCGCTGGCCTCGAAGTACAAGTCCGAGTTCCTGGCCAACATGAGCCACGAACTGCGCACCCCGCTCAACAGCCTCCTGATCCTGGCGCAGCTGCTGGCCCAGAACCCGACCCGCAACCTCACGGCCAAGCAGGTGGAGTACGCCGGCATCATCCACTCGGCCGGGTCCGACCTGCTGCAGCTGATCAACGACATCCTCGACCTGTCCAAGGTGGAGGCCGGGAAGATGGACCTCAACCCGGAGCGCGTGGCGCTGCGCCGGCTCCTCGACTACGTCGAGGCCACCTTCCGCCCCCTCACGTCGCAGAAGAGCCTCGCCTTCACCGTCTCGACCGCCGCGGGCATCCCCGTCGACCTGGTCACCGACGACTCGCGGCTCCGGCAGGTGCTGCGGAACCTGCTGTCCAACGCCGTCAAGTTCACCGAGCAGGGCGCCGTCGAGCTCCGCATCGAACCGGTGCCGGAGGACGACCTCCCGGCGACCGTCCACCGGGGCGGCCCGGTCGTCGCCTTCCGCGTCACCGACACCGGCATCGGCATCGCCCGCGAGAACCTGGAGGCGATCTTCGGCGCCTTCCAGCAGGCCGACGGGACGACCAACCGGAAGTACGGCGGCACGGGCCTGGGCCTGTCCATCAGCCGTGAGATCGCCTATCTGCTCGGTGGCGCCCTCACGGTCGCCAGCGTGCCGGGCGAGGGCAGCACCTTCACCCTCTACCTGCCCGTCACCCGCACCGACTTCACGGAGCACCCCGCCCCCGCCGCCCCGACGGCGGACGGCCGTGGCCTCCCTCCGGTCGAGGCGCCGGCCCCGGGCGACGCCCGCGCCCTCCGCACGCGTCCCGCCGCACCGTCGACCCGGCCGACACGGCGCCTCCTCGTGATCGAGGAGCGCCCGCGCGGGCTCCTCGCGCTGGTCGCCGAGAACGCCGTCACGGAACTCGCCGCCGACGCCGGCCGCGCCGACCGGGAGGACGTCGAACTGATCGCGGTCGTCGGCCCCCAGGAGGCCGCCACCGCGCTGGCCACCCAGCCGTTCCACTGCGTCGTGCTCGACGTCGACATGGCGGACGGCGACGCCCTGCGCTTCCTGGACGCCATGGACGGCGACGAGGCCCTGCACTCCGTCCCCGTCCTCGCCCACAACAACCGCCGCATGGCCGCGGAACAGGAGCGCGCCCTGCAGGAGCTGGCCCGCCGGAGGCCGCTGGAGCTCCTTTCCAGCCTGGACGAACTGCGCGAGCGGATCGCCCTGCACCTCTCCGCCGAGCAGCCCGGCGATGTCGTGCCCCTCGTCCGGGGAGAACACCGAGCCCCCGAACCGCAGACCATCGACACCACGCTGCGCGGCCGTACCGTCCTGGTGGTCGACGACGACGCCCGCAACCTCTACGCCCTCAGCGGCATCCTGGAACTGCACGGCATCACCGTCCTGCACGCCGAGAACGGCCGGAAGGGGATCGAGGCACTGCTCGCGCACGCGGCGGTCGACCTGGTCCTGATGGACGTGATGATGCCGGAGATGGACGGCTACACCGCGACCGCGCGGATCAGGGAGATGCCGCAGTTCGCGGGTCTGCCCGTCGTCGCCGTCACCGCCAAGGCCATGCCGGGGGACCGGGAGAAGAGCCTCGCCGCAGGCGCCAGTGACTACGTGACCAAGCCCGTCGACGCCGACGAACTCATCGCCTGCGTCGGCCGCTGGCTGAACGACGGATAGCCGCGTGGGCGTCCGCACCGGCCCGTACCGCACCCCGGCGGCGGGCACCGCGCCCTCCCGGCGCGCCCCGTCCCGTCCGTCCGGCGGCCCCCACGCCGCCCAACCCGAGGAGTCGTCGACGTGAGTGGCCCCCACCTGCGTGGCGGAGACCCGTCCTCCGGCCCCCACGGGGACGGTGCCGCGGAGCCGGAGGCGGCCGTGGTGGCCGGCCCCGCACACGCCACCCCCGACGGCGACCGACCGGGGTCGGACCGCGGCACGGTCGGCCGGCTGACGGCCACGGTGGAGCGGCTGCGCGGCGAGGTACGGGCCGCGCACGCGGCGGCCGAGGGGCGTGCCCTGGTCGAGCTGGCCAAGGGAGTGCTCGTCGAGCGCCTGGGGTGCGGGCCCGCCCAGGCGGCCCGGCAACTCGCCGAGCTGGCCGGGCAGGCCGGGCTCTCCCCGCTGGAGCTGGCCGCGGACATCATCAACCAGGCGGCCCGCGACCGGGTCACCGAGGTCACCGGCGACTTCCTCCGGACGACCGTCGGCGGGCCCGGCGCCCCCGGTCCGGTCACCGGCCCCGACGCCTCGGTCGGCGTGCGCCTGCGTACGGCCGAGAGCGCGGCGCTCGGCGCCGGCGACACCCAGTCCGTCGCCGAGTCGCTGCTGGCGCACGCCCTCGAACCCCTCGGCGCCGTCGCCGTCGCGATCTGGACCACCGGCCCCGACGCCTCGCTGAGCCTGCGGGGCCACGCGGGATTCGGCGCCGACGAGGCGGCCCGCTGGCACCACGTACCGCCGGGCGTGACCACCGCGGCCCGACAGGCGCTGACCGCCCGCCGCACGGTCCGGTACCCCTCCTTGGCAGCCGCCGGCATCCCCTCGATCGGACGCGCGCGCCACCCCGACGGCGGCCGGGTCGTCGTCCCCGCCGGGACCGGCGGCCGCATCCACGGCGTGCTGGAGATCTGCTGGGACGGCCCCCTGGACCCGCAGCCCCAGGCCGTGGAGCGCCAGATCGAGGCCCTCGCCGAGCTCTGCGCCCACACCCTGGAAGCCCTTCCGGCGCAGGCCGTGTCCACGGGCTCCGGCGTCCCGGGCGGGGACGGACCGCTGGAACTGGCCGAGCTCGCCGACGGGCTCCACGACCCCGCACTCGTCCTGACCCCCCACCTGGACGAGGCGGGGAGGCTGGCCGACTTCCGGATCCGGCACGCCAACGCGCACTTCCAGGACCCGGCAGGCCGGCCCCGGAGCGCCGTCGACGGGGCGCTGCTCCTGGAGGCGTATCCCGCGACGGCGGGCGGGACCGAACTCTTCGAGCGGATCGAGCGGGTCTACGCCACGGGAGAGCCCTTCCGCTCCCGGCGGACACGGCTGACCGCGCTCGTGGACCAGGTGCCGCTCTCCTCGCTCGCCGACATCAGCATCAGCCGCCACGGGGCCAGCGTCTTCCTCATCTGGCGCATCGAGGACGAGTCGGCCCGCCTCGCCAGCCTGCTGCAGCACGCCCAGCGTCTCGGCCGGGTCGGCGCCTTCGAGGAGGACGTGCTCACCGGCGAGATCACCTGGAACGGCCAGCTCTTCGACCTCTTCGGCCGGGAGGAGGGGGAACCGCCCGTCTCCCTGCGTGACCTGGCGTCCCATGCCCATCCCGACGAAGCCGACGCCATCCGGCGCTTCCTCCACTCCGTCCTGCACCAGCGGCGGGCGGGCTCCACGGCCTTCCGGCTGCTGCGCAGGGACGGGGTCACCCGCCACATCCGGGTGATCGCCGAACCCGCGCTGGGCACCGACGACCGGCTCCAGGCGGTCCGGGGCGCCTACCAGGACATCTCCGCGCAGCACTGGACCGAGGTCGCCCTCATGGCCACCCGCGACCGTCTCGTCGCCACGGAGGAGGAGGCGGTGGAACGCAACCGGCTCACCCTCCAGCTCCAGCACGCCATCATGCCCCCGGCCAAACCACCGCTCGACGCCCCGGGACTCGACGTCGCCGTGCGCTACCGCCCGGCCGAGTCCGAGTCCATGGTCGGCGGCGACTGGTACGACGCCGTCGTGCTGCCGTCCAAGAAGGTGCTCCTGTGCGTCGGTGACGTCGCCGGCCACGGAGTGGAGGCCGCCACCGGGATGGTCGTGCTGCGCAACGCCCTGCGCGGCCTCGCCGTCACCGGCGCGGGGCCGGGACAGCTGCTGTCCTGGCTGAACAGCGTCGCCCACCACCTCACGGCCCAGGTCACGGGCACCGCCGTCTGCGGCATCTACGACCCCGGGACACGGACCCTGCGCTGGGCCCGTGCGGGGCACCTCCCGCCGGTGCTCGTCCGGGGGAGCGAGGCGGCCGACCTGCCGCTGCTCCGGGGCATGCTCCTGGGGGCTCTCGCCGAAGCCGAGTACGAGGAGGCGGAGCTCCGGCTCGAACCCGACGACACCGTGCTGATGTACACCGACGGTCTCGTCGAACGGCGGGACACCTCCGTCCACGACTCCGTCGCCCAACTGCTGGCCACCGCCCGCCTGCCGACCGACGGCCTCGAAGGACGTCTCGACCTGCTGCTGTCGCGCAGCAAGTCGGACACCGACGACGACACGTGTCTGATCGGTGTCCAGGTGAACTGATCGCCGATCGCCCGTCCCACCGCCCGTCCCCACCGTGGAAAGCAGGGAACATGTCCGAGCGCGAACCGAACCTCGACGTCGGCGTCACGATCCGTGACGCCGGCACGGCGGTGCTGGCCCTGGCAGGTGAGCTGGACATGGAGACCGCTCCCCTGCTCCAGGACGACCTGAGCGAACAGCTCCGGCAGGGGCGGGCCCACCTCGTCCTCGATCTGTCCGCACTGGGCTTCATGGACTCCTCCGGTCTGAACGTCCTCATCAGAGCGGTCCACAAGGCACGCGCGCTCGGGGGAGACGTGTACCTCGCCGCGCCGACGTCGGCGGTGCGACGCATCCTGGAGATCACCGGAGTGACGACCACGATCCCGCCGCACCCCGACCTGGCCGCGGCACTGGCCGCGGCCGGCACGAGATAGACCACGAGACGGACGCAGGGAGGTGCGGCCCCGGGGCACGGGACCGCGCCCCGGGAGGAAGGAAGCGGGAGAACGTGCACGAGATCGCCGACGTGGAGCAGGCGCTCCGCAGGGCAGCTCCGCACCGGCTGGTGAGCGTCGTCGAGGACGCCCTGCGGGAGCACTGCGGCGCCCTGGGGGTGGAACTCCGGCTGGCCGACTACGCACTGCGAACGCTCCAGCTCGTCGAGCGCACACCCGGTGCGGTGCCGTCGGTCCCGATCCACGACAGCCCCCAGGGGCGTGCCTTCGGCGCCCAGGAGCCGTACGTCACCCGCGAGGCCGACTCGGTCCGGGCCCACCTTCCCGTCACCGTACGGGGAGACCGCCTGGGCGTCCTCACCGCCGGATTCCCCGCGGGGGCCGACGTCGGGGCCCTGCTGCCCGGACTCGGCCAGGTCTGCGAGGCGCTCGGGCACGAGATCCTGGTGGCCGAGCGGGACACGGACCTGTACGTCCTGGCGCGGCGGGCGACCCGGCTGACCCTCGCGGCCGAGATGCAGTGGCAGCTGCTCCCCGGCCGCTCGTGCGCCCGTCCCGAGTTCGCCCTCGGCGCCCATCTGGAACCGGCCTACGCGATCTTCGGGGACAACTACGACTGGTCCGTCTCGGACGGGCGGCTGACCCTGACGGTCACCAACGGCATGGGGGAGGGGATCGAGGCCGCCCTGCTGACGAACCTGGCGATCAACGCGCTCCGCAACGCCCGCCGGGCCGGTCTGGGCCTCGCGGACCAGGCCGCCCTGGCCGACCAGGCCGTGTACGCGCAGTACCGGGGCAGCGCCTTCGTGTCGGTGCTCCTCCTGTCCTTCGACCTCGTCACGGGCGAGGTCGAAGCCGTGGACGCGGGCTCGCCTCGTCTGTGGCGGCTGCGGGGCCACTCCGTCGAGCGCGTCTCCTTCGAGGCCCAGCTGCCCCTCGGCATGTTCGAGGACTCCCCCTACGTACCGGAGCGGTTCACCGTGCTCCCGGGGGACCGCCTGCTCTTCGGCAGCGACGGGGTGTACGCCGCCGTCTCCCCCGACGGGGAGAGCTACGGGGAGCGGGCGCTGGCCCGCGCGCTGAGCGGGACCCGGCTGCTTCCGCCCACGCACGTGCCGCAGGCGGTGCTGCGCGAGCTCGCCGCGTACCACGGCGGCACCCCGTTGGACGACGACGCCCTCGTCGTCTGTCTCGACTGGCACGGGACCCCGTCAACAGTTGCCGTGTGACAACTGTATCCTTGGGGCAACACCTGGCTCGGGCCCGGTTGAACGCGGCAAGGATCACCGGAGGGTGGCAGTGGGGACATGGGGTGTGCGGCCGGCCGGAGCCGGCGGTGCGCGGCGATCAGGCCGAACTGACGTCCTTCAACGACGTGTCAGGGCGTGACGAGGCCGTCGGCGCGTCCTGCCCCAGTGCCTCCTGGAACCCGGTGAGTCCCCGCAGCAACGCCTTGCGGCTCGTCGGCGACATGGCGCCGATGACCGCGAGCAGGGCCTCCTCGCGCTGGGCCCGGAGGTCCCGCAGGTACGCCTTGCCGTGGGCGGTCAGGCGCAGCTCCAGCTGCCTACGGCTCACCGAGCTGGGCAGCCGCTGGACGAAGCCCAGCGCCTCCAGCCGGTCGCACATGCGGCTCACCGAAGGCGGCGCGGACCCGAGCAGGTCGCCCAGGGTGCGCAGGCTGATCCCCTCCTCGCGGTCCAGGCTGTACAGCACGCGCAGCTGACTCGCCGACACCGGCGTCGGCGACACCATGTCCCGGCCGCGTTCCCACAGCACCTCCAGGAGCTCGATGAGCTCCCGGGCGGCCTGGGTCGTCTGCTGCCGCTCCCGCTGGGACGGGTCCGGGTTGGTGTTCATGCCTGCCGACACTCCTCGGGCGTCCGGGGCCGAGGACGTCGGCTTTCCGACGGACCGGTCATTCCCACATCTCTCCAGAAGGCGGTACGGATTCGGTGGATCGACACGTGACAGTGGAAAGCGCACTGCGCGGGGCGGCACCACACCTCCTCCTGGACTCCCTCCGTACCAGTCTGGCGCAGCAGTACGCCGCGTCCTCCGCCGACCTGCTGCTCGTCGACTACGGGTGCACGTCCCTGCGGCCCGTGCGGCCCGTGCAGACACCAGCCCGGGTGCGGCACGTGCCCGTGGACACCGGGCCCGTCGGTCGCGTCTTCCGCACGCAGCAACCATATCTTTTCCGAGATGACGGGCCCACGGCGACCGTTTGCCTTCCCGTCACGGTCCGCGGCGACCGGCTCGGCGTGCTCGTGGTCCTCCTGCCCCCGGACCGCGCGACCGCGCAGTCCGTCGCCGGCCTCGGCCGCGTCGCGGAGACGCTCGGGCACGCCCTGAGGGTCGCCGACCGCCACACCGACCTGTACCGCAGCACCCGCAGGACACGCGCCCTCACCGTCGCCGGGGAGATCCAGTGGGACACCCTGCCGGGCCGGGGCTGCAGCGGTCCGGCGTTCGACCTGCACGCCTACTGGGAACCCGCCTACACCTCGGGAGGCCACCTCCTGGACTGGAGCGCGACCGAGGACGAGCTGCTGCTGGTCGTCGCCGACGGCGCCGGCCCCGGCACGCCGGCCGCCCTGGTCAGCACCCTCGCCCTGAACGCGATCCGCAACGCCCGGCGGGCCGGACTCGACCTGGTGGGGCAGGCCAGCCTCACCGACCAGGCGCTGTACGGCCACTACCGGGGGAAGAGCGCGCTCGCCGCCCTCCTGCTGCGCTTCGACCTGGCCACCGGCGGCATCGAGGTCGTCGACGCGGGGTCGCCGACGCTCTGGCGGATCCGCGGGTCCACCACCGAGCGCGTCGAGCTGGACCGGCAACTGCCCCTCGGCATGTTCGAGGACACCGTCTACGCCACGCAGCGCCTGCGCCTCCTGCCCGGCGACCGTTCCGTGTTCGTCGCCTGCGACCCGGGTGAGCCCCGCTCCGCCGGGGACGGCGAGGCGGGGGACGGTCCCGTCGCCCGGGCGCTGGCCCAGGCCCGCCACCTGAGCTGCGCGGACGCTCCCCGAGCCGTGGTCCGTGCGCTGCGCGAGGCGTCCCCCGGCGCCCCCGAGTCCGTCCTCGTCGTCTGCCTCGACTGGCACGGGCCCGAGACCGGCCGGCCGGGTGCCGCGACGCCCCGGGACGGCGGCCCCCTCCCGCCTCCCGGGACCCCCTGACACGACGGCGCCGGGGGTGATCCCGGATACGGGCGGTGTGGAAACCGTGAAGTGGGGAAAGGCGGAGTACGAGGTGCCCAGCGCGCCCGCCCATCCGTACGAGGGGAGTAGCAAGGGCCATGACGGACGCCATCACCGCCGAGCGCACGGCGCCGGAACCCCTGCTGTCCGCGAGCACCGTCTTCGACAGCACCGCCGACGGCGGCGCGATCGGGTCCGCCCGCGCCTTCACCGCCGACTTCCTCGCGGCCGCACCGGCCGTCCGGCACCGCCCGGTGACCGAGGACCGCATCGACCTGGCGACGCTGGTGGTCAGCGAGCTGGTGACCAACGCGGTCCGGCACACCTCCGGCCCCTGCCGCCTCCTCCTCGAGCTGCGTCAGGACGCCGTGGAGATCTCGGTGTTCGACCGCGCGACGGCCGCCCCCGTACCCCGCGGACACGATCCGCGCCGGATCGGGCAGCACGGCCTGGAGATCGTCGTCGCCGTGTGCGAGACCGTGAGCGTGGAGCCGGACCCGGACGGCAAGCGGGTCCGGGCCCGCCTCTCCCTCCTGCCGGACGCCGGAACCGGCGACTGACGGGCAGGAGGCCGACGGGCCTGCGCCTGACCCGCCGGACGGGCCTGCGCCTGGCCCAGCGGACCGGCATGCGTCCGGACCGGTGCCCGCGCGGGGTGCCGGTCCGGACGGCCCCGGGGCCGCCGTCCGGGCGTCAGTGCCGCTCGTCGGACGTGCGGCGCGACCGCCGCCGCAGGGAACGACGTTCGGTCTCGGTGAGCCCTCCCCACACGCCCGTCACCTGACGGGAGTCGTCCATGGCCCAGCGCAGGCACTGCTCCCGCACGGGACAGCGGTGACAGACCTCCTTGGCCTCCTCGGCCTGGGCGAGCGCGGTGGGGCCCACCCCCACCGGGAAGAACAGGTCGGGGTCCACCTCGCGGCAGGCCGCGTCCGCCCGCCAGCTGTCCATGCGGCGCTCCCGGGTTCCCATGCGGTCCTCCTGGTGAATGAGTCGGGACTCGTCTCTCCGTTCGCCTGACCGCCCGTCCGCGGTCGAAACCGCCCCGCCGGGGATTCGTCCGGCACGGGGAGGGAACCCGGAGCTCGACCGAGAGGAGCGAGCCGACATGACGACAGCGAAGACGACGGCGAAGGCGGGAGCGTCCGGGACCGCGACCGGCGAAGGGGCCCGCGGCGAGGCCGTACGGGCGGGCGCCCGGGCCGGGTTCGCGGCGCGCGGAGTGCTGTACCTGCTCGTCGGGGCACTGGCCGTACGCATCGGCCTCACGGGCACCGGTGAGCAGGCCGACCGGGGAGGAGCCCTCGCGCACATCGCGGCCACCCCGTTCGGCGCCGTCCTCCTGTGGGCCCTGGGCGCGGGGCTCGCCGGGATGGCGGTGTGGCGCCTGTCCGAGGCGCTCCTCGGAGCGGCCGGCCCCAAGGGGGACGAGGCGCACCGGCGCGCCCTGGCCGCCGGCCGCTGCGTCTTCCACACCGGCTCCGCCCTTCTCGTCCTCGCCTTCGCGACGGGGGAACGCGGGAGCGGCGAGGGCTCCACCGACCGGCAGAGCCGGGACCTCACCGCCCGCCTGCTCGAACTCCCCGGTGGGCGCTGGTGGGTCGGCGCGGTCGCCGCCGGCGTCCTGGCGGCAGGGCTCTGGATCGCCGGCAGGGCGGTCCTGCGGAAGTACCGGGACCACCTGGTGTGGGGGCGCCTGACGACGCGTCAGCGCCGCTTCATGGACGTGACCGGGGTGTCCGGCGGCGTCGGGCGCGGTCTCGTCCTCGCCGCGCTCGGGTTCTCCGGCGTGAAGGCGGCCGTGGCGTTCGACCCGAGCCGGGCCAAGGGCATGGACGACGCCATCCGCTCGTACGCGCAGACCCCGGCGGGCCCCTGGCTGCTGCTCGCCGTGGCCGTCGGTCTCATGCTCTTCGGGGTCTTCTCCTTCGGCCAGGCCAAGTGGCGCGACCTCTGAGGCGGCCGCGCCCCGCACGGATCGGGATCCGACCGCCCGTGCGGGGGACGCTGCGTGATCCTTCCGGGCGCCACCCGAGCCGGCGTTCACGAATCCGCCACAGGATCGGCACACCCCTCCTCAGGGGCACGAGGTGTGACAGGCGCATGACGGGTCAAGCGGAGAGCGCACCCGCTCGCCATGCCCCGAAGCCGGAGGATTCCATGCCCCAGCACCCCGTCACGCCGCTTCCCGCACCGCGAACCCTCAAGCGGCACCTGCCCATGGAACTCCTCGCCCCGGACGCCGGGGTCCCGGTCGACACCACCGTCGGATACTCCTCCCGCGACCCCCATGCGCTGAGCATCGCCTTCCATCTCCTCGGCGCGCGCCCCATCGTGTGGTGGCTGGACCGGGAGATGGTCCTCACCGGTTCGCACACCCCCACGGGCACGGGAGAAGTCCACCTGAGCCCCACCCCCGACGGCGACTTCCTCATCAGGCTCGGCCACCCCGGGGACTGCGCGACGGTCCGCTGCGGCCAGGACGGGCTCACCCGTTTCGTGGAGGAGACCTTCGCCCTCGTCCCGCAGGGCTCGGAGGAGCAGCACATCGACTGGCGGCCGCTGCTCGCCTCCCTCAGGCGCTGACTCAGGAAGGGCGGCCGGGGGAGGGCGGACGGAAGCAGGCGGTCACGTCCTTGCCCCGGGGACAGGGGCGGGTGTGCCAGGCGTCGGCGAGCGCGTCGATCAGGAGCATGCCGCGCCCTCCGAGGGCGCCGTCGTCGGGGTGGCGCTGCTCCGGCACATGGGACGACCCGTCATGCACCGTCACGTGCAGGCACTCCTCGTCCCACGTCAGGATGAGCTGCGCGTCGCTGCGGGCGTGGACATGGGCGTTGGTGACCAGCTCGGACACGGCCAGGACGACGGAGTCCAGTTGGTCCGGTGCCGTGCGGTCCCAACCGAGTGCCACCAGATGCTCCCGCGTCCAGTCCCGTGCCGCTTTCACCCCGCTGCTGATGGGCAGCGTCCGCGCCCATCCGACGGCTCTCATCGAGGGATCCCGTGTCATGTCCCGCTCCTCTCCCCTCCGTTCGGCCCTGCCGCACGTTCCGTCTGCCCGGCCCGCCCGTGCCGGAACCCGGAGGCAGGAGATCCGGACCGGGCACGTGGACCGTGCATGGTCTTGCGTTCGCCGGGTAGGCGGGCAGCCACCGGGGTCACGGACCCGGGGTCGGGTTGAGGACGAGAGGGGAACGGTGTGACGGTCACCACGATGTCGACCACAGGCGCTGAGGTCGGGACGGGGACACTGCCGGAGGTCCCGGACCCGCCGGCGGTCGCCCCGAAGGACGCGCGGGCCCTCTCGAAGGTCTTCTTCCGGCAGCTCACGGTGCTGGAGGAGGGGACGCACGAGTACCAGTACGCGCGCAACACCCTCATCGAGATGAACATGAGCCTGGTCCGCTACGCGGCCGGCCGGTTCCGTCACCGCGCCGACGAGATGGAGGACATCGTCCAGGTCGGCATGATCGGCCTGATCAAGGCGATCGACCGCTTCGAGCTCTCCCGGGAGGTCGAGTTCACCACGTTCGCGGTCCCCTACATCGTCGGGGAGATCAAGAGGTTCTTCCGGGACACCTCCTGGGCGGTCCACGTGCCCCGCCGTCTGCAGGAGGCGCGGGTGGAACTGGCCAAGGCGACCGAGGAACTCGGCACGCGCCTGGGCCGGACGCCGACGGTCAAGGAACTGGCCGAGCTGATGAGCCTCACGGAGGAGGAGGTCACCGAGGCGCGGCTGGCCTCCAACGGCTACAACTCCTCCTCGCTCGACGCCGCGCTGAGCGGCGAGGACGAGGCCGGGGACGCGTCGCTGGCCGACTACATCGGCAGCGAGGACCCGGCCATGGAACTGGTGGAGGACTTCCACGCCCTCGCCCCGCTCCTCGCCGACCTCGACGAGCGCGACCGGCAGATCATCCACCTGCGGTTCGTCGAGGAACGCACCCAGGCCCAGATCGGGGAACGACTGGGCTGCTCCCAGATGCACGTCTCCCGCCTGCTCTCACGCACGCTGAACCGCCTGCGCGAGGGCATGCTCGCCGACAGCACCTGATCCGGCGGCCCACGGGCGGGTACGGGACGAAGGAGCCCGCACGGCCATGGGGGACCCCCTCCGGAGTCCGGGTCTCGGCCCGCCCGGAGGCCGGGTGCCCCTCGCGGATGTGGGTACACGCCTACCGCGAGCACAGGAAAGGAAGGCGTGATCATGCCTCGAGGATCGAGCCCCAAGCGGGAGCGGCAGTACGAGCACATCAAGGAGAGCGCGGAAGAGCGAGGCGAGAGCGAGAAGCGCGCCAAGGAGATCGCCGCGCGCACGGTGAACAAGGAACGAGCCCGGCACGGCGAGTCGAAGACCGCGAGCCGCAGTTCCCTGAAGGACATGTCGTCCTCCCGGCGCGGCGGCCTGCACTCGCACAGCGGCTCCCAGGGCCCCACGAAGGAGCAGCTGTACAACGAGGCCAGGCAGCGCAACATCCACGGCCGCTCCAAGATGAACAAGAAGGAGCTCGAACATGCTCTCGGTCGATAGGCTGCCGCTCACCATGGGCACCGTCCCCGTCCCGTCGGACCCCGACACCACGCCGGTGTCCCCGCCCGCACCCCCGCGACCGCCCGGCCCGCCGGATCCGGTCGAGCCGCCGACGCGACCGGATCCCCCGGCACCGCCCGGCAGGCCCAGCCCGCCGACCGAGCCGCCGCAGCCGGGGGCGCCCCGCCCGCAGGAGCCGCCCGACTGACGGCCGGGGGTTCCCTCCGGCCGCGCGGGGCAGTCGCCAGGGCGACGAGCCTGGTACCGGAGACGAGCAGGGCGGTTTCCCATGCGCGAACGCGGACACCGGGGCCGGATGCGCTCCCACCCGGCACAGCAGCCGGGGGCGCGCTCCGGGGGCGCGGCCCGCCCGGGACCGCTGCGCCGGGCGGGCCGCGCCTTCCGCCGTGCGTGGTCCCACGCCTGGGCGCGCTTCCGCGAGGTCGGACTCTGGGAGAGGGCCCTGGGCTTCGCGGCGCTCGGATTCCTGACGCTGGTGCCGCTCCTGATCGTCGTGTCCGCGGCGGATCCGGCGAGCGGACGGGGCTTCGCCCAGTGGCTGGGCGACGGGCTGGGCGTGTCCGCGACCGCCCGGGGCGACATCGCGCAACTGTTCGCCGAACCCGGCCAGGTACGGCGTGCCACGACGGCGTTCGGCCTCGCCGTGCTCGGCGTGTTCGGGCTCTCCTTCGGCCAGCTGGTGCAGTCCGGCTACGAGAAGGTGTGGGACCTGCCGCCGGCCCACTGGCGGGCCAGATGGCGACAGGTGGTGTGGCTGGCCGCCCTGATCGGCGTCCTCTTCCTGTCCGCGAACTCCCCGGTGTGGCGGGACGCCCCGGCCCGCGGCGTGGTCACCACGCTCGCCGGCACCCTCTTCTTCTGGTGGTCCCAGCGGATGCTGCTCGGCGGCCGGGTCGCCTGGGGCGCCCTGCTGCCCGGATCCGTGGCCACGATGCTGGGACTGCTCGGGCTCAGGCTGTTCTCCCGGTTCGTCTTCTCACCGCTGATCGCTTCGGGGGCCGTCGCCTACGGAGTGTTCGGGACCGTCCTCGTCGTCCAGTCGTGGCTGGTGGGCGTGGGCGTCGTCGTGTTCGGCGGGGCACTGGCGGGCGCGCTGCTCCACGACCCCGTCCCCCTCGCCGCGGCCACGCCGCCGCGACACCCGTGAGCGACGCGGACGTCCCGCACGGCACGCCCCGGGCTCGGTCCGGAGCCGTCTCAGGCGGGGTGGCCGGGGTCGAGGTCCCGTAGCGCCCGGTACCGGAGCAGCGCGGGAGGCGGGCCCGCAGTCGGCGGGCCCACCGCCACGGGCGCCAGGAGGAAGCCCACGTGGTCGCCGCCCTCGACCTGTGCCTCGATCCGGCCGGTGAACCACGTGGTGAGCTGCTCCAGGACGGGGCTGCCCGCTTCCCCCGGATGCCAGCCGACCCCGGCGAACTTGTCCACCCGGTCGCCCGTCTCCCCGCCGAACAGCTCGGCCAGCGCCCGGTCCTCCTCGTGGAGCAGGTGCACGGTCAGGTGCTCGGCCGTGCGGGCGAGGCGGTAGGTGTGGTTGGCGGTCGACAGCCACACCACGAACCTGGGCGGGTCGATGGAACACTGCGAGGTGAAACCCACCAGGCAGCCGGCCCGACGGCCCCCGGACGCGGCCGTGACCACGTACATCGGGCCGTCGAGCGCATCGGTGAAGACGGAGAACCCTTCCACCGTGCCTCCTCGATGCCGGCTCCTACGAGCCCTGCCCGGCGCGGACGCCCTCGGCGATGCGCTTGCCGACCGTCGCGTCGATGTTGGTCCAGTACGCGAAGGCGCGGGCCAGGACCGGTTCGCTCACGCCGTCGAGGAGGTGGCCGACCACGTTGTCCACGAGCCGGTCCCGGGCCGCGTCGTCCAGGACCTCGCGCACCAGGGTGCCGGGCTGCCCCCAGTCGTCGTCCTCGGGATGGTCGACGTACGCCGCCCGGGTGATCTCGCCGTCGGCGGTCCAGCTCGGCGGGTTGCCGTGGTGTTCGGTGTCCGCGGCGGGCCCGCCCTTGGAGTTCGGCGCGTACACCGGGTCGGAGGTCTTCCGGTACGCCATCGCTCCGTCCTTGGAGTACGTGTGGACGTCGACGACGGGCGCGTTCACCGGAAGCTGCTGGTAGTTGGTGCCGATGCGGGCCCGATGGGCGTCCGCGTACGAGAAGAGCCGGCCCAGCAGCATCCGGTCCGGACTCGGACCGATACCGGGGACGAAGTTGTTCGGCTGGAACGCCGCCTGCTCGATCTCGGCGTGGTTGTCGGTGGGATTGCGGTCCAGCGTCATCCGGCCCACCGGGATGAGCGGGTAGTCGCCGTGCGGCCAGACCTTCGTGAGGTCGAACGGGTTGAACCGGTACCCGGCCGCCTCCTCGTACGGCATGACCTGCACGTGCAGGGTCCAGGACGGGAAGTCCCCGTCCCGGATGTGCTCGAACAGGTCCCGCACGTGGAAGTCGGTGTCGACCCCCGCCATGCGGTCCGCCTCGGCCTGCGGGAGGAACTCGACTCCCTGGTCGGTCTTGAAGTGGTACTTCACCCAGAAGCGCTCACCGGACGCGTTGATCCACATGTAGGTGTGCGAGGTGTAGCCGTTCATGTGGCGCCAGGTGCGGGGGATGCCCCGGTCTCCCATCAGCCAGGTGACCTGGTGCGCGGACTCGGGGGAGAGGGTCCAGAAGTCCCACTGCATGTCGTGGTCGCGCAGGTTGTTGTCCGCCCGGCGCTTCTGGGACCGGATGAAGTGCTGGAACTTCATCGGGTCCTTGACGAAGAACACCGGCGTGTTGTTGCCGACCATGTCGTAGTTGCCCTCGGACGTGTAGAACTTCACCGCGAAGCCACGCGGGTCCCGCCAGGTGTCCGGGCTGCCGCGCTCCCCGGCGACGGTCGAGAAGCGGGCGACGAGGTCGGTGCGGGTCCCGGGCTGGAACAGCGCGGCCTTGGTGTACCGGCTGACGTCGTGGGTGACCTCGAAACGGCCGAACGCCCCGCTGCCCTTGGCATGAGGCTGGCGCTCCGGGATGCGCTCCCGGTTGAACTGCGCCATCTGCTCGATCAGGTAGGCGTCCTGGAGGAGGACCGGACCTCCCGGCCCCACGGTGAGCGAGTGTTCGTCGCTTTCCACCGGGGCACCGGAGTCGGTCGTCGTCGCGGGTCGGCTCTCGGTCATTACTCTCCCTTTCGTCGTCACACACGCCCACCCCACCCTCTGCCTCCTTGACGGAAGCCGCTACCGGAGCGGCGGCGGACGGGCGGCGGTCCGGCGTGAGGACCCGGGGCGACCGGATCGGGTCGCCCCGGGTGTCCGTCCCCTCCCTCCTGCCCCGAAGGGCGACCCCGATTCCCCGGAGGTGGCAGCGCCGGGACCGGGGCGCGTACGCCCGGCCCGGAGCCGGACGGGCCGGGGTCACCGCACGAGTTCGGACGCCAGCAGGTCCATCAGCAGCCCGTCGTGCCAGCCGCCGTCCGCGTCCCGCTCGTACTGCCGCATCACGCCGACGGGCCGGAATCCCACCTTCTCGTAGCAGCGGATCGCGGCGACGTTGTCGGCCGCCGGGTCGATGACGAGCCGGTGGTGGCCGATGTCGTCGACCAGGTGGCGGGCGAGGGTGCGGACGGCGTCGGTGCCGAGGCCCTGACCGTGCACCGAGGGGTCGAGGAACAGGTCGATCCCCGCGTGCCGGTAGTCCGGCTCCTCCTCGGCGTACCACTGGATCATTCCGACGATCCGGTCGTCGTGGAGCACCGTCAGGCAGTGGGTGGCCGGATCCGCGAGGTCGGAGGCCACCTCCCCCGCCATGTCGTCACCGCCGCGCCACCGGGCCCGGACCTCGGGGGTGGTCCGGATGGCGGTCAGGGCGGGGACGTCCCCGGGGCCGGAAGGGCGCAGGACGACGCCCGCGCCGCGCAACTCGTTCATGCGCACCAGCCTGCCCCGGGGGCCGCCGGGCGGGCTACCCCGACGGGACGAGCCACCGGGCCGCCCGGCGCACCGGCGCACCGGCGCACCGGCGCACCGGTCGGCGGGCCCGCCGGGCCCCCGTCGTGCCGGGTGCCGCCGGGCGGGCGATCATGGGGGCATGGGTGGCCCGTTCCCGCGACGGCTGCCGCCCGCCTACCGGGCGGCGGCGCGCAGGGCGCTGCGCGTCACGATCGCCGCCGGGGCCGGGTTCTACGTGCTGCTCTACGGCTTCGACCTGGCGGTCGGCGCCACCTACGCGCTGTTCGCCGCCATCGCGATGGCCGGCCTGTCCCGCCTCCCCGGCTCCGGGCGCCAGCGAGCCATGGTGCTGGTGGGCGCGGTGCCCGTGTGCTGGGTGCTGATCACGCTCGGCACCTACCTCTCCGTGCGGACGTGGAGCGCGGTTCTCGGGATGCTGGTCGTCGGGTTCGCGCTGGCGTTCATGGCCGTCGGCGGACCGCGGTTCGCGGGTGCGGCCACGGGGCTGCAGCTGATGTACATCCTGCCGTCCTTCCCCCCGTACGACCCCGGTTCCCTGGGCGAACGGCTCGCGGGCGCGACGTTCGGACTCGCCCTGCTGATCGTCGCCGAGCTGACGCTGCTGCCCGAGCCCGCGGCCCTGCCCTACCGCGAACGGGCCGCCCGGGCCGCCGAGGCAGCCGCGCACTGCGCGGATCGGCTGCGCACCGCCCCGTACACGCTTCCGGAGGCCGTACGGCGCACCGCCCGGGACCTGAGCACGGGGC
This sequence comes from Streptomyces sp. NBC_01268, assembly GCF_036240795.1. NCBI lineage: Bacteria > Bacillati > Actinomycetota > Actinomycetes > Kitasatosporales > Streptomycetaceae > Streptomyces > Streptomyces sp. NBC_01268. The sequence continues at coordinate 1,006,329 of NZ_CP108454.1, read as the reverse complement.
TCCGCTCCTCCCAGGTACCGGAGGCGGAACGCCCGGCCGGGGCGGGGCTGCGGCAGAGGGCCCTGGCCCACACCGGCCTCGCCACGCGCACCCTGCTCGGCAGACTGACGGTGCTGCCGCCGCCCCCTCCGGCGGGCGCGGAACCGAGCGGACCGGACCCGTTGCGGGCGGTCACGGAGGCGGCGCGGGAGACGGCCGCCCGGCTGCGGGGCCACGTGCCCGACGGGAGGACGCGTGCCGGCCTGCGCCAGGCGCGCCAGGCGCTGGCGGCGACCGAGGACGGCTCTCCCGCCGCACTGCGCCGCAACGCGGCACTCCTGGAGGTGGCGGACGCGGCGCTCGCGATGTCCACGGCTGCCGACATCGCCGTACGGGGCCGGGCAGCCGACGCACCGGCGCCGGGCCGGTTCTGGTACGCGCGGCAACGGGCGCCCCGGCTGTGGTGGCGGCGGCTTTCGGGCCACGCGGGCGGCCGGTCGGTGTTCTTCCAGAACGCCGTGCGCATCAGTCTGGCCCTGGCGGCCGCCCGGCTGATCGCGGGTGTCGACACGCTCCCGCACGGCTTCTGGGTGCTGCTGGCGACCCTGACGCTGACGCGGACGACGGTGCGGGAGACCCGGACGACGGAACGGAAGGCGCTGACCGGCACGCTCGTCGGCGCGCTGGTCGCGGCGGCGCTGCTGGCGTTCGTCGGCACCGACATCGAGGTGTACGCGGTGGCGCTCCCGCCGCTGATGCTGGTCACCTTCACCCTGGGGCCGGTGAAGGGCGTCGGCTGGGCACAGGCGCTGTTCACGGTGGTGGTCGCGCTGGTCTTCGCGCAGCTGGCACCGGCCACCTGGCAGCTCGCCGAGTTCCGGCTGCTCGACGTGGTGACCGGCAGCGCCATCGGCGCCGTCTTCGGACTGCTGGCCTGGCCGCGGGGCGCCCATGACGAACTGCGGCGGTCGGTCGCGGTGCTGCTGCGGATCACCGCGGAGATCGTGGTGGCGACCACGGCGCAGATCGCGGCGGGCGGGCGACGCACGCCGGTGGTCACGGCGCCGGGGCACCGCAGCCTGCAACACGCCCTGGTCATGGCGGAGTCGGCGTACGCGCAGTACCAGAGCGAACCCCGGGGCCACGGCCCGCCGCCGGCCCGCCGGGACTGGCAGGCCGCGCTGATCGCCGGACACCACACGCTGTGGGGCGCCGACCGGCTCCTCGTACCGGCCGAGCCGGTCGTGGTCCCGCCGCTGGGCCCGGAGGCCTCGGAATCCGTCCTCCGCGCCGGCGACCGGGTCGCGGCGGGCATGCTGCTCACCTCCGCCGGCATGGACCCGACCGGGGACACCGCGGAGGCACAGGCACCGCTCCACGCGCGCACGGCCTCGGCCGTCCTGGCCGCCGACCCGCCGGGCGCGCCGCGCGCGTACTACGCGACCGTGTCGTGGCTGGCCTCACTGACGACGGACCTGGAACGGCTCGCAGCGGAGACGGGGGCCGACAGCGGCACCGATACCGATGCCGCCACCGGTGCCGGTGCCGGTGCCGATGTCGATACCGCCACCGGTGCCGGCCGCGACCCTGGCAGTGTCCGCTGAGCCGCCGCTCTTCAGGTCCCGTCGACGAGGTGCTGGATGCCGGGGGCGTAGAGCTCCGCGAGCCGGGCGGCGGTGGTGTGGGCGGTGGCGCCGTCGGGGCGGTGGAGGCTCAGGGTGGCACCCAGGCCCAGGAGTTGGCCGGCGACGAGTTCCGCGCGCAGGCGGGCGTCGGGGCCGGTGAGGAGGCCGGTGAGCCGGTCGGTGACCTGCTCGCGGAAGCGGGCGCGCAGCAGGGTGCGTTCGTCCTCGATGCCGAGGGAGAAGACGACGCGGAGGAGCGGGTCGCCGCGGAGCCGGTCGCGGAGGTCGACCATGGTCAGGACGAGGTGCCGGCCGAGGTCGGGAAGCGGGGCGGCGAAGAGTTCGGCGGCGGCCGGGCGGAAGTCGACGACGGTGTTGAACAGGACCTCCTTGCTGCCGAACCGCTTGACGATCAAGGACGGGCTCACGCCGGCGGCGGCGGCGATGCCGCGCATGGTGACCTCGGCGTAGGGCCTGAGCGTGAACGCCCGCCGTGCGGCGCGGATGATGGCCTCGCGTCCGGTCTCCGGGCCCGCTTCCCCGGCTTCCCCCGCATTCCCCGTGTCGCCAGGGGAGTCCGCCGCGTCCGGGGGGCCGTCGGGCGGTCCGGAGCGGTCCGCTTCGTCCGGGGCCGGGGCCGGGGCCGGGGCGGTGGGTTCGTCGGCGGTGCTCATGCGTTCCCTCGGGCGGCACTGGTGGGCGGTGACACCGCGACCGTATCGCCCGCGCGGTCGCCGCCGCGCGCGGTGTCCCGGTCCGGGCGGTCGGACGGCAGGAAGAGGGTGACGGCGAGCGCGGCGAGGGCCGCTCCGGCCGCGACCACGAAGATCAGCAGATAGGCGTGGAGCGTCGGCGCGGTGCGGCCGGCCACCACGAAGGTCACCTGGGCCAGTACGGCGGTGACGACGGCGCTGCAACAGGCCTGGCCCACGGAACGCATCAGTGTGTTGAGACCGTTGGCCGAGGCGGTCTCGCTGACCGGCACCGCCCGCATGACGAGGGCGGGCAGCGCGGAGTAGGCGATGGCGGTGCCGCAGGAGACGACGGTGGCGCCGGCGACGATCAGCCAGAGGCTGTGGCTGGTGAAGACGCGCACGACGTAGCCGAGGGTCATGACGGCGGCCGCGAGCGCGAGCGCGGTACGGGGGCCGTACGTGGCGGAGATCCGCGCCGAGAGCGGGGACAGCGCCACCATCGAGAGTCCGCCGGGCAGCAGGCAGAGCCCGCTGACGACGATGGACGCGCCGAGGCCGTAGCCGGTGCTCGTGGGCTCCTGCACGAGCTGCGCGGTGACCAGGGAGTTGGCGTAGAACGAGAAGCCGATGAGCAGCGCCGCGACGTTGGTGAGGAGCACGGCGGGCCGGGCGGACACCCGCAGGTCCACGATCGGGGACGGGATACGCAGCTCGTACCGGCCCCAGATCAGTCCGACGGCTCCGGAGGCGCCGAGCAGGCCGAGCGTCAGCGGCGAGGTCCAGCCCCAGCCCGAGCCCTGCGTGATCGCCAGCAGGGCACCGACCAGCAGCGCGGTGAGGCCCAGCGTGCCCGGTACGTCGAAGCGTCCGGGGGAGCGCACGGCGGACTCGGGCACGATCCACAGCACGAGCAGCAGGTCGAGCAGGCCGAGTGCGGCGGACGCCCAGAACATGGTGTGCCAGTCGAAGTTCTCGGTCACGACCGCGGCCAGGGGCAGTCCGATCGCCGCGCCGATGCCGAGGGTGGAGCTCATGAGCGCGATCGAGGGCAGTACGCGTTCGGCGGGGAGCTCGTCGCGGATGATGCTGATGCCCAGCGGGATCACCGCGAGAGCCGTGCCCTGAAGGCCTCGGCCGGTGATCAGTACGCCGATGTCGGAGCTGACCGCGCAGAGCACGGACCCGAGGGTGAGCACGCCGAGCGAGGCGAGCAGGACCCGCCGCTTGCCGTACATGTCGCCGACCCGGCCGAGGACCGGGGTGAACACCGCACCGGTGAGCAGGGTGACGGTCACGAGCCACCCCGCGGCGCCCGCGCTCGCCCCGGTCAGCTCGGGCACGTGCGGCAGGAGCGGCACGACGAGGGTCTGCATGACGGCGACGACCACGCCGCAGAAGGCGAGGACGGGGACGACGAGCCGGGAACGGGCGGGGCCGGGCGTCGGACCGGGCGCGGATATCGCGGAGGGCATCGGGCTCCAGAAGGCCAGGAGGGGTGCACATCTGTTCACCCCTAGGGTAAACACGTGTACACCCCCTGCCAAGGCCGTCGCCCCGGCGCCCTGGGGCGGGGGGCGCGGGTGCGGGTGGAGTCCCGTCGGCGGTGGCGTCGGGCCGGGCCGCTACGATCACGGCGTCTTGTTTCCGGGGCTGCGGGGGAGGGTTCGATGAGCGGCGTGGTGAAACTCGGGCGCCGGGGCGTCCTCGCGCTCGGCGCGGCGGCCGCACTCGGGGCCTGCACGTCGCCGGCGAAGAGCGCGGAGGACGGCAAGGTCCGTACGGACCCCGAACCGCTGGAACGTCGCTTCACCGCCCTCGGCCGGCTTTCCGACGTGCACTGGCTCGGCACGGTGCTCGGCGCCGACTCGCGCGGTTCCGTTCCCGGCCCCACCGACGTCCGTGTGGTGGGATTCGCCCAGCTCCGGGCGGGCGGAGTCCGCGCCCTCACCGGGGCGCCGAAGTGGGCCTTCCGGCCCGCGACACCGGGCCGGCCGCCGGAAGCGCTCGTGCCGTACGTGTCCAAGAGCGCCAGGTGGGTCCGGAGCGCGTCCTTCGACGACGAGATGACGGGCGGGCTGTACGCAGGCACCTTCCACTTCGACGAGACCGGGGACCGGGTCTACTTCGACACGACCAACCCGCGCCCTACGGTCGACACGGGGCAGTGACCGGTCGGGCCGGTGGGGCGGGCCGACCCCGTGAATCCCGCGTCCGAGTGCTGTGTCCGACCTCTGCCTCCGACCTCTGTGTCCGACCTCTGTGTCCGACCTCTGTGTCCGACCTCTGCGTCTGATCCCTGCGTCTGATCCCTGCGTCGGGCCCCCGGTCGCGCCGTACTGCTGAATCGAGAAGCTCTCATGTCCTCCTCCCAGGTCCTCTGGATCCTCGCGCTGGCCTTCATCCCGACGGGGGTTCTCGCCGCCGCGGCCGCCTACCGCAGGATCCGGCAGATCCGACGACTGGTCCGGCAGGGAGAGAGGGCGCAGGGCGTGGTGGTCCGCCTCGAACCCACGCAGTTGGAGGGTCCGGGCTCGGATGCCGGCATCACCCTCCGCAGCTCCGGGACCACCGTCTACTACCGGGTCATAGCCTGGGCCACGGCCGACGGCCAGGCCATGGAGACCAGGACGCCCATCGCCCGCTCGCTGGAGAGGGGCCCTCGTCTCGGCGCCAGGGTCGAAGTCCGTTACGACCCGGCGAAGCCCTCGCGCTGGACGCCGGCGGCCGAGAGCACCGGGCTGTGGTGGCTGTTCGTCGCGATCGGCGGGGTCTTCGTGGCCGTCGGGTCGGGACTGTTCGTCGGGGCGCTGGCATCGGGCCGGTGAGCTGAGCCGGTCCTGGACGCGTCCGCTCGGGTCCTGCGCCGCACCGTCCGCTCCTTCCTGTGCGTACGGGGCCGGAAGGAGGGCGCGAACGGGGGCCGCGCGAGCCGCCTCGTGCCACCGGGCGCCGTTGCGGCGCGCTCGTCCGGGGGCAGGATCGCCGAGGACCGGATCCCGGCGGAGAGGCAGACCGTGGCAAGTCAGTTCCAGCGGGACAAGCTCGTCGACATGTTCCGCGCGTTCGACGCGGACGACAACGGCTACCTCGATCAGCGCGACTTCCAGGCGCTCGCGGAGCGCTGGAGGCGACTGCCCCGCGTGACACCGGGATCCGAACTGTCGGTACGCGTGGAGTCGCTCATGCTGGGCTGGTGGGACCACCTCGCCGCCCACGTGGACACGGACGGGGACGGCAAGGTGGACCTGGACGAACTCCTGGCCATGGTCGATCTGCTGCCCACGATGCGCGAGGTCGTCGCCGCGACCGCCGAGACGGTGTTCGACGCCGTCGACGAGAACGGCGACGGACGCATCTCCCCCTCCGAGCACCAGCGGTTGGTCGACACGTGGCACGGCGAGCGCGTCGACGTCGCCGACGTCTTCGCCCACCTCGACCAGGACGGGGACGGCTACCTCAGCCGCCCCGAGTTCACCGAGTTGTGGATCCAGTTCTGGATCAGCGACGACCCGGCCGAACCGGGCAACCGGCTGTGCGGACCCGTGACCGGCAGGGCGGCGGGCGCCGGCCGGCGGTCCGGACCCGCCCTCGCCCCGGACCACCCACCGCGCACTCCTCCTCGCTAGGCGGCTCGGCCCGTCGGCTGGAAGTTGATGCGTTCTCTGACGACGGGGAAGCCGGCCTTGGCGAAGTTCGCGGCCATGGGGAAGTTGCTCTGGTCCGTCGCTCCTGTGACGAACTCCGCGCCCTGCTCGGCGAGGTGGTGGGTGCACTCCGCGAGGAGGTCGTAGGCGTAGCCGCGGCCGCGCTGTTCCGGTACGACTCCGATGAAGCCGATGGTCGGGCCGGAGGGGTTGTGGGCCGGGATGTGGATGCCGGCCAGGTCGCCCTCCGGGGTGCGTGCGATCTGCCACCACTCCCGTGGCGAGGGGCACCAGTGGAAGAAGTCGAGCTCCTCCTGGGCGGCCTGGTCGAGGCCGCCTTCCTCGATGGCCCTGAGGGCGTGGGCGTCCAGGGTGACGGAGTGGATGCGGCGCAGGGCGTCGAGGAACACGGTGTCGTCGGGTTCGGCGCCGAAGCGCAGGCGTCCGGGCCGCTCGGGCAGACCGCGCTCCGGGGTCCAGCGGTACAGGAAGCGTTCCACCAGGGGCTCGTACCCCGCGGCGCGTGCCGAGGCGAAGCGCGCCTCGGCGCCGGCGCGCAGCTCGGGCTCCTCCCGCCAGCCGCCGGGCAGGTTGATCTCGAGTTCGACCCGCCAGGGAGCGGAGCGCAGGAGTTCGGCCCCGGCCTCCTCCTCGCCCTCCGCCACGTCGAACCAGTTGACGTTGACGGGCTCCGCGTCGTCGGGACCGCCCCACCACGCGCCGCGTGCGACGACCTCGCCGTCGCGCAGGGCGACGCGCTTCCAGTCGGGGCGGAACCGGGTGAGCCGGTGGCCTTCACGGGCGCCCAGGGGGTCGGGGAGTGCGTCGAAAAGATGTGCGTCGCTCGCGGAAAGCGAGCGGATGACCAGATCGGTCACGGGTTCCTCCGGGATGCAGGCTGCTTGGAGCGCTCCCGGTCAGAACTGAAGAACCACGCCGGGACAGCGGAAGAGGGAGCGCTGGAAAGGTGTGAACTGCACGGCACTCGCCTCCTTCCGTTGGTCTCGGAGCGTGGAGCCACACCGTACGTGATCTTCCGCGGGTCCGTCCACGGATTTACGCGCCCCTGGAGGGCCCGCGGTGTCTGCCCCGCCCCCGCGCCGGGAGTCCGCGCCGGGAGTCCGCGGCGGGGCGAGGCGGGCGGGGAGCGGACGCCCGCACCGGTTTCGAGCACGGCGGTGACATCCCGGGCCACGCCAGCCATGAGGTCGGGCTCGACATCGACATCTGGCCGACCCGCACCGACGCGGCCCAGCGCACCGCGGGCCGGACCACCTGGCAGTCCGGGAGGTACGACAGGGCGGCGACCCGCCGGCAGCGGCGGAGGCGGCACCAGCCGCGCCCAGCTCGCCGCGTCGATCGACGCCCACTCCCGGATCTCGCTTCTGACGTACCACGTCAGTGGAGTCGTCGACAGCGACGGAACAGCCGCCGGATCCACCCCCAACCCCCACGACACGGCCGACGCCCGCCATCACGGGCGTCGGCCGCTTCGTGCTCCAGCTCAGGACGGCGTCCGCATGGTGGCAGGCACGCCGGCGGGACCCTCACGGTGACGCCCCAGCAGGGGGCGTCTCAGCCCCGCAGCCACCGGTGTCCGGTCATGATCCGAGGATTCTGCGCTTCTGTTCCTCGAACTCGGCCTCCGTGAGGACGCCCTGGTCCTTGAGCTCGCCGAGCTGCTTCAGCTGTTCGATCTTGCTGCTCATGTCGACGGCAGCCGGAGCCGCCGGCGGTTCGGCGTAGGACGCCTGCTGGGGCGGGGGCGCCTCGTTTCCCTGTTGCGCCGCCCACCGCCCCTGCTGTCGGCGTGACACACGGTTCGACACGGCGGTCGCCGTTCCGGCGACCACGGCGGTGCGGGCGACTCCGCGGAGGAGACCTGGCATGACTGTGTCCCTTCTGCCTTGGCGGGCTCTGCGGCTAGTGAGCGGACTCGGTCGCGTCGAGCGCGTCGACCAGGTCGGTCACGGGGATCCTTCCGGAGGCGACCATCCGGGCTCCGCCGCGACGCAGGGCGGCGGCGAAGGGTGCGGCCCACAGGTTCTCGTAGACCAGGATGCCGGCGGAACTGCCGGGCTCCAGCGCGGCGCCCGCCTCCTCGATGTCGTCCTGGCCCAGGAGTCCCGACGACGCTCCCTCGAAGACGGCCAGGTCGAGCCGGCCGTCGCCGGTGAGGTCGGCGATCTCCAGGCCGGTCACAGATCCGTCGTCGTCCTTCCTGACGAACGTCAGGTCCAGGATCCGGATCAGGCCGCGGTCCACGAGGTCGACGAGGATGGGGAAGCCCTCGCCGGTCATCCGGTTGCCGGGGAACTCGACGACCAGATAGTCGATCGGGCCTACGTCGCCCACTTCTTCGAATGCGTCGCTCACTGCGTCACCTCTGGTGCTCGCTGATGCCCCCCTGGAACCCCCGTCACGTAGGTCAATTCCATCACCGGAGCGCGGTCGTCGCACTTCGGTGGGCCGTTCACCCGCCTGGATCGGCCCAGGTCGCACGCCGCGCGCCGTAGGGATCTGCGGGCTATCGTGCGCGGCGACGGTGACGGACTCGTTCGGAGTACCGCTACGAGTGCCGGTCGGCAGGCGGGTTCCCCGCCCGCAGCTCCCGCCGCAGTGCGCGCAGCGCCGTACGTTTTGCCGCGCGACGCCGCAGCCGGGCACGCCACCGCTCGCGCGTCATGACGAGGAGAAGCCCCAGGCCGAGGAAGCCGCCGACGGCGAGGGCGGCGATGAGCCAGGGGAAGCAGGACAGCCGGACCGTGTTGCTTTCGGGAGGCCGCTCTCCTTCGGCGAGCAGCGCGAGGCCACCGACTCCTACTACCGCTTCGCCGTCTGCGGCGACGCCGCCCGCAGGGCGAAGGACGTCGACCGGATGCTGCGGGAGGTCGTCGCCCGCCACGGCCGGATGGACGAGGAGGCGGCGGCCGCGTACGTGAAGCAGATGTCCGCGGACAAGCGGTACGTCCGCGACGTCTATTGAACGAGAGGGCGGGCCGCCGCCCAGTCCGTTCCGGAGCACCGGTGGCAGACCCGGCCGCTGGCCGACATCGGGACCCGGATGTCAACCCGGCTCACGCAAACGGACGATCAAGGAAACGGAAGATGTATGAGAAGTGCGGGCAATGTGAACTCCAGTTGTACAGACGGTTGTTCGTAGAGGCTTCTCAGTCACCTGCCTGGCTGCTTAGACTCCGTTCAAATCAGAGACCGACTGGGGGAGGACCTTGCATGTCCCGCACCATGGAATCGCCTTCGCAGCCGCAGGACTTGACGTCGGGCAGCGCGCGGTCCGCAGGGTTGGTCAGTCGGCGCAGGTTCGCGTACCTCGCCTCCGGCGCGGTGCTCGTCGCCTCGCTCGCGACGGCTTGCGCCGATGCCGAGGCGGGCTCGGGTAAGGCGCTTCAGGCCAGTGGTTCCACCACCGTCGCGCCCGTCGCCGCCGATGCCGCCGAGGCGCTGAAGGCGCAGGGTCTGAACATCACCGTCGCCACGCAGGGTGGTTCGGCCGGCGGCATCTCGCAGCTCGGGGCCGGGCAGATCGACATCGCGCTCAGCTCCAAGCCGATCGCGGACGCGGACCGGTCCGCCAGTCCCAAGACCGACTTCGTCGAGACGCAGATCGGCGCCGACGCGGTGGGCGTCATCATCACGAAGCAGGTCGCCGACGCCGGGGTCAAGAACCTGACGGTCGACCAGGTGAAGGGCCTGTTCGAGGGGAAGATCACGAACTGGAAGGAGATCGGCGGTCCCGACCTCCCGGTCTTCGTCTACGACAAGGAGCCGGGGCGCGGCACCCGCGAGGTGCTCGACAAGTACCTCTACCACGGGGAGAAGCCCCCGCCGCCGCCGAACTCCGACAACTTCGCCATCGTCGGCGGCAACCTGGAGACGCGCAACAAGCTGGAGTCGACGCCGGGAGCGGTCGCCCCGCTGTCGACCGGTTTCGTCGAGGGGCGTGACAAGCTGGCCGTGGTCACGCTCGACGGGATCGCCCCGTCCTCGGAGAACGTGGCCACCGGGAAGTACCCGATGAGCCGCCCGCTCTACATGGTCACGAACGGGCAGCCGAAGGACACGGCGAAGAAGTTCATCGACTACATCCTGTCCGAGAAGGGGCAGGCACTCCTGCCCAAGCACGGCTATCTGACCCTCAAGCAAATCGGGAAGTAGCCCGTGACAGCGAAGACGCTGGTGCGGCCGCCGGCCGCACCGGACACATCGCCTCGCCCACGGCCCTCCTCGTGGGTCTGGGCCTGGGTGTGCGCCGGGGCGCTCTCGGTGGCGGGGTCCCTGCTGGTCGTCGTCGGCTACCTCGGGGCAGGGCTCTTCAGCGGGAAGGTCGACTGGCTCGCCCTGCTCGCCGGGGCTTCGTGGAATCCGGCGGACTCCGTCTTCGGCGGGCTCGCCATGATCTACGGGTCCGCCGTCGTCTGCCTGATCGCGCTCGTGCTCGCGGTTCCCGTCGGCTGGGCCGGAGCGATCGCCCTCACGGAGTACCTGCCGCCGCGGCTCGCCAAGCCGCTGCGCATGAGCGTGGAGCTGCTCGCGGCCGTCCCCTCCATCGTGTACGGGCTCATCGGCATCCTCGCCGTCCGGCCCCTCATCGCCTGGATCGGGGACGTGCCGGGCGGGGACAGCCTGCTCGCCGCCGGTGTCGTGCTGGCCGTGATGATCACGCCGACGGTCGTGGCCGTGAGCGTGGACGCCCTGTCCGCCGTGCCGGACCGGTACCGAGAGGCCGCCTACTCCCTCGGGCTCACGCGCCGCGAGGTCGTGCGGTCCGCGGTGCTGCCGCAGGCCCGCCAGGGCATGCGGGCCGCGGTGCTGCTGGGACTCGCCCGGGCGCTCGGCGAGGCCATCGCCGTGTTCCTGGTCGTCGGGCGGGCGGACGGGCGGCTGCCCACGTCCTTCGGCGGGCTCGTCGACTCGCTCGTCCACCCGGGCCAGACCTTGACCACGAAGCTGGCCGGACCCGAACCGGTCCTGGCGGGGACCTCCGGTCCGTACTTCGCCGCGATCTGTGGCCTCGGTCTCGTCCTGCTCGCCCTGGTCGCGCTGGCCACGGTGTGGGGGACCCGGCGCTCGTCCGGGTCAGGGTCCGGGCTGGGCCGCGACCGGCAGCACCGGTCCGGGCGGATGCGCGGGGAGCTCGACAAGCTGGTGCGGGTCCTGCGTCTCGGGGCGCTGCTCCTGCCCGGAGCGCTCCTCGTGGCCATGCTAGCCGTGCTCGCCACCCGCGGAAGTGCCGCCTTCTCGCCCTCGTTCTGGTACACATCAGCGTCCGGGTCGGCCGGCGGCGGAGTCAGCGACCAGATCCTCGGCACGCTGATCCTGATCACCACGACGGGGCTGATCTCCCTGCCGCTGGGATTCGGCGCGGGCATCCTGCTCGGCGTTCACGCCTCCGCCCGCGGCGCGCGGGTCCTGCAGACGGTGACCGTCGTGCTGGGAGGAACGCCGACCATCCTCCTCGGCCTCGCGGGCTTCGTGATCGTGTGCAGCGCCATGGGCTGGGGCCGGTCGTGGCTGGCGGGCGCCCTCGTGCTGGTGCCGGTCGTCGTCCCCGTCGTGGCCCTCACGACCGCCGGGCGGGTCAGCGGCATGCCGCCCGAGACGACCGAGAGCGCCATGGCGCTCGGCCTCTCGCGCGCGCAGTACATCCGGTCCGTCGTCGTCCCGTACGCCTGGCCGGCCACGGTCACCGGTCTCCTGCTCGGCCTCGCCCGGGCGGCGGGGGAGACCGCGCCGCTCCTGTTCACCGCCACGGTGTTCTTCGGGGCGCCGGCGGTGCCCAGCGGGATCGTGAACGCGCCGGTGCAGGCGCTGCCCACCCACATCTTCACCCTGTCCCAGGACTCGGGCGACCCCCAGGCGGTCTCACAGGCGTGGGGGAGCGCGATGGTCCTGGTGATCATCACCGCCGTACTGCTCAGCGTGGCCGTGGCGCTGCGCAACCGCTTCGAGGGGGAACGATGGACGACGTGATCGCGGTGCGGGAACTCCGGGTCCGGGACCGGGAGAAGACCCTCGTGGGGCCGGTCTCCTTCGGGCTCGAACCGGGGTCCACGACCGGACTCTGCGGGCCGTCGGGCGCCGGCAAGTCCACGGTGCTGCGCGCGCTCGTGGATCTGCTCCCCGCGGGCCTCACAAGGGACGGGCACCTGGAGGTGCTGGGGCGGCCGATCGGTCACAGGAAGGGGGACGCCGATCTGCGGACGAAGGTCGTGCTCGTGCCCCAGACGCCCGTCGTCTTCGGCGGCAGCATCCTCGACAACGCCCTCTTCGGGATCAGGCACGTCATGCGGGCGCCGAAGGATGTCCTGCACGATCGTGCCGAGCAGGCTCTCAACGAGGCCGGGTTGTGGAAGGAGGTCTGCGACCGGCTCGACACGCCGGCCCAGACCCTGTCCGCCGGCCAGCGTCAACGGCTCTGTCTGGCGCGGGCGCTGGCCCTGGAGCCGGCCGCCCTGCTCCTGGACGAGCCGACGAGCGCCCTCGACGAGAGGAGCAGGGACACGGTCGAGGAGTCGGTGGCCGCCCTGCGCGGGCGCCGTACCGTCCTGCTCGTGTCCCACGATCCGGCACAGGTGGCGCGACTCTGCGACCGGACCGTGCAGTTGGACCCGCCGCTGGCGGTGCCTCGCCCCGCTCCCGTGGGGTGAACCGAGCGGGCGGGCGGCCGGCGGGTCCGCCGCCCGCCCGCCTCGCCGTGCCCGGCCGCGCGGGTCAGGCGCGGGCGAACCGGTGCCGCAGGGCCAGGGAGACGTAGACCAGCCCGATGAGGACCGGGACCTCGATCAGCGGGCCGACGACTCCGGACAGCGCCTGCCCGGAGGTGACGCCGAAGGTGCCGATGGCCACGGCGATGGCGAGCTCGAAGTTGTTGCCGGCCGCGGTGAACGCGAGCGTCGCGGTGCGGTCGTACGGCAGCCCGAGGGCCTTGCCGAGGGTGAAGGATCCGAAGAACATCACCGCGAAGTAGACGAGCAGCGGGGCCGCGATGCGGGCGACGTCGAGCGGCTGCGAGGTGACCGTCCTCCCCTGGAGGGCGAACAGGACGACGATCGTGAACAGCAGGCCGTACAGTGCCCACGGGCCGATCCGGGGCAGGAACGCCCGCTCGTACCTCTCCCTGCCCATCCGCCGCTCGCCCACTCGGCGGGTCAGGAAACCGGCGAGGAGGGGGATCCCCAGGAAGACGAGCACGTTGAGGGCGATCTGCCACGGTGAGACGTCCAGCCCCTGTCCGTCGCCCAGCCCCAGCCACGTCGGCAGCAGGTCCAGATAGAACCAGCCCAGCAGGCCGAACGCCAGGACCTGGAACAGGGAGTTCAGCACGACCAGGACGGCGGCGGCCTCCCGGTCGCCGCAGGCCAGGTCGTTCCAGATGATCACCATGGCGATGCAGCGCGCGAGGCCCACGACGATCAGGCCGGTCCGGTACTCCGGCAGGTCGGCCAGGAAGATCCAGGCCAGGGCGAACATAACGGCGGGGCCCGCGATCCAGTTGACGGCCAGCGAGGCCGCCATCAGCTTGCGGTCGCCCGTGACGGCGTCCAGGCGGTCGTACCGGACCTTGGCGAGCACCGGGTACATCATCACCAACAGGCCGACGGCGATGGGGAGCGAGACCCCGCCGACCTCGACACCCGCGAGCGCGTCGCTCAGGCCGGGGACGAGCCGCCCCAGGACCAGACCCGCGGCCATGGCCGCGAGGATCCATACGGCGAGGTAGCGGTCGAGGAAGGACAGCCTGCGGGTGAGGCCCTCCTTCGCGATCGCATCAGTGTCGACTGAGGTGAGCATGCGGGGATGCTCTCACATCATCATGTGCTGACACCAGCGTGTGGTGATGTCAGTGTCCGTCGATGTCAGCAGCTCCGCTTGCGGCCGGTCTCGGCGGTCTCGCGCGCGGCCTCGGCGAGGCCGCCCAGCTCGCCGACGAGCGACGTCAGGACCTCGGGCTTGAGGCGGTAGTACGTCCACCGGCCGCACGGCTCCGTGTCGACCAGGCCTGCGTCCCTGAGCACCTTCAGGTGGTTCGAGAGGTTGGTCTGCCTGGCGCCGGTCTCCTCGACGAGGTGGGTCGTACAGAGGGACTCGCGTGCCAGCAGGGTCACGATCCTGAGTCGGAGGGGGTCGGCGAGGACGCGCAAAAGGTCACTCTCGACTGATGTCAGCATGGACTGATACTCTCATGGCCGGGGGTGTCGCGGCCACCGCATTCCCCCAGTTTCCCATCAGGGCTGCTGTCGGCGCGCCGTCACTCCTCACCTGCCAGAGCACCACCCCGCACCACCCGAGGATCGACCATGGCCGACGCCCCCACCGCCTCCGTCCTGTTCGTCTGCGTGCACAACGCCGGCCGCTCGCAGATGGCCGCCGCCTGGCTCCGGCACCTGTCCCAGGGGCGGGTCGAGGTGCGCTCCGCCGGCACCCTGCCCGCCGACCAGGTCAACCCGCAGGCCGTCGTCGCCATGGCCGAGGTCGGCATCGACCTGGTCGGCCTGACTCCCCGGGTGCTGACCCCGGAGATGGTGGAGTCCAGCGACTACGTGATCACCATGGGCTGCGGCGACACCTGCCCCGTCTTCCCCGGCAAGCAGTACCGCGACTGGGCCCTGGAGGACCCGGCGGGTCAGGGCGTCGACGTCGTGCGCCGCATACGCGACGAGATCAGGACGCGGGTCGAGGACCTGGTCGCGGAGATCGGCCGCAACGCCGCGACGGCGGACGTCACCGGAACGCGAGCGGCCGACGCAGCGTGACCTGATCGATGTCGGAGGTCCGGATCGTCAGCGAGAGCTGCCAGGTTCCCGGTGCCGGCACCTGGAACCCGGACACGGTCCAGTGGCCCTCCGACGCACGACGGAGGAGTACGGGCAAGGGGCCGATCCCGGCGGACGACGTGAGCGCGGCCCGGATCTCCGGTACGTCGAGCGGTCCTCCGGCCGGGTCCGTCACCGTCACGTGGACGGCGTTGGGGCCCACCCGTCCGGGGTCCACGACGACATCGGTCCTTCCCTCCCCGCTCGGTCCTCCGGTGTCGAAGGCGGCCTCGACCGACACGACGAGCCCGCCCCCGGCGGATGCCGACGACTCCTCTGCCCGGGAGGGCTCGGTCGTGGTCAGCGCCGTGGTGATCGCGAGGACGGCGACTCCGAGGGCGGCCTCCGCCGCGACCCAGCGCCGGAACCCTCTTGCGGACGTGTGCTCCAGCCGCATCGTCCAGCGCCGCGAGACGTAGCCGAGGCAGAGCAGCAGCGCCACGACGGCGGACTTGGCGAGCAGCAGCACCCCGAAGCGGGTGTCGGTCAGGGCGGGCAGTGAGCCGACCTGCCGCCAGGACTGGTAGAGCCCGGTGGCGACGAGAGCGCAGACGCTGACGAGCGCCACCCGGGAGAACCGGGCCAAGGCCCCCACCGGCAACTCGCGGACGCGCGCCAGCGCGACCGCCAGGACGAACAGGCCGCCCACCCACGCGCCTGCGGCCAGCAGGTGCACCACGTCCACGGGCATGGCGACCGCTGCCTGGAGCCCGGCCGAGGCATGCTCGGCACCAGCCCAGGTCCAGGCCAGCGCCACGCCGAGCGGGACCGCGCCGCGGCGCGCGATCCGGTCCCTCCGCTCCGCGGGCCCGCGCCGCCACCAGGCCCAGGCTCCGGCGCCGACGGCCAGCAGCGCGAGGCGCGCACTCAGCAGCACACCCGTCTTGCTCGCGAGGGCGTCACCCAGTCGTGCGGGGTCCGCGACCTCGCCGAGGGTTCCCGAACCGGTGTAGCTCCCTCGCAGGACGAGCAGCGCGGCCGTGCACACCACGAGCAGGGACCAGCTCGCGACCAGCGTGCGGCGGAGCGGCCGATGCCGCCCACCCGGCCGGCACACGAGGACGAAGCAGACCGCGCCGGTGAGGACGATCATCCCCGCGTAGGCCCCGAACCGCGCCGCCGCGTACGCCCGCCCGACCGCACCCGCGTCCGGGTCGCGCACACCGGCGACCCCGGTGGCGGCGGTCGCCGACGGTGCGCCGACGGAGAACGTGTACGCACCCGTCACTGGGTGGCTGTCCGCGGACACCACCTGGTACGCGACCGTGTACGTGCCCCGCGGCAGCGGCGCGCGCAGACCCACCACGTAGGTGCTGCCGCCTTCCGAACCGGGTCGGGCGTCGTCCACCCGGCGGCCCGCGGGATCCAGCACGCGCACGGCGTCCGCGGTGAGCGCGATCTCCTCGGTGAAGGTGAGCACCACCCGCGAGGGCGGTTCGGCGACCACCGCTCCCCGTGCCGGTGTACTGGCCGTGAGCACCGCGTGCGCGTCGGCCGGGGCGGTGCCGCCGAGGGCCAGCAGGCACAGGCCGGCCAGCAGGACCGTCATCCATCGGTACGCACGGGAGGCGGTGGGCGTCATCGGTGACCTGCCGCCGGATCAGGCGTCGCGACGACGGCGGCTGGTGACCAGGGCCGTGACGAGCCCCGCCGCGCCGAGGACGATCCCGGCCACGCCGAGCCACTTCTCGCTGCCGTGACCGGCGGCGTGCGCCTCGGCCGCCTTCTCGGACGCGTGGGTGTCGTCGGCCGCCGGCTTGGCGTCGGGTGCCTTCGTCGCCGTCGCCCCGCCGTGGTGATCACCGGTGGCGGCGGACAGGTGCAGTACGGGCGCCGGGTGCTCGGGCTCCTCCTGGCCCTTCGCCTGCGGCTCGATCCAGCGGACCACCTCCTTGTTGCTGTACGTCTGCAGCGCCTTGAGGACGAGTTCGTCGGCGTCCTCGGGCAGCCGGCCGAGCGACAGGGGGAACTTCTGGAAGTAGCCCGGCCGGATGCCCTTGTCGGTGGCGGTCCAGGTGACCTTGCTGACGGCCTCGGTGATGCTCTTGCCGTGCAGCGTCAGGGGCTTGGCCAGCTTCGACTTGGACACCGTGACGTCCCAGCCGGGTACGGCCTGCGGCATGACCGAGGCCAGGGGGTGGTCGGTGGGGAAGGACACCTCGACCTTGACCGTGGAGGCGTCGGCCCGCTCGTTGGGGACCTTGACGTTGACGGTGGCGTAGCCGCCCTTGGCGGCGGCGCCCTCCGGCTGGACGGAGACATGGGCGAAGGCGGGGGAGGACACGGCGAGGGTGGCGACAGCAGTCGCGGCCAGGACGCCGAGGCGAGCGAACGTGCGCATGGATGAGGCTCCGGTGTGGCGGGTCCCCGTGCGGCGCCGTGGCGGGCCGCACGCGAGGGGGACGAGACGAGGGGATGGCATGTGGTCCCGCCCCGGGTCGAGCACGGCGATGCCGACGTCAGCCGGGGGCGGCCGCCCATCGGGGAGGTCCGCGACGCGTCACCTCATGGGAGAGCAGCGTTCCCGCGGCAGAGGACGGAGGAGCCGCTGCTCCCTCGGACACGGTCCGCCGGTCCGGCAGCCTCGTCGCCGCTGCGTCGAGGGAGCGGCGCCACGCGACCAGGAGGCTGTGGGAGGCGCGCCGGACGAGCGAGACGGCGTCGGCCGTGCGGAGGCGCGCGAGTTCCAGCGCCCGACCGATCGCGATGTCCGCTCCGTGCAGCAGCCAGGCGACGACGGCCGCCGCCACGATGTGGGCGCACAGCATGGGCGCGCTCGGGATGAGAGCCGGCCACGCCGGGGCCCGTGCCATTCCGGCGTGCGTCATCGGGACCATGGAGTGGCCGGCTGGGCGCGCCGGCATCACGGCCGTGAAGAACGCGTGCAGTCCGACCTGGAGGGCGGCCAGCGTGCCGGTGCCCGCGCGTACCGACAAGCGGCGTCGAGTGAAGGTCGCGATCAGGAGGGAGGCGGTCGCCGTCCCGATCGCGACCGCTCCCGAGGAGGGTGCCGCCCCGGTGGCCACGCTGTGCGCGCAGGCGGAGATCACCACGCAGATCCAGGTCATCAGGAAGGCGCGGACCAGGCCGGCGCCGGGTCGAGAGAGCGCATGCGAAGCCATTCCCACCTCCCTACGGGTTCACTGCCGAGATCCGAATCAAGCTGACGGAGCGCCAAAAATGCCTGGGGGCAAGCGAGTCCGGAAGTCGGGACGGCGCGCGCCTCACTGTAGCCCGCTGATTCGATGAATCTCTAGACAGGAGGTGGTGATCACCATAGGCTCACGACGCCTGCCACACCACAGGGGGAGTCGGACGTGTCCCACAGCAGCAAGCCTGTCTCCAGACGAAACGTGGTCCAGAGCGCCGTGCTCACGAGTGCGGCCCTGATGGTCAACGTGCCCACCGCTTCCGCGACCGGGACAAGTCCTGGCAAGGGCACGGCTCCTGCCATCGTCGGCGAAGGCGGCCTGTTGAACTACTCCGAGGGCTCGGCGGCCCTGCAGCCCGACCGGACGGTCAGGAGCGCCTGCCAGTTCTGCAACTCGAACTGCGCCATCGACGTCGCCGTGCGAGCCGACCGCGTCATCAGCGTCCAGGGCTCCTCGGGTGACCCGGTGCAGCGGGGCAACATCTGCGTCAAGGCGCCGATGATGGCGGAGATCACGCACAACCCCCTGCGGTTGACCAAGCCCCTGATCCGCACCGGCGGCCCGAAGGGGTCGAAGGAATCCGCCTTCCGTGAGGCCACGTGGGACGAGGCCCTCGACCTGATCGCACGACGGCTCCTCGCGCTCCGCGACAGCGGGCAGGCCGCATCGATCGCGAACCGCACCACCGGACGTCTCCCGCGCGGAACCGGCTCCCTCGTCGCCCGCCTGTTCGCGCTCCTCGGCAGCCCCAACAACACCGATGTGGGCCCGGTCTGCAACGACGCGGGCGGAAACGCCCTCAAGGCCTCGTTCGGCCTCGGCAACTTCACCAACGGGTACGGCACGGACGGCGCCACCGGCCGGGACGACCTCGGTTCCGCCGACTACTTCCTCTTCCTCGGCACCAACCAGGCCGAGACGCACCCCGTCACCTTCGACTACCTGCTGCGTGGACGCGAGCGTACGGGCGCCACACTCGTCGTCGTCGACCCCCGGCAGACGCCCACGGGCGCACTCGCCGACGCATGGGTCTCCCCGAAGCCGCACACCGACCTGGCCCTCGTTCTCGGCATCCTCCACCACATCCTCGACAAGCGTCTGTACGACCCTGCGTTCGTGGACCGGTGGGTGCTCGGCTTCAAGGAGCTCCGGGCGCACATGGCCGCGTCCGGGTACACCCCGCAGTGGGCCGCCACCGTCACCGGCGTGCCCGCCGAGACCATCCGCCGCATCGCGCGCGACTACGCCCGCGCCGACAGGGCGGCCATCTTCTGCAACGCCGGCATCTCGCACCAGCTCGGCGCCTTCGACACGTACCGCGTCCTCACCTTCCTGGCCGCGGTCACGGGCAACATCGGCCGGCCCGGCACCGGATGCAACTTCATGCACAACACCTGGCCCGGTGACCTGCACCTGCCCGAGCTCACGGTCCGTACGCCCGAGATCGACCGGACGGCCCTGCCCGTGGGGCCCGACTACTTCGCCGAATCGATCCTCACCGGCGAGCCGTACCGGCTCAAGGCGATCATCACCCAGGGCAACCCGCTGATCTCCTCCGCGAACACGGAGAAGGTCAAGGAGGCGTTCCGGAAGCTGGACTTCTACGTCTACACGGGCCTGTTCATGGAAGAGGCGGCCTCCTACGCCGACGTCGTCCTGCCGGTGAGCTCCCCGCTGGAGTACGAGGGCGTGTACATGCGCCGGGACGACCGCGCCATCCGCTGGCAGGAGGCCGCGGTGCCCCGGTGCGGCGAGTCGAAGACCGACTACGAGATCTGGATCGAACTCGCCCACGCCTTCGCGCGGCAGGACCGGCGGAACGCCCCCTCGTACTGGACGGACGCCTTTCCGCCGGCCTGGAAGGACTACTCCGCCCTCTGGGCGGAATTCGTCAGGCACACCCCCGGCATGGGCGGCATGACCCAGCAGCGGATGGAGAAGCGCTCCGAACCGCTGCGCTGGCCCTGCCCCACTCCCGAACACCCCGGCGTCAGTGTGCTCTACCAGGACCACCCGTCCTGGTACGAGGCCGCCGAGTCCCTCGGAGCGGCGAAGGGGCGGCGCTTCCTGACTCCCAGCGGCAAGATCGAGATCTTCACGGAGGAGCTGGACCGGGAGCTCGCCACCGCCGGCCACGCCGCGCTGCCCGGCTTCTACACCCACCCCGAGGTGACCGGAGCGCACCCCACGATCGCGTACGAGAAGCGGTTCGTGACCAGTCCGGTCAACCCGCAGGCCGTCACCCACCCCGTTCGGCTCGGTGTGGAGGGCGACGGGTCCGTCCACCGCGACTACCCGCTCATGGGCATGACCGGCCGGCCGAGCGTCGTCCACTTCGCCTCCGTCACCCACTGGACACCGACGGGTGCTCGGCTCAACGGGATCCGTCTCCTCCAGATCCACCCGGACACCGCCCGGCGGCTCGGCATCGAGGACCGGGACGAAGTCGTCGTCGAGAGCCCCCGGGGCCGGGTCACCGCGACGGCGCTCCACTGGGAGGGCATCAGGGAGGACACCGTCTTCCTGCCGAACACCTTCGGCCCGGCCCAGAAGTCGGCGGAGGAGCTGGGCGGCGACTCCTACGAGGCGGCGAACACCCTCGTCGACGACCGCTACTACGACAACCTCTCCGGGCAGCAGGCGTACAAGTGCTTCGCCTGCCGCGTCTCCAAGGCGCCCGTCGGCACCCCCTGACACCCGGACCCGTCCGGCGGCCCTCCTCCACGGCACCCCACCGCCGGGCGCGGTCCCTGCCTCCGCAACCCCACCCTGCGGAGGCAGGGCCATCTCCCCTCCCCGGAAGGCGAGTACGGTGCCTCTCGTCACGCCTCAGGTCGGTTGCACAATGATTCGACGAGTGTGAAACTAAACAGATGTCACAGCTTGAGGTGATCCAGCCCGTGTCCTGCTGCACGCCCGTCATAGCCGCGCCTCTCGACGAGGAGCGGGCCGCGGGTACGGCCAAGATGTTCAAGGCGCTGGGTGACCCGATCCGGCTCCGGCTGTTGTCGATGATCGCGTCCACGACCGGTGACGGCGAGGTGTGCGTCTGCGACCTCACCGGGCCCTTCGACCTCTCCGCGCCGACGATCTCGTACCACCTGAAGATCCTCCGCGAGGCCCGGCTGGTGACCTCCGAGCGCCGTGGCACGTGGGTCTACTACAGGATCCGCCGCGACAACCTCGGCCTGCTCTCCGGACTGCTCGCCGTTCCCGACATGGAGGAACTGGCGGTCTCGGGGGCCTGAGCCTCCGGGACTCAGACCAGGATGTCGAGGTTCGGGCGCCGGTCGACCGCCAACGGGACGGAGGAGCTCTTGAGTTCCCTCGGCCGTTGCGGCTGATCGCCTCCGCACGCGCAGGGGCGCAGCCAGCCCCGCTCGACCGCCTTGGCCCCCGCCTCGAACCTGCTGCGGGCTCCCAGGCGTTCCATGAGGTCGGCGATCATGCGACGGGCGGTGCGCAGCCCCATCCCCAGCTTCTTGCAGACGGCCTCATCGGTGAGCCCCTGGCCCATGAGCCGGAGCAGCTCCTTGTCCAGTGGTGTCGGCTGGTCCCCGTCGCACGCTCCCGGGGCGTCCAGGGTCGTCATGCTCTCGCAGAGCCGCTCGAACAGGGCGATCAGGCCGGCGAGGTATCCCGCCCCGGTCACCTGCACCGCACCGGCGGCCGGGTCGCGCGGCTCGACGGGCAGGAGCGCCGTGGTGCGGTCGTAGACGACGAGCCAGAGGGGCAGTGTCGGGGCCGTCCCCACCTTGCCGCCGCTCCGGGCGATCCACCGGGCATAGGCGAGGCCGGTGCGGTCGTTGTAGACGCTTTCCTGGTAGACGTTCCAGACCAGCACGCCACGGTCCAGCATGTGCTGGTCCATCAGGCGGCGGGCGTGCAGCGACTCGGGGCCGTTCACGTCCGCCGGAAGCAGGGACACGCACTCGGCGGTCGTCCTGTCCGCCAGGTGCTCCATCCGCGCGTGGATCGCCGCGGGCGACTCCAGGCGCTCCCAGCCGGCCTGGGCGCCCCGGGCCTGGGCGTCCTCGTACTCCTCCGACAGTCGGTCCACGGCCGCCTTGATGTGGGCGAACTCCTCCTGGCGGCGCAGGAGTTCGGACTGTCGGCGCTCCAGCATCGTGCGCAGGGCGAGCGGCGGCCGGGTCGGTACGAGGCTGCCCTGGACCTGGCGCAGGAGGGAGAGTTCGAGGAGTCGGCCCACCCCGTCGCGCACGGACGCCGCCGGCGCGTCGACTTCGGTCAGTAGCTCGTCGAGCGAGGACCCTGGGTGGTCGAGTGCGAAGCGGTAGATCGTGTGGGCCAGTTCGTCCAATCCGAGCGACTGCAACATCTGCCCCCCCGGGTCTGCTGCTGAATCGAATTTCTTCAAGATAGCACGGTGGTTGATCACTTGATGGGGCCGCGGATTCGCTTTCCGATCAAGTAAGGCAGCATGTTGCCCGGCAACTTGCTGCACAGGGAAGCGCCTTCTCAGCCACCCCGGAACCCCCGCAGTCTCGAACGCGTCAGCACCGGCGCCACGGCGCCATGACCTCCGGGAGAGGCTTTGAGCTCGTTCGGGACAGACCCGCGCATGAAGGCCGAGAGCGTCACCATCCGGCCCTTGGAGACCTTCGACAAGCGGGTGAAGGTCCTCGGCTCCAAGAGCTACTCCAACCGCTACCTCGCGCTCGCCGCCCTGTCCGGCGAGCCGACCACCATCGAGGGCGCCCTCGTCTGTGACGACACCCGGTTCCTGGCGGGCGCGCTGCGTGCGTTCGGGCACGTCGAGGTGGACATCGACGCCGACGCCGAGCGGATCTCGGTCACGCCCACCGGCAGGCCCATGGTGGCCCCCGCCGAGGAGGTGTACGTCGGCGCGGCCGGAACCCCGATCCGCTTCCTGATCGCCATGGCGGGCCACGCCGAGGGCACGACCGTGCTCACCGGCACCCCGCGCATGCAGGAGCGCCCCATGGGCTCCCTGCTCGACGCCCTGCCCGGCGTCGGCGTCACGGCGGAGGCGGTACGGGGCAACGGCAGTCCGCCGATCCGCGTCACCGGCCCCAGCTTCCGCGGCGGCTCGACCCGCATCAGCGGCGCCGTCAGCTCCCAGTTCACCTCCAGCCTGCTCGTCAACGCCACACGCGCGGAGCAGGACACCGAGGTCCACATCGTCGACGACCTGGTGTCCAAGCCGTACGTCGAGATGACCATCGCCGCCCTGGCCGAGATGGGCGTCGTCGTCGAGCGCGACGGCTACAGCCGGTTCACCGTCGCGGCCGGACAGAAGCTGCGCGGCGGCACCGTCACCGTCGAGCCGGACGCCTCCGGCATGTCCTACTTCCTGGCCGCCGCGGCCGTCCTCGGCGGCAAGGTCACCCTTCCGGGCATCGGTAGCGGATCCAAGCAGGGCGACGTCGGCCTCGTCGACGCCCTCGTCCGCATGGGCTGCACGGCCGAGGTCACCGATGACTCCATCACCTTGACCGGCGGCGAACTCCACGGCATCGACATCGACATGGAGGCCATGCCCGACGTCGTCCCCACGCTCGCCGTCGTCGCCGCGTTCGCCCAGGGCACCACGCACATCAGCAACATCGCCAGCCTGCGGATCAAGGAATGCGACCGCATCGCCGCCGTCACCACCGAACTGCGCAAGATGGGCATCACCGTCGAGGAGCACGACGACGCGATGACGATCACGGGCGGCACGCCCCGGGGCGCCGTCATCGACACCTACGACGACCACCGCATCGCCATGTGCTTCGCCATCGCCGGCCTGCGCACGGAAGGCGTCGTCATCACGGACCCCGGCTGCGTCGCGAAGTCCTTCCCGACCTTCTGGCAGAAGCTGGACAGCCTCCGCGACGACGCGTCGAGCACCCTGTGAGCACCGGGACGCCAGGCGTCCTCCTGGTGCTCGACGGCTGGGGCCACGCCGAGCCGGGCGACGCCAACGCCCTGACCGCCGCCTCCACCCCGTACCTGGAAGCTCTGCTCACCAGCTGTCCGACGGTCCTCGCGGACGCCTCCGGCACGGCGGTCGGTCTGCTGCCCGGCACCGTCGGCAACTCCGAGATCGGGCACATGGTGATCGGGGCGGGCCGGCCCCTCCCGTACGACAGCGTCCTCGTCCAGGAGGAGATCTCCACCGGCCGGATGCGGTCGAACGAGACCCTGACCGGCGTACTGACCGGCCTCGCCGCCACCGGCGGGTCGCTCCACCTCATCGGACTCTGCTCCGACGGCATGATCCACGCCGACGTGCGCCACCTCAAGGAGCTGCTGCGCATCGCGGCGCGGCTCTCCGTGCCCGCGGTCCACGTCCATGCCGTCACCGACGGGCGTGACGTGGCGGACCACACCGCCGCCGCGTACCTCGCAACCGTCGAGGCGTACGCCGCCGAGGCCGGCATCGGGGGGATCGCGACCGTCGTCGGGCGTGGCTACGCGCTGGACAAGAGCGGGAACCTCGAACTGACGGAGAAGGCCGCCCTCGCCGTCGTCGACGGCAAGGGGGAGGCGATCGACGAGCCGCGGGAGGCACTGGAGCTCGAACAGCGCGGTGACGAATGGGTGCCGCCGTGCGTCGTGACCGGTGCCGACGGGCAACCGCGCGGCCTGGTGCGGGGTGGCGACGCCGTCCTGTTCACCAACTTCCGCAGCGACCGCATCCAGCAGCTCGCGGACGACCTGCACCGTCGGCTCGCCGGGCGCGGCGTCACCTTCCTCAGCCTCGCCCAGTACGACACCAAGGCGCCGATCCCGCCGCTCGTGCGCCGGGCGGACGCGGGCGGCGGCATCGCCACCCAGCTCGCCGCCCACGGCGTGCGCTCGGTGCGCATCGCCGAAGCCGAGAAGTTCGAGCACGTCACCTACTACCTCAACGGCAGGGACGCGAGGCCCGTGCCCGTCGAGGAGCACGTCAGGGTCACCGGCGACACGGCCCCGGACTACACGGCGCGGCCCGCGATGAACATCGACCGGGTCACCGAGGCCGTCACGGCCGCGGCGCGACGCGACGAGGTGCCCCTCGTGGTCGCCAACCTCGCCAACATCGACGTCGTCGGCCACACCGGACACTTCGAGGCCACCCGCCAGGCCGCCCAGTACACCGACCGCGCGGTCGAGGCCATCTGCCGCGCGGCACGGGCGACTGGGCGTTGGGTGCTGCTGGTCGGCGATCACGGCAACGCCGAGAAGATGCTCGCCGAAGGGGCCGACGGCGCCCCCCGGCCGTACGGCGGTCACACCACCAACCCGGTGCCCGCCGTACTCGTTCCGGCGGAGGGGCAGGAGGTGCGGCAGCCCACCGGGCCCGCCACCCTCGCCGACATCGCCCCCAGCGTGCTCGCGCTGCTCGGGCTCCCCCCGGCACCCCGGATGACCGGGCGTCCGCTGTGGTGACATCCGGATTCCGGCGCCGCGGCAGCGTGAACGTCCCCCGTACCCCCACCGGACAGGAGACCCACCGATGACCCGGAGCCCGAGGCTCGCACTGGTCGGCGACCGGAGCGACCGTGTGCCCTCCCACGCCCGATTCGACGAGCTCATACCCGCCTTCGGCGTCGACGTCGACTGGCTCGCGAGCTTCGCCGTGACCGAGAGCATCGCCGAGTACGACGGCATCTGGGTGATCCCGGGCTCGCCGTACGTCAACCAGGCGGGCGTGCTGCTCGCCATCCGTACCGCCCGGACGCTCGGCATCCCGTATCTCGGGACCTGTGGCGGCTTCCAGCACGCGCTCATCGAGTACGCCCGCAACGTGCTGGGCATCGAGGACGCGGAGGACGTGCAGTACGACGCCTGCGCCGACACCCCGCTGATCGTCCCGCTCGCCTGCTCGCTCGTGGGGGAGACGGCACCGCTCTACTTCTCCTCCGGCAGCCGGCTCTCCGCCGCCTACCCGGGCCTGGAGTCGGCCGTGGAGACCTATCACTGCAAGTACGGCCTGAATCCGGAGTACGAGGACCGGATGCTCTCCGGCTCGTTGCGCGTCAGCGGCTGGGACGCGGAGAAGGCGCCCCGCGCGGTGGAGCTGCCGAACCATCCGTTCTTCGTCGGCAGCCTGTTCCAGCCGGAGTTGTCCTCCCGGCCGGAGCAACTCCACCCGCTGATACGGGTCTTCCTCGACGCGGTCGGCGAGCGGGCCCTTCGGGACCGTTGACACGACGATCTCTCTGATTCGATACTTGTTTAAGTAAGTGGAGTTCAAATCAGAAGCGCTGAAAGGGAGTTCGTCATGGCCACGACTTCGACCGAGGCGGCCGAGCAGGAGCCCGTCGGCGGCTTCGTCACGGACCCGACCGACACCGCAGGTGCCGCGCAGGGCGGCTGCTGCGGCGAGCCGGCCGACGCCACCGGCGCGGTCACCGGCGGCCAGGGCGGCGGCTGCTGCGGTGAACCCGGCGGCGGCTGCTGAGAAGGACGCCCGCAGATGACCGACACCGCACAGGGCCGGGAGCCCGCCACGGCGCAGCCGCCGGCGGACGACTTCGACGCGGAACGCGCCCTGACGACGCTCCGGGCCCTGTGCACGCCGGACATGCAAGGGCGCGCGCCCGGTACGCCCGGACACGACCTGGCCACCGAGTTCCTCGCCGCCGAGCTGGCGTCGTACGGGCTCACCCCGGAGCGCGACGGCTTCGCGATCCGTGAGGTGATGCGGCTGGAGGCCCAGCCCACCCTCCGCGTCGAGGGCCCGCCGCTCGACCGCGCGCTCGTCCACCGTGCGGAGTTCGCGGAGCATCCGCGTACGGGCCCGATGACCGAGCCCGTCACCGGGCCGGTGACCGGCCAGGACGCGGGCGAGGGGGAGTGGGCGGCCCTGCTCGCCGTCCCCCAGGGGAACGCCTTCGTCGAGCTCGCCGACACCTTGGCGGCGCGCGGCGCGGCGGGCATCCTCACCGCGCAGAACGCCGACGCCTCGGGCTTCCTCACCAAGCGGGTGCAGGGGCCTTCGCCGGTCGGGCTCCCGGTCGTCGCCGTGCGACCGGACCTGCTCGCGGACGCCGTCGGCGCTGTCGTCACGGCCCACGTGCCGCTGGTGCGCGTGCCCGCCACGGGCACGAACATCCTGGCCGGGCTGCCCGGCAGGGATCCCCGGGCGAAGCCCATCCTGCTCACCGCCCACTACGACGGCGTCGGTGCCGACCCCGAACGGCACTTCCCGTGCGCCGGCGACAACGCCAGCGGCGTGGCCGTGCTGTGCGAGGTGGCGCGGGTGCTGTGCTCCTCCGCCCCGCCGGCCCGCCCCGTCCTGTTCGCCCTGGTCGACGCCGAGGAGATCGGTACGCTCGGCTCGGGCCACCACGCGCGGCGACTGCGGGAGGCCGGCACCGAGCCCGACGTGCTCAACCTCGACATGGCCGGCAAGTTCAACGGCAGGGTCGCGGTCGAACTGGGCCCTGGCGACCCGGTTCCCCAGCACCTCATCGCCGCGCTCGACGCCTCCGGTCGCCGACTCGGCATCCCCCTGTACGCGGGCACGGTCGCGTCGGACAACCGGCGCTACGCCTCGGCCGGCTTCCCCGCCGCCGGAGTCGGACTCGGAGCGGCGCACTACCACTCGCCGCTCGACAGCCCCGAGCGCATCGAGGGCGACGCCCTGCACAAGGCGGGGAGGCTCGTCCTGGAGGCGATCCGCCACCTCGCGTCCCCGAACTGAACCCCGTCACCACCCTCTTCCCCCTTCAGGAGTCCCACCATGGCCGCGGCCCAGCAGTCCGTCTCCACCCAGCTCGTCCAGCTCGCCCCCACGGTCGGGGAGCACCACGCCGCCTTCTCCAAGAGCTACCAGGAGTTCTTCGGCGCGGTCTTCGACCACGACGCCCTGGACGCCAAGACCCGTGCCGCCGTCGCCCTCTGTGCCGCGCTCATGCAGGACCGCGAGGAGACCGTCCGCTCCTTCCTCGCCGCCGGCAAGAAGCTGGGCCTGAAGAACGAGGAGATAGGCCAGATCGCCGGCATCGTCGAGGCGATGAAGCTGGACGCCCTGCAGCGCCCGGCCGTGCAGGCCGTCGCCGCCGCCGCGAAGAAGGCCAACACCTGCTGCTAGTCCCGTCGTCACCACTCCGATCCCAGCCCCATTCCGACCTCATCCGAAGGACCGCGGGACGTGACTGATCCATCCACCAAGGGCGCCGGCACCGTCGTCGTGCTCGGAGGCCGCAGCGAGCGGGAGTTCCGCGTCGTACGGGACCTCGGACACCGTGTGGTGCTCGTGGACGCGCAGGTGCCCTGGCACTGCATGCCCTGGGTCGACGCCCACGTCGACGTCGACCTCGACGACCGGGACGCGGTGGCGGAGGCGATCCGTGCCGAACTCGGCGACGAGGCTCCCGTGGCCGTGCTCACGCACACGGAACCGCGGCTGCCGCTCATGGCGTACCTCAACGGGCTCCTCGTCGAGAGCCCTCGCGGCCTCGACGAGACCGCGGCCGCCAACTGCCGGGACAAGTGGCGCACCCGTACCGTGCTGAGCGAGGCCGGTCTGCCCGTGCCGCGCTTCTCGCTCGCCACCACCGTGGAGGAGGCGGTCGCGGCGGCCGAGGACATCGGCTACCCGGTCGTGGTCAAGCCCCGCGACGGCGCGGGGGCGTTCGGGGTGCGCTGCTGTCGGGACGAGGGCGAACTGCGCGCGGCCGTCGCCTCACTGTTCGGCGCGCCCGCAGGCCCCCTGGCCGGGGCCCTCGTCGAGGAGTACGTCGACGGTCCCGAGTTCGCCGTGCAGACCCTCACGCAGGACTCCAGGACCGGCGTCCTCAGCGTCTTCCGGCAGCGGATGACCCCGCCGCCGGTCTTCGTGGAGCTCGGATACGAGCACCCGAGCGGCCTTGCGCCGGCCGAACGCGACGAGCTGGACGCGCTGATGGGCCGTGCTCTCGGCGCACTCGGCCTGGACGACTGGATCAGCCACACCCAGGTCCGGCGCGGCCCCGACGGCTTCCGCGTCATCGAGGTCAACGCGCGCCGCCCGGGCGGGCGGCTCGTGGAGATGACCACGGCCGTCAGCGGGCTCGACATGACGGAAGCGGTCACGCGGCAGGCGCTGGGCCTCCCGCAGTCCGAAGCCGGGGCCACGGTGCCGTACGCCCGTTACGCGAGCATCGTGTTCGACACCTCCGGCACGCTCCTGTACGACGACGTCGAGAGGGAGCCCGGGCCGTTCGCCCCGCTCGTCGAGGTCGAGATCGAGCCCGGCGAGACCGTCCTGCCCAAGGACCACGCCAACGGCGGCGTCTACGGGCGCATCCTCGTCTACGGCGAGTCCGCCGAGGAGCTCGACGCCGCCGAGCGCCGGGTCCGTGAGGCGCTGAGCCTCCAGGTGGTGTTCGGAGACGGCCTCGGTCCCGCGGAGACCGACAGCCGCGAGTTCAAGTCGTGCTGCTGAGGTGGCCGGGATGACTCTCACCGACTCCGCCGCGACCCTGTCGGGGCGGCACCGGACCGACGTCCGGACGTCGGTCCGCTCGATCGACGCCGGGGAGTGGAACCGGGTCGTCGCCCGGGCCGGCGGGACCGTCTTCCACACCTGGGAGTGGCTCGCCGCCTTCGAGGACGCCCCGCCGGGGCGCTTCGAGCCCCGCCACCTCCTCGCGTACCGCGACGACGAGCTCGTGGGTGTCTGCCCGGCGTACGTGGTGCACGAGTGCCCTCGCCTCTCCTATCTCACGGAGCTCGCCCGGCTCGACCTGGGCGGACCCGTCCTCCTGGCCCACAGCCTCGCCGCGCTCGACGGCGGGCCCCTCGCGACACCCGGGCACGAGGACGCGCTCGCCTCGCTGCTGGGCGCGCTGGAGACCACGGCCCGGCACGACGGGATACGGACCTGGGGTGTGGCCAACGCCCCCGCCGGCGACCTGAGCGGCCTCCTCCTGCGGCAGGGGTACGCCACCGCGCACATCACCACCTCGTACCGGTGCGACACCGACGTCCCGTCCGTCGCGGAGTACTGGGGCTTCGCCTCGGGGCGCCTGCGCCGGAAGCTGGAGAAGGAGCGGCGGGTCTCGGGCCGCGCGCACACGGTGACGGAGACCCCTGCGGACGCGGACACGCTGGTGCGCCTGCTCCACTCCCTCCTCAAGGACCGCGGCACACCCACCGACGTGCTCCCCGAATCGTTCCTTCACGCCGTCAAGGCCCGCCTCGCGCCGTACGAGCGCACGGTCACGGCCACCGACGCCGAGCAGCGCACCGTGGGCGTCTTCGCGGGCTGGCAGTTCGGTCCGACCTGGTCGATGTGGCTGGCAGGGCTCGACACCGAGCGCCTGTCGCGCTTCGTCCCCTACCGGGCCATGGCCGGCCGGCTGATCGAGAGCGCCGTCCCCTCCGACGTCACCTCGATCGACCTCGGCCGGTCCAACGGCGCGGAGAAGCGCAGGCTGGGCGCCCACCCCGTGCCGCTCTACCTCGCCCTGAACACCTCCGACCGCGCCGACCGGGCCGCCCTCCACGCGGCCTGCCGGCGCCTGGAGCAGAAGTGTCAAGGGCCCGACGAGCAACTCGACATGATCAGGCGGTGCTGCTGATGAACGCCGACGCGCGACAGAGCGTGGCGTGCGTCTCGGGACGCCGGATCGTCGACGTCCTGAACCACCTGGACGTGCGCTCGGTCCTGCTCGACGACCCCACGCCGCTGGACCTGGCCTGCAAGGTCGACGTCCCCCTCGATCTGGACCTGGACGACTGGGACGCCGCAGAGGCGGCGCTGCGCCGGCTCCACGCCACCCGCCCGCTCGACGCGGTCTTCAGCGTCTACGACGCGCACCTGCCGCTGGCCAGCTACCTGGCCGCGCGGCTCGGGACCCGCGGCCTCGACCTCCGTGCCGCCCTCGCCTGCCACGACAAGATCCGCATGCGGATGCTGCTCGCCGGCGGGGGAGTGCGCGTCCCCGAGCACCTGCCGGCCGCCGACCCGGCGGACGCCGCCGCGGCCGCGCGGCGACTCGGCCTGCCCGTCGTCGTCAAGAAGGCCACCGGCTCCGGCGGCCGCGGCAGCATGCTCTGCCGCACGGCCGAGGACGTGGCCCGCGCGGTCGAGGCGCTCGGTCCCGCCCCGCTGCTCCTGGAACGGGCCGTCGAAGGTCCCGAGTACGCCGTGCAGAGCATCACCCGCGACGGCCGGACCGAGGTCCTCGGAATCCTGGCGCAGCACGTCGGACCGGGCCCGCGGCAGGCCGAGACGGGGTACGACTTCCCCAGCGGGCTCGGCCCCGAGCGGGAGGCCGAGGTGGCGGCGTTCGTCACCCGGGCCCTTGACGTCCTGGGCTTCGACCACGCCGTCTCCCACGCCCAGGTGCGGCTCGCCGAGGACGGTCCCGTCCTCGTCAACGTCGCCGCCCGGCCGCCCGGTGGGCAGCTGTGCGCCGCCACCGAGCGCCTCACCGGCGTCGACCTCACCCGTGCGGCCGCCGAGATCGCCCTCGGCCGTCCCGTCACACGGGGCACGCCCACCGCGACCCGCGTCCTGTACCGCTGTGTGACCTCCGAGCGGGCGGGCACGGCCTGGTACGACCTCGACGGCATCGACGCGCCCGCCGTCACGCTCGACGTCGAGCCCGGCGACAGCGTCCGCAGCGTCGACGACCCCCAGGGCGGCAGCTACGGCCGCATCGTGGTCTACGGCGACGACCCCGCGGAGCTGGAGAGCAGATACCGCGCCATCCTCGATTCGCTCCGACTCCGCGTCGAGCCCGACAACCAGCAGGTGATGGTCCCTTGACCCTTCGCGTCCTCGTCCTCAGCGGCCAGCGCACGGTGCAGCAGCTGCAGGAACACACCGACCACGACGTCGTGTTCGCCGAGGAGAACATGACGCTCGCCCAGGTCATGCTCGCCGACTACCCGCTGGAGGTCGACTTCGACGACTGGGACGACGTGGTCGCCCGGGTCTCCGCGGCCCACGCCGAGCAGCCGATCGCCGCCGTCGTCACGGGAGTCGAGCGCCTCGTGCCGCTCGCCGGACGGCTGCGCGCCGAGCTGGAGCTGGACCACGGCATCACCGAGCAGGCGGCCCGCGACTGCATCGACAAGGCCGCGACCCACCGGCTCCTCGCCGAGGCCGGGGTCCCCGTGCCCCGCAACCGGGTGGTCTCCGGTGCCGAGGAAGGTGGTGAGGCCGCCGCGGAGCTGGGACTTCCCGTCGTCGTCAAGCCGCGCGACGCCTCCAGCGCCGCCGGCCTCACCTACTGCGGGAGCCGGGAGGAGGCCGAAGGCGCGGTCCGTGCCATCCTCGCGGCGGGCCGGGACTCCGCCCTCATCGAGGAGTACGTGACAGGGCCGGAGTTCGGCGTCTTCGCCTCCCGGGTCGGCGGCCGTACCCAGGTCGTGTGGGTCGTCGAGGGGGAGGTCGGGCCGCCCCCGACGTTCGTCAAGGTCGGCGGGTTCTTCCCGAGCCGCCTCGACGCGGAACGCCGGGCGGAGCTCGACGACCTCGTCGACCGGAGCCTCGCGGCCGTCGGGCTCGACGACTGGGTCGCGGCGCTCCAGTTCACCCTCACCGCCGACGGCTGGCGTGCCGGGGAGATCAACCCCCGTGTGCCCGGCGGCCAGGCGGTCGAGATGATCAGGTCCACCACGGGCCACGAGCCGAGCCTCATCGCCACCGAGGCCGCCCTCGGCCGGCACGCGGATCCGCAGGCGGCAAAGGCGCCCGCCGGGCTCTACCGCAGCATCGTCTTCGACACCGGCGGGCGCATCGACTACGACGCCAAGGCCGCCGGCGCGCTGAGCGGCCTGGAGTCCCCGGTGCCGCCGTTCGTGGAGTTCGACGTCGAGCCCGGCGACGCCGT
The DNA here is from genome assembly GCF_036240795.1 of Streptomyces sp. NBC_01268. Classification (NCBI taxonomy): domain Bacteria; kingdom Bacillati; phylum Actinomycetota; class Actinomycetes; order Kitasatosporales; family Streptomycetaceae; genus Streptomyces; species Streptomyces sp. NBC_01268. The sequence goes on along the minus strand of NZ_CP108454.1, from coordinate 973,617 downwards.
GCTGCCCGTCGAGCACCCCAAGGGCGGTGCCTTCGGCCGCGTCGTGCTCGCCGGCGACAGCCTGGAGCAGTTGGAGCGGGACTACGCGAAGGTGCGCGAGCAGCTCGCGATCCGGGTGCTCGACGACGCCGCGGCGGACGCCGCCGTGAACCGTCCGCACACCAGCTGCTGCTGACAACCACCGCTTGGTGAAGATCTGTTGACGCTCCACCAGACCACGTGATTCGATACTTTTGAAAGTATCGAATCAAGCCTCGGAGAGGAGGAAGCATGGCTGACGACATGATCGGCTCGGGCTGCTGCGAGACCAGCGGCGCCGAGGACGTGGCCGAGGACGGCCAGGAGTGCGGCTGCGCCTGCGCCTGCTGCGACTGATCCCGACCCGGGACGCTACGGCGGGCCGCACCCGTCGGGTGCGGCCCGCTGAAAACCACCTGACCCACACCACTCCAGAGGGGGCTCGACGTTGAACGACTCGCTACGCGCGCTGCGCTTCATCTATGGCTACCCGCTGCGCTACCGCCGCGAGATCGTCACCGCCACGGTGATCATGTTCATCGGCCTCCTGGGCAACATCGCCGTGCCGCTCCTGACGCGCTACGCCATCGACATCGGCGTCCTCGGCGGGAAGTCCAGCAGCCTGCTGATCACCTCGCTCGGCGTCCTCGCCGCGGGCATGGCCACCACGGTCCTGCTGCACTACGGCAAGCGCATGCGGTTCACCGTCGCCAGCAAGGCCGTCAACGACCTGCGCGAGGACCTGGTGCGCAAGATGATGCACCTGGGCCCCGCCGACGTGGCCGAGGCATCCGGCGGCCGGGCGCTCACCCGGCTCATCTCCGACGCCGTCTCCGTCCGCGGCCTCACCAACGGCGGCCTGCTCGAACTGCTCAACCAGGTCCTCGTGATGCTCGCCATGCTCATCACGGCGCTCGTCATCGACCCCCGCACGACCCTGCTCTCCTGCATCCCCATGATCTTCGTGCTCATCGGGAACTTCACCGTCCAGCTCCGCCTCCAGCGGGCCTTCGTCGAGCTGAAGGGCCAGTTCACCAAGCTGCTCGCCGGCGTCGGCGAATCCCTCGCCAACATCAACGTGGTGAAGTCCTACGGCCGCGAGGCGGACGCCTCGGACCGCCTGAACAAGGTCAACGAGGCGCACACCGCCCGCGACGGCCAGATGAAGCGCACGTACAGCCGCTGGGAAGCCGTCCTGAACGTCATCGGAGGCCTGCCCACGCCGATCGCCCTGTGGGCCGGCGGCAACGCGGTCCTGGACGGCACGAGCACCGTCGGCGACCTGGTGGCCGTCGTCGCCCTCGTGATGATGTTCCAGATGAGCATCCACATGCTCGCCATGCACGTGAACGGAGCCTTCCGCAGCGTCGTCACCGCCCAGCGCCTGCTGCGCGTCATGGAGGCGCCCTCCGTGCTCGCCGGCCGCGAGGGCGACACCGACGTCCCCGCGCTGGGAGGCATCCACGCGACCGGCATCGACGTCGACGTCGCGGGCCGCCGGATCCTCGACCAGGCCGAGTTCCGCATCGAGCCGGGCGAGGCCGTCGCCCTGACCGGCCCCACCGGAAGCGGCAAGTCGACCCTGCTCCACGTGCTGGCCAGGCTCCGCGACCCGGAGGCCGGCAGCGTGACCTACGACGGTGTCGACGCCCGCTCGTACGCCCCCGAAGCCCTGCGCAGCCGCGTCCTCTACCTTCCGCAGCGGCAGTGGATCTTCGAGGGGACCCTGGAGGACAACGTCCGCTTCGCCCGCCCCGCCGCCACCCGCCAGGAGATCGCCGACGCCGTCGAGGCCGCCGGACTCTCCCACATCCCGCTCGACCGCGCCTTCGGCGCCAGCACCCTCGACCTGTCCGCCGGCGAACGGCAGCGCATCGGGCTGGCCCGGGTCCTGCTCGTCGACCCCGACATCCTGCTGCTCGACAACCCGACGGCCAACCTGGACGCCGAGACCGAGGCCGCGCTCCTGGAGACGGTCCTCAGGGTCCGGCGGGGCCGCACCCTGGTCATCGCCTCCCAGCAGCCCGCGGTCGCCTCCTACGCCGACCGCACCATCAGCCTCGCCCCCCGGGAGCCTTCCGCGGACGCCACGGCTCCGCTCGCCGCCGCGGCCGGCGTGGACGGAGGGAAGGACTCATGACCACGACCACCACCTCACCGGCGCCCGCGGTCCTCCCGGACGAGCGCGAGGCGCGGCGGACCCTCCTGAAGGCGATCCGGCGCTTCCTGCCCTACCTGCGCCCCCACTGGGGCTGGCTCAGCGTCGCCACCTCCATGGCGGTCGTGAACACCGTCGTCACCATCGCGGTGATGTACACGGTGATGGCCGGCATCGGGCACATCGTCATCGGCGACATGGAGGCCGTCCGCTCGACGGCGCTCAACCTCGTCCTGCTGACCGTCGTCGACAACGTCATCCGCATCACGTACAACTCCGCGATGATCCGCGTCAACGAACGCCTGACCATCACCATCCGCAACGACCTCGTGGCCCGCCTGCACAACGTCCAGCTCTCCCGGCACGTCTCCCAGGCCAGCGGCGAGTGGGTCACCCGCGTCCTCTTCGAGGCCAATCGTTTCCGCGGCTTCCTCACCAAGACGCTGATGGAGATCACCAACAGCGTCATCTGGTTCATCGCCTTCGCCGTCTTCCTGCTCGCCCTCAGCCCCCTGGTGGCGCTGCCCACGCTCGTCACCATCCCGCTGATGGTGTGGATCGCGGTGAAGTGGACGGCCCGCCTGAAGCCCGACACCCGCGCGCAGCGCCAGGGCTGGGACCAGATGGTCGGCTACCTCAACCAGCGGATCGACGGCCTCGCCGACATCCGTTCCTTCGGCCAGGAGGAGGCGGTCCTCGCCGACCTGCGGGAGCGCTCGGAGGAGTACAGCACCGTCCACAACAGGTTGTCCCGCAAGCGCCTCTGGCTCACCTCGCACCTGGGCTTCAGCGTCTTCCTGGCCCTGGCCCTGCTGATCTTCTTCGGCGGCCTCCAGATCATCAACGGGCACCAGCTGGGCTCCGGATTCTTCTTCGACATGGCCTCCGGCATGATGCCGATGACCTGGATGCTCATGGGCACCGACACCATGATGGCGTCCATGGGCATGGCCTCCGGCACCGCTCTGGCCGCCGGAACGCTCGCCGCGTTCGCGCTCTTCGTCAAGCGCATGCTCAACCCCGTCCGCGACCTCGCCAACCAGATGGGCCAGGCGTCCGACATCGCCACCTCCGCGCGCCGCATGCTCGACGTCCTCGACCTGGAGGAGGAGCAGAGCGGGTCGGGCACCCTGCCGCCCGTCGAGGGCGCCGTCGCCGTCGACGACGTCACCTTCGCGTACGTTGACGGGCCGGACGTCCTGCACGGCATCAGCCTGCGCGCCGAGCCCGGACAGCACATCGGCATCGTCGGCACCAGCGGCGCCGGCAAGAGCACCCTGATGCAGCTCCTCGTCCGCCTCTACACGCCGACCGGCGGCACCGTACGCATCGACGGCCACGACCTCGCCGGCATCAGCAGCGCCTCCGTCCGGTCCCAGGTGCTCCTGGTCACCCAGGAGGCCCAGCTCTTCGACGGCACGGTCACCGAGAACATCCTCTTCGGCCGGCCCGAGGCCACCGAGGAGCAGGTCGTCGAAGCCGCCAGGGCCGTCGGCGCCCACGAGGTGATCGCCGGACTGCGCGACGGCTACCGGACCCGGGTCGGCGAGCGCGGTTCACGCCTGTCCGTGGGCGAGCGGCAGATCATCGCCCTGGCCCGCGCCATGCTCGCGGACCCGCGCGTCATCGTCCTCGACGAGGCCATCTCCAGCGTCGACCCGGAGCGCCAGCGCCTCGTCTTCGCCGCCATCCGGCGTCTCCTCGACGGGCGTACGGCGATCGTGGTCGCCCACTGGCTGACCCTCGTCGAGGACCTCGACCAGGTCTTCGTCCTGGAGGACGGACGCATCGTCGAATCCGGCCGCCCCGTCGAACTGCTCACCGCGGGCGGACGGTTGACCGAACTCTGCCAGGCCCAGGAGGGCCGCACCCGCAAGAACGCCACCGGAAAGGACAACACCCATGTCTGACAGCACCCTCGGAAGCATGTTCTGGGACGCCGCCCAGGGGACCTCCACGGCGACCGCGACCGCGACCGCGCCCGTCGAGGCGCCGAAGGCGTCGTCGTGCTGTGGTCCCAAGCCGACGGCCGACGCGGCCCCGGCGACCGAGAACACCGAGAAGACCGAGCCCGCCGAGCCCGCACTGAAGACCGAGCAGGCCGCCGCGCCCAAGACGTCCTCGTGCTGCGGCCCCAAGCCCACGGCCTCCGCCGCCGCCACCGAGGCCGCCGCGCCGAAGAAGTCGTCGTGCTGCGGTCCCAAGCCCGCGGCCGACGCCGAGGCGCCCGCCGTCCCCGAGAAGTCGTCCTGCTGCGGCTGACCCACCCCACCGGCACTCCCGAAGGAGCACAGATGACCTGGCGCACGGCCATCGCCGTGACGGGCGGCGCGGCGCTGACCGCGGTACTCGTGACCGGATGCGGCTCGACGACGCCCTCCGCAGGGGGAGCGGCCGGCGGAGGCACGCCCCTCGACGCGAGCTGCACCGCCACAGGGACCGACGCCGGCCTCGAGGTCACCTTCAAGGTGACCCCCTGCCCGGCCAAGGGCGGCGGGGCGGCGGGTGCGGCGACCATCACCGTGAAGGACGCGGCGGGCAAGGCCGTGGAGGGCGCGAAGGTCGAGATCAACCCGGAGATGCCCAACATGAAGATGAAGGGCGGCAACCAGTCCGCGAGCGCCCAGGGCGGCGGCTACGAGGCCAAGCTGGTGCTCGGCATGCCGGGCGACTGGACGGTCACCGTCGTCGTCACCCCGGAGACCGGCAAGGCCTCGACCACCGCGTTCGACGTGAAGGCGGCGTAGGCCCGTGCTCAGTACCCGCGCTCGACGCCTGCCCGCCTCCAGCACCGCCGCCCTGGACGCCCACATCAAGTCGCTGCTGGCGGGCGGCGCCGACATCATCAACCTCACCGGCGGCGAGCTCGACTTCCCGACCCCCGAGCAGGCGGCCGACGGAGCGCGCGAGGCCATCGCCGCCGGCCGTACCCGCTACACCCCGGTAGCCGGGATCGGTCCGCTGCGGGAGGCGATCGCCCAGCGGCTCGCCACCCGTTGGGGCGTCTCCTGCGAGCCGGCCCAGATCGTCACCACCAACGGCGCCAAGCAGGCTCTCGCGCAGGTCTTCACGGTCCTGTGCGAGCCCGGCGACGAGGTGATCCTCCCGGCCCCGTACTGGGTGAGCTTCCCGCACATGATCACGCTGGCCGGAGCCGTGCCCGTCGTCGTCGACACCACCGGCACCGGCTTCAAGCTCACCCCCGAGGCGCTCCGGTCCCGGATCACCCCCAGGACCAGGGTCCTGCTGCTCAACAGCCCGTCGAACCCCACGGGAGTCGTCTACGGGCGAGCCGAGCTCCAGGCGCTCGCTTCCGTCGCCGTCGAGCACGACCTCGTCATCGTCAGCGACGAGATCTACGGCGACCTCGTCCACGAGGGCGCGGTCTTCACCAGCGTCGCCTCCCTGGGGCCCGAGGTCGCCGAACGCACGGTCACGATCGGCGGCTTCTCCAAGACCTACGCGATGACGGGCTGGCGCATCGGCTTCGCGGCGGCCCCGGGGCCGGTGGCCCAGGCCCTCACCGCCGTCCAGGGGCACACCAGCTCGGCGCCTTCCTCGATCTCCCAGTACGCCGCGCTGGCCGCGCTGACCGGCGACACCGACACCGAGCTCGCCCGCCGGGCGACGGAGCTGAACGCCCGGCGGGCGCTCATGCGGGACGGCCTGTCCGGTCTGCCGCCGCTCCGCCTGGCCGGCGACCCCCAGGGAGGCTTCTTCGCCTTCGTCGACGTGCGCGGCCTCTACACCCGGCCCGACGACGGCGCGGACACCATCGCCCGCGACCTGCTCGAACACGCCGGGGTCGCGGTGATGCCGGGCCGGGACTTCGGCGCCCCGGACCACGTCCGTCTGTCGTACGCGGTCAGCGCCGAGGACATCGTCCAGGCCCTGTACCGCATCGCCGCCCATGTGAAGTCCAGCTGAATCCCCCTCGCCTGCCCCCTCTTCGATCGGAGTCACCCATGAGCAGCACCGCCACCGTCTTCGAGGTCCGCGGCATGACCTGCGGCGGCTGCGCCAAGCGCGTCCGCACGGCCATCGAGACCGACCTCGGCGAGGGTACGGAGGTCGTCGTCGACCACAAGAGCGGCCGCGTCACCGTCACGGCGGCCGGGGTCCTCGACCACGACACGGTCCAGGCCGCCGTCGAGCGCACCGGGTACGAGTTCGCCGGGGCGGCCGCGTGAACCCGCCCGTCAAGCTGGCCCTCTTCGCCGTCGGCCTCGTCGCCTGCTTCGGCGTCTCGTACCTGTTCGGAAGCGCGCTCCCGCCCCTGTAACCGCGCCCAGTCCCGTTCCCCTCCCCTAAGGAGTACGCAGTCATGGCAGGCACTGCCACGACGGCACCAGCCGTGGTCACGCTCGACATCGGCGGCATGACCTGTGGTGCCTGCTCAGCCCGTATCGAGAAGAAGCTCAACAAGCTGGAAGGCGTCACCGCCGAGGTCAACTTCGCCCTCGAACGCGCCCACGTCAGCTTCGACGAGCGCCGTACGGTCGCCGAACTCATCGACACCGTGGAGAAGCTGGGCTACACCGCGGTCCTCCCGCCGCCCCCCGAGGCCGCGACACCGGCCGAGGCCGACGCGGGTGAGAGCGCGGAGGACGCGGCCGAGCGCGAACTCGCCACCATGCGCCGCCGCATCCACGTCTGCCTGGCGCTCACCGTTCCGGTCATCGCCATGGCCATGATCCCGCCGCTGCAGTTCGACAACTGGCAGTGGCTGTCGCTGACCCTCGGCGCTCCCGTGGCCGTCTGGGGAGCCTGGCCCTTCCACACGACGGCCTGGAAGAACGTCCGCCAGGCCGCCGGCACCATGGACACGCTGGTCTCCATCGGCGTCCTGGCCGCCTTCGGATGGTCGCTGTACGCCCTCTTCTTCGGCTACGCGGGCATCACCGGCATGCGGATGCCCTTCCTGATGACCCCGACGCCGGGCCAGGGCCTGCACCACATCTACCTCGAAGTGGCCACGTCCCTCACGCTGTTCGTGCTCGTGGGCCGCTACGCGGAGCACCGCTCCAAGCACCGGGCCCGAAGCGCCGTCCGGGCGCTGCTCGAACTCGGCGCCAAGGACGTCACCGTCCTGCGGGCCGGCCGCGAGATCGAGATCCCCATCGGGGAGCTCCGCGTCGGGGACACGTTCGTCGTCCGGCCGGGGGAGAAGATCGCCACCGACGGCGTCGTGGTCGACGGCACGTCGGCGGTCGACGCGTCCATGCTGACCGGGGAGAGCGTCCCGGTCGAGGTGACCGTCGGCGACAGCGTCGTCGGAGCCACCGTCAACACGAACGGCAGACTGACGGTCCGGGCCGAGCGGGTCGGCGCCGACACCCAGCTCGCCCACATCAGCAGGCTCGTCTCCGAGGCGCAGGCGGGCAAGGCGCCGGTGCAGCGGCTGGCCGACAGCATCGCCGCGGTCTTCGTCCCCGTGGTGGTCGCCCTGGCGGTCTGCGTCGGCGGATTCTGGATCGGCAACGGGGGAGACGCGGCGGTGGCGCTCACCGCGGCCGTCGCCGTCCTGGTCGTCGCCTGCCCGTGCTCCCTGGGCCTCGCCACGCCGACCGCCCTCCTCGTCGGAACGGGACGAGGCGCTCAGCTCGGCATCGTGATCAGAGGGCCCCAGGTCCTCGAGTCGACCCGCCGCATCGACACCGTCCTCCTGGACAAGACCGGAACCGTCACCACCGGCACGATGCGGCTCGTCGAGACGGTGTGCGCCGAGGGCACGGACCGAGCCGAGCTGCTGACTCTCGCCGGTGCGCTGGAGCACTCCTCCGAGCACCCGATCGCCACGGCCGTCACGACGGCCGCCCGGGAACTGACCGAGGACCTTCCCGCGGTCGCCGACTTCCAGGCCAGCGCCGGTTTCGGCGTCCTGGGCCAGGTCGCCGGACGCGAGGTCCTGGTGGGCCGCCCCGCCTGGGTCGCCGAACGGATGACGACGCCCGACGCCCTGCGCCGTCGCCTCGCAGAGATCGCCGACAGCGGCCACACCCCGGTCGCCGTCGGATGGGACGGGCGGGTCCGGGGCCTGCTCCTCGTCGCCGACGAGGCCAAGCCCACCAGCCGCGCGGCCGTCGACGAGATGCGGAGGCTCGGCCTCAAGCCCGTCCTGCTGACCGGCGACAGCAAGGGCGCGGCCCGGCGCATCGCCGAGGAGATGGGCATCACCGACGTCGAGGCGGAGGTCCTGCCCCAGGACAAGGCCGCCGTCGTGCGCCGGCTGCAGGACGAGGGCCGCAACGTGGCCATGGTCGGCGACGGCATCAACGACGCCGCCGCGCTCGCCCAGGCGGACCTCGGCATCGCCATCGGCGGAGGCACCGACGCGGCCATCGAGGCCAGCGACATCACCCTCGTGCGCGGCGACCTGCGCGACGCCGCGGACGCCGTGCGCCTCTCCCGCCGCACCCTCGGCACGATCAAGGGCAACCTCTTCTGGGCCTTCTTCTACAACCTGGCCGGCATCCCGCTGGCCGCCTCAGGCGTCCTGAACCCGATGATCGCGGGCGCTGCGATGGCCCTGTCCAGCATCTTCGTGGTCACGAACAGCCTGCGGCTGCGGAGGTTCACGTCGGCCTCCACCGGGAGCCCGTACACGGCGCCGGACGCGCTCCCGGCCGGTCGCCCTGCCACGGTGGCCGCGGCGTGATCGTCGATTCCCTGGGCCTGGCGATGGCGGTCGTCGATTCCGACGAGGCGCTGAGCGGCGGATGGCGGCGGTACGCGGCCGAGGCGGACCTCGTCCGCGTACAGGACCCGCCCGCCGGGCTCTGGCCCGAGCTGAGGCGGGCGGGGTTCCTGCCCAAGCCGCAGGTCGTCATGTGGCGGGCGGAGGCCCTGGATGCGGAGGAGCACTACCTGGCCACGCTGTCGGGGAAGGACCGCTACGACATCCGGGCGGCCTACCGCAAGGCGCGCGAGGCCGGGCTGCGCGTCGAGACCGAGCCGTTGACGGTCGCGCTGCTCGACGACTTCCTGAAGGTGTACGAGCGACAGGTCGCCGGCATGCGCAACGGCTGGGCCGTCGCGGTCCAGCAGCGCGGGCAGATCCTGGCGGAGGCGGACACGTACCGCGTCGTCACGGTCCGCGCGGGCGACGAGCTGGTGGGCGCCTGCCTCAACCAGGACCTGCCGGCCAACGACGAGATGCGGGCGCGCTTCTCCGCCGTCACCGCCGGGCAGCGCGGCGACAGCCTCAGCCGTGTCCTGTACGCGGAGACGCTGCGCCAGGCCAGGACGTGCGGGCGCCGCTGGGCCACCCTCGGGCGCGACATCAACCTGTACGGGCACGTGGGCAACGCCGGGCTGTTCAGCTTCAAGTCGCGGCTCGGCTTCGCCGCCGTGCCGGGGCAGCTGGTCGAGCCGGGCAGCGGATCGCACCAGGCGGACAGAGTGATCCGGTTCGGCGAACTCGCCGACCCCACCGCGCTGTTGTCGTACGACGCGGAGGCGGACGGGTCCGGAGACGGCGCGGCGGTCGCCGCACCGCTCTGGTTGAACCTGTTCACCTCGTCCGACGGCCTCGACCCCCGGCCGTTCCGGGGAACGGGCCTGGCGGGAACGACCGTGCACACGATCGGGACCGCCCCCTGAGACCGCGGGTGGGCGTCGCGACCGTTCCCCCGTGCGCGACGCCCGCCCGCTTCCCCCGCCCGAGCGGGGGCCGGGGTCGAGCGCGGCTGGGGTCGAGCACGGCTAGGGTCGGCCGGGCAGACCGAGCAGCGCCGCCAGGGCGACCAGCACCTCGTGGTCGGCCCGGTAGTAGACCCAGGTCCGGCGGCGCTCGGACGTCAACAGCCCGGCTTCCCGCAGCTTCTTGAGGTGGTGGGAGACCGTCGGCTGCGACACCCCGACGTCGGCGATGTCGCAGACGCACGCCTCACCGGCGGGGTGGGACGCCACACGGGACAGCAGCCTCAGCCGCACCGGATCGGACAGCGCCTTGAACACGGCAGCCAGACGGTCGGCGTCCGCTGCCGAGAGTTCGGCGGCGAGGAGGGGGGAGCAGCAGGGCACGGCGCCCGAGGAAGGATCGACGTGCGAAAGAACCGTACTCAGGTTCGACATTCCTCTATTTTTGCATGTGTCGAATCACGCGGGCAATGCTGCGGAGCGATCTCACCGGCGGCGACGGGGGCGGGCATGGGACAGCGGCGCAGGGCGCTCCGGGCGCTGTGCCTCACCCAGATCACGAGCTGGGGCATCCTCTACTACGCCTTCCCCGTGCTGAGTTCGGGGATCACGGCGGACACGGGCTGGTCCGCCGGTGCGACGACGGGGGCGTTCTCGCTCGCCCTGATCGTCTCGGGGCTGACCGGGATCCTGGTGGGCCGGGTCGTCGACCGCAGGGGGCCCAGGGCCCTGATGACAGCGGGCTCGGTCCTCGGCTGCGCGAGTCTCGTCGTGATCGCCGCGGCCCGGACGCCCGGCGTGTTCTTCCTCGGCTGGGCGTTCGCCGGGGTGGCCATGGCGTCGACCTTCTATCCGCCCGCCTTCGCCGCCGTCACCCGCTGGTGGGCCCCCGATCATGTGCGCGCCCTCACCCTCGTCACCCTCGCGGGCGGCCTCGCCTCCACCGTGTTCGCCCCGCTCACGGCGGCGCTCTCCGACCGGATGTCCTGGCGGGGCACGTATCTCGTGCTCGCCGCGCTGCTGGCGGTCGTCACGATCCCCGCCCACGCGATCGCCCTCAAGCCGGAGTGGCCGAGGGCGCCGGTCCCGCAGGGGGAGGGCAACTCCACCGGCGCCTCCGCCGTCGCCCGCAGCCGCAGGTTCCGCATGCTGGCCCTGTCGTCGACCCTCTCCGCCTTCGCGGCCTTCTCGGTCGTCGTGGCGCTGGTCCCGCTGCTGGTCGCACGAGGCTTCTCGCTGACGGAAGCGGCCTGGGCGCTGGGTCTCGGAGGCGCCGGCCAGACCCTCGGCCGCACGCTCTACGCCGGACTGGCCCGCCGCACCGGCCCGAGCGCTCGCCTGACGGCCCTGATCGCCCTCAGTGCCCTCGCCACGGCGGCCCTGTCCCTCCTCCCCGGCCCGTACCCCCTCCTCGTGGCGCTGTCGGTGGCGGCGGGCATGGCGCGAGGAAACCTCACCCTCGCCCAGGCGACCGCCGTCACCGAGCGCTGGGGGACCACCCACTACGGCAGGCTCTCGGGCCTCCTCGGCGTCCTTCCCGCCGTGGCGGGAGCGCTCGCGCCCTTCGCCGGAGCGGCGCTGGCCGGTCCGCTCGGCGGATACCCTCGCCTGTTCGCCCTCCTGGCGGTCGTGGCCGCCTGCGGAGCTGTCGCCGCCACGCGCACGTAACGGGGAGGGCGGACTTCGCCCGCCCTCCGCCACGGGACAATGACGGCGGGACACCGCCATGAGGAAGGGAAGCCCCGGACGTGACCAGGAAGTTCGACGTCGTGGTGATCGGCGGAGGCCAGGCGGGTCTCGCCGCCGGATACCACCTGCGGCGGGCCAAGCTGGACTTCGTCGTCCTCGACGCCGCTCCGGCGTCCGGCGGCGCCTGGCGCGAGGCCTGGGACTCCCTGCGCCTCTTCTCCCCGGCCGCCTACTCCTCCCTGCCCGGCCGCCTGATGCCGCCCCAGCCGGGCGAGACCTTCCCGCGCGCCGCGCACGTCGTGGAGTACCTCTCCGACTACGAGCAGCGGTACGACCTCCCGATCGAGCGGCCCGTACGGGTCACCGGCGTCCACCGTGCGGGCGAAGTCCTGCGAGTGGAGAGCGACGGGGGAGCGTGGCACGGCCGCGCGGTCGTCAGCGCCACGGGCGTCTGGTCCCGCCCGTTCCTCCCCGCGCTGCCCGGTCGCCCGGAGTTCCGCGGAGCCCAGCTCCACACGGTGGAGTACCGAGGCCCCGAGAGGTTCGGCGGTCTGCGGGTGATCGTGGTCGGTGGCGGCAACTCCGGCGCGCAGATCGCCGCCGACCTCGTCGGCCACGCCGAGCTGACCTGGGTGACCCTGCGCGAACCGCGCTACCTCCCGGACGACATCGACGGCCGAGCCCTGTTCGACGCCGCCACCGCCCGCCGACGCGCCCTCGACGCGGGCGGACCCGACACCGGGGGCGTCGCGTCGCTCGGCGACATCGTGGCCGTGCCGCCCGTCCGCGAGGCCCGGGACGCCGGGCTGCTGAAGGCGACGCCCATGTTCGACCGGATCACGCCCACGGGGGTCGCGTGGGCCGACGGCGCGACCGCCGAGGCGGACGCGATCATCTGGTGCACCGGCTTCCGCCCTGCGCTCGCCCATCTGTCCCCGCTCGGTCTCAGGGGCCCGCGCGGCCACGTTCCGACCGAGGGCACCCGGGCCGTCGGAGAACCCCGCCTCCACCTCCTCGGGTACGGCGACTGGACGGGACCGGCCTCCGCGACGCTGATCGGCGTCGGCCGCCCTGCCCGCGAGGCGGCCCGGGAGATCGCCGCCCTGCTGGGGTGAAGCGGGGCCTCAGGCCGTCGCGGCCTTGGTGAGCAACTGGCCCAAGGCCGCGAGGACGGCGGGCTCGACGCGGTAGTAGACCCAGGTGCCCCGCCGCTCGGAGGCGAGCAGGCCCGCCTCGCGGAGCTTCTTCAGGTGGTGGGAGACGGTCGGCTGCGAGACGCCGACGTCGGAGATGTCGCACACGCACGCCTCGCCGCCTTCGTGCGAGGCGACGGCGGAGAACAGCCGCAGCCGCACGGGGTCGCCGAGGGCCTTGAACATCGCGGCGGTCCGCTCCGCCTCCGTGGCGGTCAAAGGACGTTCGTGGAGGGGCGGGCAGCAGGGGGCGGCGGTCTCGGGTTCCAGCAGCGTCAGCACCTTGGCATTCGACATGTGTCTATGTTGACATGCATCGAACCAGCTGCCTAGTGGTCCATACCTTTACGTCCCCTCGGTCGCCCGCCGACCCCTCGGATTCGATGGGTGTCTATGTTGACGCTCATCGATTCAAGTGTCATTCTGGCGGCATATGGGATCGACGGATGTCGAAACAAAGGGGAGTCGCCGTGAACGCCACCGCCACCGATCAGCTGCCCGTCGTGGTCGTCGGAGCCGGACCCTCGGGTCTGGCAGCCGCCGCCCACCTCGTCGAGCGAGGCCTCGAACCGCTGGTCCTGGAGGCGGGACCGACCGCCGGCACGGCCGTGCGCGCGTGGTCGCACGTACGGCTCTTCTCCCCGTGGTCGGAGGTCGTCGACCCGGCGGCGGAGAAGCTCCTGGCCCCGACGGGCTGGGTGAAGCCCGACGCGGCGGCGTACCCGACCGGCGGCGACTGGGCGGAGCGGTATCTCCAGCCGCTCGCGGACGCCCTCGGCGAGCGCGTCCGCGTCGGCGCGACGGTCACGGGTGTCTCCCGCGCCGGCCGCGACCGGATCGTCGACGCCGACCGTGAGGGCCAGCCCTTCCTCGTGCACGTCGCGTACGCCGACGGCCGCGAGGAGCGGTTGTTCGCCCGCGCGGTGATCGACGCCTCCGGCACGTGGGCCACCCCCGGCCCCGCGGGCGCCGCGGGCCTGCCCGCCCTCGGGGAGAGGGCCGCCGCCGACCGCGTCTCGTACCGGGTCCCCGACCTCGACGCCCCCGCCGACCGCGCCCGCCATGCGGGCAAGCGCACCGCCGTCATCGGCTCCGGCGCCTCCGCCTTCACCGCACTCGCCGCGCTGGCGAACCTGGCGAAGGCCGAGGGCGGCGCCGGCACCAAGGCCCTGTGGATCCTGCGCCGCGGCATCTCCGGCTCCACGTTCGGCGGCGGCGGCGCCGACCAGTTGCCGGCCCGAGGTGCCCTGGGCCTGGCCGCCAAGGCCGCCGTCGACGAGGGGCACGCCGACGCGGTCACCGGCTTCCGCACGGAGGCGATCGAGCGCGATGGCGACGGCCGTCTGATCCTGGTCGCCGAGGACGGCACCCGCCTCGACCCGGTCGACGAGATCATCGTCCTGACCGGCTTCCGCCCGGACCTCTCCTTCCTCTCCGAACTCCGCCTCGGCCTCGACGAACGCCTCCAGTCCCCGGTCGCCCTCGCCCCGCTCATCGACCCCAACCAGCACTCCTGTGGCACCGTCTACCCGCACGGCGTCAACGAGCTGTCCCACCCCGAACAGGACGCCTACATCGTCGGAATGAAGTCCTACGGCCGCGCCCCGACCTTCCTCGCCCTCACCGGCTACGAGCAGGTCCGCTCGATCGCCGCCGCCCTCGCGGGCGACCGGGAGGCGGCGGAGCGCGTCGAACTGACCCTGCCGGAGACCGGTGTCTGCGGCGGCGCAGGCCTCTTCGACCAGCCTGCGGCGGACAAGACGGAGGGGCCGTCCGAGGAGAGCGGCTGCTGCGGCCCGGCCGCACCCGAACTGATCCAGCTCGGTACGTCGAACCCCGCCTCCTCCTGCGGCTGATGACCCACCTCCGCCCCGCGCGTACGACACCGCGCGGGGTGCGTGGAGCAGCTCACGGAACGGGCCCGTCCGCCGTTCAGGTGTAGGTGACCGTCACTCGCTCGAAGCCCAGCGCGCGGAGCAGGCCCTGGAGCATGGAGGTCGTGTTGCGTTCCGCTCGTGAGGTCAGGTCCGACTGGCGGGCGGCGTCGCCGATGCGCCGGGCGGCGAGGACGTTGACCGCCCGCTCGCTCGCCGGGTTGTCGGAGAACAGGTCGCCCAGCCGGTCCAGCAGGCCGCGCTGCTTGGACACGGCGTAGGACCGCTCGGGGTCGAGCGCGGGGGAGCCCAGTCGGGCGTGGGGCAGGCGCAGGGTCGCCGTGGTGCGCTGCGCGTCGACGGTGACGGCGTCCTTGCCGACTCCGCCCAGCTCCACGTAGGCGGTGACGCCGCCGGTCGCCACGTACAGCGTGCGGGTGCCCCGGATGGCGGCCGGCAGGAATCGGGCGTCCTGTTCCAGGTCGACCACGACCTGGTAGGTCCCGGCCGCCCCTTCGTAACGGTGCATGTCCTGGACGGACTTCAGGACCGCGGGGCCGGAGCGGTCCTTCATGTCGGTGCCGAACACGTCCAGTCCCGGCAGCCGCAGGATCTGCCCCACCAACATCAGGGCGACGGCGAGTACGACCAGGACGACGGCGGCGAGCGGCCACCGCCGGCGGGCCGACCCCGCCGGTCGGGTCCCGCGGGACGAGCGTCTGTTCGCGGTGTCTTCTCCCATGGGCCGCTGGTGCCCCGGCCTGCCGCGAATCATTCCCAACTCCCTTCATGAAGAGCTCTGTTGTGCTATCTGAGGGCGGGTGTGACGGCTGGGGCGGGGACGTCCGGCGCCTCGGCATGCGGGCCGCGCGTCCGGGTAGGCGGGCTTCGTCGGCAGGACCGACCGGAGACGCCCGACCGGAGATGGGGAGTGTCACATGATCGGCTGGAGAGCGCTGCGAAGACCTGCCATCGGCCGTACGTGCAGGAGCCTCCCCGCGGCGATGCGCAGGATCGCCCACGACAGGATCGCCCCCAAGGCGACGCGCAAGAGCGGCCCCAGCGCGACGCGCAAGAGCGGCCCCGAGGAGGAGCCGGTCGTCCAGGGCTCCGCGGCTCGTGGGTCGGTCCGCACCGGCCCCGGCCGCGCGGTCCGGGTGCTGGTCGCCCTCGTCGCCCTCGCGGGCATGGTCGCCTTCGCCGCGGTGCTGGCGAGGCTCACCCTGGGGGAGTCGGCCGCCTCCGTCCCTCTCGTCCACAACAACCTGACCCCGGGCCGGTCCATCGAGGCGTACCTCCGGCAGCCGGCCTTCGTCGAGACCGTCAAGCAGCTCGGCGGCAACGTGCTCCTCGGCATGCCGTTCGGTGTGCTCCTGCCGCTGCTGTCCCGTAGGACCCGAGGCTTCGTCCGGGTGGCGCTGGTCACCGTCTGCACCATGCTGCTCGTGGAGCTGGTCCAGGGCGCCCTCGTCACGGGACGCGCTTTCGACATCGACGACGTCCTGCTCAACACCGCGGGCGCGCTCCTCGCCTACCTCCTCGTCGGCCGCCGCCTCGGCAGGGCCGTCCACCCGCGTGTCCGCCGCCGGTGGTGGCAGCGCCGGGTGCCGGACACGTACGCCCGTCCCTGAGCCGGCGGCCGAGCACCGGGGTGAAGGCCGCGCCGGTGAGGAGGGCCCCCAGCCGGCCCAAGGCGAACGCGCACCCCCTGCCGAGAGCGCCGTGTTTTCGATGCACCAACGATGCGACTGGCCTCAGTGGGGGCCGGGAGAGACGTTGAGTACGTACGCGGAGCACACGCAGCGCACGTTCCACCGGAGGCGTCATGGCCGACAGACTCGTTCCGCCCCAGGAGACACCGCCCGTCGAGGGCTCCACCTCGTCCGCGCACCCGGAACGGCCGGACGGCGGCATCTGGGACCACCCCATGATGTGGCTCGCCCTCATCGCCCTCGGTGCCGTCCTGGTCGCCCTCTTCTTCGCCTTCCGCATCGCGGGTTTCTGAGCGCCTCGGGGGCGGCGCGGTCCGTCCGCACGGACGGAGACCCGGACGAGGTTTCCGATAATCCCGGCCCGACGTCCGGTCGGCCGGGACAGACGAGCGAGGTACGTCCATGCACACGCACACGCTGGTGGAGCCGGTCCTCGCGGCCGGTGTCTGGCAGTCCGGTCTGGCCCAGGTGCTCGGCGGACTGCTGGTGGTCGCGGTCCTGATCGGCGCCTTCGCGCTGGGGATCCGCGTCAGGAATCGCGAACTCCCCCCGCCGGAACCGGAGTCGCAGCCCCACAGGCCCGCCACGGACCAGCCGCCCGGCGAGGTGACCGAGTACCGGAAGCCCTCCGAGATGCCGCAGACGGACGGCGAGCACCGGCTCCTGCCGTACAACCTGACGAGTGCAGGCGAGGCCGACCGCGAACCGCAGAGCGAGGAGCGCCGCAAGTGGCGCGGCATCTCCAGCGGCGGCTTCGGCAGCGGCGGAACGGGCCACGGCGACTGAGCCATGGCCGTCGTACGGGGCGCCTGCCGGTCCTGGAGCCGGCGGGCGCCGTCGTGGTCGTCACAGCTCCGACCGTCGACCAGCCGATGCGCGCGGCGGCCGACTCCACGGCCGCGAAGACGGCGCTCGCGGGACCTGGCCGCATCCGGATCGTCCAGCCGTCAGAAGTGTCTACGGAGCCCCCGTCGTCCATCCCCCGAGCGGCGGGGGCTCCGCCCGCTCCCCTCTCGCACACCGACACGTCCCCGTCGGCAGGACCCCGGCCCACTCCCCGCACCGGCCGCACCGCTGCGAAAGGGGCGGGAGCACGGCGCGGGCGGCGATGTCGACGGCTCGGACGGTACTGACGAGGGTGGGGGCTGCACTCAAGGCCGGCGCCGATCTACGGTGTGGGCACCCGCCGACCCGAACGAGTGAGGCTTCGACTCCGCGTTGGCAGGGACGCCGAAGCGACGCGTCGAGCATGGGCCCGGTAGCGTGGCGCCGCGATGCGATCTGCGGAGGTGGTGTGATGACACAGGACGGCTTCGACGGCGAGGGCGAGGACGGCGTCGACGGCATCTGGACGTACCCCGCGGAGCAGGAGCTCGCGCGGTACGGGGAGTTCCGGATCACGGTCGTCGAGCCGCCGTTCCCGGTGGGTATGGACGGACTGCCGGCCCATGACCCGGAGCGGGCGCGGGAGTTGGCCGTGGGGCTCGGGACGGTGGACGGCGTGGTCGCCGAGGTGGACCGGATCGAGGCCGTGCGGCGGATGCCGTTCGCCACCCGGGCCGATCTGGACCTGGTCGGGATCGGGCACTGGGGCGGGCTGATCGAGATCAACGATCCGGCCCTGGCCTTCACGGGCGGGGACTTCCCTCTCGCGAAGGTCGCGGAGGAGCTTTCCCGGCGCCATCCCGGGGCCGCTGTCATCGGCTCGACGACCGTCGACCACCACGCGACCCACCACACCCATGTGATCCACCACCCGGACGGGACCCGGCTGTTCGCCTCGGGCTGGGCCGGTGAGGGCGACTGGGACCTGTCGGGCGCACCGCGCGACATCGCCGTCGCGTTCGGCATCGGCGCCGCCGAACTGGCAGAGCGGGCCGTCGAACTGGACGCCGAGCCGGGCGATCTGTCCTGGGAGGGCCTGACCAGGGCGGTGCTGCGCAGCGTCGGCCCGCTGCCCCGGAGCGGCCGTACGCTCTCGGTGTTCCGGGTGCGGCGCGACGAGCGGACCGCGGGCGACCTCGAAGAGACCTGGATCGACTGAAGGCGCGGCTCCGGGGCCGGGACCGGGCCGCCGGGGCGGCGGCGGTGCGCGGCGACGTATGCAGATGGCGTGTGAAAATCCTGCAAAGTTGACGGGGGCACGCCACGGGAACCAGGGGGCTCTCGGCCACGTCCCCCTAGGGTACGCAACTAGCGGCGCTCCACGACCAGTTGACCTCGGAGCCCACTCGCGCCGCGCACCTTCCATGTCATCTACTGGGTTCCCAGGGGGAGAAGCCAGTGAGCACACTCATACGCCGGGGCGGCCGCGTCAGGCAGGTGTGGGGCCGTCTCGCGATCGCCTTCACAGCCGCCGCCGCGGCCACCTTGACCGGCCTGCCCGCACTTGACGAGGCGGTGGCGGCCAAGCCGCCGAACGTCAAACCGGTCCGCTGCGACGAGAAGTTCCTCGGGCGCAGCTTCCCGTCGACGCCCGCCAATTCGGGACCGCCGGACAACCTGCCGTACGACGCCTGGCCGACCGACGAGAACTACACGTACGACAACCCGGCGAAGGCGTACGACGGGGTGCTGCCGCCCACGGACAAGCAGCGGGAGACCGCGGGTACCAACTACCGCAAGTGGCAGCGCAAGTTCGACAAGTCGCAGAACCCGGCCGACAAGGTCATGGAGATCTACGCCCGGTACAACAGCCAGTACAACAGCGATCGCGGCTACAAGGAATTCCAGCGCTTCCTCGACGTGCGGTACATCGGCGCCCACGGCAACCCGGCACGCGGCGAGGCGTTCGAGGCGCGGATGGTCAAGAAGTACAACATGGTCGGCCCGGACTGGTGGTGCCAGGACACCCTGGAGTACACCGACCCGGAGACCGGCGAGAAGCGGTACCGCGTGATCGACGCCCACAACCGGGCGACGGAGCGCAAGGTCGAGATGAAGTCCAACGGCAAGATCGAGAGCGACCAGCTCAAGGCGGACCGGCAGATCGCCAAGGAGCGGCCGAAGTCGACCTTCCGCTATCTGACCGGTGCCCGGACGGAGAACTCCACCAAGGAGGCGATCCGGAAGTTCGACGAGGACCTCCGGCGCGACCGGGGCACCTCGCGTACCCAGGCCGGGGTCAACGAGCGGCGCTCCAACGCCATCGAGCGCACCCAGAAGCCGAACGTCTACACCAACTACGACAAGCGCTTCAACGCCGACCCGCTCAAGGGCGGCCGGGGCCCGCTCATCGACCAGGCGCTGCGCTCCGGCAAGACGCCCGCCGAGGCCCGCCGCATCCAGGCGATCTACAACCAGAACAACAGCGGCGGATACTACGGGCGCGGCCCCGGCGGCATCGACTTCTCCACTCTGGAGATCAACTACGTCGGCACCCCGGTGAAGGGCAAGGGGCTCGACTACTCGATGCGGGCCGACTACGTGAAGGATCCGGACACCGATCCGGGGTACGGCGGCAACGAGAAGCTCCAGCTCGCCTCGGACGCCTTCTTCACCTGGCTGGCGCTGACCCCGGACCGGTTCTGGGTGAACCTCAACCCGATCCGCCCGGACGTGGTGATGGACAAGGAGTTCGCGAAGACGGACGCGGGCCGCGTCCTGCTGGAGGCGGACCTCACGCTCAAGCATGACTACGCGGACGCGATGAACCCCGACAAGTACGAGCGCGGGGAGCGGTTCTGGCGGGCGGTGCCCCGGACGCCCGAGGGGATGCCGTGTCTGCCGATCATCCGCCAGTGGATCACGCCGAAGCCGGCGAAGGTGCGTGAGCAGGACGGTGGCATCTACATCCTGGACGCCCCGATGAAGGTCAACATGGAGGTGCCGCACGGCCCCGATGTGCCGGTCGGCGGCTGCAGGCTGACGGAGGCTCAGACCAAGCAGGCCGAGGCGCTGATCCTTCAGATGATCCAGCCCGAGCTGGAGCGCCGGGTGAACGAGGACCCCTCGTACGGCGATCTGCGCCGGGTGTACACGTCGCGGGTCGCCGCCGAGTACGTCCGGCGCCAGGACGCGGTCGCCCCGACCGACTTCCGCAAGATCATCAACAGCAACGACGTCAAGCGGTGGCCGCTGCGCGACGAGAACAAGAACTGGGACAAGAAGACCGTCTACGACAAGTACGTGCACTCGTTCCGGAACGGCGACTACAAGTTCGAGCGCGTGTACGACGGCAAGGTGTGGATCCTGTCGATGGGCGGCGTGGACTTCTCCAAGGCGCCGAAGCGGGACATCACCAAGAGCCAGTTCAACACCCAGTACAAGGGGCTCGACACGACGACGAAGACGTCCGTGCAGACCGAAGTGACCTACCGGGACGGCGACACCGCCTACCTCGGCGGGTCGAGCGCCGACCAGCCGACCACCCCGGGTCCCCAGCCCACTCCGAGCCCGACCCGCCCGGACGACCCGAAGCCGAGCCACACTCCGTCGACTCCGGCCCCGTCCACTCCGGGCGGCGACCACACCACCGGACCGACCCGGCCCCCGGGCGGCGACCTCGCCCACACCGGCTCCACCACGCCGGTCGGCCTGATCGCCGGCGTGGCCTCGGCGCTCGCCGTGGTGGGCGGCGCGCTGATCTGGTGGGTCCGCCGTCGCCGCGCACCCGGCGTGCGTCACTGACCCGGGCACCCGCGGGCCCACACCCCGCCACAGGTCCCCGCGCCCCGCCGACACGGCGGGGCGCGGGGACCTGTGGGCGCTGAGCGAAGAAGGGCCGCACCCCCGGCAGGGGGGCGGCCCTCGGTCGCGCGGTCACCTCCTCGGGCGAGCCGCGCGCGGTGGGGGTGGACGGTCAGGTCAGAGCATCAGGTCGAGTGAGCCCCAGCCCGTGCCGATCAGGGTGGGGGTTCCCGTAGCCGTTCCACCAGCCGTTGCCGATGAAGTAGCGACCGCCGAGCGTGCTGTCCCACAGGGCGGTGGAGCCGTCCGCCGCGTAGACGACGAGGTTGCCGTCCCCGTTGGTCTGCATGACCAGCTTGGACACACCGCTGGTGTACGCCTGACCGGAGGCCAGCGTCGTGCCCGGCGGGATCCGGGCGCCGTCCGTCGCGCCCCCAGCGCCGTCCGCGGGGCTCTGGCAGGGGGCTGTGAGACAGGCATGGTGTCGCCGCGCACCCTCGTGCCCGGAACTATGGTGTCCCACCACATACGCCCCTGACCTGCGCGTTCCTACGGTGTGGCGACACGCAACAGTCCCCGTCGCCCGCTCGGAAGTGGTGCACATGGCCGCCGCAACACACGCCCCCACGCCTCCCGGTTCCCTCAAGCGCATCGTCGCCGCCAGCCTCATCGGCACCACCATCGAGTGGTACGACAACTCATTCGACCAGGGCTAGGACCTGCGGCTTTGCCACTGGCGGGGCGTGCGAACCAGCACCGAACCAGCACGGGAGAATGAGGTGCTGGTTCGAGAACGGTGGCGCTGGGTGTGGGCGGTGTAGCGGGCGCCCCTGCTCCGGTGATCGGTGTGACTCAGAGTGGTCGACTTTCATGAAGTCGGCCGCTGAGTTGGGCGAGTGGGCACTGTTGGACGTCCAACGGTGGCCCCCGGGTCGGCTCGCCGCGCTGAGCGGCGTCGATCTCGCGCGTCAGGCCTTGGGGCCCCGCCACGGTCGTACGCCGTGACGACAGTGGGCCGCTCGGCCTCGGAGCGGCGGAATCGCCTCGGCAACGCCGCCAGCTAGCGGCCCTCCGTCGACGGCCCGGAGCTGTCCGGCGTCGACCTCGCCCGGGTCGCTCTGCACCAGGCCCGCGAGGCCGCCAGGAAGCGCGGTGAGAGGGAGACCCGCGCTCCGCGTCGCCGCCGGATTGGCGGCGGCGATGATCCGCGCGGTGATCAGGCGGAGCTGGGTGGCGTAGGTCGGGGGGCCCAGGCGCAGGTCGATCTGGCCGCTTGCCGGGTGGAAGGTGGCGGCGTGGACGTGGTCGGACAGCTGCGGGGCGATGGAGGCCGCACTGTCGGGCCAGCTGTCCAGGACGGTGGTGTCGGCGGCCGGGATGTCCCAGGCCCGGTCGGCCATCAGTCCTTGGAGGGCGGCGGCGAACCCGGCGGGCTCCCGGCCGTCGTGCTGCACGACCGGGAGCGTTGACCAGCCGCAGGGTCGTGTTCCGGGACGACTAACGAGGGCCCGAGCAACGTGGTCGAGGCGTCAGACACGACAGCGCCTTGGCACGTGTCGCCCTGGCCGAACTCCAGGGAGGCGCGGACTTTGAAGTCTTCCGAAGCCAAAGCTCCTCGGCGCGTCTGCTCTGGGCTATCTGGTCCGACCGGCACCAGAACTTGCTCGACGATGGAGCCGCCCCTTGACCCGGACCGGCCCAAGCCGTCGACACACTCCATGCCGAGGGAACAGACCGAATCTACTCGGCCAACATCAGCGGATCACAACGGCGGTTCGTCGTCTTCGTCACCGAAGACCTCACCCGCTGCGTCGCCTGCATGTAGTCAGTTGCCTCATTGTGTTAGGCCTTCTAAGCGGTGCGGCTGTACGCCAAACCCGCAGCCATCTGCTGATGGACCCTTCGGTCCCGAGCGACCCGGCCAGAAGGTCCCCTGCTTGCGGCTCCGGGGTCAGAGCGGAAGGGGTATAGCGGCAGCTAACGCCCGCTCCGAAGCATGGACTTGCCAAACATCCATAAACAATCTTGACGGGTTCGCGAGCGAGGCCCTTAGGTTGCCCACTTGCTGTGAACTGTGCATCACATAGGGGTGGGGATTGTGAGAACGAGGGGGGCGCCTTGGCGTGCCCGAAGTGTTGTCGCCGTTGCGTGGTCGGCGCTAGTGCTGGGGTCGGTGGCAGTTGCGCCGACGACGGCGCGGGCCGACGGGCAGGCCGTGGACGCGGCGGCGGTGTCGGACGAGGGACGCAGGGCTCTTGATCAGGCGCAGGAGTCGGGGCAGCGGGTCGAGGTGACGGGGGAGCGTTCGGAGCGGGCCACCGTGTTCGCCAACCCGGACGGTTTCACCTTCACGCTGGAGGAGTCGTCGATTCCGGTGCGCGTGGCGAAGCCGGGCGGAGGCTGGCAGGCTCCCGACGCGACGCTCGAGCGCAAGGTTGACGGCTCCATTGGCCCCAAGGCTGCGTCGGCCGAGATGACGTTCTCCGGAGGGGGTAAATCCAAGCCCCTGGTAGAACTGAGCCGCCAAGGGCGTTCCATGGAGCTGGACTGGCGGGGGACGCTTCCGGCGCCCGAGCTCGACGGGCCCAGTGCCCTCTACCCTGAAGTGCTCCCGGGCGTCGACCTGAAGGTGACGGCGACCGTTGAGAGCTTCCAGCACATCCTTGTGGTCAAGACTCCTGAGGCAGCGACGAACCCGGCGCTCAAGGAGCTGACCTTCGGGCTGAAGACGGATGGTGTGACGCTGCGCAAGGGTGCCGCCGGCAACCTTGCCGCGGTCGATGGGGACGGCAACACGGTCTTCAAGGCTCCGCCCGCACAGATGTGGGACTCGGCCGGCAAGGCGAAGGAACCCCAGCCGGTTGCCCAGCTCCAAACGCGCACGCTTGTGGCTGTGGAGAAGGCCGGACAGGAGGAGCCGTCCCCCGGTGACGTGTCCGGCGCGGCCGAGTCCGGCTCGGGCCTGGAGCCGGGACAGGGCGACAACGTCACCCGCATGGATGTGAAGGTGACGGACACCGCGCTGTCGGTGGTTCCGGACGCACAGATGCTGACCGGTACCGAGCCGGAGCACTTTCCGGTGTTCATCGACCCGACGGTGTCCTGGGGTGAGTCCACACGCACCATGCTGCGGTCCGACAACTACGCCTCCTACGGCTGGGACAACGGCACTGACAACCTCGGCGAAGGTGTGGGCAAGTGCGGTAGCTGGGGCGGCGAGTACTGCGGCCCAGGCTATGTGAAGCGGCTGTACTTCCAGTTCGCGCCCGACGGGCTGACGGGCAAGCGCGTACTGGACGCAACCTTCCGGGTGACCGAACCGTGGGCGTTCCAGTGCGATCCGCGCGTGGTCCAGCTGGTGCGCACCAACAACATCTCCACCTCCACCACCTGGGCCACGCGTCCGACGGAGCTGGACTGGTTGACCGAGCGGAACGTTTCGGCTGGACGCGGCTCCGCATGCGATCCGAACTCGACAACAGCACCGATCGAGTTCCACGATGACGCCAACCAGAGCTGGCAGAACCTGACCTCGACGGTGCGTGAGTTCGCCGCGGGAAAGTTCTCCCGGCTCACCCTTGAAATCCGTGCGAAGGATGAGAACGACGCGAGTGCCTGGAAGCGGTTCAGGAATGACGCAACCCTCGCCGTCACATACGTTGCCTACCCGGCCCTCGCGCAGGGGGTGGGCATCGTGACTGGCTCGGGAGCGGTGTGCAGCAAGGACCCGAACGCACCGACCACCATCGCCAGCCCCTACCCCACGTTGAACGCCACGCCTCGCGCGGCATGGGGAGCGGGACCGGGTGCGAAGCTCCGTGCTTGGTTCCGTGTCGAGACCAAGGGTACGGACAACACGTGGTCCGGTTCCGGCACAGCTCGCCCGTCGAGTCCCAACTTCGGGGTCGACAACGTCAAGGTCACGTTCACGTGGGAGAACAAGCTGGCTGACGGCGCCCTTCACCGATACGCGGCCCTCACCCAGGTCTTCTACGACAACGGGTCCCACTCGCAGTCGTCCCCGTACGGCAATTGGTGCTACTTCAAGGTCGATTCCCAGGGTCCCAAGAAGCCGACGATCACCTTCGACGGACCATACAAGGCATGCGCGCAAGCCACAGATTGCGCGGAAGCAGGTGCGCCAGGTGTCGAGGGCGGTTTCACATTCCTTCCGGCGAGCGGCGACGTCAACAAGCGGTATGAGTACTATCTGGCGCCCTCCACCTCCACTTCCACCCCCAGCACCTGGAACAAGCTCGCCGACGGGGTAGTGAAGGCGACCGTTGTGCCGCCGAAGGCCGGGCAGTACACGCTGTACGTGCGCGCCTACGACAGCGCCGGGCGCGACGGAGACATCGCGTCCGTCGATTTCAAGGTCGCGATGGGCGAGGGCCCGGTCGGCAACTGGCACTTCACGGAGGATTCCGGCGAGGCGGTGGACTCCGGTACAGGCAAGTCCAATATCACGCTGTTCGGCGTCGCATCCCGCGACGACCGGGGACGCCGAGGACTGATCGCCCATGACGCGAACGGTGTCAAGCTGAGCCAGCCAGTGCAGGACAAGGGACTTGTCCTCGACGGAACCAGCGGCTACGCCGCCACGACCGGGCCGGTTGTGCAGACGGCCGCCTCGTACACCGTCGCTGCATGGGTGCGTCTGGAGGATGACACTCGCAACTACACCGCCCTCAGCCAGGACCCGAGCCTGACTCCCGACTGGTACAGCGCCTTCTACCTCGGCTACCGCTCGGAATCGAAGACCTGGGAGCTGCGCACTTCGCCGAGGAACGCCACTGACGGAGACATCAGCACTCAGATCGTGAAGGCGAGGCAGCCCGCGACCCTCCATGTCTGGACGCACCTGGCCGCCACGTACAACGCCTCCTCCAAGGAGATCAGCCTCTACGTCAACGGCAAGAGCCAGGGCTCGTACACCGTTTCGGCAACGTGGGCCTCCACCGGACGGTTGCAGATCGGCCGCGCGTGGTGGCGTGGCGCGTACTACGACCAGTGGAAGGGATCGATCGATGAGGTCGCGGCCTGGCAACGTGCACTGACAGGCGACGAGATCGCCGACGAGGCCGCACTGGTGATGCCCGGTGGCTGGACGGGGGCAGAGCTGGTCGCCGACTGGTCTGCCACGGGGAGCTCCGCATCCACCGTCAAGGACGGTTCGCCGTATCGCCGGGATCTGGCGCTGGAAGACGGTGCCGCAGTCGAAGGGGATGAAATCGTCTTCGACGGTGTCAACGACGCGGCCACGACTACGGTTCAGGCTCCCGTGGTGGATGACAGTGGTTCATTCACGGTGTCGGCGCTGGTCGCCTTGCAGGAGGACCAGGCCGCCGCCAAGGACGACGGCTACATCGGCCAGGTGGTCGGTCAGCGGACCTCGGATGGTTCCGCCTGGGGCCTGTGGTTCGAAAAGGAATCCAAGACCACTGTCCTGGATCCGGTTCGGGGCGAGGTCGAGGTTCCCGTCGGCAGTTGGCACTTCGGCCGACTCGGTGCGGACGGGAAGACGTTCTCCTCCGTCAAGTCGGCCAGCGACACGATCAGTGGCGCGGTCCGGGTCACCGGCGTCTTCGACGCCCAAGAGCAAGAGATCACGCTCCGTGTCGCCGGTGGGCCGGTGAGCCAGCCGACGGAGTTCGTTGCTCAGGTCGGCTCGGGTGAGTTCGCTCTCGCCAAGGGGTTCACCGCGGGGGGCTGGAAGCACTACCTGCCGGTGAAGGTCGCCGGTGTACGTATGTGGGCCGGCGCGATCCACAACGAGAACCAGGTCAAGGAGCAGGTCGGCTACTGACCGTCTGCCAGGGTGGGCCCGCCGGCGCCATGTGTACGGCGCTGCCGGGTGCTGCCCCCTTTCTCGCGGCGCGTCGTCGGCTCGCCGCTGTTCAGGATTGTTGACGAGGGTGGGGAAGAGTCTCTGTGATATTCGGCAGAAGAACGACGACTACTTGGCGGGGCAGGGCCGGCTTCCGGCGCCGCCGCGCACTGGTGGTTCTGCCACTGGCGGCGGCGCTGTCGGTACCGATCGGCCTCACGCCGGTCGCCGCCGCAGACGGCGAGGGGGGACTGGGCCGTCCGGCCCTGCCTGCGCCGCGCGCGAGTAGGGTTGAGCCGGTCAACGACGTAGTTGCGCGGAAGGCCCGCGCGCAGGTCGCCAAGGAGTTGCGTGACAACGAGGCAGAAGCCGGCCGGGCCCGTATAGAGCGGCAGCGCGACGACTGGCCGAAGGCCGGTGCCGCCGACCTGACACTCGCCAAGGAGGCTGCGACCGCAACGCCCGGCGGTCTGCCGGTCGCCGTGACACCAGTGAAGGGCAAGGCCGGCGTCCCGACGGGAGCTGAGGCAACGGTCACCGTCCTTGACCAGACGATCGCCAGTCGGCTCGGCATCACAGGCGTCGTGCTGACGGCCGAGGCGCAGCAGGGCGGCAGTGCCGAGGTCAGCGTCGGCTACGACGCTTTCGCCTCGGCGATCGGCGGCGGCTGGTCCGGCCGTCTCCGCCTCGTCCAGCTTCCGGCCTGCGCGTTGACGACTCCGCAGAAGGCGGAGTGCCGGATCCAGAAGCCTCTCGCCTCGCGTAACGACACCAAGCGGCGCACGGTGTCGGCACCGGTGGTGATCGCCAAGGCTGACAGCGGAACCGCTACCCAGCTGGGCGCGGCCGGCTCGGACGCGACCGTGTTGGCGCTGACAGCCTCCGGAGCGGGCACCCAGTCCCCCAAGGGCACCGGCGACTACGGTGCGACACCGTTGTCCGCGTCCTCGTCCTGGGCAGCCGGTGGCAACTCCGGATCGTTCACCTGGTCGTACGGCCTCACACTGCCGCCAGTCGCAGCGGGACCGGTCCCGTCTTTGGGAATCTCCTACGACTCGGGCAGCATCGACGGCCGTACCGGCACCAGCAACAACCAAGGCACTTCGGTAGGTGAGGGCTTCGCCTTCACCGAGTCGTACATTGAGCGCTCGTACGCCAGTTGCGACGACGAGGGGCACGACGACGTCTTCGACCGGTGTTGGAAGTACGACAACGCCCGTCTCGTCCTGAACGGCAAGTCTTCCCGCCTGGTCAAGGTGTCTCAGGACACCTGGCGGCTCGAGAACGACGACGCCTCCCAGGTGACCCGCTCCACTGGGGCCGACAACACCGACGACGAAGGCGAGTACTGGACTGTCACCACCGGGGACGGCACCAAGTACGTCTTCGGAAAGGACAAGCTCGACGGCGCCACCACCGAACGCACCAACTCCGCGTGGGCCGCCCCGGTCTTCGGCGACAACGTCGGAGAGCCCGGCTACGACAAGGGCACGACGTTCGCGGCCCGCTCCTTGAACAAGGCATGGCGTTGGAACCTCGACTACGTCGAGGACACCCGCGGTAACGCGGCCACGTACTGGTACGCCAAGGAGAGCAACTACTACAAGAAGAACAAGGCCACGAAGGCCGACGCCGCCTACACCCGCGGTGGCTATCTGACGGAGATCAAGTACGGGCTGCGCAAGGACGCGCTGTTCAGCCCCGCCGGAGCGAAGGTCACACTCCGGTACACGGAGCGGTGCGACACCGACGGGGACCTTTGCCCCGCGCTCATCAAAGAAACTGCCGACATGTGGCCGGACGTGCCGTTCGACGCACTCTGTGACAAGGATTCCACCGACTGTTCCGCCACCTCACCTTCGTTCTTCAGCCGCAAGCGCTTGATCGGTATCGACACTGGCTCGCGGATCGGTTCCACCAACGGCTACGACCCGGTGGACTCCTGGGCGTTCGCCCAGGAGTACGTGGCGAACGGTGACCTCGCTGTCCCGTCGGACCAGACACTGACCCTGAAGTCCATCACAAGGACCGCGAACGCCGGGTCGGCGGCGCTGCCCATGAAGCCCGTGGCATTCACGTACACGAAGCTGCGCAACCGGGTGGACGGCAGCACGGACGACGTCCTGCCGTTGACCCGCCCGCGCATTTCCACCATCACCTCCGAGACAGGCGGCATCACCAAGGTGACGCTGTCCGCCGAGGAGTGCGTGCGTAGCCAGCTTCCGGCTGAGGACACGAACACCCGAAACTGCTACCCGCAGTACTGGCACATCAATGGTGCGCCGGATGCAAAGCTGGACTGGTTCCACAAATACCGCGTCCTGGGCGTGACGACCGCCGGCTTTGCGGGCAACGACGCCGTCGAGTACTCGTACGTCTACAGCGGCGCCGCTTGGCACTACAACGATGATCCCTTTACCCCGAAGGCCGAACGGACGTGGTCCGACTGGCGCGGCTACCGTGAAGTGACCTCGTACAAGGGGGCAGACAGCACAATCTTCCCCCGCTCCAAGACCGTCTCGCTGTACATGCAGGGCATGCACGGAGACAAGAACAAGGACGGTACGACCAAGTCCGCCTCCGTCGTGAAGCTCGCACAGCCACCGATCAACGTCCCCACCCTCGTGGACAGCGACCAGTACGCAGGCACCCTGCGCGAACAGGTCACGTACGACGGCTCGACCCCTCTCACGGCCACTGCCGGCAAGCCGTGGTCGAAGGAATCCGCGCGCCAGAAGAGCATCCCCGACGCCGACGACCACGTCGCCCGGTTCGTCCGGACAGAGCAAGCGACCACCTACACCTACCTCACAGCAGCCGGCACCTGGCGGTCCCGTGCCACTGCGACCCTGGGCTTCGACGCATACGGCATGCCGACCAAGGCCGTCGACTTGGGAGACGAGGCGAAGACCGGCGACGAGACCTGTACCGAAACTTGGTACGCCCGCAATGACAACGCAGGCCTCACCAACCTGGTATCCCGCGTCCGTCAGGTCAGCGGGGACTGCAACGTCCCCGAATCGGATCTGAAGCTCGCCAATGCGGACGGCACGCGGGGCAACGTCCTGTCGGACACCGCGATCTCGTACGACAACATCGGCTGGTCCGCGACGATGACACCGACTAATGGGCTGCCGACCTGGACCGGACGGGCATCCTCGTACCCCGCAGCCGGGAAGGTGAGCTGGGACGACCTCACCAGCACCGCATACGACACACTGGGACGTCCGACCTCCGTCACCGACGCCGGCGGGAACGCCACGACCACGACGTACACCCCCGCGGACATGCGCCCGTTGACCAGCACGAGGGTCACCAACGCCAAGAGCCACAACGTCAACACGTACTTCGACCCGAGGCGCGGCCTCCCGCTACGTACGTATGACGCGAACGGGAAGAAGACCGAGCTCGCGTACGACGCGCTGGGCCGCCTGACCGATGTCTGGCTGCCCAACCGCATCAGCAGCACCGAGACGGCCAACATCAAGTACGCCTACTCGCTCAGCGACACTACCCAGTCCTGGGTCAGGACCTCGACCCTGAAGGCTGACGGCACGACGTACAACGACAGCTACACGATTTACGACTCCCTGCTGCGCCCCCTTCAGACGCAGTCACCGACGCCACAGGGCGGCCGGCTGCTGACCGACACGCGCTACAACAGCCGAGGCCTCGCGTACGAGACCTACGCGGACGTCTTCAACACCAGCAGCGGCCCCACGGGCACGTATCAGCGAGCGGAGTACGGTGGGGCGCCCGTGCAGACGGAGACGCTCTTCGACGGTGCCGAGCGGGCCACGACGAGCACCCTGCGTGTCTTCGGCGTGCAGAAGTGGAGTACGAGCACCAGCTATACCGGTGACTCCACCGCCACGACGGCGTTGCAGGGAGGTTCGGCAAAGCGGACCATCGTCGACGCCCTGGGACGGACGGCGGAGACCCGTGAGTACGCGGGCCCCAACCCTGCCGACAGCCAGTACGGGGCAACGCTGGGGTCCTCTTACACGTCGACGACGTTCGATTACACGCTGGACGGTAAGCAGGCCCAGATCGTCGGCCCGGACAAGGCCGTATGGAGGTACACCTACGACCAGTTCGGCCGGCAGAAGACGGCGGTGGACCCGGACAAGGGCACGACGTCGACCGAGTACGACGTGCTGGACCGACCGAACAAGGTTACGACGGGCGGCAAGAGCGTGGTGACGGCGTACGACGTCCTCGGCCGTCCCACCGAAACCTGGGCGGGCACGGTGGCAGACGCCAACCTGCTGACCAGCCGCACGTACGACACGGTCTCCAAGGGGCTGGGGCTCCCCGCGAGCTCGACCCGCTACATCAAGGGCAAGACCGGCGACGCCTACACCAAGTCGGTCACCGCCTACGACGCCCTCTCACGTCCCACCAACACCCGGCTCACGCTGCCGATCACGGACACCTTGTACGCCCCCCTTACGAACGGCACGCTCGACTTCGAAACCCTCTACCGCATCGACGGCACAGTCAGCCGTACCTCTGAGCCGGCGATGGGCGGCCTTGCGAGCGAGCTCATCGGCTACACCTATGGCAGCCTGGGACAGCTCACCACGGTGAAGGGCGCCAGCGACTACCTCCAGAACGCCAACTACTCGGCGCTCGGCCAGGTCGAACAACTCACGCTCGGCCGTGGCGGCACCGGTGAGAAGAACCTCTACGTCAACAACCGCTACGAAACCGGCACCGGTCGTCTGCTCCGCAGTTTCGTCGTGGACCAGACCAACCCGTACATGCCTCAGGACCTCACCTACACCGCCGACCAGGCCGGCAACATCACCGCGATCGCCGACCCGGCCACCCTCGGAGGCAAGGGCAAGGCCGAGACCCAGTGCTTCACCTACGACGGCTACCGCCGCCTGACCGAAGCCTGGACCCCGGCATCCCAGAACTGCACCGACACCAAGGACGCCACCACACTGTCCGGACCGGCCCCCTACTGGACCTCGTACACCTACAACCAGGGCGGCCAGCGGCAGACCGAAACCCAGCACGCCGCCACGGGCGACACCACGACGACGTACTGCTACAACGCGGCCAACCAGCCTCATGCCCTGCGGTACACCACAGCCCGCACCGCGTGCGGCACCGCCGACCCGGCAAAGGACAAGGTCTACGACTACGACACCACCGGAAACACCACCAAGCGCCCGGGGAAAACGGCGCAGCAGGAACTGACCTGGTCGGACGAGGGACGGCTGGCCAAGCTCGTCGAGAACAGCACGTCCACGGACTACATCTACGACGCCGACGGGACCCTGCTCATCCGTAACACCACGGGTGGCGAGCGGATCCTGTACGCCGGGGCCACTGAGCTTCACCTCAGGGCGGACAAGAGTACTTGGGCACAGCGCACCTACACCGCCGGCAGCACCCCGATCGCCGTCCGCACGAACCAGACCGGCACCGTCCAGGTCCAGTTCCTCGCCGGCGACCACCACGGCACGCAGACCCTCGCCGTCACCTCCGACACGACTCAGACCGCCACCAAGCGCTACATGACGCCCTTCGGAGCCGAGCGTGGCGGAGCGATCGGCACGTGGCCGACGGACAGGGGCTTCCTGGACAAGACCGCTGACAAGACCACAGGCCTCACGCACATCGGTGCCCGCGAGTACGACCCGGTCATCGGCCAGTTCATCAGCGTGGACCCGGCTCTGGTCCTCGACCAGCACCAGTCGCTGAACGGCTACGCGTACGCAAACAACACCCCTGTGACCTCCAGCGACACCACGGGTCTGTGGATCGACGACGGGACAGGCCACAACGAGCCTGGCGGTGGCCCGGGCGGCGGTCAAAGCAGCACACCGGGTGTCCCCCCGGGCGGAACCGGAGCTGGAGGATGCTACTACGCCTGCAGCAGTAAGGGTGATGGAGATCCCACTAAGTCTGCTGGTAAGGGCACTAGCGGGGGAAGTAAGGGGCTCGGCGACCTTGATGACTCGAAGTCGTCGTGTGCGATTTACCCATTCGTTTCAGGAAAATGCTCGGCCCTTCCCGAATACTACGGCGATATAGAGTATCCGCTTGGCTATTCGACCGACCCTGCTTTCCTCTCCGCGGTGAATGAGCTTGGTCCGTATGACATAGCGGACATGTGGATGAACGGGATGGGGCAGTATATACCCGTGCTGGTTTTCGGTCCGCAGTCGAAGATGACTCGCATGATCGCCGGAAGTAGTCACAACAAGGCGTTCGAGAAGGAAATCGCTGAACTGGCTCGGCAGGGTAAGTTTAGTAATGTCGGACCGAAGTCGGGCTGGCACCCCGCCAACCGCCCCGGGAGCTGGAAGGATGCCCTCGGGCTGGTCACTAGATTCGGTAATCCAGATTTTGAGGTAGTCGTTGGCTCCTGGAGCGAAAGCTACCAAGTGGCCAAAATCAACAAGAGGGCTCGAACGGTGACCGTCAATTTTAAGGCGGCGAACAATACGGACTGGACCTCCTTCTGTCACGACCACGCATGCGGTGGTGGAAACGTGGCGAGTGGAACGGGTACTCGCGTGCGGCAGGAGTTCTACTGGACCAAGGTGTTCTCGTGGGATCAGTGGAGTGGTAGCGTGAGTTAGCCGGATCCTGCGGAGTGTGCAATGTGCGGCTTCGCAGTGTCCGAGCGCCCGGTTGTGCTTTTCGGGGCACGGTAGCCCCTTGGGGCTGCCGTGTCCCTTTTTCGGTGGTCGAGTTTAGTTGGATTCAATTGGAGGTCATTTCGTGGAGTCGGTGGGTCAACTCTTCATGGTTGCACTCTGGGGCATCCCTATTCTTTTGCTCATTTCTTCCATTTTCGTTATCTCGTGGTCGAATCGATGGCGCAAGAAGAGAATCGAAGAGATGGGTGATGGCATGGATCGGTAGCTGAAAGTTCGCGTGACTTTGTGATCGTTCGCTCGCTCTTTTCTTTGAGCTGTCGAAGTTCTCGTGTAGGGCTGTCCCGTCAATCAGAGGCAAGGTTTCTCTGGGTAAATCCATCCGTCGCCCTCATGGGCTGCGGTGCGAGTCTTTACATGAGATGACACTTCGAGAGGGTTGGATCGCGCTTGTTTCGATGGCGGGTGTCGAGATCTTGCTGGAGTCGCCCGCAAGTCTCCGCGAATAGTTGTGGGTAAGGGGATCTAGAGTGATGGGAATACCGTGTGCTCGTCCAGCCATGCCAGGAGCAGGCGGCCGTCGGCGAGTACGGCGTCGCTCTCCCACTGCCAAGCCCGTATGTGAGTGGGGCTGTGCTAGCGATGAGGAGGCTCGGAAGACCCCCGCAGGCGCGGGGACGACGCGATGTGTGTCGGCCACGGCCCCGCTCCACGCGGAAGACCCCCGCAGGCGCGGGGACGACGCGATGTGTGTCGGCCACGGCCCCGCTCCACGCGGAAGACCCCCGCAGGCGCGGGGACGACGTCTCCCAGGTCGGCCTTGGGATTGTGGGCGAGATCCTATTTATCGCCGACTCGGCCACTGCGCCATTCCGTCAGGAAGACTGCTCGTTCGGCGGAAAGTGTGTGGTCGATCCGGAAAATATCGCCTGATTCGCGGACGAGGTTCGGGGTGCCACCTTCTTGCGAGGGGGCACCCCTTCTTGGAAAGGATGAATCTATCGTGCCTGAAGAGATTTCGGATGGGCTCTATGTCCGCCAGCTGATTTGGGGCAAATTCCCGAACCATAGGGGGGCAATCCTGGCCCTGGAGCGCGATCATAGGGACCTGATGGGCGATCTTGACGCCGAGGTTGGCCCGTATTCCCTCGTTAGTCAAATCTTCGTGGAGGGGATCCTACTCCCAGCACTTGAGGTGCCTGAAGTGTTCACGCTGAGAGAGTCGGCCGATCTCATAGAAACACTTTTGTCGAGTGACCGGGCGGCCGTCCCGGAGATGGCCAGCATTCGGGTGACCGATTACCTTCTCGGGTTCCCTGAAACTTGGTTCAAGTTTCGCGAATTCGCAGGCCCCAACCTCGTGGAGGATGTTAAACAGATGTCCCGCTACTACACTTTCGACCCGTTTATTCCACTGGGAAGTGGCGATGAATAGTCGCTTCCCCGTCGACAGTACCTGATAAGAGGCCACCGAAAGGTCTTCGCGCTTGGCGTGGATGCCGATTTCGGGTAAGCGATTCGGTGTGCCGGGTACGGTCGGCAACCGGTATCGGATGGCCCGACCGGCGCTGCGCGGGCGCCTTTCTGTGGCCCGCGCTGTCGCTACGCTGCATGCCACCCACGTGTGGCTTGGGGAGATGCCGCATGACTTGCAAGGCGGCGTCCGTTGCTGGAGGACGGCCCTGATGGCCTATCCGAGTGCTGCTCGATCTTGTCGCGCAGTCTCGTTGCATGGCGAGAGAAGGGCAGCTCGCCGAACGGGTTGTCGTTGATGTCCCAGAAACGGTCCAGCATCTTCATGAACCGGCCGGCGTGCTGGACCAGGTCCGGGGGCTCCTATCTCTTTGGTCAAGCTGTTGCGGTGACCCCGGTGGTGGCGAAGCGTGCGTCAGCCAACCGCCGCTGTGTCGATGCCCGCGTATTCGTAGGTCCAGCTCGCAGAGGTGTCGGGGGCGAGAACTGCCAGGTAGACGTGTTTGGTCGCGGGGTTCCAGGGTCCTGATGTTCGACCGGGGCGAGCTCGGAAGCCTGCGGGCTCCGGCCCTGACGCCGATCCCCGGCATCGACGTCAGGACTTTCGAAAGAGGGTGGGCCTCCAGGAATTCCTCGATGCGTCCGGCCAGCAGCTTCCGCTGGCCAAGGACCGCGGTCAGCGATCCGACCAGGCTCGGGACGATCAGTGCCGCCGCCTCAGTGCCGGGAACGGTGACGGTCTGTTCGTCCCAGGCGGCGAATATCTCCTCGACGAGCCGCTCAGTCATCCTGGGGGCCTTCGGCCGTAACAGCGTGACCAGCCGCAGACAG
Organism: Streptomyces sp. NBC_01268; assembly: GCF_036240795.1. Lineage (NCBI taxonomy): Bacteria > Bacillati > Actinomycetota > Actinomycetes > Kitasatosporales > Streptomycetaceae > Streptomyces > Streptomyces sp. NBC_01268. The sequence goes on along the minus strand of NZ_CP108454.1, from coordinate 937,955 downwards.
CTGGCCTTGCGGATCTGAGCCGGTGAACCGAACCGCTCCAGCAGGGTGAGGGCAGCCGGGTGCTGGCCGGTGGATCTGCAGGCGTGGCTGAAGTGGATCGTCGAGACCCGTGGCTACAAGGAGTCGACGGCGATCAACCGATACGAGACTCTTTCCGGTGTCTTCGGCTTCGCTGTCGCCAACGAGTGCATAGCCAAGAACCCCTGCCAGCATGGTCCGTACGAGCAGGAGGAGGGCGAAGCCCAGGGCGAGGAAGCGGATCCAGCTTCCGACGCTTGAGGAGATCGAGGCGATCGAGCGGCATCTGCCCGGACCGTACAAGCTGCTGGTCTGGCTGATGGTCGGCTGCGGACTGCGTATCGGCGAGGCGACTGCTGTGACGTTGCAACAGATCGACTTCGAGGCCGGCACGCTCTTCGTGGACCGGCAGGTCACGCAGGATGGCGAGAACGAGAAACCGAAGACGCCCAGGCAGAGGGCTCGCACCAAGGGGCGTGGCCGGGCCCACCGCATCCGGCACCTGAAATGGCGTGACATGGACGAAGGCAGGGCTGTACCGCTGCCCGCCTACATCGCTGCCAAGGTGAGGGAGCATGTCAGGCTGCATGGGACCTTCCGGGTGGAGGAAGGGCTGAACCGGCTCGCGGGCGACTACCTGTTCTCCAACGTCGGGCGCACGAACATCCTCATGTACTCCCTCGTCGACCGGCTCTGGCGCCGCGCCAAGGCCAGCGCCGGCATCACGAGGTAGATCACACCGCACTGGCTGCGGCACTTCTTCGCCTCCGCCGGCCTGTCGAAGGGCGTGCCGGTATCGGACGTGGCCGAATGGCTGGGGCACCGTGATCCGCGGATCACCCTGGAGACGTACGCGCACGTCATGCCGGACGCGCCGGAGCGGCTGCGGAGCCTCATGGACGCCGTCTTCACCCGCGAGACCGAACTGACGCTGCCCCTGGAGTTCGACGCGCTCGTCACGGCCGCGTGAGACCTCGCGTCGAGGCACGCCTGACTGGCTTCGGACCCCGTCCGATCCCTGCCTGAATGTCCCGGTTCAACGCTCCGTAGTCAGCACCGAACCAGCACGGGACAGGTTCCCAGGGGTGCTGACATGGGCTTTCGGGTCAGCACCGAACCAGCACGGGATCCAGAACCCCGCCCCCAAACCGGGGCGCAGCACGCAAAGCTGACAGGCCTCTCCGGGCCTCGTCGAGCGCCGTCCGGTGGAGCTCGGCGAGGCGCGGAGAGGTGGGCATGGTGCCCCCGCGCACCCCGGGCCCCGGAACTATGGTGTCCCACCACATACGCCCCTGACCTGCGCATTCCTACGGTGTGGCGACACGTAACAGTCCCCCTCGCCCGCTCGGAAGTGGTGCACATGGCCGCCGCAACACACGCCCCCACGCCTCCCGGTTCCCTCAAGCGCATCGTCGCCGCCAGCCTCATCGGCACCACCATCGAGTGGTACGACTTCTTCCTCTACGGGTCGGCCGCGGCGCTGGTGTTCAACAAGTTGTTCTTCCCCGAGTCCGATCCGCTGGTCGGGACCCTGCTGTCCTTCCTCACCTACGCCGTCGGGTTCGCGGCGCGGCCGTTGGGTGCGCTCGTGTTCGGGCACTACGGGGACCGGCTCGGGCGGAAGAAGCTGCTGGTGCTCAGCCTGCTGCTGATGGGCGGGGCGACGTTCGCGATCGGGCTGCTGCCGACGCACGCGACCGTCGGGTCCGCCGCGCCGCTGCTGCTCACCGCGCTGCGGCTGGTGCAGGGGTTCGCGCTCGGCGGTGAGTGGGGCGGGGCCGTGCTGCTCGTGTCCGAGCACGGGGACGCGCGGCGGCGTGGGTTCTGGGCCTCGTGGCCGCAGACCGGGGCGCCGGCCGGGCAGTTGCTCGCCACCGGTGTGCTCTCCGCGCTCACCGCGCTGCTGTCCGACTCCGCGTTCCTGTCCTGGGGCTGGCGGATCCCGTTCCTGCTCTCCGGCGTGCTCGTGATCGTAGGGCTCTGGATCCGCCTGTCGGTCGACGAGTCGCCCGTCTTCAAGGCCGCACTCGCCGCCGCCGAGCAGCGCAAGGCGGACGCCGCGGGCCAGACCGAGAAGATGCCGCTGGTCGCCGTCCTCAAGCACCACTGGCGCGACGTGCTCATCGCCATGGGCGCCCGTATGGCCGAGAACATCAGCTACTACGTCATCACCGCCTTCATCCTCGTCTACGCCACCACCCAGGTCGGGCTCTCCAAGCAGACCGCCCTCAACGCCGTCCTCATCGGATCCGCCGTCCACTTCGCCGTCATCCCGCTCTGGGGGGCCTTGTCCGATCGCGTCGGCCGGCGGCCTGTCTACCTGGTCGGCGCCGTGGGCGTCGGGCTGTGGATGTTCCCGTTCTTCTCCCTGATCGACCAGGGGTCCTTCGGAAGCCTCCTGCTCGCCGTGACCGTGGGCCTCGTCCTGCACGGCGCCATGTACGCCCCCCAGGCCGCCTTCTTCTCCGAGATGTTCGCGACCCGCATGCGCTACTCCGGGGCCTCCATCGGCGCCCAGTTCTCCTCCGTCGCCGCCGGGGCCCCCGCCCCCCTCATCGCCACCGCGCTGCTCGCCGACTACGACAGCTCCACCCCGATCGCCCTCTACGTGATCGCCGCCGCCCTCCTCACCGTCGTCGCCCTCGGCTGCGCCCGTGAGACCCGGCACCGGGACCTCGCCGGGATCGCCGAGGACGGCGTGGACGCGGCGGGTGCGGCGGGTGCAGGAGGTGCCGCGGGTGCTCAGGGGGTTTCCGCCGGCGGGTCCGTCCGTGGTGCCGACGCCTGAGCCTCGCATGGCTCGTGAGCGGCCCACGAGTGGTTCCTGAACGGGCGATGGCCCCCCTCCGGAAGGAGGGGGGCCATCGCCCGTTCGGCCGGTGTCGTCTCAGGCGGGCGTCATTCCTTGCCCACGCACGTCACCTTGTCCCGTGGCGTGTAGTGCGTCGAGAACGTCTGGCGCTTCACCTCGGCCCCGCCGTTCTTGAAGACCCGGTCGACCTTGATGTCGAAGCCCTCCAGCGGTTCCTGGATCTCGCACTTCGGGCTCGGGTCCTTGCGCTCGGCCGGCGGCTTGATGTTCGTGCGCGGGCCCGCGACCGCCTCCACCGAGTCGTACTTCTTCGTGCCGAGGAAGCTGATCGTGACCGACGAGTCCGTCGAGCTCGCCTTGATGTAGATCGGCTTGCCCGAGTCGTTGCGGAACTTCAGGTCCAGCGTGCCCCACGCCACCGTCGCCTCGCGGCCGGCCGGGTAGCGCTCGATGTAGAAGGAGTGCGCGCCGTGCTCGACCGGCTGGACGCCGGCGAAGAACAGGGCGTTGTACATCGTGGTCGCCACCGCTGAGACACCGCCGCCCGGTGCCTTCTGGTACTGGCCGTCCATGATCATCGTGCCGTCCACGAAGCCGTTGGCCTTCGTGCGTTCGCCGACCGTCTGGTTGAAGCTCCACACCGCGCCCGGCTTCACCAGCGAGCCGTTGATCAGCTCGACGGCCCGGCCGATGTTCGTCGTCCGGTAGGGAGCGGTCGGGAAGTTCACCGTGAACGTCGACATCTGCTCCTTGATGCCCAGTGCGGCCAGGGACTTCGACGACAGTTCGGGTTCGGTCACCGTCGTCGGCACCGGAGCCGTACGGGCCGCCTGCCCCTCCTTGGTGAGCAGCGGCTCCACCGCCTGCTGGAAGGCGGCCGGCGACACCTCGCGGCCCGGGCGGCCGTCCCGCTCGACGACGACCTTGCCGTCCTGCACGCCGAGCCGGGCCTCGACCGGGGCGCCGGTGAAGGAGTCCAGCGGGCCGGAGACGTCCGGGTCGCGCAGCAGGGAGGCGGTGTCGAGGGACGAGTTCAGGCGCCCGTCGGCCGCCGTCACGCTCAGGTGGTCGCCGAGTGTGGCCGCGGAGATCGCGAGCCGCTTGTCGCCCGAGGTCAGGGTCACCGGGCCGGACATGGCCGGGGAGGCGAAGTCCTTCATGAAGCGGGAGACCTCGGCCGCCTGCACCTTCGGCTGCGTCACGGAGACCGGCAGCGTCACGGGGGCCGAACCGCCGGCCGCGGGGTAGGCGCCGCGCAGGGCGTCGACCGCCGCCGCCGCGTCGAGCGCGCGCCCGTCGCGTGGCTGGGTGGGGACCGCCTTGCCGTCCTTGAACGCCACGGCGCCCTCGCGGACCGTACGGTCGTGCTCCTTGGCGGTGGCGTCGACCGCGGCGCGCGCCTTGGCGGCGTCGAACGCGACGACCGGCTCTATCTCCCGTTCGCCCGAGGAGAAGAGGCGGCCGATCACGGTGACCGGGTCGCGTGACGGGTCCGCCGCCTTGTCGGCGGTGGCCGCCACGTCGACGGTGAGTCCGGCGGCGGCCGGGTCGACGGTCGCGTCCGTGTCGCCGATACGGACCTTCAGCGGGTCCTTCCAGGCGGCGGGGGCGGCGGACGTCAGCCGGGCCGCGGCCTCGGCGCGGCTCAGCCCGCCGATGTCCACCCCGTCGACGCGGGTGCCCGCGGATATGTCGTCCCCGGCGGCGACGAGGCCCGCCACGTACAGCCCTCCGGCGACGGCCGCGACCGCGCCGGTCGCGAGCGCCGCCTTGCGTATGTGACCGCGGCGCCCAGCGGGGGCCGCGGTGGGGTGGTCGGTCGTGGAGCGGCGCACACACCCTCCCGGTGCGTAAGGAGTCAGGGGTATCGGTACACCGTACGCGGAATCGGGCTTATCGGACTATGAGGATCATCTCACCCGGGTCTGTCGGATCCCCGGGTCTGTCGGATCCCCGGGCCCGCCGGATCCCCGGGCCCGCCGGATCCCCGGGCCCGCCGGATCCCCGGGCCCACCGGACCCCCGGGCCCACCGGACCCCCGGGTCCGCAGGACCTCGGATCCCCGAGTCCGCCGGAAGCCCGAGCCCGTCGCGCGCCCCCGAGACCGCCCGCCTACCCCCATGCCCGCCCCCGTACCCATCCCCACCCCCCCCGGTACCCGCCCCCGCACCCCCTCCCCGCCAGGCCCTAGGCTGGGATCCCGTGCCCCCGTCCCCGCCCGGACCCCAGTCCGTCGACCGTGCCCTCGTACTCCTCGACGCCGTCGCCGACGCCGACCGGCCCGTCAGTGCGAAGGCGCTCGCCCGCACGCTGGGGTGTGCCCTGTCGACCGTCTACCACCTGACCGGTCCGCTGATCGCCCGCGGCCACCTCGTCCGCACCCCCGAGGGGTACGCGCCCGGGCCCCGCGTGCCCGCGCTGCACCGGGCCTACCAGCGCCATCACGGGCTCGGCGGCGGCGAGGTCGGCATCGGTGAGCTGCTCGGGCTGCTGCGCCGCAGCTCCGGGGCCGAGGCCTACTTCACCGCCTACCGGGACGGACGGATCACCGTCGTCGACACGACCGCGCCGGTCACCGACACCGCACACCCCTTCGTGCCCGGCGCCGAAGCCCGCGCGCACGCCACCGCCCACGGCAAGGCGCTGCTCGCCGAGCTGCCCGCCGCGCAGCGCCGGCGGTATCTGGCCGCCCACGGCATGGCCCGGTACACCGAGCGCACCATCACCAGCCCCGAGCGTTTCGAGGCGGAGCTCGCCCGGGTGCGCGAGCGCGGCTTCGCCGTCTCCGTGGGGGAGGCGGACCCCGCGTACACCTGCCTGGCCACCGTGCTGCCGGCCGCCCGTCGCGACGGGGTCGTGCACGCCGTCTCGGTCTCCCTGCCCACCGACGGGTTCCGGCAGCGGCACGGTGCCGTGCGCGCGGCCCTCGCCCGCGCCGTCCCGCTCTTCACCGCGGCGCTGCCCGCCACCCCGTAGCCGGCTCCCCGGCACCCGCCGATTCCGACCCTGCCGGAATCCCGGCCGCCCCGGCTGGCCGCGCGCCCGGCGGCGGCGCACCGTGGAGGCATGATCTTCATCGCCGTACGGTTCACCGCCCGCCCCGAATGCGCCGACACCTGGCTCGACCTCGTCGCCGACTTCACCCGCGCCACCCGCGAGGAGCCCGGGAACCTCTTCTTCGACTGGTCGCGCAGCGTCGACGACCCGCACCAGTACGTCCTCCTGGAGGCCTTCGCCGACGCCGAGGCGGGCGCCGCCCACGTCGCGTCCGCCCACTTCAAGGCCGGCCTGGAGACGATGGCCGGAGCCATCGCGTCCACCCCCGAGATCATCAACGTCGAGGTGCCGCAGCAGGGCTGGGGCGCCATGGGCGAGCTCGCCCGCTGACACGCTCCGGTCTCCCGGGCGCCGCGAGATGCACGGCCCCGCCGTACCCGGGAGACTGGACGTACTCGGGCTCCTGCGGGCCACCTGGCAAGGGGGCGGTCGACGATGGCGCTGCGACAGCTGACCGGGCCACTGCGCTGGTGGACCCTCGTGTACGTGCTGTTCGTGGCCGCCCTGACCGTCGCCTACCTGGAGGTGCCGTCCCGGCACACCGTGCTGTGGGCGCTCATCGGCCTCAGCGGGGTCGCCGCCATCCTCACGGGCGTCAGGCTGCACCGCCCGGCCCGCCGCTGGCCCTGGCTCGTGCTGGCCGCCGCCAACTTCACCTTCGTCGCGGGCGACACCGCGTACAACGTGCTGGAGGCGTTCTTCCACCAGAACCGGCCCTTCCCCTCCGTCGCGGACGCCTTCTACCTCGCCACCTATCCGCTCTTCGCCCTCGGCCTGTACGGCTTCATCCGCCACCGGGCCGCCGGACGGGACCTCGCGGTGGCGCTCGACGCGCTCATCCTCACCTCCGGGCTCGCCCTGCTCTCCTGGGTCAACCTGATCACCCCGCTCGCCACGTCCCCCGACATGACGTGGGTCGAGCGCGCGATCTCCATCGCCTACCCCCTGGGCGACGTGCTGATGCTCGCCATGCTCGCCCGGCTCCTCGTACCCGGCGGACTGCGCTCCCGCGCCGTCCAGCTCCTCACCCTCGGCACCTGCGGCATCCTCTTCTCCGACGTCGTCTACGGCATGCAGCAGATGGAGGGCACCTGGCAGGTCGGCACCCCCTGGGACCTCGGCTGGGTGGTCTTCTTCACCGCATGGGGCCTCGCCGCCCTGCACCCCTCGATGACCGGCCTGACCGAGCCCGCTCCCGCACCGGCCCCGGGGATCGCCGAACGGCGGCTCCTGCTGCTGGCGGCCGCCTCCCTCATCGCGCCCGCCCTGCTGCTCTTCCAGTCGCTGCGCCGGGACCCCGACCGGGACGTCGGTGTCATCGCGATCTTCTCCGCGATCATGTTCCTGCTGGTCCTGGTACGGCTCTGGGGCATGATGACCGACCACCGCAAGGCCGAGGCCCGCGAGCGCAGCCTGCGCGTCGCCGCCGCCTCCCTGGTCGCCGCCCTGAGCCCCCGCGAGGTCGCCGCGGCCGTCGAGACCGCGGCCGCCACCCTCTTCGGCGCCGGCACGCCGCACCGGACGATCCTGCTCGCCCGCGACCGGCGCGGCCGGCTCACCGCCGTGCCCACCGCCGGCCACCCGTGGAACATCCAGATCGCGGAGATCACCGGCCCCGGCTCCCGGAGCGTCTCCTGGACCGAGCTCCTCGGCGACGGCAGGCGGCTGCTCCCCGTCGACCGCCTCGACCCGGCCCTCGCCGCCGCGGCCGAGCCCGAGAGCCATGTGCTGGTCTGCCCGCTCGCCCTCCAGGCCCCGGCCGCCGGCGAGTCGTTGCTCGGCGCGCTCCTGTTCGCCGGCACGGACAAGAAGCTGTTCGAGATCTCCGGCCCCGCCCAGTCCCTCGCCTCCCAGGCGGCGCTCGCCCTGGAGCGGTTCGGACTCAGCGAGGAGGTCAGCCGCCGCACCAGCGAGGCCTACTTCCGCACCCTGGTGCACAACACCTCGGACGTCATCCTCATCGTCGACGACGACGACACCGTCCGGTACGCCAGCCCCTCCGCCGAGTCGATGTTCGGCCACTCCCTGCTGCCCGGCACCCCCCTCACCGAACTCCTCGCCCCCGGCGACGCGCAGAGCGCCCTGCGGATCCTCGCCGACGTCCGCGCGCGCGGCGACATCGACGCCCGCGACGACTGGAAGCTGCTGCACGGCGGCGCCGCCGACCTGGAGGTCGAGGTCCGCTGCAGCAACCTGCGCAACGAGGCCACCGTCCACGGCCTGGTCCTGACCCTCCGGGACGTCACCGAGCAGCGCAAACTGGAGCGCGAGCTCACCCACCGCGCCTTCCACGACTCGCTCACCGGCCTGCCCAACCGGGTGCTGCTCCTGGAACGCATCGAGCGCGCCCTGCTGCGCGGCCGCCGCGAAGCCACCCTGACCTGCATGCTCTTCGTCGACCTCGACGACTTCAAGGTCGTCAACGACACCATGGGGCACTCCGTCGGCGACGAACTCCTCGTCGCCGTCGCCCGCCGCCTCACCTCCGTGCTCCGGCTCACCGACACCGCGGCCCGGCTCGGCGGCGACGAGTTCGGCGTCCTCATCGAGGGCGCCCGCGAACCCGGCGACGCCGAGGCCCTCGCCGCCGAGATCGTGCACACCCTCAGCCAGCCCTTCCGCCTCACCGACGGCGCCGTCTCCGTCTCCACCAGCGTGGGCGTCGCCACCGTCCTCGACAGCGCCCACGCCGAGGAGCTCCTCGGCCACGCCGACCTCGCCCTGTACGCCGCCAAGGCCGCCGGCAAGAAGCGCTGGCGCCGCTTCCGGCCCGAGCTGCACTCCCGGCTGGTCGCCCGGCACGAGCTCCAGGCCGGCATGGACACCGCCATCGCCGACCACGCCTTCGCCCTGCGCTACCAGCCCATCGTCGAGGTCGACGACGGCGCCCTGGCCGGCTTCGAGGCCCTCATCCGCTGGCCGCACGCCCGCCGGGGGATGGTCCCGCCGGACCAGTTCATCACCCTGGCCGAGGAGAGCGGGCACATCATGCCGCTCGGCGCCTGGGTCCTCGACCACGCGGCCCGGGACATCTCCCGCTGGCAGCGCTCCCGCCCCCGTACCCCGCCGCTGCGCGCCAACGTCAACGTCTCCGCCCGCCAGTTCCGCGACCCCGGGCTGCTCGACGTGGTCCGGCACACCCTGCGTGCCACCGGCCTCGCCGCCGACTCCCTCGTCCTGGAGCTGACCGAGAGCGTGCTGATGCGCAGGGACGAGCAGATCGGCACGACCATGCGGGCGCTGAAGGACCTCGGCGTCTCCATCGCCATCGACGACTTCGGCACCGGCTTCTCCTCGCTCAGCTATCTCCGCGAGTTCCCCATCGACGTCCTGAAGGTCGACAAGTCGTTCATCGACGACATCACCTCCGACCGGCAGCAGGTCGCGCTCGTCGAGGGCATCGTCCGCATCGCCGACGTCCTCGGGCTCCAGGTCGTCGCCGAGGGCATCGAGAACGAGGAGCAGCGGGCCCTCCTCGCCGACATGGGCTGCCGCTACGGACAGGGCTTCCTCTTCGCCCGGCCGATGACCGCCCACCAGGCCGAGACCTTCCTGCGCCGCGCCCCCGAGCCGGCCAAGCACGCCGTGCGGGGCCGGGCCGCGGGCCCGGGCCGTCCCGCCACCCCGCCGCCCCCGTCCGAGGCAGCCCGCACCCCCGACCGTCCGCCCGCCCGCGCCCCCACCGCGTCCGCGGCCGCCTCCGCGCCCGGTTCCGGATCAGGTCGCGGAGCCGGAACGAGAGCCAGAACCGGATCCCCCTCCGCCCGCCCCGACGCCCGCTGGCACGACCTGGAACGGCTCAAGCGGACCAGTCCGATGTGCGACGCCGTCATCGACGAGATCGACGGGCGCAGGCTCCGCGTCGGCGACCACTGGCTGATCGACTTCGCCTCCTGCAACTACCTCGGCTTCGACCTCGACCCCGAGATCATGGCCGCCATCGAACCCCAGGTCCGTGCCTGGGGCACCCACCCCAGCTGGTCCCGGCTGATCGGCAGCCCCCGCCTCTACCCCCGCATCGAGGAACGGCTCACCGACCTGCTCGGCGCCCCGGACACCCTGCTGCTGCCCACCATCACCCTCATCCACCAGTCGGTCATCCCGCTGCTCGCCGCCGGCGGCCGGATCTACGTCGAGGCCCAGGCCCACCGGACGATCTACGACGCCTGCGTCATCGCCCGCGGCCAAGGTGCCGAGGTGCACCGCTTCCACGCCGACCGGCCGTGGGAGCTCGACACGATGCTGCGGGAGGCGCCCGGCGGAGGCCCCCGGCTGGTGTGCATGGACGGCGTCAACAGCATGACCGGCAACTACCCCGACCTGCCCGGACTCGCCCGGATCTGCCGGGCCAACGGCGCCCTGCTGTACGTCGACGACGCCCACGGCTTCGGGGTCATCGGCGAACGCACCCCGGGCGAGACCAGCCCGTACGGATCGCGCGGCAACGGCATCGTCCGCCACCTCGGCGAGAGCTACGACGGCATCGTCCTGGTCGGCGGATTCTCCAAGGCCTACTCCTCCCTGCTCGCCTTCCTCGCCGTGCCCCGGCGCCTCAAGGACCACCTCAAGGTGGCCGCCGCCCCCTACCTGTACTCCGGCCCCTCACCGACCGCCTCGCTCGCCACCGCCCTCGCCGGACTCCACGTCAACGACGAACGCGGCGACGCGCTCCGCGCCGACCTGCACCGCAGGACCGCCCGCGTCCTGCACCACGTGCGCGGCCTGGGCATCGACACCCCCAACACCGACGGCCTGCCCATCATCGAGATCCCCCTCGCCGAAGCGGACGACCTCGCGGCCGTCGCCGCCTTCCTGTGGGAGCGCGGCATCTACGTCACCCTGGCCAGTTACCCGCTGGTGCCGCGCGACCGGGTCGGCTTCCGCGTCCAGATCACCGCCGCCAACACCGACGAGGAGATCGACCAGCTCGACGACGCGCTCACCGCCCTCGCGCGGCGCTTCCCGCTCCAGCACAGTGTGCCCGCCCGTCCCGGCGCGGTCCCGGCCGGACAGTCCCCGGAGCCGTGATGTCCACGGCCCGCCGCCCCGCCCTCGGGCGGGACACGCCCCGCCGGAACCGCGACGCGGACTGGGACGCCTGGCCGGTCGACGCCTACCTGGCCGAGAACTACCGCCGGCTGCACCCCTGCGACATCGGCGTCATCCACCACCACTCCACCTTCTACCGCGGGTTCGCCCCCCGCGGCACCGCCCGCTCCCTCGAACTCGGCGCGGGCCCCAACCTCTACCCGCTGATGCTCGCCGCCGGCGCCGTCCGCCGCATCGACGCGCTCGAACCCTCCTCCGCCGGCCGCGCCTACCTCCGCGGGCAGCTGACACACGGCCCGGACCCAGGCTGGACGCCCTTCTACGACCTGTGCCGGACCCTGAACCCCACCCTGCCCGCCACCTTGCCGGAGGCCCTCGCCCGGGTCCGGGTCGTCGCCGGGTACGCGGGGGACCTCGCCGACGGCGCCTACGGCAGCGCCTCCATGAACTTCGTCGCCGAGAGCGTCACCGAGGACTTCGACGAGTTCACGGCCCTCTGCGAGGCCTTCGTCCGCGCGGTGCGCCCCGGCGGGCGACTCGTCGCCTCCTTCATGGAGCGCATGCCCAGCTACCGCATCGGCGACGGCCCGGTGTGGCCCGCCTGCCCGGTCGACGAGACCGCCCTGCGCGCCGTGTTCGCCCCGCTCACCACCGCGCTGACCATCTCCCGGCTGGCCAAGGACCGCACCCTGCCCGAGTACGGGGACACCGGCGTCCTCCTCCTCACCGCCGTGCGGCCCGAGTCCTGAGCCGCCGGTCCCGCCAGTCCCTCCCCGGCCCCTCCGCTCCCTCCGGTCCCGCCGGCCCCTCCCGAGCCGTCGGCGCGCCCCCGCCCGTCAGCCCCCGCCCGTGCGTGCCCGGACCATCGCGGTGTACGCCTCCAGCGAGGAACCCGGCGTCCCGTCGTACAGGTTGTGGTCGAAGGCCCACATCAGCCCTTCGAGACGGCACGAGTCGAACTGGCGGAAGGCCGCCGCCATGACGCCCGGCCCGTACGGGGCCACCTGCTGACCCGCGCTCTCCCCGTCCAGGTGGGCGAAGCCCTCGGAACGGGCCACCGCCGCCACCCAACGCGGCGAGGACCAGGAGCGGACGGCGTCGTCGGCGGCCGGGGCGCCGCCCGCGACCGCGGCGGCGAACGTCCTCGCGTCGCCCGGGGCGCAGCCGTTGTCGACCGGGTCGCCGGTGCCGTCCACCAGGGCGGTGGTGACGAGGTGCACGCCGGGCCGGTGGTCGAGCAGTCCCAGCGTGACGAAGAAGCCGACGCCCCGGCCGATCAGCCGCGCCGAGCGCGTCCCGTCCAGGTACCCGGAGACGGCGGCCGTGTAGTCGGCCGGGTGGAAACCGGCACCCGGCACGAGCACCTTCAGCACCCCGTGGTGACCGAGCCCGGCGTACAGGCCGATCTCCCAGTTCACCGCGTCGGAGAGCGAGGCGAGGTACCAGTCGTACCAGCGCCGCACCTGGCGCTCGGTGAACGGCGCCCCCTGGTACGTGCGCTCCCCGGGCCGCCAGCCCGGGTACGGGCTCGCTTCCTGGGCGTGCCGGTCGTAGGCCCAGAACTCGGCGTCGTCGTGCCCGTCCGACGCAGGCGCCGGATAGCCGAACTCCCCGTTCTCGTCGATGCCGAGCCGGATCGCCCACAGCTCGTCCCACCCGATCCGGTCCTTCACCTGCCGGACGTACGAGGCGACCTCGGCCCGGACGGGGGCGCTGAACACGATGTTCGGCGTGGTCGAGGACGTCTCCCCGTACTGATTGCGCCACACCGACTCGGGGTAGGCGTCGGCCAGCCAGTCGGGCGGATGGTTGAGCCCGAGCCCCGCCTCCACCCGCAGCCCCGCGTCCCGGAAGGCCCGCAGCCGCTCCCGCACCTGCTGCGCGTACCCGTCGTCGTACACGCCCTTCTCGGGCTCGAACCGGCTCCAGTCGATCTGGAGATGGGCGACCCGCAGCCCGTGCGCGTACTCGGTGTCCGCCCGCTCCGGATCGGTCTGGAGCGTGCCGAAGGAGTACGCGGGGGCCGTCGGTCCCGGCGGGCTCCGGTCCAGGGCGCCGACGGTCGCGGCGACCAGCGCGAGCGCCGCGAGGAGCGCGAGGAGGCCGAGCGACAGGTGCCTGGCCGGCCAGGGGCGCCTCATGACAGCAGCTCCCGGTAGAGCGCCGCGTACTGCGCGGCGAACCGCTCGGGCCCGAAGTGCTCCTCCACCGCGGCCCGCCCGCGCTCCGCCAGCACGTCCCAGGAGCGCGGCTGGTCGAGCAGCCACACCAGCTGCTGCCCGGTGCGGCGCGCGTCGCCCGCCGGGGCCCGCAGCACCGCGTTGCCGAAGTCGGCGAACTGCGGCAGGTCGCTGAGGATCACGGGGCGGCCGGTGGCCAGCGCCTGGAGCACGGTCAGCGGGATGTCCGCCTTGCCGCCGATCATCGGCGGCGGGAACAGCAGCACGTGCGCGGACGTGATCAGTTCCCGCATGTCGTCGACGTAGCCGCGGACCTCCACGTCCGGCAGCCCCTCCGCCCCCGCTTTCTCCCGCAGCGTCTCCTCCAGGGCGTGGGTGTCCTGCCCCGGGCGCCCGCGCATCGCGAGCACCAGCCGGAACCTGGCCCCCGAACGGGCGGCCTCCGCCGCCGCCTCGACGGCGATCTCCGCCCCGCCCTGCGGGTCGTGGTGCCCCGCGTACAGCACCATTGGCACCCCGCGCGGACGGGGCCGCGGCGGCCAGTCCTCCAGCGGGATCATGGGCGGGATCACCCGTACGTCACCGAAGCGCGCGGCCCGCAGCCGGCGTGCCATCGACTCCGACAGGGCCACCGTCGTCCCCAGCGGCCGGACCCGGGGCAGCAGCCGCGGGTCCATCACCCCGGGGACCGTGTGCACGACCGGCCGGGCGCCGAGGAGCAGCGGGCGCAGCCGGGAGAAGGCCGGGAGCGTGCGGCCGATGGTCAGAAAGGCGTGCACCAGGTCGCAGCGGCGCGCGAACACCGCCCCGGCCACCGCCGACTGCACCCGCTCGGGCACGTGCGGCACCCCGTCCCGGGACAGGATCCGCACCGCGTGCGCCCCGGGCGGGTGCGGCGGCGGGTGCCCGCGCCGGTGAGGCCACTGCGAGAACCACACGAACTCGATGTCCGGCAGCGCCCCCAGCACGTCCGAGGCGAGCCGCACGTCGGCCCCGTCGGCCCCGTCCAGCGGGCTGCTGGTCAGGAGCAGGACACGCGGGCGGCGCGGGATGGAGCTCATCCCGGCCCCGCCGGACGGCCGGGGAGCGACGGCAGTTCGTACAGCGCGAGCGATCCGTAGGTGGGCCCCTGGAACTCGAACAGGAGCCGGGCCCCCCGGGTGAGTTCGCGGACCTCGGGCAGCGGGCTGCGCCCGTACCCCTGCTCGACGACCTTCCAGGGCACGATCGCGTACTGGGCGCGCTCCGCGCTCCGCGTCTCGGGTGTGATCCAGTTGCCGAGCCGGTAGCGGTCCTCGAAGGTCCAGTAGGTGACGCCCCGGGTCCGCTGCCCGTCGACCGTCACGATGCCGCTTCCGGCCGGGACGTGCGTCCGCAGGTACGCCTGCAGCTTCACGAAGCCGTCGTCCGGCTGCCAGCGGCCCGTGGCGTACACCGCCGCCGGAGCGAGCAGCACGCCGAGGATGCCGGCCACGGCCAGCGCCCGCAGCGCGGGCCGGTGCCGGGGCACCGGCACGGTGACCGCGAGCGCCACCAGGTTCGGCACGAACAGCAGGTACAGCGCCTGCTCCTCAAGGGTGCCGAGCCCCAGCGCGTACGCCAGGGTGAGGATCGCGCAGGCGTGGAACAGGGCGAGCAGCCGATACACCGGCTCACGGCGGCGCAGCAGCAGGTACAGCGCCACCGGGGTGAGCAGGAGCAGCAGGTACGTGGTCCCGTACCCGGGCAGCTCCGCGAACAGGCGCCCCGAGAGCGAGGGGGTGCCCGGCGCGTTGAACCCGGTCTCCTGGACGAAGCCGAGCAGCCGCCGCACCCCGTGCGTCTTCTCGTCCCAGAACTGCGCACCGTGGCCGAAGCCGAACACCAGGCTCACGTACACGGTGTACGGCACCACCGCGACCAGCGCCGTCAGCGCGGTCAGCCGGCGTGGCGGCCCCCAGCCCAGCGCCAGCGCGAGCAGCAGCGGAAGGACGGTGATCAGCGCCGAGTGGTCCTTCGTCAGGACCGCCGTGCCGAGCAGCAGTCCGGCGGCCGCCGCCCGGAGCCGGGGCCTGCGCGGTAGTGGCTCCCGGCACAGCGGCACCAGTACGAGGAACCCGGCGAGCACCCACACCATGGTGTCGGTCTCCAGCAGCACCCGGTTGTTCTGCCGGATGCAGAACTGGTCCAGGGCGAAGACCAGACCGGCGACCAGCCCGGCGGGACGCGACCGGATCCGCGCGACCAGAGCCACCAGGAGTGCGGCCGTCACCCCGGCGAGCAGCGCGTTGAGCACCCGCAGCGAGTGCACCTCGGCGATGACGTCCTGGTGCTCGCCGAACAGCTTCATCCAGCCGGCCTCCAGATAGAAGAACCCGGGCGGATGGAGGAAGAACAGGCCCTCCTCGGTGCCGGGGAATCCGCCGTGCAGGGCGCCGCGCCCCAGGTCCTGGTAGATCAGCTCGTCCACGAACAGGTCCCCGGCCCGGCCCACCTGCACCAGGCGCAGCGTCACCGTCAGGGCCGCCGCGAACAGCGCGTACACGAGCGTGGGGACCGGCCGTCGCAACACCCGGCCGTGCTCGGGCCCGGGTCGCTCGTCGGCCCGTTCGGACGCCGCCGCGGTGGAGGGGCGGGGGAGGGTCATGGCTTGCCTCCGGCGGTGCGGGCCGCCGCGTCCGGCACCCCGGCCGGCAGCAGGTACACCTCGGGGACGCTGGGGATGCGCCCGCCGGGGAACAGGGCGTCCACCTGGGTCCGGTAGCCCCTGATCAGCTCCGCCTTGGCGTCGAGCCCCCGGTCCCAGGTCGCCCGGGTGGCGCCGAGCCCGGCGGTGAACGCCGGGTCGGCGGCGGCCCGCAGACTGTAGGGGAAGTCGCTGTAGTAGACGGCCGGCAGCCCGCTCAGCGCCGCCGCCGTACGCACCAGCACGTGGTCGGCGTGCCCGCCGACGCCGAGCGGCGCGAGCAGCAGACCACGCCCGCGCGGCAGCAGCTCCCGGATGGTCTCGGTCACCCGGCGCAGGGTCTCGCCGTCCCGCGGCGAGAGCCGGCCACGGGACAGGTGCAGCCGGTACGTCGGGTAGACGTGCCCCAGTTCGGGCAGCAGCCGAGCCGCCCGGACCCGCCACCGCCCCGGATCGGGACTGCGCCGGAACAGGCCGTCGACGAAGCCCGCGTGGAATCGGACCACGCCGAGGCGGGCCAGCACCGCGCGGTCCTCGGCGCGCCGTTCCGCGTACAGCTCGTCGGCGTGCGCCGCCCCCGTCTGCCGCAGGTACTGCCGGGCGGACAGCGTGTGGGGCGGCGGCGCGGCCTCGGTGAACACCGTCATCACCGTCACCGCGGCCGGCCTGCGCACCGCGGCGAGCAGGGCGCCGCAGGACAGCACGGCGTCGTCCGGGTGCGGCGAGAGGACGAGGAGCGGGGCCGCACGGGCGGTGAGCGCGGTCAGCGGGTCGTCTGCCATGGCACACCCCTGTCCTTCCTCGGCCGCCGCCGTACGGCGGGCACCTCCACGAGCCGGCGGACCAGCGCCAGATAGCGGCCCGTCATCTCGTCCCACGTGTAGTGCTGGGCGGTCAGGCCGGCCTGCCGGCCGAGCCGTCTGCGCAGCGCCGGATCGGTCGCCAGCGCCCGCATGCGCGCGCCGTACGCCGCCGTGTCGAAGGGCGGTACGGCCACGTCGCCGCCGCCGCGCATCCAGCGCAGCGCCGGCAGGTCGAAGTGCAGCACCGGCTTGCCGTACGTCATGCCCTCCAGGGCCACCAGGCCGAAGGTCTCGTGGCGCGAGGGCAGCACCACGAAGGCGCTGTCCCGCAGCAGCCGCCGCTTGTGCTCCTCGTCCGCGTACCCCACCCACCGGACCCCCGGGCCCTGGTCGGCGAGGAGCTGGCGCAGCCGCCGCTCCTCGGCGGGGGTGCCGCTGCCGGCGAGGACGAGGTCCATCGGCGGAGCGGCCTGCCGGTAGGCCTCCAGGAGCAGGTCGAGGCCCTTGACCCAGGTGTCGATCCGGCCCAGGAAGAGGATGGTGTCGCCGCTGCCGAGGCGGGCGTCGTCGAGCTGGCGCTGTTCCACCCCGTTGGCGATGACATGGACGTCGGCGCGCGGGCTCAGCAGCCGTTCGGCCGAGGCGTCGGCCTCGTTCAGCGCCACGATGTGCCGGTAGCAGCGCAGTCCCAGCCGCTCCACCAGGGTGAACGGCAGGTGGTAGCGGTGGGACAGCGCCTCGGCGGCCCGGCCCTGGTCGATGCCGACGACGGGGGAGCGGGTGACCAGCGGCAGGAAGCTGGTCGAGAACGGCGGGGTGAAGCTCTCCAGCCACACGTCGTGCGGGATCCGGCGCGCCACCGCCGGCAGCAGCATCAGGAACAGCAGCTGCCCGGCGCGCGGCCCGGCCCGGCACACCGGCAGCCGGACGTAGCGGACGCCGTCGCGCTGCCGGGTTCCGCCCCGGCGCCCGGCGGTCACCACCGTCACCCGGTACTGCTCGGCGAGCCGTCGGGCCAGCTTCTCCACCACCAGCGCCCCGCCGCCCCGGTAGTCGGTGTTCTCCGCGTCGTCGTAGATGGACACGACGACCCGCTTGCGCTCACCGGACTCCGGCCCCGGCGGACGTTCCTCGGGACGTACGGAGTCCAGGACGTGCTCCAGGGCGGCGACCGCCACCAGCCGGGCCGGGCGCTCGCCGTCGACCCGCGCCACCCGGGCCAGCCGGGCAGCCCACGCGCGGTACCGCGCCCACCAGGCGGCGGGGGAGCCCGCGGCGGCCTCCCACCCGCGCCCGTTCAGCGTGTCGGGGCAGGCCTCCAGGAGCAGCGTCAGGTCATAGCCCTCGGCCACCCGGGCGAAGGTCCGGGCCGCGCCGCGGCCGGGCGGCAGATCGAACTTCACCAGGCCGTCCAGCGGGCCGCGGTCGGTGAGGACGACGGCGGGGCGGCCCCGGGAGAGCAGCCCGACGCGCAGGCGGGCCACCCGGATCCGCAGGGCCAGCTCGCCCGCGTCGAGGAACGCGTGGGCACGCCGGAACCGCGATCCCCGGCGCTCGGGATGCGCGGACCGCCGTGCCCACTCGTCCTCCCCCGACCTCCCCGTCCTCCCCGTCTCGCCCGGTCCCCCCTCGTCCCTCACCCGTGGGGGGACCGGGAAGCTCCGGCAGAGGAAACATCCGTAGCAGTGCGTCGTGGCCACCGCGAAGCCCCGCCGCCGCAGCAGCCCCGCGAGCGCGCCCACCAGCGAGGACTTGCCGGTGTTGTCCGGCCCGGACACGGCCACCAGCAGGGGGCCGTGCGGCCCGCGGCCGGCCGGCGCCCCCGGGCTCGTGATCCTGGTCATGGCACCCGCCTCCGCACGCGCTTGGTCACCACGAGCGGCACCCGCAGCGAGGCCTCGCGGACCGCGGTGCGCACCCGGCCCGCGCCGAGGAGATGGCCCGAGTGCTCGGCCCCGGCCCGCAGCGAGGTCCCCACGGGCAGCGGCACCGGCAGCGGCACCGGTTCCCCGCGGTCGAGCCGCTCCATCGCCGCGAGGGCCGTGGCGAGGGCGCGCGCGCCACCCGCCGACCAGCCCTCGCGGGCCGCCTCCCGGCGGGCCTCGGCGACCACCGGGGGGCTCAGCAGCTCGCGCAGGGCGAGCAGTTCGGACAGGTCGAGGGTGAGGTTCTGGAACAGGGCGTGGGCGAGCCAGATCCGCAGCCGGTCGGCGGGACAGGGCACCAGCCAGCCGACGCCGTCGTCCTGCCGGTCGCCGTGCCCGTCACCGTCTCCGCTGCCGCTGCGGCCGTCGCTTCCGTTGCCGTTGCCGTTGCCGTTGCCGTCTCCGAAGCCGGGGACGGCGCGCGCGAACAGGCGGTCGGTCGGCACCACCGGCACCCCGAACCACGAGACCGCGATGTGGAGATGGGCCGAGGGGCCGGTGGCAGGCTCCAGGAGCACCTTGCTGGAACGCTCCAGCCAGTACCGCTCCCGGTGCACGTACCAGCCCGCGAGCACCTCCTGCGCCTGCTCCCAGCGGCCGGTCGGCACCACCAGGTCGAAGTTGCCGTACACGTAGTCGCCGGACAGGTCGGCCTTGATGAGGACGGTCGGGATCCCGGCGGACCGCAGCAGGGCGGTCGACTCCGTCAGATTGCGCCGGAAGAGACCGGTGGCGGCGTCCACCTCGGCGCGGACGGCGGCCAGCCGGTCCGGGTACGCGCGCGCCAGCAGGCCCTCGACCTGGTTGCGCCGCGCCACGGCCAGCGCCCCGAGCAGCTCCGCGTCCCCGGCAGGACCGGGGCGCCCCCGCCACACCGCGTCCACCAGCAGGCGTACCGACCGCTCCTCGTCCGGCGCGGTCGTGGGCCCGGGCTCCTCCGGCTCCGGCGCCCCGTCACGGGTGGGCTCGCTGTGCCGCCCGAAGAACCACCACAGCGCGAGGACCGTGACGGTGAGGGCGGTGAGCAGCCACGCCACCGTGTGCGGCCGCAGCAGCACCAGCGCCGCCACGAGCACCGGCGGCCACAGCAGCGACACCCCGAACAGGCCCTTCGCCGGGCCGAACCCGTAGCGGCGCGCGTGCCGGACGGCGAACAGCGCCAGCGCCGTGACCGTGCCGCACATGCCGCCGACCGCCATGCCGAACACACCGTCCGCCGACCAGCCCGCGGCGAGCCCCGTCACGTACAGGAGCAGCCCCGCGAGCAGCGGCGGCAGGCACGCGTAGTCGTTGACGGCCTGGCAGAACGTCACCAGGAGCGCGAGCGCCCCGAGCGCGAGGCCGGTCACCGCGGTGAGCGCGAGGAGCGTGCTGACCCGGGCGTAACCGGAGGGGAAGAGGATGTCGAGGAGGGCGGCGGGCGTGGTGGCGGCGACCACCGTCAGCGGCAGCGCCACCATCAGGTACATCCGCAGCGCGTCGCCCGAGAGAGCGGTGCCCGCGCGGCGCCGGGACAGGGCCGGGAGGAAGGCGATCGACACCGCGCCCGCCAGGAACAGCGGCACCCGGCCCAGCATCACCGCGGCCTGGTAACTCGCCGCCGCGGAACGGTCGGTGGGGAGTACCGCCACGAGGATGACGTCCACCGCCGCCATCAGGGCGACCACGCCCTGGAGGGACGCGACCCCGACGGCCCGCCGCCACAGCTCACGGTTGCCGGCCACCGTCGTCCACGGGCGTCCCCGGCCGCCGCGCAGACGGCGGGGCCGGCAGAAGAAGTACGGCACGACGGCGACGGCGAAGGCCGCGAGGGCGCCCGTCTCGCCCAGGCCCAGGACCGAGACGAACAGCAGCCCCACGGCCAGCTTCAGCACCGCCTCGGCGGCGGTGACGACCGCGAGGGTGCGCAGCCGCTCGGTGCCCTGCAGCCAGCCGGCGCTGACCCGGGTCACGTAGATGAGGAAGGTGGCGGCCGAGATCACGGCGACGGTCGCCGCGCCGGCGAACTGCGCGGACACCGTCCCGACCACGAGCGCCGCGACCAGCCCGCCGGTCACCCCGGTCACCACCGCGAACCGCACCGCCTCGGCCCGCTCGGCCTCCGACCGGGCCCGCGCCAGCGCCTGCGCCAGCATCCACGGCACGGTCACCACGGCGACCGCCGCCGTGCACACGACGAGGCCCTGACCCGCGGCGAACGTGGCGTACGCGGTGACGTCGAGGAGCCGGGTCAGGACCAGCGCGTAGACGTAGTTGAGCACTCCGGCGGCGACCGCGGCCGTCGCGATCCAGCGGGCGCCGCGCACCGCGGTGACCGCGTCCGGGTGCGCCTCGGAGCGGGCGGCGAGGGGCTGGGCGGAGGTCATGCCCCGGCCTCCCGACCGGAGCCGGGGCGAGGCGGCCGCAGGGCGCGCCGTGCCGTGCCGGGAAGGTGCCGGGACGCCCCGCCCACCAGGACGTCCCGGCCGCCGGCCAGTGCCACGGACGCGTCGCGCACGCCGAGCCGGGCGAGCGCGGCCAGCGCCTGCACCTCGTCGCAGCCGTGCAGCAGCACCTGGAAGGAGTCGCCCTCGCGGCGCCACACGTCGGTCTGGCGCAGCGCGTCGCGGGCGGCCCGCTCGACGGCCTCGGCGTCCGGGGCGGTGAACCGGCCCAGTACGGCGAGGTCGTTGGGGCCGCGCCGGGACCGCCGGTGCCGGTGGATGCGCCGCAGCTCCTCCAGGAGGACCTGCGCGAGCCGTTCGGCGCTGGCGTCCCAGGAGAAGGCGGCCGCCCAGGCGCGGCAGCGCGCGGCGGCGAGTACACGGGCGGCGGGGTCGGCGAGTTCGGCGAGCGCCGCGGCGACGCCGTCGGCGAGGTCGGTCGACGGGTCGAGCAGCCGCCCGTTGACGCCCGGCTGGATGGCGTCCCGCAGCCCCGGCACGTCGTAGGCGAGCGCGGGGGTGCCGACGGCGTTCGCCTCGATCACGGTGAGGCCCCAGCCCTCGGCGACGGAGGGCACGACGGTCAGCCACGCGTGGTGGAAGAGCTCGGCCCGGCGCGCGTCGCTGACGCGCCCGTGGAAGACGACGGCGGAGGCCACCCCGAGCCGGCTCGCCAGCTCCTTCAGCGCCCCCAGCTCCGGCCCGTCGCCGCAGACGTCCACGCGCAGCGCCGGGATCCGGCGCAGCAGCGCGGGCATGGCCCGCACCAGCAGGTCGACCCGTTTCTGCGGCATCAGACGGCTGACCACGGTCAGCGCGGGCGTGTCGCTGCGGGCGCCGTCGGGCGCGTCCGGCGCCCCGGCGGGGCGCCCGTTGGGCACGATGTGCAGGGTGTTGCCGAAGCCGAGCTCGCGCCGCGCGCCCTCGCGGGTGGAGGGCGAGACCACGACGACCGGCCTGCCCCGGTAGACGGTGCGGCTGACCTGCTTCTCCAGGAGCCTGCCCACCGTGTTCATCGGCCAGCGGAACCGCACGTCGAACTGGTGCTGGTGGACGTGGTGGATGACGCACAGGTCGGCGGTCCAGCGAGGGGTGAACAGCGGTGAGAAGAACGGGATGCCGTTCTGGAAGTCGACGACGGCGTCGTACGCGTGCCGGTTGCGCAGCAGGTGGGCCGCGGCCGCCGCGTACACGCCGAAGGTGCCGCCGCCCCGGACGATCCGCAGCCCGTCGCGGTACTCCCGGGCGCGCGAGCCGGGGTACCGCGACGAGACGAAGGTGACGTGCGCCCCGGCCGCCGAGAACCGCCGGGCGATCTCGTGGGCGTACGCCTCGGCGCCGCCGGCGTCCGGGTGCCAGGGGTCGCGCCAGTTCAGGAACGCGATGTCCATGCGGGCGAGCCGGGCGAGCGCGGTGGCGCTCGGCGGGGCCGCCTCGGGGCCGGAGCCGGGAACCGGGCCGGGAACGGGGTGCGAGGGCGTGGTCACGGCACTCACCTGGCCATCGAGATCCGCAGCAGGTCGGCCATGGACCGCAGCCCGTCCCGGCGCGCCGAGAAGGTCGAGCCGTCCTGGTCGGTCCACTCCACCGGCACCTCCACGACGTCCCGCCCGGCCTTCACCACATGGGCGAGCAGTTCGACGTCGAAGGCGAACCCGTCGACGCGGCAGTCGCGGACGATCTCGCGGGCGAGTGGACCGGGGAAGAACTTGAAGCCGCACTGGGTGTCGGCGATCTCCGGCAGCGTGAGGTGGGCGAGCGTACGGAAGAGCGCGCCGCCGCCGCGCCGCAGCGCGCCCTGCTCGACCTCCAGGTGGGCGCCGGGGGCGTGCCGGGAGGCGATGACCGCGCCGTGGCCCGCGCGCAGCAGCTCCACGACCCGGTCGAGGGTGTCGATGGGGGTGGCGTTGTCGGCGTCGGCGAAGCCGATGAACCGGGCGGAGGAGGTCTCGATACCGCGCCGCACGGCGGCGCCCTTGCCCTGCTCGCCGCAGCCGATCACGTGGAAGCCCACGTCGAGCCCGGTCTCCGGCAGCTCGCTCGGCGTGCCCGTGAACCGGTCGAGCGCGTCCAGGGTGCCGTCGACGCTGTTGTTGTCGACCACGACCACGGAGGAGGACCACGGGCGCCGGGAGAGGTAGCGCAGGGTCGCGGTGATCGTCGAGGGCAGTCGCCGCTGCTCGTTGAAGGCGGGGATGATCAGCTCGAGTTCGACCGGGGGCCGGGTGAGCGAGCGGGGGAGCGGGGGGTGCGCGCGGACCGCGGTCATCGCGCCTCGCCTCCTCGGGGGAAGGCCCGGCGCGCGGTCGGCGCGGGGGTACGGGTGCGGGGGGCCACGGCGGGGACGAGCGCGGGGACCGGGATCCGGCGGCGCGCGGCAGGTGCCGGGGCGGCGGGCCTACGGGCCCGGGGGCCGTGGTGTGGGGGAGCGGCGTGCCGGACCGGGTCGGGGCGGGCGCCGGGGTGCGGACGACCGCCGTCGTCGGCGGCTGGGCCGGAGGAGCCGTCCGACCGTCGCCGGCCACCCGTGGCACGGGTGCGGACGGCGCGGGAACGCCGGCGACGGGGGGTCGGTCGGGTCCTGCGCGCCTCGGCGTGGCGGCGGCAGAGCCGGGCCGCGTCACGGACGCGGTCGGACGCGCGGCGCGCGGGGTGCGCGGTCGGCGTGGCCGGGCGGGTGCGCGCGCACGGGGAACGGCGGCGCGCGTCGGCAGTGGGCCAGTCGGTCACCCGCCGCAGAGGATGCGGAGCGGGTGCCACCGGCACTCGGCTGATGGGGAGGGAGGTCATGACGCGCCTCTTCCGACAACCGACCCTGCCGAGGGTCAGGTGTGCATCGGGTCGATGCACTGTCTTCCACGCTTAGCATCCGCCCGGAGCTTCGTCAACCGCTGGCCGCCGGACCTGGGCCTCTGCCGTGCCGGTTCGCGGGCGCGAGCCGGAGCAGCGCGGTGTGCGGGCGCTCGGCGAGCAGCGTGCCGAGGATGCGGCCGCCGTCGCGGAGGGTGCGGGGGTGCGACGGGCCGTGGCGGCGGGGGAGTTCGAGGCTGGGGACCTCGGCGACCCGCAGCCCGTAGTGCAGGGCGTGGGCGACGAGTTCGGCGCCGAGTTCCACCCCGTCCTCGCGCAGGGCGAGCAGGTCGACGAATTCCCGCCGGAAAGCGCAGAATCCGTACCAGAGATCGGTCAGGTGCTGGCCGTACAACTGCCGGGCGACCCGCAGCAGCGCACTGTGACCGAGACGCCGGTGCAGCGGATAGGCCGCGAAATCACCGCCCGCGATGAAACGCGATCCCTTGACGAAGTCGAACCCGCTTTCCAGGTAGTGCAGGTAATGCGGGATCTCCCGCGGGGACATGCTGCCGTCGGCGCCCATGAGGACCACGTGGTCGCCGGTCGCGGCCAGCAGGCCGGCGTGCGGCACGTCGCCGGAGGCCCAGTCCCACGGGCCGAGCCGACGCACCGACACCCCGCGCGGGGTGCGCTCCGGGTCCGCCCGTACGCCTCCGACCAGCACGACCTCCCGTACGGCGGGCGGGATCTGGGCGAGCAGCCAGTCCGTCGCGCGGTCGTCCGGCCGGACCGCCACCACCAGGCTCACCGTGCGGGTGCCGGTGGCGGGCAGGCGGTCGGTCGAGCGACGCAGGGGGTGCGGTTCGCTGCTCATGGTTCGGCCTTCTGCATCTCCGCTGTGCGCGGCTGCTTTTCAGCATCGTGCGCATACGGCCCCCGGGTCAAGGAATGCGCGTGCCCGTCTCCGGAAGCACTCCTTATGCGTCGGGCCGTGAATGTATGAAGGCCCGGGCCGTGAACGGAGGTATTTCCGCGCCGCTGACGGTCCGCGCGCTCCTGCGGTTCGCCTGCCCCGGGATTAGAATTCCCGACATGGCTGGGCGCATCGAGGACTACGCCCTCATCGGCGACCTTGAGACCGCCGCTCTCGTCGGCAGGGACGGATCGGTCGACTGGTGGTGCGCCCCGCGGTTCGACTCTCCCGCCTGCTTCGCCGCCCTCCTCGGGGACGCGCGGCACGGCCGCTGGCGGCTCGCCCCGGCCGGCGGTCTTCCGTGCAGCCGCCGGAGTTACCGTGGCGACACCCTCGTCCTGGAGACGGTCTGGGAATCCGTCACCGGCACCGTCCGGATCACCGACTTCATGCCGCCGCGCCAGCGCACCCCGCGGATCGTCCGGGTCGTCGACGGGATCGCCGGACGGGTCGACGTGCGGGGCGAGTTGAGGGTCCGCTTCAACCACGGCAGCGTGGCGCCGTGGACCCGCGCCGTGGACCGGCGCACCCTCGCCTCGGTCGCCGGGCCGGACGCGACCCGGCTGCACTGCGGCCCGGGCGCGGGCGACCCCGACGTCACCGCCGACCGGGCCACCTTCGCCTTCCCCGTCGTCGCCGGACAGCGCGTCACCTTCGTCCTCGGCTGGCACCCCTCGCACACCCCGGCGCCGGCCGCGCCCGACGTGGCCCTCGCCCTGGACCGGACCCTCGCCTTCTGGGACGAGTGGGCCGCGGGGCTCCACTACGAGGGGCCCGCCCGCGCCGCCGTGATCCGCTCGCTGGTCACCCTGAAGGCGCTCACCTACGAGCCGACCGGCGGCGTCATCGCCGCCGCCACCGCCTCCCTGCCGGAGTGCATCGGGGGGCTGCGCAACTGGGACTACCGCTTCTGCTGGCTGCGCGACTCCACCTTCACCCTCTCCTGCCTGCTGCGCAGCGGCTACCGCAGGGAGGCCCTCGCCTGGAAGGACTGGCTGGTCCGCGCCGTCGCCGGCGACCCGGCCGACCTCCAGCCGCTGTACGGCGTCGCGGGACAGCGGCGACTGCCCGAGTCGCAGGCCGACTGGCTGCCCGGCTACGAGAACTCACAACCCGTCAGGTTCGGCAACGCGGCCGTCGACCAGTTCCAGCTCGACATCTACGGCGAGGTCCTCAGCACCATCTACTCCGCCGTACGGGCCGGGGTCACCCTCGACGCGCACGTGTGGAGCCTGATGGCGGCGCTGCTGGAGTACCTCGGCGAACGCTGGCGGGAACCCGACGAGGGCATCTGGGAAGTCCGGGGACCCCGGCGGCACTTCGTCCACTCCAAGGTGATGGCCTGGGTCGCCGCCGACCGCGCGGTGCGCCTCGCCCGTGTCGCCGGCCTGCGCGGCTCCGTGCACCGCTGGCAGGCCCTGCGCGCCGAACTGCGCACGGAGGTCTGCGCGCAGGGCTGGAGCGACTCCCAGCAGTCCTTCGTGCAGTACTACGGCGCGAGCCGGCTCGACGCCACCGCCCTGTTGATCCCGCGGCTCGGCTTCCTGCCCCCCGACGACCCGCGCGTCCTGCGCACCGTGCGGGCGATGGGCCGCCTCGACGACCGCGGCTTCCTGCGCCGCTACGCCGACACCGGGAACGGGCACGTCCACGACGTCGACGGCCTCAACGGCGCCGAAGGGGCCTTCCTGGCCTGCACGTTCTGGTACGCCGACGCGCTCGCCCTGACCGGCCGCCCGGCCGAGGCCCGCACCGTCTTCGAACGGGTCCTGGACGTCCGCAACGACGTGGGCCTCCTCTCCGAGGAGTGGGACCCCGCCACGGGCCGCCAACTCGGCAACACCCCCCAGGCGCTCAGTCATGTCGCCCTCGTCAACACGGCCTTCACCCTCGACGGGACCAGGCGCCGCGCCCGCAACGGCGGACGCGCCCCCGCCCACCGCACCCCTGTGGCGTGATCGCGCCGACCGCGGGTGACGGGGAGCAGGGGGCGGACCACGAGCGCGCACCCGGGCGTACCGAGCGCCGTCCTCGGCATCGTGATCCGCGGCATCGCCGCGATCCGCACCGGCCGGGTCTTCCGCCGGCAGCGGCGTCACGTCCAGTGGCCCGCGGCGTTCGGCCGGGCGCAGCCGGCGAGGGCCGCCGCCCTGCCGAGGCGCACGTCCTGACGCGTGTCGTTCGGGTGCCTCCAGCGGGCGGACCCGTCCGCGCCGGGGTCGAATCGTGGCATGGCACCCTTCGACAGGCACCGTACCGGCGGCTCCCCGCGGAGCGTCGCGACGGCCGGTGACACCTGGTGGTACGCCGCCGTCGCCGCCGAGGCCGCCGGATCGTTCAGCTCCCGCATCCGCATACGCATGCGGCGCGCCTGCCTCGCCGCCGTCCTCCTGCTCACCGTCGCCTACGCCGGACTCGTCCTCACGGCGACCGGCAGACGCTGGGGGGACGCCGCGCTCGCCGGCCGGCTCGCCGACCCCGCCGTCGCCCAGTTCCTCCGCGAGCACCCCTCGCTGCGCGGCCTCGGCACCCTCTCCCTGGTCCTCGCCGTCGTGCTGCTCGCCGCCGTCGGCGCGCTCCGCAAGCGGTACGCGCTCACCGGCCTGGCCCTCGGCACCGTGGCCGCCGCCCTGCTCGCCGCCGTCCTCCTCCAGCGGTACGCGCCGGGGCCGCACCTCGTCGACGCGTCGGGCGCCGCCGTACGGAGCGGCTTCCCCAGCGCCACCTGCGTGATCGCCGCCGGCACGGCCCTGGGACTCGTCCTGG
Source organism: Streptomyces sp. NBC_01268 (assembly GCF_036240795.1). Classification (NCBI taxonomy): domain Bacteria; kingdom Bacillati; phylum Actinomycetota; class Actinomycetes; order Kitasatosporales; family Streptomycetaceae; genus Streptomyces; species Streptomyces sp. NBC_01268. Next base: position 910,491 of record NZ_CP108454.1, on the reverse strand, counting down.
TCGTCCCCCACCGGTTGCGGACCGGCGCCGTCGGCCTGGCCGCCCTGTGGGCCGTCGCCCTCGGCGCGTACGGCATCGCCTCCGGCAGGCACCGCCCCGGCGACGTGATCGCCGCCGACCTGCTGGTGCTCGCCGCGTTCTCCGCGGTCGTCGCGCTCCTCGCCCGCAAGGGGAAGATCCGCCCCGCCACCCGGCGGCGGCTGCCCCCGCAGCGGCTCCTCGTGGCCGTCCCGCTCGTCCTGGTCGCCGCCGCCGGGCTCGCCGTCGGCACCTATCTGCTGCCCGGCTGCCTGCCGGGCGCCGGGCCCGTCCCGGCCGAGCTGCCCCGCATCGCCCACCGCTGCGGCCAGGCCCTCGCCGCGGGCACCGGAGCGGCCGTCGCCGCCGTCCTGCTCGGCCTGGTGCGCCGCGTCGACCTCGACCCGGGGCCCGCCCCGTACCGGCTCGCGAGTCCGGTTCCCGAGGACCCCTTTCCCGAGGAGCCCGATCACGAGATATCTTGATGTCGAGCAATCTCGCAGACGCAGACGTGGAGCGGAGCACACCCGGTGACTGACTCGACCATCATTTACACGCACACTGACGAGGCGCCCGCCCTGGCGACGTACTCGTTCCTGCCCGTGATCAAGGCCTACGCCTCGACGGCCGGGATCAACGTCGAGACGCGTGACATCTCCCTGGCCGGGCGCATCATCGCCAGCTTCCCCGAGTGGCTCGAAGAGGGCCAGCGCATCGCGGACGCCCTCGCCGAGCTCGGTGAGCTCGCGAAGACGCCCGAGGCGAACATCATCAAGCTGCCGAACGTCTCGGCCTCGATCCCGCAGCTCAAGGCCGCGGTCGCCGAGCTCCAGGCGCAGGGCTACGCCCTCCCGGACTACCCGGACGACCCGCAGAGCGACCAGGACAAGGACGTCCGCGCGCGCTACGACAAGATCAAGGGCAGCGCCGTCAACCCGGTCCTGCGCGAGGGCAACTCCGACCGCCGCGCGCCCGGCTCGGTCAAGAACTACGCCAAGACCCACCCGCACCGCATGGGTGCCTGGACCTCCGAGTCCAAGACCAACGTGGCGACCATGGGCGAGAACGACTTCCGCTCCACCGAGAAGTCCACCGTCGTCGCGGAGGCCGGTGCCCTGCGCATCGAGCACGTCGCCGCCGACGGCACCGTCACCGTGCTGCGCGAGTCCGTCCCGGTCCTCGCCGGCGAGGTCGTCGACGCCTCCGTCATGCGCGTCGAGGCCCTGCGCACCTTCCTGTCCGAGCAGGTCGCCCGCGCCAAGGCCGAGGGCGTGCTCTTCTCCGTGCACCTCAAGGCCACGATGATGAAGGTCTCCGACCCGATCGTCTTCGGCCACGTCGTGCGCGCCTTCTTCCCGCAGACCTTCGCCAAGTACGGCGAGGTCCTCGCCGGCGCCGGCCTGTCCGCCAACGACGGCCTCGGCACCGTGCTCAAGGGCCTGGAGTCCATCCCGCACGGCCTCGGCGAGGAGATCAAGGCCTCCTTCGACGCCGAGCTGGCCGAGGGCCCCGCCCTCGCCATGGTCGACTCCGACAAGGGCATCACCAACCTGCACGTGCCGTCCGACGTCATCGTCGACGCCTCGATGCCGGCCATGATCCGCACCTCCGGCCACATGTGGGGCCCGGACGGCCAGGAGGCCGACACCCTCGCCGTCCTCCCGGACAGCTCCTACTCCGGCGTCTACCAGGCCGTGATCGAGGACTGCCGCGCCCACGGCGCCTTCGACCCGTCGACCATGGGCTCCGTCCCGAACGTCGGCCTCATGGCGCAGAAGGCCGAGGAGTACGGCTCCCACGACAAGACCTTCGAGATCGCCGCGGCCGGCACCGTCCGCCTCGTCGACGCCTCCGGCGCCACCGTGCTGGAGCAGGAGGTCGCCGAGGGCGACATCTTCCGCGCCTGCCAGACCAAGGACCTGCCGATCCAGGACTGGGTCAAGCTGGCCGTCACCCGCGCCCGCGCCACCGGCGACCCGGCCGTCTTCTGGCTGGACGCCGAGCGCGCCCACGACGCGCAGCTGATCGAGAAGGTCAACGCGTACCTGCCGGAGCACGACACCGAGGGCCTGGAGATCAAGGTCCTGTCCCCGGTCGAGGCCACGAAGTTCTCCCTGGAGCGCATCCGCCGCGGCGAGAACACCATCTCGGTCACCGGCAACGTCCTGCGCGACTACCTGACCGACCTGTTCCCGATCCTGGAGCTGGGCACCAGCGCCAAGATGCTCTCCGTCGTCCCGCTGATGGCCGGCGGCGGCCTGTTCGAGACGGGTGCCGGCGGCTCCGCCCCGAAGCACGTCCAGCAGCTCGTCAAGGAGAACTACCTCCGCTGGGACAGCCTCGGCGAGTTCTTCGCCCTGGCCGCGTCCTTCGAGCACCTGTCCACCACCACGGACAACGCCCGCGCCCAGGTCCTCGCCGACACCCTCGACCGCGCCACCGGCACCTTCCTCAACGAGGACAAGTCGCCGACCCGTCGCCTCGGTGGTATCGACAACCGCGGCAGCCACTTCTACCTGGCCCTGTACTGGGCCCAGGAGCTGGCCGGCCAGACCGACGACGCCGAGCTCGCCAAGGCCTTCGCCCCGCTGGCCGAGACGCTCTCCGCCAACGAGCAGAAGATCGTCGACGAGCTGATCGCCGTCCAGGGCTCCCCGGCCGAGATCGGCGGTTACTACCAGCCCGACCCGGCCAAGGCCGAGGCCGTGATGCGCCCGTCCGCGACCTTCAACGAGGCCGTCGCGACCCTCGCCTGATCCGCGAGGGCCCCACGCGGGACCAGCACCGCCCCGGCCGGACATCCGTCCGGCCGGGGCGGTCGCGTCGGTGGCGCATCCGCCGTCCGGGTGTGAGTCTGGATGGATGAGCTGGGCATCATGGACGACCGCCGGTGTCTACACCGGGCGTGGCGGGGTCCTGACCGACGAGGCCGGTGTCGTCACGGGCGATCTGACCGTGCACACCACCTTCGCCGAGCGGGAAGCGCGTGTGGCCGTGCAGTACAGCGGCGCCTCCGACTGGTTCACCATGTCGGGCAGTCCGGTTTTCTGCGGATCCGAGGAGGAGAGCCGCGACCTGCACGACGCCGTCGTCGCGGCCGTACGGGAAGGGGGCGGGGCGACGGTGCCGACCCTGCCGCACCTGTCGGGATAGCGGCCCCTTCGGGGGACACAGGACACGTGCCGCCGGGAAAAGTGTTGTCCCGGCCGTTCCCCGCGGTCTCCCGACGACGGCCCGCACCGGGCGGAAGCCGTCACCGGGGACGAGGGAGCACAGCACATGGAGAGCGTCGAGCACCGCACCGCCGAGCTCGTCGAGGCGGCGCGGGCGGGTGACGCGCGCGCCGGCGACGACCTCGTCCGGGCCTACCTGCCGCTCGTCTACAACATCGTCGGCCGCGCCCTCGACGGCCACGCCGACGTGGACGACCTCGTCCAGGACACGATGGTCCGCGCCCTCGACGGCCTGCCGGGCCTGCGCGACCCGGCCCGGTTCCGGTCCTGGCTCGTCGCCATCGCCATGAACCGGATACGGCACCGCTGGCGGGAACGCCAGCAGGCGCCGCTGCCCGGCCTCGACGGCGCCGCCACCCTCGCCGACCCGGCCGGCGACTTCACCGAACTGACCATCCTCCGCCTCGGCCTCACCGGCCAGCGCCGCGAGGTCGCCGAGGCGACCCGCTGGCTCGACGACGAGGACCGGGAGCTCCTCTCCCTGTGGTGGCTGGAGGCCGCGGGCGAACTCACCCGCGCCGAACTCTCCGCCGCCCTCGACGTGCCGCCCCGGCACGCCGCCGTCCGCGTCCAGCGCATGAAGGCACGCCTGGAGACCGGCCGCACCGTCGTCCGCGCCCTCGCCGCCGTTCCGCCCTGCCCGCGGCTCGCCGAGACCACCGACGGCTGGGACGGCCGCCCCTCCCCGCTCTGGCGCAAACGCCTCGCCCGCCACCTCGACACCTGCCGCCACTGCGCCCCCACCCGCACGGGCCTCGCCCCGGCCGAAGGCCTCCTCGTCGGCTTCGGCCTCGTCCCGCCGCTGCTGGTGTGGGCCGGGCGGGGTGGGGCCGGGGCCGGGGGGATGGAGACGGTGGGGTGGACGGGGGAGGGCCCGGACACCGGATCCGGCATCCAGGATTCCGGATCCGGTCTCGCGGACGGCAGTGGCAGCGCATCCCCCGCCCCGGGCCCGGTATCCGGTCGGCCCCGCCGCCACCTCTGGCCCGCCGCCGCGGCGGCCCTCGCGATCCTCGGTGCCGTGGTCCTGCTCGTACCGGGTGACCCGGACCGGGCCACGGAGCTGCGGAAGCCCGCGCCCGCGCCGCCCGCCCCGCTGACGCCGACCGTCACGCGCACCACGACCCCGCCTCCCCCGCCGCACCCTTCGCCGACGCCGAGCCCGAGCCGGGCGCCGCGTCCGAGCGTGGAGGAGCGGGTGAACGCGCTGGTGAACGGGCATCGGGCCGAGGTGGGGTGCGCCCCGCTCAGGCGCGATCCGAAGCTGTCCGCGGCGGCCAAGGCGTACGGGCGGGACATGGTGGCCCGGGGCTACTACGGGCACACGACCCCCGAGGGCACGGACGCCGGGAGCCGGTTCGAGGGCCTTGGCTACTCCTGGAGCGCCTGGGCCGAGAACCTGGCCCAGGGGCAGGCCGACCCGGCGTCCGTTGTGGCCGACTGGATGGCCGACCCCCCGCACCGCCGCAACCTCCTCGACTGCGCGTACCGGGACACCGGCGTCGCCGCGGTCTCCGGGCCCGACGGCACGATCTGGGTACAGGAGCTGGCAGCGCCCCTCGGGTGAGGGGCACGGCGGCGGCCCTCACGGGGAGGCGAAGTCCTGGACCCACCAGGGGCCGTTGGGCGTGAGGTTCACTCCCACGCCCATCTCCTTGAACGCGCAGTTGAGGATGTTCCTGCGGTGCCCCTCGCTGTTCATCCAGCCGTCGACCGCCTCGGCGGGCGTGTGCGGCCCGCGGAAGATGTTCTCGCCCCAGGTCGACCAGTCGTACCCCGCCGCGGTGATCCGGTCGCCCGGGCTGCGTCCCTCCGGGGTGTCATGGGCGTAGTAGTCGCGGTCGGACATGTCGTCGGCGTGCCTCTGCGCGGCCGTCCGGAGCCTGGCGTCGGACCGGAGCGGTTCGCAACCGGCCTTCCGGCGCTCGGTGTTGGCGAGGGCGAGGACCTGGTCGATGTACTGGGCGGCGGTCCCGGCGGCCGCGGGCGCCGCCCGAGCCCTCCGCTGCGTCTCCTGGCCGGTCGCGGGCCGTGCGGCGACCACGCGCGTGACACGGGCCGGCGAGGGCCTCGCGGCCGGCGGGGCCGACGGGGCGGCGGTCGTGGCCGCTGCGGCGGTGACCCGGCCGGCCGTGTCGGCCGCCGGGGAGCCTGCCGGTGCGGCGGACGTCGTGGTCCCGGACGGCGCAGGCTCCACGGGCAGCGGTGCCGGGCTCCCGGCCGCGTCCGGGCGGGTCCCGGCGTCGGCGGGGGTGCCGAGGGTCGCCACGTACACCCCGGTCGTGACGGTGAGGGCGGCGGCGACCGCCCCCGCCGCCGTGACCACCGCGCGGAAGGACAGGGCAGGGCGGCGGGCCCGTCGGTGTCCGTGCCGGTGTCCGCCGGCCCCCTTGCGGTGCCGGCCGGCCGCGCTCTCGGGCGGCGGTCCCGGGCGGTCGTTCGGGACGCCTGCGTCGTACGCGTCGTGCTGCATCTGCTCCGCTCCCTGTTCGTGGCCGCCGGACCGTCCGGCACTGGGGAGAGCCACCGGGGCGACGGCTATAACACTTTCCGGTCCCGGACAGCGCGACACTCCTCGTCAATCCTGTGCGTCAACCTCGTGCGGTACCACTGCGACTGGGCACGGGGCGAGGTGCAGGGCCGCGTGGGCCACCGAACCGATCCGCGTGCCGAGCGCCCCGCGCCGGACACGCCGCCCCACCACGAGCAGCTGCGCCGAGCCCGAACCCGACAGCAGCACCTGCCCGGCGCTGCCCAGCTCCACGTGCTCGGTCACCGGGACGTCGGGGTACCGCTCCCGCCACGGGGCGAGCGCCTCGCGCAGCGCCTTCTCCTCGTACGGGACGAGCCCGCCGGCCTCGTCGGCGAGCCGCAGCGAGCCCGGGCTGTACGCGAACAGCGGCGGCAGGCTCCAGGCCCGCACCGCCCTGAGGGCCGCCCCGCGGGCCGCGGCCGTCTCGAAGGCGAACCGCAGCACGGGTGCGCTGTCCTGGGGGCTGCCCTGCTGGCCGACCAGGATCTCCCCGGCGGGCGGCTCGGCGGCGGCGCCGTCGCGGGAGCGGACCGCGACGACCGGGCACCGCGCGGCCGCGATGATCTGCTGCCCGTACGAGCCGAGGAGGTATCCGGCGACGGCGCCGTGCCCGCGGGAGCCGAGGACCAGCAGCTCGGCCTCGCGCGAGGCGTCGAGCAGTGCGGTGACCGGGGTGTCGCCGATGACCTGGGCGGTCGACGTGAGGTCCGGGTGGCGCGCGGTGACCGCGGCCTCGGCCTCGCGGAGCACGGCCTGGGCGGCCTGCTGCTGGGTCGCCGGGTCCTGGAGGAGGGGCAGGTCGAGCGGTTCCCAGCGCCAGGCGTGCACCAGACGCAGCGGGAGCCCGCGGAGCAGCGCCTCGCGCGCGGCCCAGTCCGCCGCGGCCAGGCTCTCGGGGGAACCGTCCACTCCCGCGACGATCTCACGACTCATCAGGCTGCCTCCGTCGGCTCGGTGTCGGGCCCGCCAGGGGCGGCGGGCCCGCTGCCTCCAGCTTGGGCCCATCGGCCGCCCGAGGAGAGGGCCGGAGGTCCCGTGGCGGCGTGCCGTCCGGCCCCTTTCGGGCGAGGGCGCCCGCCGTTCCGGTCGGACGGGTTACACCGGCAGGGTGAGGCGGGCGTGGGTGCCGTTGAGGTAGTGGTCGCCGATGTCGCGCAGCCGGTGGTCGGGGGAGACCGGGGCGGTGAGGGCCCGGACGTTGCGCCAGAAGCGGTCGAAGCCCTGGCCGCCGGCGTGCGGGCGGGCCGCGGTCGCCGGGTCGACCAGTTCGAGGATGCGGGTGGTGATGTCCACCGCGGCCCGGTTGGTGACGGTCTCGGCCGCGGCGACCAGGACGGCGATGTCCGCGAGGTCCTCGACGTCGAGTCCCCGTTCCTCGACGAGACCGCGGGCGAGGGCGTCGGTGGCCCGCTCGACCACCGCGGCGGCGGCGTGCGCGGCCGTCGCCAACTCCCCGTAGGCCAGGAGGAGGTACGGATCGTCCCCCGGTCCGCCACCGGAGAAGCCCGCGAGTCCCGGGGACGCGAAGCCGGGCCGGGGAAGTCCCGGGAGTCCGGAGCGGCCCAGGCGGCCGCTCGTCCCGGTGGCGGCGAAGTCCGCCGCGAAGCCGTTCGCGAAGTCCGCCGCGAACGCGGCCCGCCCCCGTGCCCCTTCGGCGGGCGGTGCCGCCGCCTGGGTGGCCCGGCTGACGTCCCGGGCCTCGGCGAGCGCGCCCTCGGCGATGCCGAGCCCCACCTGGACCAGGAGCAGCCGCAGCGCGAGCGGTGCCAGGGTCGAGTACGGGGCGACGGCGTGCTCGTCCTGGGGGAGCGCGCCGAGCACCTGCTCCGCCCCGACCGGCACCTGGTCGAAGGTGACCGTACCGGCGCCGGCGAGGCGCTGCCCGACCCGCTCGGCGCCCGCGTCGGTGAACACGGCCGGGTGGGCCGGGTCGACCAGGACGACGAGCAGGTCCCCCGTCTCGGTACAGCGGGCGCCGACGACGAGCCGGTCGGCGACGGTGACGCCGGAGGCGAAGGCGCGGCGCCCGTCGAGGACGTAGGCGCCGCCGCCGGCCGGGGTCAGGGCGAGTCCGGCCGGCGCGCAGTCCACGCGCGGCGGCTCGACCGCCCCGGCGAGCAGCCAGTGCTCCTGGGCGGTCCGGGTGTCGAGGTCGAGCGGTCCCGCGGCGGGGCCGAGGAATCGCGAGGTCCAGGACAGGACGCAGTGGTGGGCGAGGAGTTCGCCGATCGAACCGTCGGCGGCGGCGATCTCCCGGATCACCCCGCAGGCCGTGCGCCAGTCGGCGCCGCGGCCGCTGGGCCCGGGCGCGGTGAGCAGCGCGGGCAGTCCCGCCTCCTGGAGCCGGGCCACCTCGTCGAAGGGTGCCTTGCCCGCGCGGTCCCTGGTCAGGGCGTCGACGGCGAGGTCGTCGGCGAGCTCTCTGGTGACGCGGGGCCAGATCCCGTCGTCGGCCGGGCGTTCGGCCGGCGCGGAGGTGGGGCGTATCGCTGACTTCTTCGGCGTTCTCACGTCACCTCACATGATCCCTAGTATCCCCACTGGAATAGTAGGAATACTGGCAGAGGGGCGGCCCGCGCCCCAAGGGGCGTCCGCATCACGGACAATGGCATCTCGAAAGCCGGTACGGCAGGCTGCCGGCCAGCGGTGTCGGGGGCGGCCGGACGGTTACGGATTGGTCCAGGCGTCCGGGTCCTCGGCGAGCGCCACGACCTCGGGCGGCAGCTTCGCCGAGGCCAGCTCCGCCAGCGAGACCCCGTCGAGCACATGGCGCACGTTGGCCCGCAGCGCCACCCACAGGGTCAGCAGCGACTCGGCGGGGCCGGTGTACGACAGCTCGGGCGGGCGCACCCCGCGCACCGAGACCAGCGGGCCGTCCACGCAGCGGATCACGTCCGCGACCGAGATCTCCGCGGCCGGCTTCGCCAGCCAGTAGCCGCCGTTGCCGCCGCGCTGGCTCTGTACCAGGCCGCCCTTGCGCATGTCCCCGAGGATGCCTTCCAGGAACTTGTGCGAGATCCCCTGGCAGTCGGCGATCGCCTCGGCCTTCACCGGCCCCGTGTCCTGGGCCGCGGCGAGCTGGAGGGCGGCCCGCACCGCGTAGTCGGCCCTGGCTGAAATGCGCATAGGAGCATTATTCCGCAGTCTTGACGGAGGGCGCGGACGATCCCACACTCGGGGACGGGAAACCGAGCGAACAGGTAGGGAACCATGGGAGCCACGGACGCGGCGGAGACGGCACACGCCCCCCGCCTGCCCCGCTCCCTGCCGCTGACCTCCCGGCGTCACATCGACCTGCTGCGGGTCTGCAGCGCGGCGTAGCGCCCTGCGGCGGATCACCGGCCGGTCATCCGCGGATCACCGGCGGGTCACCGGCGACCGGGGTCGATCGCTTCGGGCCGCGGTCGCCCACCGTCCGTTCCCGGCCACCTCGCCGCCCTCCGCCCCCGCCCTTCTTCCCCCTCCGCCTGTCCGCCGCACCGCCGCACCGTCGCACCGCCGCTCCGCGTGATTCCTCCTTCCCGTACCTCTGCTGCCTCCGGGCGCGCGCCGACGCCGTCGTGCGCCACCGCGACCCAGCACCGAGCAACCCAGGGAGAAGCATGTCCGTCATCCCGTCCGCCGCCCCGTCCGCCGTCCCCGCCGCCCTCCCCTCCGTCGTCCCGTCGATCGTCCCCGCCTCCACCACCCCGGCCTTCCGCGGCCGGATCGGCCGCGACGTGCGCAGCGGCCACTACGCGGTGCCGCACCGCTACCGGCTCCATCTGGCACCTGCCGACCCCAGCTGTCTGGGCATCGCCGTGACCCACAGCCTCCTGGGCCTCGACGAGACGCTGCCGCTGACCGTCCTGCCCGCCACCCCCGACACGCCCGACGGCGGCTACGCCGTCCTGCGCCCGCTCTACGAGGCCAGCGCCCACCAGTACGCGGGACCCGCCACCGCGCCCGTCCTCAGCGACGGCTGGACCGGCCGCATCGTCTCCACCCACGTGCCGGACATCCTGCGCGACCTCGCCCTGCGCTTCCGCGGCGACGGACCCGAACTCCTCCCCGAGGCGCACCAAGAGGAGATCCGCGCCGTCGCCGACCTGTGCGCGCGCAGCGTCCACGCCGCCGCCCAGCGCGCGGGCGAGCTCGGCCTCGACGACCAGGCCGCCCACCACGACCCGCTCACCGTCCTCTTCGCCGCCCTCGGCTCCCTCGAACGGCGGCTCGCCCGCCACCCGTACGTCCTCGGCGACGCGCCCACCGCCGCCGACGTCACCGTCTGGGTCACCCTCGTCCAGCTCGACACCGTCCACCGCTGGCACCTCGACGCCGCCGCCATGGACCGGGTCGCCGGGCACCCCGCCCTCTGGGCCTACGCGCAACGGCTCGCCGCGCTGCCCGCGTTCGGCCGCCACCTCGACATCGAGGGCGTCCTCGCCCACCACCGCGCCCACTGCCGCGGCCGGGAGGCGGCCGGTGCCGCCATGCGGATCGTCGACTGGGGCTGACGGGCCCCGGGGCCCGACGGATCAGCCGGTACGCCGACCGGTGAGCGGCTCCGTGGCGTCGCCCGCACCCGTGCGGACCCCGCGCAGGAACGCCTCCAGGGCCTCGACCGAGGTCCTGGAGGGCACCCACTCCAACTCCCGCCGCGCCCGGGCCGTGGCCAGCAGCGGCAGGCGCAGCACCGCGTCGAAGAGCCCGGGGGACGACGGGACGACGCGCAGCCGCCAGGCCGTCGCCAGCGCGCCCCGCACGGCGGCGTTCGGCACCTTCACCGGGCGGGCGTCGAGCAGCCCGGCGAGCGTCGGGGCGTCGATCACCGGATCCGCCGCCAGGTTGAACGCGCCCCGCACGTCCCGCAGCAGCGCCCGCCGGTACGCGTCGGCCGCGTCGTCGGTGTGCAGGGTCTGGAAGCGCAGGCCGGAGAGTTCCGGTACGAGCGGCAGCAGGTCCGGCCGGAAGAGACGGCCCGGGAAGAAGCGCCCCGCGAAGATCCGCCGCTGCTCGCTCGCCGACTCCTCCTTGAACAGGAAGGCGGGCCGCATCCGGACCACCCGCGTCTGCGGATGGTCGCGCTCGAAGGTGTCCAGGGCACGCTCCAGATACGCCTTCTCCCGGGTGTACGCGGCCCCCGGCCAGCCGTGCGTCGGCCAGGACTCCGAGACCGGTGGACCGCCCCGGGGACCGGGGGAGTAGGCACCGACCGACGAGGCGTGCACCAGGACCGGGACGTGGGCGGCGGCGACCGCGTCGAAGACCCGTACGGCGCCGAGGACGTTGGTCTCCCAGGTCGCCACCGGATCGTGCGTCGGCTGGAAGCGCCAGGCCAGGTGGACGACCGCGTCCGCGTCCTCCAGGTACTGGGCGAGCCGGGGCCCGGCACCCTCGTGCGACAGGTCCACCTCAGCCCACTCCGTCTTCGCCAGGGTCAGGGCAGGCCGTCGCCGGGCCAGCCCGAGCACCGAAGCGACCCGCGGTTCGCGCTCCAGGGCGCGGACCAGACTCGTGCCGACGTTCCCCGTGGCGCCGGTGACGACGACACGCAGGCGATCGCTCGGGTTCATGACCTCGGCCCTCCGACCTCCCCCGCCACGGCCTTCCTCTCCTCTCGACCTTCCGCCCTCGGCGGCGCCCGCGCACGTGGGGAGGTCGCGGACATCACGGAGCGTGGCGCTGCGGGTCGCGTCGGTGAGCATCCGGCCCCACGATGGTGGGGCCGGGGGGATGGCGTGTACCAGGAGGAACGGATGCTGCTCCCTGACCGCAACACGATCGACCGGCTGCTGCGGAGCTACCGCGCCCAGGAACGCCAGACCCTGGCCCTGCCGTGCGACCCCTCGGTCCTGCGCCGGTTCGAGGACACCGCGTACACGCTCTGTGTCCTCATGGGAGTCCGCACCGCCCGCGAGGCGGTCCATGCCGCCGAGCGCTACCTGGCCGAGCCCCGTCCGGTCGCCGCCGTCATGGCCCCGGGGGCGGTTGGCCGGGGGTGTGCGGGGTAGGCGAAGGGTAGGGAGCGCGGGCGGTCACGGCCCGCGAAGCGCCCCGGGCCGCGCGGCGGCCCCGGGCGCCGCCCGCCTGGAGGTGTCGGCGATGGAAGAGGCAGGGCTCTCGCCGCGGGAGCGGCGCATCCTGGAGGAGATCGAGCAGGGCCTGGGCGCGGACCGGCCGCTCGCCCGGGGCCTGCGCTCCGGACGCCCCGGTCCCCGGTTCCGCCGTCCCGGCGGACGCGTCACCGCCCTCCTGGGCGCCGTCACGCTCACCCTGTTCGTGACCGCCGTCGCCACCGAGTCGCCCCCGCTGATCTGGGCCTTCGCCGCGGTGTGGGTGGTGACCCTGGTGTGCCTGCTCCGCCTGCTCCTCGTCTGGTCGCGCCGCCACCTCACGGGTGCGGAGCGGCCCCGCCCGGACGAGCCGGAGCGCTGAGGCGGCCGGCCGCGGACCCGCCGGACACGGCCGGAGCCGCCGGCCGCGCCCACCCCGCCGCTGCCGTCCGGGGGCCGCGCCGCTCTTCGTCGGATCCGCGCCGCCTTCCGGCCGGGTCCGCGCCGCCTTCCGTCCGGGGTCCCGTTCGGATCCGCGCCGCCTTCCGTCCGGATCCGCGCTGCTTCCCGTCTCCTCCGGTCCCGCCGCGGCTGTTCGGTCCGGTCCTGTTCCGGGCTCAGTTCGCGCGCGCCCCGAACCGCCGCCAGAGCCACAGGGAGAGCGCCGCGCCGAGCGCCGCGCCGACCAGGGCCAGCGGGAGCCCGGCCGCCTTGCCCGAGGGAGTGGCCTGCCGGTGCGGGTCGCGGGCGGCCGCCGCGGCCGGCGTGGTGGCGCCGGCCGCCTCCGGTCCCGCCTTGGTCACCTTCCGCGCGGCGGCGCGTACCGGCTGCGGCGCCTCCTGCCGCAGGGACTTCGCCGGTTTGAGGGACCCCACCGGCCGGACCCGGCCCGCCGCGTCGAAGCCCCAGTCCAGCAGCTCCCGGGCCTCCTCGTACACGGCGAACCCGCCGCCGCCCTGCGGGTTCATCACCGACACGACCAGCGTGCGGCCCCCACGCCGCGCCCCCACGACGAGGGTGTTCCCGGCGTTGCTGGTGTAGCCGTTCTTGATGCCGATGAGCCCGGGATAGCGGGCCACCCCGTCGGCGCCGGTGAGCAGCCGGTTGGTGTTGGCGATGCCGAACGACCAGGAGCCGGCCGGGAAGTCCGCGTAACGGGTGGAGCAGTAGCGGGTGAACTGCGGGTCCTGCAGTCCCGCCCGCCCGAAGACCGCCAGGTCGTACGCGGAGGACACCTGGCCCGGCGCGTCGTAGCCGTCCGGCGAGACGACGCGCGTGTCGCGGGCGCCCAGGGCACGGGCCTTCTCCTGCATCTGCCGGGTCATCGACTCCCAGCCGCCGTTCATGGCGGCGAGGACGTGCACCGCGTCGTTGCCGGAGCTGAGGAAGACGCCGTTCCACAGGTCCGACACCTTGTACGTGTAGCCCTCCTTCACGCCGACGAGGCTGCTCCCCTCGCCGATGCCGTTGAGCTCCTCGTCGCTGACGGTGTGCCGCTCGTTCCCGCCGTGGTGCGGCAGCGCAGTCAGCGCGAAGAGCGTCTTCAGGGTGCTCGCGGGCGGCAGCGGCCGGTGCGCGTCGCGCGCCGCGAGGACCTCGGCGGTGACCGCGTCGGCGACCACCCAGGACAGGGCCGACACGGACGGCAGCTGTGGCGCGCCCCGCAGCGGCTGCACCTGGGTGCCGGAGCGGTCGAGCCGGGCGGGGTCGACGAAGGACCGCGCGGGCGGCGTGGGCTCGCCGACCGAGGAGACGGCGGAGGCGGGAGCGGCGGGGGCGGCGGGAGCCGAGGCCGTGGCCGTGGGGACCGGCAGGACGAGCAGCAGCACCGCGGCACCGGCGGTGGCATGACGGACAGCTGGCGTGACGATCATTCAGTCACGGTAGGAACGGGACGGGACGCCCGCAGACCGGAGTGCGCCGACCGGCGTAGCGGCTGTGCCGGAGGGTGGGCGCGTCGCCGCGCCGACGGCCGGGCCGGGCGCCGTCCGGGCTGTCGGTGGGGCAGGGCATGCTGGTGACGTGTCCTCATTCCCGAACCAGAGCAGGCCCGTTGCCCCACCGGGCTCCGACGGCCCCGGCCCCGTCGAACACATGATCGTCTGTGGTGACGACGTGCTGGCGCACCGTCTCGCGGCGGAGCTGCACGAGATGTACGGGGAGCGGGTCACCCTGCTCGTCCCCGCGCCCGTCGACACGCCCAGCCGGCCCGTGGCCCGGACGGGACGGGCCGCGGCGCTCTTCGGGCGGGTCACCGCGGCCGTCAGCCGCACCACCGGAGCCGGAGCCGGAGCCGGAGCCGGAGCCGCGGGCCCGACCGGCGCGGGCGACCCGCGCGGCACGGCCCAGGCCCGCACGATCCGGGTGATGGAGACCGGTGAGGCCGACGACCAGGCGCTGCTCGACGCGGGGGTGGAGCGGGCCGCCGCGCTCGCGCTGGTCCACGAGGACGACGAGCGCAACATCCGGGCCGCGCTGGCCGCCCGCCGGCTCAACCCGAGGCTGCGCCTGGTCATCCGGCTCTACAACCGCAAGCTGGGACAGCACCTGGCCACCCTCCTCGACCAGGCCGCGGCCGTCTCCGAACCCGGTCTCGACCCCGAGAAGCTGGACGCGGCGACCACCGTCCTCTCCGACGCCGACACCGCCGCACCCGCCCTCGCCGCCACCGCCATCGCCGGGAGCAAGAAGGTGATCCAGGCCGGCGGCCTGCTGCTGCACGCCGTCGACCGGACCCCGCCCGCCCGGGGCGAGGTCGCCGACCCCGGCCTGTGCACCCTGGCGCTGCTCTCCGCGACGGCCAGCGACCCGGCCGGCAGCGAGGGCTCCGAACGCAGCGGCGACCAGGGCCCGCAGCTGCTGCCCGACGACGCGGCCGTCGCCGCAGCCACCGGACGCGGGATCGTCGCCCTGGAGGCCGTGAGCTACGAGGGCCCCGCCCAGGCCACCGGCTGGCTCGGCGCCTCCGCGCTGCCCGTCGGCTCGCTGTTCTCCCGGCGGCTGCGCTGGTCGCTCGCGGGCGTGGCGGCCGCCGTCCTCGGGCTCGCCCTGGCATCGACGATCGCCACCGGCGACAACCCGCTGCACGCCGCCTACCTGACGCTGCTCGACGTCTTCGCCATCGGCGACCCCGCGGTGGGCGAGCCCACCAGCCGTCAGGTGCTCCAGATCCTCGCCGGGTTCGTCGGCCTGCTCCTGCTGCCCGTCCTCGTCGCCGCGCTCCTGGAAGCCCTCGGCACCTTCCGCTCGGCGACCACCCTGCGCCGCCCGCCGCGCGGCCTGTCCGGACACGTCGTGCTGCTCGGCCTCGGCAAGGTCGGCACCCGGGTGCTGGCCCGGCTCCGCAGGATGAACATCCCGGTGGTCTGCGTGGAGGCCGACCCCGAGGCCCGCGGCCTCGCGCTCGCCCGCCGGCTGCGGGTGCCCACGGTCATCGGGGACGTCACCGAGGAGGGCGTCCTGGAAGCCGCCCGCATCCACCGGGCCCGCGCCCTCCTCGCCCTGACCAGCGTCGACATCACCAACCTGGAGGCGGCACTGCACGCCCGGTCGATCAGCCCCGACCTGAGGGTGGCACTGCGCCTGTACGACGACGACTTCGCCACCGCCGTCTACCGCACCCTGCGCGCCGCGCACCCCGGCGCCCTCACCCGCAGCCGCAGCGTCTCCCACCTGGCGGCGCCCGCGTTCGCCGGGGCGATGATGGGCCGCCAGGTCCTGGGCGCCATCCCCGTGGAGCGCCGGGTGCTGCTCTTCGCCGCGCTCGACGTCAAGGACCACCCGCTCCTGGAGGGCCGTACGGTCGCCGAGGCGTTCCGGCCCGGCGCCTGGCGGGTGATCGCGCGGGGCGCCGCCGGGGTGCCGGCGAACCGCTCGGGCTACGGGCTCGCCTGGCAGCTGCCGCCCGCCGACGTCCTGGGTCCCGGCGACCGGGTCGTGGTCGCCGCCACCCGCCGCGGCCTCGCCGAACTCCTCGGCCGCCGCCCCCGGCAGCAGGACCCGGCGGACCGGTGGGAGGACGGGCGGGTGGGCTGACTGCGGCAGGTCTCGGCAGCTCGCCCACGCCGGCCCGAGCGAACGGCCGGGAGCGAGCGGGCCGGGAGCGAGCGGGCCGGGGGTCGAGCGGCGACCCGCCCAGGCCCGTGTCGTCGTCCCGGGCCCCGCCTCACACGGGCCTTCCCCGTTCCACCGGGGGAGACGCCCTCAGGGCCGCCACGAGGTGCAGCAGATGCGCCTCGTTCCCCGAGAAGCCCGCCCGGCGCAGCGCCTCGTCCGCCTCGGCCATCGGATGCGTGAGCATCGCCGCCGCGTACGGCTCGAGGCGCGGATCGGCGAGCACCGCCTGGGTGGATTCGAGCAGGCGCAGGTAGGCCTGGGCGGCGGCGCGCTCACGGCCGGTGATCGTCGTCATGTCGGGCTCCCTGTCGAGCTTGTGGCGGTCGTCCCCACCACCCTCTCGTACGGGTCTGACAATCAGGTCCCTGGCCCGCCGAGGTGGGCCGCGAGGCGCTCCAGGAAGGCCTGCTGACCCGCCACCAGCAGGGGCGCGGCGGCCTCGAAGGAGAACCAGCCCACCCGGTCGAGCTCCGGGAACTCGCGCACCGTGCCGGAGCCGCGCGGCCACTCCATGGTGAACGTCCCCGGCACCACGCGCTCCGGGTCCAGATCGGCCTCGACGGCCCACACGGTGACGGTCTTTCCGTTGGCCTGGCGGATCTCACCGAGGGGGACGGTCTCCCCGTCCGGCGGCGGCAGGCCGAGCTCCTCCTCGAACTCGCGCCGCGCGGCGGCCTCGGGCGGCTCGTCGGGCCCGTACTCGCCCTTCGGGACCGACCAGGCGGCCGTCGACCGCCCGGCCCAGAAGGGCCCTCCCATATGGCCGATGAGCACCTCCGTACCGCCGTCGGCGGTCCTGCGGTAGAGGAGGAGACCGGCACTGCGCTTGTCGGGCATACTGCCCAGTGTGGACGATCGCGCGCGCCGGGGGAATCGGGCGCGTGCTACGGCTTGTCCAGCCGGATCACCACGGGTCCGCCCGCCGGGTCCACGTCCGCCGTCCAGCCGGTGGGCGGGCGGACCGAGCGGTGCGCGTCCACGCGTCCCGGGAGCCGCGCCTCGTGCAGCACGCGCCCGTCCTGTTCCACGGTCAGGACCGGGCGGAGCAGCCGGCCGGACGGGCGGAGCAGCAGGGTCGGGGCCGGTCCGGTGAGGCGGTGGGGGGAGACCCAGCGCACGGCGCCCCCGGCGGTGACCGGGACTCCCGGGCCGGGCCAGGGGGCGCCCGCGAGCCGTGCGAGGACGGCGTCGGCGACCGCCCGGCCCTCCGCCGCGGCCACCACCGCGGGCTCCACGCCCC
Organism: Streptomyces sp. NBC_01268; assembly: GCF_036240795.1. Lineage (NCBI taxonomy): Bacteria > Bacillati > Actinomycetota > Actinomycetes > Kitasatosporales > Streptomycetaceae > Streptomyces > Streptomyces sp. NBC_01268. The sequence continues at coordinate 893,316 of NZ_CP108454.1, read as the reverse complement.
GGAGCAGGTTGCCGACGGCGAAGACCCCCGGCACGCAGGTGCGGAACGCGGGGTCGACGGCCGGGCCGCGGGTGGCCCGGTCGAGGGGGACACCGCCGGTACGGGCGAGTTCGTGGTCGGGGATCCAGTCGCCGGTGAAGACGACCGTGTCGCAGCGCAGCAGCCCGGTCCGCCCGTCCGCGCCGCGCACCAGCACCCCCGACAGGCGCCCCCGGCCGACGAGTTCCAGCACCCTCGCGCCGCGCAGCACGGGCACCGGAAGGCGCGCCCCGCGCGGCCGCTCCGAGACGACGGCCGCCACCGTGACCCCGGCCCGGCGCAGGGTGCGCACCGCGTGCCGGGCGACCGGCTCCGAACCGACGACGACGGCCCGGCGTCCGATCCGCTCCCGGCGCAGCCCGAACAGCTCCACGGACTGCTGGAGTTCACCGGTGCTGAACACCCCGGCAGGACGGCTGCCCGGCACCAGACGGGCGCTGCGGGACCGTTCGCGGGCCCCCGTGGCGAGGACCACGGCCCGCGCGGTGATCCGTTCGAGGCCGGTGGGCGCGGTCACCTCCAGGGTCAGCGGCCCGGCCCAGCCCGTCGCGCCGACGCCGGTGCGGACCACCGCTCCGGCCCGTACGGCGGCACGCACCGCCCGCCGCGCGTAGCCGGGCCCGGTGAACGCCCCGAAGCCGCCGCGCGCGCAGTGCCGCGGCACCCCGCCCGCGGTCCGCTCCCGTTCCAGGACCTCGACCCGGCCCGCACCCGCCGCCGCGAGCCGGGCGGCCGCGGCCAGACCGGCCGGTCCCGCGCCGACGACCAGGACGTCGACGGCCCGCTCCACCACGCCTCCGCCGGTCACCGAGCACGCTCCTCGAACAGCGCCCGCACCGTCGCCCCGCAGGAGAAGCCCTGGCAGCGCCCGGCCCGTGCGCGGGTCCTGCGGCGCAGGCCGTCGAGCGTGGCGGGCGGCACCGTGGAGGCGAGCGCGTCGCGGATCTCGCCGCGGGTGACCCGCTCGCAGTGGCAGACGATCTCGCCGTACGCGGGATCGCGGGCGATGCGGGCGGCGTCCCGGTACGGACGGGGGAAGGCCTCGCCCAGGTTCGGCATCGACACCGGGGCGAGGGGGCGTTCGGGGCCGAGCTCCAGGCCCGTGTCGGCGAGCAGCTCCACGGTGTGCCGGCCGAGGGCGAGGGAGGCGGTGAGTCCGGTGGAGCGGATCCCGCCGACGGTGACGTACCGCAGTTCGGGGTGGGCCGCGATCCGGTAGTCCTCGGCGCCGGTGGCGGCCCGCAGCCCGGCGTACACGGCGGTGACCTCCTCGTCGAGGAGCGCCGGCAGGATCCGGCGCCCCTGGGCGCGCAGCGCGTCGAGGCCCTCGGCGGTGGAGCCGGTGGCGGTCTTGTCGTCGAGGTCCTCGGCGGTCGGGCCGAGCATCACGTTGCCGTAGACGGTCGGCGCGATGAGCACGCCCTTGCCGAGCGCGCCGGGCACGGGCAGCAGGATGTGCCGGACCAGCCCGCGCGCGAACTTGTCGAAGACGAGGAGCTGCCCGCGCCGCGGGGTGACGGTGAAGTCGTACCGCCCGACCAGCGCGTCGAAGGCGTCGGCGTACAGGCCGCAGGCGTTGACCAGGAAGCGGGTGCGCAGGACCCCGCGGCGGGTGATGAGCCGGTGCGGGGCGGCGGGGCCGCCGGGCCGCACCTTCTCCACGGGGCAGTCGAGATGCAGGTCGACCCCGGACTGTACGGCCTGGGTGGCGTAGGCGAGCGGGGTGGTCCAGGGGCAGACGACCGACTCGTCGGGCACGGCCAGCGCGCCGAGCGCCCCGGGCCCCAGATGGGGTTCGAGGGCGCGGAGTCCGGCGGCGTCGACGAAGCGGGTGCCGTGGTGTCCGTTGCGGGCGGCCTTGGCGGCGAGCCGGGGGAGCGCGGCGAGCTGCTCCTCGTCCCAGGCGACCAGGAGCGCGCCGACGGGCTCGACGGGGATGCCGGTCTCCCGGGCGTACGCGGCGAGCATCCGGCCGCCCTCGCGGACGAGCCGGGCCTCCAGGGAGCCGGGGACGGCGTCGAACCCGGTGTGCAGGATCGCCGTGTTGGCCTTGGAGCTGCCCTCGCCGATGTCGCCGGACGCCTCCACGAGCGCGACCCGCAGCGAGCGGCGGGCCAGCTCTCGGGCGATGGCGCAGCCCACCACGCCCGCGCCGACCACGGTGACGTCGTACGCGGTGCCGGGTGCCGAGGTGTCGGGCAGGGCACCGCGCCGGGTGACGCTCACGCGGCCGACCCGCCGGGCGCGCCGCCCGGACCCCCGGCTCCGGGCGGCTCGTCGGCCAGCAGCCGTGCCACCGCCGTACGGAAACGGTCCAGGCGTTCCGCGGCCTCGGCGGGCGTGATCCGCGGCTCGTACACGGCGGACGGCTTCCACTCCGGTACGGCCTCGTGGACGGCGAGCTCGGGGGAGTGGCCGAGCCGGGCGACCGCCGCCACGCCGAGCGCGGTGGCGTCGGGCAGCGCGGAGACCTCGACGGGCCGCTGGAGGAGGTCGGCCTGCGTCTGCATGAGCAGCGCCGACCGGGTCAGGCCGCCGTCCACCCGCAGCGTGGTGAGCGGCGCGCCCAGGTCGGCCGCCGCCGCACCGGCGAGCTCCACCACCTGGGCGGCGATCCCCTCGCACAGCGCCCGGACGAGCTGGCCGGGGCCGGTGTCCAGGCCGAGTCCGGTGAGCGAGCCGCGCACCTCGCCGCGCCACCAGGGGGCGGCGAGCCCGGCGAGTGCGGGCACGAAGGTGACGCCTCCGGCGTCCGGGACGGCGCCTCCGACGGTGTCGAGGTCGGCCGCGCCCGCGATCACGCCGAGGCCGGTCAGCCACCGGACGGCGGAGGCGGCCGTGAACACCTGCCCGTCGAGGCAGTAGCTGGTCCGGTCCCGCAGCCGCCAGGCGACGCAGGAGACCAGGCCAAAGTCGCCGCGCCGGGGCACGTGCCCGGTCTGGGCGAGCAGGAACGCCCCGGTGCCGTAGGTGCACTTGGCGGCGCCCGGCTCGGTCACGTCCTGGGCGAGGAGCGCCGCCTGCTGGTCGACGAGGAGCCCGGTCAGCGGGAGCGGGGGGCCGAAGGCGGTGGTGGTGCCGACCGGGGTGTCGCAGTCCACCACGCGCGGCAGCCGCTCCCCGCCGAGACCGAAGACGTCGAGGGCGTGCCCCGACCAGGCGGTGGTGTCGAGGTCGAGCAGCCCGGTGCGGCCCGCGGTGGCGGCGTCGGTGACGAAGGCGCCCGTGAGCCGGTGCACCAGCCAGGCGTCGCTCGTGGTGACGACCCCGGCGCCGGTGAGGCTGCGGCGGATCCAGGCCATCTTGGGGGCGGCGAAGTACGGATCGAGCGGCAGACCGGTGATACGTTTCAACTCGGCGTCGTGCGCGGCGAGTTCGGCGCACAGGTCGGCGGCTCTCCGGTCCTGCCAGACGAGGGCGTCGGTGAGCGGCGCTCCGGTCGCCGGGTCCCAGGCGAGCACCGTCTCGCCCTGGTTGGCGAGGCCCACCGCCACGACCGGCTCCCCGGCTGCGGTGAGCGCCGCGCGTCCGGCCGCGACCACGGAGTCGTACAGCTCACGGGGGTCGACCTCGACCAGGCCGCCCGGGAGGGCGCGCGGGTGCACCGGGGCGAATCCGCTGCCGATCACCCCGCGTTCGGGGCACACGACGAGGGCCTTGGTGCCCGACGTGCCCTGGTCGACGGCGAGTACCGGGCCCGTCATGCGCGCGACTCCCTGCTGCTGTGCGGTGGGTGGAGGTCCTTGATCGTGGAACCGGTCAGCCTGATGCAGCGGAGGCGCGCCGTCAAGGCTTCGGCGGCGAACCCGTCAGTTTCCGAAACATCGCTGACATCAAGTCAAATTCAGTCGCTGGCTGGATAGTTACGGTCACAGAAGAAAGTGGACCGGTCACGTCCAGCGACCTCTATAGTGATCGCCGATCACCGGCCGGGATGGCCACGGGGACTGACCACCCCCTCCGCTCACCTCACCGAGGAACCATGTCCCCCACCCCCCGCACGGCCGCCTGATGGCCGCGCAAGGCTTCCGGCCCGTCTACCACCCGGCGGGTCACGACCATGCCCTGCGGGGCGCCGTCCAGGACCTGCGGACCGGCCGCTGGGTGGCCATGGCCCGGCTCCTCGACGAGACGACCGGCTGGCCCGCCTGGACCCGGCGCACCCAGGTCCTCGCCGCCGTCGCGGCCGGCACCGACGTGGTCGCCACCTGGCGGGCGGAGGAGCCCGACTCCATCGCCGCCGCCGTCATGCACTCCCGCGTCGCCGTCGAGCGCGCCGTCCGCGCCCACCGGGCCGGCCACCCCCGTACCCGCGACCTGTGGCAGGAGGCCTGGACCGCCTGCCGGGAGGCCGTCGAACGCGCCCCGGCCGACCCCGTGCCCTGGGTGTGCCGGCTCGCCCTCTCCTTACTCGACGCCCGCCAGAGCATGGAGGAGCACCGGCTCCCGCCCCCCGCCCCCATGCTGCCGCCGGGGCCCTGGGGCCTGCTCAACGAGGCGGAGAAGCGCGACCCGCACAACCGCGAGGCGCACCACCGGATGCTCCAGTTCGTCTACGCCCGCAGGAAGGGGCCGCTCTCCGAGGCGGTCAACTACGCCCAGTGGGCCTCCTCCTCCGCGCCGGTCGGCTCCGCGCTGCACGCCCTGCCGCTGTACGTGCGCGTCGAGCGCTACCGGCGCGACCGGGGCCACGAGCGCGCCCTCGACCTGCACTGGGTCGCCGAGGACGCCGTCCGCGACGCCCGCCGCGCCATGGACACCTGGTTCCTCTTCTGCGCCACCGAGGAAGCCAGCCTGCTCGACCTCAACCACCTGGCCCACGCCCTGTACGGCGCCCTCAAGTTCGCCGACGCGGCCCGGGTGTTCGAGGCCCTCGGCCCGTACTGGACCCCGCAGCCCTGGGCGTACCGCACCGCCGTCCCCGACGAGCGCGGTCCCGCCGAGGAGGTCTTCCTGCGCGCGAGGGCCCGCTGCCTCGGCGCCCCGGAGTCCCGGCCGGGTCCCTGACCGGCCGCCCCGCATTCCCCCCCCCACATCCCCCGAACACCCCCGTCCCCGGAGGAACGCATGTCCCGCACCGCCCCCACCGACGCGATACGCAAGCCACCTCCGGCCAAGGACGACGAGGAGGCGCGGCTCAGAGAGCTCGGCTACCAGCCGGTCCTCGCCCGCCGGATGGGCGGCTTCGGCAACTTCGCCATCAGCTTCTCGGTCATCTCCATCCTCTCCGGCTGCATGACCCTCTACGGCTTCGGCATGGGCACCGGCGGCCCCGCCGTCATGCTCTGGGGCTGGGCGGGCGTCGGGCTCTTCGTGCTGTGCGTCGGCCTCGCCCTCGCCGAGGTCACCAGCGCCTACCCGACCTCGGGCGCGCTCTACTACATGGCCGACCGGCTCGGCGGACGCCGCTGGGGCTGGTACACCGGCTGGCTCAACCTCCTCGGCCTGCTCGGCGCCATCGCCGGCATCGACTACGGCGCCGCCCTGTTCACCGGCGCCTTCCTCAACCTCCAGTGGGGCATCGTCCCCACGCCCGGGTCGACCTTCCTGATCTTCCTGGTGATCCTGCTGCTGCACGCCGTGCTCAACCTCTACGGCGTCCGCCTGGTCAGCGTGCTCAACTCGATCAGCGTCTGGTGGCACCTCGGCGGCGTCGCCGTCATCGTGGGCGCGCTCGCCCTCGTCCCCGACCACCACCAGTCCGCCTCGTTCGTCTTCACCGAGTTCGTGAACGACACCGGCTGGACCAACCCGCTCTACGTCGCCGCGATCGGTCTGCTCCTCGCCCAGTACACCTTCTCCGGGTACGACGCCTCCGCCCATCTCTCGGAGGAGACCGCGAACGCCTCGGTGACCGCCGCCAAGGGCATCGTCCGCTCCATCTGGGCCTCCTGGATCGCCGGCTTCGCCCTCCTCGCCGGACTCACCTTCGCCATCCAGGACTACGCGGGCACGCAGAACAGCGCCACCGGCGTGCCGCCCGCCCAGATCCTCCTGGACGCGCTGGGCGCCGGCGGCGCCAAGGCCCTGCTGCTCGTCGTGATCGTGGCCCAGCTCTTCTGCGGCAACGCCGAGGTCGCCGCCGCCAGCCGCATGGTCTTCGCGTTCAGCCGCGACAACGCCCTGCCGGGCTCCGCGCTCTGGCGCCGGGTCAGCAGCCGCACCCAGACCCCGGTGCCGGCCGTCTGGCTCTCCGTCGTGGTGGCCGCGTTGCTCGCCCTGCCGTCGCTGTACTCCGCCACCGCGTACGGGGCCGTGACCGCCATCAACGTCATCGGCATCACCCCCGCCTACGCCATCCCGATCCTCCTGCGGCTGCGGGCCGGCCGGAACTTCGTCCCCGGACCCTGGAGCCTGGGCCGCTGGAGCCGGCCGATCGGCTGGATCGCGGTGATCTGGGTGGCCTGCGTGACCGTGCTCTTCTGCCTGCCGCAGAAGTCCCCGGTGACGGTCGACAGCATGAACTACGCCGTGATCGCGCTGGCCGTCGTGCTCGTCCTCGCCAGCGTCTGGTGGTACGTCGCGCGCCGCTCGTACGGGACGCCGTCGGCGTACGGCAACGCGAAGGAGGAGGCGGAGATCGCGGAGGGCATCGTCTGAGCCCGCCGCTCGGCCGTCAGCCGCTGAACTCGTAGGTCCAGGAGCCGGTCCGGGCCGCGACATCGATGTCCGTGACCTCCAGGGCATGGCCGTGCTGGTCGCTCACGACCCGGTGGACGCTCAGCCGGGCCGCGCCGTCGGCCGCCCGGTCCGCCGGGTGGCCGCCCGGGTCCTGCGGCACCCCGACCGACTCCCGGTGGGTGGTGCGCAGCCCCGCGTGGTGCATCCAGTGGTAGAGCAGCCGCAGATCCGGCTGCTGCCGGTAGCGGTCGGCGACCCGCCGGTAGCGGCCCAGCTGAGGGATCTCCGTCAGGGCGGGCCGGGAGAACCAGGACACCGACCGCTGCAGCGAGACCCCGGAGGGTGCCAGGACCGCGTGCCGGTGCACCAGCGTCGGCTCCCCGGGCGCGAGCGAGAGCCGCGCGGCGAGCGCCACCGGCGGGGCCTCCCAGGCGAGCGCGGCGCGCACCAGGGCGTCGGCCGCCCGGGGGCCGCCCGGGAAGGAGCGCCGCGGCGCCGTCGGCGACGGGCCGCGCTGGTCGTGCTCGGCGGCGAAGGTGCCCCGCCGGTCGGTGACCACGAGCCGCTCGTCGCGCAGCAGCTGGAGCGCGCCGCGGACGGTCTGGCGGTTGACGTGGAAGCGGTGGGCGAGGTGGCGCTCGGACGGCAGCCGGGTGCCGGGGGAGATGCGCCGCTGGATGAGGTCGTCCCGCAGTACTGCGGCGACCCGGAGGTAGAGCGGAAGCGCCGCCCTCGGTCCGGGCTCGGAAACGGGCTCGGCCATGTCTCGGACCCTCTCTGTCATGCATGGTTCAACCATTGCGCGGTGTGACCACCTGAACCGTGTGGGTGATCAATACCTATCATTGGTCTAAACCATTCGGGAAGTCCGGTCGCCGGAAGTGGCCGAATCGGGCGGTCCGATTTGTAATGGATCGCAACGGATCAGTGGAGGCCGCGGCGGTGGAAGAAGTGGGTGAGGCCGGATGACGACACCCTCCGAACGGGCCGAGAGGGGACGCGCGGCACGCAAGCGCGTCCCCCGCTCCTCGCACGGGCAGTGGATACCCTCCTCGCAGCGCCCGGACCCACTGGGCGTCCTGGAGCGCCAGTCCGTCGACCGGGTCCCCGAGCTCGTCCCGATCCGCTACGGCCGCATGGCCGCGTCCCCCTTCGCCTTCCTGCGCGGCGCGGCCGCCGTCATGGCCGCCGACCTCGCCGCCCAGCGCCACACCGGACTGACCGTCCAGCTCTGCGGCGACGCCCACCTCCTCAACTTCGGGGTGTACGCCTCACCCGAACGGACGCTCCTGTTCGACGTGAACGACTTCGACGAGACGCTGCCCGGCCCCTTCGAATGGGACGTCAAACGCCTCGCCGCCTCCATCGCCGTCGCGGCCCTCCAGAACGGCACCTCCAAGGCCAAGGCCCACCGCGCCGCCCAGGTCTCCGCCGAGGGCTACCGCACCGCGATGCGCCGCCTCGCCGGCCTCGCCGAACTCGAGGTCTGGTACGAGCGGATCTCCGCCGAGGACGTCGCCGGACTCATCCGCGGCGCCGACCGCAAGCGCCTGGAGGACCGGATCGCCCGCGCCCGGCGCCGCACCAGCCTCCAGGCCTTCGGCAAGCTCACCGAGAAGGACGCCACCGGCCGGCACATCGTCGAGGACCCGCCGCTCCTCGAACGGGTCACCGACGTCGACCGGGTCACCCTCGGGAAGATCTTCAGCGACTACCGCAGCTCGCTCAGCGAGGAACGCCGGCTGCTCCTCGACCGCTTCCACTTCGTCGACGCGGCCCGCAAGGTCGTCGGCGTCGGCAGCGTCGGCACCCGCTGCTTCATCCTGCTCCTGGAAGGCCGCGACGACACCGACCCGCTCTTCCTCCAGATCAAGGAGGCCGTCCCGTCGGTCCTGGAGCAGTACCTCACCCCCAGCGTCTTCAGCCACCAGGGCCGCCGGGTGGTCTGCGGCCAGCGGCTCACCCAGGCCGCCAGCGACATCTTCCTCGGCTGGATGACCGGACCCGAGCAACGCCACTTCTACTGGCGCCAGTTGCGCGACATGAAGGGATCGGCCGAGGTCGAGACCATGACCCCGGTCATGCTCCGCGAGTACGCCCGCCTGTGCGGCTGGGCCCTCGCCCGCGCCCACGCCCGCTCCGGCGACCGCATCGCCATCGCCGCGTACCTCGGCTCCTCCGACGTCTTCGACCGGGGCATCGCCGACTTCGCCCTGCGCTACACGGCGCAGAACGCCGACGACTACGCGGCGCTGAGCGCGGGCATCGCCGCGGGCGTGGTGACGGCGGCGCCGGGGGTGTGAACGGGCACCGTTCCCCGGGCCGCCGTCGGGCTTCGCCGGATCCTTCGGGGCCGCGGGCCGCGGCCCCGGGGTCAGCGCCCTTCGTCCCCGCTGCGGAGCAGCGGCGGCGCGTCCGGAGTGCGCGGCACCGGGCCGAACAGCACCTCGCGGGCCACCGCCGGCGCGAACAGGCCCGTCAGCGGGGCCGTCAGCGTCAGCGCCGCCCGGAACGGCGTACCCACCACCGGGTTGCCCGAGGCGCGGTCCTGCACCCGGCGCAGGTACCAGCCCGTCACCTTGTCGGCGGCGCCCGACCTGGCCGCGTCACCGGTCGCGCCCGGCATCTTCTTGTCGGCACCCGCCGAGATGTCCCACGCCTGCTTCGAGGCGTCCAACAGGGCCCGCTGCACCCGACGCGTGGTCGGCGTGCGCCGGGAGTCCGCCAGGGCCTTGCGCAGCGCGACCGCGGTGAGCGCCGCGACCGCCATGCCCTGCCCGTAGATCGGGTTGAACGCGCACAGCGCGTCGCCCGTCGCGAGGAAACCGGCCGGACGGCGGCCCGGACGGTCGTACCGACGGCGGATGTTGGACGTCTTCCGGAAGCCGTACACCGGCGACAGCGGCTCCGCCTTCGCGATCCAGTCGCTCACCACCGGGTGCGGCAGCTTCCGCGCGTACTCCTCGAACAGGGCCTCGTCCGACGGCGGTTCGTCGCCGCGCAGACCGGAGAGCGTGACCAGGTGCCGCCCGTCGCCGAGCGGCAGCACCACACCGCCGTACACCTGGCCCGGATTGGGCACCACGTAGTAACCGAGGGCATCCGTCGACGCGTCCTCCGCGGGCGCCCGGTAGACCCGCGTGCCGTACGCGAGACCCGTGTCCAGGGTCTCCTCGTGCGGGGCCTCCGCGCCGATCGCCGCCAGCCAGTCCGGCGCCCGCGTCGAGCGGCCCGACGCGTCCACGACCAGATCGGCCTCCAGCGCGCGCGGCTCCTTGTCCGCGCCCGCGCCCCGCTCGCGCACCCTCACGCCGCGCACCCGCGCCGCGTCCCCGAGCAGCCCCACCGTCTCGGTGCCTTCGATCAGCTCGATCCGGGGATCGGCCAGAACTCGCTGCCGCACCAGCCACTCCAGCTGCGGCCGGGGGCCGGTGTAGAAGTGCGCCGTCGCCTCCGTGCGCACGTACCACTGGCCGTTCTGCCACTGGATCATGTCCCGCGGCACGCCCACCTTCGGCGCTCCGAGCCCGTGCAGCTCGTCCATGAAGCCCGGCAGCAGCTCGTCGAGCGCCCGCTGCCCTCCCTCGATCAGCACGTGCAGGTGCCGGCCCTGCGGAACGCCGGGCCGTGCCTCCGGCCCCTCCGGGTAGCGGTCGCGCTCGACGACCGTGACGCGCTCCGCGTGTTCGCTGAGCACCCGCGCGGCCAGCAACCCCGCGAGGCTTCCCCCGATGACCACCGCGTGACGTGTCCTGCGGTGACCCAACTCGTCGGCCATGCTCGCCCTTTCACCTGACTGGTCCGGACTGGTCTGGACTGACCAGTATCCACCGTGGCCGGGGGCGGGGTGCGAGTGCCGGACAGGACGGCTCAGTACCGGTTCACCGCTCGTCGTCGCGCGAAGCGGCCGGCTCCGTCAGCGCCCGGGTCAGCCACTCGACCCAGAAGCGCTCCAGGTCGATGCCGCCCCGCAGGACCAGGTGCCGCAGCCGGTCCGGTTCCGTGGTGCGGCGCTCCGGCGGGAAGTCCTTCGCCTCGATCGCCAGGTACTCCGCCAACTGGGCCCGGTGCAGGCCCAGATGGCGCTCCAGCTCCTCCCGCAGCCCGGCGCCGCCCACCACGGCCGCCGCCCGCATCCGCAGCAGCAGCGCCGAACGCAGCGGCTTCGGGTCCTCCGGGGTGTCCACCCAGCCGGCGAGCTCCGCACGGCCCGCCGGCAGCACCTCGTACTCCTTCTTCTGCCCCCGCGCCGGAACGGCGGAGGGCAGGGCGCGGATGTACCCCGCCTGCTCCAGCCTTCCCAGCTCGCGGTAGATCTGCTGATGGGTGGACGACCAGAAATAGCCGATCGACCGGTCGAAGCGGCGCGTCAGTTCGAGGCCCGACGAGGGCTTCTCGAGCAGCGCCGTCAGGATCGCGTGCGGGAGGGACATGCAGGCATCCTAGGTTCGGCCGGCCGGGCCCTCACAGCGCGGCCGCGAGCCGCGTGCCCTGGTCGATCGCCCGCTTCGCGTCGAGCTCGGCCGCGACGTCCGCCCCGCCGATCAGGTGCGCCGCGCGGCCGGCCGCGACCAGCTCCTCGTACAGTCCGCGGCGCGGCTCCTGGCCCGTGCACAGCACCACCGTGTCGACGGGCAGGACCTTCGCCTCGCCGTCGATCGTCAGGTGCAGGCCCTCGTCGTCGATCCGCGTGTACGACGCGCCCGCCACCATCGTCACGCCCCGGTGCTTCAGCTCCGTGCGGTGGATCCAGCCCGTCGTCTTGCCCAGGCCCGCGCCGACCTTCGTCGTCTTGCGCTGGAGCAGGTGCACCTGGCGCGGCGGGCGGGGCCGCTCCGGGGTGCGCAGACCGCCGCGCGACGCGTACGAGGTGTCGACGCCCCACTGTCGGAAGTACGTCTCCGGGTCCTGGCTCGCGCCCTCCCCGCCGTCCGTCAGGAACTCCGCCACGTCGAAACCGATGCCGCCCGCGCCCAGGATCGCCACCCGCTCCCCGACGGGCGCGCCGTGACGCAGCACGTCCAGGTAGCCCACCACGCTCGGGTGGTCGACGCCCTCGATCTCCGGAGTGCGGGGCGTGACACCGGTCGCGACGACGACCTCGTCGTACCCCTCCAGGTCCGACGCCTCGACGAAGGTGTTCAGACGGACCTCGACGCCGCGCTCGGCGAGCTGCACGCGGAAGTAGCGCAGGGTCTCGTCGAACTCCTCCTTGCCCGGGACGCGCTTCGCGACGTTCAGCTGGCCGCCGATCTCCCCGGCGCCGTCGTAGAGCGTCACGGCGTGGCCGCGCTCCGCCGCCGACACCGCGCAGGCGAGGCCCGCCGGGCCCGCGCCGACCACGGCGATCCGCTTGGCCAGGCGGGTCGGGGAGAGGACCAGCTCCGTCTCGTGGCAGGCGCGCGGGTTCACCAGGCACGAGGTGATCTTGAGGCTGAACGTGTGGTCCAGGCAGGCCTGGTTGCAGCCGATGCAGGTGTTGATGGTCTCCGCGCGGTCCGCCGCGGCCTTCGCCACGAAGTCCGGGTCGGCCAGGAACGGGCGGGCCATCGACACCATGTCGGCGCGGCCCCCGGCCAGGATCTCCTCCGCCACCTCGGGCGTGTTGATGCGGTTGCTCGTCACCAGCGGCACCGAGACCGCCCCCATCAGGCGCTTCGTCACCCACGTGTAGGCGCCGCGCGGCACCGACGTCGCGATGGTCGGGATGCGCGCCTCGTGCCAGCCGATGCCCGTGTTGATGATCGTGGCGCCGGCGGCCTCGATCTCCTTGGCGAGCGCGACCACCTCGTCGAGGGTCGAGCCGCCGGGGATCAGGTCCAGCATCGAGAGGCGGTAGACGAGGATGAACTCCGCGCCGACGCGCTCGCGGATGCGGCGCACGATCTCCAGCGGGAAACGGACCCGGTTCTCGTACGAGCCGCCCCAGCGGTCGGTGCGCTGGTTGGTGGCCGCCGCGATGAACTCGTTGATCAGGTAGCCCTCGGAGCCCATCACCTCGACGCCGTCGTACCCCGCCTCCTTCGCGAGCTCCGCGCAGCGCACGTAGTCCTCGACGGTCTGCTCGACCTCGGCGTCCGTCAGCTCGTTCGGCGCGAACGGGCTGATCGGGGCCTTCAGGGGGCTCGGGGCGACCAGACCGGGGTGGTAGGCGTAGCGGCCGAAGTGGAGGATCTGCATCGCGATCCGGCCGCCCGCCTCGTGCACGGCGTCCGTGATCAGGCGGTGCTCGGCGACCTCCTCGGCGGTGGTCAGCTTGGCGCCGCCGTCCCAGGGGCGTCCGGCCTCGTTCGGGGCGATGCCGCCCGTGACGATCAGGCCCACGCCGCCGCGGGCGCGCTCGGCGTAGAAGGCGGCCATGCGCTCGAATCCGTGCTCGGCCTCCTCCAGGCCGACGTGCATGGATCCCATCAGCACCCGGTTGGGCAGGGTGGTGAACCCGAGGTCCAGCGGGCTCAGCAGGTGCGGGTACGGGGTGGTCTGGGTCGGGGCCATGGGGGCGCCTCCTCGCGCGGGATCGTCACGGACTGTTGTAGACGACCGGAGGAGGCTTGTGCAACAAGTTGCATAAGGGTGGGGGTGGGATGTGCGCCATGCCACAGGTCCGTGGCAGGGCCACGACGTCCTCGCGGGGCCGCGGGCTTCGGGGCCTCCGCGGGGGTGGGGGTGTCCGGACTGCGACCTTCACTTCGCTTCACTTCGCTTCACTTCGCTTCGCTCGTTACGGGCGCCGCCACGTCCGGACACCCCCACCCCCGCTCCGGCCCCGAAGCCCTCCCCGCCGTCGTCGGGTGCCGGTCTCCGTCACTCCTTGCGGTACGCGTACGCCTCCGATGCCGCCGCCGTCACCGCGTCCAGATCGGCTCCGGTGCTCGCCGTCACCAGTGCGGCCACCGCGCCCTCCACGAACGGGGCGTCCACCAGGCGGGCGCCCTCGGGCAGCTCGTCGCCCTCGGCCAGCAGGGCCTTCACCGTGAGGACCGCGCTGCCCAGGTCGACCAGGAGGGCCACCCCGGCGCCGCCGTCCGCGGCCTTCGCCGCCTCGGCGATCAGCTCCGAGCTGGTGCCCAGGCCGCCGTCCGGGGTGCCGCCGGCGGGCACGATCGGTGCCGTGTCACCCCCGCCCGCCAGGCCCCGGGCGAGCTCCGCCACCGACCTGGCCACCGCCGCGCTGTGCGAGACCAGGACGATTCCCACGCGTCCGCTCATGCCGCCACCTCCGCGAGTGCGCCGATGAGGAGCGCCGACGAGGTCGCCCCCGGGTCCTGGTGCCCTACCGAACGTTCACCCAGGTAGCTCGCCCTGCCCTTGCGCGCGCGCAGCGGTACGGTCGCCAGCGCGCCCGCCTCCGCGGCCTCCCGGGCCGCCTCGAACGAGGTGCCGAGCGCCTCGGCCGCCGGGACGAGCGCGTCCAGCATCGTCTTGTCGCCCACCTGCGCCCCGCCCAGCTGGGACACGGCGGCCACTCCCGTGCGCAGTGCCTCCGCGAGGGCGGCGCGGGAGACCCGATCCGCGTCGCCCAGCGCCTTGCCCGTACGCCGGAGCAGCGTCCCGTACAGCGGGCCCGACGCGCCGCCGACCGTGGAGATCAGCTGTCGCCCGGCCGCCACGAGCACCGCCCCCGGCGTGGCCGGTTCCTCCTTGTCCAGGGTCGCGGTGACGGCCGCGAAGCCGCGCTTGAGGTTGACCCCGTGGTCGGCGTCGCCGATCGCCGAGTCCAGCTCGGTCAGCCGGTCCGCCTCACGGTCCACGGCCTGAGCCGCCTTCTCCAGCCAGCTCCGGAAGAACGCGGCGTCGTGGTCGATGTCGTCCATCGCGCTCACCGGCCCCAGCGCAGGGCGGCCGTCTGCACCGGCGCGTCCCACAGGCGCAGCAGTTCCTCGTCCGCCTCGCACAGCGTCACCGAGCAGCCCGCCATGTCGAGCGACGTGACGTAGTTGCCGACCAGCGTGCGGGCCACCGCCACGCCGCGCTCGCCGAGCACACGCTGCACCTCCGCGTTGAACCCGTACAGCTCCAGGAGCGGTGTCGCGCCCATCCCGTTCACCAGCGCGAGCACCGGGCCCTTCGGCCGCAGGTCCTCCAGGACGACATCGACGGCGTAGTCCGCGATCTCGCGCGAGGTCATCATCGGACGGCGCTCGCGGCCCGGCTCCCCGTGGATCCCGATGCCCAACTCCAGCTCACCCTCGGGGAGATCGAAGGTCGGCGAGCCCTTCGCCGGGGTCGTGCACGCGCTGAGCGCCACCCCGAAGCTGCGCGACCGCTCGTTCACCCGGCGCCCGATCGCCTCGACCCGCGCCAGCGGCGCACCCTCCTCGGCCGCCGCCCCGGCGATCTTCTCCACGAACAGCGTCGCCCCGGTGCCCCGCCGCCCCGCCGTGTACAGGCTGTCGGTCACCGCCACGTCGTCGTCGACCAGCACCTTCGCGATCAGCACGCCCTCGTCCTCGGCGAGCTCCGCGGCCATCTCGAAGTTCAGGACGTCACCCGTGTAGTTCTTGACGACGAACAGCACCCCCGCGCCGCTGTCGACCGCGGCCGCCGCCCGTACCATCTGGTCCGGCACCGGCGAGGTGAACACCTCGCCCGGACACGCCGCCGCGAGCATCCCCGGCCCCACGAACCCGGCGTGCAGCGGCTCGTGCCCCGAACCGCCTCCCGACACCAGCGCCACCTTCCCGGCCACCGGCGCGTCCCGCCGCACCACGACCCGGTTCTCCACATCGACGTTCAGCTCCGGGTGCGCTGCGGCGATCCCGCGCAGCGCGTCCGCTACCACGGTCTCCGGAACATTGATCAACATCCTCAAGGGTGTCTCCTCGTGGGGCCGGCGGATCAACCTGTGACCTCGGCAGTATCGACCTTGCGGGCGGGAAGGTCACGGAGATCGGCGAGGCGAGCCACCGGAACCGGCCGCGTCAGCCCCGCTGGAAGAACTCCACCTCCGCCAGGGCCAGATGGCGGCCCCCCGCGAGACCCGCGGGCGAGTCCAGGACCAGTCTGACCGTCGTCACGTCGCTGATGCCGGTGGGGAAGGTCTGCGGCCCGGGCTTGTCGCTGAGAGCGAGTGACGTGTGGACGGTCCCGCCGTCCTTCGTCTTCGCCTCCATCTCGATGCGCAGCGCTCGGCCCTGGAGCGCGTACTGCTCCGGGGCCGACGACGCCCCGTTCGTCACGATCACGTCCACCAGCCGGAACGGCTTGGCGAACGTGTACGTCACCGAGGCCCCCGCGCCGGGCGCCCCCCAGTAGCGGTTGCTGAGTCCGTCGGTCGCGTCGGCCGCCGGGTGCCCCCGCACCTCCGCACTCGCCCGTACGCCGGTGGGCGTCACCGGCTTCGCCTTGCCCAGCTTGTCCCGCGTGTCCTCGACCAGGTCCCGGCCGGCCGGGAGGAGCAGGAGCGCCGCCGCGCACAGCGCCAGAACCACGACCAGGACCGTCAGGAAGCGCACCGCCCGGCCCGAGCCCGTCCGCACCCTGCGGCGGAACGGCCAGACCGTACGCCACCACGGCAGCGCCGCCGGTGCCACGGTCGGCGTCAGCGGCGCCGCGCACCGGCGGCAGAAACGCCGGTCCGGTGCGTTCGGCGTCCCACAGGCCGGGCACGGCACCCCGGCCACCACCTCCTCCAGCGGCACCGCACGAACCTGCGGACGCGCCGCGACCGCCCTCGCGGGCTGGACGGGACGGGGTGCCGTCTCCTGGACGGGGCGGGGTGCCGTCTCCTGGGCGGGGGGCTGGGGGGAGAGGGGTTCCTCCGGTGCCGGTGTGGGTTCGTGGTGGGCGGGGGCTGCGCCTGGTGGGTGTGTATCCCTGCCCTGGTGTGTATCCGTGCCTGGGGCTGTGCCCGTGTCCGTGTCCGTGCCCGGTTTTTGTCGGTCCCGGGGGGCCTGCTGCCCTTCCGGCGTCGGATCGGGGCCCGGAGCGTCCGTGTCCGTCTGTGGCGCGGTCGGCCTCCCCGGGGCCGAGGAACCGTCCGACCAGCCCAGGTACGCACCGCAGTTGCCGCAGAAGTCGTCGGTCACGCCGTTGGGCGCGCCGCACGCCGGGCACTCACGCATGGGGTTCGTCTCCTTCGGCTCGGGTGGGCGCGCCGGGCAGGACCTCGACCCGGCAGGCCGTGTGGACCGGGCACAGGGTGCGGACCAGCGCGCGGACCCGGTCGGCGTCGACCGTCGCCTCGCGTCCCGGCCACACCCGGATCAGGATCTCCTCCGCCGGTGACGGCGGAAGGGGGGTGCCAGGGGTCCTGGACCAGGTGGCCGCTCCGTCCCCGTGGACTTCGGCGGACACGCCGAGCACCAGGCGCAGCGCGTCGACCAGTCCGCGCCGGGTGCCGCGGCGCCGGTGCAGTTCGACCGCGCCGGCCACCGCCTCGCGCCGCAGCTCCAGGGGCCACCGGGGGTCGTCGACGCCGCCCACCCAGGAGGCCAGCCAGGACAGGAAGTCGTCGGGGGCCAGGCGCGGGTCGAAGTACGAGGGCAGGTTGTCCAGGGTCGCGAAGACCGGGGCCAGGACCGTGTCGAGACCCGCCGTGAAGCGCTGCGCGAAGTCGTCCTCGGCGTACATCGCGGGCAGCTGCTCGCCGATCGGGTGACGGCTGGGCAGGTCCGGGACGGCGGCCCGCGTCATGACCGCTCCTCGTCGGGCAACGCCGTCACGACGACCTGGTGCTGGTAGGAGAAGACCAGCGCGCCCGCGCCGATGTCGATCCGGTCGACGGGTGCGCCGCGCCGCCCGGTGACCGGGTCCGCGGCGAACAGCCGGATCTCCTCCACCAGCACGTCCCCGACCGCGCGTTGCAGGACGCCGAACACCTCCCCGTACTGCACGGGCCGCCCGAAGGCCCACCCCGTGCCCTCGGGGCCGCCCCGCAGCGGATCGAGGTGCCGGAACAGCGCGGCGAGCGCCGCCTCCCGCACCCGGTCGGTCTCCCCGGCGGGCGCGGACAGGCGGGCCACCACGGTGACGCCCTGGTAGAACGGCGGCTCCACGACCAGGCGGGTGCCGATCAGGCGCCGCTCGTCGAGTGCCGTGGTGATCGTCGTGAGCACCTGGTCGGTAGGGATCAGCTGCTCGAAGCGCAGCCGGTCGCCCTCGTCGGGCACGGCGTCCGGCACCACCAGGACCCGTACGGCTCCCGCACCGCCCTCGGCGGACGCGGGCAGGCACCGGACCCTGAGCACCGACGGCGCCGCCTGCCGGGCGATGATCTCGTAGTCCTCCGCGGTCACCGCGCGCTCTTGCATGCGCAGCGCCTCCGGGGCCCGCAGCCTGGCGTTGTCGAGCGTCTCCCCGGCGACGCCGCCACGCGCGGCCTCCCGGTTCGCCACCCGGGCGACGTACGGGACGGAGCTGCGCAGCACCGAGATCGCGCCCCGGGCGACATTGCCCGACGGGCCGCCGCCGGTGCGGTAGCGGGCCACCCGCACGTGGGCGCCCTTCGGCGGCACGGCCCCCCGCGCGCCCAGCGTGCCGTCCGGCTCGCGCAGCACCGGCGGGAACGTGAACTCGCCGAGGGTGGCGTCGACCCGGACGTGCCGGTCCTGCGGGCCCGAGCGCCCGAAGTGCTCCACCACCTGCCAGCGCTGCCACCCCTCGGGCGACGACACCTCGACGCGCGGCGGCTCCCCGTCCAGCAGGACCGGCGGGCGGCCGAGCCGGAAGCTCTGCCCCGCCACCCCTTCCGAGATGCCGAGCGGCACGTCCGTCACCGTCTCGGCGTGTTCCACGGTCATCGTGCCCCCGATGGTGAAGACGGCGGCCTCGCGCACCGTGGGCGACTCCGAGTAGAACGGCTGGCCGGGCTCCGCCTCCGTCACCCGGCAGCGCAGCCAGCCCGCGCGGGTCCCCGCGATCACCGACGCGGTGTGCCCGGCGGGGACGTGCACGATGACCTCACCCGGCCGGTTCAGCCCGCCGGTGCTGTCGGAACCCGTCTCGCAGCGCCGCCACCGGCCGCCGTCCCACGCCTCCCAGACCAGCGGGGGCTGCCGCGGGTCGACACCGACGCCCCGCACCCGGCTGTCCAGGCGCACGGCGACCACACAGCGCGGCACCGGCGTCGGCAGTCCGAACAGCAGCGCGTCGCCGGGCTCCGGTGCCGCCTGGAAGCACGGTATGTCCCGCCCCTCGGCGAGCCGACCCGTCACGTCGGTCTGGCCGCCGGACCGGGGCGCGGTCACCAGACGCGTCAACTCGCTGGGAATGATGCGGAGATGGTCCACCGTCGCGAAGACCACGCCCTCGTCCGGTTCGTCCGGACCGCCCGCCACGGTCGTCACCTCGGTGCCCGCGGGCAGCGTCACCGCGTCGGGCTGCGGCGCCGACAGCCAGAAGTCGACCTCCGCGACGGCCGCCGAGGGCGGGAACAGCCGAATGCCCAACAGGTCGAGAAAGGCCAGGTAGTTCTTGTCCGGGACCCGGTTGAGGCGGTACAGCAGCTGGTCCACGAGGTACGCGAAGGTCTCGATCAGGGTGACGCCCGGATCGGACACGTTGTGGTCGGTCCACTCCGGGGCGCGCTGCTGCACGTACCGCTTCGCCTCGTCGACGAGCTGCTGGAACCGTCGGTCGTCCAGGTTCGGGGAGGGCAGTGCCATCAGTCCTCGGCCATGTTCCCGGTCCCCTCCTCGGAGGGGATCGTGTAGAAGGGGAAGACCAGATTGCGCCGGTCGTTGGTGGTGCGCACCGTGTAGTGCACGTCGATGTAGAGGGTGCCCGCGTCCACGGAGTCGAAGGCCACGACGACCTCGTCCACGACGATCCGCGGCTCCCACCGCTCCAGCGCCTCGCGCACCCGCTGCGCGACCCGTCCGGCGGTGTCGCCGTCGCCGGGAGCGAACACGTACTCGTGGATGCCGCAGCCGAACTCGGGCCGCATCGGGCGCTCGCCGGGCGCGGTCCCCAGGACCAGGCGGATCGCCTCCTCCAGCTCCCGCTCCCGCTCGACCATCACGATCCCGCCGGTGGGGCCGACCCGCAGCGGGTAGCCCCAGCCGCGGCCGATGAACCGTTCGCTCATCACACGCCGCCGATCAGCACGTTCGGCGCGCCCGTGAGGATCGTCGCGCCGCACGCCGTCCGGTCCCGGGCCCGCGCCGCCGGCAGCCCGCCGATCAGGACCGCGCCCGAGGCGAGTCCCGCCGGACTGGGCAGCACCACGTTGGCCGGTCCCGTCGCGGCGTGCGGCGGGACGACGCAGACGTGCAGGCTGCCCACCACGGCGGCGGGCAGTCCGCCGATCAGCACCGTCGCCACGCTCGCGGCGGCACCGGGCGGCGGAGTCGCGATCCGGCCACCGTGGTCGGTCGGATCGCCGGTACGGGCCGCGGCTGGCATCAGGGACTCCTGGGGGAGAGGGGGAGGGGGGGAGGGGTAGGGGGTGGCAGGGGTAAGTGGGCTGGAACGGAGGTCAGTTGATGCGGATGAGTCGGGCCTTGAGGACGGCGAGCAGGCCGCCGTCGACGGTGACGTCCGCGGTGCCGGCCACCCGCACCGTCCGACCGCCGACACGGACGCCCGCCGTGGCGTCGATGTCCACCTCGCGGCCGGTCACCTTCACCGTGCCCTGCCGCGCGTCCAGGGTGATGCCGTCGCGGTCCAGCAGGACGGAGCTCACCGGACGGTTCCGCCCGGCGTACACGGTGACCTCGATCCGGTCCCGCCGGTCGTCGAGCCGCACCTCCAGCCGCTCGTCCCCGGTCACCAGGCGCAGCCCCGAAGGTCCGGGCGCCGGGGCGTCCAGCAGCTCCACGCGATGGCCCGAACGGGACACCACCGAGCGCCGGTTGACCTTGCCGCTGGTCCGGTCGATCAGCGGCACGTCGTGCGGCGACGGCTCGTCGACGCCGTTGTAGAGGCCGCCGATGACGTACGGACTGTCCAGCAGGCCCTGCTCGAATCCGACCAGCACCTCGTCGTTCACCTCCGGGCTCACCACCCCGCCGCCGCCCTTGCCGCCCCACTGCACGGTGCGCACCCAGTCCGTGACGTACGTGTCGTCCAGCCAGGGGAAGCGCAGCCGCACCGCTCCGCGCTGCGAGCCGTTCGGCTCCCGCACGTCCGTCACCACGCCGATCGCCAGACCCGGGATGCGCGGCCCGCGCCCCGGGGCGTTGGCGCCCGTCACCAGACCGGTCAGCGAACGGTCCGCGCTCGCACTGACCCAGACGGTCGTGCGGTAGCCGCCGTGCGGCTCCAGGACGTGCTGCACGGCCGTCGCCGTGTACCGGCCGGAGAACGCCGGACCCACGTTGCCCAGCGCCACCGCCTTGCCCGCGCGGAGCAGCGGATTGCCCTCGGCCACCGCCTCCAACTCGCCGTAGCCCGCGCTGATCTGCGCCGCCGTCGCCCCCGCCACCGCCGTCGTCTCCGCCTGGGTGCGGTACGGCGTGTCGGTCACCGTCACGGTCGCCGCCCCGAACCGCGCGGCGGCCTGCGGGCCGAGCCCCGGCACCACCGTGTCGCTCACCACCGACGCCTTCTCCGCCACCAGCGGCCGCTTGGTGGTCACGTCCCAGCCGCGCACCCGCACCTGCGCCGCCCCGTCGGCCGCCGACAGCGACGCCCGCAGCGCCAGCAGGTTGCGCCCGTACTCCAGGACCATCGGGTGGCGCGTCGCCGACGTCGACGGGGCGGGCGCGCCCGAGGCCTTCACCGGCCGGGTGAACTGCAGCAGGCCCTTGTCGTCCACCCGCACCTGGGCGCCGCTCTCGGCGGCCAGGAACTGCAGGAAGTCCCAGTCGGACACGTTCGCCTGGGACAGCTGCCGGTACGTGACGGGCGCCGCCTCCACCTTCCCCACCGCGAGCCCCGCCCCGGCCGCCACCTTGCGCACGATGGCCGCCGCCGTCATGTTCCGGAACGCCACGACCTTGCGGCCCCGTTGCAGCCGGTGTGCCTTGGAGTACGCGCGGACGACCGTGAACGAACCCGTCCGGTCCCGGTCCAGCTCCAGGGCCGTCACCTCGCCCTGGAACAGGCGCTCCCGCGCCGGCCCCTTCACCGTCACCACCGACACCTTCAACGGGCTGCCGATCGTGATGCCGGTGGAGCGGAGGAACTCGTGGTCGGGGTCGCGGTACGTGAGCACCGCCGTGTCGGGCAGCGCCACGTTCTCGTCGACCACACAGCTCACCAACTGTGCGGCCCAGACCGCCGGCAGCTCACCCGGGGCCTCCACGATGGGATCGGCCGCGAACGACCGGCCCCCGGCGTCGGACGCGCTCATCGCCCCTCCTCCTCGTCGTCGTCCGCGTCCCGCATCCCCGGCACCACCAGCTCGGTTCCCGGCACCAGCGCCATCGGATCGTCGATCCCGTTCGCCTCCGCGATGACCCGCCAGGCCGTCGCGTCGCCGTACTCGTGCCACGCCAGCATCGCCAGGCTGTCGCCCGCCACCACGGTGTGCGTGCTGCGCGCGGTGCGCGCCCCCGACGTCGGGTTCTGGCCGGGCGGGTCGACGCTCGCCTCCTCGATGGACAGCGCGCAGGTGGCCCGCAACGGCTTCCCGTCCACGTCGAACAGCGTGTACGTCACCGACAGGCTCGACAGCACCCCGTCGAACGACGTCGTCCGCGCGTTGCCCCACTCGAAGCGCACCCACGGACTCGCCGGCTTCTTGCGGCCGAGACTGGCCGGTGTCGGCACACACGCCTTCATCAGCTTCTCCACCGCCTGCTCCACCGAGTTGTCGTGCGTCGCGGTGGCGTCCAGGAAGACCTCCAGGCTGAGCGCGCGCGGCCCGCTGCCCACGAACTCCGGCAGCGCCGACTGCCCGGCCATCCGGGACGGCGACCGCCGCCACTCGGTGGTCTTGCGCAGCTCCAGCGACGACGGGTTGAACTGGAGGTCCAGCCGCGCGATCGTCCCGCCGGGCTTCGTCCCGACGGAGGCGGGCGGCTCCTTCAGGGTGAGCTGGGCCCTGGCGCGACTGGCGCGAGCCGATGCGGGCATGGTGGGGGACTCCCTTCCGGGGCGGACGTGGGGCGGGGGCGAGGGCGGAACCAGGTGCGGTGTGGGCGGCGGGAGCGGGGGCGGCGGCCGGGTGCTCAGGAGGGCAGCAGGCCCGCGTGGGCTATCTCCAAGGTCTCCACCGCCGCCTCCGAGTGGGCCGGATCGAACGAGGGCCCCTGCCACCGCACCGGCACGATCCCGAAGACCTGCCAGCTGATGATCCGGCTCAGATCGGGCCGCAGCGCCACGATCTCGCCGTCCTTCGGCTCGACCCTGCGCAGCGTCTCGTCCAGCCAGCGCCCGATCTTCGCCGTGTCCGCGGTCACCGGCCGGGTGAGCGTGATGTTCGACCAGGTGACGCGCCCCGGTAGCTGCCAGGTGAAACCGTTGTTGCCGCCCTCGGCGTAGCTCTCCATCTCGACCTCGGCCCCCATGCCCGAGCACGTGTGGAACGCGCCCAGGTCGTTGCCGCCGATCGCCAGCCGGAAGAACACGCTGGTCGCGAAGATGCTGTCGGTCATCGGTCCGCCGTCCGTTTCTCGTTCGTCCGTCTGCTCAGCGACGCCCGTCGAAGGGCCTGCCCGCGCGTTCGCGCCCGCGCCGCAACTCGGTGCGCAGCAGGCGCGCGACCGGATCGATCAGCCGCCGTGCCAGATCGTCCAGCTCGGTGTCCGATCCCTGCGGCGCCGTCTCACGGGCCTTGCCGCTCCTGGCCGCGGCCGCGGCCGCCTGGACCGGGCGCGCGGCGCCGGGCGGCGGGTCCGGTTCGGCGCCGCCCGTGGCGCGTTGCACGGGTGCGGGCCGCGCCACGGGAACCGGGCGGCTCGGGGGCGCGCCGCCCTTCCCCGCGGGCGCCGGGGCCGGGGGGACCGCGAGGGGAGGCGGCTGGGGGCCGGTCACGGGGAGGGGCGTACGGTACGGGCCCGGGCCGCTGCCGGCGGAGACCGGCGTACGGGCGGAGCTCGGCCCGCTCGGCGCCGCCCGCGGCCGGTCCGTCGCGCGCTGTACCGGTGGTGCGGACGCGGGCGGAGGGTCGGGCCAGCGCGCGGGGACCACGGGACCGGGAGTCGTCGGGTCCTCGCGGGACGCGGCCGACGCCCCGGTGTCACCGGCATCCAGCCCCGGAGACAACTGGCGGGCCGACAGCAGCCGCAGGACGGGCGTGGGGGTCACGAGGCGGCCGCCGTCGCTGCCGTGGCCGCGGTCGGTGACGGGCCCGGGGACGACGAGGGGCACCGCACCGGAGGTCGCTCCCGCGTCCGGTCCTGCGGCACGCTGCACGAGCGGGGGTGCGGCGGACGGGGAGACGCCAGGCGGCTTCGGTGCGGTGGTGGGCACGGCGGGGCCCCCGCCCTCTCCCGACAGCGGCGCGTGCGGCGTCCGCTGCGCGGAGGTGCGCCGCACGTCAGCGGGGGAACCGGTGCGCACCACGCGGGACCCGGACGGCGGGGCGGCGGGCAGTGCCGCACTCGGCGGCAGTGCGGACAGGGGAGCTCCGAGGCCGCTCCGTACGCGAGGCTCGGGCCCGGGCGGGGAGTCGGTCGCGGGGCTCGCCGAGTCCTTCCGGCGTGTGCCGGACGGGGCCGGGGCATCGGCGGCTTCCTCGGCCCGGCGCTGCACCACGGGCATCGTCGGACCGGGCGCCGCGCCGCCGTCCGCCGGCTCGGCGGTGGGCGGCAGTCCGGCCAGGGGCGCGCCGAGCGAGGTCCGGCTCGCCCGCCGGGCGACGGGTGTGGCCGGGGGCGCGGAGACGGCGGGCCGGGTGTCCGGGGGCGCGTCGGACGCGGAGGCGGCCGGGGGAGCCACCGCGGTCACACGGCGCCTGGGCATCAAGGGACTTCGGGCGACGATCGGGGCCGGTCCGATGGCGCGGGGGCGCACCACGACGTGAGGGGCGCCGGTGGGGCCGTGCGGTGGGTGGGGGACGGGACCCTGGGAGCTGGCGTCTCCGGTGCGCGCAGGGGCGCCGGACGCGGCCCTCTGGGTCGCCCTCTCGGCGGGCATGGAGGATGCACCGGAGGCGGTGGAGGCGCCCGGGATCCGTGCGGCGGGGGTGGTCGGAGGGCGGGTGGTCCGCGGGCCGGCCGTGGCGGAAGGCTGAGGGGGCGGGGCGCTGGAGTCGGTGGAGCGGCCTGGGACCCGTGGGGCGGAGGAGGGGGAAGGGCTGGGTGTCCTTACGCCCGCCCCGTCGCCGGGGCCGGGGTTCCGGGCCCCGGACGCCGTTGACGCACGTGAGCCCCGTGCGCCGCCGGACGCCGTCCGCTGCACGGTCTCCTCCGCCGTCGCCCCGGGGACGACGGCGATGCGTCGTATCAGCGGAAAGTGCGGGAGCACCGGATCCGGGGTCGGCGCGGGACGAGCCGTGCCCGCGCCGCCCGCCGACTCGGCCCGCCGCACGGCGGCCCCCAGGCCGTCCGGCGCGAGCAGCCCCCGGCTTCCGGGCGCGCTGCCGGGCCCGCCCGCGTCCGACGACTCCGCAAGGGGCCGGGCCGCGCCGCGCGCCGCGGGACCGGGCACGGGCGCTCGTCCCGACGCGTCCGACCTCGCCTGGACCCGCTCCGGCGGGCCCGCCTTCCCGGCGGGCCGGACCCGGCCGCCGTCCCGGCCCGCTGACGGGGACCGGGTCTCGCCGTGCCGGCCCGCTGACGGGGACCGGGTCTCGCCGTGCCGGCCCGAGGGCGAGGATCCAGCGGCTTCTCCCGCTCCCGAGGCCGGAGTTCGGGACTCTGCCCCCTGCGCCGATGCCGGGCCGGCCGTCTCCCCGCCCCGCCGGGAAGACGGGCTGCGGGTCTCCCCGCCCCGTCCCGACGGCGGGGTACCGGTCTCTCCTCCCCGCCCCGAGGGCAGGGGCCGAGCCGCTCGCCCCTGCTCCGAAGACGGGCCGCGTGTCTCTCCGCCCCGTCCCGAAGGCGAGGCGGGCGCCTCCCGATCCGGCGCGCCCCGCCCGCCCGCGCCTTCGGTGACGGCCCGCGCCACCAGCGGTCCGGGCGGCCCGTCGACGGCGCTCCGCGGTACGGGGTCGGCGGTCGGCGCCACGGCAGCGGTGGCGGCGACGGCATCCGAGGCAGCCGCACCCGTCAGCGGCGCCTCGGGCGCCGCCGACGCTCCGCCCGGACCGGTCGTCGCGGCGCGCTGCACCGTGCCCGGCCCCGTCGCGGGAGCCGTGCGCTCGGGGGCGGGCTCCCGGGTCGGTTCCGGCGACGGGGCCTCGGGCTCCGTCCCGTACGGGCTGAGGGCGCGCAGCAGGAGGGGGCCGCCGGTGCTGTGGGCCGGTGGGGTGGTGGTGGCGGGGCCGGTCACTCCGCGGACCAGGCCGGGCGGGGCGGTGGGGGTCAGGGCGTGGGCGAGACCGGTGTCGAAGGTCGGGTTCTGCCAGGCGGCGAGGCCGTCGCGGAAGACGAGGCCGTCGCTGACGGCGAGCGGGGCCCGGGAGACGGTCAGCCGGGGGCTCGTCGTCATGCGCCAGCCGCCGTCCCAGTTCCCGGGCACACCGGAGTCCGGTGCGGCGGCGCCCCGGGGGGCCGCCGGGCCCGGTGCCGGGGGCTCCGTGGGAGCCGTGCCCCGGGCGGGCGCGGCGGCGTGCCGCCGCAGCCTGTCCCGCCATGTCATGCTCTCAACCGCCTTCGTTCACACGGGTGTTGATGTGGGCGATCTCGGTGACCCAGTCCTGGCGTTCGCGATGGGTCAGGTCGAGGATCTCGTCGCGCCCCCAGTGGAAGTGGTAGGCGATGTACGCGATCTCCTCCCGGAGCCGGGGGAGGGCGTACGTCACGATTCCCCCAGGCGCCCACCGGAGAGGTCGACCTCGAAGCCGCCCTCGCAGTGCGGGCAGGTGACGGCCGCGCGGGTGTGGCCCTCGCTGTTGACGCGCCGGTAGAAGTCCTGGAGGAACGCGACGTCGGTCGCGTACATCCGCTCGACGATCCCCGCGTGCACGTCGGTGAGCGTGCCGAGTCGGGTGATCACCTGGCTGAGCAGCACCACGCTCAGGTACGCGGGGTTCTCCTTGACCCGCAGGTCGATCTGGGGCCGCAGTTCGTCCCGCGCGGTGGCCAGCCGCATCGCGCCGTGCCGGTGCAGGGTGCCGTCCTCGTCCACGTACCCGCGGGGCAGTTCGAACTCGAAATCGGTGCGCAGTCCGTGGTCCTGCCGCGGCGCCGGTGCGGCGGCTGCGGGGGTCGGCTGCTCGGGGGCCGTGGCGGGCGCGGTGGCCTGGAGGATCTCCTCCAGGCTGCCCGCCGTCACCGTGCGACGCCTCATTCGACGATGATCTCCTCGAACACGATGGTCACGGTCTCGGTGGCCCCGGACGACTCGCCGGCCTTCAGCGAGGGGCCCTCCCACTTGGAGGCCCAGCCCTGCATCAGCTGGATGCGCCGGACGGTCGAGCCCGTGCTGTCCTTGATCTCGATGGTGATGTTCTGCCGGGCGGCGTCGACGGCCCCGTTGTTCAGGGTCTCCTTGATCCACTTGGTGAACTCGCTGCTCTTGTCGAGTCCCCGGGTGATCGTGATCTCGCCGGCCTGCCGGGCGCCGGGCTGCTTGCGGATGATCTGCTTGCCCGTCGAGCTGACCTGGCGGACCTCGACGACCTCCTCCTCGACGCTCAGCCCGCTGATCTCCTGGATCGACTCGACCAGGTAGCCGCCCAGCTGCACGCCGAACACGTGGGTGGAAAGAGCATCGCCCTCTGCCATGACCGTCTACACCTCTCTCGTTTGGCTCTCTGTCCTGCTGTTCGTCACTCGTCGACGAGGCTGGTGCTGTCCGAGAACTGGGCCAGCCGGAACACCACGAACTCGGCCGGCTTGACGGGTGCGACGCCGACCTCGCAGATCACCCGGCCCTGGTCGATCGACTCCTGCGGGTTGTTGTCCCGGTCGCACTTGACGTAGAACGCCTCCGCCGCCGTCCTGCCGAACAGGGCGCCCCGGCGCCACTCCTCGGTGAGGAACGCCGTGACGTTGCGCCGGATGCTGGACCACAGCCGGTCGTCGTTCGGCTCGAACACCACCCACTGGGTGCCCAACAGGATGGACTCCTCCAGGTAGTTGAAGAGGCGGCGCACGTTCAGATAGCGCCAGGCCGGGTCGGAGGAGAGGGTACGGGCACCCCAGATCCGGATTCCGCGGCCGGGGAACGCGCGCACGCAGTTCACGCCGATCGGGTTGAGCAGGTCCTGCTCGCCCTTGCTGAGCTTCAGTTCCAGGTCCACGACGCCGCGGATCACCTCGTTGGCGGGTGCCTTGTGCACGCCGCGCTCGGCGTCGCTGCGCGCCCACACGCCGGCGATGTGCCCGCTCGGCGGGACGGTCGTGTTGCGCCCGGCCGCGGGGTCGAAGACCCGCACCCACGGGTAGTAGAGCGTGGCGTGGCGCGAGTCGTAGCCCGCCTCGTCGTTGCGCCAGCGGCGCACCTGCTGGGCGGAGAGACCGGGGGGCGTGTCCAGGACGGCCACCCGGTCGCCCATCTGCTCGCAGTGCGCGATCACCGCGAGCTGCACCGTGCGCACGCCCTCGGCGTCGATGTCGCCGCGCTCGTAGGCGCTCATCAGGTCCGGCACCGCCACCATCGTGATCTCGTCGATGGTCTCCAGGCCGGCGAAGCCGGTGCGCGCGTCCGCGTCGCCGACGTACTCGGCCGGGTCGAGGCGGGCCGCCGCGTCGCCCTGCCCGGCGGGGGCCGGCGCGGGGGCGGCCGGCGCGTCGGGCAGCGCGACCGTCTGCGCGGCGGGCCGGTTCTGGGTGGCCTCGCGCTGTTCGCCGACCTCGATGAGCCGCGAGCCGCGGGCCTGGGTGACGAAGTACCCCTTGACGCTCTTGCGGGTGGACACGTCGAAGGTCTCGGCCACCTGGTCGCCCTGGCGGACCAGGACCCGGAAGCGGTCCTCGGGCGGGTTCTCGCCCTCCACGTCGGCGATCTCGACGGACACGCCCGTCACACCGGGCCGGGCCGCCACGAGGAAGCCGCCGAGCTCGACCGGCCGGGCCGCCGGGAGCTCCTGCGGTCCGGAGGGGGACCCTCCGGCACCGTCCGGCACGGACCCGCCGATCCGCACGACGTACGCGGCGCCGCCGCCGTTGGCGAAGTACCCGTGGACCGCGAGGGGCAGATAGGCGCCCGCGGTGAACCCGCCGAACGACTGGGTGTACTGCTCCCAGCTGGTGACCAGGGTCGGCTCGTGGAAGGGCCCGTTCTGGGCGAACCCGAGAAACGCGGCGACGGCGGTGCCGACCCCTTCGATCGGGCGAGCACCGGACTGCACCTCCTCCACGTACACGCCCGGGGTGAGGTACGTCGGCATGCTCGCTCCTTCGGTCGGCTTCTGTCGGCCACGGGTGGCGCCGCGCGGTGATCGGCTTCGCCCAGCCTTTCCGGCGGGCGTCGGCGGCGGCAGGGGCACACGGACCTGGCCGGGGGCACCCGCGCTGCCCTCCCCGGGCGTCCCCGGCAGCCGGGGAGGATCACGCGTGCGCGACCCGGGACAGGTACGGTCCGAACTCGCCCTCCAGGACGAGACGGCCCAGCTTGCGGTACTCCTGGGCGACGGCCGACACCAGCTGGACCATGGTCAGTGGCGCGTCGGCGGCCGCGGCGGCGTAGGCGGCGGTGACCGCGCAGGCCCGGATCGAACCGCCGGCCAGCTCGAACCGGTCCGCGCAGAAGGCGGGATCGAGGTCGTCCGCCCGGGGCAGGCGTCCGCCCAGGCACCGTTCCCACAGGGCAAGCCGCTGGGCGGCGTCGGGCACCGGGAAGTCCGCGATCACGTCCAGGCGGCGTGTGAACGCCTCGTCCAGGTTGGCGCGGAGATTGGTGGTCAGGACGGCGATGCCGTCGAAGGACTCCATCCGCTGGAGCAGGTACGCCGATTCGATGTTGGCGTGCCGGTCGTGGGCGTCCTTCACCTCCGCGCGCTTGCCGAAGATCGCGTCGGCCTCGTCGAACAGCAGGACCGCGTTGACGGCCGCAGCCTCCGTGAAGATCCGCTCCAGGTTCTTCTCGGTCTCGCCGACGTACTTGTCGACCACCGTGGACAGGTCCACCACGTACAGGTCCATGCCCAGATCGGCCGCCACGACCTCGGCGGACATGGTCTTGCCGGTGCCGGAGGGACCGGCGAACAGCGCGATCACCCCGCGCCCGCGGCCGCCGCCGGGGCGCATGCCCCACCGGCCGAGCACCTGGTCGCGGTGGCGGGCCCGCACCGCGAGCTCCCTCAACTGCCGGTGCGTGGCCGCCGGCAGGACCAGGTCGTCCCAGCCCACCGCGGGCTCCACCCGGCGGGCCAGCCGGGCGAGTCCCGCGCCGTTCTGGGCCCGCGCGGCCGCGCGCAGGTCGTCCGGCGACACCGGCCGGCCGTCCAGCGCGGCCGTGCGCACCGCGGCACCGGCGGCGCGGCGCAGCTGCCCGGCGTCGAGGCGGTGCGCCGCCACGGACCGCGCGAGCGCGTCGGCGTCGCCCGCGGTGCCGCCGGGCGCCGCGCCGTCCGCCTCCCCGGGCCGCCGCGCGTACGTCGTGCCCGGCCCCGTCCCGTACGCCGCCCCGTCCCGCCCCGCCTCGTACCGCGCGGCGGCCCGCTCCAAGGCGTCCCGCCAACGGGCCGCCTGGCGTTCGGGGGAGGGCGCCGCCACGGTCAGGGTGACGGGGGTGTCACCGGCCCAGGCGGGCTCCCAGCCGCTCGTGCCGTACGTGAACAGGGGGACGCCGCGCAGCTCCGCGCAGAGCGCGCGCAGGACGCGGGCCCGTTCGGCGGGGTTGTCGGGCAGCTCCTCCAACGGCCCGAGGAGCACTCCGGCATCGGCGAGGCGGGCCTCGCGGGCGAGGGTCCGGGCGAGCGCGGGCACCGTGCCGACGGCCCGGCCGAGGGCCGTGGCGTCCAGTGACAGCGAGCCGAGACCGCGGGCGCGCAGCGCGGCCGCGGCGAGCCCCGCCGGGTCGCCCCCGCGGGAGCGGAGGTGGACGTGGCCGTGGCCCGACGCGGCGACCGCCCGGTCCCGTTCGGCGGGATCGGCGGCCGGGTCCTCGGGGGCCCGGCCGAGGACGTCGGCGAGCAGCGGGTCGGGCGACAGGTCGCCGAGCAGGTGCGCGGTGACCCGGTCGGGCACGGTCAGGACGCGGGACAGCGGCGGCCGTTCGGGCTCCGCGACCTCGATCAGGCCCCCGGCGACGAGCGGCGCGGCGGGGGAGAGCCGGAACCGGGCGGCCGGGACCCCGGTGCGCCCGCACAGGTCGAGCGCGAGCCCGACGGTGGGCCGGCGGCGCGTCAGGTCGTCGTTGAGGTAGCCGTAGAGCTGCTCGAACCGGGCGTCCAGGTCCGGGGCCAGGGCCATCAGGAGCAGGTCCAGGTCCAGCGGCGCGAGCCCGAAGCGGCCGGCCAGGACGCCGAGCGGCGAGCCGGGCGGCGGGAGGTCGGCCGCGAGCGCCGGGAGGACGGGGTCGTACGGCGGGTCGAGGACCCGGGCGACGGCCTCCGGCGTCAGGTACTGCCCGCGGTAGGGGTCGTCCGGGTCGGGATCGACGGCCAGCCGCCGCGCCACGGCCCGCCGCACCCGCTCCTCGACGACCCGCAGCCGGCCCCACAGATACGGGGGAGGGGCGGACCCGGGGGACCCGGCGGACCCGGCGGGGCCGGGGGCGGGGGGCGGCTCTTGGGCGTCGACGGGTGCGGGTTCCCGCGCCCCGTCCAGGTCGGGAGCCGGTTCCTGCGCCCCGGTCCGGCCGGAAGCCGGTTCCTGGGTCGTGGTGGGGACGGTGCTGGTCACGGCTGGCGTTCTCCTCGGCGACGGCGTGCGGGGGCGGGCCGGCGGTCCCGGGTGCCGCCGAAGCCCTCGTCCGGCCCGGGCGCGTCCACCTCGGTGTAGCGCAGGCGGCGGGTGTCCTCGGCGGCCGGGCCGGAGCGCGGTGCCGCACGTACGACGAGGCCTTCGGTGACCGGTGGCGCCGCGACCCGGCTGATGCCGGCCAGCGGGGCCCGGACCCGGACTCCGATCGACGGCTTCAGCTCGCCGCCGAGCGCCGACCAGACGTCGGACGCCGAGGGGGTGTCGGGGCCGGTGGCTCCCGTGTCCAGGGGTACGTGCAGGCCGAGTTCGGCGAGCGTCCCGCCGAGCAGACGGGCCGGCAGGTCGTCGCGGGCCGTGAGGCAGACGAGGACCTGGGAGAGCAGCCGGTGCTCGTCCTCGGGGCGGCCCGCCCACGCGGAGACCAGGTACGTCAGCTCGAACCAGCGCGGCGGGCTGCGGCGCGCGACGACGAACCCCTCCTCGTCGTGGACCTCGCCCGCGCCGCTGCCGCGCCGGGCGTGGTCCTCGCGGATGTCGTACAGGAAGACGCAGACCGTGGGCGTGCTGCGGCGCGCGGCCCAGTCGCGGGTCGGCGCGTCGAACGCGACGTCGACGCCCGCCGCCTCCAGGCCGGACTCCGCGAGGAGGCGGCGCAGCGCCTCGTCGACCTCGTGGATCATCGGCGGGTCACCACGTCGGGCGGCTGCACCGTGCCGCTGACCACGAGGAAGTCGGTGCGCACCGGGCCGAATCCCGGCCCGCTCGCGGTGATCTCCCGGGGTCCGGTCCGGTCCTTGGCCAGGATCAGCAGCTGTCCGATGAACGTGCCGTCCGGGCCGGGCACGGTCGGCGCCGCCGCGGCGGTGATGCCCGGCCGCCAGGTGAACCGTACGGGCGCGCCGGGCGGGAAGTCCCTGCCGCGCACCGAGGTGACGAAGCCGGGCTTGCCGATCGGGGGTACCGCGACGATGCGCGGCTGGAGGACGCGGACGCGCTGTCGGGCGGTGTTGTCGCGGAGGTCGGCGTCCGTGCCGGTGGTGGTGAGCACCCCGGTGACCCGGGCCGTGAAGGCGCGGTCGGGGCTGAGGACGACCTGGAGGACGGCGCGGGCGCCCGGCGCGAGGTCCGGCAGTGCGCAGGTCCAGCCGCTGTCGCAGCCGGGCGGCGGTCCGTTGTGGGGGACGCCGGGCGGCAGGCCGATGCGCAGCCTGAGGCCGGTCGCGAGCGCGGCGCGCCCGTTGCGGACCGTGTACGTCACGACGACGCGCCCGCCCACGTATCCCGGTCGGGGCTGTGCGGTGATGCGGACGCCGGGCCCGGCCCGTGGCGCGGGCGGTTCGGGCGGCGGTGGGGGCGTCGGGGTCGGCGTCGGCGGCGCGGACGATGTCGGCGGGACGGTCGGCGTCGACGGCGACGGCGTGGGCGGCGCGGCCTCGCGCACCGGCACGACCGTGCGGCCCGCGTTGTCGCTCGGTCGGGGGTCGAGCACGGCGCCGGTCACCGACCAGTCCACGGGCTGGTCGCCGGGCACGGACCCGGTGAACGTGACGTCCACCGGGACGCTGCCGCCCGGCGGCACGATGCCCAGGGCGCAGGTCAGCGCGGCCGCGTCGCAGGCGGCGCCGGGCGCGGTGAGCGCGGTGACGGTGAGGCCCAAGGGGGGTGCGAGGGTCAGCCGGGTGCCGGGCGAGGCCGCGGGGCCGGCGTTGGCGACCTCGACCCGTACGATCCCGGGCACGCCGACGGTCAGCGGCGGGACGGTGTCGGGCGCCCGCACGGCGAGGTCGACGGACTGCTGCACGGCGGGTTCCTTCTGACGGCCCGGGAGGTCGGCGGTCAGCGGGGTGAGCGCACCGGTCGCGACGTCCACCAGGTGCAGCTTCTCCGGGCTGTTCGGGGCCGATGCGGCCCGGGCGCTGATCACCAGGCTCCTGCCGTCGGCGGTCCAGGCCGCGTCGCGCGGCTGATGGGGCCCGGTGGCCGTGGTGTCGGGCAGCTCGCGGTGGCAGGCCCCCGGCACGTCGCGGGCGGCGTCGGGCAGCAGCACGCGGCAGCCGCCGTCGAACGCGGCGCCGTTCAGGGGAGCGAGCAGGAGGCCGTTGCGCTCGTCGACCCGGCCGCCGCCGTTCTTCCGGTTGAAGACGACGAGGGTGCCGTCCGGCGAGAACGCCGGGCTGTCGTCGATGACCTCGCAGCCGTCGGGGCACATGGCGGCGCTCAGGTCGCGCTGCCGGTCGAGCCGGTCGACGGGCACGGTCCAGACGTGCTTGTTGCCGCCGTTGCCGGCGATGACCTGGTTGCGGGTGAACGCCAGCGTCGTGCCGTCGGACGACCAGGTGGGCTGGGCGTCGCCACCCCGCGCCTGCCCGGTCGGCGGGACGATCTCCCCGCGGAGCGCCCCGGTCGCGACGTCGGCGATCAGGATGCGTCCGGGTCCCGAGGCGTCGCCGACCCCGCCGGGGGACGTGCGGGTGAAGGCGAGGAGCCTGCCGTCGGGGGAGAACGTCGGGTCGGTGTCCCAGTCGCGGGGGCCGCGCCCGGCGAGCGGCAGCACCGCCTCGTTCGTGCCGTCGGCGTCCGCCGTCCAGATCCGTTCGATCCGGCCGGCGTCGCGGGGGCCCTCGAAACGGGTGAAGACGATCCGGCGCCCGTCGGGGGTGTAGTTCTGCCGCTCGGTCCACGGGTCGAACCCGGTGGCGGGCCGGAACAGCGGATCCCGCGTCGGATCGGTCTCGGTGTCGGCGGCCGGGTCCTCGTTCAGGACGGCGCGGCCGAGGTCGCGGGGATCGGCGCCGTCCGACCGTACGTCCTGGAGCGTCACCTCGTGCGGATCGGCCGCCGTGATCCGCTCGACCACGGTGCCGCCGCCGTCGGGCGGGCCGAGCCAGGTCGGCGAGCCGACCTCGCGGTTCTCGCTGAGCACCACCTCGGGCGTGGCGTCCGTGCGGGCGGTCACGCGGAAGACGTGGTCCCAGTCGCCCTCGCAGTTGCAGGTGCGGTCGGGGCTGAGGAACAGCACCCTGTCCCCGTCGGGCATCCACGATGCCCCGTGGGTCCGCCACTGCGCAGGGGTGCCGGCGAACAGCGCCCCGCCGGTGCGCCCGTCGGTCCACCGCAGCCGTGGAACGCCGTCGCCGGTCGCGGTGTAGGCGATCAGCTCCCGGTGCGCGGCGTCGTCCACCGGGTTCCACACGGGCTCCGTGGCGGTCCCCTGGGAGGGGTCGCTCACCAGGGTGGCGGCGCCGCCCTCCAGGGGACGGACGTAGACCTGACGCCCGAGGACCGGGTCGGCGTCACTGGCGTACGCGAGCCGCCCGCCGTCCGGCGAGACGGTGGGGTGCTCCTCGTCGGCGGCGGTGTCGGTCAGCCGGCCGAGACCGGTCCCGTCGGTGCCCACCCGCCACAGGTCGCGCTGCCCGCCGCCGGCCGGGGCGGCGTCGAAGACCACGGCGCGCCCGTCCGGGGTGAGCCGGGGGTTCGCCGCGTCGAGGCCGCTGGTCAGCCGGGCGACCGAGCCGTCCGCGGCGCGCAGGTAGATCTGCGGGGTCTTCTCGTCGCGGCGGCCGGCGAACACCAGCCGGTCGCCCAGCGCGGCCGGCTGCACGTCCAGATGGGTCGGGCCCTCGCCGAACAGCGGGGCGCTGGTGGTGTCGCTCGTCACCCGGCCCAGACTGCGGTGCCGCGTCCCCGCGTACGCGACGCGGACGTCACCGGCGTCGGCGGCCCGTGGGCCCGCCTCGGCCTTGTCGGGGGCGGAGGCCGCGGTCACCGCGAGCAGGGGGACCAGCAGCAGCATGGGCGCGCCGACCCTCCCCCAGCGGTGCCGCCGGCCACCGGAGCCGCCCGTGCTCATCACGGTCCACCTCACAGTCGGGTGCAGCAGGGTCTGTACGACCCGCCACCCTGCCCGCCGGACGGCGCCGCCCGGCAGGGCCCCCGGGGCCGCACCCGGGGGAAGGGGCGGGTGCGCTTTGGGGCAGTCCCGGGGGGCCGGTGCGGCCGGAACCGCCGCCCGCACCGGCCCGCGCACCGGGCCGGTCAGATCAGGCCGTTGCGCAGGGCGTAGCCGACCGCGTGGGTGCGGTTGCGCAGTTCGAGCCGGGTGATGACCTCGTGCAGGACGTTCTTGACGGTCCGTTCCGAGTACGAGGTCGTGCGGGCGATCTCGGCGGTGTCCAGGCCCTCCGACACGAGGCGCAGCATGTCCGCCTCGCGCTGGGTCAGCGTGGAGAGCGACGAGGCGTGCGGGTCGAGTGCGGAGCGCTGCAGGCTGCCGACGTGGCTGAGCAGCTTGGCCAGCAGGTCGCCGGGGAGCACGCCCTCGCCGTTCGCCATCGCCAGGACCAGCCGCAACAGGCGGTCCTGGTCGGCCTCGGCGCGCCGCAGCACCGCGGTCACCCCGCAGTCGATGGCCCGCTGCAGCGCGTCGCCGGACTCGAAGGTGCCGACCACGAGCCCGGTGCGGGTACGGGAGTTGTGCCGCAGCCGGCGTAACAGCGCGGCGGTCTCGTCGTCCACGCTGTCCACCGTCACCAGCGAGACGTGGGCCTCGGCGGCGCGGGCCCCGTCGAGGAGCTCGATCTCGGGGCGCTGGCGGAGCTGGTGCACGACCCCGACGTGCAGGATCGGGTCCGAGGCGTACACGGCCACGGTGATCCGCCGGTCGGCGAGGCCGGAGGGCGACCGGGGGGCGGGCGGGGTCTGTATGAGGTCCGGGGGACCGGGGGCGTCGTGGGTGCGGGGAGCGTCCTGGTCCCGGGCGGCGCCCTGGTTCCGGGCGGAGTGCCGGGCGGGCATGGTGAGGGGTCCGGTGCCGGACGCGGTGACGGGTCCGCTGTGCTGAGCTCGGCTCATGAGTCGCTACCTGTTCGGTTTCGGTGAGACGTGCGTGGAGAGGAGGAGGGAGAGTGACGGGTCGTGGAAGGAGAGGTACGGGCGGGGTGCGGGAGTGCGGGAGGCGCACCGGCCGCGGCGCCGACGGGGCGCCCCTTTCAGGCACCGCGGCTGCCCGGGGCGTTGCCCTCGCATCCGTGGAGCCCCCGGGGGCTTCGGCCTAGCGTCGTCGGGGTGACGTCCTCAGCTGCCTCTTCCAGCGCTGGCGCGCCCGGTCTCGACATCCCACGGGTGTCGGTCGTTCCCGGCGGCACAGCGACCA
Organism: Streptomyces sp. NBC_01268; assembly: GCF_036240795.1. NCBI lineage: Bacteria > Bacillati > Actinomycetota > Actinomycetes > Kitasatosporales > Streptomycetaceae > Streptomyces > Streptomyces sp. NBC_01268. The sequence continues at coordinate 856,758 of NZ_CP108454.1, read as the reverse complement.
CCAGCCTCACCGTCCGCAATGACGGCGACATCGTCGAGGCGTACCACCTGGAGGTCGTCGGCGACTGTGCCGCCTGGGCGACGGTGGAACCCGAACGGGTGTCCCTCTACCCGGGCACCGCCGAGACGGTGACGATCCGTCTGGAGCCCCCGCGCTCGCCGCAGGTGCGGGCCGGAGACGTGCCGCTCGCGGTGCGTGTGCTGCCGACCGAGCACCCCGAGGCGGTGCGGGTGCCGGAGACCGTCGTGCACGTCGAGGAGTTCCGGGAGCTGCGCACCGCTCTCGCCCCCGGCCGCAGGCGCGGTTGGCTGCGCGGCCGCTACCGGCTCGCGGTCCGCAACGAGGGCAACGCGCCCGTGCGGGTGGCCTTCACGGCCGGGCAGCAGGGCGAGGAGCTGAAGTTCGACTTCCGGCCCACGGCGCAGGACCTGGAACCCGGCGAGTCGGCGGAGGCGGGGCTGCGCGTCAGGGCCGGCCGGCCGGTGTGGTTCGGGACGCCGACGACGTGGCCGTTCACGGTGGCGGCGACCGAGACCCGGGACGGTGCGGAGCCGCCGGACCCGGCGCTCGTCCGGCCGCCGGTGGACGCCGAGTTCGTCCAGATCCCGATCTTCCCGCGCTGGCTGCTCGTACTCCTCGCGGCCCTCCTCGCGCTGCTGATCGCCTGGTTCGCGCTGGTCCGCCCGGCCGTCCGCAGCGCCGCCGAGGAGGCCGCCGACGAGGTGGTCCAGAAGCGTCCCGCGCCCACCGCCGAACCGAGCGTCCGGCCGCCGGGGACGGGTGACGGCAAGCAGCCCGGCGGTACGGGCGACAAGCCCGGAACGGGCGGCGACGGCGGGACCGGGACCGGGCCGGGGACGTCCGGCGGCCAGCAGGGCTCCGCCACCATCGACCTGGAGACGGGCGCCGGCGAGACCGCGACCGGCACCTACACCGTGCCGAAGGGGAAGGCGTTCGGGATCACGGACATCGTCGTGGCCAACTTCCAGGGCGACGAGGGCGTCATGACCATCGGCTTCGGCGATCGCAAGATCACGACGATCGCCCTGGAGACGTTCCGCAACCAGGACTACCACTGGGTCACCCCCATCAGGATCAACGAGAGTCAGACCGTGACCATCCAGGTGACCTGCGCGAAGCCGGGCACCCCGGCCACGGGCCGTCGAGCGCAGAAGTGCCACGAGGTCCTCAACGTGAGCGGTGTGCTCAGCGACCTGAGGTGAACCGGCGACGCGGCCCATCCTCGGGCATCTTTGCGTCCGCGCAATGTCGCCCTGTTTCCGCTGTCCGGAAAATGTATCCACCACGCGATGGCCGGACGTCCGGATTGTCCGGTTCGCGCGCGGGTCATAAAGGGACGGATCGGCGGACTTCGGTCCGCCGATCCGCGTTTCGCCCGGGCTTCAGGAAGACCGGTATAGAGCGCTCTCAGAACAGGTGCGAAGCCCTGGGGTGTTCTCCCCGGGGTCGCCGGCACCTCAATGGCCCGGGGGTCACGGGCTGTCGGGACCGGGGCCGGTGCGGCGCCGGCTGGTGTCGCCGGCCTCCCCCCGGTCGTGCCGGTACGCCTCCTCGGCCCAGCGCGCCAGGTCGTGCAGCTCGGTCCTCAGCTGGTCCCAGGTCTTCATCTGGCTGCCCATGGTGCGGATCTCGAAGGGGACCATCACGGCGCCCTCCTCCTCGTGCGGGTCGATCTGGTTCATGCCGCCGAAGACCCGCTGCTGGAACACCTTCGGAGTCCCCTTGATCGCCGATCGGGCGAAGGCGAGGAGGGACACCGGACCGCCCTCGACGTCCCGGGTGGCCCTGTCCTTGAACGCCAGCTTCGTGCCCTCCCCGGAGTCCTCCTGGTACCGGGCGAGCAGGTTGAGGACGTCATCGGCCCGCTTGTTCAGAAAGCCCCTGAACTCGGTGTCGAGGAGCGCCCGCACGTCCGACAGCCTGGACCGGGACAGCACGGCCGTCAGGTTCTTGATCTGGCCGCGGTCCTCCTCCTCGGCGACGTAGTCCGCCACCGCGGCGACCTGCGTGAAGAACAACTGGCAGTAGCCGTCGAGCGCGTCCGTGTCCGGTTGCTGCTTGCGCTTCTTCGCGGCGCCCGCGTCACCCTCGTACATCTCCACGACCCCCGCGGCGAAGGCCTTCGCCTGGGTGAGCCGGAACCGGGCGCGCCGGTTGGGTGCCCCCGGCGCGTCGGGCGCGGCGGTCCTCAGGTGGTCGAAGAACAGCGGCATGCCCTTCAGCGGCACGCCGACGGAGTAGTGCACGAACAGGCCGTCGCCCAGGCCAGGTTGCCCGGAGTGCTCCGGGTAGGGGAGCTTCGGCGCGACGCGGGCCTCCGCGCCCTCGGTGAGGACCTCCAGCTCCAGCGGCAGCTCCGCCAGGAGCGTCTTGTCATCGGCCCCGTAGAACGCCTCCCGTACGGTGCGGATCTCGTCGACCAGCCGGTCGAGCCGCTCGTTCCCCGCCTCGTTCATCGAGCCGACGACCCTGACCGCCCCGGTCACGAACTCGATGTTCGAGTACCCGCGCCTGTTGTTCAGGGTGCGCTTGTCGGAGACGACCTTGAAGTCCTCCTTGGTGCTCTTGGCCAGGTCGGTGTCGCCCTCGTACATGTGTCCCCGGGCGTCCTCCACGGGGAGGCTGATCTCCGTCTCGAAGCCGAGCATCCGCTGCACGGGTGCGTCCGGGCGCGCGCCCGGAGTCGTGGCCCGCTGTGCCGCCGGGGCGTCGGGAGCCGGGCCGGGTGCGGACCGGGGCCGCGGCCCGGCCATGACCCGGGTGGCGTTGGCCTCGGCGGCCCGCTCGAAGGCGTCGGACGGGTCGGAGAGCGACAGGCCCGCACCGTTGTCCGTGCCGGGGACGGGACCGCCGCGCTGCTGGATGACGTGTGTCAGCTCGTGCGCGAGGGTGTGCTTGTCACCGCCGCCGGCCCCGATGACCACGTCCCGCCCCGAGGTGTAGGCCCGGGCCCCGATCTCGGCCGCGGAGCGCTGGGCCGTCGCACCGGTGTGGACCCGTACGTCGGAGAAGTCCGCGCCGAGCCGCTCCTCCATCTCCGCCCGCAGCGGCTCCCCGAGGGGCCGCCCTGGGCGGCGGAGCACGTCGTGGACGAGGGAGCGGCGCCCGGACGGCTCCTGCTCCCGCCTCCCGCCGCCCTCCTGCTCCCGCCGCACGGCGCGCGCCACGGCCGCGTTGCCGATGCGCGCCTGCAACGCGGCGGCGTTCGCGGGGGAGACGGCACCCCGGGCCGGTCCGGTGGCGGTCAGCGGCTCCCTGGCCGTCGTGCCCGTGCGGGCGTTCCCGAGCGGCCGGTCGTCGGACGTGGCCTCCCGGCCTTTGGCTTTCGCGCGCACGAGCTGCCTCCCGGTGGACGGTCACGGTCACGGCTCCTGCCCCGATGCTCCCGCGCGCCGCCCCGCCCGCCCAGTCCCGGGAGGGCAGACCGGGGTCCCTCGTGCCTGCACCCCCGCCCGTGGGAGGGGCGGGGGTGCGGGTCCGGTGGAGGCGCGGTCACCTCTTCACGGTGTCGTCCGTCTTCAGATCGGCGACGGCCTCGTCGAAGTCGTCGACCTGGTCGGGGCAGTAGACCTGGAGCACGATCCGTTCGGCGTCCACGGCCTTGGTGTCGGCGATGATCGGACGGCTGCCGGGGCCCGTGGCGCCGTTGGAGAGCTGCTGGATCCGGTAGAGCGCCGTCTTCAGGGCGCTGCCCGGGTCCTCGCAGACCTGGCCGCCGTCCGTGCCGAGCAGGCGCTGGACGGTGTCCGTGTCGGGGGCCGGGTAGCCGGCCTTCACCAGCTCCTGGCTGAGCTGGTCGGCCTTCTTCTGGCTCTCGTTCGTCCGCTTGAAGCTGCTGTAGCGCACGAGACCGGCGATCAGCAGACCCACCAGGATGACGATGGCGCCCCAGTAGATCACCTTGTGCTCGGAGGCGAAGCGGGTCGGGCTCATGACGCGTCTCCCTCGCTGGCGCCCTCGCCGCCGGTGGCCGCTGCCGTGCGCCAGCTGGGCTTGCGGACCTTCAGGAAGATCCAGGGGATGAGGAGGCCGAGCACCAGGAGTCCGCACGCGATGAACAGGACGTACGCGAGCACGCTGCTGCCGCCGAACTGCGAGGGCGGCACGAAGCCGATCGCCATCGCCGCCAGCGAGGCCACCAGGCCTACGGTGCAGACCAGGCCGAGCATCGGCACGCGGTAGCCGCGCGGGTGGTCGGGCTTGTTCCTCCGCAGCCGCATCGCGGCCACGAACATCAGCAGGTAGACGATGAGGTAGACCTGGGTGGTGATGGTCGAGAAGATCCAGTAGACGCTGGAGACGTTCGGGATCAGCGCGTACATGAGGGCGATGACCGAGGTCACGACGCCCTGGGTGACCAGGATGTTCTGCTGGATGCCGAACTTGTTCAGCCTCTGCAGGAACGGCGGCAGGTAGCCCTCGCTGCGGGAGATCTCCAGGAGGCCCTTGGACGGGCCGGCCAGCCAGGTCAGCATGCCGCCGAGCGAGGCGGAGATCAGCATGACGGCGGCGATCGGGGTCATCCACCCCACGCCGAAGTACGAGAAGAACGCGTCGAAGGCCTGCATGACGCCGGCCGTGAGGCTGAGCTGGTCCGCGGGGACGACCCAGCTGATGGCGAGCGCGGGCAGGATGAAGATCAGCAGCACCAGGCCCATCGCCAGGAACATCGACTTCGGGTACTCCTTCGCCGGGTCCTTCAGCGAGGAGACGTGCACCGCGTTCATCTCCATGCCGGAGTACGACAGGAAGTTGTTGACGATCAGGACGAGGCTCGCGAGTCCGGTCCACTGCGGCAGCAGGTGGCCGGCGTTCATGGGCGCGGCCGACGGGTTGCCCTGGCCGAGGAAGACCATGCCGAGGACGACGAGGACCGTGCCGGGGACCAGGGTGCCGATGACCAGGCCCCAGCTCGACAGCCCGGCCAGGGCCTTCATGCCGCGCGAGGAGACCCAGACGCCGGTCCAGTACAGCACCATGATCACGATCGCGGTGTAGACGCCGTTGGAGGCGAGCGAGGGATCGATGACGTACGCGATGGTCGAGGCCACGAACGCCAGCAGGCTCGGGTAGTAGAAGATCGTCATCGCGAACTGGCACCACACCGCGAGGAAGCCCAGCGGCTTGGAGAGCCCCTCGGCCACCCAGCGGTAGACGCCGCCGCTCCAGCCGGAGGCGAGCTCGGCGGAGACCAGCGCGGTCGGCAGCAGGAAGACGACGGCCGGCACGAGGTAGAGGAACACGCACGCGAGGCCGTACACGGCCATCGTGGGTGCCGCCCGCAGGCTCGCCACCGAGGCGGTGGTCATCAGCGCGAGCGTCACCCAGGTCAGCGTGGGCGGTGCGGCGGCACGCGTCTGCGCACGCTGTTTCGGCAGATCGGCCGGGACGTCCATCGATGCCATGGGCCCTCCTCAGGTGCGGCCGTGTGGGACACCAGCGTCGGCGGGAGTGCGGGCGGGCGCAGTCGGGGTCCGCCGGACGGGTGAACGACGGATCTCTCGGGCGGCGTGTCGCGCCGGCGCGCCGCTGGACGGATGCTGAAGGGAGAGGGCCGCGCGGCGCTCCCGCGTGGTCCGCGGGCACGAGCGCACGAGGAGGCAGGCCATGACGCGTCACCTGGAGTGGAAGGTCGGCCTGGATCTGGTCGAGGAGGGCGGCAGGACCAGGGCGGAAGCGCACCTGGACACCGGCACCTCGACCCTCACCGGCCGCGGCACCGCCCGGTGCAACCCGGCGGACGTGGACGTGCCGGCGATCGGCGACGAGCTCGCCGCGAGCCGGGCCATGAAGGATCTGGCCGGACAGCTGATGAGGGAGGCCGACCGGGAGATGGAGGCCGTGGGCGCCGACACCGTGCCGCGGCGCACCGGACCCGGATACGGCTGGCCGGAGGCGGTCTCCTGACGGAGCCGCCGGGCAAGCCGGGCCCGCCGGTGCCGGATGCGCACCGGCGGGCCCGGCCTGCGCCCCGAACGCCCGTGCGTCAACGCTGCGCCCGTGAATTCACCTGGTCCTGTGGCGCGGGGTCGTCACGGGGCGGTGGCATCCGGTCAGCACCGGCGGTGTGCGTGGGGGCGGTGTTGCCCAGGGTGGGGGAAGGGGCGCGGCGGCGGGCGCGGGAGCCGGTGGCAGGGCTGTGACGCAGGGGGTCGGCGCGCGCAAACCTCCAGGTCCGCGGTGGCCGGGACTCCCTCGCCGCGACTGTACGTGATCCTGTGGCGGGTGGTGGGCTACGGAGCGTTCCCGATCCCGCTCGTCCGCACCGCCCGCAACGCGGGGGTCGCGGCCGACGGGCGATGGCGCACCGTCGACCGACAGGAGACGTCAGCATGAGCACCCCTCCTCCCGCCCCGCTGCGGGTCGCCCTCGTCAACGGAAGCTTCGAGCAACCGCCCGTCACCGACATGGCGTTCCTGCCGGACGCCTCCCAGACGCAGGCCCCGCGGAGCGTCCCGGGCTGGCGCACCACCGCCACGGACCACATGATCGAGTTATGGCACTCCGGCTTCAACGGCGTGCCGTCGGCGGACGGCGAGCAGTTCGCCGAGCTCAACGCCAACCAGGTCTCGACCCTGTACCAGGACCTGCCGACCACCCCCGGCACCAAGCTGTACTGGCGGCTCTACCACCGGGGCCGGCAGGGGCAGGACACCATGGCGCTGGACATCGGCGCCCCGGGCGGCGTGGTCGAGCAGCGCACGTTCACCGACGGGAACACGGCGTGGGGCTACTACACCGGGACCTACACCGTCCCGGCCGGGCAGACCACCACCCGCTTCGCCTTCCGCTCCGTCTCCGCCGCCGGCGGCAACCAGGGGATCGGCAACTTCCTCGACGGGATCTTCTTCGGCACCGCCCCCCACGTGGTGCTCACCAAGACCGCGATCCCGGCCGGCCCGCTGGACGTCGGTGACGTCGTCACGTACCGGATCAACGCGCGGAACGAGGGCGGCGGCGCCGCCGAGCGGCTCGTCCTCACCGACGTGCTGCCCGCCGGCACCGCGTACGTGCCGGGTTCGCTGCGCGTCATCGACGGCCCCAACAGCGGGGTGAAGACCGACCGGGCCGGCGACGACCAGGCCTCCTACGACGCCGCCGCGAACGCGGTCGTCTTCCGGCTGGGCTCCGACGCCTCCGCCACGCAGGGCGGCAGCCTGGCCAACACCGCTTCCCTGCCCGGCGGCACGACCGTCGAGTACCGGGTCGTCCTCGGCCTGGAGACGGCCGGGACGCGCGTCACCAACACGGCGACCGCCGCCTACGAGAACCGGCTCGGCCCCACGCCGGAGTCGCTCACCGCCACGTCCGACGAGGCCGTCACCGTCGTCCGGCCGGCCGCGGACCTGGACGTCACGAAGGCGGCCGACGACACCACCGTCACCGTCGGTCAGACGGTCGCCTACCGGGTGAGCGTCCACAACGCAGGCCCCAGCCCGGCGACCGGGGTCACCGTCACCGACCGGCTCCCGGACGGCCTCGTGTTCCTCTCCGCCGACGCCTCCCGCGGCACGTACGACCCCGGGACCGGGCAGTGGTCGGTCGGCGATCTGCCCGTGGGCGGCCGCGCGACGCTCACCCTGCGGGCGAAGGCGACCAGGACCGGGCTGATCACGAACACCGCCTCGGTCACCGCCGTCGAGAAGGACCCCGACCCGTCCGACAACACCGACTCGGTGAAGGTCTGCGTCGAACCGGCACCGGCCTGCTGCGACCCCTGCAAGCCCCGCGGCTAGGCGCTCTCCTGCGCGGCGGACCCCGGTGAGGGGTCCGCCGCGCCCTGCTCCCCGTAGACGAGCCGGTCCACCACCTCCACCACCCCGTCCACGTCCTCGCAGAGGCGCACGAAGATCGGCCCGACGCCCTTGCGGGGCAGCGTGCCGGTCAGCGTCACCCGGCCTTCGGCCACGTCGATGTGGAGGGACGCGGGGGAGAGGCCGAGGATCCGGGTGACGACGTCCTCCAGGATCTCCTCCTGGATGGCCCGGTCCCGCCGCAGGAACAGCTGGAGCAGGTCGCTGCGGCTCAGCACGCCGATGAGGCGTCCCTCCGCGTCGACGACCGGCAGCCGCTTCACCCGGTGGCGCTCCATCAGCCGCGCCGCCTCGACCGCCGTCCAGGACGGGCGGGCGACGAAGACAGGACTGGACATCATGGCCTCGGCGGTGCTGGGTCCCTCCTTGGCCGTGTGACGGCGCAGCAGGTCGGCCTCGGAGACCACCCCCACCGGCCGGTTCTCCGCGTCGACCACGGGTACGGCGGTGATGCCGTACTCGTCGAGCAGCCGCGCGATCTCCTTGAACGGCGTGCCGGGCTGTACCGACACGGCGGTCGGCGTCATGAGGTCGGCGACACTGCGGTGCCTCATCGTTCGTCCCGTCCCTTCTCGACTCCTTTGTCCATGATCCCTCACGGGAGCCGGAGGACGGAGCCGAGGGGCGGTCGGCCCGTGCGACCGGCCGGGAGAGACGGACCGTCAGGGGGTCGGGTACCTCGTCACGGGGGGTGTCGAGCCGGGAGCTGTCGAGCCGGGCGGCGTGGACGCGGGAGACGTGGACGCGGGGGGCGTCGAGGCGGCCGGTTCGGTCGGCTTCGGCAGGTCGTACACGTGGTCCGGGGTCACGATCTCGGTGATCGCCTTGCCGAACAGGGTGCTGGGCTCGATCTGGTCGTGCAGGATGTCGGTGTTCAGGAGCACGACGAGGGTGGCCCGTTCCTGCGGCAGGTAGACGGTCAGCGACTCGTAGCCGGGGAGCGAGCCGTTGTGGCCGGTCCAGCCCTCGACCTTGAAGATGCCGAGGCCGTAGCCCGTGTCGGGCATCCCCGTCGGGGCGGTCTTCAGCCGCTGCGCCTGCGTCTCGGGGGTCAGCAGCGTGCCCGTGGCGAGGACCCTGGCCCAGGTGCGCATGTCCTGGAGGTCGGAGATCATCGCGCCGGCCGCCCAGCCCCAGGACGGGTTCCAGTCGGTGGCGTCCTCGATCTGTCCCGTCGCCGTCTGGTTGGTGTAGCCGTGGGCGTGCGGCTGCGGGAACTCCGCGCCGGTCGGGAAGAGCGTGTGCGGGAGACCGGCGGGCCGGACGACGTTCCTCGCGATGTAGTCGTGCAGCGGCAGGCCGCTGACCTTCTCGACCAGCAGGCCCAGCAGGATCGTGTTGGTGTTGCAGTACTCGAACTCCGCGCCGGGCTCGAAGTTGACCGGGTGCTTGAAGGAGTAGGCGAGCAACTGCTGCGGGGTGAAGGGGCGTCGGGGGTTGGACGTGAGGGCCTTGAAGAAGTCCTCGTCCGCCGAGTAGTTGAACAGACCGCTGCGCATTCCGGCGAGCTCTCGCAGGGTGATGCGGTCCCCGTTCGGGACTCCGGTGATGTACTTGCCGATCGGGTCGTCGAGGCCGACCTTGCCCTGGTCCACCAGCTGGAGCAGCGCGGTCACCGTGAAGGTCTTGGTCTCGCTGCCGATCCGCATGTACAGCCCCGGGCTCATCTGCTGCCCCGTCGCCTTGTCGGCGGTGCCGAAGGCGCGGATGTACTCGCCCTTGCCGGGCGCGGACAGCGCCACCATCACGCCGGGGACCTTCGCCTCGCTCATGACGCCCCGGATCGCCGTGTCCAGCTTCGCGGCGACGGCCGGGCTGAGCTGGGGGAAACCGTCCCCCGAGGGGGAGGGCGCGGTGACGGACGTCGAGGCGGCGGCCGGTGGCGGTGGAGCGGGGACCGTCACGCCGTACGCGGCTCCCGCGGCCGCCGGGACGGCCAGGGTGCCGGCGAGGGCCGCACCGGTGCAGAGCTTGCGCCAACGCGCCTGCGAGTACCTCACGGCAGCCTCCTGCCCGACGAGGGCGACACTCCATTCTCCAGGCTAGGCCCGCGCCCGGTCGCCCGCACGGCGAGCCCCGCGCACCCCCTCACGTGCGGAACACGCGCGCGAGCGCCTCGGCGAGGCCTTCCTCCGTGGGCGGGTGCAGTCGGGCCCCCAGGTAGCCATCGGGCCGTACGAGCAGGGCCGTTGGCGCCCGTACGGAGCACAGCCGGGCGAACTCGCCGCGCGTGTCCCGGTAGACCGGAAGCCCCGGCACGCCCACCCCGTCGGTGGACGTCCCGCCGGCGGCGAGCAGCACGCAGGCCCGCACGGCGCCGTGCGACGACTCCGCCGCCCGCGCGGCGAGTCGGACGAAGCCGTCGGCCGTCCGGTCGTCGCCGTACAGCAGCAGCACGTGGTCCCGGCCCCGCAACAGGTCGTACAGGCGCAGGGGTTGGGTGGCCAGCACGGTGGTGAGGCCCGTGCAGTCCGGGACCCGGTCGCCGGGCCGCGGGCCCGCGCGGTCCACGCCGGCGGCCCCGCCCTCGTCGCGACCGGCGGCGCCGGTCGCCGCGCCCGCGGTGCTCCCGTCCGTGAGCGGACTGCCCCGGTAGCCGACGAGCAGTTGCGCCTCGCGCATCAGCAGCGTCTCCGGGTCCTCCGGATCGGCCTGGACGCCCCCGCTCGCGTGCCGCACGGTGCGGCCGACGACCTCCTCGCCCACCGGGTGCCGCTCGGCGTCGTAGCTGGCGAGGAGCCCGGGGCTCGCGATCCCCTCGACGGCGAGGGAGAGCTTCCACGCCAGGTTGTAGGCGTCCTGGATGCCGGTGTTCATGCCCTGCGCGCCGGTCGGCGGATGGATGTGCGCCGCGTCGCCCGCGAGGAACGCCCGGCCCTCGCCGTACCGGTCGACCAGCCGGTGGCTGATGCGGAACACCGAGGACCAGCGCAGTTCCGAGGCGGTCGCCGGGCGGGGCGAGAGCCGGTCCAGGACCTCCTGGATGTCGGCGAGCCCCGGCGCCCGCGCGCCGCCGTCCAGGCCGTGGGCGACCCCGTCACCCGGTGCGGGGCCCTCGGCGCGGTGCGCGGAGAGTTCCGGCGACATCCGCATCGACACGCGGTAACGCCCTTGCCCCGGCAGCGGGATGCACACCAGGACGTCGTCATCGGCGCCGTCCGCGCCGCCCGGGCGCGTCGAGCGGACCGCGTACCAGGGTGGCAGGTCCCAGTCGACGACCACGTCGCCCAGCATGTACTCCTCGGGGAACGCCCCGCCCTCGAAGCCGAGACCGAGCTGCTTGCGCACCACGCTGTGCGCGCCGTCGCAGCCCACCAGATACCGGCAGCGGACCTCCTCCTCGACCGGCGGCCCCGTGTCACTGGCCGAAACGAGCCGGGCGGTCACGCCGTCCGCGTCCTGTCCGAACGACACGAGCTCCGTGCCCCGTTCGACCCGGGTCCCGAAGCCGGTCAGGAACTCCTCCAGGATCCGCTCCGTCTCGTACTGCGGCAGCGCGGCGAAGCGGTACGGCACCTCGGGCGGCAGCACCAGGTCGAACCGGGACCGCTCGACGCCGTCGACGTAGAGGAGCTGTCCGCGCAGCGGGACGGCCGCCTCCAGCGCGGCCCGCACGCAGCCCATCCGGTCCCAGACCTCCAGGGTGCGGGGCTGGATGCCGATCGCCTTGGCGTACAGGAGGCGGGCCGGCAGCCGCTCGACGATCCGCACGCCCGTGCCGCGACGGCGCAGCTCGGCGGCCGCGGTCAGCCCGACCGGTCCCGCGCCGACGACCAGCACGTCCAGGACGCCCCGCCCGTCCGTCCCGTCCGTGCGGGGCCGGGGCCCGCCACTGAGGGTGTCGCTGTCGCTGCGCATCGTCGGCGCCTCCTGACCCGTGGCCCTTCCACCATGGTCGGCCGGGGGACCTGGCGGCGCACCCGCGCGGCCCGGTCCGTGGCACGGGCCCGGCTCACGCCGGGGCGAGCACCGCGCGCAGTGCGGCGACCGCGTGGTCCCGGTGCTCGTCCAGCCACCGCACCGTCGCGTCGGCGTCGCCTTCGGCCAGCGCCGACATGACCCCGCGGTGCTCGTGGACGGCCTGCTCCCGGTGGATGCCCTCGGTGTAGTAGAGCGAGCGGTAGGCGTCGGTCGCGTCCCAGAGCGTGCCGATGAGGCGCACCAGGCGGGGCATGCCGGAGGCCTCGATCAGCGTGAAGTGGAAGCGTCGGTTGGCCTGGGCCATCGCCGCGACGTCCCCGGCGTCGGCCGCGCGTTCGACCTCGCGCTGTATCTCCTCCAGGGCGTCGAGCGTGCCGTCCGGCATGCGGTGCGCCGCGGTGCGCACGGCCTCCGTCTCCAGGAGCCGCCGGATCCGGTAGATCTCCTCCAGGTCCTCCAGGGACAACTCGGCGACGAAGTAACCCCGGTGGACGTGGTGCACCACCAGCCCCTCGGCCTCCAGCGCCTTCAGGGCCTCGCGCAGCGGGACCCGGCTGACGTCGAGCCGCGCCGCCAGGGTCTCCTGCCGGATCGCACCGCCCGGCCGCAACTCCCCGGAGGTGATGGCGCGTCGCAGCTCGGCCAGGACGAACTGCTGGACGGTCGGTGGCCGCCGCTTCTCCACCGCGCTGCTCATCGTCGTGACCTTTCGTCGGGGTTCGGCGTACATCCTGCATCGTGCGACGGACCGTGTGCCGCGTGTCGAAGCCTGTGGACGACCGGCCCTCGGCCGGGCGGACCGTCGACCGGGGCGGCCGCGCCCGGTCAGGCCTCGCGGTGCGCCAGTTCGGCCAGCAGCTCGTCGGTGTGCTCGCCCAGGCGCGGGGGAGCGGTCCGGTAGGCGGCGGGGGTCGCCCCGAGCGTGATCGGGTGGGCGACCTGTCCGGGTCCCGCGGTCCCGGCCGGAACGCGCGGGGCGAGTCCCAGGCGGTCGGCGAGGGCGAAGGCGGCTTCGAGGTCGTTGATGGGTCCGCAGGGCACACCGGCGCCCGTGAGCTCCTCGAACCACTCGTCGGCGGTGCGCCGCGCGAGCGGCCCGGCGAGCTCCTCGACCAGCTCCTCGCGATGGGCGACGCGGGCGGTGTTGGTGGCGAACCGGGGGTCGTCGGCGAGGCCGGGGCGCCCGATCCGCTCGCACAGCACGCGGAACTGCCGGTCGTTGCCGACGGCCAGCACCAGGGGGCGGTCGCTCGCCCCGAACTCCTCGTACGGGGCGATGCTCGGGTGCCGGTTGCCCATGGCGCGCGGGACGACCCCGGCGGCGAGGTGCGCGGCGGCCTGGTTGGTGAGCGCCGAGAGCAGCGAGGTGAGCAGCGAGACCTGCACCCGCTGGCCCTCGCCGGTGCGTTCGCGGTGCCGCAGGGCGGCGAGGACGCCGAGGCCCGCGTGCAGACCGGTGATCACGTCGACGAGGGCGACGCCCGCCTTGGTGCCGGTGCCGCCGGGGTCGCCGGTGACGCTCATGAGGCCGCCCATGGCCTGGACGAGCAGGTCGTAGCCGGGCAGGTGGGCGCCCTCCGCCGTGCCGAAGCCGGTCACCGAGCAGTAGACGAGCCCCGGGTTGGAGGCCCGCACCTCCTCGTAGCCGAGGCCGAGCCGGTCCATCGTGCCGGGGCGGAAGTTCTCCACGAGGACGTCGGCGCGGTCGACGATCGCGCGGGCGGCCGCCAGGCCGGCGGGGTCGGTCAGATCGAGCGTGACGGAACGCTTGTTGCGGTTCACGCCGAGGAAGTAGGTGGCCTGCCCCTCGGCGAACGGCGGGCCCCACGCGCGGGTGTCGTCGCCGGTGCCCGGCCGCTCGATCTTCACCACCTCGGCCCCGAGGTCCGCGAGGAGCATCGTCATGTACGGGCCGGCGAGCACCCGGCCGAAGTCGGCGACGACGATTCCGGACAAGGCGCCCGGAGGGAGCGTCTCCGGATGGTCCATGGGCATTCCGCTCTCCTTCGTCGGCGATCGGGATGTCCCCGGACCGTACGCAGCGGTCGGCGGATGTTCAAGACTGGATCCAATATCCAATCTGGGGCTAGGCTGCGGCACGCCGAGTTGCCACAGTCGCCAGGAGGCCGTCCGTGAAGTCGTCGCCGCAGCCGTCGCGTTCCTCGCAGTCCGCGTCCGTCCACCCCCTCGATCTGCTCGCGATCGACGGACTGCTGACCGACGAGGAGCGCGAGATCCGCCGCACCGTCCGGGCGGCCGCCGACCGCGACCTGCGCCCGCACGTGGCCGGCTGGTTCGACGAGGGCGCCATCCCCGCCCGCGAACTCGCCCGCACCCTCGGGGGACTCGGCGTCCTCGGCATGCACCTGGAGGGCTACGGCTGCGCGGGCACCAACTCCGTCGCGTACGGTCTGGCCTGCATGGAGCTGGAGGCCGTCGACTCCGGCCTGCGCTCGCTCGTCTCCGTCCAGGGCTCGCTCGCCATGTACGCCATCTGGAAGTTCGGCTCCGAGGAGCAGAAGCAGCGCTGGCTGCCCGGGATGGCCGCGGGCGAGTACATCGGCTGCTTCGGCCTCACCGAGCCGGACGCCGGGTCCGACCCCGGCGCCATGCGCACCCACGCCAAGCGCGACGGCGCGGACTGGGTACTCAACGGCACCAAGATGTGGATCACCAACGGCTCCGTCGCCGACGTGGCCGTCGTCTGGGCCCGCACCGAGGACGGCGTCCGCGGCTTCGTCGTCCCCACCGACACCCCCGGGTTCAGCGCGCCCGAGATCAAGCGGAAGCTCTCCCTGCGCGCCAGCGTCACCAGCGAGCTCGTCATGGACGACGTGCGCCTGCCCGCCGACGCGATGCTGCCCGAGGCCCGCGGTCTCTCCGGCCCCCTCGGCTGCCTGAACGAGGCCCGTTTCGGCATCGTCTTCGGCGCGCTCGGCGCGGCCCGCGACTGCCTGGAGACCGCCCTCTCCTACGCCGGCGACCGCACCGTCTTCGCCCGGCCGCTCTCCTCGTACCAGCTGACCCAGGCCAAGCTGGCCGACATGTCCCTGGAACTCGGCAAGGGCATGCTGCTCGCCCTCCACCTCGGCCGCCTCAAGGACGCGGGCGAACTGACCCCCGAGCAGATCAGCGTCGGCAAGCTGAACAACGTCCGCGAGGCCATCGCCATCGCCCGCGAGTGCCGCACCATCCTCGGCGCCAACGGCATCACCCTGGAGTACCCGGTGCTGCGCCACGCCAACAACCTGGAGTCGGTCCTCACCTACGAGGGCACCAGCGAGGTGCACGCCCTGGTCATCGGCAAGGCGCTCACCGGCGAGCAGGCCTTCCGCTGACCACCGGCTCCCACGGCCTGCCCCGGGGCGTGTCCGGCCCTTCCCGCCCGGTCAGGCGGGCGTGGCCGGACACCCCCTAGCCCGCGGTCACCCGGTCCACGAAGCCGTGCAGGTTGCCCATCATCCGGTCGACCCGCTCCGCCACGCTGAGGGACTCCTCCTGCCGGATGCCGCGCAGCCGGGGCTCCCGCCTGCCGCGCACGTAGAGCGGGCAGGCCAGGTCGGCGCAGACGTACGTGCCCACGGTGTTGCCCTCCCGGCCGCGGCTGCCCGCGAGCGGCGCGGCCAGCAGGGTCACGCCGGACGAGGCGTGCGCGGTCAGGCAGATCTGGCACATGCTCGACTTCACGGCGCTCGTCCGGCCCACCGCGGGCACCCGCAGGGTGACGCCGACCGGGCCGTCCGGGCGCGGCACGACGAGATGGGCGCGGAGCGGCGCGCCCGGGTCGACCCAGCCGAGGAAGTCGAGGTCGGGCCAGGGCAGCTCGGCGAAGTCGAGCGGCGTCTTCATCCGGGCCGCGTCGCCCTTCGTGCAGTTAACGAAGGACGCACGGATCTGTTTGTCGGTCAGAGGTTCCACCCGGGGACCGTACACACAGCCCGTTGCCCAGGGCATCCGGTTATCGGGCGCGCGGGGCGTCGGCCCCCGCGGAGGATCAGGCCACCCACTCCGGCAGGCCGGGCTCGGAGATCCGCGCCGGGGCGCCCGCCAGAGCCGCCGCGAGCCGCTCGGCCGCCGTCTCGTACACCTCGCCCGGCAGCGTGTAAGGGATGCGCAGCCGGTGCTCGTGGGTGCCGGGGTCCACCCCGAACCGGGCGCCGCCCTCGACCCGGATCCCGTGCCCCAGGGCCCGCGCCGCGAGCTGCGAGGCGATCGGGCGGCCCAGGTCGATCCAGAGGCACATCCCGCCCGGCGGGAGCGTCCACCGCCACTCCGGCACGTGCCGGGCGAGCGCGTCCACGAGCGCCTCCCTGCGCCGCCGCAGCTCCGCCGCCCGCTCGGGGAGCAGCGGGTCGATCCGGTCCATCAGCGCCACCGCGACCAGCTGGTCCAGGACGGAACCCGACAGGTCGTGCGTGATCCTCACCCGGGCCAGCTCCGTCACCATCCGCGAGGACGCCCGCGCCCAGCCGACCCGCAGCCCGCCCCAGACGCTCTTGCTGAGCGAGCCCACGCTGATGATCTGCTCACCCGTGCCCGGCCCGGCCGAGGCCGCGAACGGGCGCGGCGCCGGCACGTCCAGGGCGATGTCGGAGAGCGTCTCGTCCACGACCAGCCAGGTCCCGGTGGCCCGCGCCGCCGCGGCCACCTCCCGGCGCTGCTCCGCCGGCATCAGCCGGCCGGTCGGGTTGTGGAAGTCGGGGATCAGATAGGCGAGCCGCGGCGCGGTCTGACGCAGCGCCGCGTCGACCAGACCGCTGTCCCAGCCCGTCTCGGTGACCGGAACGGGGGTGATCCGCAGCCGGTGGTTGCGCATGGCGTCCAGGGCGTTGGTGTACGAGGGGTTCTCCGCCAACACCCGGTCGCCGGGCCCGCCGAGCAGCGCGAGGGCCAGCGCCAGGGCCTGCTGGGCGCCGGTCGTCACCAGGATCTGCTCCGGCCGGGTCGGCAGCCCGCGGGCGGAGTACCGGTCGGCGATGGCGGCGCGCAGTTCGGGCAGGCCGTACGGGTGGTAGCCCTGGGTCGTCGCGTACCGGGGCAGCTCGGCGGAGGCGACGGCCAGTGCCTCGGCGAGCAGGCCCGCCGGTGCCTCGGGTGCGGCGAGGGCGAAGTCGATCACCGTGCCCGGGTCGCCGTGGATCGCCGCGGGACCGATCGGCGACTGCCCCTCGGGGAGCGCCGTCCAGGTCCCCGCGCCCTGGCGGCTGTGCGCGTAACCACTCTCCCGGAGCAGGTCGTACGCGGACGTCACGGTGGTCCGGCTGACCCCGAGCGCCGTCGCGAGCTCGCGTTCGGCGGGCAGCCGCATCCGCAGCGCCACCCGCCCGTCGAGCAGCGTCTCGCGCACCGCCCGGGCCAGTTCCCGGTAGCCGAAGCGCCCCTCCGGCGGCGGTGTGAGCAGCGCCGCCAACTGGCGGCCGCTCAAGACGCGGTCCGCGACGGTGACCACGGAACGGACCACTCGACCCTGTGCCATGCCAATCACTCCTCATTGGCTCTGCTGTCCAGGCCAATAAGGCTACAGACTCCCGTCAAGTGGCCCGTGGTTCAGGGCCAGGGGAATAGCCAGGGGAGAGGAGCACGACGTGTCCGGACACTTCACCGACCGGGACGAGAGGGCATGGCAGCGGAGGGCGGAGCAGCGGATCGCCGCGCCGTCGGCCATCGGAGAGCGGATCCACGCGTGGATCACGTCGCTGCGGCGCACGGCCCCGCCGCCCGGCTCCGCGCCCGTCGCCACCGTCGCCCGGCCCCGCTCCCGTCCGCGCCCCTGCGAGCCGGCGTGAGCAGGATCGTCGTCGGCGTGAGCGGCTCGCTCGCCTCGCTCGCCGCCCTGCGCCAGGCCGCCGCGCTCGCCCGCCGCGACGGCGCCGAACTGCTCGCGGTCCTGGCCTGGGAGCCGCCGGAGGGGGAGGCGGCGCACGCCCGCACCCCTGACCGGGCCTGGGCGCGCCTGTGGGCCGACGAGGCCAGGGCCAGGCTGACGAGGGCCTTCGAGGACGGCCTCGGGGCCGTGCCCGCGGGGCCGTCCGTGGAGCGGCGGATCGTGCGGGACGCTCCGGCGGACGCACTGTGCCGGGCGGCCGACCGCCCCGGGGACCTGCTCGTCCTGGGCACGACCACCGGCCGGGGCAGGCTCGGCGGGCCGCGCCGTCGGCCGGTGCTGCGGGCCGTCCTGGCACGGACCGGGCGGCCCGTCCTCGTGGTGCCCGGACCCGTGGTGCGTCGGGGCGAGGCCCGGGTCCTGCGGCGGCACGCCCGTGCCGGTGTCCTGGCGCCGGGGGCGACCCGGACGCCCACTCAGACGATCGGCTGAGAGCCGGGCGAGCCGGGCGCCGACGGCGAGGTCGGCGCGGAGGCCGAGGTCGACGCCGGCATCGACCGGGGCGCCGATCCGGACACCGACGGCGAGAGCGCCGACGAGGCGGAAGCGGTGCCCGACCCCGTCGTCGTGAGGTCCGCCGGCGACGAATCCGACGCCGGTGCGGACGCCGGGGACGGCGGTGACGAGGGCGGTGACGAGGGCGGTGAGGAGGGCGGTGAGGACGGCGGTGACGAGGGCGGCGAGGAGGGCGGTGACGAGGGCGGTGACGAGGGCGGCGAGGAGGGCGGTGACGAGGGAGGCGAGGAGGCGGGGGACGACGGCGGCGGAGACAGGGTCGACGGGCAGGGCGACGGCGTCACGCCGTTTCTCGGGGTCGGCGTCTCCGTGCCCGTGACCGTCACGCATGGCACCGGGGAGCTCGGCGACGTCGACGGAGACGTGGAACGGGACGGGGACGTGGACCTCGACGGGGTGGGTGTCGGGGGCGGCGGGGGTGTCGTGTGCCGGTCGTGGTGCCCGGTGTCGCCCGGCTTCCGCGCGATCCAGCGGTCGTCGTGCGGGTCGTAGATCACGAAGATGTTGATCACGGTCACCGACGGCTGCACGACCACCGTGTTGCTCGTCCGGTAGCCGGGCCAGACCGGGCCGACCGGCTTCGGCGCGGACTGCGCGACCGGCGGCGTCAGCGGGTTGCCGCAGGCGCACCGCACCCGGGGCACCCCGTGGTCGTCGACCAGGACGGCGGTGCCGGCCTGGAGCACGGACTGGAACTGCGTCGCGGAGCCGTCCCGGAAGCCGTGGTTGGTGACGCGGGTGTCCACCCGCAGCTGAAGCGAGGTCAGGGAGCGCAGATAGCCCGGGACCTCGTTGGCCGAGATGCCGACGACCTTCGCGAAGGCCGCGTTCTTCGGCGGCTCGTCCGCCAGGAAGCGGATCTGCCGCTCGACGTCGCAGCTCGCCGTCCGGTGCGTGCCGCCGTACAGGCCCGGGGCCGAACCCGACACGCTGCGCGTGACGTTGGTGTCGGGGCCGGTCCCTTCGGGCAGCGGGACGGGCGACATGGAGGCACCGGTCGAGCGGGACGTCGACTGGGTGAACGGGTCGGGGCCGGACGCGGCCGCGTTCTGCAGGAACACCTCGCCGCCCCCGCCGCCCGCCTCGTTCTTGCCGCCGCCGCTGTCTCCGCGGGTGAGGACGACGACGAGCGCGATGGCCGCCACCAGGACCGCGGTGATCGAGGCGACCTTGGGCACCGAACGCCACCACGGGCCCTTGCCGCCACCACCGGCCGCGCCGCCGCCCGTACCGCCGGCGCCGGAATCACCGGACCCGCCGCCACGGGAGCCGCCCGCACCGCCACCGCCGCTGGAACCGCCCCCTCCGCCGGAGCCGCCGCCCCCGCCCCCGCCCGCGCCGTCGTGCGGCGGGCCCGAAGGCGGTGGGGGTACGGCCTGCCCGGGGCGCGTGGTCGGACCCGAGAGGGGTCCTGAGGGCGGGCCGGCAGGGGGGACCGAGGGGGTGCCGGACGGCGGGTGGGAAGTCACGTTTTTCCCTTTCTTCCGTTCCGCGCCCATTGTGTGCGCCGACCGGGTGCCGCCCGCAAGCGGACGGCGTCCGGCGGTACTAGCGTGGGCGAGGTGAGCAACCGGCTCCCCACCCCACCCAGCCCGTCCTCCGCGGAACGCCCCCCGGGGCGGTTCGCCCGTGACGTGGCCCTGGCCCTCCTGGCGGTCGTCGCCGGCCTCCTGGCGATGGGCGTCGTCGCCGGCCTCGGGCTGTGGGCCGCGGGCGCCGCGGACCTCCCGGGCGGCGCGGGCGCCTTCGTCGCCGTCCTCGCCGCGGTGGTCGTCATGGCCGCGGGCGGCCAGGTCGGCCTCGCGGGAGAGGCCGGCGACCTCGCCGGCACCCAGGCCGAACTCACCGCCATGCCGCTCACCGTCACCCTCGTGGGCGCACTCGTCACCGGCTTCTGCTTCCTGCGCCCACTGCGCCACCACGCCGTCGCCCGCACCCGCGACCTGCTGTCCCTCGCCGTGCCGACCGTCCTGATCTGGCTGGCCGCGCTCGCGGGCCTCTCCGCGGTCGCCCGGCACGACTTCCCGATCAGCATCGGCGGCGGCACCTCCGAGGACATCGGCGACCTCGGAGACCTCTTCAGCGAACTCCTGGACGCCGTGAACCCCTCGGTGGGCTTCCGCACCGACCTCGGCCCCACGCTCTTCTACGGCCTGCTGTGGATCCTCGGAGTCCTCCTCGTCGCCCTCCTCGTCTCCCGCCGCACCCCGCTGCCGACCCGGCTCGTCCGCCACCACGCGGCCGTTCGTCCGGCCGCCTCCGCGATGCTCCTGCTCGTCCTCGCGTACGTGGTGGTCGGCCTCGTGATCGGCGTCGTCGTCGCCGCGACCAAGGGCCACGCGGCCCAGACGCTCGCCGTGCTCCTGCTCGGCCTGCCCAATGTCAGCTGGCTCGCGCTCGGCGTCGGCATCGGCGGCTCCTGGGAGGGCCGCGTCGACGGCCCGTTCGGGCTGCCCATGCCGCAGATCCTCGACGACGTCCTGCGCGGCGGGAACGGCGGCGAGGACCTGTCCACCGTCGACCTGTCCAGCCTCACCTCCTACGACGCGCGCGCCTGGTGGCTGCTGCCGATCGCGGCCGTCCTGGTCCTCGCCGCCGCCTTCGTGGCCGCCGTGCGCTCCCCGGCGCGCACGCGCCTGTGGCAGCACTCCCTCCACCTCGGGATCGCCTTCGCCCTCACGATGCTCGTCATCACCCCGCTCACCCTCGTCGAGGCACGCTTCGGCCTCTCCATCCTCGGCATCGGCGAGCTGGAGTCCCTCGGCGGCGAGGTCGTGCTCCGCCCGAACGTCTGGCGGACCGTCGGCTTCGCCCTGCTGTGGGGCCTGGTCGCCGGCTTCCTCGGCGCTCTCCTCGCGAGCCCGGTCCGCCGCCGCGGCGAGGCCGACGCCCCGACGAAGCCCTGACCGAGGACGCCGGCCGCGGGGCGGGACGACGGCCCGACCGGACCTCACGGCCCGAAAGCGTCGCCGATCCGCCGGAACACCGGCCGTGCCCACGCCGGCGGCTCGGGCGGCGGGCCCTGCGCCGCCCGCCCGCCACCGCCGGTCTCGCGCGGCGGATCCTTCGCGCGCGTCCCCCGCTCCAGCGCCGCCCGCAGCTCGGTCACGAACTCCAGGCACGTGCCGTACCGCTCCTCGGGCGCCTTCGCCAGCGCCTTCGCGAGCACCGTGTCAGCCGCCTCCGGCAGCCCGTCCCGCACCTCCGACAGCGGCGGCGGCGGATCGTACTGCTGCGCCCACAGCACCGCGATGTCGTCGTCCCGGCGGAACGGCACCACCCCGGTCAGCATCTCGAAGACCACGCAGCCCAGGCTGTAGACGTCGCAACGGCCGTCCACCGGCTTGCCGGAGATCTGCTCGGGCGCCACGTAGTCGAGCGTGCCGACGAACTGCCCCACCGTCGTGAACCCCGTCAGGGACAGCGACTTCTTCGTCAGGCCGAAGTCGGTCAGGTACACGTGCTCCGGATGGTCCCGGTCGGTGCCCTCGGCCACCAGGATGTTGCCCGGCTTCACGTCCCGGTGCACCAGGTCGTGGGCGTGCGCCGCGTCCAGGGCGGACGCCACCTGGATCGCGATCCGGCCCGTCGTCACCGGGTCCAGCGCGCCCTCGCGGTCCTCCAGGGCCCGCAGGTCCTGCCCCGGCACGTACCGCATCGCGATGTACAGCAGGCCCTCCGTCTCGCCCGCCTCGAAGACCGGCACGATGTGCGGGTGGTCGATCGCCGCGGCCACCCGCGACTCGTGCGCGAAACGCCTGCGGAAGGTGTCGTCGCGCGCCAGCTCCGGAGCGAGCAGCTTGAGGGCCACGGTCCGCTCCAGGTTCAGGTCATGGGCCCGGTAGACCACCGCCATGCCGCCGCGCCCGATCTCCTCCTCGACCCGGTAGCCCGCGATCCGCTTGCCGATGAGCCCCGAGTCACGACCGACCGGCAACCGGGCGTAGCCGCCCGTATCGGGGACCGCGCCGGGGGCGGTGTCCGTGGGGCCGCCGGGAGTCCGGCCCGGCGGTGAGTCCGGAGGTGTGTCCGGTGGCAGGTCAGGGGCCGTCATCGGCCTTCACCCGGTCCGTCCGGCGCATCAGGGCCGTCCGGTCCGTCCGGGCCGTCCGGTCCATCAGATCCGTCAGGGCCGTCCGGTCGTCTCACCACCCGGGTGCGCGACGTCGGGTCGGGAGGTCCGGCGTCGAGCTGGGGCACGATCTGCGTCGGCTCGTGCGGGGCCACCGGAGTCAGCGGCGACTGAGGGGGCTGCGGCGACTGGGGCCCGCCGGATCCATCGCTCCCGTTGCCGCCATCGCCTCCGTGGCCTCCGTCGGTTCGCTCGCCTCGCCCAGCCGCCTGCGGCACCGGCACCCCGGCGCCCGACACCGACACCGGCGCCGGTGCCGCGGCCGAGGGCCCCGCCGAGGCCGCGTACGTGCTCAGGCCGGTCCCGTCGCAGTACAGCCACCGCTCGTGCTCGGCGTCGTACAGCCACAGCGACTCGCCGTCGACGACCATCCCCACCCGCAGTCCGCGGGTGCGCCGCCGGAACGTCTCGCCGTCCGCCCGCCCGCCGGCCAGCTCCTCCGCCGCGCGCCGGTAGCGGCCCAGGGCGTCCTCCGCGCGGGCGATCAGCGGCCGCGGATCGGCCGTGCGGGCGAGCGGGCGGCCCGCCGCGGGCGGATCGTCCGGCACGGAGACGAGGAGGCGGGCGTCGACCCAGGCCGACCAGCCGTTGGAGCACAGGATGCGCCCCCAGTCGCCCACCCGGTCCAGCAGCCGCACCGGAAGGAACGCGTCGAGCGGGACGGTCGGCAGCCCCGGATCGGGCGACTCCCAGGCGGGCAGCCCGTCGCGCGGCACCACGTGCGTGGGCCGGAAGTCGGGCACGTACGCGTAGTCGGAATCCGGTACGACGCTGTTCACGGCACGCTACCTCCGCATGACGACCGGCTCGTGCCGGCGCAGCAGCCGGGCGACGACGAAGCCGAGGACGACGCAGAGCACCACCAGCATCCCCATGTCGAAGAGCCAGGCGCCCACGGTGTGGTTCATCAGCGGGTCCGCCGTCTTCTCGCTCGGCGCGACGGCCCCGATGTCGATGGTCGCCCCCATCGCCGCGAACGCCCAGCGGGACGGCACCAGCCAGGCCAACTGCTCCAGGACCGGCGTCCCCCGGACGTTCAGCAGGGCCCCGCAGAACACCACCTGCACGATCGCCAGGAGGACGAGCAGCGGCATCGTCACCTCCTCCTTGCGCACCAAGGCGGAGACGAAGAGGCCGAGCATCATCGCGGTGAAGGCGAGCAGGGCGACGGCCAGGGTGAGCTCCACCAGCGGGGGCATCAGCACCCCCTTGCCGTCCGGCACGTTCAGCGGCACGCCGATCAGCGCGACCAGCGTCAGGACCACGGCCTGCACGATCGTGATCGCCCCGAGGACCACCACCTTGGACATGAGGTACGCCGAGCGCGACAGCCCGACGGCTCTCTCCCGGCGGTAGATGGTGCGCTCCTTGACCAGCTCCCGCACGGCGTTCGCGGCCCCGGTGAGCACACCGCCGACGCACAGGATCAGCAGGACGTTCAGCGTCGACTCGGGGCCGAGGCTGCCCTCCGACAGCGCCCGCGCCATCGCGCCCATGACGAACGGCAGCGCGATCATGATGGCGAGGAAGGTCCGGTCGGCGGCCAGGGCGGCCGTGTAGCGGCGCACCAGCGTCCGCAGCTGCGACCACCAGCTCTGGGCCTTCGGCGGCGGCGCGGGGGCGGTCGGAGCGCCGGGGGTGGCGGGTCCGGGCCGCTCCATGGCCTCGTCGATGTACTGCCGGTGGAAGCGCGAGGCACGGTACTGGCCGGCCCAGTCGCGGTCCCGGTCGTTCTCGAAGGCCTCGAACGCCTCCGGCCACTGGTCGAAGCCGAAGAAGCCGAGCGTCTCGTCGGGCGGGCCGTAGTAGGCGACCCGGCCGCCCGGCGCGAGGACGAGCAGCCGGTCGCAGACGTCCAGGCTCAGCACGCTGTGCGTGACGACGATGACGGTGCGCCCGTCGTCGGCGAGGCCGCGCAGCATGTGCATCACCGAACGGTCCATGCCCGGGTCGAGACCGGAGGTCGGCTCGTCCAGGAAGAGCAGCGAGGGCTTGGTGAGCAGCTCCAGGGCCACACTGACCCGTTTGCGCTGCCCTCCGGAGAGGCTGTGGATCGGCTGCCCCGCCCGCTCCACCAGACCCAGCTCCCCGATCACCTCGTCCACCCGCGCGCGCCGCTCGTCCGCCGCCGTGTCCTCGGGGAAGCGCAGCTCGGCGGCGTACGAGAGGGCCCGGCGCACGGTGAGCTGGAGGTGCAGGATGTCGTCCTGCGGGACGAGGCCGATGCGCTGGCGCAGCTCCGCGTAGTCCCGGTACAGGTCGCGGCCGTCGTAGAGCACGGTGCCCCGGTCGGCGGGCCGCTGCCCGGTGAGCGCCCCGAGCAGGGTCGACTTGCCCGCGCCGGACGGGCCGACGACGGCCAGCAGGCACTTCTGGCCGACCGGGAACGAGACGTCGTCGAGCAGGGTCTTGCGGCCGTGGTCGACGGTGACGGCGAGCTGGGCCACGTCGAGGGAGACCTCGCCGGTGTCGGTGAACTCGACGAGGTCGCCGCCGATGAGGCAGAACGCGCAGTGCCCGATGCCGACGATGTCCTCCGCCGTCACCCGGGCCCGGTCGACCGGGCTGCCGTTCAGGAAGGTGCCGTTGTGGCTGCCGAGGTCCTGGATCCAGTACGTGCCGTCCGGCGCCGCCCGCAGCTCGGCGTGCCGCCGGGAGACCGTCAGGTCGTCGACGACCAGGTCGTTGTCGGGCGCCCGTCCGATCCGGACGCTGCGCACGGGCAGCGGCCGCACGGAGGTCGGCTGCCGGAAGGTGCCCGTACGGTCGGGATACGAGACGGCGGGCGGGAGGGCGGGCGCGGCCTCCGGCGGCGCCGCCGTCGACAGGACCGCCACCGGCCCGTCGGACGGATGCCCGAAGCGGATGACCGTGCCGGGGCCGACGGAGCTCAGATGCACCCGCCGGTCGTCGGCGAAGGTGCCGTTCGTGCTGTCCTCGTCCTCGACGGTCCACCGTCCGCCGGCCGCCCTCAGCACGGCGTGGTGCCACGACGTCCTGGCGTCGGCCAGGACGAAGTCGCTGGTGGGGTCGCGTCCGATGCGATAGACGCGGCTCGGGTTCATCACGGTCGCGTCCCCGCCGATCTCCAGGACCAGCTCGGGCGCGGCGGGCGCGACGGGCCGCTCTCCCATGACCGAATCTTAACGTCGGACGCCGGTCCGTGCCCGGGCGGGCCGCCGGTATGGTGGTCGCCCCGCCACCCCTCCGGGCAGGGCGGACGACGTGCGGGAACGAGGAGGAGAGACCGTGCCGAAGGGTGTCACCGGGCGCCGGCCGCGTACCCGCGCGGCCCTTCTGAAGGCTGCTCTGGAGACCTTCGCCGAGCACGGGTTCCACGCCGCCTCGATCGAGCAGATCTGCGAGCGGGCCGGATTCACGCGCGGCGCGTACTACTCGAACTTCGCCAGCAAGGAAGAGCTCTTCCTCGCCCTCTTCGACGAGCACAGCGAGCGGATCGTGCGCCGCCTCGCCGAGTCGGTCGACGCGCTCGGACCCGAGGACTACCCGCTGGAACGGGTCGCGGAGCTGGCTTCCCGGGTGGAGCCGGACGAGCGCGACTGGTACCTGGTCAGCACGGAGTTCACCCTGCACGCCATCCGAGATCCCCAGGCGGCCTGGGTGCTCGCCCGGCACGACGCCCGGCTGCGCACCGAGATCGCCCGCGCGATCGAGCTCGTCCTGCGCCGGTCCGGACGTGAACTGACCGTCGACGCCGACCGGTTCGCCCGGATGGTGGTGGCCCTGCGCGAGGGCGGACTCGCGCAGAGCTATGTCGAACCGGCCGCCCTGCCGCCGGGGACGCTCGAACGGGACTTCCTGGCCCCGTTGTTGGCGTCCTGCACCCGCCCGGTCTGAGGGTCGCCTCCCGGGGCCGGGCCGAGCGCCTTCGCGACCCGCCGGCCCTCCTCCAGCTCGTTGACGACGCCCCGGTGGTCGGCGTAGATCCCGTGGTTTGCGAAGAACGCGTCGGCCGGACCGGCCGGACCGGGCCGCGTCGTCCCAGCCGCACCGCGCATCCCGCCTTCCGCACCGCGCATCCCGCATTCCGACCCGGATGCCTTGCGGCGCGCGGATCCGGCTGGCTACCGTCGCACCCGGCGGCCGGACGGAAAGCGCTTGCTGGACGCCATCCGCACCCGACCGCGCACGCCCGGGACCGTCCCGGGCGCGGCACACACAGGAGCAGCGTGAGCGACACCAGGGACGTCCTCGTCTACACCCGTACCGCCGGCTACCGGCACGACTCGATCCCCGCCGGAGCCGCGGCGCTCGTCGGGCTCGCCGCCGCCGCGGGCCGCCCCGCCGAGACCACCGAGGACCCCGGCGTCTTCACCCCCGCCCGCCTCGCCCGCTGCGCCGCCGTCGTCCTCCTGTCGACCACCGGCACCGTCCTCACCGAAGCGGGCCGCGCCGCCCTCGAAGCGTACGTACGCGGCGGCGGCGGGCTCCTCGCCGTGCACGCCGCCGCCAACGCCGAACCCGACTGGCCCTTCTACGGCGAACTGCTCGGCACCCGCTTCGACGGCCACCCCGAGCTCCAGCCGGGCGCCGTGTGCGTGGACGCCCCCGGCCACCCGGCGACGGCCTGCCTGCCGGCCCGCTGGCAGTGGACCGACGAGTGGTACAACTTCACCTCCAACCCCCGGGGCACCGGCGTCCGCGTGCTCGCCCGCGGCGACGAGACCGCCTACCGGGGCGGCACCCTCGGCGCCGACCACCCCCTCGTGTGGTCCCGCGAGACCGGACCGGGTGGCGGCCGCTTCCTGTTCACCGCCCTCGGCCACGCCTCGGAGGCCTACGCGGACCCCGCCTTCCGCGCCCACCTGGCGGGCGCCCTCCACTGGGTCACGGGCGGCTGAGCACCCCCCGGCCCCCGGGCGCGTCACCCCACCGCCCCGCCCCGATTGCGCCCGGCGCCCGGGCGCGAGAGGTTTCCCGATGGGGGCGGAGGCCAGGAGGAGACGACATGGGCATCGCCACCGTGAACCCGGCGACCGGCGAGACGCTGCGCACCTACGAGGCCCACGGGCCCGCCGAGATCGAGCGCCGGATCGACGCCGCCCACGAGACGTACCGCCAGTACCGCACCACGCCCTTCGCCGAGCGGGCCCGGCTGATGCGGGCCGCCGCCGCCCTCCTCGACGAGGACAGCGACGACATCGCCCGCACCATGACCACGGAGATGGGCAAGCCGATCGCCGCCGCCCGCGCCGAGGCGGCCAAGTGCGCCAAGGCGATGCGCTGGTACGCGGAACACGCCGAGGCCCTGCTCGCCGACGAGCACCCCGACGAACACGACGTCCAGGACGCGGGCGCCGACACGGCCCGGGTGCACTACCGTCCGCTCGGCACGGTCCTCGCCGTCATGCCGTGGAACTTCCCGCTCTGGCAGGTGATCCGGTTCGCCGCGCCCGCGCTGATGGCCGGGAACACCGGGCTCCTCAAGCACGCCTCGAACGTCCCCCAGACCGCCCTGTACCTCGGCGAGCTGTTCCGCCGGGCCGGCTTCCCCGAAGGCTGCTTCCAGACCCTGCTCATCGGCTCCGGCGCCGTCGAGGGCGTCCTGCGCGACCCGCGGATCGTCGCCGCCACCCTCACCGGCAGCGAACCGGCCGGCCGCTCCGTCGCCGCCATCGCCGGGGACGAGGTGAAGAAGACCGTCCTGGAGCTGGGCGGCAGCGACCCGTACATCGTCATGCCCTCCGCCGACGTGCCCCGCGCGGTCAAGACCGCCGTCACCGCCCGCGTGCAGAACAACGGGCAGTCCTGCATCGCGGCCAAGCGGTTCATCGTCCACCGGGACGTCTACGACGACTTCGCCGAGCGCTTCACCGCCGCCATGAACGCGCTCACCGTCGGCGACCCCCTCGACGAGGACACCGACGTCGGCCCCCTCGCCACCGAACAGGGCCGCACCGACCTGGAGACCCTCGTCGACGACGCCGTACGCCGAGGGGTCACCGTCCTGTGCGGGGGCGCCCGCCCCGAGGAGCTGCCCCGCGGCTGGTACTACCGGCCGACCGTGCTCACCGGCATCACCCCGGAGATGCGCATCCACCGCGAGGAGACCTTCGGCCCCGTCGCCACCCTCTACCCCGTCGCCGACATCGAGGAAGCCGTCGCGGTCGCCAACGACTCCCCCTTCGGGCTCAGTTCGAACGTGTGGACCCGCAAGGACGAGGACGTCGCCTTCTTCGTGCGCGACCTGGAGGCCGGCGGCGTCTTCGTCAACGGCATGACCGCCTCCCACCCCGCGTTGCCCTTCGGCGGCGTGAAGCGCTCCGGGTACGGACGCGAGCTCTCCGGCCACGGCATCCGCGAGTTCTGCAACGCGACCACGGTCTGGCAGCGCGGCTGACCCGGGTCCGGGTTGACCGGCGCCGCCTACGACGAGGCCGGCAGGCCCCGCGTCCAGGCGAGCAACCGCTCCGCCGTCCACGTGTTGATCACCCGCTCCGTCGGCACCCCGCACTCCTCCGCCCGTGCGCAGCCCAGGATCTGCCACTCCAGCTGCCCCGGCGCGTGCGCGTCCGTGTCCACCGCGAAGTACACCCCGGCCGCCACCGCGAGCCGCAGCAGCCGGGTCGGCGGATCACGGCGCTCGGGGCGGCTGTTGATCTCCACCGCCGTACCCGCCTCGGCGCACGCGGCGAAGACGCGCTCCGCGTCGAACTCCGACTCGGGCCGCAGCCGCCCGCCGCTCACCAGCCGGCCCGTACAGTGCCCCAGCACGTCCATCAGGGGATTGCGGACCGCCTTCTCCATCCGGCGGGTCATCGCCCGCGACTCCATCCGCAGCTTCGAATGCACCGAACCGACCACCAGGTCCAGCCGGTCCAGGAGCTCGGGCTCCTGGTCGAGGGAGCCGTCCTCCAGGATGTCGCACTCGATCCCGGTGAGCAGCCGGAAGGGCGCCCACTCCTCGTTCAGCCGCTCCACCAGGTCCAGTTGCTCCCGCAGCCGCCCGGGGGACAGGCCGCGCGCCACCTTCAGGCTCGGCGAGTGGTCCGTCAGCACCGTCCACTCGTGCCCGATCCGGGCCGCCGTACGCCCCATGTCCACGATGGTGCTGCCGCCGTCCGACCAGTCCGAGTGCACGTGGCAGTCGCCGCGCAGCGCCGCCCGCAGCGCCTCGCCGCCCGACACCTCCGGCATCGGGATCTCCCGCTCCAGGCGCTCCAGATAGTCGGGCACGCGCCCTTCGAGCGCCTCGCGCACCACCGCCGCCGTCTTCGGCCCGATGCCCTTCACCGACTCCAGCGTCCCCGCCGCCGCCCGCCGCGCCGTCTCGTCCGCGCCGAGCGCGGTCACCGACGCCGACGCCGTACGGAAGGCACGGACGCGGTACGTGGGTGCCTGCGAGCGTTCCAGGAGGAAGGCGATCCGCTCCAGCGCCGCCACCGGGTCCATCGGCCGCACCCTCCTCCGGTCAGCCCGCCGGGCCCGCGGCGGGCGCGGGCCCGATCTCGCACCACACCGCCTTGCCCTCGCCGCGCGGCTCCACGCCCCAGCGCGAGGCCAGCGCGTCCATCAGCAGCAGGCCCCGCCCCGAGGTCGCCGCCTCGCCCGGGGTGCGCCGCCGCGGCCACGCGCTCGACCGGTCCTGCACCGACAGGCGGACCCGCCGCACCGGCTCCGGCAGCACCTCCAGGGTGAGGACCGCGCCTCCCTCGGTGTGCAGCAGCACGTTCACCAGCAGCTCGCCCGTCAACAGCTCCGCGTCGTCGGCGAGTTCGGGCATGCCCCAGTCCACCAGCGCCTGGCCCACCGCGGCCCGCGCGTCCGACAGGCCCTGCGGGTCGGCCTGGTGGATGTACTGGTGGATGCGCGGCGCCCGCGGCGTGCCCGGGTCCGGACTGCGCCGCAGCACGAGCAGCGCGACGTCGTCCCCCGAACCCCAGCGCTCCCACAGCTGCTCGGAGAGGTGGTCGGCCAGCGCCTCCGCCTGCGGCGGTCCGCTGCCCACCGCGTCGGCCAGCGCCGACAGGCCCGCCTCGATGTCCGTGCCCGGCTGCTCGACCAGACCGTCCGTGTACAGCACCAGCGTCTCGCCCGGCACCAGGTCGAGCCGGGTCTCCGGGAACTCCTCGTCCCCGAACACCGTCGCGAGCCCCAGCGGCAGCCCGCCCCGCAGCTTCGGCCGGCCCACCCGCCCGTCCGTGTGCCGGATCAACGGCCCCAGATGCCCTGCCCGCACCCCGCGCACCGTGCCCCCGGCCAGATCCACCTGGGCGTACGTACAGGTCGCGAAGCGGTTCGTGTCCAGCTCGGCGAGGAAGCGGGAGGCCCGGGCCAGCACCGTGGACGGGGCGTGCCCCTCACCCGCGTACGCCCGCAGCGCGATCCGCAGCTGTCCCATGATCGCGGCCGCGTGCGTGTCATGGCCCTGGACGTCGCCCACCACGATCCCGACCCGCCCGCGCGGCAGCGGGATCACGTCGTACCAGTCGCCGCCGACCTGCCGGCCGCTCCACGCCGCGTGATAGCGCACCGCGATCTCGCCGCCGGTGATCACCGGGATCCGGCGCGGCAGCATCGTCGCCTGCAGACCCGTCGCCAGCTCCCGCTCCTCGTCGAACAGGATCGCCCGCTGCAGCGACTGCGACACGATCGCCGCCAGGCCCAGCAGCAGATTGCGCTCGTCCGCGTTGAACGTGCTCCGGCGCCGGTAGAACAGCGCGAGCCCGCCCAGCTTGCGGGCCTGCGCGATCAGCGGCAGATAGCAGGCCGACTTGAACGGCATCCGGCTCACGTACGGCGCCAGCTCCGGAAAGTCCTGCCCCAGCGACGTGAAGGCGGGGACGAACCGCGGGCGGCCGCTCAGCACCGTCTCCGCCATCGGCAGCCCCTCGTCCAGGCGCCGGATCCGGAAGTCGTCGAAGACCTCCAGCGACTCCCCGGACAGCGCGATGATGTTGAGGGAGTCGTTCTCCACCAGCCCGAGGGCCAACCCGTCCGCGCCGAGCCGCGCCAGCCCACCGGGGCCGGTGAGCGCCGCCGTCACGTCGTCCACCGTGACCGCCCGCGACAGCGCGTGCGTCGTCCGCTCCACGATCGACGTCTGCACCTCGCGGCGCTTCTCCAGCTCCAGGAGGAACGCCGAATGCGTCACCTCGGCCGTGGCGTCCCGCACGATCCCGACGATCCGGTACGCCATGCGCCCGTCCCGGCGCAGGATCCGCGCCTGCACATGCGTCCATTGGGGTGTCCCGTCGGCCCGTTCGAGCCGTACGTGCGCGGTGTACGAGGTCTCCCCGCTGGTGATCGCCCGCCGGATCACCGCGTCGAGCCGGGACCGCTCCTCCGGGTCGAGCCCGCGCACCAGCGTCGCGGGCCGCCCGTCGAACGAGTCCGCGGCGACCCCGAAGACCAGCAGCCCCGCGTCGTCGACGTCGATGGTGCCGGTGTCGAGATCCCAGTCGAAGCTGCCGGTGCGGTTCATGGCGAGACGCTCGGTCGGCCCGATCTCGCCGCCGCCGCGCGCGCTGCGTTCGTCTTCGGTCATCCCCCCCATTGTCGAACCGGCACCCCCCGGACGCCATGGCGACGACACCGCCGGGTGGGGGATTCCTCGGAGAGGGGACAGGGGGTTCCTCCCCGGAAGGGCTGCGGGGAGGAACCTCCTGAGGTTCGGCAGAATGGGCCGGTGCATCCGTCCTATCGCATCCTCGGTCCCGGCCAGGCCCTCCGCACCGACGGCCGCGAGGCCGTCCTGAACGGCGCCCGGCTCCGGGCCCTCCTCACCGCCCTGGCCGCGGCGGGCGGGCGCGCGGTGCGCACGGACGCGCTGATCGCGCAGGTCTGGGGGGAGGGCGGGGGCGAGGTCGACGACCGCCTGGCCGCCCTCCAGGCCCTCGTCGGGCGCCTGCGGCGTGCCCTCGGGTCCGACGCGGTCGCCTCGGATCCCGGCGGCTACCGGCTCGTCGTCGAGACACCCGAGGAGATCGACTACTTCCTCTTCGAGCGGAACGCGGACGCCGCCGCCCGCGAGCTGGACGCTGGCCGCCCGCGGCGGGCGGCCAAGCTCCTCGACGAGGCCCTGGGCCTGTGGCGGGGCGCCGCGCTCGCCGACCTCCCCGACCGCGACACCGACCCCCTCGCCCTCCGGGCCGAACGGCGCCGCACCCGGGCCCGGCGCGACCGGCTGGCCGCCGCCGTAGCCCTCGGCCGGGCCCAGGACGCGCTCGCCCCGCTGGCCGAGCTCGTCGCCGAGCACCCCCTCGACGAGCCCCTGCACGCCCTCCACCTGCGTGCCCTGCGCGCCGCGGGCCGCCCGGCGGAGGCCCTCGCCGCCTACGAGACCGTCCGCGGTGCCCTCGCCGCCCACCTGGGCACCGACCCGGGGCCGGAACTCAAGGAACTGTACGGGGAGTTGCTGGCGGGAGCGCCGCAGGACAAGCCGGCCGCGCCCCGGCCCGGCCTGCCCCTCGCGCTCACCTCGTTCCACGGCCGCGACGCCGAGATGGGCCAACTGGCCGCCGAGTTGCGGTCCTCCCGGCTGGTCACCCTGCTCGGGCCCGGCGGCGTGGGCAAGACCCGCCTCGCCATGGAGGCCGCCCGGGGCGTGGAGGCGGACCCGGCCGACCGGGAGACCGAGGTGTGGGTGGTCGAACTCGCCTCCGTGCGCGAGGAATCCGCCGTCCTCTCCACCGTTCTCACCGCACTCGGCGCCCGCGAGACCCAGCTGTGGAGCGGCCCCGCCCTGGCCGAGGGCATGGTCCGCGACCCGCTCGCCACCCTGGTCGAGCACTGCGCCCGCCGCCGGATGCTGCTGGTCCTGGACAACTGTGAGCATGTGGTGGGTGCGGTGGCGGGGTTGGTGGAGGTGTTGTTGGCGGGGTGTGCGGGGGTGACGGTGCTGGCGACGAGTCGGGAGTCGTTGGGGGTGCCGGGGGAGGTGGTGCGTTCGTTGGGGCCGTTGCCGTTGGGGGTGGCGGTGCGGTTGTTCGGTGAGCGGGGGGCTGCGGTGCGGCCGGGGTTCGTGGTGGAGGGGGAGCGGGGTGGGGTGGAGGAGATCGTTCGGCGGTTGGACGGGTTGCCGTTGGCGGTGGAGTTGGCGGCGGCTCGGTTGCGGATGTTGTCGGTGGGGCAGATCGCGGAGCGGTTGGATGATCGTTTCCGGTTGTTGACGTCGGGGGCGCGGACGGTGTTGCCGCGGCAGCAGACGTTGCGGGCGGTGGTGGACTGGTCGTGGGATCTGTTGGACGGGCCGGAGCGGGTGGTGTTGCGGCGGCTTTCGGTGTTCGCGGGTGGGTGTGATCTGGAGGCTGCCGAGGCGGTCTGCGGGGCGGGTTCGGTGGGTGGGCCGGGCGGGCCGGGTGTGCTGGATGTGCTGGGGTCGTTGGTCGACAAGTCGTTGGTGGTGGCGGTCGAGGGGGTCGGGGGGATGCGGTACCGGTTGCTGGAGACGGTGGCCGAGTACGCGGGGGAGCGGCTGGACGAGGGTGGGGACCGGGAGGGCACGGAGCGGCTGCATCTCGTGTACTACCGGGAGCTGGCCCGGCTGACCGATCCCGAACTGCGCGGGCCGCGGCAGACGTCCGCCCTCGCCCGCTTCGAGTCCGAGCACGACAACATCCGGGGCGCGCTCCGTACGGCCGTACGGTTCGGGGAGGAGCAGGAGGCCCTGTGCCTCGTCCACGCCATGAGCTGGTTCTGGCAGCTGCGCAACCACCAGTTCGACTCCCGCACCTGGGCCCGGGCGGCCGCCGACCTCGGGCCCGACCCGTTCCTGGCGCCGGTGCGGAACGCCGAGCCCTTCGCCGGACGGTGCCTCGACGCACCGCCGCCCTGGGCGGGAGAGCGGCTGTGGGAGGCGCGGCGCGGGGGACGGCTGCTCGTCCTCGCCACCGAGGGCGGTGGCGGAGGCGAGGGCGGCGCCGTCCTCGAACGCCCCGAGACCCGCGCCCGCCTGGAGGCCGTCGTCAGCGCGTACCGGCCCGGACTGCCGCAGACCTGCCGCCAGCCCGGAGCGATGTGGTACTTCGCCCGGCTCATGACCGGCGGCTTCGCCAGCCTCGACGAGACCCTCGCCGCGCTCGTCGCCGCCGCCCGTGAACACGGCGAGGACTGGGACGTCGCCCTCAACCTGCTCCTGCGGGCCAAGCTGCTCGGCGGGCGGCTCGACGACGCCGAGGAGGCCCTGGGGCTCTTCGAGGCCGCCGACGACTCCTGGGGCATCGCCGAATCGCTCGCCGCACGCGGGGAGACGTACGAGCGGGCCGGGCGCTCCGCCGAGGCCGCCGCCGACTTCTCCCGCGCCATGGACGCCGCCACACGGCTCGGCGCGCACTCCCAGGTCCCCGTCTTCAAGGCGCTCCTCGCCGCCGTCCGCCTCCGCACCCGGGCCGTGGCCGACGACCCCGTGGCCTGGGCGGAGGCGGAACGGATGCTCGCGGAATCCGCCGACGAGGCGGGCGAGTCCGGCGCCGAGGCCGTGAGCACCGCCCGCCTGCTGCTCGCCCAGCACTACGGCAACACCGGTCGCACCGCGCTCGCCCGCGCGCAACTCGACCTGATGGAGGCCGAGTTCGGTGACGAGACGCCGAGCCTCTTCCGGGGCATGCTCGGTGGACTGCGCGGGTGGCTGGCCTGTGAGGACGGCGCGTACGAGCAGGCGACGGCGCATCTCGCCCGTGCGGTACGGGACATGGAGGCCCTGGCGTACCTCGTCGCTCCCTACCTGGTCGTCGCGCAGTTCGCCCCGGCCGCCTGGGCTCGGGCCGAGAGCGGCGCCCCGGAGGCCGGCGCCCGCCTGCTCGGCGCGTACGACGCTCACCGCGGGGCGCTGGGCGGTGCCGCCGGATTCCGTCCCTACACGGCCCAGACCGAGTCGGCGATGCGGGAGCGGGCGGAGGGGGTGCTGCGGGAGGCCCTCGGTGCGGTGGCCTACCGCGTCCATCACCGGGAGGGCGGCGGGCTCACGGTGCAGGAGGCGGCGGGGCTGGTCGGCTGACCGGCCGGCGTCTTCGGGCCCTTCACCGGTGGTCCGACGGGGGCCGGTGCCTCCGCGGGGGTGGGGGTGTCCGGACTGCGACCTTCACTTCGCTTCGCTCGTCACGGGCGCCGCCACGTCCGGACACCCCCACCCCCGCTCCGGCACCGGCCCCCTCCCGCCGTCGTCGGGTGCGGGGTGGCGGGGTGTCCGTGATGCGGGTGCCTCACGCGTCGTCGCGCAGGGACGCCAGGCGTTCTCGGGCCTCTGCCAGGTCCTCCTCGGTGGGTGCGTCGTCCTGGGTGAGCTTCCGGCGCCAGTAACCTGCGAAGTCGATCGCGCGGCGGTCGACGCCGCGCTCCTCGACGAGGTGGCGGCGCAGGGCGCGTACGGTTCCCGCTTCACCCGCCAGCCAGGCGTACGGCCGTCCGGCGGGGAAGTCGGCCGCCCGTACGGCGTCCTCCGGTGAGGCGTCGCCGTGCAGCCAGTGCGTCGTGAGCCGGCCCTGTGTGGGGAGCGGCTGTTCCTCGGCGGTGTCGGCGACGTGGACGAACGCGAGGGCGCGGTGGCCCGGCGGCAGGGCCGCGACGAGCGTGGCCAGGGCGGGCAGCGCGCACGCGTCGGCCACCAGGAGGGCCCAGTCGCCCGAGGCGGGGTCGACGGGCGGGGCGAAGAGGTCGGACGGCCCGAACATGCCGAGGACGTCCCCCGCGCGGGCGCCCCGGGCCCAGCGGGTGGCGGGGCCGTCGTCCCCGTCGCCGTGCAGGAGGAAGTCGACGTCGACCGTGGCGGCCGCCGGGTCGTGGGACCGCAGGGTGTAGCTCCGCATCCAGGGGCGCCGCTCCTCCGGGATCGCGGCGTAGGCGGCGTACCAGCGCATGACGTCGCCGTCCGGGTCCGGGGCGGGCAGTACGGGCTCGGACCGCCCCGGACGGGGGAAGTACAGCTTGACCTGCCGGTCGGGGCCGGCGAGCGGTGCGCCGGCCAGGGAGGGGGCGCCGAGGGTGACGCGGATCGTCCTCGGGGTGATCCGGCGGACGGTCTTGACGGTGACGCGGCGCAGGGGCAGCTGCGGGGCGGTCGGGTGCGCGGTGGGCGTTGTCGCCATGGGGGCTCCTCGTCTGACGTGTGCGGATGCCGTCACCCTCGCCGCCGGCATCGACACGGCACCGACGCGCCGCCGACACCCGGGATCCGCCCGGATGCGGGAGCGGGGAGCGGACACGAGAATGGCGAGTGCCTGCAGAATCATGAGGAGGCGGCATGAACGGTGAGACCGACAAGACGTCCCGGGGGGACATCCCGACGCCCGACAGGCTGCTGCACGCCGGGTCGGAGGGCGAATTCTCGGCCGAGGACGTGTGCCTCGCGTCCGGTCGGGACCTGAATCCGAAGAACCTCGCCTGGGCCGAGCGGCGCATGGCCGACAAGGGGCGCGCGTCGCTCGACGAGCTGCTCCCCTGAACGACGTGCGGTAGCCGGGGCGCCGCGGTCGGTCGCCGTGACAGGTGGCCGGGCGGCGCCCGGTGCGCGTACCGGACAGGTGCAAGACCCTTCCCCATTTGTGGAACACGTTCTACCGTGGCGCCGCACCGCGCGGAGACCGATCCAGGGGAGACGACGCCATGCACCTCGAGTACACGCCCGCCCAGCACAGCCTGCGCGCCGAGCTGCGTGCGTACTTCGCCGAGCTCGTCCCCGAGGACGTACACGCCCGTTACGCCGACCCCGCCGCGCAGAAGCGCTTCTACCGCGAGACGGTGCGCCGCCTGGGCACGGACGGCTGGCTGGGCGTCGGCTGGCCCGAGGAGTACGGCGGGCGCGGGCTGAGCCCCATGGAACAGTTCATCTTCTTCGACGAGGCCGCGCAGGCGGGTGTACCGCTGCCGTTGATGGCGCTGAACACGGTCGGCCCGACGATCATGCAGTTCGGTACGGAGGAGCAGAAGGCGTACTTCCTGCCGAGGATCCTCTCCGGGGAGATCGACTTCGCCATCGGCTACAGCGAGCCGGACGCCGGCACCGACCTCGCCGCGCTCACGACGCGCGCGGTGCGCGAGGGCGACGAGACGAGCGGGCACTACAGGGTCGACGGGCAGAAGATCTGGACCACCAACGGCGACACCGCCGACTGGGTCTGGCTCGCCGTCCGCACCGACCCGGCGGCGCCGCCGCACAAGGGCATCACCATGCTGCTGGTGCCGACGAGCGACCCCGGCTACTCCTGCACCCTGATCAACACCCTCGCCTCGCACGACACCACGGCGAGCTACTACGAGAACGTCCGCGTGCCCTGCTCCCGCCGGGTCGGCGAGGAGAACAAGGGCTGGCGCCTGATCACCAACCAGCTCAACCAC
Organism: Streptomyces sp. NBC_01268; assembly: GCF_036240795.1. NCBI lineage: Bacteria > Bacillati > Actinomycetota > Actinomycetes > Kitasatosporales > Streptomycetaceae > Streptomyces > Streptomyces sp. NBC_01268. The sequence goes on along the minus strand of NZ_CP108454.1, from coordinate 819,176 downwards.
GAGCGGGTCACCCTCGCGGCCCACGGCACCATGGCGATCCGTGCCCTCCACGACGTCCAGCGCTGGGCCGCCGACACCAAGCTGGCCGACGGCCGCCGCGTCCTGGACCTCGCCTGGGTCCGCCGCACCCTGGCCCGCACCCACACCCGCCTCGACGCGATGAAGCTCCTCAACTGGCAGATGGTGAACGCCGTCCAGAACGGCACCCTCACCCCCCAGGACGCCTCGGCCGTCAAGGTCTACGGCTCCGAGGCCCGCCGCGACGCCTACGCCTGGCTCATGGAGGTCACCGGCGCCGCCGGCGCCCTCAAGGGGGGCTCGGCGGGCGCCGTCCTCCACGGCGAACTCGAACGCGGCTACCGCTCCGCCGTCATCTTCACCTTCGGCGGCGGCAACAACGAGATCCAGCGCGAGATCATCTCCTGGATCGGCCTGGGCATGCCCCGCGTCCGCCGCTGACGGCCCGTCCGAGCCCCCCGGCTCCTCAGCGGAACTCGTGGACCACCTGGATCGCGCCCACGATGTGCGCGTTGAAGACGTCCAACTCCCCCGCCGGGACCCAGAGTTCGAGGATCGTCCGGCCGCCCGCCTGCTGGACGGGGTAGCGGCTCAGGAAGTCCGACTCGACCTCGAAGCGGGTGACGTAGCCGACTCCGCTGTGTTTCACGTTCCAGTCCCGGGCGATCCTGATCGCGTAGTCCTCGTTGAGGACCGGGTAGAAGATCGGCTGCTCCGGGAGGCGGGGCGGCCAGGCGCGCCAGTCCAGGTCGCGGACCAGGGCCAGCTCCTTGGGGCCCGTGGGGCGCCACAGGGTGGTCGTCGGAGACTGCCGGCCGGTCATCTGTCGTGTCCTCGTACTCGGAAGGGAGCGCCGCCGAGGGGCGTCGGAGAACGGACGTTACCCGTGCGGTGAGCGCGGGGACCAACGAGTTTCGTGGGGCCGGCCGGGAGCGGCGACGCGGTCGCCCACCTCGCCGCCCCCCGCTCAGTCGAGGCAGAACTCGTTGCCCTCGATGTCCAGCATCACGATGCAGGACTCGTTCTCCTCGTCGGCGAGCAGGACGCGATGCTGCTCCGCGCCCAGCGCGACCAGACGGGCGCTCTCGGCCTGCAGGGTGGCCAGGCGCTCGTCGCCCACCAGGCCGATGCCGGCGCGTACGCACAGGTGCACCCTGTTCTTCACGACCTTGCCCTCGGGGACGCGCTGGAACAGCAGGCGCGGGCCCTCGCCGGTGGGGTCGCTGCAGGAGAACCAGTTCGTCGGCTCCTTGGGCTCGGGAGAGGCGTGGTAGGCCTCCCACGTGTCGAAGTCCTTCGGCGGGGGCTGCACGACGTACCCCATCACCTCGCACCAGAAGCGGGCGAGCCGCTCGGGATCCGCGCAGTCGAAGGTGACCTGGACTTTCTTGATCGTTGCCATCGCGCCACCGTAGCAAGGCTGTTTTGCTCATGTCACGGTCAGGGGACGCGGGTTGGAGGGTGCCCGGTGCCCGGCGCTCAGTCGTGGGGGACCACCGCCACCGGCGCCGTGCTGTGGTGCATGACCGCGTGGGCCACGCTGCCCAGGTGGCCGCCGAGCACCGACCGCCGGGTGCGCCTGCCGATCACGGCGAGCGCCGCGCCCTCCGCGATCCGTACGAGTTCCTGGGCGGCGGAACCGAGCAGGACGCGCCCGTCCGCCGCCACCTCCGGGAACTCCGCCCGCCACGACTCCAGGAGGTCGTCCAGCGAGCGCTGGATCTCCGGTGGCGCGTCCGGCGCCGTGCCCCGGCCGAGGCGCGCGTGCAGGGGGAGGCGCCGCACGTGCACGACCTCCACGGCGCCGCCCCGCCACGCCGCCTCCTCGAACGCGAACCGCAGGAGGGCGTCCGCCGGCTGCTGTACGTCGACCCCCGCCACCACGGGGCCGCGCCGCGCCCCCTCGCCGTCGGCACGCACGAGCACCACGGGCCCTTCGACCCGCCCGGCGACCGTCATCCCGACCGACCCGACGAGGTAGCCGGCCACACCGCCCAGCGCCCGCGAGCCGAGGACCAGCAGGTCCCCCTGGTCCGCCGCCGCGACCAGGCTCGGAACCGGGCCCGAGGTCAGCACCTGGGTGGTCACGGCCAGTCCCGGACGGCGCTCGCGCAGCCCGGCGGCCGTACGCGCGAGCAGCTCCTGGGCCCAGGACTCCACGGGCTCCCGCGACACCAGCGGGACGAGGACCTCCGGCGACGGCTCCAGCACGTGCACCAGCCGCACCCCGGTGCCCCGCAGCACGGCCTCGTCGGCCGCCCAGCCGGCGGCGGCGTCCGCCTGTTCGGTGCCGTCCAGACCGACGACGATGGCCTGCGTCATGGCCGTTCACTTCCTTCGGCGGGCCGGGTGACGGGCCGGTGCCCGGGGCCGCCCCGTCGGCTGCTGCGCCCGGGCCGTGCGCCCGTCCGGTACCTCCATGGTGTGCGCACCGGCATCTCCCCACCAACGCGCGCGGGCCCGCCGCGGCCAGCCGTGGCGCGGGACGCCCAGCGGTGTTCTCCTGAAGAGGAGGAGGGGACCCACCCAGAGACGCGGGGAAGCGGTCTCGTGCCGCGCACCGCGCAATCAGGATCCGCGAGAAGCGGATGGGCCCCTCCTCCCGCCCGTGCCCGGCGCCCGTGCGCGGCACGGCCGCGCCGCCACGTCCCGGAAGGTGGGCACGATGGAAGCACCCCTCGTCGTGGGAGTGGACGGCTCCGAGCCCAGCCTCGCCGCCGTGGACTGGGCCGTCGACGAAGCCGTACGGCACGCGCTCCCGCTGCGGATCGTGCACGCCTCGCTGTGGGAGCGGTACGAAGGATCCGTCCCCGACGCGAACGCGGACCGGCCCTCGGGCCGCGTCCGCGCCGAGCACGTCGTCGGCTCCGCCGCCGACCGGGCCCTCCTCCGCGCCCCCGGCCTCCCCCTCACCACGGACGTCCTCCCCGAGGACCCCTCCGGCGCGCTGCTCAGGGAAGGGCGCGACGCCGCCCTCCTCGTCGTCGCGTCCCGGGGGCGGGGGGAGTTCGCCGGCCTGCTGCTCGGCTCCGTGAGCCTCGTGGTCGCGGCCCGGTCCTCCTGCCCGGTCGTCGTCGTCCGGGGCGACGCCCAGGCCCTCGCGGCACGCCACGGACGCGTCCTGCTGGGAGTCGGCGAGCAGGACGCGGACTCGCCCGCCGTGCGGTTCGCCTTCCGCGAGGCGGCGGCCCGCGAGGCGGAACTCGACGCCGTCCGCGCCTGGCGGCGCCCGGCGCACCTCCCCCTCCCGGACGGCGGGACGGACGGGCACGAGGAGGGGCGGGCGTCCGATCGCCTCGACGAGGCGCTGGAAGCCGGCGTCCGCGGGCATCCCGGCGTACGGCTCCTCCGGAGCACGGTCGAGGGCCCCGCCCACCGGGCGCTGACCGAACGCTCGGCCGCCGCCGACCTGCTCGTCATCGGCGCCCGCCGCCGCGACGGCCTCGTCGGCCTCGAACTCGGCAGGGTCGCCCACCGCGCCCTCCACCACGCCTCCTGCCCGGTCGCCGTCGTACCCCAGCGCCCTGCGTGAGAGGCGGCGTCCCCGTGACCCGGCGCCCGCGCCCGACACGTACCCCGTGGGAGGAACGATGAGCGGCGAGCACTCCGGCCGAGCGGAACTCGGCAACGTCGTCGTGGGCGTCGACGGCTCCCCCTCGGCGCGGACCGCCGTCCTGTGGGCCGCCGCCGAGGCGGACCGCCGGGGCAGCCGCCTGCACCTCGTGCACGCCGCCGACACCGACCGACGCGCCCTCTTCGCCGACGCCGAGACGATCCAGGAGGTACGGGAAGCGGGCCGCGACCTGCTGGCCCGCACCGCGCGCCTGGTCGGGGAGCGCTTCCCGGACCTCGACGTCACCGGCGAGCTCGGCCGCCAGGAACCGCTCTCCGCCCTCCGGGCGGCCGCCGGAGCCCGCGGGACGATCGTGGTCGGCCACCGCGGCCTCGGCGGCTTCGCCACGCTCATGCTCGGATCCGTGGGCCTCGGCGTGGCCGCCCGCGCCGACGTCCCCGTGATCGTCGTCCGCGGCGAGCCCACCCGCCCCGGCACGGCTTCGGTGACCGCCGCCGTACGCGGCGTCGCGGACCTGGACTGGCTGCCGCTCGCCGCCGCCGAGGCGCGGGCCCGCAAGGCGGCCCTGCACGTCGTGAGCGTCTGGAACGTGCTGACCCAGGTCGGCAGCGTCGCGACCATGCTCGACGACCTGGACGGGGTCGCCCGCCGGCGGGTGCGCGAGACGCAGTCGGTCGCCGAACGGATCCGGCGGCTCCACCCCGAACTGGTCGTCGCCCACCACGTGGAGACCGGCACGAGCTCCGCCGGGATCCTCGTCGAGGCCAGTGCCCGCACCGACCTGCTCGTGATGGGGCGGGGCCGCCGCCCGCTGGGTGTCGGACCGTCCCTGGGACGGGTCGCGCACTCGCTGATCCACCACGCGCACTGCCCGGTGGAGATCGTCCCGCGCGACTTCGTGACCCGGACCCCTGACGACGGGGAGGCCGGGGAGGCCGGGGAGGCCGGCGGCCCGTCGACGACACCAGGCCCTCCGGCCGTCCCGGGCCCACACTGAACCCATGGGCGGGACGTGCGCCATCGAGCTCAACCGGCTGTCCAAGCGATACGGGCCGGTCGTCGGCGTGGAGTCCCTGTCCCTGGTCGTCGAGGCGGGGGAGGTCTTCGGCTTCCTCGGTCCCAACGGCGCCGGCAAGACGACCACCCTGCGGTGCCTCGTCGGCCTGCTCGGCCCCACGGCCGGCCACGCACGGGTGCTCGGCCTCGACCCGATCGCGGACCACGCCCGACTCGCCCCCCGACTCGGCTACCTGCCGGGCGAACTGCGCCTCTACCCCGAACTCACCGGAGCGCAGACCCTCGACCTGCTCACCGCCCTCCAGGGCACGCCCTCGCCCCGGCGCCGGGAGCTCTGCGAGCGCCTCGACCTGTCCGACCGGGACCTGCGGCGCCCCGTCCTCGGCTACTCCCGGGGCATGAAGCAGAAGCTGGGTCTCGTCCAGGCGCTCCAGCACGATCCCCGCCTCGTCGTCCTCGACGAACCCACGGAGGGCCTGGACCCGCTCGTCCAGGAGACCTTCTACGCGCTCATGGCCGAGGCCACCGGGGCCGGACGCACCGTGCTGCTCTCCAGCCACGTGCTGCCCGAGGTCCAGCGCGCCTGCGGGCGGGTCGCCATCATCCGCGAGGGGCGGCTCGTCACCGTCGAACGCGTCGCCGCGCTGCGCGAGGCCCGGGCCCGCCGGATCCGCGTCACCCTCACCGGCCTGCGCCCCGACCGGCCCCGGAGCCTCGGGGACGCCGACCGCTGGAACCCGCGCTGGCAGGGCGACCGGGCCGAACTGCTGGTCCCGCCGAGCGACATCACGACCACCCTGCGCACCCTGCTCACCCTTCCCGTCGTCGACATCACCGTGGAGGAGGCCGGCCTCGACGAGGCGTTCCTGGACCTCTACCGCGACCGCCGGCCCGTGCCCCCGCCGCACCCCCCGACCGGGACCGCGCCGTGAACGCCCGCCTGCCCCTCCTCTGGCTGGCCCTCCACCGCAGGCGGCGCATGCTCACCGCCGTACTGATCGGCATGGTGGCCTTCGAGGCGCTCATCGTCGTCGTCACGAACACCATCCCGCCCGAGCAGCTCTTCTCGGGCGGCCGCTCGCCGCCCTCCGCGTACCGGGCGTTCAGCGGCTCGGGCGGGGACGTCTCGATCGCCAGCTACCCGGGACTGCTCGGCGCGGGCCTGACCCACCCGTTCTGGATCGCCCTCCAGCTGACCGTGATCGGCTCACTCGCGGCCGCCGCCGTCGCCGCCGACGTGGAATCCGGCACGATCGAACTCGTCATGGTCCGGCCGGTCACCCGCACCCGGCTCCTCGCCGAACGCGCCGCCGCCCTCCTCCTCGCCTCCGCAGCCGTGACCGCCGCCGCCACGCTCACCGTCGCGGCGGGCGTGGCGCTCTCCCCGAAGATCCACGCCGAGGTCGGCCTCGGCGGGGTCCTCGCCGCCGGACTCATGGGATACGCCTTCACCCTCTGCGTCACGGGACCCGCCCTCGCCGTGTCCGCCGCGGTGGCGCGCCGGGCCCTGGTCCTCGGCGCCGTCGTCGCGATCGGCGCGGTGGGCTTCGCCGTCAACTTCGTCGCCCTCGCCTGGGAGCCCGCCGCTCCCCTCCGCTACGTCAGCCCGTTCCACTACTACACGCCGGGCGACGCCCTCGCCCACGGCGCGGTCGTCTGGACGCACGTCGCCGTCCTGGCGGGGGCGGGCGCGGTCGGCCTGCTCGCCGCCCATGCGCTGCTGCGCCGCCGGGACCTCACCAGGTGACGGTGACGGCGATGGTGAGCGGGCGTCGCAGCGCACGGGCCGGCCGGTCCCGCCCGGCCGCCCCGCGAGCCGTCCCACCAGGAGGTGCGCCATGACCCGCCACGAGTCGTCCCCCCGCCGCCGCGCCGCCCTGGTCCTCGTCCTGCTGACGGCCCTGATCTGCGGCGCCGTGGCCACCGGGGTGCTGTGGACGGCCGGCTCCCGGGCCGACCGCGCCCTCGCGGCCCACCGCCACCAGGTGACGGCGACGACCACGGGACCGGCCGAGGACCTGCCCGTCGCCACCCGGTACGGAACGCGTCCGCAGGCCGTCGCTCCGGCGGCCTGGAGCTACCCCGGCGACGTCCGCAGGACCGGCAGCGTCCCCGTACCGCCCGGTGCGCCGCGCGGCCGCACCGTCACCGTCTGGGTGGACGACGCCGGTGCCCCGGCCCTGCCGCCGGGCAGCGCCACGAACCGCGCGCTGGTCTCCCTCTCCGGGGGTACGGCCACGGCGACGGCCGTCGGCGCGGTCGGCATGGGCCTCCTGGTCTTCGTACGACGGACGATCGAGGCCCACGGTCTCGCGGCCTGGGAACGCGAGTGGGAGCAGGTGGAACCGGTGTGGTCGGGCCGGCTGCGGCGGGGCAGCGGACAGGGGACGGACGACGACTGACGGGTACCCGGCGCACCTACCGTCCCGCACCCGCTACCGCCCCGGCCATCGTGCCGGCGGCGGGCCCGTGGGCCCGGCGCAGCGAGAAGTCGGCCGCCTCCGAGGAGAGTCCGGGAGCCGCTTCACCCACCCCGCCGAGGAGGCGTGAACCGCATGCGAACCATCCGCATCCTCCTGGGTGTGGCCCTGCTGTCCACCGGGCTGCTCGCCGGAGCCTTCGGCTACGGCGTGGCCAACCTCGTCCCGGCCTTCGACTCCGTACCGATCGGGATGAGGCTCGACTTCCACGCCCAGCTGATGAAGACGAACGGCATCACCATGCAGACGGCGATGGCGGTGTCCGCGGTCTCCGCCTTCGCGCTGGCCGCCGTGGCACGCGCGCGGGTCCGAGCCCTCGCGGCCACGGCGGGGCTGCTGACCGTCGCGTCGTTCCTGATCACCCGCTTCGGCAACGTGTCGATCAACGGCCGCATCAAACAGTGGGCCGTCACAGCGCCGCCGGCCGACCACGCGGAGATCCTGCGCCGCTGGGAACTGTTCAACGACGCGCGTACCTGCACGGCCGTGGTCGCGTTCGCCGTCCTGATCGGCATCGCCCTGCGGCAGGCGGGCGGCCCGTCGGCCGGACGACGGGACGGGTCCGGTGGGGGCGCCGGCGACGTGACGCTCGCCGCCGTTGCGCTCCTGGCAGAGCCGGTAGACCTCGACGGCGTCCTCGCGCGGCTCGTGGCGCATGGGGAGCGCTCCTGCCAGGGCTTCGCGAACTCGGCGTAGAAGGTGTCCAGTTCGAAGTACGTGCGGTCGTCGACGTAGTGGGGCTCGTAGGCGTCCCGGGTGGTGAGGAAGACGACCTCGTCCGGGGAGCAGTAGTACAGCGAGCCCAGGCACATCGGGCACGGGTGGGCGAGGACGTACGTGGGTGGGGCGTGGGGTCGGGGGTGAAGCGGGCGGTGTGGGTGGTGCGGGAGGGGCGGGAGGGCCTTCCGCCCCGCCCCGCCCGCACCGCTCGGGGTCAGAAGGGCCTGGTCGGCAGGTACTTGCCGTCCAGGGTGATGACGGCGCGCTCGCCGCCCTCGGGGTCGGCGACCTTCTTCACGTCCAGCTTGAAGTTGATCGCGGAGATGATGCCGTCCCCGAACTGCTCGTGCACCAGGGCCTTGAGGGTGGTGCCGTAGACCTGGAGCATCTCGTAGAAGCGGTAGATCGTCGGGTCGGTCGGGATGCCGCCGGGGATCGAGCCGCGGGTGGGGATGGTCTGCAGCAGCAGTACCGCGTCCTCGTCCAGGCCCAGCAGCTTGGCGACCGCCTTCGCCGAGGCCTCCGGCAGTGCGTGCTGGCCGAGGACGGCGGCGGTCACGAACGCGACGGACAGGCCGGCGGCGTCGGCGATCTGCTCCCAGGACAGGTCCTTGCGGGTCTTGGCCTCGACGGCGGCGATGGCCAGGGACTGGCGGGCGGTCGGGTCGAACTGTGCGTGCACCATGGGGGTGTCTCCTTCTGTGTCGGGTGGGGAGGGGGAAGGGGAAGGGGAAGGGGAAGGGGAAGGGGAAGGGCGAGCGGGCCGGGAGGTCAGGCCGCGGTCGCGGGGACGGGCCTGGTGTCGGCTCCGGTGGTGGAGGTCAGGTCCTCCACGCCCCCGGTGCCGATGTCGTAGACCCAGCCGCGCAGGGTGATCCGCCGCTCGGCCAAGGCACGGGCGACCGAGGGGTGGGTGGCCAGGTTCGCCAGCTGGGCCAGCACGTTCTGGCGCACCAGGGCGGGTACGTCACCGGTGGCGGTACGGGCCCGGGAGGCGTCGGCGTGCCGCAGCCAGGCGGCGACCGCGGGGGCGCCGGTGAGGTCGTGCCCCCGGGCGAGCGCGGTCATCGCGCCGCACGCGGAGTGACCGCAGACGACGATCTCCCGCACGCCCAGCGCCGCCACGGCGTACTCGATGCTCGCCGCGACACCGTCCGCGCCAGGGGTGTGGGCGGGCACCAGGTTCCCGGCCGTGCGGATGACGAACAGGTCACCCGGCTCGGTGCCGGTGATCAGCTCGGGGACGACGCGGGCGTCGGAGCAGCTGATGAACAGCGTGTGCGGCGTGTGGTGCGTGGCCAGGTGGGCGAAGAGCTCCGCCTTGGCCGGGAAGACGTCCCGCTGGAAACGGGCGACGCCTTCGGCGAGGTCCTGCATGGGTTGCATGGGGTCACTCCCTTCGGTGGCCGCCGGCCCCTCGGTGCCGGCGAAATCCACCATGCACGACCTGCGGCTATAGAGTCCAAGACCTGCTGGCGATAGGAGCTAGTGGTGTCATCTATGGATGGGCCTATAGTGGTGCGCATGGCCGCTGCACTGGAACTGCGTCACCTGCGCTACCTGCTCGCCGTCGCCGAGCACGGCAACTTCACCCGCGCCGCGGAGTACCTGCACATCTCCCAGCCGACGCTCTCCCAGCAGGTCAGGCAGCTGGAACGCGCCCTCGACGTACAGCTCCTCGACCGCACGGGGCGCACGGTGCGGCTCACCGACGCCGGTGCCGCGTACGCCGAGCACGCCCGGCGCGCGCTGCGCGACCTGGCCGCCGCCGAACGCGCCGTCCGCGACGTCCAGGACCTCTCCAGCGGGCACCTGCGCCTGGGCGTCACCCCGACGTTCACCGCCTACCTCGTCGGCCCGCTCGCCGCCGCGTTCCACTCCCGACACCCCGGGATCGGCCTGACCCTGACCGAGGCGACCCAGGACCGCATCGAAGCCGCCCTGCTCGCCGACGAACTCGACCTGGGCATCGCCTTCGCCGGACCGCACCCGCCCGGCATCGCCGCAGCGCCGCTCTTCACGGAGACCCTGAGCCTCGTCACCGCCGCCGGGGAGCATCCTTCGGGCCCGGACTCCACCGCCTCCGACCCGCTACCGGTCCACGCCCTGGCGGACCGTCAACTTGCCCTCCTCAGCGATGACTTCGCCACCCGCACGCACATCGACGCCTACTTCGCCGCGCACCGAGTCGCCCCGCGCATCACGGTGGAGGCCAACTCCATCCAGGCCCTCACCGAGATCGTCCGGCGCGGCCCGCTCGCCACCGTCCTGCCCGACGCCATCACCCACGACCACCCCCACCTCGCGCCCGTCCCCCTCGACCCGCCCCTGCCCACCCGCACCGTCACGCTCCTGCACCGGCAGGGCGCCTATCACAGCGCCGCCACCCGTGCCTTCGCCCGGCTCACCCACGACCTGGTCCGGACGCGCGGGTACACCGGTGCCGGGGCGGAGGGGGCGGAGGGGGCGGCCGGCCCGGCACTCCAGGGGTGACGGGCCGGCCGCTTCGGCCGCGCGGGGCCGGCCGGCCGCTCAGCGCCGCTTGATGCCTGCCTGGGCGTTCGGTGCCAGCGTGGGGCCGGTCAGCGGGGCGTCGCCGAGTGCGCGGTCGACGGCGGCCAGCAGGTCGGGGGAGAGGTCGACCCCGGAGGCGGCGGCGTTGGCGTGGACCTGCTCGGGGCGAGAGGCGCCGGTGATGGCGGAGGCGACCTCGGAGCGGCGCAGCACCCAGGCCAGGGCGAGGGCGGGGAGGGTGAGACCGGCCTCGTCCGCGATCGGCACCAGGCGCTGGACGGCCTCCAGGTTCGCCTCGTTGTAGACGAGGTCTCGGGCGCCCGCCATCGCGTCGTTCGCGAAGCGGCTGCCTTCGGGGACGGGCTGCCCCGGGCGGTACTTGCCGGTCAGGACGCCCTGGGCGAGCGGGGACCAGACGATGTTGGAGATGCCGTGTGCCTCGGTGAGGTCGAAGAGCCCGGCCTCCGGTGCCTGCCAGAGCATGGAGTACTGCGGCTGGGAGGAGACGAACAGCTCCGGGCCCGCGAGGTCGATCGCCGCCTGGATCTGCTCGTTCGTCCACTCGCTGAAGCCGAGGTAGCGGGCCTTGCCCTGCTCGACGACCTTCTGGAACGCCTCGATCGTCTCCTCGATCGGCACGGCCGGGTCGAAACGGTGGGCCTGGTAGAGGTCGACGTGGTCGGTCCTCAGCCGGGCCAGGGACGCGTCGATCTGCTGCGCGATCTGGGCGGCGGACAGGCCCCGGTCGGCCGGATCGTCCGACATGGGTCCCCAGACCTTGGTGGCCAGGACGTACGAGTCGCGGGGGTGCGAGGACAGGATCTCGCCCCAGGCCGCCTCGGCCGCCCCGCGGCCGTACACGTTGGCCGTGTCGAAGAAGTTGATGCCCGCGTCGAAGGCCGCCTCGGTGCAGGCGCGGGTCGCGTCCGCCTCGACGCCGCCGGAGTAGGTGAGCCAGGAGCCGAGCGAGATCTCCGAGACCTCCAGGTCCGAGTTGCCCAGCTTGCGGTACCGCATGGGGGACTTCCTTTCGCAGCGGAAAGAACGCGTACATCCTCAGGCGCCCAACCTAGGCCGTGTCGGACCGTTCGCGCCGGGTGTGGCCCGTCCGGCCGCACGCACGGCGCAGGACGCCCACGGGGAGCTACGGCGTACGGGCGAAGGAACGCCGGTACGTGCGCGGGGGCACCCCGCGGCGGCGCACGAACTGCTCCCGCAGCACGGCCGCGCTGCCGTAGCCGACCCGGCGGGCGATCTCCTCGACCGGCAGGTCCGTGGTCTCCAGGAGCTCCTCGGCACCGCTCAGGCGCAGCTCCCGCAGCCAGGCGTGCGGGGTCGTCCCGGTGGCGGCGGTGAAGCGGCGCGCGAAGGAACGCTTGCTCATCATCGCGCGCCGGGCCAACTCGGCGACGGGCATGGGCTCGTGCAGATGGGCCCGGGCCCAGCCGAGGACCCCGGCGAGCCGTTCGTCCTCGCCGTCCTCGGGGACGGGCGCGGCCAGGTACTGCGCCTGCCCGCCGTCGCGGTGCGAGGGCAGCACCATGTCCCGGGACACCGCGTTGGCGAGGGCGGCGCCGTGCTCGCGCCGCAGCAGGTGCAGGCACAGGTCGAAGCCGGCCGCCGCGCCCGCGCCCGTGACGATCCGCCCCTGGTCCACGTAGAGGGCGTCGGGTTCGACCTCGACGAGCGGATGCCGGCTCGCCAGCAGGTCGGCGAACCGCCAGTGGGTGGTGGCCCGGTGGCCGTCGAGCAGCCCGGCGGCCGCGAGTGCGAACGTGCCGACGCAGTGGGCGGCCACCAGTGCGCCGCGCGCGTACGCCGCCGACAGCGCCTCCAGGACGGCGGGCGCCGGTGGGGTGCGGAACCCGGCCCCGGGCAGGGCGATCACGAGATCCGCCGCCGCCAGCCGGTCCAGGCCGCCGCCGACGGCCAGCGGCACGCCGAAGTCCGTGGGCACGGGCTGGTCGGGGCGGTCGGTGCACAGGGCGAAGTCGAAGCCGGGGAACTCCTTCCCGTGCGGACCGAACACCTCGGCGACGATGCCGACGGCCAACATGCCGACACCGGGCGGGGCATAGGCGGCGACGGTACGGAAGGCGGGCATCCGCGCAGTCTGGCACAGGGGTCGCGGAGGGGTTGGCACTTTTCCTGCGATCAGTGGCATCGGTGCCACTCGTGGGGGCGCGACCTCCTCGGCATGATCGTTCCCATGACGAACACGACGCCCCACACGCTCCCCACCGCCACCGCCACCGCCACCGCCACCGCCACCGCCACCGCCACGACCGAAACCTCGAACGAGGCCGCCACGCTCGCCCGTACCGCCGTCTTCACGGTCCTGACCACCGGCTACACGCTCTCCACCGGACCCGGCGTCGCGGCCACCGTCTCCTACGTCACCGACGGCGATCGGCACGTCATCGTCGACCCGGGCATGGTCGCGAGCCGTGACCGGATCCTCGGCCCGCTCGCCGAACTCGGCCTCGGCCCGGACGACATCACCGACGTCGTCCTCAGTCACCACCACCCGGACAACACCATGAACGTGGGCCTCTTCGGCCGGGCCCGGGTGCACGACCACAAGGCGATCTACGAGGCCGACCAGTGGACCGACCGGGACGCCGAGGGGCACGAGCTCACCCCGTCCCTGCGGCTGATCCGCACCCCCGGCCACAGCCCCGAGGACATCACCCTCCTCGCCGGTACCGCCGAAGGCGTCGTGGCCTTCGTCGGCGACCTGTGGTGGCGCCCCAACGGCCCCGTCGAGGACCCGGTCGCCCCCGACCACGCCCTCCAGCGCACGTCCCGGCTGCGCGTCCTGGCCGCCACGGACGTGATCGTCCCCGGCCACGGCGCCCCCTTCGCCGCCGACGAGAACGCCCCGCTCTGATCCGCTCGGCCGGACGCCCGCCTCCACACGCCCGCGACGAGGTTTGGCAGACTGACGCGGTTCCGGTCACCAGGGACACCCGAACCATCCCAAGGAGCGGCGTCGTTGAGCGTCACCGTTGAAGGACAGATAGACATCGCGGGCCCGGTGGGCAAACTGCTCCACCGCCGCCCGCTCAAGAACAGCACGGTCATGCAGTCGTTCGGCATCGATCCGGTGTCCGGAGACGTCTTCGTGCTCCAGATCATGGAGGGCGGGATCAGACTGGCCGGCGAGGCCGCCGCCGTCGACTACGACACCCGCAAGGCCGACGGCGACCTGTGCCTGACCCGCCTCACCGAGGACGGCCGGACGGCCGGCTTCATGTACCTGCGCGGCTTCGGACACGGCGTCAGCATCGGGGTGGAGAACCGCGGCGGGACGATCTGGCTGTGGACCGAGACCGCGTCCACCCCCAACTCGAAGAACGAGGGCTACGGCACCGCCGTCACCAGCTTCACCTACGCCGACGGGGACGTCGTCACCTACGGCACCGCGCGGCACACCACGCCGTACACGCCCGACCCGGCGGCCCGCTTCATCACCCCCACGATCGACCGGGGCACGGGCGAACTCGTCATTCGTTTCTCCCTGAACGGAACCCACTGGGAGCGCTACGACCTCGCCAAGGCGGCGGCCGGCGTGTGGGAGCCGATCCAGCGGCTGACCCCGGCCCTGCCGAGCGCCGTGTTCCAGGGGTACGCCTCCCACGACGGCATCCTCTACACGCTGCAGGGCGAGGCTTATTCGGCCGCCAACCCGCTGCCGGGCAACACGTACCTCACCGCCTTCGAGTGGGCCACCGGCACGCTGCTCGACCGGCAGTTCAGCACGGCGGCGCCCGGCCTGGAGTGGCGCGAGCCCGAGGGCATGGCGGTCTCCGTCCGCGGTGGCGTCCCGCACCTCCACTTCGGCTTCGCCTGCGAGGACCCCGGTCCGCGCACCTGCACCGTCGTGACGCTCTCCGGGGCGCCCGAGACCGACGGCGTCAAGGTGCTCACCGACTGGCAGCCGATCACGCTCGCGGCGGGGGTGAGCGTCGACCAGAACGCCCCCCAGGGCCGCCTGATCAGCATCGCCGGGACCCCCACGCTCCAGCTGAGCGGCGGCGTCAAGGGCAGCTTCGACGCCGACACCGTCATCGGCCACCTGCCGGACTCCCTCACCCCGAGCGTGACCGCCCGCGCCAACGTGCCGCGCAACAACAACGGCGGATACACCGTGGCCCGCGTCGAGGCCGGGACCGACCGCGAACTGCGCCTGTTCGGCGGGCGCACCACCAACGTCATCACGTGGGCGCAGCTCGACAGCTTCAGCGCCGCCTGGCGCTAGGCCGGGTCCGGAACCCAGCGCCGTCTGCCCGGTGCCCCGGCCTCGCCCCGCACACAGCCCCCACCCGTCACCCAGAGGAGCCCTCCGCATGTCCCCGACCTCCCACCGCCGCCGCAGCATCCTCGGCGCCGCCCTCGCCCTGCCCGCCGCCGTCACCGTCGGCGGGCTCGCCACCGCGGCCCCCGCGGCCGCGGCCCCCGGCGGCGTCGAGGCCGGCGAGTGGACCGACCTCGTCCTGGAGCCCGGCGTCACCGCGACCGCCGGGGCGACCCCGCAGGTCCGCCTCGTCACGATCGCGGGCACCGCCTTCCTCCAGGCCCGGGGCCAGGTCACCGGCTCCTTCGCCGCCGACACCAAGATCGCCACGCTGCCGGCCGCCCTCGCCCGCCCGACCTGGTACGTGCGCGCCACCGCGCCGCGCAACAACAGCCAGGGCATCAACGCCTGCCGCTTCGAGATCAACCCGGCGGGCTCGGTCACCGTCTACGGCGGCAACACGGCCAACCCCATCACCTGGGTCCAGTTCGACTCCGTCCAGGCGATCTGGCGCTGACCCGTCGCCCCCGGGTGCCGGCCCGCCTAGCCTGAATCCATGGGAGCCACGCGATCCGTCCGAGCGATGCGAGCCGAGCGAGCCGTGGGGACCGGGCCCGGCGCCGACCCCGGGGTCTTCGGCCCCGGGTCCGTGACCTGGCAGCTGCACGGCGACCCCGTGATGTGGATCGGCGGGGTGCGCGCCCTGTACCTGCAGGCGCTGCACCCCGCCGCGATCCGTGGCGTCATGGCCAACAGCGACTTCCGCAAGGACGCCTGGGGCCGCCTGCTGCGCACCGCGAGCTTCGTCGGCACGCTCACCTACGGCACGACGGAGGCCGCCGAGGCCGCCGGGGCCCGGGTGCGGAAGATCCACCGGTTGCTCGGCGTCGACGACCCCGAGCTGCTGCTCTGGGTGCACTGTGCCGAGATCGACTCGTACCTCCACGTCGTACGCCGTTCCGGCATCCCCCTCACCGACGCCCAGGCCGACCGGTACGTCGACGAGCAGCGCGCCGCCGCCCGGCTCGTCGGCCTGGACCCGGACGGGGTGCCCGGCACGACCGACGGGCTGCGGCGCTACTTCGACGGCGTCCGCCCCGCGCTGGCCGCGGGCCAGGACGCGAAGGTGGTCGACGACTTCCTGCGCGCGCCGCCCGTCCCGCCCGCGCTCGTGCCCGCGCGCGAGGCACTCTGGCGGCGCGTGGCGGCACTCGCCTACGACACCCTGCCCCCGTACGCCCACGAGCTGTACGGGCGCCCCGCGCCCCCGCCCCGGACCGTGACGCACCGGCTCACCGCCACGGCCAATCTGCTGCGCTGCCTGCCGGACAAGCTCCGCTGGCGGCTGCCCCCGCGGCACATCCTGCGGGCGATGGACCGGCTCGGCGAGGACACCCGACCCGCGCCGTACAGTCTGCGCGCGTAGGCCGCCATACTGGACCGGCCGGGCCGGGACGGGCACGGCCACGGGGCAAACGGGGGCGACAGCACGCGATGGCGGACACCAGGCTGATCCAGGGCCGGTACCGGCTGCACGAGGTGATCGGTCGCGGCGGCATGGGCGAGGTCTGGCGGGCGACGGACGAGGCGCTCGGCCGGCGCGTCGCCGTCAAGTGCCTGCGGCCGCTCGGCCCGCAGCGCGACCCGGCCTCGCTCACCGTGCTGCGCGAGCGGTTCCGCCGCGAGGCGCGGGTCGCCGCCGCGCTCCAGCACCGCGGGATCACCGTCGTGCACGACTTCGGCGAGTCCGACGGCGTGCTCTTCCTCGTCATGGAGCTGCTCGACGGACGCAACCTCAGCCAGCTGCTCGGCGACAAGAACGACAAGGCCCCGCTCCCCGTCGACGAGGTCGTCGACATCGCCACGCAGGTCGCCGACGCGCTCGCCTACACCCACCGCCAGGGCGTGGTGCACCGCGACCTCAAGCCGGCCAACATCGTGCGGCTCGGCGACGGCGCCGTGAAGATCTGCGACTTCGGGATAGCGCGATTCGCCGCCGACAACGGCATCACCTCGCGCCTCACCGGCACCGGCATCGCCATGGGCACCCCGCACTACATGTCCCCCGAGCAGATCGGCGGCGGAGGGGAGATCGACCACCGCAGCGACCTGTACTCGCTGGGCTGCGTCCTGTACGAGATCGCCACCGGCGTCCCGCCCTTCGACCTGGAGGACACCTGGGCGGTCCTGGTCGGCCACCGGGACACCCAGCCGGCGCCCCTGCGCAGTCACCGCCCGGAGCTGCCGGCCGCCCTCGACCTGCTCGTCCTCGACCTGCTGGCCAAGGCCCCGGAGGCCCGACCGGCGGACGCGGCGGAGATCCGCGCCCGGCTCTCCCCGGGCCGCACCGCACCGCGCCCGCCGCTCGCCCTCCCCGGCTGGGCGGGCCGGATCACCACCGGCCGCCCGGCGACGACCACCTTCATGGGCGCGCCCACGGCCGCGTACGACCCGGCTTCGGCCCTGACGGGGGAGTGGACCCGGGCCACCTCGGCGCTGCCCGGCCCGGCGGGCCCGAACGGCGTGACGAGCCCGGCGACCGGCACCCTCGCGCCTCCGCACCCGCTCCTCCCCTCGATGACGCCCGCGGCGGCCCCCGCCTCCGCGCAGACCTCGGCCCCCGGCCACGACCACAGCACCCTGCCCGGCACCGGCCCCCTCCCCCTGCCCGCCCCCGACCCGACGGGCCTCGTCCCCGCGCCCGCCTCCGAGCTCCTCGCGGTGCTCGCCGGCCGGCACCGGGCCGGGCTCGGGCTCGGGCGGCTGGGGCGCTGGGAGGAGGCGGCCGAGGTGCACCGGACGGTCGTGCGGGACCGGGGGCAGGTCCTCGGCGCGGACCACCCCGACACCCTGGCCAGCCGTTACGAACTGGCCTTCGCGCTGGCCCGCTCGGCCCGGCACGCCGACGCGCTGCGCGAGTTCGGCGGGGTCTCCGAGGGACGCGCCCGCACCCTGGGCACCGACCACGCCGACACCCTCGCCGCGCGCCAGGAGACCGCGTACGTCCTCGGCGGACTCGGCCGCCACGCCGAGGCGCACTCCGTGTACGAGGCGGTGCTCGCCGTGCGCGAGCGCACCATGGGCCGGGAGCACCCCGACACCCTGCGCTGCCGGCACAACCTGGCCTTCACCCTCGGCCGCCTCGGCCGGCTGCCGGAGGCGTACGCGACGGCCCGCGAGGTCGCCGACGCCCGCGCCCGGCTCCTCGGCACCGCTCACCCCGACACGCTCGCCACCCGTCACGAGGTGGCGCACCTCCTGGGCCGGCTCGGGCGCTGGGCGGACGCGCTGACCCAGTACCGCGAGGTCGCCGACGCGCGCGCCACCGCCCTCGGTGCCGACCATGCCGACACGCTCGCCGCCCGCTACGAGGCGGGCATCTGCCTCGGGCGGCTCGGCCGCGCGGAGGAGGCCGCCGAGCTGTACCGGGAGCTCACCGGGGCCCGCAGCAGGGCCGTCGGGCCCGAGCACCCGGAGACGCTGCGGGCACGGCACGGCCTCGGCGTGAGCCTGGGCCGGCTCGGCCGGTGGGAGGACGCCCTGGCCGAGGCCCGCGCGGTGTGCGGGCTGCGGACGCGCGTGCTCGGCCCGGACCACCCCGACACGCTCGTCAGCCGCCGCGAGATCGGCATCGGCCTCGGCTGGCTCGGCCGCCACGAAGAGGCCCTGGAGGAGTACCGCCGCGTCGCCGAGAGCCGCACCCGCACCCTGGGCGCCGCCCACCCCGACACGCTCGCGGCACGGGCGGACGAAGCACACTGCACGGAGCGCATGGAGCGCATGGGGCGCAGGGAACGGCGCTAGGACGGGCGGCGGAGCGGCTCCCACCGCCCCCACGAACCGACGGCACCGCTGCCCTCTGGTCGCACCCGCCCCCGAGGTGCTAGCAAGGGGCATGACCGCACAGCGCTCCTACGACGCCGTCATCGTGGGCGGTGGGCACAACGGGCTCGTCGCCGCCGCCTACCTCGCCCGCGCGGGACGCCGCGTCCTCGTCCTCGAACGGCTCGGCTCCACGGGCGGGGCCGCCGTCTCCACCCGGCCGTTCACCGGGGTCGACGTCCGGCTGTCCCGCTACTCGTACCTCGTCTCGCTCCTCCCGGACAAGATCGTCCGTGAGCTCGGGCTGCGCTTCGCCGTCCGCAAGCGGTCCGTCTCCTCGTACACCCCGTACGGCGAATCCGGCCTGCTCGTCGGCGGCGACCGGGACCGCACCCGGGCCTCCTTCGCGGCGCTCACCGGCTCGGACCGCGAGTACGAGGCGTGGCGGGCCTTCTACGGGCGGACGGAGCGCGCCGCGCGGCGGATCTTCCCCACCCTCACCGAGCCGCTGCCCGACCGGGCCGCGCTGCGCGCCCGGGTCGACGACGACGAGACGTGGGACATGCTCTTCGAGCAGCCGATCGGCGTCGCCGTGGAGCGGACCTTCGCCGACGACCTCGTGCGCGGAGTGGTCCTCACCGACGCCCTCATCGGTACCTTCGCCGACGCCCACGACCCCTCCCTGCCACAGAACCGCTGCTTCCTCTACCACGTCATCGGCGGCGGCACCGGGGACTGGGACGTGCCCGTCGGCGGCATGGGCGCCCTCACCGACGCCCTCGCGGACGCGGCCCGTTCGGCCGGGGCGACGGTCCTCACCGGCCACGAGGCCACCCGGATCGACACCGACGGAAGCCGCGCCGAGATCACCTACCGCACCGCCGACGGCGAAGGCGTCGTCGAGGCCGGGCACGTCCTCGTGAACGCCTCGCCGCAGGCGCTCGCCGCGCTCCTCGGAGACCCGCCCCCGCCGCCCGCCGAGGGCGCCCAGCTCAAGGTGAACATGGTGCTCACCCGGCTGCCGCGGCTCCGCGACCGGGCCGTCGACCCCCGCGAGGCCTTCGCCGGCACCTTCCACATCGCCGAGGGCTACCGGCAGTTGGCGACCGCGTACGCCGAGGCCGCGAGCGGCCGGCTGCCCGCCGCCCCGCCCTCCGAGATCTACTGCCACACCCTGACGGACCCGAGCATCCTCGGCCCGGAGGCCGCCGCCCGCGGCTACCAGACCCTCACCCTGTTCGGACTCCACGCGCCCGCCCGGCTGTTCGCCGCCGATCCCGACGGCGCCCGCGAGGCACTCCTGAAGGCCACCCTCGACCAGCTCGACGCCTGCCTCGACGAGCCGATCGCCGACTGCCTGGCCCTGGACGCCGACGGGCGCCCCTGCATCGAGGCCAAGAGCCCCCTGGACCTCGAACGGGAGCTGCGACTGCCCGGCGGGCACATCTTCCACCGCGACCTCTCCTTCCCGTACGGGGCGCGGGACGCCGGGCGCTGGGGCGTGGAGACCCCGCACGCCAACGTCCTGCTGTGCGGCGCGGGCGCGGTCCGCGGCGGCGGAGTGAGCGGGGTGCCGGGGCACAACGCGGCGATGGCGGTGCTCGAAGGCGACCGGTGACCCCGGGGCCTCGTGGGCTCCGCGGGCCCCGGGGTTGACGCCGGGCGGGCTCCCACCGGCGGCGTGAAGCTGATCTGCGAGTGCGCTTAAGAAATCCTCGATGGACCATGGGCCCCAGGTACGAAAGATTTGTTTCAGGGATCTTGGGTGCTTCGCCGCGCCCGGAACCTGCACATCACAGGACGCGTACGTCGGGAGCCGTTACATTGAAGGCGCTGGTCAAGCAGAAGGCGGAGCCGGGACTCTGGCTCATGGACGTTCCCGAGCCCGAGATCGGTCCGGGTGACGTACTCATCAAGGTCAAGCGGACCGGTATCTGCGGGACCGACCTGCACATCCGCTCCTGGGACGGTTGGGCGCAGAAGACCATCGCCACGCCGCTGACCCTCGGGCACGAGTTCGTCGGAGAGGTCGTCGAGACCGGCCGCGACGTCGCGGACATCGAGGTCGGCGACCTGGTCAGCGGCGAGGGCCACCTGGTCTGCGGCAAGTGCCGCAACTGCCTGGCCGGCCGTCGGCACCTGTGCCGCGCCACCGTCGGCCTCGGGGTCGGCCGCGACGGCGCCTTCGCCGAGTACGTCGCCCTGCCCGCGTCCAACGTCTGGGTGCACCGCGTCGACGTCGACCTCGACGTCGCCGCGATCTTCGATCCCTTCGGCAACGCCGTGCACACCGCGCTGTCCTTCCCGCTCGTCGGCGAGGACGTCCTGGTCACCGGCGCGGGCCCGATCGGCATCATGGCCGCCGCGGTCGCCAAGCACGCCGGCGCGCGCCACGTCGTCATCACCGACGTCAGCGAGGAGCGCCTCGCCCTGGCCCGCAAGACGGGCGTCTCGCTGGCCCTGAACGTCGCCGAGCAGAGCATCGCCGACGGCCAGCGCACCCTCGGTCTGAAGGAGGGCTTCGACGTCGGCCTGGAGATGTCCGGAAACCCGCGCGCGATGCGCGACATGGTCGCCAACATGACCAACGGCGGCAAGATCGCCATGCTCGGCCTGCCCAGCGAGGACTTCTCCGTCGACTGGGCGAAGATCGTCACGTCCATGATCACCATCAAGGGCATCTACGGCCGCGAGATGTTCGAGACCTGGTACGCCATGTCCGTGCTCCTGGAGGGCGGCCTCGACCTCGCCCCCGTGATCACCGGCCGCTACGCCTACACCGACTTCGAGGCCGCGTTCGACGACGCCGCCTCCGGCAAGGGCGGCAAGATCATCCTCGACTGGACCGTCTGACCCCCGGACCGACGTCCTCCCGTAGACCTTCAGGAGCTGCACTCCATGTTCGATTCCGTACGCGACGACCTCCTCGCCACCCTCGAAGAGATCAAGCAGGCCGGCCTCCACAAGCCCGAGCGGGTCATCGGCACCCCCCAGAACGCGACCGTCGCGGTCACCTCGGGCGGTCGCCCCGGTGAGGTGCTCAACTTCTGCGCCAACAACTACCTGGGCCTCGCCGACCACCCCGAGGTGGTCGCCGCCGCGCACGAGGCGCTCGACCGCTGGGGCTACGGCATGGCCTCCGTCCGCTTCATCTGCGGCACGCAGGAGGTCCACAAGGAGCTGGAGGCGCGCCTGTCCTCCTTCCTGGGCCAGGAGGACACGATCCTCTACTCCTCCTGCTTCGACGCCAACGGCGGTGTCTTCGAGACGATCCTCGGCCCCGAGGACGCGGTCATCTCCGACGCCCTCAACCACGCCTCGATCATCGACGGCATCCGCCTCTCCAAGGCCCGCCGCTTCCGCTACGCCAACCGCGACATGGCCGACCTGGAACAGCAGCTCAAGGCGGCGGACGAGGGCGGCGCGCGGCGCAAGCTGATCGTCACCGACGGCGTGTTCTCCATGGACGGCTACGTCGCGCCGCTCGACGAGATCTGCGACCTGGCCGAGCGCTACGACGCCATGGTCATGGTCGACGACTCGCACGCCGTGGGCTTCGTCGGCCCCGGCGGCCGCGGCACCCCCGAGCTGCACGGCGTGATGGACCGCGTCGACATCATCACCGGCACCCTCGGCAAGGCCCTCGGCGGCGCCTCCGGCGGTTACGTCGCGGCCCGCGCCGAGATCGTCGCCCTGCTGCGCCAGCGCTCGCGCCCGTACCTGTTCTCGAACACCCTCGCCCCGGTCATCGCCGCCGCCTCCCTCAAGGTCCTCGACCTGCTGGAGTCCGCCGGCGACCTGCGCGAGCGCCTCAACGCCAACACGGCGCTGTTCCGCTCCCGGATGACCGACGCGGGCTTCGACATCCTCCCCGGTGACCACGCGATCGCCCCCGTCATGATCGGCGACGCCGCCGAGGCGGGACGGATGGCCGAGCTCCTCCTGGAGCGCGGCGTGTACGTGATCGGCTTCTCGTACCCGGTCGTGCCGCAGGGCCAGGCCCGGATCCGCGTGCAGCTGTCGGCCGCCCACTCCACGGACGACGTGCACCGCGCGGTGGACGCGTTCGTCGAGGCCCGGGACGCCCTGCGAAACTAGGGGCATGATCGAAGCGCGGCGGCTGCACATTCTCCGGGCGGTGGCCGACCACCGTACCGTCACGGCGGCTGCCGCCGCGCTCTACCTCACGCCCTCCGCGGTCTCCCAGCAGCTCGCCGCCCTGGAGCAGGAGACCGGCCACCGGCTGGTGGACCGCAACGCCCGGGGCACCCGGCTCACCCCGGCCGGCGAGATCCTGCTGAGCCACGCCAACGCCGTCCTGGCCCAGCTGGAACGGGCCGAGGCCGAGCTCGCCGCGTACGGCTCGGGCGAGGCCGGCACGGTGACGGTGGCCGCGTTCGCCACCGGCATCGGCCTGGTCGTCGCCCCGGCGATCGGTTCCCTCGCCCGCACCTCGCCCGGCATCCGGGTCCGGGTGCAGGACGCCGAGGGCGACGAGAGCCTGCTGATGGTCCTGGACCGGCAGGTCGACGTGGCGGTCGCCGTCGAGTACCGCGGGGCGCCCGGCGAGGACGACGCCCGCCTCACCCGCGTACCGCTGTACGCGGAGCCGTTCGACGCGGTGCTCCCGCCGGACCACGCGCTCGCGGACCGCGAGCGGATCTCCCTCGCCGATCTGGCCAAGGACTCCTGGATCGGCCAGTCGGCCGGCAACCCCTGCCATGACGTCACCGTCCTGGCCTGCGAATACGCCGGTTTCGCCCCGGTCTTCGCGCATGTCTCCGACGACTTCCGAGCCGTCGTCGCGCTCGCCGCGGCCGGCGCCGGCGTGGCCCTGGTCCCCCGCTCGGCCCTGCGCGGCACCGACCTCACCGGCGTCGTCGTCCGACCGGTCGACGGCGTGGCCCCCACCCGCCGCGTCTTCGGTGCCGTCCGCCGCGGCGCGGAGGACCACCCGCTGATCCACCCCGTCCTCGCCGCCCTGCAAGAGGCGGCGAGGCGGCCCTAGGTGTATTGATCACGAGCGTTGTTGACACCGGTCTGGTCTTGAACATGGCGAAGACCTCCGATGTGGTGGGAGCTGTCTAGGAACTCACCGCACGGAGGTCTTCGTGCCCCACCGTAATGCCCGACTGACCGTCTTCGGTAGGAGACTGCTGGTCGAACGTGTCTGCTCAGGCCGTCCGGTCGCCCATGTGGCCGCCGAGATGGGCATCTCCCGGGCCACCGCCCACAAATGGATCCGCCGGTGGCGGACCGAGGGCGACGCGGGTCTGCACGACCGGCCGAGCCGGCCTCACACCACCCCGCACCGGACCCCGGCCGCGGTGGAAGAGCGGGTCTGCGGCCTGCGGCGGGCCCGCAAGCTCGGCCCGGCCCGGATCGGCCCGATCCTGGGTCTGCCCGTCTCGACCGTGCACCGGATCCTGACCCGCCACCGGCTCAACCGGCTCGCCTGGCTCGACCGGCCGACCGGCCAGATCATCCGCCGCTACGAACGCGACCGCCCGGGCGAACTGATCCACGTCGACGTGAAGAAACTCGGCCGGATCCCCGACGGCGGCCACAAGGCCCTGGGCCGCCAGGCCGGCCGGGCCACCCGCAGCAACATGGGCTTCGACTACGTCCACTCCGCCGTCGACGACCACTCCCGCCTCGCCTACAGCGAGATCCACCCCGATGAGAAAGTCGCGACCTGCGCGGCCTTCCTGGCCCGCGCGGCCGCGTTCTTCCAGGCCCAGGGCATCGACCGCATCGAACGGGTCCTGACCGACAACGCCTGGGCCTACCGCAAGGGCCTGGCCTGGAAGACGGTCCTGGCCGACCTCGGCGCGACGGGCAAGCTGACCCGCGCCTACCGGCCGCAGACCAACGGCAAGGTCGAACGCTTCAACCGCACCCTGCTCGACGAATGGGCCTACCTACGGCCCTACACCTCGAACAACGAGCGAACCGAAGCCCTGGCAGACTTCCTCCACACCTACAACCACCACCGCAGCCACACCGCACTCGACGGACACCCGCCCATCAGCCGCGTCAACAACGCCGCGGGTCAATACACCTAGGGCGTCCGCACCCGCTAGTTCAGGAGCGTCGCTCCGGCCCAGTCGGCGTGGTCGCTGTTGATGCCGTCGCCGGCGTCGGTGACCTTGAGGGTGAGGGTGGTGACTCCGGTGACGTTCAGGTCGACGGAGGCGGTCGCGCTGCCGGCGGTCATGGGGCTGGGGGATTCGTAGAGCTTGGTGCCGTCGCCCCAGACCTCGAACTTCACGGAGGCGTTGGCGGTCACCTCGTCGTCGACGCCGAGGTCGGACTGGAAGCGGCTGTAGCCGCCGTCGAGGGCGTAGACGAGGGTGCTGGTCGCGTGGGTGCCGATGCCCTTGGTGTAGGTGGTGCCGTTGAGCGTGAGGGTGTTGCCCCCGACGCTCTTGTCCTTGCGGACGGTGCCCCAGCCGATCACCGGGGTGCCCGTCCAGCTGAGGTCGGCGAGTGCCGTCCGGGTCTGCGGGCGGGTGATCAGCTTGGCTCCGGCCCAGTCGGCGTGGTCGCTGTTGATGCCGTCGCCGGCGTCGGTGACCTTGAGGGTGAGGGTGGTGACTCCGGTGACGTTCAGGTCGACGGAGGCGGTCGCGCTGCCGGCGGTCATGGGGCTGGGGGATTCGTAGAGCTTGGTGCCGTCGCCCCAGACCTCGAACTTCACGGAGGCGTTGGCGGTCACCTCGTCGTCGACGCCGAGGTCGGACTGGAAGCGGCTGTAGCCGCCGTCGAGGGCGTAGGTGACGGTGCTGTTGGCGTGGGTGCCGATGCCCTTGGCGTACGTCGTGCCGTTGAGTCTGATCGGGGTGCCGCCGACGCTCGTGTCCTTGTTGACGCTGCCGAAGTCGCTCCGGGCGCTGCTCCAGGTGAGTGCGCTCAGGTCGATCTGCCGGCCGTCGCCGCCGGTGGAGGCGGTGACCGCGTTGCTCGCGCCGGAGACGTTCCCGGCGGCGTCGACCGCCTTCACCGTGAAGGTGTACGGCGTCCACGGCGTCAGACCCGTGGCGGTGAAGCGGGTGGTCGTCCCCGTCGTCGTGCCGACGAGCGTGGTGCCGCGGTAGACCTGGTAGCCGGTCACGCCGACGTTGTCGTCGGACGCCGTCCAGGCCAGGTCCACGCTGCCGGAGGTCGCGCCGCTCGCCGCGAGACCGGTCGGCGCGGTGGGCGCGATGGTGTCGCCCGTCGGGGTCCCGGCGGTCGCGGTCACGGTCGCGCCGGCCGTCACCGGCACCGTCACGTACGAGACGGTCTTGCCGTACAGGGTCTTGGTCTGCGCCGCGTACGGCGTGCCGTTCACGGTGATCGTGCCGTGAGAGCCGTAGAACTGGGCCTCCCAGTTCACGGTGCCACCGGAGTTGTTGGTGAGCTTCGACGCCGTCGCGCCGGTGTGCTGGAGGTTCAGGTCGTTGTCACCGACCTTCAGGTGGTCGATCTCGACCCAGGGAGTCTCGGACGTCAGCCGCGACACGGTGGCGACCTTGTCGTTCGGGGCGTCGGGCTGCACGCCCATCATGCCGTCGATCGTGTTGCTCACCGCGAGGAAGGAGATCTCGGGGTACGTGTTCTTGTCGGCCATCAGCTTCTTGAGCCAGGCCCAGCCCTCGGCCGTGCGGTTGTACTGGTAGTACATCTCGGGAAGGTAGGAGGTCGCCTCGACGTTCAGGTTGTCGTCGTTCGCGGCGATGAAGTCCAGGTAGCCCTCGGTCCGGGGCCCGTGGTCGCCGAGCCCGGTCAGCATCATCAGGAAGCTGGCCTCGTGGCCCCAGCTGCTGTATCCGGTGCCGGCGGCGTCCTTGCCCCGGACGTACCGGTTGTTCGCCGCGTCCCACCAGCTGGTCTCGAAGTGGTCGCGGACCCGCTGGGCGCGCGCCGCCCACGTGGTGCTGCCGGCGGTGTCGCCCTTGGCCTTGAGGATCGCCGAGTAGTCCAGCATCGACTGGTACTGGTAGCCGAGGGAGTCGGCGGCCGAGACCAGGTTCTCGTTCGGGAACTCGAAGTAGGTGGCGGTGTACTCGCCCGACTGCTTCCGCGAGACCGGCTGCTCCGCCGCCGGGTCGGCGTCGTTCCACTTGACCTCGTGGCCGGAGAGGAACGTCCCCATCGTCGAGTCGTAGAACTTCGAGAGGTCGGGGTCGTTGAGCCAGGCGGAGTCGCCGGTCCACTGGTACTGCTTGTAGGCCTTCGTCATCAGGTTGAAGGGCGAGGGCAGTTCGCGGAAGCCGGTGCCGTCGATGTAGTACATGGCGCCGTACGAGCTGTGCGCCCACAGCGGCCAACCGTTCTGGCCCGGGTCGTCGGCGTCGCCGGCGAAGGTCTTCATCATGCGGAAGGTCTCCGTGTCCAGGCCGACGGCGTGCGCGCCGTCCGACTGGTGGGAGATGTCGCGGTTGTAGTACGACTCGCGGTTGGTGTACGCGCCCCAGTAGCCCGGCTCCACCGTCGGGTGCGCCGCGTTCTTGAGCCGCCACCACTCCGGCTCGTGACCCATCATCGGGTTGCCCGGGTAGAACGTCATGCCGAGGGCCCGGTTCTTGCCCCAGTTGAAGCCGTCGTTCAGGGCGGCGTTCGGGGACTTGATGCTCAGGGTGCTGGTCGGAGCCCCCACGTGCTCCTGGATCGTGATCCGGTCGATCCGCGGGACCTCGCCCGTCGAGGTGGCCGTCAGCTCGATGACGTCACCGGGCGTGAGCCGCACCTTGCTCGACGTGCGGGTGTCGATGTTGACGGGGTCGGTGTAGTCGCGTCCGTAGCGGCGCGACGTGCCCCAGGAGTCCACGGCGGTGGAGTTCACGGTGATCTTGTACGTCACGCCGTTCTCGGTCATGCCGTTGTAGCGCGTGATGAGGTCGTACGTCCCGGCCGTGCCGGAGAAGGTGCTCCGGGCGGTGCTCGACTGGCCCGCCGCGCCCCGGACGTAGGTGACGTTGTCGACGGTCGTCCCGTTCCAGGTGTGGTTCACCGTGTCCGTCGCGAAGTTGGTCAGCGACATGTTCTCGGCTTCGATCACGTACGGGCCCGCCGCCGCACCGGCGGAGGTGGCGGCCATCGCCGGCGCGGGGCCGGGGAGGGCGAGTGCGGTGCCGACCACTGCGAGCACAGCGGTCGTCGCACAGGAAGAACGACGCATCTGCGGTCGATCCCTTCGGGTGGGGGTGTCCCTCCGCTGGGGAGAGCTGAGGGTGCGCTCTGTTGAACTGTGTTGAATATTGAGGCTTTCGGTCGAGCTGCTGTCAATACTTCGCGTTCACCTTGCCTGCGTCGGGCCTGCCTGCCGGTCGACGGGGGGTGTCGGTCGGGTCCGGCGTGGGCGGGGGGTGCCGCGGCTGTGGCGCGAGCCCCAGGGGGAACGATCAAATCCCAGTTCAGACGGGGGATGGGGCGCGATCCTCAACGCCTCCGGACGTGCGGGAGGTGGAGGTTCCGGGCGCCTCGGCGGTGCCGGGCGCTGGCGACGTGCCCGGTGACTTTCCCTTCAGGAATGACGTGCCTTCAGAAAGTCTTCATCGGTGTATTGCATGCTCATGACGGGCGGCGGTAGGGTCCTGGCCGGAAGGGCTCCGTAAAACACACAGGAACAAACATCCTTGGGTGTCCGCCCCCTCTGCGGCGATGCCCGATCGCGCCCCCGGGTGCGGGCGCGCCACCCGAGCGTCCCGCTCGGTCAGGCCGACGACGTGGTCAGGATCTCCACGTTCGGCGTGACCGCCGAACCCCCGTACGGACCGGGCCCGCAGCCCACGGGGCGTCGGGCCCCGACCGCTAGTCCTCCGACTTCACCCACCCCGACGCCTCGACCCGCGCCCCGTCGGCCGGCCGGGCCTCGTCGAACAGGGGGTGACCCGAGGGGTCCAGGACGCGCAGGGCGTCCACGTACACCCCGCGGCCGACGTAGCGCCCGTCGGTCGTACAGCGCCAGCGCAGGCGGGTGGAGGACGTGGCGGAGCCGGGCAGGTCCGCCGTGACGGTGTGCCAGGTGCGGCCGGACCAGCCTGACGCCGTGCCCGTGGGGTGCGGGCCCGGGGCCTGGCCCGTGACGGTGAAGGGCAGCGGGTGCCAGGTCGCGCCGCCGTCCGGCGAGCTCTCCAGGTGCGCGGCGTCCGTGCCGGGCTCGGTGTCCCACCAGAGCGCGCAGGTGAGGCGCGCGGCGCCGGGGACGACGGGCAGGGTGAGGGTGGCGGTGGTGTCGTTCGCCATGCCGGAGAACCACGCCGTGCGCCCGCGCGCCGGGCGCACCGGCACGGCACGGGCCAGGTGGTCGGCGGCGGCGACACGCGGGGCGGAGCCGGAGCGCCAGGTGCGCACGGGGTGGACGGAGTTGCCGAGGACCACGAGGAACGCGTCCGTCGTGGGGTCCAGGACCAGGCTGGTGCCGGTGAAGCCGGTGTGGCCCGCGGTGCGCGGGGTGGCCATGGCGCCCATGTACCAGTGCTGGTAGAGCTCGAAGCCCAGGCCGTGCTCGTCGCCGGGGAACGCGGTGTTGAAGTCGGTGAACATCAACTCCACCGACGCGGGGGAGAGGATGCGGGCGGCGCCGTACGCCCCGCCGTTGAGCAGGGCGCGCGCGAGGACGGCGAGGTCCCAGGCGGTGGAGAACACCCCGGCATGACCGGCGACGCCGCCCATGCCGTACGCGTTCTCGTCGTGCACCTCGCCCCACACCATCCCCCGGTCGAGCCCGGACCAGGGCGCCCGGGAGTCCTCCGTGGCGGCGATCGAGGGGCGCCAGGACGGCGGGGGGTTGAACCGTGTGCGGTGCATCCCGAGGGGAGCGGTGATCTCGGTGTGGAGCAGTGCGTCCAGGGGGCGGCCCGTAATCGCCTCCAGGATCAGCTGGAGCGTGATCAGGTTGAGGTCGGAGTAGAGGTACACCGTGCCCGGCGGGTGTGCCGGCACCTCGTTCCACAGCAGCCGCAGGCGTCCCTCCCGCGTCGGCTCCTTGTAGAGCGGGATCCAGGCGCGGAACCCCGAGGTGTGCGTGAGCAGCTGGCGGACCGTGACGTCCCGCTTGCCGCCGCCCCCGAACTCCGGGAGGTACGCCGTGACCCGCTCCTCCAGGACCAGCGCGCCCCGCTCGACCTGCTGCACCGCGAGCAGCGAGGTGAACAGCTTCGAGACCGAGGCCAGGTCGAAGACGGTGTCCTCGGTCATCGGGATCTGCCGGTCGGCCGGCAGCTCGACGCCCGTGTCGGTCTTCTCGTCGTACGCCGCGTAGCGCACGGCCATCCCGATCGGCCGGTGCAGCGCGACCGTCCCGCCGCGCCCCGCGAGGAGCACCGCGCCCGCGTACCACGGGTGCCGGGGCGAGGGGCGCAGGAAGGACTCGGCGTCGGCGACGAGCCGGTCGAGGTGCTCGGGGAGCAGCCCGGCCCGCTCGGCGGAGCCGCGCCGCAGGGTGGTGCGCCGGGCGCGGCCGGACGCGGGACCCCCGCCTCGGGACCCGGGCTCGGGCGCGGCCGAGGCCCCCGGCACCGAACCGATCATCAGCGCACCTCCCAGGGCGAGAGCGCGGCCGCCGAACGCGCGACGGCTCGGACCGCGGCTCCCGCTTCGTGACTCCTCCGTCATGCCCACCCTCTCCCACCGTTCCCTGAAAGAAAGCTTCGGCGACTCCGGCAAGATCGGAAACTTTCTACCGGAGCGGTGGGTGCCGGGGAAGCGTGCCGCGCGCCAAGAAATCTGACACAGCATCAGAAAATCTCTTCCCTCGGCAGGACCACTGCGGCATCCTGCCGCCCATGAAGACGGAGCTGAGTCGCACACTGGGGATCGAGCACGCCATCTTCGGCTTCACGCCCTTCCCCGCGGTGGCCGCAGCCATCACCAGAGCAGGCGGGTTCGGCGTCCTCGGCGCGGTCCGCTACACCGCCCCCGACGACCTCGCCCGCGACCTCGACTGGATGCAGGAACACACCGACGGGCTGCCCTACGGCCTCGACGTCGTGATGCCCGCCAAGAAGGTCGACGGGGTCAGCGAGGCCGACGTCGAGGCGATGATCCCCGAGGGGCACCGGGCCTTCGTCCGCGACACCCTCGCCAAACACGGCGTCCCCGAGCTCGCCGCGGGCGAGGCCTCCGGCTGGCGCATCACCGGCTGGATGGAGCAGGTCGCCCGCAGCCAGCTCGACGTCGCCTTCGACTACCCCATCAAACTGCTGGCCAACGCCCTCGGCTCGCCCCCCGCCGACGTCGTCGAGCGCGCCCACGCGAACGGTGTCCTCGTCGCCGCCCTCGCCGGCAGTGCCCGGCACGCCCGCCACCACGCCGAGGCCGGCATCGACGTCGTCGTCGCCCAGGGCTACGAGGCCGGCGGCCACACCGGTGAGATCGCCTCCATGGTCCTCACCCCCGAGGTCGTCGAGGCCGTCGGCCCGCTGCCCGTCCTCGCCGCCGGCGGCATCGGCAGCGGCGAGCAGATCGCCGCCGGGCTCGCCCTCGGTGCCCAGGGCGTCTGGCTCGGCTCCCTCTGGCTCACCACCACCGAGGCCGAGATGCACTCCCGCGCCCTCACCGCCAAACTGCTCGCCGCCGGCTCCGGCGACACGGTCCGCTCCCGCGCGCTGACCGGCAAGCCCGCCCGCCAGCTCCGTACCGAATGGACCGACGCCTGGGACGACCCCGCCGGACCCGGCACCTTGCCCATGCCGCTCCAGGGGCTCCTGGTCGCCGAGGCCGTCTCCCGGATCCAGAAGTACGAGGTGGCGCCGCTGCTCGGCACGCCGGTCGGCCAGATCGTCGGCCGGATGAACTCCGAGCGCAGCGTCCAGCAGGTCTTCGACGAGCTGACCAGCGGCTTCGAGAAGGCCATCGACCGGATCAACCGCATCGCCGGAAGGAGCACCCAGTGACGGAAACGCCGAACGGCTTCTGGTCCCAGGCCGCCGCCGATCCCGGGCGCACGGTCCTGGTCGCACCCGACGGCGAGGAGTGGACCGCCGGCCGCCTGCTCGCCGACGCCAACCGGCTCGTCCACGGCCTGCGCGCGGCCGGGATGGAACGCGGCGACGCCTTCGCCGTGGTCCTGCCCAACGGGGTCCCCTTCCTCACCGCCTACCTCGCCGCCTCCCAGGCGGGCTTCTACCTCGTCCCGGTCAACCACCACCTGGTCGGCCCCGAGATCGCCTGGATCGTGTCCGACTCCGGCGCCAAGGTCCTCATCGCCCACGAGCGCTTCGCCGAGGCCGCCGCCCAGGCCGCCGACGAGGCGGCGCTGCCGGCGAGCCACCGCTACGGGGTCGGCGCACTGCCCGGCTTCCGCTCCTACGCCGAACTCCTCGACGGGCAGCCCGAGTCGGCGCCCGCCGACCGCACCCTCGGCTGGGTGATGAACTACACCTCGGGCACCACCGGCCGGCCCCGCGGCATCCGCCGCCCGCTGCCCGGCAAGCTGCCCGAGGAGACCTACCTCGGCGGCTTCCTCGGCATCTTCGGCATCCGGCCCTTCGACGGGAACGTCCACCTGGTCTGTTCGCCGCTCTACCACACGGCCGTGCTCCAGTTCGCCGGCGCCGCCCTGCACATCGGGCACCCGCTCGTCCTCATGGACAAGTGGACCCCCGAGGAGATGCTGCGGCTCATCGACGCCCACCGCTGCACCCACACCCACATGGTGCCCACCCAGTTCCACCGGCTCCTCGCCCTGCCCGAGGGGACCCGGAGCCGCTACGACGTCTCCTCCATGCGGCACGCCATCCACGGCGCCGCACCCTGCCCCGACCACGTCAAGAGGGCGATGATCGAGTGGTGGGGGCACTGCGTCGAGGAGTACTACGCGGCCAGCGAGGGCGGCGGCGCCTTCGCCACCGCCGAGGACTGGCTCAAGAAGCCCGGCACCGTCGGCCGCGCCTGGCCCATCAGCGAGCTCGCCGTCTTCGACGACGACGGCCACCGGCTGCCGCCCGGGCAGCTCGGCACCGTGTACATGAAGATGAGCACCGGAGCCTTCCGCTACCACGGCGACGAGGCCAAGACGCAGTCGAGCCGCATCGGGGACTTCTTCACGGTGGGCGACCTCGGCGTCCTCGACGAGGACGGCTACCTCTTCCTCCGCGACCGCAAGATCGACATGATCATCTCGGGCGGCGTGAACATCTACCCCGCCGAGATCGAGTCCGCGCTCCTCGCCCACCCGGCCGTCGCCGACGCCGCCGCCTTCGGCATCCCGCACGCCGACTGGGGCGAGGAGGTCAAGGCGGTCGTCGAGGCGGCCGAGGGTCACGAGCCGGGACCGGAGCTCGCCGCCGCGATCCTGGCGCACTGCGAGAGCCGTCTCGCCGGATACAAACGTCCCAAGTCCGTGGAGTTCGTCACGGTCATGCCCCGCGATCCCAACGGCAAGCTGTACAAGCGCCGACTCCGCGATCCGTACTGGGAGGGCCACGACCGCGCGCTCTGACGGACCCTGACCTCGCGTCAGGTGTGCGAGCACGCGGCGCACGGAGGACGATCCTCCCTTTATGGCAGGATTCAGGGCATGAGTTCGAGTACCGCAGGACTGACACGACAGTGGACCACCTGGGGCCCCGTGGTCGCGGCGGTGGGGCTGGCCCTCGGCTGGGGGCGTGACCTACCGGCCTTCGCGGTGGTGCTCATCGCCCTCTGCCTCTTCGCCGCCGTCCTCGCGGCCGTCCACCACGCCGAGGTCATCGCCCACCGTGTCGGCGAACCCTACGGCTCCCTCGTACTCGCCGTCGCCGTCACGGTCATCGAGGTCGGACTGATCGTCATGCTGATGATCGGCGGCGGCGACAAGGCGACCAGCTACGCCCGGGACACCGTCTTCGCCGCCGTCATGATCACCTGCAACGGCATCGTCGGCCTCTCCCTGCTCGTCGGCGCGCTGCGGAACAGGACCGCCGTCTTCAACGCGGAGGGCTCCGGCGGCGAGCTCGCCATCGTCTGCACCCTCGCGACCATGACCCTGGTGCTGCCCACGTTCACCACCAGCCACCCCGGCCCCGAGTTCTCCGCCGCCCAGCTCGCCTTCGCCGCGGTCTCCTCCCTCCTCCTGTACGGGGTGTTCGTCGCCGTCCAGACGGTCCGGCACCGCGACTACTTCCTGCCCGTGCCACGGCCGGGCGACGACGGAAAGCAGTCGGAGGACGAGCACGCTGCCCCGCCGACCTCCCGCCAGACCTGGTTCAGCCTCGGCATGCTCGTCGTCGCCCTCGTCGCCGTCGTCGGCAACGCCAAACTGGTCTCGCCCACCATCGAGGACGGCGTCGAGTCCGCGGGCCTGCCCAAGGCCGTCGTCGGTGTCGTCATCGCCCTCATGGTCCTCCTGCCCGAGACGCTGGCGGCCGTGCGCGCGGCGAGCCGGGACCGGATGCAGACCAGCATGAACCTGGCCTACGGCTCGGCCATCGCCAGCATCGGCCTCACGATCCCCTCGATCGCCCTCGCCTCGGTCTGGCTGAAGGGGCCCCTGATCCTCGGCCTGGGACCCCTTCACATGGTGCTGCTCGCGCTCACCGCCGTGGTCAGCGCCCTCACCGTGGTCCCGGGACGGGCCACGCTGCTCCAGGGCAGCGTCCATCTCTCGATCTTCGCCGCCTTCGTGTTCCTGTCGTTCAGCCCCTGACGACCACGATCCTCAGCGCCGGCGAGCGCAGGATGTCCTTCTCGCAGAACCGCGAGGTCACCCAGCGCTCGCCGGAGTAGAGCGCCGTCTGGTCGCTGTAGTGCGGCGAGAGCGGGTTGGAGGACTGGGAGTAGGTCAGGAGGGTGCGGGCCACCGGGCACCGCCCGCCGTCCCAGCCCACCGCCTGCACATGGCTGCTGCCGTGCGCGACCTCCGTGTAGCCGCCGCCCGCCGGGTTCCACACGGGCTCCGTCTTGTTCCAGACGCCCAGCGCCTCGGTGCCGCCGCCCACCGGAACGCGCACCCCGTTGCGTACCACGAACTGGTGCCGTCCCAGCGGCGCGTCCAGCGCGATCCCCGCCGCGCGCAGCTCGGCCACGGCGTCCCTGAGGGCCTTGGCGAAGGCGGGCGCGTCGGTGTTCACGGTGTTCGGGGTGCCGACCGGGTCGGCCGCCGAGAACGGCACCTTCCACTGCTCGGCCTGCGGCGTCGTGGCCGTGAACCTGCGCCAGAACCGGTCGAAGAGCAGCGCGCCCCGGCTCCCGGCGTCCATCGTGCGGTCCCAGGCGCCCAGCACCCGGCACGCCTCCGGATCGTCCGCGAGGGCCGAAGCGCAGGCCCGGGCCGTGTCGGCCGCCGCCAGGTCGCCGGCGGGCGCCCGGTCGGCGAACTGCTGGCGCTGCAGGTCGGCCACCGTCAGCCGGCCGCGCTCCGCCATGGCCGCCACGTCCTCGACGGCGCCGCGGGTGCGCAGCGAGCGCGGGGTCCCGACGGTGCCGAAGATCCGCTCGTAGCCAGTGACCGGGCGCTCGGCGTTGGCCAGCCAGGCGCTGTCGTTGGAGTTCTCCACGTACGGGGCGTCCCGCAGCACCGGCATCCGCGCGGGCCCGAAGACCCCCGGCTGCACCGCGTCCGGGTCCGAGCCGAGCGCGCAGTCGCCCCGCGCACCGTCCAGCACCGCCACGCCGGAGGCCGGGTAGGTGGCGCGGCCCAGCGGGGTGGAGCAGCGCTGCGCCAGCTCGTCGGTGATCCGCGGCAGCAGCTGCGCCTGGGTGAACAGGGTGTGGCCCGAGGAGTCGGCGCCGATCGTGTTCACCCAGGGCAGGCCCTGGGTGCGCCGCAGCGTGTCGACCAGGCCCTGCGTCGAACGGGACCGGGCGAAGCCGAGCGCCGTGTCGGAGGCGCGCAGGTTGGCGGCGTTGGGGTCGTTCAGGGCGAAGGCCGTCGTCGTGGTCCAGGGCAGCGGCAGCTGCGGCCCGAGCCCGGACACCACCGGTCCGTACCGGGTCCACCACTGGGTACGGGTGACCGGGGCGCCGTCCTTGACCGCGACCGTGACCGTACGCGGCGTCATCCGCTCCGGCCTGCCGTCCACCAGGTACGCCGTGGGGTCGGACGGGTCGAGGGTGAGCTGGTGCAGGTTGACCGGGACGCCCGTGGCGACGGTGTGGCTCCAGGCCACCTTGTCGTTGAAGCCGATGCTGACCGGGACGGTGCCGAGCAGGGAGGCGCCGGAGACGTTCAGCTCGCCGGGGATCGTCTGCTGGGACTGCCAGAAGCGTCGGCCGCCCTGCCAGGGGTAGTGCGGATTGCCGAGCAGCAGACCGCGCCCGTTCGCCGTCGTCGAGCCCTGGAACGCGACGGCGTTCGAGCCCATCGTGGCGTTCTCGGCCGCGAACAGAGCCCGCGCCGCCTCGGCCGTACGGTCCGGGTCCGGGGTGGTGGGGACGGTGGTGGCACGGCCGGCGGAGGGCCCGGCGACGGCCCCCGTGGCGGCGGGCGGCCGGGCGGCGGTGATGCCGTCCGCGCCACGCCCCTGGCCGCCGAGGACGGAGACCGCCCAGCCGCGGCGCGCCACGTCGAGCTCGGTGACCGGCCGTACCCAGGCGGCACCGGCGCAGGCCGGGTCGGTGACGCGGTTCTTGCGCAGCCAGGCGTTGTACCCGGCCGCCCAGCCGCGCATCAGCTCCCTGGACCGGCGGCTGGGACCGGCGGGCGCGGGCGTGGCGAGCAGTGCCTCGACCGTGCCGGCGTCCTTCGCCCCGCGGAAGAACAGGTCGCTGGAGAGGTTCTTCGTCGCCGACGACAGGGACCCGTCCGGCACGCCGTCGGCGCCGAACCAGCGCGAGCGCTCACCGGCCACGGTCACGAAGCCGTCGGCGAGGACGCAGACCTGGTCCGCGGCCTGTGCCCAGCCGGTGCCGAAACCGAGGTTCGCGTAGTCCTCGGCCACGATGTGCGGGATGCCGTACTCGGTGTAGCGGATGACGGCCGACAGGCCCCGGTCCGACGGGTGCCGGTCCCGGTCACCGGTGTCGGCGACGGCCGCGGCGGGCAGCGAGGCGGTGACGGTGGCGAGAGCCGCGCCGACCAGCGCCAGGCGTCTGAACCGGGCGGGGAACGAGGTGCGGAAATGCAAGATCCCTCCCAACGGGCGTGCGGTGCATGCGGGTTGGGCCATGCATTCAGCTGAGCGCTTGCTTTGTCAACATCACGTTCGATGTCCGGGGTACTTGACCGGCGGCTCCGCCCGGCCCAGGATCCGTCCATGGAACGAGGACTGGACCGGGGAACCGACCGCGAGCTGCTCACTCTCACCGTCGACGGCGTGCTGCGCGCCAGCGCCCGGCGCGTCCCCGACCGGACCGCCGTGCGCTACGCGGACCGGACGTGGACCTACGCCGAGCTGGACGCCGCCGTCTCGACGGCCGCCGCCGTCCTGGTGGACCCCGAAGGCGCCGGACTCGTGGCGGGCGACCGGGTCGCGACCTACGCCCACAACTCGGACGCCTATCTGATCGCGTTCCTCGCCTGCGCCCGGGCGGGCCTCGTCCACGTGCCGGTCAACCACCACCTGACCGGCGAGGACCTCGACTACCTCCTGCACCAGTCGGGCAGTTCGCTGGTGCTCGCCGACCCGGCGCTCACCGGACGCATCCCGGAGGACTTCCCCGTACAGGTGCTGCGGGACGCCGAGGACTCGCTGCTCGCGAGCCTCGCCGCACCGCGCCCGTACGACGCCGACCGCGATCCCGGCGAGCTCGTGCAGCTCCTCTACACCTCGGGCACCACCGCCCTGCCCAAGGGCGCGATGATGACGCACCGGGCCCTGGTCCACGAGTACGCGAGCGCCCTCGACGCCCTCGACCTGGGCGAGGACGACCGGCCGGTGCACTCGCTGCCGCTCTACCACTCGGCGCAGATGCACGTGTTCCTGCTGCCCTACCTCGCCGTGGGCGCCGAGAACACGATCGTCGACGGGCCCGACCCGGCGGTCCTCATCGACCTGGTCGCATCGGGCCGCTGCGACAGCCTGTTCGCCCCGCCGACGGTCTGGATCGGGCTCGCCGACCACCCCGGCTTCGCCACCCGCGACCTGTCGGCCCTCGGCAA
Organism: Streptomyces sp. NBC_01268; assembly: GCF_036240795.1. Classification (NCBI taxonomy): domain Bacteria; kingdom Bacillati; phylum Actinomycetota; class Actinomycetes; order Kitasatosporales; family Streptomycetaceae; genus Streptomyces; species Streptomyces sp. NBC_01268. The sequence continues at coordinate 781,728 of NZ_CP108454.1, read as the reverse complement.
GGCCTACTACGGCGCCTCGATCATGCCGGTGCCGGTCCTGGAGCGGCTGCGGGCACACCTGCCCGGTCTGCGCTTCTACAACTGCTTCGGCCAGTCCGAGATCGGCCCGCTCGCCACCGTCCTCGGCCCCGACGAGCACGAGGGCCGGATGGACTCCTGTGGACGCCCCGTCCGCCACGTCGAGGCCAGGGTCGTCGACGAGCGGGGCGAGGACGCGCCCGACGGCACCCCCGGCGAAGTCGTCTACCGTTCACCGCAGTTGTGCACCGGCTACTGGGAGAAGCCCGAGGAGACCGCGGCGGCCTTCCGGGACGGCTGGTTCCACTCGGGCGACCTCGCCGTGCGCGACGCGGAGGGCTATCTCACCGTCGTCGACCGGGTGAAGGACGTCATCAACTCCGGGGGTGTCCTCGTCGCCTCCCGGCAGGTCGAGGACGCCCTCTACACGCATCCGTCCGTCGTCGAGACGGCGGTCGTCGGACTCCCGGACGAGCGCTGGATCGAGGCCGTCACCGCCTTCGTCGTGCCGCGCGGCGAGGTCACCGAGGCCGAACTCCTCGCGCACGCGCGGGAGAAGCTCGCCCACTTCAAGGCGCCCAAGAGGGTGCTGTTCGTGCCGGAGCTGCCCCGCAACGCCAGCGGAAAGATCCTCAAGCGCGAACTGCGCGACCGCTACGGAGCCGCGTGAGACCGGTGCGTGGGGGGGCGCCCCGCAGGGGGTGTCCCGGGTCCGCCGCCCCGGCGCCCGTCAGCCCTTGCGCTCCTCCAGGACGCAGAGGATGTTGCCCTCGCTGTCCTTGAACCAGGCACCCCGCATGTCCTCCGACTCGACCACGCCGTCGACCGTCTTGATGCCGGGCAGGTCGTAGTCCTCGAAGGCGATGCCCTTGGAGCGCAGCTCCTTCATCTCGGCGTCGAGGTCGGCGACCTTCCAACTCGCCAGGGTGTGCTGGGCCTGGCCGCCGTAGGGGGTCTCGTACAGGCCGATCATGGATCCCCCGGTCTCGTACATCACGTCCTCGGCCGATTCCTTGATGAGCGTGAGGCCGAGGGTCTCACTGTAGAAGCGCTTCGCGCGGACCATGTCGTTGACCGGAATGATCGCCGCTATGGGGGACTCCGCCAGCATCGCAACCACCTCCTCCCTCCAGGCTACGCGCCGTCCCGGAGGTCCACGATCCGCTTGATCTTCCCCACCGAGCGCTCCAGCGTCTCCGGATCGACCACCTCCACGCCCACCGAGACCCCGATCCCGTCCTTCACCGCCGCCGCGATGGCGCGGGCCGCCTCCCGGCGCTGCTCGGGGGTGGCCCCGGCGCGTGCCTCGGCCCGTACGGTCAGGGCGTCGAGGCGGCCCTCGCGGGTGAGCCGGAGCTGGAAGTGGGGGGCGACGGAGGGGGTGCGCAGGACGATCTCCTCGATCTGGGTGGGGAAGAGGTTCACCCCGCGCAGGATCACCATGTCGTCGCTGCGGCCGGTGATCTTCTCCATCCGCCGGAAGACCCGCGCGGTGCCCGGCAGCAGCCGGGTGAGGTCGCGGGTGCGGTAGCGGATCACCGGCATCGCCTCCTTGGTCAGGGAGGTGAAGACCAGCTCGCCCTCCTCCCCGTCCGGCAGCACCTCGCCGGTGATCGGGTCGACGACCTCGGGGAGGAAGTGGTCCTCCCAGATGTGGAGGCCGTCCTTGGTCTCCACGCACTCCTGTGCGACGCCGGGGCCCATCACCTCCGAGAGCCCGTAGATGTCCACGGCGTCGAGGGCGAAGCGCTCCTCGATCTCCCGGCGCATCTCCTCGGTCCAGGGCTCCGCGCCGAAGACCCCGACCTGGAGCGAGGTGCTCCGCGGGTCGATCCCCTGGCGCTCGAACTCGTCGAGCAGGGTGAGCATGTACGAGGGCGTGACCATGATGATCTCGGGCCGGAAGTCCTGGATCAGCTGGACCTGGCGGGCCGTCATGCCGCCGGAGGCGGGGATCACCGTGCAGCCGAGCCGTTCGGCCCCGTAGTGGGCGCCGAGGCCGCCGGTGAACAGGCCGTACCCGTAGGCCACGTGCACCTTGTGGCCGGGCCGGGCGCCGGCCGCGCGCAGGGAGCGGGCGACGACGTCGGCCCAGGTGTCCAGGTCCCGCTCGGTGTAGCCGACCACGGTGGGCCGCCCGGTCGTCCCGCTGGAGGCGTGGATGCGCCGGATCCGCGACTGGTCGACGGCGAACATGCCGAAGGGGTAGTGCGCGCGCAGGTCGGCCTTGGCGGTGAAGGGGAAGCGGGCCAGGTCCGCGAGGCCGCGGCAGTCCTCGGGCCGCACGCCGGCCTCGTCGAAGGCCTGCCGGTAGAACGCCACGTTGTCGTAGGCGTGCCGCAGGGTCGCGCGCAGCCGTTCCAGCTGGAGCGCCTCCAGCTCGTCGCGTCCGAGTCGCTCGCCCGCGTCCAGCAGCTCGCTCATGCGCCACTCCCTCGCCTCGCGTACCACCCCGCCGCCCGTCGTAAATCGGACGACCGATCATTCGGTTGATCTTCCGGCTTCAGTAAAACCGGCGACCCCCGGGGGTTGGCAAGAGGTCGGGGCGGCTTTTCTTCCCTCGCGCACCGGACCGGCCGCAGGAGCGCGCCCGACGCTCCCGAAGCCCCCGGGGGGATCCCCGTCACAGGCACCTTCCCGCAGGTCACGGACGTCTGCCGAAGATCACACATTCGGGTGTGATTGTCCGCCGCAGAGCAGGAACGGTGCTGCGGCGGGGGAGACGGGCCGGAAGATGATCCCGTCCGGCTCCCCCTCCCCACTCCCCGGACGAAATGGACCCCCATGCCTGTCCTGTGCCGTCCCGCCGTCGCCGTGCCCGAGCACGTCATCACCCGGGAGGAGACCCTCGACCTGGCCCGCACGTTGCACGCGGGGCACGAGCAACTGCCTCTCGTCCTGCGCCTGATCGGGAACACCGGCGTCGCCAAGCGGCATCTCGTGCAGCCCATCGAGCGCACCCTCGCCCACCCGGGCTTCGAGGCGCGCAACGCGACGTACGAGACCGAGGCCAAGGCGCGCGTCCCCGCCGTCGTCGCCGAGGCGCTCGCCCACGCCGGGCTCCAGGCGCCCGACATCGACCTCATCGTCTACGTGTCGTGCACCGGGTTCATGATGCCCTCGCTCACCGCCTGGATGATCAACACCCTCGGCTTCCGCGACGACACCCGCCAACTGCCCATCGCCCAGCTGGGCTGCGCCGCCGGCGGCGCGGCGATCAACCGGGCGCACGACTTCTGCGCCGCCTACCCCGGCGCCAACGTCCTGATCGTGGCCTGCGAGTTCTGCTCCCTCTGCTACCAGCCCACCGACCTCACCGTCGGCAACCTGCTCTCCAACGGCCTCTTCGGCGACGCCGTCGCCGCCGCCGTCGTCCGCGGCTCGGGCGGCACCGGCGTCCTCCTGGAGTGCAACGGCTCCCACCTCGTCCCCGACAGCGAGGACTGGATCGCCTACAAGGTCCGCGAGACCGGCTTCCACTTCCTGCTCGACAAGCGCGTCCCCGGCACCATGGAGCAGCTCGCGCCCGCCCTCGTCGACCTCGCCGCCCGGTACGGCAGGGACGCCGGCCGGCAGGACTTCTACCTCATCCACGCCGGCGGCCCCCGCATCCTCGACGACCTCTGCAAACACCTGGACGTCGTCCCCGACATGTTCCGCTTCAGCCGGGCCACCCTCACCGAGTACGGCAACATCGCCAGCGCCGTCGTCCTCGACGCCCTGCGCCGCCTCTTCGACGAGGGTGGCGCCGCGCCCGGCGCCACCGGGCTCATCGCCGGCTTCGGCCCCGGCATCACCGCCGAGATCTCCCTCGGCAGCTGGACCGGCGAGGCCCCTCCCCGCACCCTCCTCGACACCCCACCCACCACGACAGCGGCGGTGGCACGATGACCACGACCCACACCCCCGAGAACGCCGACGACCCCCAGGTGCACTTCTGGGCCGTCCCCGATCTCACCGGACTCGCCTTCGACCCGCTCCTCGCCCGACTGCTCCACGAGGACCCCGTCACCCGGGTGCGCCTCCCGCACGGCGAGGGCCACGCCTGGCTCGTCACCCGCTACGAGGACGTCAAGTTCGTCTCCGTCGACCCCCGGTTCAGCCGCCAGGCCGTCTACGGGCGCTCCATCACCCGGCTCGCCCCCCACTTCATCCCCATGGAAGGCGCCGTCGGCTTCGCCGACCCGCCGGACCACACCCGGATGCGCCGGGTCGTCGCCCGCGCCTTCAGCGCCCGCGCCCTGCGCTCCCTGCGCGAGCACGCCCAGGACGTGATGGACGGCCTCCTCGACCGCCTCGAACGGCACGGTCCGCCCGCCGACCTCATGGAGATGGTCAACCGCCCCTTCCCGCTCGCCATGGTCAGCGAACTCATGGGCGTCCCCGAGGGCGACCGGCCCCTCATGGCGAAGTGGTCCGACGCCATCATCTCCGCCGCGGCCGGCCGCGAGGCCAGCGAGCACGCCAAGGGCGAGATGGCCCGCTACTTCACCGAACTCGTCGGCCGCAGCCACGACACCGGCAAGGAGACCCTCGCCGCCGTCCTCGCCGACGCCGTCGACGACGGCACCCTGGAGGAGCACGAGGCCGTCGGCCTCGCCGTCCTCATCCAGATCGGCGGCGCCCACGCCGTCCGCAACAACAGCGCCAACATGGTCTACGCGCTCCTCACCCACCCCGAGCACCTGGCCCGGCTCCGCACCGAACCCGGACTCCTGCCCCGGGCCGTCGACGAACTGCTGCGCTACATCCCGCACCGCAACGCCGTCGGCCTCTCCCGGATCGCCATGGAGGACGTCGAGGTCGGCGGCGTCACCATCGCCGAGGGCGACCCCGTCTACGTCTCCTACCTCACCGCCAACCGCGACCCCTCCGTCTTCCCCGACCCGGAGAAGCTGGACTTCGACCGCGGCTACAACCCGCACGTCGCCTTCGGCCACGGCCCGCACTACTGCCCCGGCTCCGCACTCGCCCGCATCGAGTCCGAGATCCTCCTCGACTCGCTGTGGACCCGCTTCCCCGACCTGCGGCTCGCCGTCCCCGAGGAGGAGCTCCGCTGGCAGCGCGGCGCCCTGATCCGAGGCCCCGAGACCCTGCCCGTCACCTGGTGAGAGGACCTGCCGCCCCATGACCGCGACCGCCATCGGAACGGGCGGCGGCCTCATCGTGCCGCCCGGCCACGGCAAGACCCTCACCACCGCCGCCCAGCGCGTCACCTTCAAGGTGACCGGCGAGCACACCCCCACCTCCTCCACCTTCGAGGTCCTCGTCCCGCCCGGCTTCGACGTCGGCGCGCACACCCACGGGCACAGCGAGGAGCTCTTCTACGTCCTGGAGGGCGAGCTCGACGTCCTCGCCTTCGAGCCGCTCGTCCGCACCCGCGACAGCTGGCGCGACTGGGAGTCCGCCTCGGGACAGCGCGCCGTCCGCGCCACCGCCGGCACCCTCATGCTGGTGCCGCCCGGCTGCCCGCACGCCTTCGCCAACCCCACCGGCGAACCCGTACGGATGCTGTTCCAGGCCTCCCCACCGCCCGACCACGAGCGCTACTTCGAGGAGCTGATGGAGATCCTCGGCTCCGGCGGCCCGGTCGACCACGCCGCCGTCGAACAGCTGCGGCTCCGCTACGACATCGACCAGATCACCCCGCTCCGGCACGACGCCGGACACCCGCGGAGAACGGCCCCCACACCATGAACGCGCCCGACGGACCCGACGGGGTCGTCCACGACTGGATCCCGTCCCCCCTGCCCGACACCGTCTTCGACCCCCTCCCGCACCGGCTCCTGCACGAGGAGCCGGTCGCCCGGGTGCGCCTCCCGTACGGCGAGGGGCTCGCCTGGCTCGTCACCCGCTACGAGGACGTCAAGCTGGTCGCCTCCGACCCGCGGCTGAGCCGCGCCCGCACCGTCGGCCGGCCGGTCACCAGCATGACCCCGCACACCCTCGCCCCGGCCGGCGGCGTCGGCCGGGCCGACCCGCCCGACCACACCCGGCTGCGCAGGCTGATCGCCCCCACCTTCGGCCGCCGCCGCATGACCGCCCTGCGCGAGCACACCGAGCGGATGGCCTCGACGCTCGCCCTGCGCACCCTGGAGACCGGCCCGCCGGCCGACCTCGCCGAGAGCTTCGTCGGCCCGCTGTCCGCCACCGTCATCGCCGAACTCCTCGGCGTCCCCGCCGCCGACCTGGACCGCGTCCAGGCCTGGCGGGCCGGGATCCTGTCGAACGACACCACCGCCGCCGCGGGCGAAGCCGTCAAGAAGGAGATCGCCGGCTACTTCGCCGACCTGGCCCGGCACCGGGCCGCGCACCCCGGCGACGACCTCGTCAGCGAACTCGCCGCCGCCCGCGGGACCGGCGGGATCAGCACCCCCGAACTGGTGTCGATGGCCGTCATGCTCACCCTCAACGGGCTCGACGCCGTCCGGAACATCGTCTCCACCATGGCGTACGTCCTCCTCGTCCATCCCGCGCAGACGGCGAAGCTGCGCGCGGCCCCCGACCGCCTGCCCCGGGCCGTCGACGAACTCCTCCGCTACATCCCGCAACGCGACGGCGTCGGCATGCCCAGGATCGTCACCGCCGACATCGAGGTCGGCGGGGTCACCCTCCGCGAAGGCGAGGCCGTCTACGTCTTCTACCCGGCCGCCAACCGCGACCCGTCCGTCTACACCGACCCCGACCGGCTCGACCTCGACCGGGACGAGGCCCCGCACCTCGCCTTCGGCCACGGCGCCCACTACTGCGCGGGCGCCCGACTGGCCCGCATGGAGGCCGAGGTGATGCTCGGCACCCTGCTCGCCCGCTTCCCCGCCCTGGCGCTCGCCGTGCCGCCCGGACAGGTCGCCTGGCGGACGGGCACGGTCAACCGAGGACCCGAGGCACTGCCCGTGACCTGGTAATCCAGTGGCGTCGGCGCCGTGGCGGATGTTGAGGTGGAGGTCATGGACATCACCGCACTGCGCACCCTCTACGACCGCCAGCGCCGCATCGGCGCCCGCCCCGAAGGACCCGGCTGCCGGGTCGAACGCGACGGCCTCGTCGTCCGCCACGAAGGCCCCTCCTACGCCTGGAACGGCGTCCTGTGGTCCGGCCTCGGCCCCCGGGACGCCGACGCGGCCATCGCCGCCGAGATCCGCCACTTCCGCACCGTCGGCCACTCCTTCGAATGGACGTTGTACGGGCACGACGGGCCGGCCGACCTCGCCGACCGGCTCCTCGCCGCCGGATTCACCGCCGAGGAGCCCGAGACCCTGATGGTCGCCGAGGCGGCGTCCCTGCCCGCCGCCGTGGACCTGCCGGACGGCGTGGAGATCCACCCCGTCACCGACGAGGCCGGCGTACGGATGATGGTCGAGGTGCACGACAAGGCCTTCGGCACCGACGGATCGCAGTACGCCAGCCGGCTGCTCGACCAGCTCGCCGCCGCGCCCGACTCCGTCGCCGCGGTCGTCGTCCTCGCCGACGGCGTCCCCGTCAGCTCGGCCCGCCTCGACCTGCCCGAGGGCTCCGACTTCGCCGGCCTGTACGGCGGCGGCACCGTCGAGGAATGGCGCGGCCGGGGCCTCTACCGCGCCCTCGTCTCCTACCGTGCCCGCCTCGCGACCGCCCGGGGCCACCGCTACGTCCAGGTCGACGCCGCGCCCACCAGCCGTCCCATCCTCCAGCGCCTCGGCTTCGCCGAACTGACCACGATGACCCCGTACGTGTACGAGGTCTGAGCGGCCCCCGGAGGCGTCAGCGCGACCAGTGCGCCGGGCGCGCGAAGCCGTCCGGCAGACGGGTGGCGGCGTCGCCGCGCGCCGCGTTGAGCTGCGGCTGGGTGAGGAAGAGCGCACCGGTCAGGTCCGCCCCCGACAGGTCGGCGTCCCGCAGGTCCGCGCCGATCAGGTCCGCGAGCGACAGGTCCGCCCCCGACAGGTCGGCGGCGATGAGCAGCGCCCCGCGCAGGTCCGCCCCGCGCAGCTTGGCCCCGCGCAGCCGGGCGCCGATCAGGTCGGCGCCGCGCCGGCTCTTCGGCTTGCCGCCGGCGGCCGCGCGGACCAGGGAGCTGCTCTTCAGGAGCAGGGGGTTCACCTCGGCCCGCACCGGGCCGACGTCGAACCGCTCCAGGTCGGCCGGGGCGCCCTCGGTCAGCGCGGTGACCCGGGCGAGGGCCCGGTCGAGCTCGCCGTGGAGCGTGCGGGTCGCGGGCAGGGCACGGGCCTCGGCCAGGTACCGCAGCAGCTCGTGCAGCTGCCGCATCACCGGGAAGACCTCGTACATCCGGCGCGCGGTGTCCGGGGCCTCGCGCCAGGAGACGCCGCCGAAGGTCACCTGGGAGACCTTCTGGCCGGCGCCGAAGCAGTCGTACACGGTGCAGCCGGGGAAGCCGCTGTCCCGCAGCCGGGTGTGGATGCCGCAGCGGAAGTCCTCCTGGAGGTTCCGGCACGCTTCGCCCGAGGCCTTGTTCACGGCGAAGTCCGCGGACTTGGCGAAGGGGAGGGCCACACAGCACAGCCCGAAGCAGTTGGCGCAGTCGCCGCGCAGCTCGGCCTGACGGGTCTCGGACACGGTGAAACGGCTTCCTTCGCTGGTGGGGCGGACATCCCACCGTATCGCGCTGTCGGCGAACTCTGTTGCCCCGACCGGGCCCGCCTGACCATGATCGGCGGCATGGCTCAGCACACGCGCACGTTCACGACGTACGACGGAACCGAACTCGCCTACCGGGTCCAGGGCCGGGGCGAACCCCTGGTCGTCCTGCCCGGCGGGCCCATGCGCGACCCGGTCTACCTCGGCGACCTCGGGGGCCTGCCCGCCCACCGCACCCTCGTCGTGCTCCACGCGCGCGGCACCGGGGACAGCGCGGCCCCCGCCGACCCGGAGACCTACCGCTGCGACCGGCAGGTCGCCGACGTCGAGGCGCTCCGCGCCCACCTGGGGCTCGACCGGATCGACCTCCTCGGGCACTCCGCGAGCGGCAACCTCGCCACCCTGTACGCGGCCGCGCACCCCGAGCGCGTGCGCTCCCTCGTCCTCGTCACCCCCGGCACCCGCGCCGTCGGCGTCGAGACCACCGACGAGGAGTGGGACAGGGCCGCGGCCGAGACCTTCGCCGACCGCCCCTGGTACCCCGAGGCCCGCGCGGCCCTGGAGACGATCGACGCAACCACCCCGATGGAGCGTGCCGCCGAGCTGGTCATGCCCTTCGCGTACGGCCGCTGGGACGAGGCCGCGCGGGCCCACGCCGCCGGGGTGCGCACCGAGAAGAACTGGGCCGCGGCCGCCGCCTACCACGGGGACGGCGCCTTCACCCCCGAGGCCACCCGGCACGCCCTGCGCGCGGTGACCGCCCCCGTCCTCGTCCTCGCCGGCGGGTACGACAACGGGCCCACCCCCGCCAAGGCCGCCGAGCTGGCCGCCTGCTTCCCCCACGCCGAACTCGTCGTCCAGGCGGGCGCCGGACACTTCCCCTGGGTCGACGACCCCGGCGCGTTCGCCCGCCCGGTCGCGGCCTTCCTCGACCCCGAGGTGCGCACGGTCACCGTCGACGGCGTCCGGCTCGCCTACCGGGTGCGGGGCCCCGAGGGCGCCCCGCCCGTCGTCCTGGTGCACGGCCGCGGGGGCGACTCCACCGAGTGGGCGGAGATCGCGGCCGAGCTCGCGGCCGACCGCCGGGTGTACGCGCTCGACCTGCGCGGCCACGGCCTGAGCGACCATCCCGGGGAGTACGGCTTCGCGGCGCTCCGCGACGAGATCGGTGGCTTCCTCAAGGCCCTCGGGCTCGTCGGGGCCACCGTCGTCGGGCACTCGATGGGTGGGGCGGCGGCCTGTCTGCTCGCGCAGCGCGAGCCGGCCCTGGTGGGGCGGCTCGTCCTGGAGGACGCCCCGGTCTTCTTCCCCGTCCTGCCGCCGCGCGGCCCGGCGGGCCTCCCGGAGGAGCCGGTCGCCTTCGACTGGGCGGTGCTCGACGCGACCAACGCCGATCTGAACGACCCGGACCCGGCCTGGCGCGAGGAGCTGACCGCCGTCACCGCCCCGACCCTGATCATCGGCGGCGGGCCGACCAGCCATCTGCCGCAGCAGCACCTGGCCTGGATGGCCGAGCGGGTGCCGGACGCCCGGCTGGTCACGATCGAGGCCGGACACCTGGTGCACGCTGCCCGGCCCCGCGAATTCCTCGCCGCTCTCCGGGAGTTCGGCGTCTGAAGCGTCTGAAGCGTCTGAAGCGTCTGAAGCGTCTGGACCGTCTGCGCCGTCGCGATCCGCCGAGGGCGGCCGCGATCCGTCAGGAGGCGTCGCCCTCCGCCGCCGTCGCGCCGTCCGCGTCCACCGCCACCGTGCGCGCCCACCGGTAGTCCGCCTTGCCGCTGGGCGAGCGCTGGATCCGGTCGGCGAGCACGAGCTGGCGCGGCACCTTGTAGCCGGCCAGCCGGGTGCGGCAGTGGGCCTGGACGGCCGCCAGGTCCAGCGGCGCGGCCCCGGAGCGCAGCTGGACGACGGCGGCCACGTGGTTGCCCCACCTGGCGTCGGGCACTCCGGCGACCAGCGCGTCGTACACGTCCGGATGGGACTTGAGCGCCTGCTCGACCTCCTCCGGATACACCTTCTCGCCACCGGTGTTGATGCACTGCGACCCGCGGCCGAGGACGGTGACGATGCCCTCCTCGTCGACGGTGGCCATGTCGCCGAGGAGCACCCAGCGCTCGTCGCCCTTCTGGAAGAAGGTCTCGGCGGTCTTGGCCGGGTCGTTGTAGTAGCCGAGCGGCACGTGGCCGCGCTGGGCGAGCCGGCCGATCTCGCCGACGCCGACGAGCTCGTGGGTGGCCGGGTCGACCACCTGGGTGCGCTCGTTGACCTGCAGCCGGAAGCCCTTCTCGGGGCCCGAGTCGTCGGTGGCCCGGCCGTTGGAGCCGGACTCCGAGGAGCCGAAGTTGTTGAGCAGCAGCACGTTCGGCGCGAGCGCCTGGAACTGGGCGCGGACGGTGTCGGACATGATGGCGCCCGACGAGGAGAGGCTGAAGAGCGCGGACAGGTCGGTGCCCCGGAGCGGTCCGTTGAGGGCGTCGATCAGCGGGCGCAGCATCGCGTCGCCGACCAGCGAGACGCTGGAGACCTTCTCCTTCTCGATGGTCCGCAGCACTTCCTCGGGCACGTACTTGCGGTGGATCACCACCCGCTGCCCGTAGTTGAAGGCGACGAACGAGGTGAGCGTCGAGGTGCCGTGCATCAGCGGGGGAGTCGGGAAGAAGGTGATCCCGGCGCCGCCCGCGGCGACCCGCTCGGACAGTTCCTCGGGGCGCTTCACGGGCTCGCCCGACGGGTCGCCGCCGAAGAGCCCCGCGAAGAACAGGTCCTCCTGGCGCCACATCACGCCCTTGGGCATGCCGGTGGTGCCGCCCGTGTAGATGATGAAGAGGTCGTCGGCCGAGCGCGGCGCGAATCCGCGCTCCGGTGACGAGGCCGCCTCCGCCGCCGTGAACTCCACGCAGTCGAGCTCCGGCGCGCCCTCGGGCGGGGTCCCCACCCGCACGAGGTGCCGCAGCTTCTCCGTCTGCGGCTGCGCGGCCGCCACCCGCTCGGTGAACTCCGCGTCGAACACGAGCGCGGCCAGGTCGGCGTCCCGGTAGAGGTAGACCAGCTCCTCCTCCACGTACCGGTAGTTGACGTTCACCGGCACGATCCGGGCCTTGAGGCAGGCGAGCACGGTCTGCAGGTACTCGATGCCGTTGTACAGGTGGATGCCGAGCTGTTCGCCGGGGCGCAGACCCGCGTCGATCAGGTGATGCGCCAGGCGGTTGGCCGCGGCGTCGAGTGCGGCGTAGGTCAGCCGGCGCTCCGCGCCGGTGCCGGGGTGGTCGACGTAGACCAGCGCCTCGCGGTCCGGGACCACGTCGACGACCGATTCGAACAGGTCGGCAAGGTTGTACTCCACCGTTCCTCCTGATCCTGGCCCGGACGGACCCGACGGTCACTGGCGCGGTCATCAGAGCACCGACGGGCGGAGGTGGGAAGGGGGCGCGCAGAAGAATCTGACTGGGTGTCAGAAAACTATTGAACTGGACCCGTCACTCCTGCAACCTGTTCCAGAACTGGAGACGGGAGACGCCCATGGGCGGCAGCACCGAGCACCTCACCGTGCGGCGCGAAGGCGCCACGCTCGTACTCACCCTCAATCGGCCCGAGGCCAAGAACGCCCTCTCGCTGCCGATGCTGGTCGGCCTCTACGACGGCTGGCTGGAAGCCGACGCCGACGACACGATCCGCTCCGTCGTCCTCACCGGCGCCGGCGGCAGCTTCTGCGCCGGGATGGACCTCAAGGCACTGGCCGGCAAGGGCATGGAGGGCGAGGCGTACCGGGACCGCATGACCGCGGACCCCGACCTGCACTGGAAGGCGATGCTGCGCCACCATCGCCCCCGCAAACCCGTGATCGCCGCCGTCGAGGGCCACTGCGTCGCCGGCGGCACCGAGATCCTGCAGGGCACCGACATCCGCGTCGCCGGGGCCTCCGCGACCTTCGGCCTCTTCGAGGTCCGCCGCGGCCTCTTCCCGATCGGCGGCTCCACGGTCCGCCTGCCCCGGCAGATCCCGCGCACCCACGCCCTGGAGATGCTCCTCACCGGCCGCCCCTACACGGCCGACGAGGCCCTCCGGATCGGCCTCGTGGGCAGCGTCGTCCCCGACGGCACCACCCTCGACGCGGCCCTGGAGATCGCCGAACGGATCAACGCCTGCGGGCCGCTGGCCGTCGAGGCGGTCAAGGCCTCCGTCTACGAGACCGCGGAGATGACGGAGGAGGAGGGCCTGGCGGCCGAACTGAAGCGCGGCTGGCCGATCTTCGCCACCGCGGACGCCAAGGAGGGGGCGAAGGCCTTCGCGGAGAAGCGCGCGCCGGTGTACCGGCGCGAATGAGGGAACGGACCCGCGCGCCGCAGGCACCGCCACCGCGTCCCACCCACCAAGGAGCCGCCCCGTGACATCCGCCCCCGAAACGCTCTCCGCGCCGCTCGTCGTCGAGTTCCCCTTCACCCGCTCCCTCGGCCCCGTCCAGTCCGCCTTCCTCACCGGGCTGCGCGAGCGCACCCTGCTCGGCGTGCGCACCGAGGCGGGCCGGGTCCTCGTACCGCCCGTCGAGTACGACCCCGAGACCGCCGCCGAACTCCGCGAGCTCGTCGAGCTCCCGACCACCGGCACCGTCACCACCTGGGCCTGGAACCCCGACCCCCGCCCCCAACAGCCCCTCGCGACCCCCTTCGCCTGGGTACTGGTCCGGCCCGACGGCGCCGACTCGGCCCTCCTGCACGCCCTCGACGCGCCCGGCCCCGAGGCCGTGCACACCGGCATGCGGGTCCGGATCCGCTGGGCCGCCGAACGGCAGGGCGCCCTCACCGACATCGCCTGCTTCGAACCGTACGAAGGCGCCGGCACCCCCGACGAGGCCGCGCCCCGCGCCCACGACGGCCGGTTCGAGGACCCCGTCACCGGCATCGTGGCCCACGCCCGCCTCGACTACACGTACAGCCCCGGCCGCGCCCAGACCGGCTACCTCCAGGGACTCGCCGAGCGCCGCACCGTCGGCGAACGCTGCCCGTCCTGCGCCAAGGTCTACGTCCCGCCCCGCGGCGCCTGCCCCACCTGCGGCGTCGCCACCACCGACCGCGTCGAGGTCGGCCCGCGCGGCACGGTCACCACGTACTGCATCGTCAACATCAAGGCGAAGAACCTGGACATCGAAGTCCCCTACGTCTACGCCCACATCGCGCTCGACGGCGCGGGGCTCGCCCTGCACGGCCGGATCGGCGGCATCCCCTACGACCAGGTGCGCATGGGCCTGCGCGTCGAACCCGTGTGGAGCGAGGACGGCCGCTACCCCGACCACTACCGCCCCACCGGGGAGCCGGACGCCGACTACGACACGTACAAGGAGCTGCTGTGAGCCGAGAAGTGGCGATCGTCGCCTTCGCCCAGACCGACCACGCCCGGCGCACCGACGAACTCTCCGAAGTCGAGATGGTCATGCCGGTCCTCCACGACGTGCTGCGGCAGACCGGCCTGAAGACCTCCGACATCGGCTTCACCTGCTCCGGCTCCTCCGACTACCTGGCCGGCCGCGCCTTCTCCTTCACCATGGCCCTGGACGGCGTGGGCGCCTGGCCGCCGATCTCCGAGTCGCACGTCGAGATGGACGGCGCCTGGGCCCTGTACGAGGCCTGGGTGAAACTGCTCACCGGCGAGGCGGACACCGCGCTCGTCTACGCCTACGGCAAGTCCTCGCCCGGCTCCGTGCGCGACGTCCTGACCCGCCAGCTCGACCCGTACTACGTGGCACCGCTGTGGCCCGACTCCGTCGCCCTCGCCGCCCTGCAGGCACGCGCCCTGATCGACGCCGGGGAGACGGACGAACCGGCGCTCGCCCGGATCGCCGCCCGCAGCCGCGAGGACGCCGCCGCCAACCCCCACGCCCAGCTCCCCGGGGCCCGCCCCCAGGGCGACTACGTCGTCGCGCCGCTGCGCACCGGCGACTGCCCGCCCATCGGCGACGGCGCGGCAGCCGTGATCCTCGCCGCCGGCGACAAGGCGCGCGAGCTGTGTGCGCGGCCCGCCTGGATCACCGGAATGGACCACCGCATCGAGGCCCACTCCCTCGGCGTGCGCGACCTCACCGACGCGCCCTCCGTCCGGCTCGCCGCCGAACGCGCCGGAGCCTTCGACCCGGCCCGCCCGCCGCTCGACACCGCCGAACTCCACGCGCCGTTCTCCTCCCAGGAGGTCGTGCTGCGCAAGGCCCTCGGCCTCGGGGACGAGGTCCGGGTCAACCCGTCCGGCGGGGCGCTCGCCGCCAACCCGGTGATGGCCGCCGGCCTCATCCGGCTCGGCGAGGCCGCCGCCCGCATCCACCGCGGCGCCTCGGACCGCGCCCTCGCCCACGCCACCTCCGGGCCCTGCCTCCAGCAGAACCTGGTCGCCGTCCTGGAAGGGGACTCGCATGAGTAAGGAGCCCGTCGCGATCGTCGGGATCGGCCAGACCAAGCACGTCGCCGCCCGCCGGGACGTCTCCATGGCCGGGCTGGTCCGCGAGGCCGCCCTGCGCGCCCTGGAGGACGCCGGCCTGACCTGGTCGGACATCGACGCCGTCGTCATCGGCAAGGCCCCCGACTTCTTCGAGGGCGTGATGATGCCGGAGCTCTACCTGGCCGACGCCCTCGGCGCGGTCGGCAAACCGATGCTGCGCGTGCACACGGCGGGCTCGGTCGGCGGCTCCACCGCCCTGGTGGCGGCCAACCTCGTGGCGGCCCGCGTGCACGGCACCGTGCTGACCCTGGCCTTCGAGAAGCAGTCCGAGTCCAACGCCATGTGGGGCCTGTCCCTGCCCGTCCCGTTCCAGCAGCCGCTGCTCGCCGGGGCCGGCGGCTTCTTCGCCCCGCACGTGCGCGCCTACATGCGCCGCACGGGCGCCCCCGACGCGATCGGCTCGCTCGTCGCGTACAAGGACCGCCGCAACGCCCTCAAGAACCCGTACGCGCACCTCCACGAGCACGACATCACCCTGGAGAAGGTCCAGTCCTCGCCGATGCTGTGGGACCCGATCCGCTACTCCGAGACCTGCCCCTCCTCGGACGGCGCCTGCGCCATGATCCTCACCGACCGGGCGGGCGCGGCCCGCTCGCCCCGGCCGCCCGCGTGGGTGCACGGCGGCGCCATGCGCAGCGAGCCGACCCTCTTCGCGGGCAAGGACTTCGTCTCCCCGCAGGCCGGCCGCGACTGCGCCGCCGACGTCTACCGGCAGGCCGGGATCACCGACCCGCGCCGCGAGATCGACGCGGTGGAGATGTACGTGCCGTTCTCCTGGTACGAGCCGATGTGGCTGGAGAACCTGGGCTTCGCCGAAGAGGGCGAAGGCTGGAAACTCACCGAGGCGGGCGTCACGGAACTGGACGGCGACCTCCCGGTGAACCCGTCCGGCGGAGTCCTGTCGACGAACCCCATCGGAGCCTCCGGCATGATCCGCTTCGCCGAGGCGGCCCTCCAGGTCCGGGGCCAGGCGGGAGAACACCAGATAGAAGGAGCCCGAAAGGCCCTGGGCCACGCGTACGGAGGCGGCGCCCAGTTCTTCGCGATGTGGCTGGTGGGCGCGGACCGTCCCACGAGCTGACCCACCGCACCCCGGCTCTCCGTGACGTGAGGCGGGGCGTCCCCGCCCTAGGGTGGGGATCATGAGTGCAGAGCGCGATCTGACCCGGCTGGTGGCCGGGATGCGTCCGGAGCTCCACCCCGGCCGCTACGTCTTCACCACCGTGGACGGCCCCGCACCCGCGGGCGTCGCCCCGGTCGCCACCGTCACCGAACGCGAGGGGCTGACGATGGTCGTACGCCAGGAGGACGCCGACGCGGCCTCGCTGGCGTACGACTACGTGGCGGGCTGGATCACCCTGCGCGTCCACTCCGCCCTGGACGCGGTGGGCCTGACCGCGGCGGTGGCGCGAGAGCTGGCCCGGGCGGGCCTGAGCTGCAACGTGGTGGCGGGCTTCCACCACGACCACCTGTTCGTGGAACACGCAAGGGCGGACGAGGCGTTGGCCGCCCTGAACGCCCTGTCGGAACGGGCGTCCGGCGCATTCACATGATCCCCACAATCCCCCTCCCTGAGGGCGCATCCCGGCGTACGCTGGGGTTTTCGCGGGGCCGACGCCCAGGCCGCATCCCTCGTGCGCCGGGTATGCGCCCCCGGCGTGGGGGTGGACGATGGCAGTACACACCGGCAGGTCCGGGGCCCGTGGCTTCGGCCTGTTCGAGCGCGAGGCCGAACTGGCGGCGGCCGAGGAGGCCCTGAACCTGCTGACGGGTCGGGAAGCCGTCGGACCACCCCTCCGACTCGTACGGGAAGCCGAAGACGGCGGGGAGGGCTCCGAGGGCGGAGCGGTGGGGGAGTCCGGACGCGGCGGCGCCCGGAACGAGCGCGGCGAAGTGAAGGTCGCGGTCCGGACACCCCCACCCCCGCGGAGCCCCCGGACCCCGCAGCCCCACCCGGCCGCAGCCCCGCAGCCGACGCAGCCCACCCACCCCCGCCGAGGCGGCGTCCTCGCCTACGCGGCCCCCGCCGGCCTGGGCAAGACCACCCTCCTGGCCGAGATCCGCCGCAGCGCCGCCGCCAAGGGCTGCACCGTGCTCTCCGCCCGGGGCGGCGACCAGGAGCAGCGCGTGGCCTTCCACGTGGCCCGCCAGCTCCTCCAGCCCCAACTGGCCGCAGCCTCCCGCACGGAGCTGACGGAGCGCCTGGGCGGCTGGTACGACATCGTCGGCCCCGCCCTGGGCCTGTGCACCGCCGCCGAGGGGTCGCCGCCGGACCCGCAGGGCCTGCGGGACGGCCTGGACTGGGTCCTCACCCATCTCGCGGTCCGCCGCGCCCCGCTCGTCGTCGTCCTCGACGACGCCCACTGGGCCGACCCGGAGTCCCTGGGCTGGCTGTCCGCCTTCGCGCCCCGCGCGGAGGACCTCCCGATGCTGCTCGTCGTCGCCTACCGGCCCGACGAACTACCTGAATCCGGCGCCGAGTTCACCGGCCGCCGCTCCGGCCAGCGCCCCCTCGGCCTGGAGCCGCTGACCTCCGAGGCCATCGCGAGCCTGGTCCGCGACCGGGTGGGCGCCCACGCCGACGACGCCTTCTGCCAGGAGTGCTGGGCCGTCACGTCAGGCAACCCCTTCGAAGCCGTCGAACTGGCGGCCAGGGTCCGCGACCGGGGCCTGGAGCCCACCGCGGACCGCGCCCACGCGCTGCGGGACCTCGCCGCGGCCGTCAAGGGCAGCGGCCTGATCGCCCAGATCGAGGCCTTCGGCACGTCGACCGTGCGCCTCGCCTGGGCCTGCGCCGTCCTCGGCACGGAGATCTCCCCGCAGCTCGCCGGCGCCGTCGCCGGACTGGGCGCCGAGGAGGTCGCCCGCTGCGCCGAACGCCTCCGCGACGCCCGGGTGCTCGCCCCGGCCGCCCAGGCCGTCCGGGACGCCGAACCCGGCTCCGACACCCTGGAGTTCGTCCACCCCCTGATCGCGACCGCCGTCTACGACGCCATCCCCGCCGCCACGCGCGTCGCCCTGCACGGCCAGGCCGCCTGGTGCGTCGTGGACGCCGGGCTCGGCTCCACCACCGCCGCCCGCCACCTCGTCGAGACCCACCCGGAGGGCGACCCCTGGGTGGTGCAGCACCTGCGCACCGCCGCCCAGGAGACGCTGCGGGCCGGCGCCCCCGACACCGCCCGGCGCTACCTGGCCCGCGCCCTGCGCGAACCTCCGGACCAGGACGAGCGGGCGGCCGTCCTCTTCGAGCTCGGCTGCGCCTCCCTCCTCACGGAGCCGGCCACGACCGTCAACCATCTGCGCGCCGCCCTGGAGGAGCCGGTCGCCGACCCGGCGCTGCGGCACGGCATCGTGTACCGGCTGTCCCAGGTCCTGGCCCACAGCGACCGGCTGGTGGAGGCGTCCGAGCTGCTCGGCAGGGAGTCCCGGCTGACGACGGACGCCCGCAGCAGACTGCGGATGCAGTCGGAGAAGTTCATGTGGGACGCCTTCCGCGCCGACGAGCCCGACTCACCCGCCCGCTCCCGCCGTCTCGCCCGGCTGGCCGACCGGCTCACCGGCCGGGACCTCACGGAGCGCTACATCATCGGCCTGCGCGCCTGGGACGCGACCCTGCGCGCCGAGCCGTCCGGCGTCGGGGTCGGTCACGCCGATCGGGCGCTGGAGGGCGGCCTCAGCTGGGCCGACGAGAGCCGCGGCTTCGAGGTCCCGGTCCTCGTCGCCCTCACCTTCCTCTACGCCGACCGGCCGGGCCGCGCCGAGGAGCTGTTCGCCGCCGGCACGGCCGAGTTCGAGCGCCAGGGCTGGCGCGGCGCCCACCTCTCCTTCGCGTACACGCTCCTCGGCTACATCCGCTACCGCCGCGGCCGTCTCGTCGAGGCCGAGGACTTCGTCCGCGCGGGCCTGCGGCTCGCCGAGCGCGTCGGGCCCCGGACCCCCGCCGAGTGGTACGCCGTGGGCGTGATGATCGAGGTGCTGCTCGCCCGGGGCCGTACGGAGGAGGCCGAGCGGGTGGCCCGCGCCCACGACTTCGGGGAGCCCTTCCCGGCCGCCGTCACCTTCCCCGACTCCCAGACCGTCCACGGCGAACTGCTCCTGGCCACCGGCCGCACCGAGGAGGCCGCCGCCGAGCTCGCCGCCGTCGGCCGCCGCCTCGACCCGCGCGGCATGCGCAACCCCGCCTGGTGCCCGTGGCAGCTGCACCTCGCCCTCGCCGAGGCCTGCGAGACCCCCGAGCGAGCCCGTGAAACGGCCCTCGCGGGCGTCGCCAGGGCCCGCCAGTACGGCGCGCCCTCCGCGATCGGCCAGGCGCTCCGCGTCACCGCCGAGGTCTCGGGCGAGGCCGACCGGGTCAAGCTGCTGGAGGAGTCGGTCGACTGGCTGGAGCGCTCGCCCGCCGCGTACGAGCTGGCCCGCTCCCTCGTGGCCCTCGGCGCGGCGCTGCGCCGCACGGGCCGCACCGCCGAGGCGGCGGAGCACCTCTACCGGGGCCTGGAGACCGCGCAGAGCTGCGGCGCCGACGGCCTCGTCGACGACGCCAGGTCCGAGCTGGCCGCCGCGGGACTGCGCCCCCGTACGCTCCACCCGACGGGGACCGACACGCTGACCGTCCGCGAGCGCAGCGCGGCCGAGCTGACCGCCCGCGGCGAGGACCCGGCCGTCGTCCTGGGCCTGGACCACGCGGCCGTCACCCGGCTCCTTTCGGCCGTCTACCGCAAGCTGGGCACCGACCCGGCGGGACTCGCCCAGGCCCTGACCAGTGGCAGGCCGTGACGCCGCCCCGGCGCGCCGCACCGCGCGCCGGGACACGTACCATGGCGGTATGTCCTTCCTCCGCCGCCGCAGCGCCGCCACACCCGCTGGCCCGGACTTCGACGTCCTCGCCATGGACCCGGGAGACTGGCCCGGCAATCTCGGCGCCGGTCTGCTCCCGGCCCCCGACGGCACCTGCCAGGGCGTGTTCCTGCGCTACGACCTGTTCGGCGGCCGCGGACCCGCGATGATCATCGGCAACCTGCCGGAGGGCTCCCCGGCGCGCGAGCTCGCCGACGGCCAGATCCCCTTCGAGGTGGCCCAGCTCCTCGCCGCCCTGGAGAACGACGAGCCGGTCGACGTCCTCGACGTCGAGGACGTCCCGGTGATGCAGGGCGACAACCTGCTCATCGTGCGCCGCCTGAAGCTCTCCGAGAGCCGGATCTCCTGCGTGCAGTTCGACCGCAGCGACAACGTCCTGGTGACCATCGCCAGTTGGGACCGGCCCATCACCGACGACCTGTACGCGCTGCTCAAGCCGCTGCCCGCCGAGCTGTTCCAGCAGGGCTGACGGAGAGGGCGGGGGCCGATGAGCGCACGCGTCGACAGCTGGATCTGGGCGGTCCGGCTCACCAAGACCCGCTCCCAGGCCGCCGCGGCCTGCCGGGCCGGCCACGTCAAGGTCAACGGGGAGCGCGCCAAGCCCGCCCAGCCGGTGAAGCCGGGCGACGAGGTGCGGCTCCTGCACGGTGGCCGGCAACGGATCGTCGAGGTGAAGCAGCTGCTCACCAAGCGGGTCGGCCCGCCGGTGGCCGCGGAGGCCTACGTGGACAACAGCCCGCCTCCGCCGCCGACCGAGCAGGTGGCCGTCGCGGCCGTCCGCGACCGGGGCGCCGGCCGCCCCACCAAGCGGGACCGCCGCGAACTCGACCAGCTGCGCGGCCTGCGCCCCTGACGACACCCCGACGGGCCCCCGGCACAGCGCCGGGGGCCCGTCGGCCTCAGGGCGCGAGCGCGCCGAACACCTCCGAGATCCGCGCCGCGGAGGTCCCCGGACCAGTCGGCCCGGCCAGCCCCGCCAGCGCCGTCGGCCCGGCCAGTCCCGCCTGCCCGGCCAGTCCCGCCGGACTCCGCCGGGCCGGCACCGCGGCGCTGTTCGGGGGCGCGTCCTCCGGCCCGTAACGCCGCACGTTCCGGTGCCAGTTGAGGATGCCGGCCAGCCAGTCCTCCAACTCCCGCAGATATGCCCGGAAGGCCGCCCGGCCCGCCGCGTCGAGCTCGAAGTCCGCGTAGAGCAACGGTACTTCGTGCCGCTTCACATGCTCGTACTGGCGCAGCCTGCCCCGCATCAGGTCGTCGACCATCGCGACCGCCGTCGGGTAGTCGCAGTCGAAGAACGTCTGCAGCACCAGCACGCCGTTGTGCACATCGCCCTCGACCTCGATCTCCTTCCGGTACGAGAAGAGGTCGTTCAGCAGCGTGGCGTAGTCCATGACGGAGCCCTCCAGGGCCCGCACCGTGCCCGTGCGGAAGAGCTCGGGCGGCAGCGTCTGCTCGTGCCGCAGCCGCGAGAGCAGCATCGTCAGCTCGGAGCCGAAGGTGCTGCGGCGCATCTCGATGTAGTCGACCGGGTCGGGCACCCGGTGCTGGACCGTGTTGAACAGCTCCCACATCCAGCTGTCGATCATCGCGTCGAGCGCCGTCCGCAGCCGCGCCCGGGACGCGTCGTCCATCGGCCCGGCCGTACGGGCCCACACGTCGGCGAGCGAACGCTCCAGCGGGTTCGCCGCGTGCGTCATCCCGGCGGCGGGGTCGTCCAGGGGCATGCAGGACTTGAGCCGGTCGGTCTGCTCCTTGCCGCCGAGGAGGTCGCGCGGCCGCCCCAGGACGTACGTGTAGTAGTCGTCGGCGTAGGTGCCCCAGGTCAGCCACAGGGCGCTGAGCTCCAGCTCCTCCAGGGTGGCGTCCGGGTCGAGCCCCGCCGAGCACAGCGCGAGGTCGAAGCCCTCCATCAGCGGCCGGTCCCAGAGCTCGTCGAGCAGCCCCATCCGCTCCGCCCAGTCCTCCGAGCGCCGCTTCGCCTCCCGGTGGTGGAAGCTCACGGCCAGCGGGTACGGCAGGTCGAACTCCGGCAGCAGCGGGTGCTCGACCCTCCGGTGCGGCCGGTGGGTGAGCGTCCGCAGCCGGCTCGCGGTCTGGCGGGGGCCGACGAGGTTCCTGATGTCGAGCGCGGCGGTGCCGATCGGCCGCCCGAACGGCGACGCGTCCTGGACCAGGCCGTCGTTCATGTAGCGGCTGGAGCGCAGGTGCCACTCGTGGCCGCCGGACTGCCAGTCCTGCAGCCCCTTGGTGTACGCGGCGACGGCCGCGGCCTCGGCGGGACCGAGCCCCTGCTCCAGGCAGAGCGCGGGCACTTCGGTGAGCGCGGTGTTCTCGAACTGGTGCAGCCGCGAGGTCAGCAGGTCGTTGACGGCGTCCGCCGCCTGCTGCGTCGTGCAGCCGAGGAACTTCTCCAGGACGAGCACACCGTTGCTGTTCTCGCCCTCGTCCTCCACCTCGCGCTGGTACGAGAAGAGGTCGTTGCGCAGGTGGACGGCGTCGGAGAAGGTGTCCCGCAGCACGCGCAGCGGCCGGGAGTGCGCCACCTTCTCCGGGACCTCGGCGCCCGCCGCGTACTCGACGAGCCCCGCCGACCAGGGCGCGCCGCCCACCTTGCGGCGCATCTCGATGTACTCGACGGGGTTGGCGATCCGCCCCTCGTTGATGTTGTCGAGCTCCCACAGCGACTCGTACAGCAGGTGCTCGGTGGCCTCCGCGAACCGCGCCCGCCAGGCCTCCGACATCGCGGGGACGGTCCGCCGCCACAGGTCGGCGAGACCCGCCTCGACCGGGTTGGTCGGTTCGGGCATGCCCGCGACGGGGTCGGCGGGCATGAACAGCGGCAGCCGGTCGAGGTAGGCCTTGGCGCCCAGCCGGTCCTGGGAGCGTTTGAAGATCTCCAGGAAGTGGTCGTCGAAGAAGAAGACCCACGTGTACCAGTCGGTGACGAGGGAGAGCACGTCCGCGTCGCAGTCCGGGTGGGTGTAGGAGCACAGCAGCGCGTAGTCGTGGGACTGGAGGTCCGCCTCCTCCCAGACGCCGGAGCCCTCCAGCATCCCCATCTCCCGTGCCCAGTCCCGCGTGTGGGTGCGGGCCACCTCCACATGGGGGTTGAGCCGCGCCGGATACGGGACATAGAAATCCGGCAGAACGAAGGGCTGAGCCATGCCAGGGAGGCCTCTCGGTGAGCGGGGGCTGTCTTCCGGCCGAGCATTACCCCTCGGCCCGGACGTTCACGCGAACACCGGAATAGTCATATGAACGCCAGGGGGTGCCGGTCGGGCCACGGCCCGCCGGCACCCCCTGGCGCGCGTCCTCCGCGGTGCCGTCAGGCCCGGGAGATCCGCACGTCAGCGGCCTTCACGAAGGCCACCCGGTGCCCGAACTGGATCTCGTAGTACTCCTCCTGACCCCGCACGACCACGTGCCCCGCAGGGTCGAACGTCGGAGCGAAGAAGTACTCGCCCGGGGTACGGCCGCCCACCACGTACCGCTGCCCGGCGAGCAGCTTGTACGGCAGCGGGGACACCGCCTGCACCGGCACGGCCGCCGGATACGCCGAGGCCTCCGGATAGGCCCGCCCGTACACCGGCACCGACGCCAGACCCTCCTTCGGCGTCAGGACCGCACCCCGCGCGTTCACCGCCGTCCGCCGCTCCTTCGGATTGTGGAACCACGCCTTCTGCCCCAGGTACCAGACCGCCGTCCAGTCGCCCCGCCGCTCGGCGACCGCGAAGCTCTGGCCCGTCGAGGCCCGCGCGCCCGTGTCGTTGACCCCGTCGGTCGAGTCCTGCCCACCCGGGCGCAGCCCGATGTCCTTCACCAGCGGCGCGTCGGCGCTCGGGGCGGTGTGGAGGCGCACGGCCCCGCTCCCGTGGGGCGCACACGCCTCACCGGCCGTCACGCACCCGGTGTACACGGGCTGGTTCGCCGCGTACTCCGGACGGATCGTCACCACCCCCGCGTCCGGACCCGCGCTCGGCGTGATCGGCCGGCCGAGCAGCCGGAAGTAGTGCGCCCAGTCCCAGTAGGGACCCGGGTCGGTGTGCATCCCGCGGATCGACGAGGTCACCGTGCCCGGCACGTTGTCGTGGCCCAGGACGTGCTGCCGGTCCAGCGGGATGCCGTACCGTTTCGCCAGGTACCTCACCAGGCGCGCGGAGCTGCGGTACATCGCCTCCGTGTACCAGGAGTCCGGCGCCGTGAGGAAGCCCTCGTGCTCCAGTCCCACCGACTTCGCGTTCACGAACCAGTTGCCCGCGTGCCAGCCCACGTCCTTCAGCGCCACGTGCTGCGCGACGTGCCCGTCCGAGGAACGCAGCGAGTACTGCCACGAGACGTACGTCGGGTCCTGCACCAGCTTCAGGGTGGTGTCCCAGCTCGCCTCGGTGTCATGGATCACGATGTAGTCGATCGACTGCGAGGCGGGCCGGTTCCCCAGGTCGTGGTTGCCGTAGTCGCCGTCGCCGAACTCCTCGTACGGCGCAGGGACCCACTCGCAGGCCACCGTGCGCGGACACTCCGCCGCGCCCCGGGCGGGGGCGCGCAGGCCCAGCGCGGCCACCTGGCCGGTGGCAGGGGCGACCGCCGGGTCCGCCGCCAGCGTCACCACCTGCCCGCTGTCCGTCGTCCGCGACGCACCGGACCGGATCACGTCGTACACGTCGTCCGCGTAGGTCGCGGCCGTCGCCGAGTCGTCGGCGCCGGAGTAGCGCGCCACCGCCCCGTACCACTCGGCGGGATCGGTGCTCGCCGGCAGACCGGCCTCGCGCTGCGCCGCCGCCAGCAGCGCCGCACCGCCCTCGATGTTCGCCGCCGTGCCGGTCCGCAGCTCCTCGGCGGACCGTCCGGACAGCTCCGCCGCCCGCTCCAGGGTCCGCGACCTGGGCGGTAGCTCCGCCGCCGTCGGGGCCGTCGTGACAGGGCCGACGCGGGGCGCCCGCGCGTCGTCGCCGCGCGCGTCCTCCGCGCCCTCCGAGTGGTGCGGCGCGTCGGCGAGCGCGGTCACCGCGTCCGTCAGGTGCATCGGACCGTAGCCGCCGGTCACGCTCGGCGCGCCAGCGTGGGCGTCCCACCGCGACTGGAGGTAGGACACGCCGAGCAGCACGCTCCGCGGCACGCCGTACCGCTCGGCCGCCGCCGCGAACTGGCGCTGCAACGCGCCGGCCGCCGGCTCCTCGGCGGTCGCGGACGGCGCGGCGGACAGCATCGGGAACAACAGGGCCGCGGACGCCAGGGCGCCCACCGCCCGGGGAACACGTCTGGGGGACCCAGGGGACGCGATACGGGGCAAGGCAGCCTCCAGCAACGGGTGAGGACCACGAGGGCAGGGCGTCGTGCGGGACCGGTCCCGTACAGGGGTAGCGGCTCCCGGACCATCCGTCAATCACCCGTCGAGCAGGTCGATTTCGCACGTCAGAGGAGTTTCGCGCGGGCGGCCCGCCCGCCTGCGACGCGTCAGTGGACTGGACCATTGGGGGTGCCGGCCCGTGTTCCGGACGAACGCCGACGCGCCGCGCGTCCGGTGTGTCGGCACCGGGCGCGCGGCGCGCCACCCCCGTCTCGTGTCGGAACCCCTCAGCGTGTCCCGACCGCCGCGCGCACGGCCCGCCGTGCCATGGCGCAGTCGTCGTGCAGCCGGCGCAGCAGCAGCCGCTGCTCCTCGCCCGGCGACACGGCCCCGGCGGGCACCGGGACCGAGCCGGCCGGCGGCGCCTCCCTGATCGTGCGCTGCACCGCCGTCTCGTACGTGCGGATCTCACGGGTCAGCACGATCATCAGGTTGACCAGGAACGCGTCCCGGGAGGCGGTGCCCGCCTGCTGCGCCAGCTGGCTGATCTGCCGTCGCGCCAGGGGGGCGTCGCCGAGGACCGCCCAGAGCGTCGCCAGGTCGTAGCCGGGCAGGTACCAGCCGGCGTGCTCCCAGTCGACGAAGACCGGTCCCGCCGGGGAGAGCAGGATGTTGGAGAGCAGGGCGTCCCCGTGGCAGAACTGCCCCATGCCCTGCCGCCCGCCCGCCTGGGCCAGTCCGTGCAGCAGCTTCTGCAGGTCGTCGCGGTCACGGTCGGTGAAGAGGCCGAGCTCGTGGAAGCGGGCGATCCGGGCCCCGTAGTCGAGCGGGGCGTCGAAGGTCCCGGCCGGCGGGCGCCAGGCGTTGAGCCGGGCGACCGCTCCGAGCGCGGCCCGTACGTCCGCGCGGGGCGGGGCCTCGACGGGGTGGCGGGTCAGCGCCGCCGCCCGGCCGGGCATCCGCTCGATCACCAGCGTGCAGTTCTCCGGGTCCGCGGCGATCAGCCGCGGCGCGCGCACCGGGGGACGGTGCCGGACGAAGGAACGGTAGGAAGCTATCTCGTGCCTGAACCGCTCGACCCACGCGGGGGAATGGTCCAGTAAACACTTGGCGACCGCTGTGGTCCGCCCGGTCGTCCCGACGATCAGCACGGAACGGCCGCTGCGTCGCAGCACCTGGACCGGGTTGAACTCGGGGCAGATCCGGTGGACGGACGCGATCGCCATGCGCAGCTGCGCGCCCTGGGGGCCGGACAGGTCGATTCTCCCGCTGGGCGGCTGGACGGTGCTCCCGGCCCAGCGCCTCGGCCGTGGCGCTCCCTGCGGAACGGGGGCGAGGTACGGTCCTGAGCCGGCCGGGACGGTGCGGTGCAGCGGCCGGGGCGGGGCGGTCACGGAGGACGATGCTGTGTACATGGAGGAGACAGATCCCTTCGTGCGCCGACGAGTTGCGTGCGTCGCCCCGCCCGCCCGAACGGTCCGCACCCTGGGGAAAATGTGGGCCGGTCGACGGGGCGGGGTGGCGCTTTCCTACCTGACACCGTGGCGCGGGTGGCGGAACATCGGGCGCACCCTGGCGAACCCTGGCGAATAGTCGCCAGCCCTATGACAGGGGGTTACTGTCAACTCAGCCGAGAACCTGGGGGCTTAGACGTGACCGGACAGACCAACACCCGCCTGGCGGACCTCTTCGGCCTCGCCGGCTGGTCCAAGGGCGAACTCGCGAGACTCGTGAACCGGCAGGCGGCGGCCATGGGCCACCCCCAGCTGTCGACCGACACCTCGCGGGTGCGGCGCTGGATCGACATGGGGGAGACCCCGCGCGATCCCGTGCCCCGGGTGCTGGCTGCGCTGTTCACCGAGCGACTCGGCCGTGTCGTGACCATCGAGGACCTCGGGTTCGTACGACACGGGCGCGCCGGGAAGAGGCGGGACGTCAGGAACACCGACAACCCTGACGGGCTGCCCTGGGCGCCCGAGCGTACGGCAGCGGTCCTCACCGAATTCACGGGAATGGACCTCATGCTCAACCGACGCGGCCTGGTGGGCGCGGGTGCCGCGCTCGCCGCCGGCTCCGTACTCAGCAACGCCATGCAGGACTGGCTCCACACCGACCCCGCACGACCCGGCGCCACCCCCCGCGCCGTCGATCCCCTCTACGCCGATCCCGCCGGGTTCGACCGTTACGAGGCGGCCCCCATCGGGTCGGAGGAGATCGACGCGCTGGAGCGCTCCGTGGAGGTCTTCCGGGCCTGGGACGCCTCCCGGGGCGGAGGCCTCCAGCGCAAGGCGGTGGTGGGTCAGCTCAACGAGGTGGGCGGGATGCTCGCCTACCGCCACCCCGACCATCTCCACCGGCGCCTGTGGGGCGTCGCCGCCAACCTGGCCGTCCTGGCCGGCTGGATGTCCCATGACGTGGGCCTGGAGCCCACCGCCCAGAAGTACTTCGTGATCGCCGCGCACGCGGCCCGCGAGGGCGGCGACCGGCCGCGGGCCGGCGAGGCGCTCTCCCGCGCCGCCCGCCAGATGGTGCACCTGGGCCGCCCCGACGACGCCCTCGACCTGATGAAGCTGGCCAAGTCGGGCTCGGGGGAGCGGGTGCTGCCCCGGACGCAGGCCATGTTCCAGACCATCGAGGCCTGGGCGCAGGCGTCGATGGGCCGCGGTCAGGCGATGCGGCGCACGCTCGGCGAGGCCGAGGACCTCTTCGTCTCCGACCGGGGCGAGGAGAAGCCGAGCTGGATGCAGAACTTCGACGAGGCCGATCTGCACGGCATGCAGGCGCTCGCCTACCGCACGCTGGCCGAGCACGATCCGGCGGCCGCGGTCCCCGCGAAGCGTCACGCGAAGCTGGCGATCGAGCTGCGCAGCAACGGTCACGACCGGTCGAAGCTGTTCGACCACATCTCGCTCGCCTCGGCCTGCTTCATCGCCGACGACCCCGAGCAGGCGGACCGGTACGCGCGCCTCGCCCTGGTGTCGATGGGGGACACCTCCTCCCACCGCACCTGGGACCGGCTGCGCGAGATGTACCGGCTCACCGGCCAGTACGCGGGCTACACGAAGATCGAGGACCTGCGCGAGGAGATCGAGATCGCGCTGCCGAAGGCGCCGGCCAACCGGCCGAGAACCGGGGAGGTGTGAGGCGCCGGGTCGTCGGGGGCTACGGGGAGACCGGGGACGAGGGCAAGTGCGGGGGATCACGGGAGAGTACGGAGAGGGGCGTGCCGGACCGATCGGCCTGCTCCTGACACCCGTGCGTGCATCTCTCGACTGATGCCTTCGACTGATGCCTGAGGACGGTCCCGGGCGTCGTTCGAGGTGTGCGCGGATACGGGTGTGCTGCGTGCGTGGATACGGGGTCGGAGCCCGGGGACGGGGCTACCGGCCGACCCGTACGACCATCACGCAGGCGTCGTCCTCGCGCGGGCCCTCGCCGAACTCCTCCACCACCGACCGGACGCAGTCCTGCGCGTCGCGCGCGGCCGCCAGCCGCGGAGCGAGGGCCAGCAGGCGCCGCGTACCGTCGTCGGCGTCCAGGGCGCCCGCCGCGCGGGTCAGACCGTCGGTGTGCAGCAGCAGCACGTCGCCGGGGAGCAGCGGGGTCTCGGCCTCCTCGTACGTGGCGCCGGTCGTCGCGCCGAGGAGCACGCCCTCGGGCCTGGCCAGGGTGCGCACCGTCCCGCCGCGGAAGAGCAGCGGGGCGGGGTGCCCGGCCTGGGACCAGGTGAGGACCTGGGAAGTGGGGTCGTAGCGGCAGCACATCGCGCTGCCCAGGGCGGGCTGGACGGAGGTCTCCAGGAGCTGGTTGAGGTGTCCCATCAGCGCGCCGGGCCGGATCCCGGCCACCGCCATGCCGCGCAGCGCGCCGAGCAGCATGGCCATCGACGAGGTCGCCGCCACCCCGTGCCCGGTCAGGTCGCCGACCGTCAGCAGGGCGTCCCCGTCCGGCAGCGCGAGGGCGTCGTACCAGTCGCCGCCGATGAGCCCGGTCGACGCGGCCGGCAGGTAGTGGCCGGCGACGTCGAGGGGGGCCTGCCCGTCGTGGGCGAAGCTGAGCGAGCCGCGCCAGGGCGGCAGCACGGCCTCCTGGAGCTCGACGGCGACCCGTCGCTCGGTGTGCTCGATCTGCCGGTGCCGCTGGAGGCTGTCACGGCTCTCGCGGACCGCGCGCTCGCTGCGCCGCAGTTCGCTGACGTCCCGCAGGACGGCCCACATCGAGGCCGTGCAGCCGTCGGAGTCGAGGACGGGCTCGCCGGTCATGTGGACCGTGCGGACCCGGCCGTCGCTGCG
Organism: Streptomyces sp. NBC_01268; assembly: GCF_036240795.1. Taxonomy (NCBI): domain Bacteria; kingdom Bacillati; phylum Actinomycetota; class Actinomycetes; order Kitasatosporales; family Streptomycetaceae; genus Streptomyces; species Streptomyces sp. NBC_01268. The sequence continues at coordinate 752,217 of NZ_CP108454.1, read as the reverse complement.
GACGATGCGGAACTCGCCGTCGATGGGCTTCCCGTCGATCAGGCAGTCCGTCACCATCGCCTGGAGCAGCGGCTGGTCCTCGGCGAAGACCAGCGAGGGCAGCTCGTCGAGCGACAGGGGGCCGCTCTCCTGCGGGCGGCCGAAGATCTGGAAGAGCTCCTCGGACCAGTGCACGTCGTCGGTGAGCAGATCCCACTCGGCGCTGCCGACCCGGGAGAGGAGCGAGCCGCCGGACCGCGGGGCCGGCACGGCGTACGCGGCGGGCGCGTCGACCGGGTGCTCGACCGGCAGGCCGGTCTTCAGCTGACCCAAGTGCGCGCCGAGGTCGTCGAGTTGGTGTACGGCCAGGTCGCACAGGGCGCGCTGCCACCGGTTGTGCGGGTCGTCCTCGTCCACGGCCGAGTCCCTGCGGACCGCGTCCACGTCGCCGCGCAGCCGGCGCGTCTGCGAGATCAGCGCGTCCACCGTGCCGGGCTCGGGCGGCTGGGCGGGACGGTCCGCGAACAGATGGGACGGCATGTCGTACTCCGATACAGGCGACTGGGACCACACGGCACGGCCAGGTCATGAAGTTGAAGCCCGGCTACGACTTTCCCACAGGCCGGGACACCTCGTAAGGGATATGGCAACACTCGATACGGTGGTGCTTCTGGCATATGCCAAAGGCCCACAAAGTGACCGACCGGTACCCATCGGCATTTCGGCCACACCGACTCGGGTTACGGTGCTGGTGTGGTGAGCGACGAGGTGAACACGGTGGGTACGGCCCTCCTGCTGGCGGCCGCGCCGGCCGGAAGAGGCCGGGCGATGGACGCGGCCTCCGTGCTGCCCGCGCTGGCCGCGGTGCCTGCCGGGGCCCTCACGGGCACGGACATGGCGACGGTCGTCGAACTGGCGGACCCGTTGGACCCGCAGACCGTCCTGACCCGCCTGCGCGCCGCCGCCGCCACCCCGGGCCCGCTCACCCTCTGTCTCGCGGGGCAGCTGCACATCGACCGCCGTCAACGGCTTCCGCACCTCGCGCTCGCCCGCTCCACCCCGACGACCCTGCGCTACACGGGACTTCCCTGGCACTGGCTCGCCGGCGAACTGGCGCCGCGCCGGCCCGGCACCACCACCGTCATCGCCGACCTGGCGGCCGAACCCGAACTCCTCCAGAGCCTCGCCGCCGACCCGAACGTCCTGCAACTGGGCTCCTCCGTCGCGCTGTTCGCCCATGTGACGCCCTTCCCGCGCCGGGGTGCCCCCTCGACCCCGGAGTACCTCCGGCACTGGGCCACGGTCTGGCGCACGGGCGCCCGGCCCCCGCTCCCGGTCCTCCACGCGGAGGCCGTCGCGGCGGCCTCCGTCGCGGACGCGTTCCTGCTCGCGCCCGCGCCGCCCGTGGACGAGCCGCACCAGGCCGTCGCGACGGCGCCTCCGGGCGTGCCGCCGGCGCCGGTCGCGCCTCCTGGCGAGGCCGCCGTCGAGTCGCCGCCGACCAGGCGGCTGGGGGGGACGGGCGGCCCGGCCCTGACGGAACGGCGAACGGCGGCGGCCCCCGCGGAGGCCCCCGTGGTTCCCGGCCCCGCGACCTCCGTGGCTCCGGCTCCCGCCCTCCTCGTTCCCGGCCCCGCGACCTCCGCCGCTCCGGCTCCCGCTCCTGTCGTTCCCGGCCCCGCGGTCTCCGTCGCTCCGGCTCCCGCCGCCGTGGCTCCCGTGCCCGCGGCCTCCGCCGCTCCGGCTCCCGCCGCCGTGCCTCCCGTCCCGGTGGTGTCCCCATGCGTGGCTCCCGCTCCGGTGGCTCCCCTCGCCCCCGCGCCGCAGCCCCACCCGCAGCGGCAGGCGCAGCCGCCCGTCCCCCCGGGCCCCGGCAGCGGGGGCGACCCGCACCCCGCCATCCTGGCCGCCGCCATGGCCGGACGGCACGGGGAGGCCGCGGGCATGGCCGCGGCGTGGGAGAGCGAGGCGCTGCGCCGGTACGGCCCCCGGTCGCAGGAGGCGGTGCACTGGGTGGAGGTGCGGGCCGATCTCGCGCGGCTGGCGGGGGAGCCCGCGCGCAGCTGCGAGCTGTGGATCGCCGCCGCGCAGGCCCGGCTCGGTCTGCGGCAGGGTCCCGACGAGCCGGACGTCGAGGGAGCCGTGGACCGGGCCCACCACCAGTGGGAGCAGATCCAGGACCCGGCCAGGGCCCGCGCCCTCGGACCCTCGCTCGTCGAGCTGCGACGCCACGTCCCGGGCCGCCGTGCCGGCGCGCTCGCCGCACTGCAGCGCAGGATGGGCTGAGGCCCGCGCCCGGCCGCCGCACCCAGGACGCCCCCGCCTCTCGCCCCTGCCGCACGAAAGGACGCCGTGACCTCCCTCGCCACCACCCAGCGCGCTCTGCTCGACCCTTCCGTACACCACCCGCTCTGGCCGCCACTGACCGCCGGGTGCCCGGTGACCTCCACGGCCGAGGTCGCGTACCCGCTCGACATCGACTACGCCTACGACGAGGTCCCGGGCGACCTGTTCACCCGCCCCGCCGCGCACGGCCTGGAGCGCTGGGCGCCGCTGCTCCCGCCGCTCGCCGCGCCGGGGCTCGGCGAGGGGAACACGCCGCTGGTGCCGCTCGGCGACGACATCTGGATCAAGGACGAGTCGCGCAACCCCACCTGGAGCCACAAGGACCGGCTGAACCGGGTCGCGGTGAGCGCCGCCGTGGCGTCCGGCGCGCGCGGCATCGTCGTGTCGTCCTCCGGCAACCACGGGGCCGCTGCCGCCGCCTACGCGGCCCGCGCGGGCCTGCCGTGCGTGGTCTTCGCGTCGGCCGACGCCCCGCCGGCGGTCGCCTCCCACCTGCGCGCCTACGGCGCGACCGTGCTCACCGCCCCGCGTCCGTCGGTGCGCCCGCTGATGCGGCGGATCGTCGACGAGCTCGGCTACCAGCCGGTGAGCAGCGTGACGGACAGCGCGCACACCGGGCACCCCTTCGGCCCGGAGGGCTACAAGACGATCGCGTACGAGATCGCGCTCGACCTCGGACGCGCCCCGGCGGCCGTCCATCTGCCCACCGGATACGGCGAGTTGCTCTTCGGTGTCACCAAGGGCTTCCAGGAACTCGCCCGACTCGGGGTCACGGGTTCCGTCCCCCGCGTGTACGCCGCCGAGCCGGCCGCCGCCGGGGCCCTGACCGAGGCGATGCGCACCGGAGCGGACACCGCCCGCGTCCCGGTCGGACCGACCGCCGCGTACGCCATCGACTGCGAGATCAGCGGCTACCGGGGAGTCGTCGCACTGCGCGCGAGCGGCGGAGCGGCCCGTACCGTGACGGATGCTCAGATGGACGACGCGCAGGCCGAGTTGGCGGCGCAGGGGATGTGGTGCGAGGTCTCCTCGGCGGCCGGTCTCGCGAGCCTGCGCGCCCACGGCCCCCGGGAGACGGACGGTCCCGTCGTCTGCGTCGTCACGTCCAGTGGCTACAAGGACACGGCGACCGCGCGCGAGGCGTACGCCCCGATGGACCTGGAGTGGGCCGAGGTGAAGGCGCTGCTGGCGTAGGGGGGCGGCGGGCCGGGGCCTCACGGGTCCGGGTGGGCCGCCGGGCCTGGCATCATCGATGCATGGCCCCTGCATCCGCCTCCCTCCGCACCGAGCGGCTCGTCCTGCGCCCCGTACGCGCCCGCGACCTGCCCGCCGTGACGCGACTGTGGACCGACCCCGAGGTGCGGCGCCACCTGGGCGGGCCGGTGATCGACTCCGTGGTGCGCATCCGGCAGCGGCGGATCGTCGGGGCGACCGGCTTCCACGCCGTCGAGCGGACGGCCGACGGCGCGGTCCTCGGCCTGGTCACCGTGGCGGCGGGCGCGCGGGACGGAGAGACGGAGGTGTCCTACCAGTTCCTTCCCGAGCACTGGGGGCAGGGCTACGCCCGCGAGGCAGTCGCCGCCGCCGTCGAGCGGGCCCTGGGTGACACGCCGAGTGTCGTCGCGGTCACCCAGGAGGCCAACGCACGCTCCCGGCACCTCCTGGAGTCCGTGGGCATGGCGCACGCCGGCTCGTTCGTGGAGTGGGACGCGCACCAGGTGCTGTACCGGCGGCGCCGCACCTGAGGCGCCCCCGAGCCAGTTCGTACCCGTACCCGTACCCGTCCGCAGCCCGGCCCCGGTCCGCCCGCCGCCCGCCCGCTCAGAACCGGGCGTGTGTCGTGATGTCGGACTCGAACTGGGTGATCATCTCGGGTGTGACCGTCGGCCGGCACTGCGCGACGGCGTCCAGGTAGTCCCGGGTGGTCGCGCCCGGCGCGGGCTCGTCCCCGGTGCGGGAGCCGACCGACACGAGGTCCCGCTCGAAGGAGTTCTGCGCGGCGATCCGCGCCGCGTGCTCGATGTCGGCGGGGGTGAACAGCTCGCTGGCGAGGACGAGTTCGTCGACGTCGACGTCCGGCCGGGCACCGGTGTAGCGGGACCAGATGGCGGCCCGGGCCGCCTTGTCCGGCGTACCGATGGGGATCAGGTAGTCGAAGCGGCCCGGGCGCAGGAACGCGGGGTCGAGGGAGCGGATCGAGTTGGTCGCGCAGACCAGCAGCCGCTCGTCCCGCTCCCGGAAGCCGGGGATGAGCTTGAGCAGCTCGTTCGTCACGCCGTGCGTCCCTCCGGGCTGCACGGGCTCGGTGCGTACGGGCGCGATCTCCTCGACCTCGTCGATGAAGACCAGCACCCGCTCCAGCTCCGCGATCCGGGCGAAGGCGGAGCGCAGCGCGGCCGCCAGGTTGCCCTCGTCGGCGAGGCGGGACGGCAGGATCTCCACGAACGGCCAGCCCAGCCGGGAGGCGATGGCCCGGGCGAAGGTCGTCTTGCCCGTGCCGGGCGGGCCGAAGAGGCCGAGGGCGCGCGGCGGCCTGACCCCGTGCCGGGCGGCGCGCTCGGGTTCGGCGAGCGGCAGCACGACACGCCGTTCGATCAGGTCCTTCTCGCGCTCCATGCCGGCGACCTTCGCCCACAGGTCGGCGGGGAGCAGCCGCCCGCCGAGGTCGTCGAGGAGGTTCGCGGCGGGCCCGTGCAGCGGCTCGACCTTCTCGAAGTAGGCCACGGCGGGCTGCCGGGTGTACCCGGCGTTGAGCAGCCCCTCGCCGACGAGCTCCTCCTCGGGCAGCACATAGGCGATCCGGCCCACCCGGGCGGCCACCAGACGCCGCTCCAGCTCGACGAGCAGCGCGCTGGCGAGGCCGCGGCCCCGCCACGCCGACGCGATCGCGATGCGCATGACCCAGGCGCGCTCGCCGGCGACGCAGGCCAGCGCGGCGCCGATGGGCACGCCCTGGTGGACGGCGACGACGGCCGGCTGGCGGGAGGTCAGGGCGCCGATGCACTCGGCGAGCGAGAAGACCGACTCCTGGCCGAGCTCGGCCGTGGTGTCGATGAGATGGACTACGCCGGCGAGATCGCTCTCCCGGTAGTCGTGGATGAGCCAGTTCACCGGTGGTACCGCCCCTCGTTGCTGCTGTCGCGCTCCGTGACGGCGAGGCTAGGCGGGGCGGCGGGGGCGGGTCCCGCACCATCGTGCACAAGGGGCGCGGACGAACACGCCGTACCGGCTCTATGCAGAGGCGCCGGCCCCGCGCCACGCGAAAAGCCCCCGTGACGGACGCACGGGGGCTTCGGCGTACGGGACGGAACCGTCAGTAGGCCGGGGCCAGCTTCGGGTTCGGGCCGTGGGCGTTCTGCTGGGAGTCACCCTCGGTGGCGAGGAAGACGATCAGGATGATGAAGCCGACGAGCGGCACCAGGTCGATCAGGATCCACCAGCCGGAGCGGCCCGTGTCGTGCAGGCGCCGGACGGTCACGCCCAGGCTCGGAAGGAGCACGCCGAGGCCGTAGATGGCGTAGAGCAGCGGGTACGTGCCCAGAGCCATGTCGACGATCATGACGATGATCGCCGCGATCAGGTTGAAGAGGGCGAACATCCAGAATTCCTGGCGCCGCGCCCGGCCGGTGAATACCGCGTACTTCTTGAGAACGTCGAGGTACCAGTTCACTTAGTCCCCCCAAGGACTGGATCGTGAGTGGGGCCTGCCCCTGTGGAGCTAGCTTTACGCAGAACTTATGTGGCTGAAACCGCGTGGGTCAATCCGTTACAGGGTGGTGTCCGTTCACAGATACGGGCGCGACGTGAGTGAACGGCGTCGCCCTCTCTTGCGAGAGGGCGACGCCGTTCCGGGGAGAGGATCGGAGTCACGTCCTTCTCTTGGTCATGAGCAGTCCGCCCGCGGTGAGGGCGAAGAGACAGACGCACGCGCCGGTGATGACATTGCTGAGGATCGCGCCGGTACCGGCGTCCCGGGAGACGACCCAGGGGGAGACGATCAGCCATGCACCGAGCAGCAGGACCACGAAGTTGAGGTCCTGGGACCGCTCCGGAGCCATCGACATGCACAGCCCGAGGCCGGCGAGAGCGATGCCGACGATCAGGTTGCTGATGGCCAGTTCCGGCTTTGCGGCGGCGAAGTGGACGGTCCACGCGGAGACCGCGGCGTAGATGCCGGCCAGGATCACCAGCTCCTCGACCGCTGCCACACCACGGGTCTGCAGCACACGGGCATAACGGTCCCGCATTTCTCCCGCGTCGGGGTGTCCGCTGATATCACCGGGACGGTGAGAGACGTCGGCCATACGACTCGCCTCCTTCTGGCGTCCTGCACGTCTGACCGCGTTTGCGGCACGGGTGCCGCGGTTTCATTGTGCTCTTATCTGGCCTTTATGTGTAGATCTGCCCGATACCGGATGTGCACAGAAATGGGCGTCCGTATATGCGTGGAACTGCCAAAGATGGGGAATGTTCAACAAGCGTTCAGGGGAAGATCAAGAAGAGCACCGCATTGATATGCGCATTACCTCTTGATTCGTCACGCGCCGTCCTCCATCCTCCGTCCCCGGCCCGGACCGCCCGGCCGCCCGAGGCGCCGTGGAGTCCTGGCGCGCCGCCGTCGAGGGGATCGCCGCACCCCGGATCGCGGCCCTCGCCGCGCGCGGCGGCGGTGACCGGATGTCCGAAGTCGCCGCGCCGCTCCCGGTGCTCGTCATCGCCCGCGTCCTCGGGCTCCCCGACGCCGACGCGGCGCGGCTCACCGCCTGGGCGGACGCCGGTGTCGAGCCTGGCCCGCCTGGAGGCCGTGGTCGCCCTGCGCCTCCTGCTGTCGGCGACCAGCGACCTCACGCAGTCGGCGGGCACCGCCCCCGCCTACGTGCCGAGCCTCTTCGTCCGGCGTCTCGCCCGGCTGCCGATCGAGGTCAACGGCGCGCGTACGGGCGGGTGATGATCTCCATGTTGTGGCCGTCGGGGTCGTCGAAGTAGGCGCCCCGGCCGCCGTAACGGTGGTTGATCCGCCCCGGCTCGGTGTGGTTCGGATCGGCGTAGTACGTCACCCGCATCCGCTCGAGACGGTCGATCATCGTGTCGAACTCGGCGTCCGGCACGAGGAACGCGTAGTGGGTGGGGGTGAACGGCTCGTCGCCCTGCTGGTAGTAGTCCAGGGTCACGCCGTTGCCGGTGTCCACCGGCAGGAACGGGCCCATCGGGGCACCGACCGCGAGGCCGAGCACCTCGGCGAGGAACTCGGCGGAGACCCGCCGGTCACGGGCGTACACGACGGTGTGGTTGAGCTCAGCGGTCATGGGGGGTCCTTTCACGGGCAAGCGCTGTCGACTGTCTCCTGCCCCGTACACGCGGTACGGGAGGGACGGCCGCGGCGGACCCCGCGCCCACCACCCGGCGGCGCTCACGCCACGGCCGGGTGCCCTACTCGCTCACGGCCCATGGCCGACCCGGCAGTCATGCCTCCACGGTAGCCCGAGCCGATCTTGTACGACAACGTGGTTTACGGCCACGACGCGGCCGGTCGGCATCGGTTCCGGGCGGGCGCCGGGCGGTCGACCGGCGCGGGAAGTGCGCCCGGCCCTCGCGGCGTAGCCTGGAAGTGGACTCGGGGTTCCACGTTCCACCGCCGGGGAGGCGGACGACGATGACCGGAATCGTTTCCAGGAGCTTCGACTCCGCAGACGAGACCCGCCCCTTCGACGGGGGCAAGGGCCGGCTGGACCTGCTCAACACGGACAAGGGCCAGATCGGCAGGGCCGTGTTCGAACCGGGCTGGCAGTGGACCAAGCACGTGAAGCCCATCGCGGGCACCGACAGCTGCCAGGCGCACCACGTCGGCTATGTCGTCAGCGGCCGGATCAAGGTGGTCCTGGACGGCGGCGACAGCGCGGAGCTGGGCCCCGGTGACTTCTACGAGGTCCAGCCGGGACACGACGCCTGGGTGCTCGGCGACGAGCCCTGCGTGGCCCTCGACTGGGTCGGCTTCGGCGACTACGCCGTACCGTCCGGCTCCTGACCCCCCTTCCTCCCCGGCCCTCCTGACCGCCCGGACCCTTCCGGCTCTCCCGGCCTTCCCGGCCGGGTGGCGGGGCGTCGTGGGGCGTGCCCGAAGCGCACCCCCTCCCACGGCAGCCGGTCGTGCGGGAAGGAGTCCGGGGAGCGCTGGTCGAGCGTGCGCGGCGCCGCCGCCTCGATGACCGGATCAGCGCCCTCCACCTCGCGCAGCCACGCGGCGAGGGAGTCCCGCAGCCCGTCGGCCACCCGCCGGTGGGAGGTGAGTCCGGCCAGGTTCTCCAGCTCGTACGGATCGGCCGCCAGGTCGTACAGCTCGCTCTCGCGGTAGCGGTCGGCGTCCGGATGCCACCAGGGATCGGGGCCGGGCGGCGCCGTCACCACGTACTTCCACCGCTCCGTGCGCACCGCCCGCCCGATCACGTCCTCGCTGATCTGCACGAACACCGAGTACGGGCGCTCGGGGTCGGACCCGCCGCCCACCAGCGGCCGCAGCGAACGCCCCTGCACGCCCTCCGGGACCTTCAGGCCCGCCGCGTCGAGGAGCGTCGGCATCAGGTCCACGGTGGAGACCGGATGGCGGATGACGCCGCCGCCGCGGAATCCGGGGCCGGTGAGTGCGAACGGCACGCGCACCGAGGCCTCGTGGGCGGAGCGCTTGTACTCGCCGTTGCGCGTTCGGAAGTGCGAACCGTGGTCGGCGGTCCAGGCGATCAGGGTGTCGTCCTCGATGCCCAGGCCGCGCAGCGCGTCCCGCAGCCGCCCCACCCCCTCGTCGACGCGTCTGATCTGGCCCAGGTAGCCGCCGAGGTGCCGGTGCGCGCCGCCCTGCGCGGCCCCGGGACTGAGCGCCGCGAGATCGGGGGGCAGCCACCGGCCCTCGTAGCGCTCCCGGTAGCCGACGGGCGCAGGGTAGCTGTCGGTGGCGTTCTGGTGGTGCGGTTCCAGGAGGGAGAGGAAGAGCAGGAAGGGCCGCTCGTGGTGGTCGGCCACGAAACGGATCGCCGCGTCGATCAGGGCGTCCGAGCGGTACCCCGGCAGCCGGACCGGCTCGCCCTCCTCGTCGTACACCACCGTCCGGTACGCGTCGGAGGTGAACTCCAGCCGGTCCGAAGCGAGCCAGTGCTCGTAGCCGCCGCGCCGGCCGGGCGGGACCGGGCCGTCGGGGTTGTCCTCGCCCGACAGGTGCCACTTGCCGATGTAGCCGGTGACGTACCCGGCCTCGGCGAAGGTCCCGGCCAGCGTGGGGAGTTCCGCTCCGAGCGGAAGTCCGTTGCGGAACACCCCGGTGGCCGTCGGATAGCGGCCCGTCTGCAGCGCCGCACGGGCCGGCGCGCACACCGGATTGGGCGTGACCGCCTGCTCGACCAGCGTGCCCTCGCGGGCCAGCCGGTCGAACTCCGGGGTCACCCCGGCGGGGTTGCCGTGCGCGCCGGTGGTGTCCCACCGCTGCTGGTCGGTGAGGACGACGACGACGCTCGGCCGGGCGGCGGCGGGCGGCATCAGGCGGCGGGCTGCGCCGTCGAGGCGCCGGAGGCGATGCCGAAGGCCGGGTCGGGCACGCCCTCGGGCGCGAGCAGGACCGAGGAGCGTCCGTCCACGCCGACCGGGACGTCGCCGTCGATGGTCACCCGGCGCAGCTTGCGGTCGTGGGCGTCGGAGTCGTCGACGCCGTAGTGCTGGGTGGCCCGGTTGTCCCAGATCGCCACGTCGCCGACCTGCCACTGCCAGCGGACGGTGTTCTCCGGGCGCTCGACGTGGGACTGGAACAGGTCGACCAGGGCGCGCGAGTCGGCTCCGGTCAGGCCGCTGATCCGCTGGACGAAGTTGCCGAGGAGCAGGGTGCGTTCGCCGGTCTCGGGGTGGACGCGGACGAGGGGGTGCTCGGTGAGGAACTTCGTCGAGGCGAACACCTCGCGGAAGCGCACCAGCTGCTCCGGCAGGGTGTCGGGACGCAGTGCCGCGTAGTCGTAGTCGTTGGAGTGCACCGCCCGCAGCCCCTCGGCCAGGACGCGCAGCGGCTCCGGCAGGCGCTCGTACGCGGTGGCGGTGTTGGCCCACAGGGTGTTGCCGCCGTAGGGCGGGATGACCACGGCGCGCAGGATCGAGAAGGCCGGGTAGGCGGGGACGAAGGTGACGTCGGTGTGCCACTGGTTGGCCCGGCCGCCGTAGTCGGAGTCGATGGGGAAGGAGTAACGGCCGTCGGCCGAGGGGACGGTGGGGTGGGCGACCGGCGTGCCGAGCAGCCGTCCGAAGGCCTCGTGGGCGTCCTCGTCCAGGTGGTCCTGGTCGCGGAAGAAGACGACCTTGTGCTCCAGGAGGGCGGCGCGGATCGCGGCGACCGTCTCGGGGGCGAGGTCGCCGCCGAGGCGCACGCCGGAGATGACGGCGCCGAGCCTGCCGCCGACCTTGCGGACGGTGAGTTCGGTGGCGGTGGTGGGGGCGGTCGTGGTCGACATGACGGATCCCTTCGGGACGGGGTGCGGAGTTAATTTCGCAGGGGAAGTAATGAAGGCGCCAGAGGGCGGACACCGGAGAGACCGGAGGGCGCCTCGGGGTGCGCACCGGTGAGCCGAACGGTGCGGCAGGGCGATGACCAGGACCATCGCAGGGCTCCCGGCGGACCGTCAACGATCCACAGGCCCGGCGAAGATCGCGCCGTGGTGGTTGAATCGGCCTCTCCTCCGGCACCGGGCAGCCGCCCACCGGACTCCACCAAACCCCCTGTGACCAGTGGATTCGCCGGTACGGAGGGGCGCGGCGGGCGGTCCGGCCGCGCCCTCGGCGGGCGGTCCGCGCGGCGCCGGGGGATTTCACGCCGTGGCAACACTGAGCAGCACTCCCGAGACGAGGCCTTCATGACCTTCACCTCTCCCAGCCCCCACGCCCCCCGGATGGCCGGGGACGGCCGGCGCGACACCAACGCCGCCACCGTGCTGCGCACCGTCCTCGACCACGGGCCGGTCGCCCGCAGCGCCATCGCCCGGCTCTGCGGACTCAGCCCCGCCGCCGTCTCCCGCCAGGCCACCGACCTGCTCCGGCACGGCCTGCTGCACGAACTGCCCGAGCACGCCGAGGGCGGGGGAGTGGGCCGCCCGCAGATCCCCGTCGACCTGCACCTCGGCGCCACCGGCGGCCCGGTGGCCGGCGGCGTCCATCTCGGCGTCCCCGCCTCGTCCTTGGGCCTGGTGGACCTGCGCGGCCGGGTGCTCGCCCGGCGCACCCTCAGCCATGCCGGGGTCGACCCGCGCACCCTGCCCGGGACCGTCGCCCGGGAGATGCGGGCCTTCCTCGCCGAGTACGCCGACGGGCGCCCGCTGCTCGGCGTCGGAGCGGCCGTCGGCGGCTGGGTCGACCCCGATCGGGGACACGTCGTGCGGCACGACGCGTTCGGCTGGTTCCACCGGCCGCTGGTCGCCGAGCTGACCGGCGGCCTGCGCGGGCGCGCGGTGCGGATCGACAACCACGCCCGCGCGATCGCCCAGTCCGAGATCCTCTTCGGCCGCCCCGAGGCGCGCCGCAGCCTGGTCCACCTCTTCGTCGGCAACGTGGTCGACGCCGCTCTCGGGATCGCCGGCGTCGTCCACCAGGGGCCCGGCTCGGCCGCCGGCGACGTCGCCCACCTGCCCGTGCCGGACTCCACCACGCCCTGCCCGTGCGGGCGTTGGGGCTGCCTGGAGGCGACCGCGTCGAACACCTGGGTCGGCGAGACCGCGTACCGCAGGGGGATCGTGCCCGAGCCGGACGTGTCCTTGGTGGTGGACGCGGCGGCGACCGGCGACCGGCGCGCGGACCGGCTGCTGCGCGAGCGGGCCCGTGCGGTGGGGCGGGCGGTCGCCCTGCTGCTCGACGTGCTCAACCCCGACCTGGTGGTGGTCACCGAGCAGGCCAGCATCCTCGACCCGGAGTATTTGGAGGAGATCCGGGGCGCCGCGGTCGACCTCTCGCACGTCTGCGACGACCCCGAACGGATCGTCAGTCCACATGCCGGACCGGCCGTGCTGCCCGTCGCGGCGGGCACGGTTCTGCTGAATCCCCTGTTCAGGAACCCTCTTCAGGGCATCGAAAGGCTGTCGGGGAGGATGCTGGAAAGCTGAGGGTGTCTCAGAATGCGGACAAGCCTGGTTGACCCGGTCGGGAAGCCGCTGCCATATTGCTCCCGTGAATCCGGACATGCGCCTCATCTGCCGCAGGCACGTCGACCTCTGTCGACAGGCCAGCGCGGTCTGTGCCGTCCGCCTCTGAGCGGTCCGCTCCGCACACCCCCGCATTCCTCCCGGGCTCCGGCCGACCGAACGCGACGCGTCCGGCCCGCCGCGGTGCGCCCGGCCCCGGGCCTACGGCCTGCGGACCCGGCCACCGGGAACTCGTCGGCCCATGCGCTGATCCCCTGCGCGGACCTCCGCTTCACGCACCTCCCCCGCACGCACCTCCCCTGCACGCACCTTCCTTCCTGATCCCTTCAGCGTTCTCCCGTTCCTGAGTTCCCTTCCGCTGCCCGGGGTTTGTTTCTCCCGCAGCGGAAGTAATCGGTGGAGCCGTTCCTCCCCACCGGTTCTCGCGGGCCCGTGCCCGGTTCGGAGATCCCACTCCTCCCCTCCCTCCCTCTCACAGGCAGGCATCCGATGACCGAGCTGTACCCCTCCACGCCCAGCACCCCCTCCCGCCGCACCGCCCTGCGCGCCGCGGGCGGCGGGACCCTGCTCCTGGGGCTGGGTCTGGCCGGCTGCCGCTCGGCCGTCTCCGAGTCCGGCGCCACCGACCCGAAGGCCGCGGCGGGACCGCGCCGCGGCGGCACCGTCACCGTCGCCGTCAACAGCGACTTCACCCCCAGCCTGCTCTTCGCCCAGAGCAACCAGTCCCTCCAGCAGCGACTGGTGTTCAACACCCTCACCCGCTACGACGACCGGCTGCGCCCCCAGCCCGAGCTCGCCACCTCCTGGGAGTACGCCCAGGACGGACGCAGCATCACCCTCAAGCTGCGCACCGGAGTGACCTTCCACGACGGCCGCCCCTTCACCGCCGACGACGTCGTCTTCGCGGTGAAGAACCTCCAGAACCCGCTCAGGGCCGCCCAGTTGCGCGCCACCGCCGCCGCGATCACCGGCTTCGACAAGCGCGGCGACCACGAACTGACCCTCCGCCTCGCCCACCCGGTCAACAACCTCTTCGACCTCTTCGAGTTCATGATCGTCACCGACCGGAACAGCATCGAGGACGCCGTGACCGGCAAGCGGCTCAACGGCACCGGCCCGTTCAGGCTGGCCAAGTGGAGCCCCGGCACCGGACTCAGCCTCACCCGCAACGACGCGTACTGGCAGCCAGGCCGCCCCTACCTCGACGGCGTGGAACTCCGCGTCATACCCCAGGCCGACGCGCTCCTCTCCTCCCTGCGCTCCGGCCAGTCCCAGCTCTCCTTCAGCGTCCCCGGCAAGAGCCTCGCCGTCGTCAAGGACAACCCCGACCTGACCCTCACCAGCTACGACACCGGCGCCGGCGCCTACTACCTCGGCGTCAACACCACCGTCGCCCCGCTCGACGACAAGCTGGTCCGCCAGGCCCTCGCCTGGGCCATCGACCGCGAGCGCCTCCTCAAGCAGGCCCTCGGCGGCTACGGCCTCGCCTCCGCCGCGCCCTGGCCGAAGTCCTCGCCCGCCTTCACCGAGACCGGCCGCACCCACTACACGTACGACCCGGGCAAGGCCCGCGAACTCCTCAAGGCCGCCGGACACCCCCGGCTGGAGCTGCCGCTGCTCCATGTCGGCCTGCCCGGCGAGACCGCCCTCGCGGAGTCGATCCAGTACGACCTCAAGCAGGCCGGTGTCGACGTCACCCTCCAGCCCACCGACCCCGCCACCGCCCAGAAGAACCTGATCTCGCAGAACATGCCGGCCCTGTGGAGCATGGGCCACGGCTTCGCGCAGGTCCAGCCGTCCACCCTCGCCGTCAGCGCGTACCCCTTCAACGAGGCCAAGAACACCTCCAAATTCCGCTCCGCCGCGTACACCCGGATCGTCCGCGAGGCCTGGACCAGCCGCGCCACCGGCGCCGCCGCCAACGCCCTGCAGAGCGGGATCTCCGACCTCCTCCTCGACGAGGCCTTCATCATCGACCTGGTCATCCGCGGCAACGTCCAGGTCGCCTCCGCCAAGCTGCACGGCGTCGCCCTCAACAAGTTCTCCTACCTCAACCTCGACGACGCCTACCTGGCGGGCTGAGCGATGCGCCGCCACCTCCTCCGGAGGATCCCCTCCGCCCTCCTCGTCCTCCTCCTCGCCTCCTTCCTCGTCTTCACCCTCATCCGGCTCGTCCCCGGCGACCCCGCGAGCTCCCTCGCCGGTCCCGACGCGACACCGGAGACCGTCGCCGCCATCCGCACCCGGCTCGGCCTCGACGCCCCGCTGCTCGGTCAGTACGTCCACTGGCTCGGCGGCCTCGCGACCGGCGACCTCGGCCCCTCGTACGCCATCGGCGGCCAGACCGCCGACCTGATCGGCGACGGACTGGGCGCGACCGTCGAACTCACCCTGGGCGCGCTGCTGTTCGTCGTGCTCCTCGGCGGCACCTTCGGAGTCCTCGGCGCCACAGCCCGCAGCTCCTGGGTGCGCGGTGCGGTGCGGGTCGTCACCACGGCTGCGCTCGCCGTACCGCCGTTCGTCTCCGGAGTCCTGCTGGTCCTGCTCTTCGCCGTCGTCCTCGGCGTGCTGCCGCCGGGCGGCCGGGTCCCGATCCTCACCGCGCCCGACCTGGGGGCGCAGTACCTGCTGCTGCCCGCCCTCTGCCTCGCCCTGCCCAGCGCCGCCGTCCTCGGCCGCTACCTCAAGGACGGCATCGAACGCGCCCTCGCCGAGGACCACGTCCGCACCGCGACCGCCGCCGGCATCGCACCCCGCCGCATCCTGTGGCGCCACGCCCTGCCCGGCGCGCTGCCGCCGGTCGTCACCCTCCTCGGCATGCAGACCGGCCATCTCCTCGGCGGAGCCGTCCTCGTCGAGGCCATCTTCGCCTGGCCCGGCCTCGGCCAGCTCGCCGAACAGGCCCTGGTCCGCCGCGACTACCCCGTCGTCCAGGACCTGCTGCTCCTCCTCGTCACCGTCTTCGTACTCGTCCAACTGCTCACCGACCTCGTGCACGCCTGGCTCGACCCCCGGATCAGGTGGGAGTGACCGACATGACCGCCACAGAGACCACCACTCAGACCACACAGACCACTCAGCTCGCCGAGAGCGCTCGGACCGCTCGGACCGCTCGGACCGAAACGGCCGCGAACACCCCGCCCGCCTCCGCTGCCGCCCCCACCCGCCGTCCCCAGCACCCCTACCGGGCCGCCCTCCGCACCGCCCGCGGCCGCGCCGGGCTCGTGCTCGTCGCTCTCGTCGTCGCCGCCGGGCTGCTCGCCCCGCTCCTCGCCGGCCACGGTCCCACCGACCAGAGCGGCCAGTCCCTCGCCGGGTTCGGCACCCCGGGGCACCCGCTGGGCACCGACGACCTCGGCCGCGACCTGCTCGCCCGGCTGCTCTACGGCATCCGGGCCGACCTCGGCATCATCGCCGTGGCCGTGCCGCTCGGCGCCGTCCTCGGCTGCCTCGCCGCTCTCCTCGCCACCGTCCACCCGGTCGCCGACACCGTCGTGCAGCGCGCCTTCGACCTGGTCCTCGCCTTCCCCGGACTGATCCTCGCGCTCGCCGTCACCGCCGTCCTCGGCCCCGGCCCGCTGCCCGTGGTCCTCGTCATCGCGCTCGCCGAGATCCCCGCCTTCGGACGGCTCCTGCGCACGGGCATCCTCGTCCAAGGGGCACGCGAGTACGTCACCGCCGCCCGCGTCGGCGGCACCTCGTCCGGCCGGATCCTCACCCGGCACATCCTGCCCAACGCCGCCGACCCGCTGGTCGTGCAGATCGCCGTCTCCCTCACCGTCGCCGTCTTCATCGAGGGCGCCATGAGCTTCCTCGGCGTCGGCGTACGGCCCCCGCAACCCACCCTCGGGGCCGTGCTCAGCCAGTCCATGCCCTATCTCGCCCAGGCCCCGCACTTCGCCGCCGGCCCCCTGATCACCGTGACCGTGCTCGTCCTCGGCCTCTCCCTGATCGCCGACGCGCTGAACCGGGAGACCCGCCGATGACCCGTCACGTACCCGACGAGGGCCCGGCCCTCCTCGAAGTCAGCGGCCTCGACGTCGAGTTCACCACCCCCGACGGCGGAACCCTGCGCGCCGTGCGCGACGTCTCCTTCACCCTGCGGCGCGGCGAGACCCTCGCCGTCGTCGGCGAGTCCGGCTCCGGCAAGTCCACCACCGCCCTCGCCCTGCTGCGCATGCTGCCCGGCACCGGCCGGATCGCCGCGGGCTCCGTCCGCCTCGACGGACACGAGCTCACCACCGCGGACGAGCGCGAGCTGCGGTCCGTGCGCGGAGCACGCATCGGCATGATCTTCCAGGACCCGATGACCGCCCTCAACCCGGTCCTCACGGCCGGCGGCCACCTCGACGAGGTGCTGCGCGCCCACCGGTACGGCGACCGGGCGGCCCGCCGGGCACGGGCCCGGGAACTCCTCGACCTGGTCGGCATCCCCGACGCGGCCCGCCGCCTCGACGACCACCCCCACCAGTTCTCCGGCGGCCAGCGCCAGCGCATCCTCATCGCCATGGCCCTCGCCGGCGAACCCGACATCCTGCTCGCCGACGAACCCACCACCGCCCTCGACGCCACCGTCCAGGACCAGATCCTCACCCTGCTCGCCGAGCTCGGCCGCAAGACCGGCACCGCGCTCGTCCTCATCACCCACAACATGGGCGTCGTCGCCCGCGCCTGCGCCCGCGTCCTCGTCATGTACGGCGGCTCCGTCGTCGAGGACGGCCCCACCGCCGAGGTCCTCACGCGGCCCCGCCACCCCTACACCGCCGGACTCCTCGCCGCGGTGCCCCGGCTCTCCGCACCCTCCGGCACCCGCCTCACCGGCATCCCCGGCAACCCGCCCGACCCGACCCTCCTCGGCGACGGGTGCGCCTTCGCCGACCGCTGCGCCTTCGTCACCGACCGGTGCCGCACCGCCGTCCCCGCACCGGTCGCCCTCGACGGCGGGGTGCGCGCCGCCTGCGTGCTCGCCGCCGAGCGCACCGAGCCCCTGCCGACGCCCCCGCCCCCGGTCCGCATCGACCGGCCGGAGCCCGGAGCCGTCGTCCTCGCCGCCGAATCGCTGCGCAAGACGTACGGCCGGCGCGGCCGGCGCACCCTCACCGCCCTCGACGACGTGTCGCTCACCCTCGCCGCCGGGGAGACCCTCGGCATCGTCGGCGAGTCCGGCTCCGGCAAGTCCACCCTCGCCCGGGTCCTCGCCCACGCCCACCCCGCCGACGGCGGCCGGCTGCTCCTCGACGGCCGGGACGTCACGCGCCCCGGGCGCCGCGAGCTGCACAGCGTACGGCGCCGGGTCCAGATGGTGTTCCAGGACCCGTACGCCTCCCTCGACCCCCGCATGACCGTCGGCGAGATCGTCGCCGAGCCGCTGCGCGCCTTCGGGCTCGGCGACCGGGCGGGCCGCGCGCGGCGGGTCGCCGACTTGCTGTCGCTCGTCGGCCTGGACCCGGCCGTCGCCGACCGCAGGCCCCGCTCCTTCTCCGGCGGCCAGCGCCAGCGCATCGGCATCGCCCGCGCCCTCGCCCCCCAACCCGCCGTCCTGATCTGCGACGAACCCGTCTCCGCGCTCGACGTGTCCGTGCAGGCCCAGATCGTCGGACTGCTCACCGACCTCCAGCGCGACCTGGGCCTCGCCCTGGTCTTCATCGCCCACGACCTCGCCGTCGTCCGGCAGGTCAGCCACCGCATCGCCGTCATGCACCGGGGCCGGATCGTGGAGACGGGCAGCGCCGACGAGGTCTGCGAGCACCCCCGGGACCCGTACACCCGCGCCCTGCTGGCCGCCGCACCCGAACCCGTACCGGCGCCGCCGCGGCTCCTGACGGCGGGGGCGAGCGCATGAGCTCCCGCCCCGCGCCCGGCCGCCCGTGCGCGGGGAAGCTCACCGGGGCCGCCGAACCGCTTCCGCTGCCGACCCACACGCCGTACGCGCGGTTCGTGGCTGCCACGCCCGACTCCTCCACCGGCCACGGCGGCTTCCGCTGCGCCCCCTCACTCACCGGAGACCTGCCCGCATGACCACCAGCACCCGCCGCGACCCGTACGAGGGCTTCCCCGGCCGGATCGGCCGCACCTTCGCCGAGTCCGAGCCCGCCTGGCCCACCCGGCCGACGCCGCCCGCCAAGGCCCCCAACATCGTCGTCGTCCTCGTCGACGACATGGGCTACAGCGACATCGGGCCCTTCGGCTCCGAGATCCCCACCCCCGTCCTCGACTCCCTCGCCGAGGACGGCGTACGGCTCACGAACTACCACACCATGCCGCTGTGCTCACCGGCCCGCGCCGCCCTGCTCACCGGCCTCAACCCGCACCGCGTCGGCTACGCCATGGTCGCCAACTCCGACCCCGGCTTCCCCGGTTACGGCATGGAGATCGCCGACGACGTCCCCACCCTCGCGGAGCTCCTCCACGACTCCGGCTACGCCACCTTCGCCGTCGGCAAGTGGCACCTCGTGCGCGACTCCGCCTCCAACGCCGCCGACGACCGGCGCAACTGGCCCCTGCGGAAGGGCTTCGACCAGTACTACGGCGTCCTCGAAGGGCTGACCAGCCTGTTCCACCCGCACCAGCTCGTCCGCGACAACAGCCCCCTGGACATCGACGAGTTCCCCGACGGCTACTACTACACCGACGACATCACCGACCAGGCCATCTCCATGGTCACGTCGCTGCGCGCGCACGACCCCGACAAGCCCTTCTTCCTGTACCTCGCCCACAACGCCGTCCACGGCCCCCTCCAGGCCAAGCCCGAGGACATCGCCCGCCACCGTGGCCGCTACGACGAGGGCTGGGACGCCCTGCGCGACCGGCGCTTCGCCGCCCAGATCGCCGCCGGGCTCTTTCCGCTCGGAACGGAACTACCCGAACGCAACAGCGAGGCCGGACTCGACGTGCCCGCCTGGGACTCCCTCACCGAGGAGCAGCAGCGGCTCTACGCCCGCTACATGGAGGTGTACGCCGCCCTCGTCGACAACATCGACCAGAACCTCGGCCGGCTCACCGACACCCTCGCGGCCCTCGGCGAACTCGACAACACCGTCATCGTGTTCACCTCCGACAACGGCGGCACCGGCGAAGGCGGCGCCGAAGGAACCCGCTCCTACTTCAGCCGCTTCGTCCACCACCCCCGCCTGCCCGGCGACTGGGACCCCGACGTCGACCGCGACCCCGAGCTCATCGGCGGACCGCGTAGCCTCGTCCACTACCCGCGCGGCTGGGGCATGGCCTCCAACACGCCCTTCCGGCTCTACAAGGGCCACACCTACGCCGGCGGCGTCCGCGTCCCCTTCGTCCTGTCCTGGCCCGCGGGCGCCCGCGACGGACGGCTCGCGCGCGGCCTGCGGCCCCAGTACCAGTACGTCACGGACATCACCCCCACCCTCCTCGAACTCGCCGGCATCGCACGGCCCGACACCCGCCGGGGCACCCCGCTCCAGGAGCCGGACGGCACCAGCTTCGCCCCCGTCCTCGCCGACCCCGCCCACGACTCCACCCACCCCGAGCAGTACTGCGAGATGACCGGCAACCGCAGCCACTACCGCGACGGCCACAAACTGGTCACCCTCCACCGCCCAGGCGCCCCCTACGACGACACCGAATGGGCCCTCTACGACATCCGCACCGACCCCACCGAGATCCATGACCTGTCCGCCCGCCATCCCGACCTCGTGACCGAGTTGTCCAAGGCCTGGGAGGAGGCCGCCTGGCGCAACGGCGTCTTCCCGCTCCCCGACCACAGCGGCGCCCTCGCCCGCCGCAACCCTGCCGAACAGCGCCTCGCCCGCCCCCTCACCCTGCTCCCCGGCACCCCCGAACTCGAGCGCTACCGCTCCTCACGGCTGACCTCCCTGCGCTCCTTCGAGATCGCCGTCGCCGTGGACGAGACCGGCGAGGGCGTCCTCGTCTCCCACGGGGACCAGGGCGGCGGCTACAGCCTCTACGTGGAGCACGGCCGACTCGTCCTCGCGTACAACGAGTACGGCAGCCTCCACGAGACCGACGCCGGCCCCCTCGCCCCCGGAGCCCACGCCATCCTGCTCACCGCCACCGCCGAGGAGGGCCTGCGCTGGCGCTTCACCGTCACCGTCGACGAAGAACTCCGCGCCACCCCCGCCCCCGTCCACCAACTCGTCGGGATGGCCCCCTTCCAGGGCATCAGCATCGGCGTCGACCGCAAGTCCCCCGTCTCCTGGCCCCTGTTCGAGCGCCGGCGCTCCTTCCGCTTCGAGGGAAGGCTCCGCTCGGTCACCTACCGTCCGGGCCCGCCGGGACCGGACGCGCCGGAGACGGTGGCCGAGGCGTTGAAGGCGGCGGCCGCGGCCTTCGAGTGACGGGACGGGCCGGGGGCCTCGATGTGCGGGGCCCCCTCGGGCGTGCGTAACTGGGAGGTGGGGACAGAACTCAGAGGCTGAACTCCGCGACAGAGGCGGGGATCCACCATGCAGATGAACGACGACTACCAGAAGGCCATCAACGGCACCCTGCAGTCGCATCCGATCGGGACGCCGAGCAATCTGAGGTTCGTCAACATGACCGCCTTGGTGTTGGTCGGCTACCGGGTCCTAGGCCGCCCGGGAGAACGCACCGAAACGTTCGGCCTCCCGGGTACGAGCCAGGCCGGCCAGGCGGGCGGCGAGACGACCGTGCGGGCGCTGGAAGGCGAGTACTGGCTTGTCACGAGCGCGGACACGGGTGCTTTCGTCGCGGTCTACGCGACCCCGACCGACGGCACCTCCAGCATCTACATCACGGAATGGGACCTGCTGGAACCCAACGACATCGGCAAGGTCCCCGAGCCGGACATCGACGGCGGGCTGCTCCTCCCCGCCGACTCGCCCCGGATCGCGGTCGGCTGCGGCCTGATCCCTCCGGCCGGCGGCGAAGCGCCCACCCGGGTGCTCAGGGAACAGTACTGGCAGCGTCTGGCGGACTCCTACAGCATCGCGCCCGGCGAGACCATGGAGTACTCGTACACCGTCTCCTCCGGGAAACAGGAGACCACCTCGGACCTGAAGACCCTCGAAACGGCGGTCAGTGCCTCGGCCGGCGCCGGCTGGGGGCCCGTGTCCGCATCGGTCTCCGCCTCCCTGAGCACCTCGTCCACGACCTTCCAGCAGATCACCGTGACCGAGCAGACGACGTCCTACGTCTCCGAGAAGTACAGCCTGGACCACGACGCCGACAAGCCCGAGATGATGCTCAACTGGCAGTTGGCCGACGTCGTCTCGATGTTCGCGTGGGACGGCGGCACCCCCCTCGGCTCGATCGTCACGGCGACCCAGCCGACCGTCGTCCGAGGCCCCTACATCCTGCCCGATCCCGCCACGGCCGGTACCCGGAGCGCAGGGGGCGCGGCATGAAGATGAACGAGATCTACCAGAAGGCACTGTCGGGGACGCTCCAGTCACGCAACACCGGCCAGAGCGCACAGTTCAGCTTCACCAATCAAACGGAGATCCCCCTGGGGGTGTACCTCGTCTCCGACCACGGAGTCTGGATGGGCATGGTGCCCGGCGGCAGCAACCAGTTCGGGTTCGGATATCCGTCCCTGCTCGTCAAGCCGGGCAAGACGTGGCCCGGATTCACCGGGCAGATCGACTACGGCTGGTACTTCCTCTTCGTCAACTACTACAGCGGCGCCTTCGCCGCCGTCCTCCAGGCCGCTTCAGGCGGGAGCGACCCCCAGAACTGGGTCACCGTGACCTGTTCCGACCTTCTCGACCCCAACGGCATCGGAACACCGCCGACACCCAACCAGGCCGTCGTGATTCCCCCCGACTCGCCTCGCGTGGTGGTCGGCTGCGGACAGTCGGGCAAGAATCGCATCGCCAGGGAGCAGTACTGGCGACGGCTCCCCAAGTCGTACTGCATCGCGAAGGGCGAGCACCGGACGGAGAACTACACGACCACGGCGGGGATCGAGACCACGACCTCCGAGCAGTCGAAGCTGGCGGTGGCCCTGGGGATGGACGCGAGTGCCGGCTGGGGCCCCATCTCGGCCGGTATCTCCACCAGCATCAGCGCCTCCTCCAGCAGGCTCCAGCAGGTCAGCACGAACACCCAGACCACGTCCTTCGTCTCGCAGGAGTTCGACAACTCCGCGGGCGGTGACGCGCAGCTGTTCCTGTACTGGCAACTCACCAACGTCGTCACCGTGTTCGATTCGGACGGGACCGCCCTCTCCTCCCTCATCTACGGGGCAGAGGAACCGGCGGTGATCGACGGCCCGTACAACCCGGCCAAGCTTCCGAAACGCCCGCTGGCGAAGACGTCCCCGATGTCCGACCGGATGCGCGCGCTCCTGGCGGGCGACGGAGCGGGGTGACCACCGTGGTACCGGAACCGCTGGAACCGCACCGGCTCCACGAGGGCGTCAGCCACTGGCTGGGCCGCCCCGGCGTCGTGGGGCTCACCATGGCCCGGAAGTACGTCGACGGGAGGCAGACGCCCCGGCTCGCCATCCAGGTCCAGGTGCTGCGCAAGAGACCGCCGCACGAGCTGGGGCCGGGCGACCTCTCCATACCCCCGACCGTGGACCTGGCGGTGCGCCACCCGGACGGCACGGCGTCCGTCGAGCGGATCCCGACGGACGTCGTCGAATCCACCGGGATCATGCCGGCGGCCCTCGAACGAAAGGCCCGCCCGTGCCCGGGCGGCTACCGGGCGGGCGGCTACCGGCCGGGAACGCGCTTCGACGACTGGTACAGCAACGGCACGCTCGGGGGAATGATCAACTGGGGAGGGGCGAAAACCGTCCTGACGGCCGGCCACGTCCTCACGGGCTGCGACACGGGAACGGACTTCTACCAGCCGCTCCCCGACATCATCTGGAACGACCTGTTCAGGCGGTGGGAAGACCTCAAGGTCGGCATCATCGAGGGCACCGTCCCCGTCGTGTCCTATCTGCCGGACGAGATCCCCAAGCCCCCGAAGCTCCCGACCTACAACCACCACGACCTCGGCTGGGTGCGCCCCAAGGGGGACACCTGCAGCTATCGGATCGGGGCCGAGCGCGCGGAGCTCTGGCAGCCCGAGAAGGACTCGATCGGTCTCGCACACCGCCTCGCCCCCTGGCACGGGGTGGAGGTGGAGTGGGTGGGAGCGTCGACCGGACCCACGATCCAGAAGGGAACGCTGGACAGCGTCTACGGCCGGCACACCATGCAGTGGGGCATGGGCAAGAAGCGCGTGGCCTTCTTCGAGAACCTCATCTTCGTGGAGGTCGTGACCGGGGAGAAGAACGGGGAGAACATCTACGGGGACTCGGGTGCGCTCGCCACCTACCGGGGGTTCGGGAGGCAATGGGCGTTCGGTGTGCTCGCCGGATGGGACGTGATCAACGGCAAGACCACCGTCGTGTTCACCGCCATCCCCGACAAGAAGCCCGAGGCGCCCCCCTTCGGAACGCGCTGCGCATGACGGCGCCGCCCTCGGCCAGACCCCCAGAGGCCCGGGAAATCCAGGGGCCGCGCCGCGCCCGCACGGGCAGAATGCGCCCATGACGACCCGAGACCTCCGCACCCAGCCGCCCACCAGCGCCGACGAACGCTCCACCCTCACCACGATGCTGGACTTCCAGCGCGACACCCTCGCCATGAAGTGCGAGGGGCTGACGGCCGAGCAGCTGAGGGACCGGGCCGTCGGGCCCTCCGCGCTGTCGTTGCTCGGGCTGGTGCGGCACGCCGCCGAGGTGGAGCGCGGGTGGTTCCGTAACGTCATCAACGGGGAGAGCAGCCGCAGCCCTTGGACCCCGGCCGGCTCGACCGACTGGGCCGACTTCGACGTGGACGACGCCGACGTCGACGAGGCCTTCGCGGTGTGGCGCGAGGAGTGCCGGCGCGCCCGCGCGATCGTCGACGCGGCCGACTCGCTCGACGTGACCGGACACATCGACGAGGAGGCCTTCTCGCTCCGTTACGTCCTCGTGCACATGATCGAGGAGTACGCGCGCCACAACGGCCACGCCGACCTGCTGCGCGAGCGCATCGACGGCGTCACCGGCGAGTAGCGCTACGGGGCCGTTCCACCGTTCCTTGCCCCGTATCGCTCCGAGAGGAAGAAACTCCTGGTCGGTGCGGTGTCCGCGGCTGTTATCGTCGCCGCATGCCGCAGCTGATCGCCCCCACCGCGCGACTCCACTCCTCCTGGCTCGACGCCCACGCGGAATGGAGCCCCGGCGCCAACCAGGACGGCTCCGGAATGCGGCTCGCGGCGGACGACGCCCTCACCTTCCCCGAGGTCTTCGCCTCCTGGGTCGGCAGGCTCCGCGAACAGTCCGACCTGACCCGCCCTCAGCCCGAGGGCCGGGTCCACGCCACCCACTGGTGGATCGTCGAGGACGACACGTACCTCGGCGCGATCGACCTGCGCCACGAGCTCAACGACTTCCTGCTCCGGGCCGGCGGCCACATCGGCTACAGCATCAGGCCCTCCGCCCGCCGCCGGGGCCTCGCCACCTGGGCGCTCGCCACCGTCCTGCCCGAGGCCCGGGCCCTCGGCATGACCCGGGTCCTGCTCACCTGCGACGACACCAACACCGCCTCGGCCCGCACCATCGAGCGCAACGGCGGCGTCCTGGAAGACGTCCGCACCACCGAGATCGGCGTCAAGCGCCGCTACTGGATCGAGCTGTAGGCGTCGGTCATGCAGTCCGCCTCGCACCGTCCGCGCTCGTACGCGTGGCGCAGCGCGGCGGCGGCGTGCCCCCGGCTGACCTCCTCGTAACCGAAACGCTCGTGGGCGAGCCGCACGACCGACTCGACGGTCACGATGGCCGGTTCACCACGGCCCGCCGCGTCGCGGGCGGCGGCGATGGCCAGCTCCGCCGAGCGCGTCAGCGCCCGCACGTAACTCTGCCAGGCGGCCCTCCGCGCCCGTCGGGGCGCCGGCGGGCGCACGGCCCGCCCCTTCCAGCGGGCACCCGCCGCGACGAGGACGGCACCGGCGACGACGACCAGGGCTCCGAGCAGGGCATCGGGACTCACGTTCACACCGCGAGCCTTCCCTGGCGGGGGAGCGGGCAACCGGGTGCCCCGCTCACCCGCCGCCCGCGCTCGACGACGGCACGGCCGCCGGGTCGTCTAGGACGGCGTCCCGCCCGTACGTGAGCGCACCCGTCAGCGCCGCGTCCGCGCCCAGCACGCCCGGCACCGGCTCCGGGACGAGCCGGTCCGCGAGGGCGCGGCGGCCGGACAGCCGGGCGGCGAGGCCGCGTTCGAGCCAGCGGTGCCAGTCGGCGAGGTAGCCGCCGAGGACGACCTCGTCGACATCGAGGAGGCTCGTGACGGCGAGCACGGCCGCGCCCAGGACCTCGCCGGCGGAGTCCAGGGCGTCGAGGGCCCGCCGTTCCCCGGCCTCCAGGGCCTCGCCGAGGGCCGCCAGCGCCGCGTCCGGGCCCGCCGAGGCGCGCAGCCCGGTCAGCCCCGCCGCGTCGGTCAGCGCCTCGGGTCCCACGTACAGCGCGAGGCAGCCGCGCCCGCCGCAGGCGCACGACGGCCCGTCGAAGGCGACGGGCATGTGCCCCGGCTCGCCCGCCACCCCGTGCCCGCCCGTGTGGATGCGCCCGTCGAGGACGAGCCCGCCGCCGACGCCGATGTCCGCCTTCAGGTACGCGAGCGAGCGCGGCGGCGTGCCGCGGCGCGTGGCCAGGGCGCGGTACTCGGCGAGCGCGGCGAGGTTGGCGTCGTTGACCAGGGTCAGCGGAAGCTCCACGGGTCCTTCGCCCGGTCCCGCCCGCCGCAGCTCCTCCCGTACGAGACCCGCCAGGTCCACCGGCCCCGGCCAGCCGAAGTCGGTGCTGAACACATGGGCGCCGTCCGCGTCGACCGGACCCGGCATCGCCATCACCGCACCCCACACGTGCGCCCCCGGCACGGCCGAGGCGGCCGCCCGGGCCGCGCGCAGCACGTCCGCGACGGCGCGGGCGAGGGGCAGCGGGTCGCCCGGCGGGGTCCGGTGGGGGAGCGAGGCACGGTGCAGGGCCTCGCCCGCGAGGTCGGCGACGGTCGCCTGGAGCCGCTCGCGGGTGATGCGTACCGCGAGGGTGAGGACCCGTCCCGGCACCAGTTCCAGCTGCCGCCGGGGCCGTCCGCGTCCGCCCGCCGGAGTGAGCCCGGCCTCCCGCACGAGACCGCGGTCGATGAGGTCGGCCGTCAGCGCCGTGAGCGAGCCGTGGGCCAGACCCGTCGCGGCCGAGACCTCGCTGCGGGAGCAGGGGCCGCGCTCGGCGATGTGCCGCAGGGCGCGCGACAGGTTGAGGCGGCGTACGGCGGCGGAGTCGGAGGGCGGTTCTGCGGGGGCTGCGGGCACGCGGCGATTCTCTCCGACGGCGGGGAGCGAACGGCGGACCACCCAATGTTGACACGAGTAAGTGACACGCGTCACCATTTTATTTCGACCGTTGACGTAAATGGCCTTCCGGCCGGAGGCTGTGGACGTGCCCGACGGAGAAGTCGAGGCAGACGAGGCCGGCGAGCCCGGCGAGGGAACCGCCCCGGGCACCCCCGGCGGCCCGACCAGGAAGGCAGCAGCGCCATGCCGCCCGGCCGGCGCCCTCGACCTCAAGCCCGTCAAGAGCGTCAAGCGAACCGTTCCGAGCACCGACAGGAGCCCCCATGACCGGCACCAACCCGCCCCTCGTCACCACCACCCGCGGCCCCGTCCGCGGCGAGCGCCGGGCCGACGGGAGCTGCCGATTCCTCGGCATCCCGTACGCCCAGCCGCCGGTCGGCCCGCTCCGCTTCGCCGCGCCCGTGCCGCCGGAGCCCTGGACCGAACCGCTGGACGCCACCGCGTACGGACCGACCGCGCAGCGCCGCCCGTTCGCGGACGTCACCACCATCCCGGAGCCGACCATCCCCGGCGACGGCGTCCTCAACCTCAACGTCTTCACCCCGGCGCCGGACGCGGACGCGGCCCTGCCGGTGCTCGTCTGGATCCACGGCGGCGGCTACGTCGCGGGCTCCGCCGCGAGCCCCTGGTACGACGGCGCCGCGTTCAACCGCGATGGCGTCGTGCTCGTCTCCCTGGGCTACCGGCTCGGCATCGAGGGCTTCCTCCACCTGGACGACGCGCCCGACAACCGCGGCGTGCGGGACTGGATCGCGGCCCTGGAGTGGGTCCGCGACAACATCGCCCGCTTCGGCGGCGACCCCGCCAAGGTCACCATCGCCGGCCAGTCGGCGGGCGGCGGCGCCGTCCAGACCCTCCTCGCGGTCCCGTCCGCCCGGGAGCTGTTCCGCGGCGTGATCTCCGTGTCCGGTGCCGTCACGCGCCCCGACGGCCCCCGGGTCGCCCGCGCCGTCGCGCAGCTCTTCACCGCCCGCACGGGCCTCCCGGCCACCGCGGCCGCCCTCCAGGACCTCGGCGACGCCGAGATCCTCGACCTCCAGGACCGGCTCGGCGAGCCGGGGCCGGACCGCGAGGTCCTGGGCCTGCCGCCGATCCTCTCCCTCGTGCCCTTCGCCGACGGCGACCTGATCCCCGAGCCCGTCCTCGACGCGCTCACCACCGGCGACGGCGGAGCCGGGGTGCCGCTGATGCTGGGCTTCACCGCCCACGAGTTCAACATGATCCCCACGCCCACCGCCGGCCCCGACGGCGATCCGCTGCCGCTCCCTCTGCTGCTCGGCGGACTCGGCCTCGACGAGGCGGGGGCGGACGCCTTCGCGGCGACGTACGCCGGCACCGCCCCGGCCGCCCTCTTCGGCCACGCCCTGACCGACGCGACCTTCCGCGCGCCGTCCCTCGCGGTCGCCGACGCACGCGCCGAGCGCGGCGAGCCCACCTGGCTCTACCAGTTCGACTGGACCTCGCCGCTCAACGGGCAGTCCTTCCACTGCCTCGACCTGCCCTACGCCTTCGACCTGCTCGACGCGGAGGGCGTCACGGCCGCCGCGGGCGACAACCCGCCGCAGGCGCTGGCCGACGCCATGCACCGCGCCTGGGTTTCGTTCGTCACCGAGCGGAATCCGGGGGAGGGGTGGCCCGCGTACACCTCCGGCGACCGCGCGACGATGCTCTGGAACACCACGCCGGAGGTGGCGGAGGACCCGCTGAAGGCGGTCCGCGAGATCTGGCTGGGCTGAGCCCGAGGGAGGGGCAGGAGCGCGCCGGTACGCCGGGGTACGGGTGCCGGCCGTCAGCGCACCGGCACGCTCCGGTAGTGCGTCGTCACCCGGCCCGCGTCGAACACGTGGAAGGCGAGCGCCGGCGCCGACTCGTCCCGGTACACGTAGTCCCGCGGACCGCCGTTCTGCTCCCAGGGCAGCTTGGACGTCGACACCACGCCGGGCGCGACCAGCAGCGGCCGGCCCGCGAACGTGGTGGCCGCGCCGGTGTGGGCGTGCCCGCACAGCAGCGCGACGACGTTCGGGTGCCGGCGCACCAGCGTCGCGAGCCGCTCCTCGCCGAACTGGCGGAGCCCGTCCACGAACGGGATGCCGAGCGTGACCGGCGGATGGTGGAAGCCCACGAACACGGGGACGTCCTCGGGCGTGCGGGCCAGCTCCGCCGCCAGCCAGTCCAGCGTCTCCTCCTCCAGGAACCCCTCGTCCTTGCCCGGCACCGAGGAGTCGCACAGCGCGAGGACGAAACCGTCCGCGCGCAGCACCTGGTTCACCGGCGCCTCCGGGACCGCCGGTTCCGCACCGAGCAGCACGCGCCGGAACACGTCCCTGCGGTCGTGGTTGCCCGGACAGGCGAGCAGAGGGTGCCGGGAGCCCAGCACGTGCTCACGGATCCACGCGTACTCCGCCTCCGCGCCGTGATCGGCCAGGTCGCCGGTGGCGACGACCGCGTCGAAGGCGTACGGGAGCGAGTCCAGGAACTCCGTCACGGCCAGCGTCCGCTCCCTGCTGCGCGGCGAGGCGTCGACGTGGATGTCGCTGAAGTGCGCAATCACGATCACGGTGGAAGTCTCCTCTGGTCCCCGTCACCCTGCGGTCCCGTCGGACGGTACCCCGCCCGCCCAAGACCCGGCAGGGGCCAACACCCGCCCACTGGCCCTTTCGTGACCCGCCGGCTCGGCTAGCATCCGGACCTCCCACCCCGTCGAAGGGAGCACGCCGTGAACGAGTCCGCCGATCCCGCGGAGTCCGCCGGGCGCACCGGGCCCACCGGGCCCACCAGGCGCACCGAGCCCGCCGTGACGACAACGCCCGCGGAGCCGATCGAGTCCGCCGCTCTCGCCGGATTCGCCGGCCTCAGCGCACTGGACAAGCGCTTCGCCGGGCTCGCCACCCCGCTGATCGCCGACGCCTGCGTCCGCCTCGGGGAACCGCTGCGGGCCGCGCCCGCCGGCATCCTGCCCGTGCTCCCCGGGCGCCGGGTCGCCGGCCGCGCGCTGCCCGTACGGCACTACGGCAGCGTCGACGTCTTCCTGGAGGCCTACACCCGCGCCGCCCCCGGCGACGTGCTCGTCATCGACAACGAGGGCCGCAGGGACGAGGCCTGCATCGGGGACCTCGCCGTCCTGGAGGCCGGGACGGTCGGGGTCGCGGCCGTCGTCGTGTGGGGGCTGCACCGGGACACGCCCGACCTGGTGGAGATCGGGCTGCCGGTGTTCTCCTACGGGGCGCACGCTCCCGGCCCGGTGCGCCTCGACCCGCGCGGGCCGGAAGCGCTCGGCAGCGCCCGCGTCGGCGAGCACACCGTCGGCGCGGACGACGTGGTGTTCGCCGACGACGACGGCGTGCTGTTCGTGGCGGCGGACCGCGCGGAGGCCGTACTGGAGACCGCCGAGGGAATCTTCCGCACCGAGCGGAATCAAGCCCGGCTGATCAGGGCCGGGCAGACCCTCCGCGACCAGACCCGTTTCGACGCCTACCTGGAACAGCGGGCCCAGGACCCCGCGTACACCTTCCGTCGGCACTTGCGCGCGATCGGAGGCGCCATCGAGGAGTAGGAGGGCCGCGGCCGGGCGGTGCCGGGTCGGGTCGGGCCAGGGTGGGAGTCGCCGTGTCCGGCGGGCTCAGCCGGCCCGGAAGCCGACGGTGCCGTCCGGGAGGATCGCCTCCACCTCCGCGCCGTGCTCGACGGTCCGGCTCACCGTGCAGAACTTCTCGTGCGTGAGCCGCACCCCTCGGGCGAACACGTCCGCCGCACGCGGGTTGTTGTCGGGCAGTTCGAACTCGTAACTGACCCGGATCCGCCCGACCCGCCCGTCGTCCTCGGGACCGGCCACGCCCTCGACCACGATCCGCAGGTCGTCGTGGTCGACGGCCCGCGCCGTCCGGTCGATCACCATGCCGCCGCATCCGCCCATCGCCGCGAGCAGCAGTTCGACGGGTGTGAACGAGGGCTGGGCGTCGGCGTCGTCGGCGGCGCCGATGTGCACCTCGGCGCCCCGGTCGTTGCGGGCGGTCCAGGTGCGGTATCCGGTGCGGACGGTCTCGATCCGGTACTCGGCCATGGGCGGCACTGCTCCTCACTGCGGTCCGTGCGCACACGAACGCGTGCGCACGGACCATCCCATCATTCCCGCGCCCCCGGGCCCGCCGTCACGCGCGTTCGTGCTCGCCGGCGCGAGGGCCCGGCACCGTGACGCGCACGCCCTCCGCTTCCGCCGCCTCGCACACGACGGCGCCCCACGCCTCGGCCACCGCGCCCCAGACCGCGCGCAGCTCGGGCTCCGCCTCCCGCACGGAGGCGATCGCGCCGTCCGGATCCCCGCCCGCCCCGCGTACGGCGGGCCCGTCCGAGCCCGCCCAGTCCGCGATCGCGTCCGCGAGGACCTCGGGGTGGAACTGCACGCCCCACGCCCGGGGCCCGACCCGGAAGGCCTGGTACGGGCAGTCGTCCCCGGTCAGCAACGGCACCGCGCCGGCCGGCAGCGCCTCGATCTCGTCCCAGTGCCACTGGGCGGCGAGCGCTCCCTCGGGCACCGCGCCGAGCACCGGATCGGCGTCGGCGGCGGGCAGCCGGCGCAGCGGTACGGCCCCGACCTCGGGCCCCTGCGGGCGCCGGCCGACGCGCCCGCCCAGGGCATGGGCCAGCATCTGCCCGCCGAGACAGATGCCCAGGACCGGCACGCCGTCGTCGACGGCCCCCCGTATCAGCTCCCGGACGCGCGGCAGCCAGGGCGCGGCCGTGTCGTCCTCGCAGTTGGGGGCACCACCGAGGACGAGCAGCCCCGCCCAGCCGCTGGACGCGGCGGGCAACTCCTCGCCGCGCCAGGGGTGATGGACCCGGAGGTCGAGCCCGGCCGCGCGGAGCCGCTCGCCGACCAGGCCGGGGCCGGCGTCGGCCTCGTGCTGGACCACCAGGACAGGGTGTGCGGACAGATGAGTCACAGGCGTTCCGCCTCCACGATGCGTCGATGCGTCGAAGGAACGCCTTGGCGCGTTCCGTCCGGTCGAGGGCGCACCGGACGTCCGCTCCGGTGCGCCCCGTTCATTCGAGCACGCCGTCACCCAGGCGAACCCCGGACCGGGCACGGTACGAGGAACGGGCGTCGGACGCCGGAGGATGAGTACCCGACGCCCGGCCGTCTGAGTACCTCGCACGGTGCCCCGTACCCCACGCCGCTGGTGAACTGTCGCCATGAACACGCACACCCCGCGCCGCACCGCCCAGGGCTCCCGCCCCCTGCGTCACGTCACCGCCACGGCCACCGCCACCGGTTCGGCCCTCGCGGTGGCGCTGCTGCCGCTCGTGGTCGGGGCACTCGTGGCGCGGACCGCCGGGGGCGACCCGATGGTGTCGGTGAACGCCCTGATCGCGGGCGGCGGCCAGCGGGCGCGGATGTCCCGCACACAGCTGCGGGACTGCCGGGGCCGGGCCCTCGCGACGGCGCGGGGCGCGTGGGGTCAGTCCGCCCGGTGGGCGAGCAGGAAGCCCTGCGGGGTCGCCTCGTCCGGGTCCGGCCCGCGCACCAGGCGCGCGGTCACGGAGAACCCCGTGTCGGTGAGCAGCGAGGTGACGCGCTCGACCGGGTGGCGGTAGACGTCGAGGTCGACCTCGTGCCCGTACGCCCGTTCCAGGCGGACCTGCCCGTCGCCCGCCTTGAACGCGACGAGCAGCGGCCCGCCGGGCACCAGGACGCGCCGGAACTCCGCGAAGGCGTCGCACAGTTCAGCCGTCGGCAGGTGGACGGTCGAGTACCAGGACAGCACTCCGCCCAGCGACCCGTCCGCCAGATCGAGCGCGGTCATCGAACCGACCTCGAACCGCAGCTCCGGGTGGCTCTCGCGGGCGACCGCGATCATCCCCGGCGACAGGTCCAGGCCGAACACGTCCGTCCCGAGCCGACGCAGATGGCGCGTCACCCGTCCGGTCCCGCACCCGAGATCACCGACCGGCCCCGCGCCCCGTACCCGCACTTCCTCGGCGAAGGCCGCGAGCATCCCCCGGTCCCACGGCTTCCCCGCCAGCTCGTCGGCGAGCAGCCGCTCGTAGGAGGCGGCGACGGCGTCGTAGGAGGCACGGGTGGCGGCGACGCGCGCGGATTCGATCACGGCAGGGGGCCCGGCCGCCGTCAGGCGCGGAAGGACTGCGGACGCTCCGGCGAAGCCTCCGCCAGGGCGCGTTCGACCGCCTCGACCCCGCCGCGGAGGCCGTAGACGGGGGTGTCGGGCTGCTGGCGCCAGGAGTCGTCGATGCCGCCCGCGTCGACCGTGTCGAAGCCGAGCTCGTCGATGAGTTCGCGGACGGCCTTCTTGGCCCGCTCGTCGTCGCCCGCGACCGGCAGCGCGATGCGCTCGGGGTCGCCGGACGGGCGGTGGCGGTCGAGGATGTCCTGGGCGTACGTGCCGTTGAAGGCCTTGATCACCGGGTGGCCCAGGTGGGTCTCGGTCCAGCGGCTCTCGGTCAGGCCCTCGTCCTCGATGGCGGCGATGCGCCCGTCGCGCTCGCGGGGGTAGTAGTTGCCGGTGTCCAGGACGGCGAAGCCCTCGGCCGCCCCGTCGAACAGGCCGGTCGCCGGGAGGTCGGGGATCGCCTTCAGGGGGATCGTCACGACGACGATCTGCGCGCCGCGGGCCGCCTCCGTGACCGGGACCGGGGTCGCCCCGGTCTCCTCGGCGAGGGCGGCGAGCGTCTGCGGGCCGCGGGAGTTGGCGACGGACACCTCGTGCCCGAGGGCGGTGAGGCGGCGGGTGAGGTTGCCGCCGATGTTGCCTGCCCCGATGATGCCGATCTTCATGAGTGTCTTCCTTCTCGAGCGGGTGGCGCGGTTCGCCGCTATGGGAGTGCGCAACCGGGCGACCCCGCCCGCTATTCCCCGCCGTGGGCGTGAGAACTTGGCGTGCCCCGGGTGAAAGCCGAACCGTTCGGGCCCTGCCGCTGGCCCGAACGGGTGATGATCCACTGGGTGGCGACTGGCAAGCACCATCCGCACCCACCCGGCACGCAGCACGCAGCACGCAGCACGCAGCACGCCGTATCCGGCACCGCACGACCCCTCACCCCTCACCCCGCATCGAAAGGGCAGCGCCGATGACAGCGCAGGACCGCGCCGCACAGCACGAGCAGGAGGCCGCGCCGCCCCGCGGCATCGGCCGGCGCCGATTCCTCGGGTACGTACTGGCGGCGCCGACCCTCACCGTCGCCGCCCAGGTCGGCGTGGACGTCCTCGCGCCCACGCCCGCCGCCGCCGCGGTCCCGGGCGTCGTGCCGTCCCTCCCCGGGCCGGCGGACATCTACGACCTGAACGACATGCTCACGCACGCCGCCCTGCCGACGGCGAACCTCATCACCATCCGGGTCGACCCCGACGGCACCGCCCACTTCGCACTGCCCCGCGCCGAGGTCGGCCAGGGCATCACCACCTCCACCGCGATGATCATCGCCGAGGAGCTCGACCTGCCCGTGGAACGGGTCCGGGTCACCCTCGCCGACGCCCGCCCCGAGCTGCTCTTCAACCAGCTCACCGGTGGCTCCAACACCACCATCTCGACCTTCACCCCGATCCGCGTGGCCGCCGCCGTCGCCCGCGGCCGGCTGCTGCGCGCCGCCGCGCTCGAACTCGGCGAGGTCGTCGGCACGCTCACCGCCAAGGCGGGCGTCATCACCTCCACCGCCGGAGTGAGCCTCAGCTACGGCGACCTCGCCGTGAAGGCCGCCGCGCTCACCGACACGCAGGTCTCCGTCACCCTCAAGGACCCGGAGGAGTTCCGCGTCATCGGCACCGGACGGGGGCGCGTCGACGCGCTCGAAGCCGTCACCGGGCGCAAGAAGTTCGCGATGGACGTCCAGGTGCCCGGGGCACTGCCCACGATGGTCTGCCGCCCGCCGACGATCAACGGCACCGTGCGCTCGGTGGACAACCTCGCCGAGGTGAAGGCCCTGCCCGGCATCACCGACGTCGTCACCGTCTCCACCGGCGTCGCCGTCCGGGGCCGCACCTTCGGCCAGTGCATCGACGCGGTCCGCGCCCTGAAGGTCACCTGGGGGCCCGGCACCGCCGAGGGAGCCTCCGACGCCACCGTCCTCCAGGAACTCCGCCGGGCCGAACTGCCCCTCGTCGTACCGCCGCTGGACCTGCTCACCAAGTCGGTCGACGCCCGCTTCACCTTCGCCTTCGCCAGCAACGGCGCCCTGGAGACGAACTGCGCCGTCGCCGACGTGCGCCCCGGCTCCGCCGAGATCTGGGCGAGCCTGAAGTCGCCGATCGTCGCCCAGGAGAAGATCGCCCTCCAGCTCGGCCTGCCCCTCGGCGCCGTCACCGTCCACGTCACCGAGGGCGGCGGCTCGTTCGGACGCAAGCTGTTCCACGACGCGGCCGGAGAGGCGGCCGAGATCTCCCGGAAGATGGGCAAGCCCGTCCGACTCATGTGGCACCGCACGGACGA
This sequence comes from Streptomyces sp. NBC_01268, assembly GCF_036240795.1. Taxonomy (NCBI): domain Bacteria; kingdom Bacillati; phylum Actinomycetota; class Actinomycetes; order Kitasatosporales; family Streptomycetaceae; genus Streptomyces; species Streptomyces sp. NBC_01268. The sequence continues at coordinate 716,948 of NZ_CP108454.1, read as the reverse complement.
CTTCCGGCAGGGGCGTACCCACCCGATGGCCACGTCCCGGGTGCGCGCCACGTACGCGCTGGGCGAGGTCCTCACGTACGAGCAGCGGCACACCTCCGTCGCGACCGACTTCGGGCACGGCATCGGCGAGATCATCACCTCCGAGGTCGCCCAGCTCCCCGTCGCGAACCTGGCGTTCTCCGAGACGATGTTCCAGCTCACCCAGGCGAGCCCGTACCACCTCGGCCTCACCACCCAGCTCCTCAACGAGGTCGACACCGGCTTCAACACCGGCTCCATGCGCAACATCTACTCGCCGAACGTGCGCTGCGCGCAGGAGCTCGTCCTCGACGAGCTCGCCAAGCGGATGGGGCAGGACGCCCTCGCGCTGCGCCGCCGCCTCCTGAAGGACGAGCGGGCGCGCGCCGTGCTCGACAAGGTCGCCGAGGTCGGCGGCTGGGGCCGGCGGATGGAGCCCGGCACCGCGCAGGGCATCGCCGTCCACCCCGAGTACCACGCCTTCGTCGCCGTGCTCGCCGAGATCGACTGCCGCCCCGCCACCACCGGACGGAAGGTGCGCGACGCCTACACGGGCCCGCGCGTCACCAAGGTCGTGTGCGCCGTCGACGTCGGCCTCGCCGTCAACCCGCGCGGCCTGGAGGCCCAGATGATGGGCGGCATCATCGACGGCATCGCCCTCACGCTCACCTCCGGCCTCCACCTGAAGGACGGGCACTTCCAGGAGAGCAGCTGGGACAACTACTACTACACCCGGCAGTGGAACACCCCGCCCGAGCTGGAGATCATCGTCATGCCGCCGACGGGCGACAAGCCCGGCGGCGCCGGCGAGCTGGCCGTCGGAGCGGCCGCGGCCGCCGTCGCCTGCGCCTACGGCCGGGCCACCGGCACGATGCCGACCAGCTTCCCGGTCAACCACGCCGAGCCGCTGCCGTTCACGCCGCTGCCGACCGTCCCGCCCATCCCCGCCTCCCCCACCGACGGCCGCACCCGCGCCCTCTGACGCCGGTCTCCGGCAGGAACCAGGAGCCACCGTGCCCCAGCACACCTTCATCCTCAACGGCAAGGCCGTCACCGCCGAGGTCGAGGACGACGTCCGCCTGCTCTGGGTGCTCCGGGACGTCCTCGGCGTCACCGGACCCAAGTACGGCTGCGGCGTCGGCGTCTGCCAGGCGTGTACGAGCCACCTCAACGGCCGCGCCTTCACACCCTGCGCCGTACCGGTGAAGGACCTCACGCCCGATGACGAGGTCACCACCATCGAGGGCCTGCCCGCGACCGTCGGCAGGGACCTCCACCCGATGCAGGAGGCCTGGCTCGACATCGACGTGGCCCAGTGCGGCTACTGCCAGCCCGGCCAGATCATGACCGCCGTGGCGGCCGTGCGCCGCGCCCACGAGGCCGGACGCGAGGTCGACGAGGCCGATCTCGACCAGATCCGCAACATCTGCCGCTGCGGAACCTATAACCGTATCCGAGAGGCCATCAAGGAGGGCGCCCGCCGCATGGTCTGACACGGCCGGGGCCCTCCCTACGAGAGGGCGTGCACCAGATGCCGGGAAAGATCGTTCTGTTCGCGGGCGTGTCCCTGGACGGCTACACCGAGGGACCGGACCACGACATCGCGTGGCACCGCGTCGACGAGGAGCTGCATCTCCACTTCAACGAGCAACTCGCCACCATGGGCCGGTTCCTCAGCGGCCGCCGCACCCACCAGCTGATGGCCGACTTCTGGCCCACGGCCGACGCCGACCCGGCGGCCTCCCCCGCGGTGAGGGAGTTCGCCGGGATCTGGCGCACGATGCCGAAGACCGTCTACTCCACCACCCTGGACCACGCCGACTGGAACACCACGGTGGTCCCGCGCGTCGACCCGGCCGAGGTCCGCGCGCTCGCCGCCGCGGCCGACGGCGACCTCACCCTCAGCGGCGCAGACCTGGTCGCCTCCTTCCGCGCGCACGACCTGATCGACGCCTACCAGATCTACGTCCACCCCGTCGTGATCGGACGCGGCACCCCGCTCCTCGCGCCGACGGACGCCACCGCCGACCTCCGCCTCGACGCCACCCGCACCTTCCCCAACGGCGTGGTGATGCTGCGGTACGAGAGGGCGGCCGGGACGGCGGGGGAGTGACCGCCCGCCCTCAGGCCCGGCGCCGCCCCCGTGCGGACTACCCGTCATACCTGAGAGCTACGTAGGGGTTTGGCTCCCCGGCGGGACGCCGACCACACGCCGCGCTTCGTACCTTCGGTGCCGGATCGACCACCGGTACGGAAGGAACACCCATGGCGCCCCTCCCGCGCGGCCCCCGCCGCGCACCCTCTCCCGGACGACTGCGCCGCACCCTCCTCGCCGCGCTCGTCACCGCCGCCGTCGCGGTGCCGGTCGCCGGGGCCGCCCGGCCCGTGGACGTGCCCGCGCCCGCTCCGGCCCCCGTCGCACCGCTCGTCTCGGCGACCTCCGCGGAGCTCGCCGCGCGGTACACCGCCGCGCGGACCGCGGTACGGGCGGCCGAGCGGAGCGCCGACGCCTACGGGGCGCGCAAGCGAGCGGCCTCGCTGCACGCCATGGCCGCACCAGGGCGCCAGTTCCTCTCCTTCGACGGACGCGACGGCGGCCGCGCCGCCGAGGTCGTCGGCGACCTCGCCGCGGCCGACCGGATCGCGGTGCTCGTCCCCGGAGCCGACACCGACCTCGACCGCTACGGCCGCTTCCGCGCCGGCGCCGTCGCCCTGCACGACGCGCTCCCCGGTCGCCCCGGCGCCCGCGCCGCCGTCGTCGCCTGGCTCGGCTACCGCACCCCCGCCACCGGCAGCACCGCCTCCCTCACCCCCGGCCGCGCCGACCAGGCGGCACCCGCGCTCCGCGCCTTCGTCGACGAGCTGCGCCGAGCGAAGCCCGGCGCCCGCATCACCCTGCTGTGCCACTCGTACGGCTCCGCGGTCTGCGGCCGCGCGGCCGCCGGCCTCCCGGCCGACGCCCTCGTCCTCTACGGCAGCCCCGGCACCGGCTCCGACACCGTCGCCGACCTGCACACCCGGGCCGCCGTCTGGGCCGGGCGCGGCGCCGCCGACTGGATCGGCGACGTCCCGCACGTCCGGCTCCCGCTGCTGCCCGGCTCGGAACTCGGCTTCGGCGAGGACCCCTTGGCCGCCGGCTTCGGCGCCCGCACCTTCGACGCGGGCGACGGCGGCCACAGCGACTACCTCGTCCCCGGCTCCGTACCGCTGGAGAACATCGCGAGGATCGTCGACGGACGGGAGCCCCACCATGCCTGAGCGCACCCGCCGGACCGGCGCCTCGCTCCGCGCCGTCGTCGACCGCGTCGAAGCCGCCACCCCGCCCGGGCGTGACCGCGCCCTCGACGCGCTCCGCGCCTTCGCCATCCTCGGGGTGGTCCTCGGACACTGGCTCGTCACCGCCCTCGTCAGCGACAGCGGCACCCTGCGTGCCGAGAGCCCGCTCGGGCACCTCCCCGAATTCACCCCCGTCTCCTGGGTGTTCCAGACCCTCGCGGTCTTCTTCCTCGTCGGCGGACACGTCGCGGCGCGCGGTCACGCCGCCGCCCGGGCCCACGGCGAGAGCCACGGGAGCTGGATCTCCGCCCGACTGCGCCGCCTGTTCCGGCCGGTCGTCCCGCTGCTCGGCGTCTGGACGGTCGCGAGCGGCGTCATGCTGGCCTGCGGGGTGCCCTGGCAGACCCTCCACACGCTCGGCAAGCTGGTGCTCTCCCCGCTGTGGTTCCTGTTGGTCCTCGCCGCGCTCACCGCCGCCACCCCGCTCGTCGCCCGGATCCACCCGCTGTGGCCGCTCGCCGTCGTCCTCCACGTCGACCTGGTCCGCTTCGGGTTCGACGGACCCGAAGCCCTCGGCTGGCTCAACCTGCCGGCGGGCTGGCTCGTCCCGTACTGCCTCGGCAGCCTCCTCGCCCGCCGCGGCCCGCTGACCGGCGGCGCGGCCTGGGGCCTGCTGCTGGGCGGCGCCGCCGCCACCGGACTGCTCGTCGCCTTCGCGGGCTACCCCGGCTCCATGGTCGGCGTGCCCGGCGCCCCCGTCTCGAACCTCAACCCGCCCACGCTCGCCGCCGTCACCTTCGGCCTGGCCCAGTCCGGCGGCGCCGTGCTGCTCCTCGGCCCGCTCCGCCGCGCCCTGCGCCGGCCCGCCGCCTGGGCGGCCGTCGCCCTGCTCAACCTGTGCGCCATGACCGTCTTCCTCTGGCACCAGACCGCGATGATCGCCGTCACCGCCGGTGGACTCCTCACCGGCGGCCTCCTCGGCCACGGGCCGCTGACCGGCCTCCACACCGTCCCCGACGGCTACGCCTGGGTCCTCGCCCGCCTCGGCTGGCTCCCCCTCTTCGTGGGCGCCCTGCTGATCTGCGGCGCCGCGTTCCACGCGTACGAGCGGGCCACGCGGCGGCCGGGACGTCCGCGCCGCGCGCCGCGCACGGTACGCACGAGCCACCCGTCCCCACCGCTCGGATCCTCCCCGCCGCGCGGATCGTCCCGAGCGATCCGAGTGCCCCGGCCGGCCGGTCCGGCCGAGCAGCGGTCCGGCGTCCGGACGGAGTCGCGGCGTGCTTAGGCTGGGGCAGCACGATGATCATCCGCACGACCACGGACACGGCAGGGGGAGCACGGTGAAGGACACGACACGCTGGGAGGGCGCGCTGCGCGCCGCGCCGGGCATCCTGCGCGCGGACCTGTGGACCACGCGCCGCGATCCGCTGCCGCGCAACCGCTGGCTCAACTGGCTCCCGCACGCCCATCTCGTCCTGCTCACCGTCCTGTTGGGCATCTGGAACCTGAACCTCGACGCCCAGAGCATGGACCCCCTCCCCGGTGGCGTCACGCTCCTCGTCGTCGCCCAGGCGGCCGCCCCGATCCTGGCCCTCACCCGGCCCGCCGCCGGCTGGTGGCTCTCCACGGCCGGGCTCTTCGTGTCGATGAACGTCACCTCCTCCCTCTTCGGCGCCGGATGGCCCTGGAACGCCGCCGCCATCACCCTGCACACCCTCGTCCTCCTGCTCCTCGCCCTGCGCGTCCGCCCCGTCGCCGCCGCGGCGGCCCTCGGCGTCAGCCTGCTCACCGGAGTCGGGGCGCTCGCCCCCGGCGGCGTCCCGCACCTGCCGACCCTCCTGCCGGGCGCCGTCGCCTTCGCCACCGCGACCGTCGTCGGCGCATCGCTGCGCGCGACCCGCGTCTCGCGCACCCGGCTCGTGGAGCAGGAGGAACTGACCGCGGAGGAACGCGCCCGGCGCGCCCTGCTCGAAGAGCGCGGCCGGATCGCCCGCGAGCTCCACGACGTCGTCGCCCACCACATGTCCGTCATCTCCATCCAGGCCCAGGTCGCCCCCCACCTGGTCGAGGACCCGTCCCCGGAGCTGCGCGAGAACCTGGCCGGCATCCGGCAGAACGCCGTCGACGCCCTGACCGAACTGCGCCGTGTCCTCGGCGTCCTGCGCGGTGACGGGGCGGCGGGCGACGCCGCGGCGGGCGTACGGCACGCCCCGCAGCCCACGCTGGACCGGCTCGGCGAGCTCCTCGCCAACGTCCGTGCGACCGGCCTGCACGTCACCTCCGAGACCGTCGGCGAACCGCGGCCGCTCTCCCCGGGCACCGAACTCTCCGCGTACCGCATCGTCCAGGAGGCCCTGAGCAACGCCATGCGGCACGCGCCCGGCGCCCGGGCCGCCGTGGCCACGCACTACCACGCCGACGGGCTGACGGTACGGATCACCAACACGGCCGCCACCCGCGCGGCCGGCCCCGTACCCTCGGGCGGGGGCAGGGAGCCCGGGCACGGACTGCTCGGCATGCGGGAACGCACCGCCATGCTGGGCGGCGAACTCGCGGCCGGACCCACCCCCGACGGCGGCTGGGACGTCACCGCCACCCTGCCCGCCCCTCTCCTCGACCCACCCCGCACGACGGCGAAGGACGGTTCATGACCGACGGCAGTCACGGCAGTCACGGCGATCCGGGCGGCCCCGGCAGTGACGGCGATCCCGGCGGCCCCGGCGGCGGGGCCGGCCGCGACATCCGGGTGCTCATCGCCGACGACCAGGTGATGGTCAGGCAGGGCTTCACCGTCCTGCTGAACGCGGAGCCCGGCATCCAGGTCGTCGGTCAGGCCGTCGACGGCGCCGACGCCGTCGCCAAGGCCGCCGAACTCGCTCCCGACGTCGTCCTGATGGACATCCGGATGCCCGGCACCGGCGGCCTCGAAGCCACCCGCATCCTCACCGCGCCCGCCGACGCCACCGTCAAGGTCCTCGTCCTCACCACCTTCGACCTGGACGAGTACGTGTACGAGGCGCTGCGCGCCGGCGCCTCCGGCTTCCTCCTGAAGGACGCCTCCGCCGAGGAACTCGCCCAGGCGGTACGGGTCGTGGCGCGCGGCGACGCGCTGCTCGCCCCCAACGTGACCAAGCGGCTCATCGCCGAGTTCTCCCGGCTCAGCCCCACGCCCCGCTCCCCGCTCATGGACCGGGTCGGCGCCCTGACGGAGCGGGAGACGGAGGTGCTGACGCTCATCGCGCAGGGCCTGTCCAACGCCGAGATCGCCGGACGGCTCGTGGTCGCCGAGCAGACCGTGAAGACGTACGTGAGTCGGATCCTCACCAAGCTGTCGCTGCGCGACCGCACCCAGGCCGCCGTCCACGCCTACGAGACGGGCCTGGTCCGTCCCGGCGGGTTCTGACGCGCACCGGGGCGGGGAAAGCACTCGGCCCCCGCCGCTCGTACGGGTACGAGCGGCGGGGGCCGGAGCGCGGGCGGGGGACCGTCAGGCCGTCGGAGGGACGTGGCCCGGGCGGCCGGAGCCGCGGGTCAGGACGTACCCGCCGATCCCCGCGAGGGCGGCCAGCACACCGCCGGCGGCCGTCCAGATCCAGCGGTCCGACCACCAGCCCGAGGACCAGCCGTCCTCGGGCGCGCGGGCCTCGACCGTCTCCGGCGTGGTCGCCCCCGGCACCAGCGGTACGGCGAGCGCGCCGTCCGTCGCGTACGCCCCGCCCTTGTCGAGCGAGGTCGCGGCGAGCCGCGCCGAGAACGGCTGGCCCAGGTCCTCCTCGGGGAGCCCGGTCACCGTCAGGCGTACGAAGTAGCTGCCGGGCAGCGCGTCGTTCGACCAGGTGTCCGCGGCGGCCCGGACGGGGCGCAGCACGCAGGTCAGCTTGACCGTGGCCGTCTCCTTGGCCGCGAGCCTGCTCTGCATGCCGTACATGCACGGCTGGCGCCTGCGCAGCCCGTCGTACACGTCGATCCGCCAGGCGGAGGAGCCGTGCCGCAGGGCGGCGTCCGGAAGCGTGACCGTCGCGTCGACGGTCGGCCGCTGTCCGGTGTCGGCGGGGAACACCCAGTACAGGTAGTCACCCGTGGACGCCTGCGCCGTGGCCTCCTGGCCCTGCCGGAAGAAGGCGGCGGTACGGAAGGAGGTGCCGGCCTCGGTGGGCCCGGCGTCCGTCGCCGAGGCGCTCGGACCGGGCGTCGCCGTGTCGGCGGACCCGGCCGTGGCGGCCGGGCCGAGCAGGGCGGCGCCCGCGAGCGCGAGGCCCGCCGTCAGCCGGCCGAGGGTGCGGGGGACGATCGGCATCAGTGGGTCCTCCAGACCGCGAGGCGCCAACGGGACAGCCAGCCCCAGAGCAGGCCGCCGAGGAACCCGGCGAGCGCGAGCGCGCCGAGCAGCCACCAGCCGCGGCCGAGGCCGAACGAGGCCACGTCGGAGGCCGAGCCGGGGCCGTCGACGACGTCGATGGCGAGCTCGACCGGCATGCCCGGGGTGGTCTTGACCGACGGGGGAGCGGAGAACGAGTTGCTGACCTGGAGGCAGACGACCTCGGCGGCCGGCTTCGCGTCGCCGTCGCCGAAGCCCTCGTCGAGTTCGGCCTTCGGGTAGCGCAGACCGGTCGAGACGACGTCGGTGCGCCCGTCGCCCGCCTCGGCACCGCGGACGATCTCCCGCCCGTGCACGGTGACGGCCCGCAGCAGCACGCCGTAGTCGTTGTTGACGGCCCGGTCGGCCGAGATGCTCACCGAGGCGCGCAGCTCCTGGCCGGGAAGGACGTCGACGCGGTACCAGCGGTGCCGGCCGAAGGTCTGCCGGTCGGTGTACAGGCCCGGCTTGAGCGTCGGGGCGTCGGCGCACCGCTCGGCGCCCGTGGCGGCCACCGGGGTGACGACCGGGTCGGCCGCGCGGTCGACCAGCTGCCGTACGCGTCCGGAGAGCTCCTCGGTGCGGTGCACGGAGGTGTAGGTGCCGCCGGTTGCCTCGGCGATGCACATCAGCTGGCGGCGGGTCTTGGCGTCGGGGACCAGACCCAGGGTGTCGATGACCAGGTGGATGCCCTTGGCGGCGATGTCCCTGGCGACCACGCACGGGTCGAGCGGGGCGCAGGTGTCCTCGCCGTCGGTGATGAGCACGATCCGCTTGGTGGCCTCGCCGCCCTTGAGGTCCTCGGCGGCGCCGAGCAGCGCCGGACCGATGGGCGTCCACCCGGTGGGGGCGAGGGTGGCGACCGCGGTCTTGGCCTCGGTGCGGTCCAGCGGGCCGACCGGGTAGAGCTGGCGGGTGTCCTTGCAGCCGCGCTTGCGGTCCTGGCCCGGGTAGTCGGCGCCGAGGGTGCGTATGCCGAGCCGCACCTCCTCGGGGACCGCGTCCAGGACCTCGTTGAAGGCCTGCTTCGCGGCGCTCATGCGGGACTGTCCGTCGATGTCGCGCTGCCGCATCGAGCCGCTGACGTCGAGCACCAGCTCGACCTTGGGGGATTCCTTGGGGGAGTCCGTCGCCGCCGGGCCGTCGTCGGCGGCGGCACTCGTCGGGAGGAGCCCGACGGCCAGGGCGGCGAGCAGCGCGCCGCAGGCCCCGGTCGCCAGCCGTTTTCTCGTGATCATCGCAGGATCGTATGGATGATCGTCCGGCAATCCAAAACCGGGCCGGACCGGGGGCGGTGAAAGGGGGTCAGGACCGGTCGAAGGGGTCGGGCGGGGTCAGGACTGGCTGTTGAGGAAGCCGATGAAGGTCGCGCCCCACCAGCCCACCTGGCTGACGGTCGCGGCGGCGGCCGAGCGCACGAGCAGGCGGCGCGGCACGGCGCCGTTGCCGCGGAAGCGCTCCAGGAGCTGGCCGAGGCGGTGGGCGTACAGACCGTTCAGGGTGACGGCGAGCACGAGGCCCAGCTTGACCAGGGTGAGCGGGGAGCCGAGGTCGGGGCGGAGGAAGAGCCCGGTGACGGTGAGGCCGCCGAGCCCGGCCCCTATCGGGGTCTGGAGCGCGCAGGCGGTGTCGAGGACCCCGGCGAGCGGTCGCCGCCCGGTCAGCCACAGCACCGCGAACCAGTCGACCGCGAGCACCGAGCCGAGCCCGACGACGAGGCTCGCCACGTGCAGGAACCGGGCGGCGGTCTGCAGGGTGACGCCCGCGTGCACGTGTCCGGAGGTCCAGCAGGAGGCGGCGAGGAAGGCGGCGGCGAGCGCGCCGACCGCCGCGAGGAGCCAGCCGGGGGTGAGCTCATGCGGCGCTGCCGCGTCCGCCGTCGCAGCGGGGCTGGTCAGGTGCGGGCGCGGCAGGGGTCTCGGCATGACAGGAGTCTTTCGGGGCGGGCCGCGGGGGAGCGCGGATCTGGAAGTTAGGTAAGGCGAAGCTAAGTGCCTTCTGTGAGCACGTCAAGTGGATCACGGCAGGTCGGCGCGGGGCCGCGGCCGGGGGTCGTGCCGGAGCGGCGCGCGGGTGGCATACGGTAAGGCCTGAACACCGGGAGGACACATGACCGGGGCGGAACCGGGGCCGGGGGCGCGGCCGGGCGCGGGCTCGCGGAAGGGCGGCTCGGGCGGCGCCGGCGCGGCCGCCCCCTCAGGGGGCTGGCTCCGCGACCAGGTCTGTGAGGGACTGCGCGACCGCATCATCGCCGGCCGGCTCAAGCCGGGCGACCGGCTCGTCGAACGCGACGTGGCCGAGGACTTCGGCGTCTCACGGGTCCCGGTGCGGGAGGCGATCCGCATCCTCATCGGCGAGGGCTTCCTGCGGACCGTCTCGCAACGCCGGATCGTGGTCCGCGAGATGACCCCGCAGGACGTCGAGAACCTCTTCGACATGCGCGAGGCGCTGGAGGTCCTGGCCGTCCGCCGCGCCTCCGAACGTCGCACCCTCACCGAGCTCGACGCCCTCGCCAGACTGCTCGCGCGGGCCCGCGCCGCCACCGACTCCGGGGGCCCCGAGGACCTGTCGCGCGCGAACGCCGCCTTCCACGCCGAGATCGTGCGCATGTCGCGCAACGACCTGCTCGTCACCGCGCTGGAGTCCCTGGAGGGCCGACTGCGCTGGTTGTTCCGGCAGGTGGACGACCCGGGACCGCTGTGGGAGGAGCACCGCCTGCTGTACGAGGCGATCGCCGCGGCGGACGCGGACGCCGCGGCCGCGTACGCGCTGCACCACGTGCGCCACTACCGCGAGGTGGCGGTGCGCCGCCTCTTCGGACGCTGACGGGTGCCGGGACCTCGCCCCGGCCTCAACGGTGCTCGGGATTGGCGAAGTCCGGCCGGCAGCCCGCGTCCCACACGGAGCGCTGGTTGCCGTGCGCCGGGATGCCGCCGGACCGCTTGAGCAGGGCGGCCAGGTGCATGAGGTTCCACGCCATGAAGGACGTGTTGCGGTTGGTGAAGTCGTTGTCCGGCCCGCCCGAGCCCGGGTCCAGGTACGACGGTCCCGGCCCGGCCTCCCCGATCCACCCCGCGTCGGCCTGCGGCGGCACGGAGTAGCCGAGGTGCTGGAGGCTGTAGAGCACGTTCATGGCACAGTGCTTCACGCCGTCCTCGTTGCCGGTGACGAGACAGCCACCGACCCGCCCGTAGTACGCGTACTGGCCCTCGCTGTTGAGGAGACCGGAGCAGCCGTAGAGCCGCTCGATCACCCGCTTCATCACGGAGCTGTTGTCACCCAGCCAGATCGGCCCGCACAGCACCAGGATGTCGGCCGCCATCACCTGCTCGTACAGGGCGGGCCAGGCGTCCGACTCCCACCCGTGCTCGGTCATGTCCGGCCACACCCCGGTGGCGATGTCGTGATCGACCGCCCGGACGAGCGAGGTCGTCACCCCCTGCCCCGTCATCACCTCCCGGCTGCGCGCGATCAGCCCCTCGGTGTTGCTCACTTCGGGGGAGCGCTTGAGCGTGCAGTTGATGAAGAGCGCACGGAGATCGTCGTAACGGTACGCGGTCGAGGCCATCGGCCGACTCCTCGCAGACGGGACGGACCCTCCCAGCCTGCGAGCCGCCCCGGAACCCCGCGAGCCCGGGCACCCGAACGCGTGACGGCGCCGGGTGCGGCACGGTCACCCTTCCCGGGCCGGCACCCCCGTGACGCGACCCGTCACCAGCAGGGTGCCGTCCGGGGTGCGGCGGGCGAGGGCGCCCGTGCGGAGGTAGCCGTGCCGGGTGAAGGCGAGGGCGTCGTGGTCGGGGGCGCGGTAGGAGCCGCGGGGGGTGTACGGGCCCCGGACGAGGAGGTGTCCAGGGGTGCCGTCGGGCACGTCCGCGTCATGGGTGTCGACGAGGCGGACCTGGTCGTCGGGGGAGAGCGGGCGGCCGTGCGAGGCCGGCGCGCCCTCGGCGGGGCGGGTGAGGGCGAGGACGCCTTCGGGCAGGTCGAAGACCTGTTGCAGGCGGCACGCACGTGCGGAGGCGAGGCGCTCCGCGGCCGGGCCGGGCAGAAGAGCGCCGCCGATCTGCAGGAGGCGCAGGCTGCTCAGCTCGGCGGGGCAGGGCGCGGGACGGGCGTCGAGCCAGCTTTCCGCGACGGCCGAGGACACCGACGTGACGGTCACGCGCTCGCGCGCGATGACCGGCAGGCACTCCGCCGGGTCCGGGGTACCGGCCAGGACGACGGTGCCGCCCGCGGTGAGCGTGCCGAGGATGCCGGGGCAGCCGAAGGCGAAGTTGGACGCGGCGGGCAGCGCGGCGAGGTACACGTCGTCCTCGGTGAGCGACACCTGCTCGGCGGCGGCCCGCGCCTGATAGGCGTAGTCGTTGTGCGTGCGCGGGACGAGACGGTCCCCGGAGGGCAGGAGCAGCGCCACCTGGTCGGCGCTCTGCGCGAGCGCCGGCTCGGGCGGGGCGTCGATGGAGCCGAGCGGGCTGTAGTGGCAGCCCGCCGGGTCGGTCGTCAGGCCGCCGTACGGGGAGCCCGCGCCCGGCGGCTCGTACGTGAACACCCGGCGCAGGAAGGGGCCCTGGGTGGCGATCCCCGCGGCCATGGCCGTGTGGTCGAAGCCGTCGTGCACCGACGGGCCGATGTAGCCGACGGCCTGGGTGAGGTGGACCAGGTGGGACACCTCGGGCATGCGGTGCGTCATCGGGCAGAGGACGGGGACGGCCCCGGCGCGCAGCAGCGCGAACACGCTGACGACGAACTCCGGCACGTTCGGCAGCTGCACGACGACCCGCTGCCCGCGCCGCAGCCCGCGCAGCCGGAAGCCGGCGGCCATCCGGTCCGCGCGCCGGTTCAGGGCCGCGTACGTGAGGCGGGTGTCCCCGTGGACGAGCGCCGTGCGCGGGCCGTGGTCCAGGGCCCAGCCGCGCAACAGGTTGTCGAGCGTGTTGCCTTGCCAGTGCCCGGCCGCCCAGTAGTGGTCGACGAATTCCTCGGGCCAGGGCTTGCAGCCGTCAAGCAGGGAGGTCATGTGCTTCCTTCGGTGCCGGTCCCTCGACCGGGCGCGTGGACACGTGCTGACCTCGGCATTTCAGGCTGGTGTCGCCCGTGGGGGCAATGCGCGTTCCCGACCATGGATGCCGGGATCCCTCGGCGGAACGTCCAACCGGCGCACGCCGGGCCGTCGTACGGCCCGGCGTGCCTCCGTTCCGCTCGGTGCCTACCAGATCGCCTCGACCCACTCCGGGTGGTCGATGAACGGGTTCCGGTTGCCCTGGTAGCTGTTGAAGATGACGTCGTTGCGACGCTCCTCGAACGCGCTCGGCGGGTCCTGCTCGTTCCACTGCTTCAGGACCGACAGGCGGCCCATGAACGGGACGCTGCCGTTCGTCGTCGACTCGTTGGGCTCCAGGTCCGCCCACGCGTCGTCGCCCTCGTAGCGGACGGCCATGTAGAGGATCATGCGGGCCACGTCGCCCTTGTCCGCGTCGCGCGGTTCGAACGAGTTGCTGTCCGTGTAGCTGCCCGGCGCGCCGCTGACCGCGGTGCCGCCGTTGTCGAAGTCCTTGTTGCCGCGCGTGCTGTTGACCTGGACGTCCGCCGCGCGCAGGTGGTGCAGGTCGGTGCCCGGACCGGCCGAGGTGCCGAAGTTGCCGTGCGACTGGGCCCACACGTGCTCGCGGTTCCAGTCGCCCACATCGCCGCCGTTGAGGGTCTTGCTGCGCGAGGTGCCGCTGTAGAGCAGGATCACGTTGGCGGTGTTGTTGGGGTCCTGGTCCGTGACCTTGAGCGCGTTCCAGACCGCGTCGTACGAGATCTTGCTCTGGCTGCTGATGATGGTGTGCAGCGAGGACTTCAGGCTCGTGCCGGACTTGCCGACCGCGTTCTTGTAGTACGTGGCGTCGTACGCGGTGGTCGTGGCGCTCGCGGGGGTCGCGGTGAGCGTGGGGAGCGTGAGGCCGACGACGGCGGCGGACAGCGCTGCCCACACCTTCCATCTGCCTATGGACGCGACGGACATGGGGGTCCTCCTGAGGGGGGTGGGGGTGGGGTGGTGGCGTGCGTATCGCGGCGGTGCGTGGTGCGGGGTGACGCTGCGCGTGCGCGGGTGGTGGGTCAGCCCACGGTCAGCGCGGTGTCGTCGATGACGAAGGAGGTCTGGAGGGTCGAGCCCTCCGCGCCGGTGAACTTCAGCGTGACCGTCTGGCCCGCGTACGCGGCCAGGTCGAAGGAGCGCTGGACGTAGCCGCTCGACGCGTTGAGGTTCGAGTAGGTCGCGAGCGTGGACAGCACCGTGCCGCCGCTGTTCAGGACCTGGACCTTGAGCGTGTCGTACGCGGTGGTCGTGGTGGTCTCGGCCGTGTCGATGCGCGTGTGGAAGCCGAACGTGGCGGTCGTGCAGCCCGCGGGGATCGCCACCGTCTGGGAGAGGGTGTCGGTGTGGGCGGAGCCGTAGCCGCTCAGCCACGCCTTGTACGCGCCGGTACGGGCCGGGCGCCCGGTGTCGTTCGTGATGACGCCGGCCGAGCCGGTCCAGGAGGTGTCGCCCGACTCGAAGCCCGGGTTGGCCAGCAGCTGGCCGGCGGTGCAGGTGCCGCCCCCGCCCCCGCCGCCCCCGCCGGTGGTCGCCTTCGAGAGCCAGTCGGTGGCGTTCAGGGCGAGCGCCGCGTTCGTGCCGGCGGTGTCGTTCCAGCCGTCGTACAGGGTGTTGCCGGACTGGCCGGTGCCGTCGTCGATCGGCGAGCTGTCGCCCCACACGGCGACGCGCCCGCTGCCGAAGGTGCTCGTCGCGAAGAACGCGCCGGTGTTGCCCGAGTAGCCGGTGCGGTAGACGAGGCCCTTGACGCTGGGGTTGTCGGCCGGCTTGAGGGTGGCCGTGGTGCCGCTGCGGATGATGCTGCCCGTCACCTTGCCGAAGGTGCCGTTCAGGACGGGGTCGGCGGTGTCGGCGATCGCACGCGGGTTGTCCGTCTGCACCGTTCCGGTGTCGAGCGTGAAGCCGAACGGGTCGGTGTTGTCGACGCCGTTGTCGGCCATCAGATCGTTGATGATCTCCAGCGCGTCCCAGCCGTCGTTGTTGCGGTCGGCGTCCGCGTGGTCGGAGACCAGGAACAGACCGCCGCCGTTCTGGACGAACTTCATCACCGCGGTCTTCTCGCTCGCGCTGAGCCGCACGTTGGGCTCGGGCAGCACGAAGGTGTCGAAGTTCTGCAGGTCGGTGGCGGCCGTGGTGCCGTAGGTGATGGTGCCGCCCGAAGGCAGCGTCTTGAGCGCGTACCGGCCGGTCCGCTGCAGCGCCACGCCCCAGGCCGAGATGGCCCCGGTCCAGTCCTTCTCGGTCGCGGGCGAGGCGTTCTGGGTGAGCGGGTCGGGCTGGCCGGTGCCGATGATCCAGTCGGCGTTTCCGGCGGTCTCCGCCTTGGAGTTGTCGAACAGGACGCGCAGGGGCGCGGCGGCCGTCGCGGTCTCCTGCGGCACGGCGGTGCCCACCGCGGTGGCCGCCGTCGCGGGGGCGGCAGCGCCGGCGACGAGGGCGCCGAGCGCGCCGACGGCGGTCAGGGCGGCGAGGCGTGCGGTCGCGGGGCGGTGCGGGGTGGTGCGGTGCGTCGCGGTGTGGCGGGTGGACCTTCTGAGTCCGAGCATCCGTCAGACCTCCGTGAGGGGAAGGGGCGATGTGGCGGAAAGGCGGTGCGGGCGCCCACTCTGCGCGCGTAGAACGTCGGGGATCGGACGCCCAGATCACGCGCGGTTGAACCGTACATGACCAGATCCCGCCTATGGAATGCCTTGCTCCGCCCGGAGATTGACGTTCCGGCCGCGGATCAGCGCTCGACCGGGAGGCCCCTGGGCTCCTTGACCCGCTTCATGATGATCTGGGAGTTCACCTCCGTGACCCCGACCAGCGTCGTCAGTCGTTCGATCCACAGGCGCTCGTACGCGGCGAGGTCCGCGACCGCGATCCGCAGCAGGCATCCGGGGCTGCCGAAGAGGCGGTACGCCTCGATGACGTCCGGGATGTCCTGCAGCGCCTCCTCGAAGGCCTCGACCGTCTCCCGGTCCCGCTTCACCTCGACCGAGACCAGGACCTCGAAGCTCCGGCCGACGGCCGCCGGGTCGATGACGGCCCGGTACCCCTGGATCACGCCGTCCTGTTCCAGCTGGCGGACCCTGCGCATGCAGGGGGAGGGGCTGAGGCCGATGCGCTGGGCCAGCTCCTGGTTGCTCAGGCGGCCGTCCTCCTGGAGCTCGCGCAAGATGTGGAGATCGATTCTGTCCATGGCGCAATTATCCGCCACGGAGTTCATGATTCCGGGTTGGAATCGCAATCGTCTTGCGTGCTCATTGGCCTATCGTTGCGGCGTACTGTGAGGGAAAAGGATGTACGGGTATGAAATGGACGCGCGACGCCAGGCCTCGCCGCATCGTGGTGATCAGCACCGGCGGCACCATCGCGAGCCGCTGGACGGGCAGCGGCTATGCCGCCGACGCCTCCGGTGACGACGTCGTCGCCACCGCGGCCGTGCCCGACGGCGTGAACGTCGAGGTCCTCGACCTGTTCAACGTCAACAGCTCCCGGATGACCACCGACCGCCAGCTGGGTCTGCTGCGCGCCGTCCGCGAGACGCTCGCCGACCCCGGTGTCGACGGCATCGTGGTCACCCACGGCACCGACACCCTCGAGGAGTCGGCCTTCTTCCTGGACCTGCACCACTCCGACCCGCGCACCGTGGTCTTCACCGGTGCCCAGCGGCCCTTCGGCACGGGCGACGGCGACGGTCCCGGGAACCTCTACGACGCGCTCCAGGTCGCCGCCACCGTGCACGGCCTCGGCGTCCTCGTCGTCTTCGACGGCCTGGTCCACGCCGCCCGCGGCACGGTCAAGACCAAGACCCTCGCCTCCGACCCCTTCGCCGACCCCTCCGGCGAGCGGGTGGGCCGGCTCGGCTTCGGCCAGGTCGACATCGAGCGCGAGCCCGTGCGGCCGGCGCCCCTGCCCGCGCCCGCCGCCGGGGCGGCCGCCGTGCCCCGCGTCGACATCGTGATGCACCACTCCGACGGGGACCCGGTGCTCCTGAACGCGTCGGTCGCGGCCGGGGCGCGCGGTGTCGTCCTCGTCGGCACCGGCGCCGGGAACGCCACTCCCGAGATAGCCGCGGCCGTCGCCGACGCCGTCTCCCAGGGCGTCCTCGTCGTCCTGTCCACGCGGGTCGCCTCCGGTCCGGTCGCCGAGGTCTACACGGGCGGCGGGGCCGTCGACCTGGCCGCCGCCGGTGCGGTTCTCGCCGGGACGCTGCGGCCCGGTCAGGCGCGGATCGCGCTGCTGGCCGCCCTGCTGGCCGAGGTGCCGTCCGCCGAGCGACGGGTGTCCCTGCTCCGGACCCTGCTCGAAGGGCCCGTGCGGTCCGAGCCCGCTTTGGCCGCCGCGCACTGACCTCGCACCGGCTCGCCCACCGGCGCCTCCACCGGTGGTCCGACGGGGGCCGGTGCCTCCGCGGGGGTGGGGGTGTCCGGACTGCGACCTTCACTTCGCTGCGCTCGTTCCGGGCGCCGCCACGTCCGGACACCCCCACCCCCACCCCCGCTCCGGCACCGGCCCCCTCCCGCCGTCGTCCGCTCTCCCTCCACCACGCGTAAGGTCCCGCCATCGTGATGCCCGTTCCGTCGTCCGTTCGTCGTGAGCATGATCTGCTCGGTGACCGGGATGTCCCCGCCGACGCGTACTGGGGGGTGCACACCCTGCGCGCCCGGGAGAACTTCGCCATCACCGGCGTTCCGATCTCCGTCTACCCGCAGCTCATCGACGCGCTGGCCGCCGTCAAGGAGGCCGCCGCCCTCGCCAACGAGGAGCTCGGCCTGCTCCCCGCGGAGAAGGCCGGCGCCATCGTCGCCGCCTGCCGGGAGATCCGCGGCGGCGCGCTGCACGAGGAGTTCGTCGTCGACGTCGTCCAGGGCGGGGCCGGCACCTCGACCAACATGAACGCCAACGAGGTCGTCGCCAACCGTGCTCTGGAGCTCCTCGGGCACGGCAAGGGCGAGTACGCGCACCTGCATCCCCATGAGGACGTCAACCTCGGGCAGTCCACCAACGACGTCTACCCGACCGCCATCCGCATCGCCGCCATCGGCGCCGCCCGCGAGCTGTTGGTCGCCATGGCCGTGCTCCAGGACGCCTTCGCCGAGAAGGCCGTCGAGTTCGGCGGCGTGGTCAAGATGGGGCGGACCCAGCTCCAGGACGCGGTGCCCATGACGCTGGGCCAGGAGTTCTCCACGTACGCGGTGATGCTGGAGGAGGACCGGGCGCGGCTGGCCGAGGCGATCGAGCTCATCCACGAGATCAACCTCGGTGCCACCGCCATCGGTACCGGGCTCAACGCTGCCCCCGGCTATGCCGAGACCGCCCGGCGTCACCTGGCGGAGCTGACCGGGCTGCCCCTGGTCACCTCGGCCAACCTGGTGGAGGCCACCCAGGACTGCGGCGCCTTCGTGCAGCTCTCCGGGGTGCTCAAGCGGATCGCCGTGAAGCTCTCCAAGACCTGCAACGACCTGCGGCTGCTGTCCTCCGGGCCGCGCGCGGGGTTCGGCGAGATCAACCTGCCGGCCGTGCAGGCCGGTTCCAGCATCATGCCGGGCAAGGTCAACCCGGTCATCCCCGAGGTCGTCAACCAGGTCGCCTTCGAGGTGATCGGCAACGACATGACCATCACGATGGCGGCGGAGGGCGGTCAGCTCCAGCTCAACGCCTTCGAGCCGGTCATCTTCCACGCGCTGTCGAAGAGCATGATCTCGCTGCGGGCGGCCTGCCTCACGCTGGCCGAGCGCTGTGTCACCGGCATCACCGCCAACGTCGAGACCCTGCGCGCGAGCGTCGAGAACTCCATCGGCCTCGCCACCGCCCTCAACCCGCACCTGGGCTACAGCGCGGCCACGGCGATCGCCCAGGAGGCACTGATCACCGGCCGCTCGGTCGCGGAGCTCACCCTGGAGAAGGGGCTGCTCCCGCCCGAGCGGCTCGCCGAGCTCCTCACCACCGAGCACCTCACGGGTACCTCCGGCGGCGTGCTGGAGCTCTGACCCGGGGCCGTCAGGCCTTCAGGATCCCGAAGTTGAAGTCCGCCGTGCCCAGGGTGCCCATCAGGCGCAGCCACAGCGGCAGCAGCAGCTCGGTGCCCCGGGCGCCCGACAGGTCGCCGAGGTCCACGATCCGGGCGTCCGGCCAGCCGAAGGACTTCAGGAGGCCGGTGACGGCCTCCTTGGCGGCCGCGTCGTCGCCGCACACGAAGACGACGTGGTCACCGGGGACCCGGGCGGGGTCCACCATCACCGTGTTCGTCATGGTGTTCAGGGTCTTCACGACCCGCGCGTCCGGGAAGGTGCGCTGGATCTGCTCGGCCAGGCTGCCGCCGTCCGGGGTCGCCACCTTCGGCGGGAAGCCCTCCGAGAA
The DNA here is from genome assembly GCF_036240795.1 of Streptomyces sp. NBC_01268. Lineage (NCBI taxonomy): Bacteria > Bacillati > Actinomycetota > Actinomycetes > Kitasatosporales > Streptomycetaceae > Streptomyces > Streptomyces sp. NBC_01268. Next base: position 697,863 of record NZ_CP108454.1, on the reverse strand, counting down.
GTCCAGCGGGTTCGACACGTCGACGAGCACCTTCCCCGCCAGGTTCTCCGCGCCCGCCGCCTCCAGCGCGGCCAGCGACACCATGCCGCCGGTGGCGTTCACCACCAGCTCCGCCCCGGCCGCCGCCGCGGCGAACGTGCCGTGTGCCGCGTCGTGTTCCGCTGCCCAGGCCGTCGCACCCTCGTGGTCGGCGGACCTGGAGCCGAGCGTCACCTGGTGACCGAGCGCGACCAGCTTGGTCGCGAGCTGCCGGCCCACGTCACCGGTGCCGAGTACGGCGATCTTCATCTTGCTGTGCTCCTTCGTGCTGTGCGGTGAACTCGTGTCAGACCGTATGCCCTTGTGAGGGCGGTATGGGGGCCTCCGGTGCGCGGACTCCGGTCGTGTACTCAAGAAAAGGTGGGGCAAAGCCGACATTCGTATGAGTATCCGTACGAATGGGAGTGCTGTATGCAGACCGTCGCTACTCCGGACGCCCTCGACCGGGAGGCCGCCGCCCTCCTCGACACCGCCGCCTGGCAGGAGATCGTGGCGCGCTGGCCCGACACCCCGCCGGTGCGGGAGGAGGCCGGCGACTGGCGGCTGCTGCTGTCCGTCCCGGTGGACCGGCTCGTCGCCGACGCCCTCGACGCGCTGCCGCCCGCCCCGCCCGCCGAACGGCCGCTCCCGGGCAGGCTCGGCGCGATCCTGCCCGACCGGCTGCACGTCTGGCGCCGGATCGGCAGCCCCGACGTGCGGCCCTCGGTCCATCTCGCCCACGCCCGGCGGGTCCTGACCGAATGGGGCTGGCAGAACACCCCGTACAAGCTGCGCGACGTCCGTGGCGCACGGTGTGTCTGCGGCGCCATGCTCGCCGCCCACCGGCTCGGATACGGCAGCGCCCCCACCATGAACGAGGCGGGGGCGTGGATGCTCGAAGAGCTCCGCTCGCGCGGCTGGACCGAGCTCATCGGCCCCTGGAACCGCGCCCCGGGCCGTACCGCGGCGGACGCGCTCGCCCTGGTGGACGCCACGATCCGCCGCGCGGCCCGGGTGGGCCGTTAGTCACCCGGCGTTCAGGGCACCGGGAGCACGTCGACCAGCGGCGGCAGCTCCTGGGCCGCCGGGGCGGCGCTCCACAGCCCCTGCGGGGCCGGGGCGCCGCTCAGCGCGCCGTCCACATAGGCGGCCATCGCCGGTGTGATCGGGTCCGGCAGCTGCTGTCCCTGCTCGTCGAATCGCTGGTACTTCATCAGGTTGTACGCGAGGGAGACCTGGCGGTTTCCGTCCTCCGTGGCGAGCGACCAGGTGCCCGCCCCGAACACCGCGCCGTCGTGGCCCCAGTACCAGTTGCCGCTCGGCATCCTGAGCGTGTAGATCCCGAGGCCGTACCGCATCAGGGCCTCCTCACCCGGCGCCGTGTCGTACCCCGGGACCGTCGTCTTCATCTCCCGCAGCGCCGCCGGGCCGAGCAGCCTGCCGCCGAGCAGCTTGCGGTAGAAGGTGTTGAGGTCGTCGGTGGTCGACACCATCGCACCGGCCGTGCTCGCCCACGACATGTCGTACGTGCTGTAGTCGCGCGGCGGGTCGATCATGCCGAAGAACGACTCGTACATCGCCGCGTGCGGGCCCTTGAGGGAGGGCGAGGACGGGTAGTAGGTGTGCCGCAGACCCGCCGGGCGGATCACATGGCGGGTGATGTACGCCTCGGCGTCCTGCCCGGTGACCCTCTCCAGGATCAGGCCGGCCAGGATGTAGTTGGTGTTGGCGTAGCCGAACTTGCCGCGCTCCTGCACCGGCGGGGCCGCGAGGCCGAGCCGGGCCAGCTCCTCGGGCTCGATGTGCCGCAGCCGGTTGCGGTCGAGCGTGGCGCCCGGGTCCTCCAGGATGCCGGGGAAGGCCGGCAGCACGTAGTCGGCGATGCCGCTCGTGTGGTTGAGCAGCATCCGCACGGTGACCTTCTCGCCGCGCTCGCCGGTGACGAGGCCGGGGAGGTAGCGCCCGACGGGCGCGTCCAGGTCGATCCGGCCGCGCTCCACCTGCTGGAGGATCGCCACGGACGTGAAGCTCTTGCTGATGCTGCCGATCCGGTGCTCGAAGTCCGGCGCCATCGGGCGCCCGGTGGCCGTGTCGGCGACGCCCGTGGCGCCCCGCCACCGCTCGGCACCGCTCCGGACCGAGGTGAACGCCCCGTACATCCCGGCGTCGCGGAAGGCGTCGAGCGACGCGCGCAGCGCCTCGCGGTCCAGGGCGGGCGTGTGGCGGGCCGCCGCCGCGGCCCGCGGAGCTGTGGCGGTGTCGGCCGCCTGGGCCGGCAGCACCCCCAGGGACAGGGTCAGCAGTGCGGTCGCGGCCACGGCCGCCGTCCGCGCCGGGTGCGTCACGCGTAAACGCATGGAAAGAGGTCCCCTCCGTCGTTCGGTCCGCACCCGGGATCCGGGGCGCGGACCGTCCATCCTCGCCGCCCCACGCCGGGGCCGCGTCCGCCCCCGGGACGATCACGATCATCGGAGCGCATGACGCCGAAAGGGCTAGCCTGGGTGTATGGGCGGGGCTCTGACCAGGCTGTTCCTCCGCGAAGACGCGGACCAGGAAGGCGGGCAGGACATGTACTTCACCGACCGCACCGACGCCGGCAGGCAGCTCGCCGCCCGGCTCACCGGCCTCAAGGGGCAGGACGTGGTCGTCCTGGGGCTGCCCCGCGGGGGAGTGCCCGTCGCCGCCCAGGTCGCCGACGCCCTCGACGCGCCCCTCGACATCTGCCTCGTACGGAAACTCGGCGTCCCCTACCAGCCGGAGCTCGCCATGGGGGCGATCGGCGAGGACGGCGTCCGGGTCCTCAACGACCGGGTCCTCGCCGACGCCGGTGTCTCCGCCGCCGCGCTCGCCGAGGTCGAGACCCGCGAGCGGGCCGTCCTGGAGGAGCGGGCCGGGCGCTACCGGGCGGCCCGCGGCTCCGCCGACCCGAGGGGCCGCACCGCCGTCGTCGTGGACGACGGCCTCGCCACCGGCGCCACCGCGCTCGCCGCCTGCCGGGTGGTACGGGCACGGGGCGCCGTCCGGATCGTGCTCGCCGTACCGGTGGCGCCGCACGACTGGACCGCGCGGGTCGCGGGCGCGGCGGACGAGACGTACAGCGTGCGCGAGCCCGAGCCGTTCTACGCGATCGGGCAGTTCTACGACGACTTCTCGCAGACCACGGACGAGGAGGTCGTGGCCTGCCTGCTGACCCGCCGCGAGGGGCGCGTCGGACGTGCCGAGGCGACCGAGGTGCGGATCCCGCTCGGCGGCGCCGAGGTCGGCGGGCGGCTCACCCTGCCCGAACGGGCCACCGGGATCGTGTTGTTCGCGCACGGCAGCGGCAGCAGCCGGCACAGCCCGCGCAACCTGGCCGTCGCCGACACCCTCGGCCGGGCCGGCCTCGGCACCCTCCTCTTCGACCTGCTCACCGAGGCCGAGGCGGCCGACCGCGCCAACGTCTTCGACACCCCGCTGCTCGCCCACCGCCTGCGTCAGGCGGATCACTGGCTGACCGGCCGGTTCGGCGCCGGCGCCCTGAGCACCGGCTACTTCGGGGCCAGTACGGGTGCCGCGGCCGCCCTGTGGGCCGCCGCCGAGCCGGACAGCCGAGTCGCGGCGATCGTCTCGCGGGGCGGGCGCCCCGACCTCGCGGACGAGCGGCTGCCCGACGTGACGGCGCCCACGCTGCTGATCGTCGGCGGCGCGGACCCCCTGGTCCTCGACCTCAACGAGCGGGCGCAGCGCCGCCTGCGCTGCGAGCACCGGCTCGTCACCGTGCCCGGCGCGGGGCATCTCTTCGAGGAGCCCGGGACGTTGGAACGGGTGGGCGAGCTGGCGGCGGCCTGGTTCGCCCGACGACTGTGAGCCCGGGAGCCGCCGCGCGCCCCGGACTCAGTCCCCGGAGCCGCCGACGACGCGGTCGACGGCCGCCGTGATCAAGGCGTCGCGCTCCTCCTCCGAGAAGACGTCGGGGAGCGTGAGCTGTTCGACGATCAGCCAGTTGAAGGCCAGCATCAGCAGCTTGACGGCGGTTCCGTCGCCGGGCAGCCCCGACGCCTCGTGGTAGGCCACGTTGGCCTCGACGTCGGCGCGGACCCGCTGGGTGAGCACCTGACGCAGCTCCGGGCGCCGGGTCGCCTCCAGGCGCAGCTCCAGGAGGGCCAGGTAGCCGGTGCGGAAGCCGCTGACCCGGCCGACGAGCTCCTTCATGAGCACCTTGTACGTGTCGAGGTCGGGGCTCGCCGCCCGCTGCCGCTCGATGGTCGCCTCGTCCGGCTGGAGCCGTTCGTAGACGCGGGCGCCCGCCTGGGTGAGCAGGTCGTCGCGGTTGGCGAAGTAGTTGGACGCGGTGCCGGGGGGCACGGCGGCCTCGGTGTCGACCGCGCGGAAGGTGAGGCCCCTGGCCCCCTCCCGGGCGAGCACCTCGATGGCGGCGTCGACGAGCGCCGCCCGGCGCTCGGGGTTGCTGCGGGCCACCGGCGTCACTCCTGCTTTCTCGGCCTTGCTGGTACTCCGGGGAGAGTACTACGCCTGGAGTGGAAGGAGTTCCAGATAGCGGCCGAGTCGCGCTGCAGCGTCCAGCATGGTGAGCCGGCGCGCCGTGAGGCGTTCCTCCCAGCCCTCCAGCGCGGCGGCGAGCGCCTGGGTGCCGCCCGCCGTGCGGATCTGCCGGATCACCTCGGCGATCCGGTCCAGTGGGTAGCCGCCGCGCCGCAGGAGGTGCGCCAGCTCGGCGTCCCGGACGTCCTCCGCCCCGTACGCGCGGTGGCCGGTGGCCGGGTCCCGCGCGGGGGTGAGGATCCCGGCGGCCTCCCAGTTGCGCAGGGTCGCCCGGGTGAGGCGGAGCCGGTGTGCGAGCTCGCCGACGGTGCGGGCTCCGGTGGCGGCCCCGGGGTGCTCGGGCGGGTGCTCCAGGAGGTGTTCCACCGCGCCGCGCACCGCGTCCAGGGTCTCCCGGTCGCGGAGCGACTGGGCGTGGCCGCGGTCCAGGGCGGTCAGGGCGGCGTCGAGCGCGCCCGCGTGCAGCGCGTTCATGATCTGGCCACCGGTGGCGTGCCCGTACGCCCGGACGAGGGCGAGATAGGCGTCCAGCGCCGCCGCGTGCGCCTCCGTGTAGACCCGGTAGCCGCTGGGCGTGCGCGTGGCGGGCGGGAGGCATCCGGCGGCCTCGTAGTTGCGGACCGCCTGGGTCGAGAGGCCGTGCCGGCGGGCCAGGTCGGTGGGGCGCACGATCCTCCTCGATTGGAGACTTCGGGACGGTCTGAGTCCTTGTTGTAAGGGTTCGACTTCGCAAAGTCTCAACCGGGCTTTCAAGGATACGGTGGAGGTTCATGAGCCACGACCTCCATGACTTCGTCACCCCCTCCTGCGCCCTGCTGGGGCTCGGTGAACCGAGCCACCAGGAACCCGCCTTCGGCCGGGTGCGCAACGCCCTTCTCGCCCGGCTCGCCGACCGCGGCTTCAGGTCCGTCGCCCTGGAGACCGACCGGTTGGCCGCGCTCCGCGTCGACGACTACGTCCAGGGAGGCCCGGGAAGCCTCGACTCCGTCCTGGCCGAAGGCTTCTCGCACGGCTTCGGGGCCCTGGCCCCCCACCGCGAGCTCGTCGCCTGGATGCGGGACCACAACGCCGGGCGCCCGGCGGCCGAACGGCTGGCCTTCCACGGGTTCGACACCCCGTCCGAGAACTACAGCGCCCCCAGCCCCCGCGCGGCCCTGGAGCACGTCCTCGACTACCTCGGCCTCGCCCCCGGCCTCGGCGGCACCTTGGCCGGGCTGCTCGGCGAGGACGAGCGCTGGAGCCGCCAGGAGGCCGTCCTGGACGCCGCGCAGTCGCCCGGCGCGACCGCCGCGGCCGAGAAGGCTCGGGCCCTCGCCGACGACCTGGTCACCACCCTCCACTCGCGCGCGCCCGAGCTGATCGCGGCGACCTCGCTCACCGCCTGGCGGCGCGCCAGGACGCACCTCACCGCCGGGATCGGCCTGCTGCGCTACCACCGGCAATGCGCCGAGCCCGGCGCCACCGGCGCGCGCGTCACCCGCCTGCTCGCCACCCGGGACGCGCTCATGGCCGAGAACCTCCTCGCGATCCGGGAGGCCGAGGAGCTGAGGGGCCCGACGGTCGTCCTCGCCCACAACCTGCATCTGCGGCGCACCCCGAGCGCCTGGAGCGCGGGCGAGATCGGCGCGACCTGGACCTGCGCGGGCGGGATCGTCGGGGCGCTCCTGGGGGACCGGTACGTGTGCGTCGCCGGGAGCGTGGGTCGCAGCGAGGCCCTCGGGCTCGCGGACCCCGAGCCGGACACGTACGAAGGCTTCCTCCAGGACCGTGTCGACGCCTGGGGGCCGGTCCTCCGCGCCGACGAGGTGGGCGGCGGGCGCGAGCGGACCGGCGCCGAACCGGCCAAGGGCTACTTCCCGCTCGACCGGGCGACCCTCGACGGCTTCGACGCGGTCCTGCACGTCCCCGACGCCGGGGCCGTCGCCGCGCCCGTGGCCTGACGGGCGCTCGTCGGGCAACCGGCCGCCCCCGCGATAGGGGCGGCCGGGCCGTGCGGACACGGTCCTGCGTGGAACGGCGGTGCCGAGCCGGGGGCGGGGCCGGCCCACACCGGCACTGTCCCCGACCCGCCTCCACGGTGGAGTAGACCACTGGGCGACGTCAAGCGTCCCGCACCGCGTTGACGCAATGGTCCGTACCAACTACGTTGCCGTTGGCTCCCGTTCGGCGGTCCCACAACCGCAAGGCCGTACCCGAGCCCCACACGGTCCCGCGACGCGCTCCCGTTCCCCTCACCCGCGTCCAGGGAGACCCGATGGAAACAGACCGGAGAAGCCGCCGCAGACGGCCGCACCACGGCAGAGGACTCCTGGTCCTGCTCGCCGCGCTCCTCCTCCCGATCGCCGCGCTCGCCGGCCCGGCAGCCACCCCCGCGCACGCCGCCGGCGCCCTCACCGCCGGCTTCACCTCGGAGAACAACGGCAGCTGGTGGCGCGGCATCCTCGTCATCCGCAACGGCACCACCACCCCCGTGGTCGGCTGGACCCTGGAGTTCGACCTGCCCACGGGCGTGAGCATCAGCTCCCACTACAACGGCGAGGCCACCGTCACCGGACGCCACGTCACCGTCCGCAACGCCCACTACAACGGCACCGTCGCGGCGGGCGGCTCCACCGAGCCGTACAGCTACTGGTTCGTCGCCACCGGCCCGCAGTCCGCACCCACCGGCTGCACCGTCAACGGCGGCAAGTGCGACGGCAGCCCGGACGTTCCGCCCACCGCGCCCGGCACCCCGCGCGCCACCGCCGTCACCGTGCGGACCGTGAGCCTCGACTGGACGGCCGCCACGCCCGGCGACCACACCGTCACCGGCTACGAGGTCCTCTCCAAGGGCGCCGTCGTCGCCACCGCGACCTCCACCTCGGCCACCGTCGCAGGCCTGGCCCCGGCCACCGCGTACACCCTCACCGTCCGCGCCAAGGACACCCGCGGCAACACCGGACCCGAGAGCCCGCCCCTCACCGTCACCACCGTGGACCCGGCGAGCGACCCGAACCCGCCCACCGCGCCCGCCGCCCTGCGCTCCACCGCCACCACCGCCTCCAGCGTGAGCCTCGCCTGGAACGCGTCCGCCGACGACAAGGGCGTGGTCGGCTACGACGTCTACCGCGACGGCACCCTCGTCCGCACGGTCCAGGGCACCGCCACGACGGCCACCGTCAGCGGCCTCGGCCCGGCCAACCGGTACACCTTCACCGTCCGCGCCCGCGACGCCGCCGACAACGCCTCGCCGCCGTCGAACGCCCTCGCCGTCACCACCGCCGACCTGGCCCAGGGGCGCCACCTCAAGGTCGGCTACTTCGCCCAGTGGGGCATCTACGGGCGCCAGTACTTCGTGAAGAACCTCGACACCTCCGGCGCCGCCGCCTCCCTCGACGTCGTCAACTACTCCTTCGAGAACATCGACCCCGTCAACCTCACCTGCCTCGCCGGAGTCACCAAGGGCGTCGGCTCCGACCCGCAGGACCCCGACCAGGGCAAAGGCGCGGGCGACGCCGACGCCGACTACGCCCGGCCGTTCAGCGCCGCCCAGTCCGTCGACGGGGTCGCCGACGACGGCTGGGGCAAGCTGCGCGGCAACTTCAACCAGCTGAAGAAGCTCAAGGCCAAGTACCCGAACCTCAAGGTGGTCGTCTCCCTCGGCGGCTGGACCTACTCCACGTACTTCTCCGACGTCGCCGCCACCGAGGCCTCCCGGCAGAAGTTCGTCCGCTCCTGCATCGACGTGTGGATCAAGGGCAATCTGCCCGTCTACAACGGCGCGGGCGGCGAGGGCGTGGCCGCGGGCGTCTTCGACGGCATCGACCTCGACTGGGAGTGGCCCGGCTCGCCCGACGGGCACCCCGGCAACCACTACGGGCCGCAGGACAAGGCGAACAACGCCGCCCTGGTCGCCGAGTTCCGCAAGCAGCTCGACGAACTCGGCGGTGAGCACCGCCTGCTGACCGCGTTCACCCCCGCCGACCCGGTCAAGATCGGGCAGGGCTGGGACCTCGGCACGGCGGCCACCGCCCTCGACTACGCCATGGTCCAGGGGTACGACTTCCACGGCGCCGGCAGCGACAACTCCTGGGAGCCGAACCGCACCGGTCACCAGGCCAACCTGTACACCGACGCCCAGGACCCCTACGGCTTCCACTTCAGCGTCGACGAGGCGATCAAGCCCTACCTCGCCGCCGGGTTCAACCCCCGCAAGCTCACCATCGGGATCCCCTTCTACGGCCGCGGCTGGCAGGGCGTCACCGACGGCGGCGCCACCGGCGAATGGCAGAGCGCGACCGGGGCCGCCCCCGGACAGTTCGCCGAGGAGGCCGGCGTACGCGGCTACGCCAACCTGCTCGCCTCGGTCCCCGGTCTCACCGTCCGCCACGACGAACAGTCCGGTGCCACCTACGGCTACACCGGCGCCGGCGGCCAGTGGTGGAGCTTCGACGACGCCTGGTCCATCGGACGCAAGACGGCCTACCTGAAGTCCAAGGGCCTGCTCGGGGTCTTCATCTGGGAGATGTCGGGCGACACCCCCGACGGCACCCTGATGACCGCCCTGCGCACCGGACTCGGCTGACCCGCCGGGCGGGTCAGGGCTCCGTGACGACGAGCTCCACCTCGAAACCGTCCGCGTTCTCCAGATAGGCCGCACAGGTCTGTTCCCCGCCGGCGTGCGGATGCCGGTCGGGGAACAGCAGCCGCCAGCCGCCCCGGACCGCCTCCTCGACGAGCCGGTCGAACTCCGGCCGCGTCGCCACATGGAACGCCAGATGGTTCAGGCCCGGCCGCAGCCGGTCGTGCGCGTCCGCGCTGAGCGCCGGCGACTCCTCCACGACCAGGTACGTGGGACCCAGCCGCCAGCTCCGGCCCCCCTCCCAGCTCTGGAACGGCACGTAACCGAGCGAACCGAGCAACGGCCCGAACGAGGCGGCCGCACGGCCGATGTCGGGCACCCAGAGCTCGACGTGGTGCAGGGTTCCGGTGGCGACGGGGCCGGTCACGTGTTCCTCCAGGGGAGCGGGGTCGGGCCGACCGTACCCCGCCCTCACCAGGCCAGGTCCTCCAGGGCGTCCGGGTCGAACAGCGGAGCCGCCGCCTCACCGCCGGGCTGCTCCGGGGCGATCGGCAGCTCGGCCCAGATGGTCTTGCCGCGGCGCGCGTAACGCGTGCCCCAGCGCTGCGCGAACTGGGCCACCAGGAACAGGCCCCGGCCGCCCTCGTCCGTGTCCGTCGCGTGCCGCAGGTGCGGCGAGGTGCTGCTCCCGTCGGACACCTCGCAGATCAGCGCCCGGTCGTACACCAGCCGCACCCGCACCGGCGCCTTGCCGTACCGGATCGCGTTGGTGATCAGCTCGCTGAGGACCAGCTCCGCCGTGAACCCGACCTCCTCCAGACCCCACGCGGCGAGCCGCGCCGCGGCCTGGTTGCGGACCGGGCCCACCGCCGACGGATCGCCCGGCACCTCCCACTCGGCGATCCGGTCCGCCGGGATCCGCCGGGCGCTCGCCACGAGCAGCGCGATGTCGTCCGACGGCACCGGGAACAGCATCGCCGCGAGCACGTCCGCGCAGGTCTGCTCGGCGGAGCGGTCCGGCCGCGACAGGGTCTTCCGCAACAGCGCGAGACCGGTGTCGAAGTCCCGCGCGCGGTCCTCCAGGAGACCGTCCGTGAACATCACCAGCTTGCTGCCCGGTTCGAGCCGCAGCCGGGCCGACTCGAACGGGCGCTCCCCGAGACCGAGCCCCAGCGGCAGCCCGGCAGGAAGCGCGGGGAACTCCACACTGCCGTCGGGCCGGACCAGCGCGGGCCCCGGATGCCCGGCGCTCGACATCGTGCAGGCGCCGGTGGTCGGGTCGTAGATCACGTACAGACAGGTCGCGCCCGTGCTGCCCTCCGCGGTGCCGTCGCCGTCCGGCTCCCGGCCGTCCTGCGGCCCGGACTCGTTCTCCTCGCCGAGCCGGTCGATCAGCTCGTCGAGATGCCCCAGCAGCTCATCCGGCGGCAGGTCCAGCGTCGAGAAGTTGGCCACCGCCGTCCGCAGCCGCCCCATCGTCGCCGCCGCGTGCACCCCGTGCCCCACCACGTCCCCCACCACCAGCGCCACCCGCGCACCCGGCAGCGGGATCACGTCGAACCAGTCGCCGCCCACCCCGGCCGTCGCCGGCAGATAGCGGTGCGCGACCGCCACCGCGCTCTGGTCGGGCAGCACCCGCGGCAGCAGGCTCCGCTGCAGCGCCACCGCCATCGTGTGCTCCCGCGTGAACCGGCGCGCGTTGTCGATCGCGAGCGCCGCCCGGGCCGCCAGCTCCTCCGCGAACGACAGGTCCTCCTCGCCGAACGGCTCCGGGGTGTCCGCGGCCCGCCAGAAGTTCGCCATCCCCAGTACCACCCCGCGCGCCAGCAGCGGCACCGTGAGCAGCGAGTGCAGCCCGTACGTCAACGCCTGCGCCGCGCCCTCCGGGTCCTGCTCCCGCCAGCCCTGGGCCGCCGCCAGATCCGCCTGGAGCACCGCACGCCCCTCGTCCAGGGCCGACGCCATCGGCGTGCTCGGCACCACGAAGCGGATCAGGTCGCCCACCGGCTGCAGCGGCGACTCGCCCCGGATCCCGGTCAGCGCGGTCCGCCGCATCTCCGTGAACGCCCCCGAAGGCTCCTCGCCCCGCACCACCGGGTCCAGCAGCTCCACCGTCACGTAGTCGGCGAACCGCGGCACCGCCACCTCCGACAGCTCCTCCGCCGTCCGCACCACGTCCAGCGTCGTCCCGATCCGCGTCCCCGCCTCGTACAGCAGCCGCAGCCGGCCCCGCGCGACCTCGGCGCGGCCGGTGAGCGCGGCCAGCTCGGTCGTGTCGCGCATGGTCATGACGCAACCGCCGTCGGCCGCGCCGTTCCCGGTCGGGCGGACGTTCACCGCCAGCAGCCGGTCCCCGGCGGGGTGCACCTCGTCCGTCGCCGCCTCCCCGGACAGCAGCAGCGCCGCCGTACGGGGTTCGAGACCGAGTTCGGAGACATGGCTCCGCTCGGCGTCCTCGGGCAGCTTGAGGAGGCGCCGGGCCTCGTCGTTGGCGAGCAGCAGCCGCCCGTCGGCCCCGACGATCACCACACCCTCCTTCACCGAGTGCAGCACCGCCTCGTGGTGCTCCTTCAGCCGGGTCATCTCGGCCGGGCCCAGACCGTGCGTCTGGCGCCGCAGCCGGGCGCTCACCAGACCGGCGCCGCCCACCGCGATCGCCAGTCCGCCCGCCGCGGCGCCCAGCAGCACCGGCAACCGGCCCTGCACGGCGTTCCCGACGGTCTCCACCTCGACGCCGCTGGTCACCATGCCGACCACGGTCCCGTCGGCGTCGCGGACCGGTACCACCGCCCGCACCGCGTCGTGCGGGGCCCCGTGGAAGATCTCCGTGAACGACTCCCCGGCGCGGGCCCTCCCGATGTCCCCCTGCGCCCGCTGTCCGATGAGGCTCGGATCGGAGTCGGTGTACCGGGCCCCCTCCGGGGAGAGCACCGCGACGAAGTCGACGCCGGAGCCGCGCCGGGCGGCCTCCGCGCGAGGCTGCAGGACCGAGGTGGGATCGGGGGACCGGAGCGCTTCGGCGAGCCCCGGCGCGTGCGCGAAGGCCTCGGCCACGGCCAGCGAGCGGTTGCGGGCCTCGCGCTCGCTGTCGTACCGCCCCTGCAGGACGAGCGCCAGCGCCGCCGCCGCGATGATCAGCAACGCGATGAGCGCCTGCAGGGCGAAGACCTGGCCCGCTACGCTCCGCAGCCCCGTGGGCCGCCCCTTGGGGCCGCCGGCGGACCGCTCAGCGCCTCCCGTCACGGTGCGCTCCTTCCCGCCCTTTCCATGGGGCGCCACCTTCCATGCTGCCCCCGCTGTGACCGGCAGGGGAAACGGGACGGGTCCGGCGGCCCTGTGCGCGGGCCGGGCGGGCCGTTACGGTGGGTGGAAGATCGTTTCTCCCGGCGGCGTACCGGCCACCCGGCGGGACCGATCGGCCACCGCCCGTCACCGGCAGGAAGCAGCGACACCATGTCCCACGGCACCGCCGACCCCCGTGAGCCGGACGTGCTCGTGCACACCGAGGGCCGCGCAGGCCTCCTCACCCTCAACCGGCCCCGGGCGATCAACGCCCTCACCCACGCCATGGTCCGCGCCGTCGACGACGCCCTCACCGCCTGGGAACACGACCCCGCCGTCGAGACCGTCGTCATCCGCGGCGCCGGGGAGCGCGGACTGTGCGCCGGCGGGGACATCCGGGCCATCCACGACGACGCCCGCGCCGGCGGCACCGCCACGCCCGCCTTCTGGCGCGACGAGTACCGGCTCAACGCCCGGATCGCCCGTTACCCCAAGCCGTACGTGGCCTTCATGGACGGCATCGTGATGGGGGGCGGCGTCGGCGTCTCCGCACACGGGTCGGTGCGGATCGTCACCGAACGCTCCCGGGTCGCCATGCCCGAGACCGGCATCGGCTTCGTCCCCGACGTCGGCGGCACCCACCTCCTCGGCCGGGCACCGGGCGAGCTGGGCACCCACCTCGCCCTCACCGGCACGCAGGCGGGCGCCGCCGACGCGATCCTGGCCGGACTGGCCGACCACTTCGTCCCCGCCGCCGCCCTCCCGGAGCTCGCCGCCGCGCTCACCCGGCTCCCCGCCGCCGAGGCCGTCGCCCGCTTCGCCCGCCCCGTACCGCCCGGCGAGCTCGCCGCCCGGCGCTCCTGGATCGACGCCTGCTACGCCGCCGACACCGTCGAGGACATCGTGGAGCGCCTCTCCGACTCCGGGGTGCCCGAGGCCAAGGAGGCGGCCACCGTGCTGCTCGGCCGCTCGCCCACGGCCCTCAAGGCCACCCTGGAGGCGGTCCGCCGTGCCCGTCGGCTCGACTCCCTGGAGGCCGCCCTGAACATGGAGTACCGCCTCTCCTGCGCGGCGCTCGCCTCGCCCGACCTCGTCGAGGGCATCCGCGCCCAGGTCGTCGACAAGGACCGCGACCCGCACTGGGCCCCGGCCACCCTCGCCGAGGTCACGGAGGAGGACACCGCCCGCTGGTTCGCGCCGCGCGCGGCCGGTGAACTGGGCCTGCCGGCGCACTGACGCCGATCCGGGCCGAGATCCGGGCACGACCGGGGCGGACATCCGGGCAAAAGGAAAGGCAAGGAGGTGAAAGCTCTCCTTGCCACTCTCAACTTATAGCGCACAGGGGGGCTTGCGGCAAGGCCCCCTGTGCACCGCAGAATCGCCCATCGAGGCCAGGACCTGCGGAAATGGGAGATCCACTCAGTGCAAGCGTCGTCGTCCGTCCATGACCACCCCCTGAACACCAGCGCGTTCGCCCTTCCCGAGAACCTGTCGGCCAAGGCCGACCCGGAGCTCGTCGCCACCGACGAGCGGCACTTCGCCGCCGTCGCACGAAGCCTCGACGAGTCGATCGCCGAACTGTCCGACAGCCTCGACGAACTCCGCAAGGCGCCCGGCGGCCTGGGGCGGGAGGCGATGGACCGGGACGCCGAGATCCACCGGCTCACCGCCCGGCTGCGCGCCCTGCGCCGCTTCGGCCTCGACCTGTGCCTCGGCCGGATCGTCACCGCCGACGACGCCGAACCCGTGTACGTGGGCCGCCTCGGCCTCACCGACGCCGAGGGCCGCAGGCTCCTCATCGACTGGCGCTCGCCCGCCGCCGAGCCGTTCTTCGCCGCCACCCACGCCAACCCCATGGGCCTGGCCAGCCGCCGCCGGTACCGCTGGACCGGCGGCCGGATCGCCGACTACTGGGACGAGGTGTTCACGGCGGACGGCTTCGAGGGACACGCCGCCCTCGACGACCAGTCCGCGTTCATCGCCAGCCTCGGCGGCAACCGCTCGTCCCGCATGCGCGACGTGCTCGGCACCATCCAGGCCGACCAGGACGCCATCATCCGCGCCGGGTCCCGCGGCGCCCTCGTCGTCGACGGCGGCCCCGGCACCGGCAAGACCGTCGTCGCCCTGCACCGGTCCGCCTACCTCCTCTACTCCGACCCGCGCCTGGGCCACCGCAGGGGCGGCGTCCTCTTCGTCGGCCCGCACCAGCCCTACCTCAACTACGTCTCCGACGTCCTGCCCAGCCTCGGCGAGGAGGGCGTACGCACCTGCACCCTGCGCGACCTGGTCGTCGAGGGAGCCACCGCGCCGCCCGAGAGCGACCCGGAGGTGGCCCGCCTGAAGGCGTCCGCGGAGCTCGTGAAGGCCGTCGAGAAGGCCGTCCGCTTCTACGAGGAGCCGCCCACCGAGGGCCTGCGGGTCTCGACCGACTGGTCCGACATCTGGCTCGGCGCCGGCGACTGGGCCGAGGCGTTCGAGGCCGCGGGGCGGGGCACGCCGCACAACGAGGCCCGCGAGCAGATCTGGGACGAGCTCGTCTCCATCCTCCTGGACAAGCTGGACGAGGACGTCCCCGAGGAGCTGTTCCGCAAGGCGCTCCGGGCCGACCGGGAGCTCGTCGACACCCTCGACCGGGCCTGGCCGATGCTGGAGGCCGCCGACGTCGTCGGGGACCTGTGGTCGGTCCCCGCCTATCTGCGCCTGTGCGCGCCCTGGCTCACCCCCGACGAGGTCCGCACCCTGCGCCGCGCCGACGCCCAGGCCTGGACCGTCTCCGACCTCCCGTTCCTGGACGCGGCCCGGCAGCGGCTCGGCGACCCGAAGTCCTCGCTGCGCAAGCGTCGGCACGACGCCGCCGTGGCCGCCGAACGCGAGCGCATGGCCGGGGTCATCGACAACATCCTCGCCGCGGACGACGACGGCGAGGGCGCGGTGACCATGCTGAACGGGCGGGACCTGCGGGACAGCCTGATCGACGAGAGCGCCCTGCCCGGCGCCGAAGCGGACCGGCTGGCCGGACCGTTCGCGCACATCGTGGTCGACGAGGCCCAGGAACTGACCGACGCCGAGTGGCAGATGCTGCTGCTCCGCTGCCCCTCCGGCAGCTTCACCCTGGTCGGCGACCGCGCCCAGGCGCGGCACGGCTTCACCGAGAGCTGGCAGGAGCGGCTGGAGCGGATCGGCCTCGACCGGATCACGATGGCCTCCCTGAGCATCAACTACCGCACGCCGGAAGAGGTCATGACGGAGGCCGAGCCGGTGATCCGGGCCGCGCTGCCCGACGCCAACGTGCCGACCTCCGTGCGCAGCAGCGGGATCCCCGTCGTCCACGGCTCCGTCTCGGAACGCGACGCGATCCTCGATGCCTGGCTCGCCGCCCACGCCGACGGGATCGCCTGCGTCATCGGCGACCCCGCCTTCGAGGCGACGTCCCGGGTCCGGTCGCTCACCCCGACGCTGTCGAAGGGGCTCGAGTTCGACCTGGTCGTCCTCGTCGACCCGGACGCCTTCGGCGAGGGGGTGGAGGGCGCCGTCGACCGCTACGTGGCGATGACCCGGGCCACCCGGCAGCTGGTCGTCCTGACGAGCTGATCCGTACGGACCGGCGACGTCACGGTGCCGGCGCCGCCGGGTTCTCGTCCAGGGTGAACAGGCCGCCCTGCGGGTCGCGTACGGTGGTCCGCCGGCCGGACAGGGCCCGCCAGCCGTCGTCGGCCTCGGGCACGAGGGAGCCGCCGTGGTCGAGGACCGCGGCGGTCGCCCGCTCCAGGTCCGGCACCCGGAAGTGGACCAGCCAGCGCGGGCGGCGCTGCGGCTGCTCGGCGGCGGCATCGGCCGGGCCGCTGTTCAGCCGGGCGACCGCGTCACCCTGGCGGCGCAGGACCACCTGGTCGTCCTCGTAGGACACCTCGAAGCGGTCCGCGCCGCCGTCGAGCCAGTCCAGCACCCCGCCGTAGAAGACGGCGGCGTCGAAGGCGTTGCGGGTGTGCAGCTCCAGCCAGGCGGGGGCGTGCTGCTCGCCCACCCGCCAGCGGGAGGAGACCCGGCCCTCCCAGACGCCGAAGGCCGCGCCCTCCAGGTCGGTGGCGAGTGCCGCCCGGCCGCGCGGCGGGAAGGCCACCGGGCCGACCCCGACGGTGCCGCCGCGCTCGCGGATGCGGGCCACCGCCGCGTCGGCGTCGGCGACCGCGAAGTAGGCCGTCCAGGCCACCGGCACCGCCATCCGGTCCACCACCTCGCCGATCCCGGCGACCGGTGTGCCGTCGCGCTCGCCGACGGAGAAGCCCTGGCCGAGGGGGCCGTGCCGGAAGGTCCAGCCGAGGACCGCCCCGTAGAACCGCTCGGCGGCTTCGAGGTCGCGTGCGGCCAGGCTCAGCCAGCACGGCGCTCCCGGCTCGTCCGCGGTCAGCGGCACCCGGCTCACCTCACTCTCGGTCCGTCCCCCCACGCCACCCTCGCCCGGACCTTCCGGCTTCGCCACTCGGTCGGGCCGGTACGTGGGAATCGGCGGGACGCCGGGCCGCCGCAGACGGGTGACACCGCTACCCGACCGTCACCGTACCGACGAGTATCCGGTGGTCGGAGCAGGCCGCGACGCCCGTGCAGCTCGTCGAGATCGCGAGCGAGTCCGCGCTGTACGGACCGGCCAGCGCGCTCTCCCGCACGAAGATGTGGTCGATCTTGGCGTTCCCGCCGCACGGGGGCGTCGTGCCGGGCGTGCCGTCGGCCGTCCACTCCCCGTACCCGGGGCAGTGGTCCGGGTCGTTGTCGTCGAGCTCCCGGTACCGGCCCGTGTTGTTCGAGTTGTTCGGGGTGTCCACGCTCGCGGAGTAGTACGAGTTCAGCCGGCCGTAGCTCGGCTGGGCGTTGAAGTCGCCCGCGATCAGCGTCGTCTCCCCGGCCGCGTCGTACTCCTCCAGCTTCTGCCGCACGAACTCCAGCTGGGCCACGTTGAACGACTGGCTCGTCGTGATGTGCGTCGTGCAGAACCGCGTGGCCGTGCCGTCGGTCAGCGGCGCGCACAGCAGGTTGCGCTTCTCGGCCGTCCCGTCGTCCGGCAGCGCGATGCGGGCCGCGCCGCCCAGCGGGCGCTTGCTGAACAGCGCGTTCCCGAACGCCTCGCCCTTGCACACCGAGGCGTTGCCCGCCGGGCGGCTCGGCTCGAACCGGGCGAAGTTCTGCGCGTTCTGCGGCCAGCCCTTGGCCCGCAGCTCCTCCACCAGGGCGCTGTACTGCCCCTGACACAGCTCGTTGAAGGCCGCGAAGTCGGCCGAGCGGCTGACCACGGACGCGGCCGCCTGCGTGACCATGCCGTCGGTCGTGGAACCGTCGTGGATCGTGTTCCCCGCCACGTTCCACTGCCAGACCGTGTACGTGCGCGGGGCCGGGGTCTCCGCCTGGGCCGCCGTCGCCGGAAGCAGCACGGAGGCCAGTGCCCCCGCCAGCGCCAGCCGCAGGCCTCGGCGCCGTACGGCCGGAGCGCGTCTCGTGGAACCGCCCATGATGGAACTCCCCCTCCTGTGACCGGCCACGTCGCGGCCGGGCGCCGCTCCGAGCGGCATCGGGAACGATCATAGGCGGGGGTACCGACAGCGCCCGGGGGCCGCCCGGCGCATGATGTGATCATGCTGTTGACGTTCGCACCCGTCCTGGACCGGATCGCCGAGGAGATCACGGGCCTCACCGACCGCGGCCGGCCCGCCGACTACATCCCCGCGCTGGCCTCAGCCGACCCGCACCGCTTCGGGATGGCCGTCGCCGAACTCGACGGGACCGTGTACGGCGTGGGGGAGTGGCAGCAGCCCTTCTCCACCCAGTCCGTCACCAAGGTCTTCACCCTCGCCCTCGCGCTGGCCCGCAAGGGCGACCCGCTCTGGGACCACGTCGGCAGGGAACCCTCCGGCAACCCGTTCAACTCGCTCGTCCAGCTGGAGTACGAGAACGGCATCCCGCGCAACCCGTTCATCAACGCGGGCGCCCTCGTCGTCACCGACCAGCTCCACCGGATGACCGGCGACGCCTCCGGCGTCCTCCTCGACTTCCTGCGCGCCGAGAGCGGCAACCACGACCTCGACTTCGACCGCGACGTCGCCGCGTCCGAGACCGCGCACGGCGACCGCAACGCCGCCCTCGCCCACTTCATGGCGAGCTACGACAACATCGCCAACCCCGTGCCGACCCTGCTGCGCGAGTACTTCCGCCAGTGCTCCGTCGAGGCCTCCTGCGCCGACCTGGCACTCGCCACCGGCTTCCTCGCCCGCCACGGCATCCGCGCCGACGGCTCCCGGCTGCTCACCCGCAGCCAGGCCAAGCAGGTCAACGCCGTCATGCTCACCTGCGGCACCTACGACGCCGCCGGCGACTTCGCGTACCGGGTCGGACTGCCCGGCAAGAGCGGCGTCGGCGGCGCCATCATCGCCGTCGTCCCGGGCCGCTGCACCCTCTGTGTGTGGAGCCCCGGCCTCGACGAGCGCGGCAACTCCGTCGCCGGAGTCGCCGCGCTCGACCGCTTCACCACCATCACCGGCCTGTCCGTCTTCTGACCGCGAAGCGGCCGGCCGAGCCCGACGAGGCCGGCGGAACCGACCGGACGCCGGCCGGCTGCCCGTCAGGCCGCGTCGAACACCACGACGTACGCGCCGCGCAGCTCCTCGCCGTCCGGCAGGTGCCAGCCGGCCGTCACCTCGCCCCGCGACCCGGACACCTTGGGATCGAGGACCCGCACGACCCGCAGCAGCGGCGCGCCCGCGCCGAGCCGCACGTCGGTGCCGTACGCCCCGTCCTCGACGCCCGGTGCGGCGCTCGTGTCCCAGGTGCCCGACCCGTCGAAGGAGGCCGCGACGGTCGGGTCCGGGACGTCGGTCAGGCTCTGCGCCTGCGGGACCGACCGGCCTTCGAGCAGGGCCGTCAACTCGCCCAGCAGGACCGGGTCGTGCGCCCCGTCGTACACCCACCGGGTGCCCAGCACACCGTGCTCGGACGTCCCGATCAGCGCGCCCTCCGCGCCCTCCAGCGGCGCCCCCCGATAGGTCAGCGGCAGCAGATAGGCGTGGGTCTCCTCGCCCGAGGAGTCGGCGACCACCATGAACTCGATGCCCACCTCGCCCTCCGGGTCGTCGAGACGGAAGCCGCCCGCCTTCTCCAGTACGGGCACGGCCCCCTCGCGGCCCAGGTACCAGGGCCGCGTCGGGAGCCAGCTCTCCAGGAGCTCCAGCTTGGTCGGCTGCATCGTGGTCTTGTGAATGACGGCCATTCCTCGTGCACTTCCTCCGAGACGATACGGTTCCGGGCGTGCGCCCCCGCTCCGAACCGTACCTCTCGCGCCGGACTCAGCCCTCCGCGCCCGGCGCGAGCAGTTCCCCGGAGCGGGCCACCCGCGCGTACCAGCGGGCGCTGGACTTCGGCGTCCTGCGCAGCGTCCCGTAGTCGACGTGCACCGCGCCGAACCGCTTCGCGTAGCCGTACGCCCACTCGAAGTTGTCGAGCAGCGACCACAGGAAGTACCCGGCCACCTCGGCCCCGTCCGTCACCGCCCGGTGCACCGCCCGCAGATGGGCGTGGACGTACGCCGTGCGCTCCGGGTCGTGCACCGAGCCGTCCGGGCCGACCACGTCCTCGTAGGCGGCACCGTTCTCGCTGACCACCAGCGGCAGTCCCGGGTAGCGCTCCGAGACCCGGGTGAGCAGGTCGTAGAGCCCGTCCGGGTCCACGGGCCAGCCCATCGCCGTGCGCTCGCCGTCCGCCTGGTGGAAGGCGACGTCGTCGGCGCCCGGCCAGGGGGAGTGCGCGCTGTTGCCGTGCCCGTCGTCCTGCGGCTTCTCCTCGCCCTCGGCGACCCGCGAGACCACCGTCGGCGTGTAGTAGTTGATGCCCAGCCAGTCCAGCGGCTGCCCGGCCGTCGCCGTGTCCCCGTCCCGGACGAACGCCCAGTCGGTCAGGCGCGCCGTGTCGGCGAACAGCTCCTCGGGGTAGGCGCCGTCCAGCATCGGGCCCAGCCACACCCCGTTGCCGACGGTGTCGATCCGACGGGCCGCCTCCCGGTCCGCGGCCGACGGCGTCAGCGGGCGCACCTCGTGCAGGTTGAGCGAGACCGCCAGCTTCGCCCCGGCCGGCAGCGCCGACCGCAGCGCCTGTACGGCGAGCCCGTGCCCCAGGTTGAGGTGGTGGGCGGCCCGCAGCGCGGCCACCGGGTCGGTGCGGCCCGGGGCGTGCACGCCGGAACCGTAGCCCAGGAAGGCCGAGCACCAGGGTTCGTTGAGCGTGGTCCATCGGGTGACCCGGTCGCCCAGGGCGTCGGCCATCAGACCCGCGTACGCGGCGAAGCGCTCCGCCGTCGCCCGCTCCGGCCAGCCCCCCGCGTCCTCCAGCTCCTGCGGCAGGTCCCAGTGGTACAGCGTGAGCGCCGGTTCGATCCCCGCCGCGAGCAGCTCGTCGACGAGCCGCCGGTAGAAGTCGAGGCCCTTCTGGACGGCCGGACCCCGCCCGGTCGGCTGGACCCGCGACCAGGAGACGGAGAACCGGTAGGCGTTCAGACCGAGTTCGCCCATCAGCCGGACGTCCTCGCGGAAGCGGTGGTAGTGGTCGACGGCCACATCGCCGGTGTGGCCCTGGAAGACCTTCCCCGGGGTGTGCGAGAAGGTGTCCCAGATGGACGGTGTGCGCCCGTCCTCGGCCGCCGCGCCCTCGATCTGGTACGCGGCGGTGGCGGCGCCCCACAGGAAGTCGGACGGGAATCGGCGGACGGCGGTGAGCGGCCGGGTCTCGGACGCGGTCATAGGAGAGCGCTCCCAACGCAGAGGACGACAAGAGGAACGGAGAAGGCGAGGAACGGAGAAAGCGAGGGACGGGGGAGATGAGGGGCGCGATGGGGCGGGGTCAGCTCTTGACCGCGCCCGCGGTGATCCCGCCGACGATGTGCTTGCCGAGCACGGCGAACACCAGCAGCAGCGGCACCGTGGAGATCAGGGCGCCGGTCAGCACCACGGCCTGGTCGACCGTGTGGTTGCCCGCGCCCAGCCCGGCGAGCGCCACCTGGAGGGTGGGGCTGCCATCCGGGGTGAGCGCGATGAACGGCCAGAAGAAGTCGTTCCACGCCTGCACGAACACCAGCATGCCGAGCACGGCCATCGCGGGCCGGGCCACCGGGAAGACCACGTGCCAGACGATGCGCAGCGAGTGCGCGCCGTCCATCCGGGCCGCCTCGACCAGCTCGACGGGCAGCGCCTCGACGAGGTACTGGCGCATGAAGAACACGCCGAACGCGGCCACCAGCGAGGGCAGGACCACCGACTGGAGCTGGTCGACCCAGCCCAGGTCGGTGATGATCCGGTACAGCGGGATCACGCTGAGCTGCGGTGGAACGGTCATCGTCGCCACGACCAGCGTCAACAGGGCGCCCCGCCCCTTGAAGCGCAGCTTGGCGAAGGCGAAACCGGCGAGCGTGGCGAACAGGACCGTCGACAGGGCGACGAGCGAGGCGACCACCGTCGTGTTGACCAGGGCCTCGCCCATGTCGACCTGGTTCCAGGCGAAGGACAGGTTGTCGAAGAGGCGCGGCCCGGGCAGCAGCGGCGCGGGGGCCTCCACCACCCGCTCGCCGCTGTGCGAGGCGGCGACGAGGTTCCAGTAGAGGGGGAAGAGCGAGAACAGCGCGGCGACGCCGAGCAGGACGTAGGTCAGCGGACCCGCGTGGTGCTGCCGGCCGGCCGACTGCCTCAGGAGAGTACGGGCCATGGGTCAGCCCCCCAGCTTCTTGCGTTGCGAACGGGCGACGAGCGACTGGACGCCGCCGACGAGCAGGAGCAGCAGCAGCATCACCCAGGCGATGGCGGAGGCCTGGCCCAGGGCGCCGGTGACCCAGCCCTTCTCGTACATGAGCAGGCTGAGCGTCTGGAACTGGTTGCCGCTGCCGCCCGAGATGCCGACGCTGCCGCCGTAGAGCATCGGCTCGCCGAACAGCTGGGTGGCACCGATGGTGGAGACGATGACGGTGAAGAGGATGGTGGGCCGGATCGAGGGGATCGTCACGCTCAGGAACTGGCGCCAGCGCGAGGCCCCGTCGAGGGCCGCCGCCTCGTACAGGTCCTGCGGGACCGCCTGCATGGCGGCCAGGTAGATCAGGGCGTTGTAGCCGGTCCAGCGCCAGATCACGATCGTCGAGATGGCGATCTGCGCGGGCCACTTCGACGCCTCCCAGTCGACCGGGTCGAAGCCCACCCAGCCGAGGGCCGAGTTGATGAGCCCGTAGTCGGTGTTGAAGAGCTGGGCGAAGACCAGGGTGGCCGCCGCGATCGAGGTCGCGTAGGGGGCGAGGACGGCGACCCGGAAGAAACCGCGGCCGCGCAGGCGGTAGTTGAGCAGGTGGGCGAGTCCCAGGGCCATGAGCAGCTGGGGGACGGTCGAGATCAGCCCGATGGTGAAGGTGTTGGCCAGCGCGTTCCAGAAGAACTCGCTGGTGGCCAGGTCGGTGTAGTTCTCCAGGCCCTTCCACCGCGGATCGCCGCCGAGCTCGACCCGGTTGAGCGAGAGCCAGCCCGTGTAGAGCAGGGGGAAGAGGCCGAAGGCGGCGAAGGTCAGGAAGAAGGGGGCGACGAAGAGGTACGGGGTCGCCTTCAGGTCCCAGCGGTAGAGCCGGGCACGGCGGGCGGAGCCGGAACGGGCGGCGTCCGGGCGCGGGGTGGGGGAGGGCGGTGCGTCGGGCGACGACGAGCCGCCGTTCCTCGCCCGTACGGAGGTGGCCACGAGGGCGTCCTTCCAGGTCGGAGCGTACGGGGGGGCGGATGGCGGCGACCCGGAGGCGGGCCGCCGCGCGCCTCCCGCTACTGGGCGATCTTGTCCTCGGCCAGCTTCCTGACGTTCTCCCAGGCCTTCGCCGGGTCCGTGCCGCGCTGCTCGATGTCGAGGATGCCGTTGTCGGTGAGGAAGGTCTTCATCTGCCCGTCCCAGCGGCTGATCGGCGCCGGGCGGATGTTCGCGGCCGCGGCGGCGAAGATCTCACCGACCGGGGTGTCGCCGAAGTAGGGCAGCTTGGCGCCCACCACCGCGGCCGAGGACAGGGTGTCCTTGGTCGACGGGATGTTGCCGTTCACGGCGAAGACCTTGGCGTGCTGGGCCGGGGCGGTGAGCCAGGCGGCCAGCTCCGCGGCCTCCTTGGCGTGCTTGCCCGACTTGGGGACGGCGAGGAAGGAGCCGCCCCAGTTGCCGGCCACGGGCGGCGCGGCGATGTCCCACTTCCCCTGGTTGCCGGCGCCCGCCTGGTCCTTGATGATGCCGGTCATCCAGCTGGGGCAGGCGACCGTCGCGAACTTCGAGTTCTTGAACGCGGCGTTCCAGGTGCCCTTCTCGTCGAACTGGCGCAGCTTGGCGGTGAGTCCACCGCGCGCCGCCGCGACGGCGGTGTCCCAGGCCTTCTTCACGCCGGGACTGTCCTCCCAGGCGAGCTGCCCGCTCGTGTTCGCGTACTGCTCCGGCTCGCTGGAGATGACGGCGTTGAACAGACCGCTCGCGGAGTCGTGGAAGGAGGTGCCGGCGGGGGCGTTCTTCTGGTACGTCCGACCGGTCTCCAGGAACTTCGACCAGTCCCCGGTCCAGAGCCTGCCGACCTCGGTGCGCTCGGTGGGCAGCTTGGCCTGGGCGAAGAGCTCCTTGTTGTAGCAGATGGCCATGGGGCCGATGTCGGTGCCGAGGCCGATGACCTTGCCGTCGGCGGTGGTGGCCTGCTTGACCTTCCAGTCGAGGAAGGCTCCCAGGTCCGCGCCGCCGCTCTTGGACAGGTCCACCCACTTGTCCGCCATCGAGGAGCCGGTGGCCTCGGCTATGTAGCCGACCTCGACGGCCTGGATGTCGGCGAGGCCGCTGTTGCGGGAGAGGCGCAGCTTGAGCGTGTCCCAGTACTTCTGGCCGTCGGCCACGTTCGACTCGACGATCTTGATTCCGGGGTGCGCCTTCTCGTACTCGGCGTACAGCTTGGCGCCCGTCTTGTCGTCGTAGCCGAACGAACCGAAGGTGCCGATCCGCAGCGTGATGGTCCCGTCGTCGGCGGCGTCCGCCCCGTCGCCGCCGCAACCGGTGAGCAGGGCCGTGCCGGCCGCCAGGGCGGTGACGGCCGCGAGCACGGTTCGGCGTGTGCGGCCGGGCGTCCGTCTGCTGCTGGAAGTGCGCATTCCACTCTCCTCGTCCAAGGTGGTGCTCGTTGTGCGCCAGGGGGTCCGGACGGCTCTCACGGCTCGGCTCGGGCGGTCGGGACCGGTCACGACGTCGGTGCGGTCGGACAGGCAGCGTCCTGAGCGCCCCTGGGTGGGAGCGCTCCCACGTCGTCGTTGCCGGAAGGTTCCTGCCTCCCGGGTGCCGGTGTCAAGACATGAACGCGGATTCGTCGCCGGGCGGGGGCCGACGGGGCCTGTGCCGGGAATCCGCTAATGTGGGAGCGCTCCCATCGTTCGGGTACCGAACGGCGCCCGATTCTGACGGGAGCGCCGATCGTGGCCTATCTTGACCAGATCGGCGGATGGGCCGAGGCCCGCACGAGGGGAGTACGAAGGTCGTGAACGGACGGCAGAGTGGCAGGCCCACGCTGGAGGAGGTCGCCGCCAGGGCCGGGGTCGGCCGGGGCACCGTCTCCCGGGTGATCAACGGCTCGCCGCGGGTCAGCGAACAGGCCCGCCAGGCCGTCCACCGGGCCATCGAGGAACTCGGCTACGTGCCCAACCAGGCCGCCCGCGCCCTCGCCGGCAGCCGCACCGACGCCATCGCCCTGGTCATCCCCGAGACCGAGGCCCGGCTCTTCGCCGAGCCCTACTTCCTCGACATCATCCGCGGGGTCAGCGCCGAACTCGGCGAGGCCGACAAGCAGTTGCTGCTCACCCTGGTCCGCACCGAGCGGGAGCGGCAGCGCTTCGAGCAGTACCTCGCCGCCCAGCGGGTGGACGGCGTGCTGCTCACCTCCGTGCACGCCGACGACCCGCTGCCCGACCTCGTCCGCGAGCTCGGCCTCCCGGTCGTCCTGGGCGGCCGGCGCACCGCCGACGAGTCCGCTGCCTACGTCGACTCCGACAACACGGGCGCGGGCCGGGCCGCCGTCGCCCACCTCGCCGCGCGCGGCCGCCGCAGGATCGCCACCATCACCGGCCCCCTCGACATGTACGCGGCCAAGGCCCGCCTCGACGGCTACCGCGAGGGCATCGCCGCGGCCGGCCTCGAACCCGACGAACTCCTCGTCTCCACCGGTGACTTCACCGAGGACGGCGGCCGCAGGGCCATGCGCGAACTGCTCGCCCGCAGCCCCGGCCTGGACGCCGTCTTCGCCGCCTCCGACGTCATGGCGGCCGGTGCGCGCGGCGTGCTCCGCGAGGCGGGCCGCCGCGTCCCCGAGGACGTCGCCCTGGTCGGCGTGGACGACTCGGCCGTGGCCCGCCTGATGGACCCGCCGCTGACCAGCGTGCGCCAGCCCATCGAGGAGATGGGCCGGACCATGGCCCGCATGGTGCTCGACCGGATCGCCGGCCCGGCGGAGGCGGCGGAGCCCCAGCGGCGCGTGCTGCCGACGACGTTGGTGCTGCGGGACTCGTCCTGACGACGACGTGCGGCTCGACCCGGCACCCACCCCGTCGAGAACGGTTCCGTCACCGTCTCCGGCAGCCATGAGGCCGAAGGCCGGAGCAAGAACGCCCGCACCGACGGCCGCCGTTCCCCGCTCACGGGCACCAAGGGCTGGACCAGCATCGATCGGCGCCGGCTGACGTCCTGATCGTGGCCAAGGCCCCGACCCGGCGACGAGCCGGGCCGGGGCCCCACATCAACGTCCGCTCCTCGGCAGCCGCGAGGCGGGGGCGCGTCCGGGAGGACGCCCGAGCCGGAGCCCCGAGGGGTTCCGGCCCGCCCCGGTCGGCTCAGCCGTGCGTCACAGCGCCGGGTACGCGTTCTTCAGGAGCTCCTGGAACTGGGCCGAGAACCACTGGCCGGACAGCGGCGCGTCCGGCAGTGCCCCGGACATGCTGTTGCCGTTGCGGGTGTTGCCGGTGTACGTCGGGTCGCACATCCGGTCGAAGCCCTTGCCCTCGTTGTTGGGGATCTCCTTGCTCGCCCCGTCGGACTCGCCCGGCGGCTTCATCCAGACGTACGCGTCGATGCCGGCCGCCGGAGCCGCCTGGGGGCGTTCGCCGAGGCCCGCGCCCGACTGGTTGCACCAGTTGCCGAGGTGGATGCGCCGGTCGTAACGGCCGCCGTTCACGTAGGTGTCGACGTTCGTGCCGGCGCCGGGGCCGCTGGGCCGTGCGGTGCCGCCCCAGCCGTTGCGGGAGGTGTCGATCAGCATGCCGATCTTCGGGTCGAAGCCGAGGGAGACCAGCTTGTCCCGCATGGCCTGCGCGTACGACAGCTCGTCGGTGTAGCGGTTCCAGTCGACCCACTTCGACTGGCGCACCGAGACCCCGTTCACGGAGTCGCCGATCGCGAAGTGGTCCTCCTTCAGGGCGCTGTAGTTGGCCGTGTTCACGATGAAGCCCTGCACATTGGCGACGGTCGAGCCCTCGGCCGTCGCGGCCGTCTTGAACAGGTCGGCGGAGGCGCCGAAGTTGTCGTCCCAGCCGAGCCAGCCGTGGTGCCCCGCGTCCACGTAGTTGTAGACGTTGGCGATCGAACCCAGCTTGTTCAGGGCGTAGCCGACGCCCTTGACGTAGTTGCCGTTGGCCTTCATCACGTCGCAGTTCGCGGTCGCGGTCGGGCGGCCGGAGACGTTGGTGACGAGGTTGGGCAGCGAGTCGATCTCGACCGTGGTCACGATCCGCAGGCCCGCGTACTTGGCGTCGCCGAGGATCGCCGCGATCGGGTCGATGTACTGGGTCTTGTACTTGTCGATCTCCGTCGGCCCGAGCTCGCCGTTGGAGGCGAGGGCCGCGCAGTCGCGGCCGGGCAGGTTGTAGATCACCAGCTGGACGACGAGCTCGCCGGAGCCCTTCTGCTTCAGCGCCTCGTCGAGGTGGGCGCGCAGGCCCATGGAGGTCGAGGAGCCGTTGACGGCGGCGATCCGGTCCAGCCAGACGCCCGTGGGCTGGTTCGACACCTTGGTGCCGCCCGGTTCGGCCGCCGCCTTGGCGGACCACTCGGGGTTCACGTACACCTTGGCGCCGGCGTAGGGGTTGTCGGCCTTCGTCCCGGCGGGCGGGGTCGTCGGTGGCGTGGTGGGCGGTGTGGTCGGCGGGGTCGTCGGGGGTGTGGTGGGCGGCGTCGCGCCGTTGCAGACGACGCCGTTCAGCGTGAAGACCGTCGGCACGGCGTTGGTCCCGCTGTAGGAGCCGTTGAATCCGAAGGACGTCGACCCGCCCGTGGCCAGGGTGCCGTTGTAGGAGGCGTTCTTCGCGGTGACGGCTGCGCCGGACTGGGTGAGCGCGGCGTTCCAGCCCTGGGTGACCTTCTGGTCGCCGCCGAAGGACCACTCCAGGGTCCAGGCGGAGACCGGGTCGCCGGTGTTGGTGACGGTCACGTTGGCGCCGAAGCCGGTGTTCCACTGGCTGGAGATCTGGTAGTCGACCCGGCAGCCCGGGGTGGCGGCCCCGGCGGTGGCCGTGCCGATCACGGTGGCGGTGGCGCCGGTCGCCGTGATCAGGCCGAGGGCCGCGAGCAGGGCGGTACGGCTGGTTGAGCGGCTCATGGAGAAGAGACCCTTCAGTTTCCGTTCAGGGTGCGCAGGTGATCGCGCAGCCCGATGCCGAATGCGGTGGGGGTGCCGTCGTACGAGGTGATCAGGGCGGGCCCGGAGCCGCAGTTCCAGGTGTTCCAGGTCCAGCCGAGATACGACAGGGCGCGGTCGTCGAACCACTTCATGACGCGGTCGACGAACGCGTGCCCGCAGGTGTTCTCACCGATCTCGCCCGCCACCAGGGGGACCCGGGCGGCGACCGGGGCGAGGGTGTCGTTCCAGCACGTCTCGTCGGAGCAGGTGTTGAAGTTGTAGACGTGCCATGCGGCGGCCGATCGGCCCGCCGGGTCCTGAGGGGCGTACGCGAGCCACTGGCTCAGGTCGTTGGAGTACGCGATGCCGGGCACCAGGAGCAGGTTGAGCGCTCCGGTCGCGCGGACCGCGTCCACCAGGTCCTGCATGCCAGCGACCTCGTAGCCGATGCCGGGGCAGCTGCCGCCGTCGCGCCAGCAGGCCCAGGCCTGGGCGGCCGTCGGGGCCGCCCGGTCGGGGTAGGGCTCGTTGAACAGGTCGAAGACCACCCGGCGGTCGTCCTTGAAGGTGTCGGCCACCGAGGTCCAGAACGCCGGGGTGTACCGGGCGTCGGGCATCGGCTTCTGACAGGTCGCGTGGACGTCGGCGCAGCCCGAGGAGTTGCCGGTGTACTGGCCGTGCGTCCAGTGCAGTTCGACGACCGGTGTCATGCCGTGGGCGAGCACCCGGTTCACCAGGTCCTTGACGGCACTGACGTAGGCGCTGCCCCGGTACTCGGGCTTGACGTTGTCCAGACCGAGCCAGCACTCCTCGTTGAGCGGGATGCGGACGGTGTCGGCCTTCCAGTCGGCGATGGCGCGGACGGCGGCGTCGTCGACGGGCCCGTCGAAGATGCCGTGGCCCTGCACGCACATGAACTCGCCGCCGGAGCGGTTCACGCCGAGCAGGCGGCGGGTGGCGCCGTTCTGGTCGACGAGCCGGTTGCCGCTCACGCTCAGCTCGGGTGCGCCGGGGACGGGGGTGGGGGTCGGGTCGGGTGTGGTGGGTGTGGGAGTCGGGGTGGGTGTCGTGGGAGTGGGAGTGGGAGTGGGAGTGGTGGGGGTCGGGGTGGGCGTGGGGGTCGGGTTCGGTCCCGCCACCTGGTCGCAGGCCGTGCCGTTGAGCGTGAAGGCGCCGGGCGGGGGGTTGGCGCCCGACCAGGAGGCGAGGAAGCCGGTGGTCGCGCTCGCGCCGGTGGCGAGCGCACCGTTCCAGCTCTCGTTCACGGCGGTGACGCTCGGGCCCGACTGGGACCACCGGGCGCCCCAGCCCTGACCGACCACCTGGCCGGCCGGGAAGTCGAAGGCGAGTTTCCAGGAGGTCAGCGCGGGGCCGGTGTTGGTGACGGTCACCGCGCCCTGGAAGCCGCCGGCCCAGGAGCCGGCGACGGAGTAGCTGACGGTGCAGGGTGGTGCGGCCGCGGCTCCTTGGGCCGTACCGGCCACGGCGAGAGCGGTGCTCGCCGTGGTGAGCACTGCTCCTGCGAGCAGCGCGGACAGACGCGGGGGATGTCGCATGAGCGAGTCCTTCAGCGAGGGCACGGCCCTGACGGCGTGCCGACGGAATGGAATCGCTCCCACTGGTGGGGCCAGACCGTAGCGCCAACTGGCGCCAAGGAAAAGAGGAGTTGGTCAAATTCCCCGGCCGGATGCCTTCGACTCTTCGCGTGTCTTGACGCGGTCTCCTCGGCTCTGCACAGTGGGAGCGCTCCCACTGGTTCAGAGCTTGACCGTCCCCCACTCCGGTGCTCCCCCACCTCCCGAGCCGCGAGGAGACCCCCGCATGCCACCAGGACCGCCGAGCCCTCACCCGAGCCCTCACCCGAGCCCGCACCGACCGCCGCGGCGGCGCCTGAGCCCCGGTCTCCACCGGCCGCTCCTCGCCCTCGCCGCCCTGCTCGCCCTGCCCGCCGGGATGCTGGCCGCCGGACCGCCCGCACAGGCGGCGGCCGTGCAGTGCGGCGTCGACTACCGGACCAACGACTGGGGCTCCGGCTTCACCGCCGAACTCACCCTCACCAACCGCGGCACCGCGCCGCTCGACGGCTGGACCCTCGGCTTCACGTACGCGGGCGACCAGAAGCTGGGCAACGGCTGGAACGGCACCTGGACCCAGTCCGGCAAGGCCGTCACCGTCACCAACGCCGCCTGGAACGGCACCGTCGCCGCGGGCGCAGCCGTCACCACCGGCGCCCAGTTCTCCTACAGCGGCACCAACGCGGCACCGGCCTCCTTCACCGTCGACGGCACCCCCTGCACGGGGGCCCACCAGCCGCCCGTGACGGTCCTCACCAGCCCGGCACCCGGCGCGGTCTACTCCCAGGGCGACGCCGTCCCGCTGGCCGCCACCGCGGCGGCCGCCGACGGCGCCACCATCGGCAAGGTCGAGTTCTACAGCGACACGACCCTGATCGGCACCGACACCACCGCCCCCTACACCCTCGGCGCCACCTCCCTGCCGGCCGGCGCCCACTCGCTCTACGCCACGGCCTACGACTCCCTCGGCGCGACCGGGGAGTCGGCGCCCGTCGGCATCACCGTCGCCGCGGGACCGGCCCTGGTCGCCACCCCCGCACAGCTCTCCGTACGCCAGGGCGCGACCGGCACGTTCGGCCTCAGGCTCTCCACCCGGCCGAGCGCGAACGTCACGGTGACCGTGGCCCGGACCTCCGGCGTCTCCGGGCTCACCGCGAGCCCGGCCGCCCTGACCTTCACCCCGGCGAACTGGAACACGGCCCAGCAGGTGACCGTCACCGCCGCGCCGACGGGCACCGGCACCGCCGTCTTCACCGCGACCGCCCCCGGCCACACCGCGACCGCGGTCACCGTCGCCCAGCTCGCCGCCGACTCCACGTACGAGGCCCGTTTCCTCGACCTCTACGGGAAGATCACCAACCCGGCCAACGGCTACTTCTCACCCGAGGGCATCCCGTACCACTCCGTCGAGACCCTGATCGTCGAGGCCCCCGACCAGGGCCACGAGACGACCTCGGAGGCGTACAGCTACCTCGTCTGGCTGCAGGCGATGTACGGGAAGATCACCGGCGACTGGTCCGCGTTCAACGGCGCGTGGGACACCCTGGAGAGGTACATGATCCCCACCCACGCCGACCAGGCCACCAACTCCTCCTACAATGCCGCCAAGCCGGCCACCTACGCGCCCGAATGGGACCTGCCCTCGCAGTACCCGGCCGCGCTCGACTCCACGGTCACGGCCGGGGCGGACCCGCTCGCCGCCGAGCTGAAGAGCGCGTACGGCACCGACGACGTCTACGGCATGCACTGGATCCAGGACGTCGACAACGTCTACGGCTTCGGCAACGGACCCGGTACCTGCTCCGCCGGTCCGGCGGCCACCGGACCCTCGTACATCAACACCTTCCAGCGCGGCCCGCAGGAGTCCGTCTGGGAGACCGTCCCGCACCCCACCTGCGACCGGTTCGCCTACGGAGGCAGGAACGGCTATCTCGACCTGTTCACCGGAGACAGCTCGTACGCCCGGCAGTGGAAGTTCACCAACGCCCCCGACGCCGACGCCCGCGCCGTCCAGGCCGCCTACTGGGCCGACGTCTGGGCCAAGGAACAGGGCCGGGGCGCCCAGGTCGCCACGACCGTCGGCAAGGCCGCCAAGATGGGCGACTACCTGCGCTACGCCATGTTCGACAAGTACTTC
This sequence comes from Streptomyces sp. NBC_01268, assembly GCF_036240795.1. NCBI lineage: Bacteria > Bacillati > Actinomycetota > Actinomycetes > Kitasatosporales > Streptomycetaceae > Streptomyces > Streptomyces sp. NBC_01268. The sequence goes on along the minus strand of NZ_CP108454.1, from coordinate 666,082 downwards.
AAGAAGGTGGGCGACTGCGTCGGACCGACCGCCTGCCCCGCCGGCGCCGGCAAGAACAGCTCCCACTACCTGATGTCCTGGTACTACGCCTGGGGCGGCGCCGCCGACACCGGCGCCGGGTGGGCCTGGCGCATCGGCTCCAGCCACGCCCACGGCGGCTACCAGAACCCGCTCGCCGCCTACGCCCTCAGCGCTTACGCCCCGCTGAAGCCCAAGTCGGCGACCGGCGCGGCGGACTGGGCCACCAGCCTCGGCCGGCAACTGGAGTTCTACCGCTGGCTCCAGTCCAGCGAGGGCGCCATCGCGGGCGGCGCCACCAACAGCTGGCAGGGCCGCTACGCCACCCCACCGGCCGGCACCCCCACCTTCCACGGCATGTACTACGACGAGAAGCCCGTCTACCACGACCCGCCGTCCAACCAGTGGTTCGGCTTCCAGGCGTGGTCGATGGAGCGGGTCGCCGAGTACTACCAGCAGACCGGCGACGTCCGGGCCGGGACCGTGCTCGACAAGTGGGTGACCTGGGCCCTCTCCCGGACCACGATCAACCCCGACGGCACCTACCGCGTCCCGTCCACCCTCCAGTGGTCCGGCGCACCCGACACCTGGAACGCGGCGGACCCCGGCGGCAACGCCGGGCTGCACGTCACCGTCGCCGACTACACGGACGACGTCGGCGTGACCGCCGCCTATGCCAAGACGCTCACCTACTACGCGGCCAGGACCGGCCACGCCGAGGCCAAGCGGGTCGCCAAGGCCCTCCTCGACGGCATGTGGACCCACCACCAGGACCCGCTCGGCCTCGGTGTGCCGGAGACCCGCGCCGACTACAGCCGTTTCGACGACCCCGTCCACGTCCCGGGCGGCTGGACCGGCACCATGCCGAACGGCGACACCGTGAACTCCGCGTCGACCTTCGCCTCGCTCCGCTCCTTCTACGAGAAGGACCCGGCCTGGCCGAAGATCGAGGCCTACCTGGCGGGCGGCGCCGCCCCCGTCTTCACCTACCACCGTTTCTGGGCCCAGGCGGACGTCGCCCTGGCCATGGGCTCGTACGCGGAGCTGCTCGAATAACCGCCGCCCCGCGAAGGCGAGCGAGCTGCGCGTACGACGAGACCGGGCGGGCCCGCGGGAGGGTTCGCCCGGTCTCCGTCGGACCGGTCACGCCTCCGTGTGGAGGGGGTCCTTGCCGAGCTCGTGGTGGGCGATGCCCTGCCGGACGGCGGTCACGAAGGCGTTCCAGAAGTGCTCGGCGTAGCCGTTGGCCGCGGTGTTCTTGCCGTAGCTGGCCATGCGCCCGGTCACGCCCTGGTCCCAGGTGCCGAACATCGCGGCACGCAGCGCGGTGGATATCTCGAGCTGGGCGCCGGCTGCGGTGCGCGTGCGGTTGACGATGTTCATCGGATGGTTGCCGTCGATGGTCGGGTCGTTGCCGTTCAGCTGCACGCTCACGTTCAGGTTGGTGTCGCCGTTCTGGTCGTGGAGCCCGTTGGCGGCGAAGGCCGCGGCCAGGTTGCGCTTCAGCCGTTCGTCGCGGCCGCCGATGACGACGGCCTTGTTCGCCGTGTCGGAGAAGCCGTGCAGGGAGACGGCGTACAGGTTGTTCGCACAGGCGGCCAGCGCGGCCGGGTCGTCGCAGCCGGTGGAGGTCACGTGCTGCGGCTGCGAGTTCTGCAGGGTCTCGAACATCCAGAAGTCACGCTGCGGCTCGCCGGCCACAGCCGCCGTCGCGGGGTCCGTGTTGTGCGCGAACGGCGTGTACCCGGCGACGGCCATGCACAGCTCGCTGGTGCCCCCCTCGATGCCGCCGCCGTGCGGCGCGATGATCGCGGTGCTGTTCACGGCGACGCTCGTGGCACGGACGTTGTCCGTGACCTGGACCGGAGCGCCGATGCGGAAGCGTCGGACCCAGTCGGTGCCTTCCTTGCTCGCGGCCTTGGTGTACAGCTCGGTGTTGAAGTCGTAGAGGGCGGGCGGGGTGGCCGCCGCGGCCGGGGCGGCGCCGCTGCCGGCGACGGCGTTGAGCGTGGGCAGGGCGGCCGCCGCGGCGACGGCGGAGGCGAGGACGGAACGTCGGCTGGTCTTGTTCATGGGGGCGATCCTGCACGACGGCCCCGCGGCCCCGGCCACGGGGCCCCCTGGACATGACAAGCGGGATGCGCCCTGGTCAGCAGCCCGGCGCCGGGGTCCCGCCCCGGCGGGGCCCCGGCGCCGGCCCGAACTCCAGCCGCACGGAGTCGTTGCGGGGCAGGACGAGCGCGACCCCGTCCGCCGGCGTCCACCGGGTGGGCACCAGGACGTACTGGTTCCCGGACTGCAGGATGAGTACGAGCCCGTCGTAGCGGTAGCCGTACGCGGGCTCGGCGTCCCTGCCGGCCTTGCAGCGGGTCTCGCGGACCCCGGGACCGCCGATGGCGAGGCTGTGCGCGCTGTACACCACCGTGGACGGGTAGTCGCTGAGCCCGGCCGCGAAGCGCTTCGCCCGGACCGTACCGACGGAGGCGGCGTAGTCGTTGGTGGCCCACACGACGCCGAGCATGACGAGGGCGAAGACCACCGACCACTCGGCGAGGGTGGCCCATTCGGGACGGGGGGCGGGCTGCGGGGGCGGCTCGGTCGCGGGCGCGGAGGTCTGTCGCGGGGACGGCCCGGCGCGCTGCGGGGCGGTGGTGTCGGGAGACGCGGGGGAGGGGACGACCGGTACGGGCTCCGGTGTCGGCGCCGGTACGGGGAGGGGCGCGGGTGCAGATGCCGGTACGGGGACGGGTGCGGGGACGGCCTCCGGCGCGGGCGGCGCCGTCGGTACCGGCTCCCTCGCCGCCCGGCGCACGAGGTGGCGGGCGTACGCCAGTTGCGTCACGCCGACGGACAGGCTCAGGGGGGCCAGGGTCAGCACGTCGCTCAGGAACGTCTCCCTGAACGTCGACCACAGACCCCCGAGCGTCAACAGGAATCCGGACACCGCGAGGGCCCCCGTCGCCCGGCGCCGCGCCACCGGCCCCATGCGCGCGGCCAGTCTGCGCCGCGCCGTGTCGTACCCCCAGAACGCGCCGACGGCGAGGGTCGCGAGCACCGTCAGCGGCACCCACATGACGTCCAGGCTGCGCATCAGGTAGTCCGCCGTGCTGAAGCCGAGGACGGTGGAGTTCACCCTGAAGTACGCGAAGAACCAGTACGCGTGGTAGTAGCCGAAGTAGTAGAGCAGTGCGGTGACCAGGCTCGTCGGCGCGGCGACGGCGCCGACGAGCGTGCCGAGGCGGCTGAGGCCGCCCGCGCCTTCGTTCACGACGACGGGGCACTGCCGGCGGACGTGGAGGTCCCGTCGGTGGTCGCGGGCGGGTCGGCCGGGCCGGTGGTGTCGGTCGGCCCGCCGGTGTCCGTGGAACCGTCCGTCGGTCCCTCCGTCTCCGGGCCGCACACGCCCACGACGGACACGGTCCCGCCCCGCTTGACCGAGGTCTCGGCCGCGGGCTCCATGTGGTCGTAGCCGCAGGGCCCGTCGGTCTGCGCGCCGTCCTCGGTGAGGTAGACGCGCTCCAGGGTCACGCAGAGGGTGCCGTCCCCGCAGGCGCCCTCGAACAGCTTCTTGATGTCGGCCCAGTTGGCGCGCCCGTTGGCGGTGCCGGCGTCGTACAGGAAGCCGTTCCTGCCCCACTCGGGGATCTTCAGCGGCCCCGGCACACCGCCGTCGCCACCCCCGCTCCCGCCTCCGCTCCCGCCCTTGCCGGGAGCGGGCTGCCCGCCGGCGTCGGCGCCGCCGCGGGGACCGCCGCCCCCGTCCTCCGTGTCCTCGCAGGCGACCGCGGCCGGAAGACACAGGAGAAGGACGACAGCCAGACGGGCGGCGCTCGTCGACATCCACATGGCGCATCACCGATCCCCCGACGATGGAGTGGTGCTCGGAGGATGGCACACGTGCTCACCCTGCGTACAGGGCTCGCGTACGGTCGGGTCAGCGCACCCCGAGCAGATGCTCGAGAGCCAGCTGGTCGAGCCGCTCGAAGGCCATCGAGCGCCCGGCGGCCGCGACCGCGTCGAAGGTCTCGTACGCGGTGGGGTCGGCGAGCAGGCCCGCGAGGCCGTCGGCGGCGGTGGGCACGGCCAGGTCGTCGAGACGGGAGGCGGCGAGCGCGGCCCGGACCTCCGGGTCGGCGCGGAAGGCGGCGGAACGCTCCTTGAGGATCAGGTAGTTGCGCATGCAGTTCTTCGCGGACTCCCACACGCCGTCGAAGCCGTCGGTGCGCACCGGCTTGAAGTCGAAGTGGCGCGGACCCGTGTAGCCGGCCGTCTCCAGGAGGTCGACCAGCCAGAAGGCCTGGCGCAGATCGCCCGCGCCGAAGCGCAGGTCCTGGTCGTACTTGATGCCGGACTGGCCGTTGAGGTCGATGTGGAACAGCTTGCCGGCCCACAGCGCCTGCGCGATGCCGTGGGGGAAGTTGAGCCCGGCCATCTGCTCGTGGCCCGTCTCCGGGTTGACGCCCACGAGTTCGGGACGCTCCAGGCGCTCGATGAAGGCGAGGGCGTGGCCGATCGTCGGCAGCAGGATGTCCCCGCGCGGCTCGTTCGGCTTGGGCTCGATGGCGAAGCGGAGCGCGTAGCCCTGCTCGGTGACGTACTGCCCGAGCAGGTCGAAGGCCTCCTTCATCCGGTCGAGCGCCACGCGCACGTCCTTGGCGGCACCGGACTCGGCACCCTCGCGGCCGCCCCAGGCCACGTACACCGAGGCGCCGAGTTCCACGGCGAGGTCGATGTTGCGGAGCGTCTTGCGCAGGGCGAAACGGCGCACGTCCCGGTCGTTGGCGGTGAAGGCGCCGTCCTTGAAGACGGGGTGCGTGAAGAGGTTGGTGGTGGCCATGGGCACCTTGAGCCCCGTGCGGTCCAGCGCGGTGCGGAAGCGCTTGACGGCTGTCGCCCGCTCGGATTCTTCCGCTCCGAACGGAATGAGGTCGTCGTCGTGGAAGGTGACGCCGTACGCGCCGAGGGCGGCGAGCCGTTCGACCGACTCGACCGGGTCCAGGGCGGGGCGGGTCGCGTCCCCGAACGGATCACGGCCCTGCCAGCCGACGGTCCACAGGCCGAAGGTGAAGCGGTCGTCGGGTGTGGGAAGAAGATGCTGCGGCATGTCCGGCTCCTTCGCGAGGCTGGCCGCCAGATTTGTTTTCTGAGATAACTAATACCGTCGGGAAGGGTCCGGGCGCCAGTGGCGGCCCACGACGAGGCCCGGAACGACGTGAAGACGTGAAGACGAGAAGGCGCGGAACCGAGGAGCCGAGAGGGCGAGAGGACGCGCAGAACCGGAAGGAGAGGTGGCCATGCCGGAACGCCCGGTGGTGATCGGTGTCGACAGCTCCACCCAGTCCACCAAGGCCGCGGTCGTCGACGCCGAGACCGGCGCCCTGCTGGCCGTCGGCCGCGCACCGCACACCGTCACCGGCACCGGAGGCGCCCGCGAGAGCGACCCCGAAGGCTGGTGGACCGCCCTCGGCGAAGCCGTCGCGGCGGCCCTGAAGGAGGCGGACGTACCGCCCGCCGCCGTCACCGGCATCGCCGTGGCGGGGCAACAGCACGGCCTCGTCACCCTCGACGCCGGGGGCCGCCCGCCGCGTCCCGCCCTGCTCTGGAACGACACCCGCTCCGCACCCCAGGCCACCGCCCTCACCGCCGCGCTCGGCGGCCCCGGCCCCTGGCTCACCCGCACCGGCTCCGTCCCCGTCGCCGCCGTGACGGCCACCAAGTGGCAGTGGCTGCGCGACCACGAACCGGCCACCGCCGCCCGTGTCGCCGCCGTCCGCCTCCCGCACGACTTCCTCACCGAACGCCTCTGCGGCGAGGCGGTCACCGACCCCGGCGACGCGTCGGGCACCGGGTGGTACGCCACGAACCCCGCCACCGGACCCGCCGCCTACGATCCCGTCGTCCTCGACCTCCTCGGCCTGGACCCCGCCCTGCTGCCGGTCGTCGCCCCCACCGGCGGCACCCGCGTCGGCACCCTGACCCGCGCCGCCGCCGACGCCCTCGGCCTGCCGCGGGGCACCGCCGTCGCCGCCGGAACGGGCGACAACATGGCCGCCGCCGTCGGCCTCGGTCTCGGCGCCGGCGGCCTCCTCGACCACCCGGTCGTCAGCCTCGGCACCTCGGGCACGGTCTTCGCCGCCACCCGCACCCGCCCCGCGAGCCCGGGCATCTCCGGCTTCACCGCGACCGACGGCAGCTACCTGCCGCTCGGCTGCACCCTGAACTGCACGCTCGCGGTCGACCGGATCGCCGGCCTCCTCGGTCTCGACCGCGAGGACGCCCGGCCCGGCGACGGCCTCGTCCTCCTGCCGTACCTCGACGGCGAACGCACCCCCGACCTGCCCCGTGCCACCGGACTCCTCACCGGCCTCACGCACGCCACGACCCCGCCCGCCCTGCTCGGCGCCGCCTACGAAGGCGCCGTGTTCACCGTGCTGCGCGCGCTCGACGAGCTGCTCGCCGCCTGCGGCCTCGACCCCGCCGAACCGGCCGTACGGGACCGCCCCCTGCGCCTGATCGGCGGCGGCGCGCGCGGCCGGGCCTGGACCGGGACGGTGCGCCGGCTCTCCGGACGCGCCCTCGTCGTCCCCGCCGCCACCGAACTCGTCGCCCTCGGCGCCGCCGCCCTCGCCGCGGCCGCGGCCACCGGAACGGACCCGGTGGCGCTCGCCACCGCCTGGGGGACGGGCGAGGGGCGGACCCTCGAACCGGTGGCACGGGACGAGGAGACATGGGCCCGGATCGAGGGAGTCCTCGACCGGGCGGCGCCGACGCTCCTCGCCTGATCCCCCTGTGCCTCCTACGGGACGGAGGGCAGCCGGACCGTCACCTCAAGGCCACCGGCCGGACGGGGTACCAGGGCGAGGGTCCCGTCGTGGGCGCGGACGACGCTGTGGACGAGGGCGAGGCCGAGGCCGACGCCCGCGTGCTCGTCGGTGCGGACCCGCTCCGTGCCGCGCTGGAAGGGTTCGACGAGGGTCGGCACCAGCTCCGGCGGGACCGGCGGGCCCGTGTTCGAGACCCGCACCAGGCTCGTGTCGCCGCACATCTCGGTGTGGACCGTCACCGTGCCGCCGTCGGGCAGGTTGTGGACGACGGCGTTCTGGACGAGGTTCGTCACCATCCGCAGCAGGAGCTCCGCGGAGCCGTCGGCCCGCGCCGCCGCGCCGGTGACGTCGAGGGCGATCCCGCGCCGCTCGGCGAGCGGGAGCAGGGTCTCGGCGGTCTCCTCGGCGACGAGGGAGAGGTCGACGCTCTCGCGGGTGAAGGTCGCGCGGTCGCTGCGGCTGAGGAGCAGCAGGGCCTCCGTGAGGTCGATCGCGCGGGTGTTGACGGTCCGGAGGCGCGCGAGGAGTTCGTCGCGGTCCCGTGCGGGGTCCTGGTGGGCGACGTCGAGCAGCGTCTGCGAGATGGCCAGCGGGGTGCGCAGCTCGTGGGACGCGTTGGCCGCGAACCTGCGCTGCTCGGCGACGTGCGACTCGAGTCGTTCCAGCATCGTGTCGAAGGCGTCGGAGAGTTCGCGGAACTCGTCCCGGCGGCCGCCCATCCGGATCCGGTGGGACAGCGACCCGCCCCCGGCCAGCCGCGCCGCACCGGTGATCCGTGCGAGCGGAGCGAGCATCCGCCCGGCCAGGACCCATCCTCCGACCAGGCCGAACACGAGGAGGAAGGCCATCGCCACGGCCGCGGCGGGGGCGAAGGTGTGCACGAGGAGGTAGCGGTTCGGCGAGATGCCGAGCAGCCCCTGCGAGGTGTCGGGGACGTACCGCAGCAGGAACGCCCACACCACGGCGAGCAGGAGGGACCCGGCGACGGCGAGGAACCCCGCGTAGCTGAGGGTGAGCTTGAGCCGGGCGCTGAGCCCGGGGCGTCTACGCACGGGCACCGCGGGGGAGGGAGGCGGCGGTGTCGATGCGGTAGCCGACGCCCGGCACCGTCGCGATGACCCAGGGTTCGCCGAGCCGCTTGCGCAGCGCGGAGACGGTGATCCGTACGGCGTTGGTGAAGGGGTCGGTGTGCGCGTCCCAGGCGCGTTCCAGCAGCTCCTCGGCGCTCACGACGCCGCCCTCGGCCGCGACGAGGACGTCGAGCACGGCGAACTGCTTGCGGGTGAGCGCGACGTACCGTCCGTCCCGGAAGACCTCGCGGCGGAACGGATCGAGCCGCAGGCCCGCGATCTCGCGGACCGGCGGCCGGGCGTAGGCGCGCCTGCGGTCGAGGGCGCGCAGCCGCATCACGAGTTCCCGCAGCTCGAACGGCTTGGTGAGGTAGTCGTCGGCGCCGAGCGCGAACCCGGACGCCTTGTCGTCGATCCGGTCGGCCGCGGTCAGCATGAGGATCGGGATGCCGCTGCCGGAGGCGACGATCCGCCGGGCGACCTCGTCGCCGGACGGGCCGGGGATGTCGCGGTCCAGGACGGCGAGGTCGTAGGAGTGGACGCCGAGCAGCTCCAGGGCGGAGTCGCCGTCGCCGGCGATGTCGGCGGCGATCGCTTCCAGCCGGAGCCCGTCACGTACGGCCTCGGCCAGATAGGGCTCGTCCTCCACGATCAGTACACGCATCCCCGCAGCGTAGGGAACGCACCATATCGTCGGCGTATGGGGGCCGCGCGACCCCGCCGAACCGATGGGCGGCGGCCGCGGGACGTCCGGCTACCGGCGGCTCCCTCCGAGCGACCGGACCGACGGCGCCTGTGGGGCGGCGCGCCACCAGCGGCGTGACGCCAGCCCGGCCAGCGCGGCGCCGACGGCGTTGACCAGGACGTCGTCCACGGAGGACACCCGGTCGAGCCGCAGCGCGTACTGCGCCGTCTCGACCAGGACCGAGCAGGCCGCCCCGAGCGCCAGCACGCGCGGCAGGGACGCCAACGCCGCCCACCGCATCGGGGCGAAGAACCCCAGCGCCGCGAGGACCAGCAGGTTGCCGGCGATCCCGAGCGGCCCCATCGTGACCAGGTCCCGCAGCGGCACCAGGCTCACCCGGGCGGGGACCCTGCCCGCGCCGGCGCCCGGCATCATGGTCATCCACACGAACGGCACCGTGCCCACCACCAGGCCCACCTCGGCCAGCGAGAGCCGCCCGGCCGAGGCGACGCCCGCGCCGCGCCGCCGCCGCGCCAGAAGCCATGCCACCAGCGCCGCCGGCGGGAGGGCGACCAGCGTCATGAGCACGGTGCCGTTGAAGGTGTCGTAACAGCCGTGCCATCGCCCGGCCAGGCACGCCGGGGCGGACATCACGAGCGGCCGCCGGATGCCGAACAGCACGCCCGCCACGCCGAGGACCGCCAGGCCGGAGAGCGCGATCCCGCGCGTGCGGAGGGGCGGTGCGGGTGGTGCGGGCGGTGTCGGCGGTGCGGGCGGTCCCGGTGGTGTGTCCGGTGCGGCGGCAGAGGCGTTGGGGAGCATGTGCCCATGAGAGGCGGAGGGCCGTTCCGGCGGCGTATGGGAATCTCCATACGCTCGCGATACACGGGTGGACCCTCCTGTCGGCGTCAGGGCGCGGCGACCGGCTCCGCCGGGCTGCGCAGTTGCTCGGCGGCGTCCGAGACACGGCGGAGCAGGGAGAGGAAGTGGGCCTGCTCCTCGGGGGAGAGGGGGGCGAGGAAGACCTGGTTCATACGGGCGGTGCGCACCGTCAGCTTCCGGTGGGTCCGCTCCCCGTCCTCGGTGAGGCGCAGCAGGGAGCGGCGCCCGTCGTCAGGGTCGCGCACCTTGTCGAGCAACCCGCGGCGGGTCAGCCGGCTGACGACCTCGGCGATGGTGGACCGGTCGAGGCCCACCCGTTCGCCCAGGGTCCGCTGATCCAGGCCGGGTTCGGACAGCAGGGCGTTGAGCACGCCGAACTGGGGGGAGGTGATCTCCTCCGAGACCATGGTCGTCCAGAGCAAGTGGTGCGCCTGCTGGAGTCGCCGGGCGAGATGCCCTGGGTGTGTGGTCAGGTCCACCGCGGCCATGGTGCGCCTCCTGGTGCCGTTTCGTCGGTGCACGGAACGATACCCCGATCCTCCGTTCCGGCGTGAAGACCCGTTGACGAGGGGGCAGACGACTGCCAGCATGGCCCGGGTCGACAAGATGCTCAGTGCACTGAGTAAATCTGCGGCTCGCTCCTCTCCTTCATTTCGCTCGGACCGAAACGAAAGGCTTCCCATGGACAAGGTGGTCGCCACCGCCGCGGAAGCGGTGGCCGACGTCCCGGACGGGGCGTCGCTCGCCGTGGGCGGCTTCGGCCTCAGCGGCGTACCGAACGTCCTCATCCAGGCGCTCCACGAGCGCGGCGTCGGCCGCCTGGGCGTCGTCTCCAACAACTGCGGCGCCATGGACTCCGGCCTCGCGGTCCTGCTCGCCGCGGGCCGCATCGCCCGCGTCACCGGCTCGTACATCGGCGCCAACAAGGAGTTCGCCCGCCAGTACCTCGGCGGCGAGCTCGAGGTCGAGCTGATCCCGCAGGGCACCCTCGCCGAACGCCTCCGGGCCGGCGGCTGCGGCATCCCCGCCTTCTACACCCCGGCCGGCGTCGGCACCCAGGTCGCCGACGGCGGACTGCCCTGGCGCTACGACGGCGCGGGCGGCGTCGCGCTCGCCTCCCCGGCGAAGGAGGTCCGGGAGTTCGACGACGTCCCGTACGTCCTCGAACACGCCATCCGCACCGACTTCGCCCTCGTCCGCGCCGCCAAGGGCGACCGGCACGGCAACCTCGTCTTCCACGCCTCCGCCCGCAACTTCAACCCGCTCGCCGCGATGGCCGGCCGGATCACCGTCGCGGAGGTAGAGGAGCTGGTCGAACCCGGCATCCTCGACCCCGACCAGGTCCACCTGCCGGGGATCTTCGTCCAGCGCGTCGTGGCCCTCACCCCCGCCCAGGCCGCCGCGAAGGGCATAGAACGGCGCACGATCTCCGCGCCCGCGGCACGAGAGACGGAGTAGACCCGGCATGACCTGGAACCGTGAGCAGATGGCCGCCCGAGCCGCCCGCGAACTGCGCGACGGACAGTACGTCAACCTCGGCATCGGCCTGCCGACGCTCATCCCCAACCACCTCCCCGCAGGGGTCGAGGTCGTCCTCGAATCCGAGAACGGCATCCTCGGCACCGGCCCTTACCCCACCGAGGACCAGGTCGACCCCGACCTCATCAACGCGGGCAAGGAGACCGTCACCGTCCTGCCCGGCGCCTCCTACTTCGACTCGGCCCTCTCCTTCGGCATGATCCGGGGCGGCCACATCGACGTCGCCGTCCTCGGCGCCATGCAGGTCTCCGCCCGCGGCGACCTCGCCAACTGGGCCGTCCCCGGCCGCATGGTCACCGGCATCGGCGGCGCGATGGACCTCGTCCACGGCGCCCGCACGGTCATCGTGGTCATGACCCACACCGCCAAGGACGGCTCCCCGAAGGTCGTCGAGGAGTGCGACCTGCCGCTCACCGGACGCGGCTGCGTCGACCGCATCGTCACCGACCTCTGCGTCCTCGACGTCACGGACACCGGCCTCGTCCTCGTCGAGACGGCCCCGGGCGTGACCCCCCAGGAGGTGGCCGAGAAGACGGCGGCGCCGGTACGGATCCCGGATCCGGAGCCCGCTGCCGGGCGCTGACGTGCCGCGGCGGGCCGCCGGCCCGGCCCCTCCTCTCCCTCCCCGCCTCTCCGTTACCGCTCTCCGTCCCTCCCGGCCCCCACCACCCCAGGAGCCTTCATGGCCGACCTCACCCAGGCGCACATAGACGCCGAGATCGACGCCCACCAGGACGCCTACGACAAGGCCCTCGCCTCCGGCGCCACGCCCCGCCCCCACCCTTCCCGCGCCTACGCCCCGTACCGCAGCTCGCTCCTGCGCCATCCGCGGCAGCAGCTCGTGGCGATGGACGCCACGGGGGACCCCGACGCCGTCGAGCTGACCGGACCCGTCTTCGGGGCCACCGACGTCACCGAGGCCGACGGCGACCTGACCCTCGCGCCCACCGGCCAGCCCCTCGGCGAGCGGATCACCGTGTCGGGCCGCCTCCTGGACCGCGAAGGCCGCCCCGTGCGCGGCCAGCTGATCGAGATCTGGCAGGCCAACGCCTCCGGCCGGTACGCCCACCTCCGGGACCAGCACCCGGCCCCGCTGGACCCCCATTTCACCGGCGTGGGACGCACCCTGACGGACGATCAGGGCCGGTACGCCTTCACCACCGTCAAGCCCGGCGCCTACCCCTGGCGCAACCACACCAACGCCTGGCGCCCCGCCCACATCCACTTCTCGGTCTTCGGCACGGCGTTCACACAGCGGCTCGTCACCCAGATGTACTTCCCTGGGGACCCGCTCCTCGCGCACGACCCGATCATGCGCTCGGTCACCGACACGGCGGCGCGCGACCGGCTCGTCGCCCGCTACGAGCACGGCCTGTCCGAGCCCGAGGTCTCCCTCGGCTACGCCTGGGACATCGTCCTCGACGGGCCCGCCGCCACCTGGACCGAGGAAGGACGCTGACCCATGACCCTGCCGCTCACCCCCTCCAGCACCGTCGGACCCTTCTACGGCTACGCCCTGCCCTTCCCCGGCGGCGAACGCATGGCGCCCGAGGGGCACCCCGACCGCATCACCCTCCACGGGTACGTCCGCGACGGTGCGGGCGAGCCCGTCCCCGACGCGCTCCTGGAGTTCTGGCAGGCCGCCCCCGACGGCTCCCTCGCGGGCGCGCCCGGATCGCTGCGCCGGGACCCGGTCACCGGCGGGTTCCTCGGCCGCAACGGCACGGACTTCACCGGCTTCGGGCGCGTCGCCACCGACGCCGACGGCCACTACGCCGTGCACACCCTGGCCCCCGGAAACCCCGGCCAACCCCACATCGCCGTCGTCGTGTTCGCCCGCGGACTCCTGCACCACCTGCACACCCGCGCCTACCTCGCCGACGGACCCGACCCCCTCCTCGACCGGCTCCCGGCCGACCGGCGCGCCACCCTCCTCGCCGCCGAGGAACCGCACCGCACGCACCGCTTCGACATCCGCCTCCAGGGCGAGGGCGAGACGGTCTTCCTGGAGTTCCCGTGACCGGGCCGACCGGGCCGGGCCCTGCCATCGAGCCGCCCCACCGGGACCCCGAGCTCGACGCCGGGCTCCTCGATCCCCTACGGGCGGGCTCACCCGCCGAGGCGGCGACCGGCGACGCCGCGTTCCTGCGGGCCCTCCTGGACGCCGAAGCGGCCCTCACCCGCGCCCAGGCCGCCCTCGGCGCGGTGCCCGCCGAGGCCGCGCGGGCGGTCACGGACGCGGCGGCGGACCCGTACCGCTTCGACGTCCGCTCGATCGCCCTGCGCGCCCGCGCCGGGGGCAACCCGGTGATCCCCCTCGTCGCGGACCTCACCGCGGCGGCGGGGGAGTGGGGCGCGTACGTGCACCGGGGTGCGACCAGCCAGGACGTCCTGGACACGGCCGCCATGCTGGTGGCCGCCCGTACCCTCGGCGGGGTCCTCGCGGATCTCGCCCGTACGGAGGCGGCGCTGGCCGCCCTCGCCGCCGGGCACCGCGACACGCCGATGCCCGGCCGCACGCTCACCCAGCACGCCGTCCCCACCACCTTCGGCCTCAAGGCCGCCGGCTGGCGCTCCCTCGTCCTCGACGCGCGGGACCGACTGCTCGCGGTACGGGACCGGCTGCCCGCCCAACTCGGCGGCGCGGCGGGGACTTTGGCCGCCTTCGCCGACGCCGGGAGCGACGGCGGGCGCGACAGCGCGAGCGGCGACGGAGGCCCCGCGGGGGGCGACGGCGGGGCCGCGAGCGCGGCCGGGCTGCCCGCCGCGTACGCCCGCGAACTCGGCCTCGCCGCACCCCTCATCCCGTGGCACACCCTGCGCACCCCCGTCGCCGACCTCGCGGGTGCGCTCGCCCTCGCCACCGGCGCGCTGGGCAAGATCGCCGCCGATGTGCTCACGCTGTCCCGCACCGAGATCGCCGAGCTCGCCGAGGACACGGGTGGCGGATCCTCCGCCATGCCGCACAAGGCGAACCCCGTCCGCGCGACGCTCGTCGCCTCGGCGGCCCGCCGTTCCCCGCACCTCGCGGCGAGCCTCTACGCCTGCCTGCCGGCCGAGGACGAGCGGCCCGCGGGCGCGTGGCACGCCGAATGGGAACCGCTGCGCGAACTGCTCCGCCTCACCGGCGCCGCCGCCCACCACACCGCCGCCCTCGCCGAAGGGCTCCGCGTCGACGCGGCAGCGATGCGCGCCCACCTCGACCTCACCGGCGGACTGCTCGTCTCCGAACGCCTCTCCGTCGTCCTCGCCCCGCTCCTCGGACGGGCCCGGGCCCGCGCGCTGCTGACCGGACTCGCCGCCCGCACCCGCACCGAGGGCCGGAGCCTCGCCGGACTCCTCGCCGAGGCGGCCGTCGACGTACCGGAACTGGCCGGCGTCGACCTGGCCGAGCTCACCGACCCCACCCGTGCCACCGGCCTGGCCGGACACCTCACCGACCGTGCCCTGGAGCGACGTTGACCCCCACCACGAGCCTGTACCACCGCGCCGAGGGCCCGGCCGGCGCGCCCGTCCTGATCCTCGGGCCCTCCCTCGGCACCTCCACCGCCCTGTGGGACGCCGTCGCCCCCGAACTCTCCCTCACCCACCGGGTCGTGCGCTGGGACCTGCCGGGCCACGGACGCTCACCCGCCGGGCTGATCGGCCGCGGGGCGACCGTCGCCGACCTGGCGCGTCTCGTCCTCGACCTCGCCGACGCGCTGGGCGCCGCCCGTTTCTCGTACGCCGGGGTCTCCCTCGGCGGCGCGGTCGGACTGCACCTCGCCGCCCACCGTCCGGAGCGCATCGAACGGCTCGCCGTCCTCTGCTCCTCCGCGCACTTCGGCGGATCCGCCCCCTGGGAGGCGCGCGCGGCCACCGTCCGCCGCGAGGGCCTGGCGGAGCTGGCGGAGACGGCCGACGCCCGCTGGTTCACGCCCGGGTTCACCGTGCCGCGCCTGGTGGAGGACCACCGGGCCGCCGACCCCGCCGCCTACGCGGCCTGCTGCGACGCACTCGCCGCCTTCGACCTGCGCGAACGCCTCGGGGACATCACGGCGCCCACCCTCCTGGTCGCCGGCCGCGAGGACCCGGCCACCCCTCCCGCCCATCTGCGTGAGATCGCCGACGCCGTTCCCGGCGCGGCCCTCACCGAACTGCCCGGAGCCTCCCACCTGGCCCCGGCCGAACGGCCCGAGGCCGTCCTCGCCGCCCTGCGCGCCCACTTCACGGGTACTTCCGCTCGGAGCGGAATGAAGGTGCGCCGCGAGGTCCTCGGCGACGCGCACGTGGACCGGGCGCAGGCGCGGCAGACCCCGTTCACCGCCCGCTTCCAGGACTTCATCTCCCGCTATGCCTGGGGCGAGGTCTGGACCGATCCCACTCTCCCCCGCCGCGAGCGGAGCCTGATCACCCTCACCGCCCTGGTCGCCCACGGCCACCACGACGAACTCGCCCTGCACGTGCGCGCCGCCCGCCGCAACGGCCTCACCCCCGACGAGATCGCCGCCGCCCTCCTCCAGGCCGGCGTCTACTGCGGCGTCCCGGCGGCGAACGCGGCCTTCGCCGTCGCCCAGCGCGTCCTGGAGGAAGAGCTCAGTGCGCCGGAACCCGGGCGAACCGCTCCGTGACGTGCAGGTCCGCCTCGATGCCCGCGATCGTCCGCGCCAGCTCGGGCAGGACGTCGGCCACGCACTCCTCACGCGACCTGCGGGCGCTGTGCAGGGCCACGTTGACCGCCGCGACGACCCCGCCCGCCCGGTCGCGCACCGGCAGGGCGATCGACCGCAGCCCGACCTCCAGCTCCTCGTCGACCAGCGCGTACCCCTGCCGCCCCACCTCCTCCAGGAGGGTGCCGAGCTCCGTGCGGCCGGTCACCGTGTACGGGGTGAGGGCGGCCGGCTCGGTCCGCGCGAGGCGCTCCGCGCGCTCCTCGGGGTCGAGCCCGGCGAGCAGGACCCGGCCCATGGAGGTGGCGTACGCGGGGAAGCGCGTGCCGATGGTGATGTGGACGTTCATGATGCGGCTGGTCTCGACCCGGCCCGTGTACTGGACCTCGTCGCCCACGAGCACGGCCAGCGAGGTCGACTCGCGCACCCGCGCGGCCAGCTCGGCGAGGTGCGGCTGGGCGATCCGGGTGAGCGTGGTCCGCGACAGCGGCGCGAATCCGAGCGACAGCACCCTCGGCGTGAGCCGGAACGCCCGCCCGTCGACCGCCACGCAGCCCAGGTGCTCCAGCGTGATCAGCGCCCGCCGCGCGGTGGCCCGGGCCAGGCCGGTCGCCTCGGCCACCGCCGTCAGGGGCAGCGCCTCCCGGCCCTCGCCGAACGCGGTCAGCACGGTCAGCCCGCGCGCCAGCGACTCGACGAACTCCCGCCCCAGCTCCTGCTTGGACGCCCCGGTCCAGGAGGCGAGCCCGGTCGCCTCGGCGGGAGCCGCCGGCGGCGCCTCCCGCAGTATCCGCTCCATCTCGGCGGCCGTCTCCCGCAGCCGGGGCAGCAGCACCCCGGGCAGCGCGGCGGCGTCGTGCCGGCTGGTGTGGCTGACCGCGCTCAGCACGCACACGATCCGTCCCGCGGGCTCGCGCACCGGCACCGAGAGCGCCACGAGCCCGGGTTCGATCAGCTGGTCGTCCACCGCCCAGCCACGCTCCCGCGCCCCGTCGACGCGCCGCTCGAAGTCGCCGGGCGCACCGGCCCGTCGGGGCGCGGCGGGAAACCCGAGCTCCCGAGGATCGACGGTCCGCCGCTCCCGCCACTGCGCCCACACGTCTTCGTTCCACTCGGAGGCGAACAAAGCCCCGGGCGCGGTGCGCTCGGCGGGCAGCAGATCCCCGATGCGGAAGCTGACGGACATCGCCCGCCGCCGGGTCGCCTGGTGCACGAAGCGGATGCCGTCCCCGTCCGCCACCGCCAGCGACACCGACTCGTCCAGCGCGTCGGCCAGCGCGTCGGCCAGGCCGCCGAGCAGGTCCGGCAGGCGCACGGAGGCCAGATAGGCGTTGCCGAGTTCGAGCAGGCGCGGCGCGAGGACGACGTCCCGGCCCTCGGCCCGTACGTAACCCATGCGGGAGAGCGTCGCGGTGATCCGGTCGACCGTGGACCGTGCGAGCCCGGCGGCACGCTCCAGCTCTCCCACCGGCATCCGTCCGCCGGCGTCGGTGAGCCGGCGCAGCACGTCGACCCCGCGCAGCAGCGGGGTGACGGCCTCGGGCGGCGCGGCTGAGGTCGGGTCGTGCGTCGGTGGCATGCGGTCTCCGTCGTGGATCTTCGGTCCACCGTAGTGAACACGACTGCGGCGGGGTGCGGGGGGCCGTTGACACCGGCACCCGGCCGCACCCAGACTCACCCCGACCATAGTGAAGATATCTTCACTATGCGAACGAGTAACAATGGCGATGATGATCGCCAGAACGAGCGCGACGACGAGGAGATCCCATGCACACCACCGTCGGCATCATCGGAGCAGGCCCCTCCGGCCTGCTCCTGGCCCGGCTGCTCCACCGGGCGGGCATCGACAGCGTCGTCCTGGAGAGCCGGGACCGCGACTACGTCGAGGCGCGGCAGCGGGCCGGCATCCTCGAACAGGCCACCGTCGACGCCCTGCGCGCCGCGGGCGCGGGCAGCCGCCTCGACGTCGAGGGCCTCCCGCACGACGGCATAGAGCTGCGCCACGACGGGCGGGCCGCCCGTATCGACTTCCCCGGACTCACCGGCGGCCGCCGGGTCTGGGTGTACGCGCAGACCGAGGTCGTCAAGGACCTCATCGCCCTCCAGCTCGCCGAGGGCGGCCCCCTCCTGTTCGAGGCCGAGGTCACCGCCGTCGAGGGCGCCGACACCGACCGCCCGGTCGTCCGCTACACCCAGGGCGGCCGCGAGCAGACGCTCACCTGCGACTACGTCGTGGGCTGCGACGGCTTCCACGGCGTCACCCGCAACGCCGTCCCCGAAGGCGAGCGGCGCACGTACGAGCGCACGTACCCGTACTCCTGGCTCGGCATCCTGGCCGACGCACCGCCCGTGTACGACGAGCTGATCTACGCGCACTCCGAGCGCGGCTTCGCCCTCGCCAGCATGCGCTCGCCCTCGGTGAGCCGCCTCTACCTCCAGGTCCCCAACGGAACCGACCCGGCCGACTGGTCCGACGAGCGCGTCTGGGACGAACTCGACGCCCGCTTCGCCCTCCGCGCCGACCCCACCTGGCGCCTCAAGCGCGGCACCGTCACCCAGAAGTCCGTGCTCCCCATGCGCAGCTCGGTCACCGAGCCGATGCGCTACGGCCGCGTCCTCCTCGCGGGCGATGCGGCGCACATCGTCCCCCCGACGGGCGCGAAGGGCCTCAACCTGGCCGCCGCCGACGTCGTCGTCCTCGCCCGCGCCCTCACCCACCTCCAGCGGACCGGCTCGACCGAGCTCCTCGACTCGTACTCCGACACGTGCCTCCGCCGCGTCTGGCGAGCCGAACACTTCTCGTACTTCATGACCACGACCCTCCACACGGACCCGGCCCAGTCCCCCTTCGACACCCGCCTCCAGCAGTCCCAGCTGGACCGGATCGGCTCGTCACGGCACGCGGCCGCCGAACTCGCGGAGAACTACACGGGGCTTCCGCTCGACCTGTAGGGCGCCGGGGAGCTACCCGCCCGCCCGAGGCGCCGGCACCGGGTCGAAGGCGATGCCGGAGGGGAGGGTGTAGCCGAGTTCGGCGAGGCGGGCGGCCACTTCGGGGGGTGTGAGGCCGGTGGTCGAAGCGGCGTGGACGATGTGGCCGAGGGGGACGGGCCGGCCGGGGGTGAGCCAGGCGCGGACGGTGCGGTGGGGCATCGACACCAGCAGGGCATCGGTGAGACGACCCTCCTCGGGCAGGGGTGTCGCGGACGGCAGATGGTGTCCCAGTGCCGCGAGGCGATCCCGCACATCGTGAGAAGGCCGCCCCGCCATGGTCGAGGCGGTGAGCACGTGCCCCAGGGGAACGGGTTGTCCGGTGCTCAGCCAGGGGGCCTTGCGATCCAGGTCGCGACTGAGCAGAAGGAGATCGTCGGGGTACGTCGGAAACGGGGCGGTGAGGCCCTCGGTCACGGGGACGCCGAGGTCCGCCCATCGCGCGACGACCTCGTCCACCGTCAAGCCGGCGCGTGTCGCCGCCAGGATGGCCTGGGGCACGGAGACTTCCTTCGCGTCCACCCAGGGGCGCGAGCTGTCGCCGTGTTCGCTCAGGATCAGCAGATCCTGGGAACGCCGTTCCCGGACCGTCGGGCCGAGCGGCACCCGGCACTCGAATCCGAGCTCCGTCAGTCGCTCGGCGATCGCCTCCGGACGCCGTACGAGGCGCTCGGCGGCGAGGAGTACGTGTCCCCACGGTACGGGCGTCCCGACGGCGAGCCAGGGGGCCGCGCCGTCCAGATCGCTGCTCATCAGGCGCAGATCGACATCGTCGACCGTGTCGATGTCGACCGAGACGCGTGGCAGGTGGCAGCCCAGGGCCTCGAACCTCCCGACGAGTTCACCCGGTCGTCTGCCCGCGGTCCGGGCGGCCTGGATCACTCCGGCCAAGGAGACGGACGGAGTGGTCCCGCATCGGCCGATCACTGCGATGTCGTCCTGCTCGAACGAGTCCGGCATGCGGAACCAGGAAGGAGGACGGATCCCGAACGACGCGAGCCGTTCCGCCGCGTCCCCTGGCGTACACCCGAGCCTGCGGGCGACGTCGACGAGCGCGGAGGGAGGGATCGCCTGCTCTGCCCTGAAGGGATCCTCCAGCACCTCGTCCAGCGTGGCCAGCAGATGGATGTCATCGGCCGAGGCGTTCTCGGGCGGGGTGAGGGCCGGGGCGAGGTGGTACCCGAGCTCCCGCAGGCGCTGAGCTGCCGCAGCCTGCGGGAGGCCGTGATCACGGGCAGCCGCGAGCACGCTCTGCATGATGCGCAGGTCGCTGTAGAGACTGACGATGCTGAAGTTGATCAGAGAGTCGGCTCGGGACGGCCACCGAGAGGGATCCAGGAGTGAGTGATCGATGGGCCGGGCGACCGTCACCCTGTCAGGGGCCGTCACGGTGACGCCGGGATAGGCGCCCGCCTTGGCCCACGCCAGAATGCGCCACTCCGTGAGCCGGGGGTGGTCCTCGATGCGTTGGGGGGTGGGCCACGGGTTCGTCGCATGGGGGGCGAAGAGGGACGAGTCCGGCGCGAAGCAGCCGACGGCGGCCACCGCGCCGACGTGCCCGTGCACGCCCCATGGCTGATGGTCGGCGGCGATGGCCTGTGCCAGGACGGCCTCGGCCAGTTTCGCCGATGTGTGACGCATCAGGCGTGTCAGCCATTCCGGCGAGAGGACGGCCCCCTCCGCGTCCAGGAGCGACGGGATCTGCTCGGTGAGCACGCCGCGCACGTGCTCCACCTCGAACGAGAGACACCGTTTCCGGTCCACCGTCAGCGACGGTGCCTTCTCCCCCGCCAGACTGACCACCGCCCCGAAATACGGCTCCCCGCACCACAGCCCGTCGGCGAGCACCGCCCCCATCGAGCCGCACCACCACACGCCGCGGGCCGACGTCTCCACCACGGCCGCGTCGTGATCGCGCACCGCAGTGCCCCCGAAGGGGTCGGTGGTCCCCAGCGGCGCCGCCTCCGACAGCTTCCCCGGCAGCCACACCAGCGCGTCCCCGTCCGGCCCCTCCCGCACGTCCTCCGCCCGGACCCCGAAGTCCGACACCCACAGCAGCCGCCGCAGCAGCTCCTTCGCCGAGGGCGCGTTCGCCGGGTCGCGCAGGTAGAGCCGGACCGTCGTGCCGGCCTCGTGGCCCCGGCCGAGGTCCTGGATGTGGAAGAGCGCACCCGGGCCCGCGATGTCGACGCGGAGGCGTCGGCCGGGGTGGCCTTCGCGGTCGAGGCGGCACGTGGTGACCTGGATGTCGTCGGCGATCATGAAGTAGCTCAGCACGCCGATGCCGAACCGGCTGTTGGGATGCATGTCGATGCCCTGGGAGCGCCACCTGGCCAGCTCGTCGACGTACTCGGGAAGGTCCGCGAAGCGCATGCCCGCGTGCGAGAACACCTCGCGGAGTTCGCGCTCTCCCATGCCCACGCCGTCGTCGACGCACTCGATGTAGGCGCGGCCGTCCTCGACGCCCTGGACGAAGGCGATGGAGCCGGTCCACCCGGTCGCGTAGCCGGGGGAGGTCGCCCGGAGGTATGCGGTGCGCGCGTCCCGGTAGCGGCAGGCGTCCAGGGCGTTCTGGTAGAGCTCGCGGATGGCGAGGGCGGGATCGCCGTACAGTTCCTCGCCCATCAGGAGTTCCTGCACGCGGTCGTCGGCGAGCCGGAAGCGCAGGTCGGTGGACTCGTACACGCGCTTGCCCTCGGGGGTGAGGGCGGCGAGGACCTGGTCGGCGGTGGCGTGCGCCGGAAGACCGTACAGGGCGTCGAGCTGTGGCTCGGTGGAGGCCAGGACGTCGATCGTGCCGAGTACGCCGTCCAGGGAGGCGGCCTGCTGCTGGAGCGCGAGTCCGACGGCGGGGTGCTCGCAGGTGGCGCGCAGGACGCGGGTGCGGCCGTGCGGGTCCCAGCCCGCCTTGTCGAGGGTGTTGTGCATGCCGGCCAGGTCCACCGCGTAGCTGATGCCGACGTGGTCGACGACGACGTCCCCCAGCATGAGGGGGTCGATGGCCGACCGGTGGGCGACCGTGAGGAGGGCGAAGACGAGCTGCTCGCGCACGCGTTGCTCGACGTCGGACGAACCGGCGATCGGGCGCACGAGACGCTTGGCCGCGATGTCCGGTACGGCGCGGAGCCCCCGGATCAGGGCCATCAGCCCTGCCGGTTCGAAGACCTCCGACACCAGCCGCTCGATGGGCGCGGTGGGTGCGCAGGGGGTCCGGAGCGGTGCGGTCAGTTCGGTGAGGACGTCGCCCCGGAGCGTCGGCGGGCGGCGGTCGAGCCAGCGGTGGAAGAGCCACCAGGCGATCCCCGCGGCGCCCGCCGGGTCACCGGCCGCGGCCCGTGCCGCCCGGCGGGTCAGCCGCGAGTGGTTGGCGATGTGGTCCTCGTACGCGGCCCGGGCGGGGGAGGGGTCGGGGAAACGGTCCAGGCGCAGGGGCAGGACGTCCAGGGCGTCCGCGGCCGAGCGGCTGCCGTAGGCGGCGTAGAGGAAGGGCACCGCCACGAGGAGGGCCGCCTCGGCGGGGGAGAGGAGGAGCCGTTTGGGGTCGACGACCTTCGACAGGAGCCAGGCCACGCGTTCCGTCATGCGCTCGGCGAAGCCGGGCACCGACCAGGGGTCGCCCTTCAGCCGGTCCCGGTCCGCCGTCGAGGTGGCGTGCAGGTGGTGGGCGAGGCGCGCGGTGGCTTCCTGGAGGACGTCCGCGCCGGGGCCGCCCTCGACCTGCTGCCAGACGGGGTGCTCCCTGGCCAGGGCGGCCCAGGGCGATTCGCCGGGCGCGAGCGGCGCGGCACGGTCGGGCCGGGGGAAGAGGACGAACGCGTCGATGTCCGTCTCGGTCTGCACCCGGACCCGCTGGCGGTGCCGGTCGTGTTCGGAGGTGAGCTGGTCGAGGGCGGGCTGCAGCCGTTCCTGGAGCTCCCCGAGGGTACTGGGGCCGGTCGTGTCGACGATCAGTGTGCTCAGGGCACGCGAGAAGAGGCTGAACGTGCTCTGGCCCGCGGTCGCGTAGCTCGCGGTCTCGCCCTTGGAGCAGGCGTACACGTGGCAGTAGTGGCGGTCGCCGACCCGTCGGACGCGCACGTCGGACCAGTTCCGCGTGTTGCCGACGCCCTTCTCGCGCAGGTCGATGCCCTCGCGGCAGGCGTCGACGAACACCACGATGTCGCCGGCCTCGCTCCGCTCGGCGTACGGACCGAAGTCGATCGGGACGCACTTGGCCGGGAAGTCGTGCATGCGGGTCAGGGCCCCGCGCGGGATCAGGTAGTCGGTGTCCGCGTGGTGGATGCCGTGGCCGCTGACGAAGACGAGCAGGGTCTGGTCGGGCTTGGCCTCCTGGAAGAAGATCTCGACCGCCGACTCGATGTCGTCCCGCCCGGTCTGGTCCGCGTCGTGCACCTCGACGTCGTAGCCGACGCGCTCCAGCGCGCCGGACAGCTCGGTCAGGTCGTCCTCGATGAACGGCAGGTCGGGGATGAGGGCGTCCTTGTAGGACGGCACACCGATCAGCAGGGCCCGGTAGGACGGTCGGCTCATGGTCGTCGGCCGGTCAGCCGCCGAAGGTGAGCGTGATCGCGCCCTTGGCGGCGACCTGCGCGGAGGTGCCCACGAACGCGATCCCGCCGCTCGCGGTGACCTCGAAGGAGACCTGCGCCTGACGCAGGGGCATGCCGTTCTCGGGGACGTCGAGGGTGCCCAGGACGTCCTGGAGGCTGTTCACCGCGCGCTGGAGGTTGTCCCGGAGCACGGACACCGGGATGTCCCGGACGCCCGTGCGCCCCCCGTCCCCGTCGCGCTCCTCGTGGCCGCCGCGTCGGCCGAAGATGCCCTTGTCGCCGGCGCCCGCGGGCTCGGGCGCGGTGTCCCGGTCGTCGATCGAGACGAGGAAGGGGAGGGTGTCCAGGGCGGCGTCCGTGGCATCGGCGCTGGACTGGGCTTTCTCGAACATCGTTCCCCCGGTGGCGGTATGTGCGGAGGCGACATCCTAGGGGCGGCTCCACCACGCTGTACGGGAGTTGGGCGCATCGGCCAGGAGTGGCCGAAACCCGTCAGGGCCGGGGCCAGGGCCGCCCGTCGAGGCGTTCGATGTCGCGGTTGAAGCGCTGGAGGGCTGCGGCGAAGTCGGCGACCTCCTGCGGGGTCCAGTGCTCCAGGACCCGGGCCAGGCCCTGGAGGTTGAAGGTGCGGTCGGCGTCGAGGCGGCGCTCGCCCTCCTCCGTGATGCGGAACTTGCGGGCGATGCCGCCGTCCGGGTCGGGGATGCGTTCGACGACGCCGGCCCGGAGCATCGCCGCCGTCTGCCGGTTGAGCGTGGAGGCGTCCAGGCCGAACGCCTCGGTCAGCTGGCTGATCGACATGGGGCCGACCATGCGGATCCGGCTGAGCAGCACGTACGCGCTGCGGTCCAGCTGGACGCCGGCCGCCCGCGAGCGGGGGGCGTACAGGTGGGAGTGGCGTCCGAGGAGCATGGTCTCGAACTCGATCAGGTGCGTGGGCTTGTCCATGGGGTCCTTCGGCTCCGTCGGGTCCATCGCGTTCATGAGGGCAGCATATGCAGCTTGCATCGGTTGTGCATCATGCACATCGTGTGTACTTTGCACACCTGAGGGGTGGGGTGTCCGCCCACCCCGCCGCGTGCCGATCGAGGAGAGCCCATGCCCACCCCCACCCCAGCCGCCCGCTCCGGAGGCACCGGCGGCATCGTCGGTGTGCTCGCGCTGGCCGGCATCGTCGCCGCGCTCATGCAGACGCTCGTCGTCCCCCTCATCGGCGACCTTCCCGAGCTGCTCCACACCAGTGCGTCCAACGCCTCCTGGGTGATCACCGCGACCCTGCTCGCCTCGGCCGTCGCCACCCCCGTCGCCGGACGCCTCGGTGACATGTACGGCAAGCGGCGCCTGCTCCTCGCCTCCACCGTCCCGCTCGTCGCGGGCTCGGTCGTCTGCACGCTGGCCGGCTCGGTCGCCCCGATGGTCGTCGGCCGCGGACTCCAGGGCCTGGGCATGGGCGTCGTGCCGCTCGGCATCAGCCTGCTGCGCGACATCCTGCCGATCGAGAAGCTGGGCTCCTCGATCGCCCTGATGAGCGCCTCCATGGGCGTCGGCGGCGCCCTCGGCCTGCCGTTCTCCGCTGCCGTCGCCGAGCACGCCAGCTGGCGGGTGCTGTTCTGGGTCGCCGCCGGGCTCAGCCTGCTGGTCGGCGTCCTCGTCTGGCTGGTCGCCCCGGCCGGCCGGATCGCCCCCGTCGCTGGCCGCTTCGACGTCCTCGGCGCCCTCGGGCTCGGCGGAGGACTCGTCGCCCTGCTCCTCGCCGTGTCGAAGGGCTCCGTCTGGGGCTGGGGGAGCGCCACCACGCTCGGTCTGTTCGCCGCCGCGGCCGTCGTGCTGTGCGCCTGGGTGTGGTGGGAGCTGCGGACCCGCGAGCCGCTCGTCGACCTGCGCGTCACCGCCCGGCCGCAGGTCCTCATGACCAACGCCGCCTCGGTCCTGGTCGGCTTCTCCATGTACGCGCAGTCGCTCGTGATCCCGCAGCTCCTGCAGTTGCCCGAGGCGACCGGTTACGGTCTCGGCCAGTCGATGATGGCCATGGGATTGTGGATGGCCCCGGCGGGCCTGATGATGATGGCGCTGTCGCCCCTCGGTGCCAAGCTGTCGGCCGCCCGCGGCCCCAAGGTCACCCTCGCCGTCGGCAGCCTCGTCATCGCCGTCGGCTACCTCTCCTCACTGCTCCTCATGGGCAGCACCTGGGGCCTGCTCGTCGTCACCCTCGTCTGCAACACGGGCGTCGGCCTCGCCTACGGCGCGATGCCCGCCCTCATCATGGGAGCCGTGCCCCAGGCCGAGACGGCGTCCGCCAACAGCTTCAACACCCTCATGCGCTCCATCGGCAGCTCCGTGTCGGCCGCCGTCATCGGCGTCGTCCTCGCCCAGCTCACCATCGACCTCGGCGGCCACGCCCTGCCCTCCGAGACCGGCTTCCGCGTGGCCCTGCTGATCGGTGGAGGCGTCGCCCTCGCCGCCGCGGCCGTCGCCGCCCTCATCCCCGTACGCCCGCTCACCGCGCCCGCCACGGAGCCGCAGCCCGCCCCGGCGGCCGGGACCGCGGCCTGACCGGCCCGGCCACCACGAACGGAGAGAACACCCCCATGACCCTGCCCACGGCCCCGCCCGCCCAGGACTTCACCGGCCGCACCGTCGTCGTCACCGGCGCCGGCGCCGGCTCCGGCATCGGCCGCGCCACCGCCCTCGCCTTCGCCGAACGCGGCGCCCGGGTCCTCGTCGCCGACCTGAACGCCGAGTCCGCCGCCGAGGTCACCGCCCGGATCCAGGAGACCGGCCGGACCGCCGTCGCGGTCGTCGGCGACCTGAGCGACCAGACGGTCGTCGACCGCCTGGTCGCGACCGCCCTCGCGGCCGACGGCCCCGACGGCACCAGCGGCACGATCGACGTGCTCGTCAACAACGCCGGGATCATGGACAGCATGTCCGCGGTCGCCGACGTGACCGACGCCGAGTGGGAGCGGCTGCTGCGGATCAACCTCACGGCGCCGTTCCTGCTGACCAGGGCCGTCCTGCCGCACATGCTCGACGCGGGCCGCGGCGCCGTCGTCTTCACCGCCTCCGAGGCGGCGCTGCGCGGTTCCGCCGCCGGCGCCGCCTACACCGCCGCCAAGCACGGCATCGTCGGCCTCACCAAGTCGCTCGCCGTGACCTACCGCCATCGGGGGATCCGCAGCAACGCCGTCGCCCCCGGCGGGACGATCACCAACATCCGCCTCGACATCGACCCGGAGGCCGCCGGACCGCAGGCCCTCGGCGCCTACATGGGCAACGTCGGGCAGCCCGCCGAGGCCGAGACCCAGGCGGCGGCGATCGTCTTCCTCGCCTCCGACGCGGCCCGCAACATCAACGGCGCGGTACTTCCCGTGGACGGCGGCTGGTCCGCCGTCTGACACCGGCGCCCGCGGCGGTCAGGACCGCCGGCGCGGCTTCCCGGAGCGCCCGCTCTTGGGAGCCGCGCCCCCGGCCGCCTTGCGCCGGCCGCCCGCGCCCTGAGGCTTCTGCCCCTGCTTCTGGCCGCCCTGCCGCTGCCCCTGCTTCTGCCCCTGCTTGGGCTTCGCCGCGGTGGCGGCCTTCTGGGCCTTCTCGTCGGGCCGCCGGCCGCGCGAGCTGTTCACGGTCCGGCCGCGCACGATCCCGATGAAGTCCTCCACCAGGTCGGTGGTGGCCTCCTCCGGCCACGACAGCGCGACCTGCGACTGCGGGGTGCCGTTCAGCGTCCGGTACGTGAGGTCCTTGCGGTGGTGGAGCCGCGCCAGCGACTGCGGCACGGCCAGCAGCCCGATCCCCGCGGCCACCAGCTCGATCGCGTCCGCCGTGGTCGCCGGCCGCTCGAACGCCGGACGGCCGGGCGGCCGCTCCCAGTCGAGCGTGTCGTCCTGCGGGTGCAGCAGGATCTCGTCGGCGAGGTCCTCGACGCCCAGCTCGTCCGCCGCGGCCAGCGCGTGGTCCTTGGGGACCACGACGACCGTCGTCTCGATGTAGAGGGGGATCGCGCTCAGGTCCGTACGGTCGACGGGCAGCCGCACGAAACCCGCGTCGGCCTTCCGCTCGCGCAGCAGCCCGGCCACCTCGGCCGCCTCCACCTGCAGGAGCTCCAGCGGCACGTCGGGCAGGCGCTCCTTCCAGATCCCCACCCACTTCGACGGCGTCACGCCCGGCACGTACGCCAGCCGGAAGGACGGGGCCGCGGGGGCGGTGGGAGCGGGGCGAGCGGGGGTGTGGGATACGTCCGAGCCTGTCACCTGGCCAGATTACCGGCCGTGGTCGGCGGCGGCGCACCCGACCGATATTCTTGTCACCATGACGCAGCACCAGACCGCCCAGACGATGAAGCCCGCCACCGCGGCGAAGAAGCTGGGTGTGTACCTCGACGCCACCCCCGCCGACTTCCGCGAGGGCGTCGTATCCCGCGCCGAGCTCAGCGCCCTCCAGACCGACCCGCCGGAGTGGCTCATCGAGCTGCGCCGCACCGGTCCGCACCCGCGCCCCGTCGTGGCCGCCAAGCTGGGCATCTCCATCTCCGGCCTCGCCCGCGGCGGTGTCACGGACGCCCTGACCACCGAGCAGATCGAGGCCCTCAAGGACGAGAACCCGGAGTGGCTCCAGAAGGAGCGCGCCACCCAGTCCGAGGTCCGCAAGGAGACCGTCCGCATCAAGGAGATGCGCGCCGAGAAGGCCGAGAAGGCCGCCAAGTCGCAGCAGGACTGACGCCTCTCCCGCGCTCCCGTCGGCCGAACCTCGGGTGCGGTCGCTCCGCCCCCGGTGGTGCAATCGCGCGATGCGGGACGACGACGCCGCGACGCGTACCTCGACGGCTGGGCCGCCCTTCGCGCGGGTCTCCGGGCAGGGGCGCAGGTCACGGGGCCGGGGCTACGGCTCCGGCGTCTCCACGTAACGGAACTCGGGACCGTAGGTCCGGCCGCTGCCGTCGGGCAACGGGTGGTCCATGAGCCACTGGGCCGGTTCCTTGAGGCCGAACATCGCGGCGACCGCCTTGCCGAGGAGCTGGCGGGCGGTGGTGCTGTCCTCGGCCTTCCAGGCCTTCTCCAGGAGGCTCAGGAGGCGGCTGTACGCGAGGTTGCCGGCGGTGAGGCGCTGCTGGGCGTCGCTGTCGGGGACGATGGCGCCCGAGGCCGCCCAGCCGCCGGGCGGGACGGTCGCCATGTGACGGGTGGCGGGCAGGGGGACCGGGTCGCCGGTGAAGTCCCAGCGGGGCGGGTTCTCGGAGACCCTGACCAGCTTGCGGCCGCGGTAGATCTCCCGGAAGACGTAGTAGTGGGCGAGTTCCCCGGCGGCTTCGGGATGCGGGTTCTCCGGTGACGCGGTCGTGCCCTCGCCCTGCTCCTTGATCACACCGATGGCCTTCTCGGCGGCGTTCAACGAGCCGATCGCCACGATGTCGTTGCCCGCTCCGTGGGCGGCCATCTGGCGGACGAGCTGCCGCTGCCCCGTGATCAGGTCCGCGTGCAGGCGGAACGCGTCGAGGATCGCCGTGTAGAACGCGCCGATGGACGTGTCCGGCGAGGTGTCCCTCGCCAGCGGTTCGTCGGGCTCCTCGATCCGGGAGAAGAGCTCGGCGCTCTCCCTCGACAGGCCGCTGAGCGACACGACGAGCCTGGGCCGCACACCGCCGGGCAGCGGCCCGGGGTACTCCGGGACCGTACTCGGGTGCGCCAGTTGGGGGGTGCCGCCGATGGTGGTGAGCAGGTTCCCGGCGAGGCCCAGGTGGGACATCTCGTCGAAGACGACCCGCTCCAGCATGCCGGCCACCTCGTCGCTCTCGTCCTGGATCGACCACATGGCGCACAAGTACGGCGGCAGCGTGGCGAGTTCGAGCAGTACGGCCTGCTGGAGCGATTCCTGGAGCCAGTCCGGCCCCCGGCTCGCGGCGGGCTCCCGCATCAACTCGACGATCCGGTTGCTTCGGTAACCCGGAAGCGTGGTCATGAGCCTCTTCCCCTCTGCGCGTGCGCACGCCCGAGAGCGCCGGAGTTGGTGCGAGCGATCCGAGAGGTACTTCCCACGGTACGCCGACGCCCCGGGGGAGGCTCGCTCAGCGGCCCTTCCGGCCGATCAGGTGCAGCAACCTCGCGGTGTGCTTGTACGGGGCGAGCCCGGCCGTCTCGATCTCCAGGCGTTCCAGCCGGGCGTAGTAGTCGGGGTCGTACTTGAGGGAGTCGTCGGGGATGTAGTCGCAGAACACCCGGATCCCGTAGTGGTGCACCTGCGCGCAGCCGAGCGCGCGGAGCACGCCGCCCACCTCCTCCGCGGTGTGCAGCCGGAGGTCGGCGTCGAACAGCTCGGTGTGCACGCCGGTGGCGTCCAGCGCGGCGAGCACGGCTCCGGGGTCCATGGTCCGCACCGCGGTCCGCAACGGCTCGGAGTACCGGTTCATGGCGATCACCGACACCAGCCCGCCCTCCCGGGCCGCGCCCAGCGCCGTGCCGAGCACTCCCTCGGTGTCCGCGGTGTACGGCAACACGCCGTGGCAGAGCACCACGTCGAAGCCGCCGTCCGCCAAGTCCCCCGGCAGCGCCTCCACATCGGCCTCGACGCACGTGATCCGGTCCGCCACGCCCGCCTCGGCGGCACGCCGTGTCGCCGTCGCGAGCATGGCCGGCGCGTAGTCGACGACGGTCACCCGGTGGCCGCGCGCGGCGAGGCGGACCGCGTCGCCGCCGTCACCGCCGCCGAGGTCGAGGATCCGTAGGGGGCGGTCCCCGTCGAGGTGGCGGGCGAGGTCGGCCTCGGCGACGGCGTACCGCAGCCGGCCCCAGGGGGCCTCCTGCCACTCCTGCCAAGCGGGGACCGCCGTGTCGAACGTCTCGTGATCAGCCATTCGCCGACCCTATCCGGGCCCGCGCCCGGGGCCCGCGCCCGGGGCTCCGGACGCGAGCCCCGTACGCGGGCCCGGGGTCGGCGCTACAGCCAGGTGCCGAAGCGCCGGATGTACAGCGTCTTCACCAGCTGGGTGAGGGCGCAGTAGGCGAGCAGGACGCCGATCAGCCACGGGAAGTACGCGGCCGGCAGGGCGACGAAGCCGAGGGCGTCCGCGAGGGGCGAGAACGGCAGGTAGAGGCCGGTCAGCACCGCGAGGACCGTCATCACCATGACCGGCCAGGAGGCGCGGGACTGGACGAACGGGATCTTGCGGGTGCGGATCATGTGGACGACCAGGGTCTGGGACAGCAGTCCCTCGATGAACCAGCCGGACTGGAAGAGCGCCTGCTCGGCCGGGGTGTTGGCCGCGAACACGTGCCACATGACGAGGAACATGGCGATGTCGAAGATGGAGCTGATCGGACCGATGGTGAGCATGAACCGGCCGATGCCCTTGGCGTCCCAGTTCCTGGGCTTGCGCAGGTACTCCTCGTCCATGCGGTCCCACGGCGTGGCGAGCTGCGCGATGTCGTACACCAGGTTCTGCACGAGCAGCATGACGGCGAGCATCGGCTGGAACGGGATGAACGCGCTGGCGACGAGCACCGAGAAGACGTTGCCGAAGTTCGACGACGCGGTCATCTTGATGTACTTGATGGTGTTGCCGAAGGTCGTGCGGCCCTGGATCACGCCCTGTTCGAGGACGGTGAGGTCCTTCTCCAGGAGGATGATGTCGGCGGACTCCTTGGCGATGTCGACGGCGGTGTCGACCGAGATGCCGACGTCGGCGTCGCGCAGCGCGGCGGCGTCGTTGATGCCGTCGCCGAGGAAGCCGACCGTGTGCCCGTCCGCCTGCAGCGCGCGCACGATCCGGGCCTTCTGTACGGGGTTGACCTTGGCGAACACGGTGGTGCGGGAGCTCAGTTCGCGCAGCCGGGCGTCGTCGAGGGCGTCCAGCTCCGCGCCCGTGACGACATGGCCCACGTCCAGGCCGACGTCCGCGCAGACCCGCGCGGCCACCAGCTCGTTGTCACCGGTGATCACCTTCACCGCGACGCCCTTGTCGGCGAGCCCCCGCAGCGCGTCGGCCGCGTCGGCCTTCGGCGGGTCGAGGAAGGCGAGGAAGCCCACCAGGGTGAGGTCCGACTCGTCGGCCACGGTGTAGCTGTCGCGCGGCGACGGCAGCGTACGGGTGGCCACGGCGAGGACGCGCAGGCCCTGCCGGTTGTTCTCCTCCGCCACGTGGGTGACGTGCGCCCGCAGTTGCGCGGTCAGGTCGACGGTCTCGCCGCGGTCCCGCATCCGGGTGCACAGGGCGAGGACCTCCTCGACGGCCCCCTTGGTGACCAGGACGTGCTCGGGCTCTCCGGCCGCCCCGAGGAGGCCGTTGCGGTTGAGGACGACGGACATGCGGCGGCGCGCGAAGTCGAAGGGGATCTCGTCGACCATCGAGAACCGTGCGTCGACGACAACCTCCTCGGCCTCGTCGACGCGGTCGACGACCGCCTGGTCCATCAGGTTGTTCAGGCCCGTCTGGAAGTGCGCGTTGAGGTAGCCGTACTCCAGGACCTCGCGGTCCTCGTGCCCGTGGACGTCGAGGTAGCGGTCGAGGACGATCCGGTCCTCGGTCAGCGTGCCGGTCTTGTCCGTGCACAGCACGTCCATCGCGCCCAGGTTCTGGATCGCGTTGAGCCGCTTGACGACGACCTTCCGCTTCGACATGGCGACCGCGCCGCGCGCCAGGTTGGCGGAGACGACCATCGGCAGCATCTCGGGCGTCAGACCGACGGCCACCGCGATCGCGAACAGGAAGGCCTCGTCCCAGTCGCCTTTCGTCAGACCGTTGATCGCGAAGACGACCGGCACCATCACCAGCATGAACCGGATCAGCAGGAAGCTGACCCTGCGCACCCCGGTGTCGAAGTTGGTCTGCGGCCGCTCCCCGACGAGGGAGCCGGCCATCGAGCCGAAGTACGTGGCGGAGCCGGTTGCGACGACGACCCCGGTGGCCGTTCCGGAGGTCACCGACGTGCCCATCAGGCAGAGGTTGCCGGCCTCGACGGGGTCGCCCGTCGTTCGCTGCCCGTCGTCCACGCCCCGGATGTCGTCCTTGGCGACCGGCAACGACTCGCCCGAGAGGGCGGCCTGCGAGACCATCAGGTCCTTGGCGGCGATCAGCCGCAGATCGGCCGGGACCAGGTCACCGGCGGCCAGCTTCACGAGATCCCCGGGGACGACCTGGTCCATGCCGACCTCGACGGGCGCCGCCCTGTCGGCACGGCCGGACCTCCGCAGCACGGCGGTGGTCGTCGTCACGAGCCGCTTCAGCGCGTCGGCGGCACGGCCGGAGCGGTACTCCTGCCAGAACCGCAGCGCCCCGCTGATCAGCACCATCGCCGACAGGATGACGACGCCGGGGTCCGCCGGGTCCTGCCAGAACATGACCGCCGCCAGGATGACCAGCACGGCGATGAAGGGGTTCGCGTACGCCTTCGCGAGCTGGACGTACCAGCGCGGCGCGCGCTCCTGGGCCACGGTGTTCGGACCGTGGCGCTCCAGGCGGGCGGCGGCCTCGGCGTGGGTGAGGCCGTTGCGGGTGGCGGAGAGGTCCCGCAGGACGAGGTCGCCCGGGCGGGCGCCGACCTCGACGAGCCGCTCGCCGACGCGGCGGGTCCGGGCCTCCAGCTCGGCGGCCTTGCGCTCGCGGCGGGTGCGGACGCCCCGGCCCGGCGGAGCCAGCTTCTCAGGGGTGAGCATGGTCATGGCGAATCCTCCCTCCGCGTCTCCGGGCACGTCGAAGCGGCGCCGGAGGCACGGAGCGGTCGTGGACGCACGGGCGGCACGAGGCCCCCGGGCGACGGAAGGGTGGGGTGGGTACGCACGCGGACGTCTGACGGGCACAGGCACGTGCGCGCGTCGGCACACGCCTCGGCATGTGTCGACGCACGCGTCAGAGGGGCACGTCAGAGGAGTTCACGTACGGGACGGCGCGGCAGCGGGTGGGCGCCGGAGTGATGCCGGAACGGGCCGGAAAGCGGACGTCCGGGCGGCGTCGAGACGTCGCCGGGGTCAGCCGACCGGCAGGGTGCGGCAAGGACTTCCTTCGGGACTCATCCCGAACACCTCCTCGCCTCGCACCGACAGAACCGTCGCCCACCGCACAGGACGTGCGGTGCGGGAGTCCGAAGGCTCGACCTCGCGGCGACACCTCGACCGTACCCCATGCCCCACCGTGATGATCAGGACGAAAGTCCCGTCCGGTGCGGGCCCTAGGTCAGGAGTGGGCGTTCGGCGGGCGTCTTCGGGTGGACACTCAGTGCTCCGTGAGCATGGGGAGCGAGGAGAGGTACTCCTCCGGCACCAGGAACGCCTCCGTCAACTCCGTCAGGTACGGGGCGAGTCGAGCGGTCAGCCGGCGCACCACGCCAGGGAGCGCGGCGACCTGTCCGGCGGTGAGGGCGCCCTCGGCGAGCAGCAGCCCGGCGCGCGGCTCGATCCGTTCCAGCAGGAACAGCGCGCACAGCTCGCGGAGCACCGCGCGGGTGGCCGCGTGCGGCACGCCCGCACACGCGGCGGTGAACGCGTCCGCCGCCCGTCCCAGGGCGTGCGCCTCGACCATCCGCACGGCGGACGAGGACGCGGCGTTCCACCGCCCGAGCGGGTCGCCGCCCGGTGCGGAACGCAGCTCGTCCCGCGCGCCCGCGTGCCACCGGCGCTCGTCGGCGGAGAGCAGGCGGCGCAGGAAGGCCGGATCGGTCAGCGGTTCGCGCCCCGTCGCGCGCGGGGCGGCCGGGGCGAGCTCCTGCCCGAACAGCATCTCGGAACCGGCCTTGCACCAGACCGCCAGGTTGTCGCCCTCCGCGGTGATCGCCCCGTCGATGTTCGCCGGGTACTCGGCGAGACCGTTGACCGGGAACATCGCGCGGGCACCGCAACGCTCCCGGGCCTCCACGGCGATCCCGCGCGCCTGCCAGGTGATCCAGCCCTTGGCCACGGCCACCAGACGCTCGGCCTCGGTCCGCTCCGCCTCCTCGTGCGCCAGCCATCGCTCCAGGACGGCACGGTGCAGGAAGGTCATGGCGTACGCGGTGGCCACGCCCCGCAGCAGGGGGCCCTGGTGGGTCCGGTGCGCGGCCAGGGGGACCCGTTCGCCGAGGACCGGGCCGGAGATCGTACGGGCGTGGGCGTAGCGCACGGCCACGGCCAGCGCCGCCCGCGCGCCGCCCAGGGTCGCCGCGCTCATGCACAGCTTGCCGACCGTGACCCGCCCGATCGCGTGCAGGATCCGCCGCCGGGGGCTGCGGACCGCGCCGCTCACCCGGCCCTCGGGGTCCATCCGGCCGTGGGCGCCCTGGAGGAGCGCCGTGCGCGGGAGCCGTACCCGGTCGAAGGAGGTGACGCAATGGTCCACGGGGCTGCCGACGCGCTCGGGCAGTGCGCTGACGCGGACGCCGGGCAGGAGGCCGCGTTCGTCGCGGAGCGGCACGAGGAACAGGAAGACCCCGTGGTCCTGGGCGTCGACCAGGAGCCGGGCCGCGACGACGGCGGTCTTCGGGCCGCCCGCCGGCCCGGTGTTCGGCATGAACTTCGCCGCGCCCTCGTGCGGGGTGTGCAGCACGAACTCCGTGCGCTCGCGGTCGTATCGGGCGACGGTCTCCAGCCCGGCGACGTCGTTGCCGTGCGCCCGTTCCGTGCAGAGGAAGGTGCCGACGCGGTCGAGCGAGAGGAAGGGGCGCAGATCGCGCGGCGGCGAGACCGTGTCGTCGAGGAGGCTGCCCAGGAAGAGGTTGTAGTGGATCCCCGCGACGGTGGACGTCGCGCCGTCGACGACGGCCGTCCACTCGTGCAGCGCGGCGAGCCCGCGCGGGTCGGCGGCCAGCCGCTCGGGTGCGGAGAGTTCGGCGTTCACCGCACGTAAGCGCTGGTAGGAGAGCCGACGGCGGTCTTCGGGGGAGGCGTCCGTGCGCGGCGTGAAGAGGTCCGTGGAGATCAGCTTCCGCCAGTGCCCGTGCGTGGCGTCCCAGGATTCCCAGGTGTCGGTGGCCTCGTCCCCGCCGCCTTCGCGGAACAGCGGTCTCGAGAGTGCGCGGACGTCGGGAGAGCCGAGCGGTCCGGTGAGCGCGGGGTCGGCGAGGGCATCGTTGATGATCGACATGATCGGTCCAACGACACCGTGCGCTCAGGGAAACCACCTGGCGTACAACGGCGCATGACGTTTATCGGAATTGCGCCGGGGCGGGTGTCGCCGGTGACCCGTCCAGCACGGCCGGTACGGAGTCGCGCAGGGCGCGGGTGAGCGCGGCGACCGCCGGGTGTGGCCCCGCGCCGCCGCGGAAGGCGATGCGGGTGCGCCGGCGCACCGGCAACGGGGTGAGACGCACCCCCGGCGGGGGCGCGAGGGCGCCCAGCTGCGGGACCACGGCCACGCCCTGACCGGCGGCCACGAAGGCCAGCACGGTGGCGAACTCGTCCACCTGGTGCCGCACCCGGGGCGCGAACCCGGCCGCCCGGCAGACCCGTTCGGTCACCGCGCGGCAGAGCGTGTCGGGGGCCGAGACGATCCACGGGGCGTCGTGCCAGGGCGCGAGCACGGCGAGGCCGGCGTCGGGTCCCTCGGCCGGTCCGTGCGAAGGCGCGTGGGTGGCGAGGAACATGGCCTCCTCGCACAACGGCTCCTCCGCGAGCCCCGGTTCGAGCGCCGCCGGCACCAGGTCGTAACCGTGCACCAGGGCCACGTCGAGGTCGCCCGCCCGCAGGGCGTGCGCCACGGCGGCCGGGTCCACCTCCGAGACCATCGGTTCGAGCGCCGGGTGCCGGGCGGCGAGCAGGACGAGCGCGCCCGGCACGATCGTGCGGGTCGCGGTCGGGAAGGCGCCGATGCGCAGCGGCCCCGCCGGACCGCTGCGCGCCTCGGCGAGCTCCGCGGAGGCCAGTTCGAGGCGTTCGAGCACCGCCTCGGCGTGGCGGACCAGCTTCTCCCCGGCGGGCGTCAGGCGCACGCGCCGCCCGGTCCGTTCGAGCAGCGGCACTCCGGCCTCCCGCTCCAGGGTCGCGAGCTGCTGGGACACGGCCGACGGGGTGAAGGACAGGGCCTCGGCGACGGCGGCGATGGTCCCGCGCAGGGCCAGTTCGCGCAGCAGGCGCAGACGTCGTACATCGAGCATCAGCTCAGCTTACGGTTCGGATCGGAAAAGCGAACTGGACCTGAGGGGTCCGGCGCGCCCACCCTCGGAGGCATGGCACACGCACAGGACTTCACCCCGCACGGCATCCACGTCCCCCTCGTCACCCCCTTCGCGCGCGACGGCCGCCCCGACCTCGACGCCCTGGCGGGCCTGGCCCGCTCCGTCCTCGACGACGGCGCCGCCGGCCTCGTCGCCCTCGGAACGACCGGGGAGGCGGCCGCCCTCGACGCCGACGAGCGCCGGGCCGTCGTCGACACCTGCGCCGGGGTCTGCCGCGAGCGCGGGGCCCAGCTCGTCGTCGGCGCGGGCGGCGGCGGGACGGACGCCGTCGGCCGGGAGCTCGCCGCGCTCCGGCGGTGGCCGGAGGCGCGCGCGGCGCTGGTCACCGTGCCCGCCTTCGTCCGGCCCTCCCCGGAGGGGGTGTTGGCCCACTTCGCCCGGCTCGCCGCCGACAGTCCGGTGCCGCTGGTCGCCTACCACATCCCGTACCGCACCGGCCGGCCGCTCGACGCCGCCGCCCTGCGCGCGGTGGGGAGCGTTCCGGGTGTCGTCGGGGTCAAGTACGCCACCGGTTCCGTCGACGACGCGGCCGTCGCGCTGCTCGGCGACCCGCGGCCGGACTTCGCCGTCCTGGCGGGCGACGACGCCTTCGCCTCGCCGATGCTCGCGCTCGGCGCGAGTGGCGGCATCCTCGCCTCGGCCCATCTGGCCACCGGACGCTTCGTGGAGCTCGCCGAGGCGTGGCGCGCGGGCGACACCGCGCGGGCCCGCGCGCTCGGCCATCGCCTGGCGCGGCTGTCCTCGCTCCTGTTCGCCGAGCCGAACCCCACCGTGATCAAGGGAGTCCTGCACGCGCAGGGCCGCATCCCGACGCCGGACGTGCGCCTGCCGCTGCTTCCCGCGGGCGAGGCGTCCGTGGCGGCGGCGCTGCGGGAGCTGGTGGAGCCGGCGGGACCCGGTGCCGATCGGCCCCTCGCCGAGGCGGGGGCCGCGGGCGGCCGGTAGCGGCGGGGCGCGGGGCCCGGCCGGACCGCGCCTGCTAGTCCGCCCCCGCGCCCACCCGTACGGTGCCGACGTGGACCTCTTCTCGCGTTCCTGGTCGGCGTTGCGCGCGGCGGTCGCCGACACCCCGGACGAGGACTTCGCGCGCCCCTCCGGCTGTGCCGGCCGGCTCGTGCGGGACCTGGTGTGTCACCTGGTCATCGACGCCCAGGACGTCCTGATCACCCTGGTCACGCCCGCCACGACCGCGCCGACCGCGGACGCGGTCACCTCCTGGGAACCGGTCGAACCGCGGACCGGCGACGACCCGCTCGACGCGCTGATCCCGCGGTTGGCCGCCGCGTACGGAGATCCCGGGCTGCTCAGGTTCCACCTCGACGACGTGGGTTCCGCGGCGGGCCGCGCCGCGCAACTCGCCGACCCGCCGCCCTCGTGGGCACCCGCGGCCAGGTGCTGACGGCCGGCGACTACCTGTCCGCGTACGTCCTCGAGTGGACGGTGCACCACCTCGACCTGATCGCCCACCTCCCGGCGGCGGCCCGCCCGCCCGCGGAGACGCCGGCGGCGGCACGGGGCGCCCTGGAGCGGATCGCCGTGGCCCCGTTCCCCGCGTCCTTCACGGACGAGGCGGCGCTGCTGGTCGGCACCGGCCGACGCGCCCCGACCTCCGAGGAGACGGCCGCCCTCGGCCCGCTCGCGGCGCGGCTGCCGTTCGTCCTCGGCTGAGGGGCCCGCCCACGGCCGCCCCGTACCGGCGGATTCCTCACGCGCCGCTGCCTCGGCCCCTCCTCCCCAGCGTGGCCAGGGCGGTGTTGACGGTCGCCACGACGCCGAAGGCGAGTGCCAGGCCCGGCCCGGCCAGGGCGTACAGCGCGCCCGTCGCGGAGCCGAAGACCAGGGCCTTCACACCGAGGACACCCGCGAGGGGGAGACGGATCCGGGCCTTCGGGGCGGCGAAGAGGCCCCACACGGTGGCCGCGGCGGCGGGGGCGGCCGCGGCGAGGAGGAGGCGGGGGACGGTGGACTCCGGGGTCTGCCAGCCCCAGCAGGCCAGCAGGGCCAGAGCCGCGAGCTCCAGGAGGAACGCCAGGGTCTCGTTCAGGACGTGCAGGGGTGCGGGCAGCTTCATGAAGGTCCATTCTGCGCCAACTGCGGCCGAATGTTGTCAGATTGCTGTCACATCAGATCAACAACGTGTAACGAAAAGGGGCTTGTCAGGCAGAATCCTTCCCTCCGGTACCTGTGGCCTGGGATCTTGCGTCCACCCCACACATCACAGGACCCGGCCGGCGCCACCAGCGTCCCGGGCCATCGGAGGACGCATTGTTTTCCCACATATCCAGCCGGCTGAGACTCACGATCGCGGCCGCTGCCGTCGTCAGCGCCGCCGTCGCCCTCGCCGCCCCCGCCCAGGCCGCACCGACCGGACCCGTGGCCCCCGCCGCGGCGACGGGCACCCGCGCGGTGACCGCCCCGCAGGCCACCACCGGCACCTGGGCCGCCGGCACCCGCGCCTACCTGGTCATCACGGCGCCCGGCGCCACCGCCTCCGCGCAGACGGCCGTGACCGCCAACGGCGGCACCGTCTTCGCCGCCTATGACGCCATCGGCGTCATCGTGGCCCACTCCACCAGCGCCTCCTTCGCCGCCACCATGCGCGGCGTCTCCGGTGTGCAGCAGGTCGGCGCGACGCGTACCTCCGACGTCCCCGCCGACGCCTACTCCCCGGCGCTGCCCGCGAACCCGACGCAGTCCACGACGACGCTGACCGAGTCCAACCGCTGGGACATGACCCAGATCAAGGCCGACCAGGCCTGGGCCGTCAGCACCGGATCCGCCTCGGTGAAGGTCGGCGTCCTGGACACCGGCGTCGACGACCAGCACCAGGACATCGCGCCCAACTTCAACGCCGCCGACTCCGCCTCCTGCGCCTACGGCAAGGCGGACACCCGCGCCGGTGCCTGGCGCGACGTCGGCACCCACGGCACCCACGTCGCCGGCACGATCGCCGCCGCCAAGAACGGCAAGGGCGTCATCGGCGTCGCGCCGGGCGTGAAGATCTCCTCGGTCCGCATCGCGGAGCCCACCAGCAGCCTGTTCTTCGCGGAGAACACCATCTGCGGCTTCGTCTGGGCCGGTGACCACGGCTTCAAGGTCACCAACAACAGCTACTACACGGACCCGTGGCAGTTCAACTGCCCCGACAACGTGGACCAGGCCGCCATCATCGAGGGCGTCCGCCGCGCCCAGGCGTACGCCGAGGGCAAGGGTTCGCTCCAGGTCGCCGCCGCCGGCAACTCCAACTACGACCTGGCGAACAAGACGACCGACTCGGAGAGCCCGAACGACTCCACCCCGGTCACCCGCACCATCACCAACGCCTGCATCGACATCCCGACCGAGCTCCCGGGCGTCGTGACCGTCGCCGCGCAGGCCAGCGGCGGCGCCAAGGCCTCGTACTCCAACTTCGGCAACGGCGTCATCGACGTCGCCGCGCCGGGCGGCGACGGTGCCACCCAGGTGTACTCGACGCTGCCGGGCGGCAAGTACGGCAACATGAGCGGCACCTCGATGGCCTCTCCGCACGTCACCGGCGTCGCCGCGCTCATCGCGAGCGCCCACCCGACCTACACCCCGGCGGACATCCGCGCCGCGCTCGCCACCCAGGCGAACGACAAGGCCTGCCCCTCGGACACCCGCTGCCAGGGCACCACGGCCAAGAACGGCTTCTTCGGCGAAGGCGCGGTCGACGCCCTGAAGGCCGTCGGCGGCACCACCACGCCCCCCACCGGCCCGTACTTCGAGAACCTGAACGACGTCACCATCGTCGACAACGCCACCGTGGAGAGCCCGATCACGGTCTCCGGCGTCACCGGCAACGCCCCGGCGACCCTCAAGGTCGGCGTGGACATCAAGCACACCTACCGCGGTGACCTCGTGCTCACCCTCGTCGCTCCCGACGGCACGGTGTACCCGCTGGAGGACTTCTCCAACAGCGACAGCGCCGACGACGTCCTCAAGACGTACACCGTCAACGCCTCCTCCGAGGTGGCCAACGGCACCTGGAAGCTCCGCGTCCAGGACATCGCCAGCCAGGACACCGGCCGCGTCGACGCCTGGAACCTCACCTTCTAGGCAGCGCGCCCCCGGCTCCACCCGGACGCACCCGCGCCCCGCCCCCGCCGTGAACTGCACGGCGGAGGCGGGGCGTTCGGCATCCGCGTCCGGACTCAGTCGAGCGGGTCGAGCGTGAGGAACGCCTGCCGCGGATCGGCGTCGTGGACGAGCGACTCCTGCGCGCCGACGTCGTCGAAGGCGAACCCGTACGCCTTGCCGTCCGCCATCTGGGCATGGACCTTCCGGGAGTAGTGGTTGGTCACCGCGTCCTGGTAGAAGCCCGCCGCCGAGGTGTCCGGCTGGTGCGGGTTGGTGAGCAGGGTCGAGCGGTTGTAACCCGCGCACAGGGTGCGGGAGATGGGGCCGCGCACCTGGTCGTTCGGGGCGTCCAGCAGCTTGTAGCAGCCGAACACGCTGTCGGAGTCGGGCTTGCGGAAGGACGTCACGACGGCGCCCGAGGCGTCGGTGAAGTTCATGGTGTCACCGGACACCCGCCCGTAGTAGACGACGGACGGGCGGTCCGCGAAGGGCGTGACCGTCAGCGTCGAGCCGGCGTACCGGGCCCAGACGCGGTCGATGTAGCCGGCCATGACATCCCGTGGCAGTGCACCGGCCTCGATGCCGTGGCCCGGCGCGAGCGCGCGCAGGAGGGTCCCGTCGGACCGCGTCCGGATCAGCCCCGCCCAGCCGCCGGGCTGCGCGCGGAGCGCGTCGAAGAAGCCGCGGTAACCGCCCGGCCTGAGGTGCCCCGTGGTGGCCACGCCGCCGTCGGGCCGCTTGACGCCGACGGCGTACGGGGCGGAGAACATGTCCACCTGGGTGCTGTTGATCCACAGCCCGGCGTCGTTGAGCGTGTACTCGGACCAGTTGAAGAGGATGTCCCGGTTGGGGTCGCTCGGGTTCTGGACGGCCGGCTGCACGAGCCCGCCCGTGGCCACCTGGAAGACCAGCTTCCGACCGTAGCTGAAGTACACGCGTCCCGAGAACTTGGGCATCCGGATCGTCAGGGACTGGCCGGCGGCCGGGCCCGGTATGGAGGCGTCGGGCGCGGGTGAGGGGACCGGGCCGCCGGCCGGCCACGGGTGGAAGGTCCCGCCCGCGTCGGCCCAGCCCTGCCGGCCGGTGGAGAGCTCGGTGCCGAGGTTGTAGAGGTAGACCGGCTCCGTGCGGCGGGAGTCGTTCTTGACGGTGAGCGGGATGGTCGCGGGGACGGCGGCCTGCGCCGGGGCGGGAGCCACCACGGCGTTGACGGTGGGGGAGGGGACGAGGAGGGCCGCGACCGCGGCCACGGGCGTGAGGGCGAGCAGGGTACGGGGGATCCGCCGTCGGCGTCGGTGGGTGGGGGAGGGCACGGGGGGGCTCCTTGGGGATCGTGGGGGGAGTGGGGGGAATCCGTTCTGAGAGCGCTCTCAGAATGTGAGCGTGCCGTCGCCCTGTCAAGCCTTCGGGATGACCGAGGAGTCCCCAACTGCCGTCCGTGCGTGCGGCAGTCGGGGTGGGTCGTCAGCGCCAGGCGGGGTGGCCCTCCGACGTGCTGCCGGTCGTCAGCCTGCGCTGGCCCGTGCCGTCCGCGCGCACGGCCCAGACGACCGGCGTCTCGTACGGGCCACGGACGAAGGCCAGCCAGCGCCCGTCCGCCGACCACGCCGGATCCATCTCGTGGGCGTCGGTCGCCACCAGCGGGCGGTCCCCCGACCCGTCCGTGCCGACCAGCCGGATGTCCCCCTTGGTGCTGCCCTTGTACGTCCCCGCCGTGTACGCGAACGTCCGCCCGTCCGGCGACCACACCGCGTCCAGCGCCGGGTGCGGCAGACGCGTCACCTGGCGCGGCGCGCTGTCGGGCGCGGACGGGTCCACCACGTGGATCTGCCAGTCGCCCGGCGAGGCCTCCAGGGAGACGGCGATCCGGGTCCCGTCCGGCGACCAGGCCGGATCCTCCACCCGCCGCGTACCGGTGGTGAGTTGCCGGGCCGAGCCGTCCGAGACGTCCACCGCGAACAGCTGCTGCACCCCGTCCTTGTCGCGGAGGACGGCGAGGCGAGCGCCGTCCGGGGACCAGGAGACGCGCCCGCCGGCGATCTCGGCGACGAGCCGCTCGCCGGAGCCGTCCGCGTTCGCCGTCCACACCGCCGACCCCTCGGGCGTCACCCGCGTGAACGCGAACGACCGCCGGTCCGGAGCCCACTGCGGCAGG
Source organism: Streptomyces sp. NBC_01268 (assembly GCF_036240795.1). Taxonomy (NCBI): domain Bacteria; kingdom Bacillati; phylum Actinomycetota; class Actinomycetes; order Kitasatosporales; family Streptomycetaceae; genus Streptomyces; species Streptomyces sp. NBC_01268. The sequence continues at coordinate 623,491 of NZ_CP108454.1, read as the reverse complement.
ACGTCGCAGGTGCCGCCGGGCAGCAGTGTGCGCGGGCGGTCCGTCGTGGACGCGCGAACGGCGATCACACCGTGGCAGGCCCGGGGCCAGCCGGGCGCGGTGTCCATCCGAACGAGCAGGGGAGCCGTCGGGAACGCGGCGGGGGACCGGCTCGACGACGACGCGTCCGCCTTCGGCTTGTCCCCGGTGCCGGGCGCGCCCTCCCACGGGCGCCAGACCAACAGGCCCGCGGTGGCGGCGACTGCGCACACCAGGAGGGCGGCACCGACGGCCGTACGCCGGGTCGGGCGCTGGGGACCGGGCCGCTCGGCGGAGGGGGTGTGAGGGAGCGTCGGGAGGGGGGCCGGTTCCGGTAGGGGCTCGGGAAGCGGCAGCGGCAGCGGCGGCGTCGGGAGGCTCGTCACGGCCTGCTCGACGCTGATCTCGCCGCCCTCGGGCCGTGCGGCGACGGTGGCGGGGTGCTCCGGCGGTGCTGCGGCGGGCACCGGCACGTCCTGCGAGGTCTCCGGCGGGGTCACGGGCGGGGTGACCGGCAAAGAGTCCCACTCGGGCTCCGGCTCGGGCCGTGGCTCCGGATCCGGCTCGGGCCGTGGCGCGGGGTCCCGCTCCGGTCCTCGCCCGGCGTCCGGGTCCTTCCCGGGGCCGAGCAGTCGGGTCGCCTCGTCCGGCAACCAGCCGCCGTCCGCGCGGTGCCGGACGGTGAGGCCCTGGAGGAAGGCGGTCGGGGTGGGGCGGTGCAGCGGGTCCTTGGACAGGCAGGCCGCGAGGGCGTCCCGCAGCGACGCGGGGACGGCGCTCAGGTCGGGCTCCTCGTGCACCACCCGGTACAGCCACCCGGCCGACGGGCCCTCGCCGTACGGCGAGCAGCCGGCCGCCTGGGCGAGCACCACCCCGAGCGCGAACATGTCCACGGCCGGGGTGATGCCGCCGCCCGTGAGCTGCTCGGGCGCGAGGTAACCGGGCGTGCCGACCTGGAAGCCCGTCTGGGTCAGGGCGGCCGTGCCGTCCAGTGCCCTGGCGATGCCGAAGTCGATGACGCGGGGGCCGTCCTCGGCGACGATGATGTTGGCCGGCTTGAGGTCGCGGTGGACCACTCCGGCCCGGTGGATCGCCTCCAGGGCCTCCGCGAGGCCCGCGGCCAACACGGTGAGGCTGTCCTCGGGCAGCGCCCCCACCCGGTCCAGGACCGCGCGCAGGGTCGGCCCGGGGACGTAGGCGGTCACCAGCCAGGCGGGATCCGCGTGGGGGTCGGCGTCGACGACGGGAGCGGTGTGGAATCCGCCGACCTGCCGCGCCGCCTGCACCTCGCGGGCGAACCGGCGCAGGAACTCGGGGTCGGTGCTCAGCTCGGGCCGTACGACCTTGACCGCGACCGCCCGCCCTGACCGGGAACGGCCGAGGTAGACGACGCCCATGCCGCCCTGTCCGAGCCGCCCGACCAGTCGGTATCTTCCCCCGCCGACCGACTCCGGGTCGTTCGACTCCAGCGGCTTCATGGTGCCCCCTCGCGCGATGTACCGGGACAGGATCGCGCCCGGTGGGGCGATCAGTCCAGGGAGTGCTCCTCCCAGGTCTCGTCGTCGGGGTCGAACTCGGTGTGCGCGGACTCCCAGGTCGCCGAGGCGAGCTCGACACCCGGGACGGCGCCGAGGAGGGCGACCGGGTCGATGAAGTGGGCGAGGGAGCCGGACGGGTCCACGTCGATGGCCTCGACGGCCTGGGCGCGCTCGTCCTCCTCCAGGTACTCGTCGTCCTGGACCTGGGTGAGGGCGGCGGCCTTGAGCGCGTCCTCGTCGGTGATCTCGGCGACGAGCTCGATGGTGACGCGCACGTAGCGCGGAGCGGACTCGGTGGGGTCGGTGCTGGTCATCCGGGCAGCTTAGGCGACGCCCGCCGCCCGCGCGCCCCCCGGGAGCCCATCCCTCCGGGGGCGGGCGGCCGGGCACCGTACGATCATCCCGGATCCGGGCGGCCGGGCCGTGGTGACCGGGCGGATCGGGGAGGGACCGTGGAGGCGGGCGGACCGGTGGGGGGCCATGGCCCAGGGCTGCACGGAACCGGGCTTCGATGTCGAGACCGCGCCGTACGGGCGCCGAGCGCCGGTGCGGCGGCTGCCGACGCATCCGCGGCGGAGCCGCCTGCGCTCGCTCCGGGACGTCTTCCTCGTCCGGTTCCTCCTCGCGCTGCCGGAGGATCCGCTGGAGGCCCTGGGGGCGCTGCTCGAACCGGTACGGAAGGCGTTCCGGCTGCTGGCGCGGATCGTGGTGGGGCCCGGTGTGCGCGGCGGCTGGGACAGCGAGGCCGGCCGTCTGCTGATCGCCGTCCACGAGCCGTACTGGACACGGGACGCGCTGCGCGCGGAGGAGGCCGACTTCCGGCTGGTGCCCGACGCGGACGGTGGCCTCACGGTCCGCGCGCCCTGGCAGTCCGACGGGGAGGCAGTGCGGTTCGCCCACGCCGGAGTCCGCGCCACTCCGTACCCCCGGCGGCGTCGCCGGGGCGTGGACATCGCGTTCCCGGACGGTTCGTGGATGGCCGTCAGGACGATGACCCCGTACACCGCCACCCGGCTCAGGGAGCGCCTCACGGCGGCGGTACCCGGCGGGGCTCAGGCCTCATGGGCCTCGCCGGGAAGCGGCCGGGCCACGACGCTCTGAGGGGCTTCCTGGTGCCCGCCGGAGGCGAGGACGCGCACTTCGTCGCGGTCGCTGATCTCGGCGCGGATGATGCCGGTCGCGTCGGTGTAGACGGGATGCCCGCCGGGCCCCTTGGCGGCGGTCCGCTCGACGACGACGTGCTCCTCCGCGGGGCCTTCGCCGCCGGAGAACACCAGCTCGTACCTGTGTACGCTCACCCGCCCCATTTTACGCTTCGCCCGGTTCTCGGCCCGCTGATGCCCGGGGCCCTCGGGGCGCCCGGAGGGCCTGACCGCTCACGGCGTCGACCAGTTCGGCCAGGGCGGCGCCCAGGGCCCGTACGCCCGGGCCCGCGGGGCCTCCCGGTTCGGTCATGTACCGGTCGCGGCGGATCTCCACCATGAGGGCGCTGACGCGCGGATCGCGGCCGTAGTGGGCCAGCGGCACGTAGGTACCGGCGAAGGGACTGTCGGTGCCTACCTCGCCGAAGCCCGCGAAGGCCTTCCGCGCCGCCGCGAGCAGCGCGGGCGGCGTGTGGAAGGCGTCCGTGCCGAGGCAGACCGGCGGGCGGGGGCCCTCGCCGTGCAGTTCGTACGGGAGGGTCTGCGTCGGGTACGAGTGGACGTCGACGATCACGGCACGCCCGACCGCCGCGAGGCGCCCGGCGACCGCGTCGGTCATCGCCCGCGCGTAGGGGTCGAAGTAGCGGTCGATCAGCGGCGCCGGGTCGAAGCCGGCCGGGCGGAGCGCGGCGCGGTGCGTGGTGCGGGTGTAGACCGCGCCCATCCCGACGGACAGCATCTCCTCGCGCTCGTCGGGGAACCGCTCGGGGTCGACGACCAGCCGGGAGAGCCGGTTGACGAACCGCCAGGGAGCCGCGCCGGCGCGCGCCGCCGCCTCGGCGGCGATGTCCTCGGTGTGGGCGTCGGTGATGTGGTCCAGCTCGCGCGCCAGTTCCTCGTCGCCGAGCACGATGCCGGCCCGCACCTCGGCCGGGACCGTGCGGGAGGAGTGCGGCACGTGCAGCAGGACGGGCGAGTCCGCCGCGCCCGGGAGGAGCCGGTAGGAGGAGGCGGTCTGCGGCGAACGGTCGGTCATGTTGCCTTTCCTGGGCGCGAGTCCGGCGGAGGTCCGGCGGGAGCTCGGGGCGCGTTCGGGGTGAGTGAGGAGTGAGTTCGGAGGGCGTCCGATGGTCGGCGGGGGGAAGCGCGGGGCTACGGCAGGGCCGCCCCGCGGGCCGTGGTCCACAGCGTGTACCACTCCTCGTGGCTCAGCAGCGGCTCGCCCAGTGCCGCGTCCCGGCAGGCGCGGACGCGGGCCGGGTTGGTGGTGCCGATGACCGGCACCACGTGGGCCGGGTGCCGCTGGAGCCACCACAGGACGACGGTCTCCGGCGTCGTGCTTTTGGCCTCGGCCAGTTCGGCGACGAGGGCGGCGGTGGCGTGCTCCTCGGCGGTCTCCTGCCGGCCGGTGAACCGCCCCTGGGCCAGCGGGCCCCAGGCCTGGAGGGCGATCCCGTGGGCGAGGCAGTGCTCGACCGTGCCGGCGGGGAACCCGTTCGCCGCCGACGCCGGGGTGTTCACGAGCACGCCGTCCTCCAGCCAGTCCCGGCGCAGCAGGCTCATCTCCAACTGGTTGGCGGTGAGCGGCAGGCTCAGGTGGTCCTGGAGCCGGGCGATCTGGGGCGCGTTCATGTTGGAGACGCCGAACCGGCGTACCAGCCCTTGCCGGTGGAGCGACTCCAGGGCCTCCGCGACCTCGGCGGGGTCGGCGAGGGGGTCGGGCCGGTGCAGCAGGAGCACGTCGAGGACGTCGGTACGGAGCCGGGTGAGGCTCTCCTCGACCTTCCGCACGATGGTGTCGCCGCGCAGGTCGTACATCCCGGGCCGCCCTTCCTCGGCGAGCCGGATGCCGCACTTGGACTGCAGGGTGATCCGCTCGCGCAGGCCCGGCGTCCGGGCCAGCACCTCGCCGAAGACGGCCTCCGCCTTGCCGTGCCGGTAGATGTCGGCGTGGTCGAAGGCGGTGATGCCGCTGTCCAGGGCGGCCTCGACGGTCGCCTCGGCGGCGTCGATGTCGGCGGCGGTGTAGGGGCTCGGGTCCCAGCTTCCGCCGAGGCCCATGCAGCCGAGGACGAGGTGGTCGGGGCGGGGGGAGGTCTGATGTGCGGTCACCGGGCCAGCCTGTCACAGGCCCTTCGCCGCCCCCAGGCCATTTCCGCCTCGCAGGCCGTTCACGGGCCCACGCGCTCGCCCGGCCCGCACCGCTCACACGGCCCGCGCGCCGGCGTCCTCCTCCCCCCCGCCCCCGATCCCCCCACCCGTCCGGCCGGGCCGCTCAGCTGGGCCGGACGGGCGTCTCTGCGTCGCGCTCCAGCGCGGCCTCACCCTCGGTGTCCAGGTGCGGCAGCAAGCGGTCGAGCCAGCGCGGTGTCCACCAGGCGCGGGCGCCGAGCAGGGTCATCACCGCGGGGACCAGGAGCAGGCGCACGATCGTGGCGTCGATGAGGACGCTCGCCGCGAGGCCGAGGCCCAGCATCTTGACGACGATGTTGTCGGAGATGATGAACGCCGCGAACACGCTGACCATGATCAGCGCGGCGCAGGTGATCACCCGGGCGGTGATCTCCAGCGCGTGCGCGACGCTCGCCTTGGAGTCGCCGGTGCGCAGCCACGCCTCGCGCACGCGGGACAGCAGGAAGATCTCGTAGTCCATGCTCAGGCCGAAGACGATCGCGAACATCATCATCGGTACGTAGCTCTCGACGGGCACCTTGCCGGAGACGCCGAGCGCCGGACCGCCCCAGCCCCACTGGAACACGGCGACGACCACTCCGTACGAGGCGGCGATCGACAGCACGTTGAGCACGGCCGCCTTGACCGCGACGAGGAGGCCGCGGAACACGGTCAGGATGACGAGGAAGGCGAGTCCGACCACGACGGCGATGATCAGCGGCAGGCGGCTGGAGACGATGTCCAGGAAGTCGACCTGCGCGGCGGTGGTGCCGGTGACGTAGGTCTGGGCGTCGGTGCCGGCGACGGCCTGCGGCAGGACGTCGTCGACGAGGTGGTCGGTGAGCCGGGTGGTGCGCTCGTCCTGCGGGGCGGCGACCGAGTAGGCCGTGCCGATCAGCACGTCGCCGTCGGGTGTGGTCTGGAGCGGGGTGATGGACGCCGCGTCGGGGACGTTCGTGAGCGCCTTCTGGAGTGAGGTCGCGAGCGCGGCACGATCCGCCTGGGGCACGGCGGTCTGGTCGACCACGAGGGTCAGCGGCCCGTTGGCTCCGGGCCCGAAGGCGGTGGAGATCAGGTCGTAGGCGCGCCGGTCGGTGAACGACTTGGGGTCGGCGCCGTCGCCGATGTGCCCGAGCTGGATGAAGAGCAGGGGGATCGCCAGGATGACGAGGGTCACGACTCCGCAGGTGAGGAAGGTCCACGGGCGCCGTTCGACCCGCTGGGCGTAGCGGTGCCAGGTGCCGTGCGCGGTGGCGCCCGGCTCGGCGTCGGTCTCGGCGACGGGCTTGCGGACGTGGTAGCGGTCGATGCGGCGGCCGACGAGGCCGAGCATGGCCGGGACCAGGGTCAGCGCCGCGAGCACGGCGGTGACCACGGTGAAGGCCGCCGCGAGCCCGAGTTTCCCGATGAAGGTGACGCCGGAGACCCACAGGCCGGACAGGGCGATGATGACGGTGCAGCCGGAGACCAGGACGGCCCGGCCGCTGGTGGTCGTGGCGAGACCGGCGGAGTCGGCGGGATCGTGCCCGTCCATGATGTTCTGGCGGTGCCGGGTGATCAGGAAGAGGGCGTAGTCGATGCCGACGCCCAGGCCGATCATGGTGGCCAGGGTCGGGGAGACCGTGCCGAAGGTGAACGCCGCCGCCGTCAGACCGAGCAGCGCGAGCCCGCAGATCGCTCCGATCAGCGCGGTGACCAGCGGGAGGACGGCGGCGATGACGCTGCCGAAGCCGATCAGGAGGACGACGATGGCCACCGCGAAGCCGATGGCCTCGCTGGTGCGGTCGTCGGGGGCGGGCCTGGCCAGTTCGCCGAGCGTGCCGCCGTACTCGACGGTGACGCCCGCGTCGCGGAGCGGCTTCACGGCGGTGTCGACGCTGTTGAGGTAGTCGGTGCCGAGGGTGGACGGCGGGACGCTGAACCGCACGGTGATGTACGCGGTCTTGCCGTCGGTGGACAGCGGCCCGGTGTTGGGCACCGAGGACGGGGTCGTGGGCGGCGGAGTGCCCGGCGGCGGCAGCGGGTTCTGGGCGCTGAGCACGTCGGGGAGTTTCTGCAGCGAGGCGACCGCCGAGTTCACGGCGGACGCTTCCGAGGTGAGCGGCTGCGAGGGGTCGTTGAGCACGATCTGGGCGCCGTATCCGCCCGCGGCGGGGTCGTGCGCCTGCAGGACGGCGAGTCCGTCGGCCGACTGCACGCCGGGAAGCGTGAAGTTGTCGGAGTACTGACCGCCGACCGCCCGGTTGGCGAACTGCAGACCCACGAGTGCCGCCAGCCACAGGACGATGACGACGACGAAACGTCGGGCACACCAGTGCCCGAGCCGGTAGAGGGCACTCTTACGCCGTGCGAGCCCGCTCGTGGCGGGGTCTTTTGCGCTCATGACGTGGGCCACGTTCCGTAGGGGAGTCCCCGAGCGGAGGCGGCGGCTCCAGCACGTCCTGCCGTACGGCCTCCTTGGCTCGTGCCTCCTCAGCCAATTGTTCGCCCTCGCGGACGCGTCGGCATCTCGGGCCCGCGTGCCCCCGCCTCACGGCCGGTCGGGCCCCCGGAACGGCAGCGTCTGGCTGTAGACGACGCTGGTGGTCGTGGAACCGAAGCCGGCCAGCTCGTCCATGAGCGTCTCCAGGTGCGCCATCGAGGTCGCGGCCACCTTGAGGGTGTAGCAGTCGTCGCCGGTGGTCCGCAGGCACTCCAGGATCTCCCGCCGCTCGGCGAGCAGGCTGCGCAGCGGCTGGTGGCGGTTGCCCGGGTACTTCAGACGGACGACGGCGAGCACCGGATAGCCGACCTTCGACAGGTCGACCGTCGCGTGGTAGCCGGTGATGACCCCCAGCGCCTCCAGTTGGCGCACCCGCTCCGTGGTGGCCGAGGGGCTCAGGCTCACCCGGCGCCCCAACTCGCTGAGCGAGACCCGGGCTTCCTGCTGCAACTGGGCGATGATCGCCCAGTCGACATCGTCGAGGTCGTCGAGGTTCGTCGTCATGGCGCGACCCTACCGGGAAATCCACGGGAGAACGGTGCCAGCACAGGGAGAACGGTCTTCAGTCGTCCTTGATCGCCGGGATAGCCTCCGGGCATGCAACTAGGCGTCAACGTACCGAACTTCGGCCCGGGGACCGATCCCGGGATGCTGCGCGACTGGGCCCGGGTCGTCGAGGGCCTCGGCTTCGACCTGCTCATGGTCTCCGACCACGTGGCGGTCACCCCGGACGTGGCCGAGCGCTACCCCGAGCCGTTCTACGAGCCGTTCACCACGCTGTCCTGGCTGGCCGGCGTCACCACCCGGGTGCGGCTCGGCACCACGGTGCTGATCGTGCCCTACCGGCATCCCCTCCTGGTGGCCCGCATGGCCGCCAACCTGAACGCGCTCAGCGGAGCCCGCCTCGTGCTCGGCGTGGGCGTCGGCTGGGCCCGGCAGGAGTTCGAGGCGCTCGGGGTGCCCTTCGCCCGGCGCGGCCGGATCACCGACGAGCACCTCGCCGCCCTGCGCGAGGCCGGCATCGGCCCCGTACCCCTGTGGGTCGGCGGCAACAGCGAGGCGGGGATCCGCCGTGCCGTCCGGTTCGGCGACGCCTGGCACCCGCTGCGGGGCACCCTGCCCTGGATGCGCGCGGTCGTGCGGAGCCACGAGCTGCCCGGGTTCGCGCCCCGCATCGCGCTGCGCCTGACCACCGCCCCCGTCGACGACCCCGAGCGGCTCGCCGGGGTCGGCACCCTCGAACAGGTCCTCGACGACCTCGAACAGCTCCGACTGCTCGGCGCCGGGACCGTCGTGCTCGACCCTTACCACGGAGACCCCGAGGCCACCCGAAGGCCGCACACCGCCTGGCGGGACCTCACCACCCTTGCCGCACACCGGAGGACCGCCTCATGATCAGCCCCGCCGACGAGAAGCTGCTGCGCCGCGCCGTCGAGGTCGCCGCCCGAGCCGTCGCCCTGGGCGACGCTCCCTACGGCTCCCTGCTCGCCGGGCCCGACGGCACCGTCCTCGCCGAGGCCCACAACACGGTGCGGCGCGACGACGACATCACCGCCCACCCCGAACTCAAGCTGGCCCGCTGGGCGGCGAGCGAACTCGACCGGGAGACGGCCGCCCGCACCACCCTCTACACCAGCTGTCAGCCCTGCGGCATGTGTACGGGAGCCCTCGTGCGCTCCGGCGTCGGCCGGGTCGTCTTCGCGCTGGCCACGGAGCAACTGATCGCGCTCAACCCGGAGTCGGGAGCCTGGCCCGCCGTCCCGCAGGACGGCCCGGCCCTGTTCGACGAGGCGCGCCGTCCGATCGAGGCCTACTACGGGGCGCGGGACTGAGCTCCGGACCGGCCGCCGGAAAACCGTTGTTCTCCCGGGCCCGCTTCTCCCTACACTCCCCGAAGCGGGCCGGCAGGTCCGACCCGTCACGACCGCAGAGCCACGAAGGGAGCCGACCATGCGTGCCCACGCCGCCGCCGTCGTCTCCCGTGCCCGGTACGACGTGATCCTGGCCTCTTCGTCCGTCCGGTGCCGGCTGCGCGGCCGACACCGCTGACCCGCGACGAAGACGGATCCACGCACCTCTCACCACCCTTCCGCGTGCCCGCCGTCACGGGAATCGCGCTGCCCAGCCACCGCTTCGCAGCGAAAGACCACCACCATGCGTACCACCCGTATCGCCCGTACCGCTCTCCGCAACCTCGGCATCCTGGCCCACGTCGACGCCGGCAAGACGACCCTCACCGAGCGGTTCCTCTTCCTCACCGGCGCCGTCCACAAGCGCGGCGAGGTCCACGACGGCACCACCGTCACCGACTTCGACCCCCAGGAGCGCGACCGCGGCATCACCATCTCCGCCGCGGCCGTCAGCTGCGACTGGGCCGGGCACCGGCTGAACCTCATCGACACCCCCGGGCACGTCGACTTCTCCGACGAGGTCGAACGCGCGCTGCGCGTCCTCGACGGCGCCGTCGCCGTCTTCGACGGCGTGGCGGGCGTCGAGCCGCAGAGCGAGTCGGTGTGGCGCCAGGCCGACCGGCACGGGGTCCCGCGCATCGCCTTCGTCAACAAGCTGGACCGCGCGGGCGCCGACCTCGACACCGCCGTGCACTCCCTGCGCACCCGGCTCGGCACCGTGCCGCTGCCCGTCCAGCTCCCCATCGGCCGCGAGGCCGCCTTCACCGGCGTCGTCGACCTGGTCCGCATGCGGGCCTACGAGTGGCCCGACGGAGCCGACACGCACACCGACGGTCCCGTACCCGCGGACCTGCGGGACGAGGCCGAACGCCGCCGCCGGGAGCTGACGGAGACGGTGGCCGAACTGCACGCCGCCGCCCTGGAGGAGTACTGCGAGCACGGCACGCTCACGGACGCCACCCTGGCCGCCGCACTGCGGGACCTCACCCTCTCCGGCGAGGGCGTCGTCGTGCTGTGCGGCTCCGCCTACCGCAACCGCGGGATCGAACCACTGCTCGACGCCGTCGTCGCCTACCTGCCCGCGCCGACGGACCTGCCGCCGGTCCGCGGGGAACACCCCGCCGACCCGGAGGCACCGTTCACCGCGCTCGCCTTCAAGGTGAGCGCCACACCCACCGGCCGCCTCACCTACCTCCGCGTCTACGCGGGAACGATCCGAAAGGGGGACACCGTGCTCGACACCACCGCGCGCCGCACCGAACGCATCGCCCGGATCCTGCGGGTCCAGGCCGAACGGACGACCGAGGCGGACCACGCCGAGGCCGGCGACATCGTCGCCGTCGTGGGCCCCAAGACGGCCCGCACCGGTGCCACGCTCTGCGCCCCCGACGCGCCGATGCTGCTCGAACCGCCCGTCTCCGCAGACCCGGTCGTCTCCGTGGCCGTCGAGGCCCGGCGCGGCCTCGACACCGAACGGCTCGCCACCGCGCTGGCCCGCCTCGCCGAGGAGGACCCGTCGCTGGTGGTGCGCACCGACCCGGAATCGGGCCAGACCGTCCTCTCCGGACTCGGCGAACTGCACCTGGAGGTCGCGGTCGAACGGCTGCGCCGGGCCCAGGGCCTGGAGGTCACGGTGGGCCGGCCCCGCGTCGCGTACCGGGAGACCGTCGCCCGGGGCGTCACGGGTCTCGTGTACCGACACGTCAAACAGGACGGCGGCGCGGGCCAGTTCGCCCACGTCGTCCTCGACGTGGCGCCACTGGAGGACGCGGCGGGAGAGGAGGCGGGGGAGCGGCAGGATTCCGGGACGGCGGAGTTCGTCTTCCGCTCGACGGTCACGGGCGGGCGCGTCCCGCAGGAGTTCGTCCGTGCGGTCGAGGCCGGCTGCCGTGACGCCCTGGCCGAGGGCCCGCTCGGCGGACATCCGGTGACCGGCGTCCGCGTCACCCTCACCGACGGGGCGACGCACGTGAAGGACTCGTCCGAGCTCGCCTTCCGGGCCGCCGGCCGCTTCGCGCTGCGCGAGGCGCTCCGCGAGAGCGCGATGACGCTGCTCGAACCGGTCGCGGAGGTCACCGTGACCGTGCCCGACTCGGCCGTCGGCACGGTCCTGGGCGACCTGTCCGCCCGGCGCGGCCGGGTCACCGACTCGACCACCCGGGGCGGCACGGCGGTCCTGACGGCGACGGTCCCGCTCGCCGAGCTCTTCGGCTACGCGTCCCGGCTCCGCGGCCGCACCCAGGGCCGCGGCACCTTCACGACGCGCCCGGCGGGCTACGCCCCGGCCGGCTGACCCGCCCCCCACCGGCGTCCCGGGGCCGAGCGCCCCGGGACGCCGAGAGACCGGCCCGACGCCCTGGGCGTCGAGCCGGTCTCCGGGGTGCTGCCGGGTGGTGCGGGATCAGTCCGTGCCGGACTCCATCGCGGCGCGGTCGAGCAGCTCGTCCTCCGCCGAGACCTCGCCGCGCGAGGCGATGGCCTCGGCGCCGCCCTCGGGCATCTCCGGCATGGTGCCGATCAGACCGGTCGCGGCGGCCTGGGCGGCGCCGATCGCGGGGCTGCCGGTGCCGATGAGGCCGAGACCGGCGTACTGCTCCAGCTTGGCGCGCGAGTCGGCGATGTCGAGGTTGCGCATCGTGAGCTGGCCGATGCGGTCCGTGGGGCCGAAGGCCGAGTCCTCGGTGCGCTCCATGGACAGCTTGTCCGGGTGGTAGCTGAAGGCGGGGCCGGTGGTGTCGAGGATCGAGTAGTCCTCGCCGCGCCGCAGCCGCAGGGTCACCTCGCCGGTGACGGCCGCGCCGACCCAGCGCTGCAGGGACTCGCGCACCATCAGCGCCTGCGGGTCCAGCCAGCGGCCCTCGTACATGAGCCGGCCGAGGCGGCGGCCCTCGTTGTGGTACTGGGCGAGGGTGTCCTCGTTGTGGATGGCGTTGACGAGGCGCTCGTACGCGGCGTGCAGCAGCGCCATGCCCGGGGCCTCGTAGATCCCGCGGCTCTTGGCCTCGATGATCCGGTTCTCGATCTGGTCCGACATGCCCAGGCCGTGGCGGCCGCCGATGGCGTTGGCCTCCATGACCAGGTCGACGGCGGAGGCGAACTCCTTGCCGTTGATGGTGACCGGGCGGCCCTGGTCGAAGCCGATCGTCACGTCCTCGGCGGCGATCTCGACCGACGGGTCCCAGAAGCGGACGCCCATGATCGGCTCGACGGTCTCGACGCCGGTGTCCAGGTGCTCCAGGGTCTTGGCCTCGTGGGTGGCGCCCCAGATGTTGGCGTCGGTGGAGTACGCCTTCTCGGTGCTGTCCCGGTAGGGGAGGCCGTGGGCGAGGAGCCACTCCGACATCTCCTTGCGGCCGCCGAGCTCGGTCACGAAGTCCGCGTCGAGCCAGGGCTTGTAGATCCGCAGGTGCGGGTTGGCGAGCAGACCGTAGCGGTAGAACCGCTCGATGTCGTTGCCCTTGAAGGTCGAGCCGTCGCCCCAGATCTGGACGTCGTCCTCCAGCATCGCCCGGACGAGCAGCGTGCCGGTGACGGCGCGGCCGAGCGGGGTGGTGTTGAAGTAGGCACGGCCGCCGGAGCGGACGTGGAACGCGCCGCAGGCGAGCGCGGCCAGGCCCTCCTCGACGAGCGCGGCCCGGCAGTCGACCAGACGCGCGATCTCGGCACCGTAGGCCTGGGCGCGGCCGGGCACCGACGCGATGTCGGGCTCGTCGTACTGGCCGATGTCGGCGGTGTAGGTGCAGGGCACGGCGCCCTTGTCGCGCATCCACGCGACCGCGACCGAGGTGTCGAGACCGCCGGAGAAGGCGATGCCGACGCGCTCGCCGACCGGGAGGGAGGTGAGGACCTTAGACATGGCAATATTATGCATCAAGACGCATGGTCATGCAAAGCCCGTCTCGGAATCCCGTCCTCCGGCCCGCCGCGTGTCCGGAAAGAGGGGGTGCGGGTGGTGCGCCGCCTCGTGGCTCCCCGATAGTCGTCGTCGGGCAGCAGCACCGGACCCGAGGGACTGGGGAGCACGTGGACGCACAGGACGCGCGACAGCAGGTCGTCACCTCCGTGGACGGCCCCGGTGACGCCGGCCCGGCCGCCGGCCCGGCGCGCCGCCTCAGGGCGACCGCGGTCGGCGGCGTGGCCGTGCTGCTGTGGGCGTCGCTCGCCCTCTTCACCACGCTCACCGGGCGGATCCCGCCGTTCCAGCTCACCGCCATGGCCTTCGCCGTCGGCGGGCTCATCGGGCTGCCGCGGGCCCTGCGCGGCGGCGCCGCCCTGGCGCGGGGGCTGCCCGCGGGCGCCTGGGTGCTGGGGATCGGCGGACTGTTCGGCTACCACTTCTTCTACTTCCTGGCCCTGCGCAACGCCCCGCCCGTCGACGCCGGCCTCATCGCCTACCTGTGGCCGCTGCTGATCGTCGTGCTCTCCGCGCTGCTGCCGGGCGAGCGGCTGCGCTGGTGGCACACGGCCGGCGCGGTGCTCGGCCTCGGTGGCACCTTCCTGCTCGTGACCGGCGGGCAGGGCGTGCACTTCCGCGGCGAGTACCTGCTCGGCTACGCCGCGGCGGCCGTCTGCGCCGTGGTGTGGTCGGTGTACTCGGTCGCCAACCGGCGCTACCCACAGGTGCCGACCGACGCGGTGGCCTTCTTCTGCCTGGCCACCGCCGCGCTGGCCGGCGTCGCCCACCTGCTCTTCGAGACCACGGTCCGCCCCGACGGCTGGCAGTGGCTCGCCGTGCTCGCCCTGGGCGTCGGCCCGGTCGGCGGTGCCTTCTACGTCTGGGACCACGGCACCAAGCACGGTGACATCCGGCTCCTGGGTACCGTGTCCTACTTCGCCCCCCTGCTGTCCACGGGTCTGCTGGTCGCGACGGGACGGGCCGGGGCGAGCTGGCCCGTCGCCGTCGCCTGCGTGCTGATCACCGGCGGCGCCATGCTGGCCTCGGCCGAGGCCCTGCGCTCCGCGCGCCGCCGGACATAGGGGGTCGGCGGCCGGTCAGGCGTCCACCGGCCACGTCCCCCGGCGGACCATTTCGGTCACCTTGTCGGCGCCGTTGGCCCGCACGAGGAGCTCCAGGCGCATCCGCTCGATGTCCTCCGCGCTCCACTTCTCCGTGGCCATCGTCGCCTTCTCGTGCGACCAGCCGTTGTCGTAGTGCCGGACGACGTAGTCCTTCTGGAAGTCCCACATCTTCGTACCCGGCAGCGGGGTGACGATGAACGGGTTCGCGTACGCCATGCCGTGGTCCATCAGCGTCACCGCGTAGTCGATGGTCTTCTCGATCTGCTCCAGCGACTCGATGTACGGTTCGGCGCCGGGCCGTTCGGGCGGATTGACGAAGCCGAGCATGAATCCGCCGGTGACCTGGATCCCGTACTCCGTGAACATCTCGACGATCTCGCCGGTGGCCTGCTGGAAGGCGTTGAGCCGCGGCTTGCCCGACTGCTCCAGGCTGTCCTCGTTGGCGCTCTCCACCGCGAGGTACACGCTGTAGCAGCCGCCGTCCGCCATCGCCTTGATGAGGTCCCGGCAGGTCAGCCCGCCGCGCATCGCGGCGAGCACGTTCCGGAAGTTGGGGTTGCGCCGCTCCGACTCGGCCATGGTGGCGGCGAACTTCTCGCCCAGGTGCAGCAGCACCAGGTTGAACAGGCTCAGGCCGCCCTCCTCGACCCACGGCAGGTCGTGCTTGCGGAGCAGCTCGAAGACCCGCATCGCGTACAGCGGATCGTGCAGCAGATGGTCGTCCTCGATGAGGACCTCGGTCACGCCCTGCTTGCTGATCTCCCCGAGGTGCAGGTCGAACCAGTCGGTGCCGAGCGCTCGCCACGGCCCGTTCACCATGGGGATGTAGCAGAAGTCGCAGCCGACGTTGCAGCCGATCGTCGAGAAGATCTGCGCCCACGAGCCGTGCGCCCGGACCCGCTTGCCGGAGGAGTGGTACGCCTGCTCGTACTGGCGCATGTCCAGCAGTCCGAAGTCCGGCAGCGGCATCATGCCGAGCCGCTGGTCCAGCCCCTGACGCTTCGGCAGGATCCGCATGTACGGGGAGGAGGCCGTCGTCCGGACCACGGCGCCGTCCGCGCGGCGGTACGCGAGGCCCGGTACGGCGTCGATGTCCCCTCCCTCCTCGGTCAGCGCCTGCAGCAGCGCGGTGAACGTCTGGTCGGCCTCGTTGATGACCACGTGGTCGAAGGGGGAGTCGGGCACCGAGTAGCGCCAGTCGCCGCTGGGGTGCGCCCCGCCGGTGACCGTCACGAGGGACGGATCGATCTCCTTGACCAGGTCGGCGAGGGCCCGGGCATTGCCCCACTGGACGGTGTAGATGCACTGGACGCCGACCACGTCAGGGTCGAACTCCTCGATGATCGCGCGGAGTTGAGCGTCGTCGAGGCCGTAGCGGACCAGGTTGCTGCCGCCCCCGAGGTCGACCAGGTGCCGTTCCTGTTCCCAGCCGGCGAAGGGCGAGTCGACGATCTTGACCTCGAAGCCGGAGAGCCGGGCGTTGGTGGCGATGCGCAGCAGGCCGATCGGGGTACCGGCCCGCTTCATGACCTCGAAGGTGTCCAGGCCGAGAGCCCGGAAGCTGCTCCGTTCCGGAGAGGGCTCCACCACCCGCGTGTAGGAGGGCACGAGCAGCAGGACGCGCGGCGACTCGCCGCGGGCGCGCCGCCGGGTGCCCGAGACCGACGTGCGCAGGGAGGGCCGGCCCAGGTGCCGCAGCGGCGCCCGCTGCGGGGCGCTGGAGAAGGCGACGGAGGGGTTTTCGATGAGCACGGGCGAAGGGGAAACGTTTCGCGACACGAGCGCTCCATCTGTCCGATGCGAATGGACAATGAGCTCAGATCGTGACTCCCGGCGAACCGTCGGGTCGGTGTTTCCGCGGTCATTGGCGTGAATTCACGCGCCTTGCCGCCCCCTGCGTCCGAATCCGATGGAAAGTCCGGTACGGGACGTGACGCCGCGGCCACCCCAGGTGAAACGGAACTCCGTCCCCGAATTCCGCGCGCCGAGCGCGAATGGTCGCCGCTGGTGGTTGGGTCTAATGTCGAGATATGGCCAGAGGTGCGCCCGCGCCCCCGCGGTCTCGGCAGGCGGACTCGCGCGGCGTGCGAAAGGAGCCTCCCATGACCCGTACATTGCGCGCCGCGATAGCCCTGGCGGGGACCGCGGCGCTCTCCCTGGGAGTGGTGTCGACCAGCGGGGCACTCCAGCCGGCGTCCGCGCCGACGAAGGCCGAAGAGGTGAAGATCGGCCTGCTGCTCCCGGAGAGCAAGACCACCCGGTACGAGAAGTTCGACCGGCCGTACATCGAGGCGAAGATCCAGCAGCTGGCGCCGGGCGCCCAGGTCGACTACTACAACGCCGCCGAGAGCGCCACCACCCAGCAGCAGCAGGTCAACACCGCGCTCGCCAAGGGCGACAAGGTGCTGATCCTCGACGCGGTGGACGCCAAGTCCATCCAGTCCTCCGTGCAGAAGGCCCATGACGCGGGCGTGAAGGTCGTGTCGTACGACCGCCTCGCGCAGGGTCCGGTCGACTCCTACGTCTCCTACGACAACCGCGAGGTCGGCAGACTGCAGGGCCAGGCGCTGCTCGACGCGCTCGGCGCCAAGGCGCAGAGCGGCGACATCGTGATGCACAACGGGTCGCCGACCGACCCCAACGCGGCCGAGTTCAAGGCCGGTGCGCACTCCGTGCTCGACGGCAAGGTGACGATCGGCAAGGAGTACGACACCCCCAACTGGGACCCGAACAACGCCAACCAGCAGATGTCCGGTGCCATCAGCGCACTCGGCAAGGACAAGATCGTCGGTGTCTACTCGGCCAACGACGGCCTGGCCGCCGGTATCTCCACGGCTCTCAAGTCGGCAGGCCTGAACGTGCCGTTGACCGGACAGGACGCCCAACTCGACGCCATCCAGCGGATCCTGCTGGGCACGCAGACCATCACCATCCAGAAGCCGTACAAGCCCGAGGCCGACATCGCCGCGACCATGGCCGTCGACTTCGCCCAGGGCAAGTCGCTGCCTGCCGACCTGGTTCCGGTCACCAAGACCAGCGGCAGTGGCGAGAAGGTGCCGTCCAACCTGCTCAAGCCGGTCGTCGTCAACAAGGACAACATCAAGGACACGGTCGTCAAGGACGGCATGTACACGGTCCAGGAGATCTGCACACCGACCTATGCGGCAGCGTGCAAGCAGGCCGGCCTGACGTAGTCGGAGGCGGTGGAATTGCCGGAAGAACCTGTGCTGACACTGAGGGGGATCTCCAAGCGGTTCGGCGCGGTCCAGGCCCTGTCGGAGTTCGACCTGGAGGTCCACCCCGGTGAGGTCGTCGCCCTGGTCGGCGACAACGGCGCCGGAAAGTCGACCGCCGTCAAGACGATCGCCGGGGTCAACCCGCCCGACGAGGGCGTCATCGAGTGGCAGGGGCGGCCGGTCACCATCGGCCGCCCGCACGACGCCCAGAACCTCGGCATCGCCACCGTGTACCAGGACCTCGCCCTGTGCGACAACCTCGACGTGGTCGGCAACCTCTTCCTCGGCAGGGAGCTGCGCCACTTCGGAGTGCTCGACGAGGTCCGCATGGAGCAGCGCTCCCGCGAACTGCTCGACACCCTGTCCATCCGCATCCCCAGCGTCCGCATCCCGGTGGCCTCCCTCTCCGGCGGCCAGCGGCAGACCGTGGCGATCGCGCGGTCCCTCATCGGCGACCCCAAGGTCGTCATCCTGGACGAACCGACCGCCGCGCTCGGCGTGGAGCAGACCGCCGAGGTCCTCGACCTCGTCGAACGGCTCCGTGTCCAGGGCCTGGGCACCATCCTCATCAGCCACAACATGGTCGACGTGATGGCCGTCGCCGACCGGATCGCGGTGCTCCGGCTCGGCCGGAACAACGGGTTCTTCGACAAGCGCTCCACCACGACCGAGGAGATCATCTCCGCGATCACCGGAGCCAGCGACAGCGCCGTCACCCGCCGCCAGGCCCGCATCCGCGAGGAGCGGGAGGCGCGCGGCGAAGGCGGCGGGCGTCGGGAGGAGGAACGATGAGGCGCGCCGGAGACCCCGAGGACCGGGACCGTCGGTTCGACGGCCCCGCGGGCGGCGGCGAACGCGCCGCCGCCGACCAGGCGGCGCAGCGGACCGCCCCCGAGGCGATGCCCGCCGTCGACAGCCGGCTGATCGTCCGTGAGGAGGGGCTGCGCGGTTACGCCACGGAGTTCCGCCGCAAGCTGCGCAGCGGCGAACTGGGCTCGCTGCCCGTCGTCGTGGCCGTCATCATCATCTGGACGGTGTTCGGCAGCCTCAACAGCGCGTTCCTCTCCGCGCAGAACCTCTCCGACCTCAGCCAGCAGATCGTCGGCACCGGCATGATCGCCGTCGGCATCGTCTTCGTCCTGCTGCTCGGCGAGATCGACCTCTCCGTCGGCTCGGTCAGCGGCCTGTGCGCCGCGCTCTTCGCCGTGCTGAACGTCATCAACGGCATGAACCAGTGGCTGGCGCTGCTCGTGGCGCTCGTCGGTGGAGCGGCCGTCGGGCTCATCCAGGGCTTCTTCTTCGCCAAGGTGGGCGTGCCCGCCTTCGTCGTCACCCTGGCGGGCAACCTCGCCTGGAACGGCCTCATGCTGCAGGTGCTCGGCAGCAGCGGCACCGTCAACATCCCGAGCGAGAGCGTCGTCTCCAAGCTGTACTCGACGATCTTCCACAGCCCGGCGACCGCCTACGTCGCCGCGGGCGTCGGGGTCGGTCTGTTCCTGCTCGCCTCGCTGCTCGACGCCAAGCGCCGCCAGGCGGCCCGGGTGCCGTTCCGGCCGGTCGCCGAGATCGTGCTGCGCACCGTCGTGATCGGGGCGATCGCCTTCGCCACCGCGTACATCCTCAACCAGTACCAGGGCCTCCCGCTGGCGCTGCTCATCTTCCTGATCCTGCTGGTCGTCGTGGACTTCGTGCTGCGGCGCACCCGGTACGGGCGCCAGATCTTCGCGGTCGGCGGCAACATCGAGGGCGCCCGGAGGGCCGGCATCAGCGTGCCGTTCATCCGCATGAGCGTCTTCACGATCTCCGGTCTGATGGCGGCCGTCGGCGGGCTGTTCCTGGCGGGCCAGATCCAGTCCGCGAGCCAGACCTCCGGCGGTGGCAACCTGCTGATGAACGTCATCGCCGCCGCCGTCATCGGCGGCACCAGCCTGTTCGGCGGCCGGGGTTCGGTGTGGTCGGCGCTGCTGGGCTCGCTGGTCATCGGCTCGATCCAGTCGGGCATGAACATCATGGGTGTCAGCAACGCCGTCCAGTTCATGATCACCGGTTCCGTGCTGCTCGCCGCCGTGGTCGTCGACTCGCTGTCCCGGCGCAGCCAGAAGGCCGCGGGACGCGCCTGACGAGAGGTCGCTCCGGGTGGGGGGGACCCCGCCCGAGAGTTCAAGATCATCTCGTGCAGAATGAGCCGCATGACCATGACGAACATACCCAAGACGGCCACGGTCGACGACGCTGCACTCATCAGCGCCATTCTGACCAGCGCCTTCGACGACGACCCGATGATGCGCTGGTTCTTCCCGGAGGACGCCTCCCGCGCGGCCTCGCTGAGCCGCTACTTCACCACGATCTTCACCCGCCAGTACGTCCACCACGGCGTGTGCGAGCGCACCGACGCGGCCGTCTCGTTCTGGGTGCCCGCCGAGGCGCAGGAGAAGGCCGTGCCCGACGCGGACACGATCGAGGAGCTCAAGAGCATCCTCGGCGACCGCGTCGCGCAGTTCGGTGCGGCCGTCGAGACCGCCGCCGCGCACACGCCGCAGGAGCCCCACTGGTCCCTGTCGCTCATCGGCGCCGACCCGGCCGCCCAGGGCCAGGGCCACGGCGCCGCGCTGCTGCGCTCTGGCCTGGCCCAGGCCGACGCGGCCGGCATGCCGGTCTACCTGGAGTCCTCGAAGGCGGCCAACCTCCCCGTCTACGAGCACTTCGGCTTCACCGTGCGCGAGGAGGTGCCGCTGCCCGGCGACGGTCCGATGCTCTGGGGCATGTGGCGCGAGCCGCGCCGTCCGGCCGACGCGTAGCGGGAGCGGCGAACGCCCCGGAGGCCGCCATGGGACTCCGGGGCGTTCCCGTGCGCTGCGGAACGAGCCGCGGCGGACCGTTCGTCACCGGCGCGTCCCAAGGGAGTTGGGGTCGTGTCGTGCATCCGCCGTCCGCTGCGGTCGACGCCCCGATGAGCACGGATGAAGCGGACAGCGGACAGCGGACAGCGGGCAGCGGACGGTGCAAGGCTGATGCCGGTCATGGGCCGTCAGCGGCCGACGGGCGGAAGCTGCGGGCCCGGGCCCTCGGGTGCGCGCACGCGCGTGCCGCGCCGTGAGTCGGGGCAAACGGGACATACCTCAGCGCCTGGGGTAGGCCTTTCACATGGATCCCCACCGGCAGGCATCCGCCGTCCCCCGCCTCAGCCGGCGCGGCGGCCGACTGCTGCTCGCCGTGCCGTTCGCGATCATCGCGGTGGTCACCGTCGTGGACGTCCTGTCACCCCCCGACGTGCACCTGGGGCCCTTCCTGATCGCCGCCCCCGCCGTGACGGCCTCGTTCGCGGGCGCGCGCATGACCGCCTTCGTCGGCGCGGTCGCGGTGGCCGCCCAGTCGGTGGTGGCGGTCGCGCGGACCAGCATCACCGACCTCAACCACACCTACCAGATCATCGCGCTGGTCCTGATCTCGGTCATCGCGACCTTCTTCGCCCACCTGCGCGAGCGGGACGAGGAGAGGGTGCGGCGGCTGCGCTCCATCGCCCACGCCGCGCAGAGCGTCGTCCTGCGCCCCCTGCCGCACCGCGCCGGACCGCTGCACATCGCCTCCGTCTACCTCGCGGCGGAGGAGGAGGCGCAGATGGGCGGCGACCTGTACGCGGCGGCCCGCACCGCCGACGGGACACGCCTGCTGATCGGGGACGCCCGCGGCAAGGGCCTCGACGCGATCGGCGAAGCCTCCCTGGTCCTGGGCGCCTTCCGGGTCACCGCCCGCCGCGAGCGGGAGCTGCCGGACCTCATCGGACACCTGGAGGCGGGCGTCGGCTCGGCCGAGGTGACCGACGAGGACCCGGGCACGGGAGTCGGCGCCGAGCAGGCCGACGACACCTCGGACGAGGCCTTCGTCACCGCGCTGGTCCTCGACATCCCCGACCGCGAGCCCGTCGTGCGGCTCGTCAACTGCGGGCACCCGCCGCCGCTGCTCCTGCGCCGGGGCCGGGTGATCCCCCTCGACACCGCCGACGCGAGCCCCCCGCTGGGCCTCTCCGACGTCCTCGCGCCCGCCGTCACCGTGGAGACCTTCCCCTTCGACGCCGGCGACGTGCTGCTCCTCTACACCGACGGGGTCGTCGAGGCCCGGGACGCCTCCCGCGCCTTCTACCCGCTGACGGAGCGGCTCACCGCCTGGGTCGGGGACGACCCGCCGACCCTGCTGGGCCGCCTGCGCGCCGACCTCCAGGCGTACGCGGGCGGCCACCTCGGCGACGACGCGGCGCTCGTCGCCGTCGAGCGCCTCGCCCCGGAGCCGTAGCCGAAGGCACCGCGTACGGCTCAGACCTCGGGGAGTGAGTGGTGGGGCGTCCACGGCCGCGGCGCGTTGACGGCCCAGCGCTCGTGGTCCCGCCAGTCCCCGTCGATGTAGAGGTAGCCGGGCGACATCCCCTCGTACCGGAAGCCGAGCCGTCGGACCAGGGCCAGCGACGGCTCGTTCCCGGGCTGGATGTTGGCCTCCAGCCGGTGCAGCCGCAGCTCGGTGAAGGCGTGTTCCAGGACGAGGGCGATCCCCTCGGACATGTACCCGTGGCCCGCGGACGGCGCGAAGGCCGCGTAGCCGAGGGACGCCCCCTGATAGCGCCCCCGGATGATCGAGTTGATGTTGACCATGCCGGCGGCGGCGCCGGTCTCCCGGACCCGGATCAGGAAGCCGCGGTTGGAGGCGTCGTCGAAGCGGCGCATCCAGACCCGGAACTCCTCCGCGGTCGCGGGCAGCTGCATCCACGGCCCGTACAGCTCGGTGCTGGCGCGCACGAGCGCGCAGAACTCGTCCTCGTCGGACAGGGTGAGCGGGTGGAGTTCGACCCGTGGCGGAAAGTTGACCATGGGCCCACGTTAGGGGACCCCCGGACGGCGCGTGCCGCCACCGTGCCCGCCGCGACCGCCACGGCCCCGGGAGCGCAACCGCGAGCGGCGCGCCCGCGTCCCTGCCGGGTATGAGCGACGAACCGGCGCCGGACGGGCGAACACCCGATGACGGAACGGCCCATGACACGGCGTCCGCCGACGGCACCACCGCCGAGAGCACCGGCGGCTGTCTGCTGACCGCCGCGGGAGCCCTCGCGGCACTGGTCTACTGGGCCCCGCGAGCCTCCTTCAGCATCGACGGCGGATTCGAAGGGCACGCCCGCGACCTGAGCGTGGTCTTCGTGGACCTCCCGCTCATCCTCCTCGGCGCCACCGTGCTGCCCCTCGTCGCCTGGCTGCTGACGCTCCGCCGGAGGCGCCGACCGCGCGGCCCCTGGACGGCCGCCCTCACCGCCCTGCTCGCCCTCGCCCTCTTCCTGTACGGCGTGGACGCCTGCTGGGAGCCCCGGCAGCTCCCCGACCCCGGCTACCGGGGCGGGCTCTGAGCATCCGCCGGGGGAGGGAAGGAGGGAGGGCCCGGCGCGTACCGTTCGGACCCACCTGACCACGCGAGCGCGCCGGAGGAACGCCGCGGCCCACCGCCGTGGTTACGGTGGGGCGATGCGACGAGTTCCCCGGTGGGCCCTGATCTCCTCGGGGTGCGCCCCGGTCCTCCTGATCGGCGGCTGGACGATCGCGGGCCTGCTCCACGGCCCCGGCTACGACCCCGTCACCCAGACCATCAGCGTCCTCGCCGCGTACGGGGCACCGGGAGCGTGGGTGATGACCGGCGGGCTGTTCGGCCTCGGCGTCTGCCACCTGGTCACCGCCTGGGGGCTGCGGGCCGCCGCCCTCGCCGGACGCGTCGCCCTGGCCGCCGGCGGCGTGACGGCGCTGGTCGTCGCCCTGCTCCCCGCACCCCTCAGCGGAGGCTCGCTCCGGCACGGCTCGGTCGCGGCCGCCGGCTTCGCCTTCCTGGCGCTGTGGCCGGTGCTCGCCGCCGACCGCGCGGGACCGGCGCCGTGGGGCCTGAGGCCGGTGCCCGCCGTCGGCGTGACGGCACTGATGGGGCTCGGAGCGGGCTGGTTCCTCGTCGACATGCAGCGGCACGGCGCCGTGGGCGTCGCCGAGCGCCTGGTGACCTGCCTGCAGTCCGTCTGGCCGCTGGTGGTCGTGGTCTCCTGCCTGCTGTACGGGAAAGGCGGACACCGGCCCCCGAAGGGCCCGGCGTCCGCCTCCTGATCCGGTCAGGTCAGGTCAGGTCAGATCAGGTCAGGTCAGGTCAGGTCGCGTCACGCCGCGTCCCGCACCGTCCCCGTGATCACCGGGCCCGGGACCGGGTCCCAGTCGGCGTCGTACGTGGTCAGCTGCCCCCGCAGCGACTCGGCCGGCTCGGCGATCCCGTCCTTGACGGTCGGGACCCGCAGCTCCGTGCTCGTCTGCCCGGCCGCGATGTTCACGCCCAGGTACAGGCCGCTGCCCTCCATCGCCCGGGACAGCGCCACCGGCGGGTCGGGCACGTGCCCGAGCTGCTCCTCCAGCCAGCTCCGGTCGACGTCCGCCGTGGACAGCTCGGCCCCACCGGTCACGGGCTCCAGGACGATGGCACCCATGATGTCGACGTCGGCGGGCTCCGAGAGCGTCACCCGCCAGGTCAGGGCCGCGCCTTCGGTCACGTCGTCCGCGACGGGCGTCAGCGTCACCTTCGGCATGGGGTCGTCGTTCCGGGCGGTCACCCCGCCGCGGTGGGCGCCGACCACGACGCCGCGCACCGCCTTCACGAACGCGTCCTGCGACAGGTCGTAGCCGAAGCGGGTGTTGCCCCGCACCGTGACCGGGACGACGATGTCCTGGCGCCCGGGGCGCACCGTCACCAGACGGGAGGTCACCTGGTCGCTGTCCGGCTTGGGGACGAACAGGCGGACCTGGCCGCTGCCCTGCCCGGAGACCCGGACCGGGACCCGGTACGTGCGGACCCCCGAGTTCCCCTCCTGCACCGACAGGCGCCCGATGTCGACGCGCGCCAGCGCGCCCGGGCGGACCGCCGGAGTACCCGGGCGCCAGCCCCAGGCGTCCATCAGCCAGGCGCGGCCGTCGCGGCTGCGCGGGGTCAGTTCGAGCGAGGCGATCCGCTTCAGGTCGAGACGGGCCCGGGACGCGGCGGACAGCGGTACGCGGATCTCGCGCGCCCACGAGGACGCGGTCCGGGGGCTGCCCGGCATGCCGTCCACGCGGGCGCGGCCCAGGACCGCGCGCTTCCCGGCGGCGTCGGTCACGGCGACGTCCAGCTGGGTGCCGGTGGTGTTCGGCGGCACGATCAGGCGCAGCGCCAGGGACTCGGAGCCCGCCAGCGAGACCGGCTGCTTCGAGCGGACCGTCACGGGCGCGCCCGGGTTGGTCCAGCGCAGCGCGACGGCGTCACGGCCGGGTTCGGGCGAGGCCTCCCAGTACACGAAGTGCGGCGAGCCGCCTTCCTCGGGCGGCAGGCAGGAGCGGGCGGCGTTCGGGTCGACCTGGGCGCACAGGCGCCCGCCGCTGCCGGACACCGTGACCGAGGGGCCGGGCAGGAAGGCCGGCGTGCGCCGCCCGCCGACGGCGTGGGTGACGACCTGCGCCGGGCCGGCCGAGGGCGCGCGCCGGCCGGTGCCGTCGAGGAGCGGGCGGACCTTGTCGTCCCCGCCGACGAACAGGCGGGCGGCGGCCGCGATGTAGGTGGCGCCCGCGGTCTGCTGCTGGTCGGCGGTCAGCCGGGTCCGGGTGCCGGGGCTGCAGAGCGGGTCGGTGCCGTCCTCGGACGAGAAGTCGTCGTAGGCGAACGCCTTCGCCTGGCCCGGGGTCCACTCGCTGTTGAAGTAGTTGTGGTTCGCGCCGACCATGTAGACGGCGCTGTGCAGGGCGGCGCCCTGGCTGACGCCGCGGGTGCCGTCGACGTAGATCTGGCCCTGGAGGTCGGACACGTCGCCGTCGCAGCCCGGCAGGATGGTCGTGGAGGGCACGTCGGGGGCCGGGTTCTGGCCGAAGACGGTGGGTCCGATGAGGACGTTGCCGCGGATCTTCCAGCGCACCGGGCCGCGGTAGCCGTCCTGGTCGGCGGGGGCCGGGTAGAGGCTGTCGAGCGCCGCCCGGTTGACGCCCTCGCCGCCACGGGAGTGACCGACGAGCAGGACGCGGGAGAGGTCGGCGGGCGCGGTGCCGCGGACGACGGCCGGCGCGGAGGGCCGGTTCGCCGCCCAGGTGGCCCAGCGGGCGAGGTGCTGGCGCACGAGGGAGGAGCGGGCCTGCGCGCCACCGTCCTCGGACTGCCAGTCCTGCCCGTTGATGCCGTTGGCGGAGATGGACACCGTCACGTAACCCTGCGAGGCCAGCAGTTTCTGGGCCTTGAGGTACCCCTGGTGGCTGGGTATCGGCTGGGTGCCCGGGGCGCACGGCCACTCACCGGTCATGTCCTCGGTGCCGGGCTTGTAGCAGGTGGCGTGGCGGCCGTGCAGGAACAGGGCCACCGGGCGCCGGCCCGGAGCGTTCGTCGGGCCGACGACCATGGCGCGCATCTCGACGGGCTTGGCGAAGCCGGGCAACGAGACGGAACGCAGGGCGTATTCGCCGCCGGTCGTCCGGTACGGGCCGGGCTTGCCCGGGTCCACCTCGTTGGCGGGCAGCGGCGCCTGCGGGCGCGCGGCCGGGGCCGACGGACGGACGTGGGCCGAGCGGGCGGGCGCGGCGGTGTCGAGCCGCCGCCCGCCGGCCGTCACCCGCAGGTCGGAGTTCTTGTCGATCCGGACGTCGCCGAGGGGCAACCGGAAGGTCCGGCCGTCCCGTTGGGCCTCCGGAAGGCCGAGCAGCCGGTCCCCGGCACGGAACTCGACCCGGGCGTCGCCCATGCGGACGGGCTCGGGCGAGGTCCACACCAGGTGGCTGTCGGCGCCGGTGCCGGAGATCTGCCAGCCCTCGGGGAGGCCGGCGTCCCCGGCCCGGCTCCCCGGCGACGCCGACGGCGATCCCGGTGACGGCTGCGCGTACGCCGGCGAGGGCGACGCAGCCGCTATGGCGACCAGCGCCACGGCGGTGGTCACGCCGCGTGTGACACGTATCAAAGCGGTCTTCCTCACGATCGGTCTCGTGAGGGCACCTGCGGTGTCCCGGTCCCCCGGGCGTCCCCCGTCCCTGGTGCCCCCCTCGTCCCGTGAGGACGGTGGGAGGAACCTGTGGGTTGCCTCAAGGGAGCGTCAAAAACCCGCCAGGGAAAGGGAAGGACGTCCGGCGGCGTGCCCACGGGACCCGAGCTCAGACGGAGAAGGCCCGGCCGTCCAGGGTCCAGTGCGGGTCCGGGGCGATGCCGAGCGCGGTGTAGACGTGCGCGGCGACATCGGCGTGGTGGAGCGGCGCCGACGGAGCCTTCCCGGCGGGCAGGCCGGGGCCGCACGCCGCGATCCAGGCGGTGCGTTCGAGGGTGCTGCGCCCGCCGTGCCCGCCCTCGTCCCGGTGCCCGTGGTCGGTCACGGCGATGACCGTCCACTCCTCGCCCGCGCGCTCGCGCCGCCCGCGTACGGCGTCGAGGACGCGGCCGAGCCGCCGGTCGGCGGCCTCGACCGCCGCCCGGTACTCCTTGCCGCAGCCCACGAAATGGGCGGTCTCGTCGACGGCGCCCAGGTAGACGAAGCCGGCGTGGAGGTCCTCGTCGAGGCCGAGGAGGTGTTCCGCCTCGGCGGTCACCCGCTCGTCGGCCTCCTCCCAGGCCTCGGGGGTGTCCTCGGCGGGGGCGACGTAGCCGAGGCGGGTGGGCGCCACGAACAGCGGGCCGCCCTCCTTGGCGAGGAAGAGCGGCGCCCACCCGCCGACCGCGAAGGTCCGGCGTCCGCACTCGGCGGCGAGCCGGGTCGTGAAGTCCGGGAAGACGTCGAGGCGGTTGCCGTCGAGGCGGTTGCCCCAGACGCCGTGCTTGGTGACGCCGACGCCGGTGACGATCGTCGTCCAGCAGGGGCCCGACATGGTGGGGGTGGTGGCGTCCACCTCGACGGGTGCGAGGAAGCCGGCGCGGGCGATCCCGTCGAGGTGCGGGGTGTCCAGTTCCGGGAGCAGGTCGAGGCGTACGCCGTCGATGCCGATCACCAGAACGCGGGAGGTCTCCATGGGTGGTCCAAAGGGTCGTGGGGCGGGCGTGGTGCCGCCGCCGCGCGGCTGGGGGAGCCGCCCGGCGGCGGTGTCGGCCGAGGGGTACGGGCAGGGTGCCGCGGCGGAGCCGCCGCGAACCGGGGTGCGGCGGACGTCCGCGTGCTAGGCGGGCGTGACGCGGCGCAGCCGGATCAGCCGGCTCGCGTGGTCCCCTTCGGGCAGGCGCGGGTCGAGGCCCTGGCGGACCAGGACGGCCCCGCTGTGCACCTCGTCCCGGTCCGGGTCCAGGTAGTGCGCCGTCGGGTCGAGCGCGGGCAGTCGCACCGGGGCCGGGGCATGCCCGAAGCGGGTCGTGGGGCGCCAGACGAGGAGCACGTGGTCGTCGCCGTCGGGCGCCGCGTAGTGGACGGCGTGGACCGGTCCGGCCGGGGTGACGCGGTGCTGGATCCCGCGCTGGACGAGCGGGCGGATCTCCTTGTAGCGCGCGACGAGTTCGGCGGCCTCCGCCAGCTCCTCGTCGCTCCACTCGGTCAGGTTCCCGCCGATGCCCAGCGCCCCGGCCATGGCGACGTGGAAGCGGAAGCGCAGCGGGGTGCGCCGGCCGGTGGTGATGTTGGGGCTGTCGGTGACCCAGGCGGCCATGGCCCGCGCGGGGAAGAGCTGGCTGAAGCCGTGCTGGATGCCGATGCGGTCGACGGGGTCGGTGTTGTCGGAGACCCAGGCCTGGTCCGTACGGGACAGGATGCCGAGGTCGACCCGGCCGCCGCCGCCCGCGCACGCCTCGATCCGCAGCCCGGGGTGCTCGGCCCGCAGCCGGTCCATGATCCGGTAGACGGCCCGGGTGTGGTCGATCCAGAGGCGGTCGGGGTCGGGGTGACCGGCCCACCCGGCCTCGGTGAAGGCCCGGTTGGCGTCCCACTTGAGCCAGTCGACCCGGTGGGTGCGCACCAGCCGGTCGAGGGTCTGCCAGGCCCAGGACTCCACCTCGGGGCGGGCGAAGTTCAGCACCAGCTGGTTGCGGAGTTCGGTGGCGTCCAGCTCGGGGGAGTGGAGGACCCAGTCGGGGTGCGCGCGGTAGAGCTCGCTGTCGCGGTTGACCATCTCCGGCTCCACCCAGAGCCCGAAGTCCATGCCGAGGCGGTGCACCTCGTCGGCGAGCGGCGTCAGGCCCTCGGGGAAGGCCTCGGGACGCGGGCTCCAGTCGCCGAGCCCGGCCTCGTCGCTGCGGCGGGCGCCGAACCAGCCGTCGTCCAGGACGAACAGCTCGGCCCCGAGACCCGCGGCGAGCCGGGCCAGCCGGATCTGCCCGGCCTGGTCGACGTCGAAGCCCGTCGCCTCCCAGGAGTTGTAGAGGACCGGCCGGTCCCGCTCGGGCTCCGGCAGGACGTGCCGGCGCAGGTGCTCGTGCCAGCCGCGACTGGCCGCGCCGAAGCCGTCCGGCGTGTACAGCCCGGCGTACGTCGGGGTGCGCAGCGTCTCGCCCGGGCGCAGCGTCCAGCTGAGCCCCTCGTGGCCGAAGCCGCCGGTCCAGGTGGTGCGGCCGACCGGGTCGCGGTGGACCGTGACGCGCCAGCTGCCGCTCCAGGCGAGGGCGGTGCTCCACACCTCGCCCCGCTCCTCGGAGGCGGTGCCGTCGTCCAGGGCCAGCCAGGGGTTGGCGTGGTGGCCGGTGAGGCCCCGCCTGCTGGTCAGCACGGTCTCGGCGACCGGGAGGCGGTCGCCGCGGAGCTGGAACTCGCTGTTCCAGCCGCCCACCAGGTGACTGAGCCGGTAGTCGGCCAGCGCGGGCGCGGTCCACGAGGCGGAGTCCAGCCGCTCGACGGTGACGGGCAGTGCCGGATCGGCCTCGGGCGCGGTGTGGGTGAGCTCCGTCCAGCGCTCGACGACGTCGCTGTCGGGCCGCACCCGGTAGCACAGCTCGGTGCGCAGCGGGCGGCGCCGGTCGTCCAGCCGCAGCCGCAGTTCGCCGCCGTCGACCGAGGCACCCGCGAAGCGCCACTGGACGCCACGGGTGCCGTCCGCGAAGCGGACCTGGAGGCCGGCCGGGCCGAAGCGGGCGCCGCTCTGGGGCGCGAGCTCGTCGGCGGCCGCGTCGGCCTCGAAGCTGCTCGCGGCGGGCGACACCGCCTCGGGGAGCGCGGCGAGGACGGCGCTGTCGAGCGGGCGCCCCCAGTACAGGTGCCGCGGGCTGCCGTCGGCGCCGATGAGCACCGCGTACTGGCTGTTCGGCGTGCGCAGGACCGCGAGGCCGAGCGCGGGGTCGAAGGTGACGGGAGGGAGCGTGTCGAGCACGGATGAGTCCCCTGACGTGCGGAGAGGAACGGGGGTGGAGCCGGGGCGGCACGGCGTGAACGCGCCCTCGGCGAAGGCCCCTTGGCGGAAGGCACGGAGGCGGCCACGAGCGTAGGGCGAGGTCTGACAGGAAATCAATACTGGAAGAAGTTATTTATTTGCTCTACGTTTCACCCGTGTTTCGACATCACTCCCGGCCTCTGGTCAGCGCACCCGCCGAAACCGCGGTCCTCGCCCTCCTGTTGGCGGAAGGACCGCTCAGCAGGGTGGAGCTGGCGCGGCGCACCGGACTCTCCTCGACGGCCGTCACCAAGGCGGCCCGGCCGCTCATCGACGACGGCTACCTCTACGAACTCCCGCCGGAGCGCACCGCTCCCGGCGCCGGACGGCCCGTCAACCCCCTCGCGGTCGCCCCCGACCGGGAGTTCTTCGTGGGCGTCAAGGTCAGCCCCGACCACCTCTTCGGCGCGGTGTGCGACCTGCGGGCCGGCATCCGCGTCACGGCGATGCTGCCCCTGGACGACTGCGAACCGGACACCGTCGCTGCGGCGTTCGCCGC
This sequence comes from Streptomyces sp. NBC_01268, assembly GCF_036240795.1. Taxonomy (NCBI): domain Bacteria; kingdom Bacillati; phylum Actinomycetota; class Actinomycetes; order Kitasatosporales; family Streptomycetaceae; genus Streptomyces; species Streptomyces sp. NBC_01268. The sequence continues at coordinate 593,134 of NZ_CP108454.1, read as the reverse complement.
TCTCCTCGATCAACTACTTGACAGCGAGCCCGAGTTCCGCGACCGTACCCGGCATGTCGGGGTCGCCGTGTCCGGTGACGTCGACCGCGACAGCGGCCTGGTCCGCCACTCCGGCCTCCTCGGCTGGAGCGACGTCCCGCTCGCCGCGCTGCTCACCGCCGCCACCGGCCTCGCCGTCACCGTCGAGAACGACGTACGGGCCCTGACCGTCGCCGAGCACTGGTTCGGCGAGGGCATCGGCACCGGCTACTTCGCGCTCGTCACCATCGGCGCGGGCATCGGCTCCGCCCTCGTCGTCAACGGGGAGCTGCTCCGGGGGGCCTACGGCGTCTCCGGCGAGGTCGGACACATCTGCGTCGACCAGACCGGACCGCGCTGCCGCTGCGGCGCGAACGGCTGCGTCGAGGCACTCGCGTCCACCGACGCGATCCTCCGCGCGGTCCGCGAGGCCACCGGACGGCCCGCGCTGGCCTTCGAGGAGGTCGTCGAACTGGCCCGCGAGGGCGACCCGGCGGCCCGGGAGGCCTTCGCCCGGGCCGGCCGCGCCATCGGCGTCGGCATCGCCACCCTGGTCAACCTGGTCGGCCCGGAGCGCGTCGTGGTCAGCGGTGAAGGACTGGCCGCCTACGACCTGTTCGGCCGCCACATCAAGGACGCCTTCGCCGCCCACGCCTTCGGTGCGGCGTCCCGGTGCCCGCTGCTGCTCCGCCCGCTGCCCTGGGAGGAGTGGTCCCGCGGCGCCGCCGCCGTCGCCATCCAGGCGCTCTTCCCGCAGTACGCGGCCACCGCCGCGACCGGCTCCGGCTGAACCGCCAAGGCCGCCACCACGGCTCGCGTGCGGCCCACCCCGTTCGCGCGCGGCCGACCCGTACGACTCCCTGGCCAGTGCCCTCCACTGCCGGCAAGCACTGTCGAAGGCACCGGCCAGGTAGCACACCCGCACCGCCCCACCCTCACAGAAGGATGCGACATGAGCGCACGCAGAACCGAGCTTAGCCGACGGGGATTCCTGACCGGATCGCTGCTGGTCGCCGCCGGAACCGTCCTGACCAGCGCCTGCAGCACCGACCCCACCGGCGCGTCCGGTTCCGGCGCGAAGACCACCCTCAACGTCTGGTACCACGCCTACGGCGAGACCGGCACCCAGCAGGCCGCGCTCCGCTACGCCACCGCCTTCACCAAGGCTCACCCGGACATCGCGGTGAAGGTCACCTGGGTCCCCGGCGACTACGCCGGCAAGCTCAACGCGACGCTGCTCACCGACGCGGCCCCCGACGTGTTCGAGATCGGCGACTTCAACGAGAGCCTGGCCCGGCGCGGTCAGATCGCCGCCCTGGACGACGTCTACGGCACCGCCAAGACCGACTTCAACAGCAACGCGATCGACTTGGTCACCGTCGACGGCAAGCTGTACGGCATCAAGATGATCGACGACGTCATGATGCTCTACTACCGCAAGAGCACCCTGGCCAAGGCCGGCATCACCCCGCCCACCAGCTACGACGGCCTGGTCGCCGCCGCGAAGGCGCTGACCACCGGCAAGGGCAAGGGCCTGTTCGTCGGCAACGACGGCCTCGGCGACTCCGCGATCCTCGCCGTCTGGTCCAACGGCGGTGAACTCGTCTCCCGCGAAGGGAAGGTGGCCTTCGGCTCCCCCCAGGCGCTCGAAGCGCTGACCGGGCTCAAGCGCCTGCACGACGACGAGTCGCTGCTGCTCGGCTTCACCACCGACTGGTGGGACCCGGCCGCCCTCACCCAGGGGGTCGTGCCGATGCAGTGGTGCGGCCTGTGGGCGATGCCCGCCGTCAAGTCCGCTCTCGGCGACGACTTCGGCGTCATCCCCTGGCCCGCCTTCAAGGCCGGCGGGTCGCCCGCCGTCCGGGTCGGCGGCTGGACCAGCTGCGTCAACGCCAAGAGCAAGAAGCTGGACGCGGCGAAGAAGTTCGCCCAGTGGCTGTGGATCCAGCAGGCCGACCTGCAGAAGGACTTCGCCGAGAGCTACGGCTTCCACGTGCCGCCCCGCAGGTCCGTGGCGGCCACCACCAAGGCGCTGTCCGAAGGCACCGCCAAGGAGACCGTCACCCTCGCGGACCGGTACGGCAAGCACAACCCCGGCACCTGGGACACCGCGGTCAGCAGCGCCTTCAACGCGGCCGCGGTCAAGATCGCCGCAGGTGACGGCGACGCCGCCGGCCTCCTGGCCCAGGCGGTCAAGAAGGCCCAGGGCGAGATCGACAAGCAGCGCGGCTGATGGAACCGGCACCGGAACTCACCCTTCCGTCCGCGCGTGCCGGGCGCCCCGCGCCCGGCACGCGGGACGCGGACCGCACCCGCCGTCCCGGCGCCGGCCGACCGAGCGGCGGCCGGCCCCGGGACGGCCGGACGCCGGTCGGGCGGTCGCGCGCCGGCCGGTCGCGCGCCGGCCGGTCCGGATGGCTCGCCTTCGTGCTGCTGACCGCGCCCATGCTGATCGGGTTGGCGATCTTCAAGTACGTCGCGATCGGCTGGAGCTTCCTGCTCAGCCTCAGCGACGCCCGCGGCAGCATCGCGCTCGGCCACTGGGTCGGACTCGACAACTACCGCACCCTCCTGGCCGACCAGGCCTTCCGCGGCTCCCTGGTGCAGATCCTGGTCTTCACCGCCTTCATCGTGCCGGTCACCTTCGCCGCCTCCCTCGGACTCGCCCTGCTGGTCCACCGGGTGCGGCGGGGCCGAGCCGTGGTGCGCACCGCCTTCCTCATCCCGACGGCCGTCTCCTACGTCGCCGCGTCGCTGCTGTGGAAGATGAGCCTGTTCAACGGCCTGCCCGCGGGCATCGCCAACACCGTCGGCGGCTGGTTCGGAGCGGACCCGGTCCCCTGGCTGCAGACGACGTCGCCCCCGCTGTACTGGATCGTCCTCGTCACCCTGCGGCTGTGGCTCCAGGTCGGCTTCTACATGGTGCTGTTCCTCGCCGGACTCCAGGCCATCCCCAAGGAGATCCACGAGGCCGCCGTACTCGACGGCGCCACCGGCTTCAAGATGCTCCGCAGGATCACCCTGCCGATGCTCCGCAACACCTCCGTCGCCGTCCTGATGCTGCTGTTCATCGCCGCCTTCCAGGCGTTCGACGAGTTCTACAACCTGTTCAACAGCGGCCTGTCCGGCACCGGCACCGCCCCCGTCCAGACGCCGCTGGTCCACCTCTACAACACCGCCATGGGCAGCCAGAACTACGGTCTCGGCTCCGCCGGAGCCTTCGTGCTCACCGCCCTCATCGTCGGAGTGACGCTGATCCAGGGCCGGTTCACGGGATTCGGCAAGAGCGAAGGATGAGCCACACATGACCCTTCCCGGACTCTCCCGAGCCTTCCGGCTCGTCGCCCGCGGACTCCTCGTCGGCCTGCTGACGGCGGTCTTCCTCGCGCCGTTCTACCTGATGCTGCGCAACTCGCTGATGGACTCCCAGGGCCTGACGGCACCCGAGTGGACGTGGTGGCCCTCGACCACCCACTTCGAGAACTTCACCGCGCTCTTCGACGACCCGACCGTCTCCATGGCGCAGGCGCTCGGCAACTCGCTGCTGATCGCCGCGATCACCGCCCCCGTCTCCACCCTGCTGGCCTCCGCGGCCGGCTACGCCTTCGCCCGGATCCCCGTACCGGGCCGCGGCGTCCTGCTGGCCCTGGTGGTCGCCACGCTGATGATCCCGGGCTCGGTCACCTTCGTGCCGACGTTCGTCGTCGTCGGCTCCATGGGCGGGGTGAACACGCTGTGGGGCATCATCGTGCCGGGCCTGTTCAACCCCTTCGCCGTCCTGTTGTTCCGCAACTTCTACCTCCAGTTCCCGGCCGAGATCGAGGAGGCCGGACGGCTGGACGGCCTCGGCTGGTTCGGCCTGTACGGGCGGATCGCCCTGCCGAGCTCCGGGGCGATGCTCGCCTCGCTGGGCGCCCTGTCCTTCATCGACAGCTGGAACTCCTTCCTGTGGCCGCTGGTCATCGGGCAGGACCCGTCGGCATGGACCGCGCAGATCGCCCTGTCGACCTTCCTCACCTCCCAGACCGTCAACCTGCCGGGCCTCTTCGCCGGTGCCGTCGTCACCATCACGCCCCTGGTCGTCATGTTCCTGGTCGCCCAGCGGTACATCGTCGAAGGCATCGCCACCAGCGGCCTCAAGGGCTGACGCACCCCCGCACCCCGTACGCGCAACCCCGTACGCGCAACCCCGTTCCGCACCCCGTACGGCATCCCTGACCCCTACCCCTCACCGTTCCCCCAGAGCAGGCACCACACCCCCCTCCACAAGGAGCCCTCGTGATACCTGGCACACTGCTCCGACGCGCGACCGCGGCCCTGGCCACGGTCTCCGCGCTGCTCATCGGCGCCCCCACCGCGGACGCCACCCCACCCTCCGGGCCCGCCGTCGCGGCAGCGCCCACCGTCCTCACCGGGCCGCAGCTCGCCGCCTCCTGGACCGGACCGCTCAGCACCCGCGGCCGGTGGATCGTCGACGCCACGGGCAACCGCTTCAAGCTGAAGTCCGGCAACTGGGCCGGCGCCCAGGGCACCTACGAGGGCAGCGGCGACGTCAACGACGTCACCAACCACCAGGCCGACCAGATGTCGCACAACATCCCCCTCGGCCTCGACCGCACCCCGATCAGCCGGATCCTGGCCGACTTCCACGCCCTCGGCCTGAACAGCATCCGGCTCCCGTTCGCCAACGCCGTGCTGCACGACACGGTCCCCGTCCCCGACTCCGCCGTCACCGCCAACCCGCAGCTCAGGGGCAAGACCCCGCTGCAGGTCATGGACTCCGTGATCGCGGCGCTCACCGCCGACGGATTCGCGGTCGTCCTCAACAACCACACCACCAGCTACCGCTTCTGCTGCGGCCTCGACGGCAACGAGCGCTGGAACAGCGGCCAGACCACCCGCCAGTGGATCGACGACTGGGTGTTCCTCGCCAAGCGGTACCAGGACAACACCCGCGTCGTCGGCGCCGACCTGCGCAACGAGGTCCGCCGCGACACCTGGAACGACACCAACTGGGGCTGGGGCAACGACTACGACCTCAACAAGGCCTTCGAGGAGGCCGGCAACGAGATCCTCCGGGCCGACCCCGACCTCCTGATCGTCATGGAGGGCATCAACTGGCAGGGCATCCCGACCGACATCACGCCCCACGGCCGCCCCATGCTCACCCCGGTCGCCACCCTCTCCAACACCCTGATCCACTCCGACAAGCTGGTGTACGCGGCGCACTTCTACGGCTACACCGGCCCGAACCACACCGGCGCCACCGGCACGGGCGAGACCCACGACCTGCGCTACGAGGAGCTCACCCCCGAGCAGCTCGTCAAGGCCGTCGACGACCAGGCCCTGTTCGTGACCCGCGAGGGCCAGCACTTCACCGCCCCCGTCTGGATCAGCGAGTTCGGCGCCGGCGGCCGGGGTGCCGTCAACGCCCGGGAGCGCGACTGGTTCGCCCGCTTCACCGACATCCTCGTCCGCAACGACTCCGACTTCGCCATCTGGCCGCTGGTCGGCTGGACCAACGCCGCCGGCACCCCCCAGGACACCTGGGCCATGGTCAACTACAACGCGGCCGGCGCCCGGCTCGGCGTCCTCGACCCCGGTGACTGGCGCGCCGCCGACTGGACCAAGCTGGTCGAGGCCCCCGCCCGCTCGGGCCGGGTCGACACCACGCCCCGCTGGAACATGCTCAACCTGGACTACGGCGACAACGACGTCTCCGCCACCATGCTGGCCAAGCCCGACTGGTCCGCCGGCAACCGCAAGGGCAACTGCCCCGACACCCAGCGCCTGGCCGGACTCGGCCGCAGCGACAGCCGCGGCCTGTGCACCGACGCCGGACAGCCCGCCAAGGCCACCGGTGCCTGGACCACCGTCACCGACGAGCGGTACGTCACCGGCGGCGACTGGGCGAGCGGCTACAACAAGCTGCAGTGCCCCGACCGCACCTTCGCCGTCGGCTACAGCGTGAAGAGCAACGCCATGTCCGCCCTGCTCTGCGCCCCCGCCACGGCCACCCTGCCCACCAACGGGCGCGTGCTCTGGTTCGACCAAGGCGACAACCGGCCCGCCACCGGCGGCTCGAACGCCAGCGACTGGGCCCCCGGCTACTACAAGGGGCAGTGCGCCGACGGCGAGTACCTCGCCGGAGTCGCCTTCACCTGGAAGTGGAACCACGGCGGCGTCCCCGACGCCCTGCTGTGCCGGCCGCTCGCCTGATCACCGGCCCCACGCGCACCCGAACCACCTGAACACGTTCCACTGAGCTCCCCGAGGAGTACCACCGCCATGCCCCGACTGGAGATCGCCGACGACGGCTTCCGTCTCGACGACCGCCCGTTCCGGATCGTCTCCGGCGCCCTGCACTACTTCCGCGTCCACCCGGACCAGTGGGCGGACCGCCTCCACAAGGCACGGCTCCTCGGCCTCAACACGGTCGAGACCTACGTCCCGTGGAACCTGCACGCCCCGCGCCCCGGGGAGTTCCACATGGACGCGGGTCTCGACCTGCCCCGCTTCCTCGACCTGGCCGCCGCCGAAGGACTCCACGTCCTGCTCCGGCCGGGCCCCTACATCTGCGCGGAGTGGGAGGGCGGCGGCCTGCCGTCCTGGCTGCTCGCCGAGGACGACATCGTCCTGCGCAGCCGCGACCCGCGCTTCCTGAGCGCCGTCGACGCCTACCTCGGCGCCCTCCTGCCCCCGCTCCACCGCCACCTCGGCAGCAACGGCGGCCCTATCCTCGCCGTCCAGCTGGAGAACGAGTACGGCGCCCACGGCGACGACACCGCCTACCTGGCCGCCCTCGCCGACCTGCTGCGCCGGCACGGCGTCGACGTCCCGCTCTTCACCTGCGACCAGCCCGCCGACCTGGCCCGAGGCGGCCTCGACGGCGTCCTCGCCACCGCCAACTTCGGCAGCCGCACCACCGAGGGCCTCGCCGCGCTCCGCGCCCACCAGCCCCGGGGCCCCCTGATGTGCTCCGAGTTCTGGATCGGCTGGTTCGACCGCTGGGGCGGCATCCACACCCGCCGCGCGCCCGCCGACGCCGCGGCCGAGCTGGACGCGCTGCTCACCGCCGGAGCCTCCGTCAACATCTACATGTTCCACGGCGGCACCAACTTCGGCTTCACCAACGGCGCCAATGACAAGGGCACCTACCGCCCCACCGTCACCTCCTACGACTACGACTCCCTCCTCGACGAGGCCGGCGACGCGACCGACAAGTACCGGGCCTTCCGCGAGGTCATCGCCCGCCACGCCCCCGTGCCCGACGAGCCCGTCCCCCCGGCCGCCCCCAAGGCCGCGTACGGCACCGTGGACCTCCCGCACACCGCGCCGCTGCTGGCCCAGGCCGACGCCCTCGGCACGCCGGAGAAGTCCGACCGGCCGCTCACCATGGAGGAGCTCGGCCACTCCTTCGGCTTCGTCCTGTACGAGACCGAGCTGGCCGGGCCGGGACCGGCGCTGCTGCGCGCCGAGCGGGTCCACGACCGGGCCCAGGTCTTCGTCGACGGGCAGCCGGTCGGCGTCCTGGAGCGCGAGAACCACGAACACGCCCTCGCCTTCACCGTGCCCCGGGCGGGCGCCACTGTGACCGTCCTCGTCGAGAACCAGGGCCGGGTCAACTACGGGGCCGCCCTCCACGACCGCAAGGGCCTGCTCGGCCGGGTCACCGTCAACGGGCACCCGCCCGAGGCCTGGCGCAGCCGCGCCCTGCCGCTCGACCGCCTCGACACCCTCGCGTACGCCCCCTTCGACCTCGGCGCACCGCCCGTCGGGCCCGCGTTCCACCGCGGCACCTTCACCGTCGACGGCCCCGCCGACACGTATCTGCACCTGGACGGCTGGACCAAGGGCCTGGCCTGGGTCAACGGCTTCCCGCTCGGCCGCTACTGGTCCCGCGGCCCGCAGGCCGCCCTGTACGTCCCGGCGCCCGTCCTGCGCACCGGCGAGAACGAGCTCACCGTCCTCGAACTGCACGCCTCCACCGGCCGCCACGTCCGGCTGAGCGACACCCCCGCCCTGGGAGCCACCGAGGAGTGACCCGAGGCGCGCCGGCCACCGCCGCGCCCGCCCACCCGTCCGGTTCCCCTGCCTCGACTGCCTCGCCCGCCCCCGACGGAGCCGCCATGCACAGCAACCGACGCCTGATCGAGCAGCGGCTCGACCGCGTCCTGAACCAGCGCATCCGCCCCGCCGCCCACGCCCGGACGGCCCCGCTCCAGGTGCGGATCTGGGACGTCCCCGGCGAGCCCGTACCCGTGGCGGAGGGCCTGGCCGCCCCGTACCGGCCCGTCGCCGTCGGGCACCGGTGGGGGCCGGCCTGGACCACCAGCTGGTTCGAGGTCAGCGGACGGGTGCCCGCGGAGTGGGCGGGCCGCCGGGTCGAGGCCGTCGTCGACCTCGGCTTCGACGTGACCGGCGCGGGCTTCTCGACCGAAGGCCTCGTGCACCGGCCCGACGGCACCGTGATCAAGGCGCTCAACCCGCGCAACTCCTGGATCCCCGTCGGCGACCCCGTCACCGGCGGCGAGACGTTCACCTGCTACGTCGAGGCCGCCGCCAACCCGACCGTCCCCTTCCCCGGCGAGGGCCGGCACGCCCCGACCCTCGCCGGGGACCGGCCCGTCTGGCTCACCGCCGGCGACGAGGGCCGGGGTGCCGGCGAGGATCCGCTCTACCGGCTCCGCCGCGCCGACCTGGCCGTCTTCGACCAGGACGTGTGGGAACTCACCCAGGACCTCGACGTCCTCGGGCAGCTCATGCACGAGCTGCCCGAGGGGTCCGAGCGCCGCTGGCAGATCCTGTACGCGGTCGAGCGCGCCCTCGACGCCGTCGACCTCCAGGACATCGCCGGCACCGCGCCCGCCGCCCGCGACGCCCTGCGGCCCGCCCTGGCCGCCCGCGCCGCCGACAGCGCCCACCGGGTCTCCGCCGTCGGCCACGCCCACATCGACACCGCCTGGCTGTGGCCGCTGCGCGAGGCGTCCCGCAAGGTCGCCAGGACCGTCTCCAACGTCACCCGCCTGATGGACGACCACCCGGACTTCCGCTTCGCCATGTCCCAGGCCCAGCAGCTCGCCTGGCTCAAGGAACGCCGCCCGGAGCTCTACGCGCGGGTCCGCGAGAAGGTGGCGACCGGACAGTTCCTGCCCGTGGGCAGCCTGTGGGTGGAACCCGACACCAACATCACCGGCGGCGAGGCCTTCGCCCGGCAGCTCATCCACGGCAAGCGCTTCTACGCGGGTGAGTTCGGCGTCGAGACCGAGGAGATGTGGCTCCCCGACACCTTCGGCTACAACGCGGCGATGCCCCAGCTCATGAAGCTGGCCGGGGTCCGCTGGTTCCTCACCCAGAAGATCTCCTGGAACACCACCAACAAGTTCCCCCACCACACCTTCTGGTGGGAGGGCATCGACGGCACCCGCATCTTCACCCACTTCCCGCCCGCCGACACCTACAACGCCGAGGTGACCCCGGGCGAACTCGCCCACGCCGTCCGCAACTTCCAGGACAAGGGTGCGGCCAACAGCTCCCTCCTGCCCTTCGGGTACGGCGACGGCGGCGGCGGTCCCACCCGCGAGATGCTCGCCCGCGCGCGGCGCCTCGCCGACCTCGAGGGCGCCCCCAAGGTCGTGATCGAACCGCCGGCCGACTTCTTCGACCGCGCCCACGCCGAGTACCCCGACGCGCCCGTGTGGCTCGGCGAGCTCTACCTCGAGTTCCACCGGGGCACGCTGACCAGCCAGCTGCGCACCAAACAGGGCAACCGGCGCAGCGAACACCTGCTGCGCGAAGCCGAACTGTGGGCGGCGACGGCGACCGTGCGCACCGGCGCCCCCTACCCGTACGACGCCCTCGACCGGCTGTGGCGGACGGTCCTCCTCCACCAGTTCCACGACATCCTGCCCGGCTCCTCCATCGCCTGGGTGCACCGCGAGGCCGAGGAGACCTACGCGGCCGTCACCGGCGAGCTCGACGGTCTCGTCGACGCCGCCCAGCGCACCCTCGCGGGCCCCGGTCCCGGCACCGTCGTCTTCAACGGCGCCCCCTTCGCGCGGGGCGGCGTCGACGCCTTCGGCGCCGCCCCGCGCGCCGAAGACCCCCACCCGCCCGTCCCGCCCGTGCCCCAGGGCGCCGGGCACGTGCTCGACAACGGCCTGGTGCGCTTCGAGATCGACGCCCGCGGCCTCGTCGTCTCGGCCGTCGACCTCGCCGCCGGCCGCGAGGCCCTGGCCCCCGGGACGGCCGCCAACCTGCTCCAGCTCCACCAGGACTTCCCCAACGAGTACGACGCCTGGGACGTCGACGCCTTCTACCGCAACACCGTCCGCGACCTCACCGAAGCCGACTCCGTGACCGCCGTCGACGACGGCGTCCTGGTCCTGCGCACCTTCGGCGACTCCCGCGTCCGCCAGCTCCTCTCCCTGCGCGAGGGCGCCCGTCGCCTCGACATCGACACCGAGATCGACTGGCACGAGCGCGAGAAGCTCCTCAAGGCCGCCTTCCCCCTCGACGTCCGCGCCGACCACTCCACCGCCGAGATCCCCTTCGGCCACGTCAAGCGCCCCACCCACACCAACACCAGCTGGGACGCCGCCAAGTTCGAGATCTGCGCGCACCGCTTCCTCCACGTCGGCGAACAGGACTGGGGCGCGGCCCTGGTCAACGACTCCACCTACGGACACGACGTCACCCGGGACGTGCGCGAGGACGACGGCGGCACCACCACGACCGTCCGCCTCACCCTCCTGCGCGCCCCCCGCTTCCCCGACCCCGACGCCGACCAGGGCCGGCACCGGCTGCGCTACGGCTTCGTCGTCGGAGCGGGCATCGCCGACGCCGTCCGCGAGGGCTACGCAGCCAACCTGCCCGAGCGCGCCGTCCCCGGATCCGCGCCCGTGACGCCCCTCGTCGGCACGGACCACGCGGGCGTCGTCGTCGAGGCCGTCAAGCTGGCCGACGACCGCTCCGGCGACGTCGTCGTCCGCCTCTACGAGGCCCACGGGGCGCGCGCCCGCACCGTCCTCACCACCGTCTTCCGCTGGACCGGCGTCACCGTCACCGACCTGCTGGAACGCCCCCTCGACGCGGACCCGCCCGAAGGCCCGCCCGCGACCGGCGACCGGCGGCTGCACCTGACCCTGCGCCCGTTCGAGATCCGTACCCTCCGCTTCGCCCGGGAGGCCGGCGCGTGACCGCGATCCTCTTCGACATGGACGGCACCCTCGTCGACACCGAACGCCTCTGGCAGCAGGCCGTCGAGGAGGAGGCCCGACGCCTCGGTCTCCCCCTCGGGGACGCGGACATCGCCTTCGTGCGCGGGCGCGCGATCGAGGACACCGCCGTGCACCTCGCCACGCTCGCCGGCGCCCCCACCGACCTGCCCCGGCTCTCCGCCGCCCTCGGGGAACGCTTCGCGGAACTGGTCCGGGGCCGGGTCGTCCCCTTGCCCGGCGCCCTGGAACTGCTGGCCGCGCTCCGCTCCGCGGGCGTGCCCACCGCGCTGGTCTCGGCTTCGCCCCGGTCCGTCGTCGACACCGTCCTCGACACCCTCGGGCGCCACTGGTTCACCACCTCCGTCGCCGAGGGCGAGACCCCGCGCACCAAGCCCGCCCCCGACCCGTACCGGGCGGCCATCGCCACCCTCGGCCTCACCCCGGACGTGTGCGTGGCCGTCGAGGACACCCCGACCGGGGTCGCCTCCGCCGAAGCGGCCGGCTGCGCCGTCGTGGCCGTGCCCTCGCTCACCGCCATCCCGCCGGCGCCTCGCCGCCGGGTGGTCCGCAGCCTGCTGGACGTGGACCTCGCCCTGCTGCGGGACCTGGCGGCGGCCCCGGGAAATCCCGTCGAGACCGCGGACGATCTCTGACAGGGTGACCCCCGTCCCGTAACGCCGTCCGAGCCTCCCGGCCCTCCACCAGCTCCCCAGGGGAACCCCATGCCGCGTGCCGTCGAGTTGATCCGCTCCGCCTCCCTCTCCGACGTCGCCGAGTACGCCTACGCGGCCACCGCCCCGGCCGAGGCGCGGCTGGTCTTCCTCGCCGGGGCGTGCCCGCTCGACGCGGACGGCGCCACCGTCGCCGTCGGGGACGTCGCCGGCCAGGCCGCCCAGGCCGTGGCCAACCTGCGCACCGCCCTCGCGGACGCCGGCGCCACGCTGCACGACGTCATCAGCACCCGCGTGCTCGTCGCCACCCACCGGCAGGAGGACCTGGTGAAGGCGTGGGAGGTGGTCCGCGACGCGTTCGGCGCCCACGACGTGCCCAGCACCCTGATGGGGGTGACCGTGCTCGGCTACCGCGACCAGCTCGTGGAGATCGAGGCCGTCGCGGCCGTCCTCGACTCCTGATCGCCCGTCAGCGCGGGAGCTCCTGCTCGGCCCAGATCGTCTTGCCGCGACGGCTGTAGCGGCTGCCCCAACGGGTCGTGAGCTGGGCCACCAGATACAGGCCCCGGCCGCCCTCGTCGGTCAGCCGCGCCCGCCGCATGCGCGGATGGGTGGCGCTCGGGTCGGACACCTCGCAGATCAGCCGCCCGGCCCGGATCAGGCGCACCTCGACCGGGCCGCCCGCGTAACGGATCGCGTTGGTGACCAGCTCGCTGAGCACCAGCTCGGTGGTGAAGACCAGTTCGTCGAGGTCCCACGCCCGCAACCGCGCCGCCGCGGCCTCGCGCACCTGCCCGACCGCCGCCGGATCGGCCTCGACCGGCCAGCAGACCGCGTCCTCCGGCGGGACCGTGCGGGTGCGGGCCAGCAACAGGGTCACGTCGTCCGCGAGCCCGACGACGGGCCGGCCCGTCACGATCTCCCGGCCCAGCTCCCGCAACGGGCGCGACAGGGCTCCGGGCCGGGCCAGCCGGGCGGCCAGTTCGGCCATGCCCGCGTCCAGGTCGCCGTCGCGGCCCTCGATGAGACCGTCGGTGTACAGCGCGAGGACGCTGCCGGGAGCCAGGTCGACCTCCGTCGTCTCGAACGGCAGCCCTCCGACGCCCAACGGCGGCCCGGGGTCCACCGGCAGGTACGACACTCTGCCGGCCGGATCCGCCACCACGGGCGGAGGATGCCCGGCGGAGGCCACCGAGCAGCGCCGCGAGACCGGGTCGTAGATCGCGTACGCGCAGGTCGCCCCGGTGGTCGGCGAGGCGTGCCGGTCCCGCCACCCGTCGGCGTCCGGGTCGTCCCCGTACGCCGGGTCCGCCGGGTCCGCCGGGTCCGCCGGTCCCTCGGACTCGGCCGGCAACTGGGCGACCAGGTCGTCGAGATGGGCGAGCAGCTCGTCGGGTTCGAGGTCGAGGTCCGCGAGCGTGCGCACGGCCGTGCGCAGCCGGCCCATGGTCGCCGTCGCGGCCAGGCCGTGCCCGACGACGTCCCCCACGACGAGGGCGACCCGCGCGGAGGACAGCGGGATCACGTCGAACCAGTCCCCGCCGACCCCGGTCGCCGTCCCGGCCGGAAGGTAGACGGCGGACGTGCTCGCCCCGGGCGTCTCGTTCTGCGTCGGCGGCAGCATGCTCCGCTGGAGCCCCACGGCCGCCCGGTGCTCCCGCGTGAACCGCCGGGCGTTGTCGAGCGCGAGGGCGGCCCGGGCGGCGATCTCGCGCAGCAGATCCCGCTCGGGCGCCTGGTACGGCCCCCGGTCCGCGTTCCGGCCCAGCGACACCCGGCCGAGCACCATGCCGCGGGCCCGGAGCGGGGCCGTCATGGTCATCGGATAGCCGTCGACCGCCGGGACGTCGACGCCCGGTCCGGTGAGGGGGCTGTCGTCGGCCGGGACGGTGGCGAGGACGACGTCGGCGGGGAGGAGGGGGGCGGGGTCCGTGGGGGGCACGGCGTCCGGGCCGCTCCGGGTGTGGCCGGTGGGTCCGGTCGCCGCCTGGCTCCCGCCGTCCGCGGCCGGCTCCGGGAGCCGGCCCGCCACGGCGGTCCGGCGCAGCAGCAGGCGGCCCTCGCGGTCGGGCACCGGTTCCTCGCCGTGGGCGACGCCGTCGGCGATCTCCACGACGGCCAGGTCGCCCAGGTCGGGCACCAGCGCGGCGGCCAGCTCCCGGCCGGTGTCGGTGACGGACAGGGAGCGCCCGACGGACGCGGTGGCGCGGTGCAGCAGGGCGAGACGCTCGCCCGACCTGCGCAGTTCGGTCATGTCGGTGAACAGCGCGGTCAGTCCCAGGACCTGCCCGTCGGGGGACTGCAGCCGGAACGCCGAGATCGAGATGACGACCCCGCCGCGCGGGTCGTCGAGCGTGCGCAGGACCTCCTCGACCCCGATCAGCGGCGTGCCGGTGCGCAGCACCCCGCGCAGCTTCTCCTCGATGGCGTCCGCGTCCCCGGGCCACAGGAAGTCGCCGAGGCGGCGCCCCCGCAGGTCGGGCGGCACGCCCGTGTACGGCAGGAGGTGGGTGTTGGTCCGCAGGAGCCGCAGCCCCGGGTCGAACACGGCGAGCCCCACCCGGTCCTGGAGGAACAGCTCCCGGACGAACGCCCGGTCCTGGTGCTTGCGGACGGCCCGGGCCTTCGGGGTGGCCAGCACCAGGCACCCGGCGGGCCCGCCGTTCCCGGCGAGGTCGAACGCCCGGAAGACCACGGGCAGTTCCGCGCCCCGGTTGGTCCGCAGGACCGCGTCGCCGCGCCGGACGCCCGCCCGGTACGAGGCCGCCAGCGCCGGCCAGGCCGAGGGATCGGCGAGGAGCGCGCGGGCGGAGTGGCCGACGACGTCGGTGGCGGACCGGCCGATCAGGGCCCCGGCCTCCGGTGTCCAGCCGTCGATCCGGCCCCGGCCGTCGAGCAGGGCGGCGGCGCTGTCCTCGGTGAAGGGCGGCAGGACGTCGTCCGGCAGGCGCGCGTCGCTCACGGCGCCCCCTTTCCGTGCGGCTGTCCGGCCCGGGCGATCAGCAGCGCCACGTCGTCGTGGTCGTCCGGGCCGCGCAGCGCGCCGAGCAGCAGGTCGCAGGTCTGCTCCAGGGGGAGCGGGGCGCGGTCCAGGAGGTCGGTGAGGGCGTCCAGCCGTACGTCGATGTCCTGGTCCCGGGTCTCGACCAGGCCGTCGGTGTACAGGACGAGGTCGTCGCCCGTCACGAACGGGATCTCCCGGCTCTCGAAGGGGACGCCGCCGACGCCCAGGGGCGCGCCCGCGGGCAGGTCCAGCAGGCGGGGGGGCCGCCCGGCGGAGACGTGGACGGGCGGCGGGTGCCCGGCGTTCGCGATCCGGCAGCTGCCGTTGTACGGGTCGTACACGGCGCACACACAGGTGGCCATGGCGTCGTCGAGATCGGCGGCGGTGCGGTCCAGGTGCTCCAGGACCACGGCCGGCGCGAGCCCGAGCGCGGCGAGGGTGCGGGCCGCGGTGCGGAACTGCCCCATGGTCGCGGCCGCGTTGATGCCGCTGCCCATCACGTCGCCCACGACCAGCGCGGTCTTGCCGTCGGGCAGCGGGATCGCGTCGAACCAGTCGCCGCCGACCTCGACCGACTCGGAGGCGGGCTGGTAGCGGTACGCCACGTCGAGGCCGTTGAGCCGGGGCGGCCCGTGCGGCAGCAGGTGCCGCTGGAGGGCCAGGGCGGCCTGGCTCTGGTGCCGGTACCAGCGGGCGTTGTCGATGGCGACCGCCGCGCGGGCCGCCAGCTCCCCGGCGAGCAGGACGTCGTCCTCGTCGAACGGCACGGAGTTGCGGGCCCGCTTCAGGTCCAGCACCCCGAGGACCACGCCGCGGGCGCGCAGCGGGACGGCCAGGTAGGAGTGGATGCCGGCCAGCCGCAGCAGCGCGGCGGCGCCCTCGCTGCGGGCGATCCGGGGCAGGTCGCCGTCGGTGACGTGCTGCACGAGGACCGGGCGGCCGGTGCGGGCGCACTGGGTGACCAGCCGCTCGGCGCCGTAGCGGGCGGGCTCGCCGACGGGGTCGGCGGCCTCCTGCGCCGGGGTGGTGTACGCGGCCTTCACCGCGAGCGCCCGGAACACGGCCGGGCCCGAGGTCCGGGCGGGCCCGGCGTGCGGTCCGGTCAGGATGGACTCCAGGACGTCGACGGCGGCGATGTCCGCGAACTCCGGCACCACCAGGTCCGCCAGCTCGTGGGCGGTGAGGTCCAGGTCGAGCGTGGTGCCCACCCGCTCGGAGGCGTCCGCGATCACCGCGAGCCGGCGGCGGGCCCGGGCGGCGGTCCTGGCCGCCTGGTGCTGGTCGGTGACGTCCCTGACCGCGACGGCGACCCCCATGACCCGCCGCTCGGGCGTCTGGAGCCGGTAGAGCGAGACCGACCACATCCGCTCCACGCCGTCGGGCCCGGTCACTCCCCGCATGCTCCGGGCGAGGACCGACCGCCCGGTGTCCAGGACCTCGCGGAGTGCCGTCTCCAGCGCCTCCGCGTCCGGCGACGCCAGCGCCTCCGGGACCGTGCGCCCCTGGTGGCCTTCGGCGGCGAGGCCGTCGATCCGTTCCAGCGCGGGGTTGACCAGGACGAAGCGGAGGCCGTGGTCCAGCACGGCCAGGCCGATCGGGGAGTGGGTGACCAGGAGCGAGGACAGGGACAGGTTCTGCTCCACGTCCTGGACGGTGGCCCGGTCCGAGGCGAGCCCGAGCGCGTAGGGCCGCCCCTGCTCGTCCTGGAGCCGGGTGTTGCGGAACTCCACCAGGATCGTGCGGCCGTCCTTGTGCCGTACGGGGAAGACCCCGGCCCAGGGCCCGGCGCCCGACATCACACGGGCGAACAGCGACCGCACCAGTTCCCTCTGCTCCTCCTCCACCAGCAGCGTGACGGCGGGGCGGCCGAGTGCCTCGGCGGTCGGATAGCCGAAGACCACCTCCGCCTGGGGGCTCCACAGGACGATCCGCCCGCGCTCGTCCAGGACGACGGCGGCCACCCCGAGCACGTCGAGGAGACCGCCCGGCTCCATGGCGAGATCGCCGTCCGCCGGGTCCGGACCGGCAGGGAAGGCCGCCGCGCTCATCCAGACCGTGTCCCTCCTCCACCCCGCAGCCCCTCCATCATCCCGCCCCGGAAGCGGACCGCCAGTCGTGAAAATCGTGAAAGAGATGAAGACGGGAGCCGGGAAATGTGGAGGAGTGCTGACAGGTCCGTGAGTGTTCCGTCGCGAAACCCCCGGAGGATTGCTGTCCGTGATGGCTCGCGAATTGCCCGACTGATCAGTAACAAGTCTCTGACCTGGAAGAACAAGGTGATCGTCGGGACGGGAGCGCAGCACTGGACGGATAGCGGACGGCAGGTATGGTCGGGCCCGTTCATTCGTCGATTCGTCTCGGGGAATTCCGTGGGGGAGAGGGGAAAAGGGGCACACGCGGACTCCGCGGGCGAAGACCGACCAAAGACGTTCGAGGCGAGGCGGACCGATGGCAGCTGGTGGTGACGGGCGGCAGGGGGGCTGGTTCGGGCCGGGCCCGGGCGAGCGGCCCACCGCGGCGCAGGCACCCGCGGCAGGGCGGGCGGCCGTGCCGGACGACGCGCCCGACGCGGTGTTGCTGCGCCGGACGATGGCCGAGATCGAACCGATCGCGGACAAGGTCACCTCGTACTTCTACGCCCTGCTCTTCCTCCGCCACCCCGACCTGCGGGCCCTCTTCCCGGCGGCGATGGACGCCCAGCGCGACCGGCTCTTCAAGGCGCTGCTCACGGCCGCCACGCACGCCGAGGACACCGCCACCCTCACCGCGTACCTGACCGGGCTCGGCCGCGGCCACCGGAAGTACGGCACGCTGCCCGAGCACTACCCGGCCGTCGGCGAGTGCCTGATCGGCGCCCTCGCGCAGCACGCCCCGCACAGCTGGGGCCCGCGGACCGAGGCGGCCTGGGTGGGCGCGTACACCGCCATCTCCCAGATCATGATCGACGCGGCCGCCCAGGACGAGCTCCGGGCCCCCGCCTGGTGGCAGGCGGAGGTGGTCGCCCACGAGCCGCGCACCGCCGACGTCGCCGTCGTCACGGTCCGCCCCGACCAGCCGTACCCCTTCCGCGCCGGGCAGTACACCGCCCTGGAGACACCCTGGTGGCCACGGGTCTGGCGGCACTACTCCTTCGCCTCCGCGCCCCGCTCCGACGGCCTGCTCTCCTTCCACGTGAAGGCCGTGCCCGCGGGCTGGGTGTCGAACGCGCTCGTGCACCGCGCCCGGCCCGGGGACGTCCTGCGGCTCGGCGGCCCCAGCGGCTCGATGACCGTCGACCACCACACCGACAACGGACTGCTGTGCCTCGGTGGCGGTACGGGCATCGCCCCCATCAAGGCGCTGGTCGAGGACGTCGCCCAGCACGGCAGGCGCCGCTCCGTCGACGTGTTCTACGGCGCCCGCAGCAACGACGACCTGTACGACATCGAGACCATGCTGCGGTTGCAGCAGTCGCACCCCTGGCTCTCCGTGCGCCCGGTCGTCGACACCGGTCCCGGCTCGGCCCTGTCCGGGGGCCTGTCCGGAGCCGTGCGCGAGTTCGGCCCGTGGCACACGTACGAGGCGTACCTCTCCGGCCCGCCCGGCATGATCCGCCGCGGTGTCGACACCCTCGTGGGCATCGGCATCCCCACCCACCGCATACGGCACGACTCCATCGAAGAACTGGTCGGGGCGAGGAATTGAGCACCTTCGAGCACACCGGTCCGCGGTCGGCGACCCCGCCGCGCACCGTCCGCCCGGGAAGCGACGGCGAGCACCTGGTCCAGCGGCGCACGGGCACCACCGAGCGCGCCGACCGGTTCTACGCCGAGCAGGTCCTCGACCGGCTCAACCCCCGGATGCGGGAGTTCGTGGCCCGCCAGGAGATGTTCTTCCTGGCCACCGCCGACCGGCACGGGGCCTGCGACAACACCTTCCGGGCTGGCCCGGCCGGCTTCCTCCACGTCCTGGACGAGGTGCGGCTCGCCTACCCCGAGTACCGGGGGAACGGGGTGCAGGCCAGCCTCGGCAACATCGAGGAGAACCCGCACGTCGGCCTCCTGATGGTGGACTTCCTCCGGGACCGCGTCGGGCTCCACGTGAACGGCACGGCCCGGGTCGTGGCCGACGACGAGATGCGCGCCGGCCACCCCGGACTCACGGTCGACCCGGTGCCGGGGCGGCGCGCGCTGAGCTGGGTGGAGATCACCGTGGAGGAGGCGTACATCCACTGCGCCAAGCACATCCCGCACCTCCAGAAGGTGCCGCGGCACGGCCAGGGCCGGGCGTGGGGCACCGACGACGTCCGGCGCAAGGGCGGCGACTTCTTCGGCGCCGCGGCGGACGCGCCGGAACGGGGAC
Source organism: Streptomyces sp. NBC_01268 (assembly GCF_036240795.1). Taxonomy (NCBI): domain Bacteria; kingdom Bacillati; phylum Actinomycetota; class Actinomycetes; order Kitasatosporales; family Streptomycetaceae; genus Streptomyces; species Streptomyces sp. NBC_01268. Next base: position 573,881 of record NZ_CP108454.1, on the reverse strand, counting down.
CGTTCCTCCCGCCGCCCCGCGCGGGCGCGGAGACGTGGCGGGCGGAGGCCGAGCGGGTGCTGGAGCGGGCGGAGCGGCGGCGCCACGCGTCCGAGGGGTTCAGCGGCTGGTTCAGCAGGGGTGTCGAAAGCCGGATTCCCTAATCCCTCAAATCAATCGGATCCGGACATGTCCGATTAAAGGGTGGCCGGTGATCTGAGTCACGGTCGGACGTTCTCGCGGAACGCTGTCGTGGCGTCACGCGTCAGCGTCCGGCAACCAGTTGGGGAAATGGATCACAGAGCGCCGATTGATCCTTTTCCGCCCCATAAAAGATCTGCTTGCTTTTGCGAATCAGGCCCTTGTTCTCGCTGTTCTCCTTCGCCTACGGTCACCCGCAATCCGGACGGAACGCCGAATCCTGCCGCCGCCCGGGCACCGCACTCACCCACTCGTACGGCAGGAGCGGGGGACCCAGGTTCGCCGCCGTCCCGGTCTCCGGGGCGGCTCGGGGTGCAGCCGCGCGCAGCGCGGCCGGGCAGCTCCTGCCCGAACCCGACAGCTCACCTCGCAGGCGAAGGAGAGGAATTCGCCATGCGTGGACCCGGGAAGCACCGCCGCCCCAAGAACACCCCGCTCGCCCGCGGACTGGCCGTCGTCGGCATCACCGGCAGCGCCGCACTCGTCCTGCCGCTCGCCGGGGCCACCGGCGCGGCGGCCGAGACCCCGAGGGCCCCGCAGGCGGTGCACGCCGTCGCATTCGTCGCAATCGAAAAGGCGGCGGTCGGGACGGCGAAGGCGAGCGGCCCCGTCCGCTATTCCGTGGTCGCCGGCGACTCGCTCTCGAAGATCGCCCGGAAGCACCACGTGAGCGGCGGCTGGAAGACGATCTACCGCGACAACCGCGCCGCCGTCGGCGCGGACCCGGGCCTCATCCGCCCCGGTCTGCGACTCACCATCGACACCAAGAACGCCAAGGGTGCCGGGAGCGCGGCGCGTCCGGCGGTGGCGCGTACGGCAGCCGCGACCGGCGCCGCCGCCGCGCGTCCGGCGGTCTCGCACCCGTCGTCCGCCGCGTCGCCCGCCGTGGTCCAGGCCGCGGTCTCGTCGGCGGCCTCGGCCGTCTCGTACTCGAACGACCTGGACGGCTGGATCCGCGAGTCCCTCGACATCATGGCCAGGAACGGCATCCCGGGCAGCTACGACGGCATCTACCGCAACGTCATGCGCGAGTCCTCGGGCAACCCGCTGGCCATCAACAACTGGGACTCCAACGCCCTCGCCGGCACGCCGTCCAAGGGCCTGCTCCAGGTGATCGAGCCCACCTTCCAGGCCTACCACGTGGCCGGCACGGCCTTCGACCTCTACGACCCGGTGGCCAACATCACGGCCGCCTGCAACTACGCGGCCGCCCGCTACGGCTCGATCGACAACGTCAACGGCGCCTACTGACGGGGCCGGGCGGCCTCCGGGTCGGAGTCTCCGCCGAGGTGGCCTCGATCCCACGGCCGCACCGCCGACGGCTTCGGGACGTGCGGCGACGTCGCCGGTGAGCGCCTGTGGACCGCGTCCCAGAAGCTCACCGGCGTCCGTCACGCCTCACCGGTCGGCCAGACGCCTGCGCCTCGCCCGCCGTTCAGGCGAGGAACTCCCGGTCGCGGGCCACCACGACGCCGCCGTGCACGACCAGGTCCCGGCGCGGCATGTCCACCACGACCTGGGGCAGGCACTCGCCCCGTACGAGGACGAAGTCGGCCGGCGCGCCGGGCCGGAGGTCGGCGTGCGGCAGGCCCATGACGTCCGCACCGCCGTTCGCGGCGACGCCGTAGCAGTCGGTCAGCTCGTCGTCGAGGCGGACGTCCGTGACCCAGCCGAGCAGGTGGGCGCGGTGCATCATGTCCGCGTTGCCGAACGGGCTCCAGGAGTCCCGCACGCCGTCGGATCCGAGGCCGACCCGTACGCCGTGCTCGCGCAGCCGGGCGATCGGCAGGACCAGCGAGTCGGAGGGGGCGACGGTCGTGAGGGCGATGTCCTGGGCGCCCAGATCGGCGGCGATCGCGCCCAGGTCGCGGTCGGACAGGGCGGGCAGGCAGAAGACGTGGCTGACGGTGACCTTGCCCGAGAGGGAGAGGGCGCGGGTGCGGTCGATGATGCCGCGCATGGCCTTGATCCCCTTCTCGCCGCGGTCGTGCAGGTGGATGTCCACGCCGACGCCGTGGCGGTCCGCGATGCCGAAGACCAGGTCGAGCTGCTCCTCGAGGGCCTGGTCGAAGCCGATGGGGTCGATGCCGCCGATCATGTCCACGAGTCCCTCGCGGGCCGCGTCCTCCAGCAGCTTCGCCGTCCCCGGGGTCCGGATCACACCGTGCTGGGGGAACGCGACGATCTGGACGTCGAGCGCGTGCCGAAGCCGCGCCCGCGCGTCGGCGACGCCCTGCACTCCGGCCAGGCCGTACGCCGGGGCCACGTCGGCGTGGGCGCGCATCGCCCGGGTGCCGCGGGCGACGGCGTGGGACATCAGCCCGTACGCGCGCTCGGCGACCGGCCGGCGCTGGCTGCGGAACAGCTCCACGTCCTGCGCGACGTAGTCGGCGATGCCGCTCGCCGGGCGCCGCGACACCCAGGAGCCGCCCCAGGTCGTCTTGTCGGGATGGATGTGCGCGTCCACCAGCGACGGAAGCGCGATCCGGCCCCCGCCGTCGACGACCTTCGCCCCGTGCGGTGCGGGGCGGCCCGAGACGCGCCCGTCGACGACCACGAGGTCCGTCGGCTTCGCCGCGCCGAAGACGCGCACGTTGCGGAAGACCACCGTCCTGTCGCGCTGCCGGCCGGCAGCGGCGCCGGTGGCCGCCACTGCTTCGACGGGGGCGGCCGTCGCGGGGGCGGCGGCGCCCGCGGTGGCCGTCGTTCCGGCCAGGGCGGCGGCGCCCGCCAGCATCGTGCGACGGGAGAGCGCGGGGGAGGGGGAGGACGGCTGCATGGGGACTCCTTGAGGAGGGGGCCAACGGCTCCCCGTTTTTGTATACCAATCAAGGTGCACCGAACAAGGGAAGGGCATCAGGGGCGGGGAATCGCCAGATGGAAGCCGATCCTGAAGGCATCGCCAAGGGGGAGCTGGAGTCGGGCCTCGCTTTTGGTATACAAATTCTCTCAGGCGTCGCCGAAGAGGGAGCGCAGGGCGACCGCCCGGCTGTCCCGCACGTGCAGCAGCGTGCTGGCCCCCGCCGCCTCCGCGTCCCCCGCGGCGATGTGCCGGAACATCTCGGCGTGCTGGGCCCGCATGTGGGCGGGCTCCTCGCGGAGCCCGAAGAGCAGGCGCAACTGCCAGCTCAACTGCTCCATCATGCGCGCGAGCAGCGGATTGCCGGCCATGGCGACGACGCCCTCGTGGAACGCCGTGTGCGCGGCGACCTCCCGCGTCCCCTCGGCCTCGGCCGCCGCCGACTCGGCCTGGTGGAGCGTCGCCTCCAGCGCGGTCAGCCCCGCGGGGTCACCCGCCGCCGCGACCCGGGCCGCGAGCCGCGAGGCCTGGACCGCCAGGGGCTCCCACACCTCGTACAGATGCTCCACGTCGGTGCGCTCCAGGCGCCGTACGCGCACCCCGCTGTGCGGGAGCAGTTCGAGCAGGCCCTCGGCGACGAGCGCACGCAGCGCCTCGCGGACGGGTACGCGCGACATGCCGAGCTCCTCGGCGACCTCCCGCTCGACGAGCCGCGCGCCCTGTTCGTACCGCCGGTCGACGATGCGCTGCAGGACGGCCTCGCGGGCCCGCGCTCCGAGCGGGCCCGATCCGGCCTCCTTGGCCGTCGCCCCGGCCCTGCTGCTGTCCGCCACCTTGTCCGACCTCTTCCGTCCTCGCGCCGGGACCACCCGGGCCCGCCGCGCCGAGGATACGACGGGCGGGCCCGGCCGGACGGATCAGACGGCCGCGGGTTCGGCCGTCTGATCGGCGGCGGGCGCGGGCGCCGCCGTGGCGCGGGGGCCCTGGGCGGCGCGCAGGCCGAACCGCGCGATGACGGCGACGAGGGCGAAGGCCGTCGCCCCGATCCAGAAGGTGAGGGTGAAGCCGGACTCCGCGGGCAGCGGCGGGACACCCGCCGGCAGGTGCTCCAGGGTCTTCGAGGCCAGGATCGTGGTGACGACGGCGCTGCCGATCGCACTGCCGGTGGAGCGGGAGATGGAGTTGATGCCGTTGGCGATGCCGCTCTGGTGGTGCGGGACGCTCGCCATGATGACGGCGGGCATCGCCGCGTAGCCGAAGCTGACGGCCGCGCCGACGATCACGCCGGCGCCGATCACCGAGACGGTGTGGCCGTGGTCCAGGGCCAGCCAGCCGAAGCCGACGGCGCCGAGCGCCGCGGCCAGGACCAGCGCCGTACGGGGCCCGCGGTGGCGGACCAGCTGGCCGCCGACCGGGGAGGCGAGCAGCGACACGATCGCGCCGGGCAGCAGGAACTGCACGGAGGCGCGCAGGATCGACGCGTCGAACCCGTACCCGGTGAGCGCCTGGGGCATCTGGACGAGGTACGAGACGCCCAGGAAGTTCGCGAACATGCCGAAGCCGACGAGGATGCCGGCCAGGTTGGCCATGAGCACCGGCCGGTGCACGAACATGCGCATGTCGACGAGGGGCTCGCGGACCTTCAGCTCGATCAGGACCCAGACACCGGTCATGACGGCCGCGCCCGCGAAGCTGCCCAGTGTGCGGCCGGAGGTCCAGCCCCACTCGTGCCCCTGCGAGATGGGCAGCAGGAGGAGCAGCAGGGTGGCGCCGAGGGCCAGCGCGCCGAGGAAGTCGGTGCGGCCACCGGTCTTGTGGCGGGTCGCGGGGACCAGGAAGAGGACGGCGAGCAGGGCCAGCGCGGCGAAGCCGGTCGCCATCCAGAAGGCGCTGCGGTAGTCGGCGTCCGGGCCGGAGGTCAGCAGGCCGGTGGCGACGAGCGCGAGGCCGCTGCCGAAGGCGAGGGTGCCGCTGACCAGCGACATCGCGCCGGGCAGCTTCTGCGGCCGGACCTCCTCGCGCAGGACGGACAGCGCGAGCGGGAAGATCGCCGTCGCCGCGCCCTGGAGCACGCGGCCCAGGATCAGCAGGGGCAGCGAGGTCGCCAGGGCGGCGACGACGGAGCCGACGACCATGACGCCGAGCACCGCCACGAGGGTGGGCTTCTTGCCGTGCTGGTCGCCGAAGCGGCCGAGCAGCGGCGTGAACACGGCGGCGGAGAGCAGCGTGGCGGTGGTCACCCAGCTCACCTCGGCCGTGGAGACGCCCAGGTCGGCACGGATCAGGCCGAGGATCGGGACCGGCAGGGTCTGCATCATCGACACGACCATGGCGGCCAGGCTCAGGGCGAAGACGATGACGGTCTCGCGTCTGGCGCCGGCGGTGGACGGCGGGGTGGTGGTGCTCATGTGGGGGCCTTCTCCATGCCTCATCGCTCCGCCCCTCATCGCTTCAGGACGTCGATGTTTGATGTCATCAAGTAGTTCATCGATGACGGTAGACCCCGATATTTAAGATGGTCAAGTAAACAATTGATAATGTGAAAGATCTTGAGTACGCTCGAACCATGAGCGCGACGGCCCCCGAGACCCCCGACAAGCTCCAGCTCCTGGAGCTCCTCGCCGCCATCGGCACGGCCCAGTGGCGGGACTTCGCCACCGCCGCCGCCCACCACGGCCTCACCTCCACCCAGGCCAAGGTCCTCGCCCAGCTCGACACCCCGATGCCGATGCGCGCCCTCGCCACCCTGCTGGTCTGCGACGCGTCCAACGTCACCGGGATCGTGGACCGCCTCGAAGCCCGCGAGCTCGTGCGCCGCGAGCCCGACCTCACCGACCGCCGCGTCAAGAACGTGGTGGCCACGGACGGCGGCCGGGAGATCATCCGCCGCGTCCGCGAGGAGATGCAGGCCACCCACGGCGCCCTCGACACCCTCACCACCGCCGAGAGCACCCTGCTCTACACCCTCCTCGGCCGCCTGCGCCCCGGCATGGAGCAGGGCGACCGGGGGCTCAGGTCGCGTTGAGCGCCGTCGTCGGGTCCAGGCGGGAGGCCCGGACGGCGGGATAGAGACCCGCCAGCGCGCCGATGACGAGCGTGGCGGCGAGACCGCCACCGAGCGACCACAGCGGAACCACCGGCGTCCAGCCCTGCACCAGGGCGAAGCCGTGGGTCGCCGCCGCACCCAGGACCGCTCCCGTCACCCCGCCGAGCGCGGACAGCAGCAGCGACTCGGTGAGGAACTGCAGCCGGATCGCCCCCCGGGTGGCCCCGAGGGCCCGCCGCAGCCCGATCTCCTGACGCCGCTCCAGCACGGACACCACCATGGTGTTCGCGACACCGACGCCGCCCACCAGCAGCGCCACCGCCCCGAGGCCCAGCATCAACGCGGTGAGGCCCTTGTCGGTGGCGGCCTTCGCGGCGAGGGCGTCGGACGGGCGCGAGACCTTGACCCCGGTGGGGTCGCCGGGGCTCACCGTGCGGGCCAGCACGGCGCGCACGTCCTCGACCGACCCGTCCGAAGAACGCTCGAAGACCGTGGACGGGTGCCCGTCGAAGCCGAAGTAGCGCTCGGCCGCGGGGAACCCGACCAGCGCCACCCGGTCCAGAGCGGGGACCAGCTCGATCGGTTCGAGGATGCCGATCACCACGACGTACTCGTCGTTCATCATGATCTTCTCGCCGGGCTCGGTGACGCCGAGCCGCCGTGCCGCGACCGCCCCGAGCACGGTCACCGGAAGGCGCTCGTTCGCTCGGTTCAGCCACACTCCACGGCTCACCTCGGCACCCAGCGCGGTGAGCAGATCCGGCCGGGCGGCCTGCGCGGTGACGCCCGCCGTCCGTTCCTCGGGCACGACGTCGCTCCGCCGGATCCGCGCGTCCACGTCGGCGGTGGCCGTCGCGTGCTGGACGGGCCCGATGCGCCGCACCATCGACACGGCGTTCTTGGGCAGGGTGACCTCCTGACCGTACGGATCGCGACCGGCCTCGGCGGTCAGCAGGTTGGTGCCGAGCCGGTCGAGGCGGCTCATCAGATCGGCGCGGCTGGAGGTCGACAGCCCGACCACGGCGATCATGGTCGCGATGCCGATGGCGATGCCGAGCGCGGACAGCACCACCCGGGTACGGCGGGTGCGCAGGCCGACCGCTCCGGTACGCAGCACGTCACGGGGCGCGAGCCGCGCGGGGCGCAGCGGTGCCGGGTTCATGCCTTCCCCTCCTTCCGATGCCGAAGGGAGGCGTCCCGTCCGGCTTCGTCCCTCTCGGCTTCGTCCCTCCGGGATCCGTCCCTCCTGGACCCGTTCCTCCCTGAGTCGTCCACGACCGCGCCGTCGCGGAAGCGCACCCGGCGCGGCAGGGAGTCGGCGATGTCGTGGTCGTGGGTGATGACGCACACCGCGGTGCCGGCGGCGTTCAGTTCGTGCAGGAGTTCCATCACGATCCGTCCGGAAGCGGTGTCGAGGGCGCCGGTCGGTTCGTCGGCGAGCAGCAGGTCCGGTGCGCCCACGAGCGCCCGGGCGATGGCGACGCGCTGCTTCTCGCCGCCGGACAGTTCGGTGGGCCGGTGGCCGAGGCGGTGCCCGAGCCCGACCCGTTCCAGCGCGGCCCGGGCCCGCGCGCGCCGTTCCCGCAGGCCGACGCCCGCGTAGAGGAGCCCGTCGCCGACGTTGTCGACGGCGTCGCGCCCGGCGGACAGATGGAAGTGCTGGAACACGAAGCCGATGTGCCGGGCGCGCAACGCGGACAACTGCGCGTCCGACAGCGCCCCCACGTCCCGCCCGGCGACGTGGACGGTGCCGGTCGTGGGGCGGTCCAGGGTCCCCATGATGTTCAGCATGGTCGACTTGCCGGAGCCCGACGGGCCGACGATGGCGAGGAGTTCACCGGCCCCGACGGTCAGGTCCACCGCGCGCAGCGCGTGCACCGGCCCCGGGTGGGTCTTCGAGGCCCCGCGGAGCTCGACGACCGGAGGCACCGGGGAGCCGGTGCCCACCGGGCCACGAGGGGCGGGCCGCTCGGCGGCGCCGGTCGGGACGGAACCCGGGACGGCGGCTGCCACGGAGCCCGCACCGCCGCCCGGGGCGGTGGCACGACGACGGCCGGCGGTCACGACGCCGCCACCCCCACCCGCATCCCTTCGCGCAGGTGGGCACCGCTGACCTCGATCTTCCCGTCGGCGGTCATGCCGGTCTCCACCCGCACCATCCGGCTCGTGGACCCCTCGACGACTTCGAGCCCGTAGCCGCCGTTCTCGCCGCGCAGCGCCACCACCGCCTCGACGGGTACCACGAGCACCCCCTTCCTGCTCTCGCTCACGAACTTCACGCTCGCCGTGGCCCGGGCGTCCTCGCCCGTCGGCGTCCCGTCGTCGAGGGTCACCTCGACGGTGATCCCCTCCCGGGCGCCCCCGCCCCCGGCCCCGTCGGCGCCCCCGGCCCCGTCGCCGCCGGGCCGTACCGTGCCCGTCACCTTCCCCGGTACCGTCGTCCCACTGGGCAGCGTCACCTCCACGCGGGTGCCCTGCGCGGTCAGCGGCGCGTCCGCCTGGTCGAGGTCGGCCCGTACGACGGGACGGGGCGAGGCGACGGTGAGCACCGGCCGGTCGGGCCCGACCTGGTCGGCCAGGGCCGCGTCCGCCGTGACGACCCTGACCCGGCCCGGCTGGAAGACCACGTCCCCCTTGCCGACCCGACCCGTCGGCTCCCGGTTGAGCGACTTCTGCCAGCGCTTGACGGCGGCCTCCGTCGCCGCGTCGTACCGCGGGTCCACGTACATCCCGCCGCCGAACCCGAGGTCCCGCAGATTGCGTTCCAGCTGGAGGACGTCCGTGCCCCGGTCGCCGGTCCGCATCTCGCGGAACATGGGCACCGGCCCGTACAGCAGGGTGACGGGCTTGTCGTCGAGCTCGTACAGCGCCTGCCCCTGCCGTACGGTCGCGCCCTCCTCGGCCGCCACCGTGACCGTGCCCGGGACCGCCGCCTTCACCGGCCGCCGGCCCGCGTAGTCGAGCCGGCCGTCGACGGTCTTGCTGCTCACCAGGTCGGTCCGTACGACGGTGGCCGTGGCGGGCGGCAGCCCCCGCCCACCGCCCGCGGGCGCCGCCTCCGGCCCGGCGCCGAGCACGACGGCCCCGGCACCGCCCGCCAGGACCACGGTCAGCGCACCACCGAGGAGAAGGGTCCTGCGCCGCGTCACTGCATGCCGTCCAGGCCGTCGAGGAGCTTGTCCTTGCAGGCCGCGACGGCCTGCTTGTACGCGGGGGAGTTACGGTCGAACGACGGGCTCGCCGGATTCGGATCGCCGCCGGGGATCACGTTGCCGCCGGACATCGTCGGGTTCTGGAACCGCGACACGCCCTTCTCGCGCATGCACTGCGCGTGCGCGAGCATCGACTCGTACTCCGTCTGCGCGTCGCGCTCCGGTTCCTCCTGCGCGGCCGCGGTCATCTCGGTCACGCAGACGCCGTTCTTGCCGCCCTTGGACACCTCGGGGTACGTGGGGCTCAGCTCGTCGATCTTCGACCAGTCCAGGTAGCCGCTCAGCTTGGGATCGGGGAACTCCTTGACGCCGCCCTTGCCGCGCATGCACCGCACGTAGTTCATCTGCGCGTCGTAGAAGGCGCCCTTGCCGCCGGCCGCCGACGATCCGCCCCCGCCGGTGCCGCTCGGGGTGGCGGAGGCGGCCGGCGTCTCGTCGGGGACGGTGGCGACCCCGGCCTCCTTGACCCCGCCGTCGGAGCCGCAGGCGACGGCGAAGGCGAGGACCGGGAGCGCGAGGAGCGAGGAGAGGGCGGCACGGGGACGGCGACGGCGCGTACGGGCGGCGGAGGCGTCCGAGGTGTTCGAGGTGTTCGAGGTCATGCGGACGACTCTCAGGCGCCGACGTGACGGTCTCTCCCGCGCCGCTCCATGAACACGTAACACCACATGATGAGAACGTAACAATGCCGGCGGCCTGCGGATCGGGGCCCTGAGCAGGGCGGACGCGGCGAAATCCTCACCCATAATCGGACGCATGCCCCATGTGCTTCTGATCGAGGACGACGCCGCCGTGCGCGACGGCATGGAGCTCGTCCTGCGCCGACACGGCTACGACGTCGACACCGCGGCCACCGGTGAGGAAGCGCTCGCCCTCCTCGACGGCCCGGCCGGGAAGACCGTGGAGCTCGCGGTCCTCGACCTCATGCTGCCCGGCATCGACGGCTTCGAGGTCTGCCGCCGCCTGCGGGCCCGCTCCACCCTGCCCGTCATCATGCTCACCGCCCGCGGGGACGACGCCGACATCGTGCAGGGCCTGGAGGCCGGCGCCGACGACTACGTCGTCAAGCCCGTCACCGCGCCCGTCCTGGAAGCCCGCATCAAGGCCGCCCTGCGCCGGGCCGAGCCGCAGCCCGCCCACCCCGAACGCTCCGAGTACACCGGACTCGTCGTGGACCGCGCCGGACTCACCGTCACCCGGCACGGCACCCCCGTCGCCCTGCCGCCCACCGAGCTGCGCCTGCTCCTGGAACTCTCCGCGTCGCCCGGCCGGGTCCTCAGCCGGGAGCAGCTGCTCGAACGCGTCTGGGACCACGACTACCTCGGGGACTCGCGCCTGGTCGACGCGGCGGTGGGGCGCCTGCGCGCGAAGATCGAGGACGAGCCGGCGCGACCGCGCTACATACAGACGGTCCGCGGCTTCGGCTACCGCTTCGGGCCGGTATGAAGCCGCGCCGCCCCTCGCCGCGGGCCCGGAACCCCGAAGGCGGAAGCCGCCCGGAAGCCCCCCTCCGCCCCCTCCGCTCCCGGCGGGCGCGCGGGCCGTGGCTGGGCAGCCTGCGCACCCGCCTCGTCGTCACCTTCGTCCTCGTCACACTGACCGGCTCCGCCACGGCGACCGTGCTCGCGTACCGCGAGGCGCGGACCGCGATCCTCAAACGCGCCCAGGACTCCTTCCAGGACAACGTGCACGACCGCGTGACGACGCTGGCCCCCGACGTCGACCTGCCGCCGACCGCACGCGGACTCACCGAACTCGCCGAACGCGTCTCGCAGAGCCTCGACGGCGCCCCGCTCGTCGTCACCCGCTACCGCGAACTCCAGGGCAGCTCCGACCGGCTCGCCGACTCGAGCAGGATCACCCCGGAACTGCGCGAGGCGGTCCGCACGCGCTCGGCCATGAGCTTCCAGCGCGTCACCCACCGCGACACCCCGTACCTCGTCGTGGGCACCCCCGTCACCTTCGGGGACGACGGGCGGGCCTCGGGCCTGGAGGTCTACGCCGTCACCTCACTGCGCCCCGAACAGGACGACACGGGGGCACTGCTCACGGCGGTGCGGGACGGCGTCGCCCCCGTCGTCCTGCTCTCGGCGCTCCTCGCCCTGCTCTCCGCCCGCGCCGTCCTGCGCCCGGTGCGCGACCTGGGACGGGCGACCCGGAAGCTCGCCGAAGGCGACCTCTCGATCCGGGTGGCGGTCAAGGGGCGCGACGAACTCGCCAACCTGGCCCAGGACTTCAACGAGACGGCCGACGAGCTCCAGTCCTCGGTGACCCACCTGCGCGACCAGGAGGAACGCGCCCGGCGCTTCGTCGCGGACGTCTCCCACGAACTGCGCACCCCGCTCGCCGCGATGACCATGGTGGCCACCGTCCTGGAGGAGGACGCCGACCAGCTCCCGCCGGACACCGCCCAGGCCGCCCGCACGGTCAGCGCCGAGACGGCGAAGCTGTCCCGCCTGGTCGACGACCTGATGGAGATGTCGCGGTTCGACTCCGGCGCGGCCCGCCTGACCCTCACCGACACGGACGTGGCCGAGGCGATCCGGGCGAGCCTGGCCCTGCGCGGCTGGACGGACGCGGTCCGTACGGAACTCCCCGAAGGCGTACGCGCCCCGCTGGACCGGCGCCGCCTGGACGTCATCATCGCGAACCTGGTGGGAAACGCCCTGCACCACGGAGCGCCCCCGGTGACCCTGACCCTGACCTCGACGCCCACGCCCACCGGCCGAACGGCCGTGGTCACGGTCACCGACCAGGGCCCGGGACTCTCGCCCGAGGCGCTCACCCGCGTCTTCGACCGCTTCTACAAGGCGGACGCGGCACGCACCCGCTCCGAAGGCAGCGGCCTCGGCACCGCCATCTCCCTGGAGAACGCCCGCCTGCACGGCGGAACGATAGAGGCGACGAACGCCCCGGAAGGCGGCGCCGTCTTCACCCTCAGCCTTCCCCTGCCCCTGTCCGAGACCGAGGCGAAGGCCCCCACCGCATGACCACCGCCCCTCCCGTCCTCCGCTCCCTGACGGTCGCACTCGCAGCCCTGCTGACGGCCGCGTCGCTGTCGTCCTGCGGCGTGCAGCCGAGCGGCGTGATCGGCGCGGGTGAACCGCCGACCGGCCTCACCAAGGGCCTCCGCCTCTACTTCGTGTCACCGACGGGCCACCTGGAAGGCGTCTCGCGCCCCGACGTGCAGATCACCGAACTGGACGCGGCCCTCAAACTCCTGGCCGCCGGCCCCACCGACCCGGAACAGGAACGAGGCCTGACCACCCTGGTCAGCCAACTCCCTTACGACGCCACGGGACAGGGCACCCGAGTCACCCTCAGCTCGCCCGGCACCACGTTCTCCGGCAACCGTCGCGACGACCTGGTCAACGGCCAACTCGTCTGCACCCTCGCCCGAGCCCAGTCCGCCCTCCACCCCACGATCCGCCCGGACGACGTCCAGGTCACCCTCAACGGCGAAGGCCGCCCCCTGGGGCCGTACCGCTGCTCCCAGTTCCTGGGCGACCAGTGAGCGTGCGGTACGACGACGCGGACGCTCAGACCGGCTGGATCCGGGTGCGCAGGAGGCAGAACTCGTTGCCCTCGGGGTCGGTGAGGACGTGCCAGTTCTCGGTGCCGGTCTGGCCGATGTCGGCGGGCTCGGCACCGAGGGCGAGGAGGCGCTCCAGTTCGGCGTCCTTGTCGCGGTCGGTGGGGCTGACGTCGATGTGCAGGCGGAGCCTCGCGGGCCGGGGATCGGTGCTGGGGCTGAGGACGAGGGTCGGCTGCGGTCCGCCGAACCCGGTGTCGGCCGGCCCGATCTCGATGCTTCCGTCCTCTTCGCGGCTGAGTTCGACGTAGCCGAGGACCTCGCTCCAGAACGAGGCGAGTCGTTCGGGATCGACGCAGTCGATGACCAGCTCACTGATGCGGCATGCCATGAGGATCAGTGTAGGGGTGTTCACGAAGGAGCTCGGCGTCGACCGGAACGACGCCGAGCTGCGCTACGGGGACGAGGAGTCCGTCAGCCGAGGCCCTCGGCGTCCAGCCAGGGCCGTCGCCCCGGACCCGTCGGGTGGGTGCCGGTGACGGCCATGACGAGGGAGTAGAGGCTGGTCTCGGCGGTGATGAAGAGGCGGTTGCGCTTGGTGCCGCCCCAGGAGATGTTGGCGACCGCCTCGGGGACGTCCAGGCGCCCGATGAGGGTGCCGTCGGGGTCGTAGCAGTGCACGCCGTCGTCCATCGCCGCCGCCCAGAGCCGGCCGTCGTCGTCGAAGCGCAGGTTGTCGAAGCGGGCCCGGGGGCGGGCCGAGGCGTCGGCGAAGACCTTGCCGTCCGAGAGGGTGCCGTCCTCGCGCACCTCGAAGACCCGGATGCATCCCGCGCGCGTGTCGGAGACGAACAGCTGCCGCTCGTCGGCCGCGAAGACCAGACCGTTCGGCGCGCCGAAGCCGTCGGCGACCAGACGGACCGTGCCGGTCGAGGGATCGACGCGGTAGACGTTGTTCGCACCGATCTCGCTCGTGGCGCGGTGCCCCTCGTAGTCGCTGGTGATGCCGAAGTCCGGGTCGGAGAACCAGATCGAGCCGTCCGACTTCACCGTCGCGTCGTTCGGGCTGTTCAGCCGCTTGCCCTGCCAGCGGTCGGCCAGCACGGTGACCGTGCCGTCGTGCTCGGTCCGGGTCACCCGGCGATTCCCCTGCTCACAGGTGATCAGGCGGCCCTCGCGGTCCAGCGTGTTGCCGTTGGTGTGCCCGGCGGTGCGGCGGAAGACGCTGACGGCCCCCGTCTCCTCGTCCCAGCGCAGCATCCGGTCGTTGGGGATGTCGCTCCAGACGACCTGCCGCCAGGCGGGCAGGTAGACGGGCCCCTCCGCCCAGCGGCAGCCCGTGTACAGGACCTCCAGCTCCGCGTCGCCGTTCATGCACCGGCCGGTACGGAACCGCTCGTCGAACATCTCGTACAAGGCGGGGCGTTCGGTGGGCGTGGGCATGCCGTTCTCCTCGTGATGAGATCTGCCGAATCACCTTCGGCCTGTGACCGACACTGATGGATGGGATACGGTCTCGGCAAGACGGTGTCGAACGGAGAGTTGTGGATCACATAGATCGCGGCCTGCTGGCGCAGCTCCAGCAGGACGCCACCCAGTCCTATGCCGCACTGGGCCGGGCGGTGGGCCTCTCCGCCGGTGCCGCCCACGAGCGGGTACGCAAACTGCGGGAGTCGGGCGTCATCCGGCGCACCACCGTCGAGGTCGACCCGGCGGCGGTGGGCAGCGGCGTGCTGGCGTACGTGATGGTCGACTCGACCGCCTGGATGGGTGATTCGGCGCGGGACTTCGCCGCGCTCCCCGAACTCGTGGAAGCGCACGTCATAGCCGGGAGCGCCTCCGTGCTGGTGAAGGTGCGGACGGCGACCACCGAGCAGCTCCAGGACGTGCTGCGCCGGATCTATGCGATCGACGGGGTCAGCGGGACGCAGGCCACCGTCGTTCTGGAGACCTTCTTCGAGCGGCCGGTCTCGCCGGGGGCGGGGCAGGAGCCGGGCGCGGGGAGCGCGTGAGTCTTCTGTGGGCGCGGCCGGCTACGCCTCCCGGGGGAGGAACGCGGGGCGGAGGGACGGATCCACGGGGTCGTAGTAGCGGTGGAAGACGGACGTGGCGGAGCCGGATATCGGGGGGACGATCCAGCTCCAGTCGGCGGGGGTCGAGCGGCCGAGGCGGGTCTCCTGGGCGATGTGGCGCAGGAACCGGTCCGACTCGGTGTGATGGTCGGCCATCGTCACCCCGGCCTCCTGGTAGGAGTGCAGCACCGCCACGTTGAGCTCGACCAGCGCCCGGTCCCGCCACAGCGTGCGCTCCGACGTCCGGTCGAGGCCCAGCCGGTCCGCCACCACCGGCAGGAGGTCGTAGCGCTCGGGGTCGGCGAGGTTGCGGGCTCCGATCTCCGTGCCCATGTACCAGCCGTTGAACGGCGCCGCCGGATACCGTACGCCGCCGATCTCCAGCGTCATGTCGCTGATCGCGGGCACGGCGTACCAGCGCAGCCCCAGCTCCGCGAACCAGTCGTGATCGGGATGGCTCAGCGGGACCTCCAGCACCGTGTCGTCCGGCAGCTCGTACCAGTCCGGGCGCAGGCCGGGACGTTCCTGCACGATCAACGGGAGGGTCTGGAAGGCCTCTTCGTCGCGCTTCCAGCCCAAGTGGCGGGCGCGGGCGGTCAGCAGGGAGCTGCGGGGGTCGCCGATCCAGTCGCCGTCACCGGTCCGGTGTCCGGCGTACCGCACGAGCTGGTCGTTGACGATCCGCGGCGCGGGCCTGCCCGGCCGGTCGGGCGCGAAGACGGACAGCACCGGACGGACGCGGCCGCCGTTTCCGGCGAGCCGCAGGTGCTCGAAGCAGGCGGCGGCGATGTCGTCGGCGTCCGTCAGGTGCCGCAGGTCCCGTACCACCATGCTGCGCCAGTACAGCCGCCCGATGCACCGTGCCGCGTTGCGCCACGCGACCCGCGCGCCGAACGCGAGCTCGGCGGGGGAGTGCTCGTAGCTGCCGGTCCGGTCGATCTCGTCCAGGACCGCCCGGACCCTGCGCTCTGCGTCCCCCTCGTTCGGCTGCTCGTGATGGAACTGCCGGATGAAGGTCTCCGCCTGCCGCCGGTCGACGACATCGGACGCCGCCTCCGGCTCGGACCGGACGCGGGCCACGGCTGTGGGCGCGTCGCGCCTTGGGGCGACCGACGTGTAGGGGCAGGCATGGCTGACGGGGGCGGGCGCGGACCCGGCCGTGGATGAGGAAGCGGATGCGGGCGCGGGCACGGATGCGGGCGCGGACGCGGACATCGGCGCGGACTTGCGGCGGCGGCTCAGGCTGAAGATCAAGATGTTCCCTCCCGCGCTCATGATTACGCCATGGAGCCACGCGAGTGTGGAGAGTAGTCAAAGCCGTCCGGCGGAGAGGCGCCGCTGGTATGGTGCCCGGTTTGCGATCCACTAAGGTCGTCCCTTCAACCAGCAGCAGATCGAGGGGGATTCATGCTCTCCAGCATCCGCCGACGCCTCGGCGTGGCCGGACTCGCTCTCATACTCGCGACCGGTGCGCTCGGGCCCGCGCAGGCGGCGAGCGCACCGGAAGGGGAGGCTCCGTCCAGGGTGGCGGCCGAGGGCGAGGTCGCCGTGCCGCAGCTGGGGCCGGTGTTCAACGACCCGACGTCGACCGACCCGGCGCGGCAGAACGCCGTCCGGGACCGTGCGCGCGAGTTCATCGCCGCCGCCGACACCGGATCGACGATCCGGATGGCGATGTACCACCTGTGGGACGCCACCGTCGCCCAGGAGCTGTCCGACGCGCACACCGCCCGCGGCGTGAACGTCCAGGTCGTCCTGGACGAGACGACGTTCAGCGACCCCGCCGGGAGCCCCGCCTCCTACAACACGCTCAAGGCGGCGCTCGGCACCGACCTCACCAAGAGCTCGTACGTCACCCTGTGCGCGAAGGGCCGGTCCTGTCTGGGGACGAGCGCGAGCGGGATCAACCACAACAAGTTCCTGCTGTTCAGCAGCGTCGGCGGCGGCGCGGTGACGCAGGCGGTGCTGCAGATGACGTCCAACCTGACGCCGTCGAACTACTCCCGCTACTGGAACAGCGCCGTCGCCTTCGCCGGCAACCCCACCGTGTACTCCGCCTACACCTCCTACTTCACCGCGCTCGCCCGGCAGGACCGCGCCGACTGGACCTACACGTACGCCGGGTCGGGCGACTACAAGGCGTACTTCTTCCCGCGCGCGGGGACCACGGACGACACCGACACCGTCGTCAACGCCCTCGACAACGTCGGCTGCACCTGGACCGACGCCGCCGGGACCCACCGCACCGCCATCCGCGCCGCCATGCTGAAGATCACCCGGCAGGGCGTCGCCGACAAGCTGCGGGCGCTCGCCGCCGCCGGTTGCACCGTCGACATCGTCTACAGCGAGACCGACAGCGGTACGTGGAGCGCCCTGCACGGCCAGACGCGCCTCACCACCCGCTGCTACCAGCACGACCACGACGCCGACTCCGCCACCCCGAACCGCATCGTCCACTCCAAGAACCTCATGATCGACGGCATGTACGCCGGGGTGCGCGACACGCTGGTCTTCACCGGCAGCCACAACTGGAGCGGCCCCGCGCTCCGCGACAACGACGAGACGATGCTGCGGATCACCACGCCGTCGGTGTACGACGCCTTCGTCGTCAACTTCGGTCAGGTGCGCGCCGCGGCCTACCCGGGTGCCTCGGACGACACGGCCGCCTGCCGCTGAGCGATCCGTCCCCCTTTCCGCCTTCCCCCTGTCCGTTCCTCCGTCTTTCCACGCCTCGCTAGGCGGTCGCGCCCGCTCCCGCCTCGGACTCGGGTTCCGCCGTGCGCTGCGAGGGGATCCCCCGGTCGTTCTGAAGCTCCAGCAGCTCCCGGAACAGGCCGGGGACCTCGGCGAGCCGGGTGTACGTGCCCTGCTGGATGACCCTGCCGTGGCTGAGCACGATGATGCGGTCGGCGACGGCGACGTTGGCGAGTCGGTGGGTGACGAGCACGACCGGGCGGTCCTTCGCGATCTCGCGGAGTCCGGCGAAGATGCGGTGCTCGGCGCGGGCGTCGAGGGCGCTGGTGGGCTCGTCGAGGACGAGGAGGCCCGGGCGGTAGAACGCCCGGGCGATGGCGAGGCGCTGCCACTGGCCGCCCGAGAGCTCGACGCCGCCGAACCACTCGCGGGCGAGCAGCGTGTTCCAGCCGCTGCGCAGGCCCTGGACGACCTCGGCCGCGCCCGAGCGCTCGGCGGCCTGGAGGAGGGATTCCCGGGCATCGCCGTGCGGCTGGCCGAGGGTGATGTTCTCCTCGGCGGTGAGCGGCCAGTGGGCGAAGACCTGCGGGACGACGGCGGTGTGCTTCCACATCGCGTACGGGTCGAGCGTGCGGACGTCCCGGGCGTCCCAGGTGACCGTGCCCCCGGTGGGGAGGTAGAGGCCGGCGAGCAGCTTGGACAGCGTGGTCTTGCCGGAACCGTTCTCCCCGACCAGCGCGATGATCTCCCCGGCCCGTACCTCCAGGGTGATCCCGTCGAGGGCGGGCTCGTCGGCCTCCGGATACGTGTACGTGAGCTCCTCGGCGCGCACCGTCGTCGGCGGGTCGGGGACGACGGCGCCGCGGTCGAGGCGGTGGCCGCCCGCCTCGGTGATGAAGTCGACCCAGTCGTCGACGTACAGGCCGGTGCGGAAGATCTGCGTACCGTAACCGACGATCCCGTACAGGTTGTTGCTCACGGTCTGCAGCGCGAAGACGGCCGTTCCGGCGGTCGCGAGCGTCATCCGGCCGGTGGCGAGCAGCCCGACCAGCGCGCCCCACATGACCGCGGAGGCGATCCCGCCGGCGAGCGACCCGGCGAACGCCCAGCGCGCGCCCCGGTGGATGGCCCGGTCCGTGACGGCGTCGACGCGGGCGCCGATCTCACGGTAGCGACCCAGCAGGAAGCCGAACATCGTGCCCGCGCGGAGCTGGTCGGCGATCTGCCGGTCGGCGATGTACCAGCGCAGATGCCCGAGCGTGCGCCGCTCCGCCGACACGGCACGGCTGCTCTCCCAGTGCAGGTGGGCGCCCTTCATCCGGGCGAGGGCCTGCGGGAGCACGGCCAGGACGAGCAGGGGCAGCAGCACGGGGTGCAGGACCGTGACGACGCCGGCCGCCGCGATGATCGAGGCGAGACAGGACATCAGCATCTGCGACTCGGTGATCAGGTCCTTCGCCACGTCCGCACCCCGGTCGGCGTGGTCCCACTTGTCGTTGAAGCCGGGGTGGTCGTACGCGGTGAGCTCGGCGTTCGCGGCGGCGTGCAGCATCTCCAGCTCGGCCTCGCGGGAGATCCGCGGCGACAGGCGCGAGGAGACGTCGGAGATGACGATGCCGAGCACGGCGCGCACCGCGACGGCGGCGCCGATGAGCACGATGGACGGCAGCGCCTCCGACAGCCGCTCGCGGATGTCGCCGGCGGAGACGAGCGAGGTGATGGTGCTGCCGGTGGCGACGAGCCCCGCCGCCTCCAGGACCGCCGAGAGCGCCTGGCACGAGAGCAGGACCGTCACGGCACGGCGGTCGACCCGCCAGCCGAGCGCGAGCCCCTTGCGGACGAGCTGGGGCAGCCGGCGCACCATCACCCACGGGGAGGTCGGCTTGCCGTCGAGCGCGGCCAGCTTGGGCTGGACGTAGCGGTACTGCTCGACGGGAGGGGAGGGGTCGGTGACGGAGTCCGAGTCGTTCGCACGGGCGCTGCTGCTCTCGCCGACGCTGTCGCTGTCGCTTACGGAAGGCAAGGTCCGGTCCCTTCGACGGAGTTGCGACGGAAGGAACGGGCTACCCGGCCCGAAGGCCCCGCGCACCCACGCCCGGCGGGATCACTCCAGGGGGTGACCGGCGACGACACCGGCCGGTGCGTGCCGGAGGTCGGGGACGGCCTTCGGCCTCCTCGGCCGGATCGGCGCCTGCGCCGTCACGGAGCGCAGGTCGTGCCGGGCCTGACCTTCGTGAGCGACACCAGATAGTCCTCGACCTTCCGGTCGACACAGGCGTTGCGCCCGTATCCGGTGTGGCCCGCCGCCTCGAAGGACAGCAGCATGCCGCCGGGGAACTGGCGCGCCAGGCTGACCGCCTCGCCGTACGGGGTGGCCGGGTCGCCCGCCGTGCCCACGACGAGCACGGGCGGGACCCCGGCCGCGTCCACCCGGTGCGGCCGCTGGTGGCCGGCCGGCCAGTCCTTGCAGACCAGCTCGCCCGTCAGGCCGGACGTGCCGTAGACGCCGGCGGCCTTGTCGGCGGGGGCCAGCGCGTCCCAGTAGGCCCGCTCGTCGCGGGGGTGGGGGACGTCGAGGCAGTTGACGGCGATGAGGGCGGCGTCGCTGTTGTCCTCGGGGACGGCGGGCGCCGCCCCGGCGGGGCTCTCCTCGGAGGACGGGCCCGAGGCGGACGCCGCGTCCGCCTCCTGCTCCTCTTCTTCCTCCCCCTCCGACTCCTCCTCTCCCGCCTCCAAGGCCGCCAGCTTCGTCCCGTCCCCGCCGTCCGCCTCCCGCAGCGCCTCTGACAGGCCCTGCCACTGTGCCTCCGGTGTGTACATGGACAGGCTGAGGACGGAGACCAGGCCCGCCGCGTCGAGTCCCTCCTCGGAACCGTCCACCCGCAGCGGTTCGTCCCGCGTCCGCCGGAGGAGCCGGTCGATCAGCGCGCGTATCTCGTCGGGCGTGGCGCCGGGGCAGGCGTCGCCGACCGTGGCGGCACAGGATTCCGCGTAGTCCGCCACGGCGTCGCGGAAGCCCTTGGCCTGGCCCAGCATCCGCTGCCGCCAGTCCAGCGACGGGTCGACCGCCCCGTCCAGGACCATCGCGCGGACCCGGCGCGGGAACTGCTCGGCGTACGAGGTCCCCAGGCTCGTCCCGTACGACCAGCCGACGTACGTCAGCCTGCGGTCGCCCAGCGCCGCCCGCAGCACGTCCAGGTCCCGGGCCGCGTCGTCCGTCCCGACGTGCGGGAGCAACGGCCCGCTGGCCTTCCGGCAGGCGTCGGCGGTGGCCCGCGCGCCCGCCAGGGCGTCGGCGCGCTCGGACGCGGTCCGGGGGTAGAGCGGCGTCTCGGCGGCGGCCGGGGACGCGTCGTCCGACTCCGTTCCGGCGCGGCAGGTCAGGGCCGGCCGGCTCTCGCCGACCCCGCGCGGATCGAAGGCCACGATGTCGAACCGCTCGCGCACTCCGCGCCCGAGGTCGTCGGCGAGCCCGTCCTTGAGGGCCTGCACGCCACGCTCTCCCGGACCGCCCGGGTTGTAGAGGAGGGAGCCGATCCGCTTGCCGGCGGCGGAGGTGGCGGCCTTCGCCACGGGCAGGACGAAGGTCCTGCCGTCGCCGGGCCGGGAGTAGTCCCTCGGCACGGTGAGATCGGCGCACTGGTAGGAGTCGCCGCAGGCCCGCCAGGCGAGCCGCTGGCCGTAGAAGCGCCGCAGGTCGGGGCGGTCGGCGGGATCGGCGGCGGCCGCGGCCCCTGGGCGCCCCGGGGCGGGGGCGCTCCCGGACGTACAGGCCGCGAGGGACGTGGTGCCGAGGACGGCGAGGGCGATGGCGAAGGCCTGGCGGCGGCGTGCGGCGGCGCGGATCACGAGGTACTCCCTTAGCTGGTCGGTCCAGGGAATGATCACGCGCGGTTGCTGAGGATTTGCTGAGGAGACGGCAGGAGGCGGACGGCAGGCGACAGGCGCGGGGACGGCGCCGATCCCGGGCGTCAGCCCGACGTCGGCAGCCGGAGCACGAACCGGGCCCCGCCCGGCGCGCCGCACTCGCGCGGCTCCCCGGGCTCGGCCGGGTCGCCCCGCCCGACGTCCTCCACCGTCAGCGTGCCGCCGTGCGCGTGGGCGACCCAGGAGGCGATCGACAGGCCGAGCCCGGTGGACCCGGACCCGCTGCGGAAGCGTTCGAACAACGCGCCCGCGACCTCCGGCGGCAGCCCGGGACCCGCGTCCTCGACCGTCAGCGTCCCGTCCCGGGTCACCGTCACGAGCACGTCCGCCGGAACGCCCGGAGCGTGCCCGTGCGCGAGCGCGTTTCCGAGGAGGTTGCCGACGGCCCGGCGTACCAGCTCGGGGTCGGCCGCCACGACGGTCTCCTCCGCCTCGATCCGGACCCGGTGGCCCGCGACGGGCGCCTCGTCGACGACCGCCTCCGCCAGCTGGTCGAGCCGCAGCGGCTGGCGGGCCACCGTGGCCGTGCCCGACATGAGCCGGGCCCGGGTCAGCAGCCCGTCGACGAGTCGGCCCATGCCCTCCGCCAGGCGCAGGGTGCGCCGGTGCACCTCCGCGCTGTCCGTCTCGCCGCGCAGCGCCGTCTCCGCGAGCGTCCGGAGCGAGGCGGTCGGGGTGCGCAGATCGTGCGCCGCGTCCGCGAGGAACGCCTCCTGCCGGCCCAGGGCCGCGAGCGCGGGCCGTACGGCCCACCCGGAAAGGACGTGCCCGACGGCCGCCGACAGCAGCACGAGCACCGCGCCGCCCCCTGCCACGATCCACACGAGGCGTCGGTGGTCGGCGCGTGGGCCGGCCGCGTCCGCCAAGGCGACGAGCACGCCCTGAGGGCCCTCGTCGTCGGGCGCCTCGGGCGCGTAGAAGGGCTGTGCGAAGACCCGTACCGGCGCGCCGTCCCGCGTGCGCCGGTCGAAGGCCAGCGTGTGGTCGGCCCGGGCCGCCGCCCGCCCGGCCTCCAGGACCACGGCGGGGCTCACGGCCAGACAGGCCTTGGCCGGTGCGTGCTGGACGGTCACGGCGCCGGGGTCGTCGGGGTCGTCGGCGTCCACGAGGAGCACGGTGAGGGGAGGGCAGTCGGTGTCGACCGTCTCGGCCAGGACGGCGGTGTCGAGCCGCCCGTCCGCGTCGGTCTCCAGGAGCCCGAGGGCCCAACTGGTGTCCGCGTCCATCGAGTGGTCGAGCTGCTCCCGCCACCGCGCGCTGTCGCTGCGCACGGCCAGCACGCCCATCGCGACCAGTCCGACGGCGCTGGTCAGCGCGAACAGCAGGCTGATCCGCCGCCGCAGCCGCACCACGCGCGCGGTCGGAGTGAGCGCCCGCGCACGCCCACCGGCCCGGGCTCGCCCACCGGCTGCCGCACGCCCACCGGCCCTCGTACGCGCGGGAAGGCCGGTCCTCACGGTGTCTCGTCGCCCGGAGCGAGTCGGTAGCCGACCCCGCGAACGGTGTGGATCAGCACCGGGCCGCCCAGCTTCCGCCGCAGCTGGGAGACGAGCACTTCGAGGACGTTGGACTGCGGCTCCGCCATCTCGTCCCAGCAGCTCTCGACCAACTCGGCGCGGGAGACCGCCTGGTCCGCGCGCGAGGCGAGCACTTCGAGGACCGCGAACTCCCGGCTCGTCAGCATCAGCAGCACACCGCCGCGCCGCACCTGCCGCCGCGCCGTGTCGACCTCCAGGTCCCCGACGAGGTGCACCGGCGGGCGCACGGTCGCCGCGCGCCGGCACAGGCTGCGCACCCGCGCGACCAGCTCGGGCACGGCGAACGGCTTGACGAGGTAGTCGTCGCCCCCGCTGGCGAACCCCTCCACCCGGTCCGCCACCGTGTCCCGCGCGGTCAGGAACAGCACGGGCACGGCCCGGCCGCCGCGCCGCAGCCCGTCGACGAAGACCGCGGCGTCCCCGGACGGCAGCATCCGGTCGAACACCGCGCAGTCGTACGCGGTGACGAACAGCGCCTCGTCCGCCTGCGGCAGATCGGCGACCTCGTCGACGGCGAGGCCCGCCGCCCGCAAGGCGGCGGCCACACCGAACCGGAGGTCTTCGTCATCCTCGACGAGCAGTACGCGCACGCCGTTCACCCTAGCCGGGGACCCGCCGGCCCGGCCTCCAGGCCCGGGACCACACCTCGACGCCCGCCGCACCCGCACCCGGCCGGTCGTCTTCCTACGAGGGTGACGGTCGTCGGCCGCCACGTCGTCGACAGGACGGACGGCTGGGACGGGAAGCCGCCGGGCGGCATCGAGCACGTCGTCGTGACCCGTAGGGGCAGGCCCGAGGGCCGGCACCGTCGACCGATCTGAGCCGGGGCGCGAAGAAGTGCGGCCGAATCGCCGACGGTCACCCACCTGTCCGGGGGAGTGGACGGGGTGGCGAGCGGCCGGAACCCTCGCCTGTTACTCGGCGGTAAGTCATGATGTCCGTCAACATCCACACGGCGGCCGGGGACTGAGGTAGCGGTGACGACTTTCGAGGAAAAAGCCACGGTGCACGCATTCCGGGACGACGCCCTGGGGGAGCACGACGCCGTCGGTCTGGCGGCGGCGATCCGGCGCGGCGAGGTCGGCGCGGCGGAGGCCGCCCGGGACGCGGCCGAGCGCGTGCGGGCGGTCGAGGCGCGGCTGAACGCGGTCCAGGTGCACATCGACGCCCCCGCGCCGCAGGCGGCGTCCGCGGCCGGTGCCCTCGCCGGGGTGCCGACCTTCGTCAAGGACAACACGGACTACCTGGGGCTGCCCACCGGGCACGGCAGCGCGGCCTTCGCGCCGCGCCCCGCCCGCCGGCACGCGCCCTTCACCGGCCAGTTCCTCAGCAGCGGTGTCACCGTGCTCGGCAAGACCCGCCTGCCCGAGTTCGGGTTCAGTCCGAGCACGGAGTACGAGGGCGCCGAGCCGGTCCGCAACCCGTGGAACACCGGTTTCTCGGCGGGGGGTTCATCGGGTGGCAGCGCGGCGCTCGTCGCCGCGGGAGCGGTCCCGATCGCCCACGCCAACGACGGCGGCGGCTCGATCCGGATCCCCGCCGCCTGCTGCGGCCTGGTCGGCCTCAAGCCGACCCGCGGCCGGGTCGTGACCAACGCCCAGAGCCGCCAGCTTCCCCTGGACATCGTCTCCGACGGCGTGGTGAGCCGCTCCGTACGGGACACGGCCGCGTTCCTCGCCGCCGCCGAGGCCCACTGGCGCAACCCCACGTTGCCGCCCGTGGGCCTGGTGGAAGGCCCCGCCGAGCGCCGGCTGCGCATCGGCTTCCTGGTGGACTCGCCGAACGGCGTCCGGGCCGACCCCGCCACCCGCGCGGCGGTCACGGAGACGGTGGCGCGACTGGAACGCCTGGGTCACGCGGTGACACCGGTGGAGCTGTCGCTCGACCCCCGCTTCACCGACGACTTCCTCACCTACTGGGGGCTGTTGTCGTTCCTCCTGGGCGTCACCGGCCGCACGCTCGGCGCGGACTTCGACCGGCGCCGCATGGACGGCCTCAGCCGGGGCCTGCGCGAGGCGTACCTGAAGGACTGGCGGCGCACGCCCGGCGTCCTGCGGCGGCTGAAGCGCACGAAGGAGGCGTACGCGGCGTCGTTCCGCGGCCTGGACCTCGTGCTCACGCCCGTACTCGCCCACACCACTCCGCCGATCGGCCACCTCAGCCCGACCGTCCCGTACGAGACGCTCATCGACCGGATCCTCGCGTACGTCGCCTTCACTCCGGTCAACAACGTCGTCGGCACGCCGTCGCTCTCGCTCCCCGCCACCGGCGCGACGGACGACGGGCTGCCCATCGGGGTCATGTTCTCGGGCCGCCCGGGCGCCGAACGCACCCTGCTGGAGCTCGCGTTCGAGCTGGAGGCGGACCGCCCGTTCCGCCGCATCCAGGACCTGTGACGCCCCTGGCAGCGAATCGCAGGCTTCCTGGGTCCACGCCCATCGAAGTCCCAACTACCCACCCTCGCAGACCTGTTGACGAATGGTCTGGACCAACCTACCGTCGGCGTGAGTGCACACCCCGGACTCTTCTCATCCCCCCACGTCCCAAGGAGCACGCATGCCAGTCCGCCGGATCGCCCGCGCCCTCGGCGCGGGCCTCGCCGCCCTGTTGGCCGCCACCGCGCTCGCCGTCCCCGCCGCGCAGGCGGCCTCCTCGCCCGCCGCGCCCGCGGCGGACACCTGCGCCCTCAAGCCGAGGCCCGCCGGCAAGGTGCTCCAGGGATACTGGGAGAACTGGGACGGCTCCGCGAACGGCGTGCACCCGCCGTTCGGCTGGGCGCCCATCGACGACCCGCGGTTCGCCGCCCACGGGTACAACGTGATCAACGCCGCCTTCCCGGTGATCCGTTCGGACGGGACGGTGCTGTGGGAGGACGGCATGGACGCCACCGTCCGGGTCTCCACCCCGGCGCAGATGTGCAACGCCAAGGCCGCCGGGGCCACGATCCTGATGTCGATCGGCGGAGCGGCCGCGGGCATCGACCTGAGCTCCCGTGCGGTCGCCGACCGGTTCATCGCGACCATCGTGCCGATCCTGCAGAGGTACAACTTCGACGGGATCGACATCGACATCGAGACCGGGCTGGTCGGGAGCGGCAGCATCGGCACGCTCTCCGCCTCGCAGGCCAACCTGACGTACATCATCGACGGGGTCCTGTCCCGCATGCCCGCCGGATTCGGCCTCACGATGGCGCCGGAGACGGCGTACGTCACGGGCGGCAGCGTCGCGTACGGCTCGATCTGGGGCGCGTACCTCCCGATCGTCAAGAAGTACGCCGACAACGGGCGCCTGTGGTGGCTCAACATGCAGTACTACAACGGCAGCATGTACGGATGCTCCGGCGACTCCTACGCGGCGGGCACCGTCGCCGGCTTCGCCGCGCAGACCGACTGCCTGAACAAGGGCCTGGTGATCCAGGGCACCACGATCCGGGTCCCGTACGACAAGCAGGTCCCCGGCCTGCCCGCGCAGCCGGGCGCGGGCGGCGGCTACATGGCCCCGTCCCTGGTGGCCCAGGCGTGGAACCGCTACGGCGGGCAGCTCAAGGGCCTGATGACCTGGTCGGCCAACTGGGACGGCTCGAAGGGCTGGACCTTCGGCAACAACGTCAAGGCCCTCCAGGGCCGCTGACCCGCTGAGCCGTCCGGCCCCGAACCCCCACGGGAGAGCGGGCGTTCCTCGCGCGCACGGCGGTGCCGTGCCGGAGGAACGCCCGCGCGGACGGGCGCGGCGCCGTCGCCCCCCGGCACGGCGAGCGCCCGTCCGCGGTCGGTCAGCCCACCCGCTCGCCCCGGGCCAGGGCGTCCCGGGCCGCCTCCTCGGCGACCGCGCGGTCCTCCGGCACCAGGCCGACGCGCGTACGGCGGTCGAGGAGGTCGGCGGTGTCCAGGGCGCCTTCGTGGCGGACCGCCCACAGGAGTTCGGCGCCGGTGACCGGGTGGCCGGGCACGATCGGCCGCGCGAGCGCGGGGTCCTCGACGCCGAGTGCGTGGACGCCCGCCGCTTCGGTGCCGTAGCGCTGCACCAGCCGGGGCGGGAGGTCGAGGCCGGCGAGGGTCCGCGGCCCCGCGGCGCCGACGAGGGGGAGCGACGCGGTGCGGCAGGGGCCGGCGGTCAGGCCGCGGGCGGCCACGGCGGCGTCGACCGCGTCCTGGGCCATGCGGCGGTAGGTGGTCAGCTTGCCGCCGACGACGGTGACGACGCCGTCGGGCGAGGCCAGCACGGCGTGCTTGCGGGAGATGTCGGCGGTGCGGCCGCCCTCGTCCCGGACGTCCAGCAGGGGCCGCAGTCCCGCGAACGCCCCGACCACGTCGGAGCGCTGGACCGAGACGTCCAGCGCGGAGCCGAGCACGTCGAGCAGGAAGCCGATGTCGGTCTCCGGCACCTCCGGCACGTCGGGGACGTCGCCGTCGACGGGTTCGTCGGTGAGCCCGACGTACACGCGCCCGTCGCCCTGTGGCAGGACCAGCACGAAGCGGTTCGTCTCGCCGGGGATCGGGATGTGCAGGCCGGCGGAGAGCCGGCCGAGGGTCTCGGCGCGCAGCACGAGGTGCGTCCCGCGCGAGGGCCGCAGGCGGATGTCCGGGACGAGGCCGCCCGCCCAGACGCCGGCCGCGTTGACGACCGTACGGGCGCGGATGCGCAGCTCCTGGCCGGTGGTCTCGTCGCGGACCAGGGCGCCGTCGCCGTGGAGCTCCAGGGCCCGGGTGCGGGTGAGGATGCGGGCGCCGTGCGCGGCGGCGGTGCGGGCGATGGCGGTGACCAGGCGGGCGTCGTCGGTGAGCCGCCCGTCCCAGGAGAGGAGCCCGCCGCGCAGTCCGACCGGGCGCAGGGCCGGGGCGAGGTGACGGGTCTCGACGGCGGAGAGCGTGCGCGGGCGCGGCAGCGTGCGGCGGGAGGTGCGGGCGCCGACGCGCAGCATGTCGCCGGCGACGAACCCGGCGCGCGCGAGGGCGGCCTGGCCGCGGCTGACGAGCGGGGTGAGGGGCAGCACGAACGGCTGGGCGCGCACGAGGTGCGGGGCGGTGCGCTCCATGAGGATGCCGCGTTCGACGGCGCTCTCGTGGGCGACGTCGAGCTGGCCGGAGGCCAGGTAGCGCAGCCCGCCGTGGATCAGCTTGGAGCTCCAGCGGGACGTGCCGAACGCGAGGTCGTGCGCGTCGATCGCCGCGACGCTGAGTCCACGGGTGGCCGCGTCGAGCGCCGCTCCGGCTCCGGTGGCGCCCAGCCCGACGACGAGTACGTCGACGACGGCGCCGGCATCGCCGTCGGCGAGCCGGCCCAGTTCGCGTCGGCGTCGCCCGGCGTCCAGCGAGGAACCGGGGCGGGCGGTGCTGCTCGTGGGGTTCATGGGGTGAGGGTCCTCTCCAGCAGGGTGCGCAGCTCTCCGAGGAAGGCGGCTTCGCTCAGTTCGGGATCGGTCTCGTCGGTCATGGTGCGCATCGACAGCGTGAAGGACTGGACGACGAGCAGCAGGGAGCGGGCCTGCAGGTCCGGCCGTACGCGCCGCACCGAGCCGTCCTCGTGCCCGTCCTCCAGTGCCGTGTGGAGGAGTCCGAGCAGGGCGTCCTGGCTGGCGCCCCGGCGGTCGAGGACGTACGGCAGCAGCAGCTCGGGGTCGACGTCGAGGATCTTGTGGAACAGCGGGTGGGCCCGGAAGGCGGCGGCCCCCTCGACCAGTCCCTCGACGATCCGCTCCCGCTCGGGCCGGTCGTCGTCGGAGGGCGGCATGGCCCCGGCGGCGACGGCGATCCACTCACGGGTCATCAGGTCGCCGACGAGGCTGCGCACATCGGGCCAGCGCCGGTAGAGCGTCATCCGGGACACGCCGGCCCGCCGGGCGACGTCGGTGAGGGTCGTCCGGCGTACGCCGACGGCGAGCACGCAGTCGCGTGCGGCGTCGAGCACGGGATCTGCGTCCGCATGGTTGTGACGAATGGGCGTCATCTGTCACAGTGTAATGCCAGCGCAGGCCGTTCGGCAGCGCCGTCCGTGAAACAAACCGTGAGGAACCTCTCGAAGTGGACATGTTGTGGAGCGGCTGGGGCGACCCGGCCAAGGCGGCGCCCCTGCCCGAGTCGGTCACCGGCCTGCTGCGGGACCTGCTCGGCGTCACCCCGCGCGAGAGCGGCCCGTCCGCCCTCGCCCAGATCGAGGCGCCCGCCCCGGCCCTGACCGACGAGGCGAACGGCGCGCTGCGCGCCGCCGTCGCCGCACCGGACGGCGTACGGGACGACGCCGAGAGCCGCATCCGGCACACCCGCGGCAAGTCCACCCCCGACCTGCTGCGCATCCGCGCCGGCGAGGTCGACGACATCCCGGCCGCCGTCGTGCTCCCCGGCAGCCACGACGAGGTCCTCGCCGTGCTGCGCGCCTGCGCCGAACACGGCCTGTCCGCCGTCCCGTTCGGCGGCGGCACCTCCGTCGTCGGCGGCCTCGCGCCCACCACCGGGCGGCCCTTCGTCGCCCTGGACCTGCGCCGGCTCGACCGGCTCCTCGCCGTGGACGAGGTGTCGCGCACCGCGACGCTGCAGCCCGGCCTGCGCGGCCCCCGGTGCGAGGAACTGCTCAACGAACAGGGCTGGACGCTCGGGCACTTCCCGCAGTCGTTCGAGTGGGCGTCCGTCGGCGGCTTCGCCGCGGCCCGCTCCAGCGGCCAGGCCTCGTCCGGCTACGGCCGCTTCGACGAGATGGTCCTCGGCCTGACCGTCGCCACCCCCGAAGGCACCCTGGAGACCGGCCGGGCGCCCCGCTCGGCCGCCGGCCCCGACCTGCGCCAGCTGCTCCTCGGCTCCGAGGGCGCCCTCGGCGTGATCACCGCGGTCACCGTGCGCATCCGGCCGCTGCCGCGCACGCGGGTCTACGAGGGCTGGCGCTTCGCCTCCTTCGAGGCGGGCACGGCGGCCCTGCGCCGTGTCGCCCAGGACGGCCCGCGACCCACCGTGCTGCGCCTGTCCGACGAGTCGGAGACCTTCATCGGCCTCGCGCAGCCCGACGCCATCGGCAGCTCCGCCCTCCCGGAGAACCCGGGCTGCATGGCCATCGTCGGCTTCGAGGGCACGGACGAGGAGACGGCCGCCCGCCGCGCCGCGGTCCGCGAGCTCCTCCTCGCCTGCGACGGCGAGTTCGTCGGCGAGGAGCCCGGCGACAAGTGGGAGCACGGCCGCTACAACGCGCCCTACCTGCGGGACGCGCTGCTCGACGCCGGCGCGTTCGCCGAGACGCTGGAGACGGCGGCCTTCTGGTCCGCGATCCCCGGCCTGTACGCGGCGGTCCGCGACGCCCTGACGCGGACCCTCACCGAGGCCGGCACCCCGCCGCTCGTCATGTGCCACATCTCGCACACCTACGAGAACGGCGCCTCGCTCTACTTCACGGTCGTCTCCGCACAGGGCGAGGACCCCGTCGCGCACTGGGCGCCGGTGAAGCGGGCGGCCAACGACGCGATCCTGGCGGCGGGCGGCACCATCAGCCACCACCACGGCGTCGGCACCGACCACCGCGACTGGTACGCCCGCGAGATCGGCCCCCTCGGCATCCGCATGCTGCAGGCGGTCAAGGCCGAGGTCGACCCGTCCGGCGTGCTGAGCCCCGGGGTCCTGATCCCGATCCGCTGAATCCGGCGGCCCGCTCCTTCCGCCGCTCCTTCCGCTCCCTCCTCCCGACCCTTCTCCTGCCGCCCGGAGGCCAGATCCATGCGACAGTTCACCGCCGTCGTCAACCCCACCGCAGGGGGTTCCAGCGGCACGGCGAGCCTCCTCCCGCTGGCCCGGCTGCTGAGGGAGGCGGGGGCGGAACTCGACACCGTCTACAGCCGCAGCCTGGAGCACGCCCGGGAACTCGCCAGGGAGGCGGGCGCGAAGGGGCACGTCGTGCTCGCCGTCGGCGGTGACGGCATGGCCGGCACCGTCGGCGGCGCGCTCAGCGGCACCGACACGGTCTTCGGCCTCGTCCCGGCGGGGCGCGGCAACGACTTCGCCCGGGCCCTGGAGCTCCCCACCGACGCCCCGGGCCTCGCCGAGGTCCTGCTCCACAGCGAGCCGCGGGCCGTCGACACCATCGAGGTCGAGTCCGCCCGGCACGCGCGGACCTGCATCCTCGGCAGCGTGTACGCGGGCGTCGACGCGGTGGCCAACCGCCACGCCAACGCCTCCCGCGTCCTGCGCGGCGCCGCGTCGTACTACGCGGGCGGCCTGCGGGCGGTCCTCGCCTGGAAGCCCGCCGCGTACCGGATCACGATCGACGGCACACGCCACGAACGCACCGGCTACACGGTGGTCGCGGCCAACTCCGGCTTCTACGGATTCGGCCGGAAGGTCGCGCCGGGTGCCCGCGTCGACGACGGACTGCTCGACGTCGTCGTCATCAAGCAGGCGCCGAAGCACCTCTTCTTCACCCTGATGAACGAGCTCAAGACCGGGGCCCACGTGCAGCGCCCCGAGGTCGAGATCCTGCGGGGCAAGGAGATCCGGATCGAGGCCGACCGCCCCCTCCCGTACGGCGCCGACGGCGAGGTCGACGCGACCCTCCCGGTCACCCTCCGGGTCCGCCCCGCCGCCCTCAAGGTCCTGGCCTGACCCACCGGACGACCCCCGCCGCCGCCGCGGACCGGATCCTTCCGGCCCGCGGCGGCGGTACGTCGTCCGGCCCGGTGTCCCGTCGTCACGAGCGAAAGCTCCGCTCGAAGAAGTCCCCGACCCGGTGCCGGAGAGCCGCCCTGGTCGGTGCCGGGTCGCCCGTGCCGACCAGGGCCGCCCGCGCGGCGTCCGTCACCAGCCCGGCGGCGTGGAGCTGCGGGACGAGGGCCCCGTAGTCGGTGAACGCTCCGTGACCGCCGCGGCGGAGCACGGCGCGGTGGGCGCGCAGGCCGGCCCAGGAGCTGTCGATGCGCGCGGCACCCTCGAATCCCTCGCTGCGGAAGAGCAGCAGGGGCCGGCCGAAGGGGTCCGGGCCGTCGAGGGGGCGCAGGTCGAGATAGCCCTCCAGATTCGCCACCGCGCGGATCCGCGCGTCGTCGTGCGCCGCGTACACGGCGGCGGTGCCGCCGGCCGAGTGTCCGTAGGCCCCGAGCCGTCGCGGGTCCGTCACGGAGGCCGTCGGCAGGTCGCCGAGCCGGTCGAGGACGAAGCGGAGATCCGCGACGCGGGTGTCGACCATCGTACGGAAGGTCGCGGGGTCCGGCGGCCCGAACAGGACGGTGGTCCGCATCCCGCCCGGCAGCTCCACCTGCGTCGCGTCCCCGGGATGGTCGACGAGGACGACGACCCGGCCGTGGCTCGCAAGGTCCTCGGCGAGGCTGGTGCCGAGCGTGCGGGAGTCGCCGCCGCCCGGGCTGTACAGCAGCACCGGCCGCCGGCCCGGCAGCGGCGGGGCGTCGACGTGCCCGTGGGTGAGGACCGCGCCCCAGTCGACCTCTCCCGGCTCGGGCAACCCGGGGTGCACGAGCGGGGCGTAGTCGGCGAAGATCCCGGCGGCGGTGGGGGAGAGCTGCGGGGCGCGCGGGCAGCCCCGTACGGTACGGGCCGGATACAGGACCGTGAGCATCACCTCCCGCACCCCGCCCACCCACGGGTCGGTACGGGAGGGGTCGGTCAGATGGACGGTGCGCAGGCCGACGGGGTGCGGCCCGGTCGGCGCCGGAAGCCGGAGCGGCACCCCGGCGGGCCCGGCGGTCGAGGCCCCGGCGGGCGCCGCGCCCGCCGGGGCGAGGAGCGCGGTCGCGGAGCCGAGCAGCGCGCCCCTGACCAGGGTGCGGCGGCTGATGGCGTGGTTCGTCGTCATGACGGCATCCTTGGGGCGGGACGGGGGTCCGTGCGAAGGTTCAGGCCCTGACCGAAAGGCTGGTGTCGAGCGAGGAGTCGTGCGGGTGCTGCGGATCCACTTCACGGCGGACGACGTCGCGGGGGTCCGCTTCGCGGCCCGTCCGGCTCCGCTGCAGGAGCTGCACGCGGCGCTGACGACGGCCGTCGCACCCCGGGGCGCGCCGCTGTTCGGGCCGTGGCGCGGCCGTGTGCTCCGCGCCCTGCCGGCCGCCTCCGAACCGCTCGCCGACCTCGTCCCGGCGGGCCGCCCGCCCACCTTCCTCGACCTCGGCGTCGAGGGCGACACGCTCGCCGACGGCTTCGCCCGCATCCGCTCGACGAGCCCCGACACCGTCCGCTCGGAACTGGAGCGGGTGTACGGGGCGGCGCCCGCGCCCGGCTGGGTCCGCGGCCTGCACGCGGGCGAGGAGGCGGCCTGGCGCACCGTGCGCCGGGCCCAGCACGCCGCCTACGAGACGGTGCTGGCCCCGGTGTGGTCCGTCGTGCAGGACCTGCACCGCGACGAGTTCACCCGCCACGCGCTGGCCGTCGCCGCACACGGTGTGGCCGCCGCGCTGGTCGTCCTCGCCCCGGGCAGCCGGTTCCACGAGGGCGTGTGGGAGTGGCCGGGCGCCCAGGAGCGCGACGTGCGCCTCGCCGGCCGGGGCCTCGTCCTGCTGCCGACCTTCCACCACCCGGCGGGCCCGCTGCTCCGGGACCTCCCCGGCCGCCCGGTGGTGCTCACCTACCCGGCGGGCCCCGGCCGCCCGCCCGTACCGGAAGGGCCGGCGCCGCACGACGGGTCGCTGGCGCCCGTCCTCGGCCGCACCCGCGCCGAACTCCTACGCCTCCTCGCCGCACCCCACACCACGACGGACCTGGCCCGCGCCCTGCGCGTCAGCAACGCGACGGCGTCCGCCCACGCGGCGGCGCTGCGCGGGGCGGGGCTGGTGACGACGCGGCGCACCGGACGGTCGGTGACGCACGAGCGGACGCCGCTCGGGACGCTGCTGGCCGTGGGCACCGGCCCGTAGGGGAGCTCGGGGACGAGCCCCGCCGTCGGCCGGGCCGTGCTCCGTGACACCTCCCACCGGGCGCCGTCGTCCCTCTTGTTGAGGACCGGCCGACGCCCGCGTAGCACTTGAGGATGACCCGGCGCCCCTACCGAGAGGGATCTTTGCGGCCGAGGCGGAACCCCGGGGCGCGAGCGCCGTCTTGATCCTCGTGCCGGCTTGATCGTCGAGCCGGCCTGAGGAGGGTCTGATGGCAGGTCAGGTGGGCGCGGCGACGCGGGAGAAGGCGTCCGCGCCGGAGTATCAGGGGGCGCTCGGGTCGCTGTCGGTGAACGCCTCCCTGCCCGAGGTGCTCGCCAAGGGCGTCGAGGAGCTCCGGTCGGCGGAGCGGTCCGGCGACCTGGGCGAGGTGGCGCGCTGCGGCCTGGCCGTGGCCGAGGCCTGCCGCAGGCTCGGGCGGATCGAGGACGCCGACCGGGCCTGGAAGGCGAGCTACCGGGCGGCCCGCACGGCCGGGCACGAAGGGGCGATGGCCTGGGCCCTGTGGAGCGGCGGCACGCTGGCCCGCCAGCGCGGCGCGCTCCGGCTGGCGTACCGGCTGCTGGGGCTGGCGGCCGAGGCGGGCGAGCGGGGCGGGGACGTCGTCGTGCGCGGCTACTCGCTGGCCGGGCTCGCCGAGACCGGGCGCATCCAGGGCGACTACGAGGCCGTGGGGCGTCTGCACGAACAGCTGCTCGCCGAGGCCCGCCGCCGCGGCGAGGCCCGGCACACGGTGTGGGCGCTGGAGGGGATAGCCCAGATGCACCGCAACACCGGCTCCTTCGACAAGGCCCTCGCCCTGTTCGAGGAGGCGGCCGAGACGGCGTCCCGCGCCGAGGACCGGCGTGGCTGGGCGTGGGCCCTGCGCGGCATAGCCGACGTGGTGTCCGTACGGGACGGGGACGTGGACCGGGCCCTGTCCCTGCTGTCACGGGCGGAGGAGGCCTGCCGGGAGATCGAGCTGGCGGGCGCCCTCGCCTATAACCACAAGATGCGCGGCAACGTGCTCTACCGGGCGGGCCGTCACGCGGAGGCCCGCGACCTGTACGCGCAGGCGCTGGAGGAGTTCCGCGGCATGGAGGAGCCGCGCGGCACGGCGCTGTCGCGGCTGGGACTGGTCAAGTCCGAGGCCCGGCTGGGCCGCGACGCCGCGCACACCGCCGCGGACCTGGCCGAACTCCGCGCGACGCTCGACCGCATCGGGCTCCGGCACGCCCGGGACATGGTGGACAAGGCCGCCGCCGAACTCGGGGTCGGACCGCTGCCGGACCCCGGCGCGGACGGACGGGTGCCCGGCGAACCGGTCCTGCCGGCCGTCGGGGCGGAGGCCCTGCGCGCGGCCGACGTGGCGGCGCTGCGGTGAACGCCCTCCCGACCCCGCCCCCGCCGGTCCGCACCCCCGCGGGTCCGTCGGCCACCCCGGCTCCGACCGTGCCCCGCACCTCCCTCGGCCACGCCCCCGCCGCGCCCGGAGTCCTGGAGCGCGCCCGCGAACTGACCCGGCCCGCACTGGCGGAGGCGGTGGGCCGCCTGCATCCCTGGATCGGCGAGATGGCGGCCTACGGCCTCGGCTGGGCCGACACGGCCGGCACCCCGGACCCCGGCGGATCCGAGGGCAAGGGCGTGCGGCAGGCCCTCGCCGTCCTGGGCGCGGAGGCCGTCGGTGCCGACGCCGCCGACGCCGTCCCGGGAGCCGTGGCGGTCGAACTCGTCCACACCTTCTCCCTCCTCCACGACGACATCATGGACGCCGACGCCTTACGACGGCAGCGCCCGGCCGTCTGGAAGGCGTACGGGACGGGACCCGCCGTCCTGGCGGGCGACGCGCTCCACGCCCAGTCCGTGTCCGTCCTGGCCGAAGCCCGGGGCCGGCACACGGGGGCCGCGGTCCGACGCCTCTGCGCGACCCTCGGCGCCCTCGTGTCCGGGCAGGCGGAGGACCTGCGCTTCGAGCAGCGCCCCTGGCACGGGCCCGGCGCGGTCGCACCGGACGAGTACCGGTCCATGGCCGAGCGCAAGACCGGGAGCCTGCTGGGGTGCGCGCTCGCGCTCGGCGCGGTGCTCGGCGGCGCCCCGGAGCGGACCGTGACCGCGCTCGACCGGGCCGGGCGCCATCTAGGCCTCGCCTTCCAGGCGGTGGACGACGTCCTCGGCATCTGGGGCGATCCCGCCGTCACCGGCAAACCCGTCCACGCCGACCTGCTCCGGTCCAAGAAGACGTACCCGGTCCTCGTCGCCGTGGCGGGTGGCGGCGAGATCGCCCGCGAGCTCGTCCCGCTGCTCTCGTCCCCCCGGCCGGTCGACGCCGCCTCCGCCGAACTCGTCGCGGCGCTCGTGGAGGAGGCCGGCGGGCGTGCCGCCGCCCGCGACGAGGCACGCCGCCACCTGGACACCGCGCGCCGCGCCCTGCGCGACACGCCGCTGGCGCACGCGGCCGCGCGGGAACTGGACGCGCTGTTCACGCACTTGCTCGACCGCACCTGGTGACCGCGGGCCGGGCGGCGCCCCGTCGACCGGCCCCACGCGACCGAACGGCGCCACCACCCGAGGGTGGTGGCGCCGTGTCGGGCCGTGTCGGCGGCCCGGTCGGTCAGCGCGCGAGTCGGAGGGGACGCGGGAGCGTCACTTCCCGTACCACGCGTTGTGGATCTTCAGCGTCGACGTGTTGCCCTGCTGGTCCGTGACCTCGGCGGCCAGCGAGACGGCGCGGTCCTTCGCCGGGCTCGGCACGGCGATCCGGCCGTCCCGGACCGCGACGCGCTGCCAGGTCTTCCCGGCGTCGTAACTCACCGACACCGAGAGCGACTTGAGGTTCTGTCCGGCCGCCGCGCCCTGCACGGTGACCGGGACGAGGACCGGCAGACGCTCCGGGGCGCGCGAGGAGAGGTCGACGGGGGCCGCGAAGCGGACCGTGGACACCGGAAGCGCCGTGGTGGCCGCGACCTGCCGCGAGCGGAACGTGAAGCCCGTCTCGATCCTGGTGGACGCGGAGGCCAGGGCCGCCGAGCGCTCCACGGAGGTCGTCAGTCGGTACTCGGCGTCGGCGCCGTCGACCGTGAAGGGCTTCGAGCCGGTCAGCGGGTCGTCGTTCTCGGCGACCTTGACACCGTTGCGGTACAGCGTCGACGTGGCCGAGGTGAACGGGCTGAACCCGGAGTGGCCCTTGCCGTCGGCGAACAGGGAGAGGGCGCCGACGATCTGCTGCTCGCCCGTCGCCGGGTCGGGGGCGGTACGGAAGACGCCCTCCTTCTCGTTCAGGAGCGGCCCGAAGACACCGGTGTTGAAGGTCTCGGTGTAGGTGCGTCCGGTCTCGTAGCGCTTCGCCCGGGTCATCTCCAGGCTGCCCTCGTAGGCCGGGTAGCCCCACTCGTCCGGCGGGCCCTGCTGCCCGAAGCGGGTGAGCCACTGGACGCCGTCGGCGGTGGAGACGTAGAAGGTGCGCGTCCCCGGCGCCGCCTGCGTCGCGTAGAGCCCGTTGCCCTCGGGCGCGCCCGGCAGCTGCGCGAACGGGGAGGCGACGGCGGTCTTCCCGGGGGCGGAGGCCCCGAGACCGACCTTGAGGGTGGCCAGTTCGTCGGCCTTCACGTGCTTGGTGTAGCCCGTCGCGACGGTGTTCACCGGTCCGCCGAAGGCCACCGCGTACTGGCTGGTGGCGTCCTTGACGAAGTGCCCGTCCCAGGTCTGCAGGAGCGAGCCGTCGGTGACGGCCGGACCGAGGTGTGCGGTGCGGAAGCCGGTGAAGCCCCGCAGGACCCAGCCGTTGCCGATACGGCCGCTCTCGGTGTTGCGCTCGTAGTACGTGCCCGCGAGGTCGGGCGTCTGGATGCCGGGCACGGAGAGCTCGACCGGCTTGGTGGTGCGGGCGTCCGCGGTGAGGGTCACGTCACCGGTGACCTCCAGCTTCGGCTGGGCGATCCAGTCGGTGCCCTTGGCGTAGTCCGACGGGTCGACGTAGACCGCCGTGTTGAAGGTGTACGAGCCCTTCGGCACGCGGATCGTGTGGGTGCCCGGCTCGTTGTCGACGCGGGTGTAGAAGCCGGCGGCGGGGCCGCCGACGCCGGCGAGGGTGTTGGAGAAGTTCTGCGCGTCGGCGCCGTCGCGGCCGATGGTCCGGACCGTCACGTCGTACGACTCGGCCTCCCGCACGGCCACCGCGGCCGTGCGCACGGACTGGCCCGCGGCGGCCGCGGTGACGTAGCCCGAGTAGGTGCCGTCGGCGTCGCCGATCCGGGTGTCGGCGACGAGGTCGACCTCGGCCCGGCCGCCGGCGGGCACGGTCACCCGCGAGGCGCCCAGCGTGAAGAACCCGGCCGGAGCCGGCTTGCCCGCCGGGTCCACGGTGGCCACCGACAGGTCGAGGGTGACGTCGGTGGTGCCGAGGTTGCGGTAGGCCAGCTTCTTGGTGAGGGGCCGGTCGTCGGCGTGCGGCCACTGCGCCGTGCCGTAGTTCAGCGAGACCGGCTCGGCGATCACGCTCTGGTCCAGGGCCTTGTCGACCTGGACCCGGCCGGAGCCCTGCTGGAACGCGGTGTAGGCGCCGCCCTTGGTGGAACCGGTCAGCGCCCCCTTGAGCTCGGCCGCCTTCCAGTCGGGGTGCCGCTGCTTCAGGATCGCGGCGGCGCCCGCGACGTGCGGGGTCGCCATGGAGGTGCCGTCGATCTGCAGGTAGCCCGGCGCGGGGTGCGGCGTGCCCGGGCGCGTGTCGATGAGGCTGCCGGCGGCGGCCGCCGCGGCGATGGCGACGCCGGGCGCGGTCAGGTCCGGCTTGACGGCGCCGTCACCGGCGCGCGGGCCGATGCTGGAGAAGGGCGCGAGCCGGTCGTCCTTGTCGACCGCGCCGACGGTCAGCGCGGCGTCCGCGCTGCCGGGGGAGCCGACCGTCGAGCTGCCGCCCTCGCCCTCGTTGCCCGCCGCGATGGCGAACAGGATCCCCTTCTCGGCGGAGAGGCGGTTCACCGTCTCCTCCAGCGGGTCGACGCCGGGGGAGTCGCTGCTGCCGAGGCTGAGGTTGACCACGTCCGCGCCCTCGGCCGCGGCCCACTCCATGCCCGCGATGACGGCGGAGTCGTCACCGAAGCCCTGGTCGTCGAGGACCTTGCCGCTGATCACCTTGGCGCCCGGTGCGACGCCCTTGTACCGGCCGCCGGACAGGGCGCCGGTGCCCGCGGCGATGGACGCCACGTGCGTGCCGTGCCCGACCCGGTCCACGGCGTCGGCGGAGGAGGAGAAGTTCTTCTCGCCCACCACCTGGGTCTTGAGGTCCTCGTGGGTCTTGTCGACGCCGGTGTCGAGGACGGCGATCTTGACGCCCTTGCCGTCGTAGCCGGACGCCCACGCCTTGTCGGCGCCGATCTGCGGGACGCTGCGGTCGAGCCGGGCGCCGCGCACGCCGTCCAGCCACACCTTGGCGATGCCGGCGGCCGTGGCGCGCAGGCCGCTCCGCTGCCGGTCCGTCAGCGCGTTCCACACGCCGGACAGGTCGTCCCCGGAAGCGCGGACGGCGTCGGCGTTGAGGGTCGGGAAGGTGCGCAGCGACGGGGTGGCCCCGGCGGCGCGGAGCTCGGCCCGCGCGGCGGTGGCACCCCCTTCGTACTGCACGATCAGCTTGAGCCCGGCGCGGTGGCTCTCGCGCAGCCGCGGGTCGGTCAGCACCTCGAGGTCGAAGAGGCGCTGGTCGAGCCGGCCCGAGGCGATGAGGCTCTGCGCGTCGCTGGGCACCACCAGGGTGTGGCCCTTGATGCGCTGCACCTGCACGGGTATGCGCTCACGGCCCTCGGCGGCCTCGAAGGCCACCATGCGGCCCTGGGCGTTCACCACCACGCTGTCGCCCGTGACGAGCGGGATCCGCTCGTCGCCGCCGACGCGTGCGGTGTCCGGTGCGGCGGTCGCGTGGGCGGCGATCGCCGTCGCGGGGCCGGTCATGCCCGCTACGAGGGCCACCGATGTGGCCGCTGCGATGGTGAAGGCGTGTGCTCGCTTCACATGTGGACGCAAGTCTCCCCCAGGAGCTTGGGATGAAGTCGTGTGGTCGATTCCGGCCAGGGGGCGCAACGCCGCCCGCCGCCGGTCCGCGCAGTATGCGAGGCGGGAAAGGGCGTGATCAACGGCGGTACGGGCGCGGGGTGTTGATCCGTACGACTTCAGGCCACCGCGGCGGCGCGCAGTTCGATGGGACGACGATGGGCGTGTGACCGTTGTGTGACCGCCGGACGATCCTTGTGCGACAGCGGCCCCTGCCGACCTCGCCGGATCGCCGTCAGGGCGGGCCTCCGCGCACTTTTCGCGGACGGCCCGCCCGAGGTCGGAGCGCGTGACTCCGATTGGCTGTAATCGACCGGAGGCGAAACCACCCCGTGGTCCCGACCGGCCGCCCCGTTCCGGGCAGGTGGCCGCGCGTCAGCGGGAGGGCTGCTCCGGGCGCGGGTAGACCCGGGACTGCTTGACGCTGCCGAAGGCGAAGCTGGACTCGATCGACGCGATGCCCGGGATGGCATGGATCCGGGTCCGGACCAGCGCTTCGTACGCCTCCAGGCTCTCGATGACGACCCGCAGCAGGTAGTCGCTGCTGCCCGCCATCAGGTAGCAGTCCTGGATGTGGTCGATGAGCCCGACGTGCTCTTCGAACACGTTCACCGCCTCCGCGGTGTGGCGCTCCAGCCTGATCCGGACGAAGACCGTGATCGGCAGCCCGAAGGCGACCTGGTCCACCGTGGCCGTGTAGCCGCTGATCAGGCCCGCGTCCTCCAGGCGTCGCACCCGGCGCAGACAGGGAGAGGGGGACAGCCGGATCCGGTCGGCGAGGTCCTGGTTCGACAGGCGTCCGTCGGCCTGCAACTCGTGGATGATCTGGAAGTCCACGGCGTCCATCGGCACTCCTTGGCAGATTCTGCCCCCAGGCTATGTCTGGAGGGCAGAACTAGCAATCATCTGCCTACCGCGAAGCTCTACGGTTGCTCATCGGGGGAGTCCGGCTGTCGGTTCCGCCCGAACGGCTCCGAGCGGGAGGAATCTTTGGTGGCGGCGACACGAACGACGGAGGTGCGGCCGGTGGAGCCGCCGCCCACCCGGGGGCTCTCCCCACGGGCGGTGGGCATGGCCGCCCTGCTGCTCACGGTGATGATCTGGGCCGCCTTCGCGCTCAGCGCCCGCGCCCTGAGCGCCTCC
This sequence comes from Streptomyces sp. NBC_01268, assembly GCF_036240795.1. Classification (NCBI taxonomy): domain Bacteria; kingdom Bacillati; phylum Actinomycetota; class Actinomycetes; order Kitasatosporales; family Streptomycetaceae; genus Streptomyces; species Streptomyces sp. NBC_01268. The sequence continues at coordinate 532,864 of NZ_CP108454.1, read as the reverse complement.
ACCCTGCTGCCCGCCGACGCCGCCCTGCTGCGCTTCGGGGTGCCCCTGGTGGTCCTGGCGCCCGCCCTGTGGCGGCGCAGGCGCCGCCTGGCCGCGGTACGCCCGGGCCCCGCCCTGAAGATCGTCTGCGGTGCCGGGGTCCCCTTCTTCCTCGCCGCCATGTACGGCGGCTCCCTGACCTCGGCCGCTTTCGTCGGGGCGATCGTGCCCGGCATGGTCCCGCTGTTCGTCTCCGCCCTCGTCGTCGCCGGCGGGAAGAGCGCTCCGCGCGGCACGCAGGCGGTCGGCCTGGCGCTGATCGTGGCGGGCGTCGCGGCCCTGGTGTGGCGCCACATGACGGCCTTCGACGCGGACGCCCTGCTCGGCACGGGAACACTGCTCGTCGCCAGCGGCCTGTGGGCGCTCTACACGGTGGGCCTGCGCGAAGTGGATCTGGACCCCATCGGATCCATCGGCCTGCTCTGCCTCCCCTCGCTCGCGGTCATCGCGCTGCTGACCCTCACCGGGGTCCTGCCGTCCGGACTGGCCCACGCCGCCGGCTCCGACATCGCGCTGTTCCTCGTCGTCCAGGGCCTGGGCGTCGGCCTGTGCGCGGGACTGCTGTACGCCTTCGCCATCCGCCGGCTCGGCCCGGAACGCAGCTCCGTCGTCGGCAGCCTGAGCCCGGCCGTCGTCGTCCTGCTCGCCACGCTCCTCCTCGACGAGGCGCCGACCCTGCCCGTGCTGGTCGGCGTCCCCCTCATCACCCTCGGCGTCGTCCTCGCCAACCGGCGCCCCCGAACCAAGGTTTCACCCGATGCTTGAGCTCCTCCCCGCCCCGCCCGTCGACCCGCTGTGGGACCTCACCGCCGAGTACGCGGACGACCCGCGCCCCGAGCGGCTCAACCTCGTCCTCGGCGTCTACCGCGACCAGACCGGGATCACCCCCGTCATGACCGCCGTCAAGGAAGCCGAGATACGCCTGGCGGAACGCTCCGGTTCCAAGGAGTACCTCGGCCTCTCGGGCAACGCCGCCTTCAACCGCGCCATGCTCACCATGGTCCTCGGCGGCGAGGACCTCACCGGACGCGCGACGGCCGTCCAGACCGTCGCGGGCACCGGCGCCCTGCGCCTCCTGGCCGACCTCGTACGGCAGACCCGCCCGGGCGCCACCGTGTGGATCAGCGACCCCGCGTACGTCAACCACCGCCCCATCCTGGAAGGAGCGGGCCTGCGGGTCCGCACGTACGGCTGGCTCGACCCCGCGCGCATGCTGGCGGACCTGCGGGAGGCCGGGCCCGGTGACGTCGTCCTGCTCCAGGGCTGCTGCCACAACCCCACCGGAGTGTCGCCCTCCGTCGAGGCCTGGGAGGAGATCGCCGCCCTGGCCGCGGCCAACGGCTGGGTCCCCTTCGTCGACCTCGCCTACCACGGCCTCGGCGACGGCCTCGACGCCGACCTGGCCCCGACCCGCCTGCTGGCCGAACGCCTCCCCGAGGTCCTGATCGCCGTCAGCTGCTCCAAGAACTTCGGCCTCTACAGCGACCGCACCGGCTGCGCCATCGTCCTCGGCCGTTCGACCCGTACGCTCCGGCACGTCGAGACCACCCTGCAGAACGCCGCCCGCACCCTGTACTCGATGCCGCCCGACCACGGCGCCGCCGTCGTCGCCACCGTCCTCGCGGACGAGCGGCTCCGGGCCGCCTGGCGCACCGAGCTGGAGACCATGCGCCTGCGCATCACGGCCAACCGCACCGACCTCGTCGCCCACCTGAGCGCCCTCGGGCACGAGCGGCAGGCGAGCGCCCTGGCCGGGCAGAAGGGCATGTTCTCGATGCTCCCGCTCCGGCCGGACCAGATGGCCCGCATGCGGCGCCGCTCCGGCATCTACGGCACGACCTCCGGCCGCATCAACATCGCGGGCGTCCCCGCCCACCGCATCCCCTTCCTGGCCCAGGGCATCGCCGAGGCCTTGGCGGCCGGCGAGGTGTGACGGGGGCGCTCGGGCGTACGGGGCCGGCGACGGTCCCGTCAGGCGCGCAGCAGCGGGAACGCGGCCCGGGCCCACAGGGCCCGGGTGCCGGCGGGCCGGTCCCGGACGGACCGGGCGTCGTCCGTGCTCCATGTCCGCTCCCGGGACCACTCCCGGGGCGCCTTCCCGGTCGTCTCCCCGGTCGTTTCCTGGGCGCCGCCGTCGTCGAGGGCGGGCCAGCCGGGATCCCCGGTGCGGGCGAAGCCGGCCCAGGCGCGGACCATGCGGTCGGCGAGGTCGTGGTCCTCGGGGGTGGGCGTGCCGCCGATGAGGAAGGCGAGGGCTTCGTCGTGGAGGTTGCCGAAGGCGAACGGGATGTCCGCGCAGTGCCAGGCCCGCACGGTCTTGCCGGTCGCGCCGGGGCCGCCGCGGCGCCGGTCGAAACGGGAGAGGTGGACCCGGCCGCCCGCTCGGGCGTGGTGTTCGGCGAGCCGGTCGGCGTACGCGCCGAAGAGCAGGTCGCCGAAGACCGCGAGGTAGACGTCGAGGACCGGGGCCTGGGGCGCGGCGGCGCGGTAGGCGTCGATCAGGCCGTCGGGAAGCCCGAAGTCCCGCGCGAACGCGGCGAGCCGCTCCTCCGTGTCCACCGTGGCGCAGCTGCCGACGGCGTCGAGGAGCCAGTACTCCTCGGTCGTGTGACAGACCAGCAGGTCGACGTCCCGGCTCAGTCCCCGGTCCATCCCGGTGAGCGGGTCGACGGGCAGCGTGTCGCCGTCGAGGACGGGGGCGTAGAGCGAGGGGTCGTAGTGGCGTGACCCCGAGCCGGGGTCACGCCGGTAGTCCTCGACGACCCGGTCGCCGGCACGGACCAGGACCTCGGGGGCACAGGCCGTCAGCCCCTCGGGCGTGGCGGGGCAGCCCGCCGCGGCGGCGATCTCGCGGGTGGTCGCGGCGGCGATCTCCGGCGTGTAGCAGGGGCTGGCCGGGCTGTGCGCGATCGCGCGCCGGAACAGGCCGCGGGCCCGGTCCATCACCATCAGGCAGGCCACGGAGGCCGCCCCGGAGGACTGGCCGGCGACGGTGACGTTGCCGGGATCGCCACCGAACGCGGTGATGTTCTCGCGGACCCAGCGCAGCGCCGCGATCTGGTCGAGCAGCCCCCGGTTGTCCGGGTACGCGACCCCGTCCGCCGCCGGTATGCGGCCGAAGCCCTCGAATCCGATCCGGTAGTTGAGGGTGACCACGACCAGACCCGCGCGGGCGAGCGCGGTCCCGTCGAAGTCGGGCTGGGCGGACGAGCCGAAGGTGTACGCGCCGCCGTGGATCCACACCAGCACGGGCCGTTCGCCGGGGCCGCCGTCGGCGGCGGGGGTCCACACGTTCACCGTGAGGACGTCCTCGTCGCCGGGCGACCAGGCGGGCGCGCCGGGCAGCTGAGCCGACTGCGGGGCGACGACGCCGAAGCGGGTGCAGTCCCGCACCCCGGCCCAAGGCGCCGCAGGGCGGGGCTCCTTGAACCGGTCCGCGCCGAACGGGGGTGCGGCATAAGGGATGCCGAGCGCGGCGACGACCCCCTCGGAAGCCCGGAAGCCCCGCACCCGGCCGCTGCCCGTCTCGAAGAACACCACGTGGACTGCCTCTCGCACGACGCCGTACCGCCCGGAACGGGCGCACGCCCAGCTTCACATCGGCCGGCCTGCGCGCACCAACACCAAGATCATGACGATTGACGCACTCGCGATGTGAATCCGTGGCGCCGGGCAGGTCCGAAGGCGCCCGGCCCGTCCGTCCGCCCACTCCGCCGCATCGGGATGCGGCGCGGCCCCGAGCGGCGCACGATGGACAGGGACCTCTGCGCGAGCGCGGAACGGGAGCTCGGGGCGGCAGCGGGCCGACGGGAGTCGGCCGTCCGCGCGGAAGGCGTCCTCTTCCCGTCGTGCGCCGGTGAGGCACGGGCGAGCTCAGGACTGCCCCGTGCGAGAAAATGGGGAGCGTCATGAGGAAGACCCTGGTGGCCGCACTGGCCACGGTCACGGCCGCGACGGCCGTCCTGCTGGCCGGTCCCGCGACCTCCGAGGCGGCGGCTTCGGCGTTCTGCGACGGGACGACCCCGAGCACGTCGATGCTGTTCTACCGGGCCGACAACGGGCAGGCCGGCACGGGCACGCTCTCCTCCGGCCACTGGCAGCAGAAGGCCCTGTTCCACCTCCCGACCGGCTACACCCACGCCGCGGCGAGCCGCGACTCGCTGCTCCTGTACAACAAGAACACCGGGGCGGGCGAGGTCGGCACCTTCGGCGGCGGCCAGTACCACCGCATGCGGACCTACACCGACTTCTCCGCGGGATGGACCTTCGTCGAGGCTTCCGGCGACTCGGTGGTCTTCTACGACGGGAACACCGGTCACGGCGTCACGGGCACGCTCAAGGGCGGCGCGTACCGGCAGGGGCGCGTGTACGACGACTTCAGTACGGGCTGGCGGGCCATGGCCGCCTCCTGCGACACGCTGCTCGCGGCGGCCGGGCACGGATCGGGCGGTTCCGCCTGGAGCAACGTGGGTTACGGCGTCCTCGAAGGCGGCGTCTACACGGACACGGGCAGCATCCCCCGCACCGCCTACCTGGGGCAGCTGACCGCGACCAAGGACTCCGTCCTGTCCACGGCGAGGGCGGGCGGCCAACTCGAGTTCCGGGTGTCCAAGGCGACCGACGGCTCGGACGTCTCCTTCGACAAGATCGGCGCCTCCGGCATCTGGGACAAGGTGGGCCGCACCTCGGACAGCCTGTTCTTCTACAAGAACGACGGCACGGCCTGGACCTCGACCCTCGTCGACGGCCACTACACCAACGTCGGCCCCCTCGCCGATGTCTCCTCGGGCTGGTCGCTCATCGAGGGCGGCGTCTGACCCCCTACTTGATCAGCGCGTTGGCCACCGCGATCGCGAACCCGATCGTCGCGTCCGCCAGACCCACGAACACGGCCGAACGGCGCCGGTAGCCGGACTTCAGCGCGGCGAAGGTGCCCCAGGCGCCGAGCAGCAGCGTGTTGAGGGCCAGGCCGACTCCCGTGACCGGCTCCCCTTCCCAGCCCGCTGCCCCGGCGAGCAGCAGCAGCGCCACGGTGGGCAGGACGGCGACCACGAGGGGCCATTCCTCTCCCAGCGCGGTGAGCAGACGCCGCCAGCGGACGGCGGCGCTGCCGGTGTGGTGGGTGGCCATGTGGTGCGCGTATCCGTGGACCAGGCCCGCGGCGATCGCGGTGACGAGGATCCACAGCGCGTCGTAGACGGGCGTGAAGCGTTGGCCCTCGCTCTGCAACGCCGCGAGCAGGGCGCTTGCCAGGACCGTCCCGTAAATTCCGCCAAACATCCAGTTTCGCATGATTACACACCGTACGGGACGTGAGCTCAGCCACGAACCCGGCCGTTACCTGGGCCTTATGTGCGCCGACGCGTCGAACGGATCGTCAACGCGCAGGAAGCGGGGCCTCGGTCCCGAGCAGGCGGTCGACGCGCTGCGGGAGGTCGGACCACGGGCGAGGGGCGACCACCGGCACCCCGGCCGCGCGGGACTGGTCGGCGAGCCACCGCCCGTACAGGACGCTGATCCGCGCGCGATGGTGCTGCGGCCCTTCCCGGGGCTCGCGGGCCAGGTAGTTGGAGACGACCTGGGCCTCGCTGTCCTCGTGGACGACGACGCCGCGCACCGGGCCGTCCGCCGCCGCGAGCCCGGGGAGTACGTAGTCCCCTTCGAGGATCACCGGGGTGTCCGTCTCCACGTGGTTGGCGACGACCGCCTCGACCGCCGGTGCGAGGGCCCGCGCGATGGCGATCTGCCGCTCGACCACGAACTCCGCCTCCCGCCGGCCCGCTTCCGGGTGCGTGCGCCAGTAGTGGACCTCGGGGAGGTGCTCGGGCCGGGTCACCGCCAGCAGGGCTTCCACGATGTCGTCGAGCTCGACGACGGGGACGCCGTACCGCCGCGCCAGGTCCCGGGAGACCCGGGTCTTGCCCATGCCCGACGCGCCACCGACGAGGAGCACGCGCCAGCCGGGGATGTTTCGTACGCCTTCGTCACTGTCCACGCGGGAACTGTAACGGGCGACTCGGGAGCCGTTCCGGGGCGCACGTGACGCATAGGATCGACTGATGAACGCCACCGTGCTCCTCCGTGCGGACGCCTCTCCGTCCGCGCCCTCCCTCGTCCTGCGTCCCTGGTCCATGGAGGACGTCGCCGCCCTGGTCGAGGCGTTCCGGGACCCCGTACTGAGGCGCTGGACGACCTCGGTCGTGGAGGACGAGGCCGATGCGGAGTCCTGGGTCCGGACCCAGGAGACCGGATGGGCATCCGGCACCCGCCTCAGTTTCGCGGTCCTCGAGACCCGAGCCGGTGCGGACGACGCCGAACTGGTCGGCAACGTGGCCCTCAAGGGCGCGGCGGCCGGGAAGCCGGCGGCCGAAGTGGGCTACTGGACCGCCGCGCACGCCCGCGGCCGGGGGGTGGCGCCCCGCGCGCTGGAAGCCGTCACCGCCTGGGCCTTCCGCACCTTCGGCGACGGCGGGCTGCACACCCTCGAGCTGCTCCACCAGGTGGACAACGCGGCGTCCTGCCGCGTCGCCGAGAAGAGCGGGTACGCCTTCGACCGCCTCCTGCCCGCGACCCCGCCGGCCTTCCCGCTCGACGGACACCTGCACGTACGGCACGGGGCAGCCTGAGGCGGCCGCGGCCGCCGGGTCGCCGGGAGCGATCACGGCCTCCGCATGACTCTCCGGGACGGATACCTCGATCTTCAGGCGCGTCATGCCCGGACCCTGGCAACCGCCCGGCCAGCGCTTTCACGAGGAGACTCCGCCCCGGCGGCCTGAGTGCGCAGCCGGGGCGGAACTTCTCCGCCGACCCGTCACATTCACCTGTCGGGGTCCGTCAGGGAGGTGGAACGGAACGACAGACGAAAGAGGACACCCCATGCTGACCAACCTCATGTACGTCACGCTCTACGTCACCGACCAGGACCGCGCGCTGAGGTTCTACACGGAGCAGCTCGGCCTGGAGAAGCGGGTCGACTTCCCGAACCCCGGCGGGCGATTCCTCACGGTGGGCGTCCCCGGCACCCCGGTCGAGCTCCTCCTGTGGGCGCACCCCGCGGCGGCGGGGCAGCCGGCCGAGCCGGGCGCCACGCCCGGACCGGTCATCCTCGAGTCGGACGATCTGCGGGCGGACTTCAAGGTGTTCCGCGACCGCGGGGTGACCTTCGACCAGCCGGAGCCGGAGGACTACGGGTTCGGCGTGCGCATCGAGACGGCGGACCCGGACGGCAACCGCATCTCGCTGCGTGAGCGCAGCCGCGCGGCCCGCGCCGACGCCTGACCGCGCGTCGGCCCGGTCACAGATGGCGATGAGCATGACGCCGTCGAAGCGGACCCTGCTGAACCCGGCCTTGGGGCACAGCGGTACGGCGGTTAGCGTCAAGCCGGTGATCAACATGCTCCGGGTCGCGGGCTCCCTGGTCACCAACCAGGTCCGCGCCTATGACCTGCTGCGGATGTTCGGCCGCGAGGGCCACCCGACTCCGCTGGGGCAGGCGTTCGCGGAGTACGGGCGGATCGCCAAGACCGAGCACCTGATGCGGATGGTCGACCCGGTCGACGACACCTACCGCAGGCAGATGAACCGGCAGCTCACCGTGCAGGAGTCGCGGCACAGGCCGGGGCCGCTACAGCTTCACCGCCTCCACCCCGGCCGCCGGCGCCCTGCGCCCGCTGCGCGACCCGGACGCGGCCGGGCCCGGACCGTTGTCAGGGTGGGGTGCCGGGCCGGTCCACTGTCAGCTCGGCTGGTCGCCGGTGTACCGGTAGATCGCCCCGTCGGTGTTGATGTGCCACACCGTGCCGTCGGCGCCGGCGGCGATGTCGATGGCGCTGTGTCCGGGGATCTTGATCCACGGGTTGCCGCCGCTGGCGTCGTTGTTGGTGTACTTGTAGATGTTGCCGGCGGGGTCGATGCCCCACACGTTCGTCCGGGAGCCGACCGCGATGCGCTTGAGGCTGCCGTTGACGCTCTTCCAGGGGTTCGCGCTGTCCTGGTCTCCGGTGTAGCGGAAGACCTGGTTGCCCCCGTTGACGCCCCACACGGTGCCGTCGGCGCCCGCGCCGATGTCACTCAGCGACCCGGGGATCTTGATCCACGGGTTGGCGTCATGGTTCGTGTAGCGGAAGATGCCGCCTGCGGAGTCCACGCCCCACACGTTCGTCCGCGAGCCCGCGTCGATGCGCACCAGACTTCCGTCGATGCCCTTCCACGGGTTGGCGCCGTCAGTGTCCCCGGTGTACCGGTAGATCTGGTTGCCGCCGTTAACACCCCAGGCGGTGCCGTCTGCGGCCGCGCCGACGTCGCTGAGACCTCCGGGGATGTTGATCCAGGGGTTGGCGTCGTAGTTGGTGTAACGGTAGATCGCGCTCGCCGCGTTCACCCCCCACACCGTCGTCCTGGACCCCGCCGAGATCGCCGAGAGACCTCCTGCGACCGTCACCCAATCCGCCATGCCGAAACACCCTTCTGCGAGCCGTTGCTGACCCGACCCATCCTGGATGCAAAGACGAACTGACAGAGCGGGTGAATACTTGTCCTCATACTGAATAGGCCAGCAAATCGATGTTTGACGGCTCATCACCTTGCAGGCGGTTGGACGGGAACAGCTCGGCCGACACCACTTCGACTTGAAGCGCTGTCCCACCCCCGGGGAATCGACACGCCTGCACGTTCATGCGTCCCGCCGGGATGCCCGCATCGTCCTCGTCCCCGCGCTCCGCGAGGAACTCGAAGTCCTCGTCCCCGCCGACCGCCACCCCGGCCGCGCGGGGAAGCAGGGCCCGGCGCTCGCCGTCGTACCCGCGCCCCGCACCGAGCGCCCGGTCCGCATCGGGTACGCCAGGACCTCGACCGCGCGGCAGGAGCTGGCGAGCCAGCTCGAACTCCTCACCGGCCCGCTCACCGGCATCTACGAGGCGTGTACGCGTACGTCGGCCCCTGAGCCGGGCGCCGTCCCACCGTTCACGCGACGGTCCCGTCGGACCGCACCGACGCCCAGATGCGGTCCGACAGGACCCGGGCCGCCCGGTCGAGGTCGAGTTCCTCCGGAGTGGCCAGCCAGCGGTGGGCGGCGACCGCGACCGGGCCGACGATCAGGACCTCCAGGAGCGGGCCGGGCAGTTCGGCGAGCTCGCCCGCGTCGGCCCAGCGCCTGAGGTGGTCGGCGACCCGGGGGAAGTGGTCCGGCCGGACACCGCGGGCGCGGTCGGCGTCGACGGCCAGGTAGCTGGAGTACGCCGAGCCGTGCAGGTAGCGGGCGACGGCCGGGTTCTCCTGGATGAACCGCAAGTACGTCGTCACGAACGCCCGGATGCCGGTGCGGGCGGTCCGGGCCCGGTCCAGGGCGCCGAGGGCCGCCGCGTACGTCTGCTGCAGACAGTGCCCGTACAGGGCCGCCGCCAGGCCGTCGAAGCTGCCGAAGTGGTGGTACAGGCTGCCGAGACTGACCCCGCTCGCCCGGGTCACCGCCTGCACGGTGAACCCGGCCTGCCCGGATGTGGCGAACACCTCCAGTGCCGCGGTCAGGAGGCGTTCGACGGTGGCCTCGCCACGGGACTGCTTTGCCATGGGGGGAGTATAGGCAGACGTGAAGATCTCGAATATTTTTCTAGAACTAAACTCTAGAAAGGCCGTCGGCGGGTCCATACTGCGGCCATGGATGATGTGATGATGAAGCTCGTCTCCGCCGCCATCACCGGCGGCCTGGTCGCCCTGGTCGGATATGCGAGCGTCGCGCGCCGCCGCCGGCAGGTCGCCCGCGCCGAGGCCGTGCAGACCGCGGCCGAGGACCCCACCCAGGCCCTGCTGCGGTACGCCGAGGAAGCCGACCGCACCCGGGACGAACTGGCCGCCCAGGGCCGCCTGTCCGAGGCGCTCGGCCAGGCCCGCGAGGCCGTCGACCACTGGACCGCCCTCACCCAGGCCCGCGTCGGCCGGTTCCAGGGCGAACGGCAGTCCGCGCTGCGCCGCTTCGAGGAGCTGCGCAGCCGCACCGGGTCGGCCTGAGCGCGGAAGGACCCCCTCATGGCTCTCGCCCACTGGACCGGCCGCAGCCGGGACCCCCGCGTCGTCGCCGCCGACATCGCCCGCGTCCTCGCCGCCGAACTCGGCCTTCCCTGCCCACCGCCCACCCACGTCCTCGCGGGCGACAGCGAAGGCGTGCCGGCCGGGAGCCTGCTGCCGCCCCGCGAGCGGTTCAGTGGGATGCCGGCCCCGACCCACTGCTTCGTGTACGTGGACGCCCGGGCGCCCAGACCCTTCGAGCTGCGCGCCTCCGTCATGACCGGCCGGGCGATCCGGCGCAGCTTCGGCCTGGGCCTGCTCCAGTACGCGGTGCCGCTCGGCGTCCCCGTCCCGGGTCCCGTGGCCCTCGGCGAACGGCGGCGCGGGCACCCCTCCGACTTCCAGGGCGACCAGGAGACGGCGCGCCGGCTCGGCCTCGACCCCGGACTCCTTACCCTGGCGGACCGCGTGTCCGCCACGGTCGCGGGCCCGGACCCCACCCACCAGTGGAACGTGGACCGGCTCCTGACCGTCCAGCCCCGGCCGGACGGCGGGCTGCTCCTGGCCCGTACGCTCCACCGGCAGACCGCCGGAGGCTGGAGCCCCGGCGCGGAGGCGGTCCTCGCGCTCGCCGCCCGGATCGAGAGCGCGCTGGGCTAGGGCGTGCCCCGGCCCCCGGGCGGGGCCGGGCGGGGGCCCGGCCCCGCCCGCTTCGGCGCGGCGGCCTGCCCCGGCCTCGGGTGCGATCGCCGAAACCCGCCGTCCGACCTCTTGTCGGGGCGCCCTCAGCTCTCTAATGTGAACCTTCAAATTCCAGGGATGCCATGACCCTGGCTTCTTGAGGGACAAATTTTGAACGATCAAATTCATCGGCCGGCTCTGGGAGGCGGCCCTCCGGTCGGCTACCTCGACTACGCCCGGGTCGGTCCCCTCACCCCCGAGTCCGCCACCGCGTTCGCCGACGCCGTCACCCTGGCGGGCCGATGCGGGCCCGGCGACATCGACCGGCTCTTCGCCCTCAGCGACGCCGCCCGCGCCTCGGCGGCCCGACTCCTCGACGCCCGACCCCACGAGATCGCCCTCGCCCCGTCCACCAGCAACGGCCTCTTCACCGCGGCCGCCGCCCTGCGCGGACCCGGCACCGTCCTGGTGCCCCGGGACGAGTTCCCCGCCAACGTCTATCCGTGGCTCCGCTTCGCCGGCCGCGGCGGCCCCGACGTGCGGTTCGTCGACCCGGACGGGCAGCGGCACATCACGCCCGACCTCCTGCGCCGGCACCTCGGCCCCGACGTCACCGCACTCGCCGTCAGCGCCGTCGACTCCCTCACCGGACACCTGGCGCCGCTCGCCGCCCTCAAGGAGGTCCTCGGGCCGGACCGTCTCCTGATCGTCGACGCGATCCAGGGACTCGGCGCCGTCCCCCTCGACGCGGACGCCGCCGACATCCTCGTCGGCGGCGGCCAGAAGTGGCTGCGGGCCGGCTGGGGAGCAGCCCTGCTGCTGATCCGCGACCGGTGCGCCGAGCGGCTCGCCCCGGGGCTCGGCGGCTGGGCCGGCGTCACGGAGCCCTTCGCGGCCCGCCATCCGGCACCGGCGCTGCCCGGAGCGGCCGGACACCTCGCCACCAACCCGGACTTCCCGGCCGCCGCCGCCCTCGGCACGGCCGTGGACGCCCTCCTCGCCCAGGGAGGTCCCGCCGTCCTGGGTGCTCGTATCCGCGCCACCCTCGCCGAACTCCTCGACCGTGCGCGGCGAGCCGGCGCCGACGTCCTGCTGGACGGACTGGGAGAGCGGGAACGGGCCGGCATCGGCACCTTCCGCCTCCCCGGCCACGACCCCGCCGCCGTCCACCGCGCCCTCGAAGCGGCGGGCGTGACCACCACGCGCCGCGACGAGTGGATCCGGTTGTCGCCCCACGCCACCACGACGCCCGCCGCGGCGGAGCTGTTCGCCGACGCGCTGGACACGCTCACCCGGAGCACGAGCCGCATCGCCGTGCGCCGGGTTCCGGTGGGCGAGATCCACACCAGCGCCACCACAAGCACCAGCGCCCCCAGTACCCCCAACACCCTCAGCACCCCCAACCACCCCCGTAGCCAGGAGCCGACATGTCCCAGCACGCCCACTCCCTGAGCCGCCGCCGGATACTCCAGCTCGCGACCGCCTCCGCCGCCGGACTCGGCCTGACCGCCTGCGGCAGCGGCGGTTCGGGCGGTGGCGCCGGTGGGGCCGACGGAGACAGCGGGCCGATCACGGTCTGGAGCTGGACCACCGCCGCCGAGGCCCTGCGCGGCGTCGTCCCGTCCTTCGAGCGCGACAACCCCGGCATCAAGGTCGACGTCCAGGACCTCGGCAACCCCGCCATCTGGGACAAGATCACCGTCGGTCTCGCCTCGGGCGGCAAGGGCCTCGCCGACGTCCTGCACATCGGCGTCGACTACCTGCCCGGCTACATGGAGAAGTTCCCCCAGGGGCTCGCCGACCTGTCCAGGCTGGGGGCCGACCGGCACAAGGACGCCTTCGCCGACGGCCTGTGGCCGACCGTCGTGGGCAAGGACAGAGCCGTCCACGCCCTCCCCTGGGAGGTCAACCCGCTGGGACTGTTCTACCGGCACGACTACTTCGAGAAGGCCGGCGTCGACCCCGCGTCGATCACCAGCTGGGACGACCTGATCGCCGCGGGGCCGAAGATCCGCGCCGCGACCGGCGCCCGGCTGCTCGGGCTCGACAAGCCCGGCTCCAGTCAGGACGTGGACTTCTTCCAGAACCTGCTGCAGCTCCAGGGCGCCTTCTACTTCGACGCCGAAGGCAGGATCACGCTCGCCTCCAAGCCCGCTGTCGAAGCCCTCACGGTGATCAAGAGGCTCAACGACGCCGGTCTCGTCTCCGACATCGCCGGCGAAGGCACCTGGAAGCGGCTGGTCGGCCAGGGGAAGCTGGCCACCGCCCCCGACCCCGCCTGGGCCGTCGAGTACCTGGCCACCAAGTTCCCCGCGCAGAGCGGCAGGTGGCGGGTCATGCAGCCGCCCGCCGCCGTCCCCGGGGGAGGCCGCAGCGCCATCGTCAACTCCACCTACCTGGCCGTCTCCGCCACCAGCAAGCGCCGCAAGGCGGCCTGGCGGTTCATCGAGTACGCGCTCACCAAGCCGGCCGAGATCAACCGCATGTTCGCCTCGGGCGGCGTCTTCCCCGCCCTCAAGAAGGCGTACGACGACCCGAAGTTCAGCGCGCCGCACCCGTTCTACGGCGGTCAGCAGGTGCTGCGGTCCTTCGTCACCTCGCTCGGCCCGGGGGCGGCGGCCACCAACTTCACCGGCGACTACAGCCGGGCCCTGAAGTTCGCCGCCGACGCCCAGACCCAGGTCCTGCTCAAGGGAGCCGACCCGGCCGCCGTGCTCAAGGCCGCGGCCGATCAGCTCGCCCAGCAGACCGGCCGGAAGCAGGCGGCCTGACCATGTCCCTCGCCCCGTCCGAACGCCTCGGCGCCACGGGGGACGCCGCCGCCGACGGCCCCGCCGCCCGCCGCGTCCCGAAGCGCCGGCACTCCGGTACGAGCCCCGCCGGTCCCGCCCGCCCCTCCGGGCGGCGCCGGCTGCTGACCCGCGGCTCCATCCCGTACGTCCTGATCATGCCCGCCGTCCTGGGCTTCGCCGTCTTCAAGGCGTACCCGATCGCCGCCTCGTTCTGGCTCAGTCTCACGACGGGCAACGGCGACTCCCAGCACTTCGCCGGACTCGACAACTACCGGCGCCTCCTGGCGGACCCGCTCTTCTGGACGGCGCTCAGGAACACCGCGCTGATCCTCGTCGTCCAGGTCCCGTTGATGCTCGGCCTCGCCCTGCTCGTCGCGCTCGGCCTCAACCACTCCAAGGTGTGGCTGCGCCCGCTGTGGCGGCTCGGCGTCTTCATCCCGTCCCTGACGGGCCTGGTCGCCACCGGCGTGATGTTCTCCGTGATCCTCAACCGCGACGCCGGTCTGCTGAACTGGGTCCTCTCCCTGTTCGGCATCGACCCGGTCGACTGGCTCGGCAGTTCCTTCTGGGCCCGCATCGGCGTCGTCCTCGTCCTCACCTGGCACTACACCGGCTACAACGCGGTGATGTACCTCGCCGGGCTCCAGGGCATCCCCAAGGAGCTGTACGAGGCCGCGATGGTCGACGGCGCCGGACCGGTCCGCCGCTTCCTCTCCATCACCCTTCCCCAGCTGCGGCCGATCCTCCTGCTCACCGTCGTGCTCTCGACCATCGGCACCCTGCAGCTCTTCGACGAGCCGTACGTCCTCACCGGCGGCGGCCCCGACAACGCCACCCTGACGGTCACCATGTACCTCTACGACAACGGCTTCAAGTACTTCGACTTCGGCTACGCCTCGGCCCTCGCCTACGCCCTCGCGCTGATCGTGTCCGTACTCGGCGTCCTCCAGGTCCGCCTGATGGGAGAACGCCGATGAAGTCCCGCGCGCCTCTGCTCACCGTCCTGCTCGCGGGTGCCTTCGGGCTCTGCGTCGGCCCGTTCTACTGGCTCGCCATGGCCGCCACCCAGGACGACAGGGACGTGTTCTCCTGGCCGCCCAAGCTGCTGCCCGGCGGCCACCTCCTGGACAACCTCCAGGGCCTCCAGGACTCCATCGGCCTGACGCGCGTCCTGCTCAACAGCGTCATCGTGGCGGGTCTCCAGACCGTCGGCGCGGTCGTCGTGTCGGTGCTGGCCGGCTACGCCTTCGCGAAGTTCGACTTCCGGGGACGGAACCTGTTCTTCGTCCTGCTGCTCAGCACCCTGGTCATCCCCGACACGGTGATGCTGATCCCGATCTTCCAGATGATGATGGACCTGGGACTGATCGACTCGTACCAGTCCGTCATCCTGCCCGGCCTCGTCACGCCGTTCGGCATCTTCCTCATGCGGCAGGCACTGCGCTCCATGCCCGACGAACTCCTCGACGCGGCCCGCGTCGACGGGGCGGGCGAGCTGCGGGTGCTGTGGCGGATCGTCATTCCGGTCAACCGGCCGGTCATCGCGGCGCTCGCGCTGTTCGTCTTCCTGGGCGGCTGGAACCAGTTCGTCTGGCCGCTGATCGCGCTGCGCAGCCCCGAGATGCAGACCCTGCCGGTCGCCACCGCCACCCTGCAGGGCCTCTCGACCACCAACTACGCGCAGGTCCTGCTCGCCGGCGCCCTCGCCGCCATCCCCGTGATGGCCCTCTTCCTCGTCCTGCAGCGCCAGTTCATCTCCGGCCTGCTGGCCGGCGCGACCAAGGAGTGACCACCGTGACCACCACCCCGGGCGCCGCCCCCCGCGGCACCGCCACGCCGGACGGCACCGCCACGCCGGACGGCACCGGCACGCCGGACCCCACCGCGCCGGACCCCACCGCGCCGGACCCCACCGCGCCGGACCCCACCGCGCCGGACCCCACCGCGCCGGACCCCACCGCGCCGGGCGCCGAGCCGACGGACCCCACCGCGCCCCGGCCCGTGCCGGCCTGGCGGCCGAACACCCCGACGGAGGGCGCCTCCGGCGCCGCCCGCCCCGCCGTCCACCGCAACCTCGCCACCGACCTGCTCCACTCCACCGGGGCCCCGCTCACCGTCCACCTCACCGGGCTCGGCGGCGACGGCTGGCAGGCGGCCGTCAGCCCGGTCGCCGACGGTGTGGCGCTCGTCGAGGTCACGGCGACGGAAGCGGTCACCGTCCGCGCCGAATGGCGTGTCCCCTGCGTCGGAGCCGTGGCCTACTGGACCCCCGACACCAACGCCACCCGCTGGCTCCCGCCCTCGTGGAGCGCTCCGCGCACCGTCTCGCTCGCCCTGGGCGCCCCCGTCGCCAGCCTGGTCGGCACCGGCGACCGTGCCCTGTGCACCGCCGCGGCGGGCGAGACGACCGCGCCCGTACGGGTCGGCGCGGGCGTGGTGGAGGAGAGCGGCGAGTTCGCGTTCACCGTCGAGCAGGAACTCACCCCGGACGGGCCCCCGTTGCGCGTGCGGATCGACCTCAGCGGCCGGCACTTCGCCGCGACCCTGCGGGCCGTCACCGACTGGTGGGCGGCCGAGGGCCCCGACCACCCCGGTGTCGCGCCCGCCGCGCGGATGCCCGCCTACTCCACCTGGTACAGCCTCCACCAGAACGTCGACACCGGCACCGTCGAGCGCCAGGCGGCCCTGGCGGCGGCCGTCGGCTGCGACAGCATCATCGTCGACGACGGCTGGCAGACCGCCGACCGTACCCGTGGCTACGGGCACTGCGGCGACTGGGACATGAACCCGACGGCCTTCCCCGACCCCGCCGCCCACGTCGCCGAGGTGCAGCGCCTGGGCCTCGCCTACCTCCTCTGGTACGCGGTCCCGTTCATCGGGCGCCACAACGAGGCCTGGGACCGCTTCAAGGGGATGATCCTCCGCGAGACGCCCCGCCTGGACGCGGCCGTGCTCGACCCCCGGCATCCCGAGGTCCGCGGCTACCTGATCGACAAGATCGCCCGCGCCGTCGAGGAGTGGGGCATGGACGGCGTGAAGCTGGACTTCCTCGACCTCTTCGCCGTCGCCGAACCCCCGCCCGCCCCGGCGGGCGCCGACCACGACACCGTCCACGAGGGCGTACGCCGACTCGTCGCCGACCTCGACGCCCGGCTGCGCCGCGCCCGGCCCGACGTGATCGTCGAGCACCGCCAGCCGTACGTGGGCCCCGGCCTCTGGCCGTACGCCACCATGGTCCGGGCCACCGACTGCCCGCTCAGCCCCGCCGAGAACCGCCAGCGGACCGTCGACTGCCGGCTCGTCGCGGGTCCGCTCGCCGTCCACGCCGACATGATCATGTGGCACTCCGCGGAGACCCCCGAGGCGGTGGCGGTCCACCTCGTCAACGCGCTCTTCTCGGTCCCGCAGATCTCCGTCGACCTCGGCGCCCAGACCCCGGACCAGCTCGCCACCCTGCGCTTCTGGCTCGGCGTCTTCCGGCGCTACGCCGACGTCCTGCAGCGGGGCGTCCTGGAACCCGCCCGCCCCGACCTCGGCTACCCCCTCGTCCGCGCCCACGACCCCCGCACCACCGTGGTCGCACGCTACGCGCCGCTGCCGGTGGCGCTCCCGGAGCGGGGCGCGGGGGAGGCTCCGTGGACGCTGCTCGTCGCCAACGCCGACAGCGACCCCGTGGTGCTGCTCACCGCGGCCCGGCCGGAACGGGCCCTCGCCCTCGTCCAGGACTGCCGTGGTGAGATCCTGTCCGAGACCGCGCTCGACCTCGTCGCCGGGGTGAACCCGGTGACCGTGCCGACCGGCGGGCTGCTCACCCTGAGCCGCGAGGACTGAACGACGGTGGTCCGGGGCGGCGCCCGGCGCCGCCCCGGACCACCGGCCACCCTGCCCCCACAGAGGAACGATGACCGCTCAACAGGTGACCATCGAGGACGTCGCCCGCACGGCGGGCGTCTCCCGCCAGACCGTCTCGAACGCCCTCAACGCCCCCCACCGGCTGCGCGCGACCACGCTCGCCCGGGTCACCGCCGCCATCGAGGAACTCGGCTACCAGCCCGACCAGTCCGCCCGCAGCCTGCGCACCGGCACCCGCAAGGTCATCGGCTATCCCGCGCCCGCCGACAACCCGGCCGACCCCAACCCGCTGATGGGCGGTTTCCTCCAGGCCCTCGTCAGCGCGGCGGACGCCGTCGGGCACCGCGTCCTGCTGTTCCGCTGCGACCCCCAGCAGGGTGCCGGCGCCGTCGCCAAGTCCTTCAACGGGCTGATCGCCGCCCGTCAGGTCGACGGGTTCGTGCTCTCCGACGTCGTCCACGACGACCCCCGGGTCGACGTGCTCGCCGAGGCCGGATTCCCGTTCGTCGCCTTCGGCCGTACGGCTCCCGGTCGCCCGCAGAACTGGGTGGACATCGACTCCGCCGCCGCCACGGCGGACCTCGTGGGGCTGCTCCTCGGCCAGGGCCACCGCAGGATCTGCTACGTGAACTCCGCCGCGTCCCTGCCCTGGCTGGCCGACCGCCGGGCCGGCCTGCTCCAGGCCGCGGCCGCCGCGCCCGACGGAGCCTTCGAGGTCGGCGTCCCCGACGACGACCCGGCCGCCCTCTCCCAGGCGCTCCAGCGCCTGCTGGTCGGCCCCGACCGTCCCACCGCCCTCGTCTGCGCGAGCGACTGGCTGGCCCTGCCCGCCTACCAGGCCATCCGCGCCGCAGGCCTCGCCGTCGGCACCGACGTCGCCGTCACCGGCTTCAACGACATGCCCCTGTGCACCCTGCTCCAGCCCACCCTCACCAGTGTCCGCCTGCCCCTGCCCGCCATCGCGCAGGCCCTCCTCGACCGCCTGATCAGTGCCGTCGAGGACCGCGACGCGACCGCGACGCAGGGGCTGCTGCTCCCGGCGGAACGCGTGGTGCGCGGCAGCACGCCGAGCCGGTAACCGACGGGCTCCGTGCGGCGCGCTACCCGAGTGCCGCGCGGGCGCGGTTGAGGTAGTCCCGGAAGGCCGTGCGCTCGCGGGCGGCGAAGCCCTTCAGCATCTCGTCCTCCAACTCCTGGACGGCCGGGGCGTGGAGGGCCAGCAGGGCGCGCCCGGCGTCGGTGAGGCCGATGACGTGGCGGCGGCGGCTCACCGGGTCGGGGGAGCGGGTGATGAGGCCGCGCCGCTCCAGCGCGCCGACCAGGTCGGACATGGACTGGGGCGTGACGAAGGAGTTGCGGGCGAGCTCGGCCGCGGACATGCCGTCCCGGCGTTCGAGCACGGTCAGCGCCGTGTACTGCAGGGCGGTGACGCCCGAGGGCTTGAGCAGGTCGTCGAGGCGGGCGCGGGTGGCCAGCTCGACCTGCTTCACGGAGTACAGCAGCGACGGCGGAGCGACGTCCTTCACTCACCCTCCCCAACATTAGGAATCCTGTCGAATCCCCATCATCAGGAATCCTGTCGAAAATTCTAGCCCACCCCCCTTGCTCGGCGGCGGCTCGGCCTTCGATACTCAGGATTCCTGATGATTGAGGAGCCTTCCCTTGAGCACGCTTTCCATTGACCGGCGCGACGGAGTGGCGGTCCTGACGCTCTGCCGCCCGGCCAAGCGCAACGCCCTCGACGACGCCACGGTGCTGCGCATCGAGGAGTTCTTCCGCAAGCCCGGCCCCGACGTGCGGGCCGTCGTCCTGGACGCCGAGGGCGACCACTTCTCGGCCGGACTCGACCTCGGCGAGCTCACCGAGCGGTCCACCGAGGAGGCCCTGGAACACTCGCTCATGTGGCACCGCGTCTTCGACACCATCGAAGGCGGCCGGGTCCCCGTGGTCGCCGCCCTGAAGGGCGCGGTCATCGGCGGCGGCCTGGAGCTGGCGGCCGCCGCGCACCTCCGGGTGGCCGACCCTTCCACCTTCTACGCCCTTCCGGAAGGACAGCGCGGCCTCTTCGTCGGCGGCGGCGGCTCCGTCCGCGTCCCGCGCCTGATCGGCGCGCACCGGATGGCGGACATGATGCTCACCGGCCGCGTCCTCGACGCCGCCGAGGGCCAGGCCGCCGGTCTCTCGCAGTACCTGACCGGCCAGGGCGGGGCACGCGCCAAGGCCCTGGAACTCGCCGAGCGCATCGCGGGCAACGCGCCGCTGACCAACTTCGCCGTCCTCCAGGCGCTCCCCAGGATCGCCGAGGCCTCGCCGGCCGGTGGCCTGCTGCTCGAATCCCTCATGTCGGCCGTCGCGGCCGGCAGCACCGACGCCCAGGAACGGATGCGGGCGTTCCTGGACGGCCGCGCCGCGAAGGTGGCCGCCGCGCAGGCCGCCCCCGGAAAGGCCGCCCGATGAACGAGATCCTCAGCACCCCCGGCGCCACGGTCAGGGACGACTCGGAGATCGGACGCTACCTCCGCTGGCTGGAGGCCGAGCGACGGCTGAGCTTCCCGGACTACGCGAGCCTGTGGGAGTGGTCCGTCACCGATCTGGCCGGCTTCTGGTCGTCGGTCTGGGAGTTCTTCGACGTCCGCCCGCACACCCCTCCCACGGCCCCCCTCGGCCGCAAGGCCATGCCGGACACCGAGTGGTTCCCCGGCGCGACCCTCAACTACGCCGAGCACGCCCTCGGCCGCGACGAGGACCTCGACGCCGTCGCGGTCGTCGCCCACTCCCAGACCCGGGCGCCGGTCGAGCTGACCTTCGGCGAACTCCGCGACCAGGTCGCGCGGGCCCGTGCCGGACTCCTGCGCCTCGGCGTCGGCAAGGGCGACCGGGTCGTCGCGTACCTGCCGAACATCCCCGAGACCCTGGTGGCCTTCCTCGCCACCGCGAGCATCGGCGCCGTCTGGGCGTCCTGCGCACCGGAGTTCGGCTCCCGCAGCGTGGTCGACCGGTTCGCCCAGCTCGAACCGAAGGTGCTGCTGACCGTCGCCGGCTACCGCTACGGGGAGCGGGACATCGACCGCCGTACCGAGGTCGCGGAGATCGCCGCGAAGCTCCCCAGCGTGGAGCGGATCGTCCACGTCCCGTACGGGGAGAACACCCTGCCCGACGCGCTGGGCTGGACGGACCTGCTCGCGACACCGGCGGGGTCGGCGGACCGGCCGGAACCCGCCTTCGAGGCCGTGCCGTTCGACCACCCGCTGTTCGTGCTGTTCTCCTCCGGGACCACCGGCATCCCCAAGGCGATCGTGCACCGGCACGGCGGGATCCTGGTGGAGCACCTGAAGAACAACGCGCTCAGCTGGGACCTGAAGCCGGGGGACCGGATGCTCTGGTTCAGCACGACCGCGTGGATGCTGTGGAACACCCTCGTCTCCGCGCTGCTCGTCCGCGCGTCCCTCGTCATGATCGACGGCAACCCGGTCCACCCGGACCTGCGGGAGCAATGGCGGATCGCGGCGGAGACCGGGGCGACGCTGATGGGCGTGAGCCCCGGCTACCTGATGGCCTGCCGCAAGGCGGGGATCAGGCCCGCCGAGGAGTTCGACCTGTCGCGGCTGCGGCAGCTCGGCGCGGCGGGCAGCCCGCTCGCCGCCGACGGATTCCGCTGGGTGGCCGAGCAGTTCGGGGACCGGGTGCTGCTCAACGTCGGCTGTGGAGGCACCGACGTGTGCACCGGCATCCTCCAGGGCAGCCCGCTCCAGACCGTGCGCGCCGGTGAGATCTCCGGCCCCTGCCTGGGCGTGGCCGCCTACGCGTACGACAGCGAGGGCGAGCGGGTGGTCGGCGAGCTGGGCGAGCTGGTGATCACCGAGCCGATGCCGTCCATGCCCGTCGGCTTCTGGGGCGACACCGACGGCTCGCGCTACCGGGCCGCGTACTTCGAGGAGTATCCCGGCGTGTGGCGGCACGGCGACTGGGTGCGCTTCGCGCCCGAGGGCCACTGCGTCGTCGCCGGCCGCTCCGACGCCACCCTCAACCGCGGCGGGGTCCGGCTCGGCACCGCCGAGTTCTACGCGGTCGTCGAGGACCTGCCCGAGATCGACGACAGCCTCGTCGTCCACATCGAGGACCCCGAGGGCGGCAACGGGGAACTGCTGCTCTTCGTCACCGGACCCGAGGAGCTGGACGACGCCCTCCGGACGCGCATCGCCCGCACGCTGCGCTCGGCGCTGTCGCCGCGGCACGTCCCGGACGTCATCGAGCGGGTGCCCGCCATCCCGCGCAACCGGACCGGCAAGAAGCTGGAGGTGCCGGTCAAACGCATCCTCCTCGGTGCCCGGCCCGACTCCGTCGCCAGCACCGACGTCCTCGCCGACCCGCACGCGCTGGGCCCCTTCGTCGCGTTCGCGGCGGGACGAGCGTCCGGGCCGGCGGCCGACGGAGGATCCGCCGACCGATCGGCCGAGCCGGGACACGCCGCCGACGCGGGGTCCGCCGACCGGGCCCCCGGCACCACGCCCGGCGGGAGGAGCGCGTCATGAAGGTCGCCGTCGTAGGGACCGGGGTCATCGGCGCCTCCTGGACGACCCTCTTCCTGGAGTACGGGCACGAGGTCGTCGCGACCGACCCCGCACCCGGCGCGGAGGCGCGGCTCCGTGCGGCGGTCACCGCCCCGCAGGAGCGCCTGTCCTTCACCCCGGACCTGGCCGAGGCCGTCGCGGACGCCGGCTTCGTCCAGGAGAACGGCCCCGAGCGCCCCGAGCTCAAGGACGAGGTCTTCGCCGTCCTCGACTCGGCCGCCCCGCCCGGCACCGTCCTGGCGAGCAGCTCCTCCGGCCTGCTGCCGTCGCGGATCCAGCAGGCCTGCGCGGCTCACCCCGAACGGGTCCTCGTCGGCCACCCGTTCAACCCGCCCCACCTCATCCCGCTGGTCGAGGTCGTCCCGGGCGAGCGGACCGCCGAGGGCGCCGTCGAAGAGGCCATGGCCTTCTACCGCACCCTCGGACGCCACCCCATCCGACTCCGCCAGGAGCTCCCCGGCCACGTCGCGAACCGGCTCCAGGCGGCGCTGTGGCGCGAGGCGTACTCCCTGGTCGAGCGGGGAGCGGCGAGTGTCGCCGACATCGACGCGGCCATCGCCCACGGCCCGGGACTGCGCTGGGCGCTGCTCGGCCCGTTCCTCAACCAGCACCTGTCGGGCGGCCCCGGCGGCATCGCCCACGTCCTGGAGCACCTCGGCCCGCCCATGGAGGAGTGGTGGGCCGACCTCGGCGCACCGCGCCTCACGCCCGAACTGACCCGCGCGATCACCGAGGGCGTGGCCGACGAGCTGGCCGGCACGCCGGAGGCCGACCTGATCGCCGCGCGGGACACCCTCCTGAACCTCCTCCTCGACGCCAAGAAGAGAACCGACCACCTGTGAGCACGCCGATGAACCCCGCCGACCTGACCGCGATCGACTTCCACGTCCACGTGGAGCAGGACGCCCACGGCCACCTCGCGCTCGACGCCGAGCTGATGGACGCCTCGGCCGCCTACTTCAAGGCGGGCCAGGACCGCACCCCGACCGTCGAGGCGATCGCCGCCCACTACCGCGAGCGCCGGATGGCCGCCGTGGTCTTCACGGTGGACGCCACCACGGGCCTGGGCCACCCGGCCCTGTCCAGCGAGGAGATCGCGGAAGCCGCGGCCGCCCACCCGGACGTCCTCATCCCGTTCGGCTCGGTGGACCCGCACCGACCGGACGCCGTCGCCCGTGCCCGCGCGCTCGTCCGGGACCACGGCGTGCGCGGCTTCAAGTTCCACCCGAGCCTCCAGGCGTTCGCACCGAACGCCCCCGAGCACTACCCCCTGTACGAGGCCCTTCAGGAGCTGGGCGTCCCCGCCCTGTTCCACACCGGGCAGACCGGCATCGGCGCGGGCCTGCCCGGGGGACGGGGCATCAAGCTGCGCTACTCCGACCCGATGCTCCTGGACGACGTCGCCGCCGACTTCCCCGGCCTGACGATCGTCCTCGCCCACCCGTCGGTGCCCTGGCAGGACGAGGCGATCTCCATCGCCACGCACAAGGCCAACGTGTACATCGACCTGTCGGGCTGGTCCCCGAAGTACTTCCCGCCGCAGCTCGTCAAGGCGGCCGGCTCCTTCCTCCGCCACAAGGTCCTCTTCGGCTCGGACTTCCCGGTCATCACCCCCGACCGCTGG
The DNA here is from genome assembly GCF_036240795.1 of Streptomyces sp. NBC_01268. Classification (NCBI taxonomy): domain Bacteria; kingdom Bacillati; phylum Actinomycetota; class Actinomycetes; order Kitasatosporales; family Streptomycetaceae; genus Streptomyces; species Streptomyces sp. NBC_01268. The sequence goes on along the minus strand of NZ_CP108454.1, from coordinate 509,303 downwards.
CTCGCCGACTTCGACACCCTCGCCATCAAGCCGGAGGCCCGCCCCCTGATCCTCAAGGAGAACGCCCTCCGCGTCCTGGGCCTGTGACCCGCGCACGGAGCGCGCGGGGCATCCCGTGCGCTCCGTGTCCGCGCCGAGCCCGTGTCCCTGCCCTCGGGCCGGCCTGGGCCGTCCGACCAGCGACTACGTCGCCGTCACCGTGGGCTGGTGCACCAGGCGCATCCGGTGGCGCAAGGCCGCCAGCTCCCGCCCGTCACCGTCGGTGAAACGGCAGGTGACCTCGTACAGACCGCAGTGCGCCCGGCCGACCGGCAGCCGCTCCGGGGGCAGCCGCACCTCGTAGGGGCCGCCGGTCCGGAAGCCGCCCAGCACGGTCCGCACGGTCGGGAGCTCCGTCCCGTCCAGGGTCCGGGTCTCCTCGAAGGTCAGCCCGTCGACCTCCCGGCCCAGCCGGAACGTGATCCCGATGTTGATGACCGCGCCTTCCGGCAGCAGCAGGGGAGCAGTGCCCGTACCTCCGGACGGGACCACTCCGAGGCGTCCCAGCTCCTCCGTGTACACGGAGAGGTCCACCAGTTCGAAACCGTCCATCGCAGTTCACCGCCTCGTGCCGCGCCACGTGCGAGACATCGGTCGTGTTCCCCGTGATCGTGCTCCTGTTCCACCGGCCACCGACGCCGACGGCGTGGTGGACGGGCTGGCCCGCCTGACCGTGGGGGCCTGACGGGCCGGAAGGGCGGGGCGCACGGGCCGACGGCTCAGCGCGGACCCGTCACCAGCGGTACCAGCGCCGATCGGAGCCGCGGAACAGGAACCCCAGCAGCCACAGCACCAACACGGCGATCGCGATGTACCACAGCACGTGCAGGGCAAAGCCGCCGCCGAAGAGCAGCAGGAGCACCAGCAGAACGAGTAGGAGTGGAATCATGACAGCCTCCTCGGCGTCGAACCGGCCCCGCCGCCAGGGCGCTCACGGAGCGCGTGTCGATCACGCGGGCATCGGCCCCACGCGGCGGGAACCACGGTCGCCAGCGCGGCTACCCCCGGCCGGGGCCGCTAACCGTCCGGGCGTGACCGCTGTGGTGTGTGCGGGCGCGAGAGACGGGTACCCGCGCGGGATGAACACGATGAGGATGATCAGACCGCCCGGGGTCTACCGCCCGCAGGGCGACACGGCCCTGCTCCTGGAGAGCCTGGCCCGCGAACCCCTCGGCCCCGGCGCACGCACGCTGGACCTGTGCACCGGCACGGGCGTCCTGGCCGTCGCCGCGGCCCGTCGGGGAGCCGAGGCGACCGCGTCCGACATCTCTCTCCCGGCCGTCGCGGCGGCCCGGTCCAACGCGCGGCTGCACGGCTGCCGGGTGCGCGTCCTGCACGGAGACCTGGCGGCGCCGCTCGCCGGTGAGCGCTTCGACCTCGTCACCGTCAATCCGCCCTACGTCCCCGCCCGGACGCCGACCGCACCCGTACGAGGACGCCGCCGCGCCTGGGACGCGGGCCACGACGGACGCCTGCTGCTGGACCGGATCTGCCGGATCGCCCCCGAACTCCTGGCCCGCGACGGCGTGCTCCTCCTGGTGCAGTCCTCCCTCAGCGGGATCGCCGCCAGCCTCACCGCGCTGTACGCACAAGGGCTGCGCGCCCACGTCTCGGCACGGCGCGTCCAGCGCTTCGGCCCCGTCATGGCGGCGCGGGCCGGCTGGCTCGAACGCGGCGGCCTGGTCGAGCCGGGGACCCGCGCCGAGGAACTGGTCGTGATCCGGGCCGTCAGCGAGGCCGCCGTCCGCCCGTCGCCGCCCGCGCCCGATCAGGTGTGGGGCGCGCCTTCGGGAGAGTCCGGCAGCGGCCCGGGGTAGGGACCGGGGCGCTCGAACGGTTCCGGCGGAGGCTCCGGTGCCTCGCCCACGCTGTCGGCCGGACGCAGCCGCCCGCGCCAGCCGCTCTCGGTGCCGCCGCCCTCCTCGACGTACTCCTTGAAGCGCTGCAGGTCGCCTCGGACGCGCTCCTCCAGGAAGCCGAGGGCGTCACCGGCCTTCTCGACGATCCCCTGCGGCGCCACCTCCATGGCCAGGCTGACCCGTGTGTGCTCCTCGTCGAGGCGCTGGAAGGTGACGACACCCTTCTGCCTGACCCCGTCGCCGACGGTGCGCCAGGCGATGCGCTCGTCCGGAAGCTGGTCGACGATCTCGGTGTCGAACTCCCGGGTCACGCCGGCCACCCGCGTGCGCCAGTGGCAGAGGCGGTCGTCGAGCTGGCGTACCTCCTCGACGCCGTCCATGAACCGCGGAAAGTCCTCGAAGCGGGTCCACTGCCCGTACACGGCGCGCAGCGGGGCGGTCACCCGGATCGTCTCCTGCACCATGCTCATGGTCTCCTCCTCCGGCCGTGTTCCGCACCCGGCGCACGTGCGACCAGGGGCGGAATCCTCTCTGGGCCCGTGCGACTACCCGGTCCGACCACGCGCACGCGCCTCAGGGAGGCATAACCCGTCCGGTCCGGGGCAGCCGCCAGGGCGTCGCCCCACGGAGCGGAGGAACATCGTGCATCAGGCGGAGGAGCGGTACACGGAGAAGCCGGACGAGGGGATGCCGGACGAGGGGATGCCGGACGAGGGGATGCCGGACGGGGAGAGGCAGCGGGCAGCGGCGCGGATCACCCCGCTGGCCGAGGGACCGCTGCTGGTCGAAGGCCCCGTGGAGATCGTCCTGCCCGACGGAACGATCCGCCGCAGCGATCGTCCGGTGGTCGCGCTGTGCCGATGCCGGCGCAGTCTCCGGGAGCCGTTCTGCGACACGAGCCACCGCCACCGTTCACGGCGGGCCTCGACGCGGACGGAGGGGTCCCGGTGACCGCCGACCCCGAGCGGACGGGACCCGCGCTGCCACCGGCGCGCGGGGAACTGTCCTCGGCCGTGGTGACCCGGCTGCGCGGCCGCCCCGGATCCCTGCCGGGGTCGGACGCCGTCGCCGCCGCCGACCCGTACGGCGAGGACGTGCAGCTGGCGCTCCACCTCGGCTACGAACTGCACTACCGGGGTTTCGAGGACGTCCCGGACGACGCCGAGTGGGACGTGGACCTGCTGCGGCTGCGAGCCCAGCTGGAAGCGCGTTTCGAGGAGGCGCTGCGCGCCGAGTGCGGTCCTGTCCCGCCCCTCTCGGAGGTCTTCGACGCCCTGCTGACGGAACCCGTCGACGGCACGGGCGTCTCCCACTACCTGATCCGGCACGGGACCCTGGAGCGGCTGCGGGAGCACGCGGTCCTGCGGTCGGTGCACCAACTGCGCGAGGCCGACCCGCACCTGTGGGTGCTGCCCAGGCTCCAGGGCCGCGCCAAGGCCGGGATGATGACGGTGCAGTACGACGAGTACGGCTGCGGCCGCGCGGAACGCGTGCACGCCAGGCTGTACGCGGAGCTCCTCCGCGACCTCGGCCTGAACCCCGCCTACGGCCACTACCTGCCCTCGGTGGGTGCGGCCGCCCTGGCCCCCGCCAACCTGATGTCGCTGTTCGGGCTCCGCCGGTCCCACCGGGGCGCCCTGGTGGGCCACTTCGCCGCCCTGGAGATCACCTCGTCCCCGGCGGCGTCGCGCATGGCGGCCGCCCTGCGCCGCGCCGGCGCCCGAGGAGCCGCGGCGCTCTTCTACGACGAACACGTCGAGGCCGACGCGGTCCACGAACAGCTCGTCCGCCGCGAGGTGGTGGCCCCCCTCCTGGCCGAGGAGCCCCACCTCGCCGACGACGTCGCCTTCGGAGCGGAGGCCACCACGCTCCTGGAGGACCGTTTCGCGGCCGAGGTCACGCGCGCCTGGGACGCCGACGCCACCGCCCTGCGCGCACCGCTGGACCCGGCCCGCCCGGGGGACCGCCGCACCCGGCCCGGCGTGGCCGTCAGGGCCTGACGGACGTCTCGTGCGCGGCCCGCGCCGCCGGGTGCGTCCGCGCGAGGGAACAGACGCCGTCCTCGCACCGGCGTTGCAGACGCCCCCGGGAGATGGTCTGGGCCAGGCCGACGGCCCAGCAGGTCGGGCAGCCGCGGAAGGCGATCAGGGCCAGCGGGGCCGCGAGCAGGGTGACCGGTCCGGCGACGGGCACCGCGGCGATCGAGCCGATGATCAGCCCGAATCCGATGGCGCCCCGTGCCAGGTGGCGGGGGACGGACGTGCTGGCGAAGTTCATCGCGGGCGCCGGGGGCGGTGCGGTGGCACCCGCCTCGGCGGCGTGCGGGGGCTGCGCGGTCTTCACAGCGGGTCTCCTTCGGCTGGTGGGGCGGTGATCCGGTCGGTGGCGAGGCCGGTGTCCGGGCCGGGGGCCTCCAGGGCGTCACGCAGAGCCGCACGTGCCCTGTGCAGCCGCGACTTCATCGCGGCCGTGCTCAGGCCGAGCGCGTCGGCGACGGTCCTGCCGGGCAGGCCCTGGACGTCCCGCATGATCAGGACCTGCCGCTGGTCGCGGGGCAGCGCGCTGACGGCGGCCGCGATCCGCTCGGCCTCCAGCCTGCGCAGTACCGCGTCCTCGGCGGACGGCTCCGCGTCCGCGTCCGGCTTGGCCCCCGGCTGGTCCGGCTGTTCGGCGCGCCTCGTCGCCACGAGCGAACGGACCTGCCGGAGGCATTCGTTGCGCACGATCCGGAACATCCACGAGGCGAGCGCACCGCTCGCCCGCAGGGTGCCGATCTTCCGGTAGAGGATGATGAGGGCCTCCTGCGCCGCGTCCTCGGCGTCCTGCGGGGAGGCGCACAGCGACAGGGCGAACCTGCGCACATGGGGCTGCGACCGCATGACGACGGTGGTCAGCGACGGGACGTCGCCGTCCTGGGCGGCTCTGATCAGCCGCTCGTCGGGCCAGCTGAAGCGATGGTTCATGGGCGGGCTACTCGCAATCACAAGACGTTCCGTGCGGTGGGCGCCGGTCAGCCGCGGCTCTTGTAGCGCCGCAGCAGGTGCCAGCTGCACGCGCCCACGAGCAGGGCAGCGAGCGCTACGAGACCGATGACCATCATGGTGTCCTCCTGGTTCCGCCGGCCCCTTGCGGCCGGTGCACCCACAAGAGGCGGCGGGGACGGAAAAGGATTCACGGCGGCGCGCAGGGGCCGTTCGGCTCCGCGGGTGGGGCCTCTGACGGACCGCCCGGTGATCGTCTACTCCCAGGTCGGCATCCGCGGCCACACCGCCGCCCGGCAGCCGGCCCGGCTCGGCCACCGGGTCGGCAACCTCGACGGCGGATACCTCACCCGGCGCGCCGCCCGCGCCGCCCGATGAGGTCCGGTGCCCGTGTTCAGCCGCGTACGTGCAGCCCGAAACCCGTACGGCCCGCGGGCTCCAGACCCTCCTTCAGGTGCAGCGAGGGGATCTCGTAGTCACCGAAGTTCTGCCGCCGGAACGCGATCGGCTCGGTCGACTCCAGGGTGAGCAGGCGCTCCTCCCACGCCTTGGCGACCTCCGGGAACTCCTCGACGCCCATCCGGTCGACGCCGTGCAGCACGAACGGGGGCAGCACCTCGACGCCCGGGTAGTAGAGGACGCCGTGCTGCATCGGGAACAGCAGATCGTCGATGGGGCCGTTGATCCCGCGAGCGGAGTAGTGCGACTCCGGCCCGCCGACGGTCACCGACAGCAGGGCCCGCCTGCCCGCGAGGGTGCCCTCGCGGGAATCGCTCGCCGTACTTGGTGTCGCTGTGCTCGCCGACGCCGTACGCGAAGCGGTAGGTGAACACCCGGTCCACCCAGCCCTTGAGGATCGCGGGCATCGAGTACCACCACAGCGGGAACTGGAAGATGATCGTGTCGGCCCACAGCAGCTTCTCCTGCTCGGCGCGGACGTCCGCGGTGAGCGCCCCTGCCTCGAAGGCCCGGCCCGAGTCCAGGGCCACCCTCAGCGGACTCGAAGCGTGGGAGCCGTAGTCCTCGGCGTCCACGACCGCCTTCCACTGCATCGCGTACAGATCACTCACCCGCACCTCGTGCCCGGCGGCCTCCAGCGTGGACACCGCGAGGTCCTTCAGCGAGCTGTTGAGCGACCTCGGCTCCGGGTGGGCGTGGACGATCAGCGTCTTCATGGGAACTCCTTCGCATCGGATGCCCCGATCCTGGCCGTCGCGGCGCCCGGTGTTCAGGGGCTCCTCTTCCGTAGGACGGGACTTCCTGGTACCGGCAGGGCCACCCTCGCCGGCGCGGGCGAAGCCATACTGGAGCGATGGACGATCTGGCAGGCTTCCTGCGCACCCGTCGCGCCCGAGTGGACCCGGCGTCCGTCGGCATCCCCACCGACTCCCGCCGCCGGGTCGCGGGCCTGCGCCGCGAAGAGGTCGCGCACCTGTCAGGGGTCAGCGTCGACTACTACGTGCGCCTCGAACAGGGCCGCGCGACCCAGCCCTCCGGGCAGGTCCTCGACGCCCTCGCCCGTGTCCTCGGCCTCGACGAGACCGAGCGCGGTCACCTCGACCGGCTCGCCCGGCAGCCCCGCCGCCCCGCCAGGACGCCGGGCGAGCGGATCCGGCCGGAGCTCCTGCGCGTCCTCGACCTGGTCGCCGGCGCACCGGCGCTGATCATGAACCACCGCCTGGACGTCCTCGCCGGGAACCGCCTCGCCGGACTCCTCTTCGGCCGCCCGCTGCCGGGCCTCAACATCGCCCGGCACCTCTTCCTGGAGGAGGCCGAACACGGCCTCTACGCGGACTGGGACACCTGCACCCTCGACGTGGTCGGCCACCTGCGCCTGGCCGCCGGGACGTACCCCGACGACCCCCGGCTCGCCTCCCTCATCGGTGAACTGTCCATGGGCAGCGAACGCTTCCGCCGTCTGTGGGCCCGCGCCGACGTGCGCGCCCGCGCCCACGGGCGCAAGGCGTACCGGCACCCGCTCGTCGGACTCCTGGAACTCCACCAGGAGAACTTCGCCCTCCCGGACGCGTCCGGCACGGAACTCCTGGTGCTGTCCGCGGCCCCCGGCACCCCCGCCGAGGACGGACTGCGCCTGCTCGGGAGTCTGGGCACGGCCGAGGCCGACCCGCATCCCCGACGGGGCGCGCAGGCGAGCGAGTCGGCCGACCCGCGGTAGGGCCTGCCCCACCCCGCCCCAGGGGGCTCGTCGGCGTGCCCGGGCTCCTCGGCGGATGATCAGCTGTCCGCACGGGATTCACGGAGCGGAAGGTGGACAGGGTGAGGGTCCGGATCGGGTGCGCGGCTTGGATCGTGGGCGTGGTGCAGTTCTTCGTCGTCCACGTGATGACGGAGTCGGCTTGGGCGAGACCGTTCAGCTGGGCGCGGAACAACATCAGCGACTTGGGGAACGCCCACTGCGCCCTGCAGTCGGAGCCCGAGCCGCGCTACGTGTGTTCTCCGGAGCACGGTCTGATGAACGGTTCGTTCGTCGCCCTGGGGGTGCTGCTCGTCGTCGGCGCGGTCCTGACCGGAGGTGCCCTGTGGCGCCGTGGCCGGACCGCTGCCGTGGCCCGCCTGCTGCTCGCCGGCGCCGGGGCGGGATTCGTGCTGGTCGGGCTCGCTCCCGCGGACGTCGACGAGAACCTGCACGTCCTGGGAGCCCTGCTCATCATGGCGACGGGCAACATCGGTCTGATCCTGGCGGGTTCCGCCCTGGCGGAACGCACGCCGGCCCCCCTGCGGTGGGGCACCGGCCTGCTGGGAGCCGCGGCCGTCACGGCCCTCGGGCTGTTCCTCTCCCACCACTACCTCGGTCTCGGCATGGGAGGCATGGAACGGGTCGCCGCCTTCCCGGTCCTGCTCTGGGCGCTGGCCGCCGGCGTCCGCGGCCTCGTCCCCCGGACGGCTCCCGCGCACGCGGCACCCCCGAGGGAGCGTCTCGGTCACGCCGGTTGAGAGCGCCGGTCAGGCGAGGAGGCCGAGCCGCGGACCGCCCCGGTCGCGCAGCCGTCTGAAGAAGGCCAGCACGCCCGCGGAGCCACCGGCCCAGGTGGCGCTCGACCGGGCCAGCCCGGTGTCCGGGAACACGGGCCGCGACCAACTGCCGCCGCTGCGGCTCAGGATGAGCAGGGCGACGGTCTCGGCGGCGTCCCGGAACTCCTCGGACCCGGACGCGTCGGCGACGTCCACCATCAGGTCGCCCACTCCGGCCAGGCCGCAGCACTGCGTGACCAGCGGCATCCGGGGCGCCAGTACGGCGCAGGCGCGCGCGGCCCGCTGGGCCAGGTCGAGGTACCCGGGATCGTCGAGGTGTACGGCGGCCCGGAGGAGTACGGTCCCGATGCCGGCGAGCCCCCGGCACCACGAGCCGTACCGGCGGGTCGCCCCCGGCGCGGCGGCCGCCGCGATGATGTCCGGCGTCACGGCGGCCAGGCGCGCGGCGGCCTGCTCGGAGCGGCTGGTCGCATCGGGGTCCCCGGTCACGGCGCCGTATTCGAGCAGGAAGCAGGCGACCCCCGCCTCCCCGTGCGCGAGGCCCTCGCGGAGTGCGGCGCTGCCGGCCGTGACCGGACCGGCCGGGGTCAGCCGGGCGGTGCCGGACGCCAGCATCCGGTCGCACGCGGCGGCGACGGCGAGGTGCCCGTCCGCGGCGGTTCGGTCACCGCCCCGGAGGGCGTGCCGGGCGAGCAGGAGCCGCCCGAGCCCGATGCCGGCGGCACCCGCGATCAGGTCCGCCTCCGGGGGGCCGCCGTCCGGTGCACGGTCCGGGAGGCCGGGGTGCCCGGGCCGCGCGGGGGAGTCCGCGCCCGACCGCGACTCCGAGCCCGCGTCCGACGGCGTTGCCGCCCCCGCCGTCCCGGCCTCCGCCCCGGCCTCCGCCCCGGCCTCCGCGAGGAAGAGTTCGACGCCGGTGCGGCCCGTGTAGAAGCCGGGCGACAGGTTCCTCGACTGATCAGCGGTCCACCGGGCCAGCGCCGTGACCGCCGAACGGACCGGGGGCCGGTGCGCGTGCCGGAGGAGTTCCAGCCCGAGTCCCGAGCTGCCGCCGTAGACGTCGATCGAGGTGGGGACGTTCAAGTGCGCGGCCCGCTCCGGGTCCACGATCGCCCGGGCTTCCGCGACGCAGTACGCGGTGGTGTGCTCGACGATCTCGTCCAGCAGTGCGCTGTCGATCCGGGGACGCGCGGGCCGCCGCGCGGTTCCGGCCGCGCCCGTGCGCAGCCGGCCGGCGGCGGCGGTCCGTACCGCCGGGTCGAAGCTGAGGAGACCGGTGATCGACGCCCGGATCTCCCGGTGGGCGCGCCCGGGCAGCGCCCATGCCAGGCAGGCCAGGGTCCGGTCCCGGTTGACCTCGTGGTCGGCGTCGACGATCACCGGGTCCATGCCGGTGGCGGCGAAGAAGAGGGTCGCGCCGAGGGAGTAGTGGTCGTCGGCGGGGGTGGCCGGACCGGTCCCGCGCAGAACCGGTTCGCTGTATCCCGGGGTCGCGCCTCCCGGACCGTCGCCGTTCCATTCGCTGATGCCGAAGTCGATCAGGTGGCAGTGGCCGGGGCCCGAGTCGTCGAGCACGACGTTGTCGGGTTTGAGGTCGCGGACGACCACGTTCCGGCCGTGGACGGCGTCCAGGACGCCGAGCAGCCGGGAGGCGAGGTCGGACAGGGCGCGCACCGGACGGGTGCCGTCGTCCCGGTAGGGGCCGTCGCGCAGGACCTCCCTGCGCAGGTCCCGGTCGCCGCAGCTGCTCATCACCAGGTACTCGTCCGACTGGTGGGCGAAGTAGTCCAGCGCACGCGGCACGCCCGTGACGCCGTCGAGCGCGGTGAGGACCACGCGCTCGTTGCGGAGCCGGTGGCGGCCGTCCGTACCGGCTTCGTCCTCGCCCACGAAGGCCCGTGCCTGCTTGACGACCACGGGGAGCCCGAGGGCGCGGTCGACCGCGCGGTAGACGTTGCCCCGGGCCGAGCGCGCGATGCCGGCGGTGACCGTGTAGCGTCCGCCGCCGAAGCCGGGGCCGGACGGCTCGGCAGCGTTTCCGCCGCCGGCGTCGAAGGGGTCCTCGGCCCACGGCGGGCACCGGTAGCGTCCGACGGCCAGGCCGTCGAAGATCCGGCCGTCCGGCCCGGTCATGACGGACTCGAGCCGTCCGCTCCGGCCGGTCCGGTACTCGCCCGTGAACGGGCCGTACCGGTAGTAGACCGGAGCCCTCGGGTCGACCCGCCGGTCGCTGACGACCCGCGGGCCCTCCCGGTCGCGCAGCACGGCGGCGAGTTCCCGGGCGACCTCGACCACGGTCCCGTCCGACGGGTACACGGTGATCGCCTTGCCGACGGCTCCGGCGCTCACCCCACCGGAGTTGAGGCGGCGCAGCGTCTCCGGGTCACGCGCGAACTTCGCGTGGCAGACGTGCCGCTCCAGCACGGGCAGGACCAGCCGGATCACGGTGTCGAGGTCGCCGGGACGCGCCGAGACGTGCAGTTTCCAGCCGTGTTCCATCGCCGGCATCCGCGGATCGCTCAGATACGTCCACGTGTCATCGGCCCCACCGATGCGGCCGGTGATGGAAACGGCCACCGTCAGGAGTTCAGATCACAGGCGAACCGGGTGGTGGCGGTCACCCAGGGGTCGGCAAGACACGCCGAGTACTCACGGTCGCTGCGGTCGTCGTCCTCGAACACGATCGCCTCGTCGTCGATCTCCAACGGACCCGCGTCGCGGAAACCGTCGACTTCCAGAACGTCCGGCACGGCTACGGGCATGTGACGCCTCCATATGTCTGTCGTGCGCTGAGGAACAGGAAATGGCCGGCACGGGCCGGTGGACCCGGTGGGCCAAGGACTCGCTGGACCACGGTAGGGAGGGGCGTACGTGCTGACAAGAGGGCATGGGTGCTGCCCCTGGGAGTGGCCGCCCCGGGCAATGTCCCCGGCGGCGGCGGCCGCGGGGACGGGCCGGCCGTGCGGCGTCGCGGACGCGGGACGCGGAAGGAAACGTTCCCCGTCGGCGGGGGTGCGCGCGTCCGCCCGGCGGCGGAGAGGATGGCAGCCGTCCGCGCGGTACCGGTACGACACGACCGACAGGGTGGGGAGAAGCGTGAACGAGAGCCTTCGGGGTGCGGACGAGGCCACCACGGCATCCGTCGTCGAGCTGGCCCAGGAGCTGGTCCGGCGTCCGAGCCGGGGCGGCATCGACGCGTACGGGCCCGTCCTGGGCGTGCTGGAGGACTGGCTCGCCGTCCGCGATCTGCCCCACCGGCGCCTGCACGACGCGGCGGGCGACCCGGTGGGGCTGCTGGTGGAGATCCCCGGCGGGCGTCCGGGGCCGTGGTGGACGCTGGACGCGTGCGTGGACACCGCCCCGTACGGCGACGAGACCGCCTGGACGTTCCCGCCGGCCTGCGGCGACGTCGTCGACGGCCGGCTGCGCGGCCGGGGAGCGGCGGACTCCAAGCTGGCCGCCGCGATGTTCTGCCACATCGCCGCCGACCTCGCCCCCCGCGCACCCCGACTCGCGGGCGGTCTCGCCGTCCTCCTGGACGTCGACGAGCACACCGGCGGCTTCGGCGGCGCCCGCGCCTACCTGGCCGACCCGGACGCGGTCCGCCCCGCCGGGGTGCTGATCGGCTACCCCGGCATCGACGAGGTCGTGGTCGGCGGCCGGGGCCTGTGGCGGGCCACGATCACCGTGCACGCCCCCTCCGGTCACTCCGGATCCCGCGGGACCACCGTCGGCGCCGTCACCCGCGGCGCCCACCTCGTACGCCTCCTGGACGCCGCCGGCCTGCCCGGCACCGAGGACGCCCCGGGGTTCCCGCTGCCGCCGAAGCTGACGGTCACCGCCTTCCACGGCGGCCAGGGATTCTCCGTCACCCCGGACCGGGTCGACATCCATGTCGACATCCGCACCACCCCCGGCTTCGACGCCGCCGCCGCCGAGACCCTCGTACGCGAGGCCGTCACCGCGCTCGACACCGAACTGCCCGCCCCCGCCCCCACCGACGTCAGCCCGGTCGCCGCATGGCCGCCGTTCCGCCTCACCGAGGACGAACAGCCGGCAGCCGCCCTCCTCCGCGCCGCCGCGGAGGAGGGCCTCAAGGTCCGGGCGAAGACCGCAGGCCCGTCCAACATCGGGAATCTGCTGGCGGGGGAGGGCATCGCGGCGACGGCCGGCTTCGGTGTCCCGTACGAGGGGCTCCACGGCATCGACGAAAGCGCCCACCTGGCCGAACTGCCGCGGGTCTACGGGGTCTACCGGCGGGCCGTCCTCGAACTCCTCGGCGGCTGAGGCACACGGGTCCCGTCCCGGCGGCTCAGCCCCGGGTGGATTCCTCCCCGTCCCGCACCGCCGAGAGCGGCGCGGCGATGTCCTCCAGCGAGCGGCGCTCCGCGTTCACCGCCAGGAAGGCGGCCACGATCCCCGCCGCGCACATCAGCGCGGCCCCGATCTGGAAGGCCAGCACGGTGTCCCCGACCACCCCCGACTCGGTCAGCTCGGCGAAGACCAGCGGGCCGGTGATGCCGCCGGCCGCCGTCCCCAGCGCGTAGAAGAAGGCGATGGCCATGGCACGGGTCTCCATCGGGAAGATCTCGGAGACCGTCAGATAGGCGCTGGAGGCGCCTGTCGAGGCGAAGAAGAGCACCACGCACCAGCAGGCGGTCAGGGTCGTCGCCGTCAGCGAGCCCCGGCCGAAGAGCCAGGCCGTCCCGAAGAGCAGGAGGCCCGACAGCAGGTAGGTGGCTGTGATCATGATCCGGCGGCCGACGGTGTCGAAGAGCCGGCCGAGCAGCAACGGCCCCAGGAAGTTGCCCGCCGCGATCACGGCGAAGTAGTAGCCGGTGCTGCCGGTCGGCACGTCGAAGAAGGTGATGAGGATGGTGCCGAAGCCGAAGGTGATCGCGTTGTAGAGGAACGCCTGCCCGATGAAGAGGGCCAGCCCGAGGACGGCGCGGCGCGGGTAGAGGCCGAAGACCGTCTTCGCGATCGTGCCGAAGCCGATGCTCTTGCGCTGGTGGACGGTGATCTCGCCGGCCGGCGGCGGCAGCTCCGTGCCCTTCTCGGCCTCGATCTCCCGCTCCACGGAGGTGACCAGCTCGTCGGCCTCCTTCTCGTGGCCGTGGATGAACTGCCAGCGTGGACTCTCCGGGACGTGCCGGCGTACCAGCAGGATGACCAGGCCGAGGACGACGCCGAGGGCGAAGCTGAGTCGCCAGCCGAGGTCCTTCGGGAAGATGTCGGTGTCCAGCATGACGATCGACAGGAGGGCGCCGCCGATGGCGCCCAGCCAGTAGCTGCCGTTGATGATCAGGTCGACCCGTCCCCGGTAGAGGGACGGGATCAGCTCGTCGATCGCGGAGTTGATGGCCGCGTACTCGCCGCCGATGCCGAAGCCGGTGAGGAAGCGGAAGAGGAAGAACCACCACGACTCGAAGGACAGGGCGGTCATCGCCGTGGCGCCCAGATAGACGACCAGGGTGATCATGAAGAGCTTCTTGCGGCCGTACCGGTCGGTCAGCCACCCGAAGAACAGGGCGCCCGAGCAGGCCCCTGCCACGTAGAGGGCGGCTGCCACGCCCGTCACCTGGGCCGCGGTGATGTCGAGGCCGCTGCCCTCCTCGGCCAGCCGGCCGGCGATGTTGCCGACGATGGTGACTTCGAGCCCGTCGAGGATCCAGACGGTGCCGAGGCCGATGACGATCATCCAGTGCCAGCGGGACCAGGGAAGCCGGTCGAGCCGGGCCGGTACGGCGGTGGTGACCGTGCCCGCCCCGTCGCTCGTGGAAGGAGTCGTCGCACTCATGGTTCTCCTCTCTCCGCCGGGGCGGGTGCCCCCGTCGCGGGCGGTCATCAGTCGGCGCGGCCGGACCCGCGGGTGCCCCACCGGTCGCGGAGGGTGAGCCGGCGGCGGCGGTCGTGGCGCTCGCGGACCCGCCGGTCCAGCTCCTCCATCAGCCGGCGGCCCCGGTGCTCGGGGTCGAGCTCGTCGAGGATCCGGTCGATCTCGGCGAGCAGCGCCCCGTACAGCTGCCAACGCCCGGGGTCGGCGAGCGCGAGGGCGAGGAGCCGGTCGGCGGCGCCGTCCCGGCAGGCCCTGGCCGCCCGCAGCTCGCCCGCCAGCCGGGTCTCGGCGGCCTCGGCGCCCTCACTGCCCCGCGCGGTGACGAGGACGCCGAAGCTGACGAGCGCGTCGGCGGTGTACTGGGCGGTCTCCCGGACGGCGAGGGCGGCCCGCTCGGGCAGCAGCTCCTGCCCGCCGCGGTGTTTGGCCAGGTCGGTGAGGGTCCGGGCGAGGACCCGCAGGACGACGGCGCAGATCTCCAGGGTGTCGAGGCCGGTGCGGAGTACGACGCGGTGCAGCAGGCCCTCCTTGACGCGCGGGTTGAGCCGCAGGCTGTCCTCCGCGGTGCGCAGCGCCCCGTCGACGTCCGCGACGTCGTTGTCGAGCCGGCGGGCCTCGTGCAGCCGGGCGGCGGCCTGCTCGACGGGGGGTGCCCCGGTGAAGGCGTCCGCCACGTCGAGCAGCAGCAGGCGCATCCGCCGGGCGAGGTCCTCGATGGAGTCGCCGGCGGTGTCGACCCAGACCGGCGGGGCGAGGACCAGGTTGAACAGCATGCCGACGACGGCACCGATGAGGGTCTCCAGGACGCGGTCCCAGGCCGTGTCGGAGACCTGGGTGACACCGAGGACGAGCATGGCGCTGATCGCGACCTCGGGAACGAACTCCTCGACCCGGACGAGCCGGCCGACGAGCAGCGAGGCGAGGATGACGAGGGCGAGGCTCCACCAGGACAGGCCGACGACGACGCTGAACGCGATGGCGATGAGGACCCCGACGACGACCGAGTTCACCCGGCGGAGGCTGGTGGTCAGGGTCGAGTAGAGCGTGACCTGGACGACGAGGAGCGCGGTCAGCGGCGCGGTCAGCGGGACCGGTTCGCTGCTGAGCCGGAGGGCGACGACATAACTGAGCGTGGCCGCGGCCGTGGACCGTACGGTCTGGACGGCGAAGGGGTCGCGGCGCAGGCGCGCGATCAGCCCTTCACCCCGGTCGCCCCGGCCTCCGTCCCGTGCCACGTCCCACCTCGTCCCGTCGTCGCCGCCCCCGAAAGGCCGTCTGGACGACCGCCTGCCCGGACGGCCCCGGGCTCATGCGCGGGGCGCGTCCGAGTGGCCGAGTGCCCGACCTCGACCCGACCCCGACCCGACCCATGCCGGGCCTGAGCCGCGGGCCGGGGGGCGGACGGCGGCGCGGAGTGCGCTCGCCGACGATCGGAGCGAGGCGTTCGGCCCAGGTGGCGCCGTCCGCCGGGACGACGTCACAGGACGGAAGGGGCCGGGACGCCGCCCCTCCGGCGGGGCCAGGGTGCGCGCTCGCGCGGGGGAAGCTGCGTCCGCTGCCCACGCATGAAGCCCGCCCCTGGTACTAGGAGGTGCGTGGCCTGCCCCCTCGGCGCCTCACCTCAGGTCAGGTGGCCGCGTCGATCAGGTGGGGGCCGTCGTTGCGGACGTTGTTGACGGCGGGGGAGACGGCCCGGGCGATGAGCCGGCCGTCGGCGGGCTGGGTGAGCAGGGCGCGGAGGTCCGCGGTGTCGGTGTGGTGGGGGTCGAGCCAGGCGTCGTAGTGGTCGGGGGAGAGGGCGAGCGGCATGCGGGGGTGCACGCGGCCCGCCGCGTCGGTGGCTTCGGTGGTGATGATCGTGCAGGTCGTCAGCCAGGCGGCAGGATCGTCGGGGTCGGCGACCTCGGGGTCGCGCCAGAACTCGTAGAGGCCGGCCATGGCCATCACCCGGCCGTCGGCGGGCAGGATGAAGTACGGCTGCTTGCGCACCTTGCCGGTCGCCCCGTCCTCCACCGGGTCCCATTCGTAGAAGCCGTCGGCCGGGAGCAGGCAGCGCCGCTTGGCGAAGGCGCGCCGGTAGGCGGGCTTCTCGTGCACGGTCTCCACCCGCGCGTTGATCATCCGCGCGCCGGATCTCGGGTCCTTCGCCCAGGACGGCACCAGGCCCCACTTCAGCGCCCGCAGCTCCCGCCGGACCTCCCCGCCGTCCTCCTCGCGCGCCGCGCGTTCGAGGACCGCGTAGACGGGGTCGGTGGGGGCGACGTTCCAGCTGGGTGCGAGCGTCTCCTCGGGGCGCCACTCGGTGACGTCGAAGAGCCGGGTCAGGTCCTGAGGACCGCGGGAGGAGGCGTAACGACCGCACATGGCCGCAACTCTGCCACGCCACGCCCCCCTGCCGCTCGATGTGTGCCACGAGGCGCCGTCGGGTAGCAGGGTGAGGGCCAGTGTGGGAGATCCGCCCGGGAACCGGGCGCCGGGGGAGGTCGCGTTGTCGTCCGCAGGCACATCCTTGAAGGGCCTCCTGGCAGCCGGGGAGATCGTCCTGGCGCCGGGAGCGGCCGACGCGGTCACCGCGCGGCTCGTGGAGGCCGCGGGATTCCCCGCGGTGTACATGACGGGGTTCGGGGCGACGGCCAGCCGGCTCGGCATGCCGGACGTCGGGCTGCTCAGTCAGACGGAGATGACCGAGCACGCCCGGAACATGACGCGGGCGGTGACGGTCCCGGTCGTCGCGGACGCCGACACCGGCTACGGCGGACCGAGCAGCATCGACCGCACCGTGCGCGAGTACCTGCAGGCCGGGGTGGCGGCGATCCACCTGGAGGACCAGGCCATGCCCAAGCGCTGCGGGCAGACCGGCGGGGTGCGCCTGGTGGACGCGGAGAGCGGCGTCAAACGCCTCCGATGCGCCGTGGAGGCCCGCGGAGCGGCCGACATGCTGGTCATCGGCCGCACCGACGCGCTGCCCGTGGAGGGCGTCGAGGAGGCGGTCCGGCGGGCCCGGCTGTACCGGGACGCGGGCGCCGACCTGGTCTTCGTCGACGGCATCAAGAGGATCAAGGACCTGGAGGCGGTGGCGGCCGCGGTCGAAGGCCCCAAGGTGGTGTCCGTCGTCGACGGCAACGAGATCGCCGGACTGACCGCCGCCGACCTCCAGGAACTGGGCTTCTCGCTGGCCTTCTACGCGCTGACCGCCCTGTTCGCCGCGACCCGCGCGGCTGCCGACGCCCTGGCCCACCTCCGGGCGGCCGGCACCCCCGAGGGCGGGCCGCCGCGGCACAGCTACGAGGAGTTCTCCCGGATCGTCGGCACCGGCGTCCACCAGGACCTCGACCACCGCTTCGGCGACTGACCCCCGCGCCGGGCCGCGCGACACCAGGGCGTCGCCCCCCCGCGGGGTGACGTGGGGTCAGTGCCCGCGGCCGGCGCGCAGTTCCAGCCGCTCTCCCGCGAAGCCCGCGCGGAAGTGGCGGTCGTGCGAGACCACGACGACGGCCCCCGGGTACGCCGTGAGCGCGGCCTGGAGCTCCTCTGCCAGGTCGAGGGTGACGTGGTTGGTCGGCTCGTCGAGGATCAGCAGGTCGGCCGGCCGGGTCACCAGGCGGGCGATCTGCAGCCTCCGTTGCTGGCCCGCGGACAGGGCGGCGACCGGGACGTGCAGGTCCTCCGCGCGGAACAGGCCGAGGGCCAGGAGCGGTTCGGCGTACTCGTCCGGCAGCCCCGGCCGTCCGGCGGCGAACGCGCCGAGCAGCGGGAGGTGCGGCGCTCGGGTGGGCAGCTCCTGCGCGAGGTAGCCGATCCGGGCGGCGCGCCGCACCGTACCCGCGTCCGGCTCCAGATCGCCCGCCAGGACGCGCAGGAGCGTCGTCTTGCCCGCGCCGTTCTCTCCCGTGACCAGCAGCCGTTGTCCGGGCGCGATCGCGAGCGGCCCGTCCAGGCGCAGCCGCTCGCCGACCCGTACGCCGTCGAGCTCGGCGAGCGGGCCCGGGGCGGGGCCGCCCGCCGCCGGGAGCGTCGCCGTGAAGCGCAGGGGAGGCGGCGGCTCCGCCACCGGGTCACGTCGCAGCTGGGCCAGCCGCTCCCGGGCCGAGCGCACCTGCCCGCCCAGTTTCGCCTCGCTGGACCGGCGGTGCTTGCCGAAGCCCTGCCTGGGGTCCCGCCCGGTGGCGGCCAGCCGGCGCCCCGCGGTTTCCAGCAGCTCCTCCACGCGGGCGACCTCCTCGGTCCACTCGGTGTACCGCTGCTCGGCGCGGCGCCGGGTGGCGGCCTTCGCGGCCCGGTATCCGGCCCAGCCGTCGCCGTACCGGTACACCGTGCGCGCGTCCCGGTCGACCTCCAGGATCGTGGTGGCGACGCGCTCCAGGAACGCGCGGTCGTGGGTGACCGCGACGACGGTGCCGCGGTGGGCGCGCAGGTGCTCCTCCAGCCAGCGGACGGCAGCCGCGTCGAGGTGGTTCGTCGGTTCGTCGAGGAGCAGCAGCTCGGGGGCGGCGGCCAGCACGCAGGCGAGCGCGAGGCGCGCCTGCTCGCCGCCGGACAGCGAGCCGAGCGCCCGGTCGCGGGTGATCCCCGCGAGCCCGAGGCCGTGCAGGGCGGCGTCCACGCGGACGTCGGCCTCGTAGCCGCCGCGTTCCTCGTAGGCGAGCAACAGCTCTCCGTACGCGGCGAGTTCGTCGTCAGCCGCGTCGCCCAGGCGTTCCTCCGCCGCGCGCAGCCGGCGTTCCATGTCGCGTAGGTCGGACAGGGCGAGATCGACGGCGTCCCGCACGGTCCGGTCGGGGGCGAGGGAGAGGGTCTGGGGGAGGTGTCCGGTGCCGCCGGGGAAGCGGACGGTGACCTGCCCGCCGTCAGGCGTCTCGGCCGCGGCGAGCAGCCGCAGCAGGGTGGACTTGCCGGATCCGTTCTCGCCGATGACGGCGGCCTTCTCGCCCGGGCGGACGGAGAAGGAGACCTGGTCGAGCATGGTCCGGGTGCCGTAGGACTTGCTGACGTCCCTGACGGACAGCTGTGCCACGGACGCGGAGACGGCAGCGGGAACGGTGTGGTGGGCGCGATCGCGCATAGGACTTTCCTGGCGTGCGAAGGGTCGACGGGCAGCGCAGACGGCTGGGGCGGCCGTGCCCGGACTCAGACGAAGAAGAAAGCCATGCCCCCACCATAACAAGACGAGTCGTCTCGCCTCGACTCGCACGTGCGTCCGACGCCCGCCGCGGGGGAGTGTCCGGTGGTCCCCGGCGTGCGCGACGGGCGTCTCCGCACCGCGCGGCCGTCCAGGGTCCTCGCTCGGCGGGGAGTGTTCAACTGCCTTTCAATCGGGTCGACTTGGTGTGCAAACAGTCCCCTGGTGCGGCGTGAGCGTGACGTGTGTCACTTATTAAGGGTTGTTTAAGAATCAACGCCGCGAGTGTCCTGTTATGCGGTTCATGTGCACAGTTGACGCTTACTTTGAACGCCGGTCAGAGTCTCCTCGGCATCCCGCGTATCCCCGCGTCCTCGCCACATCGTCCACAGCTTCACCACTTCTGGAGCACACGCATGCGCAACAGGACTGCCCTGACCGCAGCAGTCACGTCCAGCGCCCCTGAGCCGCAGTCGCATCCGGGGCGGGACAGCCTCGTCTTCGGGAAGGTCGCGGGACCCGGTGCCGACGGTCCGGGCGCCCGGGATCAGGACGTCGAGCTCTTCGACACGACGCTGACGCTCACGCTGCCGCGCATCGCGGGGGAGGTCAGGCCCCGCGGGCGCCACGTGGCCGGGAAGTCGCGCCACGCACGCGACTCGGCGCGGGCGTCGCGGTCACGGAACTCCGTGCCGAAGCCGGAACGCGAGCAAGGCGCCGGTCTGTCGCTCCCCTTGCTGATCGCGGGCGCCCTTGCCGCGGGGATCGGGCTGACGGTCGGTCTCACCTCCGGGCTGGAGCAGCGGCACCCGGACGCCCGGTCCGTCACGATGCCCGACCTCCCGTACCCCAGCTCGCCCGTGGACGCCGAACCGCCGACCGTCACCCGCGTATCCACCCCGCCGGCGGCGCCGACCGCCCGCGCGACCAGGCAAGCCGACCCCACGCCCTCGCGCACGCCCGCCGGCCCGCGGACTCCCGCGCGCACGACCCCGCCGCCGCCCCCGGCCCACCCGCCGACGTCCTCACCCACCCACCACTCGCCGCCCGTCGAGCGGCCGGACGGGGACGTCCTGAGGCGCGGCGGCTCCGGCCCCGAGGTCAAGGACCTCCAGCGCCGCCTCGCGCGGCTCCACCTCTACCTCGGCTCCGTCGACGGAATGTTCGGCGCGTACGTGGAGGCGGCCCTGATCCGCTTCCAGACCTCCCGCGGCATCACGGAGGAACCGGGCGTCTACGGCCCGACGACGCGCGCGGCCCTGCGGGCCGAGGCCGACCGGGAAGGCGGGTCCGACCGCAACCCCTGGGACGACTGGGACAACGCGGACAGGGACGGCTGGGGCGACTGACCCCGTACTACGGCCCCCGACCCTCGCCGTAGCGAACCCCCACAGCCCCTGCCCCGCCCCACAGCCCTCCCCGCCCCACAGCCCTGTCCTCCTCAGTTCCCCGGCACACCCCTCACACCCGGCACACCCCTCACACCCGGCACACCCCTCACACCCGTCACACCCCTCACGCTCCTCCGCGTTCACCCTCCCCTTCACCAATTCCCTCCCCTCACCCCACAGAGAACGGCACAGCCATGTCCCAGACAGCCACCACCGGCACGCGCCCCGGAATGCGACGCGCCGTGGCGCTCGCCTTCGTCCTTGGTCTCTCGACCCCGTGCGTCGCCCAAGCCGCGCCGCTCGCCCCCACGGCCGGCCAGCTCCCCACGTGCCCGGCTGCCGGAAAGGAACCGGGGATCGGCCACGACCCGCGGTTCACCGACGCCAACGTGGCCCTGTTCGCGGGCGGCGACTACACCGCGGACGGCGGGACGGCCGAGGCCGAGGGCCTGCTCGTCGTCGGGGGGAACGCCACCTTCGCCAAGACGTCCGGTGGCGTGTTCAACGTCGGCCGGGTGGGAGCGGGTTCCGGCATCCTTCCCCCGTCGGGCTCGGTGATGCTCGCGGTCGGCGGCGACCTGAAGATCGCCCAGGGGACGACGGTCGACGTGGGCCACGGCCTGACGGCGGGGCCGCGCTACGGCGGTTCCGTCCAGGTGGGCGGTGCCATCGACGAGAAGGGCGAGCTGGTCACGAACGGAGGCTCCCGCGCCTCCGGCATGGGCGCGAGCGCGGCACTGAGCCCGCACGCCGCGTTCGGTGACACGATCCGCCGCGAGTCGGCCTCGCTCGCCGCGCTCAAGCCCACCGGGACGACCGTCAAGTCGGGCGAGACCGTCACCTTCAAGGGAGCCGGCGCAGCGGGCGGCGGCCCGCAGGTCTTCGAGATCCCGGCGGCGGAGCTCGACGGCACGTCGACGTTCCTGTTCACGTCGATCCCCGCCGGGGACGCGGTCGTCGTCAACGTGACGGGCGGACGGGCGGTCGGCATCTCGCCGATGTCCGTCGGCTTCAACGGGGACCGCGCGGACACGTACGACTCCGCGCACTTCGGCGAGGCCGCGTCGCGGATCCTCTACAACTTCGAGGGCGCCACCTCGATCCGCCTCGGCGGCGGAGGCAACTTCATGGGCTCGATCCTCGCGCCCAAGGCGACCGCGGACCTGACCGCCAGCACCAACGGCCGCGTGTACGTCGGCGGGGACATCCGCACCCACGGTTCGGGCAACGAGAGCCACAACTACCCGTGGACCGGCACGTCGACGTTCGCGTGCAAGCCCACGACGCCCACTCCGGAACCGGGAACCCCGGGCACGCCCTCCACGGCGCCGCCGGCCTCCTCCCGGCCGACCCCGACGCCGAGCCGGCCCGTCGAGGAGACCACGCCCCCCACGGCACCGGGAACCTCCACCCCGACGCCGGGCACCCCCGAGCAGCCGACGCCCTCGTCGTCCACGACGCCTCCCCCGGGCGGCGGCAAGAGCGACGGCTCACTCGCGACGACGGGCGGCCAGGTCGCTCCCTACCTCGTCGGGGCCGCCGCGCTCGGCGCGGCGGGCGCGGCCGTACTGCTCGTCACCCGGCGTCGCCGCGCCCGGCTCTGACCCGGCCCGAGCGAAAGGCACTGGTACGGGCGTGGCACTTCGGCCAAGCTGCGACGCATGGACTGGACGCCCTTGCTCTCCACCTTGGCCGGTGCCGTGATCGGCATCGCGGCCACACTGATCGCCGACCGCAACCGGTGGCGGCGGGAGGAGGCCAGGCATGCCCTGGACGTGCGGCGCACGGTGTACACGGAGTACGTCACCGCCCTCAAAGCCGCCGGTGAGGAGATGCGCGCCGTCGCCCTGGGCGACCACAGGTCCGAGGCCGTGCGCGACGCGGCGGTGCGGGAGGCCGTGAGGGGCACGGGCCTCTACACGGCGAGCGAACGCCTCTGGCTCGTGGGCCCGCCGCAGGTCGTGGCGGCGGGCAACGAGGCGTTCCACTGCCTGCGCGCGATCCGCGACGCCTACGCCCGTGGAGCGGCCGTCGGCTCGGCCGACGACGCGCCCCTGATCGAGCGCCGGCGCAAGGCCATGGCGCAGATGCGTCGGCTCATGCGTGAGGACCTGGGCGTCGGCCCCCTCGGAATCGATTGAGCGCACCACCACCCCCGTGCCCGTCCCGGCGCCGAAGCGCCGGGACGGGCACGGTCATGACAGCGCTCCGACGACGACGGAGGCGGCCTGCG
Organism: Streptomyces sp. NBC_01268; assembly: GCF_036240795.1. Lineage (NCBI taxonomy): Bacteria > Bacillati > Actinomycetota > Actinomycetes > Kitasatosporales > Streptomycetaceae > Streptomyces > Streptomyces sp. NBC_01268. The sequence goes on along the minus strand of NZ_CP108454.1, from coordinate 486,848 downwards.
CGATCAGCTTGTCGTCGTAGTCGGCGTCCTTCGTGCCCCGATTCGACATGATCGCCACGACGATGGGCGCGGCGTCGGGTGGCCACACCACGGCGATGTCGTTGCGGACGCCGTAGTCGCCGCCTCCGCCGGTCTTGTCGCCGACCGTCCAGCCCTTCGGCACTCCGGCCCGGATCAGTTCGTCTCCGGTGGTGTTGGTCCGCAGCCACGTGGTGAGCTGCGCGCGTTCGTCCTTGCCGAGGGCGTCCCCGAGGACGAAGGCCCGCAGGGCGCCGGCGAACGCGCGGGGCGTGGTGGTGTCCCGTGTGGCGCCCGGTGCCCATTGGTTGAGCTCCGGCTCGCGCCGCTCCACGAGCGTCGTCGTGTCGCCCACCTCCCGCAGCGCGGCGGCCAGGCCCTTCGGCCCGCCGAGTGCGTCGAGCAGGAGGTTCGCCGCGGTGTTGTCGCTGTGGCGGACGGCCGCGTCGCACAGCGCGCGGAGCGTCATCCCGGTCCCCACGTGCTTCTCGGTCACCGGCGAGTGGTCCACCAGGTCCTCCCGCGTGTACCTGATCACCTTCTCCATGCCGCTCGGCGGGTACGCGCGGAGGACGGCCGCGGCGGCTGGTGCCTTGAACGTCGAGGCGTAGGCGAACCGTTCGGTGTCGTTGTGGACCACTTCCCGGCCGCTGCCGGTGTCGACCGCGTAGACCCCGAGGCGGGCGCCGTAGGCCCGCTCGAGCCTTGTGAACTCGGCGGCGGGCGCCGCGGTGGGTCGGGCCGGCGGCGGCGTCAGGGAAGCCCGGGCGTCGGCCGGGGCACCGGCCGGGGGCCCGGCGTGGCCGCAGGCCGTGAGCGGGAGTACGGCCAGCACGGCGACGGCTCCGAGAGCCAGACGCCGCGCGGCCGCGTAGGGATACGGCATGGCCGAACCTTCCGTCAGTCGTCGGACCTATGGGGCAGCTTGCGCTGCCGGACTTCCCCCGGCCTTCGTCGGCTATCTGTTCGGGCCCCGGAAGAGACCGAACGTCTTCGTGAAGGACTTCAGCGGTGAGGTGTCCGGCTTGCCTGCGGTCGGCGAGGGCGGCCGGGCGGTGCCGTCGCTCCCGGTCGCCTCGGCGAGCGCGGCCAGCGCCGACTCGGCCGCTTCCCGGTACAGGTCGCAGGACGCGGTCATGGCCTCCAGCGACGTGGCGTACCTGGTGACCATGGCCCGCGCGTGGGCCAGTTCCTCTTCGGGGGTGAGCAGGTGCCAGCCCTGCCGCAGGCGCGTCAGGGCCTGTTCGGCGTCGGCCGGCATCGGCTGCGGCAGCGCGGCGAACTCCTTGATCCTGTCGAGGAGTTCGGTCGGCTCCGTGCCGTCCAGGAAGACATTGCGCACCGTGAAGCGCTGCGCGTCGTGGTCGGGCGCCTGCGGTGCCGCGGGCAGGACGACCGCGCCGCCGCGCGGTATCCCGACACCGAGCTCACGCTTCAGCACGAAGTCCGCGGACAGCGCCTGCTCCGGCGTCGCCCGGTGCTCCACCACCCGGTGTCGCAGGCTCGGCGGAAGGAACGCCGTGACCGGGCGCCGCCCCAGGGTGTCCGGCGTCATCGCCTCGTGCACCAGGACGTGGATGAACCAACTCTGCCGGGTGCAGTCCCGCAGCAGACGGCGGACCTCGTCGTCGTCCTTCGGCAGGTGGTTCGGCGTCCGCAGGCGCACACCCGGCGCCTTGTCGTGATCCCAGGCGACCTGATCACTGTCGGGCCAGAACACGGTGGCGGGTGAAGGCCAGCCCGCGTCCCACGCCCGCTCCGCCTCGGCGGCGAGCACCCAGGTGACACCCTCGCCCTCCGTGCGCCGGGACTCGGGGTCGTACGTGGTCAGCTGCGCCCGCACCGTGACCCCCTCGGCCACCTGCCAACGGGCCTCGAAGAGGCGGCGGGCCAGCGGGCCGGGGTCGGCGGACTCGTCCCGGGGGTACAGGTCGGTGGAGAGGGCCGCCTCGACGGGGTCGAGATCCAGGAAGTCGTCGATCACCCCGGCCGCCTTGAGCGCGATCAGGTTGCGCCGGACGTCCCGCTCGGGCTCGGGCCCGAGGTGACGCCCACGCCCGAGCCAGGCGGTGTCGGGGACGGTGGTCGATGAAGCGCTGTTCTTGGCCATGGAACCGTTCAGTCGGTGGTGCGGGCCCGACCAGTATGGTCCGTGGCCCCGGCGAGGGAAGCGGTACCCCGTCCGTGCCGCCGTGATGCGTGTGCCGGGCCGGCCCGCACGTGACGTCAGCCGCGGCACCGGTCCGGGCGGGACCCGGTCACAGGTCCGAGGTGACGTCGCCCCCACGGGGTCGTTCCCCGTACGTGCAGTCCCCTCGGACCGGCGGGGCGGCACCGCTCCGGCTCGTGGGAAGACTTCCGGACGGCTCGCCGCTGCCCGGGTGGACGCCCCGCCAACGGACCCCGGCGGCACGCCCGGGCTCCGCTGCGCCACCCTGCGAGGGGGCGGGATCCCGGGACGGCGGTACGACATGAGCGCCGGTGCCGCGGTACGGCGCCGGCGCTCACGGCCGGGCGGGCCCCGCCGCCCGGCCGGCCGCAGGGCCCCGGGTCCGGCCCGGCCCGGCGTGGCCGGGGTCAGCCGGCCGGGCGTTCCCGTACCGCCGCGAAGGGCACCAAGGGCCACGTGTTCGACAGCCTCATCGCGGCCTCCGTGACCGCCGGGTCCGACGACCCCTCGGCCACCCCCATGAGGTACGCGTGCGCCACCGATTCATAGAGGCTCGTCGTCGCCCGCTGCCGCTGTCGGCTCGCGTCGGCCCGCAGCTCGGAGCCCTCGTCCACCGAAGCCGCCGTCGCCCGTGCCCGCTGGGCGCGGACGGTGGCCGCCTCCCGCTCCCGCTGGAGGCGGGCGGACTCCTCCACGTGCGAGCGGTACGTGTCGAGGGCGGGGTGCTCCCGCAGCAGACCGGTCAGGAGGCCGATGCCGCCGGACAGGACGAGGAGCGCCACGAACATCCAGGTCACGGTGGTCTGTTCGAGATGGAGACTGCCCAGCAGACTCGTCGGGCGCTGCGCGTCGAGGTCCCGCACCCCCGAGAGCGTCGAACCGGCGGGGCTGCTCCGGAACACCAGCTTGGTCCTCAGGTGCGCCAGGGCCCAGGTGGAGAAGCCCCAGGCGCCGAGGAGCGCCAGGGCGGGCAGGTTCGCCCACTTCGACGCGCCGGTGCCCGAGCTGCCGCGCAGGGCCCGGCCCGCCAGGTGCGGGACGACGACCATGACGAGCGCCGCCGACACGGCGAGGGTGCCCGTCAGGGTGTCGGCCCCGGTGCTGCCGACGCCGTGGAAGGGCTGGAACGCCATCCAGTAGATCGGCACCTCCACCGCCGCGACGACGACGAGCAGGGCGGCGACCATCCAGTCGGGCAGGCCCGGACGGCTCTGGAGGCCGGGCCACCGGGCGATGTCCGTCTGGGTGGACGCGGCCGTGAGCAGGTCCGGCGGCGCGAGCGGATCGGATCCGGATCCGCGGCCGGGCGGCGTGTCCGCTGCGGGCGGGGCGGCGGTCTCGGCGTCCTCGTCCAGGTTCTGGTAGTCCTCCTCCTCGTCCGCCGACGGAGCCTCCGAGGCGGCGTCGTCCCGCCCCGCGGGGCGGGACTCCGGCGGAACGGTGCGCCCGTCCGCCGACGCGCCCCCGGCCACGGACGCCGCTCCGTCGCCGTGCCCGCTTCCGGCGCCGCGCCCGTCTCCGTCGCCCCTCCCGTCCCCGGCCCGCCGCCCGGCCGTGTCGTCGTCGGCCGTGTCGTCGTCGGCCGTGCCGTCGAAACGGTCCTGCAGCCGGCGTCCCTCGACCAGCTCCCGTACCCGGTCCCGGTACCGCTCCCAGCGCACGGACCGGGCGGCGAGCTGATCGAGCTGTTCGCGGTTCGTCACCAGCCACGCCGCGTTCTCGGCGAGCTGCCGGTCGAGCCGCCGGATCTCCTGGTCCGCGTTCTCGGCGGTTCCGCGCGCCAGTGCGCGCTGAGTGCTCAGCCGGTGTTCCTCGCGCGCGTGCTCCTCGGCGATCCGCGCGTGCAGGAGGTCGCGCACGGAGGCGAGTTCCGCGAAGTAGGGGACGCGGTCCCCGCTGCCGAGGATCCACGGGTTCAGGTAGCGGCCCCCGGCGGCCTTGCGGCCACGGCGGTTGGCCCTGCGGCGGAGACGTCCCTCGTGGCGGGTCTCCGTGGCGGGCTGGACCCGGCGCTGCACGGTGAGGTCCTCGGCCTGCCGGATCCTGCCGGCCCCGCGGCCGGCACCGCGCGGGAAGGGAACGCCGAACCGGGCCCTGCGGGGCGTGCGTCCGGGGTCAGCGCCGGTAGTCGTCGTGGACACGTGCCTTGCCCCTCTTCGTCAGGATCTCCGTCCAGAACGCGTCGAACGGTTCGAACTCGCTCGGCTTGGCCTTGCGGTTCATGCCGTAGCCCACAGGGAAGACGTCCATGCCGGTGATCGGAGGGACGCCCCGGGAGCGCATCAGCTTGTCGACGGACTTCCCACGGGCCTCCGGGGTGGCTATGGACTTCGCGGTGAGCCCGAACTCCGGGTCGTACTGCTCGAAGTCGCTGACCACGAGCAGGACCTTGCGGCCGCCGCCCGAGCCCAGGGTCTCCGCCGCGCGCGCGATGCCGCCGAGGACGTCGGAGCCGCCGTCGGTCCTGCTCGCGCAGGCGAGCATCCTGTGGGCGGCGAGCACGGCCTGGACCCTGGCCTCGTGGCGGACGGCCTCCACGTCGTCGGTGCTCTCCGTGGCCGGGTCGAGGTCCACGTCGTCGGCGTGGCACGGGGACGCCTTGGACGAGGAGGTGATGGGCGCGTACGCCATCGAGCGGCAGCGCTGTTCCTTCATGAACGGGACGATCGTCGCGTCGAGTTTGGCCTTCGCGTCGAAGCCGTGGGCCGCCGATCCGGAGCCCGACCCGTCCAGGACGACCGCGCACGCGGCGTCCAGCGTGTCGGCCTCCTGGCTGGAGCAGCCGGTCGCGGCGATCAGGAGGGCCGCCAGGGGCAGGACCGCCGCCAGGGGCCGGACCGGGCGCCGGGCGCGCGGCGGGCGCGGGTGCGCCTGGTGGGACGTCATCGGGTTCCCCTCCCGGGGGCGTCGGTGGTGGCGTGGTGCGGCTGGACGTCGAGGATCTGGAGCGCCCGCGCGACGGCGTGGGTGCGGTCCCGGTCCACGGCCGCCCGGGCGGGGACGGGACCGGAGAACAGCCAGGTGTCCAGGTCCTCCCAGGTGTCGTCGAGCGTGACCCGTCCGGGCAGCCAGTGCCCGGGGCGTGCGGCGAAGGCCGGATGCGCGGGCAGGCCGGCCTCGGGGACCGCACCCCGGTGGCGCGCCCGCCCCGCCTCCTCGGCCCGCATCCGGTGGACGGTCAGCCAGACCGCGTCCCAGTAGCAGGCGAGCCGCTGGTTGGCCTCGTGGGTGAGCGCGACGGCCCGGGCGCGGCACACCTCGGCGTCCGCCCGCCAGGCCCCGACCCACTCCCCGTACCGTGCGAGGGCGGCGGGCAGGGGTGCGCCCCGCCTGTCGTACTGGGTCACCACGCGCACCGACTCGGCGTGGAGGCGGGCGATCGCCGCCCGCCGGTCCTTCAGCAGGCGGGAGCGCAGCTGGCCCGCGGCACGCAGCGCGTCCGCCCTGGCCTCCACGACGAAGGGCGTCACGAGCTCCGGAAGGTCCGGGACGGTGCCGGGCTCCGGCGGGTGCGCGGGCAGCAGGGGACGCAGTCCGGGGGCGTCGCGGCGACCCCGCCGACGGGCCCGGAGCGCGGTCACCCCGCCGAGCCGGGCCCGGCGGGCGGGCCCTCTGATCTGGTCCGTGGTGATCATGACGACGGATTCCCCCTTCTCCGCTGCCCTCGTTCCGGATGGAGGGCTACGCGAAGAAAAGCAGAAAGGGGCCGTCCGTTCGAGACGCTTTCCGGGTTCCCACCGGCCCGTCCCGAAACCGTCCGGGAGCCGCCCGGAAAACGACCGGAACATTCTCCGGAATTGTTTGCCGAGCGCGGTCGGTTGCGTCGATACTCGATTCATGTCCAAGGGGGAGGGCGTGATGCGCATCAGGATCGGCGGGACGCATTTCCCGCTGGAGACGCTCGGCCCGGGCCGGCGCCTCGGCGTGTGGTTCCAGGGCTGTCCGCTGGCCTGTGCCGGGTGCATGTCCCGGCACACCTGGGACGCCGAGGGTGGCCGGGATTCGTCGGTCGGGGAACTCCTCGGCCTGTGGCGGGACGCGCTCGCCCGGGGCGCGGAGGGGCTGACGGTCAGCGGCGGGGAACCCCTCCAACAGGCCGCGGGGCTCGCCGAGTTCCTGGCCGGGGCCGATGGGGCGCGCGACGCGGCGGGGCGTGGACCGACCGCCGACATCCTCGTCTACACCGGCTACGAACAGGACGAGTGGGACCCGGACCGGCTGCGGGCCCTGCGCCACGCGGACGCGGTGATCGCCGGCCGGTTCAGGATCGCCGAGCCGACCGGGCTGGTGTGGCGCGGCTCGGCCAACCAGCGGCTGCTGCCGCGCACCGCGCTCGGCCGGGCCCGCTACGGACCCCACCTGTACCGGCGGACCACGGGGCCGTCGGTACAGGTGGTGGTGGAACCCGCCGGTGAGCCGGCCGGGGCGTTCGGGGGAGCCTCCGGCGGGACGCCCGCAGGGGCGCCCGCCGCCCGCCTCCTCGGCGTGCCGGCCCGAGGGGAACTCGCTTTCTACGAGAGGTGGTTGGGGGACCGTGGGCTGCGACTCAGGGAGCGGAGCTGGCGCCCGTGAGGAGCGGGGCGAGCTCGGGATCGCGGGTCACGAAGTGCACCGCCCAGCCCGGGTGACGGCCCAGCTCCTCCTGGACCGCCCAACTGAGCCAGCGGGCGGCCTTGACGGGGGTGAGGCCGCCCTGCCCGGAGCCCAGCAGAGGGAAGCACAGGGATCTCAAGGGCGGGTCGTAGGCGTCCCGTTCGGCTTCGGCCAGGGCGAAGACCGCCGCGACGGCGTCGACGAGCGTCTCGGGATCGGTCCGGTACACACCGCCGTCGCCGGCCGGCCGGACGACGGCCGCGTGGTAGACGCGGCGCACGCCCCGCCCGGCGAGGGCGCCCGCCGAGGTGGAGGCGACCGTGCCGGGGCGTACGGGCAGGCCGGTGCGGCCGTGCGACCGCATCCACGCGCCGAGTTCCCTGGCGAGCACGTCGTCGGTGATCTCGCCGACCTCGTTGCGCAGGGCCGCGGCCCTGCGCAGGGCGCCCGAGACGGTGGGCCGGAAGGTCTTCGACATCTCCATGTGCGTGTTCTCCGACGACACCAGGATATCGATGTCCCGGAGCAGTTCCAGGGAGGAGAGGTGCACGGTGACCCGGTGCGGCACGGTCGGCGCCGGTCCGGATCCGCCCGCCCGCCTCGGCGGGTCGGGCACCGGGTCGGGGGCCGCGCGCCGCGGACCGGCCCCGCCGTCCGCGGTGCCGGACCGCGGCCGTCCCGAGGCGGCTTCACGGGCCAACGCCAGTGCGGCCGCGGCGAGTTCCGCGATGACCTGCTGTTCCTGGCCCCGGCGGAACCGCTCGGACGTGACGCCGTACACGGCGGCGGCAGCCTTGCGGCGTTCCTGGGCCGGTGCCCCGCGCCGGCCGGGCAGCAGTCCGAAGGTGTGGGCGGCGGCCCGGGCGAGCGGGTCGACCGTCCGGTCGTCCGCCAACTCGCCGGTGGGGAGCGGCTCGTCGGCATCCCCCTGGGGGCGGGCGAGCCGTCGTACGGCGGCTTCCAGGAGCGCCTCGACCGCGGAGGCCTCGTCCGTGCCGGCCGCCGCGTGTCCGGTGGTCCGGGCGACCCGGCCCAGGGCCTGGGGGCGCAGGCTCCGGAGTGTGGCGAGGCCGGGGCGGCGCAGCGCGGCCAGTTCCTCGGCCAGGGCGGCGTGGGACGGCAGTCCCGGGTCGTCCGGAGCGGAGCGCCCTGTCGGCTCCGAGGGGGGATTCTGCGGGCTCATGGCGGCCACCATAATCCCGGCCGCCGGATGCCGTGGCCCGTGCCATGAGAACTGGCCGGAACGATCTTCTTCCATTCTGTGCTCGCTTTTACGCGAAAAGGATGTCCGTGTGTGATCCGCATCGGGTGGCCGTGGTGAATGATCCCGAGAATTCCCCTGTTTTCCGTGTGACCCCGTCCGGCGAAAGGAGGAGACCGTGACCACCGTGCCGCCGACGGAATGGGACCCCGAGGGATTCGCCGGGCACGCCGATTCCCGCCCCGTCGAGTCCCGTCCCGCCCTCGACCGCGTCCCCGCCCAGCTCGGCGGGCGCTTCGACCTCACCGAAGTCCTCTCCGAGGCCGCGACCCCCGCCCAGGCGGTCGTGCTGCGGGTCAAGGACCGCGAGGCCCGGCACGACGACGGCGCCGTGCCCCTGGTCCTCAAGTGGTACCACCGCGCCTACGCGCCCGACGCGGAGGCGAGCCGGGTCCTCACCGGCGAGCTCGGGCACGTCGTCCGCGTCCTGGAGCGGGGGAGCGCCGACGGGCACCCGTACGAACTGATGCCGTCCTACGGCGAGACCACCCTCGCCCACTACCGTGCCCGGCACCCCGGGCCCGTCAGCCCGGAGCTCGTCCGTGCCGTGGTGGCCCAGCTGCACGAGGCACTGACCGCCCTGCACGACGAGGAACTCGTCCACCGGGACGTCGCCCCCGACAACATCGTCGTGAGCACGCAGAACGAGGACCGCCTCGACCTGGTCCTCGTCGACCACGGCGCGGCCGTCCACCTCGGCCGGGACGACGACTCCCCGAGGCGCCGGGACTGGCTGGGCAAACCCCACTACCTCGCCCCCGAGGCCGCCATCCACGTGCAGAGCGTCACCCCCGCCGTCGACTGGTGGTCCCTCGGGATGGTCGTCGCCGAACTCGCCGGCGGACAGCACCCCATCGACTACCTGAGCACGGGGGAGACGCTCGTGGAGATCGCCACGCGCGATCCCGACCTGTCCCGCGTCACCGACGGCCGCCTGCGGATGCTCTGCGAGGGCCTGCTGACCCGGGTACCCGAACACCGCTGGGGCAGCGAGCAGGTGGACGGCTGGCTCTCGGGCGACTCCCCGCCGGTCGCACCGCGCACCGTCGGCGGGTACGCGCCGCCGCCCTCCACCGTGGAGCCCTTCGCCTTCCAGGGCCGCGACTTCACCGGCACCGAGACGCTGGCCCGGCAGTTCGACACCCAGTGGCAGACCGCCGCACGGCTGCTGTCCCGCCGCCGCGGCCGCGAGCGACTCGCGGCCTGGCTCGGCCAGTTCACCGACGCGCCGGGCCGCACCGAGGAGGACGCCGCCGAACTGGCCGAGCTGCGCGAACGGCTCACCGACGCCCCGGACCCCCCGGCCATGCTGCGCCTGCTCAACTGGATGGGGCCCGAGCGGATCGCCTCCTGGCACGGCGCCGAGCTGGACCCCTACCACCTGGCGGAACTGACCCGCGCGGCCGAGGACGGCGACCACCCGGCCCGGGAGCTGGTGACCGCCCTGGCCCGGCACGAGCTGCTGCCCCTGCTCGCCGGCCGGCCCGGCGGCGAGGGCCTCGACGACGTCCAGCGCCGCTGGCAGAGCCACCGGGACGGCTGGGACGCCGCGGTCGCGGACGTGCTCGTACGGGGTGGCCCCGCCGCGCGCGGCCCGGCGGCCCGGCGACTCCGCCCCACCGTGGAGCTCGACGCACGGCTGTTGCGCCTCGCCCAGGAACCCGAGCGCACCCGGAGCCACCTGCTGGCCGCCGGCGCCTGGGACGCGGCCGACGGACCCGAGCCGCCCTGGTACCGCGCACTGCGCGCCGACGAGGACAACCCGCTGCGGCTCCTCGCGGCGGCCCTGCTCCGCGGCGTCGCGCAGACCGAGGCGAGGGAGCAGCTGGCCAGGGAGTGGGCACGGCAGTGGGAGCGGCAGCTCGCTCGGGAGACCGGCGCGCGCTACGAGGTGCTGCGCCGCCTGGACCGGCAGCCCACCCTGGGGTGGGCGCTGCTCGGCGCGACCCTGGTCACCGCGCCGTGGACCTTCCTCATCGGCCTCGCCGACCTGCTCGACCGAGCCGACCAGCGCCAGGTCGTGCTCGCCTGGATGCTCGCGCTGCCCGCGGCGACCGTCGTCTACGCCCTGGAACTGTGGATCGCCCTCGCCCTCGGCGCGCTCGTCTACCATCCGGACCGGTCCCTCGCCGGGCTGCTGATCCCCGCCGCCGAACGGCCCTTCCACGCCGCCCGCTCCCGCGGCCGGATCGGGATCGCGGTGGCCGCCGCCTGCCTGGCCACCCTCGGGGCGCTGGGCGTCTGGGCCGTCGTCGTGGCGCCCTGGGCCTGGCCCGCCGCGACCGTCCTGGGCCTCGCGGCGTGGACCGTCCACCGGTGGCTGGCGTGGCGGCGGATCGCCCGGGAGGCCCGCCTGGACCCGCCGTTGCGGCGCGAGGACCGGCACCGGCGGGGCCCCACGCGGCAACGGCCCGTCGCCTCACAGGGGCCCGCACCCTCCAGGAGGAACACATGAGCCAGGGCCTGGTCTTCCCCTCGATCGCCGAGATCGTGCCGACGGTCGGATACCCGGCCTCCGCCACGCCCGGAACCCTCGACTTCGCCTCGCTCACCGACGCCGGGCAGGGCGCCGGCCACGCGGTCGACGGCCTCGGCCAGGGCGTCGGCCACGCGGTCGACGGCCTCGGGCAGGGCGTCGGTCATGCCGTCGACGGCGCCCAGGCGGCGGCCTCGCACGCCCTCGACGCGGCCGGCCACGCCCTCCAGGAGCTCCTGGAGCCCGCCGCCGTCGCCCTCGGTGCCCTCAGCGGGGCGCTCCTCGTCTGCCGGGCCGCGATGGCCGGCACCCGGCTCCTCGCGGCGGCCGCCGGACGGGCCGCCGAGGAGCAGCGCTGCCTCGAACGCGTCCAGCGTGCCGCCACGGAGGCCGCCGCCCAGTGGGAGGCGGCCGCCTTCGCGGCCGTACGGGCCAACGCCCGCCGCGCCGCACTCCTGACCCGCGTGCGCCGGGCCGCCGTCCGCACCGCGCCGGACGCGCCCCCGCCCCCGCTGCCCGACCTGCCGCCCCCGCTCACCTGCGTGGGCACCCGGCTGGACGTCCTGCGCCGCGAACTCGCCGTGCTGGAGGAGGCCCTGACCACGGCGGAGACGGCCCAGGACCGGTGGACGATCGAGCAGACGCTCCACCTCACCGGCGGCCCGGACGACGAGGCATGGCGGCGGCGCACACGGGAGCGCCGCGAGGCGCTCGTACAGGGTCTCCAGGACCCGTCGACGGCGGACGCGCCCACCCTCCCGCCGGCGCCGGCGGTCGAGGGACTCGGCCGGGAACGGGCCGAGGAGTCGGGCGCCGAACTCCTCGCCCGGCTGGTGCCCGGGACGGACGGCAAGGACGCCGAACTGGCGGTGGCCGCCGTGCGGCTCGCCGTCGCCTGCGCGGACGACCGGCCGGCCAAGGCCCGCAACCACCTGCGGGAGGCCCGCCAGTTCGTCAGGGACGCCAACCGGGCCGTACGGTCCCGGCTCGCCGCACAGGAGAAGGCCGCCGTGCAGCTCGACTGCCTCCTCACCGAGGCACCGCCAGGCGAGCCCCCGCTGGTCCCGGCCGGCGAGGAGATCGCGATCCTGCGGGCGGCCCTGGAGACGGGGCGTGCGCCCACCCCCGAGGAGCAGCGCAAGGTGGAGCTGCGCATCCGGGAGCGGACCGCCGACCTGGAGTGCCGCTACACCACCGAGCTGATCGGGCTCGCCGTCGCCCGGCTCGCCGACCCGGACGCCACCGGACTGCCGGCCGCCCGGGCGGGCGCGGCGGCGGACGGCGACGGCACGGCGGCCGGGGCACCCGACGCGTCCGACACGCCGTTGTGCTTCGACCTGACCCCGGCCGGGTGGTGGCCCGACCACTGGCTGCGCATCACCGTCCGCGACGGAGCGACCGAGATGGTCACCATGCACGCGGAGCGCCCCGGACCCGGCAGCGCCGCGGAACGGGCCCTGGACGCCCGCCGCTGCCACGAGGCCCGCGGTCACCTGGACGAGCTCCGCGAGGCCGGCCGCCGCTGGGGCATCGACCTTCCCGTGACCTTCCGGGAGAGCGGCGCGGCCGTGCCCGGGGTCCGGGGCGGCGACGGGGCGGTGGTACTCGACCACGCCGACGCCGAGGAGCGCACGGAACCGGACACCGGAGCACGCGACGACCTCCGCACGGCCGGACAGCCCCGGGCGCGCCGCGTCGACGACGACAGGAGGAGCACGGGACGATGAGCGTCCACGACCTGACCAAGACGCCCCGGGAGACCTCCGGCCACGACGGTCCGGGCCCGCGCCGGGAGACCCCCGAGGACCGGCGGGTGCCGCTGTTCGTCGAGGAACTGACCGGGACGCTCAGCGTCCACGCGCAGTACGTCCTCCACGGCAACGTCGACGATCTGCACCTGGTGCGGCCCCGCGGCACCGACAGTCACCACGGGCTGGTCACCGTGGTGTGGAACTCGCTGCGCGCACAGGGCTACCGGGCGCTCGTCCGGTACGACCAGATCGACGGCTTCCGCGTGGCCGGCCCCCGGTCCGGACCCGACCTCGACATCGTCCGGCACCTGCTGGCCGAGAGCGGCCCCACCGCGCTCCCCAGAGTCGGCCGCTCCGCCCGTACCTCGCCGCTCCTGGAGGTCGTACCGCAGTTCCAGGAGCTGGTACGGGGATGGGCGCAGCGGCGGGCGGTCAGCGCGTCCACGCAGGAGGCGGGTCCGCTGCGGGTGGCGCTGCTCGTCGACCACGCCGGGCGGCTGCCGACCGATCCGGGGCGGCTCAGCGAGGCCGAGCGGGACTTCTTCCTCGCCTGCCTGAAGCTGGCCGGTTCCGCGGAGCCGCTCGCCCCGGACCCGGCCGCCGCCCTGGCCATGCCCGAACACCCCGCCCCGCCCGCGCTGTTCAACCCGGTCATCTGGCTGACCCCGGGCGAACGGGACCTGCCGTCGTGGTTCGTCTCCGGCAGCAACCGGATCCGCAGGATCGCCGTCCCCGAGCCCGACGCCGACGAACGGCGCCGCATGGCACGGCTCCTGGAGCGCGAACACGCCCGGGAGTCGGGCCGGGTGCGCCGCGCGGACGTGCCCGGAGCGGAGACCGCGACGACAGGGGGGAGCGCCCTCGCGGACGACTTCGCGCGGGCCGCGCAGGGCATGAACCTGCGGGCCATGCGGGAGAGCGTCACCCTGGCGGTCGCGCGCGGAATGCCGTTCACGGCGATGCCCGACGCCGTGCGCGTCTACCGGCTCGGAGTGGAGAAGAACCCCTGGCGCCGGGAGGAGATCCGGCAGCGGATCAAGGAGGGCGAGGAGCGGATCCCGGCCCGCGTCCTCGGCCAGGACGCGGCCGTCGGGATGACCCTCGCCATCCTGAAGCGCGCCGCGCTCGGCCTCTCCGGCGCGCAGGCGAGCACCCCGGGCCACCGGCCGCGCGGCACGCTGTTCTTCGCCGGGCCGACCGGCACCGGGAAGACCGAACTCGCCAAGGCCGTCGCCTCGGTGCTGTTCGACAGCGACCAGGCGTACCTGCGCTTCGACATGAGCGAGTTCTCCGCACCGCACTCCGCGGACCGGCTGGTCGGCGCGCCGCCCGGGTACGTCGGTTTCGAGGCCGGGGGAGAGCTGACCACGGCGGTACGGGCCAACCCGTTCCGCGTGATCCTCTTCGACGAGATAGACAAGGCGGACAAGGGCGTCCTGGACAAGTTCCTCCAGGTCCTGGAGGACGGCCGCCTCACCGACGGACAGGGCGTCACCACGTACTTCAGCGAGTGCGTCCTGATCTTCACCTCGAACCTGGGCGTGCAGCGCACGGACCCGGTGACCGAGGAACGGGAGTGGATCGTCGAACCCGGCACGCCCTACCGGGAGCTGGCACACAAGGTGAAGCGCAACGTGAAGCACCACTTCGAGTCGGTCGTGGGGCGGCCCGAGCTGATGAACCGCATCGGCGGCAACGTCGTGGTCTTCGGCTTCATCACGGAGGAGACGGCCGGCCGGATCCTCGACCTCCAGATCGGCAACATCGAGCGCCAACTGGCCGCCGAGCACCAGCTCAGGCTGCGGTTGTCCCCGGGGGCGCGGGCCCAACTGGCGACGTACTGCACCCGGGACCTGTGGAACGGCGGCCGGGGCATCGGGATGGTCCTGGAGACCCACCTGCTGAACCCACTGGCCGGCGCCCTGTTCGACCGCCCCGGCACCGGTCCGGGGGAGACCGTCCTGGTGCACGGGGTCCACGAGACCGAGGACGGACACGTGGAGATCGACGTCGAGACGCTGCCGGGAGAGCGATGAGCGCGGAGGAGGGCGCCGCCTGGGAGGACCCGGACGAGGACTGGGAGGACCTGGACGCGGGGGAACCGGCGGACGACCCGGGGGCGGTGGCCGTCGCACCGGTGCCGGACGCGCCGGTGTCCGTGGCGCCGGGCCCGCCGGCGCACCCGGCCCGGCTGCGCTTCGAGGAGGTCGCGCTGACGGTGACGGTCCTGCCCGGCACCGTGGCCGGGCTGGGCCGCGACCCCGAGTGGGCGCCCGCCACCGCCGCCGCGCTCGCCGCGCACCCCACGGTCTCCCGTCGCCACGCGAGCGTCGCGGTGGCACCGGACGGCACCGCCACCGTCACCGAGGAACCGTCCACCGCCGCCAACGGCACGCGCCTCAACGGCATCGACCTGCTGCCCGGGCGGCCCTACCCGCTCACCGACGGCGACCTCCTGCGGCTCGGCGCGCGGATCGGCTGCGTGATCGCCCTGGGGCGGGGAGCGGGCCGGCCCGGGTGACCGCGGCCCGCCCCGGGGCGGGCCCCCGGGGGCGGTCCCGGGGGCGGTCCCGGGGGCGCACCGCCCCGGATCAGGCCAGGTCGTCCGGGACCGAGATCCGGGCGCGCAGCGGCTCCAGGAGGGCGTTCACCTCGCGGACGTCGCCCGGGTCGTCGAGGCGGAGGGCCGCCTCGGGTTCCGCGCGCAGTCGCTTCTCTTCGCAGCGGTCGCCGAACAGTTGGAGGGCGGGGCGGGGGCGGCAGCGCTTGGACTGCCACAGCAGCCCCGCCGGTTCCGGGCAGTGCCGGCGGATCAGCCGTGCCCAGTACCGGGTCTTCGGGTAGTCCGGCTCCTCGCAGTCCACCAGCCAGCTGTCCTGCCACACCCCGGCCAGCCCCTCGGCGGTCGTGAGGTCGACGAGGGTGAGGTCCTCGGTGGTGCGCAGGACGGACAGGCGGTAGCGGGAGGCCTGCGCCCACGGCACCAGCCGGGTACCCGTCGCGTCGTCGAAGTCGACCGATCGCAACAGGACCTCGGAGAGTGCGGTCACCGGGTCGAGGGCCGCGTAGAGGGAGGCGTACGGGTCCTGCTCGGTGCCGTCGAAGCGGCTTCCCCGGAAGAACTCGTGGGCGAGCCGGGGATTGAACTCCTGGCCCCCGTACTGGTGCAGATGAAGCCGCCACAGCCGGGTACCGGCGGTCAGCTCGTGGACGACGGGCCGCATCCG
Organism: Streptomyces sp. NBC_01268; assembly: GCF_036240795.1. NCBI lineage: Bacteria > Bacillati > Actinomycetota > Actinomycetes > Kitasatosporales > Streptomycetaceae > Streptomyces > Streptomyces sp. NBC_01268. Next base: position 471,352 of record NZ_CP108454.1, on the reverse strand, counting down.
GGCTCCGCTGGGCGGGATCTGGCCCGACATCAGTCGCCCTCCACCAGTTCACGGGCGGCCAGCGCCAGTTCTTCGTCGGGCACGGAGCCGAGGAGGTCCGCCGGTACGCCGCCGAGCCAGGAGTTTCCGCCCAGCCACCAGTCGGCGGCACCCCAGGGGTCCCGGTCCGCCATCAGCAGGCGGTTGATCACGCCGACCACGGGCAGCGGCCGGTCCGTGCCCTCCTCGAACTGGAACCGCGGGTAGCGGTCACCGAGTTCGGGGTGGCGCAGCCGGATGAGTCGGGGGTCGCCGGCGGCCGCCCCGATGCCGGCGGCCGGCAGGGAGGGCGCGGCCAGCAGCCGGGCCCGGACCGGGTCCAGCGGCGGCGGGCCCTGCAGGGAGCCGAGGAGCGCGAGCAGCGGCTGCCGGTCGAGCAAGGGGGCGTCGACGCTGCCGGCGAAGCGGACGCCGTCCCGCAGGGCCCGGGTCACCGGGTGCTCGTCGGGCAGGTCCCGCAGGACCCGCCGCAGGCCGCGCATGGCCGCCTGCGCGGCCTGCGGCTCCGTGCTGTCGGCGAGCTTCCGAAGGGCCGACGCCAGCTGCTCGCGGGCGGCCGGGTCGAGCGCTGCGAGTGTCCGCGGCCAGTGGTCGCGGAGCAGGGCGACGAACTCGTCGGGGGTCATGTGGCGGCCCCTCCTTCCTGGTGGGGATGTCCGGTGGCGGGGGCCGTGCCGTCGGTACGGGGCGCGGGATTGCCCTGGTGGATGAAGGCACCCCAGTAGGCGGGCGTGGTCAGCTCCGGACGGGCGGCGGTACGCCGCAGCGGCGGGGTCAGACCCGGTACCTCGGGCCGGAGGCCGGCGGGGGCCAGCATCCAGCGCTGCGCGGCGCGCAGGGCGTCGGACGGCGCGAGGCCGGCCGCCAGGTGGTGGTGGAAGACGGTCATCAGGACGGCCGAGGCGTCGTCGCTGACCTTCCAGCGCGAGCCGACGGCGTCCGCCGCGAGCGCGTGCACGAAGGCGGTGGTCACCGTGAGCGCCTCGTCGTGGTCGTGGGTGCTCAGGTCGGTCTCGCAGGCGCTGAGGACGACCAGCGGCAGACCCGCGCCGTCCGGTCCCGGGCGGGTGTCGAGGAGCCGGGTCACCGACAGGCGCCCGGCCCCGGGCTCCGCGCCCACGGGACGGCCCAGTTCGAGCACGGACGAGCCGGGGTCGGCCCCGGCCGTGCCGTGACAGACGAGGTGGACGACGGCGACCGGCCGCGCGCCCGCGGCGCGGGCGCCGAGCAGGCCCAGGACCTGGGCCGGTGTGCCCGCGGGCGGCGGCGACGCGAACGTGCGGGTGTCGTACTCGCCGTAGAGCTCCGCCTGTGGGTAGTAGGCGTCGTGGACGGCGAGGACCTCGTCCTCGGCCATGTCCAGATCGGCCGGTACGCAGACCAGCGCCTGGCCCTGGTCGAGCGGCAGCCGCCGGGCGCGTACCGCCCGGAGGAACTCCCGTCCGGAGGCGGCGTAGGTGAGCACGGCGGTCTCGCAGGCCCGTACGGTCGCGGGTGCGCCGGCGGCCCGCCACCGGTCGGGCACGGGGAGCCGGGCCGCCTGCCACGGCACCACCCCCAGGTTCCCGCAGGCGACGACGGCCAGCCGCACCGGTGGGGCGGTGGAGGCCGCGCCGTCGAGCAGACCGGCCTCGCCCAGGCCCCGTTCCCACAGCCCGAGCGCGTCCAGGACGGGGCTCATGACGTGCTCGCCCGCCCAGTCGCACAGCGCGTCGAGCGCCGCCTCCCACCGTTCGGCGCCGCGCCGGGCGGTGAAACGCCCGGCCGTGGCCTCCAGATAGGCGGCGACCGGTGCCCGGCCCGGCCCGGACAGGGCCGGCAGGGACAACGTCCAGGGGTCCCGGCCCGGAGCCACGACCAGCGCCCAGCCCTCGCCCGCCGCCTCGCCCGGCAGCAGGTAGACGAGGGCCTCGGCACCCGACCGGGCGACCGCGTCCCCCAGCGCGGTGTCCTCGGGCACCCGGCCGTCGCTCCGTCCCCGCAGCAGCGCCAGTACCTCGCGGCGCAGCCCGCTGGGCAGCAGCCGGGTGTTCGGCCCGCCGTCGAGCAGCGTCGCCAGCAGCCGCTCCGGATCCTGCTCCGGCGCCGTGACCGTGCCGTCCGGCCGGGCGTCCCGCCACTGCCGGGCCAGTTCCTCCTCGCCGAGTTCCACGAGCCGCTCCGGCACCGTGGCCGAGACGGCCGCCGCCCCGAGCACCAGGGCCCGTCCGGCCTCCAGACACGACACCGCTTCCTCGGGGCGCCCGGCCCGGACGGCCCACGACGCGGCCCGCAGCCCCCGGGCGGCGCCGCCGCGGGCGACGTCCAGACCGTGCTGGACGCCCTCCTGGAGCAGCACGTCGTCCGCGGTCGCCCGCAGCGAAGCGCGGGCGTCGGCGACGGCGCGGTCGAGGTCGGGCCCCGCGCCGCTCCCGGCCCGCGAGGCGTACGCCTCGGCGAGATCCCAGTGCAGCGACGCGGACACCTGGGCGGTGCCGGTGTCCAGTTCGGCACGGGCACGCTCGAGCTCGTCGATGACCTCGTCGAGGACCGCGGGATCCCGGTCCGCGCCTCCCTGGAGGGAGAGCGCCAGGGCGATGCCCATCCGCGTGCGGATCCGCTGGTCGGCGACGAAGGGGTTGCCTTCGAGGGAGGCCCTGGCCCGTTCCACCGCCTCGGCGACCCGTTCGGGATCCGGGTCCAGGTACGAGGTGAGGGCCAGCAGCGGTGCCGCGAGGGCGTCCATGAGCCGCCGCGCGAACGGCACGGTCTCCGCCGCCTCGTAGGCCTGGTCCAGGTAGTGCCCCGCGCGACGCAGGGGCTCGACGTCGGAGGTGGCCCGCGCGAGGGCGATGTGGCCGTAGCAGAGCAGGAAGAGCGGCATGAACCGCCGGGCGACGACCGCGCCGGGGTCCTTGATCCCGTCGGGTTCGTCGGGTTCGTCGGGTGCGTCGAGTTCGTCGAGGACGTCGAGGACCTGCCCCATCAGTTCGTCGAGGGCCGTCGTGTCCTGTGCGTCGGCGGCCTGGTTCAGGCGCCCCATCAGCAGCAGGTTGCGGTTGGTCCACAGCAGGTCGTCGGCGCCGGGCTGGTTCCCGTACGGCTGTGAGGGAGGCGGCTGCCCGTTCCCGGGCGCGAGGATGTTCTCCAGCAGCTTCGCTGCCGCGGTCATGTCGACGTGACTGCCGCCGACCTGGCCGGCCCCGGCGAGCAGCCCGGGCAGCACTCCGCGCACGAGTCCGCCGAGGACGTCGTCGGTCCCGCCCTGGGCGGACTCGGACTGCAACAGACCGAGTGCCGCCTCGACCTGAGCGGCGTCACCCGTGCCCACGCCGAGCATCGCGCGGACCATGGCGAGCAGCGGGCCGGGGATCCGGTTCTCCGCGAGCGGACCGGGGGCCCCGGCGGCGGCGAGCAGGGAGGCCATCTGCTCGACGGAGACGGCGCCGGGCTCGGCGGCCGTGGTGAGCATCCCGAGCAGCGTCCGGAGCTCCTGCTGCTCCTCCCTCGTGGGGAGGCGAGTCACTTCGGACGACAGCCCTTCCGCCGTGGGCGGCAGCATCTTCCGCATCATCTCCACGAGCGGAGCGACGGGCCCCAGCATGCCCGGGTCGATGGTGTCCATCCGACGCAGGACGCCGTGCAGAGCCGCCGGGTCGTTGGAGAGGAGTGCGGCCTGGAGGTCCGTCTGGAAGGCGAGGAAGTCCGCCGCGCCCGGGGGCAGCCCGCCGGGCGTGGCGGCGCCGATCTCGTGGACGAGCCGCTCGATCTCGGGGGCCGACTCGATGACGCCGAGTCCGCCGTTCGCCAGGGGAACGGAGGCGTCGATGATGGACTGCACCATGTCCATCCCGAGCGGCCGGCGCTCGGTGAACGGGCCCGCGAGCAGTACGAGCAGGTTCCGTGCCGCGTCGGTGTGCGTCCCGACGTCGAGCAGGCGCCCTTCCCGTGCCCTGCGCAGCAGTTGGACGGCCTCGGTGCGGTCGGCCTCCTCGCGGCGGTCGTTCCACCGGGCGCCGATCAGCGCGCCGAGGCGTTCGAGGCACGCGGCGAGCAGCGCCGGCGCGCCCGGAGGGCCGTCGCCCAGCTCCCGTACCAGCAGGCGGAACTCCGTGATGAGTGCGTCCCGTTCGCCCGCCGGCGGCGCCGCCGCGGGGGGCTCCTTTCCGATCGGGAGAACCTTCGTGCCCGCGGCCCGCCGCACCGCGTCGGCCACCCGGCTTCCGATGTCACCGCCGGGGGACTCCATCGCTTCGCCTTCGATCCCCAACACCCCTCCTCAGCAAGCCGATACGGCTCATCATGGCCCGCTCGTGCGGCGTGCGGCGCGTGCTCGCGCGAGTCAGCGGAAACCGTCCGGCGATCGACCGGATCATGGCCGGAAGGGCCCGGCCCTTCGGCGGGGCGCGTGACACGATCGAGGTCGAAGCCCCGTGCGCACGCCCCGGAGCCACCGACGCGGGCCAAGGCCCGCGCACGCACCGGACCGGCCCTCGTCCCGCCCTGACCGTCTCCTCCGCTTCGGAAGGTGACCGCTCTTGCCCCTGCTTCCCTACCGCGAGGTCACCGACCCGTCCTACGCCGACGCGTACACCGCCGGGCTCCGCGTGTCGGACACCCGGGACGGCGCGGTGCTCAGCGGCTCGTGCCCCCGCTGCGCCTGCCCGTTCGACTTCAGCTACACCCGTCGTGTCTTCCGCTACCCGCGCCCGGGGGGCCGCTCCGCGCCGGCCGTCACCGTGCCGGTCCTGTGCGTGTGCGAGGCTCCGCACGAGGGCCGCCCGGCCGACGAGGAGGGCTGCGGCGCGTACTGGAACGTCGTCCTGGAGCGGTCGCCGTGACACCGTGGCGGGCCCGCTCCGGTCCGGCCGGGACGCCCGCCGACCTGATGGCCGCACGAGGTGGCCGCCGACTCCTGCGCGAGGAACTGCCCCGGGTCCGTGCGGCGGCCCTGGCCTGGCGCAACGGCCTGGGCGCGCTGCTCCTCGGGCTGATCGGATTCGGGCTGCTCAAGGGGCGCACGGACGTGGGCGCGCTCGCCGCGCCCTACGGCGCCCTGGTCGGCGGGCTGTTGCTGGGCGCGCTGCTCAGCGGGGCGACGGGCGGGATGCTCCTGCTGCGCGCCGCACACGGGCGGCCGGCGGCGTCGGTGGTGCCCGATCCGGCGCCGGGCACCCTGCCCGCCGGACCGGTGACCGCCGGGCACGAGGAGGCGCTGCGCGCGGCGCGGGCCCTGACCCGGGGAGTGGTGGCCACGCTCGGCTGCGCGGCGCTGCTCACGTCCGCCGTCGCCCTCACCTGGTACGGCCCGGCCGGTGAGGGCCCGCGGCTGACCGTCACCACCCCGGCCGGCTCCTTCTGCGGGGAGCCGCTCCGCACCGCCGGCGGCCGCCTCGCCCTGAGGACCTCGTCGGGCGAGCTGAGCATCGACCTGTCGACCGCCCTCGCCCTCCGCCCGACGGCCTCCTGCGCCCCGCCGGGCGGCCCTTGAACGCCCCGGCGCCGACCGCCCGGTCCGCCCTGACGGTCGAGCTCAGGTGGGAGGGCGGACGAGCTGCCGAGGGGGGAGTGGGCCTCGGCGGCTCGCGCACGATCACGCGTCAGGAGCGCCGGGGTGGAACGCGTAGACGTACACGCCCCGCGTGCCGCCGACGACGACTCCGTGGCCTTCGGGAGTCCAGGCGCAGGAGTACAGGACCCCGTCGGTGCGCATCATGGCGGCGGCGCGCCCCGACCTCGGGTCCCAGACCCGCACCGTGCCGTCGTCGCCGGCGGTCGCGAGCCAGGCGCCGTCCGGTGAGACGGCCACCCTGGTGACCCGGCCGGTGTGTCCGACGAGGCGGGTGATCTCCCGGCCGGTGGCCCGGTCCCAGAGCCAGACCGTCGGGTGGTAGCCGCCGGTGGTGGCGAACCACGTGCCGTCCGGCGCGACCGCCGTGACCTGCACCCAGCCGGGGTACCCGGTGACACGCGCGGTTTCCCGTCCGGTGGCCCGGTCCCAGACCCGTACGGACCCGCTGTCGCTGCTGGTGGCGAACCAGGTGCCGTCCGGCGCGATCGCCACCGAGGACACCGAGAGGGCGGCTCCGGGGAACCGCGCGGTCTCCCGTCCGGTGACCGGGTCCCAGATCCGCGCCGTCCCGTCCTTGCCGGTGGTGGCGAGCCAGGTGGCGTCGGGAGCGATCGTCACCTCGTACCCCATGTCGGTGTGGCCGGCGAGGCGCCGGCTCTCCCCGCCGGTGGTCGGGTCCCAGATCCGTACCGTCCCGTCGTTGCCGGTGGTGGCGAGCCAGGTGCCGTCCGGCGCGATCGCCACCCCGTTCACCGGCCCGTCGTGCCCGGTGAGGCGGGCGGTCTCCTCGCCGGTCGCGGCATCCCAGATCTGCACCGTGTCGAAGCGGACGGTGGCGAGCCAGGTGCCGTCCGGCGCGATCGCGCCCACTTTCGCCCACGGTTCGGTGAGGCAGGCGGTCTCCCGGCCGGTGGCCTGGTCCCGGATCCGCACCCGGCCGTCGTAGCCGTAGCCGGCGAGCCACGCGCCCTTCGGTGCGACCACCACCGTCTCCACCGGGAGGGAGTGGCCGGTGAGGGGCGTGGCGTCCTGCCCGGCGTCCCGGTGCCAGATCTGAGCCGTGTTGCCGCCCGTGGTGGCGAGCCAGGTGCCGTCGGGCGCGATCGCGACTCCGTTCACCGAGAATGCCGGTCCGGTGAGGCAGGCGGTCTCCTGTCCGGTGGCCCGGTCCCAGATGCGCACGGTGTTGTCGCCGGCGGTGGCGAGCCAGGTCCCGTCGGGTGCGATCGCGGCCCCGCGCACGAGTCCGGTGTGGCCGGTGAGGCAGGCGGTCTCCCGCCCGGTGGCCACGTCCCAGACGCGTACCGTCTTGTCGTCTCCGGTGCTCGCCAGCCAGGTGCCGTCCGGGGCGACCGCCAGCCCTCTCACCGGGCCCTTGTGGCCGGAGAGGCAGGCGGTCAGCCGGCCCGTGTCGGCGTCCCAGAGCCGTACGTTCCCGTCGCCGGCGGCAGTGGCCAGCCATGCGGCGTCCGGTGCGATGGCCACTCGATGCGCGAGACCGCCGTGTCCGGTGACACGGGTGGTCGCCTCGCCGGTGACCAGGTCCCAGGTCCGGATCGCCCCGCCGACGCCGACGGTGGCGAGCCGGCCGTCGTCCGGGGCGACCGCGACGTCGTGCACCGACTCGGCGTCACCGGTGAGACGGGTGATCTCCCGCCCGGTGGCCGGGTCCCACACGCGCGCGGTCCTGTCCCGGCCGAGCGTGGCGAGCCAGGTGCCGTCCGGCGCGATCGCCACCCGGTACAACTTGTCCGCGTGGCTGCCGAGGCAGCCGGTCTCCCGCCCGGTGACCGGGTCCCAGATCCGCACGGTCCCGTCCTCGCTGGTGGTGGCGAGCCAGGTGCCGTCCGGCGCGATCGCCGTGTCGAGCACCGTCCCGGTGTGGCCGGTGAGCGTGCGGAGCAGACCGGGGTGCGGCAGGTCGGGTGGTGTCCAGTGGTTGCGGAGAGCGGGGTGGGGCCATCGGTCCTCCCGGGCGGCGACCTGGTCGCGCCAGGCGGGAAGAGGGCGGAGGCGGCTGTACAGGACCGCGGTCACCGCGTGGGCGGGCTCGGTCGGTCCGAGCAGGTGGGTGACGCTGGAGAGGTCGCGCGCCCTCCGTGCGGCCGCGGGGGTGGGTATCCGGGCGCAGTCCGTCCAGGGGGCGGTCGGGCCCCGGTGGTGCAGGCGGGTCTCGATCCAGCGCAGGTCGCAGGCGAGGGCTTCGGCGTGAGCGGTGCGGTGTGCGGCGAGGAGATGGGTGACGGCGTGGTCGAGCAGGTACGGGTCGGTCAACGTCCACCACGCGGCAGGCGGGTGCGGCGCGGCCGCGGTGAGCGGGTCGGCCGGGGGCAGGCCGGCCTGGACGGCGTCCACCAGCGTGGCGTGCAGGTCGGTGAGGCGCTCGGGGCCGAGTCCGGCGCGCAGGTAGTCGCGGATGACGTCGTGCAGGCTCAGGCGCCCTGCGTCCGTGTCGTCCACGGAGAGCAGGGACAGGTCGTCGAGGTCCGCGCACAGATCCCGTGTCCGCCACTCGTCGAGGTCCGCCGTGGCCCGCCACAGCGTGGCCACGACGGGGAGGGGCGCGGCCTCGCCGTGAGCGAAGATCCCCAGTTCGGCCAAGCGCGCCCGGCTGTCGGCGCTCAGGTCCGCGAGCGAGGCCTCGAGGGTCGCGCGCACCGTCGTCGCGCGCTGCCTGGGGTCGCCGAGGTCGGGTACGGCGGTGGGCCGGTCCACCGCGGCCGGGCCTCGCGCGCGCAGGCTTCCCAGCAGGTCCGCGGCGGCGGAGGCCGCGTCGGCTCCGGTCCGGACCCGCCTGCTGATCAGCCGGTTGGCCAGGCGCAGCAGCAAGGGCCATCCGCCGGTGACCCGCACGAGGTCCCTGGCCACCTCCGCGGGCAGGCCCGGCAGTTCACAGGTCAGCACCCGCAGGGCCTGGTCCTGGGACATCGCGTCGACCCGCACCGTCCGCGCGTCGGGCGGGAGGATCGCGGGGACGCGCGTGGTGACCAGCCGCACGCAGGACGCGCCGCCCGAGAGGAAGGGGTCGAGCTGCTCCTGCGTCCACACGTCGTCGAAGATCAGCAAGGTGGGCCGGTCGGAGCGCTCGTCCAGCAGCCGGCCGAGGTACTCGCCCGCCCGGTCCGGGCTGTCGAAGGACACGTCCCTGCCGGTGACGGCGAGCGTGACGTCGTGCACCAGCCGGGTGACGGCTTGCGGGCCGTCCGCGCCCCGGCCGACCACGAAGAAGTACACCCCGCCCCGGAAGTGCTGCCGCACCCGGGGGCTGGCGCGCACGATCTGGGCCAGTGTCGTCTTCCCGAAGCCGCCCGCACCCTCCAGCGCGGTCGTGATCCCCACCGGCCCGCCGGCGACGGGCGAGCACACGGTGGAGACGACCTGATCGGCCTCTGCCCGATCGACCACCCACCATCCGGGCACCTCCGGTGCGGCCGGATGCGGAGGTGGCGGCTGGGCGGCGTGCAGATGGAAGGTGTTGGTCTGCTGGTTGTGGTCGCCGATCTGCACGGCGGCAGGGCCGTCGAACGTGTTGCCGAAGAAGCCGCCCCCGCCGGGTGGGGCGGTCACGCACCGTTCCCGAAGTGGTTGTCCTGCCGGTTGCCGTTGCCGACCTGCATGATGGCCGGGCCGTTGAACGTGTTGCCGGACACCTCGCCCCGGCCGTCGTGCTCCCGTGGGGCGTACGGGGCGACCACGGCGCGCAGCGCGGCGACCACCGAGTCGCGCTCGGCCGCGTCGACACTCTCCAGCAGGACCTCGAACCGACCCTGCCAGAGGGCCTCCTGGCGGACCCGCTCCTGTCCGGGATCGTCCTCGTCGCCCGCACCCACGGCAGCGGCCGTCCCGTCGAGCCGCTCCAGCGCGGTGCTCGCGCGCTGGTCGTCACCGCGGCCGAACAACCGGGCCATCGCCTGCCGCAACCCCGCCCACGCGTCCGTTCCCGCCGCCTGCACGACGGCCGTTCCGCCCGCCGCGGCCAGAGCCGTCATCGCCTCGTCCAGCAACGCCGGCACCTCCCCTCGCACTCCGTCGCGTAGATCGTACGCCGCCGGCTGCCGACACGCTCTTGCCTCAACCTCCTTGGAGGGCAGGGCACTTCGGTGCTACGGAGGCGGGCCTCGCCTCCGGCTCTCCGGCCGCTCTCGGCTCCTGGCCGGGGTCGGCCGGCTCAGTCGTGCCGGAGGGTGTAGAGGTCCCAGGAGTCGGGGTCGCCGATGTAGACGTACAGCTTGGGGTGCTCGAGGCTTCCGTAGACGCTCCAGCTGTCCATACCGACGGCGCAGCCGTCGATGGTGACGTCGACCTGTTGCGCGTACGGGCCCTCGGCCGGGTCGTAGGTCCAGGTGCCGTTGCCGGTGCATGCGCGGACCTGGGGTTCGAAGGGGTCGACGGAGTCGTCGTAGGCGAAGGTGTCGACGCGGTTCGCGGTGGCCCTGCCGTCCGGAGCGAGGGTGAGGGTGCCGCCCTTGCCGTCGGCGTACGTGCCGACGATCTGCTCCCTGTTCAGCTGCGGGGGCTCGTATCCGATCCCGGCGTACAGGGCGATGCCCGCGAGGGCGAAGGCGGTGACGGCGGCGAGCGTTCCGTACAGTGCGATCCACCCGAACATCGAGCCCCCGGAGAGCGGTGGGCGGTCGGGGAGCAGCAGTCTGCGGGCGACCAGGGCAGGGGCGGCGAGCACGGTCGTCACCGTGAGCCAGGCGCCGAGCCACGTCAGGGGCCCGGTCCCGGAGGCCGTCACGGCCAGGGCGGGCGGGGCGACGGCGGCGGCGGTCGCCGCCGGGATCCACCACCACGCCTCGCGCCCCGAGACGGTGCGGCCGAGCCAGCCGGCCGCGGCCAGCAGCGGCATGATCACGCAGACGGTCACGAGAGCGCCGAGCGCGGCTCCCGCCGCTGCGACGAACGGCGCGGCGATCAGCATGACCAGGAGCCCCATCGCGTTGTAGGGCAGCGGCGGGGCTTCCTGGGTCTGCCCCCACACGTAGCCCGCGATCAGCCCGATCGCGGCCTCGAAGAACAGCACCGAGAGCGAAGCCGTCAGGACGGCGCCGAACCTGTCCCTCACCCGTGTCCGCGTCTGAGGCGGCGGCGCCGGATTCCGCAATTCTGAACACATTCAAATCCCCTCCGGTGCACATCATGCACCACGGCACCCCCCTCCACGCCCGGCACCCCCGCGGTGCGGCAGCGGTACGCGGCCAGGGAGAACGTCACGTCCGGATGCGCCGATGGATGCGCCGACGGACGCATCGACGGATGCGTCGATGGAGGTACCGGGCAGCGACCGGTCCGCGGCCCGGAGGGTCACAGCAGGCGCTGCGTGGGGGCCGCCCTCCTCAACGCCCAGGAGGAGGGCGGCCGCCCCTCCGCCGTCACGGTGAGACACCGCGCGCGGGGGCCAGCACGAACGTGTGCCCGGCCGGATCCATGAACCGCCGCACATCCGTGCGCCGGTCCGTCCGGGTGCCGTTCTGTTCCGCGGTCAGCGGGCGGGCCCCCAGGGAGACCGCCTCGCGCTCGGCCTCGTCGAGCGCGTCGGGCGCCACGACGATCCACAGGTGGGACTGCTGGGAGTCGTCCGGCCGGGGCCAACTCGGCGGCGCGTGACCCACGTCGCGGTGGATGCCCAGGACGATGCCGGTGCTTCCGGAGAGCAACAACAGGTCGCCGTCACCACCCGGCTCGACGGTGGCGTCGAGCAGCGCGGCGTAGAAACGGGCGAGGGGTTCGGGATCGGTGCTGTCGAGGACGAGGACGCCGGTCTTGGAGACAGTCATAGCCTGCGTGTGCCCGCTCGCGTCCCCTCCACGCGAGGGGGTCGTGATCCGCGCCGACCGATGAGGGGTGTGCGCCCGATGCGTTGTCAGTGCCCCTCGTTAGTCTCCCCACATACCGCAGTTCAGGGGCTTCGCGCCCCCTCTTTCGGGCTGCGCTGACACAACCGACGGACAGGCGGAGGGGCACGGCTGATGGCGTGGCTGGCAGCGGGTGAGGGGTACGAGATCACCCTCGAGGACGGGCGTGTGGTCGCACGGCGCGTCGGGGGGCGGCAGTTGAAGACACTGCCGAAGGCGTTGCGCGACAGTTCCGAGGCCGACCGGCTGCGGCAGCTCGCCGAGTGGCTGGACCGGCACGCCGTCTCCTGCGTGGCGCAGGTGGACGCGTGGATGGTGTCGTCGCTCCCGGTTCCGACCGAGCTGATCGCGCGGGTGTGGCCGGACGAGGCATGGCAGGCGGCGCTGCGGGACATGGCCGTCGTGGGCGACGACCCGGACGAGGTCGGCTTCCTGCGGGACGTCACCGCCGACGGGGAGCTCAAGGTCGTCGACCTCGACGGCGAGACCGTGCGGCTGTCGCCGCGCACGGTGACGCTTCCTCACCCCGTGCTCCTCCCGGACCTGGACGACGTACGGGACTTCGCGGCCGACCTCGGCATCACCCAGAAGGTGGAGCAGATCCACCGGGCCACCTGGGCGAAGCCGGACGGCGCGGGCGCCGGGCGACCGGAGACCGCGACGGAGGTACGGGACTACGCGGGCGGCAAGTTCGCCTCGCGGTTCGGTCTCGCCGCGCGCGCCACGGGCCTCGGCTACCGGGTGTCCGGCGGCTACGCCACCTGCAAGGTGCGCGACGGGGGCCGCAGCACGGAGGCGTCGGTGTGGATCGGCGAGCCGTACTGGGACGGGGAGTCGGAGACCGGCGGGCTGAGCTGGCACGACGAGGACGGCCGCGCGGTGCGGCTGGGCGAGGTCGGGCCGGTGGCCTGGTCCGAGGGGATGCGCATGGCTGCCGCGCTCTACGCCGGCCGCACGATCGAAGAGGGTGGGGACGCGTGAGCGGCACGGATGCGAACGACAACAGGAAGCTGCTCGCGGCAGGAGCGGTGCTCCCGGCCGACGCACGGGACGCGGGCCCCTCGGCGGTCGAGCTGACCGCACGGGCCTACCGCCACGCGGTGTGGGGAGACGACCGGGTCGTGGTGCGGCTGGCCGCGGCCGAACTCGGCCCCGCCGAGGATCTCGCCGCCGGCTTCCTCGGACTCGAGCCCGAGGGCGAGCCGGCCGTGGTCGGTCTCGGGCGGCGCCAGGAGCTCGGCTTCCCCGAGTGGGTGCTGGTGCACCACCCGGAGGACGGACACCACGCCCTGGCGGTCGTGCCGGAGCTGGACCGGCTGGCGCGGCAGGCCAGGACCAAGCCCAAGGCCGCCCTGGACGCCTGCCACGAGCTGGCCGGGCGGCTCGCCTCGGCCGTGCCGCACTTCCTCCCCGTCTTCTACGAGCAGGCCGCGCGGGTCTTCCTCGGCGTCGAGAACACCACGTACGCCGGTCAGTTGTTCGGCCGCGCCCGTACGAGCGAGGCGCAGCACGGGCTGACGGTCGACGAGGACCGGCTCGACGCCGTGTTCCTGGAGTTCGCCCTGGCCGGCGCCCTGCCGGTCAAGGTGCTCGCCGGGTACGGCAAGGAGCTGTCGGCGCGGCTCGCGCCCGCCGAGGCGTACGAGCGGTTCCGGCGGTTGTGCGTGCGCCGGACGGCCGGCGGGCTCGCGCCGTCGGCCCAGGCCGCGGTGGAGCTGAAGCGGCTGGCGCGCGCCGCGGCCCTGTCGGCGGACGAGGCGGAGCAGGACCACCTCGCCGAACTCCTGCCACTGCCCGCGACGCTGCGGGCCGCGGCCGGCTGGTGGAAGTCGCACCGCGGCGCGCTGGTCGCGCTGGCCCGGCGGGTCCCGTCCGTGCGGGGCGCGCTGCTGACGATGACCCCGCCCGGGGACAACGGGGACATGACCGACCTGTGGCTGGGGATCCTGGCGGACTCGGGGGCCGACGCGGGTCTCGTGGACGCGGACCTGCCGCCGGAGGAGCGGTGCTCCGACGGCGCGGCGGGCTGGCTGGAGCGCTTCCACGGCGCCCGGCACCGCGGTTGGGGGACGCGCCCCACGCCCCCGGCACTGCTGGAGCTGGTGGCGCGTACGGGCGGCCGGCTGCGTGCCGACCTGGCAGCCCGGCCCGAGGGCCGGCGGTTCCTGCGGATCGGCGTCGAGGACGTGAACCTGCTGGACCTCCTGCTCTCGCTGGAGGTCGCGGTCGCCGACCCCGAGGAGAAGGAGGCCCGCAACCGGCGGGGCGACGCCCTGAACCTGTCGGACTGGGCGCGCGGCGAGGAGCCGCGGGACCTGGTCGCGCTGGCGGCGGACCCGCGTTTCCGTCCCGCCTTCCGGCGCGGGGCGGACAGCTACAACGGCGCGACCTCCGGTACGGACGTGATGCGACGGCTCGCCGCCTCGACCGGTGGGCGCCCGATGCTCACCGAGTGGATGCGGGAGGTGGCCGAATCCTCGGTGGCCGCCGGGCTGCCCGGACTGCCGGCCGCCATCGAGAGGCTCTCCTGGCTGCCCTCCGAGGCGCTCTCGCTCGCGCCGCGGGAGGTAGCGGCCGCGGCCGGCGCCGACCTCGGCGCGACCGTGGCACGCACCCTGCGCGGCGGCCTGTGGGAGGAGCTGAGCTGGCCGGCCTGGGAGGAGGCGCTCACGGAACTGGCGCCCGGGCGGCACAGCACCGAGGGCCTCACCGTCTCCGAGGCCTGGCCGTACCTGATCGTCGCCAACGCGACGCAGGCACGCGTCATCGACGCCGACTCCACCGTGCTCGTGCACGATCTGCGGATGCCGTCCGCCTCCGTGTGGCGGACGGGCTTCCACTACGTGGACGGTGCGCTGCTGGTGTTCTGGAGCACCTACGGCAACCGCGAGCCGCGGGGCTACTGGCACACCGCGCCCGACACCGTGTTCGACCTCGCCGGCACCGACTACTGGACCATGCGCTCGCAGCATCCCAGCCTCCAGCTGCCCGGCGGCGGACGCACCACCGGCGGCGGCGTCCTGCACCGCGGCGACACGCAGCTGCCGCCGGAGCGCCCGATGCTGTCCGACGGCACGTCGTACTGGGTGTGGCAGAGCGGTGACGGGGAGGACCGGGGCGGCTGGCTCGAGTACGACCCCGTGGGCGGCGCGTACGGCCGTCGCTCGCAGCCCGGCTTCCTCGCCGACGCGCTGCTGCGGCACGCCCCCGGCGCCGAGTTGTCCGCCGACTTGTCCTGGCTGCGCCCCGCACCTGCGGTGGAGGGCTCGGCTCAGGGGCGTTCCGCGGACGGACTCCTCGGCTGGCGCGTCGTGCGCCTGCCGGACGGCGGCCACCACGCGGAGGACACCACCGGACGGGCCGTCACGCTGCCGAAGGGCGCCGACAGGCCGGTCGCCGCGCTGACCTTCCCCGGCGACGACCGGCCGCGGGCGCTGACCCGGCAGTGGCGCGAGCTGTCGCTCAGCGACCCCGACGGCGTCGTCACGACCACGGCCGGGTGCGACCACCGCGACGAGCTGTACGGAACGGCGGGGAAGGCCCTGCCGCCGATGCCGTACCTGTACATGCTGCGCGCCCGTGACCCGCAGGGGTCGGCGGCGCTGCGGGGCGCCGACGCGGAGTCGGCCGGCGTCCTCCTGAAGGCTGCCGTGGTGGCGGAGCGGGCGGCCGACCTGCCCGAGCTGGTGAGCGCCGCGCTGCCGCGGCTCTCGTCGCCCGAGCTGATCGCCGGCGTCGTGAAGGTGCTGCGCTTCGCGGTGCGGCAGCAGAAGGCCCTGGACGACGTGGCCGCCCGGCTGGACCCGGCGGCCGAGCCCGCGGAGGCCCGCGTCCCGGGACCCAGCGACCAGCTGATCGGCAGGGCCCTGTACGGCATCGTCGGCACCGGCTACCACCGCCACGGCGCGGACAGCGACGTGACCCACCGCTTCCTGGAGACGCTGGCGTCCGTACGGGCGGATACCGCCGTCGAGGCGCCGCCGGGACGGCTGCACTTCGACGTGCCGTCGCTGCCGTACTCCGGGCTGCCCTTCGACTCCCTCGTGGACGAGCCCGCAGCGATCGCCTACCGGGCCGTCGCGCCCGGCAGCGACCCCGCACACCGGGCCGCCCTGCTCGGCGTCCTCGACCAGCTCGACGCGCTGGGACTGGCCTCGACGGCGGCGTCGGCCGGTCACTGGCGCCGGGTCCTGGTGCACCTGACGCCGCCCCACCTGCACACTCCGGACGGGCAGGGCCGCAACGTCTCCCACCGCAGCGTGCTGCCCCTGGGCGGTGGCGCGGCGCTCGGCATCACCGAGCACACCGAGAGCGTCACCGACGGACGGGAGTTCGGTGCGCTGCTCCACGACCCGAGCGGGCGGTTCGAGGTGCCCGGCCCCTACACGGTGCGCCGTGACGCGCCGGTCGGCGACCGGGTGCGCGGCGCCGCGTGGCTCGCGGACTTCCTCCGGGAGGCGCGGACACACGCGGAGGCGCCGTTCCTGCCGGCGGCCGCCGACGAGTTCAGCCGCCTCACGGGCGTGTCCGGAGCGCTCGCCCGGATCGTTCTCGTGGGCATGCCCGACGTGGACAGCTGGGAGAGCAACTTCCTGCCGACGGAGCTGCGCAAGACGCTCGGTCTGAAGGTCGCCGAGGCGGGACACGCACGCGACGAACTGCGCGCGCTCCCGGTCGAGGTGCGCCGGGCGGTGCTCGCCGCGCTCCTGCCCGAGGACCCGGCCCGGCTGTGGAGCGAAGGCCCCGACGTGGCGTCGGCGGCCGTCGTGTGGAACGAGAAGGTGGGACGCCGCCGGCAGGTGCCCGACTGGCTCGCGGCGGAGGCCGCGCGCGGAGCCCGCACCGGCTGGCCCGTGCACCAGGCGCTCCCCGCCCTGCTCGACCCGGAGTCCTCCTCGGAGCTCGGCGTCGACGTGCCGTGGCGCATCGAGGGCGACCACCCGGCCACGGCGACCCCGGCCGAGGCGCCGTTCACCTCGGCGGTGCTCACCGGCTCGATGAGCCTGACGGCCTGGCTGGCCCACCGGCTGCCCGCGGGCGATCCGGTGCGGGCGGCGCTGCCCAGCGCCCTGACCGCCGTACGGCAGCGGCTCGCCGCACCCGAACTGCTGCTCTCCGCCGGTCACTACACGAGCCTCTCGGACTTCCGGAAGGTGGCGGGCGCTCCGACGGAGACGGCACCGGACCACGAGCGGTACGGCGCGGTGCTCATGGCCACGCAGGACAACCAGCCGCGGCCCGCCGTACGGCCCGCGCTGCTGGACTCCACCGGCTCCGACCCGTATCTGGTGGCGCTGCGCGGCGACGACCAGCGGCCGACAGGAGTCGAGACGGCCCTGCGGCGCGTGCACGACCCGGCGTTCGCACGGCTGCTGGCCGACCCGGGCGCGCCCGCGGCCGGCGAGGCGGACGACGAAGGCCTGTGGTGGCCGCAGGATCCGTCGCGTTCGGTGCCCGAGCTGGTCGCCGAGGTCGCCGGGGCCCGCGCGCTGGGCACCGACGCGGCGACGCTGTATCTGATGCTGCTGGCCATGCCCGACCCGACGGACCGCAACACCGCGCGGTGGACGGGGTGGAAGCCCGCCCGTCTCAAGGCGGCGCGGGCCGAACTGGCGGACACGGACCTGGTGGTGACGGCGGTACGGGCCCGGGCGGGACGCTCGCTGTTCCTGCCGGGCGCCTGGACGGAGCAGTCGGCGCCCGTGCTGCCGGTCGAGCAGTGGAAGCTGCCACTGTACGGGGTGGCCACCGGCACCCGGCCGCTCCTGGGCGCCCTGGTGCCCACC
The DNA here is from genome assembly GCF_036240795.1 of Streptomyces sp. NBC_01268. NCBI lineage: Bacteria > Bacillati > Actinomycetota > Actinomycetes > Kitasatosporales > Streptomycetaceae > Streptomyces > Streptomyces sp. NBC_01268. The sequence goes on along the minus strand of NZ_CP108454.1, from coordinate 454,118 downwards.
GAACCGGCCGCGGAGCTGTTCGCCCGCGCATGGCGGCGGATCCTCGACGGCGACGTCCCCCGCTTCGAGGAGCTGAAGGTCCGGCGGACGAGGAGGCGGCGCTGAGGCACCGCCCCTGACCGCCGCCCCCTCGTCAGCACGGCGCGGCGCACCCGCCCCGGGTGCGCCGCGCCGGCCCCCGCCCACCGACCACGACCCCCGTCCCGCCCCTCGTGCGCGCGTTCCGAACCGTGAAGAAGGATCCCGAATGACCGACACCGAACAGACCGCCCCCGTCCGGCAGGGCCGGCCGGCCGAAGAACGCCACGCCGCCGAGCTCGCCTTCCTCGCCGCCCAGGACCCCGGCCCGCGTCCGCCTGGCTGGGCGCTCACCCCGCGCGCCGTCGTCACGTTCGTCTGCGGCAGCGACGGCGTGGCCCTGTCCCTGCCCGAGCGCCACGCGGACCTGCCGTCGAAGCTGACGATCGCCCCGAAGTTCGTCGGCGAACGCGCCCTGGTCGAACGCTGTGTGGTCACCCTCGCCGGAGAGCGCGGACTGCTGCTCACCGGCGAGCCCGGAACGGCCAAGTCGATGCTGTCGGAGCTGCTCGCCGCCGCCGTCAGCGGCAGCAGCGCCCTGACCGTGCAGGGCACCGCGGGCACCACCGAGGACGCGTTCCGCTACGGCTGGAACTACGCCCTGCTGCTCGCCCAGGGCCCCACCCCGCAGGCACTGGTGGACTCACCCGTCCTCGCCGCCATGCGGACCGGACGGGTGGTGCGGGTGGAGGAGATCACCCGCTGCCTGCCCGAGGTCCAGGACGCCCTCGTCTCCATCCTGTCCGACCGCCGGATCAGCGTGCCCGAACTGACCGCCACCGAGGACGCGGTCGTCCGCGCCGCGCCCGGCTTCACCGTCATCGCGACCGCCAACCTGCGGGACCGGGGCGTCTCCGAGATGTCGGCCGCGCTCAAGCGCCGCTTCAACTTCGAGACCGTGGACCCGATCGCCGACGCCGACGCGGAGGCGGTCCTCATCCGCCACCAGGCCGTCGCCGCCGTGCGGCGGGCGGGCGCGGCCTTCGCCGTCGACGACGCCGTCCTCGACGCCCTCGTCACCGTCTTCCGCGACCTGCGTTCCGGCCGCTCCACCGAGGGCTGGGACGTGGAGCGGCCGGGCACGGTCATGTCCACCGCCGAAGCCGTGCAGGTGGCGGCGTCGCTGGGTGTCGCGGCGGCCTACCTGCCCGGCGGCGACGTACTGGACCTGCTGCCGGGCCACCTGCTGGGCGTGGTCCGCAAGGACGATCCGGCCGACCACGCACGACTGCTGGGGTACTGGGACGGCCCGGTGCGCCGTCGTGCCGAGAACGGCTCGGCGATGTGGCGCCGGCTCTGGGACCTGCGCGGGAGCCTGCGTTGACGACCGTCGATCCCCGCGCGGCCGTGGACGCGCTGGCCGCGTCGCACGCGCCGTACCTGCTGGGCGTGCGTCACCACAGTCCGGCACTCGCCGCGGTCGTCCCCACCCTGCTGGAGCAGGCGCGGGCCGAGGTGGTCTGCGTCGAGCTGCCGGCCGACTTCCAGCCCTGGCTGGAACACCTGGCGGACCCCGAGACCGTCGCCCCGGTCGCCCTGGCCGGTACGACGGGGGAGGACGGTGCGCTGTCGTTCTACCCGTTCGCCGACTTCTCGCCGGAACTCGCCGCGATCCGCTGGGCGAGGCGCCGCGGGGTGGAGGTGCTGTGCTGCGACCTTCCCCTCGGCCATCCTGGCTGGTCGGCGGAGGCCGCAGGGCCGGCGGGCCCGCACGACGGGACCGGGGACGGGACCGGGGGCGAGGCCGAGGCCGGGGCCGGGGCCGTACGACCGGACGGCGCCGCGCCCACGTGGGCCGGCGGGCCGGCGGAGGCGGACACGGAGGCGGACACGGAGGCGGGCGCAGACGCGAACGCAGACGCTACGGAGCGGACCGAAGGGACCGCGGATTCCCTCGACGCCGCTCCAGGCGAGCGTGCGGAGCAGGGGCGGCACTCCTACGCCCGAGCGCTCGCCGCCGCCGGAACCGGCCGCGACGGCGACGACCTGTGGGACCGCGTGGTCGAGGTGCTGGCCCCGGGGTGCTCCCCGGACGCGGTGCGCCGCGCCGCGCTCGGCGTGGGCTGGGCCCTGCGTGCCGACGCCCCTGTGCCCGCCACCGACCTGGCGCGGGAGGAGCGGATGCGGCAGGTGATCGCCACCGCGGCGGCGGACGGGCGCCGGGTGGCAGCCGTGATCGGCGCCTTCCACGCGCCCGCGCTCCTCCTGCCCGCCGAGACGGGCGGCGCGGCCGACGCGGACGGTGGCGCCGTGGTGCCCGGTGCGGACGTACAGGGGGGATCCCGCACGAGCGCGCCGGGTGGGTCCGGTGCGGGCGTGCGGGGCGGGTCCGGTGCGGACGTGCCGGACGGATCCCTCACGAGTGCACCGCACGGGTCCCGTACGGACGCGGGAGGGTCGGGCGGTGCAGCCGGAAGCACCGGGGAAGGCGGGACGGCCGGGCGCATGGGCTCGGGAGGAGGTGACGGCACGGCGGTGACCTCGCTCGTCCCGTACTCCTTCGACCTGCTCGACTCCCGTTCCGGCTACCCCGCCGGAATCCGCGACCCGTTGTGGCAGCAGGCCGTGCTCACCGCCGCCGGCGATCCGCAACGGATCCGGGAGGCGGCCGCCGACGCGCTGACCGGCCTGTGCCGCGAGATGCGCCGCGCCGGCCACACCGCGGGGACCGGCGAGGCCGCCGAGACACTGCGCCTGGCCTGTGACCTGGCCGCCCTGCGCGGACTGCCCGCACCCGGCCGCGGCGAGCTCCTGGAGGCCGTCACCACCGTGCTCGGCCAGGGCGAACCCCTCGGCCGTGGCAGGGCCCTCGCCCGCGCGCTGGAAGCCGTACTCGTCGGAACGTCGCGCGGCCGGATCAGCCCGCACGCGCCACGGTCCGGGCTCGGCCCCGCGGTCGAGGCCGAGCTCACGGACCTGCGGCTGCCCCGCCCCGACGACGCCGACCGCCGCGACCTGCGCCTCGACCCGCTCCGTTCGCCCCTGGACGGCCGCCGCGAGGTGCTGCTCCAGCGCCTGCTGGTGATCGGCGCGTCGTACGGCGAACCCCTCGCCGTCGCGAGCACGGGCGACGGCACGGCGCTCGGCACCAAGTGGCGTGCGGCGTGGACGCCGTCCGTGCCCGCCCGGCTCGACCTGGCGGGAGTGCGCGGCGTCACGGCGGCCCAGGCCGCCGCCGGCACGCTCGCCGCGACCGCGCGCCGCGAGGCCGCCGAGGGCGGCCCCACCCCGGACCAGATCCTCACCGGCTTGGCCGCGGCCGCGCGTTGCGACCTGCCCGAACTCGTCGAAGCGCGCCTCCACGAGGCCTCCACCCTGCTGCCCGACACCGCCGACCTGCCCCAACTCCTGCAGGCCCTCGACCTGGTGGAGGGCCTGCGGCGCGGCCACTACCCCGGCACGGAGCCGGCGGCCCGCGCGGCGGCAGGCGCGCTCACGGAGGAGCTGCTGGAAGCCGCCGTCCGGTCCCTGCCCGGCCTCGCCGGGAGCGACAGCGTCGCCGACGCCGGGGCGCTGGTGGCCCTGGCGGACCGGACGGCCGCACGTCACCTGGGCCTCCGGCTGGACCGGGCCCTCGCCGAGCTGGCCGCCGACGGCTCCCCGCTCATGCAGGGCGCCGCCCCGGCCGTACGCGTACTGCTCGACCTGGACGACGCGGCCGGGCTGGGCGAGCGCACGGCCGGCTGGATCGACGGGGCCACGGCTCCCGACACCCGGCGGGCGCTGACGAAGCGCCTCGCCGGCCTCCTCACGGCCGCGGGACCGCTGCTCCAGGCCTCACCGGACGCGCTCACCCCCCTCATGGACCGGGTCGACGAGCTGGCCGACCAGGAGTTCCTCGACCGGCTCCCGGCCCTGCGGGGCGGGTTCGACACCCTGACACCGGCCGCGCGCGACCGGCTGCTCACCACCGTGACGGAGCGGCTCGGCGACCGGCTCGACCTGTCACTCGACGCCCCACCCGAGCTGCTCGCCCTGTGGGCGGCGGCCGACGCGGCGGGGTCGGCCGCGCTCAAGGCCCTGGGCCTGTCCGGGACGGACGCGGCCGACGGTCCCCGTTCCGGGCTCGCTGCGGACCCGACCGCGCCCCCCGCTCCCACGCCCGGCACCGCCGCAGGCACCGTCACCGGCGCCGGGGGCACGGGGGCGGCCGGCACCCCTTCCCCGGGGGACGCGGGCAGGCGGCTCGGCCGCGCCGACCGCTGGCGGCTGCTGCTCGGCCGTCACAAGGAGCGGCTCACCGGTGACGCGCGCCGGTACGCCCACGCCCTGGACGAGCTCTACGGCCGGGGGCGCGGCGAGGGCGCGCAGGACCTGGACGGCGGCGCGACGGGCCAGGGCGGTGGTCAGGACCCGTCCTTCCCGACCGCCCGGGAATGGGCTCAGGAGCTGGAGGCCCTCTTCGGCGCGGACGTGCGTGAGGAGGTCCTCGCCGAGGCCGCCGACGCCGGACGCACGGACGTCCTCGCGCAGCTCGATCCGGCTGCTGTACGCCCGTCGGTGGAGCTGCTCGCTTCGGTGCTGTCGCTGGCCGGCGGCATGCCCGAGGCCCAACTCGCCCGACTGCGGCCGCTGGTGAAGCGGCTCGTCGACGAGCTCGCGCGGGAGCTGGCCACCCGCCTGCGGCCGACGCTCTCCGGACTGGCCACGCCGCGCCCCACCAGGCGTCCCGGAGGCCGCCTCGACCTTCCCCGTACCCTGCGGGCCAACCTCGCCCACACCCGGCGCGCCGAGGACGGTCGGCTCGTCGTCGTGCCGGAGCGCCCGGTGTTCAGCACGCGGGCGAGCAAGGAGGCGGACTGGCGCCTGATCCTCGTCGTGGACGTCTCCGGCTCGATGGAGGCGTCGGTGATCTGGTCGGCGCTGACGGCCGCCGTCCTGGGCGGGGTGCCGACCCTGTCCACGCACTTCCTGGCCTTCTCCACCCAGGTGATCGACCTGACGGACCGGGTGGAGGATCCGCTGTCGCTGCTGCTGGAGGTCCGGGTCGGCGGCGGTACGCACATCGCGGCCGGTCTCGCGCACGCGCGCTCGCTGATCACCGTGCCGAGCCGCACGCTCGTCGTCGTGGTCAGCGACTTCGAGGAGGGCCCTCCGCTCGGCGGCCTGCTGGGCGAGGTCCGAGCCCTGGCGTCCTCCGGCGCCCACCTGCTGGGCTGCGCGGCACTCGACGACACCGGCGCACCGCGCTACTCGGTGTCGGTGGCCCGCCAACTCGTCGCGGCCGGCATGCCGGTGGCCGCCCTCAGCCCGCTCGCCCTCGCCCGCTGGGTGGGCGACCGCCTCCGTGGAGAACCCCGTTGAGCACCGAACTCCTGCCACCCGTCGCTCCCGACGTCCTCGCCGACGCCGTCGAGCAGCTCAGTGCCCGCCTGCGCAAGAAGCTGGACGCGGCGATCGCGGGCTGCGCCGACCAGGCCTCCGCCTCGACCGACGGGTCGGTCGAGGTGCGCTTCGGCGAGGACGCCACGGTCACCCTGCGCCCGGGCCCGTCGGGCGCGGTCACGCAGGCCGAACAGGTCGCGTGCACCTGCCTGCTGGCCCCCCGCTGTCTGCACCGGGCCGCCGTCCTCGGAGCGGCTCCCCTTGCGGAGGGGCAGGGCGACGACCCGGACGCGGGCTCACGCACGGTCGCGGCCCCGGCTGCGGACACGGACACCGGCGCAGACACAGGCACAGGCACAGACACAGGCGTGGCCACGGGGAGGACCGTGTCGGGTAGGGCCCCCGACATGACCGCACCCCTCGGCGAGAGCGCACCCGCCACCCTCACCCCCGCACAGGTCCGCGCCGCCTCCGCGCTGTGGAACGCCGCCGCCGAGGCGCTGGCGGCCGGTGTCACCGCGGGCGGCGCGGTGGTGCAGGCCGAGCTGCTCCGCGCAGCCCACACCGCGCGGCTGGCCGCGCTGCCGCGGGCCGAGGCCGCCGCGCTGCGTGTCGTACGGGGCCTGCGGGCCGCGCGGGAGCGGAGCGAGGGACAGCGGCTCGGCGACCTCGCGGACGCGTTCCGCGAGCTGCTGGCCGGTGCCGCCCTGCTCTCCGCCGGCTCGGCCGACGCGGGTGCGGCGGGTTCCGCGCGCCGGGCGTACGAACAGGGCGGCAGCCTGCGGGTGTACGGCCTGTGCCGGGAGCCGGTGCTGTCGGCGACCGGATACGGCGGCGTGACCACGCACCTGGTCGGTGCGGACGGCGCCGGGTACACGGTGTCCGACGTGCGCCCCGGTGGTCTCGCCCGCGTGAAGGGCGCGGGTTCGGCGTCGGTGGCGCTCGGGGGCGCCGTCCTCGACCATGCGGGGCTCGCGCGCGGGGGCCTGAGGATCGTCGGTGCGACCGTCTCCGCGGACGGCCGGCTCGGGGCGGGGCGCGGCGTCAGCGCGACGCCGCTGCGCGGGGTGGACTGGTCCGAGGAGCCCGCCGCCGCTCTCTTCGCCCGGCCGGTGCGGGACGCGATGGGCGCCGCGCTCGCCGACGGCGGCCCGGAGTCCGCCGAACCGGGAAGGACGCCGACGCGTCTGCTGGGCTGCGACGTCGAGGTGATCGGCGCGGCCGGCGACGCCGTAGTCGTCCGCGTCGTGAGTGCCGCCGCGGAGGGGCCGCTGTTGCGGCTCCGCCCGGCGCATCCCCATCCGGAGCTGCCGCACGCGGCCAATCTGCGCCGGATCGCCGAGCACCCGGGTCTCGTGCTGCGCGTGCTCGGGCGCCCCGACCTGGACCGGGCGGCGACGCTCCGGCCGTTGGCGGTCGGGCCGGCGCCCGGGGTGGCGGCGACGCTGCGGCTGCCGGACGAGTGGAAGGGCCACGCCGACCTGGGCTACGACCGGCTGCAGGGCGGGCACTTCCCCCGCGAGACGACGGGGGGCGCGGCCCTCGGGCCGGTGCCGCTGGGGCCCGACCCGCTGGCGGACGCACCCCTGTGGCGGGTGCGGCGCCTGCTGGAGACGGGTGTCGCGGGTGGCCGCCGTGCCGTGGCGGAGGCGGGCCGCGGGGCGGACCCGGCCTCGCTCGTCGCCCGGCTGACCCGGGCGGGGCTCGGCGGAGCGGCGCACCTCGCGCAGGCCCTGACCGCGGAGGCGGGCCGCCGCCCCCGCGACGCCTTCGGCCGCCTGACCGACGCCTCCGCCGACGGCTACGCGCGCGCCTGGCTCGCCGCGGCCGTCCATCTGGCGGCCGCGGAGAGGACGTTGGTGGCCGCATCCTGGTCCTGAGGGGGATGGCGCGGCGTCGCCTCGCTCAGCCGACCGTCGGCGACGGTTCCGAGGGTGGCGGCTCGGGGGAGTAGCGGGCTCCGCGGGCGTTGAAATGGGCCAGGTGGTAGGTGACGCCGTCGAGGTGCAACTCCAAGGGCGGGGGGTCGGTGACCACGTGGGCGGGCCAGTAGGGAAGACCCTCCACCCGGGCCTCCATCGTCGGCGTGTTCCAGGACCGTGCGTGGCTCTCGGCCTGTTCGGGTGTCCACAGGAAGCCGGCGCCCAGCTCTTCCTCGCCGGGCTCCAGTTCCATCAGCGCGCGGAGCAGTGCCGCGCTGTAGACGGCGCGGACGCGGAAGTTCGTCAGGAACCGGCGTTCGAGCACGATCCGCATGTATCGACGGTGGTTGCGTCGATGGCGTCCGGCCACGATGACGCGTTCGCCTCCGTCGCCCCAGGCCGGCGGGGCGATCCACACCTTCGCGCCCGGCGCGAAGTGCCGCAGCCCCTTGCGGATCTCCAAGCCGCCCTCGCCGTGGCTGGTCTCCTGCGCGACGTTGGCCACGAGGCATAGGCCCAGTGACTCTGCTCCGGTCGTATCCGTCATGGCTGCCATGATCGCTCACCTCTCGGAGGGCGTTGTCAGACCCTCGCGACATGATGCCGGTATGACCGCACTTCCCGCCGCTGAGGCGTCCTTTGCCCTGTCCGACGCCGTCGCCTACGCGTCCGCGCTCGACCTGCTCCGTGAGGCGTCCCGCGCCTACTACGGCGGCGGGAACAGCCCGATGGACGACGCGTCCTTCGACGCGTTGCGCCGTGCCGTACTGGACTGGGAGGCCGCGCACCCGGGCGAGACGGCCGGTTCGCCGACGGGGCTGGTCGCCGACGGTGCCGCTCCGGAGGGCGACGTCCCGCACACCTCGCGTCTGCTCAGCCTGGACAACGTCTTCGGCCCCGAGGAGCTGGCCGGGTGGGAGGCGTCGCTGGAGCGACGGCTCGGGCGCGGGGCCGAGGGGGGTTTCACGGTCGAGCCGAAGCTGGACGGCGCGGCCGTCGCCGTCCGCTATCGCGGCGGCCGGCTGGTGCAGATCGTCACCCGCGGCGACGGCAGCCACGGCGAGGACGTCAGCCATGTGATCGGCAGCATCGTCGGTCTGCCGGAGCGGCTGGCCGAGCCGGTGACGTTCGAGGCGCGCGGTGAGGTCCTGTTCACGCAGGCGCAGTTCGAGGCGGCGAACGAGGTGCGCGCCGCGCACGGGGCGTCGCTGTTCGCGAACCCGCGCAACGGGGCGGCGGGGACGCTGCGGGCGAAGGACCGGCCCTACCGGCTGGCGATGACCTTCTGGGCGTACGGCGCGGTCGACCTGGATGGCGAATCGTTCCTGCCCGTCGGGGCGACGCACGCCGAGACACTGGCCGCGGTCGCCGCGGCCGGGGTGCGGACCACGGCGGCGACGCCCTGCGGCCTGCACGTGGTCGGCACCATCGCCGAGGCCCAGGCACAGGTCGACGCCATCGCCGCGATGCGCGCCGGGCTGCCCTTCGGCATCGACGGCGTGGTCGTCAAGGCCAACAGCGCCGCCGAGCAGGAGGCCGCCGGGCTGGGCAGCCGCTACCCGCACTGGGCGATCGCGTACAAGCTCCCGGCCGTCGAGCGGCAGACCGTGCTGGAGGACGTGGTCTGGGAGGTCGGCCGCACCGGCGTGCTCGCCCCGACGGCCGTCCTCACGCCCGTCGACCTCGACGGCTCGACGGTCTCCCGCGCCACGCTGCACAACCCGGCCGACATCGCCCGGCGCGGGCTGCACCTCGGGGACACCGTGACCGTCTACAAGGCGGGCGACATCATCCCCCGCGTCCAGGCCCCGGTCGTCGAGCTCCGCCCCGAGGGCGCGCTGCCCGTCCCGCTGCCCGAGGCGTGCCCGAACTGCGGCGGAGCCATCGACAGGAGCCAGGAGCGGTGGCGGTGCGCGAAGGGCACGGCGTGCGCGCTCGCCCCGCTGATCGAGTACGCCGCAGGGCGCGACATCCTCGACATCGACGGCCTCGGCAAGACCTACGTCAAGGCCCTCATCGACTCCCGGCTCGTCGGCGACGTGGCGGACCTGTTCGCGCTGACCGAGGAGCAGTTGGCCACCGCCTCGGGCAGCGCCAAGCGCGGCGCGAAGCTGGTCGAACAGCTGGCCCTGGCCAAGGGCCGCCCGCTCAGCCGCGTCTTCTGCGCGCTCGGCATCCCCGGCACGGGCCGCAGCATGTCGCGGCGGATCGCCGCGCACTTCGGCACCATGGACGCGATCCGCGCGGCGACCGAGGAGGACGTCCAGGCCGTCGAGGGCATGGGTCCCGAGAAAGCCCCGGTCGTCGTCGCGGAGCTCGTCGCCCTGGCGCCGGTCATCGACAAGCTGATCGCTGCGGGAGTGAACATGTCCGAACCGCAGCAGGCTTCCGACGCCCCCGGGCCCGTGGGCGAGGGGCCGCTGGCGGGCAGGACCGTCGTCGTCACGGGCAGGATGACGGGCCGCCTGGAAGGCCTCGGCCGTACCCAGATGAACGAGCTCATCGAGCGCGCCGGCGGGCGGGCCGGCAGCAGCGTCAACGCGAAGACCTCCTGCCTCGTCGCCCCCTCCGCATCGGGGGGCAAGCCCAGCTCGAAGGCCGTCGCCGCCCAGAGACTGGGCGTCGACGTCCTCACTCCGGAGCAGTTCGCCGACCTCGTCGCGGACTACCTCGCCTGACCACCCGCCCACCGCCCGCTCGTACGCGCGCCTCCGACGCCACCGCGCCCCGCTGCCCCCGCCTCCCCCTCGGGCCCACCGCGATATCAGGGGTTCGGTTTCCCGAACCCCTGATGCGGGGGCCGGCACGATCGATCGCCGTGCCCCGGCCGCGAAGGATGAAGGCATGCGCGAAGTCGAGGAAGCGGAAGAGATCAAGGCGATGGAAGAAGCAGGGACGGCCGCCGAGCCCACCCGGAAGCTCCGGAAGCTCCGGAAGCTCCGGAAGCTCCGGAAGCTCCGGAAGCTCCAGGGACTCCAGGAGCCGGACATGCCCGGAACGCGGACCGGGCTCGGCGGCGGTGCCGCCGCGCGGGCGCAGGACCTGCATCGGGAGTACGGCCGCGGCACCGCCGCCGTCCGGGCGCTGCGCGGGGTGTCGGTGCGCCTCGAACGCGGGACGTTCACGGCGGTGATGGGCCCCTCGGGCTCGGGCAAGACGACGCTGCTGCACTGTCTGGCCGGGATGGACCGGCCCACCCGCGGGACAGTGTGGTGGGGCGACACCGAGGTGTCCCGACTACCCGAGCGAAGGCTCGCCGCACTGCGGCGCGACCGGATCGGATTCGTCTTCCAGGCGTTCAACCTGATGCCGGCGATGACGGTCGCGCAGAACGTCGAGCTGCCCGGCCGGCTGGCCGGCCGGCGCCCCGAGCGCGCCCGTGTGCTGGACGCCCTCGCCCGGGTGGGTCTCGCGGGCCGCGAACGCCACCGGCCGGGGCAGCTGTCCGGCGGCCAGCAGCAGCGGGTGGCGATCGCCCGCGCCCTGGTGGGTCGCCCCGAGGTGCTGTTCGCCGACGAGCCGACCGGTGCCCTCGACCGGGCCACCGGCCACGAGATCCTCGGCCTGCTGCGGACGGGAGTGGACCGGGACGGACAGACCTGTGTGATGGTCACCCACGACCCGGTGGCCGCCGGGTACGCGGACCGGGTGCTGCTGCTCGCCGACGGCGTGGTCGTCGACGAGCTCGACCGGCCCACCGCGGCGCGGGTCGGCGAACGCCTCAGCCTGCTGGGCGGGTGATCGCGATGGCCTCGATCGCCCTCGGGCAGATGCGCCGGCGCCCCGCGGCCTTCGCCGGGCTCGCGGTCGCACTCCTTCTCGCCGTCGCCGTCCTCACCTTGTTCGGCTCGCTCGTGGCCGCCGACGCCACCGCCCCGCCCGCAGCGGGCGGCCGAGCCGCGGACCACGGGCCCGGGCTGATGGTGATCGCCGGAGTCTTCGGCGAGATCGCCGTGCTCGTCGCGTTCTTCGTCGTCGTCAACACCCTCGGGTTCGCCCTTCGCCGGCAGCACCGCGAACTGGCCCTGCTCCGCACGATCGCCGCGACGCCCCGCCAGGCCCGGCGCATGGTGCGCGGCCAGCTCGTCGCGACCACCCTGCTGGTCGCCCCGCCGGGGTGGGCGGTGGGCTGGGCGGCGGCCCGCCGCTTCCTCGCCGCGTTGCAGCGGCGGGGGCTGGCGGCGCCGGAGGTACGGGTGCCGGGGGCACCGGTCGTCACGGTGGTCGCGCCCGTGACACTGGCGGTCGTCCTCGTCGTCGGCCTGGTGGCCGCGGCCGTCGCCGCCCGCCGGATCACCCGGATCGCCCCGGCGGCCGCCCTCGCCGCGAGCTCCACCGAGCACGCCCGGACCGGTGCGATACGGCTCGTCGCGGGGGCGGGCGTCCTGGTCGGCGGCGGTCTGCTGCTGCGGCTGGCCGCGACCCGCCCACTGGAGGAGGCGGACAAGGCCGGCCAGGCGACGCTGCTCGGTGCGCTGGTACTGCTCGTCGCGGTCGCCCTGCTGGGGCCGCTCGTGGCCCGTGTCCTCGCCGCCGTACTGGGCGCGCCGGTGCGGGCCCTGGCACCGGGGACGGGCTGGCTCGCCGACGCCAACCTGCGCGGATACGCGCGGCGGCTGTCGTCCGCCGTGGTCCCGGTCGCGCTCCTGGTGGGTCTGTCGGGCACCATGTCGATCATGACCTCCACCGCCCAGCACGCCGCGGCCGCGGCGACGAACGGCGCGACGTCCGCCACCGACATCTGGCTGCGCCAGGCCGAGTTGGCGCTGCTCGCCTGCTTCGCCGCCGTCTCCACGGTCAACACCCTGGTCGCCGTCACCGCCGAGCGGCGCCGCGAGTTCGCCCTGCTGCGGCTCGTCGGCGCGACCCGCACGCAGCTGACGCGCATGCTGACCGTCGAGGCGGTCCTGACCACGGTGGTCGGCGTCCTGCTCGGCGCGGCGGTCACGGCCGCCGCCACGGGTGCCTTCAGCGTCGCCGTGACCGGCTCGCCGCTGCCGTACGTGTCATCGGCGGCCTGTGCCTGGATCGGTGCCGCGGCGGCGACGCTGACCGTCCCGGCCATCCTGGTCACCGGTCTCCGCGCGCTCCGCGGGCCGGCGACGGAAGGGGCAGCCGGACGTGACTGACCGCACTGCGCGCGTATCCGTATCCGTATCCGCCTCCGTACCCGTGTCCGCATCTGTAGGCGCCCCCGTGCCCGCGTTCCAGCCTGCGCCCGAGCCCGCGCCCGTATCGGAATCCCCGCCCGCAGCGAGGTGCGCCCCCGGGCCCGCGTCCGGGGGGCGGCATGGCTGAGGCGCGGAGGCGCCGCCTCCCGCTCCGCGGCGGCGAATGGGCCTTCGCCGTCGTGGGGTTGCCGCTCGCCCTGCTCTGCGGGGTCTACGCGCTGGCGGTCGTGTACGCGGGGGCGCTGCTGTCGCTCACCGTGCTCGGGCTGCCGTTCGTGGTGCTCGCGCTGCTGGGCGCCCGTGGACTCGGCCGAGCGCACCGGTGGCTGGTCGCGAGGCTGCTCGGCGAGGCCGTCGAGGCGCCGGCCGCGCTGCCCCGACCGCCGGGCGCGGTCGCCCGGGGCCGGGTCGTGCTCGCCGATCCGGTGGCCTGGCGCACGCTGCTCTACCTGGTCCTGCGGATGCCGCTCGGCGTGCTGGGGTTCGTCGCCGCCGTCGGGCTTCCCCTCGGCTGCGGCTGGCTGATCGGCTACCCGCTCTGGCGCCGGCTCCTCGAAGCGGGTCCGCAACCCTTCTGGCTGGACCCCGCCGCCGTCGCTCTGGGCCTGCTCCTGCTGTACGCGGTGCCGGCCGCCGTACGGTCGCTGAGCGCGGCGAACCGGTGGCTGACCCGCCAACTGCTGGGCCCCGCCCGGGCCCAACGGCGGGTGCGGGAGCTGGAGACCGCCCGGGCCACGCTGCTGGCGGAGAACGACGACCGGCTGCGCCGGCTGGAGCGCGACCTGCACGACGGAACCCAGGCCCGCCTGGTCGCCGTCGCCCTCACCCTCGCGCTGGCCGGCGACGCGCTGGCCGGCGACGCGCCGGACGCCGACGAGGGCCCGGACCTCGGCCGGCTGCGCGGCCTGGTCGACCGGGCGCGGAGCCAGACCGACGACACCATCGTCGAGCTGCGACGACTCACCCGGGGCATTCACCCGGTGGCACTGGACGGCGGCCTCGATGAGGCCCTGCCGGGCCTCGCCGCCGCCTCACCCGTGCCGCTCGCCGTCCGGCTGGAGCTGCGGGAGCGCCCGGACCACGCGGTCGAGCGGGCCGTCTACTTCTGCGCCGCCGAGCTGGTGACCAACATCGCCCGGCACAGCGCCGCCCGTTCCGCCGAACTCACGGCCCGGGCGGCCGACGGCCGGGTCCGGCTGACGGTGCGTGACGACGGCCGCGGCGGTGCGGCGCTCGGTGCGGGCACCGGCCTCACCGGTCTGGCCGAGCGGCTCGCGGCCGTGGACGGCGTGCTGAGCGTGGACAGCCCGCCCGGCGGGCCCACGGTGGTCACGGCCGAGTTGCCGAGCCGCCTGTGAAGGACGGGCCGGCGCCCTCCGCCAGGTAGGTCAGGACCGCCTTCACCCGCCGGTTGTCCGTGTCCGTGGGGTGAAGCCCGAACTTGGTGAACACGGCGGCGACATGCTTCTCGACCGCTCGCTCCGACACCCCGAGCAGGCCGGCCACGGAGCGGTTGGAGTGGCCCTGCGCCACGAGTTCGAGGACCTCGCGCTCGCGGGCGGTCAGGGTGTCCACCCGGCTGCGGGCGCCGCCGCGCATCAGCCGGGTCACCATCTCCGGGTCGAGCGCGGTGCCGCCTTCGGCGACCCGGTGCAGCGCGGCCACGAACTCGGAGGTGCGGGCGACGCGTTCCTTCAGCAGGTAGCCGATGCCCGCCGCGCCGCCCGCGAGCAGCCGGGCGGCCCAGGCGGTCTCCACGTGCTGGGAGAAGACGAGGATGCCGACCTCGGGGGTCCGCGCACGGATCTCGACGGCGGCGCGGATCCCCTCGTCGGTGTGTGTGGGCGGCATCCGGATGTCCACCACGGCCACGTCGGGCCGGTGCTCGGTCACGGCGTCGAGCAGCTCGGGCGCCGAACCGGCGGTGCCCACCACCTCGCACCCGCGGGCACCGAGCAGTTCGACCATGCCGTCCCGGAGAATGACGGAGTCCTCGGCCAGTACCACGCGCAGCTGCCTGTCGGTCACCACGCCATTTGATCACGGGCCGACGTCGGCCGGGACCTAGAAGACCAGGTCACGCAGCCAGTGGAGCACGCTGAACATCCCGACCGCGAGCAGCACGAAGACGCCGATGAGGACCACGTTGACCCAGTTCCAGGACCCACCGGTGTCCGGCAGGTCGTCGTCCCGGCCGCCGCCGATCTCCCCGTCCAGCCAGTCCATGCGTAGCTTCCCCTCTCGGCCCCCGATGACGTCATGCAAGGGGACCCCGAACCGGGCCCGTTCGGTTCCCGGAGTCGAGGAACACCTCGCCGCGGCCGGACCGGACCCCGCCTGCGCCCGACCGCCCCCACCGAGGCCCGACCGTGCCCACCGCAGCCCGACGGCGTCCGGCAGCAGAGCGAGCCGGACGCCGTCGGGGGTGCCGTGCAGCGGGTCAGCAGGTCAGCGGGTCACTGGGGCACTGGGTCAGCCGGTGACGCGGGCGGCCGGGAGGCGGTGCTCGAAGGCGGTGAAGGCGGCCTCCTGGCGCCACTCCGCCGACGCCTTGGGGCTGGCGTCGAGGACGCGGCGGCAGGAGGGGCGCGGGGCGGCCGTGCCGGGGCGCTCGCCGCGGCAGGGGCCGACCAGGCGGTAGCCGTCACGGGTGGGGTTGCCCTGCCAGAGGCTCGTGCCCGGCAGGAAGGCGTACTCCAGGGAGGCCCGCGCCAGGTCCTTCAGGTCGCGGTAGCCGAGGTCGTACGTCTTGCTCGCGTACTGGTACTCGTGGCTGATGTCGATCCTCGAGACGCCGGGGTCGTCGGTGGCGAGGACCACGGGGACGCCGAAGGCGCGGTACGTCTCGAAGGGGTGCTCGGCGCCCTTGACGCCGAGGATCTGCGCGTTGCTCGTGAACGGCACCTCGACGGCGATCTCGCGGTCGGCCATCGTGCCGGCCGTGTCCTGCCAGGCGTCCTCGTGGCGCAGGTCGACACCGTGGCCGATGCGCTCGGCGCCCGCCACGTTCACGGCGTCGGCGATGTGGAAGGTGAGGTCCTCGGGCTTGACGAGGCCGGGCCACAGCTCGCCGGAGTGCAGGGTGACATGGGCCTTCGGGTAGACGCCGCGCAGGTAGGCCAGCATCCGCATCTGGAGACGGTAGTTGGCGAGGGAGCTGTCCCAGTCCTCGGGCTGGACGAGGTTGACCGCGACGAAGCGGGGGTCGCGCTCGGCCAGGCGCATGCCGACGGCCATCTGGGTGAAGACCCGCTCGTTGGAACTGCCGCGGTTCACCTGGGAGATCCAGCGTACGGCGAGGCCGCAGCCGGGGCGGGCCTGCGCGGTGCCGCAGCGGGCCTCGGTGCGGAAGTCGGCGTCGCCGCCGTCGGCCTCCTTGACGGCCGCGTCGACGACCTTGTCCAGCTTGCCGCCGGCGACCAGCTTGCCGTGCAGCCTGGCGAGGTCGGCGTCCCAACCGACCTCGCCGGCCAGCTTCTTCGCCTCCTCCGAGGCGGGGGAGACCATGGTCTCCAGATAGAACTGGTTCTGCGTGGCCACGCTGTCGGCGACCTCGGCGAGCAGCTTGCCGCGGTTCCGCCAGGTCACCTCGCCGAACTTGCCGAAGGTGTCGAAGAAGTGGTCGTGGCCGTTGCCGCCCGGCGGGAAGTCCTGCATGGACCACTCGCGGATGATCTTGTCGCGGAAGGCGCTGTCGGTGCGCGCGTCGGTGGCCGGGCGGGTGCCCGGGCCGCACGGCGGCACGACGGCCGTCGTGGTCGCGGTGTCGATGCACAGCCCGTCCTCGGCGGCCAGCTCGACGAGGTACTCGGTGCTGACCGCGCCGGAGAGGTGGTTGTGCAGCTCTCCGCCCTTGGGCAGGGCGCGGAAGAAGGCGCGGAGCGCCGCCGGGTCGTCGCGGACCGCGTCGAGGCGGGCCGAGGTCAGGGCCTCGCTCGGCGTCGCCGCGGGCGGCCGGTGCGCGGCGGGCCCGGCCGGCGCGGCGGGGGAGGCCGACGGCGCGGCGACGGCCATGGTCGGGAGCAGACAGAGGGCGGCCAGCGCGGCGACCCCGGTCGCGGCGGGGCGCAGACCCGGCCCCCGCTTCGTGCCCTGGGCGCGCGAAGTGCGCGCGGCTGACTCCTGGTTGGCTTGGGATGAAATCACCTGTGCATGATCGCCACCGGAACAGACCGCGCGGGCGGTTTCGGCGCTGTTCGACGCCCACTCCACCCGCACGGGGGAATCCGGGTGCGCCGCGGCTGCACGAAGGGGCAAGCCCCACTGCCCCCGCGGGCCCGTGGACCGGCCGGTCGCGGCGCATCTGACGGAGTACCACGCCCGGCAGCCCGCCGGCGGGCGCTTCGGGAGCGGGAGGGGGAATGGGCGGTGAGGCGAGTGAGGGGTCCCGGATATCGTGGGCGTCCGTGCGACGGCTCGGGTCAGGGCCGGGCGAGCCGAGAGGGGGCGACGTGACTGCTGTGACGCGGCTGGTCACTCATGTCGATCTGGACGACGATGCTGCGGACGACGCTGGGCAGATGTCGGTGACGGCACGGCTTGAGGCCGTACTCGCGGACGGTCGCAGCGTGGTGCTGCTCGACGACCGGGGGTGGAGCTGGGGCTGGAGCTCGTCGGCTCCCACGGACGCCCACCCGCGGATCTCGCTCGAGGACGTCGAGGCGGACGCCCGGACGGTCGTCGGACCGGATGAGCCGTACGACGGCCGAACGCAGGAGCAGATGGCGGCCGACCACTGGAGCTTCCTCGCCGCCAGGCTCGAGAAGCACGGTGGGAACGTGGAAGCGCACGAGTGGGAGCGTCTTCCGCACGAGGTCGCACTCACGGAACGCCTGCGCGCACGGCTCCGGCTCTAGGGCCTGTCGTCAAACTCCCGCCTGCCCCGCGACGCCTGGCACGCGCTCTCGCCGCACCGGGTGAAAGTCCGAGTACGTCCAGTACGAGGGCTTCCACCCGGCACGCCGAGAGCACGCACCAGACGCCGCGGGGCCGCCCTTCGGGCGACGACGGGAGTGTGACGACAGGCCCTAGGGAGCGAAGCCGCGGTCGCCGGCGATCCGACGTGCGCCGGGGCGCGGGCCGGTTGAACAGCCGGTTCCGTGACCCGTGCGCTCACGCGGGCATGTGGGGGGCATCCCCCGCTCGTGCACGGGGGAAAGCCCCTGGGGAAAGCCGGTGGGGCACCCCAGCGCGATCGGCGCCGCGCCAGACCAAGATCACCTCATCGGCTCACGAAGCCGCCACGCACCAAGGGGAGATCACCACGCAGGGGTACGGCCCGACGACCAGCCGACGAGGGTTCCTCACGCTCACGGGAGCCGTCGCCGCCACGACACTGGCCGCCCCGACGGCGCATGCGGCACCACACGCTCCCGGCTCCGCGCCCCCACCCGCGGCGACCGGCCGTGACGCCTCCGCATCCGTCGTACGTTCCCTGGAGCGGTCCGCGCACCCGCTGCGCACGACCGAGCCCGGCGGCCGCAGTTCGGACCTCCGGGCACTGAGCGGCATGGTCGGGGCCACGAAGGTGGTGGGTCTGGGCGAGGCCACGCACGGTTCGCACGAGTTCTTCGCCATGAAGGAACGCGTCTTCCGGCATCTGGTCGAGGACAAGGGTTTCACCACCTTCGCCCTGGAGATGAGCTGGTCGGCCGGGCTCAGGATCGACGAGTACCTGCAGGGCGGCCTCGGCGACCCGCGCCGGATCGCGGAGGAGACCCTGGCCGGATCCCCCTGGGAACGGGAGGAGTTCGTCAGCCTGATCGGCTGGATGCGCGAGCACAACCGACGCCACCCCGGCCGCCGGGTCCACTTCATGGGCGACGACCTCGGGGCACCCAAGCTGGGCGACCCGATCTTCGAGCGGGTCCTGACCTCGGTCCGCGCGAGCCGTCCCGAGGCCCTGCCCCGCCTCACCGAGCTGTACGCCGGCCTCCGCCCCTTCGACGACATCTTCGACTACCTGCGCAAGCCGCTCGCGGAACGCGAGGCGAACGCCGCCCGCGCCCAGGAAGCCCTCGACCTCGTCACCGGGGCCCGTCCGGCCGAGGAGGACACGTACGCGTGGACGGTGCAGCACGCCCGGAACATCGCGCAGACCTTCGCCTTCGCCACCATCGACCCCGCCGACCCGGCCTCGGTCACCGCCGCGGAGCGCCTGCGCGACCAGGCCATGGCGGACAACGTGTTGTGGTGGCAGCGTCAGACGGGCCACAAGATGCTGGTGTCGGCCCACAACGGCCACGTCGGATACGCCTCCGCCCACCCCGACACGTACCCGCGGACCCAGGGCGCCGTGCTGCGCGACCGCCTGGGCCGCGACTACGCGGCGATCGGCCTCACCTTCGCCGGCGGCACCTTCCTCACCAAGGACACGTCCCTCGACGGCGCGTGGAAGCCGGTCACCGTACCGGCGGCGCACCCCGGCATGAACGAGCACACCCTGGACCGGGTCGGGTACCCCGACTTCTACCTCGACCTGCGGACCGCTTCCCCCACGGCCCGCACCTGGCTCGCCCGCGCCCGCCCGGTCTACGACGCCGGCTCGATCTTCGTCCCGGACCCCCAGCCGACCCTGGCCCTCGGCCCGGCCTACGACATCCTGGTCCACCTGCACCGGGTCCGGGCGGCCGACGAGCTCCGATGACGGGCTCCGCAGCACCTGCGGGCGGACTCGGACCACCCCGCACGGCGCCGGGCCCGGGGTGACGGGCTCCGGCACCGCCTGCCGCGCCCGCCGACTGTCACGCTCGGTGTGCGCCCCGCAGCCGTCGGGTACGGCCCGGGACCGGGCTCCGGGCACCCGAGCCCGGGACCGGCTCCGGGCACCCGCCCCGCACACTCTGTGACCATGCGGAACGGGTGGCCCGAACCGGGCGCCCCCCCCACGGGGCTCCGGGCGAGGCGAGGAGCCGCCCGACGCGACCTGCCGCGCCCCTGCCGCCCGGAGCGCCGCCGGGCCCGCATCGGTGGGGCACCAGCGCGATCGGTCAGGCTCGGCGGCGTATGGTCCTGGTATGCGAGCTGCGGTCCCCGGCTTCGGCGACCAGCCCGGCACGACCGGGCTGCTCGGCACCGCGCTGGTCGACACCGTGCGGCGCACCGGAGCCTCCGCGGGGGTGCTCTACCTGCTGGACGAGGCCACGCAGACGCTCGTCCTGGCGGTGCTGTGCGGACTCCCGGAGGAGGTGGCCTGGCCCTGGCACCGGATCCCGCTGGACACCGCCGCCCCGATCTGCGTGGCCGTCCGGGAGGAGCGCCTGGTGTGGGTCGGGTCCCAGGAGGACATGGCCCGTGCGTACCCGCGGGTCGCGGCCAGCCTGCCGTACCGCTTCGCCCTCGCGGCCACGCCGCTGTCCGGCCGCTTCCGCCGCTGGGGAGGTCTGGTCCTGCTGTGGCCGGCCTCCCACCCGGAGCACGCCGGCCGCCGCGAGCGGGGCCACATATCCGCCGAGGCCCGAGGCATCGCCCACGCCCTCGACCAGTCCCCGGAGCCGCCACAGGCGCCCGCGCAGCCCCACCGGGTGTCGCTCACGGAACCCCACCCGTTCGCGGTCCCGGACCCGCACGCGGCCGCGGACTATGCCGAGCGGCTGCCCGAGGGCACCCTGGCCCTGGACCTGGAAGGCCGGATCACGTTCGTGAACGGCGCGGCGGCCGTCCTGCTCGGCCGGGCCGCCGACCGGCTGCTGGGGACGCGGCCCTGGCAGTCCCTGCCCTGGCTGGACCAGCCCGCGGTCGAGGACCCCTACCGCACCGCCGTCATCAGCCGCGAACCGGTCGAGTTCACCGCCCTCGACCCCCTGGACCACCGGCTCCGCTTCCAGCTCTACCCGGACGCCAGCGGCATCAGCGTCCGCATCACCCCAGCCCCCGCCCCCGCCGGCGACGGGCCCGAGTCCGCCCGCCCGTCCGAACGCGCGCCCACGGCGTCCCCGCCCGCCCACACTGGCCGCCTCTACCAGCTCCTCCACCTGGCGTCCGCCCTCACCGAGACCGTGGCCGTCAGCGACGTCGTCGAAGCGATCGCCGGCCAGGTCCTGCCCGCCTTCGGCGCGGACGGCCTGGTCCTCTCCGCGGCCGAGGCGGGCCGCCTGAAGATCACCGGTTGGCACGGCTACGACCAGCAGTCCATCGAACGCCTCGACGGCCTGCCCCTGGACACCGACGTCACGCCGGCCGGGCACGTGCTGTCCACCGGCATCCCGTCCTTCTTCGCCGGAGTCGAGGAGCTGGCCCGCGAGTTCCCCCAGGCCCCCGCGCTCAGCGCCAAACGCGCCTGGGCCTTCCTGCCCCTGCTCATCTCCGGCCGCCCCGTCGGCTGCTGCGTCCTGTCCTACGACCGACCGCACACGTTCACCGCCGACGAGCGGGCCATCCTCACGTCCCTCGCCGGCCTGATCGCCCAGGCACTGGACCGGGCCCGGCTCTACGACGCCGTGCACGGCCTCGCCCTCGGCCTCCAGGAAACGCTCCTGCCGCACAGCCTGCCGTCCGTACCCGGCCTCACGATGGCCGCCCGCTACCTGCCCGCCAGCCGCGGCATGGACATCGGCGGCGACTTCTACGACGTCATCCGCCTCGACGCCACCACCGTCGCCGCCGTCATCGGCGACGTCCAAGGCCACAACGTCTCCGCCGCCGCGCTGATGGGACAGGTGCGCACGGCGGTCCGCGCCACCGCCGGCGCCCCGCCGGACCAGGTCCTGGCCCACACCAACCGCGTCCTGATGGACCTGGGCACCGACCTCCTGGTCTCCACGCTCTACGCCCGCATCGACCTCGCCCACGGGCGGACCACGCTGGCCAGTGCCGGCCACCCGCCGCCCCTCCTGCACCGGCCGGGGCAGTCGGGCATCGTCGTCGGGATCGACCCCGCGCCCCCGCTCGGCGTCGACGTCGCCACGACCTACCCCGTCACCCGCTTCGCGATCCCGCCGGGGAGCACCCTCGCGCTCTACACCGACGGACTCGTGGAGGTGCCCGGCACCGACCCCGACCGGAACGCCATCGACCTCGCCGACCACCTCGCCCGCCGACACGACGAGGACGTCGAGCACCTGATCGACCACCTCCTGGACCACGCCTGGCCCACAGGCCGCTACACCGACGACACCGCCCTGCTCCTGCTCCGCACCACCCCGCACGGGAGCCCCACAGCTCCGCCGGCCGCATGACGCCAGTAGGGCCTGTCCCAGCCGGGAAGGCGAGTCACGGTGACGGAGCCGGCGGCACGCCCGTGGTGACGGAACGGGAAGGACCGGCCCGCCTCCGGTACGACGCTCTCGTCGGGTGTCACGGTCACCTCGGCCCCGTGAAGCGGACGGACCTGCAGCGCCGGGACGCCGACGGCAAGGAGGTCTACGACGCGAAGGGCCGGGCGGTGCTGGTCCCAGAGCTCCGCCAAGCCCCCGAGCCGGCGGGTCCTGCACCGGGTCACCTACGTCAGCCGCAGATCGGGGCGGTGCCGGTCGCCGCCAGGGACAACTCCCAGAGCCGGGCGGCGGCGTCGGGGGAGACGGCGTAGTCGCGGACGCCGCCGTCGTCCATGGGCTGCTCGGGCGCGGAGACGCGTGCGACGTCGCAGTCCTCCAGGTAGAGGCCGCCGAGGGCGTCGAGGAGCGGTGACGTGGCTGCCCACAGGCCGGTGGCGGCGCCCTGGGAGGGGGTCTTGAAGTGGGTGTCGATCACGTTGCCGTGCTCGTCCACCCATCCGCGGTCCATCTGCTCCTGGAGACTCATCTCCCGCTGGAGGCCGGTGAGGATCTTTCCGGGGTGGAGGGCGAACGCTCGGACACCGTCGTCGCGTCCGAGGGCGTCGAGGTGTACGGCGAACAGTGCGTTGGCGGTCTTCGCCTGGCCGTAGGCCAGCCACTTGTCGTAGCCGGTACGGAAGTGCGGGTCGTGCCAGCGGATGTCGGTCAGGGTATGTCCGGCGGAGCTGTTGACGACGACGCGCGCGCCGTCCGCGGCGGCCAGGAGCGGGTAGAGCTCGCCGACGAGCGCGAAGTGGCCGAAGTGGTTGGCGGCGAACTGGCCTTCCCAGCCGGGCCCGACACGACGTTCCGGAGTGGCCATGGTGCCCGCGACGCCCATCAGAAGGTCGAGCCGGTCGAGCCGGTCGCTGATCTGTGCGGCGGCGGCACGCACGCTGCCGAGGTCGGCCAGGTCCATGGCGACGACCTCGCATCCCTCGACATCCCGGAGGACCGCACGGGCGGTGTCGGGGCGGCGTGCCGGAACGATGACGCGGGCCCCGGCGGCCGCCAGGCCTCGGGCGGTCTCCAGCCCGAGTCCGGAGTATCCCCCGGTCACCAGGGCGGTCCTGCCGGAAAGGTCGAGGCCCTTCAGGACCTCCTCGGCGGTGGTGGTGGCGGAGAAGGGCGAGCCGAGCGGCTGCTGAGCGGTTGTGGTCATGTCGTCGACGCTACGATCTAGAGCGAGGTCTAGATCAACTCCTGGAGTGAGTGACATGACGACCGCTGGGACCCACGGGGAGTCGCTGAGCATCGGCGAAGTGGCCAAGCGGACCGGACTCAGCGTGCACGCCCTGCGCTTCTACGAGCGCGAGGGCCTGCTGGTCGGACCGGTCCACCGCACGTCGGGCGGTCGAAGGAGGTACACCTCCTTCGACGTCGACTGGCTGCTGATCTGCGTGAGACTCCGGGAATCCGGCATGCCGCTCTCCGAGCTCAAGCAATTCGCCGAACTGGTGCGGCACGGCCCCGGCAACGAGGCGGAACGCCTGCGTCTGCTCGACGCTCACCAACAGCGCGTCGAGGCGCAGATCCAGGCGCTGGAGGAGTGCCGCTCCGTCATCGCCTGGAAGGTCGGCGTCTACGCCGAGCACCTCGCTCGTGGCGAGGCCGGCGGGCTCTGGGACCCGACCGCCTGAGGAGGCCTCGCGGCGCCCGGCGCGGCCAGAGGCGGCCGAAGACGTACCGGTTGAACGGCGGCGCTGCCGAACCGCGTCCACGTCCCGCTCGCGGTCCTCGTTTCAGGCTGCGGGTCTCGCCCTGCCCATCGGAACACCGCCCGGTGCGTGACGGGGGAGAGGCCCTATCCTGCGGAGATGATCAAGCCCATCGAACTCGTGATATTCGACTGTGACGGCGTGCTGGTCGACAGCGAGCGCATCGCCGCCCGCGTACAGGTCACCCTCGGGGCCCGACTGGGCTGGCCGCTGACCGAGGACGAGGTCGTGGAGCGGTTCATCGGGCGCTCGCACGCCGCCATCCGGGAGCAGGTCGCCGACCGGCTCGGCGAGGAGACCGCCGCTCTCTGGGCGGAGAGGTTCGAGAAGCTCCACCGCGAGGCCGTGGACGCCGGTCTCGCCCCGGTCGACGGGCTGCCGGAGGCGCTCGACGCACTCACCCTGCCGACCTGTGTCGCCTCCAGCGGCTCCCACGACAAGATGCGCCACACCCTCGGCCGGACCGGGCTGTACGAGCGCTTCGCCGGCCGCATCTACAGTTCCTCCGAGGTCACCCGGGGCAAGCCCGCCCCCGACCTGTTCCTGCACGCGGCCCGCCGGATGGGGGTCGACCCGGCCGCCTGCGTCGTCGTCGAGGACAGCCGGCCCGGCGTCCACGCCGCCCGCGCGGCCGGCATGCGTTCCCTCGGCTACGCCGGCGGGCTGACCCCGGCCGAGCGCCTCGAAGGGCCGGACACCACCGTCTTCCACGACATGCGTGAACTGCCTTCACTCCTCGCGTGTCCGTAGACGACTGGTCCGCGCCTCTCTCCTTGCCCAGACCTGCGCAAGGGTGGCTCACGTCCGGGCCAGGCCCAAGTCGGCCGCCAACCGGGCGCGGTGCCAGGCCGGCGGGCCGAAGAGCTGGGCCGAGCCGTGCGCCCGTTTGAAGTAGCGGTGGGCGTCGTGCTCCCAGGTGATGCCGATGCCGCCGTGCAGCTGGATCATCTCGCCCGCGACCGCCGAGAACGCCTCCGAACAGGCGGACTTGGCGGCGGCCGCGAGGCGGGTCAGCCCCGGGTCTCCGGCGGCGGCGAAGGTGGCGCCGAGGGCGGCCGAGCGGGCCGACTCGACCAGGACGTACGCGTCCGCGAGACGGTGCTTGACCGCCTGGAAGGAGCCGATGGGCCGCCCGAACTGGACCCGTTCCCCGGTGTAGGCGAGCGTGAGCTCCAGACAGCGCGAGGCCGCGCCGACCTGCTCGGCGGCGAGTGCCGTGCACGCCAGGTCCAGTACGTGCGCGAGGACCCCCTCGCCCGCTCCCTCCGCTCCGACGAGCCGGCCCTCCGCCTCCGCGAGCACCACGCGCGCCTGGGCCCTGGTGGAGTCCATCGTCACGGCCGCCTCGCGGTGCACGCCCGAGCCGTGGACCGGCACCTCGAAGAGCGAGACGTCCGCTCCCGAACGGGCCGCCACGAGCAGGATCCCGGCCTGGGCGCCGTCCAGCACGTGCTCCTTGGTCCCGCTGATCCGCCACGTCCCCCCGGGCCCGGGGAGGGCCTCGGCCCGTACGGCCGACGGGTCCCAGGAGCCGTGCTCGGCCCACGCCAGGGCGCCCACCACGGCGCCCGAGGCCAGCTCGGGCAGCAGCCGCGCGCATGCCGCCGCATCGCCCGAGGCGAGCAGCGCCTGCACCGTGACCACCGCGGAGCCGAGGAACGGGACGGGGCTGAGCTCCCGCCCCAGCTCCTCCAACACCACGTGGACCTCCTGCGCTCCGCACCCGGCGCCGCCGTACTCCTCGGGGACGGCGAGTCCCGCGACGCCGATCTGCTCGGTCAGCGGACGCCAGGCCGCGTCCCCCGCATGGCGCCCGAGCACCGCCCGTACGGCGGACCGCAGTTCTTCCTGTTCCTCCGTCAGCCTCACGCCTCAGTTCCTCTCGATGGGGACGGGTACGGTGCCGCGCCCGGTGTCAGGAGCCGAGGACACGGGCGCGGCAGGCCGCAGGGGTGCCCCAGGCGTCGCGGAGGGGCCGGGCCTTGCGGATCCACAGGGCGAGGTCCAGCTCCTCCGTGTAGCCGACGGCTCCGTGGAGCTGCAAGGCGGTGCGGGCGGCGGCGTACGCGGCCTCGCCCGCCGTGACCTTCGCCGCGGCGACCTCGGCGGCGCTGTGGTCCGCCCCTTCCGCCAGGGCCAGGGCGGCGGAATGGAGCAGCGGCTGCGCGAACTCCAGGGCGACGAGCGTGTCGGCGAGGCGGTGCTTCACCGCCTGGAAGGAGCCGATGGCGGCCCCGAACTGGGTGCGCTGTCGGACGTACGCGACGGTCCGGTCGAGGAGGGCGCGGCCGAGGCCGAGGGAGTGGGCGGCCGTGGCCAGGGCGGCGGTCTCGGCGGCGTACGCGGCGGCGGCGGTCACCGCGGGGCCCCGTGCCAGGACGGATCCGCCGAGCGGGCGGGCCAGTCGGCGCGCGGGGTCGGCCGAGGGCTGGACGGGACCGGTCGTGGCCGCCAGGCGCACGGTGTCGCCCTCGACGACGAGTACGGCGTCGGCGGCGTCCGCGTCCAGGGCGTACGGGCCGCCGGCGGCCGGCACGCAGAGGGAGACGAGCGCCTTGCCCGAGCCGATCTGCGGCAGCCACGCGGCGGCGGCCCCGTCCACGCCCACTCCGTCGAGCCGGTCGAGCAGCGCCGCCGCGGCGACCGTCTCGACCAGCGGGCCGGGCACGGCGTGGCGGCCCAGCTCGGTGAAGGCGACGGCCAGTTCGAGGGGCAGCGGGCCGAGGCCGTCGTGCCGCTCCGGTACGGCGAGGGCGAAGACGCCCGCGTCCGCGAGCCGCGTCCAGAGCGAGCGGCCGGGCGCGGTGTCCCCGGCCGCCCAGGCCCGTACGGCCCCGGGGGTGTCGGCCGCCGAGAGCATGCCGTCGAGGGAGCGGGCGAACTCCCGCTGCTCGTCGTCGAGGAGGAACCGCATCACCGGCGTCCCTTCGGGAGGCCGAGC
The DNA here is from genome assembly GCF_036240795.1 of Streptomyces sp. NBC_01268. Classification (NCBI taxonomy): domain Bacteria; kingdom Bacillati; phylum Actinomycetota; class Actinomycetes; order Kitasatosporales; family Streptomycetaceae; genus Streptomyces; species Streptomyces sp. NBC_01268. The sequence goes on along the minus strand of NZ_CP108454.1, from coordinate 427,709 downwards.
AGCCGCTCGGCGATGATGTCGCGCTGGATCTCGTTGGTGCCGGCGTAGATGGGGCCGGCGAGGGAGAAGGTGTGGCCCTCGGCCCAGGCGCCGTGCGCGGGCGCGTCCCCGGCGGCGTCGGCGAGCTCGCCGTACGGCCCGAGCAGGTCGAGGGCGGTCTCGTGGAGGGCGATGTCGAGCTCGGACCAGAAGACCTTGTTGAGGCTGGACTCGGCGCCGATCGTGCCCCCGGCGGCGAGGCGCGAGGCGCCCGCGTAGGCGGACAGCCGGTAGGCGCGGGCGCCGATGACCGCGTCGGCGACCCGGTCGCGCAGGGCGGTGTCGGAGGGGTCGGCGGTCTCCCGCCACAGCGCCGTCAGCCGCGCGGCGGCGCTCGTGAACCGGCCCGGGCTGCGCAGGGTCAGCCCCCGTTCGTTGCCCGCCGTGCTCATCGCGACACGCCAGCCCTGCCCGGGGGCGCCGATCACGTCGTGGTCGGGCACGAAGACGTCGTCGAGGAAGAGCTCGGCGAAGGCGGGCTTGCCGTCGAGGCGTCCGATGGGCCGTACGGTCACCCCGTCGGCGTCCAGCGGGAACATCAGGTACGTCAGGCCCTGGTGCGGCTTCGCGGTGTCGGGGTCGCTGCGGAACAGGCCGAAGGCGCGGTCGGCGAAGGCAGCCCGGGAGGACCAGGTCTTCTGGCCGTTCAGGAGCCAGCCGCCGTCGGTGCGTTCGGCCGTGGAGCGCAGCGAGGCGAGGTCGGAGCCGGACTCCGGCTCGGACCAGGCCTGGGCCCAGATGACCTCGCCGCTCGCCATGGAGGGCAGGACGCGGGCGCGCTGCTCGTCGGTGCCGTGCTCGAAGAGGGTGGGGGCGAGCAGGTTGATGCCGTTCTGGCTGACGCGGCCGGGGGCTCCGGCCGCGTAGTACTCCTCCTCGAAGATCAGCCACCTGAGGATCGAGGCGCCCCGGCCGCCGTACTCCTCGGGCCAGGAGACCACCGACCAGCGGTCGGCGAACAGGGTCCGCTCCCACGTGCGGTGGGCGGCGAAGCCCCGCTCGGTCTCCAGGGAGGGCAGAGGGGTCTCGGGCACGTGGGCGGTGAGCCAGGCGCGGGCCTCGGCCCGGAAGGCTTCCTCCGCCGTGGAGAAGTCGAGGTCCATCAGGCTCCCGCCGCCTTCATCGAGCGAATGTCCATGCCGCCCAGCGCGTCGGGCGCGGTCTCGGCGTTGTGCGCGTGCGCGGGGTGGTGCGGTCCGAACTGCCCCGCATGGGCCTGGCCCTGACCAAGCGCGCGGTCCACCAGGCCGAGGACCTCCAGGGCCTGCACACCGGCATGGACCCGGTGGTACTCGGGCCGGTCCATCGTGACCACGGCCACGGGCCCCTGGCGTGCGTAGCGGACGGGTTCGACGGGTTCGACGGGTTCCGTGGACGCGGCGCGGGCAGCGGACATCCGTCCTCCTTCCCTAACAAGTGTTTGGTAGGTTAACGTACCGCCATGAGCGACGTCGAGGAGTTCCGCAGAGAGGCCCGCAGTTGGCTGCGCTCCCACCTCACGGGTGAGTTCGCCGCCCTGCGCGGGCGCGGCGGCCCCGGACGGGAACACGAGGCGCACGCCGAACGCCTCGCCTGGGAGCGGCACATGGCCGCCGAGGGGTGGACCTGCGTGGGGTGGCCGAAGGAGTACGGCGGACGCGGCGCGACCCTCGAACAGCAGGTCGCCTTCCACGAGGAGTACGCCCTCGCCGACGCCCCCGCCCGCGTCAACCACATCGGCGAGCAGCTCCTCGGGCCGACCCTCATCGCCTTCGGCACGCCCGCGCAGCGCGAGCGCTTCCTCCCTCCGATCGTCGCCGCCGAGGAGCTGTGGTGCCAGGGCTACTCGGAGCCGGACGCCGGCTCGGACCTGGCCAACGTGCGGACCCGCGCCGAGCGGGACGACGGCGGCGCCTCCCGGACGGGCGGGGACGCGGGCGGGGGAGAGTGGGTGGTCACCGGGCAGAAGGTGTGGACCTCGCTCGCGCACGAGGCCGACTGGTGCTTCGTCATCGCCCGCACCGAGCCGGGGTCGACCCGCCACCAGGGCCTGTCCTACCTCCTCGTCCCCCTGGACCAGCCGGGCGTGGAGATCAGGCCGATCGTCCAGCTCACCGGGACCTCGGAGTTCAACGAGGTGTTCTTCGACGGGGCCCGTACCCACGCCTCCCACGTCGTCGGCGCCCCCGGCGACGGCTGGCGGGTGGCCATGGCCACCCTCGGCTTCGAGCGGGGCGTGTCCACCCTCGGCCAGCAGGTCGGCTTCCGTCGCGAGCTGGAGGCCGTCATCGAGCTCGCCCGGCGCAACGGCGCGGCGGCCGACCCGCTGATCCGCGACCGGATCGCCCGCGCCTGGATCGGCCTGGAGACCATCCGGTTCAACGCCCTCCGCATGCTCGGCGGAGTCGCGGCCGGGGCCCCGGGCCCCGAAGCGTCCATCGGGAAGATCTTCTGGGCCACCTGGCACCGGGAGCTCGGCGAACTCGCCATGGACGTCTGCGGCGCCGAGGGCATGCTGGCCGCCGGTGCACCGTACGACCTCACCGACTGGCAGCGGCTGTACCTGTTCTCCCGCTCCGACACCCTCTACGCCGGCTCCAACGAGATCCAGCGGAACATCATCGCCGAGCGCGTCCTCGGCCTGCCCAAGGAGGTCCGCCCATGACCGGCACACCACCCCCCTACGTGCCGGGCCACGGTCTGCTCGCCGGCCGCGGCGCCGTCGTCACCGCCGCAGCGGGCGCCGGCATCGGGGGCGCGACCGCCCGACGGCTCCTGGAGGAAGGCGCCCGGGTCGTCATCTCCGACGCCCACGCCCGCAGACTGAAGGAGTCCGAGGCCGAGCTGGCCGCGGAGTTCGGCCCCGACCGCGTCGCCGCCCTGCCCTGCGACGTCACCGACGAGAGCCAGGTCGCCGCGCTGTTCGACCTCGCCGTGGAGCACCACGGACGCCTCGACATCGTCGTCAACAACGCGGGCCTCGGCGGCACCGCCGACCTCGTCGACATGGCCGACGAGCAGTGGGACAAGGTCCTCGACGTCACCCTGAACGGCACCTTCCGCTGCACCCGCGCCGCACTGCGCCGGATGAAGGCCGCGGGCGCCGGGGGCGTCGTCGTCAACAACGCCTCGGTGGTCGGCTGGCGGGCGCAGAAGGGCCAGGCCCACTACGCCGCCGCCAAGGCCGGCGTGATGGCCCTCACCCGCTGCGCCGCCCTGGAGGCCGCCGAGTACGGCGTACGGGTCAACGCCGTCTCCCCGAGCCTGGCCATGCACCCGCACCTCGTGAAGGTCACCACCCCCGAGCTCCTGGAGGAACTGACCGCCCGCGAGGCCTTCGGGCGCTACGCCGAGCCGTGGGAGGTGGCCAACGTGATCGTCTTCCTGGCCAGCGGGTACTCCTCGTACCTGACGGGGGAGGTCCTCTCCGTGAGCAGCCAGCACCCGTGAGACCGGCGCCGGAGCGGCGCCGCGAGATCCTGGACACGGCGGCCGAGGTGTTCGCCGCCCAGGGGTACGACGCCACGACCGTCCGCCGCATCGCCGACGCGGCCGGCCTGCTCGCGGGCAGCCTCTACTACCACTTCGACTCCAAGGAGTCGATGCTCGACGAGATCCTCCGCGCCTTCCTGGACGACCTGTGGGCCCGGTACGACGCCGTGCTCGCCGCGGAGGCCGGCCCCCGGGAGACCCTGGAGGCCCTCGTCACCGAATCGTTCCGGGAGATCGACCGGCACCGCGCCGCCGTCGCCATCTACCAGAAGGAGTCCAGGCACCTGCGGGAGCAGCCGCGCTTCGGCTATCTCGCGGGCTCCCAGCGGAGGTTCGAGGAGGCCTGGCTCAGGACCCTGGAGCGCGGCGTGGCCGCCGGGGTCTTCCGCGCGGACCTCGACGTCCGGCTCACCTACCGCTTCGTGCGCGACACCGTCTGGGTCGCCGCGTCCTGGTACCGGCCGGGCGGACGGCACAGCCCGGAGGAGATCGCCCGCCAGTACCTGTCGATGGTGCTGGAGGGCGTCGCTCTCCGTGACGGACATCGGACGCACGAACGACGTACGAACAAGGAGTGACCATGGCCGAGGCATACATCGTCGAAGCGGTACGGACCCCGGTCGGCAGGCGGAACGGCGGACTCTCCGCCGTCCACCCGGCCGATCTCGGAGCGCACGTGCTCAAGGCGCTCATGGAGCGCTCGGGCGCCGACCCCGCCGCCGTCGAGGACGTCGTCTTCGGCTGCCTGGACACCGTCGGCCCGCAGGCCGGCGACATCGCCCGCACCAGCTGGCTGGCCGCCGGACTGCCCGAGGAGGTCCCCGGGACGACCGTGGACCGGCAGTGCGGCTCCTCCCAGCAGGCCCTGCACTTCGCCGCACAGGGCGTCCTGTCCGGCACCCAGGACCTGGTGGTCGCCGGCGGCGTGCAGAACATGTCGCAGATCCCCATCGCCTTCGCCAGCCGCCAGGCCGCCGAACCGCTCGGCCTCACCGAAGGCCCGTACGCCGGATCCGCGGGCTGGCGCGCCCGCTACGGCGACCAGCCGGTCAACCAGTTCCACGGCGCCGAGCTGATCGCCACCAAGTGGGACATCACCCGCCGCGCCATGGAGGAGTTCGCCCTGCGCTCCCACCAGCGGGCCGCCCGGGCCATCGACGAGGGCCGCTTCGACCGGGAGATCGTCCCGTACGGGGAGGTCACCGCCGACGAGGGCCCGCGCCGCGACACCACCCTGGAGAAGATGGCCGGCCTGAAGCCGGTGATCGAGGGCGGCCGGCTGACCGCCGCCGTCTCCTCCCAGGTCTCCGACGGGGCCTCGGCGATGCTGATCGCCTCGGAACGCGCCGTACGGGAACACGGACTGACCCCGCGCGCCCGGGTCCACCACCTGTCCGTACGGGGCGAGGACCCGATCCGCATGCTGTCCGCACCCATCCCGGCGACGGCGTACGCGCTGAAGAAGGCCGGGATGACGCTCGACGACATCGACCTGGTGGAGATCAACGAGGCCTTCGCCCCGGTCGTCCTGGCCTGGCTGAAGGAGACCGGCGCCGACCCGGAGAAGGTCAACGTCAACGGCGGCGCCATCGCCCTCGGTCACCCGCTCGGCGCGACCGGCACCAAGCTGATGACGACCCTGCTGCACGAACTGGAGCGCACGGGCGGCCGCTACGGCCTCCAGACCATGTGCGAGGGCGGCGGACAGGCGAACGTGACGATCATCGAACGGCTCTGACGGGGCAACCGCCACGGACACCCGTCCGCCGGGGCGACGGCGTCCCGGCGGACAGGTGCGTGACGGGCCGGACCACCGCGGTCCGGCCCGTGCTCGCGTCAGGCCGCCCCGGGCAGGCCGTGGAGCGTGGCGCGCGCCTCGGCCATGAGGCGGTCGAGGAGTTCGGCGCAGGACGGCAGGTCGTCGATCAGCCCCGCGACCTGCCCGGAGGCCATCACGCCCAGATCGGTACGGCCCTCGACCATGGACGCCTTCAGCAGCATCGGCGTGTTGGCGGCCAGCAGGATCTGGCTCCACGCCAGGTCCTTGCCGTGCCGCATCGCCAGCCCGTCGCGGACCATCTCCGCCCAGCTCATGCCGGTCTCGCGCCGGAAGGCCGCGGCGTGCCGGACCGCCCGCAGCAGCGCGGCCGCCCGGCCCGAGCGCTCCAGCGCGTCGACCAGCTCCGTGCGCAGCATCCGGTGCGGCAGCCCGTCCACCTGCGTGGTGACGATGACGTCCGTGACCGCCGCGGCCAGGTACCGGGCCTTCACCGCGTCCGGGACCGTGCTGTCCGAGGTCAGCAGGAAGCGCGTGCCCATGGCGATCCCGGTCGCGCCGTAGGCCAGCGCCGCGACCAGGCCGCGCCCGTCGTGGAAGCCGCCGGCCGCGACGACCGGGATGTCCACGGCATCCACGACCTGGGGGAGCAGTACGGAGGTGGCCACGCTGCCGGTGTGGCCGCCGCCCTCCCCGCCCTGCACGATGACCGCGTCGGCACCCCACGCCGCGACCTTCTCGGCGTGTCGTCTGGCGCCGATGGAGGGGATGACGACGACCCCCGCGTCCTTGAGCCGCCCGATCAGCTCGCGGGACGGGGCGAGCGCGAACGAGGCGACCCGCACGCCCTCCTCGACGATGAGGCGCACCCGCTCGGCCGCGTCCCCGGCGTCGGCCCGCAGATTCACGCCGAAGGGCGCGTCCGTGCGGGACTTGACCTCGCGTACCGCGGAGCGGAGCCCGTCGAGGCTCATCGTCGCCGACGCCAGGATGCCGAGCGCGCCGGCGTTCGCGGTCGCCGAGACCAGCCGGGGACCGGCCACCCACCCCATGCCGGTCTGTACGACGGGGTGCCGCACCCCGACGAGTTCGGTGAAGCGGGTGGTGATCGTGAGGTCGCTCATGAGGGGACCTCACGGTCGCGCAGCCCCTTCGGGTCGATCTCCTCGCGGATCAGGCGCAGTTCCTCGGCGGTGGGCTCGCGGGTGTACGGCACGTCGTCGGGGACGACCGGTGCGAAACCGGTGGCCGCCAGGACCTCCTCGACGGTGACGCCGGGGTGCAGCGAGCGCAGCCGCATGGCGCGGTCCGGGGTCTCGAAGTCGAAGACGCCCAGGTCGCTGATGACCTCCGGGACGCGGTGGTAGCGGGTCGCGGCGGGGCCGGCCGCGGCGGCCCGGTCGTAGCCGACGCCGGAGACCATGTCGACCCGCTCGACGAAGACGCGCGTCGAGTGCTTGGGCACCCAGTAACTGGTCGGGTTGTTGAGGGTGTTGATCGGCGCGCCCCGCACGCCGAGGAGCTGGCGCTTCGGGCGCGCCCAGTCGCCGACGCAGCTGATGTTCTGGTTGCCGTACCGGTCGAGCTGGCTCGCGCCCATCATCACGTGCCGGCGCCCGGTGGCGACCAAGGCCAGGTGCTGCCGGTACGGGAGCCAGCCCTCCACCACCCCGGGCGCGGCGCCGACGGCGGGCACGTCGCCGATGAGCAACGCCTCGCCGTCGGTCAGCAGCAGGTCGGGGGAGAAGGTGAGCCTGGCGAGGCGGGCGCCGATCGTCGGGACGGTGCCCATCGGGCTGGCCAGGACCTCACCCGCGTCCCGCCACGCCTCGGCGCAGGCGACGACGCAGTACTCCGCCCGTGTCGCCGTCGCCGTCGTGGACGGGGTGCCGGTGCCGCTCATGCTTCCTCCTCGTGGAACGCCGCGACAGCGGCCTGGTAGGCGTCCTCGTCGCCGGACAGGAACCGGGCGGTGAAGTCCCGCCAGGCCTCCGGGTCCCGGGCCGCCTTGACGTAGGCGCGCTGGAAGACCTCGTCGCGGTCGTAGTCGGGGGCGCAGGAGGTGAAGTGGGCGCCGTTCGGGGTCTCGACGACACCGTCGACGAACGCGCGCTTGACCAGCAGCGACTGGGGCCCCGCGTCCTTGAGCAGCTCCGAGGTCGCCACGATCCGCTCGCAGGAGACGTACGCGGCGTCGGCGGCCTCGCAGAACAGGTCGTCGAAGTACGGGTCGGGGCCCAGGTACTGTCCGTTGCCGTGCGCGTCGGCACGGTTGACGTGGACCAGCGCGGCGTCCAGGCGCAGCGCGGGGACGGCGACGAGTTCCTCGCGGTCGCCGTACGGGGACGTGACGGTCCGCAGCTCCGGGTTGACGTTCATCACGTCCGAGGCGAGCCCGGCCCGGATGGGCATGAAGGGCAGCCGGTGCACGGCGGCGGTCAGCCCCCACATGACCATGGCCTCGTCCAGCTCCACCATCTCGAAGGCGCCGCGCTGCCGGGCCGCGCCGAAGTGCGGCTCCAGGGGGATCGAGTCGAGCGTGGCGAACGCCGCGACCAGCTTGCGGATCTTCCCGGCGGCGGCCAGCAGCCCGACGTCCGGGCCGCCGTAGGACACCACGGTCAGATCGGTGACGTCGGACCGCAGCAGCGCCCGCACCAACGCCATCGGCTTGCGCCGGGAGCCCCAGCCGCCGATGCCGATGGTCATCCCGCTGCGGAGCCGGCCCACGACCTCCTCGGCGGTCGTCGTCTTGTCCCTGCTCACGACTGCTCCTCCTGTTCCGTGCCGACGGCGCCGCCCCGGCGCTCGCCGAACGTGTCGCGGACCCGGTCGGCCACGCCGCTGAGATTGGCCTCGAAGGTGAAGCCCTGCTCGAAGCGGTAGCTGCGCCGGACGTCCACCGGGTCGATGCCGTTGATCGCGGCCTTGGCGAGCCGGATCAGTTGCCCGTCCTTGGCGGCGATCTCCCGCGCGAGTCCCAGCGCGGCGTCGAGCAGCCGTTCGCGCGGGACGACCTGCCAGACCGAGCCGTGCCGGTGCAGTTCCTCGGCGGTGACCGTGCGCGAGGTGTAGTACAGGGCCCGCATCAGCTGCTGCGGGACGAGCCTGGACAGGTGCGTGGCCGCGCCGAGGGCGCCCCGGTCCAGCTCGGGCAGGCCGAAGGTCGCGTCCTCGGAGGCGACGATCGCGTCGGCGTTGCCGACCAGGCCGATCCCGCCGCCGAGGCAGAAGCCGTGCACGGCGGCGACCACGGGCACTTCGCAGTCGTAGACGGCGGCGAAGGCCTCGAAGCAGCCGCGGTTGGCGCCCAGGAGCGCGTCGTGTCCGGCCGTGCGCTGGATCTCCTTGATGTCGACGCCCGCGTTGAAGCCGCGGCCCTCCGCGGTGAGCACGACGCAGCGCACCTCGGGATCGGCGCCCGCGGCGCGTACCGCGGCGGCCAGGTCGTACCAGCCCTGCACGGGAAGGGCGTTGACCGGTGGGAAGTCGACGGTGACGACGGCGATGCCCTTGTCCGGGGCGGAGGTGGAGACACCCATGAGCAGATCAGCTACCTTTCCACCAAACGTTTGTTAGGTGGAAGATAGCAGCGGTTCGCCCGCTGCGGGAGGTGCGCATTGGCAGTCACCATCGACCTGTCGGGATCCGTCGCCGTCGTCACCGGCGGCACACGGGGCGTCGGCGCCGGGATCACCAGAGCCCTGCTCGAAGCCGGGGCGGAGGTCGTGACCTGTGCGCGGCGGGCCCCCGACCGGCCCGTCGAGGCAGCCGGCCGCACGGCCCGCTTCCTCCCCGTCGACCTGCGCGACCCGGCCGCCGTCACGGAGTTCTTCCGCCGGGTGCGCGACGACCACGGACGGCTGGACGTCCTGGTCAACAACGCCGGAGGAACACCGTTCCGGACGCTCGGCGACGGCCGCGCCGAACAGCACGCCCGGGTCGTCGAGCTGAACCTCGTCGCCCCCTTGACCGCCTCACTCGCCGCGTACGAGGTGATGCGGCATCAGCGCGGGGGAGGAACCGTCATCATGATCGGCAGCGTCAGCGGCACCCGTCCCTCACCGGGCAGCGCGGCCTACGGAGCCGCCAAGGCCGGCCTGGACAACCTCGCCCGGTCCATGGCCGTGGAGTGGGCGCCGTCGGTGCGGGTCAACACCGTCGTCCCCGGCATGGTGCGCACCGAACTGTCCCACCTCCACTACGGCGACGAGGACGGCATCGCCTCCGTCGGCCGCACGGTGCCCCTCGGCCGGCTCGCCGAGCCCGCCGACATCGGCGACGCCTGCGTCTTCCTCGCCTCCGACCGGGCCGCGTACATCAGCGGCGCCAGCCTGCTCGTGCACGGGGGCGGGGAGCGTCCGGCCTTCCTGGACGCGGCAACGGCCGACCACCACTGAACCCACTCATCGAAAGGCACCCACCATGACAGGACTGTGCACGGGACGCGTCGTGATCGTCACCGGGGCCGGCCGCGGTCTCGGCCGCGCGCACGCGCTCGCCTTCGCCGCCGAGGGGGCCAAGGTCGTCGTCAACGACCTCGGTGTCGGCCTGGACGGCACCGGAGGCGGCGCCGGGCCCGCCCAGCGGGTCGTCGACGAGATCAGGGCGTCGGGCGGCGAGGCGGTCGCCCACGGCGGCGACATCGCCACCGTCGACGGTGCCGCCTCGCTCGTCGCCGCCGCGCTGGACGCGTTCGGCCGCCTCGACACCCTCGTCAACAACGCCGGTTTCCTGCGGGACCGCATGCTGGTCAACCTTGACGAGGACGACTGGGACGCCGTCATGCGCGTCCATCTCAAGGGCCACTTCCTGCCGCTCAAGCATGCCGTCGCGCACTGGCGGGCGGAGGCCAAGGCCGGACGTACGCCCGAGGCGCGGGTGATCAACACCAGCTCCGGGGCGGGCCTCCTCGGCAGCGTCGGCCAGGGCAACTACGCCGCCGCCAAGGCCGGGATCGTCGGCCTCACCCTCGTCGCGGCGGCCGAGACGGCCCGTTACGGCGTCCAGGTCAACGCGATCGCCCCCGCCGCCCGAACCAGGATGACCGAGCGGACCTTCGCCGAGACGATGGCCGCGCCCGAAGGAGCGGGCTTCGACGCCATGGCGCCGGAGAACGTGTCCCCCCTCGTCGTCTGGCTGGGCTCCGCCGCCTCGGCCGGTGTCACCGGCCGCGTCTTCGAGGCCGAGGCCGGCCGGATCACCGTCATGGAGGGCTGGCGGCCCGGGCCGACGGCCGACAAGGGGGCCCGCTGGACCCCTGCGGAGGCCGGCGAGACGACCCTGAAACTCCTCGCCCGGTCGGAGCCGCCGCACCCGGTGTACGGCAGTCGCTGAACGCCGCCGCCCTGGTGGGCGGTTGCGTCGCTCGGGCCGCCCCGCCGGGGCGGTGCCCGCATGCCTCGGCCCCGTTGGGGCGGTGTGCCCCCTGGGCCCCGCTTCGTCGTGGGCAATCGTTCCGCTGGGGCTGGGGCCCCGCCCACCGGTGGTGCGGCGCGCTGGGGGGTGCGGGCCAAGGCGCCAGGAGCGGAGGCGCCGCCAAGGGCGCCGTCCCGTGTGCCCACCCGTCCCGCCCTGCGGGACGATTGCCCACATGGGGGGCGGGGGGCGCGCGGTGGCGCGGCCGAGGGTGCTGCCGGGGGGGCTAGGTGGCGGTGCGCCGGCGCGCGGGGGACGACCGCTCGTCGGCGTCCGCGAGGAGGAACAGGACGGGCGGCAGGAGGAGTTCGATCACGGTCAGGGCCACCTGGAACCAGTGTGGCCACCCGTGCACGGCCAGGGACAGCAGCCGTCCCACGGCGCCCAGCAGGAACACCGCGGCGAGCCACCGGACCACGCGCGCCGGAATCGGGTCCCGGCGGGCGGCCCACAGCCAGGCCACGCCGTAGCCGGCGAAGACCGCGCCGAGGAACCGGCCCAGGCTGTCCACGGTCGGGCCGGCGTCGGCCTCTCCCGGAATCGCGGCATTGCCGGCGACGACGTGGAACAGCCCGATCGCCGTGCACGCGAGTCCCATCGACCACGCGAGTACCCGCAGCGTCCTGACCATGACCCCGTCCCCCTTTAGTTGACGTGTGTCTACTAAGGGCCACGGTACGGCCCCTTAGTGGACACATGTCAAGTAGTCTGGTCGGGTGCCGCCCCGTAGACGCCTGACCCCCGCCGACCGACGCGCCCAGCTCCTGGCCGTGGGCGCGCTGCTCTTCTCCGCCACCCCCTACGACAAGGTGCTGATGGAGGAGGTCGCCCAGCGGGCAGGGGTGTCCCGCGCCCTGCTGTACCAGCACTTCCCGAGCAAGCAAGCGCTCTTCGCGGCGGTCTATCAGCAGGCGGCCGACCGGCTCCTGGAGGCGACCCGGCTCGACCCCGACGCCACGCTCGCCGAGCAGCTGGCGCAGGGCCTGGACGCCCATCTCGACTACTTCGTCGCGAACCGCCATGCCGTGCTCGCCGCCAACCGCGTGCTCGCCGGTGACCCGGTCATCCAGACGATCATGACGAACGAACTCGACGCCCTGCGCTCGCGCCTGCTCGGTGTGCTCCCGCTCGCCGACGCGGACACGCGCGCCGCCGTCTCCGCGGCACTGAAGGCCTGGCTCGTCTTCGTCCAGGTCCTGTGCGTGGACTGGCTCACCCAGGAGACCTGCACCCGCACCGAACTCCGCGACACCTGCATCGGTGCCGTGCTGGGTGCCCTGCGGCCCCTGCTCCCCGCCGACCCGGCCCCCGACTGGCCGCCCGCCGCGGCTCGTTGAGCCGCGGCCGCCCTGGGGCAGCCGCGCCCGGCCCGCCGCCGACCGTCAGCCATCCAGCCATCCAGCCAGCCGTCAGCCGTCAGCCGTCAGCCGTCAGCCGTCAGCCGTCAGTCGGCCGTCAGGACCGCCACGCCCAGCGCCGTGAGCTGTTCGACGACGGTGTGGCGGGGGTCGGCGTCGGTGATGACCCCGGTGACCTTCTCCCAGGGCAGGACGCGGAACCGTGAAGCGGTGCCGATCTTCTCGGACGAGGCGAGGACGTACGTGTCGGCGGCCCGAGCGGACAGGGCGCGCTTCATCGCCGCTTCCTCGGAGTCCGCCGTGGTCAGTCCCGCCTCGGGATGGACGCCTGTGACGCCGAGCAGGCAGAGGTCCGCGGAGACGTTCTGCGCGGCCTCGACCGCGGCGGCGCCGCAGGTGACCGCCGAGTGCTTGAAGACGCGGCCTCCGAGCAGGTAGAGCTCCGCCAGCGGATGGTCGAGCAGGGCCGCGGCGATCGTCGGGCTGTGGGTGATCACGGTGCACGCGAGATCGCCGGGAAGCGCGCGGGCGACGGCGAGGGCGGTGGTGCCGCCGTCGAGGATCAGCGCCCCGCCCGGCCGGACCAGCCCGGCGGCCACCGCGGCGACCTTCCGTTTTCCGTCCGGGGCGACGGTCTGCCGGGCGCCGTAGTCGACCACCGCCGGGGACACGGGCAGCGCGCCCCCGTAGACCCGCTGGCACAGTCCCTCGGCGGCGAGGTCGCGCAGGTCCCGCCGCACGCTGTCCTCGGAGATGCCCAGTTCGGCGGCGACGTCCTTGGCGACGATCTTTCCCGTACGGGCGAGCAGACCGAGCAGGTGATCGCGTCGTTCGGCGGCCAGCATTCACGTTCCTTCCTGTTCTTGCACACTTCTGCATGTATGTTAGCGCCTGTGACCGACAAGCCCATGCTCATCCTGATCGCAGGCCCCTACCGTTCCGGCACCGACGGCGACCCGCAGGCGATGGCAGCCAACCTCGCCCGCCTCGAAACCGCCGCCTGGCCCGTCTTCGAGGCCGGCCACCTCCCCGTCATCGGGGAGTGGATCGCCCTGCCCGTCCTGCGTTCCGCCGGCGCGGCCCCCACCGACCCCCTCGCCGACCGGGTGCTCTACCCGACCGCCGACCGCCTGCTCGCCCACTGCGACGCCGTGCTGCGCCTGCCCGGCGACTCGGCCGGCGCCGACCAGGACGTCGCCACCGCCCGCCGCCGCGGCCTGCCCGTCTACCACGACGTGGCCGAGATCCCCCGCCGCACCCCGCAGGAGACCGCATGACGAACCGCCCCGGCATCGACACTCCCGACCACCGCGGACGCACCGCCCTCGACCGGACCGGACGCGACCTGGACCGCAACCCCGACGTCCGCGTCCGCGACGTCGAACTCACCTCCCAGGGCTGGCACGTCCTGCGCCGCACCACCTTCGACTACCGCCGCCGCGACGGGCGCTGGGAGTCCCAGCAGCGCGAGACCTACGACCGCGGCAACGGCGCCGTCGTCCTGCCGTACGACACCGCACGCGGATGCGTCCTGCTCACCCGCCAGTTCCGCTACCCGGCCTACGTGAACGACCACCCCGACGGCATGCTCATCGAGGCCGCGGCAGGGCTGCTCGACGCCGACGACCCGCTCACCGCGATCCGTCGCGAGAGCACCGAAGAACTCGGCGTCACCCTCGGCCCGCTCACCCACGTCCTCGACGCCTACATGAGCCCCGGCTCCGTCACCGAACGCCTCCACTTCTTCGCCGGCCCCTACACCCCGGCCGACCGGACCGGCACCGGCGGCGGACTCGAGGAAGACGGAGAGGACATCGAAGTCCTCGAACTCCCCTTCGCCCAGGCCCTCGCCATGACGCGCGACGGACGCATCACCGACGGCAAGACCATCCTGCTCCTGCAGTGGGCGGCCCTGAACGGCCCCTTCGCCCGACAGCACCACCCGTGAAGACCGACGGGGTGTACCCAGGTGCACCCGGGTTCGGGAGCCGTGTCCAGGGTCCGGGCCCGCGCGGGGCGGGAGAGTCGGTGGTGACAGGGACGGACCGAGCCGTGGGGTGAGCAGAGGTATGGGGTCGTGGGGCTGGAAGGCGGAGGCGGGGGTCTTCCTCGTCGTGGCGTTCGTCGCGGCGGGGTTGTTCGGCGCGGTGCAGCCGGCGACCGGGATACCGCCCGAGGTGGTGCAGTTGACGCAGTTCGGGCCCGCGGCGGGGGTGCTCGCGCTGGCGGCGCTGTGGCCCGCGCGGATCCGGCGGCGCCTGGCCGGGGTGCTGCGCGCGGCCCCGGACGCGGCCGGGCCGTCGAGTGGAGGTGCCTCCGGTGCCCGCTCGCGCGCCAGGTGGCTGCTGCCGACCGCGCCGCTGATCATCGCGGTCTCGGCGGGCGGGTACGCGCTGGTGCACGACGGGCCGGTGTCCACCGATCCGCGCACGCTGTCGCATCCCTTCCTCCTCGTGGTGGTGGCGCAGCTGCTGGGCGCGTGCGGCGAGGAGATCGGCTGGCGCTGCCTGCTGCAACCACTGTTGCGGACGCGTTTCGGGCCGCTCACCGCCCCGGTGCTCGTGGGTCTGGTGTGGGGGGTGTGGCATGTCGGGGTGTTCGCGCAGGCCCCGGCGTACGCGGCCGGGTTCCTGACGGCGACGGTCGCGCTGTCCGTCGTCCTCGGGCTCGCCCTCGAACGGATCCGGGCGGGCCGTCTGCTCCTCGCGGGCGGCTTCCACGCCCTGGTGAACCTGGGGATGCTGCTGTTCATGGACGAGGAGTCGGGCGCGGTGGCGCCGATGCTCCTGTTCGGGGCGGCCTGCCTGGCCGCGGCGGCCCTGTGGACGGTACGGGCGGGGGCGCGGGCGCCGGGGGTTACGATCGCGGCGGCGCGACACGGCGCGCTCTGACATGGGGGAACGACCGGTGAGGACGGGGCGGGGGGTCTGGGCGGGCGGCGGACGGACGGCCTGGACGGCTCTCGTGCAGTGCCAGCGGCACTCGCTGAGCGCTCTGCTCCTGCCCCTGTGCGGCGCTCTCGTGGTCGGCGCGCTGCTCCTGCTGCCCGTGGGCCTCGGCTTCCCGCTCCTGCCGCCCGCGGCGGCGGCCCTGCGCCGGCGCGCCGACCGGCAGCGGCAGCGTGCCGCCGACCGGTCCGGCCGCCGGGCCGGTCCGCCCACGCCGCTGCCCGGCACCACCAGGGCGCTGCTCGGCGACGAGGTCTTCTGGCGCGAGCTGCGCTGGGCGTGGCTGGAGCCCGTCACGGGCGGTCTGCTCGTGGCGGTGCCGCTGTGCCTGTTCTGGTACGGGGCGTTCGCCCTGCTCGTACAGCCCTTCGTGTGGCGGGAGTTGGGGGACGGGAACTGGTACGCCTTCGTGCCCGTCCGGTCCACCGCGACCATGACGGCCGCCATGGCCCTGGGCCTCGCCTTCGTCGCCGCCGCCGGGACGCTCGCGCCCCGGGTGCTCGCCGGGCACGCCCGCTGGAGCGCCCGAGCCCTCGCCGCCCCGTACACCGCCGAACTCGTCCGCAGGATCGACCACCTGACGGGCACCCGGGCCGACGCGCTGGACGTGCAGGCCGCCGAACTGCGCCGCATCGAGCGGGACCTGCACGACGGTGCGCAGGCCCGCCTGGTGGCCCTGGGGATGACGCTGGAGCAGGCGACCCGGCTCCTGGACACCGATCCGCCGGCGGCCCGCGCCCTGCTCGTCGAGGTACGCGCGACCTCGGAACGGGCCCTGCAGGACCTGCGGGAGCTCGTGCACGGCATCCTGCCGCCGGTCCTCGCCGACCGGGGCCTGGGCGACGCCGTCCGCTCGCTGGCCCTGGACAGCTTCCTCGACGTGCACGTGGACAACGCCCTGCCTCCCGGACGCCTCCCGGCGGCCGTCGAGTCCGCCGCGTACTTCGCCGTCGCCGAGCTGCTCGCCAACGCGGGCAAGCACTCGGGCGGCCGGGAGGTCCGCATCGGCCTCGGCCACGACGCCGGAGTCCTGCGGGTGAGCGTCGCCGACGACGGCCGAGGCGGTGCGGACGCGGCCACCGGCGGCGGACTGCCCGGCGTGCGCCGCCGGCTGCTCGCCTTCGACGGCACCCTCACCCTCCACAGCCCACCGGGCGGACCCACCCTCGCGACCCTGGAGATATCGTGCGCGTCGTCCTCGCCGAAGACCTCTTCCTCCTCCGCGACGGACTGACCAGGACCCTGCGCGAACACGGCTTCGACGTGGTCGCGGCCGTCGACAACGAGCCCGGGCTGCGGCGGGCACTGCACGAGCAGCGGCCGGACGTCGCCGTCATCGACGTCCGCCTGCCGCCGGGCTTCACCGACGAAGGACTGCGGGCCGCACTCGACGCCCGCCGCGACCGTCCCGGACTCCCGGTGCTCATCCTGTCCCAGTACGTCGACCAGCTCTACGCCCAGGAGCTCCTGGCCGGCGGCGAGGGAGCCGTCGGCTACCTCCTCAAGGACCGGGTGACCCACACCGCCCAGTTCGTCGACGCGGTACGGACCGTCGCCGCCGGCGGCACCGTCCTCGACCCGCAGGTCGTGGCCCGGCTCCTCGCCCGCAGCGACGCCCGCGGCAACACCTCCACGCTGACCCCGCGCGAACACGACGTCCTCACGCTGATGGCCGAAGGCCGCTCGAACGCGGCGATCGCCCACACCCTCCACATCAGCGAGAGCGCCATCGCCAAACACACGGCGAGCATCTTCACGAAGCTGCACATCGAACCGTCCGCCGACGACAACCGGCGCGTCCTCGCGGTCCTGGCCTACCTGCGCCGCTGACCCGCGCCGTCGGTGCCGTCCGTCAGTGCCGTCAGTGCCGTCAGCGCCGTCAGCTTCGGCCCAGCGGCATGGTGCCTCCGGCCCGCCCTTCAGGTCGCCCTGCTCCCCTCCGCCGCGCGGACCGACGACGGCACGTGCGCCCGCAGCGGGTCCGCCGGATAGAACTGGCGGGCCCAGTGCCGGAACGGTCCGATCGGACCGTCGCCCCGGGCCAGCCGGGGCGGGGACTGGTAGCGCTTGGTCGCCCACACCGGGAAGTCCTGGGCGACGAACTCGCAGTTCCCCCGGAACATCACCCCGGCCAGAAGGCGCGCCGCCGACCGGCTCAGCCACCGGCCCACCGGAGCCGGAAGCGCGTCCGGCTCGGCCACGTCCAGCCAACTCGCCTGCCGCAACTGGAAGGCGCCGGGCGTGATCATCGTGGCCGCGTACATGGCGCAGGTGCGCACGCCGAACCTCGGGAGGGCGGTGCACACGTGGACGCGGCTGATGCCGCAGCCCTCCAGCGTCACCTCCAGCGGGCTCTCGCCCAGCAGCGGCACCCGCTCGCGGGAGCGGACCGACACCCGGAAGCTCCGTCCTTCGAACACCGCGGGTTCGGCGACCTCGGACTCGCCCCAGCCGTGCAGGGGGGTGAAGTGGCCGAGGTCCACCGCGTTCTCGACCACGTCCTGGCTGTGGCCCGCCATCTCCCAGGTGGCGAGGCGGGGGGCCCGCGCGCCGAGGGTGTGCCAGGCCGGGAGCTCCCAGTCCGGGGACCGACCGTCATGGTGCCGCCAGACGAAGACGGTGTCGTTGACCTCGCGCACCGGCAGCAGGGTCAGGTCGGACGACGGCGGGGGAGGCGTGCCGTACCCGGTGCGCACGCAGGAGCCGTCGGGGCCGAAGGCGAACCGGTGGAAGGGGCACAGGAGGTCGTCCCCCTCCACCGAGCCGAGCCCGAGGTGGGCCCCCAGGTGCGGACAGTACGGCCGGACCGCCCGGACCCCGCCGTCGCGGAGCCGGTAGAGCACCACGTCCTCGCCCTGGAGCGGCCGGGTCAGCACCGTGCCCGGCACCAGCTCCGAGGAGAACGCCACCGCGAACCAGCCGTCGGGGTACGGCAGGCTCGGCGCGTGGGCGTCGGCCGGGCTCGGTCCCTCGGTGAAGGACCGGGTGTACCCGCGGTTCACAGCTCGACCAGGACCTTGCCGAAGGATCCGGCCCGGTCGGTGTACAGGCTGCGGTAGGCGGCGGGGATGCTGTCGAAGCCCCGGTGCACGGTCTGCTGGTACCGGACCTCCCCGCCGCGGACCAGCGGGCCGAGGTCGGCGTGCAGGGCCGCCCAGTTCTCGTCGGTGAACCACTCCAGCGCGAAGATCCCGCGGATCGTGGTGCGGGGGAACATGATGTACGGCAGCAGGCGAGGGCCGGACCACTCGCCGCCGACCTGGCTGGCCCACTGCCAGCAGACCGCGACCTGGCTGTCCACGTTGAGCATGGGGAAGACGGTGTCGGTGATGACCCCGCCGAGGTTGTCGAAGTACTTGTCGACCCCGCCGGGGGCCGCCTTGGCGAGGTCCTCGCGCAGTTGGCCGGAGTCCCCGCCGTGCCGGAAGGCGACCACCGCGTCGAAGCCGAGCGCCGTCAGCCGGGCCGCCTTCTCCGGCGAACCGGTGGTGCCGACCACCCGCGCGCCGGAACGCTTGGCCAACTGGCCCACCAGAGTGCCGATCGCGCCGGACGCGCCGCTGATCACCAGCGTGTCGCCGGGCCGGACGCTCATGAACCGGTTCAGGGTGCCCCAGGCGGTCATGCCCGCACCGCCCAGCACGCCGAGCGCGGTGCTCAGCGGCAGCGCGTCGTCGTAGTGGGCCGGGTCCAACCGGCGGTAGGCGGGGAAGACCATCGGGAAGGTCCCGGTCTGCCACAGCGACGGGGCACCGGTGCTGACCAGGTGCGTCCGCCAGCCGCCGAAGCCCTGGACCAGGTCACCGACGGCGAACCTGGCGCGCGGTCCCGCCGCCAGCACCTCCATGATCGAGTCGGCGCCCATGTGGTCGCCGACCGGAGTGTCCAGGGCGATGCCCTGGAGGTACGGGTCCACGGAGACGTACCGGGTGCGCAGCAGCATCTCGTCGTCGGCGAGCTCGGTGTCGAGGTCCTCCACCACCTTCACGTACATCCGGTCCACGTCCGGGACACCGTCGTTGTGCTCGCTGACGATCCACTTCTCGGTCTTCAAGGGGTTGCTCCTGCCGGGTCGATGAGTTGGACGGGGAGGGGGGCGCTGTGGTCGACGGTGGCGGTGAACGGCCGGCCGTCGTCACGGCAGACGAACTGCATGACGTGCCGTCCGGACGCCGCGGCCCTGATCAGGCCGCCGGTGGTGGCCCAGACTCCCGAGAGGTAGAAGTTCGCGAGCCCGGGCAGGCCGGGTCCGTGGCGCTTGACCTCCTGCTCCACGGCCTCGCCGCTCGCCACGAAGGGCTGCCAGCCGAGCACCGTGCCGTCGTAGTTGCCGGTGTAGCGGACCTGGGTGAGCGGGGTCGAGACGTCCCGGACCGCGATCGCGTCGCGCAGGCCCGGGTGGCGCTGCTCCAGGAAGTCCGTGATCGCGTCCCGCACCTGCCGCTTGGCCCGCTGGTACGCGCGGCCGCGGCCGACCGGCAGGGTGTGCAGTTCCTCGCCGCGGCGCAGCCGCGTGGCCTGCTCCGGGCCGGTGCTCAGCTCCCGCCAGGGGGCGATGTCGCAGAAGTACGTGGCGTAGACGACGGAGGTGCCCGGGGGCGACAGCTCGGGGTAGTGGCGGCTGCGGAACTGGACGTTGATGCTGGGGTGGCGGATCCCGGTGAGTCGGGCGGCGAAGGCCTCGTCCAGCAGGTGGGTGGTGCAGGGCTCGCCCTCCGGGAAGGCGCGGCGCAGGCCGAGGAAGACGGTGAGGTAGCCGGGGAAGACCATGCCCGGCTCGGTGATCGTCCTGGTGTAGAGCTCGCGGTAGGCGTCGGTGAGGTACCGGCCCTTGAGCAGCTCCAGCAGGGTGGTGCGGCCGTCGCAGGCGGAGACCACGATGTCGGCCCTGAGCTCGCTCCCGTCGCTGAGCCGGACACCGACCGCACGGTCCTCCTCGACCAGGATCTCCACCACCTTGGCGTTGTACGCGACCTCGCCGCCGAGCCCGCGGTAGCGCTGTTCGACCGAGCGGGCCAGGCCGAGCGAGCCGCCCTCGGGCACGCCGGCCGACTGGCCGGCATGCGCGGCGAGCTGGAAGTAGAACGGCAGGACCGGGAAGCCGGGGTGCTTCTCGTACAGGATGAAGTTGAACGCCTCGCGCAGCAGCGGGTCCCGGAACCGCTGGGAGTAGTCCCGCATCAGGACGGTGAGGGAGCGCCGGATCACGTTGAAGTAGGGGACGAACGAGGCCAGCATCCGCCAGCGTTCCCGTCGGCTCATCAGCCCGACCGGGGTGAGGAAGGGGTATCGGGCCAGGGCCCGGCGGAAGGTGCGCAGCCCGTCGCAGAAGTCCCGGATCTGGCGGGCGTCGGCGGGCGAGAGGGCGAGCAGATGGGCTTGCAGGCGATCCGGGTCGGAGTAGAAGTGCACCGCCCGACCGTCCCGGCCGCGCACCGTGTTGAACACGTCGAAGTTGCGCATCCGCTTGCCCTGGAGGGCACCGAGCTCCAGCCAGATCTGGTGCATCTCGTTGCCGGGGCCGCTGCCGAGCAGCCAGCTGACGCAGCAGTCCAGGGTGAAGTCGCCCCGGTCCCAGGCGGTGCAGGAACCACCGGGGATCTCGTGCATCTCCAGCACCCTGCTGCGGTAGCCGTTCATCTGGGCGTAGCAGCCGGTGGACAGTCCGCCGAGACCCCCGCCGACGATCAGCATGGTCCTTCTGGTCATTCGGCCACCGCCGCCTTCCGGGCAGTCCGTCGTGGTTCGAGTTGCGGCAGCCGGCCCAGCTTCCCGGGATGCCAGGTCCCGGTCCCCTCGCTCGGCCGGGCCCGGAACTCCAGGCCGAGCTCGGCACACAGGTACTGGACGGCGAACCGGCCGCTGGTGGCCGCCCGGATCAGGCCGCCCATGCCGGTCCACTGCCCGGCCATCGAGAAGCCGCTCAGGCCCGGCAGCCGCATCCGGTCCCGGTTGACCAGCGCGGTCGACACGTCGTCGGCCTCGGAGAACGCCTTCCAGGCCAGGATGCTCCCGTAGGTGTTGCCGGTGTAGCGCTCCGTGGTGGCCGGGGTGGCCACGTCGACCAGCTCGATCCGCTCGTCGATGCCCGGGTGCCGCTCCGCCAGGAACCGGCGGACGAAGTCGACGACCTGCCGCTTGCGGGCCCGGTACGCCGGGCGGTCGGCCGTGCGCAGCTCCTGCCAGGACCGGTGGTCGGTGAAGTACGTGCAGTGCAGCACCGACTTCCCGGCCGGCGCGAAGCCGGTGCCGTAGCCCGAACGCTGCTGGACCACCAGGCTGTTCTGCAGGCAGCCCGGCAGGGCGGCGCCCCGCTCCGCGCCGAGCAGGTAGGTGGTGCTGTGCGGTTCACCGGCGGGCAGGGCGCCGTCCAGGCCGACGAACGCGGAGACCACCGCCGGGTACAGGTTGTCCGGACGGTCCAGCAGCTCGCCGTAGAGGAGCTCGGTACGCGGGCTCGTCCACCGCCCGTCCAGCAGGCGGTCCAGGACCGTCGGGCCGTCGCAGGCCGCGATCACGTGGTCGGCGAAGTGCTCCTGCCCGTTGCGGAGCCGGACGCCGACGGCGCGCCCGTCCTCGACGAGGACGCGTTCCACCCGCGAGCGGTAGCCGACGTGCCCGCCGAGGCCCAGATAGCGCTCCTCGACCGAACGGGCCAGCCCCAGCGAACCGCCCTCCGGGAAGCCGGCGTTGCCGTTGTGCGCGCAGGACATGGTGAAGAGGTAGGGGAGCAGCGGGAAGCCGGTCAGTTCCTGCAGGAACATGTTCGGGAAGGCCCGGCGCAGCAGCGGGTCCTGGAAGCGGTCCGCGAAGCGGCGCATCGGGGTGGCCGCGGTGCGCCAGTACAGACGGAACGCGGGCAGGATGCCGAGGAGCGTCCGGGCCTTCTCCACCGCGGACTTCAGCGGCGGCGGCTTCAGCTCCCAGCGCGGGTCGAGGGCGGCGAAGCGTCGGAGGTCCCGGCAGAACGACCGGATCAGCCGGGCGTCGGCGGGCGAGATCTCCAGCAGGTGGCGCTCAAGGCGGTCGGGGTCGTTGTAGAAGGTGACGGATCTGCCCTGCTCGTCGACCACCCGGTTGAACTGGTCGAACACGGTGATCCGCTTGCCGTCCAGCGCGCCGAGCTCACGCCAGACCTCGTTCGCCCCGGTGCCGGAGGCGGTGCCGATCAGCCAGTCGATGCAGTAGTCGAAGAGGTAGCCCTGCCGGGCCCAGGCGGTGCAGCAGCCGCCGGGCAGGACGTGCTTCTCGAAGACGCGGCTCTCCACTCCGCTCATCTGGGCGTAGCAGCCGGCGGCGAGGCCCGACATGCCCGCGCCGATGATGATGACGCGGGGCCGTCCGCCCGGAGGCCGGGGGCTCCACTGGGGGCCGGTGTCACGCGCCGCCATGCCGGGCACCTCCCGCCAGCAGGGTGCGGGCCAGTTCGGCGTTGCGCTCCAGGAACGCCCCGTCGAGCATCTCGGCGTGCCGCCCGTGGCCCTGGTGCAGCGTGCAGCCGGCGGTGGAGGCGCTGTGCCAGCTGCCGGGCTCGCCCGCCGCGAAACGGCGCAGCTTGTCCTGGTCCGCGACCACCACGATCGGGGCGCGCAGCACACCCACGGAGGGATGGGCACCGCAGTGGGCCAGGTACTCCCGGGCCTGCTCGACGGTCTCCCGGGCGACGATCTCCGACCCGGTGTGCCGGCGCAGGTGCCCGGCCAGCTCGTGCTCGAACTCGGCCAGGTGCTCCTCGCCGAGGGTGACGGCCTCGGCGATCCGGTAGGAGTCCATGATGACCACGGTGCGCACCGTGCGGCCCCGCCGCTCCAGCTCCTCGGCGATCTCGAAGGCGAGGTTCCCGCCCAGCGAGTAGCCGAACAGGGTGTACGGCCCGTCCGGGTGGAGCTCCTCGACCAGATCCGCGTAGCGGGCGGCCTTGTCCGCACCGGAGAGGTAGTTGAACGCGGCGAAGCGGTACTCGGGGAGCAGGGCGGCGAGCTGCCGGTAGACCAGCCCGTGACCACCCGCCGGCGGCAGGCAGAAGACCGTCCTGCTCCGTTCCGCACCCGGGTTGAACCACAGGTACGGCTCGGCGCCGGGGAGCCGACCGGTGACGACGTCCTCCAGGGTGCGGGCCATGCCGTGCAGGGTGCTGGTCCGGAACAGCCTGCCGACCGGGACGGCTGCGTTGAACTCGGTCCGGAGGTGGTGGATCAGCTCGATCAGCTTGATCGAGCTGCCGCCCGCCTCGAAGAAGTCGTCCCGCAGGCCCGGCTGTCCGAGCCCGAGCAGGGTCTTCCAGTGCGCGGCCATCCGCTGCTCGTACAGCGTCACCGGCGGCTCGTGCCGGTCCGGTCCCGCCTCTGCCCGGGGCTCCGGCAGTGCGGCGAGGTCGACCTTGCCGTTCGCGGTGAGGGGCAGGGCCGGGAGTTCGGTGAAGTGCGCGGGGATCAGATACGTGGGCAGCTGCTCCGCGAGGTGGCGGCGCAGCTCCCGGGGGTCGACGCCGGCGCCTTCAGCGGGCACGCAGTAGGCACACAGGAGGTTCTCGCCGGCCTCGTCCCGGCGCACCGTGACGCACACCTGGGCGAGCTCGGGCCGGGCGGCCAGCCGGGCCTCGATCTCGCCGGTCTCGATCCGGTGGCCGCGGACCTTGACCTGGCCGTCGGCCCGGCCGAGGAGGTGCAGGACCCCGTCGGCGTCCCAGTGACCGAGGTCGCCCGTCCGGTACAGCCGCACGGGTTCGCGGCCCGGCGTGAGCGTGACGAACCGCTCGGCCGTCCGCTCCGGCTCGCCGAGGTACCCGGTGGCGACCCCGGCGCCACCGACCCACAACTCGCCCGCCACGCCCGGGGGCACGGGCTCGCCGTGCCGGTCGAGGACGTACAGCTGGCTGTTGGGCAGCGGCCGGCCGATCGGCACCATCCGGCCCGCCTCCAGGTGGCCGGCCGGGCCCTCGAAGTAGGCGCTGTCGATGGTGCCCTCGGTGAGTCCGTACGAGTTCACCACCCGGGTGTCCGGTCCGCAGAGCGCGAGGAGCCGCTGGTGCTCGCCCGCCTTCCACGAGTCCGAGCCGACGATCAGCAGTCTCATGAAGTCCAGGCGCAGACCTTCCCGCTCGCAGTACGCCAGCAGGCCGCGCGCCACGGACGGGACGAACTCGGCGCAGTCGACGCCCTCGGACCGCATGGTCCGGTACAGCCGTGCGGTGTCGAACAGCAGCTCGCGGTCGACCAGGACCAGGGTGCCGCCGGAGCACAGGGCCCGGACCACGTCCCCGGTGAAGACGTCGAAGGAGACGCCCGCCATCTGCAGGTGGACCCGGGCCTCGGTGTCCAGCCGGTACTCCGCCTGCCAGGCCACGAACACCGAGGCGAGGTTGCGGTGGCTGACCTGGACGGCCTTGGGGCGGCCGGTGGATCCGGAGGTGTGGATCACGTACGCGGCCTGGTCGAGGCCCACGACCGGCTCCGGCCGGGCGTCGAGTTCGGGCCGGTCCAGCTCGTCCAGGGTCACCGGCCTGCCGGGCAGGCGGCACGCGCCGTCCTGGTGCCGATCGGTCAGGACGAGCCGGGCACCGGCGTGGGTCATCAGCTCGGCCAGCCGCTCGGCCGGATGGTCCGGGTCCAGCGGCAGGTACGCGCCGCCCGCCCGGACCACCGCCAGCAGCGCGATCACCAGCTCCGGGGACTTGTCCAGGCAGAGGGCCACCACCGTGCCGTCCCCGACGCCGAGTTCGCGCAGCGAGGCCGCCATGCGCCGGGAGCGGTGCTCCAGCTCCCGGTAGCCGAGCCGCCGTCCGCCGGGGACGGACACGGCGACCGCCTCCGGGTACTGGGCGGCGACCTTGCCGATCAGGTCGTGCACCGGGACGTCGTGGTCGATCCTCCGGGTGCCGCCGCTGAACTCCGTGAGGATCCGGTCCCGTTCCCCGGCACCGAGCATCGGCAGCCGGTCGGCCGGGCGCTCGGCGGGTGCGCGGGTGAGCCCGTCGAGGAGGTTGCGGTAGTGCTCGGCCATCCGCCGCACCGTCCCCGCGTCGAACAGGTCGGTGTTGTACTTGAGGACGCAGTGGAAGCGCCCGTCCGAACGGTCCTCGTAGGCGGACAGCGTGACATCGAACTGCCCCTCCTCCTCCGGGAGTTCGATGTACTCCAGCTCGTATCCCACGCGCTCGGCGGCGACCTTGTGGGTGAGCAGGATGAACATCGCCTGGAAGACCGCCGAGCGGCTCGGGTCGTGCTGCAGGCCCAGCTGCTCGACCAGCAGCACGAACGGGTACTCCTGGTTGTCCAGCCCGCCGAGGACGGTGTCACGCACCCGTGCCAGCAGCTCGGACACCGTCGGATCGCCGGCCAGGCTGACGTGGAGGGGCAGCGGATTGACGAAGTAGCCGTAGACGGAGGCGAACTCCTCCTCGGTGCGGCCGGTGACGGGGCTGCCGACCACGATCTCGTCCTGGCCCGACCACCGGTGCAGGAGCAGGTAGTACGCGGTCAGCAGCACCGTGTACACGGTGACGTTGTGCTCACGGGCCAGCGCGTGCACCCGGGCGCTGAGCCGCTCGTCCAGCAGGAAGAACTCGGAGGCGCCGTTGTCGGTCTGCACCGGCGGGCGCGGCCGGTCGGTGGGCAGGTCGAGCACCGGCACCTCGTCGGGCAGATGACCGCGCCAGTAGTCGAGCATCCGCCGTGCCTCGGGCCCGGCCAGGAAGCGGTTCTGCCGGTTGAGGAAGTCGAGGTAGCGGGCGGGCACCGGGGCGAGCTCCGCGGGCCGGCCCGTGCGCAGGCCGTGGTAGACCTCGAACAGCTCCTCGATGAAGGTGAAGGTGGAGATCGCGTCCGAGACGATGTGGTGGACGGCCTTCATGATCACCCATCGGTCCGGCGCGCGCCGGAACAGCCGCAGCCGGACCAGGGGATCGGCCTCCAGGTCGTACGGCCTGCGGTACTCCCCGACCAGCAGGGCGCGGATCTCCTCCCAGGGCCGGCCCTCGACGTCGAACAGGCCGGTGTCGGCGCGGACGTCGCTCCGGATGCGCTGGACGGGGCGGCCGGACTCGGTGGTGACGTTGGCCCGCAGGCTGGGGTGCCGCCCGATCAGGGTGCGGAACGCCTCGAACACCAGCTCCGGGTCGAGCTCGGCGCGGACCTCCACCGCGCCGCCGATGTTGTAGGCGAAGCCGTCGGGGTTGAGCTGCCGGAGGAACCACAGGGCCTGCTGGTTGTGGGTGAGCGGGTGGCACCGCTCGTCGGTGAACAGCTCCACATCCGTCTCCTGCGGCGCTCCGTCGGCCGACACCAGCTCGTCCAGTCCTTCGTGGAGCCGGCCCGTCAGCTCACCGACCGGACCGTTGCTGAGCAGCGCCACCACCGGCAGCGAGACACCCAGTTCGGTGTGGACCCGGGCCCGCAGCTCCATCGCGAGCAGGGAGTCGAGACCGAGCGAGCCGAGACGGCTGTCCGCGTCGATCAGCTCCGGCCCCACCCGGAGCACGCCCGCGGCCAGCGCGGCGAAGCGTTCGGCGACCAGCTCCGCGCGGGCCGTCGCGTCCGAGCGGCGGAAGGCGTCGAGCAGGCTGCCGTCCTGCCCGGCCGGGGTGGCCCGCGCCGCGGCGGCCGCGAGCCCGGAGACCAGCCGCGGCGGCGTGGGGTACCAGGAGAGGAACACCGGCCAGTCCACCACGGTCGCGACCAGCAGCTGGGCCCGGTCCTGCCCGATCACCCGCTCCAGGACCGCCATCCCGGTCTCCGGTGCGAGCGAGCTCATTCCCCGGGCGTCCCGGTAGTGGGCGACCAGCCCGAGTTCCTCGATCATGCCGGTGGCCCAGGGCCCCCAGTCCAGGCTGAGCGCGGGCAGGCCCCGCGCGCGACGGTGATGGGCGAGCGCGTCCAGGAAGGCGTTGCCCGCCGCGTAGTTGACCTGGCCGGCCGTGGTCAGCAGCGAGGCGACCGAGGCGAACAGGACGAAGTGCTCCACCGGCTCCTCGCACAGCAGCCGGTGCAGCAGGTATCCGCCGTGCACCTTCGGCCCGTAGCCGGCGTCGAAGGCCGCGCGGTCCAGCGACGGCAGCAGGACGTCCCGCACCTGCCCGGCGAGGTGGAACACGCCCCGCACCGGCGGCAGCCCGCTGCTCGTCCGCTCCGCCAGCCAGCGTTCCATCGCCTCCTGATCGGTCACGTCGACCGCCGCGACCAGCACCTCGGCCCCCAGGGCCTCGAGCTCGCGCAGGAAGGCGACCCGCTGCCCGGCGGGACTCCGCGGATCGAGCCCGTGCCACGCGCCGCGGTCGGGCACGGCGGTGCGGCCCAGCAGGATGAGGCGCCGGGCTCCGCGCCGGACCAGGGTGCGGCAGAGCAGCCGCCCGAGCGCGCCGAAAGCGCCCGTGACCAGGTAACTGCCGTCCGCGCGCAGTCGCAGGGGCAGCGGGCGGGTGAGCCCGGCGGGCGGCCGCAGCCGACTGATGTGGCGGCGGCCGCCACGCAGAGCGATCTCGCCCTCGCCGTCGTCGGCCGCCAGCTCGCGCAGCAGGGCGTCGGCTTCCCCTTCCTCCGCGGAGGGGGCGGGCGGGGTCGCGGTCGGGACCGTGTCCGGGCCCACGTCCGCTCCCTGGTCCGCTCCCGGGTTCGGTCCCGTGTCGGGTCCCGTGGCCGGATCGAGGTCGATCAGCTTTCCGGAGTGGCCGATGAGTTCCTGCTGCCACAGCACCCGGCCGATGCCCCAGGCGGGTGCGCCGAACGGCTCCACCGGATCGCCCGGCCGGACGGCCTGGGCACCCCGGGTGACGATGTGCAGCCGTCCGTCCGGTCGGGCCTCGGGCAGCACCTGGGCGAGCGGGACGAGAGAGAAGGCGCCGAGGGTGCCGATCCCGGCGAGGTCCTCGGCGGCGACGGTGTCCATCGGCGGCAGGTCGAGGTTCCACAGGTGGACCACGGTCCGGACGGACGGGTCGAGGTCCGCGAACAGCCTCCGCAGATCGTCGGCCGAGTCCGGCCGGACGGTCGTGAACCGCTCGCCGTGCTCGTACCGGCGGCCGGGACGCACGAGCCGGCACCGCCCGCCGCGGCCCCGCACCCGATCGGCCAGCCGGTCGGCGAGGCCACCCGTGTCGGCGAACAGCAGCAGGTCGGGAGCCCGCGTCCCCGACGGGCCGCCGGACACCTCACCCTCCGGGCGCACCGGCTCGGGGGACGCCAGTTCCTCCCAGCCGACCTCGGCCAGCCACCCGTCGATGGTGCCCAGCCTGACCGCGGAGGCCACGCGATCCACCGCAGCCGCGCGGAACCCGGTGATCCTGCCGAGCGGTGTCCCGTCCTCGGTGTACAGGGCGAGATCGCCGACCAGCTCCTCCCCGTTCTGCTCGGTGACGGTGGCGTGCGCCCACAGCGGCCGGTCCCCGACCGGGTCCAGGCGCAGCTCCTGGATCGCGACGGGCAGGCGGATGCCACCGGCACGGCCGCCGTGCGGCGACAGCGCGGTCAGCATGGTCTGGAAGCAGGCGTCGAGCAGCACCGGATGCGCGTGGCAGCCCGCCGCGTCGGCGCCGATCCCCGGGGTCGGGCGGATCAGGGCCAGCGCCTCGCCGGGGCCGGTCCACACCTCGTCGATGGCCTGGAAAGCCGGGCCGTACTGATAGCCGAGCGCCGCGAGCTCGCCGTAACACGCGGCCCGGTCGAGACGGCGCTCCGTGCGGGCACGGATGGATTCGGCGTCCAGCGGGCCCGTGACCCGGCACGGCTGGCCGGTGCGGACGACTCCGCTCGCGTGGACCGTGGGGTCCGCGCCTCCGGCTCCGGCGTCCTGTCCGCCTCCGCCTCCGGCGGCGGGGGAGGCGATGGTGAACCTGGCCTCCTCCGGTGCGAAGGAGAGCTGGACGGTGGCGGACTCGCCCTCGGGCAGGAACAGCGCCCGGGAGAACTCCACGTCGGCCAGCGTGGCGAGATCGCCGCCGGTCATCGCGCGGACCGCTTGGGCGGCCATCTCCAGGTACCCGGCGGCCGGGAAGACCGTGCTCCCCTCGATCCGGTGGTCGGCCAGGTACGCCAGGCGCTCGGTGTCCAGCCGGCTCTCCCAGGTCGGCTGGAGCGAGGCGGTACGGCGGCCGAGCAGGGGGTGGTCGAGCCGGCCGAGGCGGATCTGCGCCACCGGGCGGGGCTCGACCCAGTACCGGTCCCGCTGCCACGGGTAGCAGGGCAGCGGCACCGGCCGGCCCTCGGGCTGGAGCACCGTCCAGTCCACCTCGACGCCCAGGGTGTGGAGCTCGGCCAGGGAGCGCGCGAACCGCTCGGGTTCGTCCTCCCGGCGGCGGATCGAGGGCAAGGCCAGCCCGTCCGCGGCCCGGCCGTCCAGGCACTCCCGGATCGAGTGACCGAGGACGGGGTGCGGGCCGAGCTCCAGGAACAGGGTGTGGCCGTCGTCGACGAGCCGGTCGATCGCCGAGCGGAACCGGACGGGCTGCCGGACGTTCTCCCACCAGTAGCCGGCGTCCAGTTCGGGCCCGCGCGCGCGTCCGTCCCGGGCCGTCAGGTACAGCGGGAGCGTCGCCGGACGCGGCTCGATCCCGGCCAGCGCCTCGTGCAGCTCGTCGCGGATCGGGTCCATCCGTACGCTGTGGTACGGGACTTCGACGTCGAGGAACCTGGTGAAGACCTGGTCACGGCCCAGCCGGTCGGCGAGCTCGCGGAGGGTGTCCGCATCCCCGGAGAGCGTCACCGAGGCCGGGCTGTTGACGGCGGCCACCGACACCCGGTCCCGGTACGGGCGGACGAGCCGTTCGGCCTCCTCCTCGGGCAGGTTCGCCGCCAGCATGGCGCCCGTACCGGCGAGCCGGTGCTGCAGGCTGCTGCGCCCCAGCGCCACCCGGACCGCGTCCTCCAGGCCGTAGACCCCGGCCTGGTGGAAGGCCGCGATCTCACCGGTGCTGTGGCCGACCACCGCGTCGGGCCGCACCCCGTAGTGCTCCCAGAGCGCCGCCAGCCCCGCCTGGACCGCGAAGTTGGCCGGCTGGGCGAGCCAGGTCTCGGCCATCCGGGACTCCGGCTCGGGCCTGGTCAGCTCGTCGAGCAGCGACCAGCCGGCCTGCCGGCGGATCTCCTGGTCGCAACGCTCCACCGCCGCCCGGTAGACCGGCTCCGCGTCGAGCAGCTGACGTCCCATGCCCCACCACTGCGGCCCCATGCCGGTGAACACCCAGACCAGCCGCCGCTGCCCGGGCTCCCGCCGGCGGCCCCGCACCGCCCGGGGGTGCTGCTCGCCGCGCTCGCAGGCGGCCAGCGCCTCGTCCAGGGACTCCCGGGAGGTGTGGACGACCGCCAGCCGTTCCTCGAACCGCTGGCGGCGGTGTGCGAGCGTGTGCCCGAGGTCCGCGAGCGACACCCCCGCGGCGAGCTCCCGCCGGATCCCGCCGGCCAGCTCGGCGAGCCCCGCCGGGTGGCGGGCGCTCAGCGGAAGCACGGAGAAGGGCGGCGCCTGACCCGCCGCGCTCCGCTCGCGTCGCCCGAGCGGCGGAGCCTCCTCCAGCAGGACGTGGGCGTTGGTGCCGCCGAAGCCGAAGGAGTTGACGCCCGCCCGGGCGGGGCCGTCGTGCTCCGGCCAGTCGACCGCGACGGTCGGGATCTCGAAGGGCAGGGCGGCGAAGTCGATGGCGGGGTTGGGGTGTTCCAGGTTCAGGTGCGGCGGGATGCGGCGATGCCGGAGGGCGAGCGCCGTCTTGATCAGTCCGGCCACTCCTGCGGCGGACTCCGTGTGCCCGATGTTGGTCTTGACCGAGCCGACGTAGCAGCGGGCCCCCGGTGGCCGGCCGGATGCCAGCACCCGGCCGAGCGCCTCGGCCTCGATCGGGTCGCCGACCGGCGTCGAGGTGCCGTGCGCCTCGACGTACTGGAGGCTGCCCGGTGCGACGCCCGCCTCGGTGCACACCCGCTCGATCAGCGTGGCCTGGGCGTCCGCGCTGGGAACGGTGATGCCGTTGGTACGCCCGTCCTGGTTGACGCCGCTGCCGATCACGACCGCGTGCACCGGGTCGCCGTCGCGCAGGGCGTCCGACAGGCGCTTGAGCGCCACCACACCGACGCCCTCGGCCCGTACGTAACCGTCGGCGGAGGCGTCGAAGGCCCGCGAGCGCCCGTCGGGGGAGAGGAAGCCGCCCTTGGTCTCGGCGATCGTGTACTGCGGCGCCAGGTGCAGCAGGGTGCCTCCGGCCAGGGCCAGTTCGCTCTCACCGCGCAGCAGGCTCTGACAGGCCAGGTGGACCGCCACCAGGGAGGAACTGCACGCCGTGTCGATCGAGACGCTGGGGCCGCGGAAGTCGAGGCAGTGCGAGATGCGGTTCGACACCATCGTCATCATGGTGCCGGTGGCGGTGTGGGCGGCCAGCGTCTCGAAGCCGAGGTCGGCGAACTGCAGGATCTTGTAGTCCAGGGTGAAGGCGCCGACGAACACCCCGACGTTCCGGCCGGCCAGTTCGCCCGGCTTCTGCCCGCCGTCCTCCAGTGCCTCCCAGGACACCTCCAGCAACTTGCGCTGCTGCGGGTCCATGTGTTCCGCCTCGCGCGGGCTGATGCCGAAGAAGTGCGGGTCGAACTCGTCGAATCCGTCGATGTAGCCGCCCCGGCCACCGATGAGCCGGCCCGGCTTGGCTCGGTCGCGGCTGCCGAGCGTGGTGGTGTCGTACCGGTCCGCCGGGGTGGGGACGAGGCAGTCCCGCCCCTCGATCAGGTTCCGCCAGAAGGCCCGGTGGTCACCCGCGTGTCCGGGGAGGCGGCAGCCGATGCCGATGATCGCGACCTTGTCACGGAAGGCGGCGTTGGGTGAGTCCGTCATGATCCAATCCGGAGGTGATGGCGCCTCGGTACGGGCCAGGCGATGAGCGGTTTCGGGCACGAGGCCCGTACGGCACGGGGCTACGCGGTGCGAGTGGGGCGGCGCCAGGGGTGGAGCAGGCCGGCGAGGACCGCCCCGGTCTCCGGGAACGCGCTCGGATCCTGGACGCCCACCGAGGCCGGTCGGCGGCCCGGCCGCCAGGTGAAGGTGCCGAAGAGCCGGTCCCAGACCGACAGGTCGACGCCGAAGTGGCCGGCCTCGGCCACGTCGGCGCTGTGGTGCAGCCGATGCTGTTCGGGGCCGGCCAGGACGTGGTTGAGCGGCCCGAGGCGGACATCCACGTTCGCGTGCACGAAATAGCCCTGAACGATGGTGAAGAGTGCCACGGCGAAGAGACAGTCGGCGGAGAATCCGAGCAATCCGAGACTCAATTGAACCGCACCCTGTTTGAACCCGACGTCCAGCACGTGATTGACGCCGTTATTGGCGACATTGACCTTCCGTGGAACATGGTGAATTCCGTGGAACTTCCAGAGCCACCGATGGGAGTGCGCGAAGCGGTGCGCCAGGTACCCGGCCAGCGAGGAGGCCGCCAGGGCCACGGGAACCTCCGCCCACAGCGCGAGCCCCAGCCCCGCCCCGGGAGCCGCCGCGACCACGACCGCGACCACCGCCTGGGCGAGCACGGCCCCCGCCATGGTGAACAGGAAGTAGGCCGCGTACCAGCAGAGTTCCCGGAGGCTGGGATGCCAGTCGGTGCGATGGGGGATCAGTCGTTCCAGCACCGTGAGATACAGGATGACCCCGACCAGGAAGAACTGGACGGCCTCCCCGCGGTCCCAGCCGTGGCGCAGCGTCGAGGCGAAGAGCCAGACCGCGGAGAGGGCCAGGGCCGGGTAAGCGGCATAGCGGAGCACCTCGCGCGAGGAAGCGCCAATGGCCCGCGATTTCGCCGAAAGCGACCCCATCTCGGGTCGATTTTCCATACGGAGAATCTCCCTCATGTCCGAATGAGGGACCGAACACTAGCAGCGGACGAGAGGGCCCGTGCATTCCACGACGACGCTTTCTGGCCAGCGCGCGACGAGGGCTACGTCCATGCGATTGGTAGGAAGAAGTGCTTTACGTTCGTCATCACTGGCATATCCGGGATGACGATGCGGGCCGGTCGCCCGGCGGCAGCAACGATTCAGCGGCTCTGTGAAGCGGCCGTCGCCACCGGCCCTCGCCCCCGACGTTCCCCGGTCGCGGTGCCTCCGGTCGGGGGCCGGGCCGCCGGGCCGCCGTCCGCGGGCACCGATTGGCGATCGCGTGGGGGGTGGACCGAGGGAGTCCCCCAGGAAGGGAAATGCCCGAAAACGCCCTGGCGCCCGCGCGGGAGGCCGGATCACCGGGCTGCTCTGCGCGGGGGCGCCGAGCCCGCCCTGCGGCGGGGTGTTCGGCCGGCGCGGGTCGTCACGCTGGGACGTACTCGACGGTCTGCATCATGCCGAGGTCTTCGTGCTGGAGCTGGTGGCAGTGCCCGATGGTGCGGCCGGTGAAGTCCTCGTACTTGACGAGGAAGGTGGCGGAGTCCCCGGGCCTGCCGCCCGCCAGGCCGATGGTGTCGTGCCAGACCGGCGGATCGAGCCGTCGGCCGTTGCGGTGGGTGAGGAGCACCGGGTTGGTGTGGAGGTGGAACGGGTGGTGGTGCGGTGGCAGTGTCTCGTCGGTGCGGACGGTCCATCGCTCGATGGCGCCGAGGCGCAGGGTGTGGTTGGTGAAGGCGGGGTCGAACAGGCCGTAGGTCGGGTCGCGGGTGAGGTCGCCGTGGGGGTCGGTCGCGGGCGTCGGGTTGGTGCCCAGGACGCGGAAGGCGTGGGGGAACGGCGCCCCGAAGACGCCGGCGTCGGCGTGGAAGACGACCTCCCGGTCGGCGCCGGGGTTGGCGATGTCCCTCTCGTCGAGGAACGGCCGGCCGGGTGGCAGCGACGTCGGCAGTCCCATCGGCGGCTGTACGGGATCTCCCGCGACCTCGATCGTCATCAGCGGCACGGTCACCTTCTCGGCCCGCAGTTCGTACCGGCCGGGTGCGGCACCGCGGATCAGGACGTCGGCGCGGTTGCCCATGGCCAGGTCCACCCGGTCCAGGGCCACGGGCTTGGGGAGCGTGACGCCGTCCTGGGCGATCTGGTGCAGCGACATGCTGCCGCCGTCCCCGCCGACCCGGAGCCGCAGGGAGGTGAACGCGGTCGCGGCGACCAGCCGCCACCGCTGCACCTCGCCCGGGCGCAGCCGGACGGTGGGGTTGACCGCGCCGTTGACGGTGAAGGTGGACGGGACGCCGTTCACCCAGCCGCCCGAGGTGAAGGCGGGGATCCTGCCGTCCTTGACCTTGAGTTCGTTGATGCACACGACGACGTCGGCGGCCGCCCTGATCTCGGGGACCTCGTCGACATCGCCTTCGACGACGATGACCCCGGCCATACCGCCGGCGATCTGCTCGGCGATGGACCCGTGCAGGTGCGGGTGGTACCAGTAGGTGCCGGCGGGGTGATCGGCCGGCACCTGGATGGTCGTCGCGAAACGGGGCTCCGCGGCACCGGCGGCGACCTCGTCCGGGGTGCGCGGCGCGAACTCGCGCAG
The DNA here is from genome assembly GCF_036240795.1 of Streptomyces sp. NBC_01268. NCBI lineage: Bacteria > Bacillati > Actinomycetota > Actinomycetes > Kitasatosporales > Streptomycetaceae > Streptomyces > Streptomyces sp. NBC_01268. Next base: position 393,270 of record NZ_CP108454.1, on the reverse strand, counting down.
GACGTTGTCGGCGTCCCCCGACGGACAGACGTGCATCCCGTGGGTGTGCACGTTGAAGCTGTTGGGGTGGTGCGGTGTGTTGCTGCGGCCCCTGTGGGCCGGATTGGGCGGCAGGCCGTTGATGTGCGTCAGCCGCAGGGTGTCCCCTGCGCGCAGGCGCAGGGTCGGCCCCGGGAGTGACCCGTTGTAGGCACGTGTGGTGACGGGCCCGAACCCCGGGACGGAGACGTCCGTGACCCGGACGTCCAGCGTCTGCTCCAGCACGCCCGACGTCGAACCGGGCAACCGCCGAGAGGCCGATACGGCAGGCTGCGGAAAGGGCGCCGGCGCCGCGACCGCGTACTGCGGGGCCAGGATGTGGCCGGGCCCCACCGCGAGACCCACGGCGGGGATGGCTTTCAGCACCGATCGACGGGTGATCCCGTCACCGTTTCTCATAACCGGGCAATCTAGTGCAATTCGCCCCCGTGGGACTGGATGGCGCACCGTGGGCATCCGGGACGACGGGAGGCGCGAGGTCGCGACAGACGGACGGCGCCCGCCTCCGGCCCCACCTGCCCGAGGTCGCCCTGTGCCTGCTCCTGAGCCCCCTCGCCGCGTACACCGTCCGCCTCGCCGACCGCATCGAACGCCACGTGTCGGCCGGGGACTTCGTGCTCGTCCTCGGCGGCGACTGCTCCATCCCGCTGGGCGCTCGGCTCCGTGACCGCCGTCGGCCTGGAGACCCCGGCCCTGGACGGCTTCCGGGTGCACCTGGACGCCGATGTGCTCGACCCCACCGTGACGCCGGCGGTCGACAGCCCCGACCGCGGAAGGGAGCGCGCGGGACACGGCCGGCCTCCGTCTGCGGCCGACGGAAGGCGCCCTGCCCGTGATCGCCGGGCAGGCGACGTCTCTCAGCGCGGGACCGCCGGCGGCGGGGAGGCGGCGCCGTCCGGGCAGCGGTCGAGGAGCGCCCGCATGCGGGCGACGGGGAGGGACGGGTTGGCCGCGGCCCCCTCCGCGGTGCGGGGGTCGGCGAGGAGGGCCTCCAAGGCCCCCGGTGTCAGGCTCGGGTTGGCGGCGGCGGCCCTGCGCACCGTCTCGTCGGGGTCGTCCACCGGGGGCTCGGGCAGGGCGGGATCGGCTGCGGCCAGGGCGCGCACCTGCGGATCCGGATGGCCGATGAGGGAGGCCGTGCCGGTGCGAGGGAACGCGGGCAGGGACAGCAGGTGCGGGCGGTGGGCAGGGCGGGTGACGAAGACGTCCAGAAGGAGGCGTGGCGGAGCCAGGGGGTGGTGGCAGGCCAGCCGGATCCGTACCTCCTCGTCGGTGTCCTGCGCGAGTGCCGCGACGCGTCCCGCGGGCAGGCCGGGCCAGCTCGCCGCGACACGGCGGAGCGCCGGTTCCTCGGACGCCGCGCAGGCGGCGAACCAGTCCGGTGACGGCTCGGTGTCGGGCCCGGCGATCGGGCAGGTGCAGTCCGGACCGTGCCCCATGACTCTCTGGATCGCCCCGTACTCGGCCCAGGTACGGGGGAAGGGGTGGAGCCGTACCCGTCTCCGCACGTCGTGGTCCGCGTCTCTGCCGAGCTCGCCGACCAGGTCCGGTCCCAGGTCGGGGCGGGCGGCGACCAGAGCGCGGACGACCGCATCGGGATGGCGGGCCAGTCGGGCGACGGCGTGGGCCGGTGTGTGCCGGTTCCGTGCCAGGGGCTGCACCGTGCCGTCCGTGAAGCACTGCTCGACGAGCGCGGGGGACAGGGCGCACGTGCCGAGCACGAATCCCCTGCCGTGCGAGCCGAGGGACGGCAGCGTGGCCTCCACCCGTTCGGGGTCCAGCTCCCAGCTCCGGTCCCGCGCCGCTGCGCGGACCGCCGGGTCCGGATCGTCCAGCAGCCGCGCCCGCTGCGCCGGAGTGAGCGACTGCCACCTTCGGGTGGCCCGAATCCGGAGCTCGGGGTGCTCGTGGCCGGCCATGGAGCGGTGGAAGGACGGAGGGATCTGCCGGGACGAGTCGAGCTCCCCGGCGATCTCGTCCGCGGTGACCTTGCCGTCCTCGCCCCCGTCCCGAGCGGTCAAGAGGGCCACGAGGATGTCGTCCGGCAGCGGTCGGACCCATCGGGGGTAGTGGCGGGGGCCGGCGGCGAGCCATCCGCGGACGATCCCCGACGGGTCCGTCGCCAAGGGCGCGAGCCGCGCCGGGTCGACGTACCTGTTGCGGGCGAGCGCGCGGCGCATGACGTAGTCCGGATGGCGCAGGGTCGCGTCGATGACGACGTCAGGCAGGTCGCGACCCTCGCACATCAGCAGGCCGGCCTCACCTGCCGCCGCCCGATCCAACAGGCGTATCAGTACGTCGGAGGGCGCCGCCGGGTTGAAGGCGACGCCGCGTAGCCACAGCGCTTCGAGAGGATCGGACACCGCGCCATCGTGCCACCTCCTCCCTCCCGGGCCGGGGCCATGCGACGACCGCGTCGATCTGGTGGTGCGTCGACGACTCCCCTTCTACCGGTGGTCGGACGAAGTCGGGTGATTCGGGTCCACCTGAGTGGCTCGGGTCGAGACCGTCATGGGAATCGCTCCGGACATTCCCAGGTTGGTCACCGCGGCCTGGATGTTGTTCGAAATGGGCGTCATGCCGCCGGCCTGATGGTAGACGGGGTCGTAGTGGTCGTGGATGGCGCTGTTCTCGTTCAGGTAGCCTGCGCGAAGGTTTCTCGCGTTGTTGGACAACCTGGCCACGACGTTGTTGAAGAGTTGGTTGTTGGCGGGGTTCGGGTTCTGGAACAGGGCGTTCATGTCCTGTGTCAGTGCGGCGTGTTGGTTGCTCGGTGCCATGGCCTCGACGAATTCGTTGATCGCGGCCTGCTGTGCCGGCTGGAATCCTCCCTGCTGCTGATGGGTTGTTCCCAGGCTCTGGATGATCAGGTTGATCTGGTTGTCGGCCAGGCGATGGTTCCTGGAGATCCGGCCGTTGGGGCCGCTTCCCATCCTGTTGCCCCCGTTGGCGAGGTTCGCGGACAAGGCGTCGTCCCAGGTGTTGGGGTTGGCGCCGCCGGTCTGGAAATCCGCTGCTCTCTGCTGCCCTCGAGGAGACTGCATACCGGTGTCCTGGTACTGCAGCATTTCGCGGGTGATAGGAATGGAGATGTTGGCGCGGCGATAGCCTCCGAACGGGTTCTGGTTGTTCGGATTGTTCATGCGCTGCACGGGCGTGTCGGAGGCCGAGGTCAGTGGAGTGCCGCTCTGAGCCGGGTCGTTCGTCGCCTGCCGGTCGGCAGGCGTGGCGGAGGCCATGGCGCGCCGGGCGTTGGCCTCGGCTTCCCGTTCGTATCGATCGCTCGGGTCGGAGATCTTCAGTCCGCTGCCGTTGTCCGTTCCCGCGACGGGGCCTTGGCGCTGCTGGATGACGTGGGTGAGTTCGTGGGCGAGCGTGTGCTTGTCCGCTCCGCCGTCGCCGATGACGACGTGACTGCCGGAGGTGTAGGCGCGGGCGCCTACTTCGGCGGCGGAGGCGCGGGCAGCGCCGTCGTCGTGGACGCGGACGTCGGAGAAGTCCGCGCCGAGCCGGGCCTCCATCTCCTCGCGCAGCGGCGCATCCAGCGGCCGTCCGGAACCGTGCAGCACCTCGTGCACGGCCGAGCGCTGGACCATGGGGGCCTGATCGGCCTGCCGGTGGCCACAGCCCGCACCGTGCTCGTGCCGCTCCTGGGATCCCGCCTGGGCCTGCGGCTGGGCGTAGGGGTGACCTGCGAGTTGCAGCACGTGAAGCACGGCTGCGTTCCCGGCGGCCCGCTGGAGCGCCATCAGACCTGTGGGCTCCGTGGCGGCGGGGACTCGGGGGGTGGGCGATCGCTTCGTAGCGGCTTGGTCCTTGGTGTGCTGGTGTGTCACGAGGCGCCTTCGGTAGTGGTCTTTGACATAGCCACGAAACTGCGGGCACAAAGCGCCCGGGAAGGTCCCCAAGGGCAGTCTCTGCTGCCCGAGCAGTCAGATGCCGGCGACCGCCACGGCTCGTCCGGCCCGAGCTGGTGGCTCGTCTCGGATCGTTGTCTGGGTGACTCGGTAGTCTTCTCCAGATCGGGGCCCCGGGCAGGAAGGACGGCGAGTGAGCGAGTCGGATGCCTCTGGGCGGGGGTTGGCCGTGAACAATTCCGTTTCGCTGGGTGTGTTCCTTGCAGTCGCGGCGGATGACCGGACACCGTTTGCCGTGGTCGAGCTGGCCGGCCGGGGTGTCACCGCGAGCGCGGCCGCGAATCGCTGGGTGCTTGAGGTCGGCAAGCCGTCGCTGGACGGGTTCACGCTGGCGGACAAGCTGATCGAGTTCGGCGAGTGGGAAGACCGGCTCGTGGGCCTGTGGCAGGCGTTCGGGCGCGGCAAGGTCGAGATGACGGACTTCCAGACCGAACTGGCGCAGATTGTCCAGGCCCTGGAGAGGTGGCCCATGGCATCCCTGGGGCGCTGAGCCAGATCGATCAGGAACGGGACCGCCGGCCGGTGGTCGCACGCTTCGAGCGCCATGACCATCTGGTGCTGGGTTTCCCACGTCCGCGAACCGAGAGCCTCGCGCCGCAGGGCATCGAGCAGCGACGGGCCGGCGGTCGTGGCAGCGAGTCTGCGCAGCCGTTGCGCAGCCGCACGGCGCTTCGCCGAGGATCTGTCGCCGAGCTGAACATCTGCCTCGTCCAAGGGTCAGCACCGCATGCGCTTCCCCATGAGACCCACTCGACGCAACGCTACGCGGTTCGACTGACACCGAACCGCGGGCGACGCCGTCGGGTGCCGGACGGCCATTCGAGACGACGTCCTAGGTGTATTGACCCGCAGGGTTGTTGACGCGGCTGATGGGCGGGTGTCCGTCGAGTGCGGTGTGGCAGCGGTGGTGGTTGTAGGTGTGGAGGAAGTCTGCCAGGGCTTCGGTTCGCTCGTTGTTCGACGTGTAGGGCCGTAGGTAGGCCCATTCGTCGAGGAGGGTGCGGTTGAAGCGTTCGACTTTGCCGTTGGTCTGGGGCCGGTAGGGGCGGGTGAGTTTGCCGGTCGCGCCGAGGTCGGCCAGGACGTTCTTCCAGGCCAGGCCCTTGCGGTAGGCCCAGGCATTGTCGGTCAGGACCCGCTCGATGCGGTCGATGCCCTGGGCCTGGAAGAACGCGGCCGCGCGGGTCAGGAACCCGGCGCAGGTCGCGACCTTCTCATCGCCGTGGATCTCGCTGTAGGCGAGGCGGGAGTGGTCGTCGACGGCGGAGTGGACGTAGTCGAAGCCCATGCCGCGGATCGGACGGCCGGCCTCGCGGCCGTTGGCCTTGTGGCCGCCGCCGTCGGGGATCCGGCCGAGTTTCTTCACGTCGACGTGGATCAGTTCGCCGGGGCGGTCGCGCTCGTAGCGGCGGATGACGGTGCCGGTCGGCCGGTCGATCCAGGCGAGCCGGTTGAGCCGGTGGCGGGTCAGGATCCGGTGCACGGTCGAGGTGGGCAGGCCCAGGATCGGGCCGATCCGGGCCGGGCCGAGCTTGCGGCTCTGTCGCAGGCCGCAGACCCGGGCTTCGATGTCAGCCGGGGTCCGGTGCGGGGTGGTGTGAGGCCGGCTCGGCCGGTCGTGCAGGCCTGCCCTCGGTCCGCCACCGGCGGATCCATTTGTGGGCGGTGGCCCGGGAGATGCCCATCTCGGCGGCCACGTGGGCGACCGGACGGCCTGAGCAGACACGTTCGACCAGCAGTCTCCTACCGAAGACGGTCAGTCGGGCATTACGGTGGGGCACGAAGACCTCCGTGCGGTGAGTTCCTAGACAGCTCCCACCACATCGGAGGTCTTCGCCATGTTCAAGACCGAACCGGTGTCAACAACGCTCGTGATCAATACACCTAGGACCTGCGCCTCACTTCGGGCCTAGGGCGCGCGCCCCATGCGCACGGTGAACCCGCTGGCTAGGGTCGACGCTCGTGGAAGCTACGAAGATCGTTTGCCGCGACACGGCGGAGCGCTGCCGGGACACCTTGGAACGGCTCGGTACAGAGCGCGACATGTGGGTGTCCACAGCTCACCCCGACCACGGCCCGCATCAGGTACCCCTGTGGTTCGTGTGGGACGGGCAGGCGGTGTGGATGTGTACCGGCGCGAACTCCGCGACCGTGCGCAACGCCCGCAGCGAGCCGCGCGTACGGCTGGCGCTGCCGGACGCCATGGACGTGGTGCTGCTGCAAGGGGAGGCGGAGTGCCATCCCGCGAGGGAGGTACCTCAGGGTGCCGCGGACGCGTTCGCGGGCAAGTTCGGCTGGGATCCGCGGAAGGAGGCGACGCCGTACGTGTACCTGCGCGTGGCGCCGCTGACGGTGCGTGCGTGGCGCGGAGTACCGGAACTGCGCGGCAGGGTCGTCATGCGCGACGGGGCGTGGCTGGGGTAGCAGGGGCCTCAAGCGGCTTGCAGAATCGCACCAGCCTTTCGTTAACCCTTTGCAGAGGAGCCGATGGGACGGCTAGGTTCTCCCGGCCGTCCGATGCCGTTCGGGACCGGTGCCGTCGACGAGGAGGTGTGGAGCACATGCGCAGGAGTGCCCAGCAGTTGAGCCCGCGTACTGACCTTGGCCACTTCCTCACGACGGAGACACCTTGTCGTCTCGCATCACCCCACTGACCGACCCCGCTCACGGCGCGAACAGCCGGCGCCTTGCATGGCTGGCGTCCGACGTCGACTCCATTCCCATCGGAACCGCCTTTCTGCGCCTGTTCAACAGTCCCGGACAGGAGCACCTGGCCGAACTGACGCTCCAGGTCCACCCGGCGGAGCGACGCCGGCACGTCGGCTCGCAGCTCCTCGACGCCGCCGTGGCCGCCGCCCGAGCCGATGCCCGACGCTGCGTCATCGCGCAGGCCGAGGCCGGATCGCCAGGCGACCACTTCCTGCCGGCGCGCGGTTTCGGGAAGGTCCTCACCCTGAGGTTCTCCCGCTTGTCGCTGGGCGACACGGACGCCACCGCCCTCGACCGCATCATCGGGCGTCCGCATCCCGGCTACCGGCTGATGTCATGGCACGGAACCGTGCCCGACGGCCTCGCCGAGACGTTCGCCGACTCGCGTCGCGCCATGGACGACATGCCCATGGACGACACCGACTACGGCACGGTGACCTGGGACGTGGACCGTGTCCGGGCCGCGGCGAAGGCTGTCGAACAGCGTGGCGACCATCTGCACACCGTCGTTGCCGTCGACGCCTCCGACGACTCGATCGCCGGGTTCACCGAGCTGGTCGTCCCCGGCGACGGCAGAGGGGACGCCCAGCACTACGGCACCGGCGTGTTGCCCGAGCACCGTGGACACGGCCTCGGCCGATGGATGAAGGCCGAGTCGATCCGACACGCCCATGAGCGCTTTCCGGACCTCGGCGGCCTCCTGACGGACACCGCCGACAGCAACACGCACATGAGACAGATCAACGACGGTCTCGGCTACACGCCCACACACACGACACATCAGTACCAACTCAACCTGTAGCGGCGGTCGGGCGGGCCGGGCCTGGACATCACACCGTCCGGTCCGCCCGTGCGTCGATACGCGGCCTTGGGCCCTTCTTCCGGATCAGCGGGCGGACCAGACGAACGTTGATCCGCATGCATGGTCCTGGCCCGTGTCGCCCGACTACGCCGAAGCCCCGGCCCCTGCGCTGGGGGCGAACCCGTGGCCCTGCTCGGCGAACACCTTGATCGCGGCGCCCATGAACTCCACCAACCCGGGGTGGTAGGAATCGTGGAACGCCCTCATGCCCTCGTCCTCGGCGTAGAAGAACGACATGCCGACGTAAGCCTCCCTGGAGGGGATGTAGAACCGGCAGGCGATGTCGAAGTGCCTGCGGACGAGCTCCTGGATCTGCTGGTCTCCGGGCAGGGAGCCGCCGTCCAGGCAAGCCGTGATCTCCCGGTACAGGACGTCCCAGTCCTGGTGGACCCGCTCCCTGTCCACGTGTTCCCAGTCGTTGGTCCCGGCAAGGCTCTTCGCCTGCTCCTCGGCCAAAGCCCGGCGACACTCGTCCTCGTAGCTGTTCCCCATGGCACCCGTTCCCGTCGTTTCGTCACCTCTCCGGTGGATCCCCGAGAGGCCGCCGACTTGTCGACATCGGCGCCGCCGATGATCAACTGCCGGTCCAGGCCGAACGGTGACACGCAGGCAAATGGGTCGGCAAACCATTTCTCGGACCCTCCGGCGCTCCGTCGGACCTGTTGGAGGTGTACGTGGCGACTGGCGACGTCGGGGCGTTTGCGCGCCGGGGGCAGGCTGGTGGGTCGTGCGGGTGGCGTCCTGGTGGGCTGTGACGCTCATGCCGTGTGGCGCACCCTCGCCAGTGGTCATTGAAGGGATGTGGGAGTGGAAAGGGTGGCCTTGCTCCTCGAGTGAGGAGCGCAGCCGACTCTGGGAGAAGACCTTGAAGCGTGTTCCGTTCCGCCGGTCCGCAGGACTGGTGGTCGCCGCCGTGGCCCTGATGGCAGGTCCCGCCCTGTCCGCCCATGCCTCGACCCCCACGGCCCCGAACGAGCAGCAGACCTACTCCGATCAGGCGCGGGCCGCGGGCCTGACCGACCAGCAGGTCGGGCATCTCCAGCGGCGGGTCGACGCCGTTCTCGCCCAGGACCCGCAGGCCCGCCAGACCTCGGCGAACACCCTCGCCATCCCCGGCGGCACCGTCACGATCCCGGTGCCCGGACAGTCCGAACCCCGCGACCTGGCCTCCCCGAGCGCGCCCCGGGCCTGCAACGACGGACACCTGTGCATCACGGACGGGCGCGGCGTCAACTACGACTACTACCGCTGCGGCTACTACGACTTCAACGGCATCGGCGACGGAACCTTCAACAACAACCAGACCCCCGGCACCCGCGCCCGCTTCTACAACAGTGACGGCAGCGAACGCTGGTCCCACGTGGCCAAGGGCTCGGGCACCGCGTCCTGGACCCCCGTCTACCACATCCGCCCCTGCTGATCCCCACCCCCGCAGCCGCCCTCGCCCTCCCTGGGGGCGGGGGCGGACGCGCAGCCCGAGGTCGTGGGCGCCGTCGGATGCGGGTCGGTCAGCGCTTGTAGGGGTTGCTCCCCGTCGCCTTGACCGACGTGCAGGTGCGAGCGGTGGAGGACCCCGAGCGGACGGCCGGTGCCCTCTTGCCGTAGTAGTTCACGGTGTACGTGTTGCCCGAGAAGGTGTTCCCGCCCCTTCCGCAGGTGTCGGCCCTCGGGAACACCCAGTAGGTGAACATCCCGTAGTTGCCGTTCCCCCGGGTCTTGCCCGTGTAGTCGCGGCCCTTCTTGAAGGTGTTGCCCTGGACCTTGTTGCCGCTGCTGCCGTCACTGGCGCGGACCGGGTCGCCCGAGATGACCTGGAACGTGTTCCCCTTCACCAGGTTCCCGTTGCTCCCGGGCGTCCTCTCCGTCTGGTTGAAGGCGAGGTAGACACCGTGGGTGTTCCCCGGGCCCGCGTCCGTCCTGTTCTCGAGATTGATGAACGCGTTTCCGGTGATCGCGGCGTTCGAGACGTAGTTCAGGTGAACGCCGGCGTAGCCCTTGCCGCCCTTGACCCAGGCGTTGCCGATCTGCCTGAAGGTGATCCCGTTGACCACGAGCCCCTTGACCGGGCCGTCCCTCCTGGTCCCGGTGGCCTTGATCCCGCCGTCGCCGTAGCGCTGCACGGTGTACGGCCCCTGGAACCTCAGCTTGGGCGACTTCGGACCGACCTTCGTCCAGTACCCGGCCTTGGCCGCCCGTCCGTCGAAGGTGACGGGACCCGTCCCCGGCTGCGCGGTGACCGTGACCGTGCCCTTGGCGATGCCCGGCCCCCACTCCACTCCCGCGTCGGTGTAGGTGCCGCCGCGGACCATGATCGTCGCGTTCGTCGTGTTCCTGGCCTTGAGCACGGCCTGGGCGTCACGCAGGGAGCCCACCGGACGCTGCGCCGAGAGGCCGGCCTTCCCCGCCGCACGCAGCAGCGACTTCCCCGAAAGCCCGGCGAGCGAGGTCCCGCCGGAACCGACGTACACGGTCACGTCCTCGCCCCCGGCCGGAGCGGCCAACGCCCCCGCCCCGCTCGGAACCAGCGTCATCACGACCGCCGCCAGACACGGCAGGCCGACGCGCAGGTGCTTGCTCATGAATCTTCCTCCCCATCAAAGGCCGTGTGCGGCACGAGCGGGTCGTCTCTTCCCGCCACTCGTGCGGCACGAGAGCTGCCCGACCTGTTCCGGGCGGCGGACCACCCGGGTTCGGACACGTCGGCAACGATGCACGGCCGACCTTGCGAGAAACCTTGCGAGCGACCTTGCGAGCGACCTTGCACCCCAGGTCACCGCGTGGCCCGCCCGCTGCCGATATACTTCGCGCTCCGATATATGCTCGGCCCATGACACGCCAGAGCCCGTCCCTGACGGAACCGCAGTACTTCATCCTCGCCGCGCTCATGGACGGACCGTTGCACGGCTACGGCATCATCAAAGCCGCCGAGCAGGCCACCGAGGGGCGGCTCCGGATCGCCGTCGGGACCCTCTACGGCGCTCTCGACCGGATGGAGCGGGCCGGGCTGGTGGCCGCCGGTGACGAGGAGATCGTGGACGGGCGGGCTCGGCGCTACTACCGGATCACGGAGGACGGCGACCAGGCGCTCGGCCGCGAGGCCCTGCGGATGCGGCAGGCCGCGGCCGTCGTCCTCGGGCGTACCCGGGACGTCGGGGTGGCCCCGGCATGAACCGACTGCTGCTCGCCGCCTACCCCGAGCCCTACCGCTCCCGGCAGGGAAGGGAGTTGCTGGACTGCCTCTCCGAGGCCTACCCCGGCCGTTCCTGGCCCCCGCCGCGGGAGGTCGTCGCCGTGGTGCGCGCCGGGGCGCAGGCCCGCGCCCGCGCCGTCGCGGACGACCCGGCCCGGCCCTGGTGGCTGGACGGCATCCACCTCACCGCTCTCGTCCTCGCGGCGCTGGCCCTGGTGCCGTACCTCCAGGACGTGTGGCACTGGGCCCTGCACATCGATCCCGGCCCGCACGCCATCGCCTTCGACTTCTCGGGCTGGTACCCGTGGGCCCAGGGTCCCGACACCCGGACACGACTCCTGCCCTACGGGCTGCTGCCGCTGGTCTGCCTGGTCGCCCTGCTGCGCGGCAAGGCGTGGATCGCCCTGCCCTCCGCGGCAGCGATGATCTACGCCGGTGCCACCTTCGGCAGCAGTCCGTTCTTCGGCGACGAGGGCAAGGCGGGCCTCGGCTACTACGGTCTCGGCGCCCCGATCACGGCCAGGGACCTGATGCTGTCCGGAGCGCTGTGCACCGCGTGCGCCGTGCTGGCGGCCTGCCGTCCCGGCCGGCTGCGGCGCCACTCGTACCGCCGGCTGGTCCCCGTCGTCCTCGCCATGTCCGTGGCCGGGTCCCTCCACGTCATCTCCGTCAGCCCGAGCTTCCAGCGCGGCATGTTCACCCTCGAAGTCGCCGCGCTGATCGGTGCGTGGGTGGCTACGGCGGCCACCGGTGACCGCAGGTGGCTGATCCCCGTCGCCGCGTTCGCCTTCATCCGGACGCAGGCGATCGTCGCCCAGCCGGACGGCTTCATGCAGTCCCTTCCGGACCTGGTCGTCCTCCTCCTTCTCGTCGCTCCCCTGCCGGTCCTGGCGATCACCGCCCGACGCCGGGAGAGCCGGGCGCTCCTCGGATAGGAACGGAGACCCGGTGGGCCGACGACCGGGCCGGCTCATCCCGGCCTGAGCCCACTGGACCTTGTCGGCGCACCTCGCGCCTGAGCCCCTGGGACCCACCCACGCGCCCGCACCCACGCGCCCGCACCCGTGCACGAAGCGGCGCGTGACGGCGCTGCTCGCCCACGAAGACAGAGAAGACGATGACTCGGCAAGATCCCTCGACCACCCCGTCCACGCGACCGCACCCCGCCCAGGCCCCGAGCAGCTCGACCAGCCCCAGCCCCAGCCCCGGCCTCAGCCCCAGCCCTGACCCTGCACGGGCGGTGCGGATGCGGGTCTCCGCTCCGCTCTGCCTGCTCGCGTTCCTGACGGTCTACCTGGTCGCCGTCTGCACCCCGTTCGGGCAACGTGCGGAGAACGCCCTGCTCAGCGGCGACGGCGCCGACCCGGCGTGGATATACGACTGGTCCGGCGCGGCCTACCGGTCCTCGGCCCTGCCGCCCCTGGAGCACACCGCGATGCCCACCCTGCTCGTGGGCATCGCGGTGATCGCGGCCGTCACCTTGGTGCGCAGGCGCTGGCGGCAGGGGGTCGCGGCGATCGGCGTCGTCATCGGCACGATCGGGTCCAAGGAGCTCACCAGGCTGCTCCTGCCCCGCCCCGATCTGGTGGCCGCGGGGGATTCGCTCACCGAGGCCAGCTTCCCCAGCGGACACGTGGCCGTCCCCGCCGGGCTCGTCCTCGGCGCCGTCCTCGTCGCTTCCCCCCGCCTCCGCCCTTACGTCACCACGGTCGGCATCCTGTGGCTCGCCGTCACCGCCGGGGCCGTCCAGGCCACCTACCACCACCGGCCCAGCGACGTACTGGGCTCCACGCTGCTGGCCTGCGCCTGCTACGCCCTGGCGACCCGGTTGCTGCGCAAGGCCGACGCACCGGGCACCGCCCGGCACCCCCGCGCGCTGCCGGCGGTCGCCCTGGCACTGGCCGCGGCGGGCGCGCTCGTCGCCGGCGCGCGGGACGACTCGGTCACTCAGTCGCTGGTCTTCGCGGCAGCGGCGTTCCTGTGCGCGGGCCTGTTCTGGCTCGCCACGGCGCCGGGGCGCGCACACCCCGGACTCGGCGCAGGCAGCTCGCGCGGCACCCGCCCCGTACGGGGCTAAGGGGGTCGGGAACGGCGCGCTTCCCGCGTCACCGAGCCGACGAGCCAGGTACGCGGAGGCATTCGATGAGGTAGTCGCCGGTGTCGGGGTCCGTGGTGACGCCGTGGGCCTCGCTGCCGAATCCGGGGAAGGTGCGATCGAAGTTCTCCAGGGCGGTGAGATAGCGCAGGAGGGCGCCTTCGGGTGTGCCGAGGGACTCGCCGGGCATGAGGACGGGAATTCCGGGCGGGGTGACGGTGACCATGGCCGCGGCGATCCGGCCGGCTGCGTCGCTCAGGCGTACGCGTTCGGTGCCGCCGCGGATGAGCTGCTGGTAGCAGTGGCGGGGCGGGTGCACAGGGGTGGGCAGGTCGTGGAACGCCTCGTCGAGTGCGGTGATGAAGGCGCCGCGGGTGAGGTGCTCGTGCATCTGTGTGCAGAGCTCGCGCAGAGTGGTGCCGCGGTAGCGGGCCCGGTGGCGTTCCGCGAGGGCGGGCAGGACCCGGTCGAGGGGGGCGTCCCCGTCGTAGAGGGCCTTGAAGTCCATCAGGGCGTCCATGAGCGTGCCCCACTTGCCCTTGGTGATGCCCATGGAGAACAGGACGAGGGTGGTGTAGCTGTCGGTCTTCTCGACGACGATGCCCCGGGTGGCGAGGTATTCGGTCAGGACCCGGGCGGGAATGCCCCAGGGCTGGGTGTGGCCGGTGGCGGTGACGCCGGGGCAGGTGAGGGTGACCTTGACGGGGTCGAGGAGGCAGTGGCCGTCGGTGAGGCCGGCGAAGCCGTGCCAGGCGGCACCGGGTTCGAGCTGCCAGCAGGCGGGGTCGGTGGCCAGGAGGGCGACGGGGGCGTCGGCGAGGGGGATGCGGGCGCCGGTTTCGGGGTCGGGGACGTGCTCGGGCTGCCAGACGCCGAAGAACCAGTCCGGGCGGTCCGCGGCGGCGCTGATGCGTCGGCCGGTGCGGACGACGGCCTGCCGGAAGCGAATCGCCTCGGTGACGGCCTCGTCGATCAGCCATCGGCCCTGCGGGCCGTCCATCATCGCGGTGGCCACGTCGAGCGACGCGATGCCCGGGTAGAAGGCGGAGGTGGTGCCGTGCATCATGAACGCCTCGTTGAAGCGGTCGTGTTCCACCGGCGCGCGGGGCGCGGGGCGGACGTGAACCATGGCGCACTGGGAAAGCGCGGCGAGGAGTTTGTGGGTGGAGTGGGTCGCGAACACGGTCGGCCGGTCGGCGTCCGGAAGGGCGTCAGCGGTCACCGACATGCCGTAGCGTCCCTGGTAGAGGGGGTGGAAGCGGGCGTAGGCGAACCATGCCTCGTCGAAGTGGAGGCGGGGCGTGCTGGGGGCGAGCGTTCGGGCGGTGGCCACGGTGTCGTAGCACAGGCCGTCGTACGTGGAGTTGGTGACGACCGCATATTGGACGTCGGTTGAGACGGCGCCGGCGGTGAGGGGGTTGGCGGCGACGCGGGCGGCGACCGCGGCCCGGGCGATGGTGGCGGGCGGGAGCGGTCCGGCGAGACCGTATCCGTTGCGGGTCGGTACGAGGTAGACGGGGCGGGCGCCGGAGACGACCAGGCCGTGCAGGACCGACTTGTGGCAGTTGCGGTCGACCAGGGCGATCTCGTCGGCGGTGACGCTGTAGTGGCCGACCATGCGGTTGCACGTGGAGTCGCCGTGCAGGACGAAGTAGGTGCGCTCGGAGCCGAAGACACGGGCGGCGTTGCGTTCGGCCTCGCCGATCGGTCCGCTGTGCTCGTAGAGCGAGCCGAGTTCCCCGACGGAGATCGACAGATCGGTACGGAAGAGGCGCTCGCCGTAGTAGTCGAAGAACGCCCGGCCGGCCGGTGACTTCAGGAAGGCGACTCCGCCGGAGTGGGCGGGAGTGTGCCAGGAGTACTCGTGCGCGTCCTCGAACCGTTTCAGGGCGCGGAAGAACGGCGGCAGGACGTCGGTCAGATAGGTGCGGGCGGCGGCCGCGACGCGGCCGGCGATGAACGCGGGGGTGTCCTCCAGCGGCCAGATGTACCCGACGACCGTCTCCGACACCCACAGCGGCAGGTGTTCGAGGTCGTGGTCCGAGCTGTCGGTCATCAGCAGGAAGACGGGAAGGTCCTTGAAACGGTGCCGGATCCGGTCCAGGACCTCCGCCCCGCCCGTCGGCGCTTCCGTATCGTCGGGCGTCGTCCACGCGGGGTCGCTGCGGGCGCCGACGGCCTGGGAGGGCAGGTCCCAGGCGACGACCGCGGCCGCGATGCCCGCCTCCGTCTGCAGCATCGCCCGAGCGTCGCGCGCCCCGCAGGCCCGCCGCAGCTCCAGGCCCCGGTTCTCCAGCTCCTTGGCGATCCGCCGCAGCTGCTCGGCGCCGACACCGCCTCCGAGGGGGTCCTCCCGCAGTGCCAGCAGCACCGTGCCGTTCGCCATGACCGCATCCGCCTTCCCTCACGAGGGGGCCCGACGGGCCGGACGCCGGCGGGGCCGCCCGACACGCGAACCCGGACGAGACCGCCACGTGCAGGGCAGTGATCAGTCTGTCCAGGGGGCCACCCCGCAACCCGTCTTCACCACCGGCTTCACCCGCACGAGGGCGACCCGCGCAGGCACGCGACACGGCCGACGGGGCTGCCCGGCCGGCACCCGGCTCGCTTCGGGTCAGCTCGGGGTGAGGAGGCAGAACTCGTTGCCTTCCGGGTCGGCCAGAACCGTCCAGGGGATCGCGGACTGGTCGATGCCGGGGTCGGTGGCGCCCAAGGCACGCAGCCGGGCCTCTTCCGCTTCCAGGTCGTCACCGGGGTAGGGGCGGACGTCGAGGTGGACGCGGTTCCATACGCTCTTGGCGTCAGGGGTGCGGATGAACTCCAGGTAGGGTCCGACGCCTTCGGCGGATCGCAGGGCAGCCTGGCCGTCGGTGACCTCGTGCACCGTCCAGTCCATGGCCTGACCCCAGAACCGGGCCATCTCCCGTGGGTCGGCGCAGTCGACGACGACCGCGGCGACCGGCCCGGTGTCGCGGTAGATCGGGCGCGGCTCCAGGACACAGAACTCGTTGCCTTCCGGGTCGGCCATGACCGTCCAGGGGACGTCGCCCTGCCCCACGTCGGCGAGTGTCGCGCCCAGGTCCTTCAAGCGTGCGACGAGCTCCGCCTGGTGGGCCGGCGAGGTGGTGGCCAGATCGAGGTGCACCCGGTTCTTCACCGTCTTGGGTTCGGGGCCGGCGACGATGTCGATGCAGACGGCCACGGGGTCGGGGTAGGAGAAGCCCACGGGTTCGAGGTTGGTGACGCCGGGCGCCTCGCTGTCGATGCCCCAACCGAGCGCGTCCGCCCAGAAACGGCCGAGCGCGGCGTCGTCCTGGGCCTTCATGTTGATCTGTACGAGTCTTGTCGCCATGCCGCAGATCCTAGAAGCGGCGGCTGCCCCCGGGCCCCCGCGATCAGCCGTCCAGGTCGCCCGGCGGGAGCGACCTGCTCGGGCTCGAGCCCGTGGCCATCGAGCCGGAGGAACGCCTGGACAGTGCTTCGTCCGCTCGTCCGCTCGTCCGATCGTCTGCTCATCCGCTCGTCCCTCGTCCGATCGTCTGCTCATCCGCTCCGCGTGCTCTGCGGAGCGGCGCCGGAGCCGGCGGTGCCACCGGAGCCGCCGGCGGTGCCGCCGTTCTCGCGGACGGCGATCCGGGCCAGCTTCGTCAGCATCATCCCGTTGCGGATCGAGACGACGTAGTCCACGGGCAGCCCGTGCATCCGGGTGCCGGGTCCTCGCAGGGGATGCCAGTCGAGAACGAAGAGAGTGTTCTCGCCCCAGGGGATCAAGTTCATGGCGATGCGCGCCGCACCGAAGGGGCCTGCCTTCGCTTCCAGCTCCAGACGCCGCTGCGGCTCACAGATGCGGACGACGCAGGTGTCGTCGAGGACCAGAGGCCCGACGCCGACTCGTACTTGCAGTCGGGCGCCCACGTTCGGCCAGTGCGGGTCCGTGGCGATGACCTGCTGCGTTCCTGTGACCCATTCCCCGTACCGATGGCCGGCGGACAGCAGGTCCCAGACTCTGGGCGGCGAACTCAGGATCAGCCGACGATTCCGAGACACACCGACCACGCTCCTTCTTGCCGTTGGGACCGGCCCTCATGACCATGCCGTCGGGCGCGGCGCGCCTTCCCGGCTGCTCGGAGTGCTCCTCGACACTAGCCGCGGTGCGCACCCTCGGCACTCGCAGCGGCGGCCGGCACGTCATCGGCTCGGCATCGAGGGCGACCGGGTCACCCGGCGCGATCACGATCTCGTCGCGTGCTGTCCCTCCAGCGGGCGCCGAGCGGTCCGCTCGGCCAACCAGGTGAGGGCGGAGCCCCAAGGCGGCGCAATCGTCGCCATGCTCGCCCCGACACCCCTGTCGCGCATGTGACCCACGTCATAGCGCCGGTTTTCGTCTTTCCGTTATCCAGGTCCGGGTGGTGGCTCTCCCTTGCACAACGATCTCCACAAGGGGCATGGGAAGGACGGGCAGCGTGCAGCGGACGACGGGTTTCGAGCAGTTGACGGACGTAGAGCTGATACAAGCGGCGCAGTACGGGGACACCTGGGCGCGGGAGCAGCTCGTCGGCGGCTGCCGGCCTCTTGTCCACGCGCTCGCGTCCCGTGCTGCCGACGGCCGACTCGGGGCCGACGCCGCCGTGCAGGCGATCGTGCGGGACACGCTGGGGCGCGCCGAGTTCGCGCTGGGCACTCTGACGTCGCCGGACGCGTTCCGCCCCTGGCTCGTCGGCATCGGGGTGGCGAGCACGCTCGCGTACGTGGCCGGCCTCCCCGTTCAGGCCGCCCCGGCCGGTCCGGCCGCAGGTCTCTCCGGCACCGTGTCCTGGCTCGACGTCGAGGACGCCGCGCTGGCGGCCCTGTGGTCGTTGGAGGAGGAGGGGCTTCTGGGGCGATTCGAGACGGCGGCCGCGCTGAGCTGGTCCCCGCAGGAGCTGGCCCTGCGCCTGGATGTGGTGCGGGTGCGTCTGGACGCGGCCCGGTCCGTCACGACCGCCCTGGCCCGTACCCCGCGCTGCCCCGCCCTCGACGAGCGGGCCGCCGCCTGGGACGGCTACCCCGACGCCGGCTGGCGTGACGAGCTGGCCGGGCACACCGCCCGTTGCGGGTACTGCACGACCGGGTTCGCTGCGGCAGCGCCCGCCGGCGCGCCTCAGGCGTACGGAGCGGCGGTCCCGGGCGCTGTCGGCAGGGGCGGCACGGACGTCGGCGCCGCGGGTGGGGACGGCACGGACGTCGGCGCCGGCGGTTGGGGCGTCACGTACGGCAGGGCCGACGGTCGGGACGGCACGTACGGCAGCGCCGACGGTAGGGACGTCACGTACGGCAGTGCCGCCGACCGCTTCGCCGCGGCGGGAGCGGTCGGCGCGGTCGGGCTCGAAGCACTCGCCCCGACCGAGACGTTCACGGCCGTCCCTTCCGGCGCGGCCGGGCACCCGGCCCCCGCGGGGCGGGAGGCCACCGTGGCCATGGCCGGGCGGCGGGGCACCCGGGCCGACCGCCGGCGCCGTCGCCAGGCGGACGAGCGCAACCGCCGCCGTGTGGTCGTCGCGGCCGGCCTGGCCGTTGTCGCGGTCACCGGGGGCGCGTTCACGCTGCACGCCGGACGTGGCGGTGACGAAGGCCTCCTGGAAGCGGGCCGGGCCTCGGCTCCCGACCTCGGCCTCCCCCTGACGAACGACCCCGGCACCCTCACCGCCTCGCCGTCCACCGCCTCTTCGTCCCCCTCCGCGTCCGCCTCCGCGACGCGGACCCCCGGCGCTTCGAAGTCGCCCGCCGCGACCCCGAGCAAGACCCCCCGGCCCGCCACGACGACCCCGGCCCCCAAGCGCACCACCGCGTCCGCCGCCACGACGCCCGCGAGCCGGCCGAAGACCGCCCCCACCCGCACCCCCCGACAGGACTCCGGCGAGTCCTCGGTCGCCGACCAGGTCGTCGCCCTGGTCAACGCCGAGCGCGCCAAGGCCGGCTGCGGCCCGCTGACAGCCAACGCCACACTCACCAGGGCGGCTCAGGGGCACTCCGACGACATGGCGGCCCGTGACTTCTTCGACCACACCAACCCCGACGGCGCCGGCCCGGGCGACCGTGTGACGGCCGCCGGCTATCCCTGGTCCACGTACGGCGAGAACATCGCCATGGGGCAGAGCAGCCCGGAGCAGGTCATGGAGTCCTGGATGAACAGTCCCGGCCACCGCGCGAACATCCTCAACTGCGACTTCAAGGAGATCGGCGTCGGCATCCACGACGCCGGCGGCCCGTACTGGACCCAGGTCTTCGGCGCGCGCTGACCCCCGAGGTACGGGACAGGGCCGCAGACCGGCGTGCCCGCACCTGGCAGCGCAGCCCGCCGGAGCCGCCTCCCGGACGAACACGCCTTCCCGTGAACCGTGTTCGTCCGTGAGGCGGCCGGTGCCGTCGTCCGTGGCGCGGGGGAGGGGCGTGCTGGTCGACCTTCTCGCCGTCGGATGCGATCGGCGAACTCCGTAGACCTGTCAGGGCAGAGGGGAGACGAGATCGCCGGCCGCGCCGCCGGCCCTGCGGAGCACGGCGGATCACCGCGCGCGGCCGACCTCCTCGACCAGCAGCCGCGCCGCCACGCTCGCCCCGTCCGTGCGGACCGTGCCGGCCACGGCGGCGGCCCGGGCGCGGGTCTCGGACGCGAGGGCCGTACGGAGCGCGGCGGTCAGGGACTCGGGGGTCGGCGCGGGTCCGTCGTGGGCCACGCCGATGCCCAGTCCGGCGACCCGGTCCGCCCAGTACGGCTGGTCCGCACCCTGAGCCACCACGACCTGCGGCGCGCCGGACCGGGCGGCCGTGGTGGTGGTGCCCGCGCTGCCGTGGTGCACGACGGCGGCGACGCGGGCGAACAGTGCCCGCTGGTCGACCTCGCCGACGGCGATGCAGTCGGCACCGGCGTCGATCAGGTCCAGTTCGGCCCAGCCCCGGGAGACGACGGTACGACGCCCCTGGGCGCGGATCGCCTCGACGGCCGCTCGGGCGACGCCCTTCGGATCGCCGACGGGCATGCTGCCGAAGCCGACGTACACCGGTGCGTCTCCGGCGTCCAGGAACGCCAACAGGTCCGCGGGGAGCGGGCGTTCGTCCGACCGCAGCCACGCGCCGGTCTGCACGACGCCGAGTTCCGTCGGCCGCCACGGGCTCAGCACCGGGTCCGTGGCCAGCCACGGGCGGTCGGTGAAGGCGTAGTCGCGGACGTTGCTGACGGGGGGCAGGCCGATGGCCTCCCGGTGGGCGTCGAGCTCCGCGCCGAACATCTCGTTCGCGTTGCGGGCGTCGATCTCCCACAGCTCACGGTTGTCCCGCACCCCGGGCGGCAGCGGCCGGCCCCGCCGCGCGGGCGGCGGCTGGTGCGGCGACGGCATGCTGACCGGCTGGTGGCTGGCGTGCACGTACCGGATGCCCAGTTTCTCGGCCACCGACCGCGCACTGGCGACGACCGGGAGCGGCCCGGTCGCGACCAGCGCGTCACACCCCTCGGCCACGGCCAGCGTGGCGAACTCGGCGGCCATCAGTTCGGCCATGCGCTGTGCCAGACCCTCCGCGGACCCCGGCACGACCGTGGTCACGAGCGGCCGCACCGGCGCGCCGACGGGCACCACCGGGACCCCCACCCCGTCGAACAGGGCCGTGAACTCCTCGTCCGGCGGCGCGCAGACCCGTACCTCCACGCCGAGATCCCGCAGCCCGAGCGCGAGCCCCACCATCGGATCGACGCTCCCGCGCCCCCCGTACGTCGACAACAGCACCCGCATCTCTTGCGCCCCCGTGACCTCGTGTTGTGTGGCTGAGATCGGCAATTCTGCGGCATGCCGGGGGCCTTGCCGCAAGCCCCCCGGTGCGCTATATGTTGATCATGGAAGGGGTGGGTGCGCCTCCTCCGGTCCCGGCCCGGTCCGGCCGCACTCCCGGCGGGATCCTCTCGAACGTGCCCCTGCTCACCACGTCGGACGGTTACGGCCGACTGTCCGTTCTGATCTCGGACTCGGTGACCCGCGAACCTCACGGACGAGGACGGCGAGCCGATCAAGGGTGAGCGGATCGTCTTCGTGATCGACAACAAGGCGGCCGGTACGGCCATCACCGACGCCAACGGTGACGCGGTCCTCCACACCAAGGAGTACACCGGTGACCCCAGGCGTGGGTGCAGGCGCTCGGTGGCGGCTACACGGCCGAGTACAAGGGCTCCAGGAAGTACCGTAGCGCGCCCACGCGCACGCGCCCATGCGTCCAGGCCCAAGCCGAGTGCGCTCGGCACCGGCTCAGCGACCCGGCGGTCTCCCTACGGGGCGCTTTCCCGGACTCGGTCCGAGGATGCCGGGTGCTCTGGAGCTTCGGCCGGGGCGGCGGCCCGCAGCGCCGCCTCGACCCGGCGGTTGCTGGTCATGGACGCCGTGATGGCCGTCATCGCCAGGAGGAGGCCGGCGGCGGTGTAGAGCGGGGTGCGGAGGTCGTAGGCGGTGGCCAGCCAGCCGCCGAGGAAGGCGCCGACGGGGGCGGCGCACATGGCGAGCATGCGGGAGGTGGAGGCGACCCGGCCCATGAGATGCGCGGGGACGATCGCCTGTCGCAGGGAGGGGGCGAGCACCATCGTGGCGCCCATGCCCGCTCCGCAGACGGCGAGCGCGAGGCCGGCGACGTACGGGTTCGGGGCGGCGGCCAGGCCCAGGATGGCGAGTCCCTCGACTGCGGCCGTGCAGGTCAGTGCGGTGCCGGTGCCGAGTCGTCGGCCGAACCGGGAGGCGATGCCCGCACCGAGCAGGCCGCCGGTGGCCTCCGCGGTGAGCAGTAGGCCGAAGCCGTACGTGTCGATGCCGAGGTGGTCGCGCGCGAAGAGGGCGAGGACGGTCTCCACGGCGAGGAAGGCGATGTTCCCGACCGCCGGACGCAGCGCGAGCCCGAGGAGCAAGCGGTCCCGGAAGACGTACGCGGCGCCGGCCCGCGCCTGCCGGAGCAGCGACTCACGGGCTTCCGGCACGGGCCGGGGCATGGCGGGCAGCGACCGTACGAGCAGGGCGGAGAGCGCGAACGACACCGCGTCGGCGAGCAGGGGAACCGCCCGGCCGAGCGTGAGCAGGGCGCTGCCCGCGGGCGGCCCGGCGAAGCCGGACATGGCGGTCTGGGCGCCGCGCAGACGGGAGTTGGCGCGCTCGAGGAGTGCGGCGTCGCGGTGGAGCAGATCCGGCAGATAGGCGGTGGCGGCCGTGTCGAAGAAGAGTCCGCCGAGGCCGAGCAGGAAGGCGACGGCCGCGAGCAGCGGAATGCTCAGCACGTCGAGCACGGCCGCCGCCGCGGGTATCGCGAGCAGCGCCGCACGTGCCGCGTCCGCGACCCACATCGTGCGCCGGCGGTCCCAGCGGTCCACCAGCGCACCGCCGAGCACCCCGAACAGCAGCCACGGCAGCGTCCCCGCGGCCATGACGACGGCGAGCGCCATCGGATCGCGCGTCAACGTCAGCGCGAGCAGCGGCAGCGCGGCATGCGTCACCCCGTCACCGAGCGAGGAGACCGTCTGCGCGGTCCACAGGCGTCCGAACCCGGTCGGCAACTTCTCCATGTCCTTGGTCACTTGGCCTCCCCCTCGGCCTGGTCGGGCGTCGCCGGGTGGAACAGCGCGAAGACGAACGACGCGGCGGGCAGCGAGGGGTCGGGCAGCTCCCGGTACTCCTCCGCCAGCGCCTGCAGCCGCTTTCCGAGCTGTGTGAACTGCGCGTCGGTGAGCCGCAGATGCGCCATCCCCACGTGCCGCTCGCCGTCCACCGGCGACGCCTCCAGGTCCGCCAGCGCGTGCCGCATCAGCACATCCGGCTGCCCCGTCGCGGGTGCCGGCAGCTCGATGGACCGCGCGGCCATCGCGTAGTACCGCTCGGTGACCCCCCGCACCTTCCGCGTCCGCACCACCTTCACCAGGCCTGCCCGCTCCAGCAGTCGCACGTGGTAGCTGGAACTCCCCTTCGCGAGGCCGACCTGTTCGGCGATCTGCGTGATCGTCGCCGGCGCGGAGCGGAGCACGGCCATGATCCGGTGGCGGGTGAGATTGGAGACGGCGCGCAACTGCTCGTCCGTGGTGACGTGAAACGTCTCGGGAAGATCATCGGTAGGCATGTGAGTAATGGTCAACGATTCTTGACCATTGAGCAAGGGGATTTCGCTCCGGCTTCCGGAACCAGTCGCTCCACACGCCGGCCGCGTGCGCCTTCGAAGTGCTCCTGGCCGTGGTGACCGTGATGACCGATCAGCTTCCCTGACACCGTTCCGCGACAGGTTCCGGCGCCGCCGCCTCGCCCTCGCCGTCCAGACGAGGGCGAGGCGGGTCAGGAGGGATCCTGGGGGACGGCTTCCAGGAGGTGGCGCACCACGGGTACCGCGGAGGATCCGCCGGTGATGCCGCCTTCCACGACGACGGCTATGGCGACGTTGCCCCGAGTGGCGGCGACCCAGCCGTTGTTGGGTGCGCTCTCGCTGACTTCGGCGGTGCCCGTCTTCGCCCCCACGTTCCCGGGCAGGCCGGCCAGGTGACGGGCGGTGCCGTCGGTGACCGTGGCCCGCATGAGGGTGCGCAGCTGCGCGACGACATCGCGGGGCAGCGGCTTCGTCCGGGTGGTGTCCTCGGTGCCGCCGGTGATCGTGGGCTGGTGGAAGGTGCCGGATGCGGCGGTCGCGGCGACGGAGGCCACGGTCAGCGGGTTGCCCAGGACCTTGCCCTGCCCGATCATCGAGGCGGCCTTCTCGGTCTGGTCGCCGGGGACCGGTACCGAGCCGTCGAACGAGGGGATGCCCACGTTCCACTCCTGGCCGATGCCGAAGTAGTTCCTGGCGACATCCCCGAGTCCGCTGTCGGAGACCTTGCCGCGGAGGCCGATGAAGCCGGTGTTGCAGGACTCGGTGAAGTTCTTGGTGAAGGTGGCGCCCGGGAACTCGGAGGTCTCGACGTTGTGGAACTCCTTGCCGACGGTGATGTACCGGGGGCAGTCGACGATGTCGTCCGGCGCCACGGCCTTGTCGAGGAGAAGCGCCGTGGTGGTGACGATCTTCCAGGTCGAGCCGGGGGCGTAGGTGCCGGAGACGGCCCGATTGAATCCGGTGGCCGGCGAGTTGGCCACGGCGAGGATCTCGCCGTTGTCGATGCGCAGTGCCACCAGCGCCGCGTTCTTGCCGCCCGCCTTCGCTGCCAGGGCCCGGTCGGCCGCCGTCTGCCATCGAGAGTCGAGGGTGGTACGGATGTCCCGGTCGGCTTCGGCGGCCGGGGCCTCGCCGAAGGAGACCTCGGTGGCGGTGACCTGCCCGGTGGCCCGGTCGATCCGCTCGATGGCACCGCGCGGGCGGGTTCCCGAGGCTCGCGCGAGTTGGTCGAGCACGGGCTTGAGGGAGGGGCTGCGCTCCGGGGACAGCGGCTTTCCCGCCCGGTCGGTCACCGGCGGCGCCGCGTCGTCCTGGCGCGTCAGGCGGAACTTCTCGGTGCGGCTCAGCTGCGGGTGGACCACGGACAACGCCCAGGTGACCTTCCAGGACCCGTCGGCCTGACGACGTACCGGGATCCGCGCGTCGTAGGACCAGGTGCCCAGTCCCGTGACCGGCATGTCCGCCGAGTAGGGGACGGTGATCGTGCCGTCCTCCGCCGCCTTCGCCTCGGCCGCCGTCAGCCTGGGCTTGCTGATCTCCAGCCCGGCGGTGAAGTTGCGGATGATGGTCCGTGCTTCGTCGGGGTCGGTGGTCCGGGCCCCGGCGCTCTCGATGCGGCCGGCCGCCCAGTCCGCCAGGAAGGCCCGCGCCTCGGACACGGCGGCGGGGTCCACAGGTGCGGTTCCCGGCCCGAACGGTCCCCACTCGGCGGCGTACGCGCCACCCGCGACAACGGCGAGGACGACGGCCCCTGCCACGGCGGGGCGGGCGGCGCGGGAGGCCCTGCGGTGAGGGGGGAGCTGGTGATCGGTGTCGTACATCACGGAGTCCTTCGCTGTCGACGCCAGGTTCGTGCGGCAGGGCGGCCGGCCCGGGGTGGCCCCCCGCGCCGCGGGGCGGAGCGCGGCCGGGTCGCGAGGGCGCGGGCCGTCAGCCCCGCCGCGAACAGCGCGGCGAGCACGAAGAGGTGGAGGAATGCGGGCATGACGCGACATCAACAGCAAGCACCACATCATGTCCAATATCTGGATCAAGAGAGAATCAATCAATATTTGATATGGTTGCTGCTCGTGGACATGGTCGGGCATGTGCGGTGCTTCGTCGCTGTTGCAGAAGAAAGACACTTCGGACGGGCCGCGGCGCGCCTGGGGATGGCTCAGCCTCCCCTGTCCCAGCGGATCCAGCGCCTGGAGAAGGAACTCGGCGTACGGCTCTTCGAGCGGACCAGCCGCCAGGTCACCCTGACCCGGGCCGGCGCCCTCCTCCTCGGCGAAGCACGCGCCCTGATCGCCGGCTGCGACACGTTCACGGCCAGTGCCGCCCGGATCAGGGACGGCCACCGGGGACTCCTGCGCGCCGCCCTGCCCTCCGGCATCGGTGGTGAGACCGTCGCCGCGATCCTGGCCGAACTGCAGGAGCACCACCCCGGCCTGGAAGTCGAGCTGCACGAACTGAGCACCTCCGACCAGCTCGCCCGCCTGGCCTCGCACGACCTCGACGCGGGGCTGATCCACCACCCGTGCGACGTCGCCGGACTGGAACTGGGCCCCGTCCTGCGCTGCGAACTCGGCGTCCTCCTGCCACCCGCCTCGCCACTCACCGCACGCGACGAGGTGCCCTTGGCCGCCCTCACCGGACACGGCCTGGTCCTCTTCCCCCGCGCCGACGCACCCGCCCTCTACGACGACATGCTCACCACCTGCGCCCGAGGGGGATACACCCCGGGCCTGATCCGCCACGGCCAGGGCGACAGCTTCGTCCGAGGCCTGATCCTCTCCCTGAACGCCGTGGCCTTCGGCCCGCAGCCGTCCCGCCCCACGGTCGGCCCGCCGAGCCCCGACGTCGTCTGGCGGCCCCTTGCCGACGCTCCGCTCGCCTGGCGCTACTCGGTCGCCTGGCCGCGCGACCGCAAGGACGCCGCCGTCACCGCCTTCGCGGACGCGACTCCCAAGGCACTGAGCCGCACCACCCGCATGTCCGACGACCTGCCGCCGCGCCCCCTGCACCTGCGCCCCGCATCGGAGTACTGGCTGTGAACCCCGTCCCGCTGATCCACAGCGCTCTCGGCGAAGCAGGAGCCACCGGCTGGCTCCACGCCGTCGACATCGACAGCGGCGCGGAGGTCAACGTCGGCGCAGACCATCCGGTCGTCACCGCGAGCGTCCACAAACTCTGCCTGCTCGTCGCCCTGCACCAGCAAGCCGAGCAAGGCCTCCTGGACCTGACCGAGCAGGTGGAATGCCCGCCCCAGCCCCGTGCCACCGGGCCCACCGGCCTGTCCGCCATGCTCGACCCGGTCCGCATCTCACTGCGCGACGCCGCCTACCTCATGACCGCGCTCAGCGACAACGCCGCCGCGGGCCTCCTCCTCGAACGCGTCGGTCTCGACGCCGTCAACGCCACCACCGCAGGACTGGGCCTCACCCGCACCCGTGCCCTCCACTCGTTCGCCCAGGTCCTCGCCACCATCCGGGACGACGCGGGCCCCGGCGGTACGCACGCCCTGGCCGACCCCCGTGTCATCGCCCGCCTCCGCGCCCTCGACCCCGCCCGCACCAACCACAGCACCCCCCGCGACATGACCACGCTCCTGCGGGCCCTGTGGCGCGACGAGGCCTGCATGCCCGAGCACGGCGCGGCGATCCGCCGCCTCCTGGGCCTTCAGGTCTGGCCCCATCGCATGGCCTCGGGGTTCCCGTTCGACGACGTACACGTCGCCGGGAAGACCGGCAGCCTGCCCACCCTCCGCAACGAGGTGGGCGTCATCGAGTACCCCGACGGGGGCCGGTACGCGATCGCGGTCTTCACCCGCGCCGCCAACCCCGCAGCCACGCTCCCCGCCGTCGACGCCGTCATCGGAACCACCGCACGCATCGCGGTAGACAGCCTGCGCAGCCGGTAGCCGACGGGAATCCCCGCCGTCGCTCGACGGGTGAACGCCGGCCGGGGCCGGCCGGGGCCGCGACGTTCGAGCGTGTCCGGGCGCCGAAAGGGGCAGGTGTGGCAGGCCGCTCGGGAGCGCGTGAGAGGGGCGTGAGCGGACAGGCGCCGACCATGAGACCCACAGGGAAGACCCGGCACGGTTCGGGACGAGGTGAAGGCCGGCCGTCCGAGCCGGGTCACGGCGAGGCGGCAGGCCCGAGCCCTGGTGTCGAGGAGCGGGCGCCGGACCGGCTCTCCGAGCTGCCCAGGGGGTCCTGGCGGGCGGTGCTGCGCGGGACGCTGACGGAGTTCAGGAACGACGAGCTGGCCGACCGCGCGGCGGCGCTGACCTATTACGGGGTGCTGGCTCTCTTTCCGGCCCTTCTGGTCCTGGTGTCGCTGCTGGGCATCGCGGGCGAGTCGGTCACGAGCCGGGTGCTGGCGAGTCTGGAGAGGCTCACGCCAGGCGCGGCCCGCGAGGTGATCAGCGACGCGGTACGGCGACTGCAGGACGACGGCGGCGTCGGCTCGCTGCTGGCCGTCGTGGGTCTGGTGGTCGCGATCTGGTCCGCCTCCGGATACGTCGCCGCGTTCATCCGCGCCTCGAACGCCGTCTACGACGTGCCCGAGGGCCGCCCGGTGTGGAAGGTGCTGCCGCTGCGGCTCGGCCTGACCCTGACGCTCATGGTCCTGGCCGTCGTCGGCGCGCTGATCGTGGTCTTCACCGGCAGTCTGGCCCGCGAGGCCGCGGCGGCCCTGGGGGTGGGGGACACCGGGATGACGGTGTGGTCGATCGCGAAGTGGCCCGTCCTCGTCGTCCTGGTCACGGTCATGATCGCGCTGCTCTACTGGGCCGCGCCGAACGCGAAGGGCCGAGGCTTCACGTGGGTGACCCCGGGCTGTCTCCTGGCGCTGGTGATCTGGATGATCGCCTCGGCCGGATTCGCGTTCTACGTCGCGAACTTCGGCTCGTACGACAGGACGTACGGCACGCTCGCGGGCGTGATCGTCTTCCTGGTGTGGCTGTGGATCACCAACCTGGCCGTGCTCCTGGGTCTGGAGTTCGATGCCGAGATGGTCAGGCAGCGGGCCATCGCAGGTGGGTTCCCCGAGGACGAGGAGCCGTACGTCGAGCCGCGGGACACCCGGGCGTGGAACGACGAGGACCGACGCCGGGTGGAGTGAGGGGCTCCGGCCCGGGCGGCGACGACTCGGGTACGGGGTTGCCGACGGGCCGCGGGGTCATCATCACCGCCCGGTGGGTGACCGGCCGGTTGCCGGGTAGGCGCGTCAGGGACACCCCACGGCGAGTGGAGGAAGGTGATGAGCCGATGAGCGCCGTCGAACGAGGTCGCGGCCACGGCGGCGACGAGCCGGTGAGCCCGATGCCCGTGACACCGACGGCCCCACAGTCCTGTACCCGAGCAGACCATCGACAGCGTCAGGCCGACGTGGCCGGGACCGAGGAGAGGGCACACCTATGAGCCACCATGCCGAGGACGGCGCATCCGCACCGGGTACGGCCCGACCGCGCGAGCAGGTCAGGCGCACCCGTGACGAACACGGCCGCACCGTGGCGGTGCCGGCCGGCAAGGCCGACGTCACGGCGCAGGCCAGGGAGAGGGCGCACGCGCTCAAGGAGCAGGCGGCGGGGGCGGCCACCCTCGTGGCGGACCGCCTCCGGACGACGGTGGCGCAGGCGGCCGAGGTGGTCAAGGACAAGACGCCCGACCCGCTCGTCGACCGGGCAGCCCACGCCGCGGCCCGGGTCCGTCACGGCAAGGTCCCGGCCGGGTACCTGACGGCCGTCAAGATCCCTGACCAGGTGCGCGCGAGGGTGGCATCGGCCGGGACCACCGCACGATCCCACCGCGCCCCCGTCCTGGCCGCAGCCGCCGCGACGATCGCGGTGCTCCTGTTCCTGCGCCGCAACCGGAGGCCCCAGTGAAAGCATCCAAGATCGCCTACAAGCCCGTCGGGCTGGCGCTCGGCGCAGTCAGCGGGATGGCGGCCGGTGCCGCCTTCAAGCAGGCCTGGAAGCTGATCGGCCACGAGGGCGACGCTCCGGGCGCGACCGACGAGGACCGCACCTGGCAGGAGGTCCTGGTCGCCGCGGCCCTGCAGGGCGCGATCTTCGCCGTGGTCAAGGCAGCCGTCGACCGGGGCGGGGCGACCGCCACCCGGCGTCTGACCGGCAGCTGGCCCGGCTGACGAGACGTCCCCCGCCTGCCCGATCGTCCGGCACCGTGCGTGACCGCGGGCCGGTCGACGGCGCGAGTCAGCGCTACCTCGCCGCGCCCTAGCGCACCGGGCGGCGCCCGGTGCGCCGGAATCGGAGGGCCCCCAGGGTCAGCGCGGTGGCGAACACGAGGACGCCGATGACCAGGAGAGAGAGCAGTCCGTCGACGACCGCACCGACGATGCCGAGGACGATCGCCACGATGACGAGCAGCAGTACCCAGACCATGAGCGCTTCTTCCCGCCGTTCAGCGCCGGGCCAGACGTCGCTCGCCGCCGACGCCGGGCCGGTACTCCAGCTCGTAGTGCGCGAACACCTCGGGTTCCCGCTCGGCCGGCAGCACCCCGTCGGTGTCGATGGCCGGTGCGTCCTTCACCGAGGACTTGGTGAACGGGACCCGCACATAGCCAGGGCCGACCGTGGCTTCGCCGAGGGGTACGAAGACCAGCCGGTGCCGGGTCGGAAGGCCGATGGTGACGGTCGCGAACGACGGTTCGTCGGTGGCGGTGTCCACGTAGACCGACTCGAGCGTGCCGATCTTCTTCCCGTCCGCGTCCACGACGTCATGCTCGCGCCATTCCCGGATGTCGGCGATCTGGATCATCCATCGGCCTCCGTTCGATGCCCGGACTCCATCATGTGGCCGGATGTGCCCTTTCGCCCTGCGGACAACACGGTCATCGGTGTGACGGCCGCGGGCGGTCCGGCCCCGGAAGCGCTGCGACGCCTGCTGCTGCAGGAACGCCGGAACCAGCGGGATCACCGCCTCCGGGACGCCGACACCCTTCGTCCTCGGCCCGCCAGGAGCATCCTTGGAGGCATGGGCACTGCCCCGATCATCGTCCACCCACCCTCACCTACGGGCGGCCGCAGGGTCACCGTCCGCCAGGGCGGCATCCTCGGGCTGGCCCACAGCGACCAGGACGTCACCGAATTCCTGAGGCGCGCGGGCCTCGAAGACGCGGAGCCGCTGCTCGACGACCCCCGCTGGGTGGAGTGGCGCGGCGGACGAGCCCACACGTACGAGGCCGCCTGACACCGCGCCCCGCCGCGGGTCGCGGAGCCGGGCCCCGCACACCCACCGTACGCAGGCGGACGGATGTCGGTGGGGGCAGGAACCGAGTACCTCGTCACTCAGGAGGAATGGGACGGGCACGGGCACCTGGCGAGTGTCGACGGGCACCCTGCGGGCCCGGGACTCTCCTGGTGGGAGCTCGCGCACCTCGCCGGCACGTCCGACCTGGACGCCCCCGGTGTCCACGAGCCCCATGCCCGCCTGCTGCTCCTCCTGCCCGCGCTCCGGGTCGGTGTTGATCAGGGCTGCCGGTGGCGGGGCGGGTGTAGGCGTTCGCGTTGAGCGTGCGGAGCCGGGCGAGGACGGTGTCGGCGGCGGCCTGCCGGGGGCTGACCGTGCCGGGTGGGCGGACGGTGATGAGCCCTTGGCGGCGGGCGGGGCTGGAGTCCCAGGTGGCGGTGCCGCCGGTGGGCGGGTGCCAGGTGAGGCGGGTGGTGAACGGTCCCGCGCCTTCGGCGCGCTGGTCAGGCTGGTCCACAGGCAGACAGCAGACGGCCCGCCCCTCGTAGGCCGGGTGCAACGCCGTCGGCCGGGGAGGGGGGCATGGTGCGTTCCTGCGGGTGCAGGATGCGCAGGCCCTGCCGGCTCGGCGGGGCCTGCGCGGTCGGTGGGTGGGGTGTGGCGGCCGGCGTTGCTCTCGCGGCGCCACTTCACCGGCGGCGTGGGGCGGTCGGCCGCCGCCCCTCGGCTGTCGGGGCCCGATGGTGCGGGCCCGAGCGGGCTACTTGGGCATGAGGACGGTGTCGATGATGTAGACCTCGGCGTTGGCGGTCCTGACGTTGCCGCAGACCACGTGGGCCGTGCCGTTGACCTTGTAGGACTGGCCGGATCCGGTGGTGGTGATCATGCCCTTCTGGAGGGTTGCGAACGTGCCGTTCTCGAGTTGCTTCGGGGTCAGCTTCTCGCCGACGACGTGGTACGTGAGGATGTCGGTGAGGGCGGCCTTGTCGGCGAGGACCTTGTCGAGGTCGGCCTTCGGGATCTTCGAGAAGGCTTCGTTGGTCGGCGCGAAGACGGTGATGTCCTTGGCGTTGTTGAGAGTGTCGACGAGTCCGGCCTTCTCGACCGCGGTGACCAGGGTCGACAGGGCCGGGTTGTGGGACGCGGCAGTGGCGACCGGGTCCTTGGCCATGCCGTCGAAGGAACCGGCACCTTCCTGGGGAACCCCGGCGCATGCCGGGCCGAAGGGCTGGTCACCGGTCATCGCCTCTTCGGAGGGGGAGCTCGCCTCCGTCCGCGCCTGGTCCCCGGCGGCCGCGGTGGGACCGGCCTTGGTGTCGCCGTCCGCGTTCGAGCAGGCGGCCAGGGAGAGGGGGAGCAGGGCTGCCGCGGCGACGGCGATCGCGGTGCGGCGGATGTTCATGCTGTTCATGACCTTTTACTCCTTGAAGAGCTGTCCGTACGGGTGGTGAGGGGCGTGGGTCGAGCTGCCGGGCGTGCCCTGAGGGCGGTCCGGTGGTCTAGGGGACGGTGACGAGAACGCTGTGCCGGCCGCTCGCTCCGTCGGGGACGGTGGGAGCGCGTCGTCCGGTCTGGATCCGGCCGCTGCCGTCGGTGGCGCGGACGGTGATCGTGTGTGCGCCGGGAGCGGCGTTCCAGCGGTAGGACCACTGGCGCCACGTGTCGATGCTGTCCTGGGCAGCGAGGTCGGCGTCCTGCCAGGGCCCGTCGTCGATGCGGATCTCGACGCGGGCGATGCCGCGGCGCTGGGCCCAGGCGACGCCCGCGATCGTGACGGTGCCGGCGGCGGG
Source organism: Streptomyces sp. NBC_01268 (assembly GCF_036240795.1). Taxonomy (NCBI): domain Bacteria; kingdom Bacillati; phylum Actinomycetota; class Actinomycetes; order Kitasatosporales; family Streptomycetaceae; genus Streptomyces; species Streptomyces sp. NBC_01268. The sequence goes on along the minus strand of NZ_CP108454.1, from coordinate 361,341 downwards.
CCGGGCGAAGGGCCGGGGGGTGTCGATGCGCGCCTGGGTCTTGATCGGCGCCCGGCGGGCCCAGGCGCGCTTGACCCAGTACGGGTCGTAGGCGTCGAAGGTGGTGAGCTCGATGGACTCGATCCACTTGCAGGCCGAGACGTATCCGTACAGCCCGGGGACGACCATGCGGACGGGGAAGCCGTGGGCGAAGGGCAGGGGTTCTCCGTTCATGCCCACGGCGAGCATCGCGTCGCGCCCGTCCATGACGTCTTCGACGGGGGAGCCGAGCGTCATGCCGTCCACCGACCGGGCCACGAGCTGATCCGCCGCGCCACCGTGGGAGGGCGGCCGGACACCGGCTTCCCGGAGCAGACCGGCGAGGGGCACGCCGAGCCAGCGGGCGTTGCCGACGTAGGGGCCGCCGACCTCGTTCGAGACACAGGTGAGGGTGATGTCGCGTTCGATGAGCGGGCGTGCCAGGAGCTGGTCGAGGGTGTACGTACGCGGACGGGTGACGCCCTTGCCATGGATCCGGAGCCGCCAGGTCGCGGCGTCGACCCTGGGGACGGTCAGGGCGGTGTCGACGCGGTAGAAGTCGCGGTGGGGCGTGAGGAAGGAGGAGATGCCCGGCACCCTCGACTGCGCGCCGGCCGGAACAGCGGGGGCCGGGGAAGAGGGCTCGGGCAGGACCAGCCTGTCCCGGGACACTCCAGCCCCCTGACCCTGCTGCGCGGAAAGGAAGCGCCCGAGCACACCTGCCGACGTCGCCGTCACCGCGGTGACGCCCGCCGCGACGAGGAAACCGCGCCGGTCCCACACCGCGGACTCGCCCCCGCGGCCGGCCGGGGCCTTCACGGCGGCTGCTTGAGAGAGCAGGACGTACAGGGCGAAGGAACCGGCCAGGCCCCCGGCCATCGAGGGGAGCGCGTCACCGGTGCCGCTGGAGTCCGGGCGGCCCAGGGCCGCGACGGCGCCGACGGTCCCGAACAACAGCACGCCGGCGGCGGCGAGGCGTCGATGGCGCAGGCCGATCACACCGAGACCGACCGCGGCGAGCCCGAGGACGGCGAGGATGCCGAGTCGCAGGACGGTCTTGTCGTCCTCGCCGAACGTGCGGATCGCGAAGTCCTTCACCGGGGCCGGAGTCCGGTCGATCAGCGCGCCGCCCACCACCGTCACCGGTCCCGAGGCCGGCCGCCCCAGCCCGGCGACCAGCTCGGCCACGGCGAGCGCCGTGGAACCGGCCAGAAGCCCGGCCGACGCGCCCGTTGCGGCGCGGGAAAGGGTGGTGCGGAAGCTGCTCACACCCGGCATTCGGCAGGCCCCGCCCAGCGGATGGGTCCGCCCCCCGGACGAGTGAACACTCCGCCCCGAGTCGTCTCACGGAACGGCCGTGGAACAGGGGGTACGGACGCGAACATTCCCCCCGGCACGCGCGGCATCCGTCGGGCGCCCCCGCCCCGAAGTGTCCGTAGGAGACCTCCGAAGCCGGAGGACGCACGACACACGCTGATCGACGCACACGCTGATCGACGAGCTGGAGGCGCTGACTGCCATGACGGTGTGCCCCCGCGAACGGTGCCCGACTGCCGGAGCCCCGGCAGGAGTTCTGTCCGTGCCGCCGACGCGGGGCGTCGCGGACATGCCGGAATCGGCATCGCGCCGCCCGCGGCACCGGCCATGGGGGAACACCAGACGGATCCCGCTCCCGTGCCCTCGCCGCTCCCGCTCCTTCCACGGCCGGGTCCGCGAGTCACGGATCCCCCGACCGGTCCGCCGGGCAGAGGCACCAGCCACGACGCGGCCACCCATCCGCGCGCCCGCCCGCTACGAAGAACCCCCGACACACCCACGCCTCCCCTGGTGGCCGGCCCGGCACGCGGGGCGGCACCAGCACCCCTTGAGCGACCAGTCGAGGACCGACATGCGATGGACACCCCGCCCCCCGGCGGCCCTGCCCGACCACCCCTTCACCTCCTCACCACGTCCGGAGCCGCGCCGGTGACACAACCGCACCCCTTCGCCGCCGGTCGCCGCGGCGACTCCGCCCGCAGCGACCTGGCCGAGGTCATGCAGAAGGTCGCGCACGGTGACAAACAGGCCTTCGCCGTCCTCTACGACGGCCTCGCACCCCTGGTGTTCGGGATCGTGATCAAGGTCGTACGGGATCGTGCGCAGTCGGAGGAGGTCGCGCAGGAGGTGATGATCGACCTGTGGCGACAGGCAGCGCGCTACCGCCCGGACGCGGGCTCGGTCACCACCTGGGCCGCGACCCTCGCCCATCGGCGGGCCGTGGACCGGGTCCGCTCGGCCCAGGCGGCCTCCGACCGCGAGCACGCCCAGGCCGCCCGCGAACACACCACCGCCTTCGACGAGGTCGCCGAACAGGTCGAGACCCGGCTGGAGTCCGAGCAGGTCCGCCGCTGCCTGCGCGGCCTGACCGAACTCCAGCGGCAGGCGGTCACCCTCGCCTACTACCAGGGGCTGACCTACCGTGAAGTCGCCGAAGCCCTGCGCACGCCTCTTCCCACCATCAAGACACGCATGCGCGACGGGCTCATCCGGCTCCGCGACTGCATGGGGGTGACCACATGAAACACGACGCAACCGACGCCCACACCCTCGCCGCCCCCTACGCCCTGGGCGCACTCGACCCGGCCGAACGCCGCGCCTTCGAAGCGCACCTGCGCACCTGCGAGGCATGCCGGCAGGAAGCCTCGGAGTTCGAGGCCACCGCTGCCCGCCTGGCGGCCGCCGTCTCCCAGACACCCCCCGCCACAGCCAAAGCCGCGGTCATGGCCGCCATCGACGGAGTGCGCCGGCTTCCGCCGCGCATCCCCGCCCAGGCCACCGCCCCCGCCTTCGGCAGCGCCCTGCGCCGCAAGGCCCTGCCGCTGGCCCTGGCGGCCGGCGTGGCCGCGGCCGTACTCGGCGGCGCCACGGTGTGGCAACTGCGGCACACCCAGGACCTCGAACGGCAGGCCCGCCAAGCCCAGCAGCAACTCGACGCGGTCAGCGCCGTCCTCGCCGCACCCGACGCCCGCACCGCCCACGCACGGGCCGCCAACGGAGCACTGACCACCGTCGTCGCCTCCGACCGGCAGCACAAGGCGGTCTTCACCGCGGCCAACCTGCCCGCACCCGGCGCCGGCAAGACCTACCAGCTCTGGCTGGACCACGACGGCACGATGCGCCCGGCCGGCCTGATCGACCACGACGGCACCGTCGTCCTCACCGGTGACCCCACCGAAGCGGGAGCCGTCGGCCTCACCCTCGAACCCGCCGGAGGCTCGCCCCAGCCCACCACCAGCCCGCTGCTCCTGATGGCCCTCCCCGCCTGACCAGGAGAGCTTCGGTCGCGAGTCCCTCCCCTTCCAGGAAGCTGTCGTGCGGCGCGACGCTTCTCCGTCGCGAGGCGCCGTCGCGGGACGCGGCGGCGCGTCCCCGGTCCCCGTCGCCCCGATGATGCGATCACGCCACATCCGCGTAATTCCGTCAATTCGTCGAAGGGCGCTGGACGGGTGTCGGCGCGGGCCGGTTGTCTCTGGTCGATCCGGCTGACGGGCGTGATCCGAGGGGGGTTGCACGATGGCAAGGACGGGACGGCGGCAAGGACCGGTGAGGGGAGCCAATCCGGCGGCGGACGAACTCGCCGGATTCCTGCGGGACATCACCCCGCATCTCACCGTACGCGAACTGGCGGATCGTTTCGGCGGAGGGCGGACGTTATGGAGCGAATACCGCTCGGGTGCTCGCGTCACGCCGCTGGGCAGGCTCAACGCGGTCGTACGCGACCGATTCCGGGATGCGCGGGGGCGTGCTGCCATGTTGGAGCGCGCCCGGGTGCTGCATGACGCGGCGCTGACCGCGCAGGCCGCCGCCGATCCGGAGCTGTCTCCGGGCGAGGCGCTCCGGCGCGCCGAGGCGGCGGCCGCCGATGCCGCCGTGCTCGTCGAGGTACTGCTCGCCATCATCCGGCTTCTTCAGGGCCCCTTCCTGGCTGCGGGGTCCGGCGGGGGAGCGGTGCTCGGGGTCGACGAGCCGGGCGACGCGGACAGGAACAGGCTTCCCCTGGTCGCGGCCGTGGTGCGGTCCACGGCCGTCGTCCGCGCGGACGACGCCCTGGCGCGCCTCGCTGCCGTGCGGGAGGTGCAGGTCGCGGCCTTCCGCCTGGCCGACGAGATCGAGCCGGGCGTGGTGAGGGGGGAAGCGGCCGCGGACCATGAGCACGTCCTGGCGCTCGCGCGGCTCGCGTGCCTGCTCCAGCACCACGGGGACGAGGTGCTGGTGCTGCAGTGGCGGATCAGCGGGCAGGCCCTCGGCCCGTACGCCGCCGAGCTGGTGCCCTGGGCCGTGCCGGTGAGCCGCGCGCTCGCGGCGGGCGGCGCGGCGCGGAGCTTCCTGGAACGGGTCGGCGACGGCTCGAAGGGGAGTCGGTCAGGCGGTCTGTACGCGGCAGGCGTGTTGTGCCTCGCTCTGGTGTCCGCGGCAGCCGGTGTGGTGATCGCGGGTGGGCGGGCGCCCGCCGCGGACGTCGCCGGTGACGTGCCGCCCCGCGTGAGTGTCACGATGGTGATGCCGTCCCCGGGGCTGCTCCCCTCGGGTGGCGCGGGCGGTGGTTCGCCGGCCGCCGCGACGCCGGGGCCCGGCTCCGCATCGCCCACCTACGCGAACGCCCTTCCCGGAGGGCCCGGGAAGCCGCAGCGGACCGCTCCGGCGGCCCCGCCCCCGGACGGTGCCTCGGCGCGCCCGACATCCGGGGCGTCGCCCTCCGCCTCGGCCACCGGAGGTCATGGAGTTCCGGGCCGGCATGCCGCTCCTCCGCTGCCGGACGGCCTGTTCCGGCTGACGGGCGTGGCCAGCCGTATGTGCCTGTCCACACCTCGGAACAGCGACATTCCCGCGGCGGGAATGGTGCAGACCACATGTGCCGCGGACGCGGAACAGTTCTGGCGGCTGACGCCGGAGAAGACCGGGCGGGAGGGGACGGTGTACGCGGTGCGCAACCGGTTCAGCGGCCTGTGCCTTTCGGTCGACGCGGCGCGGACGACGGACGACGCGATCATCACCCACTACCCGTGCGGCGACGAAGCCGGGCTCTTCCCCGATCAGTTCTGGTCCTTCCGGTACCGTCCGTCGCACCGCGCGTGGCAGTTGGTCAACCGCAACAGCGGGAAGTGCGTCGCGATCCGCCCCGGTGGCGCCGACCTGGAGCAGGCACTCCAGTCGACCTGCGCGGACGACCCGTGGATGCTGTGGCGCCCCTGAGGCTCGTGCCTGACGAGCCCCGTTGTCCCCGGACAAGCCGTTGTCCGTTCGAGTGACGTCTCTGACCTGCGGTGATGGCAGCGTGCCGGTCAGGACAACCCTGTGTGCCGCCACCCTCGTCGCAGATCGGGAAGGCCGCCGTCCACACCGCGTCGACGGGGGGTGGTGTGGCCGGCGGCTCGGACATGCCACAGCAGGGAGAACCCACTTGAACGGCAAGACGACCCATCAGCCCATGGATCCGCCGTCGTCGCGGCGTGGGGCCCGCGCCCGCCGCCTCGCTTCGACGGCGGCGGCCCTGTGCCTCACCTTCGGCGCTTCGGCGGGGCTGGCCGGAGAGGCCTCCGCCACGGCCACCGCGTGCGCGGGGTTCGGCTGCGACGACCACAACCCGAACATCCAGACCTGGCAGAGCGGCCCGGGCAGCCAGTTCGACATCCCCCACCCCTTCGGAGGGCTCTCCCTCCGTCTGGGCACGACGGACGGGGACCGGTACGCCTGGGCGCGCGCGACCTACGCGACGGGCAGCGGCGGCGGGCACGTGTACGTGAACCGCCGGAACTACGGGGGCGGCGGCTTCGAAGGCGGTCTGGGACCGCGTGAGCTGGGCCAGACCAACTGGACCACGTCCGCGGGCACCAACACGATCGCCACCTGGTCCGGGATGTACTACGACCCGTCCTACAAGCAGGTGCAGGCGTGCGTCTACCTGAACGCCGACGGCCGTTCCTGGTGCACGCAGTGGTTCCCGTTCTGACTGCCGACACCCGAGGAGGGGGAATCATGTCCGTACGCTCATTCAGATCCGCCCGGCGACAGCGCGAGAGATCACCACGGCCCGGTGCCCGGCGTCTCACCTCAGCCGTGATGGCCGGCACGCTGGCGATCACCCTGCTGGCGGGTTCCGAGGCGGCCTTCGCCGCGCCCGCGAAACCGAAACCGCCCGTGGACGCGCCCAAGCCCGGCGGACCCGTCGACGACGTGGCCTCCGCGCGGCTCGCGGCGAAGCTGTGGGGTACGCGCGTCGAAGCCCTGGACGCACGCACGACGACGTCCACGACGTGGGCGAACCCGGACGGGACGCTCACCACGGAGACGGCCGCGGGGCCGGTCCGGTTCCGCCGCGGCGCGGACTGGGTCGACGTCGAGGTGGCGTTCGCCCGGCGTCCCGACGGCACGGTCGCCTCCGAGGCGCACCCGCGCGGTCTGACCCTGTCAGGGCCGAAGGGGACGGCGGCACCCTCGTTCGCGGCGGCCTCCCAGGCTCCCGCACAGGAGCTCCTGTCGCTGTCGGCGGGCGGCAAGAGCATGTCCCTGAAGTGGAAGGGCGGCCTGCCGGCCCCCACCCTCGACGGCGCCCGGGCCACGTACCGGAACGTCCTGCCGGACGCCGACCTGGTGGTCGACGCGACCCGCACGGGATACGAGCAGTCCCTGGTCCTCAGGAAGCGCCCCGCGGGAACGGCGGCGTTCACGCTGCCGATCAAGGCACCCGGAGTGGCGGCACGTCAACAACGCGACGGATCCGTCCTGTTCACCGACAAGGCGACCGGACGCAAGCTGTCCACCATGCCCGCTCCGGTGATGTGGGACGCCACCGTCGACCGCAGGTCGCTGGAGCACACCCACAAGGCGCCGGTGGCCCTGAAGGTGGTGCAGCTCGGTGACGACATCGAACTGCGGCTGACCCCGAACGCCGGGTTCCTGGCCGACCCGGCGACGACGTACCCGGTCACCGTCGACCCGTCGGACGGCGTCCTGTCGGACGTCTTCGACACCTACGTCCAGCAGGGCGACACCGTCGACCAGTCCAACACCACCGATCTGAAGATCGGCTGGCCGGGCGACTACGCGGATCCCGGTCCGAACACCAAGCCCCGCGTGGCACGCTCGTTCATCACCTGGGACATGGCGCCGATCAAGGACGCCCTGGTCTCCAAGGCGACGCTGTCGCTCTTCAACTACCACTCCTGGGACTGCACCAAGCCCACGTCCTGGGAGGTGTGGGACACCGGCACCGCGAACACCGGCACCGTGTGGACCGCGCAGCCGACCTGGTACCAGCGATACGGCACCTCGACCGAGACCAAGGGGCAGAACTGCTCCAACGGCGGGTACGTCAACGCCGACGTCACCACACTGCTGCAGTACTGGGCGGGTCAGACCACCGTGGCCAGACAGGGGCTGGGCATCCGCGCGACCGACGAGGCCAACACCCTGGCGTGGAAGCGGTTCTACTCCGGCAACGCCGCCGCGACGCAGATCCCCAAGCTGTCGGTGACGTACAACTACCGTCCGAAGACGGGCGCCGACCTCCAGGCCGGGCCGCCGTTCTTCGCCAACGGCAGCGGCTACGTCGTCAACACGCTGACGCCGAACCTGCGCGACACGTTCACCGACACCAACAACGACCAGATCAACGGCACCTTCCAGATCTTCGACGGCGTCATGGACACGCAGATCGGCAACCTGCTGGTCTCCCCGTACGCGCCCAGCGGACAGCCGGTCTCGGTGACCGTTCCGGCCGGGCTGCTGCAGAACGGCAGGACCTACCGGTTCCGCACCAACCCGTACGACGGCACCCACTACAACGTGGACTGGTCGGCGTGGCGGACGTTCACCGTCGACACCACCGCCCCGTCCGCGCCCGCGTCGGTGGCCTCGACGGACTACCCGTCGTCCGGCTGGGTGAAGGGCATCGGTCAGACCGGTGCGTTCACCGTCAGCCCGCCGGCCGCCGACCACGAGTGGATCGAATGGTCCCTGGACGGCGTCACCTGGACCAAGGTCGCCACCAACGGGGCCACCACCCCCGTCACGGTCCAGGTCACCCCCGACAAGGGCGGCACCAACACCCTGCTGGTCCGCAGCGTCGACAAGGCCGACAACAAGTCCGAGGCGGTCCCGTACGTCTTCCACGTCGGCGCCGGCGGCATCACCTCCGTCGGCGAAGGGCAGCGCACCCCGGCCCGCCTCCCGCTCGCCGCGGAGGCCGACGCCTCCAAGTACGACAAGGTCACCTTCGCCTGGCGCCGCTCCGACGCGGACCCCTGGGCGCCGATTCCGCCCGGCCACGTCACCCTCGCGGGCCAGCCGCTGTCCGCATGGCCGGTCGCGCTCACCGACGGCGCGAGCCCGCAACTGGTGTGGAACGCCACGAGTACCGCCAACCCCGACGGCGCCGTCCAGATCAAGGCGGACTTCACGGGCCCCGGCGGCAACGGCAGCGCGGACGCCCTGCGCGTCGTCGTGGACCGCACCGCCGACGGGGCGGCCTCGACCGGCGTCGGCCCCGGCACCGTCAACCTGCTGACGGGCAGCTACAACCTGGGCGGCAACGACGCCTCGGCGTTCGACATGACGGTGACCCGCAGCGCGAACTCGCGCACCCCGGACGCCGGTGCGAAGCAGGACGGCCAGGCACCCGTCTTCGGCAAGGAGTGGGTCTCCGGAGTCCAGGCGGCCAAGACCAACCCCGACCACACCGCCGTACGCCGGACGTCGGACACCTCGGTCGACCTGGTCAAGAACGACGGCACCACCATCGGATTCACCGCGAACACCGCCGGCACGGGATGGGTACCCGAACCCGGGGCGGAGCACCTCACGCTCACCGGCTCCTTCACCGGTGTCTTCACGCTCACCGACAGCGCCGGCTCCGTCACCACCTTCGCCAAGGCCTCCCCGGCCGCGACGGTGTGGACCGTGACCACCTCGCTGTCGAACGGCCTGAACAACTCGACGACCGAGGTGATCTCCGAGACCGTCACCACATCCGACAACAGGACGCTGGCCCGCCCGAAGCGGATCATCACGGCCAGCAGCGCGGTCACCCTCGCCGCCTGCGAGGCGAACCAGGCGGCCCGCGGCTGCAGGATCCTGGAGTTCGTCTACGCCGACACCACCACCGCGACCGCCTCGACGCTCGGCGACTACACGGGCCAGGTCCAGACGATCCGGCTCTGGGCCACCGTGCCCGGAGCCACCGCGTCGACCGCGACCGAGGTGTCCCGGTACGCCTACGACAGCGCCGGACGCCTGCGCGAGGTGTGGGATCCGCGCATCAGTCCCGCGCTGAAGACCGCCTACGCCTACGACGCCGCCGGCCGGGTCACCCAGCTCACCCCGGCCGGCCAGCTGCCGTGGACCTTCGCCTACGGGCAGGCCGGCGGGTCGGCGACGGCCGGCGACGGCATGCTGCTGTCCGTGGCCCGCCCGACGCTCGCCGCGGGCAGCGCCGACCAGACCGACGGCACCGCGACGACCACCCTCGTCTACGGCGTCCCGGTCACCGGCGCCTCCGCCCCGCAGAACCTCGGCGCCACGGCGGCCGCGGGCTGGGGCCAGACCGACCTCGCCACCGACGCCACCGCGGTCTTCCCGCCCGACCAGATCCCGGCGTCCAGCAACGGTCCGCAGCTCGGCGCCGGTGCCTACGGCCGCGCGACGACCACCTACCTCGACGCCTCCGGCCGGCCGGTGAACACCGTCCGACCCGGCGGAGGCATCACCACCACCGAGTACGACCGCACCGGCCACCTCGTCCGGGAGCTCACCGCCGGCAACCGGGAGCTGGCCCTCGGCGGCGCGCCGGGCGCGACGGCCGCGCTCGACGCGCTGGGCATCAGTGGGCTCTCCACCGCGGAGCGCGCGCTGCAGCTGTCGACGCAGCGCAGGTTCAGCCCGCAAGGCACCCGTGAACTGGAGGTCCGCGGCCCGCTCCACATGATCACCCTGGCCGGCGCCCTCGTCGACGGCTCCACCACCGTGGCGGCGGCGGGTACCGCCATCGCGGCCAGGACCCGCACGGTCAACGAGTTCGACACCGGCCGCCCGACCGACGGCACCGCGGTGTCCCGCGACGAGATCACCAAGACCAGCGTCGGCGCACAACCGCGCGTGAACACGGCGCTGCTCGCGGACGCCCGGGTGACCGCCACCGGCTACGACTGGACCAAGGGCCTCGCCACCAGCGTGACCCAGGACCCCGGCGGCCTCAACCTCAGCAAGACCACCGCCTACGACGCGCAAGGCCGCGTCACCAGGACCACCCTGCCCGCCTCCAACGGCACGGACGCCGGTGCCACCGTGACCACGTACTACAGCGGTGACGGCACCGGCCCGTGCGGCGGCAGGCCGGAATGGGCCGACCTCGTCTGCACCGTCGGCCCCGCCGGGAACACCACCGGCGGCGGATCGAACCCCGCCCAACTGGCCACCAAGACCCACGAGTACGGACTCTTCGGCCAGACCACCAAGGTGACGGAGGCCGCCAACGGCGTCACCCGCACCACGACCACCGGCCACGACGCGGCCGCCAGGCCCACCACCGTCACCGTCACCGGCGGCCTCGGCACCACCACCCCGACCACCACCACCGACTACGACCCGGCGACCGGCCTGCCCGCCACCAGCGGCTCGCCCACCGCGGGAACGATCACCAAGGCGTACGACAGGCTCGGCCGCCTGATCTCCTACACCGACGCCGACGGCGGCGTGACCACCACCCGGTACGACGCGCTGAACCGACCGACCAAGGTCACCGACACCGCGCCGTCCACCACCACCTACACCTACGACACGGCGATCGACCCGCGCGGCCTGCTCACCTCGACCGACGACTCCGCGGCCGGCGTCTTCACCGCCCGCTACGACACCGACGGCGCACCCGTCGGCGGCGGTCTGCCCGGCGGCTACACGATGCGGCAGACCAAGGACACCGCCGGAAACCTCACCGCGCGCACCTACACCCGCGACGCCGACCACGTCACCGTCATGAACGACAGCGTCGCGGTCACCGCGCACGGTGGGTGGGCCGCCCACACCGGCACCCCCGGTCAGGCCTCCAACCAGGCGTACACCTACGACGCGATCGGCCGCCTGACGCAGGTCGCGGACAGCGCGAACGGGGTGTGCACGACCCGCACCTACACCTTCGACAAGAACACCAACCGCACGGCCCAGGGCACCACCAAGGCCGCACCGGGAGCCCCGTGCACGACCTCCGGAGCCACCACCGCCGCCCACACCTACGACTCGGGCGATCGGTTGACCGACCCCGGGTACACCTACGACGCCCTCGGGCGCACCACCGCGCAGCCCGGCGCCACCACCGCCTACTACACCAACGACCTCGCCCAGCAGCAGACCGCCGGAAACAGCCGGCAGACCTGGACGCTGGACGCGGCCCTGCGCTTCCGCGGCTGGACCACCGAGACCAACACCGCCGGCACCTGGTCCCCGACCGCGAGCAAGCTCAACCACTACGGAGCCGACGGCGACAACCCCCGCTGGATCGTGGAGAACACCACCACCGGAGGCACCAGCCGTCAGGTGACGGCCCCCACGGGCAACCTCGCCGCCGTCACCACCGACACCGGCGCCGTCGCACTGGAACTCACCGGCCTGCACGGCGACATCAACGTCACCCTTCCCCTCAACTCGTCCCAGGCACCCCGGGTCCTGGACTACGACGAGTACGGGAACCCCAAGTCCGGCGGTACGGACCGCTACGGCTGGCTCGGCGGCTACCAGCGGTCCTCCGAGACCCCCACCCGCAGCATCCTCATGGGCGTCCGCGTCTACAACCCGGCCACCGGCCGCTTCCAGAGCACCGACCCGGTGCGCTACGGAAGCGCCAACGCCTACGACTACGCCGACCAGAACCCCGTCACCAACCAGGACCTCACCGGCCTGTGGCGGGTCCAGCTGTGCTGCGGCAACTGGTACAGCGTCGGTATCCGATGGGACCGTGACTTCACGTTCTCCATCATGCTGAGCACCCTCTCCACGTACTGGATCAGGTTCCTCGTACCGCCTCCGTGGGGCTGGCTGGTGGCGGGCGCCATCTACGCCGGGGCGTGGAACGCACGCCAGGCCATCAACAAGCGCAAGTGCGCCTACAGCAGGGTCTACCTCTCCGGATACGTCTCATGGGGCAACACCCCATGCTTCTGACACCGCTCCGGCCTGAGCCGGCACCCCCGGGCATCTGACCCACCGTGCGGCCCCCTGAGCGATCAGGGGGCCGCACGCGCGACCTCTGCGTGAGGTGTGTGCGGATCGGTCAGGTTCGGAGAAGCGCCGGTCACGGAGCCGGGCTTAGTCTGCTGGGCATGGACATCACCATTCACACGGTTTCCCTTCCGCATGTCGACCCGGACGCGTCGGTCGCCTTCTACCGCGACGTTCTGGGATTCGAGGTGCGCAGCGATGTCGGGCAGGGCCGGATGCGTTGGATCACGGTGGGTCCGGCTGGTCAGCCGGGTACGTCGATCCTTCTGGCGCCGCCTGCCGCCGACCCCGGTGTCACGGAGGACGAGCGCCGCACGATCACCGAGATGATGGCGAAGGGCACCTACGGCTGGATCCTGCTGGCCACCCCGGACCTCGACGCGCTGTTCGAGAAGGTGCAGGCGGGGGACGCCGAGGTCGTCCAGGAGCCCACCGAGCAGCCGTACGGCGTCCGTGACTGTGCATTCCGCGACCCCGCGGGCAACCTGGTCCGTTTCCAGGAGCTGCGCTGAGCCGTGCGGGGTGGCGATGCGGCCCTGAGGGCCGTCGCCAGGCCGGCGGCCGGTAGGGGCCGGCGGGCCGGTTCACACGGACGGGCGTCCGGGCCGCCCACTTCGGCGGGTGCCCCGGACGCTCGAAGACCTCGTTGGAAACGAAGAGGACAGAGGGAGGGGAGGAGTCTCATGTGTCGACCTGAGTGGGGACGTGCACGTGTCCAGGCGCAGCGTCTGGCTGATTTCGCCAGGTTGCGCCGTGTCCGTGACCGGATCGACAGGCAGTACGCGCAGCCGCTGAACCTGGAGGCGCTCGCTCATGAGGCGAGCATGCCCGCGGGGCATCTCAGTCGGCAGTTCCGGGCGGCTTATGGTGCGTCGCCGTACGCGTATCTGATGACGCGTCGCGTCGAGCGGGCGGCGGCGCTGCTGCAACGGGGCGACCTGAGCGTCACGGAGGTCCGCGTCGCGGTCGGCTGCGCGTCGCCGGGCGCGTTCACCACCCGTTTCACAGAGCTGGTCGGCATGCCGCCCGAGGCCTTTCGGCGGCAAGCGGCGGATGCGGCGGCCAAGCTGGAGGGGATGCCGGCGTGCGTGGCGCAGCACGTCGCGAGACCGGTCAGGAACCGAGAAGCCCAGGCCGCCGTACCGCTCGCCCCCATGCCGTCCTGACCCCTGGCCCTGCCGTACGGGTCAACCCGTCATGCTCATAATCGCGTGCGGATTCTTCCTGGTGGTGCCTAGCATCCGGACGTCGGAAACGCACGCCTGTCCACGGGGGAGTACCGCACTTGCTGACCAGATCGACGGCTCGGAAGTCCGGGGCGGCCGCACGAGCGGCCGGGGCGGCCGTGCTGATGGTGTCAGGCGCACTGACGCTCGGCTCATGCTCGCTCGTGGGGTCACCCGGCGGGGGACCGGGAACGCCGAGCGAGCCTACGCGCGTCGAGTCCCGGGAGGCGGCGCTGACACGGGCGCAGCGGGTCCAGGACCAGGTGCGCGACCTGACGGGCCTTGAGCGGAATCCGTGGATCAACGTCCTCGCCTACTACAGGTGCCCGGGGCGGGGGGCCGGTCTGGCCGAGGAGGGTGAGGCGTATGAGCTCAGCTCGGCGACCCAGCTGAAGGTCACGGATGACCGGCGCCACGAGGTGCTCCGGGCGCTGCGGGAGAAGCTCGCGGACGAGGGCTTCGAGGTCACCCCGGACGAGTCCGGTTCGGCCGGCGGGTCCACCTCGTCCACCTCGCCCGCCGGGGACTTCGAGGCCGTCCACAAGCCCGACCCGTACAGCATTTCCCTGAGGGGCGAGATGGAGGCCGGTCAGGACGGGGGCGTCGTCGTCACCGTCACCTTGCCCTGCCAGGCCCCGCCCACCGGGGCGGCCGCGCACGCTCCGGCGGCCAGGTCCTGAGGCCGTTGAGGCGGTGCGGGCGCGCGTCCATCGCCCCGCCCCACCGGCTCATGCCCGTGAATTCTCGTACGGGATCAGGGCGTCAGCCCCGTGGCACCGCGACGTAGGCCTCCCTCGGCGAGGTGGTCGGCGTGTAGCGCGACGCGGCGGGAGCGGTCGGCACCAGGTCCCGGTGGATCACCTTGGCCACGGCCTGGATCGTCTGCACGCCGTAGTTCATCGTGCTGTTGCCGTCGCTGAGCACGGAGATCGTGTAGTCGTGGCCGCCGCCCCGGAACACCCCGACGCTGTGCACGCGCCAGCCGCGTGAGGCGCGCTGCAGCCAGCCGTTCTTGACATGCTTGGACACGGTGGAGGGCGCGCCGGCGGGGGTCCCCCACTTCTGGGAGGTGATGACGTTCCCCATGAGCTTGAGGATGTAGGCACGGGAGTTGTCACTGAGGACGGTGTTCCTGGTGGTGAGCAGGGAGAGCAGCCGCTGCTCGTCGGTGACGTTGATCCGGGTGAGCCCCCAGTAGCCGCCGGACCCCGGCACCGTCCGCGTCATCCCGGCAGCCGCCAGGAACCCCTTCACCTTGCTGACGCCGAGCTGGTTCCACAGGGCGGTGGTGGCCGCGTTGTCGGACTTGGTGATCATGGCGTTCGCGAGATGGGACTCGCGTGTGGTCAGGTACCGATGGTGCTTCTTCGCGTCCCAGAGGAGCGTGGCGAGGACGGTCACCTTCACGACACTGGCCGAGTCGTACGAGACCGTGGCGCGCAGGGTGCAGGTGGTGTTCGTGGTGCGGTCGTGCACGCCGACGGCGACGGTACCGGTGCGACCGGCGAGAGCGGCGGTGATGTCCCGCTGGAGCTTGGACGCGAGCCCGGCCTTGCCCGAGGTACAGCTGACCTGCGGCGCGGGAGCGGCGGAAGCGGGCGCCGCGCCTGCGACGACGACAGGCACGAGCATCCCGGCGGCGGCCACGACCGGAAGGACGCGGGCGCGCAGGGATATGTGGTGAGTCATGCGGGTCCCCCTTGGAAGTGAAGCGAACACGCCGATGGCGTACTCGCTTTACATGACTCCTGTGGGCCCGGATGGTTGCGTACGAATCCGACCACGGTGCGCCTGGAAGAGCCGGAGACTCTCCGGTGAGGGATTCCATGATCTGCGGGGGCCCGCCGGCACACCGGGGGAGCCGGGAGCCGGGAGACAAGGGGCGCCATGCCGCCCGCTCCCGGCCCTCACGGTATCGGCCTGCTACATCGGCTCGGGGAAGATGTCGCTGATGCTCCAGGCGACGCTGAAGCAGGGAACGAGGGCGTGGGTCTCCTGCTCGGTGTCCAGGGTCTGGAGCGCGAGGATCTGACTCATTGGATGATCTCCTTTTTCCTGTCGGGGTCGTGACGGTCGGTCGGTCACTGCGTACCTGGGCGCGGCGGCGTTCGCCGCCGTGCCCAGGGGTTCATGGGGGGGCGCGTCCGGGGACGTCAGGCTGCTGCCGGGAGCCGGGGACGCGCGTGCCGGTGCCCCGTCAGGGGCGGGCCGGACAGCAGGCGGTGGAGCGCCAGCAGGACACCGGCCCCGCCACTGGACAGGTCGGCGGTGAAGCGCTGGGATCCCGCTCCGAGGAAGCGGACACCGCGCCGGTGCGGAACGGCGTACTTCAGCAGTCCGGTCGCGGCGCGCACGGCGTCCCCGCGGGCGGCGTCCGTGCCGGTGAGCTCGGCGTGCTCGGCCAGGAACCAGGTCAGTCCGGCCAGCCCCCGGTACAGGCCCGCCTCCTTCGTGGCGCAGGAGACCCGGATGCCGGAGACCAGCCGCGGCAGGGCGGCGGCGCAGCGCTCGTCCGGCGCGGTGGCCACGTAACGGGTGAGTGCCGTCGCGAGACCGGCCGCGCCCGTGGCCAGGTACGGCATGGCGCGGGTGAGCTGCGCGTTGTCGGAGAGGGACAGGCTGCCGTCGTCCAGCGGGAAGGTCCGGTCCAGCTCCTGGTGGAGCAGCAGGCGGCCGGCCTCCAGGAAGCGGGCCTCGCCGGTGTCGCGGGCCAGGCGGTGGAGGAAGAGGGCCGGCCCCGAGCGGCCGTGGAGCAGGCCGCGGGCGTCGTGCTCGCCGAGGGCGGCCGGCAGGTCCGGGGTGCGCAGGAGGGCTTCCCCCGCAGCCGCGGCCCGCTCCAGGTGGCTGCTCTCCCCGGTCAGCCGGTGCAGCGTGAGCCAGCTCAGGCCGACTCCGGCCCGCCCGCCGGCCAGCGTGGCGCAGGAGGCCGTGAGGGGGTGCCCGTCGGCGTCGCGGAGCAGGTCGACGGCTTCGTCCAACAGGCCGAGGCCGGCCAACACCTGGGCGATGCCGGCCGAGCCGACGAGCAGGCCGGGGGGCAGGGCGCCGCGCTGCGCCAGCGTGTCGCGGCGCAGCCGTTCGCGGATCTCCTCCGGGACCGTGGCCCCGGCGCGGTGCAGGGCGTGCACCACCCCGGCCGTGCCGTACGCCAGGCACACGTTGTTGGTGCGGAACGCCTCCGGCGAGGGCGGGAAGGCCCAGTCGGGCCGGTCGGCGTCGGCCATCTCCAGCAGCCCCGCGGCCACTTCCTCGGCGAGCCGGGTGAGGCGGCCGCGCGGATCGGTGTCCGGATCGGCGGGGGAGAGCGGGCAGTCGGGAACGTTCCGGTCCTGCGCCCCTTCCTTCGTCAGGTGGAAGACGGTCGCCCGCTGCCACAGGTCCTGCGGCGGAGCCACGTCCGCCAGATCGCGGCGCAGGAGTGCGAGGTTGGCGGGCGCGTGCTCGGCGACCTCGTTGAACGGCGCCAGGAAGGCGAGCGCGACCGCCGACGTGCCGTACCGGTCCTGCAGCAGCGGATCGCTGTCGGAGCGGCGCAGGCCGGGCGGTGGCGTGAACCCAGGAGTGCCGATCCCGGACGGGGCAGCGGACAGCGCCGAGGCCGCCTCGAAGTCCACCAGCCGGACCCCGCCCGACGGCGTGACCAGGACGTTGCCCAGGCTGAGGTCGCCGAATCGGTAGCCGGCGGCGTGCAGCCGCTCAAGAGAGGCGTCCAGCGCGGCCAGCAGCCGCCGGCACGCCGCGTAGTAGGCGGCGACCGACTCGGCCGTGCGGTCGGCGCGGGCCAGCGGGGAGGACCGGCTCAGCCAGCCCACCAGCGGCTGTCCCGCGACGTACTCGGTGACGAGGAAGTCGTGCTCCCACTCCGTGAAGTGGTCCAGCGGCTCCGGGCCCACGCCCGGGGCCGCGGCGTGCAGCTCGCGCAGCACCTCGTACTCGTGCCGCAGCCGCTGCTGCGCGTCGGTCCCGTCGAAGACCAGGCCGTTGTGGGCGCGGGCCTCCTTGAGGAAGACGGCGCGGCCGGTCCGCCGGTCGCGGGCCTGGTAGGCGCCGCCGGCGTTGCTCAGGCGGACCGCGCCGGTCACCTCGTAGTCGCGGATCAGGATCGGGCCCGCGTGCGGCTGCTCCTCCCGCTCGACGAAGGGGTCCGTGATCCCCGCGGGCAGGTGGAACACGGGCAGCCGGGAGTCCACGACCTCGCGTCCGGACCCGTCGCGGAGGATCCCCTCCCGGGTGCCGTCGGCCCGGAGCCGGCTGCGGGCGCCGTCGAAGGAGCCGTAGCGGTAGTGGACGGTCCGCGAGTCGCGATAGCGCCGGTCGGTGAGGACGTACGGCCCCTCCTCCCCGTCGAGCGCGTCGCGCAGGCGTTCCAGCAGCCGGCCGGCGGTCGCCGTGTCCGGAGGGTAGACGGCGCAGAACTTGCCCGCCTGGGTCCGCGGCGCGTGCTTGTGGTGGAGGAACAGGAAGAACAGCCGGGCGCTCAGGTGCTTGAACGGCACGCCTTCGGAGAAGCAGATCTCGGCGACCGTGTCGAGCACGTGCTGCGCCCGGTCCAGCCGCGCCGACACGTGGATCTTCCAGCCCTGCTCGGCGAGCCCGGTCCGCGGGCTGCCCCAGACCGTCCAGATGCCCTGGGCGGAGCCGCGCAGGCCCGGCGGAACCTCGCCGGGAGCGAAGCGCGGCCCGGGGTCGGCCACGCCGGCCAGCGGCAGGTAGTACTCCCGGTCCGCGAGCGCCTCGCCGAAGCCTTCGAGCACGGGATCTCCTCACAGGGCGGTGGTGATGGTGGGCCGTCACCACCGTCTCGCGGGCCGGACGTCAGGACCGGCAGGTGCGGAGGCGGTTCCGGCGGCGGTGTACGACGGCGCCGGGTGCGAGCGCCTCCGGGGCGCCGCGCGGTGCTCACGTGGGGCGTCGCCGCGTGACGAACCGGGCGACACCCTTGCTGTGCTCGCCGGTCGGAGGGCCGGGGTGGCGACGGCCGGGGAGTTCCCGATGCCGTTCGGGGGTGCCTGGCTATGCCCGGGGACCCGTCCCCGCGAGGGGCGGGGTGTCCAGTCCGGCCCCTTGGCGCAGGCCCTCCAGGAAGGCACTGACCGCCTCCGTGGACGTACGCGACGGGGCCCGGCCGAGCTCGTCACCGGCCCGGCCCGCGTCGAGGAGAGGCAGTCGCAGGACGGCGTCCGAGCGGTCCGGGCGCGGCGGGGACCAGGTGCAGTCGCCAGGCCGCGGCCAGGGCGGTGCGGGCCGCCGCGGCGGGCAGTGGAACGGTCCGGGCGTTCAACAGGCGCGCGAGGGCCGAGGTGTCCAGGACGGGGTCCGCGACCAGGTTGAAGGGACCGCGCACGGACCGTACGACGGCCGGCCGGTACGCATCGGCCCCGGGACGGGCGGACACGCCGCCGCGGCGGCCGGGAGCGATCTCCCGGCCGCCGCGGCGGTCGATCAGCGCCTGCGGCGCGGTCCTCAGCTCAGGGTCTTGACCGCCGCCGCGTCGTACGGCTTCAGCTCGTCCGTCCGGCCCGCGAGGACCTTGGCCGCCCACTCCGGGTCCTGGAGCAGCGCGCGGCCGACGGCGACCATGTCGAACTCGTCGCGCTCCAGACGGTCGAGGAGCTCGTCGATGCCCTGGACCGGCGCGCCCTCGCCCGCGAAGGCGTGGATGAAGTCGCCGTCGAGGCCGACCGAGCCGACGGTGATGGTGGGGCGGCCGGTGAGCTTCTTGGTCCAGCCCGCCAGGTTGAGGTCCGATCCGTCGAACTCGGGGATCCAGTGACGGCGGGTCGAGGCGTGGAACGCGTCGACACCGGCGGCGGCCAGGGGCGTCAGGATCGCCTCCAGCTCCTCCGGGGTCTCGGCGAGCCGGGCGTCGTAGGCGTCCTGCTTCCACTGCGAGTAGCGGAAGAGCACCGGGAAGTCGGACGAGACGGACGCGCGGACCGCGGCCACGATCTCGGCGGCGAACTTCGTACGGGCCACGGGGTCGCCGCCGTACGCGTCGGTGCGCCGGTTCGTCCCCGCCCACAGGAACTGGTCGATGAGGTAGCCGTGGGCGCCGTGGAGCTCGACGCCGTCGAAGCCGATGCGCTCGGCGGCCGCGGCGGCCTCGGCGAAGGCGCCGATGACGTCGTCGAGGTCGCCGAGGGTCATCGCCTGGCCCGTGCCCTCGGTGCCGTCGGTGCGGATGCCGGAGGGGCCCATGGCCGGGGCGTCGGGGTAGGGCGCCTGGCCCTGCTGGCGCACCATGCCGATGTGCCACAGCTGCGGCACGATCGTCCCGCCCGCCGCGTGCACGTCCTCGGCGACCTTCGCCCACCCCGCCAGCTGCTCCTCGCCGTGGAACCGCGGCACACGGTCGCTCTGCCCGGCCGAATCGTGGCCGACGTAGGTGCCCTCGGTGACGATCAGGCCCACGCCGGCGGCGGCGCGGCGGGCGTAGTACGAGCGGACGTCCTCGCCGGGCACGCCACCCGGGGAGAACATGCGCGTCATCGGCGCCATCACGATGCGGTTCGGGACGGTAAGGCCGTTCAGGGCCACGGGCCGGGAGAGGATCTCGGCCGCGCGGGAGGCGGGGGACGCGGTGACGGTCACAGGGGCGCTCCTTATGGCGTTTACTTGACAACCTTGATGCTTGAGAACTTCATGCAATAGGGCGAAGGTAGAGCCACATGCTTGAGATGGTCAAGTTTCTCGGGATAGAATGGGTCCCATGACAGAAGCTCCTCGTGCGGAAGCGCCCGTCGACACGGACCGGCTCATGGAGCAGCTCTCGATGTCCTGGGGCGTCTACCTCGGCGACTTCACGGTCGCGGCGGCGAGCGAGAACCTCACCGCGAGCCAGGCCAAGGCGCTGACCGTGCTCCGCCGCGGCCCCGCCGCGATGCGCGCGCTGGCCGAGACCATGACCTGCGACGCCTCCAACATCACCGGCATCGTCGACCGGCTGGAGAAGCGCGGCCTGGTGCACCGCGAAGCCGACGCGTCCGACCGGCGCGTCAAGAACGTCATCCTCACCGCCGAGGGCGAGCGCGTCACCGACGCGATCCGCGCGAAGATGCGCACCACGCAGGACGGCCTGGACGGGCTCGCCGCCGAGGAGCGCGACGCCCTCTGTCTCCTGCTGGAACGCGTCTTCGGCTGCCGGCCCGCGACCTGACCGGGTGACCCGCGCGGGTTCACGCAGGTCACACCGGTAGGGCAGCGGTCAGGCAGTGGTCATCCCGGTCCGCCCCAGGTCACCCCGGTAGGGCGGCCTTCTCGGGGCGGGCGGGCGCGCTCAGTGCTCGCAGAGGGAGAACTCCCGCTCGTAGAGCTGCTCGTTGTGCTCGTCGACGAAGAACGTGCGCTCCCGCATGAGCTGCTCGCGGTACTCCTTGGCCTCGTCGAGCGTCATGGTCGAGCTGTCGGACCAGGGCTGCTGCGGCGGCACGTCGGACGTCGACACGATCCGCTCCGAAGGGTCGACGAGGAAGAACGCGAGGATCTTCCGGTGCCCCGGACGGGTGGGGTCCGCGAGGCGGAACGAGCCGACGCGGTGCTGCAGCACGTTCGGGAACGCGAGGCAGCGGCCCGCCGGGGTCGACGCGGACCCCGCTATCTGGTTCAGCGCGTCCTCGTTCTCCAGGCCGTAGACCTCGCGCACGCCGTCGTCGTCGCTCTGCTCGTATTCCGGGTCGTCGAGTGCGGTCCGGAAGCTCAGCCGGCTCTCGGTGATGTTCTCGCTGTCCCAATAGTAGAGGCCGGTCGAGACGATCCGCTCGTTCGACATCCCCTCGACGTGCCAGGAGCCGCCGGCGTACTCGGGGCTGTCCGGGGTGAGATGGATGGCGGCCACCTTGACGATGACCTGGAGGCGGCGGCCGCGCAGGTCGACGCGGGCGGACGCGGCGGGCCGTTCGGGCGCGGTGAAGGCCGGGGCGTCCGGGACGACCGGGCGGCGGTTCTCCCACCACTCGTCGTGCGCCTCCGACCAGGCCTGGCGCGCTACCTCGTAGGCCGCGTCATCGCTGTAGGCGGACCTCGTCGGGTACGTCGGCTCGGAGTCGTACCAGCCGTACGGATCGACGTCGATCCGCAGGGGCCGCGGATGACGTAGGTCGGTGAGCACGTTCTCCAGCAGCGGGCGCATCCGGGCGAAGACGTCCGGCAGCACGGAGAGCAGCTCCCGGTGCCGCTCCGGGTGCACGTTGTTGACGTACGAACGGAAGGCGACACCGCCGTCGTCGTCGACGTCGACCTCCGTCGGCAGCCACTGGAACCGTTCCGAGAACTCGTACTTCGCATAGCGGTCGGACGGATTCCGCCACGCCTGCTCGGGCGCCCCGCTCACCTCGCGCACCAGACAGAACAGCGACGGGTGCACCAGATCCAGGACCTT
The DNA here is from genome assembly GCF_036240795.1 of Streptomyces sp. NBC_01268. Lineage (NCBI taxonomy): Bacteria > Bacillati > Actinomycetota > Actinomycetes > Kitasatosporales > Streptomycetaceae > Streptomyces > Streptomyces sp. NBC_01268. Next base: position 339,474 of record NZ_CP108454.1, on the reverse strand, counting down.
CCCCTCGGAACCGGGATGCCAGTCGCGTTCCTCCTCGGGGACCTCCTCCAGAACCCGCACCGCCTCGCGCAGCCGCGAACGCAGCGCGTCGTCGACGAGCGTGTCCGACTGCCAGACACCGTCGACGGCGGACACCTCGACGCCGGTCCGCGCGTCCCGCAGCGTGGCGTAGTACGCGAGTTCGTCCAGCACATAGCGGACCTGCGCCTCGGTCAGGCCCTGGGCGAGGGCCTCCTCGGTCCACCGGGCGACGATCCCGGCGTCGTTCCTCTTGTCGAACCACCCCGACTTCGCCCGGATGTGCGCGCTGCACTCCATCATCTCCAGTTCCCGCAGCGTCCGGGGTGGCGACGCGAACGGCCGGGAGCGCGGGGCGTGAAAGGGCAGCGGGAAAGCGGACAGCGCGGTCAAGTCTCTTGTTCCTCTGTATCGGTGTGCGGTGGCGGGAAGAACCGGACCGGACCGGGCGGGGCCGTGCTCGCGCACCCACCGGGCCCCCGGTCCGGAGCGGTCCAGGCCGGTTCGACGAGGATACGGATCTGCTCCAGCGGCCCGAGCCCGGCCGCGGCCATGACATTTGTCATCGCCAGGAGGTGACTCCAGGACCTGCCAGGTGGCGGGCCGGTCCTCGTAGACTCCAGAACATGATGAAATCGCGCAAAGCAGGACAGGATGACGCCTGGGAAGGCATCGTCACGGGTAAGACCCGAGGCATGCTCGACGGCTCGAACATGTACCACTTCGTTGAAGTGCGCCTGGCCGACGGCGAACTCGTGAAGGTCAGGATCGGCCGCCGCCTCTGGAGGTCGCTCGAAGTCGACGACCGGGTCGTCAAGCGGCCGGGCACCGAACCGGCCAAGGGGTAGCCCCCGGACGAGTCCGCGCCACGGGCAGCGGCTTCCGCGAACAACCGGCCCAAGGCGGCTGAGCACCTGGTGGCACCCAGGCGAGCCGGTTCCAGGGTGTGTCATCACCGCAGCAGGCCCGTCGTCGAGACGCGTTCACGCAACTGACACCTCGGAGCGGGCAGCGGGTCGATCAAGCTGCGTATTCGTAACGGGTCTAGTTCAAAGAGCGGTGGCCCCGGGAGCGTGTGCGGGGGCTGAGCGGCTGGGCGCGCCAGCAGGGGCGCCCGTCGGCGGCTGCCGCCCGTCGGAAGGAAACTTTCCGTGGATCGCAGATCTCTGCTCACCGTCGCCACAGGAGCGGTGGGTGCGGTCGCCGCCTCCCGGATACCGGCGAGCGCGGCCACGCCCGCACACGCCGGTGAGGGACGCCCGCTCACCACGTTCAACGTCATCAGCGACATCCAAGGCGACCTCCGGGACCTCGGTGTGGCGCTGGACGACATGAACCGGACCAACCCCCGGAGTTCGGGCCTCGCGATCGCGGGCGACATCACGCCGCGCGGGTACGATGCCGAGTACGCGGCCGTCAGCGCCGAACTGGCTCACCACACCCACCCGAGGGCGCTCGCCTGGGCCATCGGAAACCACGAGTTCTACGTCCCCAAGTGGCGCGACCCGGCGACCCTCGCGCAGGCGACCTGGCCCAACGGCACCACCGAGGACTCGCTCTTCAAGAGCTTCTACACCTTCGCCGGCCGCAACACGGTGTACGCGGAGCACTCCTTCGGCGGCATCCCGGTGCTCAGCCTCGGCACCGAGAAGTACATGCACTACCACGACCCCGAGCTGTGGGACGAGGTGTGGATCAGCGAGGCGCAGTTCACCTGGCTCGAGCAGCGCCTCGCGCACTGGGCGCACCGCCGCAAGCCCGTGATGGTCGTGACGCACCACCCGCTCCCCAACACCGTCTCCGGCAGCCACAACCAGCTCTACTCGCGCGACTACCTCCAGTCGGACCGGCTCCTCGGGATCCTGGGCCGACACCGCGACGTCTTCCTCTTCTGCGGCCACACGCATTGGGACCTCGCCCTCTCGGACTGGTACGTCCGCAGGGTGGTGCCCGGCACCGCGAACCTGGACGGCTTCTCCGTCATCAACACCGGCGCGGTGCAGACGGGATACACGGACGACGGCAAGGGCGGGGAGGTGTCCGTCCCCGGCACGTTCAACCAGGGCCTCCAGGTCGAGGTCTTCCACGACCGCGTCGTCGTAAAGGCACGAGACTTCGCGGCCGGCTCCTGGCTGAAGCAGATCACCGTCCCGCTGTCGACGCGGATCTGAGCCACGTGTGACCGGAGGGCGCCGGAGTCCCGGCGCCCTCTTCGCGCCGGCAGGGCCCGACGCGACCGAGCGCCCCGAGCCTCACCTGGCAGTCAGCAGCGGGGCCCGCCCGGCAGGCTGATGCACCCGGGCGAACATTCCGCGTTCTGGTCCAGCATGTTGCTGAGGTCCGCGAGCTGGGCCTCGTCGAGCACGATCCGCAACCCCTCGTCGGCGGACAGCTTGATGTTCGCCGACGGGACGCGAAGCGTGTCCTCGCACTCCGATTCCACGGACTCGGGCGCCTTGGGCTCGTCAGGCATGATTTTCCCTTTCTCGGCTTTTACCGCGCGTGCTGAGCGAAATCGCCAGCCATCTTCACGTAGATACGACGCTTGTCCTCAGGCGTGCACGTGGTGATCAGGCGAGAGCCGGTGTTCTTGCTGTCGCGTACGCGGCACGTCCCGCCGCAAAGATACCGAATCTCGCACGTCTTGCATCCCTCGACATGGTCGACGTCGATCTGTGTTGCCAGTCCCCCCACCAGGTCGACGATGTCGCGCACGGGCATGTCGTCGATGTGGCAGACCTTTCCGTCCAGCAGATGGCACGGGTAGACCGACCCATCGGGACCGATCACCATCTGATCGGCGTATCCGCACGTGGCCATATAGCGCGTGATCTGGGGAGCGGAACCGTTGACCGTGGAGAGGAGGTCGCTCACTTCCTCTCGCGACGCAGGCCCTGCGGGGTCGATCTGGCTGCCGCGGCCGTGCGGCATGATGCCGTAGGTGAATTTGAAGACGACGTTCGGCGCCCCCGCGAAGCGGTCTCGCAGCTGGGGGAAATTCTGCACCCAGTTGGGCCATGTGGAGGGCACGATCGTCATGCCGATGCGCGTCGGAGTTCCCAGTTCGGCCAACCTGTCGACCGCCGCGATCGCATGCTTGAAGGAGTTGCGGCCGCGGATGGCGTCGTGTGACTCGGCGTCGGGTCCATCGATGCTGATCTGCACCAGGTCGACCAGCGGATGAATGCGCTCGGCCAGCTTGGGGATCAGCAGGCCGTTGCTGAACAGCGTCACCTTCATCCGGTGCGCCTTGGCGGCCGCCATGAGCTCGAGACAGCCGGGGTGCATCAGCGCCTCACCGCCGGTGAACAGCACCTGCTTGCCCCCGACCGCGGCGAAGTCGTCGATGAACCTGCGCCACCGCTCCGTCGGGAGCTCGTTCGCGCGATCGACGTGCGGGCTCGAGTCCGCGTAGCAGTGTGCGCATTCGAGCTGGCAGGCCTGCGTGAGGTGGAGGCGGGCGAACACCGTGACGCCTGAGGGCGTGCGGTCGCGGTAGCCCGTCAAGCCGCGAATCAGCCCGGAGGTCGCCAGGAGGGACACGACGTCCGAAGCTTCGCTCCATCCGACGTCGTTCGCGATGCTGCGCGGCGATTCGCCGGCCGCGAGTCTGGTGATGAGCCGGTGCTGTGCGTCGTCCGCCACTGCCAGCGCGGCCTCCTGGACGCCCACCCAGACGTGCGAGCCGTTCACCGGCTCGTGGTGCAGTTCGTGGACCAGCGGCACGGGTTCGTCGAGCGCGAGCGTGAGCTCCGCCGGCCCCGGGTCGGTCGGCGCTGCGCTCAGCGTGACGTGTTCAGCCTGCTCGTCGGCTGCTCGCTGCACCAGAGTGCGCATTTCCTCCTGCAGCGCGAGGGCGGAGATGTCCCGCGGGCGGGCTTTGGACGTGCATGACCCGCACCCGGACGTGTTCGCGGAGTTCAAGAGCGGCAGCTGCTTCAGCATTCCGCCTCCATTCGTGGGGACCGGAATCCGTAATCCCCGTGCCGAACCTGATCGAGGTGCCGCCGTTTGGCGGCGCGACTTTCGTTCGGATGGGTTATCGGGCCGGTCTTCCATCGGCCAGTTCGAGGACGACGCACCCGTCGGGCATAGGCTTGCTTGGTACGCGCGCCGGGTCGCCACCGATTTCCGATGATAGGGCGGGAGATCGCTTGAGAAACACTGAAACGCCGTGGATTCTCGGACTCAGCGCCGCACACAACGGCGGTGCGTGTCTGCTGCACGGAGACGAGATCGTCGCCGCCGTCCAAGAGGAACGGCTCTCGGGAATCAAGCGCGACCGCACCTACGGCGCCTCCGTCAGCCTGGCCACCGAGTACTGCCTGCGCCATGCCGGGATCGAGCCGCGGCAATTGGACGCCATCGTGCTGTGCGTGCAGGGGGAGGCGGGTCAGGCCGAGCAGGACGTGAGCCTGAATCGTCAACTGCGCCCGTGCTTCCACGGGATTCCCACCCTGCGGATTTCGCACCACCTCGGCCACGCCCTCAGCGCCTACGCCGTGTCGGGTTTCTCGGATGCCGCCATCCTCGTCGTGGACGGAATGGGGTCACCCGATCGAGATCTCAGCGAAGAGGAGTGCCGCGCCGTCATCGGCGCACCCGGCGGCTGGGAGATCATCTCGACGTACGAGGCGTCGGGAGCGACCGTCCGCCCCCTCGCCAAGCAGCTCGTCCCAGCAGGCAAGTGGCTGGACCGCGACGGCGCGGGAATGCCCGGCTTCGGCAGTATCGGCGGCATGTACTCCGCCGTCGCTCAGCAGATCTTCGGCGACCCCATGGACGCGGGCAAGGTCATGGGGCTGGCTCCGTTCGGTACGCCGTCGTTCCAGCCGCACGAGTTCGTGTCCGTGACCGACGGCTTGGCGACGTTCGCCACCGCCGTACCGGAGCGGTTTCCGCACTCCGACCGATGGCCTCTGCGCCGGCGCGAGTACGCCGACCTCGCCGCCTCGGTCCAGTCCGCCCTTGAGGAGGCGATCCTGGCGTTGGTGCGTCGGCTGCGCGCGTCGTCCACCTCGGCGAACCTGTGCTACTCCGGCGGCGTGGCGCTGAACTGCCTGGTGAACGAACGCCTGATGCACGAGTCCGGCTTCTCCGACGTCTTCGTCGCGCCCTTCGCCGAGGACAGCGGACCCGCCGTCGGCGCCGCGTTCTACGGTCTCTGGCGTCACCGCCGGCACCGACCTGCCAGGCTGGTGAGTGAGGGATTCGGGCACCGCTACGAACCGAGCGACGTGCAGGAAGCCATCCGGTCGGTCCCGCTCGTCGCCGTGTGCCCGGACCGGGACGTGACCGACATCGCCGACGTCGCTGCGGACCGGTTGGAGCGCGGACAGCTCGGGGCGTGGTTCGACGGCCGGAGCGAACTCGGCCCACGCGCGCTGGGGCAACGCAGCATCGTGGCGGATCCTCGCCGTGCGGAGCACAAGGTGAGGCTGAACCGCGACGTCAAGCAGCGAGAGGCGTTCCGCCCGTTCGCTCCGTCGGTGCTGGCCGAACACGTCCACACCTGGTTCGACGTCGACGAGACGCGGTGCGTCAGCCCGTTCATGCTGCGCACGTTCACCTTCCGACCGGGCTGCGGGTCCCGGGTGCCCGCCGTCGCGCACGTCGACGACAGCGCGCGCGTGCAATCCGTTCACGAAGAGCTCCAGCCGCGCTACCACGCGCTGATCCGGCGCTTCCACGAGCGCACCGGCGTGCCGATGATCTTGAATACCTCGCTGAACGGCTCCGGGCAGCCCATCGTCGAGACGCCGACCGACGCGTTGTGGACGATGCTCGAACTGGGGCTGGACTTCGCGGTGATCGAAGGCGTGCTCGTCGAGCCGGCGCCGGACTTCGACTCCATCCTGGGGCTGGTGCCCGTCATCGCCGCCGCCGGGTACACCGTCGACCACGCGCTCCCGCCAGGGCCAACGGCCTCGGTCGAGAGCCGGGCGTCGGCCGTCGCGTTCGAAGTGGCCACACCGTGGGGCAGCAGGGTCCAGCCGGTCACCGCGGAGGCGCTGTCCGTGCTGGCGTCGGTCGACGGCGTGTCGACGGGGCACGAGATCCACGAGCGGCTTCGGCGCGACCGGAACGACGAACTCACCGCCGCCCAGCTGACCCGGACGATGCGGTTCCTCCGCCGAACCCGGATTCTGGATTTCCGGGCAACGGTGCCCTCGATTCCATTGGTTGACCGCCAGGAGGTTGCAGCATCGTGACGGGCATCGAGACGCTGACACGCGCTCGGGTCGACAGCTTCGTGTCCTCCACCGCCGCCGAGCTCCGGCGCCGCTGGCGCCGGGCCGACAGCACCCGCGCATCGTTTCCATCCCTCGCCGCCGGAGCCATCGCGGACGGCCTCGCCCGCGAGCCCGTCACGGGCGACGACGTCCTGCACTGGGTACTCGACGGCGCCGAACTCCCCTTCCAGCCGCGGCTCGACGAGACCTTCGGGCAACCACCCGTCACGCTCTACCACGACGGCGAGTTCCAGCTCGACGCCCTGTACTGGGTCCAGAGCAGCACCGACGTGCACGCGCACGGATTCTCCGGTGCGTTCGCCGTCCTGGACGGTCAGAGCGTCCACACCCGCTTCGAGTTCGCCGAGACACACCGGTTCGACGACCACTTCATGATCGGACGGGTCGTCGCCACCGGTGCGGAGTTGCTCGACGTCGGAGCCGTGCACGAGATCCACGAAGGCCCCGCGTTGATCCACTCCGTCGTGCATCTCGGCTGCCCGAGCGTCACCCTGGTGGCGCGCACCTGTGGGCATTCCTCCCCCATCCCCGAGTACGCCTACTTCCCTCCCACCATCGCTCTCGACCCCAGCAAGGACGATCTGCTGCGCACGCGCACCGTGCAGTTGGTCAGAATGCTGATCCGTTCCGGCGCCACAGGGCTCGCCCGGACGGTGGAGACGCTGATCGCCCGTTGCGACGTGCACACGGCGTTCCTGGTGGTGCGCGAACTCAGTCGCAACGCGGCGGCCTCGACACTGGTGCATGCCGCGCTCGGGTGGTCGGAGGCGCGGTGGCCGGGAGTGGCGGGGCCGTTCGGCGACGCTGTGTCGGCCGAGCTGCGCCATGTGGGCGCCGTGACGATGTTGCACCGCATCACCGAGCCCGACCACCGGGTGGTGCTCGGAGCCCTGGCCGCGCTCGACGAACCCTCACAGGTGCGTGGGTTCCTGCGGAAGCACGTGGCCGCCGAAACCGATTCGCTCATCGCGGGCTTCGTACGCGCCGTGAGGGACACCGGCGCACTGGACATCCCCGCCGAGCGACCCTTCGACCACATGATGCTCCGACCGTTGGCATGCGAGGGAGCAGGATGAGGAACGACACGGCTCGCGTCACGGGCCAGCCCGGGCAGTGGGCCACGATCGTGCCCGGCCTCGCCCCCGATGTGTGTGCGGAACTCGCCGAGCGGTGCAGGTCTCTCGACACCGTCGCCACTGGCGTCGTCGGCCAGGAGTCCTTGCCCGATCACCGCGTCGGCCATTCACGTCTGCTTCCGCGGTCGGCGCTGTTCGAGGACGTCTACCAACTCATCTGGGACGCGGCCGAGGTGCTGAACCGCCACTACTTCGAGCTGGACGTGACCGAGATCGTCAAACCCCCGCAGTTCCTCGAGTACGTCGGGGGCCACGGGCACTTCCACTGGCACAACGACTACGGCCTCGAAAAACCGCTGTCCAAAAGGAAGTTGACCGTCAGCATCCAACTCAGCGATGGCCGCGACTACGAGGGCGGCGACCTCGAGGTGTTCGGCACGCCGCAGCCCATGCCGAGGACGCAGGGCAGCATCATCGTGCTCCCCGCCTTCGTACACCACAAGGTCACACCCGTGACATCGGGAATCAGGTGCGCCTTGGTCGGGTGGCTGGCCGGACCGCCCTTGCGCTAGGACGCAGCCACCGCAGCAGTTCGTCCCCGGGGTGCCTGTCGGTCAGGGGCTGTACGTCGTGGCGGCCGGGCTCTCGACGTCGTGAGGCGTCTCCGCGGGCCGGGCCGGTCGGCTCCGGTTCGCTTCCAGGGTGTCCTTGGCCACGAGGACGCCGTCCGACCAGCAGAGCCGGTAGAGATCGACCTGGTGCAGCAGGTCGCGGCCGGAGCGGTAGAAGTCGCAATCGGTACCGGGCGGTCGGGGTGCGGAACGGGCGTCGTCCGGCGGATACGGGAAGGCGCGTGCCGGAAGCAGACGGCCGAGCTCGGCGCGGGGGCGTCCCGGCTCCAGGGCATCGAACCGGGACGGTGTCAGCACTCCCGTCGTCAGCTGCCAGGCAAGATAGGCGGCGGCCGGGAGGAAGATCGCTGCCGCAGCGGCGGGCGCGGCGAACGCCGCAACGGTGCGGCGCCGCGCGGCGCGCCTCACCGCGGCGAGTCGTTCGGCGGATTCCGTGGCCCCGAGGTGGTCGGTGTGCGTGCCTGCCCCGGTGACGGCTGTCCGTTCCAGGGGGCGGGCCGTCGTCTGGTGGGGGAGGACGGCGGTGACGCGGAAGCCGCCCTGGTGCGGACCGGTGTGCAAGGCGCCGCCGAGGACCTCCATCCGTTCCCGAAGCCCTGTCAGTCCCCGGCCGCCGGTGGCGGACGTCTGCTCGTCGGCTTCTCCGGCCCGTGCGTCCGCCCGCGCGGCGTTCACGACACTCACGCGGGTGTGGTCGAGCGCGTGGTCGATCCGTATCCTGACGGCGCTTCCCGGGGCGTGCTTCACGGAGTTGGTGAGGCCCTCCCGCACCACCCGGTAGATTCCGCGTTCCACCAGCGGCGGCAGCACCGGCACCGGTCCGCGCTGCTCCCAGCTCACCGGCACCCCGGAGGCGGCCGCCCGGGCGACGAGGTCCGCGACCGTGTCCTTGACGGGCAGGCCGCCCGCGCCGGCCACGGTCCCGGTCCCGGTACCCGCGTCCCGTGGGTCGTGGAGGACGGTGACGGTCTGCCGCAGCTGCTCGACGGCATCGGCGATCGTCCCGCGCAGCTCGGCCAGGTCGGCGCGATCACGGTCGGTGAGGTCGGGGGAGAGTTCCAGGGCCCCGGCGCGCAGGGCGACCAGACTCAGGACATGGCCGAGCGAGTCGTGCATGTCGGCCGCGATGTCCGCGCGTTCGGTCAGCCGCGCCCGCTCCGCGACGAGATGCTGGCGCTCCTCCAGGCTCCGGGCCAACCTCCAGCCACCCCGCACGAGTTCGCGTCGGCCGCGCCAGTGGCGGCCCACCAGCCACGGCAGCAGGAGCGCCGCGGGTATCACGGTCAGGGTGTAGAACCACCACACGGCCGGTACCCGCAGCACCGCGCAGGTCGCGACGTCGACGACCAGGCACGCCGCAAGCACCACCAGCGCCGCCCGGGCCCGGGCGATCCGCACACCGAGCAGACAGCTCAACGCGGCCAGCGACAGGACGTGAGCGTTGGCCGGGGTCGCGGAATCCGCCAGACCCAGTGCGCACAGCCCGTTGACGACGAGCACCGCCGACGCCGGCCTGGTGCGGGCCAGCGGGACCGACACCGCCAGGACGGCCAGGGGGAGCAGCAGGTCCCGGACCGGAGAGGCGGCCCCGCCCGCGTCCCGGAACCCGTATCCGGTGACGGTCGCGAGCACGGCCCACAGCGCCCCGTCGGCGAGGACGAGCCTGGTCGGAGGGAGGAGAGGGTGCCGCATGGGGTGGGGACGTCCTTCCGGTCGGGTGGCGAGAGCCGCTCGCGTCGATTCTCGCTCGGGTACGTGGACCGGCCGCCCGCCTTCGCCCGCCGGGGCCGAAGCCCGGTCGTCCGGCGGCGACGCGGTCAGGCGTCCCTGCGGCGCAGCACGTACCGGCCGGTGATGTGCGCCACCGCCGTCCACGCGGCCACGATGAGGAGGGCCGTGGCCGAGGAGTACGGGGCGTCGCCGCCGGAGCGCATGAGATGGGAGCCCGCTCCGTACGGCAGGGCGTCGTTCACGGCCGCGAGCGCGTCGCTGCCGAGCCCCAGGAGCACGCTCGGCAGCGCCCACAGCAGCCCGGCGAGGACCGACAGCGCGCCGGCCGGATGCCGCGCGGCGAAAGCCACCCCGACGGTGAGTACGGCCACGAGCGCCTGATAGCCCCCGATCGCGAGGATCTGACCGACGGTCGTGCCGGCGTCGAAGGAGGCCCGCCCCTCGAACGCCGGCCAGGCGACGGCCGTGCCCACCACGGTGTACACGGCACCCGCGAGGGACGCGACCGCGCCCGCCACCAGCGCCTTCGCCGCCTGGACCCGATGCCGCCGCGGCACCCACAACAGGGAGGAACGCATGGTCCCCGTCGAGTACTCGGAGGTCACCGCGACCGCGGCCAGGACGACGACCGCGAACTGGGTGACGACCACGGAGGCGGCCACCGCGTTCCCCGCGGGCTGGACCGGGTGCTCGTTGATACGGGAGATCGAGGCGTAGTAGAAGGTGAACACGGCGGTGACCACGAGTCCCGCCAGAAGACAGAGGGAGGAGGCGCGGACGGACCAGAGCTTGGTCCACTCGCAGGCCACGGCCCCGGCGAAGCCACCAGCCCAGCGCCGTCCTGGAGCCGCGGGCTCCTCCTCGGGCCGCCCGGTCACCGGATTGCCGGTGGACATCCCGGTACTCACCGCTGTGCCCCCTTCTGCTCGGTGGCGCCCGAGGCGTACTCGACGCTCCGCGCGGTCAGGTCCATGTACGCCTGCTCCAGCGAAACCGTCACGTCGCCCAGCGCGTGCAGCCGCACGCCGCAGCGGTGGGCGAGGTCCCCGAGTTCGGCCGCGCTCATGCCACCCACGGCGAGTTCCCCCGACGCGGACGTCTCCACACGCACGTCGGTGGCCGCCGTCAGACAGCGGACCAGCGCGGACCGCCCTTCCGGGTCGGGCACCGAGGCCCGAGCCGAGGCGGGCGACGCGGCAGCCAGGAACGACGCCAGGGACGTGTCGCTCAGCAGCCGCCCCCGCCCGATCACCACGAGATGATCGGCCGTCACCTGCATCTCGCTCATCAGATGGCTGGACAGGAACACGGTGCGCCCCTGCGCCGCCTGGTCCCGCACGAGTCCGCGGATCCACTGCACCCCGTCGGGGTCGAGGCCGTTGACCGGTTCGTCCAGGATCAGCACCGGAGGGTCGCCGAGCAGAGCGCCCGCCACTCCCAACCGCCCGCTCATACCCAGGGAGTACGTCCCCGCAGGTCTGCGGGACGCCTCGGCCAGACCCACCGCCTCCAGGACTTCGTCCACCCGTCGTACCCCGATGCCGTTGGCCCGGGCCTGGGCGACCAGGTGCGCGCGGCCGGAGCGGGCCGGGTGGACGGCGCGGGCGTCCAGCATCGCCCCGACCGCCCGCAACGGCCGGCGGAGGTCGGCGTAGGGCCGGCCGGCGATCAGGGCCCGTCCGCGTGTGGGGCGGTCGAGCCCCAGGATCATGCGCATCGTCGTCGACTTCCCGGCCCCGTTGGGGCCGAGGAAGCCGGTCACCCGGCCGGCGTGGACGTCGAGCGTCAGGTCGTCCACGGCCGGCGTCTCGCCGTAGCGTTTGGTCAGTCCTCGAAGGCTGATCACGAGATTTCCTTGCTGTAGGTCGGAGGACTCGGCGCACGGGACGCGAAGCGCGGCGTCCGGAACGTGGCAGCCCGTCGTGTTTCCCGTACGGCGTCGACGCTATGAGCGCACGAGGCCGTCGCACATGGGCCGAAGGGAAGAGGCGCCCTGCCTTTCGTCAGGGGGAGCACCCCACCCCGGGGACGAACTCCGCGGCTCACCCCCGGCACGGCCCTGAGCCCGCCGTAGGCTCTTCGCGTGGAAGAGACGACGCCGCACAGCCGGCCGGTACGCGTCCTGGTAGCCGACGACGAGGCGATGGTCCGGGCCGGCATCCGGGCCATCCTGGCCCGGGACCCGCACGTCGACGTGGTCGCCGAGGCGGGCGACGGCAGCGAGGCCCTCGTGCTCACCCGCCGGCATCGGCCGGACGTGGTCCTGCTGGACATCCAGATGCCGGGCCTCGACGGGCTGACGACGGTGGCCCGGCTCCGCCGCGAGCCGACACCCGTCGGCGTGATCATGCTGACGACCTTCGGCCAGGACGAGTACATCACCCGGGCACTGGAGGAAGGCGCCGACGGATTCCTGCTGAAGGCGGACGACCCCAGAGAACTCCTCAACGGCGTACGGGCGGTCGGCGCCGGCGGCGCCTACCTGTCACCCCGGGTCGCCGGCCGGGTCATCGCCGGAATGCGCGCCCACCGCACGGCCCATCCCCACCGCTCCCTGGACCGGCTCACGCAGCGGGAACGCGACGTCCTGACCGGGCTCGCCGCAGGGCTGTCCAACGCGGAGATAGCGGGCCGGCTGCACCTCGTCGAGGGCACCGTGAAAGCACATGTCAGCGCCGTCCTGACGAAACTGGGCGCCCGCAACCGGGTGGAGGCGGCCGTCGCCGCCCACGAGGCGGGCCTGACCCGGTCGCACCGCGGGTGAAGGCGAGCTGAAGGAGAGGCGCCCCGGTCGGTGAGCGGCGGCGCGCCCCCCGGCGGTCAGGACGTGCGGCTTCCCTCGCCGTCCAACCAGAGGAGGCGGGTCGACAACCCTGCCGGAGGAGCAGGCCAGGACGCGTGTCGTGTCCGTCCGGTTGCGTGAGGACGATCACTCTGTTCGTTGCGGTGCCGTGTCAACCGGGGACCGCGCGGCGGGCGTATGCGGGGTGTAGTCGGAGATCCGGGAGATATTCGTTGACGGTCGAGGAGTTCGAAGAGTTCTACGCCCATGCGGTGGCGCGGCTCACGGGGCAGTTGTACGTGATGCTGGGCGATCTGCACGAGGCGCAGGACGTCGTGCAGGAGGCCTTCGTCAAGGGCTGGAACCGTCGGCGGCAGCTGGACCGGGACGGGCAGGCTGAGGCCTGGATCCGCACGGTCGCGTGGCGGCTCGCCGTCAGCCGCTGGCGGCGCCGCCGACGGACGAGCGAGGCGTGGCGGCGCGGCACGGTGCAGCCGGCGGCCGTCGAGGGGCCCGGGCCCGACCACCTCGTCCTCGTCGAGGCGATGCGGGACCTGCCGCAGCAGCAGCGGCGGACCCTCGCCCTGCACTACCTCTGCGACCTGAGCGTCGACCAGGTCGCCGCCGAGACCGGCCTGTCCGCCGGCACCGTCAAGACCCACCTGTCCCGCGGCCGGGCGGCGCTCGCCGGCCGCATCGAGGATCCGCACGACCCTCGTACCGCCCGCCCGTCCAGCGAGGAGGCACCCGATGCATGACTTCCCCGGTCCGTCGCAGGACCCCGCCCCCGGCCCGTCCCACGACGCCTCCCAGGATCCGCTGAAGGCGCTGTTCGAGCAGGCGGCGGCAGCGGGCCGGTCCCGGGCGACGTACGCGCCGGCGGGTGAGATCAGCGCCCGTGGCCGACGCGTCCACCGGCACCGCGTCGCGGTGCTTGCCGCGGGGGCCTGCCTGGTGGTGGGCGCGGGCGGGGTCGGGCTGGGCGCCGCGCTGTCGGGGCCGTCCCGGCCGGTCGCCCCCGCGACGAGCCCGTCCGTGACCGGGCCGGCCCCTGCCGGCACGGCCACCGGTCCGTCCACCCCTCTCTCGTCGCCGACGCAGGCCCCGTCGGCCGGCGCCACGTCCTCTCCGCCCGCTGGTGAGCCCACGTCGACGAGCACCATCGGGTCGGACAGCTCCACGACTGCGCCCCCGTCCGGCAGGTTCAGGAGCACCACGCCGCCGGGCGGTTCCGCCACCACCGCCCCGCCCGGCGGCGCCGGGTAGCACCCGCCCGCCCACCCCCCCAGGGACCGCCGTCGCCCCGAGGTCGTCCCTCGCCCCGTCGCGCCTTCGAAGTGAGTGCACATCACCATGACAGTGACAGACGATGACTTTCAGGACGTCCGCGAGGCAAGGGTCGCCCGTACGGGGCGGGGCGCGGGCTGCGGCGTGCGGGGCGCGCCCGACATACCCGCCTCGCCCCCGTACCCGTCCGCGTCCCGGAGGTCGCGTCCGCGTCTCCCTCTCGTGGTGCGCAGGGCCCTGCGCCACCTGGACGGCGCCGACCGCGACGTCCTGGTCCTCTACCTCGCCACCCGGGTCGCGTTGCTCCTCACCGCGTACTGCACCGCCTGGCTCTTCCCCCACGACCCGGAGAGCCACGTGCCCGCCCCCTTCGGCGCGGTCGTGGGCCGATGGGACTGGAACCACTACCTGCACATCGCCCGGGACGGGTACTTCCCCGACGACCCCGCCGCCCGCCCCGGCGAGTGGGACAACCGGGAGGCCTTCTTCCCCGGCTTCCCCCTCGCCCTGCGGTCGGCACACCTCCTCCTCGGCGACTGGATCGCCGCCGGGCTCGCGGTCTCCCTGGCCGCGGGGGCCGTCGCGGTCGTCGCCCTCGCCCGCATCGCCCGCCACCACCTGCCGGAGCCGGGCGGCCCCCGCCGCGCCGCGCTGCTCCTCCTCGCCTCGCCGTGCGCGGTCTTCCTCGCCGTCGGCTACACCGAGTCGCTCTTTCTCGCCTTCGCCCTCCCGGCCTGGCTCGCCGCCCGCCGCGACGCCTGGCGGCTTGCCTCGCTCCTCGCGGCCGGTGCCACCACCGTGCGCGTGACCGGCCTCTTCCTGGTCGCCGCGCTCGTCGTCCAATTCGCCCTCACGGCCCGCCGCAGGGGCACGCTGCGCGCGTTCCCCTGGCCGGCGCTGCCTGCGGTCCCGCCGCTGCTCTACGTCGGATACCTGTACAGCCGGACCGGGGACTGGATGGCATGGAAGCACGCCCAGGAGCGCGGCTGGTACCGGCAGTTCCACTCCCCGTGGGAGTCGTGGAGCACCACCTGGGAGGCCGCCTTCGGGCAGGCCTACCCGACCCCGTACGCGCTCCTGTGGCAGGGCGAACTCGTCGCGATGCTGGTGGGGATCGCGACCGTCGTCCTGCTCGCGCGGGCACGACGCTGGCCGGAAGCCGTCTACGTCGCGCTCAGCCTCTGGGCGCTGGGCACCTCGTACTGGTACATGTCCATCCCGCGCGCCACGTTGCTCTGGTGGCCCCTGTGGATCGGCCTCGCCGGATGGACACTGCGCTCCTCCCGGCGGACGGCGGTCTGGTTCTGCCTGTCGGTCCCGCTCTGCGTGATCCTCGCTGTGACCTACTTCTCGGGGCGCTGGGCGGGCTGAGGCCCCGCCGCGTCCCGCCCCTCCCGGTCGTCCTTCCGCCGCGCCGGGCCCGGAGGCGGTACGTCCCCGGGCTGAGGAGGCGCACGACCGGAGGGATCGGATGGCCCGCAAGTGCCTGGGCGTCGAACGCCATCCGTGGATCATGCCGGGGGAGCGGCCGAGCGGTCCCGGACCTCGCCTCCCGTCCCGTACGGGCCGCCCCCCCGGCTCCGCCGCGGCGTGCGCGGCGTCGCGTCCGGGATCACACTGGGCAGAGTGAGCAGCCGGACAGAACCCGGTCCGCCGCCGCGCCCCGCGCGGCAGGAGGGCGGGCGGTTCCCGAACCAGACCGTGGCACTCGCGGCGATGATGTTCGCGGTGGCGATGACCTTCATCGACCAGACCATCGTCTCCATCGCCGCGCCCGACATCGTGCGCGAGCTGGGACTCTCCAGTTCGGGCATGCAGTGGGTGGTCAACGCCTACCTGCTGGCCCTCGCCGCGTTCTTCGCCCTCGGCGGCCGCCTGGCCGACCTGTACGGGCCACGGCGCATCGTGGTCATCGGCACGCTCGTCTTCGTGATCGCGTCGGTCCTCTGCGGCTGCGTCCCCTCGGGTACCTATGCCCAGCCCTGGCTCATCGCCTTCCGGGCCGTCCAGGGCCTCGGCGCGGCGCTGCTGTTCCCGGCCGCGCTGGCCGTGGTCGTGGCCGTCTTCCCCGTCGAACGGCGGGGCAGGGCCCTCGCCCTGTTCTTCGGGATCTCCGGTGCGCTGACCGCCGTCGGCCCGCTCCTCGGCGGCTGGCTCACGGCCTCCTGGACCTGGCGCGCCGTCTTCTGGGTGAACGTCCCCGTCGCCGTCATCGCCCTGGTCCTCACCGCCCTCGCCCACATCACGAACCGCCCGCGCCCCGGCACCCTCGACGTGCCCGGCGCGGCCCTCGTCGCCGCCGGCATGGGCCTGAGCGTCCTCGGCTTCCAGCAGGCCTGGACCTGGGGATGGGGCAACTGGGCGACCTGGCTGTGCGTCGTCGGCGGTCTCGTGATCCTGTACGTGTTCGTACGGTACGAGCGCGGTGTCCGCCACCCCCTGATCGACCTGCGGGTCTTCCAGGACAAGGCGTTCCGGGCGGACACGGCCGTGCTGTTCTTCGCGATGCTCGCGTTCGTGCCGGTGTTCTTCTTCTCCTCCGTCTACGCCCAGGTGTCCCTCAGCGCCTCCCCGAACCAGGCGGCGCTCTTCCTGCTCTACTTCTTCGCCGGCTTCGCCCTCGCCTCCCAGTGGGGCGGCCGGATCCTCGACAAACGGGGCGCGCGCCCCGCGCTGAAGGCCGGAGCGGTCCTGGGCGCGGTCGGCTTCGCCCTCTGGGCCCACGAACTCACCAACCTGTCCATGCACGACCAGTGGCCCTACGCGGCCCTGGCCGGCGCGGGCATCGGCTTCATCCTGGCCCCGGCGTCGACGGACGCGGTCAACCGGGCCATCGGCGCCTCGTACGGCGAGGTCACCGGCATCACCCAGACCGTCCGCAACTACGCGGCGAGCGTCGGCCTCGCGGTCTTCGGCACCCTGTTGTCCCGGGCCATGACGCAGAACGTGACGGACACGCTCCGGGCGCGGGGCGTCTCGCCCGCCGTGGCGGACCAGGTCGCGCGCGGCATCACCGACTCCGTCTCCGGCCACGGCGACGGGACCCCGCCGACCGGCACCGGTCCTGTCGCCGAGGCCACCCGCGACGCCATGTCGGCCATCCAGACGGACTTCGCCCAGGCCAACCAGTGGGTCTTCTACGGCATGGCCGTCGCCCTCGCCCTGGCCTTCGTGTGCGCCCTGCGCCACCCGGGCGGCCGGGTCGCCGTCAAGGACCCGACGCCAGCGGACCCGAGTGCGGAGCGCGGCGCCTGACGGCAGGAGGCCGGCGTCCGGGAACGCGGACGCCCGGGGCGCGGTGGACCCGTGGGCGCGGTGCTCCATGAGGCCGTCATCGGCGGTGCGGGTGAGGCGCCGGGGGGCCGCTGACCAGGGGGCGCTCCGGGTGGGCACCACCGGCGGACGCGCCGGACCGGCGGGGACGCCGGTGGAGGCCGCCTGAGACGCCTTCCCGACGCGACCCCCGCCCCGATGCGGCGCGGCCGCCCGCGGAGCGCGGTCGATGGGTGCCGCCGAACTGGCGAAGGCTTTGCCTGTGGCGCATTCCCCTGCGAGCCGAACCGTGGATACCGGCGTCCGAAGGTATCGCGCACGTCAAGTGGGGCCGAAATGAGCCGGGTTGGGGGATCGCGGGCTCCGGCGGGAGTGTTGACCGTCGCCCGAGGGGCGGCGCACACTCCACATGCATGGCAACTGCAACTTGTTTGTGCGAGGGCCGGCCGGCGCGTACGCGAGACCGCTCGGCCGGCGGCCCGGACACACCCGGAGCAGGAGGCACCGTATGTGCGGCATCACCGGCTGGATCTCCTTCGACCGCGACCTGGGCACCCAGCCCGCCGCGTTGGACGCGATGACGGAGACGATGGCATGCCGGGGCCCCGACGCCCACGACACGTGGATCCAGGGCCACGCGGCCCTCGGCCACCGCAGGCTGGCCATCATCGACCTCCCCGGCGGCCGCCAGCCGATGACCGTCGACACCCCGCACGGCAGCGTCTGCCTCGTCTACTCGGGGGAGGTGTACAACTTCACCGAACTCCGCAGCGAACTGAGCGGCCGCGGGCACCGCTTCACGACCCGGTCCGACACCGAAGTGGTCCTGCGCGGCTACCTCGAATGGGGCGAACGGATCGCGGAACGGCTCAACGGGATGTACGCCTTCGCCGTCTGGGACGCCCGGCACGACCGCCTGCTGATGATCCGGGACCGCATGGGCGTCAAGCCCCTCTCCTACTACCCGACGCCCGACGGAGTCCTGTTCGGCTCCGAACCCAAGGCGATCCTCGCCCACCCGCAGGCCACCGCCCGCGTCACCGCGGACGGCCTGCGCGAACTCTTCACCATGGTCAAGACGCCCGGACACGCGGTCTGGGACGGCATGGTGGAAGTCGAACCCGGCACCGTCGTCACCGTCGACCGGACAGGGGTGCACCGGCAGGTCTACTGGCAGCTGGAGACCCGCCCGCACACCGACGACCGCGACACCACGATCACCACGGTGCGTTCCCTCCTCGACGACATCGTGCGCCGCCAGCTCGTCGCCGACGTGCCCCTCTGCACCCTTCTCTCCGGCGGCCTCGACTCCTCCGCCATGACCGCACTCGCCGCCCGCCGGCTCGGCGCGCACGGCGATAAGGTCCGCAGCTTCGCCGTCGACTTCGTCGGGCGGACGGACAACTTCGTCGCCGACGAACTGCGTGGCACCCCCGACACCCCGTTCGTGCACGACGTGGCCCGCGCCGCCCACACGGAACACCAGGACATCGTGCTCGACCCCCAGGCCCTGGCCGACCCGGAGGTCCGCGCGAGCATGGTCCGTGCGCGCGACCTGCCCACCGGGTTCGGCGACATGGACGCCTCGCTGTACCTGCTCTTCCGGGCCATCCGGGAGCAGTCGACGGTCGCCCTGTCCGGGGAGTCCGCCGACGAGGTCTTCGGCGGCTACCAGCAGTTCTTCGACGAAGAGGCGCGTCGTGGCACCACCTTCCCCTGGCTGGTGCGCTTCGGACGCCACTTCGGCGACGACGCGGAGGTCCTGCGCCCCGAACTCCTGGACACCCTCGACCTGGACGGCTACGTCGCCGACCAGTACCGCACCGCGACCGCCGGCATCGGCCGCCTCGACGGCGAGAGCGACCTCGAGTACCGGATGCGCCGCATCTCCCACCTCCACCTCACCCGCTTCGTCCGCGTCCTCCTCGACCGCAAGGACCGCGCGAGCATGGCCGTCGGCCTGGAGGTCAGGGTCCCGTTCTGCGACCACCGGCTCGTCGAGTACGTCTACAACACCCCTTGGGCGCTGAAGTCGTTCGACGGCCGGGAGAAGAGCCTGCTGCGCGAGGCGACCGCCGACCTGCTGCCCAGGTCCGTCTACGACAGGGTCAAGAGCCCGTACCCCTCCACCCAGGACCCCAAGTACGCCGCGGCCCTCCAGGACCAGGTCAAGGACCTCCTGGCCCGCTCCGCCCACCCGGTCTTCGAACTCGTCGACCCCGACCGCCTGCGCCGGCTGCTCCACCGCGACTCCCCGGTCAGCACGCAGGCGGAACGGCGCGGCCTGGAGCGCACGCTGGACCTCGCCCTGTGGCTGGACCTGTACCGCCCGGAGATCCGGCCGAACTGACCCCTGGTCGCGAGGGCGGGAGAGGCCGCACGGACCGGGGCGTTCGGCCGGAGAGCCGGTCAGTCGAGGGGAAGGTCGAGCAGGGTGTTCTCGACGACCTCGGGCATCGCGGGGTGGATCCAGTACTGGCCGGTGGCCATCGCGCGGGCGTCCAGGCCGAAGGACATCGCCTGGACGAGCGGCTGGATCAGGGTCGGGGCCTCGGGGCCGATGATGTGAGCGCCCAGGAGTTCGCCGGTGGCCGGGTCGGCGAGGATCTTGGTGAAGCTGGTGGTGTCCTCCATGGCCCAGCCGTAGGCGGTGCCGCCGTACTCCCGCGTCGCCGTCACGTACGCCCGGCCGGTCGCCTGCGCCTCCCGCTCGGTCAGGCCCACCGAGGCGATCCTCGGCTCGGAGAACACGGCGTGCGGGACGTAGCGGTGGTCGGAGGCGCGTGGGGCGTCCGGGTGGAGCAGGTTGTGCTGGACGGTCCGGGCCTCGTGGTTGGCGACGTGCTTGAGCTGCCAGCGCGAGGACACGTCGCCGAGCGCCCACACGCCCGGCACCGACGTGGCCTGGCGCTCGTCCACGACGATCCGCCCGTCGGCGTGGAGGGCGAGGCCGCCCGCCCCGGCGTCCACGAGATCGGAGTTGGGCCGCCGGCCGACCGCCACGAGCAGCTCGTCGGTCTCCACGCTCTCCGAGCCCTCGGGACCCTCCAGTTCGAGGTGCACCGTTCCGTCCGCTGCGCGCTCGGCGCGCAGCAGCTTGCGGTTGAGGCGTACGTCCCACCGGCCCTGGGCGAGCTCGGTGAAGCGGCGTGCGACGTCGGAGTCCTCGTGTCGCAGCAGCAGGTCGCCACGGGCGATCAGCGTGACGTCGACACCCAACGAGGAGAAGACGTGGGCGAGTTCGGTGGCGACGAACCCGGAGCCCAGGACGGTCATGCGGCGAGGCAGCCGCTCCAGGCGCATGACGGTGTCGCTGGTGTGGAAGCCGAGCGCCTCGTCGAGGCCGGGGACGTCGGGCACGACCGGGCGGCTGCCCGTGGCGACGACGATCCGGTCGGCGGTGAGGGTGACGAGCCCGTCGGCCGTCGCGACGGTCAGGCGGCGCTCGCCGGTGAACCGGGCCGTACCCCGGTAGAGGGTGACGTTGTCGCTTCCGGTCTCCCGGTAGCGCTCGCCGCCCGACGCGATCGAGTCGATGCGGCCGAAGACCCGGTCGCGTACGGCCGGCCAGTCCACACCCCGCAGGGCGAGGTCGACGCCGAGGGGCGCGCCGTGTTCGGGGGCGCGGGCGATGTCGGCGGGGTGCACGAACATCTTCGTCGGAATGCAGCCGACGTTCAGGCAGGTGCCGCCGTAACTGTCGAGCGGGCCGATGCCCTTCTCGACGAACGCGACCTCCCAGTCGGCGAAACGCTCGTCGACGATCGAGTTCCCGGAACCCGAGCCGATGACGACAAGGTCCAAGTGACGCTCCACGACATGCTCCTTATCGAGCCGCCATGAGCCATGACGGCGCTGTCGGCGAGATCCGTGCTGCCGGTTGCCATCATGACCCGTGCGGTGCGTCCGTGGGCCGCGAGGGTGCCCCTCGGGGCCGCTGCGCCCGGCGTCCATGGCGCTCCGCGGCAGATCCCCCCCCCGCCGGCGTCTTCTAGGGTCGTCCCCATGACGATCGACACGGGGACGCGCAACCGGCTCTTCGACACCCTCCGCGCGGACGCCCTCACCAGCCCGGACCAACTGCGCGAACGGTACGCACAGCCGAACCCGAACTCCCTCCGCAAGGAGATCGACCACCTCACCGAACAGACCCGCGCGCTGATCGGCTGCTCCTCGCTCGTCCTCATCGGCAGCGCCGACGCCGAGGGCAGAGCGGACGTGACGCCGCGCGGCGGCCCCGCCGGCTTCGTCTCCGTCCTCGACGAGCGGACCCTGGCGATACCCGACGCCACCGGCAACAAGCGCCTGGACACCCTGCACAACGTGCTCGAAACCGGACGCGTCGGCCTGCTCTTCCTCACGCCCGGCCGCCCGACCACCCTCCGGGTCAACGGCCGTGCCTGCGTCTCGGCCGACCCGGAGCTGCTCTCACAGCTCACGCCCGTCGGCAAGCCGCCCGTGACCGCGCTGGTCGTCCACATCGAAGAGGCCTACCCGCACTGCCCCAAGTCGCTGATGCGCGCCCACGCGTGGCAGCCGGAGAAATGGCTGCCCGCCGACGCGCAGCCGACGAGCGCCGAGGTGACCCTGGCCCAGCTCGACCTCCCGGAACTCACGGTCGAGCAGATCGAGGAGGCCGAGAGGGAGTCGCTGCGCCTGCGTTACGAGTGAGCCGCCGGACTCGTCACGGTCGCCCGACCGTTCAGGCGTCCTCGAGTGAAGCGCGCAGCGCCTCCGCGAACTCCGCCGGGGCACCCTGCTGGCCGTACTCGCCGCCGAGGAAGCCGCCGTGGTGGCTGGGGTAGACGGCGAGCGGGATGCCGATGCCCTCGGCGACGGCCACGGCGGTCCGCGCGCAGAGGGTGCCCTCGGACTCCTTGCCCGCGGCGATGACGATCCGGGTCGACGCGGCCCGCAGGGCGCCGAAGTCGGGGGCGTACGAGGTGCAGCCGCGCATGTTCTGCCCGAGCAGGGGGTCGTCGCGGGTGCCGTCGTCCTCGGTGGGCAGACCGAAGGCCTCCGGGGAGGGCGCGGGCTCCTCGGCCCAGCTCGCCGGGATCGGGCCCGTCCGGCCGACCAGCGCGATGAACTTCGCCATCGCCACGCCCAAGCCCTCCCGGACGTACGTGGTGTGGATGTCCGCGCACAGTGCCAGGGCGGCCTCGCGGTCCGGCAGGACGGGGACGCTCGGCGGCTCGTGCGCGACGAGGGTGTGGACCAGATCGGGGCGGGCCGCGACGAGGGCCAGGGCGTTGACGGCGCCGCCGCTGCTGGCGAAGAGGTCGACGGGGCCGGCGTCGAGCACCTCGATGAGCCGGGCCAGGTCGTCGGCGTGCTCCTCCGGGAGGTTCTCGGGGGCGCCGTCGGTCCGCTTGCTGCGGCCGGCTCCGCGCGGGTCGTACGTCACGACCGTGCGGTCGGCGAAGTGCGAGGCGAGCGTGGCGAAGCCGGTGGCGTCCATGGGGGAGCCGATCAGCAGCAGGGGTCGCGGGTCCGGTCCGGTGCCGGGGCGGACGTCGTAGTGGAGGGTCGCGCCGACGGTGTGCAGGACGCGGGTGTCGGTCTCGGTCATGGTGATCTCCTCGGTGGTGTGGCGGTCGTAGGGTAGACGTCCCGTCGGGGCTCTCCTCATCGGTCCCGAGCGGATCAGTTTCTCCCGCGTTCCGACGACTCCCCCGACGACCCGGTCGATCTCGGCGGCCGGGACGAGCACCGCTGGTTCACCGAGAGGAGAGCGAAGGGCACGTCCGGCTGGACGACGCAGATCGTGCGACCGGTCAGGATTCGAGAAGCCCCGGCCGCTGCGCAGCCCTTAGCGTGAGGGACATGGCAACCACGGCTTCCACCGCAGCCGGCTGATCTCCGGACGACGTCACCGTCCCCACCCCCTCGTGACGTCCGTCCTGCCGTACCGATCGAGCGGCGAACACCCGCCGAGGAGACATCCGGGCCCTGGCCCGCATGTCCGCCACGCATACATCCAACCCGCAAGGAGTACGACATGAAGGCGCACGTCAGCTCGATTCTTCTGGGTGTCCGGGACATGGACCGGGCCAAGCGGTTCTACACCGAGGGGCTCGGGTGGAAGGTCGAGAACGACTTCGGGATCTCGGTGTTCTTCGCGTCCGACGGCGCATCGCCCGTCGGGTTCTACAGCCGCGAGGGCCTGGCCGACCAGGTGGGCACGGACCAGGAGGGAAGCGGCTTCAGCGGCCTGGTCCTGACCTACGTGGTGCGCAGCGAGGCGCGGGTCGACGAGATCATGGCGGAGGCGCGGAAGGCAGGCGCCACGATCCTCAAGCCCGCGGCGGCACTGCAGTGGGGTGGGTACGGCGGCACCTTCGCGGACCCGGAGGGCTACATCTGGAGCCTCGGCTACAGCGAGCACGGCACCGACCAGCCCTACGCGGAGTGACCGCGGTCCGCGCCGAACCGGCATCAGGGAGGGTGAGGTCGTCGTGGAACCCGACACCGAGCCGCGCGTCGTCGTCGAGCCCGCTGACTTCACCGAGGCCCTGGACGCCGACCCGGCCGCCCGCGCCGCCTACGACAAGCTCGCCTACAGCCGCAAGCGCGAGCATGTGCACGCGATCGAGGGCGCGAAGAAGCCCGAGACGTGCCGACGGCGCATCGAGAAGGCCATCGCCACCCTGCGGACCTGAACCCTGAAACCGACACCCAGGGGCTCGGCCACGGACTGCCCACCGCGGGGTGGGGAGGCCAGGGCGGGGGCGACAAGAGCGGGGAGCAGGGGTGGCGACGGGACCGGGTCTCCCGTACTCCTTTCGGCGGCCACACTTCACGCCCCTCGGTGAGCGCGCTCCCTGAGCGGCCCAACCCTGATCCGCACGGATGGTGGTCCCGGTCCCGCCGACCAAGACTCCCGACATGAGACATCACACCGTGCGGCGCTCTTCGCGCCGGCCGAGGAGGGCCGTCTTCTCGGCCGGACTCTCCTGCGCCGTCACCCTCGCCGCCGTCCCCGCCCTTCTCCTGGGCCCGGGCAGCCAGGCCGCTGCGGCCGCGCCCCTTCCCGGCGGGCTCGGCCCGTGCGTCCCGGGCAGCTGCCCCGATCCGTTCCCCGAAGTCGGCAACAGGCCCCTCGCCGGCCGTGACGCCGGCATCAACATCTTCGTGGGGAACGACTACCTCGTACGGGGCCGAGCGGCCGAGGCGGAGGGCCGTGTCGTGGTCCTCGACGACTTCGACCAGAACAAGGACGCGGCCGCCGGCGGCCTGTACAACCTGGGCATCGTCGGTGTCGGCTCCCGGGTCGTCCCGCCCAAGGACGCGGACTTCCTGACCACCGGCGGCGACGTCACCATCGCCACGGGCCAGCGTCTGGAGACGACGGGCGGCCTGCTCGACGAGACGGGGACCGTACGTCACGCGGGCACGGTCACCGGGAACGTCACCGGAACCCTCGTCAAGGACGCCAACGCCGCCGCGCCGTACACGGGCCTCCGCGACCAGCTCACCACGGCGAGCCGCTGTTACGCCCGCGTCGACGGGCAGCCCCGGCCGGCCACCGGCACGGCCGTCAACCAGAACTACCAGACCCTCTTCACGGGCGACGGCACCTCCGCCCTCCAGGTCTTCAACGTGGACTTCGACCTGGTTTCCTCCAACGGCGGTCAGCAGGGCGTCGTCTTCGCCGGCATCCCCGCCGGAGCCACGATCCTGGTCAACGTCCTCGGCGCGAACCGCACCATCAACACGTACAGCGGCGCACTCGTCGACGCCACCGACCCGCTCAACGCCTACCGCGAGCGGCTGCTGTGGAACTTCCCCGACGCCACCACCATCGGCCTGAACGGCACCGGACAGTTCCAGGGCAGCTTCCTCATGGGCGAGCAGTCCTCGATGACGACCGTGACCCTGCCCGGCATCAACGGCCGCTTCTTCACCACCGGATCGGTCACCCACACCAGCTCGGCCACGGGCGGCGGCGGCCAGGAGTTCCACGCCTACCCCTTCGACGGCGACCTGCCCGACTGCGGCACCACCCCTCCGCCGGTCAAGGGCCAGGTGAAGGTGGTGAAGACGGACGCGCAGACGGGTGCGGTGCTGCCCGGGGCGACGTTCCGGCTGTGGGAGGAGACGAACGGTGTGACCGGTCTGCAGACGACCGGCGCGAATGCCGACACGCCGGTGGGGGCGGCGTGTGTGACGGGTGCTGACGGTGTCTGTGCCCGGACGGTGGAGACGGGCACGTACTACTGGCAGGAGACGGACGCGCCCGACGGCTACGACCTGCCCTCGCCCGCGGTCTTCGGCCCGCTCGTCCTGACGAAGGAGAACGCGAGCGCCGGCGTCTCCGTCACCGCCAAGAACACCGCCACGCCCGTCGTGCCGACGAAGGGCCAGGTGAAGGTGGTGAAGACGGACGCGCAGACGGGTGCGGTGCTGCCCGGGGCGACGTTCCGGCTGTGGGAGGAGACGAACGGTGTCACCGGCCTGCAGACGACCGGCGCGAATGCCGACACGCAGGTGGGGGCGGCGTGTGTGACGGGTGCTGACGGTGTCTGTGCCCGGACGGTGGAGACGGGCACGTACTACTGGCAGGAGACGGACGCGCCCGACGGCTACGACCTGCCGTCGCCCGCGGTCTTCGGCCCGCTCGTGCTCACGAAGGAGAACGCGAGCGCCGGCGTCTCCGTCACCGCCACCAACCGGAAGTCCGTGATCCCGCAGGACAAGGGGAGCCTGAAGCTCTTCAAGACCGACGCCGACACGAAGGCGCCGCTGCGCGGGGCCACGTTCGAGCTGTGGGAGGAGACCAACGGGCGCGACGGCCTCCAGACCACCGGCTCCGCTCCGGACACCCGCGTCGGCACGGCCTGCACCACGAGCGCGGGCGGACTGTGTTCCTTCGACCACCTGGAGCTGGGCACGTACTACCTCCGCGAGACCGGCGTCCCGAACGGGTACGTCCTGCCCGCCGACCCCGTGTCGGGCCCCTACGTCGTCAGTGCCGACCACCCGGCCGTGATCGCGCGTCTGGAAAACAGCCGCGAGGACACGCCCTGCGAGCCCACCGGTTACGGGGACGAGGGCTACGGCGACCAGGGCTACGGCGACGAAGGTCACGGAGACCAGGGCTACGGCGCCTGCACCTCACGCGCGCGTAAGGCCTGATCCGACGGAGTCGGGTCCCCGCGCAGCGGACGAACACCGGGGCGGGCCGGACGAGCACACGCGCTCGTCCGGCCCGCCCCGCCACGTCGCCGACTCGTGGGTCCCACCGCCCGCCGCTCACCGACCCTTCCTCCTGGATGCTTGAACTTGCGCGTAACCATGCCTGTTTGAGCACTTGACGTCATCCATGCCTCGCTGCTGCCATGTCTCACGCCCCCACGCGCGGGGGAGCTCCAACGACCACTGCCCGGCGTTCCCGGCGCCGCAGACCTCGTGAGGAGAACCAGCCGCATGACAGCCGCAGCCCTGCCCGCCCCGCCACGCCCGCGACCGGGCGTCAGACGCACCGCCCTGGCACTCGCCGCCGTCCTGATCGCCGCCCTCCTGTCCGTCGTCCTTCCCGCCCCGTCCGCGCACGCCGCCACCGCCGGAGACGCCACCGGTGTCACCAGGTCCGGCGACACGTTCACGGTCGCCACGTCGAGCGGCGCCGCCGCACGGATCGTGATGGCGCGGGCGGACATCTTCCGGATCTGGCTCTCGCCCAACGGGGCCTTCACCGACGACCCGGCCGGCGGCGACCTCGCCGTCACGACCGCCTTCGGCGCCGTCGGCGCCACCCTGACCGACGCCGGGTCGTACTACCGGATCGGCACCTCCGCCGTCAGCCTGCGGATCAACAAGTCCCCGCTGACCTTCGCCCTGTACCGGGCGAACGACACCACGCTGCTGTGGTCGGAGGCGCAGCCCACCAACTGGACCGGCTCCCAGACCACCCAGTACCTCACCCGGGCCGCCGACGAGCAGTTCTACGGCACCGGGCTGCGGCTCGGCGAGTGGGCCCTGCGGGACAAGACCGTGCCCGTGGCCGTCTCCAACCAGTGGAGCGAGAACACCAACGCGAGCCCCGCGCCGTTCTACATGTCCACCAACGGCTACGGCGTCATGCGCAACACCTGGTCACCGGGCTCGTACTCCTTCACCGCGCCGACCTCCCTGCGCCACAACGAGAGCCGCTTCGACGCCTGGTACTTCGCCGGCAGCTCCCTCAAGGACGTCCTGAACGGGTACACCGACGTCACCGGCAAGCCGTTCCTCGCCCCGATCTGGGGCCTGGAACTCGGCAACGCCGACTGCTTCAACGCCTCGAACCCCGACTACCAGGGCGCCCACGACCGGCTCCGGCACCAGACGACCCCGGACGTCGTCGGGTACGCGACGGACGCCCGCGCCGCGGACATGCCCTCC
The DNA here is from genome assembly GCF_036240795.1 of Streptomyces sp. NBC_01268. Lineage (NCBI taxonomy): Bacteria > Bacillati > Actinomycetota > Actinomycetes > Kitasatosporales > Streptomycetaceae > Streptomyces > Streptomyces sp. NBC_01268. Next base: position 312,035 of record NZ_CP108454.1, on the reverse strand, counting down.
GGCTGGTTCCTCCCCAACGACGGCTACGGCTGCGGCTACACCAGCCTTCCCGAGACGGCCACGCAGCTGAAGGCCAAGGGATTCCAGACCGGCCTGTGGACCTCCACCGGTCTCTCCGGCATCGGCTGGGAGGTCGGCACGGCCGGCTCGCGGGCCGTGAAGACGGACGTCGCGTGGATCGGCGGCGGCTACAAGACCGCATTCAAGGGCGTGCAGCAGGCCGTGGACGGCATCGAGTCCCACTCCGACGCCCGCCGCTTCGTATGGACCGTCGACGGCTGGGCCGGTACCCAGCGCAACGCCGTCGTGTGGACCGGCGACACCTCCGGCACCTGGGACGCCATGCGCTGGCACGTTCCCGCCATCACGGGCGCGGGCCTGTCCGGCCTGAACTACGCGAGCGGCGACATCGACGGCATCTTCGGCGGCAGCCCGAAGACGTACGTGCGCGACCTGCAGTGGAAGGCCCTCACCCCGGCGTTCATGACGATGTCCGGGTGGGGTCCCGTCAACCCCTCCGCCGGCTACCAGGACAAGCAGCCCTGGCGCTTCGCCGAGCCCTACCTGTCGATCAACCGCAAGTACCTGCAGCTGAAGATGCGCCTGATGCCCTACCTGTACACCCTGAGCCGCAACGCCACCGACACCGGAGTCCCGTCCACCCGGGCCATGGTGCTGGAGTACCCGAACGACCCGGTGGCGCGCGGGAACCAGACCAGCGGGCAGTTCATGGCGGGCGACTCCCTCCTCGTCGCCCCCGTCGTCACCGACACCACCACCCGCGACGGCATCTACCTGCCGGCCGGCAGCTGGACCGACTACTGGACCGGAAAGGTCTACAACGGACCCGGCTGGCTCGACGGCTACTCCGCGCCGCTCGACACCCTGCCGCTCTTCGTGAAGGCCGGCGCGATCGTGCCGATGTGGCCGCAGATGAACTACACGGGCGAGAAGCCCGTCTCCACCCTCACGTACGACATCCAGCCGCGCGGCTCCTCCTCCTTCACCCTCTACGAGGACGACGGGGTCACCCGCGCCTACAAGACCGGCGCCTCCGCGCGGCAGCGCGTCGACGTCACCGCGCCCGCGTCCGGCACGGGCGACGTGACCGTCTCGGTGGGCGCGAGCACCGGCTCGTACACGGGCAAGCCCGCCACCCGCGGCTACGCGTTCACCCTGCGCAGCGCGAGCGCGCCGGGAACCGTCAAGGTCGGCGGCACCACCCTCCCGGCGCTGGCGAGCAGGGCCGCCTACGACGCCGCGACAACCGGCTGGTTCTACGACGCCGCCGACCGTTCGGGCACCCTGGCGGTGAAGACCGGCAGCACCGGTGCCGCCTTCGCGTTCACCGCCACCGGGCTGACCGTCCCCGCCGGGACCCCTGTCGGCGGCACGGCTCCGAGCAGCCCGATCAGCCAGGCCGGCTGGACCGTCCGCTACGCCGACAGCCAGGAGACGGCCTCGGAGAACGGCGCCGCCGCCAACGCCATCGACGGCAAGCCGTCCACCCACTGGCACACCAAGTGGTCCAACGGCGCCACCGCACTCCCGCACGAGATCCAGATCGACCTCGGCGCCCGCTACGACGTCGACTCCGTCACCCAGCTGCCCCGGCAGGACGGGGGAGTCAACGGCCGCATCGGCTCCTACGAGGTGTACGTCTCCGACAGCACGACCTCCTGGGGCGCCCCTGTGGCCACGGGCACCTTCCCGGACACCGCGGCGGCCACCCGGGTGGCGTTCACCGCGAAGTCCGGCCGCTACCTGCGGCTGCGGGCACTGTCGGAGGCGGGGAACCGCGGCCCGTGGACCAGCCTGGCCGAGCTGACGGCGACCGGGCGGCCTTCGGGCTGAGCCCGGCCACGGAAGCGGGGCGGGCGCTGTAGCGGGCGCCCGCCCTCTCCCGCGATACGGTGCTGTCATGTCTCGACCAGTCGAAACCGGATCAGTCCTGTCTCCCGTCACCGCGGACGACGTCGACCTTGCCGTGCGGCTCGCCGTGGGCGTCCTTCGGGACGCGCCCCCGGAGGGGTGGGACGGTAGAGCCGGTTCGCTGGAGTGGGACTGCTGGGAGACCGTCGAGCACCTCGCCAACGACCTGTTCTACTACGCCGTGCAGCTGGGGCCGCAGAGCCCGCCGCTGGACACCCATGTGCCCTTCGCGTTGTGCAAGAAGAGGCCGGACGGACCCACGGTCTTCGTCTACGCGGACCGCGATGCGGGTCCGGCCGGCCTGGTGCAGGTGCTGGAGGCGTGCGGCGCGCTCCTGGTCGCCATGGTGCGTACGACGTCGCCCCGGGTCCGTGCCCACCACGCCGCCGGGGTGTCGGACCCCGAAGGCTTCGCGGCGTTGGGCGTGCAGGAAACGCTGGTGCACATGCACGATGTGGCGGAAGGCTTCGGGCTCGACTGGACCCCGCCCTCCGCTCTCTGCTCGCGGCTGCTCGCCCGTCTGTTCCCAGAGGCTCCGCGGGGTGAGGACCCCTGGCTCAGCCTGTTGTGGGCCACCGGCCGCGCCGAACTGCCCGGGCACCCTCGTCTCACCACGTGGCGTTCGGACAGCACACCGCGGTCATAGGAGCGGATCGGCCGCAGCCGCGACCAGGCTGACGACCGTCACCCCGGCGCAGGCGGTACGTACGAGATCGACCACCTCCTCGTACGAGCGGATTGAAATTCATCCGCCAGGCCGGTACCCGGCGTCCCTCAAACGTTCCATGAGAGGGATCTGTCCCATGGGCCGCAGGATGAATTTCCCCTTCATCTCGTCGAAGTCGTCGAGGTGGCAGCGCACCAGCTCGCCTGGCAAGTAATGGCTCGCCTCATCGATATAGAGTGCATCGATGAGGCCTACGCGTGAAAGTCCTAGATCGACGATCACTCCCCACCGAAATACCGCCTCGATCACTCCTTCCGTGACGCTGCCGATCAATTTCCTTTCGGACTCGCTGATGTCGTCGAGATCGGTCACTGCATCTCCACTTCTAAATTCGGGGATAGCGATTGAGGATGTCGAACTTCTCCTTCGGGATGCCGACTTCCGAATCTGGGACACCGTTATGCCGTCCGACGTTGTCCCGGAAATACATCTCGAAGTCTTTTCTCGGTATTCGGACTTCAATGACCGTGCCGTCATATCCACCCCGGCTGGCGTAGTCCAGCGCAATCATTCTACCCGCCTCACCCAGGCCAAAATATGCGCGACCATCCGGATACTCGTTACCTTCGCCGGGGAAGTCTTGTGGCTGGAACCCGAACTGAAGCAGTCGCTGGGTCATTCCCTTGCCGGGTGCCTTGTAGAGCGTGACGGTGTCATCGTCGTCGTCTGTACTCGCACCACCCGGTGCGGGCGGAGGGCTGGGAACAGCGCCAGGTTGTGCTGCCGTAGTGGGCGCAGTGGTCGTCGGAGCCGAGGGGGCTCGATCACTCGGTGCGCACGCTACGGGGGGACTCGCGTTGCAACCGGCGGGCGTGGAAGGGCCACCGTTTTTTGTACTGTCCCAGACTGCGTAGGTGACGCCTCCGATCACGACGGTGGCCACAATGGCGCCCACGACCACAGCTCCTACCCCCGTGGAGGCGGCCCCTGCCGCCAGGGGAGCCAGCTGGAGGAATTCGCCCGTGGGATCGGTGTACCGCACCGGATTGTTGTGCGTGTACGTGTAAGCGGCGAGGTTGCGTGGCTCCTTGATGCCGCCCGCGATGTCCTTGTCGAGGTAGTCCGGCAGCGCCGGGTCAGGGCTGGCCCACAGTTGCGTGCGCGGGTTGTAGTAGCGAGCGCCGTAGTAGTAGAGCCCGGTTTCGGTGTCGAGTTCCTTGCCGGTGAACTGGTACCGGGTGTCGGCGTCTCCGGCGCGTTCCTCGATCCAGGTCTCGCCGTAGGGAAAGTATTCGAGGTGCTCGGTCACCTTGCCGTACTTGTCGGTGACATAGCCGGAGGAGCCGATGTGGTCGGCGTGGAAGAACTGCTGGTCCTCCTCGACGCCCGTTGCCTTCACCGTCTGAGTGGTGACGCGGCTGTCGCCGACGAAGATGTGCTTGTAGCCGATGCTGTCGCGTTCGCTGTAGTAGCGGTTCGGGTAGAGGGAGAGACCTGCGTCGCCGGTCTTGACGACGCGGTCGCCCTGGTCGTCGTAGGTATACGACACGGTGGCGCCGTCGCAGCCGCTGGGGTCCTGGGTGACGGCACCCGTCGCGGTGTCCTGGTTGCAGGCGAGGCGGTTCTCCTCGTCCCAGACGTACTGGCGACTCTTGTCGGCGACGGCGGTGTTGAGAGCGCTCGTCAGATTGCCGTTCGCGTCGTACTCGTTGCTGACCGGGCCGACTTCGCCTGGGGCATGCGGCTTTGAGCCGTTGTACGCGTACGTGTAGTCGTAGCTGGTGCGGTCCTGGACGGCGGGATTGTTGTCCGGGTTCTCGACCGGTTCGATGGGCCCGCTGCCGCCTCCGCCGGACGGGAAGGCCGGGGCACCGCCGGTGATCTCGTGAGTCTGCGCCTTGTGTGTGGTGTTGTGAATCGAGTCGTACTCAAGGCTCAGTGTGTATGTGTTCCGGGCCGCGTTCTTGTCCGTGTATGTGCCGGACGCCGAGGTGAGCCGGTACAGGTCGTCGTAGCCGTAGGTCTGGGTGCTGGGCCCGCCGATGTCGCCGCCCTGGGGCACGTTGTTGGCGAGCGAGGCGACGTTGCCGGTCTTGTCGTAGGTGTAGCCGAGGTCCTGGAAGGCCGTTCCGCCCGACGGCGCGGACTTCAGGGTGGCGAGGCGGCGGTCCTCGGCGTCGTAGGTGTAGGTCGTGCGGACGCTGTTGCCGGCCTGCTGGAGGACCTTCTGACCGAACTTGTCGTAGTCGATCCGGGCCACGTACGTGTAGGTGGCGCCGTTCTTGGTGCCGGTGGCCCGCGTGACCTGGCCGCCGGAGTCGTAGTCGTAGGTGAGGGTCTCGCCGTCCGGGTAGGTCATGGCGAGGACTCGGTTGAAGGCGTCGTAGCGCCAGGAGGTGTCGTAGGTGCGGGGACCGCCGTGCACCGCGGTGACGGTGCGGGTCTCCTTGGTGAGCTCTCCGAGGGCTCCGTAGACGCGCTGCACCGTGCCGGCGGCGTCGTGGATCTCGCTGACGCGGGAGGCGGCGTTGTGGGCTGCGCCCGGGGCCCCGTAGCTGTAACTGACGTTGTTCGCGGGGAAGGTCGGATAGCGGACGGCCTTGAGGCGGGAGTACTCGTAGTCGTACTCGACGGCTTTGTCGGCGGCGCGGAGGTTGGCGGTGATCTTGGAGGTGACGTTCCCGGCGAGGTCGTATCGGGTCTCCGTGCGGCCCGTGTCGGGGCTGTCGTACGAGACGCGGCGGCCCAGGCCGTCATAACTCGCCCTGGTCACGTTGTTCTTGTCGTCGGTGACGGCCGTGACCTGGTTCATCGGGTCGTGGGCGTAACTCGTCCACACCGGCTGGGCGTCGTGGAACTCCTTGACGGCGGTGGTCACTTCTCGCGCGTCGGTGTAGGTGACGCGCTTCCTGCCGTTGGCGTCGGTGACGGTGGTCTCGAAGCGTGTGACCCCGGACCTGTCGGGGCCGAAGCCGTATGCGGTGCTGGTGCTGAGGCCGTCGGGCCGGACCGTCTTCACCGATCGGTCGAGGACGTCGAAGGTCTGCTTCGTCGGCGCGACCGTGTCGTAGGCCGTGTTGAAGGTGGTGTTGGCGGCGCCCTTCGGCTCGGTGACCGGGTAGTACGTCTCCACCGTGCGGCCGAGGGCGTCGAACTTCATACGGCCGGACACCGTCATGACGTCGGTCGGGTCGGCGTTCGGTGAGCCGGCGACGGAGGCGTCCTTCTTCTCCTGCAGGATCCGCTGAAGGCCGTCGCTGAAGGTGACCGTGTCGATGGTGTCCTCGCGCACACCGTCGACGGCCCGGTCGAGGTGCTGCGTGGTGGCGTACGGGACAGGCGCCTCGGGGTGGTAGCCGAAGGTGATCGTCGCCCGGCCCGCGTCCTGCTCATAGGGGCCGGTGAGCGTGGCGAGGCGGCCGACGCTGTCGTACGTCATCGTCACGGACTGGTCGTTCTGGTCCGTGTTCCGGGTGGGGACCCCGTACCGGAGGTTGTAGGCGGAGGTGGAGCGGTAGCCGAAGCTGTCCTCGACCGACTCGATCTGGACGCCGACGGTGGGGTCGTAGCCGTAGCTGAGGGTGTAGCGCTGGCCCTCGGCGTTGGCGGGGCCGGTGACCGACTTCAGGTTGCCGTCGGGGTGGTAGACCATGTCGGAGACGGCGGCGGTGCCGTCGTCGAGGTACTCGCGGACCTGGCGGACGTCACCCGTGGCGCAGTCGACGTCGGTCGCACGGTGGCGTAGCACCTTCCCGGCGGCGTCCTTCTGACTGATCTCGTCAGCGATGCCGGTGCGGTTCGCGTCGCGGCACTGCGCGTCGGAGGCCGTGTAGGCGTAGGTGGTCTCCAGGTCGTCGGCGGTGCCCTCACCCCCGGTGTCGAAGACGCGGGTGACGTTGCCGTAGGAGTCGTAGGTGAGCTGGGTGATCGTGCCGGCTCCGGCGTTGGCGGCGCCTTCGTAGTCCTTCCGCTCGACCTGGGTGAGCTGCGGGAAGACGGTGGCGGTGAGGCTGTCCGGCTCGGCAGTCCCACCGGAGGCGGCGTCCACCAGCGTGTAGGTGTTCAGCGTCTCCTTGTACGGGTGCCCTGCGCCGTCCTCGGTGAGGCTGCGGGTGGGGAGTCCGCGGGTGACGTAGCCGTCGGTGCGGTAGTCGTCGGTGCGGACGCGGCGGACGGCGTCGTCGGCGCCGGGGTCGCGCTGTGCGGTGATCACCCGGCCGAAGCCGAGGAACTCGCGTTCAGCGCGGTGGTAGCGGCCCTGCTCGTAGCGGAAGGTGGTCAGACGCGTGTCGGCGCCATCACCTGCGAGCCCGTCGAACACGGAGGTGCGGGACAGGACCCAGCGGCTCTCGGGCATGGCCTGGGTGTTGCCGGTACGGGAGTAGTCCAGGTCGATCCGCGCGCCCATCGGGCGCGACACCGAGCGCAGGAGGTTGGTGCGCCCGGTCTTGTTGGCGGCGACCAGCATCTCGTTGTCGCGGGTCGACCTGACGTGGTCGGCGAGGCCGTCGCCGTTGACGTCGCGCAGGATGGTCTCGGCCCGGCTGATGCCGGTGGAGGCGCTGGCGCCCGGGTTGAAGACGAAGACGCCGACGGGAGTGGGCAGGCCGACGGTGAAGTAGACGCCCGCGCCGAGAGTCGCGTTCTTGTCGACGGCGATCTCGGGGAAGCTGCCGCGGAACGGGGTGGGCGCGGTGAAGCCGGTGCCGGTGTTGAAAGCGACCTTGAGCGGGTTGGCCCCGTCGGTGAACACCCGGTCGGTGAGGCCGTCGCCGTTGACGTCCAGCATGCTCGCGTTGGTGAAGGAGGTTCCCAGCTCGGCGGAGACGCCGCCCGCGAAGCCGTAGCGGTCGATGTTGAAGCCGAGGTTGACCCCGACGTTGCGGGTGGACGCGTCGTTGATCGGTCCGGTCGGCCAGGGCTCGCGGGCGGCGAAGGAGTAGCCCAGGTTCAGCTGGGCGTCGCCGTTGCCGAACACCTTGTCCGGCAACCCGTCCCCGTTGATGTCGATGAGGTCGACGCGGGCGTCGGACTCGCCGCCGCCGAGGCTGCCGCCGATGCCGAGCGAGGGCTGGACCGCGCCGGTGGTGGCGGTGTTGGCGCTGGTGCCCGCGTCGGGCGCGGCCATGCCCAGGGCGCTGGCGATGGTGGCGGTCTCGCTGCCCGCGGAGAGCGACACGTTGCCGGAGACGTTGTCCGCCTCGCGGACGTTGCCGCCGAGGGTGCCGCGCGTGGCGCCGAGCGCGCCGCTCATGTCGGAGAACTGGATCTCCTTGGCGCCCACGACGTCGGGGTAGCCGTCGCCGTTGAGGTCGAGGTAGTCGACCGAACCCGCGGTGATCCCGCCGACCACGGTGCCGCCGAACGGGCCCGCCGCGAGGGTGGCCGACACCTGACCGGTGACACCGCGGCGCATCACCGCGCGGTCGCCCGCCACGTCGGCGTCGGTGACGACGTCGATGGTGTCCGCGCCGAGGCGGGAACTCGTCGCCATCGCGGCGGTGACCCAGGAGGACTCGTCCTGAGCGGCCCAGCCGCCCTTGGCGGGAACGGGGGCGAACACCGCGAGTCGCGGCATGCTGAGCCGGGGATTCGCGGCGAACGCCGGGACGTCCGCTTCCTTGGGCTCCTTGGGAAGCGCGTCCTTGAAGCTCTGGTCCAACGTGAGTTCGGCCTGCTTGAGCGGCTGGGTGGCACGGTCGCGGTTGCCCTGGTAGCCGATCACCCCCCAGCCGCGGTAGGGCTGGGCGAAGGCGCCCTGCCCGACGGAACCGTGCATGGCGCTGGGCGCCGGGGTGAAGGTCGGCCAGGACGAGGCCACGTCGTAGGTGACCGACGCGGACTGGTCGACGAGCAGGGGGAGCAGTCCGGCTTCCGCCGTGGAGTAGTCGATGTAGAGGTCGTCGCCCGCGGTGACCGGCACGGTCAGGTCCAGGTTCGGGCCACCGAAGGGGGAGGTGTCCTTGGCCTGGAAGATCCGTTTGCCGACCAGCTGCCCGCCGCGCTTCTTCACGGTGAACGCGATCTTGGCGTCACCGAGGAGGTTGAAGTTGAAGTTCAGCTTCGGCCGCACCTTCAACTGGCCGGTCTTGGTGGCCTTGTAGGTCTGCTGCGGCGCGGTGAGGGTGTCCGCCGGGTACATGGTCTGGTCGTACGGCGGGGTGATCACCAGCGTGGGCTCGCCCTTGGCGTCGACGACCGACTCGACGCCCTGCGCTGCCGTGTAGTACGCCTTCGGGGCCCAGCTCACGGCCGAGGCGTCGATCGGGGAGTCGGTCTTCAGCTTCCACGACATCTTCTCGAACGTGCTGACCGGGATGCTCAGGTCGATCGCGGTGGTGCCGGTCGACGCGGCGGGCAGGACCTTGCGGAGCACCTCCGTGCCCGGGTGGACGCCGTTGCCCTTCTCGATCACCACGGTCACGTCGTCCGAGGTCGCCTTGGACTTGACCACGTCACCGGTCAGCCGCAGGGTGCCGTTCACCGGCACGGTCACCAGGGACGGCCTGCCGCCGAAGGTGAAGTCGGTCGACGCGCGGAACACGGTGTTCGCCAACCCGTTCGCGTCCGTGCCGGCCGGCAGGCCGGTGTAGGTGATCACCGGGTCCCACGCCACGGTGTCGTACTTGCCGTCCAGAATGGACTGGGTGCGGAAGTAGAGCGCGTCGCCCTTCTTCACCGGAATCGAGGCCACGTTGCCCGGGGTGAACTCGGTGTGGTCATCGGGGCCGATGCGCTGCGCCCAGAGTTCGGCGTCCTTGTGCTGGATGGTGACCCGCACGCCGTCGGCCTTGGTGTACGCCGCCCGCGCCGCCGAAGGGTCCTGCGTCAGCTGCACGGGCCCGTCCACGCGGACGTTGCCGTCGTACGGCGCCACCCATCGGCGGACCGTGTCGAGGAGCGGCGAGTTGTCCACCTGCTGGTTGAACTGCGCGGTCTGATCGCCGACGATCGCGCCGGTGACCGCACCGCCCCCGATCGGCGCCGGGGTGTGGGCGGAGTCCGCGCTGTAGGCGGGTTGCCCATCGGCGTCCAGGTAGCCGAACAGCACGCCGCCGTTGTTCACCAGGTCGGTGATGCCGTCGCCGTTGACGTCGCTGAAGAACCGGTCCGAGGTGGTCGTGGTGCCCACGAAGTCCAGCTGGGCCGAGGTGGTGAGGACGTACGACTCGACGCCGATGGTGCCGGACAGCGTGCGCTCGGTCGAGATTCCCGGCAGCCCGGTGAGCTTGACCGGCGTGTCGCCGAACTTCGGCTGACCGCCCGGTTTGGCCAGATTGGGCCGGTAGTAGACGTCGCCGTTCTTGCGGAACACCTTGTCCGGCAGGTTGTCGCCGTTCATGTCGGTGAGGGTCGACAGGCCGTCGGACTGGCCCGCGCTGAACCCGACCTTCAACCCGACGGAACCCTCCTTGGTCGGCAGCCCCTGCACGTTGTAGCCCGCGAACAGGTGCGCGCCGAAGCCGACCGACGTGTTCGCCGAGATCGCACTGGCCTCGCCCTCGCGGATGTTCACCCCGAGGTCGTCGTCCGGCACCGACCAACCCGCCGCGTCGGCGAAGGCGTTGTAGTTTCCCGACTGGTCGCGCACGTCGTCGAAGTAGTCGAACGTGTGGGTGTTGAACAGCTGGTTGGTCTCGCTGTACTGCGACACCGAGGTGAGCAGTGTCTTGGCGAACGCGCCGGTCCGGTAGTTCAGCTCGTAGGCGCGGATCAGCTGGTCGTCCAGCTTGACCTCGATGCGCCGCAGCAGGTCGGCGGTGACCTTCTTGAACCCGTACCTCGCGTCGATGCGTACGTCCGTCCGGCGGGGCTCGCCGCGCTCACGGTCCCGGATGAACGTCACCGAGTACCTGCCGTCGGTGTCGCCGCGGCCGGTGTAGGTGATCTTCTTCAGGTACAGGTCGCTGCCCGGCACCGTGGAGTCCGCCGTGCCGCCGTCAGCCACCTTGGCGTACCGGTAGCGCAGGACGTTGTCGTTGCCGTCGCGGATCTCCCGCGCCGCCCAGGTCGCGACGCGCCCCTTGTCGTCGGCCAGCGTGCTGTCGGCGGTGCCGCCGAAGAGCGTGCGGACACCCTGCTTGTCGGTGACCTCCCACCAGTAGTTCGCGGGGCTGTCGCCGTGCCGCACGATGCGGTCGAACCGGCTCTCCACCCGGGAGTGGAACACCTTCTCCGCCGTACGCGCCCGTAACTGGCTCCGGTGCGCCACCGGGGTCAGCTGCTCGCCGTTGAGGAGGTAGGTCTCGGTCTCCAGCCCGGCGTCGTAGCGCGGCACACCCCACCGTGTGTCGACCGCGACCACCGGGGCGGTCACGTCCCACCCGACGCCCAGCCACCCGTTCGTCCCCGACGAGTTGTAGGTGACGGCCAGCTTCGGCTCCAGGCCCGCGCGGCCCTTGGGCACCTCCAGTGGGTACGACAGCCGCGCGTCACCGCTGTTGTTCGCCGAGGGCGCCTCGATCAGGTTCACTCCGGAGCCGGGGTCGGCGGCCTTGATGTCCTTGATCTGGTTCGGATTGAACGACGTGCCCTCAGGGTGCTCGGGGGCCTGCACCGACGAGTCGGCACCCGCCTGCGGTGCCGCCGCCGTGACCCACCCCGGCGGCGCCACCCCCATGGCCGGCAACGCGACGACCAAGGTCACGAGCAAGCTCTTGACGCGCGCACGAGCCGACGCGAGGACGATCATGCCCCCGACCCCCTTTGGAGACTGAACTCGACCTGGAACACGGCACTTTCCGTGGAAACGCGACCCATAGCCCCACCCCGGCGATCGCGCATTGAACGTACACGTTCAAAAAGAATGCGGGCAAGGTCGGTGATCGGACTCCCGCGGCGCGGGTGGCCGATAGTCCGACCCCTGGAACGCCGGTGGTGCGTGGCATCGCCACGCGCCTCCCGCAGCCGTTATGAGAAGCAGCGGCTCTCGCGGATGAGAGCCGCCGTTACCGGCTATCCGACCCACGGAAGGCGTCGATCAGGTCAGGCGGACCGGGAATCCGGCCCCGGAATGCCGGGTTCACGAGGACGGTGAGCACCAATTCCGCTGTCTCGGCAACTCGCCGGCGCGTGGCCTCGAGTCACCCGGCAGAGTGGGGCTGCGGGAAGACCTGGACGCCAACCAACCGGCAACACCCCAGGTCAGTCCCCTTGCGCGCCCCATCTGAACGATCCCCGGATCGACAACTCGCCATCACTCGAATGGACGCATCCGAATGGCGGCACAGCGCCCGGCGACTCTACGGTCGGTTCAGATCTCGGTTCCGAGACAGGGGGCCAGCTAGGGAGGTCAACCATGATCCGACTTCGCACCCTCGCCATCGCGGCCGCGCCCGCAGCATTGCTGATCGGCCTGGCGTCTCCTGCTCCCGCCGCACCCATGCCGCAGGCGCCGACCATGCCGGCCGCCAGCTGCTACAAGCCGGGGGCTGACCAGGTTCTCACCGCCCAGGAAGGCATCGAGCTCGTCAACGCCTGCAAGTCTCAGAGGGCTGACCCCTCATGGCACTGGATGGGCAACTACGGCTCGGTCTACGACGTGGTCAACGTCGCGAACAGCAGGGGCGTCGGCCCCGGCGGGCTGGTGACGATCCCGAACGCCAGCGGTGGCGGCCTGATCCCGACGTTCATGTACTACTGATCGGGCCCCCGCGAGCAGCGGGAGCCGTCCATGACCACAGGGCCTCGCACCTGAGCTTGTCGTTCGGCGTCCAGCCGGATCCGGCTGGACGCCGAACGACAAGCTCAGGGCGTTCTGGCGCCCTGGAGCGGGCCCCGTCATCCGCCGCAGTGGCCTCGGTCTTCCCGCACAGGCCGGACCGTCACTGAGACCGCGCGGGGTGTCGATCAGCCAGGTGATCCTGGAGCTCGCGGTGCCGGAACTGGTAGGCGGCCCCCACCGTGCGCAGTATGCCGGCGTGGTGGCACGCGTGGAGGAATCGCCCGAAGCGCCACGGCAGCACTCCGCGGGCCAGCACGAGGAAGGCCACGTACCGGAAGGACAACGAGTGGAAGACCAGCGCACCGAAGGGCGCTATGACCACCAGCATCACGAAGGCACCTCGCCAACCGCCCGCCCCATAGCCCAGCACGGCGAAGATCGTCACGAGGTCCCCGAGGAAGAGCGTCCACGACACCGCGTCACGGCGCACCAGAGCGCGAGGCCCGTCTCGACGTTCGTCGGGCACGACGGCCATGCCCATGGCGCCCCCCACCATCAGCCCGAAGACCGTCGCGACCATCACCCAGTCGGCCGTTGCATCCGCAGCGGCATCGAGCAATCCGATGAGCACGACAGGAGCGGAACCCAGGGCGCAGCCCAGTGCGAACCGGACCGGACGCAGAACCATGCGGTCTTCCCCTTCCCAAAGGTCCGGATTGACCGCGAACAGCGCAGCCATCAGCGGCAGGAAGGAGAGGACGAGATGCTCCCAGGAGCTCACGGCCGCCTGGGCCACGATGGCGAGCTCTATCGCTCCCGCCCACGACAGGCAGGCCCACCGGATCGCCCGCTTGGCGCGCTCCGCCCCGACCATCGGCCACAGTTCGGGCAGGACGAGGTCCGTGGCGGAGAGCCTGCGCCCCTCGACCTGCCTGCCTTCGCGGTTGCCGTCGAGGTAGGCGGCCAGTACGGCCAGCCAGCGCCGAGCCGGACCGTCGGGGTCCACCGTCCCGTCTCCCCGGGAGGCCAGCACCGCCGGGACGTAGAGGCCGAGCAGGTGCTGGTGGAGCGTGCCGGACTCGGCGAGGGGCAGGAGGTCCGAGGGGTCGCGTCGATAGCGGCCGTCGGAGGTCCGCTCCTGGTAGACCGCCACAGCGAGCGACAGGCGCCACGGTGTCGCCAGTGCCTGCCGTAGCCGCACGACGGTGGGAGGATCCGGAACGCCGTCCGCCTGCGGGGCGGTGACCAACACGTCCAGCACCCGCTGCCAGCGGCTCAGCCCCGCCTCGGTGTCGGCCACGCTGCTGCGGAGGAACGCGCGGCTCTGCTCCGCGTCGACCGGAGCGAGGCGCACCACGGCGGCGGTCCGCAGGTGAGCTTCCACGCCGACGAGGCCTTCGTAGGCGCCGCGTCGACAGGTGACGACCACGGCGGCCGGTTGCGTACCGTGCTGCCAGCTGTTGAGCAGGCGCACCAACTCGGCGGCCCGGCTGGAGTACGGGGCGGTGCCCGGCGGGTCCAGTTCGTCCAGGCCGTCGACGACGGGAAGCACCAGGCGTGCCTCCACCAACCGCCGTGCGAGCCCACGGCCCACCCCGAAGGCCGTCACGAGATGCCGGGCGATCCACTCCTCCAGCTCCTGGCCGGTCCACGAGGCGGCGGCCATGCGCAGGGCCACGGCCTGGCCGGACCGCCTGTCCCGTGCGAGGTCGAGCACCATCGACAGAGCCGCGAGGGACTTTCCGGTTCCGGCGTCGTCCGTCGCGTCGCCGTCCGTGATGACCATGCGCGGCGGCGACAACCGCCCGTGCAGTGCGGTCAGGTCGTCCAGTCGCCCTTCGGACTGCGCGCCTGCGACCTGGCCGTGGACGTGGACGGCGTAGGCAAGGTCGATGCGCCCACCGATGTTCCCGTCCAGCCACCGCGCGTACTCGCCCTGCTCCCGCCGCACGACCTCGCCGGCCAGCCGATCAGCCATCTGCTCCACGTCCACAGGAGCAACCAGCGCGTAGCACAGGCCCGCCACGCCGGCCAAGGCCCCCACGACACTGGCGACGGGATCCGCGACGTCCCAGCCGCCGAAGACCCCCAACGCCAGGAGCCACACCGTGACCGCGCCTGCCCCAGACCACAGCAGGCGGCGCTGGAGCGCTCGCCGTATCCCCATGCCGGAAATCCTGCCGAACCGAGAGGGCACCACGCCAGCCCCGCGGATCGACCGCGCAGGGCGGACTTGGATGCGTGGGACCACGGCGAAGCCATCGGAGCCGTCCAGCCGACGGCGCTCCGCCTGGGCCGTCACCGGGTCGATCGGGCAGGTCTGCCGCGGCGTCGCGTGCGGGTGGGGCACACTGGCCGGGTGCGCATCGTGATGATGACGGCGGGATCCCGGGGCGACGTCGCGCCGTACACGGGTCTGGGTGCAGGTCTCGTACGGGCCGGGCACGACGTGACGTTGGCCGCCCACGGCGTGTTCGAGCCGCTGGTGGCCGGGTCGGGAGTGCGGTTCCGCCCGCTGCCGGTGGATCCCCGTGCCGAGCTGCATTCCGCGCGGGGCCGGCGGCTCCATGACGCGAGGACCGGCGCGGGGAAGCTCGTACGGCTGGCGTCCATGGCCCGGGGAGCGGCCGACGCGATGGCGGCCGCCCTGGTGGAGGCCGCGCGAGAAGGCGAGGTCCTGCTGGTCGGCGGGGCGCTGGGGCCGCTCGGGTACGCCATCGCCCAGGGGCTAGGGGTGCCCGCCCTGGGCCTGCACCTCCAGCCCCTGCATCCGACGCGCGAGTTTCCCGCCCCGGTCCTGGGGACGCGGTCCCTGGGCACGCTGGGGAACCGGTTGAGCGGGCAAGCGGTCATGGCGTCGGTGGAGCTGCTGTTCTCCGACGCCGTACGGTCGCTGCGACGCCACGGGCTCGCCACGGCGGGCCGGTCCCGGACGAGGCCCGTGCTGCACGGCTACAGCGAACTCGTCGTCCCCCGGCCCCGGGACTGGCCCGCGGGACTGGAGGTGTCCGGGTACTGGTGGCCGCACGAGACCGGGCAGTTGTCCCGGGAACTCGAGGACTTCCTCGCTGCCGGGCCCCCGCCGGTCTTCGTCGGTCTGGGCAGCGCCACCGTTCCTGATCCCCATCGGGTGAGCGGTGAGATCGTCACCGCGCTGCGGGCGGCGAAGGTGCGCGGGATCGTCCAACGGGGATGGGCGGGGCTGGGTGCCCGGGGCGACGACATCCTCACCATCGACGAGGTGCCGCATTCCCTGCTGTTCCCCCGCACGGCCGCTGTCGTCCACCACGCGGGAGCGGGCACGACCGGCGCCGTCCTGAGGGCCGGGGTGCCCACCGTTCCGGTGCCGGTCCAGTTCGACGCGGCGTTCTGGGCGTCCCGGCTGACGGCGCTGGGGACCGCTCCCGGGGTGGTGCCGCTGCGCCGCCTCACCTCCGGGGCTCTGGCCGTGGCCCTGCGCCGGGCCACGGAGGACGGCTCTCACCGTGCGCGGGCCCGCGCGCTGGCCGACCGCCTGGCCGCGGAGGACGGCGTCGCGCCGGTACTCGCAGCGCTCGCCCGGCTCGCTCGCTGACCGCTCGTCAGCCGCGTCGGCGTGGCCCGTCCCGGAGAGCGGTGCGGTGACGGTGCAGAGCAACTCCGGGGGACCTGCGCGCTTGTGTCTTCGGATGCCCCCAGGGCGCGACATCTGATCAGGCGGAAGGGGACAGCTGTTCGCGCACCCAGACGGGATCGGGGTTGGTGTGCGGCCGGCCTGCCACGACCACGGTCGGCACGGTCTCGTTGCCGTCGTTGGCTGCTCTCACCGCTGCGGCTCCTGCCGGGTCGCGCCAGATGTCGACCCAGTGGACCTGGCGGGCGCCGCGGCCCAGCCGGATGCGCAGTCGTATGCAGTACTTGCAGCCCGGCCGCCAGAAGACGACCGGCCGACCGTCGAGCGCACTGAGGCGCTGCGCCTCCTGCGCACCGATCGCCCTCGGGAAGATCAGGGGTGAGTGTACGCCGGCGAGCGCCAGGAACCCCAGCAGGAGTGCTGCGGCCGTCCCGGGGCTCCCCTTCGAGAACTGCCCAGTCGCGACGGCTGCGCCGCTGAGTACCAGCAGTATCGGCAGGATCCACGCGCGCACCATGGTGATGCATGTTACCGATCAGAGGGCCGAGCTCGACGCCGGCCTGCCTCCTGGCCGAGCCGTCCGCGTCTCCTCGCCCGCCATCGAGCCCGGTCGCTTGGTTGCGGCTGTCCGGCAGCTGCCCGGCCCGTCTCAAGTCCTCTGGGGGCTATCGGCGGTGGGCAGCGGGCGTGACACCGGTCGCCTTCACGCTGGCGTCCCACAGCCGGCGCCCTGCTTCGGGGTCCTCCAGTTGGGTCCACAGTCGCTCGCGGTGCGGTCGGCCCCGTAGGCCGAAGACGCGCGGGCCCCACAGCTCGCCTCCGGTGATCCCTGGGTCGAGCACGGCCCGGACCGCGGGCCGGGCACCGGCGTGTTTGCCCTGGAGCACGAGGGCGGCGGGCGCCGCGCGCAGCAGCACCCCGGCCCTCCGGACGTGGACGGGCGGTCGTGACGGGGTGAGTGAGTCCAGTGCCCCGCCAGGGTGCACCACGACACTCGACACCGTGCTGTCCGCGGCGCGCAGCCGGCGGTCGAGTTCCAGGCCGAAGTGCATCTGGGCCAGCTTCGACCGGGCGTACGTGCGCTTGGCCTGGTAGTCGCTGCGGGTCTGCAGATCCTCCAGGTCCAGGTGCTCCGACTTGGCGGCGAAGCTGCCGACGGTCACGATGCGGGCGCACGGTGCGGCCTCCAGCAGCGGCATCAGCCAGTGGGTCAGCGCAAAGTGCCCGAGGTGGTTGGTGCCGAAGTGGATCTCGTTGCCGTCCGTCGTCTCCTTCCGTTCGGGTCCTTCGAGGAGCACGCCGGCGTTGTGGACCACTGCGTCGAGGCGCTCCACCTCCAGAGATTCCGCCGACGCCCGCAACGAGCCGAGGTCCGCGAGGTCCAGGCCCACCGACCGTACGCGTGCTCCAGGCACTCGCGCGCGGATGGCGGCCATGGCGGCTTCGGCCCGCGCGGCGCTCCGGCTGCCCAGCACGACAGTGGCGCCGGTGCCGGCCAGCTGCTCAGCGGTGAAGTACCCGATGCCTGCGTTGCCGCCGGTGACCAGGTACACGCGACGGCTCGTGGATGGGGCCTGCGACATGACGGGAGCTCCTTTGGGGCGTGACGGCGGCTGCTCGGCGGAGCAACTGGCGTCCACGGTGCCATCGGCCACCGATATATCGCCGATATCCGACCGACAGCGATGCTCCGACCGCGAGGCCACTCGCGGGCGCACGCCCGCCGCGCCACCAGCAGCGACGGGACTGCTTGATCCCTGACCGCCATGAGCGTCCTGCGGCTCGCCAGTGTCTGGCGAGACGACCGGGCATCGGCCACCCTTTACGTGGTCACGGGAGTGCAGGGAGCGGGGGAGACGCGAATGACCGACACGAGACCGTCCTGGACGGTGTTCGCGAGCCTGGGTGTCACGGCTCTGGGGATCGTCATCGGGATATTGGCCTGGTTGTTTCCCGTGGTCGGCGGGGCGAGGGACGGGGGAGGGCGCGCAAGCGAATCGGCTGCGGCCGGGACAGGCGGCGGGACACCTTCCGGCGGCACCACTCAGCCTGGCGAACCGAAGGCGCCGACGACGCCCGGAGGGGAGACCTCCCCGTCGACGACGCCTGTCTCCCCGGCACTCAGCGGCCGGCTCCCCGCGGACTGGGCAGGGACGTGGCGGGGTTCCACCCATGACGACGATGAGCTGATCATCGTGAATCTGAGGACGGGGAAGGAGGGCCAGGTGGTCGGAACGATCGATTGGCCCTTGGCGTCGTGCAAGGGAGAGCTGACCCTGATGGCCGTCATGACGGAGAAGGTGGTCATGCACGAGGTCATCACCGAGGACCCCCAGCGGAGATGCCGCGCCGAGGCGCAGATCGATTTCACGCTGAAGGGGGCCACGCTGTTCCTCAACGGCTTGGAGTGGGGCAAGGAAGCCATGCTGCGGCGTGCGTGAACGGCCCGGATGTCGAGCCGGCCCGTGCGTTCGGGGATCGTGGTCTTGATCCCGCGTCGGCGGAGGCAGGACCGGAACGTGCGGGCAGGCGGCGGCCCGGCCCTGGTGGCGGCCGGTCACGGCCTCGGGCTATCCCCACGGTGGGCGCCGTCCAGTCTGTCGGACCGTCGGTGCATCATGAGGGGATGAGTCCGGAATCTGAGCCGTCGATCCTCCTGGTCACGATGGACCGCGCGTCGGAGTCGGTGGTCTTCACACGCTCGGACGGAAGGGAAGCGCACCTCCCGCTGACGCACAGTCCGTTCGAGGCCACCAGTACCGTGGCCCGGTTTGCCCACACGGGGGCTTTCGACGCGCTCCTCGCGACGACGACCGCCGGCGACGACGTCGCTCTCGAACTGCCCGCCCGCGACGGCACGGACCAGCGTGACGGGCGCCTGGCCGTCTACCTGGACCAGAACAAGTGGCGGGACGTCACCAACGCCCTCACCGGCATCGGCCGCACCACGCCCGCAGAACTCGAGGCCGCTCGGCAACTGGCTCACTGGGTGGGGGAACGGAAGATCGTCCTGCCCGTGTCCGCCGCCCACTGGGCCGAAACCACGAAGTGGTCCGACACCGACAAGCGCTACCAGCTCGGCCTGACGATGCTGCGACTCGGCCGGGGCTGGCAGATGCGTGACCCGCTGCAGGTGCGCCGCGACGAACTCCGCGCTGCTCTCGCCCGCCACGGCGCGACGCACGCCGAGGCGCCGGTGGACGCGGTGTTCACACTCGCCCCCGACGTCATCCATGGAGCCGCCCGCGGGTGGACCCCCGCTCGGGTGCCCGCCGACCTGCCGTCCGAGCAGCGGTTCCAGCTTGTAGCGCTGAGATCCACCGCGGCCCTGATCGATGTCATGCTCGACACCGAACGGGTTCCTCCCGGATCGGTATCCGGCTGGGTGGAGTCCCACCAGAGGTTCAGCGACTGGCTGGACAGCGAGAAGCGTGACGCACGGCAAAAACGCAGGAGCGTCGACGTGTTCTTCCTGAACGACATCCGGATGGACATCGCGACCGAGGCCCGCGCCGCACGGTTGGCGCCCGCGGCCGCGTCCGCGTGGGTGACGGAG
The DNA here is from genome assembly GCF_036240795.1 of Streptomyces sp. NBC_01268. Classification (NCBI taxonomy): domain Bacteria; kingdom Bacillati; phylum Actinomycetota; class Actinomycetes; order Kitasatosporales; family Streptomycetaceae; genus Streptomyces; species Streptomyces sp. NBC_01268. The sequence goes on along the minus strand of NZ_CP108454.1, from coordinate 292,603 downwards.
CACGCCACCGGTGATCTGGCCGCAGCACCGGCGCTGGGCCTGCTGCGTGAGATGTTCCACGAGCGCCACCTCAACAAGGGCACCACGTGGCGCACCAACGACCTGACGGACATGCTCTACCTGTCCTGCGCCGCCGGCTACGCGGACTTCGTGGTCTGCGAGCGGGCCATGGGCGGTGCGCTGAAGCAGGGCGTCGAGCGCCTGCGCCGGCCGGTGCGGATCTTCCCACGCCTGAGCGACGTCGTCGAGGCCATCGAGGACGCTCTGAAGCCGTAGTGACAGGCGGTCGCCGGGGTGCCGGTCAGTCCGCGGCGGTGAACACGTGCTCGGTCGGCGGGCCGACCAGCAGTCCCGGACCTGCTGCGAGTGCCTCGGTCAGATGCGGGCTCGACAGGTGCGCCTCGAACGCGGCGCGGTCTTCCCACTCCTCGAACACGAGCCATGCACTCGGGTCCTCGGGGTGGACGTACGCCTGGTAGCTGATGTTGCCCGGTTCGGCCCGCGACGGCGCGACCAAGGACAGGGCCTGCTCCCGGACCTTGTCCTCGGCGCCAGGGGCAGCCTTGAGCAGGGCGATCGTGGTCACCTTGGGCATCGGGAGCTCCGTTCCAGGCGCAGTCGGCGGGACGCGCGAGTCTACGTCCCTGCTCCGTACGCCACAACGCGCCACTGCTCCCTCCTTCGTCCCCGTCCCGTGGACGTCTGCGTATGCCGGTGCGACGCAGAACCATGTTCCCGCTCCAACGACCGTCCTTGAATGGGCCCATGACGATGACGAAGCAGACGACCTCAGCTCCTACGAAGAGCGCCGCCGGGGTGGCGCTGGGTGCGGCGGTGGTGGCGACGGGGCTGACGGCGGGAGTGTGGTTCGCGTACGCGTGCTCGGTGATGCCGGCGCTCGCGCGCAGCGACGCACGGGTCTACGTGGAGGTGATGCGGAACATCAACGACGTCATCCAGAACCCGGTGTTCTTCACCCCGTTCTTCGGCGCGCTGCTGCTCACGGCGCTGGCCGCCTGGCAGCTGCGGGCCGATGGCCGGGCGCGCGGCTGGACGGTGGCCGCTCTGGTCCTGTACGTGGCGGTGTTCGCCGTCACCTCGGCCGCGAACGTCCCGCTCAACGACGCTCTTGCGGCCGCCACCGACCCGGTGCAGGCCCGGGCGGCCTTCGAGGGCCCGTGGGCGGTCTGGAACGACGTCCGCGGGGTGCTCACGGTGGCGGGATTCGGGTGCCTGCTGCGGGCGTTGGCGGTGAGGACGCGGGGTTGACGCGGGGCGACGTCAAAGGGGCGGCCGAGCGAGTTTGGCGGCCACGGCGTCGAGGACCCAGTCCAGGCCGGTCGCGAAGGAGGTCTCGGCATCCACGTCCGTGCCGTCGCACACGGCTTTGGACAGCGTCGGGAAGCGGCCGGTGGCCAGCATCCTCGTCAGATGCGGGCCGGAGGCGCGCTGCCATTCGTGCTTCGACAGGCCCGTGGCGTCCTCGGCCCGCAGGTTCGCGATCTCGCGTCGGATCGCGCCGGTGGAGTAGGCGCCGACGGTCTCCACGGCGCGCAGGGCGGTGTCGATGTCGGTGCGGCCGTCGAAGGCTGCGAGCGTCGCTTCGCCCACGGCGAGGGCGTTCGGGCCCAGGGCGGGTCGGCCGCCAAGGAGGTCGGCCAGCCATGCGTGCCGCAGAGCGGCGTCTCGGGTGCGGTGGGCGAGAGTGCGCAGCGCCTCACGCCAGTCACCGGACCGTTCCGGGGGGAGGATTTCGGCGTAGACCTCGTCGAGCATGAGGTCGAACAGCTGCTGCTTGGTGGAGATGTATCCGTACAGCCGCATCGGGCCGGCGTTCAGTCGGGCGGCGACCTTGCGCAACGACACCGCCTCCAGCCCGCCCTCGTCGGCCAGCTCGATGGCGGCGGCGACGATCCGCTCCCGGTCGAGCGGCACGGGCCGGGTCGGGGGCTCAGGCCGGTCCCACACACTCATGGTTCACACCGTTCTGCTGCGATGCGGCGAATTGAATCGATACAGTGTATCGCCATGAGACATCGTATCGCTGTGGTCGGGAGCGGCCCCGGAGGCCTTACCCTCGCCCGTGTCCTGCACCGCCACGGGCACCCCGTCACCGTCCTCGAACGCGACCCCGCCCCCGACGCCCGTCCCCCGGGCGGCACGCTGGACCTGCACGAAGGGATGGGCCAGCTCGCGCTGAACAAGGCTGGGTTGCTGACAGAGTTCCAGGCGCTGTCCCGCCCCGAGGGGCAAGCCATGCGCATCCTCGACCCGAACGGCACCGTCCTGCGCGACTGGCAACCGCGACCTGATGACCGGGCCAATCCCGAGATCGACCGCGGGCAGCTCCGCGACCTGCTCCTCGGCCCTCTCGACGTCCAGTGGGGCCGGGACGTCACGGAGGTAGTGCCGGGAACCCGGGACGGCGTAGCGGTCCACTTCGCGGACGGGCAACAGGAGACGTTCGACCTCGTGGTCGGCGCGGACGGCGCCTGGTCCCGGACACGCCCGGCAGTCTCCCCTGTGACACCGCACTACACCGGCGTCACCTACGTCGAAACCTCCCTCGACGACATCGACACCCACCACCCCGACCTCTCCCGGCTCATCGGCGACGGTTCCTTGGCCGTGTACGGCGTGAACCGAGCCCTCGTCGCCCAGCGCAACAGCGGCGGCCACGCCAAGGTGTACGCCCAGTTCCGCGCGCCGCTGAACTGGCACGCGAACCTGGACCTGGCCGACGCCGAGGCCGTGCGCCAGAGCCTTCTGGCCCTGTTCGACGGCTGGGCCGCTCCGGTCCTCGAGCTCCTCCGCCACGGCAGCGCTTTCGTCCACCGCCCCCTCTACGTCCTGCCCGTGTCCCACACCTGGACCAACGTCCCCGGGGTGACGCTCCTGGGCGACGCCGCCCACCTCATGCCCCCTCTGGGAGCGGGCGCGAACCTCGCGATGCTGGAAGGCGCCGAACTCGCCGAGTCCATCGCCACCGGCCCTGGAGACCTGAACGAGGCCGTCCGCGCCTTCGAGGAACGGATGTGGGCACGGGCGGGCAGGTGGTCGGAGATCACGACGGCCGGTCTGGAACGCCTCGTCAGCGCGGACCCCGCACAAGCCCTCGCCCTTTTCGATGAAGTGCAGCCATCCTGACCGCCAAACACGAAGACCCCGGCATCAGCACAAGCGCCGGCAGCTCGCCTCGGCTTCACGGGACACAACGGCACGCAGGCGGGCGAACTCGCCGATGGCATCGCCGACCTCGTCGAAGCCATCGAGCCCGAGAGAGAGGACGGTGGCCCAGTTGCTGGTGACCAACAGCAGGTTGCGCGACCATATGGCGCCCATGCCCATGCGCGGGCCGTCGACGTCGCCGGCGGGCCCCTGGACGGGCCCCTGGACGGGCCCCTGGACGGGCACCGGGGCGGTCGGCCGGTCGTCCGCAGGGGTGACGGCTGGCGCCCGCCCCTGCTCCGGCGACGGGCCGCTGGGTGCTCGTCGTGACCGCCGCGGCTGGCGCCCCCGGCTCAGGGTTGGTGGCGCCGGTCCCGTAGGGGGTGCGGAGTGGTCCCCGGTACTTCAGTTGGATCATGAAGCCATCCCGTAGCAGGACGGGTCACGGTCTCTTCCGATCGGAGACTTGAGGCGATCCGAGAGACCGAATTCCGTGTAAGGGGCGGCATGGTGCTGCGAGCTGGACGAACGACTTCCCTCCTGACGACCGGGGCGGCGACGGCCGTGTTGGCGGCGCTCACGCCGGCGACCGCGCTCGCGGCCCAGGAGCCGCTCCAGGAGTACGGACGGCAGCAACTGCGCTGGGAGCGCTGCGCGGAGGACCAGCCGACGTCGTTGGAGTGCACGACGGTGAAGGTGCCGCTGGACTACGGCGATCCGCACGGGCGGAGCATCGGGATCGCGGTGTCGCGGGTGAAGACGGGGAGTACGGCGAAGCGGCGCGGTGTGCTGCTGATGAACCCCGGCGGTCCAGGCGGTCCGGGGCTGACCATGCCGGCCGAAATGGCGCCGCTGCTGGCCGAGGAGGTGCGTGACCGCTTCGACCTGATCGGCTTCGACCCGCGCGGCGTCGGACGCAGCGCGCCGGTCAACTGCGGTCTGGCGGCGGACGAGCAGGGCCTCGACCACCCCTACTCGGCCGGGACGTTCGGGCAGGACGTGGCCCGGGCCCGGAGCGTGGCGGACAAGTGCTGGGCCAAGGCCGGGGACCTGCTGCCGCACCTCACCACCCGGAACACGGCGCGGGACATGGACGTGATCCGGGCCGCGCTGGGGGAGCGGCAGATCTCCTACTTGGGGCACTCGTACGGTACTTACCTGGGTGCGGTCTACACCCAGATGTTCGCCCGCCGGGCGGACCGTTTCGTGCTCGACAGCGCGCTCGACCCGACTCTGGTCTGGCGGGGCGTGCAGCGCGGGACGACCGGGGCGGCCGAACTCGCCTTCACCCGCTGGACGGAGTGGGCCGCGGCGCGCGACGCGACGTACGGGCTGGGGGCGACCCCGCAGGCGGTGCGCGCGGCGTTCTGGGAGCTGGTCGCGAGTGCTGACCGCACACCGGTCGTGCTGGAAGGCCGGCCGTTCGACGGTGACGCGATCCGGGCACAGTACCGGGCCTTCGTCCAGGTCGAGGCCGTCACGCCGTTCATCGTCGCGCTCAAGGCCGCGGCGGCGGGCGCCGAGGCCCCGGCCGGGGCGAGCACCTCCGTGCCTGCGGCGGCCGAGGCGGCGACCGAAGGGCCGGACGTGGACAACGTGGTGTCGGTCGCCTGGGCTGTCCTGTGCGGCGAGGGCCGGAGCTGGCCGCGCGATCCCGAGCAGTACCGCCGCGACGCGATCCGGGACCGCGCCGCCCGCCCCCTGGCGGGCGACTTCGGCGCCAACGTCCAGCCCTGTGCGTTCTGGAAGTCCGCTCCGCGTGAGGCGGCCACGATGGTGGACAACGACGTCGACGCGCTGATCGTGCAGAACGAGTGGGACCCGCAGACGCCGTTGGCGATGGCCAAGGGCATGCGGCGCGCCCTGCACGGCGCCCGCATGGTGACGGTCGCGGGCGGTGAGGGCCACGGGGTGCTGGTGACCGGCCGCCCGTCCTGCGCCGACGCCGACGTCACCCGCTACCTGACGACGGGGCGGCTCCCCGCGAAGGACCGCACCTGCAGCTGACAAGACCGCCGCAGGTGACTTGTGGCCTCGGGCTCACGGTGACGCGCGGGGGCAGTCGACGAAGGCCCGGGCTCGTGGCCGTCCGCTGCCTCGGCGCCGCCGCTGCCTGAGGTGGCCCCCTGTCGAGGTGGCGGAAGGCATCCGTCACGTCGACGGTCCCGCCGTGCCCCGGTGTCGTCCGCCGCCTCTGTCAGTTCACCCAATCGCAACCGGGCCAACTCCGTTGCAACACCGGGGATCTCCGCGCGCGCCCTACCTTGCCAACGCCCTCGTCCTGCGATCGAAAGGTTTGGCATGCCCAGTCGGAAGGTCACCATGGTGGCCCTCGTCGGCACCCTCGCCCTAGGTACCGTGGCCACCACGGCCCTGACCGGTCTCGCGCCCACGGCCGCCGCCGCGGGCACCACGTTCACCGCGACGGCGGACACGTACGTCGACAGCCAGAACGCCACCACGAACTACGGCGCCTCGCAGCAGCTCGGCGTGGACAACAGCCCCGTCAAGCAGCTGCTGCTGCGCTTCGACGTGTCCGGCCTCACCCAGCCGGTGACGGGTGCGAAGCTCCGGATCCACGTCGACGACGTGTCCGGCGCGGAGGCATCGGTCGGTGGCACGTTCCGCGCGATGTCGAACACCACGTGGCCCGAGACCTCGGTCACCTACAACAACCGGCCCGCCATCGACGGTGCCACGCTCGGCACCCTCGGCGCGGTCGCCCGCAACACCTGGTACGAGGTCGACGTCACCTCCTACGTGAAGGGCAACGGCACCTTCTCCATCGGCGTCACGTCGTCCAGCAGCAACGGCGCCGACTACGACTCGCGGGAGACCGGTGCCACCGCTCCGCAGCTGGTGATCGAGACGGGCAGCACGCCCACCCCGACGCCGACCACCCCGACGCCCACCTCCACCACCACGCCGCCGGCCGGCGACCCGGTGCTCGTCGGCGCGGGCGACATCGCCACCTCGGGCTCCGGGGACACCGCGACCGCGAACCTGCTCGACAACATCTCCGGCACGGTCTTCACGGTCGGCGACAACGCCTACCCCAACGGCACGGCCTCGGACTTCTCCACGTACTACGAGCCGACCTGGGGCCGCCACAAGGGCCGCACGAAGCCGGCACCGGGCAACCACGACTACAACACGTCCGGCGCGTCCGCGTACTACAGCTACTTCGGTGCCAACGCGGGCCCGACGGGCCGGGGCTACTACTCCTACGACCTGGGCGACTGGCACGTGGTCTCGCTGAACTCGGAGACCTCCATGGCCGTCGGCTCGGCCCAGGAGAAGTGGCTGCGCGCCGACCTCGCCGCCAGCACCAAGCAGTGCACGGTGGCCTACTGGCACAAGCCGCGCTGGACCTCGAGCTCCAGCCACGCCCCCGACCCGGCGACGGGTCCGCTGGTCCAGGCGCTGTACGACTACAACGCCGAGGTCATCCTGACCGGGCACAACCACCAGTACGAGCGCTTCGCCCCGCAGAACCCGAGCGGACAGCTTGACACCGCCCGCGGCCTGCGGCAGTTCGTCGCCGGCATGGGCGGCGCCGACCTCTACGGCTTCGGCACCGTCCAGCCCAACAGCGAGGCCCGCAACAACGACACCTTCGGCGTCCTGAAGCTGACCCTGCACGCGCAGAGCTACGACTGGCAGTTCGTGCCGCAGGCAGGCAAGACGTACAACGACAGCGGCACGGGCTCCTGCCACTGACCCCAGCCCGACCGGCCCGGACACCGTTCGCGCCGCCCCGCACACGGGTGGCGGCGCGGGCGGCGTCCGGCGCCCGGACCCCCCACTCGGAGGTCGTCATCCCGTGTACCTCTCCACGATCGGCAGGACGGAACTGCCGGCCGACACCCCGCCGCCCGGCCGCCGCCGCTGGAAGGCGGTCGGAGGCAACGTCCTGGCGCTCGGCACCGTCAGCCTGATCACCGACGTCTCCGCCGAGATGGTCACGGCCGTGCTGCCGCTCTACCTCGTCCTCGGGCTGCAGCTCAGCCCGGTGGCGTACGGTGCCCTCGACGGCCTCAACTCGGGGGCCACGGCCCTGCTCAGGGTCGTCGGCGGCTACGTCGCCGACCGGGTCAGCCGGCGCAGGACGGTCGCCGGAGTGGGCTACGGTCTGTCGGCTCTCGCCAAACTCGGCCTGGTCGCGGCGGGCGGTTCCGCGACGGCGCTCGGCCTCGTCCTGACCGCCGACCGGGCGGGCAAGGGCCTGCGCACCGCTCCCCGCGACGCCCTCATCACCCTGTCCACCCCCGAGCACGCGCTCGGCCGCGCCTTCGGAGTGCACCGGGCGATGGACAGCGCGGGCGCGTTCGCGGGCCCCCTCGTGGCCCTCGCCGTGCTGACGGTCGCCGCCCAGTCCTTCGAGGCGGTCTTCGTCACCAGCTTCTGTCTGGCGGCCCTCGGCGTGCTGGTCCTCTTCGTCTTCGTACGGGACCACAGGACCCCCCGGCCGCCGACGGGCACCGTCTCGCCGCGTGCCGTGGGACGGCTGCTGCGGGACGCCCCGGTACGGCGTCTGGCGATCGTCGCGTGCCTCCTCGGACTGGCCACCGTCGGCGACGGATTCGTCTACCTGCTGCTCCAGCGGCGCGAATCCCTGTCCCTGGGCTGGTTCCCCCTCCTCGCCGTCGGCACGAGCCTCTCCTACCTCCTGCTGGCAGCCCCACTCGGGGCGCTGGCCGACCGGATCGGACGCCTGCCGGTGATGCTCGGTGGCTACGGCGTCCTCGCCGTGGTCTACCTGCTGCTGCACGGCCCCTTGGACGGGCCGGTCCTGCTCGTCACGGTCCTCTTCCTGTACGGCCTGTTCTACGCCTCCACCGACGGAGTCCTGATGGCCCTCGCGGGTCCCGTCCTGCCGGAACGACTGCGGACGACGGGCATCGCCCTGGTCCAAAGCGGCCAGGCCCTGGCGTACCTCGGCTCGTCCGTGCTCTTCGGTTCGGCGTGGCAGGCGTGGGGCCCGGAGGCGGCGAGCCGGGGAGCGGCCGTGACGGTCGTCGTGACGGGGGCGGCGACGGCGCTCCTGCTGTCTCCTCGGCTGCACCGAGCCACCCGGCCCCCTCAGACTTCCCCGGATTCCCCGGATTCCCCGGATTCCCCGGATTCCCCGGCCGACCCGGATGCACCGTTGCCGCCGGACTCCCGAACCCCGCACGAAAGGCGCGGCTCCTCCTCATGAAGGCCATGAACGCCACCTCCCCGCGCGTGAAGATCCTCATCACCGTGCTCGCCGCCGTCCTGCTGGCGGCCCTGGCGGCTGCCACCGTCGTCCGCGCCCGGCAGAACGCGGCGCCCGGCACCGGGGGAGCGGACCGGGCGCCGGCCGGCGCCGCGGCCTCCTCGGAGGCCGCCCGCCACCCCGGCGTCCGGGTCCGGGTGCTGAGCAACGGGCTGCTGTCCACGGTGTCGCTCGACGACCCGTCAGGGCCGCGCACCGTCACGTCGACGCACTGCGACCGCGCGTACACGTCGGGCGGTACCACCGCCTGCCTCACGCCCGCCGGAGCGCTCAGCGGGCCGAGGCTCCTCGTGCTCGACGAGAACCAGCGGACCCGCCGCACCGTGCCCCTGACCGGCCTCCCCAACCGCACCCGCGTGTCGGCCGACGGCCGCATGGTCGCCTGGACGCTGTTCGTGGGCGGCGACTCGTACGCCGGCGGCGGCTTCTCGACCCGGACCGGCATCCTGGACACGCGTACGGGGCGCCTCGTGCCGTCACTGGAGGACTTCGCCGTCTTCCGGGAGGGCCGCCGCTACCGGGCGGCGGACATCAACGTGTGGGGTGTGACGTTCGCATCCGACGCCAACCGCTTCTACGCCACGGTCGCCAGCGCCGGCACCCGCTCTCTGGTGGAGGGGGACATCGAGGCGAGGACCCTGCGCACCCTGGCGGACAACGTCGAGTGCCCGTCGCTGTCCCCGGACGGCAGGCGGATCGCCTTCAAGCAGGCAGTCGGCGCCGACCCGGCCAAGGGCTGGCGGGTGTCCGTCCTCGAACTCGCCACGCTCCGGCGCACGGAACTGGCCGAGACGCGGAACGTGGACGACCAAGCTGCATGGCTTGACGACACCACCGTCGCGTACGCCCTCCAGCGCCCCGACGGCACCAACGACGTGTGGACGGTCCCCGCCGACGGATCGGGCAGCCCCCATTTGCTCGTCCCCGGCGCCAACTCCCCGGCCGTCCTGCCGGCGGCAGACTGAGCCAGTCGCGGCTCCGGTCGGGATCACGCCGTCGTGACCGAGCCGGAAGACGCGGATGCCGGAGTGAAACCGCGTGCATGCTGATCCGATTCGTGGGCAGGCGGTTGTCGAGCAGGTGGGACTGCTCATCGGGCCCGCGGTCCTCCCCTGCCGCAGGGTCCGACCGGGTGAAGGACCGGCCCGCGCTCGTGGTGTTGCGCGGGCCGGTCCCCTGGTCTCGTCGGACCTGCTAGGAGGCCGGGACCTCGTCGACGAACGACGTGCCGGCACCGCGCAGGGCGGCGACCTTCGCGGCCACCTGGGCCGGGGTGAGCACCTGGTCCTTGACGTGCAGGACGTAGTCGACGCGCTGGTCGTAGGCGCGCGCGGTCGTCGACGTCTGGCCGTTGAGGTCGATCAGCCACTGGTTGAAGTTGATCGACATCGGGCGTTCGGGCAGGTACTGGGAGCCGTGGGTGCCGAAGAGCCGGCCGTCGATGGAGTAGGTGATGGCGTCGTTGTCGATGGTGACGACCAGGTCGTGCCAGCCGGCGAAACTCTGGCGGCTCTCGCTGTGCTGGTTGACCGCCTGCCAGGGGTCGGGATCGTAGGTCTCCCAGGACGTCGTGTAGAGGATGTTCGCCGGCTCGCCCCAACCACCGTTGGGGAGGTACTCGAAGTCGTACTCGGCGTAGTCGTCGGCCATCGGGGCCTTGAGGTCGTTGATGGTGAAGAACGTCTGGACGATGTGGTCACCGTCGGGCCCGTACTTGGGTGCGTCGGAGAACTTCACGCGCGCGGCGTAGGTGCCGTTCTTGAACTTCGTGTTCTTGGTGAGGACTTCGGTGTGCGTGGTGGTGGAGCCCGTTCCCGCGCTGGAGGTCTCCATGTTCATCACCGAGCTGCCGCCTTCGCTGCTGAACGTGACCTTGGACGGGTCCCAGGTCGCCCCCGGGACGCCGGGGCCACCGGCGTTGGACCGGACGTTCCAGCCGTGGGCCGAGAGGGCGGGGTCGGTGGAGGAGGCGTAGCTGAAGTCGTCGAACAGGGTGGCGCCGGACGGCCCCGGGTCGGTCGGAGTGGGCGTGGGGGTCGGATCGGGGGTGTTGCCGCCCGGTGCGGTGCCCCACAGGGTGCTGCCGGAGAGCTGGGCGGTGACCTTGGTCCAGTCGGCGTAGGAGGTCTGGGCGCCGCTGAAGGAGTAGTCGTCGCCCTGGTTCAGGGTCTGCCACGTGGACTGGTAGAAGCGCAGCTGCATGTCGCCGGTGTCCGCGCCCGGCGCGAGCGATCCCGCGGCCGGCGTGAAGCCGATCTCCAGATAGCGGTCCGCCGTGGAGGTCGGGTTGGCGAGCGTGCCGAAGGTGCCGGTGATGACGGAACACCCCTTGACCGCCCAGGAGCAGGCGAAGCGGTACGAGGCGTTCGCGGAGTCGGCCTTGAAGTAGTACCGGATCTTGACCTGGCTCAGACTGACCGCGGCCGAACCGGTGTTGCGCAGCTTGAGCCAGGGCTCACTCTGGTCGGCGGTGGCTCCGGACGCACTGGTGCGGTACTGGACAGCGAGTCCTTCACCGGCCGCGGAAGCGGAGGAGACCGGAAGAGCGGCCAGGACGGCGCTGCCCAGCAGGGCCGTCACGGCCAGAGCCGCCCGGGTGCGGTGGCGGGTGGGACGAGTAGTCATGCCTGATCCTTTCGAGGGAACTCCCGCTGCCTGCGGGAGAGTCGAGGGTGCTGCGCGCGGAGCGCCTGGAGGGCCGCGGACGGCGCTATCCGCTCGCGTGGACGGAGGACGTCGTGCACGCGGCGACGCCGTGCGAGGACGGCTGGGGTCGTGGCACGGCAGGTGGGGTGTCGTACGGGACGTGCAGGGCGTCCAGTCGTGCCTGGTGCCCGCTCAGGCGTCGGCGGAAGTCCTGCCAGGTGCGCGACGGGCCCCACACCCGGTCGGCCAGGGCGCACAGGCGGGGAAAGGCGAGGTACTCGACGTGGCCTGGTGTCGTGACGAATTCGGTCCACAGCTGCCCCTGCGCACCCAGCACCCGGCGGGCCGTCTCCGGGTCGGACGCCGGCGGCGTGAGGTCGAGGCCGTGCACGGTGCGCAGGTCGACGACGAGACCGGGCTGGGCGGGCGGCTCCAGCGGGCCGCTGCCGCGGGCGTAGTCGAAGTACGTGGCACGGTGATCGGCGTAGACGACATCGTGCCCGCGCCGTGCCGCGGCCCAGGCGTGGGCCGGTTCGCGCCAGCTCATCACGGTGCACTCACGGGGGAGGGCCGTGCCGGTCTCGGCCCAGGCGACCGGCCGCCGGTCCGCCCGCAGGACGTGGTCCGCCATCCGGGCCATGAACCATCCGTGCAGCCGGCGCGGTCCGGACAGTCCCTCGCTGCGGGCGCGTGCGCGCGCGACGGGGCTGTCCTCCCACTCGTCGGTGGGGACCTCGTCGCCGCCGATGTGGAGATGCGGAGAGGGGAAGACGTCCATGACCTCGTCCAGGACCGTGCGGAAGAAGTCCAGGACGTGGTCGCCGACGCCGAGGACGTTGCGGCACACGCCCCACTGCGTCCACACCTCCAGCTGTCGGCCAGGGTCGTTGCCGAGCTCGGGATAGGCCGCGAGCGCGGCCCGCACATGACCGGGAACGCCGATCTCCGGCAGCACCGTCACGCCGCGTCCGGCCGCGTACGCCACGAGGTCGGAGAGTTCGGTACGGGTGTAATGGCCGGCGTGCGGCCGGCCGTCGAAGCGGTCGCTGCCGGACGGGCCGATCATCGACTCGGAGCGGCGGCCGCCGACCTCGGTCAGCCGCGGGTAGGCGGCGATGGGCATCCGCCAGCCCTGGTCGTCGGTGAGGTGGAGGTGGAGCACGTTGAGCTTGTGCAGGGCCAGCAGGTCGACGTATCGGCGCAGGTAGGCGGCGGGCTGGAAGTGGCGGGCCACATCGAGCATGGCGCCGCGCCAGGAGTGCCGGGGGACATCGGTGATCTCCACGCCGGGCAGTTCCCAGCGCACCTCACGCCGGGGCGTGTCGGACAGGGCCTCGTAAGGAAGGAGCTGGCGTACCGTCTGGACTCCGCGAAGGAGGCCCGCCGACCGGGCCGCACGCAGCAGCACTCCGCTGCTGCCCACGGTCAGGCCGTACCCCTCGTCCCCGAGGCCGGTGAGGGTGGGGTCGAGAGCCAGGACGAAGGAGCCGTCGGCGGCGTGGTCCAGGCGCAGTCCGGTCGCGGGGGCGAGGGAGGTGCGCAGGAGCGCGGCCGCGGCCTCGGCCCCGGGGGTGACGCGCAGGCGGGTGGCGTGGTCGAGGCGGAAGCGGCCGGGACGTGGGGTCAGTTTGCTGGGACGGGGGATCAGGGCGAGTTCGGGACGCGGCAGGTCCACGAGGATGCCTCTCCGGGATCGGTGTTTCTCGTACGGGGCGGGGGAGCAGGGCGTGAAGGTCAGCCTTTGACTCCGCCGGACGCGAGGCCCGAGGTCACATGGCGCTGCAGGACGGCGAAGATGATCAGCGCGGGCAGCGCGAAGAGGGTGGCGGCCGCCATCGTGGCGCCCCAGTCCGTCCCGAAGGTGGACTGGAAGGAGGCGAGCCAGACCGGCAGGGTGCGGCTGTCCTGCTGCTTGATGATCAGGAAGTTGGCGTAGGTGAACTCGTTCCACGCGGTGATGAACCCGAACAGCGAGGTCGCCATCAGGCCGGGTGCCAGCAGCGGGAAGGCCACTCTGCGGAAGGCGCCGACCCTGGTGCAGCCGTCGACCTGGGCCGCCTCTTCCAGCTCGGGCGGGATGCCGGCGATGAAACCCCGCAGGACCACCAGCGTGAAGGGCAGAGTGATCATGAAGTAGACGAGGGTCAGGGTGGGCAGCCGGTCGAGCATGCCGGTGTCACGGGAGATGATGTAGACGGGGATGATCAGCGACTCCCACGGCGCCATCTGCGCGAGGAACACCGCCAGCATGAACTGACGCCGGCCGCGCCACCGCATCCGCGCCACGGCGTAGGCGGCACCGAGCGCGACGAGCAGGGCGAGCAGGACGGCGCTGAGCGTGACCAGGATGCTGTTGCGCCAGAACAGTGCGAACCCCTCGGCCTGCACCGCGTGGCGGAAGTGGTCGAGCGTCCAGGTCTCGGGGATCAGACGCGGGTCGTACGACTGGATGTCCTGGGACGGTTTGAAGGCCGTGACCACCATCCAGTAGACGGGGAGCAGGCAGACCACGACGGCGAGGGCGGCAGCAGCGTGCAGAGGCAGCCGCCGCACCGCCTTGCGCACCGCACCACGGCGGGCGACGGGGGTTGTGACGGTCACAGGTTCTCGCCCTCCTGACGAAAGAGCTGACGGAAGTACAGGACCAGCACGCTGCTCATGAGCAGGACGGTGATGACGGAGGCGGCCGATCCGAGGTCGTAGCGCTGGTCGGCGAGTGCCGTCTGCACGGCGTACACCGGGAGGATGGTGGTCGCGTCACCCGGCCCGCCCCGGGTCATGACCCAGATCTGGACGAAGGCCTTGAACGTCCAGATGACCTCCAGCGAGAGCACGAGCATGAAGATCGACCGGATCAGCGGGAACGTCACGGAGCGGAAGACGCGTGCCGCGCCGGCGCCGTCCAGCCGTGCCGACTCGTACAGCTCGCCGGGCACGGTGGTGAGTGCCGAGTAGAGGGTGATCGCGGCGAACGGCACGGACTGCCAGACGATCAGGACGACCACGATCGTGAACGCGGCGCCCGGGTGCGCGAACCAGGGGTATCCCTCGAAGGAAGTGAAGCCGAGGCCGGTGAGCGTTTCGTTGACGATGCCGAACTCGGAGTGGAACAGCCACTGGAAGACGGTGGTGGCGGCGACGACGGGCATCGCCCAGACCAGCACGAGAGAGCTGAGGACGATCGTCCTGCCGGTCCGCCCGAGCCGCTCGACCATGAGCGCCACCAGCGTCGAGAGGACCATGATGGCGACCACGTTCACCGACATGAACCAGAAGGTGCGGCGCACGACCTCCCAGAACCGAGGGTCCGACAGCAGGGTGCGGTAGTTGCGCAGCCCGACGAACTCGGCATCGCCCAGGATGAGCTGGCGCAGCCGGAAGTCCTGGAACGAGATGACCACGGCGCGGGCGAGCGGATAGAGCAGCAGGTAGAGCATGCAGAGAACCGCGGGTGCGATCAGGACGTACGGCCAGGGGGAGGTGCCCGGGCGGACCGGGAGGGCCGACCGGGCCGCCCGGGAGGACCAGGCCACGCTCACGAACCGCTGTTGAGCGCGTCGGCGATGGTCTTCGAGGCCTTCGTCGCCTCGGCGGCCGTGGCGCGACCGGTGAGTACGGCCGTCATGTACTCCTTGATCGGGTTCTTCGCCTCGACCGCCGCCCACTGGGGTGTGTGGGGCGTCGCGTGCCCGTTGGCGGCGCCGACCGCCATGGCCGCGGCGCCAGGGTCCGAAGCGACGGCACCGGCCAGGGTGGTCTTGTTCGGCACGTAGCTCATCGCGAGGGCGAGCTTCTTCTGCCAGGCGTCGCCGGTGAGTTCCTCGATGAACGTGAGCGCTTCCTTCTGGTGCGCGGCGACGGCGGGTACGACGAGGTCGGAGCCGCCGGTGAAGACGGCACCAGGGGTGTCCGCGCTCTTTCCGGGGATCGGGAAGAAGCCGAGCTTGCCCTTGAGGGCGGGGTTCTTCTCCTCCACCACCTTCGCGCCGCCGGGGGCGGCGATGATCTGGGCGATCTGCCCCTTGGCCATCACTTCCGCCTGCGGAGGCTGGGCCTCGTCGGAATCCCGGGGGCCCCTTCCGAGCCCCTGGAGGCGCTGGTAGAAGGCCATGGCACGCAGCGCCTCGGGAGAGTCGAGCCCACCGCGCCATGTGCCGCCGGCCTTCACGGCCAGGTCGCCGCCCTCGTCCCAGATGAAGCCGGACAACGCGAACCAGTTCTGCCCCGGCAGGTAGATGCCCTGCGTGCCGCCCTGGTTGAGCTTCTCGGTCGCGGCGATCCACTGCTCACGCGTCCTGATCGTGCTCGCGTCCACACCGGACCGCTCGAACAGGTCGGTGCGGTAGATGACGACGCGGTTGGCGGCGTAGTACGGGATGCCGAACTGCTTGCCCTCGTACGAGCCGGGCTCCGCCAGGCCCTTCAGCCAGTCACGGCCCCCGAGCCGGGCGACCTCGCCGGTGAAGTCCGTCAGGCCTCCGCTCTGCGCGTACTGGGCGACCTGGGTGTTGCCCACCTCGATGACGTCCGGCGCGTCGTTGCTCGCCAGGGCCGCGGTGACCTTCTCGCCTATCCCGTCCCACTCCTGGATCTGGATCTTCACGTCGAGTTCGGGGTGGGCCTTCTCGAAGCCCGCCTCGAACTCGTCCTGGAAGGCGGCCGAGACGCTGTCCCGCATCAGCCACACGTCGAGAACGGTCCTGCCGTTCTCGGTGCCCTCCGAGGAGCCACTGGACGAGGAGCTGCAAGCGGTGAGCCCGACGCTCAGCGCCACGGCGCCGAGCAGGGCGAAAGAGCGGTTCTTCACGGTTCACCTCTGGGGGAGCTGGAGACGGAACGGCACACGACAGTCGAGCCCCCGATCTGACCAGTTGGCCTTACCAGTCGGTGCCGGGATGAAGGTGGCATGGACCAATGTCGACGTCAACCCTGCGCGAAAAAACGGGACTTGGCTGCATCCCGCGCTCCGGCGGTCGAAGCGGACGGCCTCTGGAGGCGAAGTTGATACCTGACCAGCGGACCAGTCGGAGCCTGACCAGTTAGGATCGGCACCGAACCAGTGCCCGCCGCCCGACGAGGAACGAGAACCCTCCATGGAGATCGACGCCGCCGCCTCCGGCGCTCTGCTCAAGCGGGAACGTGTCCGCGACGCGATCCTGGAACTCATCGAAGTGCGGCGCCCCGGCGACGCCATCCCCTCCGAGCGCACCCTGTGCGCCGACCTCGGCGTCTCCCGGCCCACCCTGCGCGCCGCGGTCGACGAACTCGTCGTCGCCGGTCTGCTCGTACGCGAGCACGGCCGCGGCATGTTCGTCGCCGCTGAGAAGATCAGCCAGGAACTACTCCCGGACCGGCACGCCTTCACCCTGCCCCAGGCCTCGGGCGTCTGGACCAGCAGGCTGCTGGAGCTGCGAACCCTCCCGGCCGGAGCCCGAGTGGGCCGCAAGCTCCGCGTGTCACCCGCAGCCGAGATCCACTACGTGGCCCGCCTCCGCCTCGTCGACGGCGCACCCATCGCCATCGAGCACATCCACATCCCCGCGGACCTCGTACCCGGCCTTACCAGCGACGAACTGGAACAGGGCGACCTCTACCACCACCTGGCCCGACACGGCGTGCACGTCAGCGAAGCCGTGCAGTCCATCGAACCCACCGTCCTCACCGCCGCCGAAGGCGAACTGCTCGGCGTCCCGGAGCTCTCGCCCGCCCTGCTCTTCGAACGCCTGACCCGCGACGCGGGCGACCGCCCGGTGGAGTACGTGCACTCCCTCTACCGGGGCGACCGCTATCGCATCGTCTCCCGACTCGCGCTCAGCCCCCACCCCGCGCCGCCGGCATCACGCGAAGGCCACCACCCCGGCATCCCTCCCAGCGACTTCACCAGCGGCGACCCGGTCACCTACTCCACGAGCGGCGTCGTCCAGGAGGGCCACTGAACCCGAAGCCGTACCGCGCTTCACTCCGGTTCCTCGGGAGGGACGCACAGCACGGGGACCGTGGACAGGTGCAGGAGCTTGTGCGGGGTCGAGCCCAGGAGCGCTCCGCGCATCGGGCTGTCGCCCCAGCTGCCGACCACGATGACGCGCGCGGCGTGCCGGGTCGCCGCGTCGATGAGGGCCTGGGCGGGCTTGTCGTCGATCACCTCGACGACGGTCGGCACGCCCGCCCGGTCGGCCTCGGTGACCGCGTGCTCGAGCCCGGTGCGGCCGGCCTGGCGGATGGCCTCGTAGTGGGACGCGTACTCCTCGCCCACCGGGCCGGGGGCCGCCGCTCCGTAGACGAGGACGAGCCGCTCGTGGAAGGCCGCCGCGACCTCGACCGCGATGCGCAGCGCCCGGGCGGCGCCGGGGGATTCGTCGTATCCCAGGACGACCGACATCTCAGGGCTCCTTGCGCGGGCTGTGGGAGCGGACCAGGTCGGGGTCGGCGACGCTCGGGCGCTCCCGCCAAAACGCGGGTGACCGCAGGCGCCACACGACCATGAGGATCACTCCGACGAGAGTGATGCCGATGCCGATCACGAGCGGGGGACCGAGGCCGAGCCACGAGTCACCGCTGTACGAGTTCTGCGGATCGGACATGTCGGCGACCGACCGCACCAGGAGCCACGTCAGCAGTGCGGAACCGATCAGGGGGCCGAGCCCGATGAACAGGAGGTTGTGGACGCTCGCGAAGAGGTGGCGGCGGTAGTAGACCACGCAGGCGATTCCCGTGAGCGCGTAGTAGAAGGCGATGAGGAGCGAGAGCGCGGTGAGGGAGTCGAAGAGCGCGTTGGAGCTGATCCGGCTCACCACGAGGTACCAGGCGATGGCGATCGCGGCGACCCACCACGTACTCACGTCGGGAGTGCGGAAGCGCGGGCTGATGTGGCCGTACGAGGCGGGCAGCGCCCGGCGGCGGGCCATCGAGAGCGCCGTGCGCGAGGCCGGGATGATCGTCGTCTGGGTGGAGGCGATGGCGGAGGTGGCGACGGCCAGGAGGAGGATCCAGTCCCAGCCGCCGAGAACGTCCGTGGCCAGCTGGGCGAAGACGAACTCCTCTTCGTCCGCGTTCTCCGCGAGGAACGTCGGGCCGGCGTACGCCACGACGGCGAAGCCCACGGACACGTAGGTCACCAGCAGGATGACGGTCGACCAGAGCCCGGCCTTGCCGGGGGCGGTCGCAGAGTCCTCGACCTCTTCGGTGAGGTTGACGGCCGACTCCCAGCCCCAGTAGATGAAGACGCCGAGGAGCAGCCCACCCGTCAGCGCGGCACCACCGGCGCCGAACGGATTGAGCCAGCCGAGGGAAGGCTCCACGGAGTCGTACGCGCTCGTGCCGTCGTAGACGCTGTACAGCGCCACGCCCACGAAGATCAGCAGGCAGGCGACCTGGGCCAGGATGAGCACGTTCTGCACTTTGGCCGACAGCTCGGTGCCGATGACGCACACGGCGGTCATGACGAGGATGAGCAGCACCGTGAGCAGCTGCCGGACGAAGGTGTTGTCCACCCAGCCGTCCAGGCCGAACGCGAGCAGGGCGAAACTGACGGCCACGTCGGCGAGGGAGCCGACGACGAGGACCCCGGTCATCGTGATGGCCCAGCCGCCGAGCCAGCCGGCCCACGGGCCCATGGCGCGGGTGACCCAGGAGAAGGTGGTGCCGCAGTCCTGGTCGACCCGGTTCAGGTAGTAGAAGGCCGAAGCGATGAGCAGCATCGGGACGAAGGACGCGACCATGACGCCGGGTGCGTAGACCCCGACCAAGGCCACGACAGGGCCGATCACGGCGGCGAGGGAGTACGCGGGGGAGGTGGCGTTGAGCCCGATGACGAGGGCGTCGACGAACCCGATGGCGTTGGGCTTCAAGCCCTCGGGGCGCCCAGCCGGCGCGGCGTCCTCTGCGGCCATGCTCCCTCGCTCCCGTCGAGCCGGACAGAACAGCCAGACCGGCGCCTTCATCGTAGGGAGACCGGCGCGGGCGTGCATGTGCAGGAGGGAGCGTGACGGCGTACGCGCCGCTCGCGCTGGGGCGGCGCGCCCCAGCGCGTCCGCGAACCGTCCGCGGAGGAGCCGGCGCCACCGCGTCGAGCGCGCTACGGCTCCGCCGGAGCCCCGTCGGCCACCGACATGGAGTGCCCGGCCGACGGGGCGATCACACCGTGGGGGACGGCGGGGCTGTCGAAGAGGGCGCCGCGCGGTACGCCGATCAGGTCAGGAGCGTTCTCGACGGGCTGCCCCGCTGATGTGCGTTCAGTTGCAGGTCGTGGCCCCGCGGATGGCATCGATCAAGGCGGTGGAGGAGGTGCTGGTGTTCTTCATGATCGCGGTTACCTTGCCGCAGCCGCCGCGCGTGCGGTAGACGGGACCGGCGTACTGCGAGTAGTTGCCGACGTCCTCGGCGCAGCCGTCGTCGATGTAGTTGGAGCAGAGCTTCAGCTTCATCCACTTTCGGGAGCCGGTGTTGTTGTCGAAGATCGTGCAGACCGGCACGTCGTTGGGATCGTAGTTCGGCGGGTTCCCCACGTAGATGAAGAGGGTGCCCAGCCGGTTGAGATGCGGCGGAAGCGTCTCGGCGTAGTCGAGCGTCCATCCGCTGCCGCAGACGGTGGCCGCCGCCCTCACCGCCGCCGGGTCGGCCGCGGCGATGGCCCGAGTGGAGGCGCTCGCCGTGGCGGACACCGCCGCCGGGGCAGCTGCGGCCGAGGCGGAGCGCTGGACCGGAGCGGCTACCGCCGCCGTGGTCCTGTCCTTCGCTCCGACGGCCCCCGGACCCTCGGCGGTGGCCTGCGGAACGCCGAGGCCCAGCCCCGCCAGGGCGACGGCGACGGCGACTGCCGTACGAACAAGGGATGCGCGAGTGGGCGGCATCGGATCTCCTCTGTCTGCCTACATGGAAGCCGCTCGCCGCGGCGCACGTCGTCCGCGCCTGCCGGGAGCACCGTCACCCTCGCGGCGAGGTGCGTTGTCCGGGTCCTCCCGTGGAGGACCCGCAGCTCAGCACAGCGAGGAAGGTGGACAAGCCGTCTTGTCCTCGGACAAGCGACACCCGCGCAGCCGACCGGACGCACGTCCTTGGCGGTGCCTGCGTCCGGGGCGCGCGGAGCGTCAGCCGCGGGCGGCGCGGCGCCCTGCCGCCACGTCGGCGAGCGCCGCGACGAGGGCGGCCGCGACGAAGGCGATCGAGACGAGGAGGCCGTGGTCGTAGGCGGCGGCCCAGCCGTCCAGGGAGACGCGGTCGAAGAAGACCGAGCCGACCGCGGCGATGCCGATCGCCGAGCCGACGCGCTGACCGGTCTGGAGCGTGCCGCCGGCGCTGCCGCCCCGCTGCACCGGCACCTCGGACAGGGTGAGGGTCTGGTTCGGGGAGATCACCAGGCCGCTGCCGAGCCCCGCCAGGAGCAGCGGGGCGAGGAGCGCCCAGCCCGCGCCCTGGCCGGGCACCTGGTGCACCGCCAGCACCGCCCCGGCGAAGCCGACCGTCACCATGACCAGGCCGACGACCACGAGCGGCCGGCCGTAGCGGTCCACGATCCGGCCGCCGATCCCGGCCGCGACCCCCGAGCCCAAGGCGAAGGGGGTGATGGCGAGACCTGCCTGGAGCGCGGTGTAGTGCAGGCCGTTCTGCAGGTAGAGGGTGCTGACGAAGAAGATCGAGGTGAAGCCCGCGAAGTAGAGCAGGCTCAGCAGCGAGCCGAGCCAGTAGGACCGGAGGCGGAAGAGTTCCAGGTCGACGAGGGGCTCGGTCCCCGACCGCGCGCAGCGCCGCTCCCATCCCACGAACGCCGCGAGGAGGACGGCGGCGAGCGGGACGAGCAGGTACTTCGCGTTCCCGGGCCACTGCCGGGACTGGACGAAGGGGAGCAGCAGGGCGAGGACGCCGGCGCCGAGGAGCACCACGCCGACCGGGTCGAGGCTGCGGAGCCGCACCGGCTTGGCGTCCGGCGTGTCGGGCAGCAGCCGCCGGGCGAGGGCCAGGCACACGATCCCGATCGGGAGGTTGACGTAGAAGACCCAGCGCCAGCCCTCCTCGGACCCCGCCCCCTGGATCAGCAGCCCGCCGAGGAGGGGGCCGACGGCGGTGGAGACGCCGACGATGGTGCCGAACATCCCGAAGGCCCTGCCCCGCTCGGCTCCCCGGAACATCTGCTGGATGAGCGCGGAGATCTGCGGCGAGACGAGGCCTCCGGCCGCTCCCTGCAGCAGCCGCGAGACCACCAGCCAGAGGCTCGACTGCGCCGCTCCGCAGGAGGCCGAGGCGAGCGTGAAGAGCGCGAGGCCGACCATGAAGACGGTGCGCCGGCCGCGTGCGTCGCCGAGCCGGCCGGCCGGGATGAGGACGAGGCCGAAGGCGAGCGCGTACCCGGAGAGCACCCACTGCAGGTCCGACTCGGGGGTGTCGAGTCCGGAACGGATGGAGGGCAGCGCGACGTTCACGATCGACACGTCGAGGAGGGTCATGAAGCCCGCCACGAGGCAGACGCCGAGCGCCTTCCAACGGTTCGGGTCCGGTTCCTCCTGCTGTCGGCGCGGGGCCTGCGCCGCCTCTTGCCAGGTCACGTGTCCTCCTCGTTCCGTCGGGTTCGGCGCGGGGGACGGCGTGCGGCACGGGCCGTGTGCGCCTTCCGGCCTGCGAAGGCCCGGTTACCCGGCGCGGGCGTTCCCGATGCCTTCTTTCCTCCGGGATCATCCGTTGACGTCGGCAAATGCCGAGCCCCGCCCGGTCGGCCAGGTCCACGCGGTCACCTGCACCGACGGCTGCACCAGCGCCGAAGACGCCCCGCTCGTCGCCCGGATCGCCGAGCCCGCGGGAACCCGTCGCACGATCGTGCACGGAGGTGAGGCCGAGCCGCCGTCGTCCGGGCCGACGCTCGACGCCCCTCACCACACGACCGATCGCGCCTGCCTGAGCCCGGACGGCCCTCGCCCGTCGTACCGGCCGCTGTCCCGCCGGGGCCGCGGGGTCCGTTCGGCCGCCGCCGCGCCGGGGCCCTAGCATGACGCGCCATGGACACGAGTGAGGGCGGCAGACAGCCGGTCGACGGCCGCTTCGAATTGATCTCCCCGTTGGGCAGCGGTGGCATGGGCACCGTGTGGCGGGCCCGCGACACCGCCCTGCACCGCGAGGTCGCCCTCAAGGAGGTGCGCCCGCCCGACCCGGCGATCGCCGCCGCCCACCCCGGGCTCGCCCTGCAACTACGCGAACGGGCTGTCCGGGAGGCCCGCGCCCTGGCCCGGCTGGCCCACCCGCACGTGGTGACGATCCACCACATCGTCGAGCCGGCCCCGCACAGCGGTGGACACCCGTGGATCGTGATGGAGCTGGTCAAGGGCGGCTCCCTGCACGACCGGCTCGCCCAAGGGCCCATGCCGGTGTCCGACGTGGCCCGGCTCGGCCTCGAAGTGCTCTCCGCCCTCAGGGCCGCGCACGCCGAGGGTGTCCTGCACCGCGACGTGAAGCCGGCCAACGTCCTGCTGCGCCCCGACGGCAGCGCCGTCCTCACCGACTTCGGCATCGCGGCGCTGCAGGGGGCCACCAACCTCACCGCCACCGGCGACCTCATCGGCTCGCCCGAGTACATCGCCCCCGAACGGGTCCGCGGCCAGGAGGGCAACCCGTCCTCCGACCTGTGGTCGCTCGGCATGCTCCTGTACGTGGCCGCGGAGGGTGTCCATCCGCTGCGCCGGGCCACCGGGCTGGCCACCGTCGTCGCCGTCCTGGACGAGCCGATCCCGGCCCCGGTGCGCTCCGGCCCGCTGGGCGCGGTACTGCAGGAGCTGCTCGTACGGGACCCGGCCGCGCGCCCCGACGCCGCGCGGCTGGAGCACCTGCTCCGCACGGCGGGCGCCGCCCTCGCCGCCGCCGGGGCCGCGCCCGCCGTCGCACCGCCGCTCGGCAGCTTCGGCCCTGCCATCCCCGTCCCCACGGAGGTGGTGCAGCCGCTGCCCTCGCCGCCCGGCGGCTCCGGGGCCCCGCCCACCGTGCCGGTTCCCGGGCCGCGGCCCGCCAGGGGCCGCCGCAACGCCGTGATCGCGCTGGCCGCGGCGGCCGTCCTCGCGGGCGGCGCGCTGGCCGCCGTCCAGTGGCTGCCCGACGGCTCCGGATCGAACCACGGGGCGGCGGGACCCAGTCGCCAGAGCCAGAGCCAGAGCCAGAGCACGGCGCCGCCCGCGGACGACCCGACCGGCTCCGCCCCGGCCACCCCAGCGGCCACCGCCCCCGAGGGCAGCCTGATCAGCCCGGCCGGCGCTCGTGCGGCCGTCGAGGCGCTGCGCCAGGAGACCGGTACCACCACCTTCCTCAACCTGCGCATCTACGAGAGCTACGTGCTGGCCGACGTCCCCGTCACCCCGGGGGCCAAGGCGACCGACTCCTACCGCTACAGCGGCGGCAAGGTCAGCCGCTTCGGGGCGAGCGGCATGCCGGTACAGCAGGGCAAGCCGCCGTTCGACATGACCAAGGTGAACTGGGACGCCCTGCCCGCCCTCATGGCACGGGCCCAGCGCGACCTGGGCGTCGGCCACGTCAACCTGCGCTACGTACTGGTGGAACCGTGGCTGATGGACGGCAGCCCCTCCATGCGCCCGTACCTCACCGACGAGACCGGGGACGGCGGCTACGTGCACGCCGGCATCGACGGCAAGGTGGTGAAGGTGTACCGCAGCTGATCCGGCCTGCGGCTCCTGGGCCCGGCCCAGGGGGACGTGAACCCGGCAGCATGGTGTCGGCGGGATGTTCGGTCGCGGGGAACGAGCACACGGGTTGGTGCGGGGCGGGGTCTCCGCTCGACTCGGCTGCTGTCCGGCGGGCTTTCTCCGGGCGGGACGGCGGAGGGTGTGCGGGCCTCGGAGCGTCATCCGGTCGGCCTATCTGCGGCAGGCGGGCCCGTCGGACCTGGGTGAGGGTGGCGGCAGGGTACGCCTGTCGATCCGGGAGACACCGATGGCGCAGCACACTCCGTCCGAGGCCGCCGAGCCGAGCATCGTCGAAGCCAACCGCGCGGTGCTCGGCCGGTTCCCCTTCGACGACACCCAGGACTTCGACGACGCGAAGCGCGGCTTCCTCGGCACCGCGGCCGACCCGCTGATCAAGAGCGGCGGCCGGACGGTGTGGGACCTGGAGGCGTACGGCTTCCTGTCCGGCGCATGCCCGGACTCGGTGAACCCGAGCCTGTGGCGGCAGAGCCGGCTGACCAGCGACCACGGCTTGTTCGCGGTCACCGAGGGCATCTACCAGGTCCGCGGCTTCGATCTGTCGAACATGACCTCGTGGAGGGCGAGCAGGGCGTCCTGGTGATCGACCCCCTGGTGTCCGCCGAGACCGCGGCGGCCGGCCTGGCCCTGTACCGGGAGCACCGGGGCGAGCGTCCGGTGACGGGCGTGCTGTACACGCACAGCCACATCGACCACTTCGGCGGCGTGCGCGGCGTTCTGCCGACCGACCGGGAGGTGCCGATCCTGGCGCCGGAGGGGTTCCTGGCGCACGCGGTGAGCGAGAACGTGTACGCGGGCACGGCGATGTCGCGGCGGGCGGGGTACATGTACGGGGCGGTACTGCCGAAGGGGCCGCGCGGGCAGGTGGGGGCGGGGCTGGGACGGACCAACTCGACCGGGACGGTGACCCTGGTCGCGCCGACCGTGGACATCACCCGGACCGGGCAGGAGGAGGTGGTGGACGGCATCCGGATGGTGTTCCAGCTGACGCCCGGCACCGAGGCCCCGGCGGAGCTGAACATCTTCTTCCCCGCACACGCGGCGTTGTGCATGGCGGAGAACGCCACCCACAACCTGCACAACTTGCTGACCCTGCGCGGCGCGCAGGTGCGCGATCCGCACGTGTGGTCGCGCTACCTGACCGAGGCGATCAACCTGTTCGGAGCGGACGCGGACCTGGCGTTCGCCTCGCACCACTGGCCGGTGTGGGGCCGCGAGCGGGTGATCGCCTTCCTGTCCGAGCAGCGCGACCTGTACGGCTACCTGCACGACCAGACCCTGCGGATGCTCAACACCGGAATGACCGGGCCGGAGATCGCCGAGCTGATGCAGGTGCCGCCCGCACTGGAGAAGGCCTGGCACACCCACGGCTACTACGGCTCGGTCAGCCACAACACCAAGGCGATCTACCAGCGGTACATGGGCTGGTACGACGGCAACCCCGCCCATCTGTGGCAGCACCCGCCGACCGAGGCGGCCGGCCGCTACGTCGACTTCATGGGCGGCGCGCAGGAGGTACTGCGCCGGGCCCGGGAGTCGTTCGCGGCGGGCGACTACCGGTGGGTCGCGGAGGTGGTCAACCACGTGGTGTTCGCCGACCCCGGCAACGCCGACGCCCGCACCCTGCAAGCCGCGGCGCTCGAACAGCTCGGCTACGGCAGCGAGAACGCCACCTGGCGCAACTTCTACCTGATGGGCGCCCTCGAACTGCGCGACGGCATCGTCGGCACACCCGCATCCGCCGCGTCGGCGGACGTGCTCGCCGCCCTGACCGTCGACCAGCTCTTCGACTCCCTCGCCATCCGCGTCGACGGGCCGGGCAGCTGGGACGCCGACCTGACGGTCCGCTGGAACCTGCGCGGCGCGGTTGCGGTCACCATGCGCCTGCACAACGGCGTGCTCATCCACGTCACGGGCGAGGGTCCGGCCGTGGCCGCGCCCGGGGTGACCATCACCCTGGACGAGGCGGACCTGCGCGCCGTCCTGTTCGGCGCCGCCGACCTGGAGCAGCTGGCTGCCGACGGCCGCGCCGAGATCACGGGCGACCCGAGGATCCTGCGCGAACTGATGGGCCACCTGACCGCCCCGGACCCGGACTTCGCCATCGTCACCCCCTGACGGGGAGCGCCGAGCGGCGTACGGGGCGGGACACCACCGGCGTCCCGCCCCTCGCCGTACCCGCTCGCCGAGGAGGGGAACGCCTCGCCGCTCATGCCGAAGACGACCCGCTCGTCAGCCGAACCACGCGACCTGGCGGTTCGGATGAGCTGCCGGATTCCGGCTGCCACCGAGCTGCCCGAGACCGAACGCCCTGCCGAGACGCACCGGCTGCTGGTCACCCGGGCTCGCCGAGCCCACCGTCGGCCGGCCGGCGGGCGCTGAAGGAACGGGCCGCCACGACGACGCCGAGCAGCAGGACCAGGACTGTGCCGAGGACGCCCTCCACACCGGCGTGGGCGTGCAGAAGACCGCCCGCGAGCGCTCCTGCGGCCAGCACCGCCACCGACACGCCGCGCCGCAGGCTCGTGGGTCCCGGCGGGTCCACCGCGAGCCCGGTCAGGGTCCGCGTCATCACGGTGGTGGTCAGGTCCGGAACCCCCAGGCGGTGCACGACGGCGTTCTGCAGCCCCATCCCGCAGGCCAGCGGCACCAGGACCGCGTACCGGCCCCAGCCGGCCGCCTGGGCTGCGAGGGCGAAGGCAAGCAGGAGGGCCTGGAAGGCGATCAGCGAAGCGAACAGACCCCCCGGCTCGGTCTCCCGGCGCCAAGCACCGCCCGCCACAGCACCGGCCAGGAACCCTGCCAGCGCCACCGCGGAGGCCAGGGCCGACAGCTGAGCCACGCCCGACAGGGCGAACCCGAGGAAGACCACGTTGCCGGTCATGTTGGCCACGAACACCCGGCCCAGTCCGAGGAAGCTCGCCGCGTCCACCAGCCCGCTGACGAACGTCAGCACGAGCAGCAGGGGCACGAACCGCGCGTAGCGGTGCCCGTCGGGGAACAGCCACCGCGAGACCTGCCCGCCACCGCTCACGGCGTCCTCTTCCCGCCGGTACGTCTCCGGCCGTCGCAGGAGCACCCGTGCCAGGGGCCGCCGACTTCGTCGACGACTGGTGTCCCTCTCATCTCCTCACTGGACCAGAAAACGGTGAGGCAGCCGGACCTCACACGCCGGGCGCAGGCCCACTCGAACGCCATGCGGCGGCGCGGAGGCCGAGCATCGGCAGGCGTCCCGGAACGCTCGGCGGGACCAGTGGCTGCTCACGAGGCGGCCGCGACCATCGCCAGAAGACGAAGGAGGGGAACCGGGTGACGCCTCGTGGGTGGCTCCGGGGGATGCTCGGGCCCGGTCGGTTGCGCAAAGGACCCCTGGCACGGGGGAGCCAGGGGTCCATGAGCAGCACCTGCCGGACGGGGCCGGCTGCACGCGTCACAGAGTAGCCCTCCGTCGTTGCCCGTACCCGGTGTGTGACGGAATCTGTCAGGTGTGGGCCGACGCCGCCTTCCGCCGTGAGCAGGTTCGGGGGGCGTACTCGGTGACGCGGAAGTGCTCCTCGGCCGGGCGCGGGAGCGTGCGCGTCCGGCGGTAGGTCGATCCGAGGCTGATCGGTCCCGGGGAGGTCTGCTCGGTGTGGTCGAGCGCGTAGTTCCAGCGGGGGAGGTTCTCGGGCCGCGCGAGGTAGGCGAAGACCTGCCTGACGGGTGCGTGGATGGTGGACGGTCAGGGTGTTGTCGAAGTGCTTGGTCGTTCCTTCGCCGGGCACCCGGTCGGCCCAGGGCGCGCAGCCCCTTCGGGCGGCGGGTGGCGACCGCGAGTGCGATGTTCGCGCCGGACGAGTCGCCGACCAGCAAGATCGCGGTTCCACGGGCTGCCTGCCTTGTGCGCCATCGGCCTCCCGGTGCGGTGTCGCGAGACGAAGGGGGCAGGTCTCCTGGGCCGAGGACGTGGGGGTGTCCGGCCGCAGGCCCACACCTCTGCGACGCCGAGCAGATCGGTACGCATGGTGGCGCGGTGTGTCCCGCATCTGGCGTGCTCGGACCTCCAAGAGATCACGCACGGCCCTCTAGGTTCATGGGTGGTGCCTGACAGCGGTGCTGGAGGGGACGGCAGCGCGGTGAGTGCGACCGAACGTC
Source organism: Streptomyces sp. NBC_01268 (assembly GCF_036240795.1). NCBI lineage: Bacteria > Bacillati > Actinomycetota > Actinomycetes > Kitasatosporales > Streptomycetaceae > Streptomyces > Streptomyces sp. NBC_01268. Next base: position 264,703 of record NZ_CP108454.1, on the reverse strand, counting down.
TCCGGTTTCCGGCTGTCGCCCGGCGCTGCCACGTCACACCACACCACTGCTTCGGAGGGCTTCACCCATGCACAAGATCCTTGCCCCGGCTGCCGCCGCCATAGCGCTGATCGGGGCATTCGCTGCCGCGCCCGCCGCGGCGGCCTCGACCGCGGAGACGAGCGACAGCAACAGGTCCCTGAGCAGCGGCTGGCTCTGCATGGATGACAGCAGTGCCCAGGGCTTGCGGATGCAGGAGTGCAGCACCGTGCGCTACGTCAACGGGCAGCAGCAGTGGGAGGTGACGCTCGGCAGCGGCCTCTCCACAGCGCAGTTCCGCAATGTCGCCACGGGACAGTGCCTCGACGGAAGCGTCAACTACGGTGTCCGCACCCACTCGTGCAGCACCGCGAGCTACAACAACGGCTACCAGGCCTGGAAGGCCGTCCGGACGAACCACACCCTCTCGCAGTTCAGCTACCAGAACGTTGCCACCGGACAGTGCCTGGACTACAGCGCCAGCCGCGGTCTGCGCCTGCACACGTGCAGCGAAGCGGCCTTCCTCAACGGCTACCAGGCGTGGGGCTACTGACCTGTTCCAGGCGCCGCAGGCGCAGCGAGGCCGCGCGGCCCTCGCCCCAGTGACGGCCGCCCGCTCGCGACCCGCCCCACGCCGGATCGATGACCAGGCATGACGACCCACCACGAGCCGACTCCCCGTCCGGACACTGCGCCGGGCCGTCCCGGCCACGGGAGGCGGCACGGTGCCCGCCGTTCGTTCGGCGCTTGCCGTCAGCTGGGTGATGTCGACCGATCCGGCGCCGGTAGTGCTGGCGGAAAGTTGATCTACCTGTCCGGTACGAGGGATCCTTGTCCGCCGGGCTGGTTTCCGGCAGGACGTCGATGATTGCGGAGGATCCGTGGTTGACCGGGACTTCACGACCCAGCCGAACGGCAGTGCTCACGACTCGGACGGGTTGAGGGCACGTTGTGTGGCTCTGCTCGACTTGGTGTTCACCGAGGACGCGATCTTCCTCGATTCACTTCCCGATCGCTTGGAGGCCAATCTCGTCCCGGCTCTAGGCCTGCTCGCGCAGGTTCTGGACGAGTCGAACGATCCTGCGGAACTCGCGAAGACGGCCCGGTTGGTTGAACAGTGCGGGGTTCCCCGCGAAGAGTGCCCTCCTGAGTTGAACGCGATGCTGGACCGCCTGGTCCGCTGAAGATGCGGCCACCAGGCCAGGGGGCGACGCTCCGACCGGTCGTGACCTGGGCCAGTCGCAGGCTGGACCCCTGGACACCTGCGACGAACAACACGGAGCCGACTCGCACCGCAACGACGCGGCGCGCCCTGACCCTGGCGGATGGTCTCGTCGGGCGGGAGGAACTTCCACCACCGCAGGGTGGAGCCGGTCTGTCAGTCGACCACGCCGGCTCGACCTCGCCTCGCCCTACGCCGATCACCCTGACGACCCGCAACGGCCCTGAGACAGAGATCGTTTGCGGGACAGCCCGTAGGCCGTCCCCTGCGGATCGTCTTCACCGGTCATGTGCGGCCCGGATACGGTGACGGCATGACAACGATCTTGCGGCACCCTCGACCTGGATTCATGTGGGACTGGTGGGCAGTGGATGCCCAGGGCTTCCTCGTGCAGTTCAGCGGCGGTCCAGCTCCTGAGCACCTGCTTGCGCAGGTGGATCGTGTCGACGCCGCAGCTGCGTGGGCAGAGGAGAACTGCCCTGCATGGTTCAACGATGGCCCGCCGCGGCTTCATGCGTTCAGTTGCAACGGTGAGCTGCCGACCTACACACGCAACGGAGTCCCGGCCTTTCCCCTGCGGCTGTCCGACGCGCCCGCAGTCATCGCGGACGTCGCGGCCTTGGTCGAAATGCACCGGGCAGTAGGAGACACCTGGACGGTCCGCCTCGACGACGGATGGGTCTAGACAGCTTGGCTGGAGTCATCTCGCCGCCCGGACGAAGAGGGCGGAGAGTCTGACCTGACGGCTGTGGGATCACCGCACGGATTTCACGCCGCCGCAGATGGGATCGGATCGCGCGGGGCCTGGGTAGCGGGCCACGATCTGTTGTGACGGGTGTCGGTTGATGGATCCGTCGGGGTCGAGGTATCGGCGATGGTTAGTGCCCGGGCGGACCGGCCACCGGCCCACGGTGCGTTCGCTGATCCGCACGCCTTGATTCGTGAGTTCGAGCGCGATCCGGCGGGCGGACCATTCGTTGTCTCGACGCAGCCGCTCAATCCGTTCAACGACCTCGGGCGGGGTCTGGGACGGTGAAGAGTGCGGGACGCTGGAGTGGTCCTGTAGCCCGGCCTCGTCGTATGTGTCGTATCGGCTCTTCCACGTGGACAGGCAGGCGCGGGAGACGCCGGCCTCGGCTGCCACGTGGGCGATCGGACGGCTGCGGCAGCGTTCCACGAGCCTTCGGCGTCCTTCGATGTCCAAGGGGGCGTTCGCATGTGTCACTGGAACACCTCGGCGCTTGGGCTGGTCGCGACGCGCGTGCGGAGGGGGAAGGTGATGAGTAGCGCGACAGCGATCAGGAGTCCGCTCGCCCACAGCGGTCCGACGCTCCCGGCCTTGGTACTGAGGGTGGTCGCGGCGACAAGAGGGCCGGCGACGGCGCCGATGTTGAGTGCCGCGGTCGCATACGAGCCGGCCATTGTGGGGGCTTGTGCTGCCTCGTAGAGGACCCGGGTGATCAGCGTGCTGCCCAGTGCGAACGACAGGGCGCCCTGCACGAACACAAGAGTGCACAGGGCGACTGGTTTGTCGGCCAGTACCGCCAGGGCCGGCCAGCCAACGAGCAGCAGCGGACCACCGACGGCGATGACCAGACCGGGACGCTGGTCGGACAGCCGGCCGGCGACGGTGATGCCGACGAAGGAACCGGCACCGAAGAGCATCAGCACGACAGAGATCCACAGCTCATCCAGCCCGGCGGTGGCGGTCACGACGGGGGCGAGAAAGGTGAAGCTTGCGAATGTTGCCGCGTTCACCAGCGCGCCGAGCAGCATCACCAGGATCAACCGCGGCCTTGTGAGCAGGGCGAGCTCCGCCCGCAAGGCAGGGCCGCCCGTGGCCGCTGCCTTCACTCGTCCTGCTGCGATGCCCTTCAGGACACCTAGAGCCGCGGGCAGGCAGAGAGCGGCGACTGCCCAGAATGTGGCCCGCCAGCCGAGCACCGTGCCGAGTACCGACCCTCCGGGGACACCGGCGATCGTGGCCACCGTCGTGCCCGACAGCAGCACGGCCAGCGCACGTCCCTTCTTGTCGGGCGGGACCAGCGTGGCGGCAGCCGTCAGAGCGAGGGCTAGGAACCCTGCGTTCGCGAGTGCGGCAAGGACCCGGGTAGCGAACAGGAGCGGGAAGCTGGTGGTGACGGCCCCCGCGGCGTGAGCTGCCGCGAAAGTCAGGACGAATGCGAGAAGGCTGGATCGCCTGGGCCAGTTGCGGGCAAGCGCGGCCGCAAGAGGGGCCCCGACGACCATACCGATCGCGAAGGCCGAGGTGAGGACACCTGCGGTCCCGACGGGGACGCCGAAATCTGAGGCGACGTCCGGCAACAGGCCGACGAGCATGAACTCCGAGGTGCCCATGGCGAAAACCGCCACGGCAAGCAGGTACAGCGGGAGAGACATCGAAGGCTCCGAGGTGAGGAGAAGCACGAGAGGGTCATCTCGTCACCGCGGCCAGCCCCACGGGCACACTCGTCCACCACAGAATGCGGCGCAACGACAGGGCTCAAGCTCAGGGTTTCAGGGGGCTGGCGGCGTGACCGAAAGCCCCCACCTTGTCTGACTCAGGACTCGACATAGCTCGCACGCTACCCGACCCACGCCCAGCGAGGCACCTGTGTCACCAACGTCATGTCCCGCAACATCCAGCTGTCGGCCCATCTCGGTGGCGTACGTGCGCAGCTTCCGGGCCCCGCAGAATTAGATGGGGCTAGGGCCTGTTGTGAAGTGGATCGCCTGTCAGACCTGCCTGGCATGCTTCGCGCCATGGAGATGACAGTGCAGCTGACGATCGACTGCTCCGATCCTCAGAGGATGGTGGCCTTCTGGGCCGAGGCCCTGGGCTACGTGCCTGAGCCTGCGCCCGACGGGCATGCCACGTGGCGTGCTTATTGGGGGGCGATGGGGGTGCCGGAGGAAGAGTTGCCGGCCGGCGCCGGGGACATTCCGGAGTCGATCATCGATCCCGCGGGGCGCGGGCCACGGGTGTGGTTCCAGGAGGTTCCAGAGCCGAAGGCCGCCAAGAACCGGTGGCACTTCGACCTGAAGGTCGGTGGGGGCCGTGACGTCCCACTGGACGTCCGCATGCAGCGGGTCAAGGCTACGGTGGAGCGGCTGGTCAAAGCCGGCGCCACCGTGCTGCGGATCAAGGACGATCCGGAAGCGGGGTTCTACGCCGCCGCCATGCAGGACCCCGAGGGCAACGAATTCGATATCGTCTGAGGGGCGTTGGTACGGTCCTGGTCGCAGCCATTCGTTGATGGCTGCGACCAGGACGGTCGCTTCGTAGCGGACAGCGAGTTTGTCGTACCGAGTGGCAACGGCCCGAACGGTTGCTGCGGGAGTCGTAGGCTTCGTCGGCCCGGACCCGGTCCGGATTCGTCAGATCCTCACGTCCCACGACACGGGATCACCAACGAACAAGATCCACTTTCGCAGCAGACCCTAGCCCAAGGGGTACGACCCTTCCCGGCGCCGACCCGGCTGTCGTGACTCGCCGCATCGCCCTACTCAGGCGCTTTCTCTTCGAGTGGCACGCCGTCTGGGAGCTCCGGCCGATCATGCGCACCCTGGCTCCTGCAAGGCTGGCCTTGGAGCAGGGACTTGAGTACGGGCAGGCACGTGGTGCCCGGTCAGAAGGGGGCCGGGCCCCGGTTATGCCGGGGCTTCAGCGGCGGCGGTGATGAGCGTCGCTGGCGGTGGGCGGCGCGTTGTGCATGGCCGTCGTGCTGAAGGAGACGCGGTCGCGTCCTGCCTGCGTGCGAGCCTGTTCCTCGATGCGGAGCCCCTCGGCGGTCTCCGTCTGGTTCCGGCTGCGGCGCAGGAGCGTGAGGACCAACAGCAGAACCAGCCCACCCAAGACACCGAAGAGCACGATGAATGCCATGGCTACCTCCCCCTATACGACGTGACCCCTAGTGTGCGCGCCGCCATGCGAAGTGGCCACGGGCTGTCGAAACCGACAGGCGGCCGACCGACCGTAGACGAAGAAGGCCGCCCACCACACTGCCGGTTTCCGGCAGCAGACAGACGTCGAGCTTGCCGGACGACGACATCGTTGATCGACAGGACAGGTCCTGACCCGCTTGGCGCATGGCTCGCAGTGCTTCCTCCGTGGTGCACCTCCGTGGCAGCCGGGTCAGCCGGTCGGGTCGGCTTCCGCGCTCCGTCTCGCCACGGTGAGCCGATGCAGCGCGCGGGTGAACCGGTACAGGGAGCGGAGGGTCGTACCGATGACGGCGAGGGTGACGATCGCGAAGAGGACCAGGGAGATGGTGTCGGCAAGATTCCTGTTGTGCCGGTCGTCGATCGTGACGAACCCCAGCACGAGCCAGAAGCCCCACGCCTTGGCGAGCTCCTTCACTTCGTCCCTCCGAACCCTCACCCCTGCACAGTGCCGATGAAGCATACGACGGGCGGGGGAACCACCAGGTCAGAGGGGTGAGCAGGCGGAACGCGAGTGACGTGTTGCGCCCCGCCGGGCCCTGAGGTCAACGCGCGCGGCCACCGGTGGCCCGGCCTCCACGCCGAGGCCGCCACCCCGGAAGTCGCCACACCGCACGCTCCCAGCCGGATTCACGCGAGAGCGTGGTGACTGAAGTGGCTGGCGCCGGACTTCTCAGCGGGCCCAGCGAGGAGATGTCGCTGCCCGGTGCCGGGCGTGGTGTCTGGCCGCCGCCGGGCCGGCCGCCTGGGGTCGGCAGAGGCTGTGTCCCGCCGGCCGCTGTCCTGCCGGGGCAGGCCTGGACTCGGCCGTTGTCGCGCCCTTGGCGCCAACCCGCCCGCCCGCGGCGTCGTGTCTTTTGGCTGCTCGCGGTCGTCCGCGGCAGGCTGCCCTGGCGGCCGCGCTGCCGGGCCCGTGCGTTGTCCCAGCTGATGGCGCGTGCGTGATTCGGTCGGCCGGGTCCGTCCGGCCCTGCGGGACCGGACGTGGGCATCGCCGGCCCGCGGGGGTGTGAGCCAGTGGGGAACCCTCCAAGCCCGGCCGGGCATCGTTGTGGCGGTCAAGATCACCGTGCTCATCGGCACGCCCGGAGACTGACAGGACGCAGCGGTCGAGGTGGCCGCCGCGTCTTCGTCCGTGACGACATCGGGGACACCACACTGTGAGCGAACGCGTCATTGCGCCCAAGAGCCGAGGATTCCTGTTCCTCGACTCCCATCCTGGTGGCTGCCGGCAGCTGGTGGACGAGATGTGGCAGGCCGTCCCCGGCCCGGTGCCCGCCCGAGGTGAGGGGCCGGTGGCGCTGGTCATCGGCTCGTCAGCGGGCTATGGACTGGCCGCTACGATCGCGGGCCTGGCCCGTGCCGGTATCCGTGGCATCGGCGTGTGCTTCGAGAAGGCGCCCGGGCGGCGCACCGGAACGGCCGGCTGGTATCGCACCGCCGCCACCGCCCGGCTCGCGCGTCAGCACGGGCGGGACATGGTCTTTCTCAACGGCGGCGCGTTCAGTGACGTGGTGAAGGAGCAGGTTGCCGACCTCCTCGCCGAGCGGTTCGGGGGGCGACTCGACTTCCTGATCTACTCGGTGGCCGCTCCTCGCCGCAGCGACCCGGACACCGGTGACGTGTACGCCTCGGTTCTCAAGCCGATCGGCTCCCCGTACACGACCAAGACCCTCGTCTTCGACGAGCACGGGGCACCCGAGGTCAAGGAAGTCACCACGGCACCGGCCCAGGGCGACGACATCGAGCAGACTGTCAGGGTGATGGGGGGCACGGACTGGGAACGGTGGGTCACGTTCCTGGACGACCGGTCCCTGCTCGCCGACGGCTTCACAACCGCCGCCTTGTCCTACATCGGCTCGCCGCTTACCGCGGCGATCTACCGGCAGGGCACCATCGGCGCGGCAAAGTCCCACGTGGAAGCCACCGCGCGCACGTTGGACGAGCGCCTGGGGAGGACTCTGGGCGGCCGGGCCGTTACGTCGGTCAACGCTGCTGCCGTCACCCAGTCGTCCACCGCCATCCCCGGCATCGCCCTGTACGTCGGGCTGCTGCGCGGCGTCCTCGGTGATGACGTGGTGGCCCCGATCGGTCAACTGGTTCAGCTGTGGGACCAACTGACCGGAGCCCGCCCGCTTGACCTTGACGACGAGGGCCGGGTCCGCCTCGACACCTGGGAACTCGGCCCCGCTGTGCAGAACGCCGTCGCGAGACGCTGGAGCTCGGCCACGAGCGACACCATCACAGAACTCGCCGACCTCGACTGGTTCAGCGACGAAGTCCGCCGGCTCTACGGCTTCTCCGTCCCCGGCATCGACTACACCGCCGCAGTGGAAACCGATGTCCCCTGGCCCACGGCCACCATCTGACGCGCACCTGCTCTCTCTATCCGACCGGTTTCGCCGCGGCCTTCTTCACGAAGGTGCGGATCATGGTGTCGATTTCCTTCGGGAAGACGGCCTTGTCACTGATGGGTCCGTACGCGAACCTGAGGACGATCCTTCCCGTGCGTACGATCACGAAGCGCATCTTGCTGGCGCTGATCGACTCCTCGCGTACATAGCTGACGTAGACGTCGCCGAGGTCTGCCATGGGCACCGGTTGGGGTGGTGCCGAGTCGTCGGGTGAGCCATCGAGTTGCCGGACCCTGTCTTTGTAAGTGGACTCTGCAGTGGTGATGGAGTCGCAGGCGTCGGCGTGGCAGCTCACCAGGTCCGTCTGACTGTCGTGCTTTGCGTAGGTGACGACTGAGGTGCTGCAACCAATCCCGCTCTCGGACAGCACATGGGCCACCACGCCGTATTCCAGCCATGGCGGCATCTCGTCTTGGAAGAGGAGCACCTCCATGGCATCCCGCTTGAGGTCGAACCCAGGCGTGGTGGGAGCCGGATCGGGGGTGGTGGCGCTGCTCGCATCCTCGCTCGGTGGAGGGCCTTCGAGTGGCCCCGTTGTGGCACTCCGCGGTGAGGGACCCGCGGCGTCGTCGGACGTGACGATCTGCACGACTCCGTAGGTGCCGAGCGAGAGCAGGACGAGAACGAGGACCATGACGGCGGCGAGGAGCGCCCTGCCGCCTGGAGTGTTGTTGACGGTCAGCGGGCCGACCACGATCTGGTTGCGGGACACCCGTCCGCCGCTGATCAGCACTCCGCCGCTGACGTGCGTGGTGGTGTGTGTCGTGCGGGAGGTCAGCTGCACCTGCAGGCGGTCTCTCCACTCAGGATCGGCTTCGATCTCCTCGCGCAGAACCTCCTGGGCTTCCTCTCGCGCCCCCGGCGCTGCCGGGTCCTCGTCGAGCCGCTCGAGGGCCGCCCGTCCACGGTCTGTGGCGCGCAGCCGCGAACGCACCAAGTCGGCGGCCGCGGCACCCAGGCCTTCCCCGAGGCCGGTAGCCGCTCCTGTCGCCGTCGCGACCACTACGCTCACCGCAGCCACTGCCAACTCTGCCGGTTCCACGGCGCCCCCTATCCCCCGTACACCTCGAAGGCTCATCCTCAGCCCCCGCCGACTGATCCGTTCAGCCTTCAACCGGCCATTTCCGTCCAGGCGGCGGACTTGCTCACCCACTCCGCGTGCGCGCTCCGGGCTCGGTACGCATCGACCGGTCTACAACCTTTCTAGCCGCCCGGCCCTGTCGCGTTCTCACGTTGCGGAGGTCGGACGTGGCCACCTTGCCGCTCAGGAGGAGGCAGCGTCCCGCAGGGAGCGGATCCTCTGGCCGGGGTCGGCCGGCACGTTCAGGGTGAACCTCGAAGTGGCCGGGTCGAAGCCTTCGGCTTCAGCCCGGCAGCCCAGTAGCTGGTGCCGACGCGGGGGTGGACCCAATGGACGTCGGCATGGACCAACTCAGCGGCGCAGGGGGCCGATCGGCGTCCTTCCCGGCCAAGGGCCGGACACCCGTGAACCCGGGATTGGCGGGTCCTTCGGAGGGGAAGCCACCAGGGGCCGCCCGCCGGGCCCGTCCTGCGCGCAGCGCGTACGGGCCTGCGGGGGCGGCCGCCCGGTACATCCTGTGACGGAGTGGGGGAGCTCAGCCCATGACCACCGCCGCATTCACGAACAAGGCGATCCTCACGTACTCGATCGCCTTCATCGGGTATCCCGGCCTCGAAGGAGAGTTCCAGAGCGTCTCGCACCAGGCGCTGCGCGGGGACAACTACTACAAGGACATTCCCGAACCCGCCGACTGGACAGGTGCCCTGAGGGAGCGTCAGCACACCAAGGACGCCGAGCGCCAGGTGGTGAACCTCCTGGCCGACAAGATCTACAACCACCTCGGATGTACGAGCACCGCCGACTACAAGGGGCGCATCGGAGCCGTCCGCAAGGGCACGCTGGACCTGTACTCCGACATGGGCCCGTGCCACTCCTGCCGCTCGGTGATCAAGGACTTCCGCAAGGACTTCCCGGCCCTGACCCTCCGGGTCCGCTATCGCAACGCCGTGCGCGGCGGCGGCTCCGCGGCACTGATCGAAGCGGGCGGCGGCTTGTACGGGGCGTACGGCATCGGCGATGCCACACAGGGCAGTGACGGGCTGTGGGCCAAGACGTACCCCGGCAGCCCGGTGGCCGCGGCCACCGGCACCTTCGACGTCAAGTTCGCCGGGGGGAAGGCCGGCAAGCGTTATGCGGGGACGGCGACGGCCATCGACCGGCAACCGCACTCCTCGTACCTGTACCCGGCACCGAAGGCGGGATCCGTACCGCTCGACGAGGTGACCGCCGTGCTCGACGGGATCGCCCTGGACCTCAGCGCCCAGATGGTGCCCGAACCGCTGATGCGCCCGCAGTCCTTCCGGCAATGGATCCAGGGCATCGAACGGGGCACCGTCAGGCTCGACTGCGAACGCGGGCCCGTGAAGGAGGGCAGGATCGCGGTCGCGGCGTTCATCAAGGACTTCCCCAAGGTCGCCGTCGAGGTGGCCTACCCCGGAGCCGCCGCCCAGGCCGACGACTGCGGGTACACCAACGCCATCGCCCAGGGCGACGGAACCTGGCTGAAGTCCTTCCCCGCCTCCTCCTAGACAACGTCCCCCGGGCCATCGCCTCCGGCGATGGCCCACGCCACGGACGGGCGGTCAGCGGCGTGGGTATCGGCATCGGGGCCACCTCTGTGGGCGCGCGGGGCTGCCTGCTGCGCATCGAGCGGCAAGGGTCAGGGGCGTAGGGCGTAGCAGCGCAGGACGTCGAGGTCGGCGGTACGCATCGCGGACCAGCCGGCCGTCAGCAGCTCGGCGTCCGCGGGCTGAATCCCGAGCCGCAGGAGAGCCGAGTCGGTGGTCCTGCGGCGGCCCGCGATTTCGGTGACGACCCAGAACGTCCCACCGGGCGCGAGGAGGCGGCGCACGCGGTCGAGGAACGTCGGCTTGTCTTCCATCCACCGGTACACCAAACGGCAAGTGATCAGAGCGTAGGCCGGGTTCGGCAGGGTGGCGAGGGCATCGGTGGTGATGTCGAGGCACCTCCAGGACGGCCCGGGGACGGTGTCGCGGGATGCGGCGAGCGCGACCGCGCTGGGGGAGCAGTCGATGCCGGTCGTGCGGTAGCCGCGCTCGTGGTGGAGGTACCGGGCCAGGGTGCCGTCGCCGCTGCCGATGTCGAGGGCGGGGCGGCCTGCGCCGGGACCGAGGTGTTCGGACATCAGCCGCAACTCGGCCTCGCACAACTGCCGGTAGCGTCGGCCGTCGGCCCAGAGGGGCTCCCAGTAGGCACTGCTCGCGGTGGACAGGCTGGTGGTCATCAGGGCCTTCTCTCTGGTGGGTGGGCAGGCCGCACGATGGCGGGGGCGGGCAGGCCGCACGATGGCGGGGCGGGCGGTCAGGTGGATCCGTACCGCTCATTGATCAGCGCGGCGTACTCGGCGTGCGGTCCCAGTCCGACGCTCGCACGCCGTTCGTCGAGGCCGGCGGGGTCGATGACCCGCTGCAGAGCCAGCCGGCCGTCTGGGCCTGGCCCGTACTGTGTTCCGTAGGTCTGGGCCTCGCCCCTGGCGACTTGGCAGCGGTCGGTGAGATAGGCGAGGTGCCGGCCGGGGACTTCTCCGTGTGCGGCCGCTTCGACCATCAGGGCGAGGGCGGATTCTTGAAACGCGGGGTCGCGGTCGGCGTGCTGGGCAAGGAGCCAGGCCGCTTCGGACGCCGCCTCGCCGACCAGGCTCCGGACCGGCCAGCCGAAGGCGGTGACGACGTGCTGGAGCCACGCGGTGTTGGCGGCGTCGACACGTCGGATCGCGGGGCCGTCGCCCTGATGCCCGGCCTTCTGATCGGCTGCCGCCCGTGCCAGGAGCTCTTGAGCCAGGTCGGGCCGCGTGCCGCTGTCGTTCGTTGTAGAGCTGGACAATGCTCTCTCCGTGGTGTCGAGGCGGACCGGGGCCGGCCGGCTGTGTGCGTCACCCTCTGTGCCCAGCCGTCGCGCGGCGCGCCAGGGTGTGCACGAGGTCGTGCCGGAGTCGACCCCGCGCGCCGACGCGTTCACCGGGGTGATCGTGCCGTCCAAGGCGGCGTCCCGCAGCTTCATGCGCAGAGTCGGTGATCGGACCTCGTCCTGAGGCAGCCAGACCGCCCCCGCGATCTCCTCCTCCTGCAGGGCGAGGTCCGGGGCGTCGGGTGTCAGGCGGAAGACGTACTGGAAGTCGTAGTGCTGGTGCGCGGGTTCGCCCTTCGACGGGCGGGCGTCGATGTCGTGGACGTCGATGTCGAGGGGCGCCCCTCCGAACTCGTGCGTGAGAGCAAGACACGCCGCCGGGATGCCGGTTTCCTCCTGGAGCTCCCGCAGCGCGGCCGCGAGCAGCGTGTCGTCACCGCTGTCGACGTGACCGCCGGGGGTGAGCAGCAGACCGCTGGCCCGGTGCGCGATGTGCAGGATGCGTCGATCGGCGTCGAGCACGACGGCACTGCAGGTGACGTGCCCGGGCAGCGTGCCCCGGCTGGTCGGGTCACTCCCGGAGTCGAGCGTGGACAGGAGTCCGGAGAGAGCGATGCGCTCGGAGGGATGGCGGCCGAGGTAGTCGGCGACCGTACATCGGATGTGGTCAACGGATGGCGGCATGTCGGCACCTCGCCAGGTCGAGACGGAATGCTGGGGTGTCGGGTGGCTCAACGACGCGGGTGCGTGGTTCGAGGACAGCGGATTCGGACGCCGTTCGAACCCCGAGCTCAGGCGAAAGCGAGTTCGTGTGGCGTGCATCGATCCGTGTGGGGCAAGCCCTTGCCGCCGGGGCCTTCGATGTCGCGCATGGCCGAAACGCCGAGGGCGAAGTCACGCGCCGGCCAGAGGAGTTCGACCGTACGCCGGGCGCGGCAGGCCGGCCTCCTCGCACGTGGTCAGGAAGGTGGTGGGGTGGGGGCGAGGCCGTCGTGCCATGGTGATGCGCAGCGCGGGCGGTGGTGACGGCGATGCTCCCGTGGCGCGGACCGGCAGCCTTGCGAGCGCCGGCCGCGCACCACGGCGGTACGTCAGGCAGCGTGCGTGATCGTCACCTTGACGTGCTTCATGATCGGCTGGTCGCTCTGCGTGCTGTAGTCGCCGAGCGCGCACAGCACGTTCATCTCCGGCATGTAGCCGGCGGCGCAGCCGCGCGGGATGTCGTAGGGGATGGCCAGGTAGCCGTTGAGGCCGCGCCGGCTGCCGTCCTTGGCCGTGCTGGTGATGTCGACCGGGTCGAACTTGGCGATGCCGCGCTCCCGCATGTCGTCCTCGTTCATGAAGACCAGCGTGCGCAGGTTCTTGACGCCGCGGTAGCGGTCGTTGTCGGAGTAGATCGTGGTGTTCCACTGGTCGTGGGAGCGCATGGTGCCGAGTGCGAGCGTGCCGGGCTCGGGAACCACGTCGGGCAGCGGGGCCGCGGAGAACTCGGCCCGTCCGGACGGCGTGAGGAAGACGAGTTCGCGCGCCGGCTGCTTGAGGCGGAAGCCGAGGGGCAGCCGGACCCGCCGGTTGAAGTCCTCGAATCCGTTGAGGACCTGGGCCATGGTGTCGCGGATCCGGTCGTAGTCCTCGACGTACCACTCCCACGGCGTCGCGCTGTCGGGCAGCGCGGCGCGGGCCATGCCGGCGACGACGGCCGGTTCGGACAGCAGGTGCGGGGAGGCCGGCCGCTTCATGCCGACGGACAGGTGCACCATGCTCATCGAGTCCTCGACGGAGGTGCTCTGGGTTCCGCCGCGCTGCTCGTCCTTCTCGGTGCGGCCCAGGCACGGCAGGATGAGGGCCTTGCGGCCGTGCACGAGATGGCTGCGGTTGAGCTTGGTGCTCACCTGGACCGTGAGCTCGCACTGCCGCAGCGCTTCGTACGTGTACGGGGTGTCGGGCGCGGCGAGCGCGAAGTTGCCGCCCATGCCGACGAAGACCTTGATATCGCCGCGGTGCATGGCCCGGATGGTGCCCACCGTGTCGAGACCGTGCTCGCGGGGCGGGTCGATCGAGCAGACCTCGCCGAGGCGGTCGAGGAACTCCGGGGCCGGGCGATGGTCGATGCCGCAGGTGCGGTTGCCCTGGACGTTGCTGTGGCCGCGGACCGGGGAGGGGCCGGCGCCCTCGCGGCCCAGGTTCCCGCGCAGGAGGAGCAGGTTGACGATCTCCCGCACGGTGTCGACACCGTGCTCGTGCTGCGTGACGCCCAGGCACCAGCTGACGATGGAGCGGTCCGCCTCGCGGTAGACGCGGGCCGCCTGGAGGATCGCGGCGCGGTCGACGCCGGACTGGCGCTCGATCTCCTCCCAGGACGCGCTCTCGCACGCGGCCCGGTACTCCTCGAAACCGGCGGTGTACCGGTCGATGAACTCCCGGTCGAGGGCCTTGGGGTCGGCCGAGGACTGCTCCAGGAGCGCCTTGGCCACGCCGCGCAGCAGTGCCATGTCTCCGCCGATGCGGGGCTGGATGTTGAGGTTGCTGGTGCGTGTGGAGTGGAGGGTGGCCATATCCCGGAAGTCGTGCGGGATGATGGCGCGAGTGGCGGCGGCCTCGACGAGCGGGTTGACGTGCACGATGCGGGCACCGCGCTTGTGGGCCTCGGCCAGGGCGGTGAGCATGCGGGGCGCGTTGGAGGCGGCGTTGACGCCGATGATGAACAGGGCGTCGGTGGTCTCCCAGTCCTTGAGGTCGACGGTGCCCTTGCCGGTGCCGAGGGAGGCGGTGAGGGCCCGGCCGCTGGCCTCGTGGCACATGTTGGAGCAGTCGGGCAGGTTGTTGGTGCCCAGCTCCCTGGCCATCAGCTGGTAGAGGAAGGTGGCCTCGTTGCCGAGTCGGCCGGAGGTGTAGAACGCCGCCTGGTGCGGGGAGTCCAGGCCGCGCAGGGTGCTCCCGACGAGTTCGAAGGCGTCCTTCCAGCTGATGGGGACGTAATGGTCGGTCTCGGGGTCGTACACCATCGGCTCGGTGAGCCGGCCCTGGTTCTCCAGGTCGTAGTCGCTCCAGCCCGACAACTCGCTCACCGAGCGGGAGGCGAAGAACTCGGGCCCGACCCGCTTGCGGGTCATCTCCCAGGTGACGTGCTTGATGCCGTTCTCGCAGATGTCGAGGTGCAGGCCCTTGGTGTCGTCGGGCCAGGCACATCCCGGACAGTCGAAGCCGGTGTTCTCGTGGTTCATCCGCAGGATGGCGCGGGGCCCGTCGACGAGGGCGCCCTCGCGCGACATGAAGCGGGTCACGCTCTTGGCGGCACCCCAGCCCGCGGCCGGGTGGTGATACGGCTCGAACTCGGGCTCCCCCACGGGTGCGGGCCCGACCCGGGTCTCGCGTCCGCCCGCCTCATCCTGGGAAGCGCTCACGTCACTCACCCCTCCGCCAGGGCGTACCCGCCGAAAAGTACGGTCCGACATGCGGATCGTGGATTCGACGGGTGCATTCGACATGTGGTCCTGCGTACGGTTCCCCAGCCTAGGACGCCCGGCGAAGCCCCGCCATCGCAGCCCGTGACGGCCGGGACGACCCTCGGTGCCGGGAGAGACCCGACGGCGCGCCCCCCGGCTGAAGCGTCCCGCGAACGCCCGACTCGTCAGCGACGAGAACAAAGGATGCGGAATGCCTTCCATCCGGTCATGTCATCTTCTGTCATCATCGCTTCCATGGGTGAGAGCGCAGTCGAGATCGTCCCGCTGGAACTGGTCCACCTCCACGACGTGCTCGACCTCGGACACCGGGTCTACGACGTCAAGGCGATGCCGTACACCTCCTGGTCGCTGTCCTCGGTGGCGGCGCACTGGGACGCCCGACCGGACGCCTGCTGGGTCGCCCGCGACGATCAGGGGCTGCTCGGCTTCGTCCTCGGCTCCCTCTCGTACGACGAAAGAGAGGACTGGGGCTACCTGGAGTGGATCGCCCTGGAGGAACGCGCCCGCGGCCGTGGCGTCGCGAGCGCGCTGGTGGAGCACTGCTGTGACGCCCTCTTCGCGGCGGGCGCCTCACGCATCATCACCGACGTGGAGAGCAGCAACGAGGCGTCCGCGGCGATGATGCGGCGCAACGGCTTCACCGAGGGCGTCTCCGTCACCCTCTTCGTCCGCGGCGCCCCGCACGCCCACCCCGCACCGTCCACCCGCCCCACCCAGGACCCGGCCCGCGCCCGCCTGCGACGCGCCGCCCGCGCGAGCTGACGCCCGGCGCGACGACGCAGCCCGCCTCGACGACGCAACCCGGTCCGCCGACCCGGGCCCCGGCCGGCACGGTCGCGGCACTCACGCCAGTCCGGCGGCGATGGCCCGTCGCACGGCATCCGCCCGGTCCCGGATGCGGGCCTTGGCGAACAGGTTGTTGATGTGCGTCTTGACCGTGGCCTCGCTGATGAAGAGCCGCTCGGCGATCGCCCGGTTCGGGAGTCCCTCCCCGATCAGGGCCAGCACCTCGCGCTCGCGCGGGGTCAGGTCGTCGGGCAGGGGTTCACCCGGCGCGGAGCGTTGCGCCCCGGTCACGGCGGCGAGCAGGCGATTGCGCACCTCGTGATCCAGGACCGACTGGCCGGCCGCGGCGGCGCGGATCGCGCGGGCGATGTCCTCACGGCCCGCGTTCTTCGTCAGATAGCCACGGGCACCCGCGGCGAGCGCCGCCATGATCGAGTCGTCGTCGGCGAACGTCGTGAGGACGACCACGGCCACGTCCGGGTGGGCTTCGCTCAGCCGACGTGTCGCCTCGGTGCCGTCCATCTCGGGCATGCGGAGGTCCATCAGCACGACGTCGACCGGTTCCGCGGCGACGATGTCCAGCACTTCGCGGCCGTTGGCGGCGGTCGCCACGACGCTGATGTCTCCGGCCAGTGCGAGGACCATCGCGAGCGGCTCGCGCACGGCGGCCTGGTCGTCGGCGATGACGACGTTGATCGGGGGAGAGGCCGTTGCCGACCCGGTCATGCCGGAATCACCGCTTCGACCTTCCAGTGCCCCCGCTGGGGGCCGGACGGCACGGGCCCCGTCGTCACCGTCCCGTTCATGAGGGCGACGCGCTCGCGGATGCCGATCAGCCCCATCCCGCTGCCCGCGCCCGTGGACACCGGCAGCGTCGCCGGCCCGTTGAGAATGCTCAAGGTGGTCGTCTTCTCCTCGTACGAAACCGTCACGCGCACCGTGCCGCCAGGCGCGTGTCGGGTCGCGTTGGTCAGGGCCTCCTGCGCGATCCGCAGGAGGTTGTGCGCGGTCTGCGTGGGCAGCTCACGCACCGTTCCGGTCACCGTGAGGGCCTGACGGTGACCGGACGACTCCAGCATGGCGGTGAGACTCTCCAGCAGGGGCAGGTCCTCCTCGCGCAGCGCACGCACCGTCCACTGCGCCTGCTTCAGGCTCTCCCTCACCAGGCTCTGAGCCCGGGCGGTCGCCTCCCGCGCCTTCTCCGTCTCGCCGACCTCGATCAGTGCGTCCGCCAGTTCGAGCTGCATGTTGATGCCGGCCAAGGAGTGTGCGAGTACGTCGTGGACGTCCCGTGCCACGTTGCTTCGTTCGGTCAGCACCAAGGTGCGGGCTTCGGCGCGGGCGGCCCGCTCGGACGCTGCGGCGGCCGCGATCGCGGCCTCGACGGCCTGGCTCCGGCTCCGCCCCGACATTCCCGCCAGCACCAGGGCGCCGGTCGACAACCCGGCCATGAAGAGCAGTCCCTGCTGGCCCGGGTCGGCACGGAACGCCAGAGCGGCGCCGCACAGGAGGCTCAGTGCCACCGCGAGAGCCACGGCCGGCTTGACGCTCAGCCGGTAGCCGATGTAAGCGGCGAGGAAGAAGGCGAAGAGCGACGCCGTCCCCGTGTCCGCGACGGCCAGCAGGCCCGCCACCGCCGCGACCCCGACCACCATCAGAGGAAGAAGGAGGCGGTCGGGCAGCAGTCTCCGGGGAACGAGCCGCAGCGCGAAGACACCGAAGTTGACGACGAAGAGCACCGTCACGGCGAGACCACGGCCACTGAGACCCAGCGGCCGAAGGGTGAGGATCTGGGCGACGAGGAGAACCGCCGTCCACACCCACGGAGCAACCCGGCTGCGCTCCGTGAGACCAGGCCCGGCTCCCTCGACGCTGCCGGGAGACCATGGGTTCCTCAGGGGCATGCTGTGACGATACGCCATGATCACTTGAGCCGACCGGTGAGCGGCATGCTCGGCGTCCCGGGCTGAGGCGTACGGGGCGTACCGGGCGCACGGGCCACCATCCGGCTGCGGACGAAGATCGTGGCCAGACGGGTGACGACCTCGGCGACCGCCATCAGCAGAAGCGCGGTGACCCATGCCTGCTGGCCGGTGATCCGGTGCGCGAGGCTGAACCTGCCGACGTCATCGGCGCCCCCGTGCTCGACCCACAGCTGGAACGCCAGCCGGGAGCCCATGCCGAGCACCCACAGGACCGCCGAGATCGCCCCGGCCTTGATCATCAGGTCGCCGTCCAGCACGCGGATCCGGGTGAACACACCACCGGCGACGCCGAGCGCGGCTCCCACACCGGCCGTCACGCCGATGAGCAGCAGATCGTTACCCTCCGTAGGTATGCCGTCCAGGTACTGGGAGGCGAAGAACGCCACGATCCCCAGAGGGATCAGGTAGGACTTGGGCCCCAGCCGTCCTTCCCGCAGCTGCCGGAAGACGACGAGGATGAGCGCGATGTCGACGAGCCAGTCGGTGAGAGTCATGGATCCAGCATGTTGAAGGCCGCCTCGTGACACCTGCACCCACGGGTGGAGGTACGGGTGGAGATGCAGGCCCAGACGCGCCCAGGACGGCAGGCGACCGGGGGAGCCCTCTCCTCAATTCCCTGGCACTCGCCGCCGGGATACCGGCCGCGCAGGCAAGGCCGTCCAGCAGTGGCTCCAAGGAGCCGGTCTCACCGTCACCGGCACGAACGAGCACCTCGCGCTCGGCATTTTGGGCCACCACGCCGAGCAGGCGTACCGGCCGCCGCCGGCTGCTTCGGCGCCGGGGGTGAATACGCGGAGGCATCTGAACACCCGCCTCCTGGTGTGGTAGATCTGGAAGGCTGCGCGCGGCACGAGCCGACGCCAGCACAGGGAAACCAGAGGGGCAGGGGGAGCCACTGTGGAACCGATCGTCATCGTCCTGATCATTCTGACGGTGCTCTTCTTCATCACCCTGGTCAAGACGGTCCAGGTCGTTCCGGAGACGACCGTCGTCATCGTGGAGCGCTTCGGGCGCTACGCCCGTACCCTCAGCGCCGGCCTGAACTTCGTCGTCCCGGCCGTCGACAGCATCCGCAACCGGGTCGACCTGCGGGAACAGGCACTGACGATTCCGCCGCAACAGCTGATCACGCGGGACAGCCGGGTCGTCGACATCGGCGTCGTCATCACGTACCAGGTCACCGACGCGCGGTCCGCCACCTACGAAGTCGCGAGCTACATCCAGGCGATCGAGCAGCTCGCTGTCACCTCGTTGCGGAGCATCGTCAGCGGCATGGAGCTGGAACGGACCCTGACCTCCCGCGGGGTGATCACCGCAGCCCTGCGCGGCGTGCTGGACGAGGCCACCGCACGTTGGGGCGTCAGCGTCCACCGCGTCGAGTTCGAGGCGATCGAACCGCCCACCCGGCCTGCGGCGGAAGGGCAGAGGCACACCGACCGGAACCAGCGCGCCGCCTCTGCCGCCGGCGGGGGCGGAGCGGTCCGCAGCGCACCGCAGTCAGCCGCCCAGGCAGGCTCCGCGCCCGGACACCGGCCGCTGCGACAGGACGATCCTCGCCGTATCGGCCGCTACCAACTGACGGCCGTGCTGGGCGAAGGAGGGATGGGCACGGTCTATCTCGGCCGGTCGCCCGGGCAACGCCTGGTCGCGGTCAAGGTCATCCGGTCGGAGTTCGCCGCGGACCCGACGTTCCGGGAGCGGTTCACCCGCGAGATCGAAGCCGCACGCCGTGTCGGCGGATTCCACACCGCACCGGTGGTCGACGCGGCCTCCCGCGGCAACCCGCTCTGGCTGGCCACCGAGTACATCCCCGGCCCGTCACTGGACGACGTCCTCAGGCAGCAGGGTGCCCTGCCCACAAGAACCCTGCACACCCTCGCCGCCGGCGTCGCCGAAGCACTCGAACGCATCCACGCCTGCGGCATCGTCCACCGTGACCTGAAACCCTCCAACATCATCATCTCCGCCTCAGGCCCTCGGATCATCGACTTCGGAATCGCCCGATCGCTCGACGGCACCGCACTCACCCGAACGAACTACGTGATCGGCACCCAGGGCTTCCTCGCGCCGGAACAGCTCACCGGCGCACCGATCACGCGTGCCTCGGACCTCTACGCGTTCGGCATGGTGCTGTGCCATGCCGCCGGAGTCGTGCCGCTCGCGGACGGGCAGTCCCTGGAGTCGGCCCTCGGCCTGTTGCCGTCGAGCTTCGTCGGCATCGTCACCCGATGCCTCGACCATGACCCCGCCCGGCGTCCCACACCCACCGAGGTACTCGCACACCTCTCTCCGCACACGTCGCCGCCCGACGCATGGCTGCCGCCTTCTGTGCGGACGATGGTCGATCTGTACAACACCGGTCATTCCCAGGCGCCTTGAGGGGACGGAGCGTCGCCCGGTCACGGACCGCGCGTTACGGTGGACGGAGCCGAGCGCGTGAACATGCGGGCCGATAGGCCAGGGGTGGCGTGCAGCCATCGCTCCATGGGGCACGATCACAGCCACCGCCGGGGAAGACGCGACGTGAGTCGTCGAGCCAGAGATCCCGACGGTGAGAGGGGTCAGCATGCGGACCGGCATCGTCATGACCGCCCGCCCGGGTCTGGAGCGCCTGGCCGCCCGCGCGGAGGAACTCGGCTTCAGCAGCTTCTGGGTGTACGACACGCCGATGGTCCACGGGGATCCGTTCGTCAGCCTCGCGCTCTGCGCCGAGTCCACCAGCCGCATCAGACTCGGTATCGGCGTCACCTCACCGGCGCTGCGCTCCGCACCGGCCGCGGCGGCGGCGCTCAGCAGTCTCAACGCCCTTGCTCCCGGCCGCATCATCTGCGGGGTCGGCACCGGCAACACCGCGCGGCGCACGCTGGGCATGCGACCTGCGAAGACGGCGGAGCTGGAGTCGTTCACGGCCGCCCTGCAGGACCTCACCGCCGGCCGTGAGACGGCCTACCGCGAGGGAACCCGGACCAGAAGCGTGCGCTTCTTGCACGCCGGGGGTTACGTCAACGTCGAGGACCCGGTGGAGTTCGTCGTGGCCGCGTTCGGCCCGAAGGTCGCCGCCGTCGCCGGCCGCCTGGGTACGGGACTGATCTCCTTCGCGCTGCACGCCCCCGCGGTCTGGTCCGCGCTCGGCCACGCCCGCCGGTCAGCGGCGCAGGCCGCGGGCAACAGCGAGAAGACGCATGCGTACCTCATCTCCTCCCTGTACGTCCTTGCCGACGGAGAGGACCGGTACGGCGATGAGGTCAAGGACGCGATGGGGCACATCGCGGTGAGCGCCCTGATCCTCGCAGTGGAGAACCCGGCCTTCCGGGCGTCCCTGACTCCGGAGGAGGCCGGGGCCGTCGACCGCCTTCTCCAGCTACGCGGTACCACCGCCACCGACCCCGACCGCCACCACACCCTCTACCGCAACTACCTCGGCCGGTTGACCACCGAGGACCGGGATCTCGTCGTGCCGTCCCTGGTGGACACGTTCGGTCTGGTCGGGACCAAAGACCGGATCAGACAGCAGATCGACGCGCTGGAGCAGTCAGGGGTCGACGAGCTGGTGATCCAGCCCGTGGTGGATCCCGAGGCGGAGATGGCCGAGCTCGCGCGGCTCCTGCTGCCCTGATGCCGCGCAACCGTGCCAAGAGTCCCCGCACCACCGCGCCCCTTGGGGTTCTACGGTGGGGTTCTACGGTGCGAAGGGCCCTTCCTGTGCGAAGGCGTACCGCGCGAAGCGTTCGCCCATCAGACGATGGGTGGGGGCGTCGGGGTGGAGGTTGTCCGGGAGGGGGAGGGAGGCCGCGTCGGTCGGCCCGTAGAGCTGCCTGCCGTCGAGGTGGAAGAGGTGGGGGTCGGCGGCGGAGCGCTGGGCGATGATGCGGGCCAGCTCCGTCCGTACGGTGTTCAGCGTGAGCTTGCCGGTGGCCGATTCCGCCGGGTCGCCGGCCGCGAGGAAGGAGAGCCGGCCGGAGCTGAGGGCGGAGGTGTCCGGGAGGGTGGGGCCGGGTGTGTCCTCGTGGATCGGGCACTGGATGGGGGAGATGACGAGCAGTGGTGTCGTCGGGTGTCCCTCACGGATGGTGTCGAGGAAGCCGTGCACCGCCGGCCCGAAGGCGCGCAACCGCAACAGGTCGGTGTTGACGAGATTGATGCCGATCTTGAGGCTGATCAGGTCGGCGGACGCGTCTCGGAGGGCGCGGGCGGTGAAGGGATCGAGGAGCGCGCTGCCGCCGAAGCCCAGGTTCACCAGGTTCACCCCACCGAGGCGGGAGGCGAGCGCGGGCCAGGTCGTGCTCGGGCCGGCGGCGTCGGAGCCGTGGCTGATCGAGCTTCCGTGGTGCAACCACACACGGCGTCCTCCCGCGCCGAGCGGTGTGACGGGGGCGTCCGTCCGCAGGGCGACCAGCTCGGTGGTCTCGTTGTGCGGGAGCCAGATCTCCACGTCCTTCTCGGTGTCCGGGAGATCCGTGAAGCGCAGCGTCGCGACCGGTCCGGGCCCGGTCCGGGAGTGGCCGGTGGTCAGGTCGACGGTCATCACGTTGCCGCCGTGGGCGACCCCGCTCGCGACCGGCTGCCCGTCGACGTACAGCTCGTACACGCCGTCGGGGCGCGGGGGAGCCCCCGGATGGACCCGCTTGGTAGGCAGCGTGTCCAGCTCGACGCGGCTCGCCCGGGTGCGGAACGCCAGCCGCACGCCGGACGGTTGTGCCTCGACCATGGCGAGCTGGGGGTCGGTGTTCTGCGCGCGGGCCCGGGCGGGGAGCCGGTGCGGCAGCAGACCGTTCGCCGTACGTTCCAGCTCGATCGCTCCGAGCACGAGGTCGGGGTCCACGGGAGTGGAGGCGGCAGTGGTGGGCGCGGGCGTCGGGGTGTGTTCGGTGTCCATGTCTCGTTCGTCCTTGTCTCTTCGCTCGTCCTCGTTCGTGTCAGGGCTGTCGTCGCGGCTCGGCGCCGCCGGTCGGCCAGTGGCGCAGGGCGACGTCCAAGGCGTCGACGATCCGGGTCCAGCTCTCCCTGCTGTCCGGGGCGCTGTGACTGAAGGCCCCGCTGAGTTCCAGGTCCGCGTAGCCGTGGAAGACGCTGCCGAGCAGACGTACGGCATGCGTGGCTTCCGGCTCGGACAGGTCGTATCCATGCAGGATCGCCCGCATCATCCGCGCGTGCCGGGGCCCCGCGCTCGCGGCCGCGGCCTGTGGGGCCAGCGGCAGCCGGGCGGCGGCGTGGCGGCCGGGGTGCGACCGGGCGTAGTCGCGGTAGACCTCGGCGAACGCCTCCAGCGCGTCCCGGCCCGACCGCCCCGCCAGCGCGGTGGCCCAACGACACGCGCCGAGGGGGACGGCTGTGCCTGACACGCTGTGGCTAGGACACCCTGGGTCGGTGGAACCTCCCCGCCCAGTGGACCCAGACCACCAGCACAGTCAGGGCGGCTGCCACTCCGCCCAGCACCATGACCGTCGAGGGCGAGGAACGGTCGAGGAGAGCCCCTCCGGCCAGGGCTCCCATGGAGATGGTGGCCTGGAAAGAGGCGGTGAAGAGGACAGCGGACGCCTCGGGGGAGTCGGGCGAAGCCTTGGCGAACCAGGTCTGCGAGCAGACCGGCACGGCTCCGTACGCGACGCCCCAGACGATCAGCAGCGCTACCGCTCCCACCTCCGACCGGCCGAGGACCGGGAGGAGCAGCGTCGCACCGGCGATCGACGCGGCGGCCGCGGCGAAAGTCGCCCGCGGATAGCGCCCCACGGTTGACCCGCCGAGGAAGTTGCCGGCGATTCCGGCTGCTCCGTACACGAGCAGAAAGATCGTGATGAGAGCCGCACTCGTATGGGTCACCTGCTCCAGGAAGGGGGTGACGTACGTGTACGTGCCGAAGTGTGCGAGGACGACGAGGAACGTCATCACCAGGGCGAAGCGGGTGTCGGTGCTCCGGAGCAAGCGACCGAGGACGTCGAGGCGCGTCGATCGGTCGGAGGGGAGCGGTGGGACGACCAGGAACAGCAGGGCGAGGACGGTCAGCGTGAAGCAGCCCATGACCAGGAACGCCGTCCGCCAGCCCGCGACGTCACCGATGAACGTGCCCAGCGGTACCCCGAGTACGGAGCCGAGCGGCACCGCAGAGAAGATCACCGAGGTCGCGCGGCCCACGGATGCGGCGGGCACCAACTGGCCGGCGAGCCCGGCTCCGATGGACCAGAATCCGCCGATCGTGACGCCCACCATGACGCGGGAGACCAGGACCAGCCAGTAGTTCGGTGCGACGGCGGCGAGGAAATTGGCCAGCGCCAGCAGAAGGATGAACACACCCAGCATGACCCGCCGGTCGATGCGCCCCGTGGCCACCGTCACCAAGGGGGCTGAAACCGCGGCCAGAAATCCCGGCATGGTCATCATGAGACCGGCCATTCCGTCCGAGACGGCGAAACTCGATCCGATGGAGGTCAGCAGGCCGATCGGCAGAATTTCCGTGGTGACGATCGAAAAGATCCCCAGCATCACCGAGATCACGGCCAGCCAGGCAATCAGAGAAGGGCGATCCGGCGGTGCGGGAGCCTGGACAGAAGGCGTGGTTGCTGCGGACATGAATCCCGTCCTGAGTCGGTCGTCACATGCAGGGTGCGACCACCAGTCCAGCAGGAACGGGCATGATCCTCCGGCAGGTTTCCGACACCGACATTGAGCTCCCCACTCGTCAGGGGCGGCTCGGCATCGCGAACGTCTACCGCCGCATGCGCGGGGCCGAGCGTTTGCGAGGGCCGGGACGGGACAGTCGCGATGCATGCCCGCGACGCCCGGCTGTCGCGGCGTGTCGCTGCCCCTGGAAAGGTGAACATGACTGGCATCGCTGCCTTCCCTGCTCTCGCGTCGGCCGGATCCAACGCCCTGCTCTTCGCCATCTGTCTCGGGATCGTGGTCGTCCTCGTCCTCCTCGCCGCGTTCTGGTGGGGCAGCCGCCGTGTCGCGCGCAGGCGCCGGGCGACCGGTGACCCCGCGCGCACGGATGCCGGCGGAGGGCGGGAATCGTGGTCCACCCCCGAAGACCCCGGCGGCGGGGGATCCGGCCGCTGAGGAGCGGCGGCAGCGGCCGGCGACCGCCCCCCGTCCGCCGGTTCGGGCCCGACGGGGGTGGAGCGGCTCCTGGGCGGCGGCGTGCGCGCGAGTCGCTCACCCTCCGCAAAAACGCCGGCTGCCGGTGCTCAGTGACGGTACGCGGCCGTCGCGGTCTCGACGAAGGAGCGGATCAGCGGATTGGTGTCGCCCTCGTTCCACACCGCCACCACGCGGCTCGGCGGCATGTCGAGGAGGGGCACCGCAGCCAGTTGTGCGGGCAGGTCGTGTCCGAGGGGGGTGAGGCCGACCGTGCCGTTCCACAGCACGGCCTGCAGGCATTCCTGGACGGCGCGCACCACCGGACCCTCGCGCGGCCTGCCCCCGTTCCAGTACGACTGCCACACGGGGTCGGTTCCTGGCGGGAACTGGAACCAGTGACGGTCGTTCAGCTCGGCCAGCCGCAGCCCGTCGCGACGGGCCAGCGGATCGTCGGCGCGCTGGACCACACCGACCGGGTCGGTCCGGAGCGCACGCACCGTCAGGGCGGTTTCGTCGAACGGCGCCCGAGTCAGTGCGACGTCGACCAGTCCGGCCCGTAGCCCGCAGGTCGGGTCGGTCAGATCGGCTTCGCGGATGCGGACGTCGATGCCGGGCCGGCTCCGGCGGTAGGCGGCGGCCAGCCTGGCCACCCCCGGGTGCTCGGACGGTGCACTGGTGCACATGACCGACGAAGCGAAGACCGGCGAGCCGCAGATCCTGTCGGTAGTGGGTCCGGGCGAGGGCGAGACGATCGTTCTGGGCACCACGCGCATGCGCGTCCTGGAGGACGGCAGCCGCACCGGGCACCGTCTCGCGATCGCCGAGTCCGTCCTCGCCCCGCACACCCAGGGACCGCCGCAGCACCGCCACGGCCTGCACGACGAGGGCTTCCACATCCTCTCCGGCACCGTGCGGTTCACCGTCGGGGACGAGGACCACGACGCCACCGCGGGCACGCTCGTGATGGTTCCGCCCGGCACCCCGCACACCTTCGCCAACGTGACCGACCAACCCGCCGTCATGCTCAGTACCTTCACCCCCGACCTGTACGTGCAGTACTTCCGCGACCTCCAAGAGGCGCTCGCCGACGGCAGGCCGCTGACACCACAGGCCGACATCGACGCGATGAGCCGCTACGCGACCGAGCCCGCAACCGACCGCGCCTGAGGCCGACGGCACAGGAGGACCGGCCACCTCCCGCGTCCGCCCGCCGACATCTCCTCGTACGCTCACTGCCCCAAGCTGCGCCCCTTGAGGTGGGCCCGTGGGGTTCCGCCCGAGGGCGAGACGACAATGTGGTCCGGGCAGTGAAGGCGGGACGGTGGACGACAGGAGTGGCACGTGGGCGTGGGCAGGGTGGCGATCGTGACCAGCGAGGCCGGCAGGGCGTGGGACACCGACCTTCCGCTGATCGTGGAGGCGTTGCGTGCCAACGGCGTGTCGGGCACTGCGGTGGCCTGGGACGCACAGGACGCGGAGTGGGACGGTTTCGATCTGGCTGTCATCCGGTCGACCTGGGACTACGCGGAACGCATCGACGAGTACCTGGCCTGGGCCGACACAACGGCTCGCCTCACGCGTCTGTGGAACCCGGCTCCCGTGGTCCGCTGGAGCAGCGACAAGCGCTATCTGACGGACCTTGCCGAGCAAGGGGTCGCCGTCGTTCCCACCCGCTTCATCGAACCGGGCTCGTCATACGGCGAGGAGGACTTCCCCGGCACCGGCGCGGTGGTGGTCAAGCCCGTGGTCTCCGCCGGCGCACTCGACACGGCACGGTACGAGCCTGATCAGCGCGCCGACGCCGAGCGGCACGTCCGGATGCTTCTGGACCAGGGCCGGGCCGTGATGGTGCAGCCGTACCTGCGGCTCGTGGAAGAGGGGGAACGCGCACTGGTCTTCATCTCCGGCACGTTCAGCCACGCGATCCGCAAAGGCCCCGTGCTCACCGAGTCAGGAGTGGTGGACAACGGACGAGTGCCGCACCCCGACGTCACCCCGTACCAGCCGACGGACGACGAGATCTCGGTGGCCCTGGCTGCGCTGGCAGCCGTCCCGGCACCGGAGATCCCGCTGTTCGCCAGAGTGGATCTGGTCCTGGACGAGAGAAGAAGGCCCGTGGTCATGGAGCTGGAACTGATCGAGCCGAACCTGTTCCTCGGAGACTACCCGAAAGGCCTGAAGCGTCTCGTCGACGCTGTGACCGCCAAGGCTCGCATGGCCGGGGCGCGTCCGGAACAGGTCGAGTGACTCCTCCGTGTGCGCCGACAAGGCCTACGGCTCATGCCGGCACCGCAGTCACCGGCGGCGCCGGCAGAGCAACAGCCGCAACCGGAGGAATGGAAGCGCCCCGCCGGCTGAACCGGTCAAGTCCGGTGGGCGGCCCGGACGACTCGGCCGATGACGGTCGCCGCCCGTTCGGGGTGCTCCTCGAGCCAGCTGCCGAGGTGCTCCCGGACGGTCTGGTCGACACAGGAGCGCACGAAGCGGCCACCCAGCATCTCCCGCGTGGAGCCGTGGAACTCGGGATCGTCCAGCTTTACCGACACGACAGCCGTGATCCCCGCACCCATCCGTTCAGGGTCGAGATCGGGATCCGCTCCTGTCAGCAGCCGCCGCTTCCGCGCATACGTGCTGACAGCCGCTGCCAACCCGTCGCGGAATCCCTGCTCGTGCGTCCCACCGGCGGTGGGCCGGCTGTTGGCGAAGCCGTGGACGCGCCCTTCGCCGGAGTCATGCCACCGCAAGGCCACCTCCAGCGTTCCAGCCATCCGAGGGTCCTCCTGCTCGACATGGATGACGTCCGGCTCGTCGGATGCCGTCGCCTGGCAGTCGAGGAAGGCGACGAAGTCCCTGGCGCCGCCCGTGGAGCGGAACCGGTCCGACCGGGGCCGGGACGAGCGACGCTGGTCGGTCAGCGTGACTTCCAGGTCGCGGTTCAGGAAGGCCAGTTCCCTGAAGCGATGCGCCAGTTCCGTGAACGAGAACTCGGCTTCCCCGAAGATTTCGGAGTCGGGCCAGAAGGTGATGGTGGTCCCGCTGCCGGTCGCCGGACCCTGCTCGGTGAGCGGGGCGATCGCGACGCCGCGCCCGTACTCCTGGACCCAGCGGACGCCCTCGCGCCGCACTTCGGCCGTCAGCCGGCTGGAGAGGGCATTGACGACGAAGGGCCCCATGCCGCAGAGGCCGAGTGGAACGGTGTGACGGTCACCGGCTCCCGCCCCGGACTGCATCCGAGTCAGCAGGTCTTCGAGGCCAGGACCGGAATCCGCCGTCTCCTCGATGGGAACACCTGGCCCGTCGTCGCCGACCCGCACGCCGCCGTCCGGAGTGAGGGTGACATCCACGCGCGTGGCCCGGCCGGCCAGGACCTCGCCCACCGCCCGGTCGGCGACCTCGAACACCATCTGCCGCAGACCACGCTCACCGATGGAGCCGACGAACATCCCGGGCCGCTTCCGCACGGCTTGCCACCCCTCCAGCACCTGGATCCGGCTGGCGTCGTACGCGTTGATGTCATCGCTCATGAGGCCCCCTCCGAAGCTGCTCCCCAGGACTCTCAAAGCCTAGGCGTACCCCGATAAAGCACCAGGTCAGGGCAGGTTGCCCGGGGGTATGGACGGGCGTCTGATCGCCTGTCCGGCCCCGGCTGGACCCGGACTCCACGACCGCCGCAGGACCGCGGCTGCGAGCTCGCCGACGCCGCGCACGGCACCGTTCACGGCGGCCCCGAGGCCCCCGATTCCACTCGTCCCGTGCAAGGTCTCTGCCAGGGCCTCTCCGTGTGCCGATCACGGCCCAACGGGGCTCAGCGGCGCCTCGCCCCAGCGCTCGGGAGGGTCGTGCGGCTGTCGGCCCGTGCAACATCCGATGCGTGGACGGGTGATCGAATAGTCGGGCCCTGGGCGGGGTAGGACGGACGCCGGGTCTCTCCGGCAGCGGAAGGCCTCTCCACGTCACCCGCCGGGGGAACCCGGCAAGAGTCGAAGGATACGCAGCATGGCCAGCGGCACCGTGAAATGGTTCAACGCTGAGAAGGGCTTCGGTTTCATCGCCCAGGACGGCGGCCCGGACGTCTTCGCTCACTACTCCAACATCAGCGGCAACGGGTACCGGGAGCTGGTCGAGGGCGAGGTGGTCACCTTCGACGTCACCCAGGGGCAGAAGGGTCCGCAGGCCGAGAACATCGTTCGCGGCTGACCGGTAGACCTGTTCGCATCTCGCGTCGTCAGCCGTGTAAGGTGGCACTACCGACGCGGGGTGGAGCAGCTCGGTAGCTCGCTGGGCTCATAACCCAGAGGTCGCAGGTTCAAATCCTGTCCCCGCTACGAAAGGCAGGGG
Organism: Streptomyces sp. NBC_01268; assembly: GCF_036240795.1. NCBI lineage: Bacteria > Bacillati > Actinomycetota > Actinomycetes > Kitasatosporales > Streptomycetaceae > Streptomyces > Streptomyces sp. NBC_01268. Next base: position 235,508 of record NZ_CP108454.1, on the reverse strand, counting down.
CCCGGCATGTGCCGGGCCCCTGTCGCGTTTTTCTAGTCTCGGCCTCAACCGACCGCACTCCGCCGGCATCGGCGGCGAGGCATCCGGATCGAACGACCTGCGGTCAGCGGTAGACCTGACGCTCCTTCAGGCGGGCGGGAAGCAACGGGCGCAGGCAGGGCCGCGTGGTGTGCGCAGTCATGCGGTGGGGGCGCCGAACCAGCGGGTGGCGGCGCGCCGGAACGCCTCGGGGTCGGGGTCGGGGCCCTCGGCCCAGGCCACGACACCGTCGGGCCGGATCAGCGGGGCGCCGAGTCCGAGGTCGTTGACCACCGGGCCGGGGGCGTAGCGGATGCGGTCCTGCCAGTGGGTCGCGGTGCGTCGCGCACGATCCGCGCGCCGAGCGCGACCGCCCGCTCCTCCAGGACGCTGGTGACCGCTTCGAGGCTGGTCATGACCCCTTCCAACGCCGGTCCGGGCAGCCGGGGCGGGAGGGCGCCGGTGTCGATGTCGGCCGCGACCAGATCCGCGCCGTCGCCCTCGGCCTGTACGACGCGGTTGCCGCACACCCCTGGCTGGCCACCCAGCTCGCCGTGCAGGTCACCCGCCGTCCCTGGGGAGCAGTGACGCCTCGGGTCTTCGAGAGCATCGGCGGGCGCGTGCGCACGCTGGGCATTCCACGGAGCGAATGGTTCGCCACGACCTCGACGCTGGTGTTCTACATCCTCGGCGCCACCAGACAGAACGCCCAGCCCTCCGAACCGGCGGACGGCCTCGCGGCCTCGCGGGCCGGTGCGCGGCGGGCCGAACACCTCGACTCCGCGGCCGAGGCGTGGCAGGGCCTCGACGTCGGCGACTACCCGTTCCTCCACGACGTCGCCGACCAGATGCGCCGACACGACGACCGGGAGCAGTTCCTCACGGGCATCGACCTCATCCTCGCCGGCATCACCGCGACCAGCCGCCCTTCCTGAACCCGCCCTGCCGGGCGGCTCGGCAGGCCGGGTCAGAGCTCCTGCTGATGCCCGTCGAGCGTGATGTGGGGGGCGAGGGCTCGCAGGAAGTCGGCGGCGTCGAAGATCTCGCCGGCGGAGGCGACACCGACGGTCTTGGTCCGGCCGGTCAGGACGCGGTCCAGGGCTTCGACGACGAGGGGCGCGGTGACGGCGTAGATGTCCCGGCCGGCCGCCGTGGCGCGGCGTTCGGCTCCGCCGGAGCGGACCAGGACGTCGACGAGGAAGGTCTGGTCGGAACGACCGCTCCCGTCGGCGGCCGTCGGGGCCGGGGTGTCGGTGGAGGCGACGTCGCGGGCCGCCTCGATGCTCATGTAGGTGGTCACGTCCGGGATGGGGAGGTGCTGGGGGACGGTCACGACGTCCGCCATGGTGAACTCCCCGATCACAGGCCGCCGGCCGAGAGGCTGGGGGAAGTCCCAGTCGAGGGTGGGGGAGGCGTCGGTGCGGTGCTCCCACCGGCCGCCGTGGTAGCGCAGACGGCGCGCGCCGCGTCGCTCGCGGGAGACCGCGCCGGACAGGCGGGTGCCGGCGGTGGGGTGCCAGCTGCTGAGCGCGTAGGCGATGTGCGCCTCGTCGGCGGAGGTCCAGTCGTCCATGGCCGCGGTGGCCAGCAGGTCGCCCAGGCCGCCGAAGAAGGCCATGGCCGGGACGATCACCGCCCCCGCGTCCTTGGCGCGGTCGCGGTAGTGGGCGAAGGTGTCGAGGTTGGCCTCGATCTCGGCGGCCACGTCCAGGTACGGGATGCCCGCGCGCAGCGCGGCCTCGATCACGGGGCCCGTCGTCGAGGCGAAGGGCCCGGCGCAGTTGATGACCGCCGCCGTGCCCGCCAGGGCGCGGTCCAGCGAGGCGGCGTCGTCCGCCGACGCCACTCGTGCCTCCAAGCCGTTCTCGTCGGCCAGCTCCCGCAGCGCCTCCGCGTTGCGCCCCGACGGCACGGCCACGAAACCACGGGCGAGCAGCTCCGCGACCACGAACCGCCCGGTGTGACCGTACGCCCCGAACACCGCTACCCGTCGGCCAGACTCCATGAGACTGCTCCCTGCATTCGTACGTCCGCGACGGTCTCGTTCCGCTGCGGCCCGATGTGATGCCCTCATCGTGCCGGGCCGCATGAGCCCCGCACGAGAGTCGGAAACGACGGGACGCGTACACTTTCGGACATGCATCGTGTTGCGCTGGCCGTCACGGACGGCATGCTCCACTACGAACTGTCCGTAGCGGTCGAGATCTTCGGATCCGACCTCACCCATGTCGTGAACCCCTGGTACGACTTCGCGCTGTGCGGGCCCGGACCCGTGCGCGTCGGCCGATTCGTCCTGGAACCCGATCAGGACCTGGGCCACCTCGCGCACGCGGACACCGTCATCGTCCCCGGCTGGGCCGACACCGACCGCGAACCCCCGGCGGAGCTGCTCGACGCCGTACGTGCCGCCCACCGTGCCGGTGCTCGTGTGGCCTCCTTGTGCACCGGCGCCTTCGTCCTCGGCGCCGCCGGCCTGCTCGACGGCCGGCGCGCCACGACGCACTGGGCCCACACCCGGGAGCTGGCCCGGCGTCACCCCGCCACCACCGTCGACCCGGACGTCCTCTACGTCGACAACGGCGACGTCCTGACCTCCGCGGGAAAGGCCGCCGCCATGGACCTGTGCCTGCACCTGGTACGCCTCGACCACGGCTCGGCCGACGCGAACAGGATCGCCCGCCGCCTGGTCATCCCACCGCACCGCGACGGCGGCCAGGCCCAGTTCATCGCGACCCCCCTCCCCGCCCCGGGCAACCACCCCCTGACCGACCTCCTGCCCTGGGCCCTGGAGCGACTGGACCGGCCCCTCAGTGTCGAGGACCTGGCCCGCCGGGCCCGCATGAGCTCCCGTCACCTGGCCCGGCACTTCAAGCACATCACGGGCACCACCCCGCTCCAGTGGCTGCACACCCAGCGCATCCGCCGCGCCCAGGAGCTCCTGGAGACCACCGACGCCACCGTCGACACCATCGCCGAGACCACCGGCATGGGAACCGCCACCACCCTGCGCCGCCACTTCCACCGCAGCGTGGGCGTCCCGCCCGACGCGTACCGCCGTACCTTCCGCGCGTGACCGGTGCCGCCTCACCGTCCCTCCCCGGCCCGCGGCCGGACGGGACGTCGGCGTGCCGGGGCCGGGCTGACGGCGCCACGACCGCCCAGCTGCCCGGCATGGCCCGGCCGCGTGGCGCCGCGTCGAAGCGGATCCTCTCGCCCAGCGGCGACTCGGGGCGGTGGCTCGCCATGCCGTGCGCCCGCTCGTGGACCCGGGACCGTCAGCCGATCTGCTCTGCCAGGGCGAGGAGGATGCCCGACGGGCCCCGGAGGTAGCACAGCCGGTAGACGTCCTCGTACTGCGCCACCTCGCCGATGACTTCCGCACCGTGGGGGCGCAGACGGGCGATGGTGTCGTCGATGTCGTCGACGGCGAACATGACGCGATGCAGACCCAGCGTGTTCGGCGGCGGGTTCCGCGGCTCGCAGCCGACCACCGCGGGGTTGTGGTACTGCGCGAGCTCCAGCTTGCCGTGGCCGTCCGGAGTCCGCATCATCGCGATGTCGCTGCGGACCTGGTCGAGTCCGACGGCCTGGTCGGCGAAGAGCCCCTCGATCTGTGCCCTGCCCTCGACCTCCATGCCCAGTTCGCTGAAGAAGGCGATGGCGCCCTCCAGGTCCTCGACGACGATGCCGACGTTGTCCATCCGATGAAGCACCATGATCGTTCTCCCTCTCCGCTGCCGCCTCTTCGAGGCCACCGGTATACCGGGGACGGAGCCGGCGGCCCCGTCTCGACACCCGGAAAGGGGCTGGGTTCCGCAGGCCCGCGCGTTGACCCCGCTGCACGGTCAGAGCCTGTCCGGGGTGCCTGCGGCCACGCGCGAAAGATCCCCCGCAACCGCGACTCTCGCTGCCGTGATCCCCGCGCCGCCGCTCGCAGTCCAGCCGGCGCCCGCCGCGAGCGCGTCCACGGCGCACGCCGCTTGCCGGTCTGTCGTGACGCCCGGACTGGTGCGGCGAAATCGGCTCGCCGCGTCGGCGGACCAGATGGCAGGGTGCGGAGCATGACGCCCCAGCATCAGATCCGTGCCGACTACGACGCTCGCACGATCGTGGTCTATCAGGCGTACTCACCTGCCATCGCTGACCCGGCACTCCGGGCCGGCCGCTTCGTCGCGCCGTTCTCGTTCCACCGGATGACATGGATCAAGCCGTCGTTCATGTGGTTGATGCACCGCAGCAACTGGGCCCGCAAGCCCGGCCAGGAACGCGTTCTCGCGGTGCGGATCACCCGGGAGGGCTGGGAGGAGGCCCTGTCCCAGGCCGTGCTGACGACCGCCGACCCGGCGGCGGTGGCCCAGGCAGCCGTACACGTCCAGTGGGACCCGGAGCGTTCGCCTCGCGGAGCGGCACTGAACCACTACAGCATCCAGGTCGGCATCGGCCGTCACCTGATCCGCACGTTCACCGACGAGTGGATCGTCGGTCTCACCGACCTCACCCCCCTGGTTCGCAAGGCCGCGACGCTCATACAGACCGGGCACGCGAGCAAGGCGCAGCGGCTGCTTCCTGCGGAGCGCGCCTACCCGATGCCCCGGGCGCTGGAAGGCCTCGTTTCCCCCGGCAGATGAGGGCGGACCGGTGAGGGTCCGCCCCCCCGAGCCATCGCCAAACGAGCGCCTACGGCACACGCCGTAGGGCCTGTCCGGCGCTTCCGGTCGGACAGCGACCGGCCTTCCGAGCCGGCAGTGCGGGGACGGGCCCTACGAACGGCGGGCCAGCAGGTGGGAGTCGAGGAAGCCCCGTTCGGTGGCCGGGTCGTGGAGCAGCCGGGCGAAGGGCACGAGACCGGCGTCGGCCAGTAGTCCGGCAAGGTCGTCCGCCGGCCAGCTGTAGGCAGGCGTCACCTTGTGGTCGAATCGGATCGGCTCCGGTCCGTCCGTCCCGAAGAAGGAGACCAGGAGCAGGCCGCCCGGGGCCAGGACGCGTGCCTGTTCGTCGAGCAGCTCCGGCAGTTCCCGCGGAGGGGTGTGGATCATCGAGTAGTGGGCCAGTACGCCTCCGAGCGCACCGTCCTCGATCGGCAGGGACTCCATCCGCGCCTCCTGGAAGCGCAGCCCCGGATGGGCCCGGCGGGCGTGGTCGATCATGCCCGGAGAGAGGTCGAGCCCGAAGGCGTCCAGGCCCAGTTCGTTCAGCATGGCCGTGAGATGTCCGGGCCCGCACCCGACGTCCGCCGCCCGTGGGTTGCCCGTCGCGCGCACCAGTTCGGCGAAGGTGCCGATCATGGCCCGGGCGAACGGCCGTGCCTCCAGCCGGTCCGCGAACAGCGACGCGTACAGCTCGACGACACCGTCGTAGGCCGCCTTGGTCTCGTCCCGATGATTCGCCACAGGACGGACCCTATAGCCGGTCGGGGCAGTGGTCTTGTGGCGGGCCGAGATGAGGTGGCGGACGGGGTGGGGGAGCGGATCGAACCCCTGACGCCGCACATGGACGTCTCGTTGACAAGGTCGGCTAGGATCTACCGGGACATCGCGTGTCGATCACCGGCTGGGTGAGGCATGGAGGTGTCAGAAGGTGCCTTCGGAGGCATTCCTTGTCAGTCGAGTTGAACCACACGATCGTCCATGCCCGGGACAACCGGGAGTCCGCCCAGTTCTTCGTGGACCTGCTGGGCGTTGAGATCACCGCAGAGTGGGGCCCGTTCATCGCGGTCCGCCTGAGCAACGGCGTCACGCTGGACTTCGCCACCATCCCCGCGGACCACATCGTGATGCAGCACTACGCCTTCCTGGTCTCCGAGGAGGAGTTCGACGCGGCGTACAGGAGGATCTGCGAGCTCGGCGTCGAGCACTATGCCGACCCGCAGCGGCAGCAGCCCGGCGCGATCAACCACAACGACGGCGGCCGCGGGGTGTACTTCATGGACCCCGCGGGCCATGCCATGGAGCTGATCACCGTGCCGTACGGCGGCTGGACCGCGTAGGCACCTGCGCTGCGGGCCGCACCCCGTCCCCGGGGTGCGGCCTGCGCCCCCAGTGCCCCACCGTGACCTCGGCTGAAGGAACTGCCCCTCGTCGAGCGGCGCTTCGTCGCCCGGCTGACGGTTCGGGCATATCCGCATGCGGTGGCTCGGTCGCACCATGAGAATGACCGCATGGTTCACCAGATCGAAGTGCCCGACCCTGGCGATGCTGAATCCGTGGGCCGTATGTTGCTCACGGCCTGGCTCCAGACCTACCCGAACGAAGACGCCGGCGTTGATGAGACATGGATTCTCGAGCAACGAGGGTCTGCTGTCTCCGCGGAGGGCATAGGGCAGTGGCAACAGTTCATCGAGGAGGTGATACGTCACCCAGAGCTGCTGTTCTGCCGCGTCGTCCGTTCCGGGGCGCAGATCGTCGGAGTCCTCTGCGGCCGCCGGGACACCGTGGTCGGTCTCGGACCGATGTACCTGCTGGACGAAGCCCAAGGCCAGGGCACCGGCCGCCGGCTGATGGACGAGTTCCTGGCATGGGCGGACGATGTCCCCATGCGCTTGTGGGTGACTGAGTACAACGAGAGAGCGGTCCGGTTCTACGAGCGATACGGGTTCGAGCTCACGGGTGAGCGCGAGCTGTGGCGAGGCAGGTTGCCCAACGTGCGCATGGCCCGTGATCTGGTGACACAACCCGGGAACGCATGAGAACCGACCATGCCGACGAGGCGCGGGTCACTTCGACCCGATGCCTTTGATCTCGGTCGGAGTTCCGTCCGGGGCGAAGGAGTGGTGGAAGGTGAAGGCGTGCGGCGCGGAGCCGTGCTCGTGGAGGTGTTCCAGCTTGGAAACCCCGTCCTGCCAGGCGGGTATCGCCTCGTCAGAAACCCACCAGAGTACGTAACTCGGGTGTCCCGTCCTCTCGAACCAGTCGTAACGCCTGTTCAGAGCCGCACGGTGCAGACCGGTGTAGATGGCGTCGAAGGCCGAGTGCGGGTCGGTCCAGAGCGAGAGGGTGGCGTCCAGGGCGGTGGTTCCCGCCGCTCGGCCCTTGCCGTACCAGGTCGGTACGGCGAACTCTCCCCATGCACCCCAGTCCAGGTCGAAGTGGGTGCCCAGGGTGCTGTCTGCCGCTTGGGCGCGAGTGAGGTACCCGGGATGCTGTCCGATCTTCTGGTAGATGGCCTTGCCGGCGTCCTGGAGTTCGCGCGTGAGGGGTGTGGGATCGGTGAGAGGTGACTTCAGGACGCCGAATGTGTACAGCGCGAGGCGGGGCATGTCTCTCCTTGGTTGGGGGCGCCTGGTGCGGACCAGGTTCGGTGGCATGCGCACGGGGCGACGACTCGTGGGGCGTGATCGACCGACTCGTCCCGTCGCGCGCTGCTCAGCCTCGAACAACTCCTGGGCGACCATGCGTGATCGCCGCGGACCAGGTGAAGGTAGCTGCCTCAGCAGACCCTGTCCAAGTTGCGTTTTCCCAGCCCAAGTGCCCTCCTGTACCGGGCATTCCGGGTTCGGGGGCGGTGCCGGAGGGGCAGGCTGCGGGGTACCGGCGATCACGAGCAACACGCCGCCCGGGTCCGTCGGAAGGCGCTTCGGCCGACGAGTCGGAAGGCGATTCCACCAGCGCGTCGCCAGAGGACCGGGACGCAGTGCCATGGGAGCCGCGCGGGGCCGGCATGGACGAGGCGCGACGCGCTGGGGGCTGTAACGCCCTGACGGGACCGAGGTACCGTCACCTGGACGAGGCGCGACGACGTCATCGCCGACGCGCGTTCGTTCCCGCTCCGCCTACCCGCGGTCGCCGAGAAGAAGAGCGTCCCTTATCTCACTGAGCTTCGCGGTCGCCTCCGGGGTCCGCTCCCGCGCCTGCTCGGCGAGTCGGAGGGCCTCCTCGATCTCACGAAGCTTCGCGGAGGGCAGGACGCCTGCCCGCTCGATCAGTTCGTCCCGGGACACCGTGGTCAGCCACGTACAGGGGATGAAACCCGGGCGCGGGAACGCGAGCCGCAGCACACCTTCGAAGGGCAGCCCCTCCATGGCGCCCACGGCCACTTCGACACCGAGACCGCTGATGTCGACACCCGCCGGGGCGACGACCTGCATCACCCGGACCCCGGACGCACTGTCTCCCGACAGCAGTACGGCCGGCCGCCGCTCGTCGAACTCGACCCACCAGACCTCACCACGTCGCACAAGTCCTCCTCATACAAGACGGCGGGCGGACGCACACACGCTGCGCCCGCGTACCGGGTGATTGCCGGATGGTCAGGTCACGGACGGGAGACTACGTCAGCCCGGGGCGAGAACCCTGATACGGCATCGGTCAGGGCTTCGGCTTCCTGGCGGATGGCTTCGAGCACTCGGTCTGCATCCTTTGGCCTACTGCGTTCTCGACCCTACGAAGGACGATCTTGAGGCACCGCCGCGAGAGGGTTGACCTGTGCGGACAACCATCGGATACACCCTCGAAAGCATCGGCTACGTCGTAGGAGCCCAGGGGCTCGTGAGCTTCGCTTCGCAGACCTTCTTCGGCACGGAGTGGGGCTGGATGCACAAACTCGTCGACCTGCCGTCCTCCGCCTACCTCGGCATCGTGGCCGTGGGGCTGGCGCTCGTCATCGGAGGGGTGAAGACGCGGAAGGCGCCCGCGCGCCAGCGGGTCGCCTGACCCGAGCTGACGGCGGGCTGCCTCCGCGGTGGCCTGTGTGGGGGTGGGGTTCAGCTGCGCCCTGCGTGCCGGGCGCAGTTTGGCCTGGGCCGCTGTTCGATGGGGGAGCCGAGGGCGTGTCGTCCGGTGGGGGCTACCAGCCTTCGATCACGTTGCTGGCGGTGGTGAAGGTGGCGTCGCCTCGGCCTGACCACGCCTTCAGGATGCCGGTGGTGTCGTCCCGGGCGATGAGATCGGCTTTGCCGTCGCCGTCGAGGTCAGCGGCTGCGGTGGTCTGGCCGAAGCTCCAGCCGCCGGTGACGTTGGTCGGGGCGTTGAAGTATCCCTCCTTGTTGTGTGTCCAGATCTTGAGCCGGTTCGAGGTGGGCTCACGAGCGATGATGTCGGCCGCGCCGTCGCCGTTGAAGTCCGCCGCGGTCGTCTGGGTGAAGTTCCAGCCCGCGGTGACTTGCCAAGGGCCCAGGAACTTGCCGGTGTCGAGGCCGGACCAGATCTTGAGGTTGCCGGCGGCGTCGCGGGCGATGAGGTCGGTCGTGTGGTTGCCGTCGAAATCGGCGGCGGTGGTCTGGGTGAACTCCCAGTCCTCGGTGACCGTCGTGGGGGCGTTGAAGGTGCCGTCGCCCCGGTTGGTCCAGATGCGGAGGGTGCCCCTGGGAGGGGCGCCCTGACGGGCGGGGCCGTCGTAGCGGGCCAGGATGTCCGCCTTGTGGTCGCCGTTGAAGTCCCCGGCGACGGTCTCGGAGAAGTCCTGCCAGCCGTTGGTCACATGGGTGGGGGCGGCGAAGCTGCCGTCGCCGAGGCCGAGCCGCATCTGCAGCGCGCCCGAAGGGTCGTGTCGGGCGAGGACGTCGGAGATCGAGTCGCCGTTGAAGTCGGCTGACACGGTTTCCCCCATCGGCAACGGCACACCGTTGGAACGGTCGGCGAGGGTACGCGCGAGGAGCTCCGTGCCGGCGTCGTTGAAGTGCAGCCAGTCGGTCGTTTCGCCCTCCTCGGCGAGTGCGTACGTGCTGCGGAGCGCGTAGGGGTCGTCCGTGTCCCGGGTGGCGAGGTCGAAGTCGACGTAGGCGTCGATGTCGCCCGTGGTGCGGATGTACGCGTTCACCGACTGGCGGACCGCTTCGTGGATGCGGAAGTTGGAGGACGCGTAGAGAGCGGGGTAGGCGGTGTAGCCGGAGAACCCGGGGATGGTGGCGACGGTGACGCGGATTCCACGGGCGCGTGCCTGGGCGGCGAGCTTCTTGATGCCGTCCGTGACGTCCGCGGCTGATGCTCCCTCGTGGACGATGTCGTTGACGCCCTCGTAGAGGACGACCTCGCGGACGTTGGGCTGGGCGAAGACGTCACGGTCGAGGCGGTTCAGCGCACTGGGCCCCCTGTCCGGGTGATCTTCGGGATCCTTGATGAGCCGGTTGGAACTGATGCCGGCGTTGAGGACTCCGCTGCCGTCGCCCTTCTCCCTGAGGAAGGCCGCGTAGAAGTCGGGCCAACGCCGGTTGGCGTTGGTGGTGCTGCGTGCGGCGTCGGTCTGGGAGTCACCGAGGGCGACGACGGTTCCCGGATTGCCGCTGGTGGCGACGTCGATGCCGTTGAGCAGCCCCCAGAACGTGAGGTCCTTCTTGGTGAAAGCGGTCTCGCTCACGTCCGTGGTGTGATCACCACCCTGCCAGGCGGTGGTGTACGAGGTCGCTTTGGCGTACCCGTGGTAGGAGAACACCTTCACGGACCCCGGCAGGTGGTAGCTGACCAGCAGGCTCTTCCCGGCCGTGACGGGGAAGGGAACCGGATCGCTGACGAGTTCGCCACCCGCGGGGATGGTCGCCTGCTGGCTGCCCCGGAAGGTCAGGGTGGCCGGGGTCTGCGTGGCGCTTCCTCCCGCGGCTTGTGTGGCCACCGTGACATGCCCGAGCTTCAGAGGACTGGGGGAGAAGGTGTTGGCGAACCGCAGGCGGGCCGTGGTACCGCTCGTATGAGGACTGACGACCATGCGGAAGGTCTGGTTCGTCCAGTCGGGGTACGCGGCCCCCATCTTCGTGGTGGTATAGGCAGAACTGAAGGCCGTGCCCCAGCTCCCGGTCCAGAAGTCGCCTCCAGGTGCTGCCGGGGTGCTCCGCACCGCAGCGGAGAAGACGTGCAGGCGCTTTGCGGCGGTGGCGGCCGGCAGGGTGACGGCGCTGACGGTCTTGCTCTGGGTGATCGGAACGGTCACTGCGTAGAGATTCACCGGGGTGGTGGCCCGCGCAGAGCGGTTCAGGACGACAGCGGCCACGACGGAGCTGCCTGTGGCCCAGTCTCCGACCTTGTCGAGATCGTATGCCGAGGTGGTGCCGTCGCTGTAGTGGACCTCCCCCGAGCCACTCACCGCGCCACCGGTCGAGGTGAGCAGGAATCCGAGGGCATTGCCGGAACCGGACACGGGGACGGTCTGCTGGTCGGCGATGATGTTGTCCGGCTGACCGGGGGCCACGTCGGGGAGCGTGTACGTGGTGGCGTTGACGGTGACGTTCGCTCCGCGGGTCCAGCCGGCGGCGTTGAGCGCGTCGGCGGACAGGCTGTTGCCCGCGCCGTCGAGGTCGGCGATGCTCGGATTGGCGTTCGTCGCGATGCCGGCGTTGTTGAATGCGCTGCTGAACGAGGGATAGATCGTGTCAGCGGCGCTCGCGGGCGTCGCCGCGAGTCCGGTGGCGGCCAGCCCGATCACGAGGGCGGCCGCCACGGACCTCGTCCTCGTGAGTCTGAATGTTGTGCCAGGCATGACAGGAACTGCCTTTCGTCGCTTCGTCGCTTCGTCGCTTGCGGGGACCGCCGCCGGTGCAGAGGCCTTCGGCGGAAGGGGCGGTGGTCGAGACTGATGCCGGCCTAGCCGGCGGCGTGAAGTATGCGGGTCGATGGGGATCACCGAGGCCCGGGTGACCATGGTCCACTGCACGGGGTCAGGTCAAGCGGGCCGGCTTCTCACCTGAGTCGTCGCCACCTTGTGCGCGAAGGCGGCCCCAGCGGGGCTGTCGGCGCAGTCGTGCAGGTGAGGGCATCGATCTCCGGATCGCCGGAGGCTCCGTGGGACGGCCGCCCGGTCGGGTGTGGACATCCCGGTTGGCGCGGAGAGTCCGGTAGACGGCGTGAACGGTCCTCGGCCGTGAAGCCGTCGACTGCGTCGTGTCCTGATCGTTCTCGTGTGAGCGGTACAGCGGTCTCTCCGTTGCCGGCACCGCATGGACCGTGTGGAGGGACCGTGTCGCGTTGGACGGCCCGAGGAGCTGCCGACCGGATCCGACAGGTCGGGAGACGGGGCAGGTGCGCACTGGCGGGAGACGGCAGCGGCCGACGGCGACGACCTGCCCTCGCCCTCCCCCCTTCGGCCCGCTCGTCCTCACGAAGGAGAACGAGAGCTCCGGATCCTCCGTCTCCCCGGCGCGCGTACCCGGCTGCTAGCGTGGCGGCATGCGCGTCCTGGTGATCGGGTGTGGCGGCTACGTCGCAGGGCTGATCCTCCCCGCCCTGGCCGCTCGGCACGAGGTCACCGTGCTCGACCCGCGGCCCAGCACCGGCGCCCACACCCACCGCACCGGATCCGCCACCGATCCGGACGACCTCGCCGCCGCCATGGTCGGCGCCGACGTCATCCTGCACACCGCCCTCGCCAACCCCGCCGGCCACCAGCTGGCCGACGCCGCGCACGCCTTCGAAGTCAACGTCACCTCCGTCCACCTCGCCCTGGCCGCCGCCCACGAGGCCGGCGTCCCCCACGCGGTGCACCTGTCCAGCCTCTCCGTCTACCGCGACCTCACCACACGCCGCCTCGACGAATCGGTGCCGCCGGACGCCACCGACCTGTACGGCCTGACGAAACGCCTGGCCGAACAGGTCTGCCACGCCGCCGCCTTCGAGTGGGACATGTCGGTGACCGTGCTGCGTCTGGCCTGGCCGACCACCGACCAGGCATGGCCCGCCTGGGCACTGCCCGGCCAACCACCCAGGACCCACACCGCGGACGGTGCACCGGTCCACGCCCTGGCCGCCGACGACCTGGCACGAGCCGTGCTGGCCGCCCTCGAGCACCGCGACGGCTTCGACGTCTTCCACATCACCGGCACGGACCAAGACGGACGCTGGAGCCCCGCCAAGGCCCGCGACGTGCTGCGCTGGGAACCACGACGCCGCTGACCACACGTCCGGCGACAACACCCCGGCCAGGTAGGTCAACCACCGCGACGGCCACGTGCGCCGGCTCGCCTCCGCGCACGTCCCCCGACGGTGACCCTGTCGAAGAAGAGGCTGGGCGGGTCCTGACTCCGCGTACGGCGGGGAGCCGGCCGGGGACTCTGCCCGTTCCGGCCGACCCTCGGCACCTGGACACCGAGGCTCAGGGCGCCGGATGACCGCCAGGCCCGTAAGGCCTCACTCGGCGCGGGCGGACAGAGGCCCGACGGGGTGTCACGACGCCCAGTTCACGCCGCGCGGAACGGTGCGGGGCGCCCCGGCTCCGGCTGAATCGTGTCAAGCGGCACCGCTGCGCCGGTCAGGGCGTCGGCGTCATCGCCACTGCTGACGCGCCTTGCGGTTCGTTTGCGGTCGGATACCACCGGTGGGCAGCCGGCGCCCGACCGGCGAACGACCTGTTCCAGAGGCCTTCCCAGACGACGCGAAGCGGTATGACAGGGGGCGATCAGCCCCTACTAGCGTCCACGGCATGACAACGAAGAAGCCCCTTGCGGGCAAGATCGCGGCCATCGCCATCGGTGTCGCCGCCGCCACTCTCGCCGTCACCACGTCGGCGTCCGCATCGACCCTCGGCTACGCCGAGGTCTGGCACGGCGACGACTTCGCCGTGGCCAACGGCAGCAACGTCTACGTCTACGACGGCGAGTCCGACGGCAACGGGGTCTTCGCGGACTTCCGGCTGGCGGACGGCAGTCACCTGTCCCAGTGGGATGGCACCGGACACGACTCCACTGGCTCCTCCGTCACGTACTGGTCCAGCGTGACATCGATCCGGGTCTGCGAGGACAACAAGGGCTGCTCGAGCTGGAAGAACCTCTGACCGAAAGCCCCCGGTCGGCCCCGTCCTCGTCCGAGGACGGGGCCGACGCCGTCATGCCTCGTTTCGGAGGCTGATCACGGCTTGCGTCCACACCACGCTACGAGGCGGTCGATGGCCGGCGCGTCCTCGTCGACGTCGACCGCGGCCCCGAACGGCGCACCGTCACACGGTGTGCGTCATGACCTCATCCTGGAAGCCGAAACAGGTCATCTCCTGGCCGCTTTCAGAAAGAGAATGGTCGGCATGAGAGCCGATCGCCTGGTGGCAACCCTGCTGTTCCTCCAAACGCGTACCCGTGTGACCGTGGCCGAGGTCGCCGCCGAACTCGAAGTGTCGCCGCGGACGGCGCGCCGCGACCTGGAGGCCCTGTCCACCGCGGGCATCCCGGTCTACTCGCAGCGTGGCCGTGGCGGCGGCTGGTCGCTGGTCGGCGGCGCCCGTACGGACCTCACCGGGCTGACAGCGGAGGAGACCCGGGCACTGTTCCTGCTGGCGGGCCCCTCGTCGACCACGCCCGAACTCCGCACGGCACTGCGCAAGTTGGTACGTGCCCTTCCCGCACCCCTGCGGTCGGGTGCCGAGGCCGCGTCGCGGGCCGGCCACAACGACGGCACGGACTGGTCCCGCGCCGACGTCACGGCCACGGGGCCGCACCTCGACGCGCTCCGGCGGGCCGTGGTGGACGGGATCCAGGTGCGGCTCGGGTACGCCGGGCCCGGCAAGCCCCTCGGGGTGCGAACCGTCCATCCGCTCGGGCTCGTGGCCAAGGCCGGTCACGACTATCTCGTCGCCGAGACGGAGCGGGGCCTGCGGACGTTCCGGCTCAGCCGGGTCGCCTCGGTCGAGGCGACCGGCGAGCCCGTCGTACGGCCGCCCGGCTTCGACCTTCCCACGGTCTGGCGTTCGTTCGCCGCGCGCCTGGAGGAACGGCTGTACGCGGCGACGGTCCGGGCCCGGGCCGAGCCGGGTGCCATGGCGATCCTGGAGAGGCTCTTCGCCGGGCGCCTGCACGTCGGCCCGGAGCTCCCCGACGGGTGGACGGAGATACGGGTCGACGGGCCGACGACGGAGGTCGTCGCGACACAGCTGGCCGGGCTCGGGGCACGCATCGAGGTGCTGGACCCGCCGGAGGCAAGGGAGCGGCTCGCACGTCTTGCGGTGGAGCTGGCCGGTGTGTACGGACCGCCGGCCCCTTCCTGAGCAATAGGCAGCGCGCTGGCCCTAGGGGTAGCCTCCAACACTTCCACGGGCAGACCGACCACCCCCGGCCGGACGGACATCTCGTCGGGGGCGCGTGACGACGACGAGATGTCCGCCCGACCGGGCGACGGAGGTGGCGTCGGACGCCGGGCGGGGTGGTCAGTGCTTGGTGACCGCTCTGGAGTCGGTGCGGGGCCGGAGCCCGGTCAGCCGACCGTCCACTTCTGGTTCGCCCCGCCGCTGCAGGTCCACAACTGGAGCCGGGTGCCGTTCGCCGAGCTGTTGCCCGTCGCGTCCAGGCACTTGTTCGCCTGGATGTTCACGATGTCCCGTGCTCCGCTGACGGCCCAGCGCTGGGCTCCCGTGCCGTTGCAGTCCCACAGCTGCACGAGGGTCCCGTCCGCCGTACCCCCGGAGGCCGCGTCGAGGCACTTGCCGAGCGCGCGGATCGTGCCGTCCGAGCCGACCGTCCACTGCTGGGCGGCGGTTCCGTTGCAGTCGTAGAGCTGGATGGGGGTGCCGTTGGCCGTGTTCGCCGCGGCGACGTCCACGCACTTGCCGCCGATGCCCGTGATCCGGCCGCCCGTGCCGGGGGCGTCCCCGGTGGTGACACGGACGTGGTCCACGACGAGTTCCTTCGGGAAGGTGGTCGAGCCGTCCGGGTCGCCGGGCCAGTAGCCGCCGACGGCCAGGTTGAGGATCAGGAAGAACGGCTTGTTGAAGACCCAGCTGCGGCCGCCCAGGTCGGCGGGCGTACGGGTCTGGTACACGGTCCCGTCCACGGACCAGGTGATCCGGTCGGGCGCCCAGTCGACGGCGAAGGTGTGGAACGCGTCGGCGAAGGCCTGCCCGCCGGGCAGCGTGTAGCCGGCGCCGATGCCGCCGGAGCCCGAGTAGCCCGGACCGTGCAGGGTGCCGTGGACGGTGGAGGGCTCGAAGCCGACGTTCTCCATGACGTCGATCTCGCCGGAATTGGGCCAGCCGACCTGGCCGATGTCGTTCCCGAGCATCCAGAACGCGGGCCACATGCCCTGACCGCGGGGCACCTTCATCCGCGCCTCGACCCGCCCGTACTGCGCGGTGAACTTGCCGGAGGTGTTGAGGCGGGCCGAGGTGTATTCGCAACGGCCGTACCAGCATTGGTAGTTGCCGGGGTTCTCGCGCCGCGCCGTGATGACCAGGTGGCCCTGCCCGTCGAGGGCGGCGTTGGCGGCGCCCGCGGTGTAGTACTGCCGCTCGTGGTTGTTGACGTTGTCGCCCGTCTCGATCTGCCAGCGACCGGCGTTGACGGCGGAGCCGGCGGGGCCGTCGAAGTCCTCGTTGAAGGTGACGGCGGCGGCCTGCGCGGCCGGGGCGACGCGGGTGTCGACCTCGGCGGCGGGTGCGGGAGCGGTGGCGGCGAGCCCGAGCAGCAGGGCGGCGCCGGCGAGGGCCGAGAGGGCCTTGCCGAGGCGGCGGCGGGGTGGGCGGGAGGAGTGCATGCTCTCTCTTCCGTCAGCGGTAGGGGGTGGGGGGAGGGGGCGGGCGTTCCCGAGGCCTGATCCGAGCTCGATCCGAGCTCGATCCGGACCCGATCCAAGCCGAGTCCGTGCACGGGCTCCGATGCGCCAGGTGCCATATGTCGTGCGCATGACATGCCGCGCCGGTCGGGGAGCGCGCGACTCGTTTGTTGCCCCCATGATTTAAGAAGTAAGTTAAGAGCCCGTCAAGAGGGTTGGAGCGCCTGCGGAAGCGCGCGTTCTCCTTCGAACTCCAGCCGCTGAGGGAACTGTTGCTGTTCCGGGGGTGAGGGGACGGCCGACACCGCGCGGTCGGGTGCCGGTGCGCCGAGCGCGGATCCTCCCGATGAGGGGCCCCGGCCGGCCTCTGTGGGGCCGACCGGGGAATCGGGTCACTTGCCGGGGCACTCCTTCCATGCGAGGTGGTAGATGGTGTTGATGTCGCCGTCGGTGGAGTCCATCGTCATGTAGCTGGTGTTGGCGGGGTTCGACGTGCCGAGGTTGACGCGAAGCTCGGTGTTGATGTTGAAGTTCCGCTGCACCCCGCACGGCGCCCAGACGAGCTGGGCCCAGTCGGTCTCGTCCGTGGCCTGCCAGTTGTCCTCGTGCGGGCCGCGGAAGGCGTGGGTGCGCGACGCGGTGCTCGGCGAGCCCTGGAAGTAGTACGAGGCTTTCTCGGTGCTGCTCGCGCCCGGCCGGAGGGAGGCGTAGCCGCGGTAGTCGGCGCTGGCGACGGCGTAGGTGAAGCCCTGCGGAACGTGCACCACGAGGCTGAGCTGACAGTTCTTCCGGGCGGCCGTGGGGGCGGAGTTGCCGCCCACCTGGGCCAGGTACTCGCTGTAGGTGACGGTGAAGGCGGTGTTGTCCTCGGACACGGCGATGGCGGCGGTGCCCAGGGGGCAGCCGGAGCCGTTCACGGTGGCGATGTCGATGACGATCCGGTCCGGGGGCGGGTCGACGATCGACGACGGCCCCGCGTGTGCGGGCAGCGCCGAGGCGAACAGCGCGGCGGTCGCCGCGGCGACCAGCAGGGGGACTCTCATGTTCGTTTCTCCCATCCAGAGCTTCGGTGCCGGGCGGGCGCGGGCGCACGGCGGCGCGTCCGGGTGACGGAGGGACAGGTCGCTCGGTGAGCCCTCGGCGCGGATGCCCGTCACGTGACCTGATGCGACGGATCGCACGTACGGATTGCGGTCCTGGTCGTGCAGAAGGGTGGTGTAGTCGGCAACAGTTGAAGCATCATGGGCATGACAGGTCGCTGCCGACGGTGTCCCCGCCAGTGCGGGCGGGGGTGCTGGAATGCTAGGAGCCCCGACGCTGCGGGGCAGGGGGGAGCCCGGCCAACAATCGCCTCGTTGAAGGCCCTGTTCTGGCTCGGACACATCGGGTGACGCCTCTGGGGTCCCACCCCCACCCCACGTCTCGCCTGTCACGGAAGCGGCACAGCCGATTCCGGAACGAAGGACCGCCGGACGTCCGGTCCGTCGCCCCGCCGGCTCGCCCGGCCCGCCACTCGCCGGCCCGTCCGGTCCACCGGCACGTCCGTTCGACGGGCCGCCCCGGCAGCCCCCGTCGCAGGAGCAGCGCCGTCAGGGAACGTCGTACACCAGGTGCGTCGCCGTCGAGGTCACCGTGACGCTCCGCTGCGCCAGCGTCAGGGGCGCGCCACCCGTGAACAGCGGAGTCCCGGCGCCCAGTACGACCGGGGCCAGGTGCAGTACCAGGACGTCGACGAGCCCCGCCGCCAAGGCGGAGCCGATCGTGGCACCCCCTCCCATGAGGACGACATCGAGCGCGCGTCCCGAGGCAGCCGACGCGGCCTCGGCGCGCTCGCGCGCGACGGCGACGGCGTCGACCAGACCGGTGGTGACGAAGGTCCAGTCCAGGTCGACGAGCCGTACCGTCTCGGGCGGCGTGCGCGTCACCACCACGAAGGCCGGTTTGCCGACCTCGCCGGCCCCGTAGCCGGTCGTGTCGTCCCAGCCGTACGGCCCGTCGACCACGTCGAAGAGGTGACGCCCGAGCACGACGGCGCCCGAGCGGGCGGTCCCTTCCGCGAGGAGGCGCCGGTCGTCGGGGTCGTCGGAGAAGGCCCAGGTGTGCAGGGCGTCCCCGCCCGTGCCCAGACCCGTGTCCGGCCCTGGGTCGGGACCCGTGACGAAGCCGTCGAGGGAGACCGAGATGTCGGCGACGACACGCGTCATGCGGCCACCGTCCCCACCCGGGGCCCGCGGTCTCCGCCCCTCCCGTAGCCGTGCGCCGGCCGTGGGGGCGGGGGAGGCGGGGAAGCCGGACGGCCGTGCAGCGGTGGAGATGAGTGCATGCCCGGCACAACGACACAGGGAGCGCGGGGACACCGCTGACCCAGGCCCCCGCGGAAGGTCCAGGGCTGCGCGCACGGCCTTCGCGTGCGCGCCGGCGAGGCTCAGGAGTCCGCGCATTGGAGTGGTGCGGCGGAGGGGGAGCGGCGTGGTCCCCGTCGCGGCCGGTGCCGGTCCCTAGGGTCGGCGGAGGCACGGCACAGGGCCGGTCGCCCGGATGCGGTGGGTGAGTGATGAGACGTACGACGGTCGGTCCTGACGCGGTGACCTCGCAGCTCCCCGGCCGGCCCACGGCACGTCGATGGGCCCGTCGGCTGGCCGCGGCGGCGGGCCTCCTGGCCCTGTGCGCGCTACCCGTCGGCGCGGCGGGCGCGACCGACACCGGGCCGGGACGGCCACACGGGCCGGCGAGCCTGTACGTGTCCGACTACGGCAACAACCGCGTGGTCGTCCTGCCCACGGACGGCGGCGCCCAGACCACCGTGCCCTTCGAGGGCCTCGTACGCCCGACCGGCATGGCGTGGGACGCCGGCGGACGCCTCTACGTATCGGACACCGGGAACAACCGCGTGGTCGTCCTGGCCGCCGGCGGCGGCCAGTCCACCGTCCCGACCGAGGGGCTCTCGCGGCCCCTGGGCCTCGCCGTCGCCCGTGACGGGGACCTGTTCGTCGCCGACAGCTTCAACGACAGGGTCGTGAGGATCGCCGCTTCCGGAGGTGGGCAGACGACCGTCCCGACCTCCGGCCTGCTGCACCCCTGGGGACTCGCTCTCGATGCCGCGGGGAGCCTCTACATCGCCGACTTCGTGAACGACCGCGTGGTCAGAGTGGGCGCCGACGGCAGCGGCCAGTCCACCGTGCCCACCGTCGGCCTCTCCCAGCCCACGGGGCTCGCGCTGAACTCCGCGGGGGACCTGTACATCGCCGACAGCGGCAACAACCGTGTGGTGAAGGTGGCGGCCGACGGCGGGCGCCAGACGACGGTGACCACCGACGACCTCGCCGATCCGCTGGGCCTCGCACTCGACGGCTGCGGCGGCCTGTACATCGCTGACGGCTTCCACAACCGGGTGGTGCGCGTCCGGGAGACCGGCGGCGGTCAGACCACCGTCCCGTCGACCGGCCTCAACACCCCGACGGGCCTCGCATTCCCGCCGGTACAACGATGAGCACCAGGCCTGCCGGGAACCGACGCGCGGGCGAGGCGTCCGGGCGGCGATCCCGGACCGGCCGGACCCAGAGGCCCACTGTGGCAGCGCAGGACACACCGGGCGGGGAGCGGTCCCACCTCAGGGCCGGGGCCCCGTCCCGTTGAAGAGGGCGTCGAGAACACGGCCGATGTACGCGTGTGTCAGGGGTTCCTGCGTGATGAGCAGGCGGAAGTACAGGGGGCCGGAGAGGACGCCCATCGCCAGGTCCAGGTCGAATGCGGGCGCGAGTCGCCCTTGGTCTCGTGCTGTCGTGAGGCGCGCCACGGTCTTCTGCGCCTGTGGCGCGATGAACCGCTCGTGGAGCGCGGCGGCCACGCCGCATGCCTGAGCGGGCGGCTCCGGGACCAGCATCGAATTCCTCAGCCGTTCACGCACCTGACGGTGTCCCACGGATCGTCGGGGGCGGTGTTCGTGGCGACGACGGCAGGGCCGTACTGGTACTGGCAGGCTTCAGTCCAAGACAATCGGCCTTTGTCCTTGATCGGCTCAGAAGTTCCGTCCGCGCGTATGCAAGTCCAGTCCTTGACGGCCTGGAGATCGTCCCCTTCTGAGCGTGACGAGGCGAACCCTTCGTGCACGCAGTATGCGAGGACGTTGATCGGGCGGCCGATCTCGGGTGGTCGCGACGGTCCACTACCGCTGTGCGGCTGGAGGCCGAGGTAGGTCAGCACACCGATCGCTGTGCCCAAGACGGTGAAGGCCACTCCAATCTCTGCGCAGGTCACACGTCGCATGGTCAAGGGTCAGGGACTTTCCGTCTGCAAGGTGAGCGCGGCCAGGTGTTCAGACTACGGAAGGAAAGGCCGCCAGGACGGTGGCGCGCCCGATGCGGCGCTGGTCCGTACTGGCTGACGAGCGTGCCGTCACGGGACGGTCCATCCGGTCGTGTCCCGCGCGCTGGGCGTCGAGGGCGTTGACGGTGTCCAGTTGCCGGCCCAGGCGAAGGATGTCACCGCTGCCGACAGGCGGGGCGACCCCTGAGAGGGTCACGGTGCCGGCGGCGACGGAGGCGGCGGTGAGGAAGGCGCGCCGGTGCAACGGGTCCTCCGGAGCGGTCTTCTTGCGGCGGGGCCGGGTCAGGGAGCGGCATCCGGCTCCTCGGGGAGGGCGAGGAGGAGCGGTGAGCCCAGTCGGGCGTCCGGATGCATGCCGAGCAGGTGGTGCACCACGCCGGACAGGCCGGGGAGCAGGCCGGGTGAGAACGCCTCCTTCGCGAGACCGCCGACCGGGCCCCGCTGTTCGATGCCGGTGAGCAACTCGCCGTCCGCCTGTGCGGCCGACGGGCCCTCGTAGCCCTCCAGGGCGCGCAGGCGGTGCAGGAGTTCCGACAGCCCGAGGTCGCCGTGGCACAGGGTGTGGCTCCAGCCGAACCCCTCGCGCAGGCCGGCGGGACCCGAGCGGAGCGCCGTGCGCAGGTGGCGGGGGTCGCCCGTGCGTGCGTGGAGGTCGATGGCGGCCAGCCCGATGCCCGTACTGCCGTGACACCACGCGGTGGGATGGTCCACGTCCCCTCCGACCCGCGCGTCGGCCCAGGCAGACACCTCCGGCTCGTACAGCGTCTCCTCGAAGTCGTGTGCCAGAGAGCCGAGTTCGCGCCACCGGCTGCGGTCGGCCGGACTGCCGGCCGGGGAGAGGCTGAGGCGGGTGAGCGCCCACCCGGCCCCGGTGGCGCCATGGGCGAACCCGCCGATGCCCTCCGGGAACATGACGGTGGACCAGCGCGCTCCGCGGTCGTTCACGATCGCCGTCCGTTCCAGCTGTCGGCCGGCCTCCGCGGCGACGTCCAACCAGCGTTCCTCGCGCGTGAGTTCGGCGAGGTCGAGGAGCGGGACCGGCACGCCGGCCACGCCGCTGAGCACGTCCAGCGCCCGGTCCTCGGCGAGGGCCGACGGAGTCAGCAGCGCGGCTCTGGCGCGGGCCCGTTCCAGCAGGCCGGGCGTCCCGAGGAGGCGGTGCAGCGCGGCCCACGTCCACACCTGGGAGGCGATGCCGGTGAACCCGCCGAGCTGACGGGTCGGCGTCGCATCCTCGGTGGCGGCCAGCACCTCCAGGGTGCCGGCCAGGACGGAGTCGACGCCGTGCACCTGATCGGCCCGGCCGGCGCGCTGTTCCCGCAGGTACTCGGCGAGGGCGAGGGCGACACCGCCCTGCCCGGTGTAGAGGTCCGCGCCGAGCGGGCGGATCGCCCAGCCGTAGTCCGTGAGCACCGGACTGATCCAGGTCGCGGTGGCGTCGGTGCCGCGCACGGCGGCCGCGCAGACCGTCCCCACGGCCTGGGCCGCCAACGCGCGCCGGCGCCGGTCCAGGTCGTCGGCGTGAGGGGAGCGGGCGGGCGTGCGTACCCGTCCGGGAAGGCGGCGCTCGTTCAGATAGGCGCCGACCAACGCGCTGCGGATGGTGTCCCGCTCGCGTGCGAGGTCCGCGTGCCGCCACCCCGCCAGGAAGGCGGCCGGCAGCTCCGCCTCCACCCGCGTGTCGAACACGGGGACGTCCCCCACCATGAGGTCCTCGATCTCCCGGTCGATCACCGCGGGTTCACGGGGTGCGCCCGGGGCGGCGAGGGCGTTGCGGTGGAGGATGTCCTGGGCCCGTGCCCGGGCGGCGTCGGGGTCGTGCAGCGAGGCGGGGTGCCAGAGCATCCGGCCGATGTCCGTGTACGTCTGGGTGGGCCGGCGGATCCGGCGCACCCGACAGCCGGCGAACTCATGGAGAAGCGGGCCGAGTCCACCGGCCGCGTCGAGCTCGGTGAGGGCTTCGGTGACCGCGTCGAAGCCGGCCAGCACCCGGTCCCAGTGGCGGATCAGCACAGGCTCGGGGCTGGGGTGGTTGGCGGCCGGCGGCAGGTCCACCTCCTCGACCTCCAGCCGCGCGGTGTCCCGCCCTCCGTCCGCGATGACCGGGACGCGGATACGCGGCTGCTGCCCGGGCAGGCCGCCGGCGGCCGAGAGGTCCACCCCGGCCAGGGCGTAGCCGTCGGTGCGCAGCGGGAGGATGCCGGTCCGCAGCACGGTGGTGCGGATCGTCCGGGCAGCCTGGTCGACGGCGTCGCCGCGCCCACTCGGCGCGACCTCCACGTCCGGGGTGAACAGGGCCTCGGCGTCGACCACGGCGGGCACCGGACCGTGGGCCACCAGGTTCTCGGCGTGGAGGTCGGTCCCGCCGAGCAGGCGCATGACCGCCAGCCAGCCGCCCAGGGCGCGGTAGAAGCGGGCCAGCTCGGCCTCGTCGCGGCAGTAGTGGTGCGCGAGGTACTCGGCCCAGCCGTAGCCGTCCCGGACCACCACCCTCGGCACGCCGAGGTCCTCGGCGCCGGGGACGGCCGTGACGAAGGCGCGGAGGGCGGCGTCCACCTCCACCGGCCGCGGCTTGTACATGACGGCGGTGTGCGCGAAGGCCAGCCGGGCCACTGCCCGCCCGCCGTGGTGGGTGTCCCCTCGGGCGAGCTCCAGGCCGCGCAGGGGGCCGGGGTCGGCGCCGAGCAGCTCCGTGACCGCCTGCCGGTCCGCGGCGAACCGGCCCCCCAGCTCCAGGGCCCCTTCGATCAGCAGTCGTCCGGAGGCGAGGGCCCGCGGGTGCAGCGCCGGATACCGTCGACGCAGGGTCTCGGCGAAGCCGGGGGCACAGGCGCGCCCGAGGAAGGCGTCCCAGCGCGCGGACGGGTCTGCGCCCGGTAGCTCGCCGGCCAGGGAGGCGGCCCGTAGTTCCAGCAGGAGTACGCGGTTGAGCCGGAGCTGGAGGGTACGGCGGAGGGCGTCGCGTGTCGCCTCGCGCAGTACCTCGCGCTCCTCGGGAGCCAGCCCGGTGATCTGCGGCACCCGGCGGTCCAGCTCCGTGAACAGGGGCTCCGCGAAGGTGTCCACCGGCCCCGCGAACCACCCTTCGGGGGGCGGTCCTTCGGCCGCGCGGGCCGCTGCCACGGGTTCCACCATGCTGAGTCCTCTCCTGACGGCTGGGGCGGGGTGCCGCGCACCGGGCCGGCCGGAGCTGAGGGCCGGCCGGCCCGGACCGGGGAACCCGCTGCGGGTTCCCCGGGTGGTGCGTTCGGTGCGGCGGCTCGTCAGCAGCAGTAGCTGTGCCAGGAGCCGGTACAGCTGCTGCACCCCGTCAGCAGGGCCTCCGTGCCGTCGGTGAGCGCGGCCTCTCCGGCGGCGCCGCCGACGTAGAGCGGGCCGGCCGGGTTGTCGGCGCCGAAGGCCGTTTCGGCGCCCTGGAGCCAGGCGGTGACGATCTCGTCCGTATGCGTCGTGGACATGACAGGCATGGATTCCTCCTGTGATTCGCCGGAATGGCGCGGAGCTCCAGAATCCACCGGAGGAACCCCATCCGGGATCCGCCTGAACCGGCCAATTGCCCGCGGGACGTTCGGGCGGCGTCGAGCCGGCATGCAAGCCGCCTCGCGCCGTCGACGCGGCGGCGTAGGGACCCGGCGCGGGAGGGGTACGCCGTGGTCGCGGGCGTCGCGCCTTCCCCCGTTGCCGCGCTGCCGCGCGATCCCGGCCGTGCGACGACTGCGCCCGTCAAGGGGTGCGGTCCGCGTACATCCGGCCAACAGCCGTCCGGTAGGCGGACACCGCGGACACGGCGTACACCGTCGGAAGGGGAACTCGGCGAGCGGATCGGCGTTCCGGGTACGGAGCAGACCGTCGCTGAGCATGCGGGGCGGCGATGCGCTCGGTTCCAAGTGGGCGCCGCCGCGGGTTCACCTGACGTCCTGCGTCCGCGCCCCCGGGCCCCCGGGCCCCCGGCCCCGGCCCCGGTTCCGTCCCCGGCGAGCCTGTCGAGCGCCGCGACCGCGAGGGCGCTGATGGCGGGCGGCAGGGCCGTGCGCGGGTCGGGGGCGAAGAGGGGCGAGTGGTTGGGCGGCAGGCCGCCGGCCGAGGACGCCCACGGGCGGGGGCTCGCGGTGCCGATCGTCCAGTAGACGAGGGGGACGCCCTGCTCACCGTGCAGCGCGGTGCCCGCGTCGCCGAACAGCGCGAAGTCCTCCGAGGCCAGGGACGGCGGCCAGTCCGCGCCCCGGGCGGGGCCGAAGAGCCCCGTGTGGGCGGCGCGGACCGCCCGGGTCGCGACCGGGTCCGGCACCACGTTCACCGCCGTCCCCGCGCGCACGGTGCCGACGGTGAGCGTGAGCTGCTCGCCCGGGGCGCTCTCGCCGGAGACGACGGTCTGCAGCCGGGTGATCACGGCGGCCGCCGTCACCACCGGGTCGACCGTCAGATGGGGAGTGCCGGCGTGCCCGCCGCGCCCGTGCAGGACGACGTCGAGCGCGACGCTCGCCGCGGTCAACGGGGCCTGTCCGGTGCCGTGCGCGACCATGCCAGCCGGAAGGGGCGCGGTGTGCTGGGCGAGGACGACGTCCGATCTGCCGAAGCGCCCGGTCGCCGAACAGCGCGGCCGTACGGCGTTCCGCACCGGACAGCTCCGGGGTCCGGTGGACGTCCAGGTAGAGGCCACCGACTCCGTCCCGGTGCACCGGCACAACCTGGCCGAGGAGCCGGACAGCGCGACCGCCCCCACCGGCAACGTGTGGACCGACCCGCGCGGGGGAGATGAGCAGGGCCCCTGTTATCGTGCGCCGATGTCAACGATCAAGCAGTTCCAAGTGACCTTCGACTGTGCGGAACCCGCGCGCCTCGCCGCCTTCTGGTGCGAGGTGCTGGGGTACGTCGTACCGACCGTCCCGGAGGGCTTCGCCACGTGGGAGGAGTACCACGACTCGCTGCCGCCTGAGGATGAGGTCTACTTCGCGTGCACTGATCCCTCGGGTGTGGCGCCGCGCGTGCTCTTCCAGCGAGTCCCCGAAGGCAAGGTCGTCAAGAACCGGGTGCATCTTGACGTGCGGGTCGGCACCGGACTCGTGGGTGACGAGCGCCTGGCCACACTCGAGGCCGAATGCGCACGGCTGATGGCGCTCGGCGCGAAGCACGTGCTGACGCAGCGCGCCGATGGCGTCAACGAGTCCTGCATCACGATGCAGGACATCGAGGGCAACGAGTTCTGCCTCGCCTGAACCTCCTCCGAGACCGCGAGGGGAAGCCGCCCCTCAGCAAGATGACCCACTCGCCAAGAGGATCGACACTGGGGCGCTGGTTGATCAAGTGGAAATCCGGGTGTCGCGGACTTGCAGCCTGCGGCGCATTGCCATCTGTCCGGCGGGTGACGACCGCCGTGCACATCACCACGGCACTACCCCGGCGTCTTCGAAGAACCTGCCGGTCGGGCCGTCGTCGGGCAGGGTCGCGAGCTTGATGGCGATCGCCGCGCCCTGTTCGGGGGTGCGCACGCCGCTGAATCCGTTGAGGTCGGTCGCGACGTAGCCGGGGCAGCCGACGTTGATCAGGATGTTCGTGCCGCTCAGCTCCCGGGCGTACTGGAGGGTGACGGCGTTCAGGAAGGTCTTCGACGGCGTGTACGCCGCGGACACGGGACCCGTCGTCTGCTCGGCGGCGGCTCCTGACTGCCGGGTGAGAGAGCCGACAGTGCTGGACATGTTCACGATCCGCGGTGAGGCGGAGCGGCGCAGCAGCGGCAACATCGCGTTGGTGACGCGGATGACGCCGATCACGTTGGTCTCCACCACCGTCCGAATGGTGGCGGGATCGACCTGGGTGGGCTCCTGCGGCCCGCCGCCGGTGATGGCGGCGTTGTTGACGAGCACGTCGAGGCGCCCGGCTTCTTCCTCGACCAACCGCGCGGCGGCGCTCACGCTCGCGTCGTCGGTCACGTCCAGCGGTACGCCGAACGCCTCGACGCCGCCCGCTCGCAGCTTCTCCACCGCTGCCTTGCGGCGCTGATCGTCGCGGGCGCCGACGCCGACGCGCCAGCCGAGGGCGCCCAGACCCGCGGCGATCTCGTAGCCGATTCCCTTGTTCGCGCCGGTGACCAGCGCAATCGTTCGTTCGCTCATGGGGACCATGCTGCCCTCGGGCCGCGGCGGGGGTCCAAGACCGATCGGGTGGTCGGCGATACCGTCAGGGTATTGATCGGGGATAGCGTGGCGCCATGGAGACGCGGGAACTGCGATACTTCGTCGCTGTCGCTGAAGAGCTGCATTTCGGGCGCGCCGCGCAGCGGCTCGGGATCGCGCAGCCGCCTTTGTCACGGGCGATCCAGCAGCTCGAACGCCGGCTCGGGGCGGCGCTGCTGGATCGAACCAGCCGCACTGTCACGCTGACCGAGGCGGGCTCGGTGCTGTTGGCCGAGGGCCGGGCGGCCCTCGACGCGGTCGACGCCGCCGAGCGCCGGACCCGCCGCGCTGCCCTTTCCGCGACCGGCCGTCCCGGCCTGGTCCTGGTCACGAAGGCCAGCGCGTCCAGAGAACTGCTGGCGAAACTGCTCGACGCGTACGCCGCCGAACCTGGCGCGGTCCCCGTCGACGTCATCCTGTGCGGCCCGGCCGAGCAGGAACGGCTCCTGCGCGAAGGCCGGGCCGACGTGGCGCTGCTGCACCGGCCGTTCGACTCGACGGCCGGGTTCCACACCGAGGAGCTCAGCACGGAGGGCCAGGTCGCGGTCCTGCCGGCCGGGCATCCGCTCACCGCCCGGCCCCATGTGTCCATGGCCGACATCACCGGCCTGCCGGGCCTGCCGCTGCCACGCTGGCCCGACCCCGACGGCACCTACCCGCCGGGCCCGGGCCCGCAGGTCCGCGACCACGCGCAGCTGTTGCAGCTCGTCGCGCTCGGCCGTGCTTGCGCAGTCTCACCGGAGTCGTGCCGAGCCCAGCTGCACGGTGACCTCGCAGCCGTGCCCGTGCTGGACGCGCCGACAGTCACCACCGTGATCGCCTGGCCGCCGCAGAGCCGGTCCAGAGCCGTCGCCGACCTGGTCCGGACTGCGACCCGTCTCTAGCGGTTCCAGCGTCGGGATCGCTCGGGGGAGAAATGACCCACCCGGACAAGGGAACCGAGACGTTCCAGTACGAGCTGGGCGTGGACGAGTCGTTCCGTGGGCGTGGCGTCGGCCGGGCTCTGGTGTCTGCGCTTGCGGACCTGTCACGTGAGCGGGGCTGCTACGGCGTGTGGACGATCACGGACGAGGAGAATGCGGCGGCAGCCTCATTCCGAGGGGGATTCCGAGCCCCCGAAGTCAGGCGTGGCGAGGTCGGGCCTGGAGTAGGAGGCGGGTCCCGGACCGACTGTCGGGCCGGAGAAGTCGGGGTTGGAGAGGCCCACCCTCCCGTAGCCGATGGTCGGGATGCGGCCGGGCGAGCGGTGCGCGTCGTGCTGGGGAGGTTCGGCGCTGGGGTCGGCTTCTGCCTCACGCAGAAACGGCAGGATGCCACGCTCCACCAAGGCGCGCTGCCATGCCTCTCTGGCGGACGACACGTCATCTCCGAGGTCCTCGGCCTGTTCCTCGGCAGCTGGTGACGTCGGGCCGGACCGTAGGGCGGTGACGACGAGTCCGACGGCGGCGGCCAGGACGGCTGCCGCAGTGGCCGCCGCGAACCACCAGCCCACAGTCACCAGGGTGTGCGCGAACCCGGGCTGCGGGCTGAGCAAGGCCAGGAGATATCCGACCAGCAGGAAGATCACCGTGGCGGTGCCCGCGAACACGGGCGCCAGGACCGCGGCCACGGCGAGTGCGCCGGCCCCGGTCGGTTCCTCGTCCAGGAACTCATGACTGATCGGCCGAGAGCGATCAGGCGTGTGGTCGGCGGGACGCCGCACTGAGGTGTGCGGTGCCCGATGCCGCTCTGAGCCGCGCCGGCGATGCGTCTGCGCGGCTCTCGGTGCCTCGGGAATCACACGCAGCCCAAGCAGCGCTGCCAGCAGACGACGGCCGAAGGACATACCGGCCCACCGCCGCGGGGCGACTCCGTCGCTGATCCGGCGGTCTCCCGGTCGTCCGGCGCCCAGCACGGCAGCCGCGAACCGAAGGCCCAGAGCTGCCGAGGCGCGGCGGACGGAGGTCCGGCTTCCGGAGCCGGAGAAGTCGGAATCCGAGCGCGGGGGCGAGAACACCGTGCCCGAGGATGCGGAGAGAACTGCCGACCCCCGCCGTCCCTCACGGACTTGAACGTAGCGGTCGTACTCGGTCGCCGCTGCCGCAGCGATCCGGTGGGTGGCGCCCAGCGCCAAGGTGCGCAGTTGCTCGGTGCTGAGCCGTTCCCCGCCCGCCCGCAGCCCCGGTCGTTCGTGGGCGCGACGGAGCACGTCGTCGAGGAGCCGCTCGTACTCGGGGCGGTCTTCGTCATTCAAGTACGGACCGCTGTTCACGGCCTCTCCTCCCCGAGTGCGGGCCCCGGGCGCCATCGTGGCGCGCCTGGACCGTCGAGGCCCGGCCCCGCCGTGTCGGGGGGCACGGCGGGGAGGGGAGTGTCCCCGATCTGCGGGGAATCCGGGAGCTGTGGGTGTTCCATGGAGAGTTCGTCGAACACGGGCTCCGGCCTACGGGTGTCCGTGAGCCTCGGAGGCTGCGCCGGCGAACGCGAGCGTCGCCCGGACACGGAGGAATGCGGTCCTTCCTCGGAGGCGGTGGGCTGGTTGGGAAGCTCGGCGGTGGGCATGGACCTCTGCACCACTCGGGGCAGGGAGCCGACGGCACCCGGGTCGCCCGCACCGCCCACCCCCACGGCACCGGTGGCCGTAGGGATGGGCGCCTCGGTCTCCGTGGCAGCGCCGGCCGGTGACCGTTCGCCCGTCACCGCCTCGTTCACCGTCTGTATGCGGCCCAGTTGGGTCAGCAGCATGGGTGCCGACACTCCGACGACGAGGGCGGCGTACCCACCGCTGATCTGACCCGTGGTCCCGAACAGCACAGCGGCCCCTGCCCCCATCACGCTGTGCACGATGGCAGCGACGGGGTCGACGACGGGGTCGAAGTAGGCCGTGAACTGCGGGGCTGCTCCCGGTGCCGTTCCCTCTGCTGCCGACTGCCGGTGGGCGCGACGGTCGGCCTGCCAGCAGACGAACCGGGTGTACAGGTCCAGTGCCCCGCGCAACAGACCGCCCGACGCCCCTAACAGAATCAACGTAGGGACGTCCACGGTCTCCCCTGGATAGCGGTGCTGACGCCTGGTTGCGAGCTTCCGGCCACGGGACGAGCCTAGAGCCACCCGCAAGCCACGGGGAAGGACCGTTCAGGCATCGCCATGGGCGATGGAGCGCAGGGCGTCGATGGTCTCCTGCTCGTCCTGCTGGGTGCCGTGGTCGCTCAGCTTGACGATGACGGTGCGGCTGACGGGGTCGACGTAGGTGTACTGGCCGTAGACGCCGATGGCGGAGAAGTCCTTGCCGTTGCCTCCCGTGGGGTGCCACCACTGGGCGGAGTAGCCCCAGCCGTCGATGCTGTGGAGTGTGGGGGTGGAGAGGCGGTCGATCCACTGCTCGGGGATGACCTGCCGGCCGCCGGCCCTGCCCCTGTCGAGCACCAGCTGGCCGACTCGCGCGAAGTCGCGGGCGGTGGCGTTGACGCAGCAGAAGGCCTTCTCGGTGCCGCCGTCGCGGTCGAGGTTCCACGTGGCCGTACGGGTGGCGCCCATGGGGCCCCACAGGCGTTCACCGAGGATCTCGGCCAGGGGCCTGCCCTCGACGCGGGACAGGACGAGTCCCAGCATCTGGGTGTCGACACTGCGGTAGGTGGCCTGGCTGCCGGGTGTGTAGGTCACGCTCCGGTGGTCCCGCACGAAGGCGGGCAGGTCCCGGGTGAGGAGCATGCGGGCGGTCCCGGTGAAGGGCCACCAGGGCTTGTAGTTCTCGTCCACGTCGATGCCCGAGGACATGTCCAGCAGGTGGCGCACGGTGACGGTGTCGTAGGCGCCTCCGGTGCGCAGCTCCGGCAGGAGGTCCACCAGTCGGTCCTCCTCGCTCAGCTCGCCGCGCTGGACGGCCTGGCCGACGAGCAGGGACACGAGCGACTTGGCCATGGACCAGGACGACATGCGGGTGTCGGCGGTCACCCCGTCCGCGTACCACTCATGGGCGATCTTGCCGTCCTGGAGGACGACGAAGGCGTTGGTGTGCGTTGTCTCCAGGAACTGCTCGAACGGAAGGCTCCCTCCCTTCCACGGCACAGTGCGAGGCGCCGGCTGCGGGGACGCGGGCAGCTCGGAGGTGGTGGAGGCGGTGGTGACCGTACGGGCGGGGAACCGGTCGCCCTGCCGGGAGGGCTGGGTGGACTGCAGTCGGGCCAGATCGTGGGGCGCGGGGACGTCCATGAGCGTGGTCGCCGCGTAGGTCGAACCGGCCAGCAGGGTCAGGGCTATGCCTGTGCCGGCCGCCGCCCGTCCGGTCCGGCGCGCGGGCCACCACGGGGCGCGGGTGGAGACACGGGGCGTGTGCTCGCTCGAGGGATTCATACTGGAGGTCTCCCAGCTCGTTTCGTACGGGGATGGGGGCCCGGGACGGTCGTGCTGGTTTGGACGCCGAGGTCGGCCGTCCCGGGAGTTCGGGGGCGGGCAGGAACAGCGGTGCGCGTGAGGTGGTCCGAGGAGCCGTCAGCCGTCGCTCGTCGCCTGGACCGATTCCGCGGCCAGCCAGAAGGTCTGCAGGAGCGAGTCGAAGACGTCCTCGTCCTGCCGGGCCAGATACGGGAGGTGGGCGGCGAGCGCCGGGTACTCGTCGGCGGAGACGGTGGCGTAGGTCCCGGCCCACAGACGCTCGTCGGCCTCCCGGACGTGCGCGGGAAGGACCGCGTATCCCGCGAGCATGCCGGCGTAGGACAGCACCGTGTTGGCGAACAGCTTCTGGAGGCGAGCCGCGGCGTCCGGCGGAAGACCGAGCTCCTGGAGGGCCGCCAGCATCATCTCGATCGCCGCGAGTTCGCCCGGTCCCCGCAGGGTGCGGCAGGCGATGGCCGCTCCGACGTACGGGTGGGCCACGTAGACCTCGACGACACGGTGGGCCAGGCAGGTGAGCCGGTCACGCGGCGGCAGCCCGTCGGGCACCCGTTCCACGGCCATCCGCAACAGGCGGTCGCCGACCGCGAGCAGCAGCGCGTCACGGTCCGCGAAGTGCCGCCACACCGAGGAACGGTCCACACCCAGTTCGACCCCCAGCGTCTTGCCGGTCAGACCGTCCGGCTCCGCACGCGCCGCGATCCGCACGGCGGCCTCCACGATCGACTCGGGCGACAGTCGTACCCCTTGCTTTCCGCCGGCCACGGACCTTCCCTCCACCAAGAAATCACCGATGTCATCAATGATGACATCCGCGTTGACGGGAGGCGACGCCGGCTTCGGCGCCAAGGCGCGGCGGCGGGCGGTGCATCGGCGGCGCCACCTGCCGGGCGAAAGATGACGAAACCCTGACGGGCGGGCGTCGGCCCTGTTCGTCGGCGCCGCCACCTGGTCGAATCGACGCCATGGACGACGACCATGACGAGATCCGGGGCGCTCCGGTCGGCCGACGTGTCGTGCTGGGGATCCTCGGCCTTGGGGCGGTGGGAGTCCTGGCGGGACCTCGACTCCAGCGTGCGCAGGAGGAGGTGGTGAGCCGGGACCCGACCGGGCTGACGGCGGTGCTGCCCGGATCCGCCGGCTTCCGGTACTACTCCGTGACCTCGTCGGTCCCGGAACGGGGACCGGCCACGTACACCCTGCGGGTCGACGGACTGGTCGAGCGCCCCGCGGAGTACCGACTGGCCGACCTCCACGCCATGCCGCAGCGCAGGATCGTGCACGACGTGCAGTGCGTGACCGGCTGGCGCGTGCCGCGCACCCCCTTCGAAGGCGTACCGCTCGCCCATGTCCTCTCGGCGGCGGGGGTGCGGCCCGAGGCGCGCGCGGTGCGGTTTTGGTGCTTCGACGGCGCGTATACCGAAAGCCTCACCCTGGAGCAGGCACGGCGGGACGACGTCCTGATCGCCCTGCGGCTCCGCGACGCCCCGATCTCCCATGCCCACGGCGGACCGGTCCGCCTCTACGTCGCACCCATGTACTTCTACAAGTCGGCCAAGTGGCTGTCCGGAATCACCGTGACGGACACGGTCCGTCCCGGGTACTGGGAGGAACGCGGGTACGACACCGACGCCTGGGTCGGGAGGTCGAACGGACGTGACGATGCCGCCACCGTCTGACCGGCTGATCCGCTTCGACCGAGCCGTGCGACGGGTCCACCGGACCACCGCCTGCCTGATGCTGGTCTGCCTGGCCACCGCGGCCTGCCTCTACCTCCCGCCGCTGGCCCAGATGGTGGGCAACCGGCGGGCGGTGGCGGCCGTCCACCTGTGGTGCGGCATCGCCCTTCCGGTTCCGTTCGCAGGCGGGCTCGCCCTCCGGGCGGTCCGGGCCGACGCGGTACGGCTGAGCCGGTTCGGCCCGGCCGACCGGGCGTGGCTGCGCGCCGTGCGCCGCCGGCTGCCCGAACGCCCCGCGGGCAAGTTCAACGCCGGACAGAAGCTCTACGCCCAGTGGACGCTGGGGTCCATGCTCGTGATGCTCGGAACCGGACTGGTCATGACTGCGACAGGGCTCGCTCCGCTCGCGTGGCGGACGGGAGCGAACTTCGTGCACGACTGGGGAGCCACGGCCGTCTCGGCGGCGGTCCTCGCTCACGTCGCCATGGCCCTGCGGGACCCGGAGGCGAGGACGGGCATGCGGACCGGCACGGTGGATCCCCGCTGGGCCGCGCGTGAGCATCCGCTGTGGAAGGACGGCGTGGCGGAGAGCGAGCAGAGCGGGGAGACGTCCTCCCACGGCTGTGGGAGCAGGGCCACGAGAGCTCCGTTCTTCGGGCCGGGAGCATGACGGAAGCCTTACGGCCCGGTGCGGGAACGGCCACCGCGGGGCCGGGTTCCGTAGCGTGCGGGGCATGCGAGTACTCGTCACAGGAGGAGCCGGGTTCATCGGCTCACAGGTGGTATCCGCTCTGGCGGCCGAGGGGCACACACCGGTGGTGTTCGACGCGCTGCTGCCGTCCGTCCATCCCCATGCGCCCGACGCTCCGGACGTCGAGTTCGTGCGGGGCGACGTCCGGGACGCGGAGACGGTCCGGGGTGCCCTGCGAGGCGTGGACGCGGTCTGTCACCAGGCCGCGATGGTCGGCCTGGGGAAGGACTTCGCCGACGCGCCCGACTACGTCGCCTGCAACGATCTGGGCACCGCGGTCCTGCTGGCCGCGATGGCCGAGGCCGGTGTGCGCCGGCTCGTACAGGCGGGGTCGATGGTGGTGTACGGCGAGGGGTGCTACGAGTGCGGTGAGCACGGGGCGGTGCGGCCGGGCGCGCGGACGGTGGCGGACCTGGAGGGCGGCCGCTTCGAGCCATGGTGTCCGCGCTGCGGGGCCGAGCTGCGGCCCGGGCTGGTGGCGGAGGACGCCCCGACCGATCCGCGGAACGTCTACGCGACGACGAAGCTGGCGCAGGAGCATCTGGCCGCCGCCTGGGCACGGTCCGTCGGGGGTACGGCCGTCTCGCTGCGCTACCACAACGTGTACGGGCCGGGGATGCCGAGGGACACCCCGTACGCCGGTGTGGCCTCGTTCTTCCGTTCGGCGCTGGCCAGGGGTGAGGCGCCCCGGGTGTTCGAGGACGGCGCGCAACGGCGGGACTTCGTCCATGTGAGCGACGTCGCCGGCGCCAATGCCACCGTCCTGGCGGGCGTCGGGGATCTGCCTCCGGGAGGCCACACGGCGTACAACGTGGGCAGCGGAGAAACCCACACGGTGGGGGAGATGGCCGCGGCGCTCGCCGCCGAGCACGGCGGTCCCGGACCGGTGGTGACGGGGGAGTTCCGTCTGGGCGATGTCCGGCACATCACCGCGGACTCGTCCCGCCTGCGGCGCGAACTGGGCTGGCGTCCCTGCGTGGGGTTCGCCGAGGGCATGGCCGAGTTCGCCCGAGCGGGGCAGCGGCCCTCGGCCGTAGTGGGGTAGCCCACGGCGACGCGGCGACCGTCACGCGTGCGGACGCGCGAGCGGCAGTGTCACCTCGAAGCGGCAGCCGCCGGGAACGTTGTGCACCCGGGCCTCCCCGGCGTGGGCCTCGACGATGCCTCGTACGATCGCGAGTCCGAGCCCGGCGCCGGCGGGAGGGGTGCGGGCCGGGTTTCCGCGCCAGCCGGTGTCGAAGACCTTCGGCAGGTCCTGCTCGGGGATCCCGCCGCAGCCGTCGGTGACGGAGAGGACGGCGGTGCTCTCGTGCCGGATGACGCGCACGGCGACGGTGCCGTCGGCGGGGGTGTGGCGGATGGCGTTGACGAGGAGGTTGGCCAGGACCCGGGTCATCTCCTTGCCGTCCACGTCGACGGGGGCGTGGGCGATGCCGTCGCCGCGCAGCCGTACGCCGCGCTCGCGGGCCAGCGGGTCGGCGCCCAGGAGGGCGTCGGCCGCCAGGTCCTGCAGGGAGATGCGGCTGGGAGCCAGTTCGAGGGCGCCGGCGTGGATGCGGGAGAGCTCGAAGAGATCGCCGACCATGGAGTCGAGGCGTTCGACCTCGGTGCGGATCCGGCGGTGGTAGCGGGCGGGTTCGGAGGCCACGCCGTCCTCAAGGGCTTCCGCCATGGCCCGGAGCCCGGCGAGCGGGGTGCGCAGATCATGGGAGATCCAGGCGACGAGCTCACGGCGGGACGCCTCCAGGGCCCGTTCGCGTTCCCGCGAGGCGGCGAGTCTGGCGCTCGTGGCGGCGAGTTCGCGAGTGACCGCGGCCAGCTCCGCCGTGGCCCTGCCGGGAGGTGCGGAGAAACTGCCCCCATCGCCGAACTCGCGCGCAGCACGGGCGAGTTCGCGCCCGCGGGCCACGACCCATCGGCCGAGCGCGAGCGCGGTGGCCAGCGAGACCACGGCTGCCATGGCGACGACGAGCGTGACGACGGTCAGGTCGTGCGGGGACAGGAACATCGCCCAGGCCACGGCAAGGGTGCCGGCGAGCATGGCGGTGACGGTGACCGCGGCGACGACGGTCAGGGAGACGGCGACGGACCGGTGCCGCAGCAGGCGCAGCACGACCGCCCCGACCGCGCCCGCGCAGGCCGCGCCTCCCAGCGCGAAGAGCGCGATCAGCAGGGCGTCCTTCATCCGGTGGCCTCCGGCCCCGTCGGTGCGAAACGGTAGCCGACGCCCCAGACGGTCTGGATGAGGCGGGGGGAGGCCGGGTCGTCCTCGATCTTGGCGCGCAGCCGGCGCACATGGACGGTGACGGTGGACAGGTCGCCGAAGTCCCAGCCCCACACGTCCCGCATCAGCTCCTCGCGGCCGTGAGCCCGGCCGGGGTGGGCGAGGAAGTGGGCGAGGAGGTCGAACTCCCGCAGCGTGAGGGCGAGGTCATGGCCCTCCTTGGTGGCCCGGCGCGTCTCGGGATGCACGAGGATCCCGGCAGCGCGCAGCACCGTCGGGCCGGGCCGGGCGGGGAGCGTCGTGCGGCTGCGCCGGAGCACCGACTCGACGCGAAGGACCAGCTCGCGGGGGCTGAAGGGCTTGGTGACGTAGTCGTCCGCGCCCAGCTCCAGGCCGGCGATCCGGTCGTCCTCGTCCCCCCGCGCCGTCAGCATGATCACCGGTACGGGGCGCTCGGCGCGCAGTCGGCGGCACACCTCCAGCCCGTCGATGCCGGGCAGCATCAGATCGAGGACCACCAGGTCGGGCGCGGTCCTGGCGGCGCTCCCGAGGGCGGCCGGACCGTCGGCGGCGTGCTCGACGTCGTGACCGGCCCTGCGCAGATAGCCGGTGACGACCTCGGCGACAGTCGGGTCGTCGTCGACGACGAGGACCCGGGCGGGCGGCGGGGGCGAGGACGTGCTCATGCCGCAAGCCTCGCACCCCACCGCCCCGCCGTCCGCCCCGCGGCAGCCACGAACGGCCGACGTCCGCGTTTCGTAAGGAGTCGATGTCCGCTATGTCCGGCCAGAGTTCCTACGGTGGCGGTTGTGACCGTGAACCGAGTGAACCCCGTGAGGAACCCCGTGAACACCGGGGACCCCGTGAACACCGTGGACGTCGTCCTTCCCTGCCTGAACGAGGCCGAGGCCCTGCCCTGGGTCCTCGGCCGCATCCCCGCCGGCTGGCGGGCCCTCGTCGTGGACAACGGGTCCACCGACGGGTCCGCCGGCATCGCACGCTCCCTCGGGGCGACCGTCGTGACCGAGTCCCGGCGGGGTTTCGGAGCCGCCTGCCACGCCGGAGCCATGGTCTCGGACGCCGAGTACGTCTGCTTCAGCGACTGCGACGCCTCCCTGGACCCCGGCCTGCTGACCGGCTTCGTCCGTACCGTCGCGGCCGGACAGGCCGACCTCGTGCTGGGACGCCGCCGGCCGCAGGGCAGGGGCACCTGGCCGCCGCACGCCCGGGCCGGGAACGTGGCGCTGGCGCGGATGCTGCGCCGCCGCACAGGGCTGCGGCTGCATGACCTCGGCCCCCTCCGCGCGATGCGCCGGGAGGCGTTGCTGAGCCTGGAGCTGACCGACCGACGCTCCGGCTATCCGCTGCAGATGGTCGTCCGGGCCGCGGACGCGGGCTGGAGGGTACGGGAGGAGGACGTGCCCTACCTGCCGAGAGCGGGGAAGTCCAAGGTCACCGGCACCTGGCGGGGGACCTGGCACGCGGTCCGCGACATGCGGGCCGTGCTCGCAGAGGCTCCCCGCACTGCCCCGGCCCTCGGGGGTGCGCGGTGACGAGCCTCCTCGTGATCGCCAAGGAGCCCGTCCCTGGGCGTGTCAAGACCCGGCTCACCCCGCCGTTCACCGCCCGCGAGGCGGCGGCCCTGGCCGAGGCCGCCCTCACCGACACCCTGGCCGTGGCGGCGGCCACTCCCGCCGACCGGCACGTCCTGGTCCTGGACGGCGCCCCCGGCCCGTGGCTGCCACCCGGCTTCGAGGTCGTGCCCCAGTCCGGCGGGTGCCTGGACGAGCGGCTCGCGCACGCGTTCGCCGCGTGTCGCGGCCCCGCGCTGCTGATCGGCATGGACACCCCTCAGGCCACCCCGGAGCTCCTGGCGCCCGCCTTGGACTTCGACACCTGCGACGCCTGGTTCGGCCCCGCCGCCGACGGGGGCTTCTGGGCCCTGGGCCTGGCGGACCCGGACCCGGACCTGCTGCTCGGCGTACCCATGTCCGTGCCCGAGACCGGTGACGTGCAGTACCGAAGACTCCGCGCGGCCGGGCTGCGCACGGGGCTCCTCCCTCTGCTCCGGGACGTGGACACCGCGGCCGACGCCGCCGAGGTGGCCGCACTGGTGCCGAACGGGCGGTTCGCCCTACGCCACCGGGAACTCACGACCGAGCTGACGGTGACACGATGACCACCATCGCCCCCACGACCTCCGACCCGCGCGGAGCGCTGTCCCTGGCGTGGCGGGCCGACCCCTACTCCGTGGCCCTGCGCGCCGGGCGTGGCCCCCTCTTCCTGCACCGGACCGACGGCTGGCTGCTGCCCCTGGACGTCCGACGCTGGTGCGCCGGCACCGACACCGCGGACGAGAGCGTCCTGGCCCGCTGCCACGGGGCCGTCCTCGACATCGGCTGCGGTCCCGGCCGGCTCGTCGCGGCCCTGGCCGAACGCGGCCGGCGCGCCCTGGGCATCGACGTCACCCCGGCCGCGGTGGCACGGACGGTGAGCCGCGGCGGCACGGCCCTGTGCCGCTCGGTGTTCGACCCCCTGCCCGGCGAACACCGCTGGGACACCGCCCTGCTGATGGACGGGAACATCGGCATCGGCGGTGATCCCGCGGCACTCCTGGAGCGCGTCGCGGGCCTCCTGGCCCCCGGCGGACGCCTGCTCGTCGAGACGGCGTCCGCCGAGGTGGACGAGCGCTGCGAGGTACGCCTGGACGATGGCCGAGGCAGCCTCGGAGCCCCCTTCCTCTGGGCTCGCGTCGGCACACGGGCCCTGGGGCGCCACGCCGAGTCGACCGGCTGGCGGACGGTCCGCAGCTGGCAGGCGACCGGCCGGCACTTCGCCGAGCTCGTGCCCGTCGCCGCGTGCGGTCACGTCACTGCCGGAGCACCGAGCTCCGAGGGGGCCGCACGGTGACGCGACCGTCGGCCCGCTCCCGCATCGGCGCGACCCTCCGCACCGCCGTTCTCGTGGCGGCGCTCGGCGCGGTCCTCCTCCTCACCGTCCGCAAGGACGGCTACTACACGGACCCGGCGGGCCTGTCCTGGTGGTACGCCGTGTGCTGGGCGCTCTTCGCGGCGGCGGCCTGGTCCCTCCGCTCGGTGCCCGGCCGGCACGTCGCCGCCCTCGTGCTCGCCGGAGGCGTCGTCGTCGCCACCACGGGTCTGGTGGCGGTGCCCCGTACGAGCAGCGACATGTTCCGCTACGCCTGGGACGGCCGGGTGCAGGCGGCCGGCATCTCGCCCTACGACCACGCCCCGGCCGATGCCGCCCTCGTGCCGTACCGGGACGCATGGCTGTTCCCCACCGGGCGGGAGTGCGCCGGGCCGGGCCGGGCGGCCGTGTCCGAGGGCGTCTGCACGCGCATCAACCGCCCCCGCGTCCACACGATCTACCCCCCGGCGGGTGAGCTGTACTTCCTGCTCGTCCACGCCGTCTCACCGGACGGCGCCCGACACAAGGCCCTTCAGGCAGGCGGTGCGGCCCTCGCCGTGGCGACCACCCTGGTACTGCTGCGGATCCTCCGCCGCAGAGGGGATCCCCGCACCGCCGCCTCCTGGGCATGGTGCCCCGCCGTCCCCGTCGAAGCGGTGAACAACGCCCACGCCGACGTCCTCGGCGTCCTCCTGGCCGTCGCGGCCCTGGGCCTGACGGTCCGCCACCGGGTGTGGGGCGCCGCGCTACTCGGCCTGGCCACGGCCGTCAAACTACTGCCGGCGGTCCTCGTCCCCGGGGCCCTGTCCGGAGCGCGCGGCGCCCGCGACGTGGCGACGGTCCTGGTCCCCGCCGCCACCGTCCTCACGGCCCTCTACG
Source organism: Streptomyces sp. NBC_01268 (assembly GCF_036240795.1). Classification (NCBI taxonomy): domain Bacteria; kingdom Bacillati; phylum Actinomycetota; class Actinomycetes; order Kitasatosporales; family Streptomycetaceae; genus Streptomyces; species Streptomyces sp. NBC_01268. Next base: position 195,771 of record NZ_CP108454.1, on the reverse strand, counting down.
TGCCCTACGTCCTGGTGTCGCACTCCTCCGTCCTCGGCTACCTCGGCGGCTACGCCGACGAAGAGGGCTACCAGGACGCCGCCACCGGCAACCGCTACGCACTGCTGCGGCTGCTGCTCCCCGACTCCTGGGCCCTGCCCGCCGTCATCGCCGGCATGCTCGCCGTCGTCCTGTACGTGATGCTGCGCGGCGACCCCCGACGGCCCTGGAGCGGCGCCCTCCTGGTCACCGGCACCGCGTTCCTCCTGACGACACCCGGCTACTCCTGGTACTCCCTCCTCGTGGTGGCCCTGGTGGCGCTCGACGGCCGCTGGGAGTGGATGGGCGTCGCGGTGGCCGGAGCGGCCGCGTACCTGACGACCCGCGCGGTCGCCGACGCGGGCACGGTCGCGTATGCCGTGACCGCCCTGGCCGTCGTGTGCGGCGGGCTGGTCCGGAGGCGACCCGGGACCGCGGGGACGCCCGGTGAGGAGCGGAGCCCCCGGTCCCACGAGGTCCGCCGGCCGGGTCCTCATGCGGTCGGGCGTCGGAGCGACGCGCTCCGGACCGGCCCGCCACCGGCCCTCCCGCGCCTGCGGACAAGCCGGTTCTTCTCGGCGGGGGATGCCCGTTGAGCCCTGGAACGCGCAACCTGCGGAGGCTTGCGATGGAAGCGAACGGCAGTGATTCATCCGTCCCCGGCCGCCGGACGCGAGCGGGAACGGGTCCCGACGACGCCGGCCCGACACCGCTCACGCGCCTGCGCGCGACGATGGCCTCCAGGTGGCAGGCCGGCCCGCCGGGAGGGCCGTCCCGACCGGAGTTCTGGCGCAGTCCACTGCGCGGCCCCTGGCTGACCGCCGTGCTGGGGACGGTCCTCCTCTTCGGCGTCACGATCCTCTTCCTCACGGGCCTGCTGTCGTACGCCGCGTACGACCCGGATCTCGCGGCGGTCAACGACCAGACCCCGGACAAGGGATGGCTCGGCTTCTACCTGTTCTCCTGGCCGACCTCCCCGTACTGGCTCTACCGCGTCACCCAGGGCGTGCACGTCACCCTCGGCATCGTGCTCGTGCCCGTGCTCCTGGCCAAGCTGTGGTCGGTGATTCCGAAGCTGTTCGCCTGGCCACCGGTCCGCTCGGCCGCCCAGGCCGTCGAGCGTCTCTCTCTGCTCCTGCTGGTGGGAGGCGCCGGCTTCGAGTTCGTCACCGGCATCCTCAACGTGCAGCTGCACTACATCTTCCCCGGCTCCTTCTACACGCTGCACCTGTACGGCGCCTGGGTGTTCATCGGCGCCTTCGCCGTCCACGTGACCTTCCGCCTGCCGCGGGCCGTGCGGTCCCTGCGCGCCGGGCCGCGGCAGCCCGCCGCGGACAGCGAGGAGGCGGCCGGCCTCGTCTCGCCCCGTCCCGCGGCGCCCACGATCTCCCGGCGGGGCGCGCTGGGGATGGTCGGACTGGGGTCGCTGGCGCTGTTCGTGGTGACCGCCGGGCAGAGCATCGGCGGCTGGTTCCGGCAGACGGCCCTGCTGGCCCCGCACGGGCAGGACCCGGGCCCCGGCCCGAACGGCTTCCAGATCAACAAGACCGCCGCCTCCGTCGGCATCCGGCCCAGCGACACCGGCCCCGCGTGGCGGCTGACCGTACGGGGGGCCGGCCGCCAGACCGACCTCACCTATGACCGACTGCTGTCCCTGCCGCAGAACGACGCACTGCTGCCCATCGCCTGCGTGGAAGGCTGGTCCACCCCCGACCAGCACTGGAGCGGCGTCCGCCTCACCGACCTGGCCGCACTCGTCGGCCTGGGCACGGACACCCCCCAGGTCCTGGTCGAGTCCCTCCAACGAGGCGGGTCGTTCAGCTCCGTCGTCCTGGCCGCCCACCAAGCCCGCGACGCCCGGTCGCTCCTGGCCGTACGGGTCAACGGAGCCGTCCTGTCCCGGGACCACGGCTACCCGGCCCGGGTCATCATCCCCGGCGCGCCAGGCGTCCACAACACCAAGTGGGTCACCCGCCTCACCTTCGGGGAACCGTCATGACATCCTCCAGGCCCTCGTTCCGCACGGCCTTCCGGCGCCGCTACGGAGCCTCGCCGCTCCACCTCCTCCTCGTCCTCGCCTCCTTCGCCCTGGCCTGCTACGCGGGTCTGCGCATGCTCGAAGGGGACACCCTCGGCGTCGCCGTGTGGTTCGTCGGTGCGGCGCTCCTGCACGACCTCGTCCTCCTGCCCCTGTACGCGTGCACCGACCTGGCCGTGCAACGGGTCCTGGGACACCGCCCGGCGAAGGCACCGGGAAGACCGCGGATCGGGGTCAACCACGTCCGGGTACCCGCCTTCGTCTCCGGCGTCCTGCTGCTCGTGTACTGGCCACTGATCCTCCGCCAGGTCGGTCACTACTCGGCCGCCACGGGCCTCCCGGCCGACACCTTCCTGGGGCGGTGGCTCCTGATCACCGCCGGCCTGTTCGCCGCATCGGCAGCCGTCCTCGCCGTGCGGTCGTGGAACGGCGGCAAAGACCGGCGGAAGGCGAGGGCTCGCGCACGGGCGTAGGGCCGGCCCGGGCGGAGGAACACAGAGCGCAGCACCGGTCCCTCCGCGCCGAGGCCTCTCGGCATGTTGCACACATCGCGAGGCCGCTGCTTGCCGCGCTGGCGCAGAGACGGGACGCGAGCCCTGCTCCAGGATGTGCGAACAGACAAGGTGGGAGCCGGATGAACCGTCCGGCTCACCGTGACGACCCCGGGAGTCCGCTGTGCCGTGGAGAAGACTGCTCGTCCCTCTGACCTCGACCCTGCTGCTCCTGACGGCATCCGCCGGCGCCGGCGCGGCAGCGTCGCCCACGAGCGCCCCCGCCGAGGCGACCGCGCCCGACTACGGTGCTCCCGGCCCCTACGCCACCGCCGTGGAGGTCGGGGTCGTGACCACCCTGTACTACCCGCGGGACATCGCGACCAGCGACCGCCGGCACCCCGTGATCGTATGGGGAAACGGCACCTTCGCCTTCCCGGTCGTCTACCGGGACCTGTTGCTCCACTGGGCCGGTCAGGGCTTCATCGTCGCCGCCGCCAACACCCCGCAGTCCAACCTCGGCATCTCCATGCGCGCCGGGATCGACATGCTCACCCGCCGCGACGCCGACCCCGGCAGCGTCTTCCACGACCGGGTCGACCTGGAGCACATCGGCGCCTCCGGTCACTCGCAGGGCGGCGCCGCCGCCATCGTCGTCGGTGCGGACCCGCGCATCGACACCATCCTGCCCATCCAGCCCGGGCCGCTGGCCGACATCGACGACGTGCACGGACCCGCGCTGCTCCTGGCCGGGCAGAAGGACAGCATCGTCTTCCCCTTCCTGGTCAAGGCCTTCTACGACGACGCCGACCACATACCGGCCGTCTACGGGGAGCTGCGCGGCGCCGATCACTTCACGGTCGTGGGCGACCCCGGTCCGTTCGCCGCGCCCACCACCGCCTGGTTCAAGGCGCAGCTGATGGGGGACCAGGCGGCGCGCGCACAGTTCTTCGGGCCCGACTGCGGGATCTGCACGGACAGCGCCACCTGGTCCGACGTCCGCCGCAACGGCCTCGCCGACCGGTGACCCGCTGCCGGAGACCCCTTCCGCCGTGACCGGCGGCCGTTCCGATCCACGCCGCCCGCTCCTGACGCTCCCCGCGGTCAGGGCGGCCGGCCCCCCGTTCACTGACGGAAGGACCGCCATGGACGCCATCGCGACCACCGGGCAGGGAAAGGTCCGAGGCCGATTCCACGACGGGATCGCCACCTTCCTCGGCATCCCCTACGCCGCCGCGCCCTTCGGCGCCCACCGCTTCCGGGCTCCTGCCCCGGTCGAGTCCTGGGAAGGGGTGCGAGACGCTCTGGAGTACGGGCCGACCGCCCCCAAGCGCCCCTACCGCCCGCCCCTCGACCGGCTGATACCCGACCCGAGCATCGCCGGGGACGCCTGTCTCAACCTCAACGTCTGGACCCCATCCGTCGGCGAGGGCCGGCTGCCCGTCCTGGTCTGGATCCACGGGGGATCCCTGCGCAACGGTTCGTCGAGCCTGCCGCTCTACGACGGGGGCGCCTTCGCGCGCGACGGGGTGGTCCTCGTCTCCTTCAACTACCGGCTCGGCGTGGAGGGGTTCGGGGTGTTCCCCGACGCCCCCGACAACCGGGGCCTCCTCGACCAGATCGCGGCCCTCACCTGGGTCCGCGACAACATCGCCGCCTTCGGCGGAGATCCGGCGAACGTCACCGTGTGCGGGGAGTCCGCCGGTGCGATCAGCATCGCGGCCCTCATGACGAGCCCGCGCGCGACAGGACTGTTCCGGCGGGCGGTCCTGCAGAGCGGCCCGCCGCACACGGTGTCGCGCCGTGAGGGTGCGAAGTCGGTACGGTCGATGGCGAGGAGACTGCGGATCCCGGCCACCGCCGCGGCGTTCGCGACGGTGGACCGGGACCTGCTGCTGGACGCGCAGGCCGCCGTCGTCGACCGGTCCGATCCCATCGGCGGCGGTCCCGGCTTCCACATCGTCGTCGACGGCGACGTGGTGCCGGCCGCCCCGCCCCCACCCGAGGCCGATCTGCTGCTGGGCTGCAACCGGGAGGAGTACCGACTGTGGCTCGTGCCGGGCGGAACCGTGGACCGGATCAGCCGGCTCACCCTGCGGCTGGCCCTGCTGAAGGCCGGTGTCCCGCAGCGCCTGGCGCGGCTCTACCGGGCCACCCGGCCGCACGCCAAACCCGGTGAGATCCTCGGAGAGATCGCCACCGACCTGCTGCTGCGGGGACCGCTCAACCGCCTCGCCGACTCCCGGCCCGCCCGCACCTTCGTCTACGAATTCGGCTGGCGCTCGCCCGTGATGGAGCTCGGCGCGTGCCATGCGCTGGAGATCGGCTTCGTCTTCGACAACCTGCGCGCCGCCGAGGACCTGACCGGGCCCGGTGCGCCCCAGCCACTGGCCGACGCCATGCACCGGGCCTGGGTCGCCTTCGCCACCACCGGACAGCCGGGCTGGCCCGGCTGGAGCCCGGACCGGCCCCTCATGGTCTTCGACCACCCCGGCGTCGGCACGGTCCTGTCCCCCCGGCACGAGGAACTCGGCGCCTGGCTCTGAGAGATGACCAGCCGAGCGCCCGCCGGCACCGGCCGTGGTTCATCCGCCGTCCGCAGCCCCTGAGGAACCCTGCCCACCGAGGACCCCGCGGTCCTCCCCGCGTCCGGTCAGGTCCCTCGCCACGAGCGCCGCCTGGATCAGCCGCGCCTGCGCGGGAACCGCGAGGTTGAGGCCCGTCAGCGCGGTCACCCGCTGCAACCGGTAGTCCAGGGTGTTGCGGTGGACGCACAGCTCCAACGCCGTCCGGCGACGGTTGAGCCCCTGCTCCACGCACACGCGCACCGTCTCGAGCAGGTACGGATGCTCCTCCAAGGGGTCGAGTTTGGCCGCCAGCCGCACCAGGCCGACCCCGGGGCGCGCGAGCTGGTGCTCCAGCAGCACGTCGTCGAGGCGGTAGCAGCCGGGCGGGCGTCGCAGGCGCAGGACGAGATCCAGCACGCGGCCGGCCTCCTGCGCCGCCGAGGCGATGGCCCCCGGCGCGGAGGCGTGGCCGGCGGCGGCCCGCACGGGCTGCCCCACGTCCTTGGCCAACCGGGCCACCAGGCCCGGTACGTCGGGCCTGCCCGGCAGCACGGCGATCCGAGCGACGTGGTCCATCAGCACGGGGATCCCTGTGAAGGCGTCGAGCGAGGACTGCACCAGTCTGCTCGGCGGATCGGACTCGAACCGGAAGGCCACCACCTCGTACGCACCCGCCACGGCCACCCGCGCCACGCCCGCCAGCTCCTCGTACGGCCGTCCTGCCAGCAGGGCGTCGAGCAGCGCCCGCCGTACGCGCCTGTCCTCGCTGTGGAGGTCCTCCTGGGCGTTCTGGTGGGCGAGGACGACCGCGGGCAGAGCGGCGTGCAGGCAGGCGAGCAGCGTGCCGCCGGCCCCGGCCAGCTCACCGGGCTCCGCGACCTCGGCCAGTGTCTGCCACCACACTTCGGCGCCGATCAGGTACGCGGTGATCGCCGCCTCCAGGGGGACCCGCTCCTCCGCCCGGCGCGCCGACCACTCGATGAGCCGGGTCAGATCGCTCGGCCCCATCGGACTCCGACGCCGCCGTCGCGCAGTGCCCGGAGCAACAGCGCGTGCACCGCCTCGACGGACCGCGCCACCTCGCCCTGGAGGGTGGCGCGGGGCAGCGCCGCGTAGAACGGCGCCTCCGCCGCGCAGCGCGCGATCACGACGGCCGTGAGGTCACCGACCCGGGCGGCCATCCGGGCGTGCAGCTCCGACATCGGCGCATCGTCACACCACCCCGACCGAGCCGTCAATGAGAGCCCCCCGGTCCGTGCCTCGCGAACGCCCAAGGCTGGATCCGCCCCTCCTGACCTCCCGGGCACCCTTCACGAGGACGGCGAGCTGTCGTGGGCGTGCCGGCTGACAAGACGCGCCCTCAGGCGGGGTCCTTTCGCCGCCTGCCGGAGCGTCCGCCACCGCGGGGAGTCGTCGTCCGGGATGTGCGGGGAAGCGAAGGGGAACGGCACGCCAAGGTGCTCGGCCAGCGCCCGGCCGGCCTCTTCGGAGCCAACGCCGGGAGCCCAACGGGCTCAGGGTCTGCCACACGGACCTGACCGCCGACATCCGGCGGTCGCGCAGCACGTCCGCGTCGACCTCTCGGCGGGTCCGTTCCTCCACATAGGCCCACCAGCCGCTCACCGGCTCGCATGGCCGACGGCAGGACTGGCCGGAGCGCCTGGGCGGCCGGCCCGCACCCACCACTGGTGCGGGCCGGTCTTCACCCTGCCGGACCCACGGGCGGGGGAGGCCATGGGCCCAGATGGAGCGGCCATGTCTTCCGCTCTCCTCCCGCATGCCCTCGAACCTCCCTCCCATGCACGCCCTTCCGCCCCCGCGGTCGTGAGCCCCGTTCGGCTCACGACCGCGTGACTCAGCCGCCGATCCGGTCGGTCACCGGCGTGCTGCACTCGTCGTTGCCCAGGTCGGGCCCCGTGGTGCAGACCCAGAGGGTGATGGTTCCGTCCTCGCGCATGTCGTAGTTGCAGGTCTTCGATACCGCTGGGGTGGTCACGCTGCAGGAACCCGAACGGCCGTAGTTCGTGAACCACTCGACGGAACTCGTACGGCCCTCGTAGTGCTCGACCCAGATCTTGTCGCCGTAGCTGATGAATCCGCCGTCGGCGTATCCGTTGCTGACCACGGCATCGGCGTGGGCCGACGTCGAGAACCACAGGACGGTCGCGGCGGCGCCGGCGACGGCCACCGCCAAGCGGGAGGCGTTGCGCATGGAAGCCCCTTCCTTCACCGGGAGCCGGTGAGCGTCGATGTCATGCGTAGGTGATGTCGGAGGCGCAGCGCGCGCCGCTCTGGCCCGGGTAGGACTTGCCGAGGCACACCCACACGCGGACCCACGCGACGTCGGAGTCGGTCGATTCCCAGACCATGTCCTGGCCGCCGGAGGTGGAGGTGTCGTCGGTGGCGAGGGGCCCGTAGAGGAAGCCGGGGGTGGTCACGTAGGCGCGGGCGGCGACTCCGTCGGCCTGGTAGTCCTGGACGTAGTTGAAGTACGAGTCGTTGAAGTCGGCGCTGGCGCTGTAGATGCAGACCGTCGCCTGGACGTGGCCGCCGCTGAGTCCGGCGGAGTTCCGCACCGTGGCGGACAGGGTCTCGCAGCCGGCCGCCTGGGCCGGGGCGGGCAGGGCCACGCCGAGGGCGGTGAAGGCCACCGTGGCGGCACCTGCGGCGGAGAGGGCGCGGCGGGTACGCCGCGCGATACGGGTGATCATGGGGATTCCTTTCCTCTTGGGGTGTGTCGGGATCGGGAGTGGAGCGAGGTGGTGGTGTGGGGGGCGCGTCCCGGTCGAGACGCCTGCGCGGCGGCCCGAGGCGCGTTCCGTTCCGGCGCGGTCCGGTGGCCCGGCGCCGGATGAGCTCCGCGTACGACGACGCCGAGCACGCGTTCCGCGGGGAAGTAGCCGATCCGCCGCGAGTCGAGGCTCAGCCGCCGGTTGTCCCCGACCAGCACGACCTTGCCCGGGGGGACGGCGTCCTCCTCGGCATGGGCCAGCGCGGGAAAGTCCGCACGCGGCACCGGCTCACCGGGTACGGCGGCGACGCGTTTGATGAGCCAACGGCGTCCGGACAACCTCGCGTCGTCCGCTCCGGAGGCCGGCGGGGGGCCGAGCCACCGGCCGTCCGCTCCCGGCTGCTCCACCACGACGACCTCTCCCGCCGCGGGGGTGCCGGTACGCCGTACCAGGACGCGGTCGCCGTCGTGGTAGGAGGGTTCCATGCTCCGGCCGCGCACGGTGACCGCGGCGAGACGACGGGCGAGGAGCCGACGGGCGGTCACGACGATGCAGACCAGCAGCGGCGGTAGCGCGTACAGCAGTCCACGATCCACGGGGAGGCAGGCGCCCGCGGTGATCGACGCGGCCGCCGCCAGGGCGGGCGCGCCGGTGACGGCGGCGGCTGAGCCGGCTCGGCGGCGGTGCGGGTCCGGCGGCCGCGGCACGGTCGGGTGGGGAGGCTGTCCGGACCAGTCGTGACGTACCCGGACCACACCCCGCTCCGTACCGGGTTCGGCGGTCATCGCTCTCCGATCGGCTTGAGGAGCGTCGACGACGGGATTCGGTAGCCGGCTGCCTGGAGCATGAACAGCCGGGCGTACCGGCCGTCGGCGGCCATGAGTTCCTCGTGATCGCCCTGCTCCACGACCCGTCCGTCGGACAGCACGACGATGCGGTCGGCGTCGCGGACCGTGTTGAGGCGGTGGGAGATGAGCAGACTGGTCTGCCCCGCGCGGTAGCGGCGCAAGGACGTGTGGACCTCGTGCTCCGCTTCGGCATCGAGTCCGGCGGAGGGTTCGTCGAGGATCACCAGATCCCGCCGCTCGCGCAGGAACGCGCGCGCCACGGCGAGTCGCTGCCACTGCCCCCCGGAGAGCACCACCCCGGGCGCGGGGTGGTCGTCGTCGGACTCATGGGAGAACACGCGGGTCAGCAACGTCTCGTACCCGTGCGGCAGTTGCGCCAGGCTCTTGTGTACACCGGCGCGGTCCGCGGCGGCCCGAACGCGGGGCATGTCTCCCTGTGCCGACGCGTCCCCGAGGGAGATGTTCTCCGCCGCGGTCATCTCGTACTGCACGAAGTCCTGGAAGGTGGCGCTGATCCGCTCGCGCAGACGGGTCACGTCCGCGTCGCGGATGTCCACGCCGTCCCAGAGGACGGTGCCGCGGGTCGGGTCGTAGAACCGGCACAACAGCTTGATGAGGGTGGACTTGCCGGCGCCGTTGAGTCCGACCAGGGCGAGCGAACCGCCCGCCGGGATGGTCAGGTCGACGTCGCGCAGGATCCACGGGTGGTCGTCGGAGTAGCGGAACCATACGCCGCGCAGTTCGATGCCGCGTTGGAGCGGGGGCAGGGAGACGGGCGGGACCGTCACCGGCAGGTCCGGACCGGCCGTCGTCACCGCCACGTAGTGCTCGAACAGCAGGAGTGCCTGGTAGACGCGGGCGATCTCGGCGGCCAGCATGGAGATGGCGGTCTGCACCCCGGCGACCGCCGCGAGGAACACCGTGACCTCGCCGATCGAGAACCGGCCCGCCCGAGCCGCGGAGACGACCCACAACAACCCCAGGCCGGGGACGACGGCCGCCATCAGCGCGAGCGCGCCCTGCACCCGCGTCTCGCGGACGTCCAGCGCGCGCCGCTCGGCGTTGATCCCGCGCCGGTCGTGCAGCATCCGGTGTCGGAGCAGATCACCGACTCCGAACAGGCGCACCTCCTTCGCCGCCGCGACGGTCGACAACAGCTGCATGTACGTGAACTCGCGGCGCTCGGTGGGAGTGACCGACCAGTGCATGCGTGCGCGGCGGCGCGACAGCGCCATCTCCGCGAGGAGTACGGGGATTCCAGCGGCCAGCACCAGGGCCGGCATGAGCGGGCCGAGGAGCGTCAGTACGCCCAGGAAGCCGGTGATCGTGATGAGTGCCCGAGCGGTGGCCAGCAGGCTGTCCAGCATCTCGGTGGGCTTGCTCCCGCCGGCCTGGAGGGCCAGTCGCAGCCGGTCGAGGAAGCGGGGGTTCTCGAAGCGGCCGATCCCTGCCTGGCCGTTCAGCGCCCTGAAGAGGCGGTCCTGGGCTCGCAGGCCCACCTGGCGCCCGGCCTCCTGCCGCAGGTACCGCACGACGTGCGGCATGACCGTGGTGACCGTGCCGACCGCTGCAAGTCCCGCTCCGACGCCGATCAGCGAGGAGGAACCGGCCGGGTCGGCCAGCGAGTCGAGCAGCACCTTGGTCAGCCAGGCGGCCGCGACCGGCAGCGCACCGCCCGCCAGCATCAGAGCGGCATACGAGGCGGTCAGCCCGGGAGCCACCGTCACCCCCAGCACGACGGCCGCGCGGACCGTCCGGCAGACGGCACGCACCGACCTGCCCCGGGCGGGCACCTCCCCGGCCGGATCGCGGCCGGACGGTGCGCCCGCCGCACTCCCGGAGGCCCGGCCGGACGGCCGGCTCGCACCGTATCCCGACGGCCCCCCGCCTCGTCGCCCGCTCATGACGCGAGTGCGGCCGAGCGCGCCACCCTCACGAGGCGGCCGTCGGCGTCCGGCGCGACCCACAGCATCGTCGGGTAGCTGGACGCCCTGAACGCGGTCCCCAGCGGCCCGCCGGAACCCTCGACCGCCACGCGGGCGACCGGACGCAGGTCGGCGGCGAAGGAACGGGCCTCCTCGGCGTTCCCGACGACGACGGCGAGCATCTCCTCGCCCACCTCCCGCAGCCGGTGGGCGTAACGCACCAGCTCGGGCAGCTTCTCCTTGCAGGACCCGCAGGTCGGCGAGATGAAGGCGACGAAGGTGGCGGCCGCCAGAGTGTCGGGGCTCAGCGGTGCGCCGTCGACGTCCGCGGTCCGGAACCCGCCCACGCTCTCGCCCACACCCAGGCCGGGCCCGGGCTCCATCGCGGACAGCAGACCACTGTGCTCCCGCAGCCGCTTCACGACTCCGAACGTGAGGACGAGGTCGAGGGCACAGAGCAGTCCGACGAACACGACCGCCGTGATGAGGAATGGCATTTCTGCTCCCTGAGTTCTGCCAACGCGGTTACCGCCCGCTCCGGACCGTGCTCGGCGGGGCGTGAGGAGTGGAACGGAACAGTTCGAGCACGTCGTCCAGGCGCACGACCAGCGCCCCCAGCACCACCCCGCCGAGCGCGGCCAGGACGGCTCCCGCCGGGTGCGCGCGCAGGTCCGGCGACGCGACCGCACCCGCCACGGCGAGGGCGGCCAGTGCCCCGTTCCTGGCGACGTGGCGTCGGCCGAGCACGGTGGCCGACGCGCCGAAGCAGTGACAGGGGGCCGTGACACCGCGCCTCACGACGAGGGCGACCCCCGCCGTGAGGCCGGCCAGCAGCGATGCGGCGGCGACGAGACCGGCGACGGTGACCGTCGGGGCCACCGGCACCACGAGCAGCGCGCAGACCACCGCTTCGGCGGCCACCAGGGCCGGCGCCATCACCCCCGCCAGACCCGGCAACAGCCGGGTGGCGCGCAAGGAGGCGACGAAGCCGTCGTAGGCGACCCGCCCCGTGGCCTTGCCGAGGAACGACGTCAGGAACACCGTCCCCAGCAGGTAGCGAACGCCGATCTCGAAGTACTGCATCAGAAGCCTCTCCAGGGTCCTGCGGCCGGTGTCCGGCAGCCGTCGGCGACCGCCGCGGGGTCGAGTCCCGGAAGCCGGCGGAGGAATCGATGCCGGATCCCGGGACTCGGGCGGCTCCGCCGTACGCGGTGGTCAGGCGCGCTCACCGCGGACGCCGCACCGGGTGCTCCGGTCAGCACTCTTCGCAGCGGCAGTACAGCCACTCGCCGGGCTTGTCCGGCATGCCCTGCGTGCACCCCTCGCAGGGAGCCCAGCAGCCGCCGCACGCGGAGGCGCACTGCCAGCAGCTGGGCCAGGAGCCGCAGCCCGCCGCGGCTTCGATCCGGGGAACGAAGACCCCGAGCAGTGCCGCGCCGAGCGATTCCAGTTTTCGGTACATGTCCACTCTCCTGTGGTCCGGATACGTGCTGTTCACGCTGGCCGGGCAGGCGTCGGCAAACCTTCGGAATAGCTTGAATCCGCCTGGATCCGCAGGTCGGTGGCGCCCACAGTGTGAGGGAGGGGTCCGTCGGGTGACACAGGGGGTGTGATGGCCACGCGGTTCGGGATCCTCGGGACCATCGAGGTACGGCGGAACGGCGTCCCCATCGACGTGGGGCACGCCATGCAGCGGCGGGTACTGGGAGCGCTGCTGGTCGACGCGGATCAAGGGGTGTCCGCCGATGCGCTGGTGGAGCGGGTGTGGGGGGACGCCGGGGCGGGCTACAGCCGCCAGAAGCTGTACGGGTACCTCTCCCGACTGCGGCACGTGCTGGCGGCCGACGGCACGTCCATCACCCGGGAGCGCGACGGCTACCGGCTGACGGTCGAGCCCTCGGCGGTGGACGCCTACCGATTCCGCGAACTGACGGACCGGGCCCGGAAGGCGGGCGGGGACGCGCAGTCCGAGGCGCTGTGGCAGGAGTCGCTGGCGCTGTGGCGGGGCAGCGCCTTCGCGGGGGCGGACACGCCGTGGTTCAACGCCCAGCGCCGTCTCCTCGACGACGAGCGACTCACCGCGCAGCTGGAGTCGGTCGATGTGCGGCTGCGGCTGGGGCAGCACGACCGGATGGTGAGCGAACTGGCCGACCGGGCGCGGTCGCATCCGCTCGACGAAAGGGTGACCGGTCAGCTGATCCTGGCCCTCCACCGGTGCGGACGCCAAGCCGAGGCGCTGGAGGTGTACGAGCGGGCTCGGCAGCGGCTCGCCCACGAACTGGGCGTCGACCCCGGCGCGGCGTTGCGGGGACTGTACGCACGGATCCTCGCCGGCGATCCCGAACCGGCCGAGCCCCGCTCCACCGCGCCGACCGCCACCGCCACCGCACGAGCGGCCGGCCCGAGCAGCCCGGCGGTCAGCCCGCCCTCGGTGCGCCTGGTACCCCGGCTCCTGCCGGCGGGCCCCTCGCTCTTCGTCGGCAGGGAGGGCGAGGTGGACGAGGCCCGGCGGCTGCTCGGTGCGGAGCAGCCCGGGCCACCTACGCTGCTGGTCACGGGCGCCGCCGGAGTGGGCAAGACCGCCTTCGCCGTACGGACGGGGCATCTGCTCGCCGCCCTCTTCCCGGACGGCCAGCTCCACGCGGATCTGCGTGGCTTCGGCGACGAGCCGGCCGAGCCGTTCACGGTGCTCGGCGCCTTCCTCCGCGCGCTGGGCATCCCTGGAGGAGCCGTGCCCGCGGAGCTGACGGACCGCGTCCATCTCTACCGCACCCTGCTGGCAGGACAGCGGACCCTCGTCGTCCTGGACAACGCCGCCGCAGTCCAGCAGGTGAGCGACCTCCTGCCCAGCGGGGTGCGCTGTGCGGCCATCGTCACGAGCCGGACGACCATGGCCGAGCTGTCCTGCCGCAGGCTCCCGCTGGGCGTACTGGACACCGGGACGGGGCTCGACCTGCTGCGGGAGATGGTCGGCCGGGACCGGACCGACGCGGAGCCCGGTCCGGCCCGCGCCATCGTGGACACCTGTGGGGGCCTTCCGCTCGCGGTATGGGTGGCCGGTGCGCGGCTGGCCGCCCGGCCGGGCTGGCCCCTGGCCAAGGTGGCGCGTGCCCTCGCCGACGAGCAGCGCAAGCTGGACGAGCTGGCCGTCGGCCACATCGCCGTACGGGCCAGTCTCGAACTCACCTATCAGCAGATGACCGCGGCGACGCAGCACGCTCTGCGGATGATCGCCCTGCTGCCCGAACCGAGTTTCGCCGCCTGGGCGCTGGCCGCGCTCCTGGACACGGGGCTGGCCGAGGCCGAAGCCGTCCTCGACGACCTGGTCGAGGTGCACCTCGTACAGGTCGAGGCGGCGGGCACCTCCGGTATCCGCTATCAGTTGCACGATCTGGTACGGCTGTTCAGCAAGGAGCGGGCCGAGCAGGACGTCCCGGCACGGCATCGCGAGGCCGCGCTCACCCGACTCCTCAGTGCGAGCCTGCACCTCGCCGACCTGGCCGCGGACACCCTCAGCGTCGACTTCCAGGGCATCCCGCAGCTGGACCTGGTCACCTGGCGGCCGCCCGCCGCCGAGTCCGCCCAGTTGCTCGGTGATCCGCTGGCCTGGTTCACCGACGAACGCCGGTTCCTCATCGACGTGGCGGAGCGGGCGCTTGAGGGAGCGAGGAACGTCGCACCCGCCGCCGGACTGGCCACCGCCCTCACCACCCTCTTCCAGGTCGGCAGCCATTTCGACGACTGGGAGAGGCTTCAGAACAGGGCCCTCGAAGCGGCCCTCAGCAGCGGCGACCGCCACAGCGCCGCCAAGGTCCACCGCTGCCTCGGCGAACTCACCACCATCCTCGACCGCTACCCGGAAGCCCTGGACCACTTCGAACAGGCCCTGCAGCGCGCCGAGGGCCAGGCACCCACGTACCGGGCGAGTGCCACGGCCGGGCTCGCCTACGTCCACCGGCTCCTCGGCCAGTACGCCTCCGCCGTACACCACTTCGAGGAGGCCGCCCGGCTCGCCGAGTCGGCCGGCAACGTCAACTGCCTCGTCTACGCGACGAACGGCCTCGGCGTCATCGACCTGGAGCAGGGTCGGGTGGAGGCCGCCGTCGAGCGGTTCACGAAGTGCCTGCGGGTCAGCCGTGCCGCGGGCTACCGGCCGGGGGAGGCCCAGGCCCTGCGGTGCCTGGGCCAGAGCCACCGGGCACTCGGCGCCCACCAGGCCGCCGCCGACGCCTACCGGCGGGCCGCCGCGATCAGCGAGGACCTCGGCGACCGGCTCACCGCGACACACGCCACCTGCTGGCTCGGCGACGTCCTGGTCCGGCAGGGCGAACACCGGGAAGGGCGGCGCCTGTTGGCCCGCAGCCTGTGGACCTACCGGGAGTACGGCAACCTCTGGGGCGAGGCCGCGACGCTGTACGCCCTCGCCGAGGCCCACCTCGCGGTGGGCCGCCCGGCCTCCGCCCGCAGACGCGGCGAGGCCGCCGTCAGACTCTGGCGGCAGATCGGCGCGAGCAGGTGGCTGGCCGTCGGCCTCGACACCCTGGGCGCGGCACACGCCCTGAACGGCGACCATGCGGCTGCGGCCCGCGCACGCGAGGAGGCGGACACGCTGCGAGCCGGGGCAGCCGGTCGATAGCCCGTATCAGCACACGTGCCGGGGGGGGACTTCAGCGGGTCGCCGGGCCGCCCCGGCCGACGATGCGACCAGGGTGGTTCACCGTGACCGGAAAGCGGCTCGTGGGACGAGCGCACGCGAAACGGCTGGTATTACTGGGGCATGCAGGAAGAGACCGCACGCTCCGCGATCGACACGTTCATCTCCGCGTTCAACGCCTCGGACGACAGCTATGTGACTGCCCTGCTCTCCCAGGCCCTGACCTCGGACGTGGTCTTCTGGGGACCTTTGGGTCGCAGCGAAGGAATCGCGGCGGTCGAGCGGTTCGTGCTGGACATCCGGCGCCACCCGGCCGGGACCGGCACGATGGTGCGCTGCTCAGCGGTGGACATGCCTGGCGAATGGGCCCGGTACCAGTGGGTCTTCACCACGCCTGACGGAGGCCCCCGCCT
The DNA here is from genome assembly GCF_036240795.1 of Streptomyces sp. NBC_01268. Taxonomy (NCBI): domain Bacteria; kingdom Bacillati; phylum Actinomycetota; class Actinomycetes; order Kitasatosporales; family Streptomycetaceae; genus Streptomyces; species Streptomyces sp. NBC_01268. Next base: position 180,085 of record NZ_CP108454.1, on the reverse strand, counting down.
GGCGGGAACGGACGTCGTCCATCTGCGACGGAGCCTCATCGACCAGGTCATCGTCTTCGCGGGGGAGATCGAGCCGTCCGCCCCCTGAGTCGGTCAGCCCGCCTACACGGACAGGCTCAGCCACCGCGCCTCCGGACGTCACCGCACATCCGACCGTCGCGACCACCAACCCGGCGCACCTTCCCGGTCAGAGCACTAGGGCCTGTCGTCAAACTCCCGCTGGCCCCGCGACGCCTGGCACGCGCTCCAGACGCCGCGGGGCCGCCCTTCGGGCGACGACGGGAGTGTGACGACAGGCCCTAGGGGCCCTTCGGCGCGATCACCCCGCGCCCCTTTCGGCGGACACCTCCGTGTGGTCGTCCCGTGAGTCGTCGTAGTCGATCGAGCCCGAGGTCACATGGCCCGCGAGCCCGAGGAACAGGAACAGCCAGACCAGTACCTGCGCGCCGGTACTCAGGCGGAGCGGACGCGTCGCGGAGTACGAGGGCTGCCCGGCTGGGTCGGGGGTGTCGCCCAGGAGTCCCTTGGGATACACCGGGGTCAGCATCATGGCGTACGCCGCCAGCCGCATCCGGTACCGGACGACGGCCGCCGTCGCACCGAAGACCGGCTCGGGCAGACGGCCCAGGACGATGCCGATCAGCCAGAACACCCAGCTGATCGCGAACCAGCCGGTCTGCGCGAGGCTGCTGACGATCGCTGCTGGAATCATCAGGATCAGCCGGAACAGTACGGCGAGCCGGTTGAGCGGGGTGGCGCGCAGCTCGATGCGCACCGGGTAGTCGAAGGCGTCGAAGGCGAACGGCGGATATCGGTCGACGAGGAGGGACGCACTGGCCGAGACCCGGGTCTGGTAGGCGAGGACCGAGCGGAGGAAGGACGCGATCGACTCGGGCAGACGGCCCAGGATGAGGGCGCTGAACCAGGCCACCATCGTGACGAAGAACGCGGCGAACGACAGCACGGCGACCACGATGAACTGCGGCAGGAGCAACAACCAGCGCAGCAGTACCGTCCAGCGACGCTGCCGCCCCGGCGGGGGCACGTCCAGAGCCGGCCGCCATTCGGCTCCTTCGGCGTCGGCCGAGGGCCGGGGCTCCCAACCTGCTGCCATGTTGCCCACCTCCGTCTCTCCCGCTCCCCGTGGATTCCAGGGTCACGTCGATGCTGCCGTATCCGACCGGCCTTCGCACCGCGACGACGCCACCGGACCCACGCGGGGGCCTGGGCATTCGCAGCCACTTGGGGATCGCCCGCAGGCCGTCTCCCGCCGTCACCCGTTCGGCGGGCTCGCGGTGCCGGGGGCCTGCTCAACCGGATGATGGTGGACAACCCTCCCGCCGCCGCCGACGCCCCCGTCCTGGGCCGCCTCGCCAAACTCGGCATCGCACCCGGTGCGAGCCTGGACGACCTGTCCGACCAGGAGCTCCGCGCCCTGGACGCGGGCGCGCGGCGCGGATCCGGAGACCCTGCGCGATCTGCTCACCCAGGCGGAATCCGCGGACGCCGGCGGGTGGACCGTCCACCGAGGCCTGGGGGACTACGGCACCGACTACGCCAAGCGCGCGCTCATCACCCGGTTCGGGTACGGAGCCGACCTCGACGCCGACGCCCTGTACCCGCACGCCACCACCGACTCCGACGGCCGGCCTCTCGACGGCGCCGCCCACGCCTACGTCCTCCACGTCGACGCCGCTCAGACCCCGCCCGTCGACGGATTCTGGTCCCTCACGATGATGACGAGCGGCAGCTCTTCGCCGACAACGCGCTGAACCGCTGCGCGATCGGCGACCTCAGCGGCATGCGGACCAACCCCGACGGCTCGCTGGACATCCACGTCCAGCACGACAGCCCCGGCGCCGGCCGCGAGAGCCACCGGCTACCCGCCCCCGCGGCGAAGTTCAATGTCTTCCTGCGCTTGTACTGGCCCCAGCAGCCCGCCCTCACCGGCGACTGGATCCCACCGACGCTGCGGCGCACCAGCTGAGTCCTTCTCGCCGTGGCTCCCCGCCCAGGGCTCCGCGTGGATCACCACCGAGCCGGTCGAGGGTGCTGATCGCAGCTGCCGGCGCCTGCGTCAGGAGACCAGCTCGTAGATGCTCGCGGCCGTCAGCCACAGGCCGGCAAGGACGGACAGCGTGATGATCAGCTGCTCTTGGTGCCGGCCCAGCCAGCTCCACAGGGCGTTCAGCCGGGCTTCCGCGGCCGCAGGTGCCCACACCGCGTACATCTCCATGACGATGAGGCTCAGGCTGGCCAGCAGGCAGTAGCCGGCCAGCGCCAACCAGTCGTCGGCGGTGGAGAGGTCCGCCTCAAGGGCCGTCGCAGCACCGGCGCCGACCAGTCCCCATGGCTGCAGCAGCCACGCCAGACCGGCTGCCGCAACCCAGGAAGCGTTGTCGATCCGGGCCGCCCAGCGGGGTGGGCCGTGCGGGCGAGGGGGCCGGCGTCGCCGGTGCGCGCCGTAGAGCACCAGCGCCAGACCGATGGCGAGTTTCGCGGCGATCGCGGCGGTCGAGGGCGCGCTGTGGCGGGCCGGTGGCTGACCGCCGGTCAACAGCACCACGACGGCGATCACGGCGATCAGGTTGGCCAGCCAGGACAACAGGAACGCCAAGCCCTGACGGACGCCGCGCCGCGACGAGAGCAGCAGGATGAAGGCGCTGTTGTGCAAAGGCCCCAGGGTGATGGCCGTACCGATCACCACGAGGTCGAGGACCATTGGACCAGTGGCTCCTGGGCGTCAGGGCCGTCCGCCACCCGCGGACGAGGAGCCGGTCGACAGAGGGATGCGGCGCTGCCACGGCGCCGCATCCCGACTGTGCAGGTGGGGGCCTGACAGGTCAAGCACGGCACGCCCACGAGGCGCTGCCGGTCGCCCGGTCCGCTGATTCCCGCATCCGAGGACGTGCGAACAGGCCTTCGAGATCGTGCGCCGTCGTGGCGTCGCCTGCGAGGGGTCCGAGCCCGTGGACTGTCCGTTCGGGTCCCTGTCGAGGCGGTGGACCCGGACGGCAACCGCATTCCGCTCGCGGAGATCGCGGCGTCAGTCTGGGTTGACAAGCAGCGTCACGTCAACCCAGACTGACAAGCATGGAAGCGGGAGATCTCTCGGAACGACTCAGGTCGCATGACCCCGCGGTGGGGCTGCGGGCCGTGGGCGCCCTGCACCGGCTGGCCGAGCAGGTCGAAGCGGCGGCAGTCGCACGCGCCAGGGGGCAGGGGTGGTCCTGGGAACAGATCGGTGACGCCCTCGGCGTCTCCCGGCAGTCCGTGCACGCCAAGTACGGGAAGTGAGACGACCATGTTCGAACAGTTCGCAGCGGCCGCCCGTGCGGCCGTCAATTCGGCGCTGGGCGAAGCCGCGCTGCGTGGCGACCGCCGCATCGGTACCGAGCACCTCCTCCTGGGAGTGCTCCACGACCCCGAATCGGTCCGGGCCTTCGGAACCGACCTGGAGAGCGCACGCGCCGCTCTCGACGCCCTCGACCGGTCCGCGCTGGCCGCGGTCGGCATTGACGTCCAGGGGATCGAGCGGCCTCCGATTCCGCCCTCGCGCAAGCGCACCCCGTTCACTTCCGGTGCCCGTGCCGTTCTCCCGCGCGCCCTGGCTGAGACGAGGAGGGCCGGCAGCCGGCGCATCGCGCCGGAGCACCTCCTGATGGCCCTCCTCGACTGTGAGCAGCCGGACCCCGCGGCAGAGCTCATGGAACGATGCGGCGTCGACCGCGCCGCTGTCCGGGAACGCGTGCGGCGGACGGGCGCCTGAGCGGCAAAGGTGCGGCGCCTCAACGGCCACCCGGCCTGCTCGGCGCCATGGACCCCGAGACGGCCGAAGCCGCTGAACCTCCCTCAGTCCCGTGCAGAGCCGGAGGACCAGTGCGGGCGCAACTTCTCGGCCGCCGCTCCGGCCTGGGCCTCGCCCGCCTGGAAGGCCGCCGTCCACGCCTCCGGGCCGGTTCCTTCGGCGTCCAGGATGCGTACAGCGGCCGCGTCGGGCGCGAGGAGGTGGGCACCATCGGGTGTGGGCTGAGGGCGGCGGTGGGCGAGTGGGGCGACGATCACCATGGTGCGGGCCTCGCCCGCCAGGTCGGTGTTGGTACCGGCCCGCAAGGCGCCGTCCAGGTAACGGCGATCGCCGATGGCGACGGGGGACTCGACCCCGGGGAAGGCGCTGGACGCGGCGACCGCATGCGCCAGGGGGACTCCGGCGCCGGTGTCCCACACGACCGGATCGCCGCTTTCGGCGTCCACGGCCGGGATCAGCAGGGGGCGTCGCGGCCATGTGTCGGTGCCGATCAGTGCGCCACGCTGGGCGATCAACCGGCGGTCCGCCTCCGCGTCGACCGTTTCCAGGGCGATCCGGCCCACGCGGCGACGCTTCTCGGCGGGGTCCAGGCCCGGGTCGGCGAGGGTGGCGAGCACCGCGCCCATCACCGCCGGGTCGGGGTGACGCGGCGCGGACGAAGCGTCGGCAGTGCGCGGGAGGGAGACGGCGGCGAGGCGGGCGGGGTCCTGTCCGGTGGCGATGACCGCGCCGACGATGGCCCCGGCCGAGGTGCCCACGATGAGGTCGGCCTCACCCAGGTCGACCCCGAAGCCGCGAAGGCCGGCGGCCAGTCCGGCCGTCCACGCGGTGCCAAGGCGTCCGCCGGGACCCAGAACCAGCGCCCGGTCGAGCTCGTGCGTGCCGTCGGTGTCCATTGGCTCTCCATTCATTATTGAAACGCCCGTGTCATATACTTGCACAGCCCTCGTGAGAAAGGACGACGCACTGTGGGACGACCTCCCGATCCGGACCGGCGCGAACGCGTTCTCGCGCAGGCCACCGACCACGTCCTCGCGGAGGGGCTGGCCGGGATGAGCCTTCGTCCGCTGGCCGCGGCCCTGGGTACGAGCCCGCGGATGCTGCTCTACGACTTCGGCAGCAAGCAGGAGTTGGTGTCCGCGGTTCTCGCCGAGGCGCGCCGTCGTGACGCCGAGCGCCTGGTGAACGACCTGCCGCCGGGCGGCGCCGACATCGAGGAGCGGCTGCACGGAGTCTGGAGGTGGCTCAGCGCCCCCGAACGCGTACCGCTCGTCAGGCTGTTCTTCGAAGTCCACGCAGACCTGCAGGCCCACCCCGAGAACTACCCGGACCAGGCGGGGGCCATCACCGACTGGTTCGCACCCCTCCGTACCGTCTTCGCCGACGTCGCCACCGGGAACGACGACACGGCCACCCCCACCCTCGTCATGGCCGTCATGCGAGGCCTTCTCTTCGACCTCGCCACCACCAACGAACGCGAGCGCGTCGACCTCGCCCTACGGCAGTTCGCCGCCCTCTTCCAGGCGTACAAGACCTGACTGGCGGAGCGCTCGGCCGTCCCGAGCCGGGGCAGGAGCGCGATCGCCTTTGCGTCCTTGGGGCGGTTGACCGTCTTTACGGTGAGGCTCAGGTACTTCCTCGCCCAGCCGCCCAGGCCGTCGATGTCCCGTTCCGTCTCCAACGCGGAGGCGATGCTCGCCGGCGTCGTCCCGTCGCCGCCCAGGTCGGCAAGCCTGGCCCCGCTCCAGGTCGTCGCCCTCTCGCCACCAGAGCATCGCCACATGCGAGACCTGGTCCGTGTCGTCGGGTGGAGCAGCATGCCGCCGCGCCTTCGAGATCTGCCCCGAAACCTGGCGATGACCTCGGAGTTCATCCGGATCGGCGACCGCGGTTCTCGGATCCTGCGGCATGCTCGCCCCTACACCGACGACCCCGCGCCCCTCGGCATGCACGCACGTCTCGGACCGGCCGTCAGCGGCAGAGGATCGCCGCCCCGGCCTTCGACCGGCGGGTCCGCAAGCACCGGTAGAGCGGAAACTGCCAGAGGCCCCGCAGCACTTGCCGTACCCGGGGGCTCGTGGCCCCGCCCGGGCTCCTCGGCGAGCCCGGCCCGTGCAGCGCTGCGGCTCCGCAAGCAGCGAGCCCGGCCCCCGTCCTGAGGGCGACGACCACGAGGCGTGGCGGCGCTTCCTCGATCACCGTGCACAGGGGAGTACTCGCCGCACGGACTCCCGTCAACGGCCTTGGGCGGGCCGGCTGCGTTATGTCAACGCTGTTGACCGGCTTGGGTGTGGCTTGCCTAGTATCTGCCGTACCGCCGCGCCCCCCTGCAGCCTTACGGAGTGCCGTGATCGACTCAGAGTCGCAGACCGTCGCCGGGTCGGGTTTCACGCCCGCTCTCGACTTCGCATTCGAGGTCCGTGTCTTCCTCGCTCCCTCCCTGCACATCGGGCATGGCGCCGGCGAGATCACCGAGTACGTCCCCATCACCGGGGGCACTGTTGACGGACCCCGTCTGCGCGGCACTGTCCTGGCCGGCGGCGGCGACTGGTGCGACAGACGCGGCGGGGTCTATCAGCTCGATGCCCGATACCTCCTGCAAGCCGATGACGGAGCGGTCATCGACATCACCAACCGCGGCTACTACCACGAGGACGATCCCACTGTGCCTGCCCAGTACGACGGCGTCCTGCGGGTGTCCGAGGCGGGCGTGTACTACCGGACCTCCCCCGTCTTCCGCACTGACGCCCCCGCCCATCTCTGGCTCGCCCGGACCGTCTTCATCGGTCTCGCCCGCGGCGACGACTCCGAAGTCGCCATCCGCTTCTATTCCGTGTCCTGACCGCATTCGCGACGAACCGGGGCTGGTCAGGTAGCCGTGGCGGGCCGGTTCCTCGGTCACCGTCCGCCAGCTCGCGGAGCGATGGGCCTGGACCTCGGCCGTGGCCGGCCCGGAACCGGTGCTCGCCGAGGAGTTCCTGTCCGGGCCCGAGTACAGCGTCGAGTCCGCCTCCCGGCACGGAGCCCACGAAGTCGTCATGGTCACCGAGAAGCTGACCACCGGCTTCCCGGGCTTCGTGGAACTCGGCCACCAGGTCCCCGCCCGCCTCGACACCGGAGATCTGGAGGCGATCGAGAAGCTCATCCTGGAGTTCCTCGAACTCATCGGCCAGAAGACCGGTCCGGTCCACAGCGAACTGCGCCTCACCGCGCACGGCCCCCGCCTGATCGAGGCCCAGACTCGCGTCGGCGGCGACCAGATCTGGGAGATGTGCGAAACCGTCAGCGGAGCCGACCAGATCACCGAGACCATGTGCGCCCTGCTCGGCCTTCCCGACCCGCCGCGCGTCCCCCGCGCCCCCGCGGCCGCCATCCGCTTCCTCTCCCAGGCGAACGTCCGCGTCCGGCACGTGGACGGTGTCACCGAAGCCGGGACCGCACCGGGCGTGATCCGGGTGGTGTGCACGCTGCGCCCCGGCCAGGACCTCGGCCCGCTCCTGTCCTCCGACTCCCGGCAGGGATACGTGCTCTGCGCCGGTGACAGCACGAAGGACGCCATGGCCAAGGCCGAGGCGGCGCGGGACCTCGTCCGGGTCGACTCCGTGCCGCTCACCGAAGGTCCCGGCACGACACGAGGGACCTGAGCACCCCGGAGGAATCCGGACCGGCGCCCGGAGGGATCCGGATCCCTCCGGGCGCCGTGCACCGGGCACGGCGCCGCCCCCGCACCACGTCCTGGAGGGACCATGCGCGTTCTCGTCACCGGCACCAACCGGGTGTGCCACGACCGACTTCGCGACCAGGGGCACGAGATGGTGCTCTTCGTTCCCCGGGGCCGGGCCCGGCGCGAGGACGCCGTCGGCCCGTACTCCCATGTGGTGATCCTCGACGACGAGGCCGACACGGACCTGTGGGCCGAGACGGCCGAGGTCCTGCACCGCCGGTACCCCTTCGACGTCGTGGCCGCCTACAACGAGCACACCTATCCCCTCGTGCGGGCCGTCAGCGAGCGGCTGGGCATCCCCACCACGGTCGACGCCGAACTGTTCCACCGGGTCCTGGACAAGGCACGGATGCGGCGGATCCTCGACGAACACGCCATCCCCAGCTGCAGCTTCGTCTTCGCACGGGGCCGCCGGGCCGTCCCGAAGGGAGCCTCGGGGTGTCCCGCATCGACACCGCGCAGGACATCGAGGCGGCACTGCGCCGGGTCGGCCCCCACCACGTCGAAAGGGGTGTGGTGGTCGAGGAGTTCCTCGACGGCGACGAGTTCAGCGTCGAGGCGCTGTCCACGGGCGGCCGCCATCGCATCATCGCGGTCACCCGCAAGTTCACCGACCCGATGACCTTCGTCTCGCGGGGCCACGTGATCCCCGCCCCCCTCACCACCGACGAGCACGCCGCCGTGACGGCGTACGTCACCCGTGTCCTCGACGCGTTCGGCTTCCACGACTGCCCCTCGCACACCGAGGTCATGCTCACCGAGCACGGCCCGCGGATCATCGAGATGCACAACCGGATCGGCGGCGACGCGATCATGGACCTCGTCCACCTCTCCACCGGGGTGGACATGTACGACCTGGTCGCACGGCAGAGCATCGGCGAGGACATCGGCCCGCTGCTGCCCGAGGAGATCGTCCACGAACGCAGCGCAGCCGCCTGGTACGCGGCACCCTCCGGCCCCCCGACGCGCACCCTGTTGGAAGTCCAGGGCATCGACGAGGTCCGCGACCTCCCGCATGTCCGCGCCGTCACGCTCCTGAGGGAACCGGGCAGTCCCCAGCCCACCGTCCGGCACAACTTCGACCGCTCCGGCCGGGTCCTCGCCGTCGGCGACTCACCTCGGGAAGCACTCCACCACGCCCGCACCGCAACCGGCATGCTGCGCTTCGTCTACGGCTGGACCTCCACGGACACCTGAAACGACGGTGGGGGCAGGGGCCGCATCGTCCGCGCCGTGCGTGGTCAGCCGGCCACCGCCCCTCCTGCTCAGGGGGAGAGCACGAGGCGGATCGGGTCTCCGATCATCTCTCCAGTCGAGAGACGGCGTCCGTGGCCTCGGCCAGCGGGTCGACCGCGATGACGGGGGCGGCTCCGGCCGGGTGCGGCGCCGGCCAGGACCGGGCGGACGCTTCCGCACGGTCCCGGCCGGCCGTGGTTCAGGCGCAGGCGCTCCCGTTGAGCGTGAAGGCCGTGGGGGAGGGATTCGATCCTGTGTGGGTGCCCTGTACTCCGAAGTTCGCGGTCCCACCGGGGGCGATCGTCCGATTCCAGCCGGCGTCGCGGGCGCTGACGGTGGTGCCGAGCTGGGTGACGGTGGCGTTCCAGGCGCTCGTGACGCGCTGGCCGCCGGGGTAGACCCAGGCCAACACCCAGCCGTCCACGGCCGTCGGGCCGGAGTTCTTGACGGTGACGGTCGCGGTGAAGCCGGTGTTCCAGACGTTGTTCACCGTGTACGTCACCACGCAGGCGGCGGTGGGCGGTTCGCCGCCGGTGGAGGTCCGCTCGGCGGCGTAGGCGGCGAGCCAGGCCAGCGGCGCGTTCCAGTTGACCGCCACCTCGTTGGTCGAGTACGAACCGATGTCGTCGACGTAGCAGGCGGCGGGCGCGCAGCCGGTCAGTTTCTCCTGCGCGACCGGGTCCTGGAGCGCGCTGTCGGGACCGCCCGCGAGCGACCCGGCCGGCGGGTGGGGCAGGGACGCGTCCAACTGGTGGGCCCAGAAGCGGTGGTGCTGGTTCTGCGAGGACCTCTCGCCGTGGCCGGTCACGTACGACATGCCGAGGGCGTTGCGGCCGAGCAGGTAGTCCATGGTCTCCAGTGCGCCGGCGCGGTAGCGCCCGTCGCCCGTCAGCTCACCGGCGACGGCCATGACGATCGCGTCGTTGGCGACCTCGCCGTTCGAGCCCCAGAAGTATCCGTCCGCCGGGACGGGCACGGCGTAGCCCTGCGCGGCCATCCTGGACAGATAGCCGTCGGCGGCCGCGGCCACCGACGACCTGATCCGGGCCAGGTCGGACGCGGGCAGGCCGTTGGGGACGGTGGCCAGGACGAGCCGGCCGAGCGCCGCCGTGTCCGCCCAGCCGAAGCCGTACGGGCTGAACGCGTCGGCGGAGGTGTGCCAGGACGAGGAGGTCACCGCGTCCCGGTAGGCGCTCTCGCCGGTCGTCGCGTACAGCTCGGCGGCTGCCCAGTAGAACTCGTCGGTGACCCGCGAGTCCTCGTAGGCTCCGCCGCCGGTGCTGTCCGAAGCCGACGCGTACAGGGCGGGGTTGGCCTGCGCCGCGGTCCAGGCCCGGCGGGCGGCCGACAGGCACCGGTCGGCGTACGTGGAGTCGTACGGGCGGAAGACCCGGGCGCATTGTGCGGCGGCCGCCGCGAGGTTGAGGGTCGCCGCCGTGGACGGCCGGTGCAGCTCGCGGGGCTGTGCGTCCTGGTCGGGACGCAGCGGCATGCCGGTCCAGGCCGCGTCGTGGACCTTGTGGAAGGCCATGCCCGCGTACGGCCTTCCTTCGGGCACCTGCATGCGCATCAGGAAGTCGAGCTCCCACCGTGCCTCGTCGAGGACGTCGGGTACGGCGTTGCCACGTTCGGGGACGCGCAGGGTCGAGTCGCCCAGCGCGGCATCCCTGCCGGCCCGCTTGGCCCGCTCGAAGGAGTTGACGACCAGCCAGGTGGATATGCCTCCGTTGACGACGTACTTGCCGTGGTCGCCCGCGTCGTACCAGCCGCCCCTGACGTCCTGCGTGTAGTCGCACACGGTGGCCTGGCACGGTACGGACGTGTCGCCCTGGTTGGGCGTGACGCCGAGGTGTCCGGCCGGGCGTGCGTAGGCGGACCCCACCAGGGAGGCGTCGATCGCGATGCCGCTGCGCTGGTGGTGGAAGAACGCCATCGAGTCGGAGCGCAAGGTGTCGTAGAGGTCCGCGCGGATGTCGAAGGGGGCGCTGCTGTTGCCGTCCACGGACAGGACGTATCCCGAGCCCGTGCTCCGGTACGAGGAGAAGTCGGCCACCTGGACGGTCTGCCCGGAGGGGGTGTCCGCGCCGCGCGGGACGGTCGAACCGGAGGCGACCAACGTGTCGGACGCGTTCCGCAGCTGCCAGGAGAGCGCCTGCGTCGCCGTGGTGACCACCGTGGCGCGCTTGGGCCCGTCGGGCAGGTAGCCGACCTGGTTGACGCGCACGGCCGTGGTCGCCGCCGTGGCGGCGGGGACGTCCGCGGCGGCGGGTGCGGACGCGAGACCGCCCAGGAGCAGGGCGCCCGTCAGCAGGGCGGTGGAGAGACGTAACGAGCGAGAGGGTGGCATGTGCGGCTCCTGTGTGTCGTCGGGGAGAACAGCAGGTGTGCGGGTCTGCGTGAGCAGGCCCCTCCGCCGGGGTGGCGGAGACGGGCGCCTCCGGCGGACCAGGACCCTGGCGGAGGGCTCATCTGCACGAGGGGGCTGTCCAGGGTTGTCTCTTGGCCTCCCTGGGGTGGGAGCGCTCCCAAACGGTGAAGGATCGAACACCGGTCGAGGGAGGCGGAGATCTGAGCGCAGGTTAGTGAGGCGCGCCCCCACCGTCAACGGGATCGACCGGTGGCGCGAAGTCGACCGCCTGGCCGGTCCCCAGGACGCGACGCTCGTACGGGTAGCGTTCGGCGCGAAGGTGCAGGCGGTCGCCCGCCGCGACGGAAGGACCCGATTCTGAACCCCCAGCTCGCGGAGGCCCTGTCCGCGGCCCTGCTTGTCCTCGTGCTGGCCTGTGCGGTGATCCGCCCCTTCGGATGGCCGGAGGCGGTCGTGGCCGTCCCGGCGGCGGTCCTGGTGATCGTCACCGGGGCCGTCTCCCTCGACGACGCCCTGGCCGAGGCGGAACGGCTCGGGCCGGTGATCGGCTTCCTGGCGGCCGTACTGGTGCTGGCTCAGCTCTGCGACGACGAGGGGCTGTTCCAGGCCTGCGGGGCGTGGATGGCGCGTACGGCGGCGGGCCGGCCGCGTCGGCTGCTCGCCCAGGTGTTCCTGGCGGCCTCGGTGATCACCGCCGTGCTCAGCCTGGACGCCACGGTCGTGCTCCTGACCCCCGTGGTCTTCGCCACCGCGGCCCGTATCGGCGCCCGTCCGAAGCCCCATGTGTACGCCTGCACGCACCTGTCGAACACGGCCTCCCTGCTGCTGCCCGTCTCCAACCTCACCAACCTCCTGGCCTTCGCCGCCAGCGGGCTCAGCTTCACCCGGTTCGCCGCCCTGATGGCCTTGCCCTGGGCAGCCGCGATCGCTGTCGAGTACCTGGTCTTCCGGCGCTTCTTCGCCACCGACCTGGACGCGGGAGCGCAGGCCCCCACGGCCGTCGAACCGCCGCCGCTGCCGCTGTTCGCCATGGTGACGGTGGGGTGCACGCTCGCAGGGTTCGTGCTGACCTCGGTGGTCGGCGTCGATCCGGCGTGGGCCGCCCTGGCAGGGGCGCTCGCCCTCGCCGTACGGGCCCTCGTCCGCCGCCGCACCAGTCCCCGTGCGCTGGTCCGCGCCGCCTCCGTGCCGTTCCTCGCCTTCGTCCTGGCCCTCGGGATCGTGGTCCTGGCCGTGGTGGACAACGGTCTCGACGACGCCCTGGGGCACCTGATCCCCGACGGCACCGGCCTGCCGGAGCTCCTCGCCCTGGCCGGACTGGCGGCCGTCCTCGCGAACGTCATCAACAACCTGCCCGCGGTCCTGGTACTCCTGCCGCTGACCGCGCCGTCGGGGCCCGGCGCCGTCCTCGCCGTCCTGCTCGGGGTGAACATCGGCCCCAACCTCACCTACGCCGGCTCGCTGGCCACCTTGCTGTGGCGGCGTATCGTCCACGCCCACGACGGCGAGGTGGAACTGAAGGAGTTCACCCGGCTCGGCGTGTACGCGGTACCCGCGAGCCTGGTCGCCGCCGTACTGGCACTGTGGCTCTCGCTGACCGTCATCGGAGGAGGCTGAACCCATGGCCGTGGTCGTCTGGATCGTCGAAGGCACGTGGCGCGCCTGCGTGGACGCCGCCCGCGCGCACACCCCGGCGGACGCCGACGTCGTCCTCCTGCACGTCACCCCCGCCGACGTCCCGGGCGCCGCGCACGGCGCCTTCGCCGGACTCCTCGGCCGCGGCCACCCTGCGGAGGATCGCCCTGCCGAAGGCTGGGGGAGGGACCCCGGCACGCGCCTGGAACACCTCGCCGCCACCTCCGCGCGGCAGTTGCTCCAGGACGCCGCCGACCGCCTGGACCGCCCCTGCGTCCGTACGGAACGCACCGGCCGCGTCGAGCGCGAGGTCGTCGCCGCGGCCGAAGGGAGTGACCTGCTGATCCTGGCCCGGGACGGCGACCGCACCCACCTCGGACCGCACAGCCTCGGCCCCGCCGCACGCTTCGTCGTCGACCACGCCCCTTGTCCGGTGCTGCTCGTGTGGCCCGAGCCGCCGCCGGGGCTCCCCACCATGCCGTCCCCTCCTCCGCGTCACACCGGCGGTGCTCATTGAGCTCCGCAGGGTGTCAGGTGCGGGTCCAGCGCTGGTTGCCTCCGTTCCAGCAGGAGTAGAGCTGGATCAGAGTGCCGTTGGCGGTGCCGCCGGCGGCGGCGTCGAGGCAGAGGCCGGACTGGACGCCGACGACGGTGCCGTCGGAGTTCAGGCGCCACTTCTGGTTGTCACCGCCCCAGCAGCTGTAGATCTGGACCTTGGCGCCGTTGCCGGTGCCGGCGGCGTCCAGGCACTTGTCGCCGTAGACCCTGAGCTCGCCCGCGGCGGTGTAGGTCCACTGCTGGTTGGTGCGGTCGTTGCAGTCCCACAGGTCGAGCTGGGTGCCGTCGGTGGTGCCGCCGCCGGGAACGTCCAGGCAGCGGCCCGAAGCGACGCCCTTGATCGGCCCGGAACCGGGCGAGGGGGTCGGAGGGGTGGGGGAGGCGGCGTTGAGTGCGTTGAGGACGGAGGTGTACGCGGGCTTCTTGCTGCCGTCGCCGTTGAACAGCAGCGGCGTCTGCTCCGCTCGCCAGGAGTCGGTGTCGCGCACGCCCCAGACGGTGACACCGAGGCAGCGCGGGACGGCCAGACAGTCGTTGGTGACGTTGGCGTAGGTCGTGGCCGAGGCGCCCTGGATGTCGAGTTCGGTGACGGCCACATCGACGCCGAGGGCGGCGAAGCTCTGCAGGGTGGTGCGGAAGTTGCTGGTGTACGGGCTGTCGCTGTTGAAGTGCGACTGGAAGCCGACGCAGTCGATCGGTACGCCACGCTGCTTGAAGTCCCGCACCATGGCGTACACGGCCTGGGTCTTGGCCCAGGTCCAGTTCTCGACGTTGTAGTCGTTGTAGCAGAGCTTGGCGGCCGGGTCGGCTGCGCGCGCGGTACGGAAGGCGACCTCGATCCAGTCGTTGCCCGTGCGCTGCAGGTTGGAGTCGCGCCGGGCTCCCGAGCTGCCGTCGGCGAAGGCCTCGTTCACCACGTCCCACTGGGTGATCTTGCCCTTGTAGTGGGCCATCACGCCGTTGATGTGGTTGGTCATCGCCTGGCGCAGCGCGCTGCCGCTGAGGCTCTGCATCCAGCTCGGCTGCTGGGAGTGCCACGCCAGGGTGTGGCCGCGGACCTGCTTGCCGTTCTGCGCCGCCCAGTTGTAGACGCGGTCGCCGGCGGTGAAGTCGAACCGGCCCTGCTGGGGTTCGGTGGCGTCGATCTTCATCTCGTTCTCGGGCGTCACCGAGTCGAACTCGCGGCCCGCGATCGTCGTGTACGCCGAGTCGTTGAGCCGGCCCGAGGCGATGGCGGTTCCGAAGTAGCGGCCACTCTGGGCGGCCGCGGCGCCGAGCGTGCTCTCGGCGGCGTGTGCGGTCACCGGCGCCACCAGCACGGCGGCCGGAACGAGGACGCCGCCGATCAGGGCCGTACGGAGGCCGCCGGTCTTCCGGCGGAGGGCGGTCGGGGGAATGGTGTCCAAGCGCATGGCTGGGCCTCCCGGGCTGAAATCGTGGAAGATCACGGAAGAATTGGCGCGCGGCGGAAGGAAACCGCAGCGGCGGCGTGTCGCGTCCACAGGCAAAGGGCGATTGCCGCCAGGGCCTCGGAACTCAGTGTGGAAATGCGGCAGGAACATGTCAACGGTTTCGAAGGGGTTTCGATAATCCCCGTCGAAAGCATTTCGTGGCTCAGGTGAAATCGCGCGGCATTCGAATAGGGGAAGAGCTCGGGCGGGCGGGAATTCGGCTCAGCCCGTGGCGGCCGGGTACGTGATGTCGAACCACGTGAAGTGGGCCTGATGGGTGGAGGGGCGGCCGTTGGAGGTGGCGTACAGGCCGAGCTGGACGCTGGTGAACAGCGGCGCGAGGAAGGTGGCTTCGACGGTGGCGAGGTCCTTCCAGGCGCCGTCGGGTGCCGCGTGAGCGAAGGTGTGGCTGAAGCCGCGGATGCGGACCCCCAGGCGAACGGGACCCGGGGGAAGGGGAGCGCCGGCCAGGACCTCGGTCCCGCGGCGGAGGCTGAGCCCTTCCGCGGTGCGAAGGAGGAGGAGGTGGGCGTCGTCATCGACGACTACGGCGAGGCCTGCCTCTTCGTCCGGTGAGGAGGGCGCGAAGTGCAGTTCGGTGGAGACGTCGCAGTCGGGCTGTTCCTGGGGACGGGCCAGGAGGGATGCGGTGGTGTGATCGCCGAGGCGTTCGGGGGACAGCCGGAGACGGAGCCCGTCGCCGGTCGTCCAGAACCGCTCGCGTGGGGTGCGCAGGGTGCCCCAGTCGGCGGACAGGGTGGCGAAGTCGTCGTGGAGGGGGCGGCGAAGGCCGGTGTGGACCACGGGGGAGAAGACCGGCCAGCCGGCGTCCCAGGTGATCCGGCTGAGGAACGTCTCGCGGCCGAGGGCGGAGCCCGGGCGCACGCCCAGCAGGACGGCCCGCCAGTCGCCGTGCGGGGTTTGGACGAGGTCGGCGTGTCCGATGCAGGTGACCGGGCCCTCGGCAGGTGGTAGCACCGGGTTGCCGGGGGCGCCCTCGTAGGGGCCGGTCACGCGGTCCGCGCGGGCGGCCACCACGCTGTGGTCCACATCGGTGCCGCCCTCGGCGGTGAGGAGAAGATAGCGGCCGCCGACCTTGTAGAGGTGTGGGGCTTCCGACCAGCGGGCGCCTTCGTGGCTTCCCTGCCACAGGACGTACTCGGGTCCCGTGAGCCGACGCTCACGGGGGAGGTATGCGCGCATCCATATCTCTGTGCGACCGGCGGCCTGGTCCACCACGCGGGCAGCGGTGAACCAGGCGCGGCCGTCGCCGTCGCCGTCGCCGTCGACGCCGTCGTCCGGCCCGTCATCGAAGAAGAGCGACGGGTCGAAGCCCTCGCCCTCCAACCAGTGAGGGTCCGACCACGGCCCCGCCGGGTCGGTCGCCGTGACGACGAAATGGCCGGGGCCGTCCATCAGCGTGCATACGAGATGGAAGACCCCGTCGTGGTGCCGGATCGTCGGTGCGAACAGGCCCCGTGAGGGTTCGCACCCGTCGAGGTCGAGCTGGGACGCCCGGTCGAGCGCGGAGCCCATGCGGCGCCAGTTCACCAGATCGCGGCTGTGGAACACGGGAAGGCCCGGGAACCATTCGAAGCTGGACGTCACCAGGTAGTAGTCCGCTCCCACTCGGCAGACGGACGGGTCGGGCCGGAACCCGGGCAGCACGGGATCACCGAACGGCGTCGTCATGGAACCTCCACGATCTCGACCGGCACGGACAGCACACGCTCGGCCGCCGGGTGACGCACGGGGCCGTGCAGAGTGAAGGAGCCCTGGAGCGGAAGGTCGCCGCTGGACCGTCCGACGGCCACGCCGATCTCCCCGGGCTCCACTCTTCTCCGCAGGTCGATCCCGGTGAAGGAGGTCCGGTCGGCATGGACGGAGAAGGTGATCCTGGCGGCCGCGCCCGGTCGCAGCTCGACCCTTCCGAAGCCGGCGAGCCACCGGTGCGGCCGGACGACGGACGCCTCGGGGTCCGACAGGTACAGCTGGACCACCTCGGTCCCGGGCACCTCGCCGACGTTGCGCACGGTGACCGCCACGGAGACGGCTCCGTCCGTCGCGGCGACGGGATCCACCGAGAGCCCCGAGTAGGTGAAGCTGGTCCAACTCAGCCCGTGTCCGAAGGGGAACAGCGGGGTCGGGTCCACCGAGCTCCAGTCGGTGTGCCCGCCCAGCCTGGAGTGCAGGTAGGTGCCGGGCTGGCCGCCGGCCTGCCGAGGGATGGAGACGGGCAGCCGCCCGGACGGTTCGGCGGCCCCGCTGATGATCCTGGCGAGCGCCGTCCCTCCCTCCTCGCCGGGGAAGAACGCCTGCACCACGGCCGCCGCGCGTTCGGCCAGTGAGCCGAGCGCGTACGGGCGTCCGGAGACGAGGACCAGGACGGTCGGCACTCCGGAGTCCAGAACTGCGGAGGCGAGTGCGGCCTGGTCGCCGGGCAGGTCGAGGGTCTCGGCGTCGCAGCCCTCTCCGGAGGTGCCCCGGCCGAACATGCCGGCCCGGTCTCCGAGCATCAGCACGTGCACGTCGGGATCGTCCGTGGTGACAGTGAACCCGGCAGCGGTGAGCGCCTCGCCGAGCGTCGGGATCTCAAGCCCGAGGTCACCGGGCAGCGCGACGTGGTTGGGGAAGGAGTAGCAGCCGAGGAAGGACTGCGGGTCGTCGGCGTACGGGCCGCTGATCGCGACCCGGCACGGCCGCAGCGGCAGGATGCCGTCGTTCGAGAGGAGCACGGTGGACCGTTCGGCCAGGAGCCTGGCCAAGGCGCGGTTCTCCGGCGGGTCGAGATCGACCGGCTCGGGCTTGACGGGTTCCCAGGCGGGGTCGAGGAGGCCGAGTTCGGCCTTCTGCAGCAGGACCCGCTCCGCGGCCCGGTCGACGAGCTCCTCGCGTACGGTTCCCGCCCGCACGAGTTCGGTCAGCGGCTTGCCGTAGCAGCGGGCCGTGGGCAGCTCGACGTCGATCCCGGCGGTCAGCGCCAGCGCGCCGGCCGCGCCCCGCGATCCGGTGACGCCGTGACGGGTCTCCAGGAAGGAGACGGCGTAGTAGTCGGCGACGACCACGCCGCTGAAACCGAGTTCGCCCCTGAGGAGTTCGGTCAGCAGTCTTCTGTCGGCGGCGACCGGGACGCCGTCCACGTCGGTGTAGCTGTTCATCACCGATCGGGCTCCCCCCTCGCGCAAGGCCCGTACGAAGGGCTCGACCAGCACGTCGGCGAACTCGCGCGGCCCCGAGGCGACGGGGGCCATGTTGCGGCCGCCGCGCGAGGCCGAGTACCCGGCGAAGTGTTTGAGCGTCGCGACGATCCCGGCGCCTTCCAAGCCCTGCACGTACGCTGTGCCGATCGCTCCGACGAGGTAGGGATCCTCGCCGATGCACTCCTCGGTCCTGCCCCACCGGTAGTCGCGGACCACGTCGAGGACCGGAGCCAGCCCCTGGTGGACGCCGACCCGCCGCATCGCCGTGCCGATGGCGGCGGCCATCCGGCGCACGAGCCCGGGGTCGAAGGACGCACCCCAGGCGAGCGGCCCGGGGAAGACCGTCGCGCCGAACGTCATGAACCCGGTCAGGCACTCCTCGTGAGCGACCGCGGGGATCCCGAAGCGGCCGGATGCGGTCACCTGCCGCTGGAGCGAACCGAGCCGCGCCATCCCGGCTTCCGCGCTGATCGGGGCGGTGCCGTACACCCGCGTGAGCTGGCCGAGCCCGTGGGCGACGATGTCGTCGAGGCCGGGCGCGGGCTCGCCGGAATCGTCCTCCATCGGCGCGACGGGTGCGCCCGGATCCGAGGGCAACGCCCAGAAGCCCGCGAGTTGTCCCGCCTTCTCCTCCAGCGTCATGCGTCCGAGCAGATCGGTGACGCGCTCGGACGCGGGTAGGTGGGGGTCACGCCAGGGCTCGGTCAAGGGGTTCTCCTAGAGGCGAGGCGGGGCTGTGGAGAGCCGGACCTTGAGTTCGGTCGAGAGCTCCATCCGGGGGCTGACCAGGGGTTGGTCTTCCAGAAGCTGGAACAGTGCGCGGGCGGCGAGGCGGCCCATCTCCTCCAGCGGCTGACGTACCGTCGTCAGGGGAGGTGACAGCCATTCGCCCATCGGCAGGTCGTCGAAGCCGACCACGCTGAGGTCATTCGGGATGCTCAGTCCGCGCTGCCGGGCGGCTTCGTAGACGCCCATCGCCTGCTGATCGCTACCGGCGAAGACGGCCGTCGGCGGCTCGGGGAGGGCGAGCAGTTCCTGCGCGCACCGGAAGCCGCTCTCGTGCTGGAAATCGCCGAACCGGATCAGATCGCGGTCGACCTCGATCCCGGCCCGCTCCAGGGCTGCCCGGTACCCGTCGATGCGGGCCTGGCTGCAGAGCATCTCCTTGCGCCCGCCGATCGTGGCGATCCGGCGGTGCCCCAGCTCCAACAGGTGCTCGGTGGCGGCGAGGCCGCCCGCCCAGTTGGTCGCTCCGATGCTCGGCACGCCCTGGTCCGGCAGGTCGATCGGGTCGATGACGACCAGCGCCACCCCGGCCTGTTCGACCTGGGCGCGCTGGGCCTGGGTGACCGAGGCGGTGACGAGGATGACGCCGTCACTGTGGTGCAGGACCGGCAGTGCGGCCCAGCTCGACGGCGTGGCTTCGCCCGGAGGGACGAGCGACACGACGGTGCCGACGCTCCGCTGGGCGCACTCGGCCTCGACGCCACGCAGTATCTCCACCGCCCACGCGCTGTCCAGACCGCCGATGATCAGGTCGACCAGGCCCGACCTGCGGGCCCTGCGTTCCCGGCCGGGTTGGAGGTAGCGATGGGATCGCAGCAGGGTCTCGATCCGTTCGCGCGTCGCGGGTGCGACGTCGGGGCGACCGTTGACCACCTTGGACACGGTGGCCAGGGAGACCCCTGCCGCCTCGGCGATGACGGCCAGGGTCGGACGCGGCTCGCTCAACTCATCTCCTCTGCGCGGACGTCTTCGTCCGGCGACAAGTACCGCAAACTTTTCGCAAGAGTTTCCGGCCGTGTGACCTGCTTGTCAACCCCGTAACTGGCAGACCTCTGGGGGAAGTTCGGTGGCAGGTCTTGACCGAGGAGCCCTGCCTTCCTAGTTTGTGGCAGCGCGGAATTCGAGAAAGTTACGAAAGGTTTTCGAGCTCGCAATGGCATCCCTCACCCCGGAGGTCTCATGGCCGGCGTTCCCCCGAGCCGACGAAAGTTCCTGGCCTTCTCGGCCCTGACCGCTCTGTCCGTCCCGCTGGCCGCGGCCTGCGGCGGTGGCGGCTCCGGCGGCGAGCCGGCGGCCGACGGCAAGGTGTCCTTCGAGTGGTGGAACATCGCCACGACGGAACCGGGCAAGTCCCTCTTCCCGCAGATAGCCTCGGCGTTCACGGCCGCTCACCCGGACATCGGGATCCGCACGACCTCGTTGGAGAACGAGGCGTTCAAGTCCAAGCTGACCGCCACCAGCTCGTCAGGCAAGCTCCCCGACGTCTTCCAGACCTGGGGCGGGGGCGTGCTGCAGCAGCAGGTCGACGCGGGCCTTGTCGAGGACCTCACCGACGCGTTCGGCTGGTCGTCCGACCTCACTCCGGTGTCGCTGCAGGCCTATCAGATCGAGGGGCGTACCTACGGGGTGCCCTACGACATCGGCATGGTCGGATTCTGGTACAACAAGAAGCTCTTCGCCAGGGCCGGGATCACCGCGCCGCCGGCCACCTGGGGCGAGTTCCTCGACGTGGTCAGGAGGCTCAAGACGGCGGGCGTCACTCCGATCGCCCTCGCGGGCAAGGAGAAGTGGCCGGGCCACTACTACTGGGCCTACCTCGCGATGCGCGTCGCGGGCCTCCCCGCACTGCAACAGGCCGCGACCGGCAAGAACTTCGACGGCGCCGGCTTCGTCCAGGCCGGTACCCATCTCAAGGAGCTGGTCGACCTCCGGCCGTTCCAGGCGGGCTTCCTCGGCGCCGGCTACGCCACGCCGGGCGGCCAGGCCGCGACCATGGGCAACGGCAAGGCCGCCATGGAGCTGATGGGGCAGTGGGGACCGTCGGTGCAGAAGGACGCGGGCGCCGACCTCGGAGCGGACCTGGGCTTCTTTCCCTTCCCGACGGTCGACGGCGGTGTCGGCCGGGCCACCGAGGTGTTCGGCGGCGGTGGTGGCTTCGCGGTGCGCAAGGGCGCTCCGAAGGAAGCGCTGGACTTCCTGAAGTTCTTCGTTCTGGAGAACGAGTCCAAGCTGCTGGCCTCCAACGGCTACCTGCCGGTGGTCAAGGGTGCGGAGCGACAGCTCACCGACGCCAACAAGAAGGTGGTCGCCGACCACCTGGTCAAGGCGACGGGTTTCCAGCTCTTCCTCGACCAGGCCTATCCGCCTGCGGTCGGCCAGGAGGTCAACGACAGCGTCGCCGACCTCATCGCGGGCAAGAAGACGCCCGAGCAGGTCACCCGGTCGATCACCGAGGCTGCGAAGAGTGCCTAGCTCCGTGGCCACCCCGACGAAGGGCCCGGTCAAGGGCCCGGCCGAGGAGCGGACGGAGAACGCCGTACCGGTCCGCCCGCCCGCCACGGCCCGGTCGCTCCCGCGCGGGCTGCGAAGCTGGGTGTCGGTCGCCTGGTTCCTCCTCCCGGCTCTGGTCCTCTTCCTGGTCTTCGTCCTCGCCCCGATCGTCGTCGCCGTTCGCACCAGCTTCTTCAAGTGGGGCGGGATCGGCCCCCTGGACGACTTCATCGGCCTCGAGAACTACACGAAGCTGTTCGCCGATCAGGTCTTCCTCGGCGACATGGGGCGCGGGCTGTACCTGATCGTCCTCTCGGTCGCGGTGCAGTTGCCCTTCGCGCTGTTCACCGCCGTACTCCTCAACCAGAAGCTGCGCGGCCGGGCGGTCTACCGGATGCTGTTCTTCGCGCCGTACGTCCTGTCCGAGGTGGTCACGGCGGTCCTCTTCACGATGGTCTTCCTCCCCGGGGACGGCGTGGCCGACCACCTTGTCGGCGCTCTCGGCCTGGAGGGGCTGCGGGGCAGGTGGCTCGCCGATCCCTCGACGGTCATGCCGACCCTGTTCCTGGTCATGACCTGGAAGTACTTCGGCTTCCACATGATGCTCTTCCTCGCCGGGCTGCAGGGCATCCCGCGCGAGATCCTCGATGCCGCCTCCATCGACGGCGCCGGAGCCTGGCAGCGATTCCGGTACGTGACGCTGCCGCTGCTCGGCCCGACGATCCGGATCAGCGCCTTCCTCTCGGTCATCGGGGCCATCCAGCTCTTCGACCTCGTCTGGGTCATGACCACCGGCGGCCCCAACCACTCCTCCGAGACGATGGCCCTCTCGATGTTCCAGTTCGGGTTCAAGCGCTACCAGGTCGGCTACGCCAGCGCGATCAGCGTGGTGCTGTTCATGATCAGCCTGGTCTTCTCCCTCTTCTACCAGCGTTACGTACTCCGCCGTGACCTGAGCGGGGCCGTCACGACGGGAGGCGGCCGATGAACGCGCGCAGGGCAGTACGCGGCCTGTCGACACACACCGTGGTCTGGCTGATCGCCGCCTTCGTCGCCGGACCGCTGGTCTACGCGGTGATCTCCGGGTTCAAGAGCACCGGCGAGCTGACGAGCAATCCGTTCGGGTTGCCGGCGCACTGGAAGACCGGCAACTACACCGGCATCCTCGGCGACGGGATGTTCTGGCGGCAGATCGCCAACAGCGCGGGCATCGCGATCGGCACGACCTTCTGCACGGTCGCGGCCTCCGCCATGGCGGCGTACGTGCTCGCCCGCTACGCCTTCCGGGGCAGGGAGCTCTTCTCCACGCTGTTGACGATCGGGCTGATGTTCCCGTTCGCGGTGGCCGTCCTGCCGTTGTTCCTGCTGCTGCGCACGCTCGACCTGCTCGACAACCCGCTCGGAGTGATCCTCCCGCAGGCCGCCTTCGGGCTCCCCATGACGATCATCATTCTGCGCGGCTTCTTCCGGACCATCCCGGCCGAGGTCGAGGAGGCGGCCATCATGGACGGCTGCGGCAAGCTCCGCTTCTTCTGGAAGATCCTGCTGCCGATGGCGCGGCCGGCGCTCGGCACGGTCTCGGTGCTTGCGATCG
The DNA here is from genome assembly GCF_036240795.1 of Streptomyces sp. NBC_01268. Lineage (NCBI taxonomy): Bacteria > Bacillati > Actinomycetota > Actinomycetes > Kitasatosporales > Streptomycetaceae > Streptomyces > Streptomyces sp. NBC_01268. The sequence goes on along the minus strand of NZ_CP108454.1, from coordinate 157,235 downwards.
TCGCGAGCTGGAACAACTTCCTTCTGCCGCTCTTGGTGTTCAACGACCCGCAATGGCAGACGATCCCCGTCGGTGTCCAGCAGTTCCAGGGTCAGTACTCGACCGACTACGCGCTCGTCCTCGCCTACATCGTGCTCGCCATGGTCCCCGCCCTCGCCTTCTACGCCGTCGCCGAGCGTCAGCTGATCGGCGGCCTCACCGCGGGCGCCACCAAGGGCTGACGCGCCCCCGCGCCCCCTCCATCCCGAGGAATCCTCGTGAATGGTCCGAGCGCACGGATGTTCGCCAGATTGTGAGCGCTAACATTTCTGCGCCGCGGCCGCCCCCGGTTCGTCGAGTCCACCCACCTCCGTCCCCCGAAGGAGCTGTTCTGATGCGTTTTCGCCATCCACCCCTGATCCTGGGTCTCGTGCTCGCGGTCCTGTCGTCCTTGTTACTCGGGGCCGCTCTCCTCAATGCCCCGCCCGCCGCCGCGGCGAGCGTCGAACCCAACGCCTGGTACGTGCTGGTCAACCGCAACAGCGGTAAGGCCCTGGACGTCTACAACCTGGCGACCGGGGACGGCGCGCGCCTCACCCAGTGGACCAGGAACGACCAGAACCAGCAGCAGTGGCAGTTCGTCGACGCCGGCGGCGGCTACTACCGCATCAAGTCCCGCCACTCCGGCAAGGTGCTGGACGTCCAGGGCGGATCGACCGCCAACGGCGCTCCGATCGTCCAGTGGACCGACCTGAACGCCGCGAACCAGCAGTGGCGGCTCGCCGACAGCTCGGGCGGCTACGTGCGGTTGATCGCGCGCCAGAGCGACAAGGCCCTCGAAGTGCAGGGCGGTTCCACCGCCGACGGCGCGAACATCGTCCAGTACGAGGACTGGGGCGGCGCCAACCAGCAGTGGCAACTCGTCCAGGTGGGCGCCGGCAACCCAGGCGTGTGCGATCTTCCGTCGACCTATCGCTGGACCTCGACGGGCGCGCTGGCACAGCCCAAGCCGGGGTGGGCCTCGCTCAAGGACTTCACCGTCGTCCCGCACAACGGCAAGCAGCTCGTCTACGCGACGACGCACGACACCGGGACGAATTGGGGCTCGATGAGCTTCAGCCCGTTCACGAACTGGTCGGAGATGGCCTCGGCCGGCCAGAACGCCATGTCGAGTTCCACCGTGGCGCCCACGCTCTTCTACTTCGCGCCGAAGAACATCTGGGTGCTCGCCTACCAGTGGGGTGGGACCTCCTTCTCCTACCGGACGTCGAACGACCCCACCGACCCGAAGGGGTGGTCGTCCCCGAAGGAGCTCTTCTCCGGAACCATCGCCGACTCCGGAACAGGCCCCATCGACCAGACGCTCATCGCTGACGGGACCACCATGTACCTGTTCTTCGCCGGTGACAACGGCAGGATCTACCGGGCCGGTATGCCGATCGGGAACTTTCCGGGCAGCTTCGGCACGACCTCGACCGTGGTCATGAGTGACACGACGAACAACCTGTTCGAAGCCCCGCAGGTCTACAAGCTCCAGGGCCAGGACCGCTACCTCATGCTCGTCGAGGCGATCGGTTCGCGGGGCCGGTACTTCCGCTCGTTCACGGCCACCAGCCTCAACGGCTCATGGACACCCCAGGCCGCGACGGAGAGCACCCCCTTCGCCGGCAAGGCCAACAGCGGCGCCACCTGGACCGACGACATCAGCCACGGCGAACTGATCCGCACCGGCGCCGATCAGACCATGACCGTCGATCCCTGCCGTCTGCAATTGCTCTACCAGGGACGCAGCCCCAGCTCCGACGGCGTCGACTACGGCCTCCTGCCCTACCGGCCGGGCCTGCTGACGCTGCAGCGGTGACGACCCGACACCGGCGTGGCGGCTCGCTCGCCGACGGCCGATCCGCCACGCCACGATCTCGAACATGTGACGAAGCACGGAACCCTCTCTGTCAAGGAGCCACGACGACATGACCATCAACAGACGTACGGTGATGGCGGCGGGCGCCGCCGGAGTGGCGGCAGCGGCCGTGGGGACGGCCCCGGCGTTCGCCTCGGACGGCGCGGAGCCGCGGGGTGAAAGGCCGATGAAAGAGCCCTTCGGGACCCTGCCCGACGGCACACGCGTCCACCGTTGGACCGTGGCCGCGGGAGGCACCCGGCTGCGCGTGCTGTCGTACGGCGGGATCGTCCAGGCCCTCGAAACACCTGATCGGCGTGGGCGGTACGCGAACGTGTCGCTGGGCTTCGACCACCTCGAGGACTACGTGGCGGGCAGCCCGTATTTCGGCGCGATCATCGGCCGCTACGGCAACCGCATCGCGCGCGGCGCCTTCACGCTCGACGGCAGGACGTACCGCCTCCCCCTCAACGACGACCCGAACAGCCTGCACGGCGGGGACAAGGGTTTCGACAAGCGGGTGTGGGACGTCGAGCCGTACGCGCGAGGGCGGGACACCGGCCTCACCCTGCGCTATGTCAGCGCTGACGGCGAGATGGGGTACCCCGGCACCCTGCGCGTCCGGGTCGACTACGTCCTCACGCCCCGCGGTGACTTCCGTATCGACTACGAGGCCGTCACGGACCGGCCCACCATCGTGAACCTCACCAACCACACGTACTTCAACCTCGCGGGCGAAGGCGGCGGCAGCATCCTCGACCACACGCTGAGGATCGCCGCGTCCCGCTACACCCCCGTCGACTCCACCCTCATCCCGACCGGTGAACTCGCCGCGGTCGCGCACACCCCCTTCGACTTCCGCCACGGCAAGCCCATCGGCCGGGACATCCGCGAGGCGCACCCACAAGTCGTCTTCGGCCGCGGATACGACCACAACTTCGTGCTCGACAAGGGGCTCACCGATGCTCCGCAGCATGCCGTGACCATCACTGAACCCGTCCACGGCCGCGTGATGGAGATCGCGACCACCGAGCCGGGCGTGCAGTTGTACAGCGGGAACTTCCTCGACGCCACGCTCGCGGGTTCCTCCGGCAAGGTCTACCGCCAGGGTGACGGCTTCTGCCTGGAGACCCAGCACTTCCCCGACTCGCCCCACCAGCCGTCCTTCCCGTCGACCGTGCTCCGTCCCGGACGGACCTACCGCTCGACGACGGTCCACTCCTTCGCCACCCTCTGACACGGGAGGGTCAAGAGACCAGGCTGACCCCAGCACTTCCCCGCACGGGTCGTCGGACCGGCCCGTGCGGACGGGCCGGCTCCTCGCCGGCCCGGGCCACCCGGTCGGGTGACGGTCGGGGATCAGCCCAGGTCGGGCGGGCGTGGGACCGCAAGGCGGTGGGCGACGACTTCCGTGCGCGTACGGCGGCCCGTGAGGATCTCCGCCTGCCCCCACGCCCGACTGGATCCGGCAGGTCGACGGTCACTGAGTCAGGCACCCGCCGCAGGATGCGGTTCCCGGGGGCCACCGGAGCCGCCTGCCCCGCCTCTCTGCCCGGAGGCGGGGCGGCACCGGAATCGCTGGAGGCTCGGAGGCGACGGTCAGGAACCGGCCCGTCGCTTGTTGTAGACGTCGAAGCCGACGGCCGCGAGCAGGACCAGGCCCTTGATCACCTGCTGGTAGTCGGTGCCGACGCCGACCAGGGACATGCCGTTGTTGAGCACGCCGAGCACCAGGCCGCCGATGATCGCGCCCAGGACGGTGCCCACGCCACCGCTGGCGGAGGCGCCGCCGATGAACGCGGCGGCGATGGCCTCCAGTTCGAAGTTGATGCCGGCCTGCGGGGTGCCGGCGTTCAGGCGCGCGGCGAAGACCAGTCCGGCGAGGGCCGCGAGGACGCCCATCGTGGTGAAGGCGAGGAAGACGACCCGCTTGCTCTTCACCCCGGAAAGCTTCGCCGCCGCCTCGTTGCCGCCGATGGCGTAGGTGTGCCGTCCGATGACGGAGTTGCGCATCAGGTAGCCGAAGCCGACCAGCAGCGCGCCGAGGATCAGCAGCACGATCGGCACGCCGTGGTAGCTGGCCAGCAGCAGGGTGAAGACGGCCACGGCCGCGGTGATCACGGCCAGCTTGGCGAGGAACAGCCCGAGCGGGAGCACCTCCAGCCCGTACGAAGCGGTCTGGCGCCGTCCGCGCAGCTCCTGGAGGATCGCGACGGCCAGCACCGCGAGACCAAGGAGCAGGGTGAGGTTGTGGTAGTTGGTCTGCGGGCCGACCTCGGGGAGGAACCCGCTGCTGATGTTCTGGAAGCCCTTGGGAAACGGCGCCACCGACTGTCCCTGGAGCAGGATCTGGGTGCCGCCGCGGAACAGCAGCATGCCCGCCAGGGTGACGATGAACGAAGGGATCCCCAGGTAGGCGATCCAGAAGCCCTGCCAGGCGCCGGCCAGCGCGCCGATCAGCAGCGCGGCCAGCATCGCCACGGGCCACGACACGTGGTGCTCGACCATCATCACCGCGGCGGCCGCCCCGACGAAGGCGGCCAGGGAGCCGACCGAGAGGTCGATGTGCCCGGCGATGATGACGATCATCATCCCGATCGCCAGGATGAGGATGTAGCCGTTCTGCTGGATCAGGTTGGTGATGTTCAGCGGCTGGAGCAGGATGCCGTCCGTCCAGATCTGGAACAGCAGCACGATCAGCGCGAGGGCGACCAGCATGCCGTACTGGCGCACGTTGCCGCGCAGCGCGCGGGCCAGGGCGGAGCCGGCGGAGGCGCTCGGGCCGTCCTGCCGTGCCTTCGGGGACGAATCCGGGATGATCTCGGTCTGGGCCATGCCTCACACCTGCTCGTTGCTGGATGCGGCGCTCATGGTCATGAGCCGCATGAGAGATTCCTGGGTGGCGTCGGCACGGGCCACCTCACCGGTGATCCGGCCTTCGGCCATGGTGTAGATCCGGTCGCACAGGCCCAGGAGTTCGGGGAGTTCGGACGAGATGACGAGCACCGCCTTGCCCTGGGCGGCGAGATCGGCGACGACGGTGTAGATCTCCGCCTTGGCGCCGATGTCGATCCCGCGGGTGGGCTCGTCGAGGATCAGCACCTCGGGTTCGGCGAAGATCCACTTGCTGAGGACGACCTTCTGCTGGTTGCCACCGCTGAGCTTGCCGGTCTCCGCGAACACGGAGGGGGCCTTGATGTTCATGGTGCGCCGGAAGGACTCGGCGACCCGGGCCTCCTCGTGCCGGTCGACCCGGCCGTACCGGGCGACCTTGCCGAGCGCGCTCAGCGAGATGTTCCGGCTGATGTCGTCGATGAGGTTGAGACCGAGCTGCTTGCGGTCCTCGGTGACGTACGCGATGCCGTGCCCGATCGCCTCGGGAACCGTCCGGGTACGGATCTCCCGGCCGTGCAGCCGCACCCGACCGGCGGCCCACCGCCCGTACGAGCGGCCGAAGACGCTCATGGCGAGCTCGGTGCGGCCGGCGCCCATCAGTCCGGCGATGCCGACGATCTCGCCGCGCCGCACGTTCAGCGAGGCGCCGTCCACCACCGTGCGCTGCTGGTCGATCGGATGCCGGACGCTCCAGTCCTCGACCTCGAAGGCGATCTCGCCGATGTCGGGGGCGCGTTCGGGATAGCGGTGCTCCAGGTCGCGGCCGACCATGCCGCGGATGATCCGCTCCTCGGAGATGCCCCCGGGGCCGATCTCGATGGTCTCGATGGTCTGCCCGTCGCGCAGGATGGTCACGGCGTCGGCGATCCGGGCGATCTCGTTCAGCTTGTGCGAGATGATGATGCAGGAGATGCCCTGCGCCTTGAGTTCCAGGATGAGGTCGAGCAGCTTGCCGCTGTCCTCGTCGTTGAGCGCGGCCGTCGGCTCGTCCAGGATGAGCAGCCTGACCTTCTTGGCGAGCGCCTTGGCGATCTCGACCAGTTGCTGCTTGCCCACGCCGAGGTCGGCGATCCTGGTGTGCGGGCTCTCGTCGAGGCCGACCTGGCGGAGCAGTTCGGCAGCGTGCGTGAGCGTGCGGTGCCAGCTGATGACGCCCCGGGAGGCGTGCTCGTTGCCGAGGAACACGTTCTCGGCGATGGACAGGTACGGCACCAGCGCCAGTTCCTGGTGGATGATGACGATGCCGCGTTGCTCGCTCGCCCGGATGTCCTTGAACCGGCAGGGCTCGCCCTCGAAGAGGATCTCGCCCTCGTAGCCGCCGTGCGGGTACACGCCGCTGAGCACCTTCATCAGGGTGGACTTGCCGGCGCCGTTCTCGCCGCAGATGGCGTGCACCTCACCGGCGGCGACGCTCAGGTTGACCTCGGCGAGCGCCTTGACACCGGGGAACGACTTACTGATCGACCGCATTTCGAGAACGGGTCCGTCCATGTTGCGTCCGTATCGTTCGGGGCGGTGCGGTGGGGGAGCCCTCGGGGCGCGAGGGAGCCCGGATTCCGCACCGCGGGGTCGGCGTGAGGATCGGGGAACCGGGCCCCGCGGGCTACTTGAGCTGGCCGGCGGTGTACTGACCGCTGTCGACCAGGACCTTCCGGTAGTTGTCCTTGTCGACACTGACCGGTTGCAGCAGATGGGCCGGGACGGTCTTGACGCCGTTGTCGTACTGGCGGGTGTCGTTCACCTCGGGCTTGCCGCCGGTCAGCACCGCGTCGCCCATCTGGACGGCGACCTTGGCGAGTTGACGGGTGTCCTTGTAGACGGTCTGGGTCTGCTCGCCCGCGATGATCGACTTCACCGAGGCCAGCTCGGCGTCCTGGCCGGTGACGATCGGCAGCGGCTTGGCGGTGCCGTAGCCGATGCCCTTCAGGGAGGAGAGGATGCCGATCGAGATGCCGTCGTAGGGCGAGAGCACGGCGTCGACGTGGGCGCTGGTGTACGACTTGCTCAGGAGGTTGTCCATCCGGGACTGGGCGAGGCCGCCGTCCCAGCGCAGTGTGGCGACCTGGTTGAAGTCGGTCTGGCCGCTCCGCACGACCAGCTTCTTCTTGTCGATGTACGGCTTGAGTACGCTCATCGCGCCGTTGAAGAAGAATCCGGCGTTGTTGTCGTCCGGGGAGCCGGCGAACAACTCGATGTTGAACGGGCCCTTGCCCTCCTTGAGCCCGAGCTTGTCGACGATGTATCCGCCCTGGAGGACACCGACCTTGTAGTTGTCGAAGGTCGCGTAGTAGTCGACGTTCGCCGTGCCGCGGATCAGCCGGTCGTAGGAGATCACCGGGATGTGGGCGTCGGCAGCCTTCTGTAGCACGTTGGTGAGGGAGGAGCCGTCGACGGCGGCGATCACCAGCAGCTTGGCGCCCTTGGTGATCATGTTCTCCACCTGGGAGACCTGGTTCTCGACCACGTTGTCGCCGTACTGCAGGTCGGTCTTGTAGCCCTTGGCCTGGAACTCCTTGACCATGTTGGCGCCGTCGTTGATCCAGCGTTCCGAGGACTTGGTCGGCATCGCGATGCCGACCAGGCCGCCCTTGGCGGCCCCTTTGGGCGCGCCGTCGCCGACGCCGTTGGCGCTCTGGCCGCAGGCCGCCAACGAGAGCACCAGGCCCGCGGCGACGAGGCCCGCCGAAATCTTTCGCACAGTTCCTCCAGTGGTGTTCCGCGACCGGCGCAGAGCGACCCTGACTGGGCGACTGGGAGCGGTCGGGCGGGGCCGGCCGGGAGTGCTCCCTCGGGCTGTGGGGCATCGGGGGCTGCGGTGGCTCCGGCCTGGCGTGGATGAAGTGTTAACGCTCACAAGAACGACCGTCAAGGGTTCGGGGAGCACTAACGGCAGGCCTTCACGGCTGGTAAGAAGAGAGAGGCATCGTCGAAGCCGAGAGTGACGGATTGGCCTGGACCTGGTCGCGTACTGTGGTCCACGGTCGAGGAGGGACTACGCGTGGGAACCGAGAGCGCCGGGACGGAACAGCGCCAGCCCGTGATGGCGGACGTGGCGAAGCTGGCGGGAGTGTCCCACCAGACGGTGTCCCGTGTGCTCAACGGCGCCCCGCACGTGCGGCCGCACACCCGCGACCGGGTGCTGGCGGCCATCCGGGAGCTGGACTACCGGCCCAACTCCGCGGCCCGCGCCCTGGTGACACGCCGCTCCCAGACGCTCGGCGTGGTGAGCTTCGACTCGACGCTCTACGGCCCGGCCTCGATGCTGGAGGGCATCGAGCGGGCGGCGCGCAGCGCCGGATACTATGTGAGCGTGACCAGTCTGCGCTCCCTGGACGGCCGGTCGGTCCAGGAGGCCGTCGACCGGCTGCGGGACCAGGGGGTGGAGGGTGTCGTCGTGATCGCGCCGCAGATCTCCGCGGTCAGCGCGGTGGCCCGGCTCTCCAGCTCCGTGCCGCTCGTCGCGGTCGGCTCCGGCGACCAGGCCCGGGTGCCCATGGTGTCGGTGGGCAACCGCTACGGTGCCGGTGTGGCCACCGGTCACCTGCTCGACCTGGGGCACCGTACCGTGCACCACCTGGCGGGCCCGGCCAACTGGCTGGAGAGCCAGGACCGTGAGGAGGGCTGGCGCCTCGCCCTGCAGGCGGCCGGAGCACCGGTACCGGAGGTGGAACGCGGGGACTGGAGTGCCCGCTCGGGCTACCAGGCGGGTCTGCGGATCGCCGAACTGCCGGACGTCACCGCGGTCTTCTGCGCCAACGACCACATGGCCCTCGGCCTGCTGCGCGCCCTGCACGAGGCCGGCCGGTCCGTGCCGGACGAGATCAGCGTGGTGGGCTTCGACGACATCCCGGAAGCCGCGTACTTCAGTCCGCCGCTGACCACCGTGCGGCAGGACTTCGGTGAACTCGGCCGCCGTGCTCTGGAACTGCTGGTCGAAGAGCTGGAAGGCGGGGCGGCCTCCCGGGCCCATGCGCAGATCTCCCCGGAGATGGTGCTGCGCCGCAGCGTCGCCCCCGCCCGCCGATGACGTCCTAGCGGTTCGGAACATCGGGTCCACCCGGTTCGCGGGGGGTCCCCGGAGGGCGGTCCGGTGGCCCACTCGGCTCGGAAGCACCCTTGACGCAGGTGATTGTGAGCGCTCACAATCACCGTGAGCGTTGACGGAAATGCTCTCCCCGAGCCGCCTGCCGGGCCGACATCCCCCGCTCCCGTCCGTCTACCGGCGAGCCCCTCGTTCCGCCCCCGGAGGGAGCCGACGAGGGCGCCTGCGACTGGCGACGACGCATACCTCCCGTACGAAGGATGAGGAAGTGACCGTGATCCCCGCCGCCCATGACGCCGACCGCTACGTCGTCGGCATCGACTTCGGCACCCTCTCCGGCCGCGCCGTGGTGGTCCGCGTACGTGACGGCGAGGACATCGCGACCGCCGTCCACGCGTACCCGCACGGCGTCATCGAGCGTGAGCTGCCCGGCACCGGCCGGGCGCTGCCGCCCGACTGGGCGCTGCAGCACCCCGCCGACTGGCGGGAGGTGCTGCGCACCACCGTCCCGGCCGCGCTCGCCGCCGCCGGCGTCGACCCCGCCCACGTCATCGGGATCGCCGCCGACTTCACCGCCTGCACCGTCCTGCCGACCCTGGCCGACGGCACCCCGCTCGCCGAACTGCCGCAGTGGGCCGAACGCCCGCACGCCTGGCCCAAGCTCTGGAAGCACCACGCCGCCCAGGGGCAGGCGGACCGGATCAACGCGCTGGCCCATGCCCGAGGAGAGAAGTGGATCTCCCGATACGGCGGCAGGATCTCCGCCGAGTGGCAGTACGCCAAGGCTCTCCAGGTCCTGGAAGAGGACCCGGCCGTGTACGCCGCGACCGCCCGCTGGATCGAGGCAGCCGACTGGATCGTCTGGCAGATCACCGGCACCGAGAGCCGCAACACCTGCGCCGCCGGATACAAGGGCATCCATCAGGACGGGAGTTACCCGAGCGAGGACTACCTCGCCGCTCTCCACCCGGACTTCGCCGACTTCGCCCGCACCCGACTGGAGCACCCGCTCTCCCCACTCGGCTCCCGGGTCGGCTCGCTCACCGCGCAGGCCGCCGAGTGGACCGGCCTGCCCGAGGGCATCGCGGTCGCCGCCGGCAACGTCGACGCGCACGTCGCCGCACCGGCCGCCCGAGCCGTCGACAACGGTCAACTCCTCGCCATCATGGGCACGTCCACCTGCCACGTCGTCAACGGTGCCACGCTCGCCGACGTCCCCGGCATCTGCGGCGTGGTCGAGGACGGCATCGTCGCCGGCTCCTACGGCTACGAGGCCGGCCAGAGCGCCGTCGGGGACGTCTTCGCCTGGTGGCTGCGCCAGGGCCTGCCGGCCGACTACCTGGCCGAGGCCGAGGAGACCGGCGAAGACCCGCACGAGCTGCTCACCCGCAAGGCCGCCGCCCAACCCGTCGGCGCGCACGGCCTGGTGGCGCTCGACTGGATGAACGGCAACCGTTCCACCCTGGTCGACCACCACCTCTCCGGGGTGATCGCCGGCCTGACCCTCGCCACCCGGCCCGAGGAGATCTACCGCGCGCTGCTGGAGGCCACCGCCTTCGGCACCCGCGTCATCGTCGAGGCCCTGGAGCAGGGCGGCGTCCCCGTCACGGAGTTCATCGTCACCGGCGGGCTGAAGAAGAACGCCCTGCTGATGCAGATCTACGCCGACGTGCTGCGCCGCCCCGTCTCGGTCGCCGCGTCCGAGCAGGGCCCGGCCCTCGGCTCGGCGATCCACGCCGCCGTCGCGGCCGGAGCCCACCCGGACGTCCGTGCCGCGGCCGCCGCCATGGGCCGGGTGCACCGGGGCGCCTACCGACCGCACCGGGCCGACGCCGACACGTACGACCTGCTCTTCGCCGAATACCGCGCCCTGCACGACTCCTTCGGTCTGGGCCCGGACAAGCTCCTGCACCGCCTGCGTGACATCCGGAACGCCGCCCTCACCACCCCGAGCGAGGCATTGTGAACGTGACCATCGACGTCATCCGCCGCCAGGTCAGCGACCTCCACCAGGAACTCGTCCGCTACGGCCTCGTCGTGTGGACGGCGGGGAACGTCTCCGCCCGCGTTCCCGGCGAGGACCTGCTGGTCATCAAACCCAGCGGCGTCTCCTACGACGAGCTGACGCCCGGCAACATGATCGTCTGCGATCTGGAAGGCAACGTCGTCGAAGGCGAGCACGCGCCCTCCTCCGACACCGCCGCGCACGCCCACGTCTACCGCCACCTGCCCGAGGTCGGTGGAGTGGTGCACACCCACTCCACGTACGCCTGCGCCTGGGCGGCCCGCGGGGAGGCCGTTCCGTGCGTCCTCACCGCGATGGCAGACGAGTTCGGAGCCGAGATCCCGGTCGGCCCCTTCGCCCTGATCGGCGACGACTCTATCGGCCGGGGCATCGTGGACACCCTCAAGGGCCACCGTTCGCCCGCCGTCCTGATGCAGAACCACGGCGTCTTCACCATCGGCAAGGACGCCAGGGCAGCGGTCAAGGCCGCCGTGATGTGCGAGGACGTCGCCCGCACCGTCCACCTCTCCCGCCAGCTCGGCGAGCCCCTGCCGATCGCCCAGGCGGACATCGACAGCCTCAACTTCCGCTACCAGAACGTCTACGGCCAGCCCCAGGCCCGGTAAGGAGCCACCCCCATGAGCAAGCCACTCGAAGGCCGCCAGGTCTGGTTCCTGACCGGCAGCCAAGGGCTCTACGGCGAGGACACGCTGAGCCAGGTCGCCGAGCAGTCCCAGCGCATCGCCGAAACCCTGGACCGGGACCCCGCCGTTGCGGTCGAGATCGTCTGGAGGCCCGTCCTCACGGACGCCGACGCGATCCGCCGGGTATGTCTGGACGCCAACTCCGCGGACGCCTGCGTCGGCCTGATCGCCTGGATGCACACCTTCTCGCCGGCCAAGATGTGGATCGCCGGCCTGGACGCCCTACGCAAGCCGCTGCTCCATCTGCACACTCAGGCGAACGTCGAACTGCCTTGGCACAGCATCGACATGGACTTCATGAACCTGAACCAGGCCGCCCATGGCGACCGCGAGTTCGGCTACATCCAGTCCCGCCTCGGCGTCGCCCGCAAGACCGTCGCCGGACACGTCAGCGACCCGGACGTGGCCGCCAGGGTCTCCACCTGGGCCCGTGCCGCGGCCGGCCGCGCCGAACTGAGCGGCCTCAAGCTGGCCCGCTTCGGCGACAACATGCGTGACGTGGCCGTCACCGAGGGCGACAAGGTCGAGGCCCAGCTGCGCTTCGGGGTCTCCGTCAACACCTACGGCGTCAACGACCTGGTCGCCGTCGTGGACGCGACGGACGACGCCGACGTCACCGAGCTGACCAAGGAGTACGAGGACACCTACCGCCTCGCGCCCGAACTGCGGGCCGGCGCGGAACGCCACGAGTCACTGCGCTATGCCGCGCGCATCGAGCTCGGCCTGCGCGGCTTCCTGGAGCAGGGCGGCTTCAAGGCCTTCACCACCAACTTCGAGGACCTCGGCGGGCTGCGCCAGCTGCCCGGCCTGGCGGTGCAACGGCTGATGGGCGACGGGTACGGCTTCGGCGGCGAGGGCGACTGGAAGACCGCGACCCTGCTGCGCACCCTCAAGGTGACCGCCGGCGGACTGCCCGGCGGCACGTCCTTCATGGAGGACTACACCTACCACCTGGAGCACGGCCGTCAGCTGATCCTCGGCGCGCACATGCTGGAGGTCTGCCCGAGCATCGCCTCCGGCACCCCCTCGTGCCAGATCCACCCGCTCGGCATCGGCGGCCGCGAGGACCCGGTCCGTCTGGTCTTCGACGCCGAACCCGGTCCGGCCGTGGTGGTCGGCCTCGCGGACCTGGGTGACCGTTTCCGGCTGGTCGCCAACGAGGTCGACGTGGTCCCGTCACCGGAGCCGCTGCCCAAGCTGCCCGTCGCCCGTGCCGTCTGGAAGCCGCGCCCGGACCTGCGCACCTCCGCCGAAGCCTGGCTGACCGCCGGCGCGCCGCACCACACCGTGCTTTCCGGAGCGGTCGGCACCGATGAGATCGACGACCTCGCCGAGATGCTCGGCGTCGAACTCCTGGTGATCGACGCCGACACCACGATGCGCCGCTTCACCAAGGAACTGCGCTGGAACCAGGCCTACCACCGGCTGGCCCAGGGCTTCTGACCCCTGCGGTCCCGGATCGGCGACGGAGCCGCGCAAGGAGTCACGGGGGCGTGCTCGCCAGGAGACCCAGGGCTTCGCCGTGGAAGTGGTCACCGGCATCGGCCGACGCGTTCGGCGGCCAGGCAGATCCGGACGATCGTGACGCGGATCGTGGGGCCGCCGATGCCGCATTTGATCGCGTAGAAGAGGAAGATGTTGGTCGAGGTGACGGCGAGCGCGTACACGTAGGTGTCGTGGAGGAGTCCCAGGTAGAGCGCGGTGCCGATGGTCAGTACGGCCGTGGCGTAGAAGAGCGAGGTCGGCACCCACTGGGTGAAGGAGGCCAGGCCCGTGATCTTGGTGTCGTCGCCGGGTACCGTGCTGAGGCCGAGCTGTCGTGAACGGACGATGACCGCGCGGACGTAGGCGAGGGTCAGCACGTTCGCGAGCAGAGTCAGGACCTGCCCGATCGCGGAGTTGATCGGCCACCATCGGGGATCGACCAGGGTGATCGCCAGCACGAGCAGACACGGCACGACGGCCATGATCCGCATGCTCGCCTCGGCCAGCAGGGCCAGCCGGGTCATCGAGCCGGCCCGCCAGCCGATGACGAGGGGCGTCAGGCCGGAGAACAGCATCTGGTAGTACTTCGGTGCGGCGATCGCGTAGGAGAGCCCGACCATCCGGGCCGGGAGGTTGGCCCGCCAGTCCGGCACCTCGTAGCCGTCGCGCCGCCAGGCGTCGATGACCGGGAGGCCCTCAGGGTTGCGACTGGCGTGCTGAGCCAGCTCCACGAGCCTGTTCCCCCAGTCCAGGTCCAGGTCTCGCAGGAACCAGGTGACGACGACGGTGTTCGTCACGGCCCAGATCAGTGCCGAGAGGAGGGACCAGGCGAGGAGCCAGTCCGTGAACTGCCCGCGGTCGGACTCCGGCCGCTCGTCGAGTCGTCTCCGCATCCGCCACAGCCGCCACTCGCGGCCCGGGTCGCCGGCCAGCGGCCGCGTCAGTTCGCGCAGGGCCCGCCACCCGGTCTCGACCCGCAGGTCGGACTCGCCCTGCTCGGCGGCCTGGACCATGTCGAGCTCCGCGAGAAAGTCGTCCTTCACCCGCGCGTACGAGAGCGCCCGCCCGGCTCCGGCGGAGAAGATGAGCAGTCGCCGCCTCGGGTCGGCGTCGACCAGGTCCTCGACGAACCGCGCGAGCAGCGCGGCGCGCATGTAGAAGATGTCGGGAACGACGCCGTCGGCGCTCGCCCGTCCGGTGCCGAAGAGGATCAGTAGCTGCCCGAGCGAGTAGAGGTCGGCCCGGGCGATCCCGGTCTCGCCGGCCCTCACCTCCGGAGCGATGTAGGCAGCCTCGGCCCCTGCCGTCCCGGTGACGGTGTGGGTGTACAAGTAGTTGCGGCCGAGGTCGATGAGCTTGAAGGCGCCGTCGGCCGCGGACACGATGATGTTGGAGGGTGCGAGGTCCGCATGCACGCTCTTGAGCCCGCCGTGGACGGGGTCGTCGCGCGCGACGCGCTGGAGGTCCTCCAGGGCCTCGAAGAGCAGCAGCCCCTTCTCCCGGAGCCGGTCGAGGCGGAGGGAGGCGACCTGGCCCGCGCCGCCGGCCTCCGGTCCCCACTCCTCGCGGACGAGCTCGGCCAGCGTCCTGCCCTCGATGAAGTCCATGAGGATCCAGCTGTCCCAGCTGGCCCAGACCCGCACCAGGTGCCGTGACCCGGTGCTCGACGTGCCGTACGTCTCCGCGTAAGTGCGGGTGGCCTGCGCGAGGGTCCCGATCCGCGTGAAGGGGTAGAGGATCAGCTTGAGGGCGAACTCCGGACGGATGCCGTGCACGGCGTCCGCGGTGGCACCGCGCAGGATCATCGAGGTGCTGCCGTGTCGATGGAACCGCAGCTTGCGCTGCATGGCGTCCCATTCGCGCCGGGCGGGTTCCACGGTCTCGGCCGCGCTGCGCCCGGCGGGCCGCCGCTGCGGGCTGTAGACGTCGGCGATGACCTCCGCGACCGCGACCTCGGCCACGAGCACCCCGCAGACGCCGTCGCAGTCGTGGGTCAGCGCCTGGCCGCTCCGGCCGGTGACGGCCCCCGGCTGCGGGAGCGAGCGCTGCGCCTCGGATTCGGCGAGGCCGAGCAGGGTCAGCAGGAACAGGCTGACGAACCCGAACAGCTCGTCCGGGCCCCCCGGGCGTCCGCCGTCCGGGTCCCGGTGCCCGAGGCACCAGGCTTCGAGGTGCGCTATCGCGGTCCGCCTGCCCGCGAGCCCGAAGCGGTCGTCGAACGACCGCTCGTCGAGGGGGATGTCCTGCAGCAGGCGCCGCCATAGTTCGAGCCGGCGGGTCCGCTGCCGGGCGGCTTCCGGTCCGCCGTCGGCGGGCAGCTCGAGCAGGTCCTGTAGCCGTGCCAGGTGCCCCTCGTCATATCCCGTCAGATCGGACAGTGCTGCGAGCAGCAGATCCAGCGTCGCGCCCCGGTGCTCCATTCGCGCTGTCAACCACCCTCAGTCTCGGCATGGCACGGATTCCGCCCTGGCGCATCAGCTCGGCCGGTCTTCCCTCGGTGGCGCAGAACGCGATGCCGTAGGCCATCCGCGCGTGGTGGAGCAGCCGGCCCTGGTTCTGCTCGTGCCGCTTGAGCTCGGGCATCCACGGCAGCGGGGCCAGATCGAGGACGTACGGCGCGTCGGCTGCGGGGGCCGTTCTCATCCGGCGGAGCCAGTCCTGGTCGCGGTGCTTCTGACGGATCGCCGCCAGGTACCCGGCGCCGAGGCCGCGGCGCATCCGCTCCAGGTGCAGAAAGGTGTAGCGGTGCATCAGGTTGAGCCCGGTGCCGGCCGGTCCCATCGGCCGGGTGCTGAGCGACAGGACGTGCGTACAGCCGTCCCCGACGGCGAGCCGGAAGGGCAGGGCGGTGAGGACGCCGCCGTCGACGGCGCGTCTCCCGTCGGGCGTGGCGAAGGTGCCGGGGACGGCGATGGGAAGCCAAGCGGAGGCGCGTAACGCGGCTTTGAGGTCGTGCCGGGAGGCGAACTCCCGCAGCACCACGGTCCGCAGGGCGTCGACGTCGGTGATCGGGACGGCCAGGGCGATCGGCGAGCGCAGGACGGCCTCGTAGTCCAGCGGTTTGACCTGCTCCATGATGTGGTCGAAGGAGTAGGCCAGGTTCAGGATCGGTTGCCCGCGCAGGGCCCTGGAGAAGTCGACGAACTGCTTGTTCGTCAGGTCGTCGTAGTAGATCGACAGCGGGTACCAGGTCTCGCCCGCGAGGAAGTAGGCAGCGTTGATCCCTCCGGCGGAGCACCCGTAGACCACGTCGAAGGCGTTCTTGAATCCGAAGTCCTCCAACTGGGAAAGCATCGCCGCGGAGATCACCCCGCGCATGCCGCCGCCCTCGACGGCGAGGGCGACGGTCGCACCGTCCGTGCGCTGCCCCGGCAAGCTCCCGGAATCCCGGCGGGCGCGCAGGATCTCCAGGACGGGATGCGCCGGATCCCAGTACTCGTGCATGCTCTTGACAGCGTCGACCTGCATGGTCCCCCCGTGCGATCAGATCCCCGATGCGACGTCACCACACCGCACAACCCTGTCCCCCTCCCCTCTCGCACCAAACGCCCGGGGCGCAGCGTGTCCGGAACCTTCCCTGGGGTCACGGGCCTTGGCGCGATCTCTTCACCGCGATGCCGCTTGTCGCTGTCACGGCCTTGGGCCGCCGCCCGGCGCGTACCTGGCGCAATCGGGACGAGTCTACGCGCGGAGAAAAAGGAGGCGCCCCAAAGCGGAAGACATCCGTACCGGGGGCTACCCGCCGGTACGCGCACCCTGCTAGAAGTGTCGCGTTCAACCAACTCACCTCCCACGCTCCGGATTTGAGGCTGATCGCCATGCTCTGGCGAAGATTCGTGCTGTCCGCATCAACCGCGCTCGCAGTGGCCGCCGCGGCCCTCGGAGTCGCCCAGCCGGCCACTGCCGCCGGCCACCGCTACGTGGCCCTCGGAGACTCGTACTCCTCCGGTGTGG
Source organism: Streptomyces sp. NBC_01268 (assembly GCF_036240795.1). Lineage (NCBI taxonomy): Bacteria > Bacillati > Actinomycetota > Actinomycetes > Kitasatosporales > Streptomycetaceae > Streptomyces > Streptomyces sp. NBC_01268. The sequence goes on along the minus strand of NZ_CP108454.1, from coordinate 140,271 downwards.
GGGCCGGAAGCTACCTCTCGGACAGCGGCGACTGCCGTCGCAGCACCCACGCGTACCCTCGCCTGTGGGCAGCGGCCAACTCTCCCTCCTCGTTCTCCTTCACCGCGTGCTCCGGTGCGACCACCGGGTCCGTCCGCAGCGGCCAGCTCGGCCCTCTGAACTCCACCACGACGCTCGTCAGCGTCACGGCGGGCGGCAACGACGTCGGGTTCGCGGACGTCATGCAGACCTGCGTGCTCAACAGCGAGGCCACCTGCGTCGCGGCCGTGAACGCCGCAATCGTGAAGATGAACGGCACGCTGCCCGGCGGCCTCTCCGCGCTCTACGGGGACATCCGCAGCCGCGCACCGCAGGCGCGCGTGGTGGTTCTCGGGTACCCCCGGTTCTACAAGCTGTCCGGAAGCTGTATCGCCGGACTCAGCGAGACCGAGCGAGCGGCCATCAACCGGGGTTCCGACACCCTCAACGGCGTTCTGGCGAAGCAGGCGGCGAACGCCGGCTTCACCTTCAGCAGCGTCGTCGACGAGTTCACCGGCCACGAGATCTGCTCCGGGGACTCCTGGCTGCACAGCCTGTCCGTACCGGTCTACAACTCCTACCACCCCACGGCCGCCGGGCAGTCGGGCGGATACCTGCCCGCCTTCCGTTCGGCGGTCTGACGCTGCCCGCAGCTGCCGACCGGCGCCGGCGCCGGGACCAAGGCGCTGGCGAAAGCCCGCACATGCGCGGCCCGCCCGTACGAAGGGACCGGACCGGCCGCTCGGCGGCTCGGTCCGGTCCCGTGTCACATCTGCTCCAGGTCAGCGGCCGGTCTCCTTCCCGGGCCGCTTCGCGGTCTTGTCGTGGCTGTCGCCGTAGCCGTGGCTGTCGCCGTAGCCGTAGCCGTAGCCGTAGCCGTAGCCGTAGCCGTCGTTGCCGTTGCCGTAGCCGTGATCACCTTCCTTGCAGCCGCCGTAGCCGTAGTCGGGAGGGCAGACGGCGGGGATGCGGAGCCGGACCGAGGGGCTCTCGACAGTGGCGCCGTCGGGGTCGGTGCCGGTGGCCTTGGCGGTGTTGGTGACGTGTCCAGTCTGGGCGTCGGCGGCGGTCACGGTGTAAGAGCCGCGGCAGGTGGTGCTGTCGCCGGGGCTGCCGGCCGGGGCGAGGGTGGCGGAGTCGCAGGTGATGCCGGTGACGCGGTCGTCGGTGATGGAGAGGCCGGTGATCTCGGTGCCGCCCACGTTGGTGACCACGTAGCTGTACGGCACGACGTCGCCGATGTCGAAGGGCTCGGCGGCGTCGACGCTCTTGACGACGGGCATGCTCGGGGGCGCCTCGATCGGCACCTTGACGGTGGAGTCGGGGGAGGTGACCGGGGCGCTGCCGGAGGTGCCGGTGGCGCGCGCGGTGTTGGTGACGTGGCCCCGGGCCACGTCCGCGGCGGTGATCAGGTAGGTGCCGGTGCAGGTGATCGTCCGCCCCGGTTCGAGCACGCTGACCGGGCAGTCGATGTCGCCGACCGTCGGATCGTGGACCGCGATGTCGTTGATCGGGGTGCTGCCGGCATTGGTGACGACGAAGTCGTACTGGACAGGGGTGCCGACGACGAGTTCGCCCGGCCTCGGCTCGTGGACCTGCTTGACCAGGTTGAGCTCGGGCAGCGGTTGTTGGGTGCTGACCGAGACGTTGCGGATCAGGTGGACGTCGGTGAACAGGCCCGTCGACCCGGCGAAGCCGAACTTGTAGGTGGACGGCACCGGCTCGCGGGCCAGGGTCTGGAGGACCTGGCGCATGCCCTGGCCGTCGTTGAAGTCGACCGAGACGGTGAGGACGGGGGAGGGGGCCGGGGTGAGGTGCACGTTCACTCGGCGGCGCGACGGTTCGAGCAGGGTCTCCGCCTGTTGCGGAGTCGCATCGGCCGGCAGGGTGGTGAGCGGGCCCTGGAGGGAGCCGGGCAGGGTGGACGGCCAGGGCGGGGTGGTGGTGAAGTTACTGGCCGTAGCGGTCAGGAAGCAGTATCCGACGGTGCCGTCGCCGGGGCCGCGGACGGTGACCATGTTGCGGCCGGGAGCGGGGATGCGGAAGCCGGTGCCGCCCGGGGAGCGGGTCGGGCAGCCGTTGCCGCGGTGCTCCCAGTCGCCGAAGTGTTCCCGAGGACGTCGAGGCCGACGCCGAGGTAGCCGCGGTCGACGCCGGGGAGGAACTCGAGGTTGGGGTTGTACTGCCGTACTGCCACTGGTCGAAGGTGACGTCGAGGCCGTTGCCCGCCGGGAGGGCCTGGTCGAAGAGGACGGCGCCGCTCTCGTCGTTCCCGGAGTCGGTCAGCCGCAGATAGCCGTGGGGGGCGCCGTTCTGCGGGGGGCACCGGGCCGGTTCCCGAGGTCCTCACCCAGGTGCCCGTACCGGCTCTCCCGGTGCGCGTCAGGTGGCGTGACTGCTTGCGCCGGTCGCGAGCCTCTCTGGTCGCGACCGGCGCCCGGAGGCGTTCTTCGGCTGCTTCCTTCGAGGCGGCCGTGAACCAAGACGTACGCCCGCCGGACCGTCAGAGCCGGACCGTCCAGCTGACCGTGGACCTCATCGTCCGGGCGATGCCGCGGTCCCGAACCGAAGGCGTGCGGTCCTCGGCCGTGAGGGACAACGTGTGCTTCCGGAGGTCGAGCAGACGCAGGGTCAGGTCGGACACCCGTACGTGGCTGCGGCCCGCGAGGGCCTTCATCTCCCGCCCGTCGAGGTACCAGCGGATCGTGAGTTGACGCCCGTCCGCCCCCGCCAGTCGGGGTACGAGGGCCTTGGCGGTGTCACCCGTGCGGAGGGTGCGACCGGTGGCCGTGACGGGGGAGGCGATGCGCGCCTCGCGGTAGAAGCCGGCGATCATCGCCTCCACTCCGGGCAGGTTGAAGGGCTTGCCGAGCGAGCGCATCAGGGAATCCTCGGTGGGGCGCCGCAGCCCGGTGACGTAGTACCCGCCGCCTTCGTACGCGCCGACGATGCCGCCGTCGGGAGACTGCTCGCCGAGCCAGCGGTGCCACTTGGTGCCCCGGTCGGCCATGTCGTCGGCCGTGAGGGTGGTGACGTTGGAGTCGGCGGGCTCGGGGCCCAGGTACCGCTCGTAGCCGGGGTAGTCGGCGTAGAAGTACTCGTCGGCGAGCTTGCCCAAGGAGTGGCCGGTCTCGTGGATCGCGACCTGGCCGGACTTCTCGTTGCCCGCCGAGGCCGTCGATATGCCCTCGTAGCCGAGGGTCTCGCTGCGCTCGTTGTAGCCGGCGCCGCCGTACTTGGTGCTGTTGGCGAGGACGAGGACCAGGTCGGCCTCCGGCGCCTTCGCGACGTATCCGTCGACCTTGTCCTGGTCGACGCAGAGCAGTCGTTCGATCTCGTCGCACCAGAAGTACGAGCCGAGCGCCGTGTCGCGGACGGTGTCGGGTGAGGGGTCGCCGGAGACGCCTGACTGGTTCGAGACGGCGTCGACGGTCCAGACGTTGAAGAGGTTGCGGTAGGTGGTGTAGGGCTCGACGGCCGTCAGCTCGGCCCACTTCTTCTGGGCGTCGGCGTGGAACCGGGGCAGTTCGGCGAGGGTGTAGCCGTCTCCGACGACGACGATGTCGAGCCGGTCGGCGGTGGGGCCGTTGTCGACCGTCTTGGTCACCTCGCCGTCGGCGGCCACCTCTGCCGACGTCAGGCGGGAGGCCGTCCGGTTCCGGCGCTCCGGCGGCACGTGCGTGTGGCCGGAGCCGGCGAACGTCCCGTCTTCCGGACCCGGGACCTCGACCTCGACTCCGGCCGTGCGTGGTGCCGACGGGTCTGCGGCGGCGCTGCCGGGTGCGGCGGCGAGCACGGCCGTGAGGGCGACGGCCACTCCGACCGCCATGGCCCCTCGTCGTACTGAACGCATGAGATCAGCCCCTTGCCAAGCGAGTTAACTGAAGGAGTAAATACACTGAACGAGTCGCTTAACCTAGGGGGAAGGCGAGGGCGTGCGCAATGCCTACTGCTTCTGGATACTGGGCAGTTCACGAACCAGGGGGTCCTCATGGACGATCCGGCCACGATCGGCCGCCGAGTGCAGCGACTGCGCGCCCAACGCGGTCTGACACAGCGGCAGCTGGCCGAGCCCTCGTACACCCCCGCGTACGTGTCGACGCTGGAGTCGGGCCGGGTCAGGCCCTCGGAGACCGCGCTGCGCTTCCTCGCGGAGCGGCTCGGCACGTCGTACGAGGAGCTGGCCACCGGCAGGCCCGCGCACCTCGCCACGGAGCTGCGGCTCGCCCTCGTCGAAGCGCGGCGGCAGCTGGCCACCGGGACGGCGGAGGAGGCCGCCGTGCGCTACCGGCGCCTGCTCACCGACGCGGAGCACCTCGACCTCGTGCCCGAGCAGGCCGAGGCGCTGCTCGGGCTCGGTGACTGTGCCCTGGAGACCGGTCAGTTGGTCGATGCGGGCCACCACTTCCAGGCCGTCGAGCGGCTCCTCGCCGAGGAGCCGCTGCCGCGCCGCGCACGCGCGATCCGGGGCCGTGCCGTCGCGCACCTCCTGGCCGGCGAGCTGCGTTACGCCTGCTACCTCCTCGAGTCCACCATCGACGAGCTCGGAGCGAGCGGCCTGGCCGACCCCGAGGCACTGGTCGTCCTGTACGCCGCCGTGATCGGTCCGTACATGGACATGGGCGCCCACGCCCGTGCCGCCCACGCCGCCGAGCTCGCCCTGGCACTGGCTCCACAGGTCGACGACCCGGCACTGGTGGCGGGCATGCACCGGCAGGTGGCCCGCACCTTCCTCGCCGAGGGGCGCACGGCTGACGCGGACGCCTCACTGGCCAAGGCGCAGGCGATCTACCACCAGCTGAGCCTGCGCACCGACCTCGCGCACTGCCACTGGATGCGCGGCTACGTTTTGGCTCAGAGCGGAGAACTGGCGGCAGCTGAAACGGAGTTGCGCGCTGCCCGGGACATACTGAACGTCAGACGTGCGGCGCTGTTCACCGCGCAGGTGGAGGTGGAGCTGGCGGATGTCCTCCGGCGACTCGGCCGGCACGGCGAGGCGTCGGATCTGCTCTCGGCGTTTCTCGAGCTGGGTGACCGGCACGGCGCGGTGCACGCCGGGGGTGCGCACCGGCTGCTCGGGCTGATCGCCGAGGAGCGGGGGGACTGCGAGACTGCCGAGGAGCACTACGTCACGGCCCTGGGGCTGCTGGAGCGCAGCGGCGCGAGCGGCGACCTCGCCGATCTGTGCCGCCTGCTGGGCGACCTTCTGCGCCGCGGCGGCCGTACCGAAGCAGCCCTGGACGCCTACCGTACGGGGCTGGGTCACCGGTCGCTCCCCGGCACGACGACACTGGGGCCGGCTCCCACGGCACCGGCGTTCCCGCGGCGCTGAACGAGCAGCCGACCGCCGAGCGCCGTCGCCCTCGGACGGGACCCGGGGGAGCGGGCCAACACCCATGGCGTGCGGGACTGGACGGGAACGGGCGAAGGACGAGGACGGGCGAAGGACGGGAACACCTTCTCGGTGGCGAAGCCGGCTGGTGACCGGCGAGGTCCGGACCTGGTACCGGGAGTCGGACGGATGCCGGTCGGCCGAGGTCGAGGCCGGACGACCGGTTGGGTTCCCGCCCTCCTACCTCTGAGGGCCCTCGGAGGCGGCGGCCCGTAAGGACTCGCGCGGAAGGCGCTCGCGCAACGGCCGCGCCGATCCGTGGCGCAGCCCTCGATCCCGTCCGCCGTCCCCTCGACGGCGGACGACCAGGGGCTGCCTCTTCACCCGCTGCCCCTCCCTCCACCCCTCCCTCCACCCCTCCCTCCACCCCTCCCTCCACCCCTCCCTCAGCCACGGTCCTCAGCCCTCCGCCGACGCCAGTTCGCCGACGAGCGCCCGTCCTGCCGGCGGGCTGCTCCGAGTGGAGCCCACTGGTGGCGGACCTCCCGCCTCGAACGCAGGCTGGGCCGGGCAGAGCCCGCCCGAACCATGAGGCGGCGGGCGGAGTCGGCCGGCACCGCCCCGACGCGACGGCCGGGAAGCCCGACCACGCAGGAGAGACGGGATCACATGACGGAACAGGGCATCAGAACGGGCCGGCCGCGGTCCGTTCGGGGGAACGGCAGGTTCCTCCGGAAACGGGGGGAACACCGGGACAGGCGGCTACGCTCCCGGGACGCACGCACCGGAGCGGCGCTTGCCGCAGCGGGCCTGGCTTTCCTGGCTGCCGCCGCTCCGACACCGAGCAGCGCCCTCTCGCCGGCGCTCGACGGGCCCCCGTGGGGCACCCCCGCGCGGTTCGTGCCCGGCCCCTGCCCGGACGCGCCCGAGCCCATCCACGGGCGGTGCGGGGTCATGGAGGTGCCGGAGAGCCGAGCCCACCGCGGCGGCCGGACCATCAAACTCACCGTCGCCATCATCGCGGCCACGTCGGCGAAGCCGGCCAAGGACCCGGTGGTGTTCATGGAAGGGGGTCCTGGGGGCGACGCGATCGACGCCATCCCCTTCCTGATCGCCTCCAAGCTGAACCAGGACCGCGACCTGATCGTCATGACCCAGCGCGGCGGGCCCTACTCGGAGCCGTACCTCGCGTGCCCGGAGATCGACCGATTCAACGTGCGGGCCGTCGGGCTGCCCTACGGCGCGCCCTCGACCGGCCGGCTCCTGGTGCGCGCGGCGAAGGAGTGCCGGGACCGTCTGACGGCCGACGGAATCCGTCTGAGCGCTTACAACACCACCGAGAACGCCGCCGACTTCGCCGATCTGCGCAAGGCCCTGGGCATCAGGAAATGGAACGTCTACGGCTACTCCTACGGCACCGACCTGGCCCTCACGTACCTGCGCCTGCACCCCCAGGGGATCCGCTCGGTCGCGATCGACTCGGTCGCCCCTCCACAGATCGTGAGCCTGCCCTGGACCTGGGACAGCGCACAGGAGGGGATCAACACGATCTTCGCGGCGTGCGAGGCCCAGCCCCGCTGCGAGAACCGCTATCCCGACCTCCCGCGCACGCTGACCGAACAGGTCCGGCGCCTTGAGGCGAACCCACTGACGCTGACGGTCGAGCCGCCCGGGGGCGGAAGCCCCGTGAAGGTCGTCCTCGACGGGGGCGCGCTGGTGAACCTGCTGGTCGCCGACGGCGGCGCCCTGCCTGCCGCCGATGTCCCGGCGGCTCTCGACGAACTCGCCCACGGAAACCCCGAGCGACTGGCGAAGGCACGAGCCGCCGGCGCGACGCCCTCGACCGCCGAGTTCGCCCATGGCCTGACGCACTCGGTGGCGTGCAGCGAGTGGGTGCCGGGCTATACGAAGTCCGACCTCTTGGAGGCGGGGCGCCGGGCCTTCCCGGGGTGGCCGGACACGGTCCTGGCCCACGCACCGCAGCTTCCCTTCGAGCAGGACCTGTGCCGCGCCTGGAACGTCCCGGACCGCACCGCGATCCAGCGGGTGGCCACCTTCAGCAAGGTGCCGACGCTGATCGTCTCCGGAACGTTCGACGCGAAGACGGGGGCGAAGTGGGGGCCGTACACCGGCCGCACGCTGCCCCGCTCGACCGCCGTGCGGATTCCCGGGATCGGCCACTTCGTGGTCCCCCAGTCGCCCTGCGCGCAGACCGTCCTGGCCTCCTTCCTCGCGCGTCCGACCGCACCCGACAGCCGTTGCGTGGCAGGTCTCGCACCGGCCCCGTTCACCATCGCCCCTGACCCGGAGAGAACATGAGATCCCCCTGCCCACCGCGCCACGGGCCTGCCTCGCGCCGGCTCGCGGCCACGCTGGCCGGAGCCACAGCCGGTGTCCTCGTGGTCGGCCTCGCCGCGATGCCCGCCCAGGCCGAGTCCGGCGGCGGAGCGCACCTCGGCACAGTCGCCCGGACGGCGGGGCACGCCCACTACGTACCGGGGCCCTGCCCGAGGACGGCGGACCCGATCCCCGCCCTGAAGGACGCCCAGTGCGGGACGCTCACGGTCCCCGAGAAGCGTGACCGGCACGACAAGGGCTGGGGGCGCAGGATCACCCTCGCCGTGGCGATCATCCCGGCGGCCACGCGAAAGCCGGCGGGCGACCCGATCGTGTGGCTCGCCGGCGGACCCGGCGACGACGCGGTGTCGGAGATCCCGATGGCGCTCAACGGCGGCCTGAACCGCGACCGGGACCTGATCTTCATGTCCCAGCGGGGCACCTACTCGGCCGACCCGGAGCTCACCTGCCTCAACATCGACCAGTTCAACGCGCGTGCCCTCGGCCTCGTCTCCAACGCCTCGTCCACCGGCCGCCTCCACGTCCGGGCGACGCGGGAATGCCGCGACCGGCTGGTGGATCGGGGGGCCGACCTCAGCGCCTACGACGACACGGAGAGCGCCGCCGACTACGCGGACCTGCGCAAGGCGCTCGGCATCCGGCAGTGGAACGTGTTCGGCATCTCCTACGGCACCGACCTGGCGCTCCAGTACATGCGCCTGCACCCGGAGGGCATCCGGTCGGTCGGCATCGACGGCATCCTGCCGCCGTCCCTGGCCGGCGGTGCCGTGACCTGGAAGGCCGCACGAGAGGGATTCGACGGCATCTTCAAGGCCTGCGCGAACCAGCCCGCCTGCAACACCCGCTATCCGAACCTGAAGGCCACCTTCGAGCGGCTCGTCGTCGACCTCGAAGCCCGGCCGGCCTCCACCACCGTCGCGGTGCCCGGCCAGTCGGCGCCGGTGAAGGTCGTGGTCGACGGTGGAACCCTGGTGAACTGGCTGACCTCCGCCTCCCACCTGGCGGAGGGCGTGCCCCGCTCCATCGACGAACTGGCGCACGGCAACCCGCAGCGGATCGCCGAGCAGCTGGCGGGCGGCAAGTACAGCCCGCAGGCCCTGGGGAGGACGTCCCACGGTCTCGTCTACGGCGTCTTCTGCAGGCAGTGGACGCCGTACGAGAGCGAGGAGGACGTGATCCGGGGAGGCCGGCGCGCGTTCCCGTCGTTCCCGCGTTCGCTCCTCGCCAACGCCCCGCAGCTCGCCTGGCTCCACCAGGACTGCCGCGCCTGGGACGTCCCCCCGGCGGACCCCTCGATCCGGGACAGAACGGTCAGCGACATCCCGACCTTCGTCCTGTCCGGTGGCTTCGACGCCCAGACCGCGGCGAGCAACGGGGCGTACGTCGGCCGCACGCTGAGCCGGTCCACCGTCGTCACGGTGCCCTACGTCGCCCACGTGGTCTTCGCCGACTCGAAGTGCGCGCAGACCATGACGGTCTCGTTCTTCGACAGCCCGACCGCGCCGGACACCAGCTGTCTCGCGGGCCTCAAGCCGCCCACGTTCGAGATCGCACCGTAGAAGGCGACCCGTTCCGGCACCGGCCCGGCCCGCTCCCTCGACCCGAGGGAGCGGGCCGGGCTCTGTGACGACTGTGGACCGCGACGGTCGATTCCTGGGCGCGGTGGGCGTCCCGGGCGCCCTTGGGCCTGCCCGTGGTGCCGCGGGTGTAGAGAACGGCCGCGATGTCCGTCGCCGAACGCGAGGTGCTGGTTCGGGAGGGGAGGGCGCGGGGGAGCCGAGCCACGCCGCATCCGTCAGCTCACTACGACCTGCCAGGGGATCGGTCGATCAGACACGACCTGACGCCCGTACTGCGCACGTCAGTTACTCGTTGTCCTCATCGTCCTCGTCGTACCAGCCTTCGACCATGCCGACGAGTCGTTCGTCGATCGGGTTGTCGAACTCGTCCTCGGTGGCGAGGAGCCGGCGCAGCGTGTTCAGGGGGTACCAGTGTTCGCCGGGCTCGGCATCGGGTGCGCCGACGCAGGGGGTGTCCAGGTACGCGGGGTCCGGGACCGTCGGATAGAACGTCGGGAGCAGGCCGAAGGTGACGTCCGGTTCGAACTTCCACGCCCAGCCCTCGTGCCGTCGGCGCAGGGTCTCGCCGATGTACCACACGGCACCCTGGAGGAAGAGGGAGCGGCGCCCGGCAACGGTGACACGGGCGGCAGTGGGGGCGCGACGCCTCCGGCGAACAGGCCGGACCCGGACGGCGGCCTCGCCGACACCGGATCGGACACCCCGGTCGGCCTGATCTCCGGCATCGCCGTGGCGATCGCCGCCACCGGCGCGGCCCTGGTGTGGTGGATGCGGCGTCGCCGCACCGTCCACCAGTAGCCCGAACGGGCAGCACGAACAGGAAGGGCCCCACCCCGGTTCGCCCCGGGGCGGGGCCCTTCCCCTGTGTGCTGCCGCAGTCGGACCGGGTCGCTCGACCGTCTATGGCCTCATCCGGTCCCGCCGCCTCGATTCGATCACCGTCGGTACGACACGTGCGCGTCGCACGTCCGGGGGACACCGGCGTGGGCGGCCGGTCTCCCCGTGCGCGTCAGGACGGGAGCCACGCCCGCCAGGTGGACTCGTGGTCCTTCACCCATCGGCCGGCCGCCTCCTGCGGCGACAGCTTCTGCTCGGCGATCATCAAGGCGACGTCGTTCTGCATGTCGGTCGTCCACCGGAACCTCTTCAGGAAGGCGGCGGCGTCGCCCCCGCCCTCGGCGAAGCGTGCGTTGAAGAACTTCTGGAGCGGCGTGTGCGGGTACGCGCAGGCCACCTTCTCCGGGTCGGCGTCGCAGCCCTCCTTGTAGGCCGGCAGCTTCACCTCCGTCATCGGGACCTTCTCGAACAGCCACTGGGGCTTGTACCAGTAGGTCAGGAACGGCTTCTGCTCCTTGGCGAACTGCTTGATCTGCGTGATCTGCGCCGCTTCCGAGCCCGCGAACACGACCTGGTAGTCGAGGCCGAGGCTGTCCACGAGCGCCTTGTCGTTGGTGACGTAGGACGGGGAGCCGTCCATCAGCTGGCCCTTGCCGCCGCTTTCCGCGGTGCGGAACGCCTCGGCGTACTTGTTCAGGTTCTTCCAGTCGGTGACGTCCGGGTGCTGCTCGGCGAAGTACGTGGGCACGAACCAGCCGATGTGACCGGTCACCCCGAGATCGCCGCCCCGTTCGATCGTCCCCTTGTCGTCGATGTACCGCTTCTCCTGGTCCGGGTGGCCCCAGTCCTCCAGGATGGCGTCGACCCGGCCCTGACTGAGTGCGTCCCAGGCCGGCACTTCGTCGATCTGGACGGTGTCGACCCGGTAGCCGAGCTCGTGCTCCAGCAGGTACTGGGCGACGGCGACGTTGGCCTGCGCGCCCACCCACGACTGCACGGACAGCGTCACCGTCCGGGAGCCTTCGGCAGCGGCGTACGGGGAGGCCTGGCGGGTCATGTCGGCGGCACCGCAACCGGTGAGTGCCGTCAGGGCGACGGCGGCCGCGAGAGCGGCGTAACGTGTGCGAGCCATGTCAGGCCCCCTTTCCGGCGAGCTCACGGCGTTCCGTGGGCTGGGTCACCCGGTCCAGCGCCAGGCCGAGGCAGACGATCGCGGCACCGGCGACCAGACCGGTCGCCAGGTCGCCCCGGGCGAGGCCGAAGACCGCGTCGTAGCCGAGCGCGCCGCCGCCCACGAGGCCGCCGATGACGACCACGGCGAGGACGAGCACGACGCCCTGGTTCACGGCGAGCAGCAGCGCCGGCCGGGCCAGCGGCAGCTGGACCTGGAGAAGCTGCTGGCGGCCGGTCGCTCCGAGCGACCGGGCGGACTCCAGCGCCGCCGGGTCCACGGCGCGCACGCCCTGCGCCGTGATCCGTACCACCGCGGGCAGCGCGTAGACCACCGCCGCCGCGACCGCCGGGGCGCGGCCCACCCCGAACAGGGCGACCACGGGGATCAGGTACACGAACTGCGGGAGCGTCTGGAAGACGTCCAGCACCGGACGGAGCACGCGCCCCAACCGGCTGCTGCGGGCCGCGGCGGCCCCGAGGGCGACGCCGAGCACCAGGGTCACGGCGACGGCGGCCAGGACCTGGGACAGCGTGTCGAGCGCCGGGGTCCAGACCCCGAGCACACCGATCACGCCCATCGCGAGGACGGCGGTCGCCGCGGTGCGCCAGGTACCGATGAGCAGGGCGAGCGCGCCGACGCCGATGAGGACCGCCCACCAGGGCAGCCACTGCAGCCCGTCGCGCAGCGGGTTGAGGACCCAGACGGTGAACCGCCCCGCCCAGTCGGCGGTCCCCCCGACGAGGGGCACACCGGAGTAGAGGTGGGCGGTCATCCAGTCCACGACCCGGTTGACGGTCTCGGCGACGTCCACGGTCCACTCCGTGGGCCAGGAGAGCCGGCCGGACAGGCGCCCCGCGAGCGCGACGGCGGCGGTCACCACGACGGCGACGGCCCAGCCGAGCCGCGCGCGGGGGACCGGCGGCGCGCCGATCCGTGCTCCCGCCGCGGCGGTGACGCGGTCCAGGACGACGGCGAGCAGCACCACCGGCACACCGGCGGCGAGCGCGGCACCGACGTCGACCGAGGCCAGCGCCTGGTACACGCGGTCACCGAGGCCGCCCGCACCGATGACGGACGCGATCACGGCCATGCCGAGGGCCATCATGATCGACTGGTTGACGCCGAGCAGCAGCTCCTTGCGGGCCAGGGGCAGCCGAGCGGTCAGCAGCCGCTGCCTCGCGGTGGCGCCCAGGGACGCGGCCGCCTCCATGACCCCGGCGTCCGCGCCGCGCAGGCCCAGCGCCGTGAGCCGGGCCATGGGCGGGGCGGCGTAGACGACGGTCGCGAGGACGGCCGCGGGCACGCCGATGCCGAAGACCAGCACGACCGGAAGCAGGTACGCGAAGGCCGGCAGCACCTGCATCGTGTCGAGGACCGGTCGCAGCATCCGGTGCATCCGGTCCGACAGGCCGGCGGCGAGCCCGAGGAGACCACCCAGCAGCACCGACGCGGCGACGGCGACCACCATCAGCGCGAGCGTCTGCATGGTGGGCACCCACATGCCGAGCAGTCCACACCCGGCGAGGGCGACGACGGAGGCCAGCGCGAGCCGGACACCGGCGACACGCCAGGCCACCAGGCCGGCGGCCGTGACGACGCCGGCCCAGCCGGCGGCCAGCAGCACCAGGTACACCGCGCGGACGGACACGACCACCAGGTTGCTCACGTGACCGAGGAAGTAGAGGAACAGCGGGTGGCTGTCGCGGTTGTCGATGATCCAGTCGCTGCCGCGCCCGAGCGGGGCGGACACGTCGACGGCCAGCGCTCCCGGCCAGCTGCCGCCGCCCAGGAGTACGGCGCCGAGAAGCAGGCCGAGGGCCGTGCCGGCGCCGATCAGGCGGCCGCGGTGCCGCGCGAGCGCGCGCAGCGCTCCGGGCCGGGCGTCATGGGTCGCGGCGCCGTCGGCGTCGTCGACGCCGGCAGTGCCGGTGGCCGTCCGGCCGGAAGGGGCGGGGGTGACGGTCACGGTCATCGCACCCACCGCCCTGGGCCGCGCGTACGGCCCGCGGGCCGCATGGCGCGGCGGCCGGAGTCCCCGCCGGCCGGAGCGACGCCGGCGCGTCCGGCGTCAAGAGCGGAACCGGGGGCGCCGAAGGACGGGCGGGGGCTTCCGGTGCAGCGGCGCTCTCCCCGGGCACCGGCACCGGTCGTGCCGCCCGGCGGCGACAAGGTCGTAGGGGAGTGCATCAGGCCACCGCCTTCCCCGCCGCGGCCGGTACGCCGGCGACGACACCCAGGAGTCCCGCGTGGTCCACCACACCGAGGCACCGGCCGCCCTCGACCACCCGGGCGTTCTCGCCCGTCCGGGCGACGGCTTCGATGGCCTCCTGGACGGTGGCGTCGGGGGCGAGCGCCGGGCCGGCCTCGTGTTCCTCCGCGAGCGCGGGGCGCATCGCCGAGCGCACGGTCAGCACCTGCTCGCGCGGCACGTCACGGACGAAGTCCCGGACGTAGTCGTCGGCGGGGGAGCCCACGATCTCCTCCGGCGTACCGAGCTGCACGATCCGGCCGTCGCGCATCAGCGCGATGCGGTCGCCGAGCTTCAGCGCCTCGCTCAGGTCGTGCGTGATGAAGACCATCGTGCGCCCCTCCTCCCGGTGCAGGCGCACGACCTCCTCCTGCATGTCCCGGCGGATGAGCGGGTCCAGCGCGCTGAACGGCTCGTCGAACAGCAGTACTTCGGGGTCCACGGCGAGAGCGCGGGCCAGACCGACCCGCTGCTGCTGACCGCCGGACAACTGACCCGGTCTGCGCTGCTCCATGCCTGCGAGGCCGACCTTGGCGACGAATTCCGCCGCCCGCTCACGCCGTTCACCGCGACCCACGCCCTGGATCTCCAGGCCGTACGCCACGTTGTCGAGCACGGTGCGGTGCGGCAGCAGACCGAAGTGCTGGAAGACCATCGCGGCCCGGTGCCGGCGCAGTTCGCGGAGCCGGCCGGGGTCCATGGACAGGACGTCCTCGCCGTCGATGGAGACCGAGCCCGAGGTCGGCTCGATCAGCCTGGTCAGGCAGCGTACGAGCGTCGACTTGCCCGAGCCCGACAGGCCCATGACGACGAAGACCTCGCCTTTCGCGACGTCGAAGGAGACGTCGCGGACAGCGGCGGTGCAGCCGGTGCGCTCGCGCAGCTCGGCCGCGCCGAGCCGCGCGAGCGCCTGGTCGTCGGGCACACGCTCGGCCTTGGGCCCGAAGACCTTCCACAGACCGCGTACGGAGAAGACGGACCTCGCGGCGGTCGGGGACGGCGTGGTGGTGCGGGTCGGGGCGTACGGAATGCTCATCGGGTCGTACCTCCCAGCAGGTCGGCGCATTTCTCGCCGACCATGAGCACGCCGATCATGGGGTTGACGGCGGTCATGGTCGGGAAGACGGACGCGTCGGCGATCCGGATGCCGTCGAGGCCCCGGATCCTCAGGTCGGGTGCGACGACGGCGAGTTCGTCGTCGACGGCACCCATCCGGCAGGTGCCGGCCGGGTGGTAGACGGTGTGTGCGACGTGCCGGGCGTAGGCGCTGAGCTCCTCGTCCGAGGTGATCTCCGGCCCCGGGCACACCTCGCGCTTCAGCCAGCCGGCCAGGGGTTCGCTCGCCGCGATCTGCCGGGCGATGCGGATCCCGTCGACGAGGGTCCGGCCGTCGTAGTCGTCCTCGTCGGTGAAGTACCGGAAGTCCAGAGCGGGCTTGACCTCGGGGTCGTCGCTCGTCAGGTACAACCGGCCGCGGCTGCGCGGCTTGGGGATGTTCGGTGTCATCGACACGCCGTGCGCGGGCCGTTCGTAGCCCAGTCGCTCGGGGTTGTCGGTGAAGGGGATCTGGTAGAAGTGGAACATCAGGTCCGGTCCCTCGGACTCCGGGTCCCGGCGGACGAAGAGACCGGCGTCGGAGTCCATCGCGGAGTTCTCCGGGATCGGGCCGTGGGTCTCCCACACGATGACCGACTCGGGGTGGTCGAGCAGGTTCTCTCCGACGCCCGGCAGGTCGTGCACGACGGGTATGCCGAGCTTCTCGAGATCGGCGCGCGGCCCGACGCCGGAGTGCAGCAGCAGGCGCGGGGTGTCCACGGCGCCCGCGCACACCAGGATCTCGCGCCGAGCGCGCACGACGTGTTCCGTGCCGTCCTTCGCGCGGATGTGCACGCCGGTCGCCCGGGTGCCCTCGAACTCCAGCCGGAACGCCCAGGTCTCCAGGGCGATGTGCAGGTTCGGCCGGTCCAGGAACGGGTGGAGATAGGCGACGGAGGCGGACGACCGCTTGTTGTTCTCCGGGTGGTAGGCGAGGTCGAAGAAGCCGACGCCCTCGTGGAACGGCTCGCGGTTGAAGCCCTCGACGCGGGGCACCCCGAGCGCGGTCTGAGCCGCGTCGACGAAGTCCCGCGCGATCGCGTTCCGGTCGGCCTCGTCGACGGGAACGACGTTGTTGCGCAGCCGGGCGAAGTAGGGGTCCATGGCGGCGGCGTCCCAGCCCTCGGCACCGGCCTCGGCCCACTCGTCCCAGTCGGAGGGAAGGGGCTTGAACGCGATGAGGGTGTTGTGCGAGGAGCAGCCGCCCAGCACCCGGGCCCGGCTGTGCCGGATGTACGAGTTGCCCCGGGGCTGCTCCGTGGTGGGGTAGTCGTAGTCCAGCTCGCCCCCGAGCAGGCCCATCCAGCGGCGCAGGGTGAGGACGTCGTCGCGGCCGACGTCGCTGGGGCCGCCCTCGATGACGGCGACGGTGACGTTCGGGTCCTCGGTCAGCCGGGAGGCGATCACCGAACCCGCGGTGCCGCCGCCGACGACGACGTAGTCGTACAGGTGCTGGTCGTTCATGCCTGGTCCTTCTGCGTCTCGCCCGCGAACCAGCGCACGGGGCGCGGAGCGAGGTTCCGGTAGATGTGCTTGGTCTCGCGGTACTCGGCGAGACCGCTGGGGCCCAGTTCCCGGCCGATGCCGGACTTCCCGAAGCCGCCCCATTCCGCCTGCGGCAGGTACGGGTGGAAGTCGTTGATCCAGACGGTGCCGTGGCGCAGCCGGGCCGCGACGCGCTGGGCGCGGTCCTCGTCGGCGGTCCACACCGCTCCGGCGAGGCCGAATTCGGTGTCGTTGGCGAGGGCGACGGCCTCGTCCTCCGTCTCGAAGGTCTCCACGGTGAGGACGGGCCCGAAGACCTCCTCGCGGACGACCCGCATGCGGCGGTGGCAGCGGTCGAGGACCGTGGGCCGGTAGAAGTAGCCCGCCCCGGCCGGTCGCTCGCCGCCCGCCCGCAGCACCGCGCCCTCGCCGAGGGCCGAGGCGACGTACTCCTCGGTCCTCGCCAGCTGCGCGGCGGAGACCAGCGGACCGCACTCCACGCCCTCGTCGGTACCGCGCCCGAGCCTGATGTGGGCCGCACGCCGCGAGAGTTCGGCGACGAAGCGCTCCCGCAGCGAGGCCTCGACGATGAGACGGGAGCCGGCGGAGCAGACCTGGCCGCTGTGGATGAACGCGGCGTTGAGGGCCTGGTCGACGGCGGTGTCGAACCCCTCGGGCGTCGCACAGGCGTCGGCGAAGACGACGTTGGGATTCTTGCCGCCCAGTTCGAGGGCGACCTTCTTCACGCTGTCGGCAGCCGCCCTGGCGACCTTCGTCCCGCTGACGAGACCGCCCGTGAACGAGACGAGGTCGACGTCGGGGTGCTCGGCGAGCCGCGCGCCGACGGTGTCGCCGGGGCCGGTCACGACGTTGGCCGCGCCGAGTGGCAGTCCGGCCTCCAGGAGCAGTTCGACCAGGACGACGGTGCTCAGCGGGGTGATCTCGCTGGGCTTGATCACGAAGGTGTTGCCGGCGGCGAGGGCGGGCGCGATCTTCCAGCTGGCCTGGAGCAACGGGTAGTTCCACGGCGTGATCAGGGCGCAGACCCCGACGGGCTCGTGCACGACGACGCTGCGGATCTCGTCCGATCCGGCATCGACGACCCGCCCGCCACCGTCCTCGTTCGCGACGAGGTCGGCGAAGTAGAGGAAGGCGTCGCGGACGCAGTCGACGTCGACGCGGCCCTCCTCCAGCGTCTTGCCCGCGTCCTGGCTCTCCAGAGCGCCGATCAGCTCGCGGTCGCGCTTCAGCAGGTCGGCGACCCGCCTGAGGAGGGCGGCGCGCTCGGCGACCGGCGTACGGGGCCAGGAACCGGCGTCGAACGCGGCCCGCGCCGCGGCCACGGCGTCGTCCGTGTCCTGGACACCGCCCTCGGCCACGAGCGCGAAGGCGGTCGCGTCGGCGGGGTCGATGATCTCGCGCGTGGCTCCGGACAGGGCTGCGCGCCACTCTCCGCCCACATGGATGGTCTGTTGTGCTGCCGTCACGTCGCGTCTGGCCTTCCGTTTTCCTAGTCCCCCTGCCGGGTGTCCGGCGATCCGGCCACCTGCCCTGACCTCTGCGATCCATGCGCAACGCCCTACGGAGAGTGACCTGCATCACTGACGAGAAGGGACAAAAGCGGCATCGGGGGGATTCGAGTGAGCGAGGCTCGACGGCCGGGCGTGCAACGCCGCACCTGACCGTCGAGGAGCGTGGCAGGGCGGCAGCCAGTCCCGCGACCAGGGCCCCCGGAACCGGCTGCCAGGCCGGAGTCAGGGCCCCCGGAATCGGCTCCGCCCCTCACTGTCAGACCCATCCCGTAGAACAGGGCTCATCGCAGTCGAGTCGTGAACCAGGGCTCCCCTCCGTGCCGACGGGTGAACGGCGGCGGGGTCGGAGTCCCGGGACGGCCTGACGATGCCGACCTCCGCCGAACTCAGGAGATGGACCCGCCATGAGCACGACCCTCACGCCGCGCCGCGCACCGTCCTTCGGCGACCGGATCGCCGACGCGGTCCTGGACGCCGCGTACGAGACGCAGCGCCTGTACGGGCACGGCGCGTTCGGTGTTCCCTGCCCGACGTGCGGAGTGCCGGCCGGGACGCTGTGCCTGGCCCGCCGCAGCGTGCACGCCGAGCGGCGCGGGGCATACCGACAGGCCCTGGAGGGCCGCACGCTCGTCCCGCTGCTCGTCGCGGCCGCCCGCTGACATCGCGCGGCACGGTGACGATGGGGCCCTGACCGGTGGGTCGGAGACCCCGGCAAGGCGAGAGCCGGACCACCGCCGGTGGTCACCGAGCCAAGCGTGACCGGCCGGGAATCGGTCGCGAGGAACAGATCCGACCGGACGACGCCCCGTAGGCAGCCCCTGTAGGCGCCCGGGACGTCGTTGCGTAGGGGTATGCAGGCCCAAGCCAATGGCGAGAGGTCCACCGATCTGGCCCGCTCCCGTGACGGCCTCAGGCTCGACATCGTGGAGAACACCCTCTACGACCTTGACTGGGAGACGCCGTGACGGGGCCCGAGGCCCTTCGTGCGCGGTGCCGCGCATCCGTCACAGGCGTTCGGCCTCTTGAAGATGCACAGCTGACCGATGGTGCAGCGCTCGTACCCCGTGAAGCACGCGCCCTGCGACGAGCAGGGGTGCCTGTAGTCCGAGTGCATTCAGGTAGCGCAGGGGGACGGGGATCCGTCGGCAAAGTGCCCCTGACGGCCGCGCGGTTGAGTGCGCACCGGTGGCGGGGCGGCCGGCCTGCTCGACGGAAGCCGAGACCCTCACGGCTGGTGACTAAGGGAATTCGCGAAGTAGTAATTAGGTGAATCCCATACTGAATTACCGTCAATAGGTTCGGTCTGTATATCTCGATTCGATAACGAGATCTCCCGAAAAGCCTAGACCTTTCGCGCGAGCTTCCCCAACTAGCCGAAATCTTAAGAGAGTTGAGTGTTCATCAGATCAATCGGGGAGGTAACGGTCTGATATCTCGACGGCCATTCCTGTTTGCCCGAATTCTCCACCGTGTGCGTCTGGCAGGCTTCCGCCACCCACTCCTCCGACCAAGGATTTGAGGTGCGCATGACCAGACATCGCAGGAAGCCTGAACACAGACGCAAGCCCAGGGGGTTGATGTTCGCCACCGTCGCCGTGGCGTCGGCGGCGGTGATCGCGGCAGGAGTCGCCTACGCCGGCATAGGGGGCGATGCCCAAGCGGGGACGCCGGCAGCGGGCATACCCGCGCAGGCCGGATCAGCCACGGCCCCCCTCGCGCCGGCCGCCGTGCCGGCCAGGGACGAGGAGCCGAAGCCCATCGTCGGGAAGCCCGCCAACGACACCCGGCGGGGGATGGTGTACGACGGGCTCAAGGCGGCCGCCAAGGGCGACCGTTGCACGGGCGTCTACCGCACCGAAGCCGGACTGTGCACCCACGGCCCCGACGCTCCGCCCAAGGGCGTGGACATCAAGGCGGACGTGGCACCTGTGGTGAGAGCCAAGGCGCCCGCAGCCGGACGGCCGCAGGACGCGCCCGCCGCCGACGCCTCCGGCGCCAAGGCCGCTGCCGCCGCGGCACCTGAGCCGGCCGCGACGTCCGGAAGCCAAGCCGTCGCAGCAGGCCCCGCGGGCCAGACCGTCCAGTGCGACGGTGACGGCAGTACCGGCAACCGCGTACAGGTCGTGTATCTGCACGGCCCCGACCGTGACCGGTACGCCGAGTACGTCGCCTCGTTCCGCAAGTGGGCGGCCGACGCCGACCTCATCTACGCGACGAGCGCCAAGGAGACCGGCGGTGTGCGGCACATCCGCTATGTGACCGCGGCCGACTGCACGCCGACCGTGCTCGACATCGAGCTCCCGGACTCCGCGCTCGCCGAGTTCAGCGCCACCAACCGGGCGCTCGCCGACAAGGGCCTCAACCGTCGCGACCGCAAGTACATGATCTTCGCGGACACCAAGGTCTACTGCGGCATCGGCACCTTCGCCGGTGACGAACGGCCGGGCCAGAACAACCAGAGCAACTTCGGCCCCTCCTACGGACGTACCGACGCCGGCTGCTGGGGCGGTCACACCGCGGCGCACGAACTGGGGCACAACCTCGGCGCGGTCAACAACAGTGCGCCCAACACCAGCCGCGGCGCGCACTGCACGGACGAGTACGACGTCATGTGCTACTCGGACACCCCGTACTACCCCCAGATGCGGTACGTGTGCTCCAACCAGGCGGCCGAGAACATCCTGGACTGCCATCACGACGACTACTTCCACACCAACCCCAGCCCCGGAAGCTACCTGGCCACGCACTGGAACATCGCCGACAACCAGTTCCTGATGCGGTCCGGGGGTGGCACCGGACCCGACCCGAACCCCAGCCCGACGCCCACGCCGAGCCCGACGCCGACACCCACCAGGCAGCCCACCGGCGGCCCCGCAGTGACGGTTGGCCAGATCCAGTCGACGGCCGCCGTCGTGAGCTGGCCCCGGGTCGACGGCGCCGCCTGGTACCAGGTCCTGCTGAACGGCAGGCACCTCACCTGGGTGCAGTCACAGGCGCTGCGCATCTACAACCTCCAGCCCGGCACCGCGTACAAGGTCGCCGTCTCGGTCCGTGACCGTTCCGACCGTGACAGCGGGGCTGGACCGACGACCACCTTCCGGACGGCCGAAGCGGGCGGTGGCGCCACCACCCCCGGCACCCGCTACACCCTCGGCAACGCGGGTACCGGCATGGCCGCGGAGATCTGGGGCGGGCGCTCCGCCGACGGCACGGTGCTCGTCGGGGCACGGGCCACCGGCTACGCCCAGCAGCAGTGGCTGTTCGACGACGCCGGCGGCGGACTCGTCCGCATCCGCTCCGCCGTCTCCGGCAAGTGCCTGCAGACGGGCGGAGCCCCGGCCCAGGGCATGTGGATCGCGCAGCAGACGTGCGGCAACGTCGCCACGCAGAGGTGGCGGCTGTCCAGCAGCAAGGGAGCGATCACCGTGACCGACCCGAGCGGCGCATACGCCTTGGCGGTGAGCAGCCGCGCGTATTACGGGAGCTGGCTGCTCGACATGCAGCGCACCGACGGCGGTGCGACCCAGTCCTGGACGGTCCAGAAGCTCTCCTGACCTCGATCTGAACCCCGGCGGCGACCTCTGGGTCGCCCCAGCGCCGGTGAACGGCCACCGTGGCCGTTCACCGGCGCCACCGCCGCACCACACCCACGTACCAGGAGCCCTGCAAAGATGCGTACACACCTGGCCTCCCGTGCCGGCACGGGCCTCGGCCTCCTGCTCATGCTCTTCACGCATGCCGTGGCCCTGCCGACCACGGCCCAGGCCCACGGCGACACCGTCGAAGTGGTGGTGACCGGCCAGCGAGACGGCCATGTCACGACCGAGATCACCTGGGAGAACGACGGGGACGCCGTCGACGAGGCCGTCGCCGCCACGGTCAACGCGAGGAGCCCCGACGGATCTCGTTCCGTGGGCCCGTGGGTGCTGGTCCGCGACCCCGGCACGCGTACGCGCTGGAGCACCTCCGAGGTCCTCACCCCCGGCACCTGGAAGGTCACCGTCGACGTGGGCTTCCCCTCCCTCGGCCACGGGGAGGGAGAGATTTCGGTGCCCGCGGTCGACCCGTCACCGCCCGGCCCCCGCCCCACCCCTGCCACGCCCGCTCCGGGCCCGACCACGGCTGTCGCTCCGGTCCCGTCCGCGCCCTCCTCTCCCTCCGCGAGCCCAGCGAGCCCGGCGGGCGACGGGACGGACCGTACGCACGTCGTCCAGTGGACCGTGGCCGGTCTGGCCGGGTTCGCGCTCGTGGGCGCCGCGGTCGGCCTGCTCGTACGGCGGGCCCGCGCCCGCAGGCGTTGAGGACGGGCCCTCGGCGCGGGCTGCCTGCACAAGGTTCACGGCGTGTACTCGATTTAGGGTGGTGACAGCATGTGCGGGCGTGTACCGTCTGCGTCAGCTGTCGTGGTTCGGAAGTTCCCTTGCCCACGCCTGAGGCGTGGGCTTTTTGCTGTGCTGTGCCGCAGGAACCAGGGCGATCACCTCCGTCTTCCGCATGGTGCGGAAGGCGTTCATCGACTGGAAGGCATGAGATATGGCTACGGGAACTGTGAAGTGGTTCAACGCGGAGAAGGGCTTCGGCTTCATCGCCCAGGACGGTGGCGGCCCGGACGTCTTCGCCCACTACTCCGCCATCAACGCGTCGGGCTTCCGTGAGCTCCAGGAGGGCCAGGCCGTGACGTTCGACATCACCCAGGGCCAGAAGGGCCCCCAGGCCGAGAACATCACCCCCGCCTGACCCTTCGCGCCTCATGGGCAGCTGAGCCTGCCCCGAGGCCCTGCTCCTTCTGGATTCATTTCCCAGGAGGAGCAGGGCCTTCGTGCTTTCCCTCCCTCTCATACGCGGCCCCTTTGCGGGCGCGCCCTTGGCGACGCCACACCGCGACGGGGAGCGCCTGGCTGCAGGGCTGCGATGCCGAGGACCGACCGGCCACTGGTCAGTCGTCCACACGCCCCGGCAGCCCGTGACGCGAGAACTCACGGTCCTGAATCGACGTTTCAGGGTTGTCGCTCAGCAGCGCGCGACCCAAGGGCGTCAGGGTGTGGCGGACCCCGTTTCCGTTCCGGTCCGACGTCAGCAGGCCGCCCGTCCGCAGCACCGTTGCGTGGTGGCTCGCGGTCGCCGGAGACGTACCCGCGCGCCGCCCCAGCTCCGCCGTGCTCGCGGGCGCCTCGGCGGCCCGCAGCACGCGTGCGCGGGTGCTGGCGAGCAGCGCGCCGAGGGCCCCGTCCGGGCGGTGAGGGGCGGACGGCGACCAGACCTGGCGGTAGTCGGCGAGGTCGCGGGCGACCGGGTACCGCAGGCAGCACCAGCGGCCGACCCGGATCGGCGTTGTCGAGCCCGCCGCCCGCGGGCGGCGACAGTGATCGCATACGGTAGGCGTGTGAACGACATGGAAACCGACGTGCTCGGATGGGAGATCATCGGCTGGGACGCCGATGACGAAGCCGCGCACGTCACTTCCCTGGACCGAGTCGAGATCCTGCGGATCAGGGGCCTGTTCCCCGAGCGGGACGACGACTTCCTCGAGACCGCGGTCTACGAGGTGCCGCCCACGCTGTACCCGGCGATGCGCAGTGCCATCCCGCGCCTGGAGTTCCGTGAGGGGCTGGATTACCAGATCGGTGGATTCCTCCGCTCTTCCTGACCTCCCACCCGCCGGGCTTCGCCACCAGGTGCCGCGTCGGCCCCCGACGTGCATCACGACCGAACGGCCGCGTCGGCCCGGCTTCGGTACCTGCCCGCCCTCCGGCTGCACGGCAGGTCTGCGGCGCCCTCATCCCCAACCCGTACTCTGCCGAGCATGGGCGACGCCGCCTCGCCGGCCCCGTCTCGGCGGGTTCTTGGCAGGTTCTGTCATGGTCTGCGGGCTGGTGTGTGGTGGATGGCGGCCACCAGGACGACGGTGATGCTGATGAGCAGGGACCAGGCGCCGAATTTCTCCACGCCGACGGGCTGCCATCCGTGCAGTTGGTACGGGTAGCGCCAGGCGCCGATGTAGGTGGCCAGGTTTTCCGCCAGCCACAGGAAGAAGCCGATCAGGACGAACGAGAGCGCCAGCGGCATCCGCAGGCGGGCGCCGTGGACCGTGAAGTGTGCGGAGGTGCCCGTGGTGACCAGCAGCAGGAGCGCGGCCAGCGGCCAGCGTGCGTCCGGCAGCCAGTGATGGGTGAAGAAGTTGACGTAGATCGCCGCGGCCACCACCGCAGTCGACCGGGGCCGGTAGCGGACCAGCTCCAGCTCGAAGAGGTGCCAAGCCCGGCAGACGTAGCTGCCGACGGCCGCGTACAGGAACCCTCCGTACAGCGGGACGCCGGCGAACTTGAGTACGGCGGGCTCCGGATAGCTCCATGAGCCGAGCGACACTTTCACCAGCTCGAAGGCCAGGCCGATGACATGGCAGACGGCGATGACCGCCACCTCCCGACCGGTCTCCCAGCCGCGCGTCCAAAAGAGCACGGTCAGCAGGACCCCGTACACGACGAGCAGGTCGTAGCGGGCCACCGGAAGCCCGGGGAGCAGGCTGGAGGCCGCCACCCCCGACAGCAGCGCGATCGCGAAGGCGCAGGCACGGGTCTGTCCCCAGGCGAAGGCGAGCAGGCGGCGGCAGGACGTGGTCAGGGTGGCGGCGAACGGCGCTGGGAAGCTCGGCATGGTGCGCTGTAGGACGAGCACGACGGTGGGCGCGGTTGCGGGCGGTGCCACGCGGTCGCGTTCTGCGTGAAACCCGCAGGCCCACCCCACCTGCCCCCGGACCGATCCGCAGGATGCATCGCCCAGCCATGAAACAAAGCGGAGGAGGGCAGCGCACCATGCCGGGCATCATGACCCGGTGACGACGACATGGATGCGCTGCTACTGGGACGAGGAAGCCACGTGGTTCTACTTCGAGGTCGATGCCGAAGGCCGGGTGATGCGGCAGGTCGAACTCGAAGGGCCTGAGCTGACCCCGATCGCAGCTGCTTCCCTCGCCGAGTGGCAGCGGTGCTACGACGCAGGCCGTCTTGACGAGTACGACGGCAGGTACGGGGCCACAGCCTATCTGGCGGTCTCGGAATGGGAAGGCCACGACCCCGAACAACTCACCTCTGAGGAGTTCGAGGAGGTCTGGGGGCGCGCGCGTCGCCACATCGCGGGCACGCCCGGCTGACCGGGGCACACAGGACGGTCAGTTGAACAGCCAGTACTGGTTGGCCTGACTGCCGCAGTCCCACAGCATGACCACAGGGCTGCGCCCCCAGTTGTAGATGTCCGCGCACTGGCCGGGGAAGGCGATGCTTTCGATGCGGGTCGGGCCCGAGAGGGAGTCGATCTTCCAGGCCTGTCCCAGGCCGTTGCCGCAGGAGTTCTGGATGAGTTGCTCTCCGTGGCCCAGGGAGCCGTCGACACAGTACTGGCTGGCGTTGCTCCGGATGTTCCAGCCCCCGCTGGTGCTGTTCCAGGAGACACTCCAGGACTGGTTGCTGCCGCCGTGGCAGTCCCACATCTGGATCCACGGCCCCTTGCCCCAGTCGTAGACGTCCAGGCACTTCCCGGCGGCCTCCGGACTGGCGCTGGTGATCGTGGAGGCCTGGCCGACCTGCGCGACCGCTCCTGCCGGGGACGGTGCGGGCTGTCCGTTCGCGGCGGCCGGCCCGGCGCACAGCACAGACGCGGCCGCAGCGGCCCCGAGGACCGAGCCGATCCGTATGGAAACCTTCATGCGTGGACTCCCGTGGGCGAGCCGTGTCGGTCACCTGACGCTAGGTCCGTGCCGGTGTCAGTTCACAGACGCGTACCGGCCTTTCTTGATCACGACCGGGCGCTCACGGTCCGGCGTCGGCGCCTGTCTTCCGTACAGGTGACTTCCTGCTGCAGATCCGCCTCCAGCTCGGCCGGCACGTCCCCGAAGTGGTTCACCCACTCCCGCAGGACGTACGCGTTCTCCTCCCCGCTGACGACTTCGTGGACATCGGGGGTGACCAGCCTCAGCCGATGCGAGCCGTGCCTGATCCCGGGACAGGACTCCACCGCCGGCGTAGTCGTCCCGGAACTGGCCCGTCTGTCGGGTCGCCCGTCCTCAGACGGGTGGCCGGGGTGGTACCGGGCGTAGTCCAGCCGGGGGCCAAGATGCTCCTGTCGCTGCGCCGCACTTCTCCGGCCGGCGCCGGTGCGCTGCCGGGGCGCGCGCCGCTCCGGCGCCGGCTCGGCGGGCGGTCGTTGTCCCTGACACCCGTCACTTCTTCGGTCGCCTGCGGTGTGCTGTCTCCTCGCCGGCACGCTCGGCGCCCGGTCGATTTCAGGGCTCGCCCCCCGGGGCCTGACGGGTTGCTGCCCCCGGCCGGGCGCAAGGGTGCGCGCCGTCTTCCCGTCGGGCCTGACCTTCTGGCGTCCACGCGTTGTTTGTCGCGATGGTTGGGCCGTTGGTCTGCGTGCGGTCATTCCTCGCCGGAGAATCGCTGCCAGGCGGACTGGCGGGTGATGCCGAGGGTTTCGCCGATCCGCGTCCAGGTCACTTTGCGGCGTCGCAGTTCTTGTACCCACAGGTGGAGGTCGGCCTCGGCCTGTTCGATGCGCGCGGCGACCTGGGGGAGGTGTTTCAGGAGCTCCTCGTCGGTCATCGAGTCCCCTACCGTCGTGCCCTGAGAGGAGTGTTGTCCGAGCGTGTCGGCGACGATCTGCTCCGCCAGGGCGACGCATTCGTCGCAGATGTAGACCCCGGGCCCCGCGACCAGCTTCTTGACGTCGGAGCTGGGCTTCCCGCAGAAGGAGCAGTGCGGGGGGCCCGTAGGCGGGGTGAGTGCCGACATGGGCGTGCTCCCGTGATGGTGTGTCAGGGTCTCCCTGGCAGGCTAGGGCGTCAGGGGGACCCTGACAATCGCAATCGCCAAACAGGCTGTCGCCGGCCTCTCTAGCGGGTGCTGAGTGTGACGCGGACAGGGCCGCGGCGGCTGCCCCGTTGCCCCGCCGCCGGCCTGCCGGGGCTCGCCCGCTGCCGGGCCGCTCTCCCGCCGGGGCCTCGGCCGTCTCTCGCAACCCGCGCCGTGGTCTGCCCGGCCGGGCCTGCGCGCGCTGCCTCCGGACCGAGCCGGGCCCGGTTCTACGCCCCTCGGGGGCGCCGAAGACGTCCCGGGCGGTCAGGTCGCGGTGCCAGCGACGCAGCCGCTCCAGCGACTGCTCCTCCTCTTCCAGCTCGGTGAGGGTGAACTTGCCGATCCGGATCTCCTCGGCGATCTCCTCCTCGAACTTGCCGCAGTCCGCCAGGAACTCGGCCCAGTCCGCCGACCCGGCCGCCGTGAACAGGGCGCGGAAGCGAGCGGCGTCCCCGGGGGCCGCGCCCCGTGGCGCTCGGCGTCACCGCGTGGCCGCCGGCCCTGTCGGTCAGTTCCAGAGCCCGGGCGGTGCCGTCGGGGAAGGCCGGTACGTCCGGCACGGCCCACACGCCCTGGCCGAGGGTCAGGGCTCCGATGCGGCGCAACTCGCGCCAGACGCGGGGAGGGCAGCGAAACGCCCGCGCCAGAAAGGCGCGGGCGTTCGGATGGGCAGGGGTTTCGAGGGTTTCGGCGAGGGTGAGAAGCCGGGCTGCCTGGTCTACGTGGCGGCGACGGCGGTCAGACCCGGGTGCGGACCGCCCGCGGCGTCGGCAAGACTGTCATGGCGAGTCCGCGCGGTACCGCTTCGGCGACGGCGAGGAGGCGTCCCGGCCTGATCTGCGAACCCGCCGCCGAGGTCCGGCACATCGGTGCCGGCGCCGACGACCCTCGCATCCCCTCGTATCCTCGGCATCGGCTGCTCAGCGCCGCGGGTGATCACCACAGTCCACGCATCCTCAGGACGATGGTTCCGGCGAGGCTGAGGCCGGTGCCATAGGCGAGGCCGCGGAGGAATTGCCCGACGGCGGCGTGGCACTGGAGCCGGACGTACTGGCTGAGGCGCTCGTAGGGAGACCCGGTCCGGCGCCTGTGCGAGCGCTTCAGGGTGATCCTTGCTTGCTGCGTGGCCGGGGTCGCCCAGGTCGGCCGTATGGCCCCGAGGGCGGTGTCCCCGCCCACCCCTTCGGCGGTCGTCGACGCGGCACTGGTCAGTATCGGACTGCTCGCAACAGAACTCATGCCTGCTTCAACCGGCCTCACGGCACTGCCGGTGCGGGCGCCCCCTCTGTTTCACCCCTGCTGGAGGGCGTCTTCCCCGACACGGTCGAATTTCCTCACCCATCCGTGGCCACATGCATCCGTCCGTGCTGGAGGCAGCGTCCGGTGGTCAGACGCCGGGCTGCGCGAGTATCAGCCGGAGCTAGGCAGTAGGCGGCTGCGGCGATCGCGGGCCCGAAGTGGGCGCGGGCCCGGTCGAAGGGCGGCTACGAGGCTCGCGCCGGGGCCCCCGCCGGGCCCCCCGCCGAGGCCCCGCCGGGACCCCGAGGACGCCTCCCGGAACTGTCGTCGGCTTTCCCGGGCTGACGGCCCGGCCCGCGCCGCCACTCCCGGGCTAACCTGGTTACGGGCAAGGACAGTTCGGAACCGACCGGCTCCGCATGGAACCGCACCAGGAGGACGGATGCTGGCCGAGCAGGTGACGGCGCTCGCCGGGGCGGGCGCGACCGCTCTGATCGGAGCGATGGCCACCGACCTGTGGCAGGGGGCCCGCGGTGGAGCCGTACGGCTCTTCGGGCGGGGCGGCGAGGCGCGGGGCAGCGCGATCGGGGCCCAGCTCGACGAGGACGCTGCCCTGGTCGGCCGCGCGGATCCGGACGGCGACGCGGACGAGATCCGAGCGGAGCTGCTGCCGGTGTGGCGCCGTCGGCTGATTCTGCTGCTTGAGGAGCACCCCGAATACGAGGCGGACCTGCGGGCACTGGTCGAGAGCGTGCGCGGCGGGCCGGCCGACGGGCAGCAGGTGTGGACGCAGAACAACACCGCGCGCGACCACGGCACCCTCTTCGCCGTCCAGGGCGGCAGCATCCACTACCACCAGGCAAGCGACGGACACGTGCCGGCCCCAGAAAGCATGGACGGCCAGCACAGCCAGGACGGCCGGAACGGCCAGCAAGGCGGGGACAGCCAGCAAGGCGGGGACAGCCAGCACGGCGGGGACGGCCAGCACGGCCGGGACGGCACCGGCGGGGCCCGCTGACCGTGGACCTCCCCGACCAGGTCCATCAGCAGGTCCACGCCGTCGCCGGCTTCGCCTACGGCGCGGTCGGCGCCGACATCCACGTCTTCGGCGACGGC
This sequence comes from Streptomyces sp. NBC_01268, assembly GCF_036240795.1. Classification (NCBI taxonomy): domain Bacteria; kingdom Bacillati; phylum Actinomycetota; class Actinomycetes; order Kitasatosporales; family Streptomycetaceae; genus Streptomyces; species Streptomyces sp. NBC_01268. The sequence goes on along the minus strand of NZ_CP108454.1, from coordinate 111,405 downwards.
ACACCCGTCTACCTCCTCTACGCACGCGACACCCGCGGCTCCGCCGATCCCCTGCGGCGGGACTCGGCCTGGCTGCGCGCCCAGCCCAGCCGCATGCTCGACGCCCGCAGCGAGATCGTGGAGTTCACCGGCCGCGAGGCGGACCTGGCCGGGCTGCGCCAGTGGCGCGACCGGCCCGTCCGGTCGGCCGTGCGGTGGCTGCACGGCCCCGGTGGCGCGGGCAAGTCACGCCTCGCCGCTCGCCTCGCCGCCGAGAGCGCCGAAGCGGGCTGGCTCGTGGTGGACGCCGTGCACGGCACGGACACCTATCCGCCCGCCGAAGGCAGCCAGGACCTTCGCACCGACCACAGGACCGGCGTCCTGCTGCTCGTCGACTACGCCGACCGCTGGCCCGACGCCCATCTGCGGTGGCTCTTCCACAACGGCCTCCTCCTCGGCGAACTCCCCGCCCGGGTCCTCCTCATCGCCCGCTCCGTGCGCCCCTGGCCCGCCCTCCGGGCCCAGCTGACGCGCCAGCGGCGCGCCACCGACCTCTCCGACCAGCCCCTGGGCCCGCTCTCCGGCCGACAGGGCGGCGAACGCCTCCGCATGTTCGAGGCCGCAGGCCGCAGCTTCGCCTCCCATTACCCCGACCCCACCGCCCTGGCCGCGCTGCGTCCGCCGTACGAGGACCTCGCCCGTCCCGACTTCGGGCTGACCCTCGCCGTCCACATGGCCGCCCTCGTCGCCGTCGACGCCCGCGCCGCCGGCCGGGAGCCGCCGTCCGACCTCACCGGCATGACCGCGTACCTCCTCGACCGCGAACACGAGAACTGGCGCCGGCCGCCCGGCGAGCACGACGCCGCCGGGCAGCCGGCAGTCCGGTTGCCCGGGGGCCACGACCGGTACGCCGTCGACCTCGCGCGGACCGTCTTCACCGCCGTCCTCACCGGCCCGATGCGCCGCGCCGACGCCCGCCCGTTGCTGGACCGTCTCCTCCTGCGCACCCCCGTGGACGGCCTCCTGAGCGCTCACGCCGAGCGCTACCCGCCCACCGACCCGGCGGCCGCCCACGTGCTCGAACCGATGCTCCCCGACCGGCTCGCCGAGGACTACCTGGCCCTGACCCTCCCGGGTAGCCCCGTCAGCGGCTATCCCACCGATCTGTGGTCCGTGACCGCCGTCGCCCGCATCCTGCGGCGCGAGACCGGGAACGCGCCCGCCTGGACCCCCCGCTCCCTCACCTTCCTCCTCGCCGCGGCCGAGCGCTGGCCACACATCGGCCCCGACGTCCTCTTCCCGCTGTTGCGCCGCGACCCGGCCCTCGCCGTCCGGGGCGGCGACGCCGTACTGGCCGCGATCGCCGCCCTCGACTTCGTGGACCCCGACGTCCTCGAGGCCATCGCCCCCCTGGTGCCGCGGGGAGACGTACGCATGGGTGCCGGGGCGGGGGAACTCGCCGCCCGGATCACCACCCGCCGGCTCCAGCGAGCCGAGCACCCGGCGGAGCGCTCCCGCCTCCACGCCGAGCTCTCCTCCGCCCACCTCAGGGCGGACCGCCGCGCCGAGGCGCTCCCGCACATGGAGGAGGCCGTACGCCTCGCCCGGGAGGCCGCCGCGCAGGACCCGGCACACCTGCCCGACTACGCGGACGCCCTTCTCAACCTGGGTGGTCTGTTCATCGGCGAGATCCCGGGAGGGCGGCGGGCCGCCCTCTTGGAGGAGGCGATCACGCTGCTGCGGGCGGAGGCGGAAAGGGGGGCCGAGGAGGGGCAGCAGGGCGAGGAGGACGACGAGGAGCGACTGCGGCGACCTGGCGCCGTCCTGGGCTCTCTGGGCATCGCGCACACCAGGCTGGCCGTCGCCCGCTGGGAGACCGGGGACCTGGCGCAGGCGCACGCCTCCCTCGCGGAGGCCCATCAGGCCTTCGCGGACCTGCTGGACCAGGACCCCTTCCGCTGGTGGTCCATGTCCTCCGACGTGGGCCTCGTGCAGACGATCAGGGGAGCCCTGCTGACGACCGAGGGCCGCCCACAGGAGGCGATCGAAGGCGCCGCGGTCGTGGTGGCGAACGCGCGCCAGATGGCCGAGTTCAGCCCCGCCTTTCACGGGCGTGACCTGGCTCATTCCCTCTCTCTGCAGAGCACTCACCTGTGGGCGGCCGGCCGCCGTGTCGAAGCCGTCGGCGCACTGCTGGAGGCGCTCCACCTCTACCGCCAGCTCGCCGCGGTCAGCCCCGGTCACCGGGACGCCCTGCCCGGCCGGATCGACGAGGCTGCGGACCGGCTCATCGCGCTGGACCGGCACACCGAGGCGGCCGCGCTCGTCGAGGAGGTCCTCGCACTCCAGCGGGAGCGCCTGGCCGTCCTCGGGCCCGAGCCGGGCGAAGCCGCCGAGGCCGCGTTCATCGCCATCCACAAGGCCCGGCACTACCTGCGCGGGCGGCGCGGCGCCGACCGGCTGCCCTGGGGCGGGCCGGCCGAGATCGACGCGGAGGCCGAGCGGCTGGTACGGGCCGCCGACCCGCGGGGCCTGTGGGACCTCCTGCGCGCGGTCCCCGCCCCCGACGCGGTCAGGATCGCCCACGCCCACGGCCCCGACCACTGGGCCCCTCCCGAGGACGGGCCCGCCCGGTCGGCCGCGCTGCGGCTCGCCGCCCGGAGCCGGCGGCCGCACGCCGTCGACCGGGCCGCCCGGGCCGCGGCCGCGCGGGCGGTGTGGCGGCTGCCCCGCACCGGCGCTCTCGGCGCACCGGAGCGGGTCTCGTTCGCGCCCGGGCAGCAGCCGGTGATGGCGTGGGAGACGTACCGTCCGGGCAAGGAGCGCCGCCGCGGCGAGCACGCCACCCGCATCGACGTGTACGACCTCGCCGGCCGCTCGCTCCTCTGGTCGGCCGACCACGTCAGGACGGGGACCGATCCGGTGGCCTGCCTCGGGCCCGATGCCGTCCTCGCTGTGCGCACGGGCAGGCTCTGGGGCCAGATCGAGCTCGTCCTGTACCGGCCTGGCGGACGGATGGAGGTCCTTTCGAGCGATCCCACCCTCATGGAGGCCCGGATCTTCGCGACGGCCGGCGGGTTCGTGATCCTGCCGTGGGGTGCGTCCGTCGCCCTGGTCGCGGAGCCGGGCCGGCCGGTGCGTGAGGTCCGCCTGGTCGACCTCGGACTGGTCCAGAACTGCACCACCTACGCCGTCGACCCGACCGGGCAGCGGGTCCTGCTCGCGGGCGGCGAACGCGTGGTCCTGACCGACGCCGGGCTTGAGCCGTTGTCCGCCCGCTCTTGGTGGCGGGTGCCGGAAGGGCACGGTGAGGTGGATGCCGCGGTGTTCCTGTCGCCGGACGAGGTGGTCACCTCCGCGTCGACCGGCGGCGTCTGGCTGTTCGAGCAGGAGGCCGACCGGACCCTGGTGACCGCCATGTCCGACTCCCCCCGCATGGACCACCTGTTCGCGGTGCCGGCGTGGCGGGTGCTCGGCGGCGGGGCGGCGGGGGAGGAGACCGTGCACACCTTCGACGCCGTGGACCTCGCCCCGGTGCCGACCCCGCGGCCGCTCGCGGGGACCTCCGGGCGCAGGCCCCGGACGGTCACCGCCTCACCGGGAGGCCGGTACGTGGTCCACGGCGACGAGGTGCACGACCTCGGCCTCCCGCTCTCCTTCGCCGGGCGGCCGGTCGCCTCGCTGACCCCCGCCGACCGGGCGGCACTCGGCACCTTCCTCGACGGCGGCGCCGCGGCGCCCGCGGCCGTCCGCGAGCTGCTCGGACTCGTACGGGACCTCGCGTCCGCCGACTGACCACCGCCACCGGAGCGAGGAGAGTGACCGCGTTGTTCCGCAAGAAGGGCGCCCAGGACACCCCGGCCGATCCGCCGGGCCCCGCCGAGCCCGCGGGCCCCGCCGAGCCGGGCGGCCCGGCCGAGGCCGACGCTCCCGCGGAGCCGGAGCCCCTCGACCTCCGGCTGGACGAGCACCACGACACCCCCGCGTTGCACCTGACGCCCGACTTGATCACGCAGTGGCACGCAGAGCTCGCGGAGATGGAGCGCGACCTGGGCCCGGGACACGAGGACGTGCTGCTGACGCGCAACAACTACGCGATGCTGCTGGGCTCCTGGGCCGCCGCGGCCCCGCCGGGCGACACGCGGATGGCCGACCGGGTGCTCGCCCTGCTGGAGGTGAACCTGGGCTACCAGGAGGCCTCACTGGGTCCGGACCACCGCGCCACACTGAGCACCTGCCAGTCCATCGGACACACCCATCTGACCGCGGGCCGGCCAGAGCTCGCCATCCCGTACCTCGAACGGGTCCTGGAGGGCCGCAAGCACGACGAGGCCCGCGACGACGAGGCCACGCTGACCGCCCGCGAGAAGCTGTCGGACGCCTGCGCCGCGGCCGGGATGACCGACCGGGCCATCGCCCTGCTGGAGGAGACGGTGGCGGTCAGTGAGAGGCTGCTCCCGCCGGGGGCCGAGACGGTGCGGAACCGCAAGGCCAAGCTGTTCGACGCCCACCGCGACGCGGGCCGACGGGCCGAGGCCATCGCCCTGTGCCAGGAGATCATCAGGGACAGCGAGCGCTTCTACGGCGCGCACCACCTCGACACCTACGTCTGGATCGACAACCTCGCCCACCTCCACCACGACGAACAGGACCTGGAGGCGGCCATCGCCTGCTACGAGCGGGCCATCGCGGGCCTCGAGCAGATCCACGGCCCGGACAGCGAGGCCATCTCCTACCGCTACCACAACCTCGCCATCGCCCACCTGGACGGCGGCCACCCCGACCGGGCCATTCCCCACCTGGAGGAGGCCCTCGCGGCGTGCGAGCACTCCTTCGGCGCCGACCACGGAAGGACCCTGGACGCCCTCGTCTACCTGGTCAACGTCCTCGACCGGGCAGGCCGGATCGCCGAGGCCGTCGAGGCGACCGAACGGCTCGTCGCCGCCCTGCTGCGCGTCGGAGGCCCCGACCACCCCGGACTCCCCGAGGTGCGCGGCCACCTGGAGGAGCTGAAGCGGTCGCTCCGATAGGCCCCACCGGGCCTCTCCGCCCGTCACCGCCAGGCCGGCGCCGCAGTCGACGGCCCCCCGCCCGTCAGCCGAGTCGCCAACCGTGCGGGTCCCTACGTCTAGACCGTGTCCGACGTGACGCCGAGCAGCTCCGCCACCGCGGTGAGCGTCGCCCCCAGGGGGAGCGCGACCCGGGTGACCGCATGGGCGTCCCCTCGGGTCGGGTCCCGGTTGACGATCAGTACCGGCTTCTCCGACTCGGCCGCCTGGCGGACGAAGCGGAGCCCCGACATCACCGTCAGCGAGGAGCCGAGCACCAGCAACGAGGCGGCCTCGCGGACCAGCCGACGGCAGTGCTCGACGCGATCCGGCGGGACGTTCTCCCCGAAGAACACCACGTCCGGCTTGAGGACCCCGCCGCAGTCCACGCAGGGCAGCACCCGGAAGTCCGCGACCTGCTCGTCGGTGAGGTCGGCGTCACCGTCGGGGTTGATCCCGGCAGCCACCGGCGCGAAGCCGGGGTTGGCCTCCTCCAGCCGCCGGGCCAGCTCGCGGCGCGGGCTGCGGGCACCGCACGCGAGGCACACGACCCGCTCCAGGCTGCCGTGAAGCTCCACGACCCCGTCGCTGCCCGCAGCCTGGTGCAGGTTGTCCACGTTCTGCGTGATGACCCCCGACAGCAGGCCACGGCGGCCGAACGCGGCAACGGCCCGGTGCCCGGCGTTGGGACGGGCCCTGCCGAAGGTACGCCAGCCGAGGTGGCTGCGCGCCCAGTACCGGCGCCGGGCGTTCGGAGCGGCGAGGAAGTCCTGATAGGTCATCGGGGTGTGCCGGCTCAGGCTGCCGCCCTCGCCCCGGTAGTCGGGGATCCCCGACTCCGTGGAGATCCCCGCCCCGCTCAGCACCAGCACCCCGCCCCGACGCAGCGCGTCCGCGATCGGCCGCGGATCAGTGGTGCCCGGCGGCAGATCGGCGGGCGGGGTCCAGGAGAGCGTCGGGCGCATACGCATGCTGCCAGGGTACGGACGCCGAACCCGGAACACCGCAACCCGCCCCGCTGGAGCGTCGGGGTGCCCTACACGACGACCGTGGACGGACTGCTCACGGCCAGCGCCCCTTGGGTGTACGTGCCCACGTGAGACGGCTACCTCCAGGCGCTGGCACGCTGACGCCGCCCCGGGCCCCGGTGTCGGCGCGCCGACGTCCGGTCATCGAAGCACCGATCGCCGCCGCGCCGGCCCGGGTGGCAGCCGACCGGCCAGCCCCCGCCGAAGGCACCACCCCGCAACTGCTGCTGACCCCGCGTTCGCACCGCTCGCGGAAGTCCATGGGTGGAGAGACGCCGAGGCCCGGAACCCGGGGTCGTGGCGGCCCCCACCAGCCCGCGGTTGTCCGCGCCACACCGGGCTGAGGCCTTGTCTCATGCTGGACGGGCTCGCCCTGGCAAGCTGGTCTCCCTCCCGGGTGACGGCCGGCGAACCCATGGGGGAGTCATGAGCCCCCGCGATCTCCACGGCCTCGGCCGTGCGAGATCCCCTCATGGGGGCAGGAAGGCAGTCAGGCGTACATGGCACCTCATGAGGCAGAACAGGGCGGGCATCGCACCGGTCTCACCGTGACCGCAGCCGCGTTCGCCTTTCTCGTTCTCCGGCTCTTCGCCGTGTCCGGCTACAACTGGCACACGGCTTTCGCCGTGCTCCACACGCTGGACCTGGACGACACGATCGGCTTGGTTCTCGGCACCGTCATGGCCGAGTCCCTCGCGGCGGTCCTGGTCCTCGCCCTCCTCGTACCCATCGCCGCCCTACGGACGATCATGGAACTACGGAGGATGCGAGGGGCCGGGAGCCGCCCGGGTCCGGAGGCGGGAGTGCCCGAGCGGCCGGACATGACGGGCGCGGTGCTCCTCCTCGTCGCCGTCGTGGCCGTCATCGCGTACGTCGGGACCTACCGCAGCTGGTGGCTGCCGGTGCTCGTGCTCGTGGCCGGCGGGCTGGTCTTCGGGATCGGCTACGGCCTCAGCGTCGGCGGTCGGGTCAAGCAGGGTGCCCTGTGGGCCAGCCGCCACCTGGTGGCGCTGGTCGGTCTGGCCATGCTGATCGGGGCCGCGACGATCACCACCCCGTGGCTGCCACTGGAGCGGATCGACCTGCTCGACGGGACACGGCTGCGGGCCTTCGTCCTGGCAGCCGAACCAGGCTTCCTCAAGGTGCTGACCGAGCAGGACCGGGAGTTCCACATCCTCACGGACCGAGACGTCACCTCGCGGGAGGAAATCGCGGCCCACTGAGGCCGGTCGGCCCGGCGACCTGGAGGCGCGCGCCCGGTACGTCGAAGTCCGGTGGCGGTTCCTGCGAGACCAACCCGGTCAGGCGCCGGCCGGCGCCGAATGCGTCCTGGCCCTCGACGACTCCCGCATGCCCCGCCGCATCCACGCGGCCGGCCCCTGGCACCCCGGACGTCCGCCCGCTGACCAGCCGTTCGCCGTCGAGTTGGGCCTCTCGGCCTTCGTGCTGTGCCGCGGGAAGGCTCGTCGACCCGCGGAGTGTTGGCCTGCTGTGGCCGTAGTGCCGACGCCCGTCCGCCCACCGCGCTGGGCGCCTCCGCGGCGCCCGCGGGCCGGGCCTGTCCGCGTCCGCAACGGTCGGCCGGGCCGTACAGCGTCGTGTGCGCCTCGGGGTTCATGGACGACTCCTTGGGCGCGATGCGGGGTGACGGCCCGGTCCTCACCGCGCGACCCGGGCCGGTCTGAGCGGCCCGCTCATCTCCTGGTGGCTCCGTACTCACCCACCCAGGCCGCGACCGCAGCGTAGTCGGCCTCCGTCAGGCCTCTTTGCGGGTCGATGCGGTGGAGGAGGGCGGGGGCCGTATGACATGTGGTGACCCAGTCCCGGTCGGCCCGGGTGATCTCGTCGTCGAGCCAGACATACCGACGTCCGGCAGCCCAGGCGGCCAGGGCCCGCGTCTTCCAGTGCAGGCCCGCCGCCCCCCCCGCGCCCGGCTCCTGTTCCTCGTCCGGCCAGTGCACGACTGGCAGCCGTTCGAGTTTGAGCCGCGGGGCGAGGACGTCGTTCGCCTCGTCGGTCCAGGTGGTCGCCCAGACCAGCTCGCAGCCCAGCGCTGTCAGGCGCCGCCCGTGGGCGGGGTCCACGCGGCGGAGGAGTGGATGGGCGTCCGGGGGCGGCTCGGGGGCGTACGCAGGGTGCGGGCCAGGGCCGCCGAAAGGAATCAGAGGACCGTCCACGTCAAGGAAAAGCAAAGGCCGCATGCCCTCAGCCTGCCACGAGACCCCTGCCCCGCACCTGCGCCGGTCTTTCGGTCTCTCGCCGATCGTCCGCAATGGATCCTTTCTCGCTGTCCTTGCCGCATGATGCCCCCTGGTACCCCGCCGAAGGCGATGCCGGGCAGGGCTGGGGATACGGGCTGGGGATACGGGATGGCGGGCCGGGGCGTCCTTCCCTCGGCCGAACGTCGCCGACGGGCCCTCCCGGCGGGTTCGTGGCCGGAGCGCGGCAGGGAGGGGCGCGCTCTCTGTCCGCTCCGCCCTGTCAGCCTCCTCTGCCCACCCTGACGAGTTGTGCGTCATATCAGGTTCGGGCGGCGGGGCCGAGCCGAACTGGTCGCACAGCTCGGCGACGGTGCGGCGCGCGCTGGGCGGGGAGAGAGATGGACAAGCCTGGCCGAGCCGACCGGTGGCCACGCGGACCGCACCTGGGTCCGGCGCATGCGCGGGATGGTGATGTGCCACGACGACCGACGGGGTGTCGGTGGGGCAGTCGATAATGCCGGGCATGGCAGATCGCAGTCCGGTGCTCCGGATCATCACCTCAGCCGCGCGCGACTCCCTGAAACCGCTCGGCCTGGTCCAGCGCGGACGGTCACGGTTGTGGAGAACGTGACCCGCGCTGAGGGAGAGGTTCTCAGCCCTGTCGGACGTCGCCCGGTATCCCAGGAGAAAGCGCGTGATCTTCACTCGATCGCGGCAGATCACGACGCCGTGACCGCCTGGGTCACACGAACCGTCAACTCCTGCCGGAGCAAGCTGGGACTGGATCCCATGCCGTTGGCGATCAGCTGAACGGATCCGCTCATCGAGCGACAGAGCGGTCAGGCACGGTGAGACACCCTCTTGGGGCGTCAGGCGGGATGTGCGACCGCGTCCTTCTGCAGCTGAGTCGCGGCCAGCAGGCTCAGCCTCGGCTCGGCCTGGCGCAGTGCTTTGAGTGCCGCGATCGAGGCGATGTCCTCGGTGAATTCGACGGCGGCGAGCCGTGTGCGCACCCACCCCGCTCGCAGCGCGGCCTCGGGAACTGCGGCGGCGGCCTCGGCCAAAGCGAGCGCACGCCGCAGCCCCGGTCGCTCGGCAGGGGTCGCTTCGGCCAGGGTGTCCCGCAGGGCGGATGCGATCGTGTCCGCCTCCCGGATCAGGAGGACGGCGTCGGTCTTCTTGTCCCAGCTCAGGAATCCGGTCATACCGATCATGCTCGGGTGCTTGCGCCGCTCAGGGCAAGAGATGTGAGGGTGTGCTGAGGTAGCCGGGTCCGGAGACGCAGATGACCATGACGGTGGTGTCGGGCAGGGCCGCGCGGTGTGCGGGGTCTCGGTCGTCAGTCCCAGGCGTTGATGAGTGCGCCGCCCAGCGTGGTGATGCCGTAGGAACGAATGTGACGCCACTCGTTCCGCGTGAGCATCGAGGTGTCGATGTCCGAGAGAGGCGTGGCGAGCAGCTCATCGCTGAGAACCGCGAAGCCTGCCTCCGTGAAGTGGGAGGACCACGAGGGAAGGGGGACGAACTCCTCCGCGTACCAGGTCCGGCGTTCTTGAGCGAAGGCTATCCAGGGGTGGTGGGCGTGACACAGAACGACGTGCTCGCGCGTGCGGTCGACGACCGAGGCGGTGTGGAAGGTCAGGGGGTACTCCTGGACCTGGATCTCGCCGACCTGGCCTTCGACGGCTCGGGCAGCGGCGTGCAGGGCGCCTCGGAAGGCCCGTAGATCGGTTTCCGGAACGGGGCCGTCCTTCGGCACGAGAAAGCCCGTCGCGCCCCGCGGCAGTGCGAAGCCGGTGTTCCCCTCATTGACCATGGCTCTCATTGTGGTCGCCGTCGTCGGTGAACAGCCGGCTCGGACGCTGTCTCGGTCGCCCGCGAACTCCGCGAACTCCGCGGACTCCGCAGATGCGGGGGATCTGGAACGGCAGCGATGGCCGCTGCGCGATGGCGCGCACGCGTCGCCTCCACGGGCTGGGCATCGGCGGGGCTGAGGAGTCGCAGGACGGGCCCGGACGACTGGACCGGGCGGGCGGTCCAGGCTCCCGCCGTAGTCCACGCCCCCGCGTGATCATGGCCTTGACCTGCGGATTTCGTACGAGTCACCGGCGTGAACAGTGGGCGAACCCCTGGCGCGACGGGTTTCGGAGGCGCCGTGCAACGCCTTAGCGTCCCCGCCATGTCCGACTTCTCACGCCGTAAGGTCCTCGGCACCCTCGCCGCGGGCTCCGCGCTCTCCGTCCTGCCGCCCTCCCTCCTGACGGCCATGGCCGCCCCCATGCCGCGCGGTGGCCTCCGGGCCGTCGAGCACGTCATCGTGCTGATGCAGGAGAACCGTTCCTTCGACAACTACTTCGGCACCCTCAGAGGCGTCCGCGGCTTCGGCGACCGGAGAGCACTGCGACTGCCCGACGGCGCGAGCGTGTTCGAGCAGCCCCGCTCCGGCGGGCCCGCCGTCCTGCCGTTCTCCGCGCGGCAGGCGGCCGTCGACGCCGGACGGCCCGAGAGCGACATCCAGTACCTCGGCTCGCTGCCGCACGGCTTCGCCGACGGGGTGCAGGCCCGCGCGAACGGCTGGTGGAACGACTGGATCGCGGCCAAGGGGCAGAGCACCATGGCCCACTACGACCGGCGCGACATCCCCCTCCAGTACGAACTCGCCGACCGCTTCACGATCTGCGACGCCTACCACTGCTCCGTCTTCGGCTCCACGAACCCCAACCGCAACTTCCTGTGGACCGGCACGACCGGGTTCGAACCCAACGGCGGGGGCCGGGCCGTCACCAACGCCGCGTACTCCTACAGCCACGCCGGCTACGACTGGACCACCTACCCGGAGCGCCTGGAGGCCGCCGGGGTGTCCTGGCAGATCTACCAGGAGTGGGACAACTTCACCGACAACGCGGTGGAGTACTTCAAGCCGTGGAAGCGGATCGGCCGGAAGATCCTCACCGCCGCCGGGTTCTCCTACGCCACGACCGAGGAGTTCTACGACAAGCTGTGGGCGAAGAGCGCCGGCGAGCGCCAGGCCGACCTGGCCCGGTTCCGTACCGCGGTCGACGCCCTCCCCGAAGACGAGCGTCGGCTGTTCCTCCGCGGCGCGCACCGCTCCGAACCGGGCACCCTGCTCACCCGGATCAAGGCCGACATCAAGGCCGGGACCCTCCCGAAGGTCAGCTGGGTGGTGCCCACGGCCGCGCTGTCCGAACACCCCAGCTCCTCCACGCCCGTCGGCAGCGCCGGCCTCGTCTACGACCTGCTGGACGCCATCGCCTCGGACCCCAAGACCTGGTCGAAGACCGCGCTGTTCATCAACTTCGACGAGAACGACGGCTACTTCGACCACGTCCCCGCCCCCACCGCCCCCAGGCCGGACACCGGCGACGGAGACGACTGGGTGAGCGGCCGTCCCGTCGGCCCCGGCCCGCGCGTCCCGATGACCGTCGTATCCCCCTGGACGGTCGGCGGGTTCGTGAACTCCGAGCTCTTCGACCACACCTCGGTGATCCGGTTCCTGGAGAAGTGGACCGGGGTCCAGGAACCCAACATCAGCGCCTGGCGGCGCAGCGTCTTCGGTGACCTGACCTCCGCGTTCGACTTCGACCGTAGCTACCGGCAGCCCGAGGTGAAGCAGCCCGGCGCGGTCCCGGCGCCGATCGGACGCTGGAACCCGGTGCCGCCCGCGACCCAGGAGCGGCCCGTCCAGGAGCACGGCGTCCGCCCCACACGACCCTCCCCGTACCGGCTCTCGCTGCGTGCCACCGTCACCGACACCGAGGTGCGGCTGGGGCTCGGCAACGAAGGGCGGCGGACCGCCGCGATCACCGCGTACCCGGGGGACGGGACCGCCCCGCGGACCTGGACCGTCGCCGGCCGGGACAGCACCACCGGAAGCCTCCCGTACGGCCCCGAGGGCTACGACCTTCAGGTGCACGGGCCCGGCTGGGCGCTGTGGGAACTGCGCGGCGCGGGTACCGGCGCCGAGGCGCATGTGGTGGAGCGTGCCCACGCCCGCAGCGTGGACGTGGAATGCAGCAACCCGTCGAAGCGGACTCGGACGCTCCTGGTGGGGGAGTCCACCCACCGGAGGCGCGGCGAGGGCGGCGTGCAGACCGTCAGGCTGGCGCCCGGTCGGAAGCGGACCGTGTCCGTACCGCTCGCCCGGCACGGCTGGTACGACATCGTGGTGCTCGACCAGGACGACCCGCGCTTCCTGCGCCGGATGTCCGGCCGGCCCGCGGACAGCGGACCGGGCAGCACCGACCCGGCGATCGGGACAGGGTCGGCGCTGAGCGCGGCGCTCACCCTGCCGGAGCCGCTGCCTCCGCTGACCGCCCCGTTCGTGCAGGGCAGTCCCGCCGACGTGGTGGTGCGCGTACGCAATGAGGAGACGGGACGGCTCAGGGACCTCGCGGTGTCCCTGCTGGCACCGGCCGGCTGGACGGTGAAATCCTCCGGGCCGGCCCCGCGGAGCCTGTCCGGCGGCGGATCGGCCGACCTGCGGTTCACCGTCACCCCCGCGGCGGACGCCACCGCCGCCACGCTCACCGTCGCCGCCCGCGCCGAGGGCGACGGACTGCTGCGGATCGCGGATGCCCGGGTCCGGGCCGAGGTCGCCCGCGCGGTGAGCCTCACCCTGACCGCGCCGGCGAGTTCGCCCGGCACCGACGGCTGCGCGCTGTACCCGCAGAAGCCGCTGGCCGTGACCGCGACCGTCACCAACGCGGGGAGCGCTCCGCTCACCGCGCTGTCGGCGGCGCTGGCCGTACCGGACGGGTGGCGTGCCGAGGCGACCGCCGGCACCCCGGCCTCGGTCCCGGCCCGTACGTCGGTGAAGGTGGTCTGGGAGGTCACGGCCCCGGCATCGGCGGCCCGCACCTCGGCGACGCTGAAGGCGACCATCGGAGCGCGCACCGCGGGCGGCGCGGCGGTGGAGCAGGCCGGGTCGCTGGCCACCCGGGTGGGCCCGGTGATGACCGGCTACCTGATGGCCGAGGACTTCGAGTCCCTCACCGACCGGCTGGCCCCGGCCACCGACCTGAGCCGTCCGGGGCTGAAGGGCTGGACGCGGACCGCACCCGAGGGGTGGACGGTCACCAACGCGGCCGGGATGCCGAAGGGCACGGAGGAGCTCAACGGCTGGTCGTTCCTGTCCCGGCAGTTCTGGTTCCCGGCCGGCCAGGAACGCTCGGCGTTCGGCCGGTCCCTGGGCATCGTCGCCGTCGCCGACCCGGACGACTGGGACGACACGGGCAGCCCGTCCAGCCGTGGCACCTTCGATTCGACGCTGACGACGCCTGCGGTCGTGATCCCGGCGGGGACCGAGACCCTGTACCTGGGCTTCGACTCCCACTACCGGCAGGAGAGCCCGCAGGAGGCGGAGGTGACCGTGGTCTTCGACACCGGCGCCACCTCTCGGGTGCTGCACTACTCCAGCGCGGCGTCGGGGAACACCAACGGCGGCCGCGACCAGCAGAACCGTCTCGTCACCGCCTCCTTCCCGGTGCCGGCCGACGCGCGCTCGGTGAAGGTGGGCTTCCGGATCCACCACGCGGGCAACAACTGGTTCTGGGCGGTGGACAACATCAGGCTGAGCGCCTTCCCCGTCACCGACGCCTGACCGACCCTGGGCCTCTCCGGCTGGGCCCCGGACACCGGGGGCCAGCCGGGCCGTCACCTCCGCGGCGAGCACCGGCCCGCTACCGAGCCCGCCGGCGTCCACTGCGCTCCAGGACGCCGACGGGGCGGGTGCCCCAGGACGTCGGCCTCCGGCATCGCCAGGCCCGTAGTGGGCAGTTCGGTCTCACCTGCCGTCACGCTGCCGACGGCGGAAGAATCCGTAGAGCGCCCGCTACGGCCCGTACCCCGCGGCCAGATCCCTCCAGAGGGTGGGCGGATCGCGTCAGCTGAACTTTCGTCAGCGCGCTGTCCGTGTCCCCGCCTCACCGGCTCCGAGTTCCGTCCGGTGGGGCCGGAACAGCTCAGCTGTCGCCCGACGGCAGGTTCTCCTTGATCTTGGCGATGGCGAAGCCCCAGCCCTGGGACACCGTCGGCTTGCCCGGCACGGCCACCTCTGCCGGATTGGTCAGCACGTCCAGGAGGACCGGGCCCGGGAGCGCGAGCGCCCGGCGTACGGCCTCGTCGAGCTCCGCCGGGTCGGTGACGCGGATGCCCGTCAGTCCGAGGGCCTCGGCCACCGCGGCGAAGTCGGGGTTGTCGAGGACCGTCCCGAACTCGGGGAGCCCGGCCTGTTCCTGCTCCAGCTTGACCATGCCGAGGCGGCGGTTGTCGAAGACGACCAGCTTGACCGGCAGGCGCTCGGACCGGATCGTCATGAGGTCGCCCAGCAGCATGCTCAGGCCGCCGTCGCCGCACAGGGCGACGACCTGGCGTTCGGGTGCCCACAGTTGGGCGCCGATGGCCTGCGGCATCGCGTTGGCCATGGAGCCCAGGTTGTACGAACCGATCAGCCGGCGGCCGCCGCGCATCCGGACGAAACGCGACAGCCAGACGGTGGCCATTCCGGTGTCCGAGGTGAAGATCGCGTCGTCGGCCGCGTGCCGGTCCACCGCCGCCACCAGGGCCTCCGGGCGGATCTCCTCGACCCGGTTGTCGAACATCGCCCGCACCCGCCCGAGCAGGCGTCGGTCATGGGCGGGATCGGCCAAGCCCGCCTGACCCTCCTCCCACCGCAGGAACCGCTCGCGTGCCTCGTCCAGGTGGGCCCGCGAGCCGACCGTGTCGAGCAGCGGCAACAGGGCTCGCAGCGTCGCGCCGACGTCCCCGGCGAGTCCGACGTCGACCGGTACGCGGCGGCCGAGGTGTTCCTCGCGGACGTCGATCTGCACGACGCGGCAGTCCTCCGGGTACCACTCGCGGTAGGGGAAGTCGGTACCCAGCATGATCAAGGTGTCGCAGGTGTCCAGGGCGTGGGCGGCGGCCGGGTTGCCGATCAGGCCGGTCTGCCCGACCTCGTACGGGTTGTCAGCTTCGAAGCCCTCCTTGCCCTTGAGCGTGAGCACCATGGGCGCGGAGAGGAGCCGGGCCGCGCGCAGTACCTCCTCGCGGGCGCCTCGGGCGCCGCGTCCGACGAGCAGGGTGATCCGGGAACCGGCGGCGATCGCCTCGGCGGCCTCGGCCAGGGCCGGGTCGTCGGGGCGGGTCACGGCAGGACGGGGCAGGGCGAACCGCGTCGGCCGGTCCTCCTCCACCTTCCGGTCGCCGACGTCCCCGGGCACGGTCAGCACCGCAACGCCCCGGCGGGTCACGGCCGCCCGCACCGCGGACTCCAGCAGCCTCGGCATCTGCGCGGGGGACGTCACGGTGGCCCGGTACACGGCCACGTCCCGGAACAGGAGGTCGTTGTCGACTTCCTGGAAGTAGTCGCCGCCCACCTCCGACAGCGGTACCTGGCCGCAGACGGCCAGGACCGGGGCGCCGCTCTTGGCGGCGTCGTACAGACCGTTGAGCAGGTGGACCGAGCCGGGCCCCACGGTGCCCATGCAGACCGCGAGCCGGCCCGACAGCTGCGCCTGTGCGCCGGCGGCGAACGCCGCCGCCTCCTCGTGCCGGAAGCCTGTCCACTCGATGCCGTCGGTGGTCCGGATGGCGTCCGTCAGGGGGTTGAGGGCGTCGCCGACGACGCCGAAGACGTGCTCCACGCCGAGGTCCGCGAGACCGTCGACGATCACTTGGGCGACGGTACGGGTCATGAGGTCTCCCTTGTCGAGAAGGAACGTCGGCTGTCGAGGCCGAGAGGGCACGAGAGCAGAAGGAACGGAGGGACGGGGGAGGAACGGACGGAGGGAGGGGGGAGGAACGGACGGAGGGAGGGGGGAGGTACGGAGGAGGGAACGCCGACCGACCGGGTCACCGGAGGGCGAACCGGTCCGGGTGAGCCGCCTTCCAGTCGCGTGCCCAGGAATCCGGGAGCGATCCGGAGGTGCCGGGATCCCCGGACCCGGCCGACGTGAGCAACTGTCCCGGGGTGAGCGGCTCGTACACCTCCGCATGGGATCGGACGTCGTCCGGTCCGACCCGGCTCAGGAGCATCCCGGGCGTCAGTTCGACGGGGCCGTCGGCGCCCATGGCGGCCATGATCTGCAGGGCGCTCTTGACGGTCGCCTCCTGGAAGCGCTGGACACGCCGAGCCTTGTCCTCGACATCCAGGGCCCGGGCCCGTCGGGGGTCCTGTGTGGCGACGCCGACGGGGCAGGTGTTGGTGTGGCAGCGCTGTGCCTGGATGCAGCCGAGGGCGAACATCATGGCCCGGGCGGAGTTGGTGTAGTCGGCCCCCTGGATGAGCCGCTTGACGATGTCGCCGCCGGTGGCGATCTTTCCGGAGGCGCCGATACGGATCCGGTCGCGGAGCCCGACGCCGACGAGGGCCCGGTGGACCGTCGTCAGGCCCTCGGTGAGCGGGAGTCCGACGGAGTCCGCGAACTCCAGCGGCGCGGCGCCGGTGCCGCCTTCGGCCCCGTCGACGACGATGAAGTCGGGGGTGACGTCCTCCTCCAGCATGGCTTTGCAGACGGCGAGGAACTCGCGTCGCGAGCCGACGCACAGCTTGAACCCGACGGGCTTGCCGCCGGCGAGGTCGCGCATCCGGTCCAGGAAGCGCACGAGTTCCCGGGGAGTCCGGTAGACGCGGTGGTACGGCGGTGAGATCACCGTACGACCCTCCGGGACGCCCCGGACCGAGGCGATCTCCCGGCCGACCTTGGGGCCGGGCAGCACTCCCCCGATGCCGGGTTTGGCTCCCTGGCTGATCTTCAGCAGCACGCAGGCGACCTGGTCGAGGGCGGCCTTCTCGGCGAACCTCCGCGGGTCGAAGTCGCCGTCCTCGGTCCGGCAGCCGAAGTACCCCGTCCCGATCTCCCAGACCAGGTCCCCGCCTGGGGCGAGGTGGTGCTCCGATATCCCGCCCTCACCGGTGTCATGGGCGAAGCCGCCCCGGCGGGCGCCCTCGTTCAGGGCACGCACGGCGCGGTCCGACAGGGCGCCGAAGCTCATCGCCGAAACGTTGAGCAGGGCCATGTCGTACGGCTTGGTGCAGGCGGGCCCGCCGATCCGGACCCGGGGCGGCTCGGTCGGGACCGGGCGCGGGGCCATGGAGGGCACGAGGTAGTCGGTGCCCGGGCGGTCCAGCTCCAGCTCCGTGCCGAAGGGGTCCTCGGCGTCGGTTCCCTTGGCCCGCTCGTAGACGATGGAGCGGGTGTCCCGGTCGAAGGGCGCGCCGTCGACGTTCCGCTCCACGAAGTACTGCTGCACCTCGGGCCGGAGCGCCTCCATCGCGAACCTCAGGTGTCCCAGGACCGGGTAGTTGCGCAGGACCGAGTGGCGGCGCTGGAGCAGGTCGTACGCCGCCACCGCGGCGAGCAGCAGGGCGGGGCCGGCCGCGCACCACCACCACGGGGACACCAGGGCGGCCAGGAGGCCGGCGGCGAGCGCGGTCAGGGCCGGGAAGGCCGCGAGCAGAATCGTCACCATGCAACGCCGCCTGTCCCCGATCGGGGATGTCACGCCCGCCGCTGCGAGGGCGCCCGTGGTCCGGCCGGCCGGGGAGGGGTGAATCCGGCGCGGCGCGACGAGGGCGGGTTTGCGCCGGGCGGACCCGGCTACACGACCCACATGAGTGCTTCGCAGAACAACGACCGCAACCCCTCCCGCTGGAGTGACGAGCCCGCGGCGACAGACGGCACGGGTCCGTCGGACGGCACGGGTCCGTCGGACGCGGCCGGAGCCGCCGTACGGGCGGGAGAGTCAGGCCCGG
The DNA here is from genome assembly GCF_036240795.1 of Streptomyces sp. NBC_01268. Taxonomy (NCBI): domain Bacteria; kingdom Bacillati; phylum Actinomycetota; class Actinomycetes; order Kitasatosporales; family Streptomycetaceae; genus Streptomyces; species Streptomyces sp. NBC_01268. The sequence continues at coordinate 93,377 of NZ_CP108454.1, read as the reverse complement.
GGACGGCGGAGACGTCCGACCGGGCGGCCACGGGGGCGCTGCGTGTCCTTCCCGCCCCGTTCGCCGAGAAGGCCCGTACGGCCGCGTACGTGGCGCGCGGCAGCGGGGGCGCGATGTGGACCGTGGTGCGCTCGCACAAGACGGCGACCGGGGCCGCCGCCGTGGGGACGACGGCCGCCGTCGCCGGTGCGTACGCGTGGGGACGGCGGGCGGGGCGGCGTCGCCGCGGCCCGCTGACCTTGCTCTTGGGCGGCCGCGCCTGAGGCGCGGAAGCCGCCTCCGCCCCCGGAGGGCGCCCCACCCCTTCCCGGAGGCTCGTCCGCCCGTTCGCGCATGTCGTTCGTGCGCACCGTCCGTCCCTGCTATTCCGGAGGTCGACACACATGGTCCCCCTGCTGCTGGTTCTCCTGCTCGCTCTGCTGCTCTTCGGCGTCGGCTTCGCTGTCAAGGCGCTTTGGTGGATCGCCGTGATCGTGCTCGTCCTGTGGCTGATCGGTTTCGTGGCCCGACCCAAGGGGAGCACGGGCCGCTGGTACCGCTGGTAGGCGTTTCCCCCTGGGAGTTCTGGGGCCCGTCCCGCTTCTGTTGCGGGGCGGGCCCCAGCGCGTGCTCCGGCGCCGGGTAGACGGGCGTCACTCGAGGGTGGTGTCGCCCAGGGTCTCCAGGACTAGCGGAGGCTGTCGAACGGCCTGGGTCACCAGGGTGGGTTCCGCGTCGGCGAGGGGCCGTGGGGACCATCGGCCCCACACGTGTGACCACGGCCCGTAGGGGTGGTTCAGATGTGGCGCCCGCGACCTCCTTCCTGCACGGTTCCGACAAGGCCGATTGCCGACGCCCGCCGCACGGTCTCGTAGCCAACGCCGTACACCGGTTCCTTCCGAGTTCGACTGCAGTCGGCACGATTTCGACGTGCTGGACGCATGGCATCCAGGTTGCGCGACAGCGATCTGGCGAGGTCGGCGCGCCTCTACGTGGAGGCGGAGAGTGAAGGTGGCGCCCTGAGCTGCATTGAGCCGATCGGCGTGTTCTCGGGCCGGCCGCCTGCGCGTGGCTGTCGGTGCCGTGTCGGGTCAGCCGAGGCGGACCAGGCCGGCGGTTGCGCTGGTGGGTGCCAGGGCCGGGGAGCCGGTGTAGGTCGCGGTGTAGCCGAGGTTCAGCAGGACGGCGACGACGGGACACGGGCCGGTGCAGGTGGCGGTGCCGGCCGCGGTGGTGACGGCGGTGCACACGGTGGTGGTGCCGACGGTGAAGGTGATGGTGGCGCCGGCGACGGGCTTGCCGGTGGTGGTGTCGGTGAGGGTGGCCGACAGGTTGAGGTTGACCGTCAGCTGGCCGGGGGCGATGGACAGCAGCAGCGGCTTCGCAGTGAGTTTGGTCGTGTCCTTGCTGTAGGTGTACCGGCCGACCGCCGCCGGGGCGCTGCTGCCGCCGGGGGTGGTCACGGTGACATCGACCGGCCCGGCCGCGGGGGCGGCGGGCGCGGTAACGGTGATCTTGGTGTCGTCGACGACGGTGAACGAGGCGGCGGGCACGGCACCGAAGGCGACGGCGGTGGCGCCGCCGAGGTTGCTGCCGGTGATGGTGACCGCAGTGCCGCCGGCGACGGGCCCGTTGGCGGGGGCGATGTGGGTGATCGCGGGCGCGGGGACTTCGTAGGTGTACTGCCCGGCAGCCGCGGTGTGGCCGGCGGAGGTGAGCGTCACGTCGATGGTGCCGGCGGTGTGCGCCGGAGCGGTGGCGGTGACGGTCGAGTCGTTCACCACGGTGAGGTTGGCCGCCGGGGTGCCGTCGAAGGTGACGGCGGTGGTGCCGGTGAGGTTGCTGCCGGTCAGGGTGACGGTGGTGCCGCCGGCGGTCGGGCCGTTGTCAGGGGCCAGGGCGGTCACCGCGGGCAGGACGGCCTTGCCCATCGCCAGGCCGTACGGGCGGGATCCGGCGGGGACGGTGGCGGTGACGGTGAGCGTCGCGGTGTCGATCACGGTCATGGTGTCGGTGAAGGTGTTGGCGACGTACACGCGGGTGCCGTCTGGGTCCGCCAGGACGGCTTGCGGCCCGGCGCCGACACCGATGGTGGTGGTCACCGTGTTGGTCGCGGTGTCGATGACGGAGACCGAGTTGCCCAGCCGGTTGCCGACGTAGACGGTTCCGCCGTCCGGCGCGACGGCGACGCCATACGGCACCTGGCCGACCGGCACGGTCGCCGTGACCGTGTTGGTGGCGCCGTCGATCACCGTGACGGCCCTGTCGTTGTAGTTGGCGACGTAGACGTGCGCGCCGTCGGGGCTGACGGCGATCCCGGCCGGGTCGTTGGTCGGGACACTGGCGGTGACGGTCAGGGTCGCGGTGTCGACTACCGACACCGCGCCGCTGCTGAAGTCGCTGACGTAGAGGCGGCTCCCGTTCGGGGACAGCCCGAGCCCGGACGTGTACGTGCCGACCGGGACGGTGGTGAAGACCGTCAGGGAGGAGGTGTCGATCACCTCGATTCCGGCAGGGCCGGTGTGGGCCACGTAGACCCGTGCGCCGTCCGGCGAGACGGACATCGACCCTGGGGCGTCGGCTACGGCGATGGTGGCGAAGACGGAATTGGTGGCGGTGTCGATCACCGAGACGGAGTCGCTGCCGCTGTTGACGACCCACGCCTGTGAGCCGTCCCGGGTGAGCGCCACGTTGACCGGCTGGGTGCCGACCGGGATGGTGGCGACCGTCGCCCCGGTCGCCGAATCGACGGCGGCGACGGAGTTCGAGCCCTGGTCGGCGACGTAGATCAGCTGTCCCGGGCCGGCCGCGTGCGCGGGCCCAACCGGCAGCACCGCGGCAGTTGAGCCGAGGACCGCAGTCGTCAGCGCTGCCGCCGCACCGCGCCGCAGGCGGTGCAGCCGCCCGTCGGGCCTGGTGCTGCTGTGGAAGGCCAGTGGCATGGGTGACACCTCTCGGAGGGAAGTGACCGAATCCTGTCGATCTGGTTGCAACTCATGCTATTCACAGCTCTTTTGACGATTCATCACATGCGTGATTGTGACTCAACATGATCTTCTTTGACTGGAGCTGATCGTCATTGACGGCGCGGGATTCGTATCACCGCCTCGGAGGACATCGGTACAGCCGTTGGCGCGAGCTCCCGGCCGGGGGTGCGCGCACGGGGCTCTTCGAGGGCGGACGCGCTTCTCGGGCGCCGGCCCGATCCGGTCGGCCACGCCGTCATCGTCGACCGGCGCCTTCCGCAGTAGGTCGGCGTCGCGGATCCCTGGGGCGGCCGCAGCGTCGGCTGGTGAGTGGTCTCGGTGGCCACGGGGTGCCACGTCATCTGAGGTGGTCAGTGGGCCGATGCGGTGAGATGGGGGCGTTGTCACAGACCCGTGACGAACAGGGACGAGATTGTGACGATCATGAACGTTTCGAAGGAGGGGAAGCTTTTAACCTCAGGAGGTTGACACGTGAACTACTAGTGACTCTGAGGGGGGACACTGTGCGCGACACACGATCAAGCCGGTCCCGAAGGAACACCGGCGGCAGACGTCTGACGGCGACCGCGGTCGCCGTGACGGCGGCCGTCGCCTCGCTCGCACCGCTCGCCGGGGGGACGGCGGTCGCGGCGGAGGCACCCGCCGCACAGGCGCCGCTGACCATTCCGGCGGAGCGCCACCCGGGCCAGGGCCTGCTCCGCTTCGCCGGCACCACCGGCTTCATGCACGAGGACTCCGGCGGCTACGCCTGGGTGCCGTACGCGGGCGGGAAGCCCACCCGGTTCGCCGCCGACCGCACGTACACAATGCACGGCGGTGACGGTGACGTCATCGCGCGCCAGTACGACGACAGGGTCGTCCTCCAGGACGGGCCCACCGGGCCCGGGCGGACCGTGACGATCCCGCAGCGGCAGCGCTTCGCGGGCGTCCAGGGCGGCAAGGTCCTCACCAACGGCGAGGACAAGGCCGTACACGTCCTGTCGGTCGAGAACGGCGTCCAGAAGGACGTGAAGGCGGTCGCCCCGGCCGGCTCCGCCTGGAGCTCCCCCCTGCCGCGGATGGGCGACTGGCAGGGCAACGGCCGGGGCTTCTTCGTCGCGTACTCCCTGAACGGCAAGACCCTCGTCGGCTGGGTCGCCCTCGACGACCCGAACGCGGCGGTCAGACCCACATCGATCCCGTACGTCGACAGCGTCAGCCCGCCCGGTGTCTCGGGGATGCGCGCCTACACGTACGACTGGCAGGCACACCGGCTGAGCCTCTGGGACCTGGCCGGCGACCTCACCAAGCCCGTGGCGGACATCGCACTGCCCGAGCCGCCGACCGCGCTGGTGGGCCAGGACGTCCTGGTGCGGACCAAGAACGTCCAGTCCGGCAACGACGTGTACGCGCTGTACCCGCTCTCCGGCGGCGAGCCCCGCCCGGCGTTCGACGCGGCCGACGTCGTCCCCACCCAGGACGGCGGCGTCCTGGCCACGATCACGGGCGCGGACGACCAGAGTGTCGTCCACAAGGCCGCGATCCCGGCGGACGGTTCGGCGCCGGTCCTCACCAGGCTCTACGCCACTCCGGGCATGATCGCCCAGACCCGGCGGATCGCCGTCGCCCAGGGCGAGCTGAACGCCTCGGAGAACTTCGGCCTCGACGCCAACGGCTTCGACGACATGTACGGGCGGGTGACCAGCAGGAGGCTCACCGTCAGCGGCGAGCTCGCCGTGGGCCCCAAGACCAATCTCGGGTTTGACCCCGAGGCTCTCATCCCGGGCCACTGCCTTCCGGCCTGCGTGCCCGTGGTCCCCACCGGCGACGGGCGTATCGTCCTCCAGAAGTACCCGGGCGGCCTGTACGCGATCGGTGAGGGCCAGGACATGGACCACGCCAGCTGGACGGGTGCCGAACCCTTCGAGTACGGGCGCGACTTCCAGGTCTCGGGCCGCTACGTCTCGTTCGTCGCGGAGGCGCAGACGGGGCCGTCCCGGATGCGCGAGGTCCGCGACATCGACACCACGAATGCGGTGTTCAGCCACGACCTGGGCGACCGCCGGACCGCCCTCGACGGCGACACCCTGTGGGCCGAGTCGACCACCACCGGCATTGTCGACGCGGTCGATCTGCGCACCAGCACGACGAAGCGCACGGTGAAGCTGGCCGGGTGTGACCTCACCGGGCTCCAGGTCGTGGGCTCCTTCGCGTACTGGAAGTGCGCGACGAGTTCCGGCGTGAAGAACCTCGACACCCTCGCGAACATCTCCCTGCCCGCACACACCAACGCGCTCCTGGGCGACGGCTACCTCGCCCACGAGAAGGGCGGCACGGTCTCCGTCACCCCGCTGCGCGGCGGTGGCGCGACCCGCGCGATCGGGACCGTGGCCGACTCACGGCCCGACTACGGCTGGACGGTCGACCGCTTCGGCGGCCACGTGAGCCTCGTGGACGCGGACCAGAACATCCACGTCGTGCCGACCGGCGTCCCCGCCTCACCGCTGCGCCTCCTCGACGAGGAGCGCGGAAAGGTGGACCGCAAGGCCAAGGACCCGACGTGGACCGCGAAGTGGTGGCTGAACAAGCCCGCCGCCTCCTGGAAGGTCGACGTGCGCGACAGCGCGGGCACGGTCGTGCGCACGCTAAGCGGTGGTGAAGCCCGAGGCGTGGTGAAGCCCGCCTGGGACGGCAAGGACGCGGCCGGGAACGCGCTGCCGGACGGGCTGTACGACTGGACCCTGACGGCCGCCCCGGCGGACGGCGTGGGCCCCGCGCTCACCCGCACCGGCGACACGGTCCTGGTCCGCGGGCAGTCCACCCTCGCCACCGGACGCTACCAGCCGGTGCCGCCGACCCGGGTGATGGACACCCGTGATGGCACCGGGGTGGCGAAGGCGAAGCTCGGCGCAGACAGGACGGTCACCCTGACCGTCGCGGGCCGGGGCGGGGTGCCCGCCAAGGGCGTCTCGGCCGTGGTCCTGAACGTGACGGCGACCAACGCCACGGCGTCGACGTTCGTCTCGGCATACCCCTCCGGAACGGTCCGTACCAGCGCGTCGAACCTCAACGTCGTCGCCGGCCGGACCGTCCCCAACCTCGTCGTGGTCCCGGTCAAGGACGGCAAGGTCACCTTCTACAACCGCAGCGGAAGCGTCGATCTCCTCGCCGATGTCGCCGGGTACTACACGCTGTCGGGCCAGGGCTCGCTGTACGAGCCGGTGACGCCGACCCGGCTGATGGACACCCGCGACGGCACCGGCGTCGCCAAGGCGAAGGTCGGCGCCGGCAAGACCGTCACCCTGACCGTCGCGGGCAAGGGCGGCGTCCCCGCCGAGGGCGTGACCGCCGTCGTCCTGAACGTGACGGCCACGAACCCGACGGCATCGACCTTCGTCTCCGTCTACCCGTACGGGACGACCCGCACCAGCGCGTCGAACCTCAACGTCGTCGCCGGGCAGACCGTCCCGAACCTCGTCGTGGTCCCGGTCAAGGACGGCAAGGTCACCTTCTACAACCGCAACGGCTCGCTCGACCTGCTGGCCGACGTCGCCGGGTACTACACCAGCGGCACCACGGGCTCCCTGTACGAGCCGGTGACCCCGGCCCGCCTCATGGACACCCGCGACGGATTCGGCGGGCCCCCGCCGAAGGTCGGCGCGGACAAGACCGTCACGTTGACCGTCGCGGGCAGGGGCGGCGTCCCCGCTGAGGGCGTGACGGCCGTCGTCCTGAACGTCACGGCCACGAACCCGACCTCGTCGACGTTCGTCTCCGTCTACCCGTACGGGACGACCCGCACCAGCGCGTCGAACCTCAACGTCGTCGCCGGGCAGACCGTCCCCAACCTCGTCGTGGTCCCGGTGAAGGACGGCAAGGTCACCTTCTACAACCGGAGTGGCAGCATCGACCTCATCGCCGACGTCGCCGGGTTCTACGGCCCCTGACCCACTGGACGCAGAACAAACTCCGAGGGCCGGGCGTGCACCATCGCGGTGCGCGCCCGGCCCTCATGACCACGTCCACGTAGAACGCGAGGGAATGCGGGTTCAGTTGCTCTCTCGTCCTCGTGCCCGCCCTGCTGCGTGGGTCGTCACGCGCCGTGCGTTCAGACAGACGACAACTAAGGTTTACGTTCTGTCTCGCTCGCGACCCGGCCGCATCAGCGGACAGGCCCTCCGGCGACGGTGATCAGTTCCCGGAAGCGCGGGTCCGACCGGAGTTCCATGAAACAGGGATCGCTTTGGGCCTCCTGCCTCTCGTCTGCGGTGACGAGGGCGTGGCGAAGGTCCTCGATCGCGTAGTCCCACTGCTGCCGACGGGCTTCCTCCCCGACGTCCCTCCGCCGTGCGACGAACATGTGCAGGCACGCATGGTCGTAGGCCAGTCTCGGGGTGGCGGTCGCACCCTTGTGGGGGTGCTCTGCGTCGACGTCCTCGACCGCCTTGACGCCTTGCAGCACGTCGAGGCATGCCAGGAGATTGACGGCGTGCGGGTGCATCACCGTCAGCCGGCGCCGCAGATCCTGGCCCTTCCAGGTGATCTTGCCCGCATCGCACAGGCGGCTCAGCTCGTCCGTGGGCGGCCGGGCGGAGGCCAGCACGGCGGCACGGTCCACGTAGCTGCCGTCGCCGTCGCCGTCGATGTCGGCTCGGGCGTAGGCGTAGGCGTTGAGCCACTGTGTGGCGAGCCTGTAGAGGATCCGGATCTTCAGCGGCATCCACCCCTCCTGGTCGTCGGTGACCTGCAGGATCGAGGAGCGTTCGTAGGCGTTGTCGATGACACGGGCGAACGCGCCGAGATCCGTCTCCTTGTAGGTCCTGTGCTCGTACGCCGCCCACAGGTACTCGAACCGTGCCAGCTCGTTCCCGGGGTCCTCGTTGACGGCTCTGGCCAGGAGCCGCACCTGCGTGGCGGGCCGGCTGTCGTCGTTCTTGAGCAGCGACTTGCTGGTCGCGATCACCTGGAGGGCGACGCTCCGCCACTGCCGGGCGCCGTACAGGCCGCGCTGGAGATCCGTGTGCACCGCGCTCAGCTGCACGAGGATGAAGGCGGCGGCGCCGGTGAGCATCTGTGCCTTGGCCCGGTTTTCGTCGTCGTCCGTGGGGAGTCTCAGGTCCGGCCTACTGAACACCGCGCTCGCGGCATGCTTTCCGTTGCGCGTGAGGGTGGTCGCGACACGGTTGCCGTCCACCAGGGTGACCCTGGCACGCCAGGTCAGATCCGGTCTGAGGGCGAAGAACAGGCGCGTCAGTGCTCCCACGAACTTCCCCGCGGGCAGGACGCTCAGCTCCTCCACCGGGATCTGGCTCAGCGGTGTGCTCCCCGGTGTGCTCGTACTCTTGTGCAGGGCCTGCGGGGTCTCGGTTCCGAGGTCCTTCATCCTGGCGAGCAGGTAGTCGGACGAGGCGGCGTTCACGCTGCCGTCGGACTGCTGGACCTCGACCTGGAGCCGCAGGTTCTGGCCCAGCGCCGCCCCCGTCAGGAACACCCCGAGCGCCGAGAGGGCGATGTGTACGAGCATGAGCCGTACGTCGTAACTGAGCGCGTCGGCCAGCAGCACCGGAAGGATCCCGGCCGCGGTGACGATGCCCAGGGCGATGAGCAGCCTGCGCCACGGCTTCGCCCTGCCGCGTGTGCCCCAGAGCACCAGGGCGACCGCCGCCAGGGCGACCACCCCGATGCCCAGCGCGCCGATCCGACACTCGGTCCACGTGGGGGAGAAAGGGCTGAACATGGCGAACAGCGGTGCCATCACCGCGGCCGCGAACAGCAGAAGGGCGCCCAGGCTCCCGGTCGTCCACCGGATCCACTTCTGCCAGGCGACCGCGTCCACCTTGACCAGCCAGCGTGAGGAGAGGCCGGCGAGGGCGTAGAAGATCAGCATCCCGATCGTGGCGAGCACGACCAGGCGTCCGATGGGGAGCGCCCAGTCCTGGTAGAAGCGATCGCCGTTCGAGACCGCTGTGGGCAGGGGGCGGCTTTCGAGGTCCACGACCTTCGCGATGCCCGCGCCCGCGGCGGCGTTCGTCGCGTCGAGGCGAAGGGCGGCGTCGAACTTGCCCTTCGCCCCGTCGAGGTGCCCGGAGCGGATCAGGAGCTGACCGGCCGTGACGAGCTCGGCCGCCGCCCGGCGCGCCTCGGCCACCAGCCGGAGGCCGTCCACCGCGCACTTCTGGTCGCCGTCTCCCGCCTTCACGGACTCGTACAGAGCCTGCGCCCTGTTCAACGATCCCTGCCCGCGGTGGCCGTCGGCCGCCTCGCAGGTCTGTTGCGCGACCGTGTCGGCGGGGACCGCCGCGAGCGTGGTGGCCAGGACGAGCGTCACCAGGGCCAGGGCCCGAACAAGTCGTCTCCACATGGACGGCAATCAAGCCCAGCCGCCGGCCCGTGACACGGAGGCGCACCGCCGACACCGGCGAAACCGCCCTCACGCCCCGACGCGCACGACCACTTTGCCGAACGCCGCCCCCGACGCGTAGTGACGGAACGCGTCCGCCGCCCGCTCGAACGGGAAGGCGCGGTCCAGGACCGGGCGGATGTGATGCCGGGTCAGGAAGGCGTTCAGGGCGGTGAACTGGGCCCTGCTGCCCACAGCGAGCGCGCGGACGGTCGCGCCCGAGCCGAAGAGGACGCGGGGGTCCAGCGGGGGTGCCGTGTCCGAGACGAAGCCGACGCAGGCGACGTGGCCCGCGACCCGTACCGACCGGAGGGACGCGTCGAGGTGGCCCGCGACGTCGACCACCCGGTCGACGCCCCCGCCTTCCGTCGCCTCCCGCACGGCGGACGGCCAGTCGGGCACGGCCCGGTAGTCGATCACTGCGTCCGCGCCGAGGCCGGTCAGCAGCTTCGCCTTCTCCGGGCTGCTGGTCGTCGCGATCACGCGGGCGCCGAGGGCCTTGCCGAGCTGGAGGGCGAAGAGGGACACCCCGCCGGAGCCGAGAGTGAGCAGGGTCTGCCCGGCGCGCAGGCCCTCGCCGTCGCCGGTCAGGGCGTTCCAGGCGGTGACCGCCGCGACGGGCAGCGTCGCGGCCTCCTCGTACGACAGGTGTGCCGGTACGGGCACCAGGGCCGTCGCGTCGAGCACGGCGAGTTCGGTGAGCATGCCGTCCAGGGAGCCGCCGAGCTGGGGGAGGTGGCCCAGGCCGAAGGGGCCGTCCCGCCAGCTCGGGAAGACCGTGGCGGCCACCCGGTCCCCGACCCGTACGGCATCCACGCCGGGGCCGACCGCCACCACCTCGCCGGCGCCGTCCGCTAGCGGCACGACGTCGGGGCGTACGGGCAGGACGTAGTCGCCGCGCAGGATCATCAGGTCGCGGTAGCTCAGGGAGGCCGCACGGACGGCGACCAGGGCCTGGCCGGGGCCGGGGGTGGGGTCGGCGTGCTCCCGGAGCGTCAGGCCGTCGATGCCGGCGCCGCTGTCGACGTGGTGGCTACGCACGGGCCGCCCCCTCCGCGTCGGAGCGGGAGCCGGAGCCGAGAGTGTCGGTGGCCAGGGGGACTTCGCCCGCCGTCTTGCTGTAGCCCAGGGCCTCCACGATCCGTCCGTTCTCGACGCGCATGAGGTTCACGCCGCTCACGTGGTCGGCGGGGCCGTCGCCGAAGCGGTAGCGCCAACGGATCGTGGCCCGGTCGCCCGCGACGAAGACGTCCTCGGGGCCGAAGCGCGTGGTGCGGTCGGCGGCCAGCGTCCGCCAGAAGGCCAGGCACGCCTCCCGGCCCTCGAAGCGCTCGCCGTCCGGGGCGGGCTGGACCGACTCCATGACGCAGTCCTCGGCCACCAGGTCGTCGAGGACGTCGGGGGAGTGGTGGATGAAGGCGTGGTTGAAGAGGTCGATGACGTCCGTGGTGGTGCGGGGGTGGGGATGCATGAGGTCTCCAGGTGGAGGAAACAGTAGATAGAACGGTCGGTCTACTGGGTGCGGGCTCGAAATATATAGACCGGTTGATCTACCGGTCAAGGGTCGGCACACTGGTGGCCATGAGCACCCGTACCGGACCCGGCCCCCGCGACCGCCTCCTCGACGCCGCCCAGGAACTGACCTACCGCCACGGCGTCGGCGTGGGCGTGGACACCCTGCTCAAGAGCGCGAACGTGGCCCGCCGCTCCCTGTACGAGCACTTCGGCGGCAAGGACGGCCTGATCGCGGAGGTGCTGCGGCGCAGCGCCGCCGAGGACGAGGCCGCGTACGAGCGGGTCATGGACGCGGCGGGCGACGACCCGCGCGCGCGGCTCACAGCCGTCTTCGACGAGCTCGCCGCCGTCGTCGCGCGACCGGACTTCCGGGGCTGCCGCTACCTCGCCGCCGACCTGGCGCTGGCCGACCCCGACCATCCCGGGCACGCCGTCACCCGTGCGTACCGCGAGCGTGTGAGCGGCCTCCTGGCGGCCGAGCTCACCCGGCTCGGCCACCCCCGCCCGGCCCGCGCCGCCGACCAGCTCCTGCTGCTCATCGACGGGGCCATGGCCGTCGGGGCCACCCGCCCCGCCACCGACCCGGTCGCCTCCGCGCGGGAGCTGGCCGAGGGGATCCTCGCGGAGGCGGCGGGCAGCTGAACCGCCCGGCCGCCCGGCTGCCCGCCCGCCGACCCGGTCGGGCGACCGGACCAGCGCGGTTCAGACCGCCCCCAGCGCCTCCGTCGGCTCCTGCTCCCCGCGCACGCGGGGATGGTCCCAGGGCGTCCTGGCGCGGGTGCCGGACTGCGCGCTGCTCCCTGCGCCTTCGGGGCTGGTCCCGCGCCCGCAAGGCGCTCGATGTCTTGATCGCAGTCATCGGCGAGTGGCTCTGATGTTGCTCGCCAGGCTCGGTCAGAGAGGAATTCGGTGTCGCTGCCGGAAGCCGGGCTCTAGCCTGCGGTCCATGCATCAGCCTCGAAGGCGCGACCGGCGCCCGGCTCGCCGTGTGTCGTCAGAGCCGGCCCAGCCCCAGGCCTTCCGAGTCCCTGCAAGGGGCGTCGATGTGGCCTTGGTCGGCTACTTCTCCGCAAAGCAGAAGGACTTCGAGGCACTCATGGCATCGGCAGCCACGGAACTGGCAGCGCACGGCGCTCGGGTCGTCGTGCAGATTGTGCAACGCCGAGGGGTCTCGGACGGCGGTGCCCAGAAGATGGGTCTGCCCTACTCCTCGAGAACTCTGCTGACCTACGGGAAAGTCCGCGAGGTGGCCCTGGCGTGTGAGCAGGCCAACGCTGACGCAGTGATCTTCACCGCTTCCCTGACGGAGCGTCAGCGGCGCACGCTGACGGACATGCTAGGCCGCCCCGCTGTGGGTCTTTTGGACGTCCTCGCTGTCGCTTGACAGCTCACTCGGCATTCTGGGGCGTGTGGCAGAGGTGATCTTTACGAGGCCGGGCACCGAGGCTGGTCTTGGCTGCAGACTCGATGCAACGCGCTGAACACGTCGGCATGTCGACGTTGCACCCTCCCCCGTGCCCGATCGTCGGCAGTGTGTGGGCGGGGTGATCCCTGAGGAGTGGTCAGGGCTGATTCAGGGCTGATTCAGGGGTGGAGCCAGGGTGATCCCTGTCGTCGCGGACACACCCATGCGGCCAGAGTCGAGCCATAGTGATCACCGCTTCGAGAGGTGGAGTCCTCCCATGCGTCGTTCCGCGATCCTCGTTCTGTCGGCTGCTCTGGCGTTGGGCGTGGTCGCGCCCGCCGAGGCCGTCCCCGACGGTCCGGCCCCGGGGCTGGACCGGGCCGCGCTGCGCGCGGCGATCGAACCGCGCCCGGGTGACAGTACGGCCGGTGTCGTAGCGGAGGTACACAAGAACGGGGAGACGTGGCGGGGCGCGGCCGGGGACATCGTCACCGGCCGGCACATCGCACCCCGCGCGCACTTCAGGATCGGCAGCGTCACCAAGACCATGGAGGCGGTGACCCTGCTCCAGCTGTCCGCCGAGGGCCGCGTCGATCTGGACGACACCGTCCAGCACTATCTGCCCGGCCTGCTGCCACAGGACCGGTTCACGGAACCGATCAGCGTGCGACAGCTGCTCGACCACACCAGCGGACTCCCGCAGGACCTGGAGGGTGCGCCGGCCACCACGCCGGACGAGGAGATCGAGCGACGGCTGGACTACGTCACCTTCGACGAGGTGATCCAAAAGACTCTTCGCCCCGAAGGAAGGCCGGGCCCGGGGCCGCACTTCAGCCCCGGCACCCGTCAGGAGTACAACTCCTTCGGATACCGCATCGCGGGCAAGCTCATCGAGGAGATCACCGGGCACTCGTACCAGTACGAGGTAATGACCCGGATCGTCGGACAGCTGAACATGCGGGACACGCGCCCCACCGTCCCCAACCGAGCCACGCCCGTGCCCAGGCCGTACCTGCCCGGCTACCTTGCAGGCAACGGCGGCGATCTGGTCGACGTCAACGTGCAAGGCGGGCTGCCCGCGAGCATGACGTCGACAACGGCGGACCTGGACCGGTTCATCTCCGGCCTGTTCGACGGCCGGCTGCTGCGCCCGGAGCAGGCCGCCGAACTGTTCACGGTGCCGAAGGGCACCGATGGCAAGCCCGTGCCGTACGTGGGCGGCTCCCACTGCAACACGGGTCCTGGCAAGGGCACAGCCTGCTTCAGCGTGGGGTTGATGTCCACGCCGCTGCCTGACGGGACGCTGCTGTGGGGCAAGACCGGATCGGATCCGGGGTACCGCAGTGGTGTCTTCGCTTCCCGGGATCTGCGCTTGCGCGCGGTGTACGCGGTGGGCACCGCCGGACCCGTCGACGGGGTCCCCGCGGTCGCCCAACGACTGGCCCTGACGGCTTTCGGCAGCTGACCAGCTCGTGCGCGGCTGCGAGGGGACGACGAGCACGGCCCTCTGGCACGGTGCTCGCGCCTGCCACTGAGGCATCCTGACAGCACGCCGGTCTGGACGAGGCCGTTCATGTACGCGAGACGGCCGAAGTGACAAGCCCATGCACACGTCGCGGCGCCGGCGCTGACGAGACCCCATAGATCAGTGAGCCTTCCCGTGCGGCCATCGACCGGGTGACTGCGGAGGGTCGGGCGGACGGCCGCAGCGCACTGGGCCCCCGTGCCGTTCCACACCATGGGAGGGGCGACCGGCCTGGACCCGGACGATGCTCACGAAGCGAGGCGATCCTCGCTCTCGCGGCGTCCGTCGGCGGGGCGTGGTGATGCGTACGAGCCTCGCTGCCGAGATCTCCCGGGTACGCGGTGGCAAGCTGGTGGAGTTGTGCGCCGAACCGTTCAGCACCGCCGACGCCTTCACTGCGTACTGCACGGACGCGAGGACGAGTGAGGCGATCGCTCCAGAGCCCGGCGTGGCGTACGTGGCCCCGCCTCGTCTGAGGGCGTGACTCGGGGCTCTGCGGTGCGCGCGGTTCCGCCCGTACGCCAGAGGTCACCGCTGTGCAACGGCTCGCCGCCACGCATTCGACTGCGCCCAGGCCGAACCAGGGGCGTTTCCTTCGGGTCTTGCCCGCCCCCGCTGCACCGGCCCCAGTCCGTGGCCCGGACTGCCATCCGGCACCATGGCTGGATGGCCTCCGCACCAGCGAATCCCGACCGTGCGACCCCGGACCCCGCCGCACCGGACCGCGCCCCTGCCAGGCCGTCCCGTACCCGTACCCGTGCGGTGGCGGTGGTGGCCGCTGCGCTGACCGTCGGCGCGGGGCTGGGGCTCAGGGCGATGGCGGCGGGGGACGTGGCCAAGTACGGCGGCGATGCGCTGTACACCGTCCTTCTTGTGACGCTCGTCGTCGCGGCCGCCCCGCGGCTGTCGCCCGCGCGAGCCGCCGCGATCGCGCTCACCGCCAGCTGGGCGGTCGAGTTCCTCCAGCTCGGTCCGGTGCCCGCGGAGCTCTCCCGGCGCAGCACCCTCGCCCGTCTCGTGCTGGGCTCCACCTTCAACACGCCCGACCTGGCCTGGTACACGGTCGGCGCCGCTGCGGGCTGGCTGGTCCACTTTGTGCTGCGGCGGGCCCGGCGCAGCACGCGCACCGGGGCGACCTAGGCCGTGTCTGACGGCTCTTTGATGAGGTCGCGGAGCCACATCCTGATGGCTGCGGTGGTCAGGGTGCCGTTGAAGTTGTAGTCGCGTTTGTCGTATCGCGTGGCGACGGCCCGGTGTTGCTTCAGCTTTCCTTGTCGCCGCGGGCCCGGTCCGGTCGGGTCCGGGGACGCCCTCGCCCGGTGCGGGCCACCTTGAGGGCCTGCATGAGCGGGATGAACACCGGACTGTCCCCGTGCTGACCGGGCGAGGTCAGCCAGACCAGAGGCCGGCAGCGGTCGTCGGCCAGCAGGTGGACCTTGCTGGTCAGTCCGCCCCGGGAACGTCCCAGGGCCGCACGCCCGTCTTCGTCCACACGTGCGCCGCCCCTTTTTCGGGATGGTCGGTCGGGGGAGCGTGCCGGGCTCCTGCCGCGTGCTGGTGGGCCCGGCAGGTCGTCGAGTCGATGTTCACCGCACACTCGCCGTCCGCAGCCGACGCGGTGGCGTCGGCACCGGTCTGCAAGGCGCGCAGGATTCTCGACCAGGTGCCGTCGGCCGACCAGCGGCGGTGACGTTCGTAGACGGTCTGCCAGGTTCCGTAGCGTTCGCGCAGGTCACGCCAGGGAATCCCGGTCCGTGTCCGGTAGAACACACCGTTGACCACGGTGCGGTGATCAGCCCACCGCCCGCCCGGGTTTCCGGTCTCCGGCAGCAGCGGGGCTATCCGTTCCCACTGAGCATTCGTCAGTTCATGCCGACGCACCAAGACGAACTCCTGCCCGGAACAGCGGTAGATCCACCACCCGGGCAAGAGCCATCAGACACTGCCAAGAGGACGGCCCCGGCCCCGGCGCATCGCCGGGTCCGGGGCCGTCATGACGATCCGGACGTCAGCTGACGCCGATCTCGCCGAGCTGCATGTAGTAGTCACCGAACTGGTCGGCGCTGAGCTTGGTGCCGGTGATCTTCACGTAGCGGGCCTTGGTGGGCGCGAACGGGAAGGTCTGGGCGGAGGCGTCGGGCCTCGGGTGGTCGCGCTTGTCGGCGACGGTGGTCCAGGTGACGTTGTCGGGGGAGACCTGGACGGTGAAGTCGACGGGGAAGCCGAGCCCCGTGTTCACGCCGTCGGTGCGCGGAGTGAGCCGGACCTGGCTGATCAGGCTCGGTCCCTGGAGGTCGACGGTGATCGACTCGTTGGCCGTCGCCGTGGGGGACTTGAGGCTGCTCCAGCCCATCGAGTAGCCCAGTGCCGAGTTCCGTACGCCATCGGTGGCGGCGGTGCGCTTCCAGCCCGAGCCCTCGATCGAACTCGACGTGCTCACCGGCCGGTTGGCGGCCAGTTCCTCGCCGGCGGCCTCGATCTCGGCCAGTTGCAGGTGGAAGTTGCCGCGCGGGTCCTGGCGCAGCTTCGTCCCGGTGACCCTGACGTAGCGCACGTCGGTGGCCGCGAACGGGAAGGCCTGCGCGCCGGCGCCGGGCCTCGGGTAGTCGTGCTGGTCGGCGACGGTGGTCCAGGTGGCCTTGTCGGCGGACACCTGGACGGTGAAGTCGACGGGGAAGCCGAGCCCGGTGTTGGCGCCGTCGGCGCGGCCGAAGAGGTCCAGGCGGCCGATCCGGCGAGCCGCACCGAGGTCCACGGTCACCGATTCGGTGTGGTCGACGGAGAGGTTGTCGATGCTGGTCCAGCCGTTGGTGCCGGTGGGCAGGGAGCGGCGGCCGTCGGTGAGGGCCTTGCTGCTCCAGCCGTCGGCCTCGTAGCTGCTGGAGGCGGTGACGGTGCCGTTCTCGACGGGGTTGGTGCCGGGGTTGAGCCGCACGTTGTCGAACCGGGCGCTCGCGCCGCCGGTGGCGAGGCCGACGTTGCCGACGGGGTAGCTCGCGTCGGTGAGGGAGATCAGCTGCGTCGCGCCCGCGTACACCGTGAGGGTGGAGCCGCGGGTGACGGCCCGCAGGGTGACCGTCTGACCGGGGGTGTATCCGGGCACCTGCGCCTTGGCGAGGTCGGTGCCGCTGCGGTGGACGAAGACCTCGCCGTTGTTGCGCAGGGCCACCAGGTAGCCGGTCTGCCGGTCGGTGGGGTTCTGGCTGTGGACGGTCAGGCCGGCCCAGTTGGTGTTGCCGCCATCCGCGTTGACGCCGGTGATCCGGACGTCGACGGAGGCCGCGACGTCACCGTAGGCCCGGCCGGCCACCGCGGAGACCGTGTCCCAGTTGGCGGCGGTGTCGCTCTGCGCATACGCCTGGTCGCCGGTGACCGCCCAGGAGCCGCGGGTGTGCCGCCACTCCCCGTCGCCGCCGGAGGCGAAGTCCTCGGCGAACGGGTAGGAGGCGTCGGCGCCCTGGGTGGTGAGCGCGTCCAGGATCTGCTTGTGGCGGTGGTCGAGTTCCGCACCCGAGGTGGTGGTCTCGGTGGTGTTCGTGATCAGGGACGAGGTCAGCGCCCGGGCCAGGACCGGCTTGTCGGCGGCGAGGCGGGTCAGCAGCTCGTAGTCCTGGATGCCGGCCAGCAGCGCCTCACTGCGCATGCTGTCGTAGACATCGAGGGCGTTCTTGTTCGGGCGCACCAGGAACGGGTCCCCGTTGGTCCAGCCGTCGAACGTGTCGATGTGGTCGTAGCGGGTCGCGGGGCTGCCCACCGGCCAGGTCCAGATGTTCCAGCCCCAGTGCAGGGCTCCGTTGCCGCCGACCGCCGAGACCATCCACGGTGTCAGTCGGGAGTCGGAGAGCGGGTAGCTGATGAAGCGGTTCAGGTGGCGGTCCTGCGGGCCGATGCAGTAGTAGAGCCAGAGATCCTTTCCGGCGAGTCGCTGGCTCTGGTAGTAGCCGGCGTTCTCGTCGTAGTGATCGTTGGCCAGCGGCGTGACGGTGCCGAGGACGTCGTCCAGGGCGGGCACGGCCTCGTGGTGCGCCTCGTTCGACTGCCCCTGGGGGAAGTACGCGTGGAAGCGCTCGTACAGCCAGCGCGCGGCGGAGACCTGGGTCTGGTCCGCGCGGTAGGGCTCGTCGACCGCGCTCATATAGAACACGTCGCTCCACCGGCGGCCCGGTGCGCAGGTCGGCCCCGCGTCCAGGCACTTGGAGTCGAGGTGGGCCTTCAGCGCCGGGAGCACGGTGTCGAGGTACGCGGTGGCCTCGGGCGTGCCGGGCGTCAGGTAGTTCATCTTCACCCCGCCCTTGCCGTCGCTGACGAGCGCCTCGACCTTGCGGCCGGCGTCCTCGACGAGGGTGGGGGTGTAGATGTACTGGAGTGCCCCGGCGTCCTGGAAGAGCTGGACGAAGCGGTCGAAGTTCGTCCAGGTGAACGTGTACGTGCCGTTCACGAGCGTGGTGTCCGGGATGGACAGGGCCTGGAAGTCCGCGTAGATGACGTTGTTGCGGTGCTTGGCGTGGTTCTTGGCGAAGTTCCCCATGAGCGTCCACCACTCGGGGGAGAAGTCCGCGACACCGTACTGGTCGGGGATGGACGTCGCCGTCCACTGGTAGTCCCAGCCGACCGAGGTGAACCAGTTGTTCATCCGGAACGTCGAGCGGTTCGTCGGGGGCAGCTCGGTGTCGTACACCTTCACGGAGACGGGCACGTCCACCGGGCCGGCCGAGCTCTGCACGGTGGCTTTGCCGGTGTAGGTGCCGGGCGCCTGCCCGGTGGGCACCGCCACGCTGTAGTGATAGGGCTGCGTCGTGTTCGGTGCCAGCTGGTAGGGGGCGTTGCCGACGAGCGCGTCGTAGTAGCTCGTGCCGCCGTTCGGCGGCTCCTGCTGGCGTCCGGTCTGGACCTTCGCGATGTTCGGGTGGTTGTACTCACGGTTCACGGTGATCCGGGAGGACGGGATCACTGCTCCCCCCGGCCCGGCGAGGTCGCTCGCCTGCACCGACACGCCACTCAGCGTCTCGCCCGAGCGGACGACGATCTGGGCGGCCTGGACCTCGTTGCGCGCTGCGAACAGCGTCACCGCGTTCGTCGGCCGTTGGGGGGCGGGCGACGACGAGAAGACGTGGTCGGCCCCGCTCGCGACCCACACGGACGGCTGTGTCGCGGCGGCGGCCTGCGTCGGGGCGACGACGGACGTGAGCAACAGGCAGGCGACTGCCGTGACTGATGCTCTTATGAATATCTGTCTCACAATGTCCTTTTGGGAATGCATCCTGATCTGCTCACGGCGGATCCGTGGCACGGCCAGTCATACCTCACGGCGACATGCGCATGGCAATTGGCTCGGCGAGTGGGCACACAGAACTGCCCGTCGACACCTGACGCGCGGCCGGGCCGTCGCTCAGCAGGTCATGCGTCGAGAGCCGTGGAATCCGACACGTGTGGCACGACCACGACCTGTACGTCGTCCTCGTAGACGACGCGCCCTGGATCCGCGGAACGCAGAACCCGGCAATCGACGCCGTGAGCGGCCAGAATCTCCAGATAGCCGGGGACCCGAGCGAGGAGATGTGCGGCCGACGGCTTGAACCACGCCGCGGCGCCAGGGTTGATCGCGTCGTCGTAGACGGTGGGGTCAACGGTCGAGGGGTCGGTGTACGCCGCGTCGTACCAGCTGTTGTTGGTGCGGCGGAAGGACTCCTGTCGGTCCGAGAGCCTGCCCTCGCGCGCCAGGTTGTTCACGAGCCCGAAGACGCCGGTGAAGTGGCCCCTGCTGTTCCGGTGAGGCGACTGGAACCGTACGTACTGGACGGTCTCGCCGTCGCTGTCGATCATCCCCATCGGGTCATCCTCCCACCCTCCCCGTGTCGCGATCAGGGGCGCCGTGCCGCGTCCGGCGGCAGCGCGTAGCGTGGAGGTGTCGGGTGTGCCCCAGAGGTGGCGCCTGCTGCCCGGGCTCCGCCCGACCGGAGCACTGGGACGCCTCATGGTCATCACGCGTGGAGGCGCGACCTCGTCGGCCCGACGGCCGGGGGGCGTGGCCCGGTCCCGTCGGCACGGGGCCGTCGCCGTCCTCGCGGCCCTCGCGACGGTCGTCGGCGTGCTCGTGGGCTGTTCCTCCTCGGGCTCCCGGACGGGCGCCCCGGAGGCGGTACGCACATCCGACCAGGCTCTCTCCCTGAGGCAGGTGCCCGCGCCGAGCCACTCGCCGACGCCGCCGCCCGTCGCCCGCTCACGGGCCGCCGAGCTGGACATCCCGTCGATCGGTGTGGTCGACCTGCGCGTCGTACCGTTCGAGGGGACGACCGACGACCGGGCCGGCACACGGATCCAGGACCGTGGGATGGCCGCGAGCCCGTACGGGGAGCGGGGCGGTGTGGGGCCGGGAGAGATCGGCAACTATCTGGTGACCGGACACCGGATCTCGGCGGGCGGGCCGCTGCAGGATCTGCCCGCCGTCGACGTGGGCGACCGGGTCGTCGTGACGGCCAGCGGCAGCGCGTACGAGTACCGGATCGTCAAGACCCGGGTGACCTCGTTCCGCTCGGCCCGCTCCCTCGCCGAGCAGCGGGCCGCCGTGCCCGGAGAGCCGGGTGAGAAGCCCACTCGCGCGATGATCACGCTGTCCACCTGCGCGACGCCGGAGGACAACGCGGCGGGCAACTACTGGCGGGACGCCCAGGGCAACCCAGAGCACCGCATCGACAAGATCGGCGTCCTGGCGGCGGTACGGCCGGCACCGGGGACGCCGTGAGGGACGGACACGCCCGCTCGGGTTCGGCCGCGCCCTCGCTGGTGGCGAAGTCGGGAAACCGCGCCGGAAGACGCCAGCACCCCGAGGGGCCTCGACTAGGGTCCACTTGAAAGTGGATCTTGTCCTGAGGTGATCGCCGGGTGGACGGGGAGATCTGACCGAGAGGCAATGGGCGGCTCTGGAGCCGTTGTTGCCGACTGCGCGGAAGCGCGGCCGGCCGACGGAGTGGACACGACGCGATCAGATCCATGCGGTCCGGTGGCGTACGCAACAGGCACGCCGTGGCGTGACATACCCGAGCGGTACGGTCCGTGGGAGTCCGCGTACAGCCTGTTCCGGCGCTGGCAGCGCGACGGCACCTGGGCGCGTGTACTGGAGCAGTATTGCAGGCCGCGCGGACGTGGCGGGGCTGATCACATGGGGGGCAGGGCAGTCCTAGGGGAGGCCTTCGAGCTGCGCAGCGGATGCGGGTGGAGTCCAGGGTGCGCTCCACGGTGCGGTGAGCGCGGTGCCTCGTGCGTCGCTCAACGCGCCGTGCGCGCCCCGGTCCGCATCGGCGCGCTGTGGTCCCGGACCTCCGGCGAGCGTGGTGCGCGTCGCCCACCGGACGCCGGCCTCTACGATCCGGGCGTGGGTCAGACCCCGGCACAGAAGGCCGCGAAGCCGGCACGCGGGCAGCAGCCGAAGAAGCGGTACGGCAAGGCGCAGCGCGAGGCGATCAAGCGGGCGCAGGCAGCGAAGAAGACGGTAGGACCGCAGGCTACGGTGCGGCCGCGTATACCGATGAGTTGTGTGCGGATCCGCAGTCGATACCGCTGGATCCACCGACAGCGGTGGGCCTGTGCTGGGATCGTTCCAGCACGGGAGGAAGCACGAGGAGGCAGTGATGGGCGTCGACGACTCCGCGGGGCGGACGCGGGTGAGCGGTCCCAGGGTGTTGGTGGCGGGGGCGAGCATCGCGGGACCCGCGCTGGCCCACTGGCTGCGCCGGCGGGGGGCCGAGGTGACCGTGGTGGAGCGGGCTCCCGAGCTGCGTCCCGGCGGGCAGGCGGTGGACGCGCGCGGGGTCGCCAAGGAGGTCATCGGGCGCATGGGGCTGGACGCGGCGGTCCGCGCGGCGTGCACCGACACCGCCGGCGCGCACACCGTGGACGCGGACGGACAGGTGCTGGAGACCTTCCGCGCGGACGACGACGGTGGCGACGGGTTCATCGCGGACATTGAGATCCTGCGCGGAGACCTGTCCCAGTTGCTCTACGACGACACCCGCGACGGCGTCGAGTACATCTTCGGCGACCGAATCGCCGAGCTCGCCCAGGACGCGGACGGGGTCGACGTGGTCTTCGCGGGCGGCAACCGGCGGCGCTTCGACCTGGTGGTCGGAGCCGACGGGCTGCACTCGGCACTGCGGGCGATGGCCTTCGGGCCGCACGAGCGGTTCCTCCGCCACCTCGGGCACGTACTGGCCTTCTACAGTGTGCCCAACGAGTTCGGGCTGGACCGCTGGTTGCTCGAGTACCAGGACCAGGAGTCCGGGCGCTCAGCCCTCCTGCGACCCATCCAGGACGCCACCCGGGCGATGACCATGTTCTACTTCGCCTCCGCTGACTTCGACGTCGACTACCGTGACGTCGCGGCCCAGAAGCGCCTGCTGCGTGAGCGGATGGAAGGCCTGGGCTGGCTGGCTCCGGACATCCTCGCGCACCTGGACGACACCCCGGACTTCTACCTCGACCAGGTCGCCCAAGTGGTGATGGACCGCTGGTCGAGCGGACGGGTGGGGCTGCTCGGGGACGCCGCGTTCAGCTCGTCGCCGATGTCCGGGCAGGGCACCGGGCTGGCACTGGTCGGCGCCTACGTGCTGGCCGGAGAGCTGGCCGCCGCCGACTGGAAACCCGACACCGGGTTCGCCCGCTACGAGGCGCGGATGCGCTCGTTCGTCGAGGCCAACCAGGAGATCGGCCGATTGAACGCCCGCAGCCGCGACGTCCCCGGGCCAGACGCCGAGCCGCGCCCCGATTTCGCCAGCGAATGGTTTGCCGAGCTGGTCGAGCGCGCGATCAACGGCATCGAGCTGCCCGACTACGCGGGGGTGCCTGACTCCGCAGCCCCGGCCGGGTCGCCGATCACCTCGTCAGCCAAGCCGTAGGGAGGGCCGGGCCTGCCGTTCACGTACGTCCCCACGCTGGTCGCCCCGGTCAGCGAGCAAGCTCGCGGCCCGCCTGCTGCCAGATTCCGGAGCCAGCGACGCCGAGCTCCTGCAGGCAAGGGGCAGCTGGCTCTCCCGCCGTTTCGGCCCGCGGCCGCATAGCCCGGAAGCAGGATGCGCGGCCGCAGTCGCCGTCTGGACGCAACCCAGGACCTAACGAAACGCTACTAAAGGGTGTTGCAGAAGGTCCGCTTCGGGCAGGCCTGTATGGCGTTTGACCTGCTGGTTCACCGGGTCATGGCGAGGTTGTGCATGGCGGCGACGGCCTGGACGGCGTGGTGGAGGCCGTCGCCTCGTTGACGGCAGTCGCGCAGGATCTTCCAGTTCTTCATCCGGGCGAAGGTGTGCTCGACACGGGCTCGGACCCTTCGGTGCTCGGCGTTGTCCTCCTCCTGCCCGCGCAGGAGGGGGCGACCGGCTCTCTTGCGGTGCGGGACGATCATGCCGGTGCCGAGGTAGGCGCCGTCCGCGATGACCGTCGTGCTCGCCGCCAGGGCGGGCAGGTCCGACTCGCGCCAGACATGTGCGTCGGCCTTGTTGCCCGGCGCCGGCCGGGCCGCCGCGATGACCAGGCGGGTGTCCGCGTCGATGATGACCTGCACGTTCGCCGAGAACCGGTAGTTGCGGGACGAGGCGCCCACCTTGCGGTCGCGGACCGGGATCAGGGTGCCGTCCACGATCCACAACCGTTCGGTGTCCGCAACCGGCCGCGGAGCCCGCTCGAGCGCCAACAGCGGCCGCAGCCGCTGGATGACCCGGCAGACCGTGGCAGGCGAGATACCGAACAGCGGCGCGAGCTGCCGCATGGTGAGGTTCGTGCGGTAGTACACGGCCACCAGCAGCACCCGGTCCGCCAGCGGCAGACACCACGGCCGGCCACCACCCGGTCCGTTCCCGCCTCGTTCGCGCACCGCCTTCACCAGCTTCGCGAACCGCTCCATCCGCAACCCAGTGAACGTCTCCACCCACACCGGCTCAGCCCGCAACACCCCACCCATACAGGCAAAATGCCCAGAACGAAGCCTTCTGCAACACCCTTTAGGGCGTGTATCGAATGCACGGACAGGCCGAGCGGGGTGAAGTCCCGGTCCGGCCCGTCCGCTCTCTGCTAAAGGTCGAGCTGGTACTGGTGTGTCGTGTGCGTGGGTGTGTAGCCGAGACCGTCGTTGACCCGTCGCATGTGCGCGTTGCTGTCGGCGGTGTCGGTCAGGAGGCCACCGAGGCCCGGATAGTCCCTGTGGGCCTGTCGGATCGACTCGGCCTTCATCCATTCGCCGAGGCCGTGACCTCGGTGCTCGGGCAGCACCCCCGTGCCGTAGTGCTGGCCGTCACCTGTGCCGTTGCCGGGGATGACGAGTTCGGTGAAGGCGGCGACGATCCGCAGAGTTGAGCTCGGCCGTCTCTTGACTGGTCCCTGACCTGACACGATCTCTGAGACGGCGAAACGCCGCGGCATGCCGCGGCGTTTCGTGCGTGCGCTCAGTTCAGCGCAAGCCGTCTGTGTCGTCGTGCTCTTCGCCGATTGGGAGTGGCCGACGCTCCTCCACCGGGTCATCGCTGTAGATGACCGCGGAGACCGCGCTGTCGTAGGCATCGTCGAGGCCGTTACCGCTTGCGTCGAGCATGTTCTCCCAGTCAATTCCCATACCCACGAGCCTACCCGTAGTGTGCCTCGGGAGGTTGTGGACGGCTGGGCAGTTGACTCCTATGGGTCGGCACAGTCGCGTGCATGCTGAAGCCAGTGCTGCGTGTAGCTGAAGCGGGCGGTCGTACCGTGGACGATCCGACCAAGGAGGTTCTGCACGACCTGCTGTCTGAGATGGCGGGAGGCGTTGCCGTGGACCCCGATGCCTTTTCAGTGAAGGACTACAGCCACTCGTTGATCGCCGCGACCAGGACTGTCGCCTCGTAGCGGACAGCGAGCTTGTCGTACCGCGTGGCGACAGCGCGGTTCCTCTTGAGGCGGTTGATCCCACACTCGACCGCGTGGCGCTCGCGGTAGTCGGCCGGGTCGAAGCGCGGCGGCCGGCCGCCGTGGGAACCGAGCCTTCGGAGGTTGCGGGCCTGGTCGGTCTTGTCCGGGATGGTGCAGCGAATCCCGCGGCGGCGCAGGTAGCCGCGGTTCCTGCGGGAGGCGTACGCCTTGTCGGCCCGCACTCGGTGGGGGCGGACGCGTGGCCGTCCCGGACCGATGCGGGGCACGCGGATCTTGTCCAACACGGGTTCGAACTGCGGCGAGTCACCGCGCTGCCCGGCCGTGATCACGATCGACATGGGTTTCTGACCCTGCTCGACGGCCAGGTGCAACTTGGTGGTGAACCCGCCGCGTGAGCGACCCGGTCCGTGATCCTCGGGTTCGGTGAACACACCGCCTGGCGGTTCCTTCTGCAGGTCACCCTGCCTGCGGGGCCCAGCCGCATGCTGATGAGCACGACAGACCGTGGAGTCGACGCTCAGGTCCCACGTGATCCTCCCCTTCGCGTCGGCCAAGGACTGCAGCCGGGTGAGGACCTGATGCCAGGTGCCGTTGCGCTGCCACCGGCGGAACACGTCGTAGACCCGGCCCCACGGCCCGTACTCGACGGGCACGTCCCGCCACGGAACCCCTGTACGGACCCGAAACCGTATGCCATCGATCAACCGCCGCCGAGGCCAGACAGGTGGCCGACCCGCCTTCGAGCCCTTCGGCAACAACGGCTCCAGCACCGCCCACTGCTCGTCCGTGAGATCTCCCCGACCCATGAACCGTGATCATCCACAACACAAGATCCACTTTCGACACACAGCCTAGAACACGACCTAATCCAGGTCAGCGATACAGACGGCCGGCTGGCCGGGTGCTGCGGAAGTGGACTGCGCCAGTTCCTTCTTGCCGTCCAGGACGATCCGGCATGTGGCACTGGCACCCGCTTGAGGGGTCACGGTCACCTTTGCTTGCCGATTCGCGGCCAGAAGCACGTTCTTGGACCACGTCTTGTGCACGTTCGGTTCGACGTGTTCCCTGACCGACCGGTCCCCCCATAGATAGCGGCTCGCGGTGTCCTGATAGACCACCGATAGTGCCGCGCCTTCTGATCCAGAGGCCGTGTAGGTGATGTCCCACGCCTTCCCCGTGATACCGGCTCGCTGCGTGTACACCCCGACGACAAGCGCCATTGCGGCCAGAACAGCTGCCGCAGCGCACCCGAATTCGCTTCCCTTACGCTTCACGTCGCACCTCAATCGCCCTCGTATGTTGTCCTGACGGCGCCCGTCCCGGGGAATTCCGGGCCGCCAGCGTGGCCGTCCGTGTCTCGGTGGCAACGGCGGTCTCGTCCCATGGGCGAGGCACCATTCGGCCGCTGGGCTCCGTCCAAGGTCGCGTGGAGCGCGATGCCGAGGACGGGGGAAAGAGAAAACGGTGCTCGTGACATACAGCAGGAAGGGTGCCGGCGGCGATGCCCTGCTTGTAGGCGTCGTTGTGCTTCAGCGCACCGGTGGAGTTGTCCACGAGCAGGTCGGCCTCCGCCCAGACGCCTCCGGCATCCGGGCTCCTCGGGCCACCGTGCCAAGCGAACCTCGCCGGCTTCGGCCCATCGGAGTCCGGTACCTGCACCGCACCCTCCATAGCGGACTGCCGTGAAGGACCCACGGACACAGCCGGTGTCTCCCGCCCCGCGGCGGGGTGGCTCTCTGCGGCGGCCCTTGGAGCAGGCGATGTCCGCGGCAGCCGCGGCAGCCCTGATCCTCCAGTCGGCACCGCCCTGTCCGTGCCGGCCATGGCTGCGAGAACAACACTCCCCAGACGCACAAATTCCTCGATCCCACTCAGACTGTTCGCTACAGCCTCTCCCATTCCAGAAACGGACAGGTAGTACCTACAGCCCTATAGGGTCATAGACCGGTCTTATGGTCGGCAGTGCCAGGCGCCGCCGAATCTCGACCTAACCTGCCGTGCCGGGGGCCGTCACGGCCCGAAAGCCTGCGATCACAGAACTCTGTGCGTGCTTCCAGAGGGTCACCCGCGGCGAGCCACCCCTACCGGGCCCGGCCGGGTTCCTCGGCGGCGGACCGGCCGGGGCTCGCGAGCCTGCGGCGCGGAGTGTCGGTAGCGGTGCTGGCCGCAGGGGCGCTCACGGGCGGTCTTCTGCACGCCCGGGCCGGTGTGGAAGGCGTCCTCCTCACCGTCCTGGTCCTGCTGCTCGGCCTCGTCGTGGCGGCCCACTCCTGGAGCGCTTGCCAGCCGGCCGACAGGGCGGTCGGCGGACCCGGGTGATCGTGGGACCCGACCAGAAGCCGGACGATGGACGGTAGCGACGGATCCGCGGGTTCACCCCCTAGACCGGCGGCTCGCCAAGAGGTCCTAACTGCTCGCGGGGCTGTACGAGCCGACGTCGGGCGCGGTCGAGTGGGGCGGCGTCGACCTGGCGGACGTCGAACCGGGAAGCGGTGTGGGTGAAGCCGGCGATGCTGCCGCAGGACATCGCCCGCTGGCCCGTCACGGCCCGGGAGAATGCCACCCTCGGTCAAGGTGACGGTGACGACCAGGCGGTGATGACAGCGGCCAAGCTCGCCGGGGCCGGCGAAGTGATCGCCCAGCTCGCCGATGGGCTCGACACCAACCCGGCTCCGTCGCAGTGGGTGGCCGGGACCTGTCCGGCGGGCAGTGGCAGCGCCTTGCTGGGGCGCGCGCGTTCTTCCGCCAGGACGCTCCCGTGCTGATCTGCGACGAGCCGACCTCTGCCGCCGGGTGGGTCGGGGCGGCGGCCCGGACCCACCCGGCGCGGTGATCAGGCCTTCGTGCCGGAGTCCCCGCCGGACGCGGGGGCGGTCCCGGACGCCGACGCGGGGGTGGGCTTGGGCGTGTCGGCCTTGCCGCCCTGGTTGAGCATGCCGCCGAGGGCGCTGAGGTTGCCGCCCCCGGCTCCGCCGGTGACGAGCGGTGCCGCCTTGCTGGCCGCGTCGACCGCGATCTGGGCCATCTTCTGGAGGTGTTCAGTGGCGGTCTTCAGGGCTTCCTGGGCGCGTGCGCCGGCTTCCTTGTCGTTGGTGGCGGCGGCTTCGATGCCCTTGCTGAGGACCTGGCTCATCTGGGCGAGGCCGCTCATGTCGCGGAACAGGTTGGCCGTGGTCATGGCCTGGACCGCCTGGAGGCCGTTCGGGTCGGGCATGGCCACCAGCGGGGTGAACCTGGCCTGGGAGGCGCCCATGCCGGCCGCTGTGGTGTCGAGGTTCTGCGCGCGTGAGGCGGTGGAGAGGGGGGCGATGTCGGCGGGGGTGATCTGGATGGGCGAGTCCTTCCAGTTCCAGAAGCGGGTGAGGTCGATCTTCTCGGCCGAGTTGGACCGGCCGAGGACGGCCTCGGCGAAGACGCCGTTGGTGGCGATGGCGATCGTGTTGGTCGCCGGTGCCCCGAACGTGTTGTCGCTCGCCTTGCGGGAGTCGGTCCACTCCTGTCGCTCCTCCTCGCTGGCGAAGTTCCAGCGGAAGCCGAGGTAGTTGCCGGTGGCGGCGATCGGCTTCGGGTCCAGCAGGGTGCCGAGCGGGACCGGCGCGGCGGTCGAGCCCGCAGGGGTGTAGGAGTAGTTGGCGAGGATGCGGCTGAGCGTCAGCTCGTCGGCGTTGGCCCAGACGGCCTGGCTGTAGTGCCGGCTGTTGTCGTTCAGGTGGTCCAGGACCGTCTGGGGTACGTTCCCGCCCCGCACGTGGAAGCCGAGCGACGCGACGTAGGTGCGGCTGCCGGACTTCGCCGTCGAGCCGAACAGCCCGCAGATGGTCGAGGCGCCGCCGGCGTCCTCGGACAGGTCGGGCGCGACGGTGGTGGTCGCGGCGACGCCGAAGTTCGCCACGCCCGAGGTCATCTTCAGGCGCAGCCCGGCGAGGCTGCCGCGGGCTGCCTTGCCGGACCAGGCTTCGTAGGAGATCAGCTTGTCGGCGCCGCCGAAGGTGTAGGACGCCTGCTGCGCGCCGGAGCCGCCGATGTCGCCGCAGCCGAAGGTGTGGCTCGGGAAGACCACCTGGACTCCGCGGATTCCGTCGGTGTCGGACCAGACGTCGATCCTGGACGCGTAGGAGGAGTCCGCCTTCGGCTGGTCGTCGAAGGGTATCTGTGTTTCTCGTCCCATGATCCGGCGCACTGTCCCGTTGCTCATGAGCACCCAGTAGTCCGCGCCTGCAGAGGCGATCTGCGCCAGCCCGGTGATGCTCTGGAGGCCGCCGGTCGCGGGACGGATCACGGTCGTCGCACCGGACTCCACCAGCAGGGGCGTCGTCTCGCCGCTGGACTGGGACTGGACGACGGCCCAGAGCGCACCGTCGGACGTGGCGGACAGGCGCTGCACGCCCGGCCCGTTCCGCCGAATCCCGTCGGTGCCACTGCGCTCGTAGACGACACCCTGCCGGGAGTACCACACCTTGTCCTTGCCGGTGACTGCGAGGTCGTCGGCCGTGATGCCCAGGTTCGTCCATGAGCTCGGGCCGCGCTGGTGAATCGTGTTGTTGGTGCCGATGACGAAGACCGTGCCGTCCGTGCCGCAGGCGATGCGCAGCCCCCAGCCACCTGCTGGATCAATTCGCCAGGTCGTTCCGTCGAACTGCATGACCGCCTTATCGGTCCTGAGCGCCCAGACGGTGTCCTTGCCCGGTGCGATGCCGATCAGGCCGCCGCCCAGACCTGTGGTGGGCAGCGGGTTCCACCGCTGAGTAGCCGGATCGAACCGGACCGGGCTGCCGTCGGCCTTGCGCACTCCGTACACGCCCATCGCCGAAGCGGCGATGCCGGCCAGCTCCACCCCGTCGAACTCCTGGCGGTCCGGCACCTCCGGCGCCGAGCACGCGTCGAGCTTGCGCACGGCGGTGTCGAACGGGTTCGCCGCGCGGATCTTCGCCGCCCAGTCGACCGGCGCCACCGACGCGAGCACCTCCTTGTACCGCTGGAGGCTGGTGTGGGTGAAGGTGAGCTCCTGCAGCGGGATGAACAGGCAGCGTTCCAGCTTGGTCGGCCTGGTCGTCACGTTGTAGACCTGCACGACCTCGTAGTACTGCACCGACATCGCGTGCATGTGGTTGTAGTTGGTCACGACCCGGGTCATGACCTGGTCCTTCTCCGTCTGCGTCGTCTCGCGCACGACCGTCATGTTCCGGCTGCGGGCCGCAGTCGCAAGCTGTTGGGTCCGCGCGCTGATCCGCTGCGTCGCCTCCGCCGCGACCGTTTTCACGCCCGTGGAGCGCGATACCGACGTCGCGATGCCCGTGTTCGACGACTTGCTCCAGTTGCCGCCGCCGCCGATGCCGAAGAGCGCGACGCCGACGCTACCGCCGGAGCTGGACGACTGGCTGGACTGGAACCCCAGGGAGTCGCCGAACTGCTCCTCGCGGGCGATCGCGTTCGCGACCTCGCTGATCGACCGATTCTGCTCGGTGGTCCCGGACAGCGCCTCGGCCTCGGACGCCGTCTCCGTGCCGGTAGCCCGGGTGGTGCGCTGCCAGTCGACGACCGCGACCCTGGTGCTCTCGCCGGGCGCGAGCGCCAGGCTGTGCAGCAGCCTGCCGAGCGTGACGCCCTGGGCCGACCAGCTCTGCTCGGTGGTGACGATCATGCCCTCCGCCGGGCGGTCGTAGAACGGCAGGTTCTCCTCGCCGAGGTCGATGGCACCGGTCAGCGCGCGTGCCGGCTTCGCCCCGGGAATGTCGGTGAGCACCACCGAGCGGTACCGGACGATCTCCGTCGGGTAGTTGCCGGTGGTGGGGAGCAGGTCCTTCGGCGTCGGGCCGTCGAGCATCGTCTTGTCCGCTTCGGACATGGCAGGCGTACTCGCCGAGGTCGTCGGGGTGGTCGCGGGTGTTCCGGTGCTCGGAGTGCTCATCAAGTGTCCCGTCTCAAGAGGAGAGAAGGGCAGTCGCCAGGCCTGCCAGGCCCCCACGGCGTCTGGCGCAAAGGCAACGTCGCCTTCCGTACCGCTCGAAAGCTACACAGCTTGTTCACAGCAGCAGCAAACTCTGCCGGAAATGGCCAGAAGATGCACCTGAGATATCAACAACGCTGTCACAGCATGGAGTTGAGGTCGTTGCCCGCCCGCCTGCCGGGCTTCATGACGATGACCGCACGGCCTTTTTGGCCTCGGAGCACAGTGCTTGCGCGGATCGAGGACGCAGCGCGTACGGCGCGGTGTCCTCTGTCCTCCGGGACGAACTGGGGAGCGGAGTGGCCACGCGTCAAAGCGCCTTGTTGTCTAGCGCGGGGACCAGCCTGCGCTTGATCCGGGCTGGCAGCACATGCCTCCGGAAGCTCCGAACTTCTTTCTGAATCGAGCAGTTAGACCGTTGCCCGCTGGACACGGTAGCTCCAGCGTGCGAGTGACCTGACGACGGTTGCAGCACCGATGGGGTTGGCGCTGTGAACGAATACAGCTCCGACCCGAAAGGGCTGTCCGTTGAAGGCGGCTTCTTCCATGAGGGTCACCACCGGCATGATGGTGTCGTCGCCGCCGAGATCGTGGTCAAGCCACAGCTCGTCAATGAAGCGGTCACGGTGCTCTTCCAGCAGCTGGATACCTTCGCTGCTGGTGCGGGCAATCCGCGTGGCCCTGGGAAAGGGGCGGAGGTCGTCTATGCCAAGGATGACCGGTATCGACGAGGTAGGCGCTTCTTTCACCGGGTTATTGTCACAGTAGGCGGGTGGGATAACCACGGGGTATTGAGGCTCTGCTGGACAGGCCGCGCCCACATCAAGGCGGGGCCACAGGCTTCTGTTGATCCATCATGAGTGGGCCGGTGCCCGTCCAAAGCCGTTTGAGGTTCCGACTTGGGCCTGAGTGGTGCTCACAGCGGTGCGGGGGTGGCGTGTCAGTTCGGGGGAAAGAGGGATTCCTGGGTGGCCTGGTAGCGGTAGGACTCGGTGCCGGTCTGGATCAGGGTGCAGCGGAAGGTGATCCGGTCGGAGAGGGCCGCGCAGGGGCGGGCGTCGCCGAAGGTCTTGTCCCACTCGGTGAAGGGGGAGTTCCTGGCGACCGCGGTGGCCTTGCGCTCCTCGCGCTCGATGAAGATCTGGAACAGCAGCTTGGCGCCCTTGCGGTCCAGGCCGAGGTAGCCGAATTCGTCCAGGAACAAAAGATCGATCTTGCCGTAGCGGGCGATCACGGAGGACAGACGGCGGTTCGCATCGGCCTCGGCGAGTTCGTTCACCAGCGCGCTGGTGGTGGTGTAGCGGACGGACAGGCCGGTCTCGGCGATTGCGGTGCCGATGCCGATCAGCAGGTGGGACTTGCCGGTGCCGGAGTCGCCGATCAGCACCAGTGGCCGGCCCTCGCGGACCCAGGTCGGGGTTTTGAGGTCCGCGACGACCTCGGGGGCGACGTTGGGGTTCTTCGCGAAGTCGAAGTCCTCCAGCCGCTTGGGCCGCGGGAAGCGGGCCAGCCGCAGCAGCCGCTGCTGGCGGCGGAGGTCCCGGTCGGCTAGTTCGACCTGCAGCACGTCCAGCAGGAACTGCTTGTAGTGGCCGGCTCGCGCCGGTCGGTCGAAGCCACTTGTCGGCGTACGGACTTTTCTCCCCAGATGCGTACGGACGAACGCCCCCGGCTCTGGCCGCAGGCAGCGGCAACGGGACAGAGGATCTCGGTTGAGATCGATGACCCGAGCAGGGACACTCACGCGATGAGCCCCAGCACATCGTCTGAACCGATCGAGCGAGGGTGGGACGAGCCCTGGTATCGGGTCCGCATGGAGAACTTCCAGGCGTCGTTCCTGCCCAGCGACGGCGAGGACTTGGACGAGGTCTGCAACGTCGATGTCTTCGTGACTCTGAAGGACGGTTCCTGTGGGACCGCGACCGTGTTCACCGTCGCGGAAGTCGAGCGCCTGATGAAGCTCTGGACAGGGACCGACGAGGCCCTCGGGGGCCGGTATTTCTGGGTCTCGGACGGCCTGATCGTCAGGGATCCCGGCATCGACGGCATGACCGGCGTGATCGCCGGCCTGATCGAGAACGGCGAGTTCTCCAAGATCTTTCAACGGGTGACCAACGAATGATCCAAGTGCTCGGCCGCCGGAAGCGTCGTGGATGGTCAGACCACGTCGTTCTCGCGCTCGATGGCCACCACCGCCGACCTGCCCAGCCTCCAGCGATTCGCCCGGCACCTGGAACGCGACCTCGACGCCGTCACCGCCGGTCTCACACAGCCGTGGAACTCCGGAGTCGTCGAAGGCCACGTCAACCGGATCAAGATGCTGAAACGCCAGATGTTCGGCCGAGCAGGCTTCGAACTCCTCCGCAAGCGCGTTCTGCTCTACTCCTGAACTTGCCGTTCAGCCTTCAGCGTCCGGCGAAGGTGAGTCGTTTTCGGCGGCGAGGGTGACCTGGGCGGTCCATGACCAAGGTTCCCGGGGCGGCTCCCAGTTCACCTCCACCTCGGTGTCGTGGAAGTCGCGTGCGAGTTCCGTCACCATCACCGCCGCCGCGGCCCGCGCGTCTTGCGGGTCGGTGTTGATCGGCACGTCCAGCCGTCCGCAGAGATTTCCGCTTTCAGTGAGGACACTGGTGCGCCAGCCCGCCGGCGTCGCAAACAGGAGGATCCCCTGCGGAATGCCCCAGGCGGGCCGCTTCTTCTTTTCCTTCTTGCGTCTCACCATGCCGCCTGTCCAACGTCGTCGAGTTCATGGTGATGAGTCTGGGTGGAGGGTCAACCGCCGCAGCACGGGTTTGTGCCGGCCGCGCGGCAAGCCGAACCTTCAGGACAGATCGTCGATGAGCCCGAAGCCTTCCGGGCACTCCTCCAGGAACTCACGGCGAGCGGGGTTGGTCTCGGCAGCTGCCATCTCTCCGAGCAGGGCGATCAGCTCCTGCTGCTGATCACTCGGCAGCGCGCTGACCACGTGGGCGACGCCCTCCATGACCTTGACCGCATCGTCCTGATCCATCTGCTCGTCCTCGCTACCGTCGATGTACCACAGGACATCGACCAAAGCCTCGGCCAAAGCACGAGTCAGGGACGGGTACGAAGACGTCACGACGGTCTCCCAGTAGATCAACGGCAGAGTCCGGCCATCCCACCACACGCCGCTGACATCACGATCAGTGAGCCTCCACGGAAAGTGGACCAGAGCCCGTGCGGCGACGGACTGGCCGATCGCAGAGGTGGCCCGGATGTCGGGCGTGACCGCCCGGACACTGCGCCATTACGACGAGATCGGCCTGTTGACACCGGCCCGGATCGGCGCCAACGGCCACCGCTATTACGAAGAGCGTCAGCTCCTGCGGCTGCAGCAGATCCTCGTGCTGCGGGCACTGGGCGTCGCTCTGCCGGAGATCGGCCGGATCGTGTCCTCACAGGTCGACGAGGCGGACGCCCCGCGAGGCCACCACCAGCGCCTCCTCGCGGAGAGGAACCGACTCGATGCCTAGGCCGGCACCGTCGCCCGCACGATCGCCGAACTGGAGCAATCCAGGAAGGACGGCCATCCCATGACCATCAACCGCCCGGAGAACCTCTTCGAGGGCGTGACGCCCTCCCACTACGAGGACAACATGCGCGACTTCCCCGAACTCGCCCAGGAAGTCGCACGACGCGCCGCCACGATGAGCCAGGCCGACGCCGACACCGCGCACCGCGAGCGCACCGCCCAGATGGTCCGGCTGGCCGAACTCGTGACCGCGGGTCACCCGGCCGACGCCGACCTGGTCCAGGCCGAGATCGACAACCAGTACCGGGCGCTGGCCGAACTGCGACCTGTGTCCGCCGAGGAGTACCGGGCCATCGGGCGCTCCGTCGTCGACAACGAGACCTGGCGGGTCGCATACGAGGCCATCGCCCCGGGGCTCGCCGCGTACCAGCGCGACGCCATCGAGGCGTACGCCACCACCCGGCTGAACTGAGACACGGTGCAGCCGCCATCGAGGGAGGACCACGATGGCGGCTGCACCACGTCACGGCGGGCCACCGATGCTCGATCCCGAGGACCGCCCCCTTATCCAAGTGGCGTCGCCCCCCTTCGCCGGCGCCGCCGCCGTCACACCAGCCACCATCCGCCAGTGGGCCAGCCGCGGCCACCTCGCCCCCGTCGGCCTCGACGAGCGGGCGAGCGCGTCCTGCTCCCTGCGCGTGTGGGGACGGCGCCTGTGGTGCCTGCTGCGGGTCAGCCTGTGGGCGCTGTCTGAGGAGGTCCGTATCGAGGGCGCCCGTGGTGAGGAGTACGCCGCCGTGCTGACCACCGCCGGCTGTCCAGCGGTTGCTGCTCCAGCGCCGTCACGCACGCCGGGGGCGCCCGGGGGGCCTGGCGCCTTGGGGTGTCTCTTCGGCCGAGTCAGCTCGTCAGGTCAGTTGTCGGTGTGCGAGTTGGTGGAAGAGTCCGTGGGGGTCGGTGAGGAGTTCGGCAGGTGTGCCTTGTTGGACGACGCGGCCGCCCGCCATGGCGATGACCCGGTCGGCGCTCATGACGGTGGACAGCCGGTGGGCGATGACGATCCGGGTCGCGCGCAGGGTGCGTGTGGAGTCGATGACGGTGCGCTGGGCCTGGTTGTCGAGTGCGCTGGTCGCCTCGTCCAGGAACAGGATCCGTGGTCTGCGGATCAGAGCCTGGGCGATCATGAGTCGTTGGCGTTGGCCGCCGGAGAGTGTGCCGGCGCCGTCGGTGAGCATGGTGTGCAGGCCCATCGGCATGGCTTGGACGTCTTCGGCGAGGCCCGCCATCGCGAGTGCCGCCCACGCCTCCTCCAGGGTGAAGGCGTCGGTGCCGCGGAGGCAGTCCAAGATCGATCCGGTGAGGGGTTGGGCGTATTGGAGGACGACGCCGCATTGGCGGCGTACGGCGGCCTGATCGAGCGCGGACAGGTCTTGGCCGTCGTACAGCACGCTGCCCTCAGTGGGGTGGTCGAAGCCGATGAGGAGGCGGAGCAGGGTGGATTTGCCGCTGCCGCTGGCGCCGACGATCGCGACGAACTCTCCGGGTCTGATGCGTAGGTCGATGCCGTCGAGGACGAGGGGTGCGTCGTCGTTGTAGCGGTAGGACAGCTGGCGGGCTTCGATAGCGCCGGTGAGCGGGCCGGGTCGGGCGGCGCCGCCGCGGACCTCGGGGGCGGCCTTCAGGATGGGGGCGACCTGCTGGAAGACGGGCTGGACGGCGGCGATGGACAGCAGTGCGCCGGTGATTTGGGTGACGGCGGAGAGCAGCATGGTCAGGGCGGTGGAGAAGGTGAGGAACCCGGCGGCGGTCATGGTGCCCCGGGCCGGGCCGGCGAGGAGCGTGAACATCACGAGTGTGCACAGGGGCAGGCAGAGGGCGCCGAGCACGGTGAGGGTGTTCTGGATCCGGCCGGCGCGTTGCTGGAGGATGCGGGTGCGGGCGAACGTGCGGGCCCAGGCGGCGTAGGCGAAGTTCTCGGCGGCGGCGACGCGGAGTTTGGGCAGGCCGCGCAGGGTCTGGAAGGCCTGGTTGTCGAGCCGGTTGTTCAGCTCGACGAGCTGGCGTTGGTAGCGCAGTTGCCACAGTCCGAGGCCGGTGAAGACGGCGCCGACGGCGAGTAGCAGGGCGAGCGCCACGGCGGCGAGGGAGGGGCTGTAGACGAACAGCATGACGATGTTCATGGTGCCGACGGTGGCGGCCTGGAGACAGACGGGGGCGACGCCGGCGAGCATGCGGCGGATGGCGCCTATGCCGAGGGCGGCGTTGGCGAGTTCGCCGGTGGAGCGGCCGGTGAAGAAGGTGGCGGGCAGGCGCAGCAGCCGGTCCCAGACGGCGGGCTGCAGCGTGGCTTCGATGCGGCCTTCCATGCGGAGCAGGGCGACGTTCTGCAGCAGGCCGAACGCGGCGGCGACGACGGCCGCGGCGGCGAGCGCCACCGAGGTCTGCGCGATCAGATCGTTCTCCGCGGCCGGCACGTACTCACCCAGGACCCGCCCGGTCGCCGCCGGTACGGCCGCGCCGAGCACCATCGAGACCAGGCCTCCGAGGAGCAGGGCCCGTAGTTCCTGGCGGGTGCCGCGGGTGCTGAAGCGCAGCAGCCGGATGAGTCCGATGGGGCCTTCGGGTAGCGGCCGGTAGAACATGACGGCCTGGCGTTCGAAGGCGGCCTCGTTGTCCTGGTCGATCCGTTCCCGGTGCCCGCCCGGGGCGAGGGCCTCATAGCCGCCGCGGCGCCACAGCAGTGCCACCGGCGCCCCGTCGTGTTCGCGCCGGCCTACCAGGGGGCCGTAGTTCTCCCGCCACCATCGGCCGCGCAGGCCGACCGGGCGGGTGCGCACGCGGGCGGCGAGCGCGATCCGCTCCAAGGGATCGGACTCGTCCGGGCCCGAGGACCCTGAGGCGGCCTCGACCGATTCCGCGGACTGCGGGAGGGTGATGCGGGCGTCGGCCGCGACGAGCCGGCACACGGCGAGCGTCGCGTCCGTGCCCGCCCCGCGCCGCCCGCCGCCCGCCCGTCCGCCGCTGGGGCGGTCGATGGCGGCGAGCAGCGTCCGGTCCGCCTCGCTGCCGGCTGCCCGGCCCGCCGCGAGACCGGCGGCCGTGCGGTCTTGGTGGGCGCGCTCGCGTTCCTCGATCCAGTCGTCGAGGGCGTACAGGAGCCGGTACTGCTGCTCGACCATGCCCTGCCATAGTGCCGCTTCGACGAGCAGGTCGTAGGCGGGGCCGTAGCCGATGCTGCCGGGCGCGACGTGCATCCACACGATGTCGTCGTCCGCCGGATGGCCCGCGTCCGGCCCGCCGGCCCCGCCGACGCCGGTGCTGCCGAGCGGGGCCTCGTACAGCACGCGCAGCCCCCGGCCGACACCGAGCGCGAAGGCCGCCTCCAGCGGGCTGGGCGCCGCCCCGCCGACCGTCCCGTATCCGTCGCCGTACCCCGGCCCGTAGGGGGCCTCGTACCCCTGCCCGTACGGTGTGTCGTCTCCCTGCGCGTACTGCGCCTCGTACGGCATCCCGTACCCGCCCTCGTACGGCATCCCGTACCCGCCCTCGTACGGCATCCCGTACTGCGCCTCGTACCCGCCCTCGTAGGGCTGTTGCCGGTATAGCTCGCGCAGTTCGATGCGGCGCAGCCGGCATTCGCGTGTGGGCCGGCCGATCAGTGTGTGGTGCGGGCCTTCGGCCGGGCCGAGGAGCATTGCGCCGGGGCCCGCGCGGCCGAGGAAGTGCCAGGCTCTGGCGTGTGCCGCGTCCACGGCGAACAGGTCGAGCGCGCCGTGCACCACCAGCCACAGGACGGACGGGCCTTCCAAGGGGAGGCTGCGCAGGCCGGTGCAGTCGACGGGCGCGCCGAGGGCGCCGAACGCGGTGACGACGGTGTCACTGACGGCCGCCGTCGCGTTTCCGACGGCCGTCGGGACGCTTCCGGTGACCATGGTCCCGTCTTCGGTGGCGGTGTGCGGGGTGGTCACGTCAGTGCTCCTTGACCAGTTCGGCGTACGGGCCGCCCGCGGCCGCCAGGTGTTCGTGGGTGGGGGGCGTTCGACCGGGGTCGCCGACTCGGTCGCCGACCGCCGTCGTCACGTCGCCGATGTGGATGGTCGCCTTCAGGCCCCGGTCGGCGAGGACGGCGGTGTACAGGTCCCGTGCTGCGTCCGGGTTGTCGGCCGCGCCTGTTGTTTGAGCGCGGTTGTGGCGGCTGAGCAGGGTGTGCTGGTCATCGGGGCCGAGGATGCGGCTTTGGTCGGCGATGACTCCGACGCCCGTCGTGAAGTCCCCGACAGCGGTCGTGCCGTCCCCGACAGCCGTCGGGACGTCTGTGGTGGTGGTGTGTGGGGTGGTCATGTCAGTGTTCTTTGACGAGTTGGGCGTAGGGGCCGCCCGTGGCCAGCAGGTGTTCGTGGCGGCCGCGTTCGATGATGGTGCCCCGGTGGAGGACGAGGATTTCGTCGCTGTCGCGGATGGTGCTGAGGCGGTGGGCGATGACGATGCAGGCGCAGCCCCGGCGGCGGAGGTTGTCGATGACGGTTTGTTCGGTGGCGGCGTCGAGGGCGCTGGTGACTTCGTCGAGTACGAGTACGGCGGGGTCGCGGACGAGGGCTCGGGCGAGTTCGAGGCGTTGGCGTTGTCCGCCGGAGAAGTTGCGGCCGTCTTGTTCGATGCGGCTGTGGATGCCGCCGGGGCGGCGGGAGACGTCGTCCAGGACGGCGGCGTCCGCGAGTGCGGCGGTGACGGCCTCGTCCGGGATGGACGGGTCCCACAGGGTGATGTTGTCGCGGACGGTGCCCTCGAAGAGGAAGACGTCCTGGTCGACGAAGGCGACGCTGGCGGCGCGTGTGCCGCGGGGGATCGTGTCGAGGCGTCGTCCGTCGATGCGGATGGTGCCTTCCCAGGGGGTGTAGAGGCCTGCGATGAGTCGGGAGACGGTGGATTTGCCGCTGCCGGAGCCGCCGACGAGCGCGACCTGCTGCCCGGGGCCGACGGTGAGGGAGAAGCCGGTGAGCAGGGGTGCGTCCAGCGGGCTGTAGCCGAAGGTGACCTGGTCGAGCTCGACGTGGCCGGCGAGCCTGCGGATGTTGCCGGCCGCGGGCTGGGGGTGGGAGTGGACCGGGTCGACGGGGAAGTTCTCGACGTCTTCGAGGCGGGCGAGGTCGGCGGTGAAGTCCTGGATGCGGCTGGCGACGTTGCCGAGGCGGGCGATGGGTGTGGTGAAGCCGGTCACCAGGGCTTGGAAGGCGACGAGCAGGCCGACCGTGAGGTGCCCTTCGACCGCCCGCAGCCCGCCGATGAGCAGGATCAATGCGCTGTTGAGTGCGGCGAGGGTGGGTGCGACGATGGCCAGCCAGGCGCTGGGCACGCCGAGTCGTTGCTGGACGTCCAGGGTGAGGGCGTGCTGTCCTGACCAGCGGCGGAAGAAGCCGTCTTCGCCGCCGGTGGCTTTGATGGTCTCGATGAGCTGGAGTCCGCCGTAGGAGGTGTTGGTCAGCCGGGCGGTTTCGGCGCGTAGTTTGCGGGTGCCGGTGGCCCGTACGCGTACCACGATGCGCAGCGCCACCACGTTGAGCAGGGCGACGCCGATGCCGACGACGGTGAGCTGGGGGTCGTAGGTCCACAGCAGCACGGCGTAGAGCAGGACGACGACCGTGTCCACGCCTGCCGCTGACAGGTCGCGGGCCAGGGTTTCGGCGACCGTGTCGTTGGAGCGCAGCCGCTGGACCAGGTCGGCGGGGCCGCGTTGGGCGTAGAAGGCGACGGGCAGCCGCAGCAGATGGCGCAGGAATCGTGCGCCGGCGAGGGTGGAGGAGACGATCCGGCCGCGCAGCAGATTGCCCTGCTGCAGCGCGGTCAGCGCGGCGGTGAGCACGAGCGCGGTGGTCATGGCGGCGAACAGCACGCCGAGCAGCGAGGTCTGCCCGCCGATCAGGAACGTGTCGATGTACGTACGGCTCAGCGCCGGTACCCAGGCGCCGACGGCCACGAGCAGCACGCTGGAGAGCACGGCTGCGGCCATGGTGCCCGAGGTGCCGCGCAGGTGGGCCGGCAGCGCGCCGAGCACGCTCGGCTTGCGGCCGCCGCGCCGGAAGCCGGGGCCGGGCTCGAAGACGAGGACGATGCCGGTGAACGCCGAGTCGAACTCCTCCATGGGTACGAACCGGCGTCCCTTCGCCGGGTCGTTGACATACACACCCGCCTGGCCGAAGCGCCGGCTCATCCCGTCGTAGACGACGTAGTGGTTGAACTCCCAGAACAGCACGGCCGGGGCTGCGACCTCGGCGAGCGCGGCCAGGTCCATCTGCATGCCCTTGGCCGTAAGGCCGTGACTGCGGGCCGCTTTCAGCAGGTTGCTCGCCCGTGAGCCGTCCCGGGAGACACCGCACGTGATGCGCAGCTCTTCGAGCGGCACATGCCTGCCGTGGTGGCCCAGGACCATGGCGAGTGCGGCCGCGCCGCATTCCACGGCTTCCATCTGGAGCACCGTGGGGGTTCGGACCGTGCGCGGCCGCCGGCTCCGGGGCACCGGGCGGCGGCGGGCCGGCGGACGGCGCCGCGGATGCGCGTTCTTCCTGCGCGGGCGGGCGGCGCGGGACGCACTGACGGGAGCATCGGCGGGAGTGCCGGCGGGAGCGTCGGTAGGGCTGGTGGTGGGGGTGTGGGAGTGCGGGTTCACGGGAGCAGCCAGTCGACGGGGCGTTGCGAGGACAGATGGACCGAGCCGCTCACGGGCGTGCCGGACTCGACGGCGTACGGCGGGCCGTCGGCCGAGGACCAGGCGTAGCCGGATGCGGTGTCGGGGGAGCGGTCCAGGGTGACGAGCACGGCGATGGGGTTGCCCTGGCGGGTGAACGCGGCGGCGAGCTGGTCGTCGCCGAGGAAGCCGCCGATCTGCGCCTTCGTCTGCGGCGCGCGGCCCACCGCGGTGACCTTGCCGCGTAGTACGCCGTACGTGTCACGGGCGGCGGAGGCGACGGTGAGGTCGACGCGTGCGCCCTTGCGCAGCTTTGAGGTGTCGCTGCCGGGGACGTAGAGGACGGCGACGAGCGGCTCGTGCGGGCCGGTGGTGCGTTCGACGGTCGCCACGTCGGTGCCGGTGGACACGACCGTTCCGGTCCGCGCGTACAGCGCGGTCAGCCGCCCTGCGGCGAGCGCCCGCACCTGCGCCTCGCCGCGCCCGGTGCGCACGACGACGAGGGGCTGGCCCGCGGAGACAACGGATCCCTCGGTGACGAGGACCTCGGTCACCTGTCCGGCGAGGGGACTCTGCAGCAGGTAGCGGCCCTGGGTGTGGGTGAGGATCCCGGGCGCGGACAGCTTCGAGGTGACCGTGCCGGTGAACGTCCAGTACGCGGCGGCCGCCATGACGAGGACGGTGACGGCGAGGACGAGCCGTCCCTGGGGGCGGGCGAAACGCACCGGAAGATCGAGTTCTTCGGGCGACTGCAGTGTGGAAAGGGCCTTTTGGCGAAACTGCATGGACTATTCCTTCGACCGCATTTCCTGCACTCCGCGGGCCGGGCGCCCCGGAAGGGTGTGAACCCCGGGGGCGGGAAGGCCCCGGGGTTCACGACCGCGCGGTCGCTCAGAGACCGGCGACACCGAGGCCGGCGTTCACGTGCACGCCGGTGATGCCCTGGGCCAGGCCCGGGACACCGCCCGCGAGGCCCTCGACGGCACCGACGGTCTGCAGCGCGCCGACGGTGCCGAGGACGGTGTTGACGTCGCCGGTCACGGCGCCGACGAGACCACCGTTGACGCTGACGAGACCGCCGGACACGGCGTCCAGCTCGGCGTCGT
This sequence comes from Streptomyces sp. NBC_01268, assembly GCF_036240795.1. Lineage (NCBI taxonomy): Bacteria > Bacillati > Actinomycetota > Actinomycetes > Kitasatosporales > Streptomycetaceae > Streptomyces > Streptomyces sp. NBC_01268. The sequence continues at coordinate 51,472 of NZ_CP108454.1, read as the reverse complement.
CGATCACACGGGTCTCAAGGTCGTTACGCATGATGCGCACCTTTCAGTCAGTGGGGGGAATCCGAATTACCGCGGCGCCGCAGATCAAAGCACGCGAACGACCGTCCGAGCCAACCGCGTTGAGGCCTTTTCAGCGCCCCAAGCGCACCCTCGGGCGCCGTGGTGTGCGGCATGTTCACGCGGCGGCGACAGCATCTCCGCAAAACGGAGTAACAGATTCCGCAGGTGCTCCGCACCCGCGGGACGGACCGGGCCGAAACCCGACAAGAGACACCGGACGGTGTGCCCGACCAGGGAAAGGTGAGGGAGGCATGGTTCAAGCCATACGCACAATGTGCAGGTTCCTGGGGTGCCGCGAACGGAAACGGAGAGTCACACTCCGTGAAGGTGGCACCGGGAAAGCCGGGCGGCGGGTGCCCTCGCCGAAGTGAGGAGCACCCGCCACCACACGTGCTGGTGGGTCAGCCGCCCTTGCGAAACCGGGATGCGTTCCTTCCCTTCATCGCGGCGGCAACGTTCATCACGCCCTGGTGGAAACGAGAGACCGCTTCTTCCGCCCAACACCCCCAGGCGAGCCCGCCTGAGCCAGGGCAGCCCGCCGCTTCCGACGGAACCGACCCGATGCCCTTGTCCAGCGCCGCGACACCAACCACTCCGACCGGCCCCGTCCGCAGCCACCTCTCCCGACTGGCAGCCGACCGGGATCACCCAGTTCACGGCAACCCCCGACATCAACGGCGACGCAATCCCCGACCCCTGGGCGATGCACAAGGCAGACAACGTCCGCTTCTACCGCAGCGGACGCACCTCACATCAGGCCGCCTACAGCAACGTCACCCAGACCGGCGACGACCCGCGGCCCGACACGGTTGCGCCCGGTCGATCGAACCCATCCCGACGCGCTCGATCGGCGCCACAGACACCAACTGCCGCCGATCGAGCACCATCGACACCCACAAGCCCGCCCCACCTGCCATCGAATCGAAGATGCCACCGCGCCCCCGCGTCTTGGATTCGAAGGTTTCATGCCCATGCGAAAAGAGAAAGACCGTCAGCCAGGTCACGGCACCGCTTCCTGCGTCAGTATCAGCACCCGCCCACGCCCCACCCCCGCCCTGCATGCCTGGCCACTGCCAGGCCGGGGGCACAGAAACGTCCCGGTCCGCCTCGACACCACCTGTGACTCGCGCACCCCGCGCCCGAGTCACGTGACAGTCACATGCCTCACCGCATCACGGCCGATCACAAGGTCAGCTGCCCAACGAGCCCCGAATCCCCTGTACGACGCCTCGTGTGACACACCCTTTCCAGCACCCAGGGCAGGCTGCGGGGTGATCCGTCGTGGGCCGCGCGTGCCCCGCATGCGAGGGCTCGCCGCCATGCAGCCACCCACCGCCGTACTCGGCTGGGCCGGCGTGAACGTTGACCGTGACGGCAGCTGGACCGATGCCATCGAAGGTGAACCCGTCACCGAGTCTGCTCTCGACAGCATGGGGCGACGGGTCGGGTGCCGGGTGGCTGCCTCGTCACATGCTCATCGGCATCGTCGGCGGTCTGCTCGGCGGCTGGCTCGGCAAGGTGATCTTCGGCGTGCCCTCCATCAACGGCTTCTTCCACCTCTCGACGTGAATCGCCGCGATCGTCGCCTCGATGATCGTCCTCCTGCTGTACCGCCTCTTCACCGGGCAGCGTTCGCGCTGACCGGGGCCCACCGTCGATGGCAATCGGTCCAGATCCGCTGTCACAGGTCATGAGCTGCGCTCACCACGCCGGACGCGGGGGTGGTGAGCGGTTCGGGTGGTGCTCTGGCAGGGGTGGAACTACCGGTCAGCGAGCCTGTTCCCCGCACGCGCGGGGAGCAGGCTTCCTGCCCCGCAGTTCTACCCCTGCTGCGAAGCTGCCGGGATCCTGCGTGTCCTCGGTCGGCATCGGACCCTGACCGGGAAATGACCCTCGGCGCCCGCTCCTGCCCTCGTCCGGCACCGCAGCCGTGCGGGGCGCTGGACGAGGCCGGCCCCGGACGGGGTGGGCGGCAGGGGCGTGCGGCATGCAGCTTCCTGGAGCACGCGGAGTTGAGCGGGAAGTCAGGTGGTGGCCAGCAGTAGATCTTCTCCGCTTGACGGGCGAAGGCCGTCGGTGCGATCGGCGAAGTAGCGTTCGGCGAGCGCGGCTCCCGATACGTGCCGGGAATCTGTGAAGCCGGCGTCGCGGGCCAGTGCCAACATTTCGTTCGGGGTGTAGAAGCTGATGAACGGCGTCCCTGAGGCTCGTGCGCCTTCCTCGCTCGCTTGGAGGCCGGGGCGGTCGGCGGCGTCGACGAGTTCGGTCGGCAGCAGGAAGGTCATGGCGAGCGTCGAGCCGGGTGCAAGCCCGGCGATCTCGCGCAGGGTGGCGGCGGTGGTGTCCTTGGTGAGGTACATGGTGACGCCGGTGGAGACGATGACCGCCGGCCGGCCGGGATCGAAGCCGGCAATGGACAGTTGCTCAGGCCAGGACGCGCCGGCCTCGAAGTCGACCGGCACCAGGTGCAGCCAGTCGGGGATGCCGTAGCCGAGCTCGACCAGGCGGCGGCGCTTGAAGGCCTGGGTGCCGGGCTGGTCGACCTCGAAGATCTGAAGGCGGGAGGCGAGCTCCGGCTTGCGCTGGGCGAAGGTGTCCAGACCGGCTCCCAGGATGACGTACTGGGTCACGCCTTGGTCGGCCTGTTCGGCGATCAGGTCCTCGATGAAACGAGCGCGGGCGACGATGGCTGCCCGAAACCCGCCGGTGGCCCGAGGGTCCATGTCCGGGCGGGCGCGCCAGGCGTCGCCGGGGGCCGCCAACTGCAGGCCGATCTCGTCCTCGACCACGTGCGGGGGCGGGTCGATCTGAAGGTGCATCGCCCGCCAGAGGGCGGTCCGTACCGCGGTGTTGTCCGGTGCCTCGATCTGCTCGTGCGCCATGGTGTTCCCCCTTCTTTTGCCGTAGTCAGTTCTTGACGGGAGCCTGGAGGGTCCACAGGCGCCCATCGGGGTCGCGGACGGTCATCTCCTTGGTCCCGTAATGGGTGTCCTCGAACGGCGTGACCACCTCGACGACAGGATCGGGACACAGCGCGTCTGCGTCCGGCGCCTTCAGCACGATCCGCGTCTGGGGCTCCTGGTCCTGGGGAACCTCGGCGATGAACATGTAGGGACCCTCGCCGTTGCGGAACTGGCCGGAGCTGTGGTCCGTCGCGAACTCCAGCTCGTAGCCCAGCGCCTGGAAGAACTTCGCCGCCTTTCCCCAGTTGTGCGTCGTCAGGAACACGGCCTCGATGCCTTCGGTCGTCATGTCAGGTCTCCTTCTCAGGCGATTGCTGATGGTCCCCTTGGGCGTCGTCGAGGTAGGCGCGCAGCGCGTCAGCGACGAGCGCTGACAACGACATGCCCGAGTCGATGGCGCGGTACTTGACCTGCTTGATCAGTCCGATCGGCAGGTACACGTTGAACTGCTTGACTTCCTCATCACCCACAGGCCGGATGCTAGCATCCTAGCCAACTAGCCGTTGTGGTGAACCGATCCGAGCCGGACGAAGTTGGTCGAGTTGACACGTCGGGAGTCGGGTTCCGATGCTCCGGCTGACCTGATTCAGCACAGCGCCCTGGGGCTGCGCTCGGACTCCTAGCCGATCACTCTGGGACCGCTGGATGGATGTCGGATGCAGGTCAGGCTGCAGGCGAGTTCGAGCAAACCCTGGTAAAGATCGGCGCGTCGTTCCCACCGGCAAGCACAAGGGACATAACCCCTCGGTGGCCAGCATCTACCGGGCGCTCGCCGAGCACGCTAACCACGAGGCATACCCCTGCATCCCAGCGAGTCGGAGAGGGCCGGGTGACCTCCCGTGCAAGAACCCCGGACCAGGAGGGATTTGGACCTCGCCGGGAGCGACGAAGCGCGGCGGACCACCTCCGGGTGGTCCGCCGCGCCCGTTAGGGGTCGGTGGCGAAGCCGGCAGGGAGCCCGCCTGTGAACCGTCGCCGCCATCGCGGGGCGTACGCGTCGATGCCTCGGGACGCCGCGCACAGCACCGCACCGACCATGATGAAGCCGAAGGACACGATTCCTATCTGAAGGACGATCAGGAGGTGCAGGGCCACGCTGATCATCGCCGCCACCACTTGCCGGGAGGCCCGGCGCAGCAGGAACAGCGCTATCAGCGATTCCGCGAGGATCGTCCCCCAGGTCGACAGGAGGGCGATCACCGTGATGCCCGTCGCCCAGCGGAACAGGTCGGCGAACAAGCCGGCTGCTCCGAAGTTCTCCATTCGCGCGACGTAGTACGTCGCGCTGCCCTCGGCCCACGGGCCGACCGGCAGCTTCGCTACTGCGCTGTTGAGGTAGATGTACGCAACCTGGAGCCGTACCCCCCACCAGCCAGCCCAAGCGAGACCCTGCCACAGGGATCCTGACCGGTCCTTGCCTCCCGGCCGTTGCCAGTGCCAGGTCCTCCTGTCATTGGCGCAGGCCAGGACGAGGAAGAAGGTCACGACCTGTGAGACGGCGTCACCGCCGTCGGGCAGTGAGACCGACTGGCTCAGGGAGAAAGACGCCCAGAAGTGCAGCACGGTCGTGTAGCGGGGCAGGATCCCGCTCGCTACTACGAGCAGCAGGACTAGGAGCACGAGGTTGAGGAACTGCCGGTCCGCGGTGTCCGCCAGGCAGTACAGCGACATGGCCTGTACCGGGGCCGAGCAGTCGACCCCGGCCTGTGTCGCGCCTACCGGCACGAAGAGGTGGGACGCGGGGGTGAAGAGCAGAATCGACGCCTGGGCGAGGGCGATCGTCGACCGGCCCGCTCCTAGGGCCCGGGATTCGGCGGGGAAGCGGCGGACGGAGCGCTCTATTTCCGCGATCAGCCGTTCCGTGAACACTTCGCCTCCACCAGGGCGGCTCTCTTGTCGAGCCGCCAGCCTTCGTATTTTTCGCGGAACTTCCACGGAACGGGCCTCGTCTGGACGAGGACCACTCGCCCGCACAGAGTCGGGACGGGAGAGGCGTTCTCGGCGGGGACGGGTGTCGAGGACCGGGCGACCACGGTTGGGCAGTCCCCCTCGATCTCCTCACAGTTGCGCCACTCCCGCACCTGGTTGGCCATGTTCGCCACCTCGGGGCCTTGCGCGCGCTGACGTCGGGTGAGCCCGTACAGGTTCTCCGAGCGCGAGTTCGGCAGCCGTGACGCATTGGAGACGTCGTCGCCGGACACCAGATAGGGAACGAACTCGGGATCGCTCGGGGGCTTGGTGAAGAAGGCCCAGCTCTGCGGCAGGACCCTCGCCGACAGTGACCGTAGGTCGCCGCCGTCGCGGGTGGAGAGCACGTTGCTGGGGAGCGAGAAGAAGACCGACCCGGCCAGCAGGACTCCGACCACGATAATGCTGCCCGCGGCGGAGAGCAGGACCGGCCGTCGGGCCGCGCCCCCGGCGGGGGCGGTGTGCTGCTCTGTGGCCGCCAGACCGTGCATCACGTCAGCGCGGAGGTCAGGGCGTTGACGAACGCGTCGCGCTCGATGTCCGAGCTACCCGGACTGCCGTCCTCGAGGTACCAAGTGACGACCACGAGTGTGGCGAGGGCGTTGGTGGCGACTCCCGCATTCGTGTAAGCGAGGGCGTTGGCGGCTCCCACGGCGTTCGCGTAGATGGCCACGTAGGCTCCCATCCAGAACCAGCCCCGCGCCTGTGCAACGACCGGCCCACCGCCACCGGGTGCGGGCTGGGCTGTCTGCTTGAGCCATCCGTTGAAGCAAACGGAGAAGGCGCGCAGTGCGGTGTCAACGCGTACCGGATCGCCGCTCTGCAAGGCAGCCGCCACATCCCGATGGAAGCTGGGGTGGGCGGCCAGGTACCCGGCGATGACCCGGTCCAGAGCGTCGGTGTCGGTCTGGGGCTTGTCGGGATTGAAGCCGAGCATCTGCTTCAGCTCAGGATGCGAGTCGGCGATGGGCCCCTGCGCGGCGAGAAGCAGCCGAAGGAGGTCCGTGTCGCTGTACTCGGCGGTCTTCTTCACCGCCTCCTTGAGCCGCGCCTTGCCCGGTGCGGGAGCCCCGTGGCCCGCGGCCGCGAACGCGGTCTGGGCGGTGACGCTGCCTCCGGCGAGTATGGAGAGCATTGCCACGGTGGCTACGGTCCTTTTGGATGTGAACTTCACTCTGTCCTCCTGGGACGTGGGTTGTGGCGCGCGTTCAGCGCGAGCCGAAGCGATCGTCCGAATCGATGGCCGCGCGTGCGGCCGAGTTCGCCTTGACCGCAGCCCCTGTGAGGAGCACGAGGATTGCCACGATGCCCGCTGCTGCGACGATTCCCGCCGCCGGGCTCTCGGAGCCGGCTGGCGTGAGTGTCATGGCCAGCGCCAGGCATGTCAGGGCCGCGGCGTACGCGGTCAGGAACGAGGCCGTCAGCATCGGCGCGGCCGCCGTGTGACCGGCCTGCCAGGCGTCGTCCGAAGCCAGGGTCGCCCTCGTTCGGATGCCCACCGCGGAGTTGCGCCCGACCCTCCCGTTCGCGACCTGGTTCCTCACGTAGTGAACCAGGGCGCCCAGTGGGGCGAGCCCTGCGGCGAAACCGAATCCCGCGGTCGGATCCACTGCGCATCCTCCAAGGACGTAAGTGTTGACGGCATGCGGCCGAAGCCGCTTCGCGCACGGGTGTCCATGAGCCAGGGGAGGGCCCCACGCGAAAACGATCATGAACATCTTGGCTGGCATGAGCATCAGATTTCACCGCCAGAATCCGGCAACCTCCCCCTGTCTGGGTTGCCACATTCCATCCCGCGATCGGCAAACAGCGCAGTTATCACCAGATTGATGCACCTCGGCGCGCTTTATGTACTCTCGACGCTGCATCGATATCGGGAAGACAAAGGAGAACGGAGTGGCGGAGCAGCGGAGATCCCCCGAGTACCTGGCGGGGTACGAGCGAATGCTCGCGGACGTGGCCGCGACCGGGCGGTCGCTGACCCTCAACGAGCTGCGCACCCGCAGGGAGCTCGGCGAGCGGGCCGCCGAGGCGGGCCACGCCCTGCGGACTCTGGTCGGCTCGCACCTCTTCGCCACGCGCGCCGCGTGGCCCGGGCCAGACGCCCCTGCCGACCGCCTGCTTGCAGCCGTCGCAGATGCGATCGACGCCTTTGTTCAGGGATTCGAGCGCGCACAGGACTCCTCGGTCCGCCAAGAACATGCGGCTCGCCGGGAGTTCGTCGATGACCTGCTGTACGGGCGGAGCGACCTCGGTCGGCTAGCCGAGCGCGCTGAGCGCTTCGGGCTGCGCTTCTCGCGCAGTCACGCCGTCGCTGTCGCCGGACGCTCCGCGTCGGACGAGCAGTCCGAATACCTCCTGCGCCGCGTGGAACAGACGCTGTTCGCCCGCTTCGGCAACCGCCGCATCCTGCTCACGACCAAGGACGGCCGGCTGGTGTGTGTCGCCCCCGGCGACCAAGACGAGGTTCTGGTTTGCTTCGCCCAGCAGGCGGGTCCCGCCCTTGACGGCGCCTGCGTCGCTATCGGCCGTGCCCACAACGGCGCTGGAGGAGTGGGCCGGTCCTACGAAGAGGCCCTCAACGTCCATGATCTTGCGGAGCGCATGAACCTCGCTGGGCCCATACTGCGTGCTGCTGAACTCCTCGTCTACCCCGTGCTGACACGGGATCGTGACGCCATGGTCGACCTCGTGCGCCACACTCTCGGCCCGCTGCAGAACGCCCGGGGCGGAGCCTTCCCGTTGCTCGACACGCTCAATGTGTACTTCGGCACGGGCTGCAACGCGGCCGCGGCAGCCCGACACCTAAGAGTGAGTGTGCGTACCCTTTCCTACCGCCTTGAACGCATCCACTGGCTCACCGGTGCCGACGCAGCCGATCCGGAGGACCGCTACGCGCTGCAGACGGCGGTGATCGGCGCCCGAATCCTGGACTGGCCGCGCCAGGAGTTCTGAGCCCGGCACCGGTCCTGCGGTGGCGCAGCTGGCCGTCGACGGCCCAGACGGCGCTCCCCGGTGCCCGGGGGCCCAGCTACGTACAGGGAGGCCCCGCAGGCTAAGACCGCGTCCTCTGTGGTGAAGCGGTCGTTGGTCCGTTCACGGGGCGGGGTACGTGGAGTTGGATTGTTCCGGACGCGCTGTGGGAGATCGCGAAGCCGCGACGCGAACGGCCTGCCCCTCCTCGTCGGCCTCTCGGCCGCCAACACCCACGACAGCCAAGGGCTGAAACCCATGGTGCTCGGTCACCAAACGACACGACCCTCACCGCGGCCGCTACTTCAAACCCCTGCGTCTTCATGCCGACAAGGCCTACGACATACCTGAACTGCGAAGATGGCTCCGTGGCAAACGCATCGGCGTCCGCATCGCGCGCAAGGGTGTCGAGTCCGGATCCACTTGATCACTGAGCGGACCGGTCTGCCCATCTCCGTCGGGATCTCCACTGCGACCTCCACGACAGCCAGGCGCTTGAGCCGCTGGTGCGCGGCATTCCGCCGATCCGCTCGCGTCGCGGCCCGCGACGCCGGCGGCCCGCCACGCTCCACGCGGACAAGGGGTACGACTACGACCAATCTGCGCTGCTGGCTCCGCTCGCGCGGCATCCGGCACCGCATCGCCCGCAGAGGACTCGAATCCTCCACGCGGCTGGGCCGGCATCGCTGGACGATCGAGCGCACGATGTCCTGGCTGGGCGGTTGCCGCCGCCTGCACCGCCGCTACGAGCGCAAGGCCGAGCACCTCTTGGCCTTCACCGCTATCGCCTGCACCCTCATCTGCTACCGCAGACTGGCAGCCTGACGGGTGGCACCCGCAGGTGGGACGATCCACAGCGTGATCGGACGGATGCACCACACCCCGCGCTGGGCGGTCATATCGGCCTGCGGCATCGCAGCCGTCCGGGTAAACGCCGAGGAATCGACCTCGCCTGCGCCATCATGGCGACCGATCTCGCCGCCAACTGGTACGCGGTCCACGGCATCCAGCACAGCAACCTCGCCGCTCAGCCCGGACTTCAACGACTGACCCTCTTCGCCACACTCGTCCTGGGAACGGCACCGTTCATCCGACAGCACCTCATCACATGAGATGACGTCTTATGGAGGGGCGTGCCTCGTCGGACATCCCGGCACCGTAGCCACGGCCCGCCGTGTACCGGTGCTGTCCGAACGCATGGAGTCGGCGTCCTGCCGTGGGAGGTCCGTACGGTACGGCCGCCGTCGGCGGATCGGGGCGTATGGGCGTGGGCGTGACCGGGGCCGGACGCCGGCGGGGTGCTCGACGGCCTGCGCGCGTACGTCATCGAGCACCTGGCCGACCCTGGGCGCCGCTTGGGCGGCCGGGTCGTGTCAGACGGGCAGGTGCCAGATCTGGTTCGAGGTGACGTTGCAGTCCCAGATCTGCACGATGTTGCCGTTGGTGCTGTCGTAGCCCCGGACGTCCAGGCAGCGGCCGGACTTCGTGTTGACGATCACGCCGTCGCTCCGGACCGACCACTGCTGGGCGATGTTGCCGTTGCAGGGGCCGGTGTGTACCGGGGTGCCGTTGGCGGTGCGGCCGTCCCAGATGTCCAGGCACACGCCGACGGCGCGGATGGTGCCGTCGGTGCCGATCTTCCATCTCTGGTTGACGTTGCCGAGGCAGTCCCAGATCTGGGTGGGCGTCTTGTTGGCCATGCTGCCGCCGCGTACGTCCAGGCACTTGCCCGCGAGGCCCGTGACCTGCCCGACCGGTCCGGCCGGGACGGCGGGTCCGAAGGAGACGCCGCCGCCCCACCAGGTGCCTGTGGGGAAGCAGCTCGCGGAGGCGGTGGTGTTGCCCCTGACCCAGCCGCTCCACGTCTGCGAGAAGCTGTAGAGGTTGGTGTTCCAGTCCCAGGTCGCGCAGGTGCCCCCGACGCTCCAGGTCTGCATCTCGTCGAGGCCGGTGCAGGTGGCGGACGAGCCGGACTCGACGCAGCTCCCGACGCCGCCGGGGCCCGGGACGGTCGCCGCGGACCGCGCGGGGGCGGGCTTCTCGGCGGCGTCGGCGGCGGGCGCGATGAGCGCGGCGGCTCCCGCGAGCAGGACGGTGGCTAACAGCGCGGCGGTACGGCGCATCGAAAGATCCTCACGAAGACGGGTAGCCGGTCAACCCGCCTGCCGACAGGCCGTGGTGACGATGCGACAGTTGTGCGGGTCACGTGGAAGTTTCGGGTGCGATGTGAGCATGGTCAACAACGCAGGGTGGAGATCACGCCAGCGGTCCGTGCAATGGCGCTTACTGAGCCTTTTCAGCGTTGACGCTCCAGGGTGAGGATGGCTGCGGCGATCGCGGTCATGCGGTTGGGGCTGCAGCGGGCTTTGCGGAAGATTCGCCAGGTCTTCAGCCTTGCGATGCTGCGTTCGACCGGTGCCCGCGCCGCTGACAGGGCCCGGTTGATCGTCTGCTGGGTCGGGTTGAGGTCCCGGTTGGGGAGCCGTCTGATGGGTGTGGTCACCCAGGGGCCGGCGCCGATGTAGGCGCGGTCGGCGAGGACGGGGACACCCTGGCGTTCGCAGATCCGGATGATGCGGTGGGTGCGGGCCGCGGTCAGGTCATGGGTGCGGCCGGGCAGCGCGGGCGAGATCCACAGCAGGTTGCCCGCGGGATCGGCGACGACCTGCACGTTCACGCCGTGACGGCGATGCTTCTGCGAGAAGTCGGCCCGGCTGTCGTCGACGCGGTCGCACTCGGCGAGGGTCCCGTCGAGCAGGACGTAGTCCGGGCCGGTCTCACGCAGAACCCGCAGCAGTCCGGGTGCCCGGCCGGACAGGTGCTGGACGACTGCTTTGACGTAGGCGTGGGCGGTGCCGACGGATATGCCGAAGCCGGCGGCGATCTGCGCGAGCGTGTCGTGCCGGCGAAGGTAGACCAGGCCGACGAGAGCACGCTGGTGGGGCGGGAGCTTGCAGCGGCGGTCACCCTCACGGGTGACGATGAGCATGGATACCCACTCGACCAGGGCGTGCGGCAGGTCGAGTGCGGCAGGATGGGGAACCAACAGGGCTCCTGTGCCGATGGGTTGAGACTTCGAACACCTCCCTCAACGGCACGGGAGCCTTGTGCGTTGCGGTCCTCGTACTGACTCGACCGGGGTCACTCGATCAGTGGCCACCCTGAAAGAGCTCACTGATCGTTTCAGAATGAGTTCGCTGCTGGGGGATGGTTGTCGGGCTTGTTGACGGCAGAGTGTTGCGGGTGTCGGATGATCTTGTGCCTGATGACCTGTGGGAACGTATCGCTCCGCTGCTGCCGCCCCGGCCGCCGCGGCGTCATCGGTATCCGGGGCGGCTGCCGGCGGACGACCGTGCGGCCCTGCGGGGCATCGTGTACGTGCTGCGCAAGAACGTCAGCTGGAGAGACGTGCCCGCCGAGCGGACCGGCTGCAGTGGAGTGACGGCCTGGCGGCATCTGCGGGACTGGACCGAGGCCGGAGTCTGGCCCAGCCTGCACGAAGTGCTCCTGGCCGAGCTGTGCAAGGCAGGTCTGCTGGACATGGACGACTGCGCGATCGACGGCTCGCACGTCAGAGCGCTGAAAGGGGGGCTCACACCGGACCTTCGCCGATCGACCGCGCACGGCCGGGCAGCAAGCACCACCTGATCGTCGACCGACCTGGCACTCCCCTTGCCGTGACTCTGACCGGCGGAAACAGGCACGACGTCACCCAGCTGACACCGCTGCTGGACGCGATCCCCCGCATCCGCGGCCTGGTCGGGCGGCAGCGGCACCGGCCGGGCCGGCTGTTTGCCGACCGCGGCTACGACTACGACAAGTACCGCCGCATCCTCTGGGCCCGCGGCATCACGCCCAAGATCGCCCGACGCGGTGTTCCACACGGCTCCGGCCTGGGCAAGACCCGCTGGGTAGTCGAGCGGGTGGCGGTCCGGTGCTGCAACGCCTGAGGCGACAGCCGGCCCCTCCGCGGCGGGTTCGTCGTTCCGGGCCGCGCGGGGGTCTGTGCCGTGTCCTGGTGTTTCGGTTCGTGTCCCGGCTTGTGTCCTTGTTCGTGCTCATGTGATCCCGCAGGCCAACGGGCCTTTCGCGGCCCTGCGCACCGTGCGGGGCCGCCTGCGGCGCGGCCTTGGCGATGCCGGCCGTGTCCTGGACAGCGCATGGAGGCCTCGGGGGTCACCCCGGAGACGGGGCTCGCTCACACCGGCGAGAAGAGCGGGTCCCGCCCGGCATCCGAGGTCTGGAACCGCTCGGCGAGCACCAGCCTCGAGTAGCTCCCATCCCGCCTTGGCCAGGACAAGGAGAAGACCATGGCTCACCGCCTGCAGTTCGACCCGGCCACGCCCGGGGGTGAGGCGATCGTCGTTCTGTTCAACCTGATCAAGGCCGACGAGGATCCGGGTGGGAGCTGGAACGGCGGCGACGTCGTCGACACCCTCGGCTACTGGTTCGGTGACCTCGGCGTCGATATCGACGCGGGCCCGATCAGCACGATGAGCCGGGACGAAGCTCCTGGTGCCGCTGCAGGGCTCGCCCCACCCGGGCGGGCCCTGCGACGTGCGAGGTCACGTGTCGTCAGGCGACGCGGAGCTTGACCTCTGCCTCGTACTCGTCGACGAACACCTCACTGAAGTTTTTTCGCACGCCGGAGCCACATGCCTTGATTGTCCGGCTCTGCTCACTCTGGGGCTTGATGGTGACGTGTGCGCACCGGTTGTCGGGCAGGGTGTCCTCCACCCACCCGTGGACGGTCAGGTGGCCCCACTGGTCGCACGTGAGCTGCCAACTCGCCTCCCCGCCCGTTGTCCTCGGGTGAGCCGAGGAGGGGCAGGTGACGGCGTAGGCCGTGCCTCCCGTCCCGACCACCATTCCCAGGGCGAGCCCCGCTGCCGCCAGCGCCGCTCCAAGAGCCCTCTTCACCACGGCTGATCCGCCTTTCGTTCGGCGATGAATGATCAGAACCTAGAGTGGGAGTCGCGGCCGTTGGTCCCCGATCACCACAACGAGTGATCATCCTTCCTCCGGAAGTGATCACCACGGGCGCCTATCCTCCTGCGGCCCAACCTCCGGCCGACCAGGAGAGACCCAACCATGACGACCACCACCGGGCCCGCCGGCGCCGTCTCTTGGCGGCCCGCGCCGTGGGGACGTCGGGATGATCCTGGAGAGTTTGGCCGGGAACGGCCAGTTCCGCCCGCTGGTGTCCGCGAGCAGGAGGACGGGGAGCTGGACGTCTTCGCCGGCAACCACACCTTGTAGGCCCTCCGCCCCACGGTTCCGGCCCCTAGGGCCTGGTCACCCGCGCCGGCGAGGAGGAGCGCTTGTGCGCCCTCGCCACGTCCGCAAGCGGGTGCCCGCCGCCCAGGTCGCCGTCTGCCAGTGCGACGACGCCACCGCCCGCCGCATCGTCCTGGCCGATAGCCGCACGAGCGACGCCGGCGGCCACGACGAGGGAGCGCTCGCCACGCTCCTCTCGGGCCTGGATGGTGAGGAGTCCCCCGGGCCGTTTCCGGTCGGGGGGCTCCTCGTGTGCGCACCCACGACGGTGCGGGCGGTGTTCACCTGTGGGGGCCCCGGCGGCGGGGGATGCCGGAGGGTTCCGGTGAGTGAGCGTGTCCCACTCGCTCCACCTCCGTGTGCCCTCGATGCCGCCCGTCATGCACGCGGAAGTGCTGGCGCGCACGGAGCCCCTTGGTCACGGGGTCTGACCTGCGGGCCGCTGGCTTTGGACGGTCAGTGGGGACAGGGGTGTGCGGCTCGTGGTCTGGGTGGCCGGCGGGGTCCTGCGGCCACTATCGCCGTCCCCGCGCCGAGCCGCGCGCGGTGTCCGGTCGGCGGCCAGGGGGGCGTCGGCCGGTGTGGCCTGTCTGTGACCGAGCCCTGTCGGCGTGGTCACGGTGCTGCCGACGCGCACCGCGGTTCACCCGCCCGGGTGGTTGGTGGCTGGTGGTTGGCGAGGTTGTGCGGGTTATCGCCTTGTCAGGCGATGCGCAGGATGCTCTTGCCGTAGGTGGCGCCCTCAGCGAGCCGTTGTACGGCGGTGGCCAGGTCGGCCAGTTCGTATTCGGCGGTGATGTCCACGTGCACCGTACTGTCTGAGACGAGACCGAGTGCGCGGCGGGCGCTGTCGGCGAGGCGTTCGGGGTGGGTCCGGCTGAGCAGGTTGCTGTTGTAGGTGATCAGTGACTTGCCCTGCATGAGCAGGTCGTTGGTGTCGGCCAGGACGGGTTCGTAGGTGCTGAGGTTGCCGTACACCGCAAGGCGGCCGTGCGGTGCAAGCTGCTCCAGGCCGGTGCGGCGGGTCGAGCCGCCGACCGGGTCGAGGATCACGTCGAAGCGTTCGTCGCCGAGCTCGGTCGGGAACTCTTCGCGGAGCACGACCTGGTCATAGCCGAACCGGGCCGTGTAGTCGGCTCTGGCCGCACTGCCGACGACGCCGACGATCCGGTCGGCCCCGGCAAGCCGGGCGAACTGGGCGGCGAGGGTGCCTACCGAGCCGGCCGCGGCATGGATCAGCACGCTTTCGCCGGGCCGTACTCGAGTCGCGGTGTTGATCAGGTCGTAGGCGGTCGGTGCGGCCCAGCCGAGCCCCCCGGCCGTCCGCAGTGGCAGGTCGCCGACGTCCAGACTGAGGACGGCGGGCGCCACGACCACCTCGGCGCAGGCGCCCGCAGCGGTCAGTGCGGCCACGGGTGTACCGATGCGGTCATGGTCGATGCCCTCGCCGACCGCGGAGATGTACCCGGACGCCTCGAATCCGGGGACGAAGGGGCGCGGGGCGGGGAAGTGGCCGTCCCGGAGCATGGTGTCCCCCCACTGGATTCCGGCGTAGGCGACCTGGATCGCCACCTCGCCGGGGCCGGGAGCGGGCTCATCGAGTTCGGCGACCTGGTAGTGGCCCTCGGCGTCGAGAAGGACAGCCTTCATGAGTACAGCTCCTTGCGTTGACTCAGTATCCTGATACTGGAACCTAGGTGTATAAGGTTCCTGAGTCAACCCATGAATCTGTTAGTTGAGTAGGAGTGCATCGTGGAAACCCCGGTCGAGGAGTCCCTCTGTACCCGGATCAGGCGGTCGGAGCAGGCGTTGATGGCGCATCACGAGGCCGTGCTGCGCGGCTACGGGCTGACCATGACGCAGTACACCGTGCTGCTGGCCCTCTCGCGTGAAGGCGGCATGTCCGGCGCCCAGCTGGCCCGCTCCTGCGGGGTGACGCAGCAGAGCATGAGCAGTGTGCTGACCAACATGGACGCCAAGGGACTGATCCGCCGCGAGACGTCCCCGGTGCACGCCAAGGTGCAGATCGCCACCCTGACCGATGAGGGTCAGACCGTCCTCGACCGCGCCTACCAGGAGGTGATCATCCTTGAGCGCGCACTGACCGACGCGTTCACGCCCTCCGAACACGCAGCACTCTGCGAACTCCTGGAACGAGCCACTGCCGTGCTGATCCAGCAGACGCGCCACGCGACGGCCCCGCCCGCCACCTGAGTCCTCAGCCGCCGGACGCGCACGAGCCCCGTCCCTCCGTACGACCCCGGAAGATTCGGCTGACCTGCCTGCGAGGTCTGCCTGCCCTGCCGCGCCCGTGGTGCTGACCGCGGCTGAGTGCCACCGGCTGAAGAAGAGGGCCTACGGCCACCAGCCCCGCACCAGATGCAGCAGCGGGCGGCGACCGCCTTGCCGGCGGCTCGTGGCCGTAGCAACGCCCGGATAGCCACCGAGACCTGTTTGCGTCGTCAACGGTGACGTCTGCGACTTCTGGGTCTTCGGCCTCTTGCGCCGCGCCTGGCACCCGTCGGCCATGCTGTGATTTGCTTGCGGGTCGGGGCCGGATCCTCGGTCGACGA
Source organism: Streptomyces sp. NBC_01268 (assembly GCF_036240795.1). Classification (NCBI taxonomy): domain Bacteria; kingdom Bacillati; phylum Actinomycetota; class Actinomycetes; order Kitasatosporales; family Streptomycetaceae; genus Streptomyces; species Streptomyces sp. NBC_01268. The sequence continues at coordinate 35,658 of NZ_CP108454.1, read as the reverse complement.
GCGGTGCATCACCTGGCTCGGGACAGTGTTCTCGAACATGTCACAGGTCTCCAGCGCCTTCACCTCGGCGACGAGCGTGTGCTCGCCTGCGGTGGTCAGGTAGTCGGGGTGGCGGCCGGTGCCGAACTCGGGCTCCACCGCGAAGGTGTAGCCCGCTCGCGGAGGTAGCGGGCGACACGCGCTTCAGTCACCTCGCCGATCCCGGGTGGCTTCACGCGGGCAGCATGCCCGAGTCGGCCCTGCCCGGCCGCAGCAGGAATCTGTGGATCTCCGCCATGCCGGGCGCGTAGCCGTCGGAGGTGTCCACCAGGAGCTTAGGGGCGGCCAGGCTGATGGGAATGAACCGGTCAGGGTCGTAGACGCCGGCCTCCATGTCGGCGAGCAGAGCCTTGTCTCCATGGGCGACCCGGTGGCGGTCGCTGTGCGCTCGGTCGGCGATACGTCGGGCGATGGCTGAGGCGGGGGTGGTGCACCGGATGATCCGTAGGTCGGCGAACTCCGCGAGCGGCTCCAGCCCGGGGCGCCAGAGACGGTCTTGGAAGGCGGCTTCGGCGACGACGGTCGTACCCGCCCGCAGGAGTACGGCGATCGCCGCGAAGAACGCCTCCAGGGCCGGGATGTCGAGCGGGTTGTCGCCGACGGAATCCCCGACTTCTGGGCCATGTACAAGACGGGCAACGTCCGCTTCTACCGAGGCGGACGCACCTCACATCAGGCCTCCTACGGCAACGTCATCCAGACCGGTGACGACCTGTGGACCGACAAGGTCACCTTCGGCTGATCCAAGCCGGCGCCGACGTGTTCGATCGGCGGCGCAACAGCGCCGCCGATCGAACAGCAGCTGCAACGGCCAAGCCGCAGAGCCGGGCCCGGACCTTTCAAACTGGAGGGTGCCGGTTCCGGGGGCAACGCCCCTCTACGGAAGCGGACCACATCCGCGCACCACACGGGAGACACACCTGCACCGCGCCGAGTCAGCTTCACGGCACTCAGGGGCCACGCACCGCGTGGTGGCCACCGGGCCGCCGCACGCCAGTGGTCAGAGGGCCTGCTCGTAGCTGACCGTGGCGTCAGGGCAAGACTCCGCGAGCCTGGTCAAAGCGTCCCGCTCGCCGGCATCTGCAGCCAGGCTCCAGCGCAGCTTGGTGCCGGCCCACTCGGACAGGTACCGGCACACCGGTTCGGGGACCGGGGGGAGCCAGGTCTGCGGGTCCTGGTCGGCCTTCTGCCGGTTGGACCGCGCGGTTCACCGCGACCAGACTCGTGGAGGCGTCCTGGTCGTTGGCGTACGCCTCCCTGCGCTGCGCCGTCCAGGCGCTGGCGCCAGCTGGCGGGGAGCGTCATTCGAACCGTGCGGTATTCGTGCCTGGCGCGGTTGTCTGAGCGCTTCGCACCAGTGCTCCTACTGGTGCGCCTGCGCGGCGAGGAGGTCCTGTACTGGTGAAGAGGCGTTCTCGATGCGCTATTCCATGAGATTCCGGGGGCCGCTCCGGAAGTCGGCTCAGGAGTCCGTGCGTTGCTGCTCTTCGTCCTTCGCGGTGGGGGCGCGGTCAGGCTTGGGCGCGGTCATGTCGAGAAGGATCATGGCGTCGTAGTCGGGGGTGCCGAGTTCGACGGTGTAGACGCCGAGACGTTGCCCGGGGGTGCCGTCGAGGAACATGGACTGGCCCGTGAGGTGCATGGTGCCGACCTGGGGGTGGTGGAAGGTCTTGCGGGCGGGCTTGTTGCCGGTGACCTCGTAGCGTTCCCAGAGCCTTGCGAAGTCCGGGCTCTTGAGGAGGAGCTCGCCGACGAGGTTGGTCAGGTCGGGGGCGTCGGGGATGGTGCCGGCGGTGGCGCGCAGGCGGACGACGCAGGCGCGGACCTGGCGGTCCCAGTCGGGAAACAGGTCGCGTGAGGCGGGGTGGAGGAAGAGGTAGCGGGCAAGGTTGCGCTGCTTGACCGGCCAGTCGGCCAGGCCCGTGTAGAGGGCGAGCCCGCCGGGGTTGGAGGCGAGGAAGTCCATGCTGCGGCTGACGATGTACGCGGGGTTGGGGCGCATCGTCTCCAGGAGCAGTTTGAGGTGGGGGTGCACGGTGCGGCTGGGCGCCGGGGGCGGTTCGGGGGCGTAGCGGGCGGCGTGGACGGCGAGCTCGCGCAGGTGCTGGTGTTCCTGGTCGTCGAGGTGGAGCGCGCGGGCGAGGGCGTCGAGGACGGCGGGGCTGGGCCGGGTCTCCTTGCCGCGCTCCAGGCGCACGTAGTAGTCGATGCTGATCCCCGCCAGGGTGGCGAGCTCTTCGCGTCGCAGGCCCGGGGTGCGGCGCAGGCCGGCGCCGATGGTGAGACCGACCTGTTCGGGGCGTGTCTGGGTGCGGCGGTAACGCTCGGTGGGGGGTTTGTTGGTGTGTCGGGTCGTTGGTGGCCTGGGGTGTTGTGGGTTTGTTGAGAGGTTGAGTTGGCGGTTCGACGGGGTGGCTGTGGTGTGTGGGCTGGGGATATGTGTTCTGTGTTGAGTGGGGCTGGGTGTGTTGTAGGTAGTTCTAGCGTGTAAAGGCCCGGTTGGTGTTTGTGCTGGTCAGGGCTGTTCTGCCTGTTCGGCGGGGTGGGCTTATCGGCTTCGGCGGGGGCGGTGGTGGGTTTCGGCGAGGTGGTCGAGGCGGATGGCGTCGAGGGTGGTCTTGGTGATGCGTTCGGTGCCGTCGTGGATGGCGGTGATGGCGGCTTGTCGGATGAGCCTTGTGAGGGATCCGATGCGGCCGGCGGTGCGCTGGTGGAGGTAGGGGGCGTGGCGGGGGAGGGTGCCGGGTGTGTGCTGGTGGAGGTCGAGGTTGTTTTCGATGTCGGTGATGACGTCGCGGAACGGGTGGCGGGTGCCGTGGCGGGCGGGGAGGGGACCGCAGTCGACGAGGGTGGCGCGTCCGGCGAGCTGGGCACCCCGTGTCCCGCTGAACAGGGGTGTTTCGGTGACGTTGATGCCGGCGTAGACGAACGTGGCGGGCAGGCGTTCGCTGAGGTCTTTGATCAGATCGGCGGTTTGGGCGCCGGTGGTGGTGCGGGGGTTGAGGCGGTGGATCTCGTCGATCATCACCAGCTGCACACCGGCTTGGGTGTAGGTGTGGCAGACGGCGTCGGTGATCTGGGTCTGGGTCATGCGCGCGGTGGTGGGGATGCCGAGGTAGCGGGCGAACTCGGTGACGAGGGTCTTTGCGGTCGCGCCGGGCGGGACGAGGACATACGCGACGGGTACTGCTGCGTGTGCTGATCCGGGCGGTGCGGGGTTTTTGCGGGTGTGGGCGAGGTGGCAGGTACGGCCGACGTTGAGGAGTGCGGTCGTTTTCCCTGCTGCGGCGGGTCCGGTGACGATCAGTGAGGGCCGTGCGGTGGTCTGCTGGTGGCGGCCGAGGATCATCAGGGTGCGGACCTGGGTGGCGAGCTGGCTGATGGCGGGGGTGCGGATGGTGACGAACGCGGAGTGGTAGGCCAGTCGTTCTTCTGTGCTGCGGGGCGGGTCGCCGGGGCTGGGCGGGGTGGGTGGGTCGGTGGTGGCGAATCGGTGCCAGCCCTGCCAGGTGGTCAGGGGCCAGGACAGCTCGGCCTCGCCGCTGTCGTCGGTGCCGCCTTGTGTGCTGCTCGCGCTTGTCTGGCCGGGGTTCACCATGTGGCGGCTTCCTCGTGCGCGTTGTAGAGCCCGAATCCGGTGGCCGGGGCGGGGCTGACGTCGTCGGGCAGGTCGTCGAGGTCGTCGATGCTGTCGTCGTCCCGCTGTTCCGGGCTGCCGGCGGTTGCTTCGGTGCCGTGGTTCCCATTGCGGGCTGTGGGAAGCGGGATGTGAGCGGTGCGGGCCATGAGGGCCTGATCCGTTTTGGTGGCGTGGCCGCTGTGGACGCGTCGCATGAGCTGGTCGAGGGCGTCGGCGAGGCTGGCTTCGTACTGCTCGGCGTCACCGTGGCTGCCGTCGACGGCCTGGGTGCGGATGTGCTGCCAGGTGCGTTCGTCGAAGGGCCGGTGGACGTGGTCGCGGTGGATCCACGGAATCTCGGTGAGTTCACCGTCAGGCAGGCGCACCCAGATCTGGCGTACGTCGTGGGGGTTGTAGTGGATCTCCCATTTCCCGCCGCGGCCGGCGACGGGGGAGGCCTGGCCGCGGTGCGGGGCGAGGAGATCGGCGTCGTAGGTGCGGTGGTGGATGGTGATGCCGGCGGGGGTGATGGCCTGCCAGCGCACGGGCAGCAGTTCGAGGTAATCGCGCCCGGTCAATGGGACGGGTACGTGTCCGGCGACGGCGACGAGCACGCCCCACATCTCATTCGGGGTAAGGGCCTTCTTGGGCATCATCGGGTGGCGCAGCCCTTCGTGAGGCCGGTGGTGGTAGTGCACCAGCCACTCATCGAGGAGGTCCTGCAACTGGGCGACGCTGTAGCAGGCGTCTTTCTCGGCATCGGGGCCGCGGCGGGTGACGTCGGATCCGGTGTAGCCGGGCAGGTGCTGGCAGAACAGGGCGTTGATGGAGCCGAAAGTCCGCTCGACGATGCCCTTCGCGGTGGGAGCGCGGGGCGGGGCGGGCTGGACGCTGATGCCGAGGGTCTCGCAGGCGGCGGTGAACGCGGCGGAGACGAAGACCTTGCCCCGGTCGACGACGATCGTCTCCGGCAGGACGACCGGCCGGGCCGCCGCACCGGCCAGACGCTCGTCCAGCGTGGCCAGCCGCTGGTGGGGGAGCGCGCGGGCATGGTCCATGCGCAGGATGTCCGGCCAGGCCGGCCTGGCCGGGTGAGGGACGGCCATCTCCGCCAGCAGCAGGGCCGCGTCCACAGCCTTGGTCGCGCTCGGGCACAGCACGGCAGCCAGGATGGAGCGGGTCGCGACATCGACAGCGATGGTCAGCTCGGGCCGGGCCAGGCGCCCGTCGTCGAAGAGAGCCAGAACATCCAGGCGGGTGGTGTCGATCTGGACCTGCTCGCCCGGCCGCAGCGCCGTGGCAGGGGTGAAAGCCCGCCCCTCGACACTCGCAGGCACCTGCCGCACCGGGCCACTGGGCAGCTCACCGGGGCGGGCGAGCGTGGTGACGAGCCGGTACAGCGTGGCCTGGGACGGAACGGGCACCGCACCGGGGCCGTGCCGCTCCTTGAGAATCTGGTTGATCAGCGGGAACAGGCCGCTGATGGTGCCCCTGGAACGCCCGCGCCGGCGGCGCAGCGCCTCACGGACGGCGGCGACGACCCGTTCGTCGCAGCGCCCGGTAGGGCTGGAGGCGCGGGTGGTGCGGTGGTCGAGCAACCCCCACAGTCCCTGCTTGCGGTAGGCCAGGCGCATGCGCTGCACCGTGGTACGCGACACCCGCCCGAACCCCAGGGCGGTCAGCTCCTCGGCCTTGGCCTGCTCCCGCTCGGCCAGCGTGTGCCGTGCGGGGTCGTACTGCTCCCGCACCACTCCACCGCTGCCGGGCCCGTCGGCAAGGCCGCATTCGACTTCCCTCACGTGCCGCTGCCAGGCCAGGGCCTTGTTCCGCGCCGCGGCGGGCGCGGTCTCGAACAGCCCCCACTGCGGGGCCGCCTGCGGTGCGTCGGCCCCGATGACGCTGAAGCCGGGATCGGCGAACAGGTACCCGGCGAGCACCGCCTCGCCACCGCCGTCCGGGCCGACGAGGTGAACGGTCTGCCCGGACAGGGCGGCCACCTGCCACTTCACACCGCGGAAACAGACATGCGCCCCGACCGCCACGGCCGGCCGCGCAGTGCGCCGCGCGCTCACCCGGCACCTCCCGTCCCGCCCAGACCGTTCCATCCCCTGGGACCGACAAGGACGCACTCGTGCAGCGGCACCTCCAAGTCCGTGGTGAGCTGTCCGTGCCACAGGGCGTGGAAGACGACGGGAAGAACCTCGATCGGGTCACCGACAGCTTCGGCTCCCTCCAGCAGCGGCCGTGGCCGCGCGAACACCTCCACAACAGCGGGCGTCAGGCCCAGGCGGCCGGCGTTGCGGGGATGGCGGTAGCCGGCCAGCCACTTCAGATTGGCGGCCGGCACATCGTCGAGCGGCGCAAGGCGCCGGTAGTTCCAGCCGATCTCCTCACACGCCTCGCCCATCGCTTCGGCAGCCTTCAAAGCACGGTCGCCGCCGGCTTCTGGGTGGCTGGGGCAGTCGGCCAGCAGACCCGTGCCGTCGCGGTACCGGACGAACAGCTGCGGCACCCAGGAACGCACCCGCCCCCGATTGTCCCGCCACAGCAGCCGCACCGGACGCCCCGCGAGCCCGGTCACATGCGGGTCGCGGTCCAAGACCATCAGCTGGGTACGCATCGCGTTCGACCCCGCAGCCACGTGCCGCCCGGTGGTTGCTGACCACCACAGGCCTGGCCCCCAGCGCCGCCCCGGGATCACCGGGAACGCCGACACCGGCGGCAGCTCCTCGAACGCCGCGGTCATGGCGGCATCCGCCCACCGCTGCTGGACCGGCTGCCCCACCGGATCGAGGAACACCGCCTCGAACCCGCACCCTCGATCCACGGCCACTCGCCCTGCCCGGCCTCCAGGCCGGGTCGCCCCTGTGCTGATCACCTGCGTCAGCCAAGCCGCTCCCGCCGGCAGATATCGCTGTTTTCAGGATTTCTGCCACAAACGAGTGCCCTATCAGCTAACAGGTGACACCCCGTCCCGTCGTTCTCAGCCGCCGTCTTCCCGCCCGCCTGTCGTCAGCATGCTCCTAAGAACCTCGACGGGCACGTCCGCCCACCGGGCCACCTCCTCCCATGGCACCCCGCCGTTCACCGCCGCCACCGCGGTCCGCTTCCAGGCCGCCTCGATCAGACCGGCGCAGTGACCGAGACCGCGCAGCAGTTGCTGGGCTACATCGGCGGTCGGCCCGCTCTGCACACGGCGCAGCTGAAGCAACTGTTCCTCAGCACTGTCGACGAGACTGCCGATCCGCGCCCGCTGCTCGGGCGGCACCACCGCCCGCCACATCGTCCCCGAGCCCGGCGCCCGCTTCTCCTTGCCCAGCACCCGAAGCTGCCCGGCCATGGTCACCGGCTGATGCTCCTGGCGCACCCACCACGGATCGTCCGCGTACCCCGGCGGGCTGCCGGTTCCGCGGCGCCGACGGATGACGCCGCCCATCCACGCGATCAACGGACCGCCATGATCCGTCGCCGCCAACGGACCAAGCCACGCGCGCCCGACCCCCTCCCCGAGCCGGCGGCAGAACATCCCGTCAGCGGGCAGCGCCCGCGGCCGCCCCGCACCACTGTCCACCCACACCAGCTCAGACATGCCCGGATCCAGCAGAGCGTCCGCGACCGCCACCACCTCAGGGAAGACGACCGCATCCCGCCCCACAACCCGCCACCACTCCAGATCACCACCCGCATCCCCGCCCGCGACCTGGTGCAGCCGCCGCGGCCAGACCGTCTCCTGCTCCCAGCCATACGCCTGATCCCACCACCGTGCCACCACCGCCCATGCCAGAGCGAACACCCGCTCCGGCTCGGCCCCGGCCCGTACGGCCCGCCGCGCCACCCCCCTCCACCGACGCTGCGCCGCGACCACCTCCGGCAGTTGCCGCACGTCCAGGTACTCACGAGGCTGGTCGGCGTCCGCGTCCAAAAGCCACCGCCCATGCCGCACGCACACCCGATCCCACCGAGGGGCGTACCGCATCGTCCGGAAAGCTGTCCCCGTGCGCCGGGCCGCGCACAACCGACAGCCAAACGCCACCGGCCCAGCAACAACGCCGCCAACCCGCCACGCCGCCGCTGGCACTCCATCCCCCTCGGCCGGCAGCTCGCCGTCCTGCCCCGCCCAGGACGGCAGCGCACGCGCCAGCACGTCCTCGTCGACGCCGCACAGATCTGCCAGGAGCTGACGCCCGGTTGCGTTCAGCAGCACTTCGGCGTCAGCCCGACAGGCGCCGCCATCGTGATTGGGCTGATGGTTGTGCCAGTGCCAGCAGGACCGCAAAGCCTTCGCTTCCAGCCCGTAGCAGCTCGCGATGCGGCAGATCAGCGACGAGGCCGTCTCCCCCTGCAGGGGAGCGGTCCGCAGGAGGCCAAGGTGATGGAACACTCCACCACAGTGCCGTGTTCGCAGCCCCGGACGGGCACGTTCGCAACGGATGCCTAGAAGATCAAACGAACCGGATGAGGAGCCGTGAACGACGTCGTGGCGGAGCTCCCGCCACCGCACGCGGCACGGGACCCCCATGTCCAAGGCCCTACAACGCTGCGGTTGGTCACTAGACAGTTCGCGGTGCCCCAAGAAATCCGCTGACACCCCTCGCTCGGTTCCCTGTATGACTGGCGTGGAGAGCCAGACAAGGGAGGCAGCCGTGGGGAAGGCGTCGTCGCGGAAGCGGGCAACGAAGGCAGGCGGTACCCGGGATCACACAGTGCCGCAGATGTACCTGAAGCACTTCGCTCAGCACGTCGCAAGCCGCAAGTACGAGTTGAACGTGCGGCGGCTCGACAAGATCGATGAGCCATTTCCCGTGACGCCCCCCGGCATCGCCGCCGAGACCGGCTACTACTGGGGGATCAGTGCTGAAGGGGTCCCGCACCACGCTGTCGAGGAACTGTTCACCTCCCTCGAGGGACAAGCCGAAACAGTGCTGAAGGTCCTTCTGAACGACCCGGACTGGGCGTTCACGCCGCGCTGGCCGTTGAGCCCGGACCAGCGCCATGTCCTCGCATGGTGGATGGCTGCTCAGATCTTGCGCACGACGCGCCAACGAAAACGGCTTACCCACCAGCAGGCCGAAGCGCCGGATATCACCAGCCTCCCGCAGGGAGTGCACACGCTCGCACAGAACAACTCCCACCTGCGCTACATCGTCGAGAACATCGCCACGCTGGCGCTTCGCCTGGAAGCACGTCCGTGGGCGCTGGGCTTCAGCGACATGTGTCTGCTAACCAGCGATACGCCAGTCGCCATATGGAACCGCCCCGACGACGAAGACCAACTGCGTGCTGCAGCAATGAGCGACATCCTGCTCCCGCTGGACCCTCACCGCTTTCTGTTTCTACCCAGCCCCGCTACCCGGGGCACCGACCGGCATAAGCACGTAGACCACCTGATGCACGCCGAGGGCGCCACCGGCTTCGCACTTGTGGAGGTGGCGTACGACGTAGCTGACCAGTTCGTGATCCACCACCCGCAGCACGATCCCTGGAAGCATTGGAAGCCGAACAGCCCAAGTCAGCCCAAGCCTTGGGAGGGGCAGACACATTCCGCTCCTCAGTACATCTTGAAGTACGCCGCTTTCCCGCCCAGCCTGAACATCGAACGTCGCTGGACCGTGGAGCATCCACCGCCTCGTTCCCCAGACACGGCCCATGCCTGACCCGCGAGACGCTGCCAACTATCTGGCCCGAGCAGTCCGGCGTGCCTGAGTGACGGCCGGGGGACGTAGAAGGTGCACGTGCTGCGCGTTAGCCTCTCGGCATGGATCCTCGAGCGCCCTTCCACCCAGGCGATGGCCGTCAGCGCTATGCGGGCCCTGCTGTCGTTGTCATGCCTGACGGTCGCGAAGTCGCGGTCACCGCGTCCCTCGTTCTGCGCTACGACCCGCTCCGGAGCGACAACCGCGAGTCGGACCGGGACAGCACCTGGGCTGGCAGCATCACACTGGCAGATCCGGGAAGCCGCGTTGACCTCTTCGACGCGGACCCGGGAGTGCTCCGCTTGCCCGATGGGCGTGAGAGCGAGTTCATGGCGACAAGCGGCCATTCTGAAGTCGGCGTTGCAGGGCTTGGTCCAGCGCCCTTCGCTTCGCAGTGAAGTCTGTTCCCCACAGCCCGCTGCCCCGGGCAGATGAAGAGGGTGTTCACCGGCCTGAGCACCGCCCTGGACGCAGGGTGCGCCGGTTTCGCCCAGGACGACGCGGAGCTGGCTGAGGAGTGCGCGACCGCGCAGGCGCTCCTGGCGGAGCTGGGGGACAGGGTGTGCCGGACCGTGCCCGCGCAGGGTGCCGGTGTGAGTGCCGAGGCGATCGTCGCGGCGATCCGGGCGGACCCCGCCGTGGCCCGCGCGGCCGCCGCAGCCCTCGCCGCAGACGCCTGAACGTCTCCCGGCGGCCGTGCGCGTACCGCAGCCGTAGCACCGTATTCGCTTTCCGCATCGGATCACGCTGCCCGCTTCTAGCACTGGCCGCCCTCGCGTGGGTCTTCGCGGAACACGTCCGCGCCAGCCGTCTCATGGGCCTGTGCGAGCTCGCCGTGCGTGGGCTGCCCCGTCGCCGCATTCCCGCCCGCCTGAGGGGGCTGCTACGGCAGTCTGTACGCAGGAAGCGACACCTGGAGCGTGATGTGGCCCCTGCACTGAACCTGATCTGTGATGGATGCCGAAAGCCCATCGCCGACGACGACGGATACCTCTGGGTGGACACGACGGAGGTCCGTCGCACCGAAGAGTCCGTGCGCGCATGGGAGTCCGAGCGAACGGACGCCGATGGATCCCTCTCCTTCAGCGGGGGCGACATCTTCGACTACCCCGAGAAGGTGCGCTGGCAGGCACACCACGCTCGCTGTGATCCGGCACCAGGCGCGGGCGCCTACGACATCCCCGCGGCCAAGATCCGGTCGTGGGAGCAACTCCTGGACTGGACGGCCCACCTCATGGAGAAGGCGTGGCTGCCGCAGACGGACTGGGACGACTGCCTTCGCGGTGTCCACCAAGGTGGTGGCCGTCTCGTGCTGGCGGTAGAGGCCGGTGCCCCGATTTCCTGATGGGATGTCGGTGCCCTCTGCGAGGATCGACGGATGGCCGACAGCAGGGATCGCTCGCTTCTTCGACGGGCGGTGCGCGACGTCGTCGCTCTGCTCGGAGGGCACTCACACCCCAGACTGAACGCGGCCTTCGCGGAGCTGGGCATGCCAGAAGTTCCTGAGGAGGGAACCAAGGCAGAGCGGTTGGAGCGGAGCTTCGCGCAGGTGACCGACAGCGATCTCCCGCTCGTGGCGACCCGTATCTTGGCCGCAGGTCAGGGGAGTCGTCCGCAGAGATTCCGGATTGAGGATGCGCTCTGGGCGGAGTCCTCGCCGCCGGAGATACCCGCGAGGATCCGGCGCGAGTTGGCCAGGCACCTGGACCTGGACGTGATGACGCCCAGCGAGAGCCGGTTCATGGCGATGCTGGGCCAGTACTGGGTGCTCGGCAGCGAGCTGAGCCCCGTCCTGGATGCGTTCTTCGGCTCTCAGGGCCCCAGCATCAAGGGGGACATCGAGCAGCACGTCTTCCGGAACCCGGGGGACTGGACGACCGAGGACCTCTTCGAGCACCTGGGCGCCTTCGAGGCTGGCGACGCCAGGTTCGCCCGGTTCCTCGAAGCGATCGTCTCCGCCGACGTCCTCCTCGACGAATCCGCACAACGGCGCCTCGTGGACACGATCAACGAACACGTCCGCAGTGCAGCCATTGAACTGAGGGAAACGGGGACTGAAGGCGGCTACCCGCGCTTCACCCTGGTCTCCACCCGCCTCGGCGGAAACGGGAAGCCGAAGAACATCATCTTCGCGTCCCTCACCAAGCCCGACATCCGCTTCAAGAACGCCATGGACAACGACATCGAGATCGTCGGCGACCCGGACAACCAACTGGTCTACGACCGCCCGACACCCGATCACGGCCTCCGCTGGCGCGACCTCCAGGCCTGGTGGCAGGACACGCAGAAGATCCAAAACGACGCCGAGGCCAAGGCCTCCCTCTACAAGCGACTCCACCGCTGCCTGCCCGAGAACTCGCCGGGCCAACGCAACCTCTTCGGCGCCTACCACCATGTCCTCGGCGACAGGGTCCACGACCTGCCCGTGCTGCTCCCCGAGGTGTGGCTCCACTGGGACCCCCGCACGGTCCGCGAACGCGGCCCTCAGGCCCTCCTCCGCTCCCGCATGGACTTCCTGCTCTTGCTTCCGTACGGACAGCGCATCGTTCTGGAAGTCGACGGATCCCAGCACTACACCCGCGACGAAGGCCGGCGCCCCGACACCGCGAAGTACGCGGAGATGGTGGCCGCCGACCGCGACCTCAAGCTCAGGAAGTACGAGGTCTTCCGGTTCGGCCACGACGAACTTGAAGAAGCCCGTGACGCCCAAGCCCTCATGGAACAGTTCCTGCCAGCACTGTTCCAGCGCTTCGAGATCAGCGCTGGAACAGCCTGACGAGATCACTCCGCAGCGACGCTCACGGACCACTGGGTGCCGTCGCCAGCAGTGCCGGGGGCCAGCCTGAGGCCCTGGCCTGCTGCGGCCTGAAGCCGGGCTTCAGCGGCGAGCTCCGCCTCGGTGAACCTGACCTCTCCGGCCTGCCTGAGAGAGATCCTCAGCACGGCCCGCAGCGTGACAGGGTCTTCGAGCGAAGGGGTCTCCTGCTCGTCCAGCGGCACCCACGCCCCGGTCGCGGACGGCGCCGTCCCAAGGGCAGACCGAGCGTTGTCGAAGGCTGCTCCGGCGCCGCTGATGATGCGTTCGGCAAGCTCCATTGTGAGGAGGGCGACGAGCTCGGTGTCCGCCGCTCCAGGTTCTACCTCGCCCAGGCTGGCGAGGTGCATCGCCAGGTTCTCCCGCGCCTTCTCATCGGAGTGACCGAGGAAGTTGCGCCACCGGTTGAGCAAAAGGAAGAAAGACTCGTTCTCCAACGACCAGGCGAACGCGGGCGCCTTCGGGACGAGCACCTTCACGGCGTCAAGGAAGGCGTCCCTGTGCTGGTTGAAGGAGTTCCCCCCGGCAGTCACACCGGCCCTGATGAGGGTCCAGTTGATGTAGCCCTCGACAGCGGCCTGAGCCAGCACGATGACCTGGCCGACCGCCTCGCGCTCGCGGGCACGGCGCTCGGATCCGGTTTGTTCGGCCTGGGCCTGCTTCGCGTACTGCTTCGCCTGCCGCGCCGCGCGGAGGGCCTGGCTGAAGAAGACCTGGGAGAAGTCGAAGTCGCGTGGCGAAGTCGGATTGGCAGCTACGGGTATCGACGGGGAGTTGGCCATGTGGGCGGTCCTCACGTTGGCGTAGTCGGTTGGAGGAGACCGTAGCGGCTGCCCTGGTTGTGGCGCTCCCGGCTGCCTGGGGCCTGGCCGGGCGCGGTGATGACACGATCGAGGGTTCCTTCCTTGTCTCTTTCCCGACCACACGCCCGGACACGGCCCTGCACGGGGCCAATGGCGGCTGTTCCTGGCGGGAGGGAAGGAGCCCGGTCGCACCGGCGCTAGTGACGCGCCCGTAGCAGCCAGGAAGGCCCACCTTCGACCGCGTCCGTGGGTGGGACGGGCGCCGCCGGCCCGGCCTCGGCGTGGACCAGGAGCCGCTCCACCAGGCCGTGAGGGCCGGACCGCTGCGTGCCCTGCGCGTACGCGAGTGCGCTGCCGGGTCGTCCTCGTCCGATGCCTGCGGCGGCCGTCCCTGCGTGGTGAGTTGCTGCTCACCACGGGGTGGTGGTGAGCGGGCGGTCTGTGAGGCTCACAGACCGTTTTCCCTGGTGGAGGGGTGGTCTGTGAGGCTGTGAGGTGTTAGTCGGCGTGGGTGTCCGCGGGCACGGTGCCCGTGCCGTCGCAGGCGTCGCACGGGATCACGGCGGGGTCCTGGCACAGGGGGCCAGGGCACTTGTGAGTGACTGGGGCGACTGGGATTCGCGGTGGGTTATCTGTACGTACCTGGGTGCGTGTGACCGGCCTGTGGCTGGTCGTTCTTCGTCACCGTATGTGGTTCCCGCATCTCTAGGGCGATCGCTCTCCAGTGCTTGCGTTTTCCGCATACGTACGCGCAGTCCGGAGGCTATGACTGTTTGCGTTTTCTGCATACGCGGCCTAATACCTCTGATACTTGCGTGTCTGCCCGTTCTGGCCTGTTGCTGCTCCCGCTGCCTGCCTGTGTGGGGCCAGCCGGCGTCGGCGGCGTGCTCGTCGAGGCCGGTCACAACCCTGCGCCCCGGCCTCCAGCCGTCCCGGTCCTCTGCTGCGGCTGGCGCCGTTCCGGTGACGGCCGCTTTTCCTCGGCTTCCGTTTTGCTCGTTCGTCTGGGGCCTTGGGGGTACCTGGTCAGCGGCTGCGGGCCGGCTGAGGGTGTCGGTCGCGGCCTGGCGCTGGGCCACCGCCTCCGGCGTCGCCCCACCCGCCGATGCGGGCACCCGCCTGAGGTCCCGGGCCGTCGTGGAGGCCGCCGACGCGGAAGCGGTCCGCGCCGCGCGGACCGACCGGAGCGTCCTGGGCGGCCGACCGCCTCACCGAAGCGCTTGGGCAGCCCCGCCGCTTCCGTCCGCACGTCACCGCCTCCGCGACGCCGCGCCGTCGATCCGGTGCTGGAGTGACACCCCGCCGACGGGATCCGCTGCACCGCTTACGGGGTGTCGTAGACCTGCAGCATCGGGATCTCGCGGATTGTGTGCTGGGCACTCGGTGGCCGCAGCGTCTGGGTGCTGATGACCTGAGTGCCGGTGACGTGGGCGGCTTCGGCCAGCTCTGTAAGCGCCTGGTGCACCACGCCGCTGGCGATGCCTTGTTGGTAGGGGTTGTCGAGCAGGAGCAGGCCGGGGAAGGCACATTCCTCGTCAAGGTCCGAGTTGAGAAAGAGGGTGGCGTAGCTGTAGGCCAGGAAGAAGAGAACCTTCGCCTCTGCGCCCAGCCCTTGATCCCACGGCTTTGAGCCGACGTAGAAGGTCAGGTCGGTGTCCCTGATCGAGACTTGTCCGGCCACCCACAGCGTGTCCATATAGCGGGCAAGAAAGCCGTTCATGCGCTCGGCGAAGATGAAACAGCGGTCCATGGGACTCAGCCCGGGCGCCGTTGAGTTTGCCTGTTCCTTCTCGATCCGTTCAACCAGCAGCTGCGCGGAGAGCACGCTGCGATGCGCATCGGTACGCCGTTGGAAGATCTCCTCCATCGCGGGGAAGGCCGTCAGCTTGTGTTCCAGCTGAGCGATCTGCGCGGCGAGACCTTCCAGCGTGGCCATGAAGGGAGCGAGCTCCGCCGCGCGGCGCTGGTTGAGCTGTTGGGCCAGCTGAGCCTGCCGCGCATGCAACTGCTGCTGATGGGCTCGCGCGGAATCCAGGTCGCCCCGTGAGCGCGCGATGACGTCATCGAGATCGTCCAGCTCTGACTTCAGGGACCTGATCTCCACCTGGGCTCTGCGTTGACGCTTGTCGTCGTCCACGGGCTGGAAACAGAGGTAGCAGGCATCCTCGTCGTGGTCACGGTGCGGGTCGACGTTCTGCTCGCACGCGGGGCACAGCCGGACCGGGAGCGTGTCGAACACCTCGATGGATGTCGCCAGGCGCTCCATGCGGCTTACCTCCGCGGTGACCGTTCGAGCCGAGCGCTGGTGCTCCTCAAGAAGCTGCCCGAGATTGGTCACCTCCTCGGTGGCTCGACGGAGGCGGTTGGTGATGTCGCTGTACACGTCCGTCAGCGAGGGGTCGTACCCGGCAGGGGAGCCGGCCGAGGGGCTCCCGTCGGTGAGGCCCTGAATCTCTTCCGTCAGGAGCCGGCGCCGCTCGTACACAGCATCAAGTTCGCGACGGAGCTCCCTCCGGGCGCCCGCAACCTCCTCAACGGAGCGGACGAGGGGGAGATCCAGGTTCTGGGAGATCGCTGTGACGGCCTGGAGCGTGCTTTCGCGAACCTCTCGGTCGACGGCCTCGGCTTCGTTCAGGCGCCGCTTCGCTCGGGCGAGATCGAAGTCCCTGTTCGCTTGAGCAGTCCGAGACCGGACGAAGCCCAAGAGCTGGCTGACTACGGCTCGCCGCGTGAACTCCTGCTCTTTGTCGGCGAAGCTGGTCCAGGAGTCCTCGTTCCGATAGAAGTGTCGCAGGGTGTTGCGGAAGGACAGAGGGGTCTGCTCGGTGGCTGAGGTCGGATGGAGACCCTTGGGGATGAGCAGGTTGGGCCAGCCCAGCTCGTTCAGGATCCAGTCGGAGAAGTCGGATGCTGCGATCTCGTCACCGTTGATGCCGATCTTGCCCATCCGCCCATGAGTGAAGTACCTCGTGAGTTTGTACGGCCGACCATCGACCCGGAGATCCGTACTGACCTCGACGTGCTCACTGGCGACGGCGGCCTTGAGTGCATCGGCTGGGCTTCCCCGGTCGCCCAGGCAGTAGTCGATCACTTTGAGGGTCGTAGTCTTTGAGCTGTTCCGGACACCGGTGAGGATGTTGAGTTTGCCCGACTCGAAGGCGTACTCGTCCAGCTCGCCGCTGTGATGGACCAAGGAGACCTTGTCGATCCGCAGGCCGCGCTCGGATGTACGGGGCTCACTCATGGTCGAATCTCCTGATGAAACGTCGCGTTGCCGACCTCGTCCGGGAACAGGTCGTAGATGAGGTCCTTCAAGTCGGTGCCCGACATCGTCGCCAGGTTGCCCTGCATGGCTTCACAGCGGCGTACCAGGGGCCCGAATTGATCCATCGCCGCGAAGCGCGCTGCTGCGGCCTTGCCAGCCGCAGTGAGCTTCACGCGCTCGGGGGTATAGGACACGGTGATGGAGACCAGACCGCGAGCGGAGAGGAAGGACAGGAACTGGCGGTACCGGTGATCCCAGGGACCGTATCGGTAGCGCACCATCGGCGCCTCGATCTCGGCAGCGTCCGAGGCGACGTACCTGCCCTGCCAGTCATTCATCCCTGGCAGGGCAGCGTGGGCTCGCTCAAGGAACCCCGGGTAGCGCAGAAAGAAGTCGAGCTTCGCGAACTTCGTCCGCCCCGCGATGTACGGACCGGGGCTCTCTCCGCACAGGTGGATGAGAAGCAGCAGCCGGGAGGCGTGGAAGTCGACCGAATCATCGGGGTCCCAGGCCCTGTGGGCGGGCGGCACGGCCTGCCTGCCGATCTTAGGAGGCATCTTCGTACCTGTTCTGGCAGCGCGCAGTAATGTCACTCAGCACTGCCACGGCCTGGCTGAAGTCCACTTCCCC
This sequence comes from Streptomyces sp. NBC_01268, assembly GCF_036240795.1. NCBI lineage: Bacteria > Bacillati > Actinomycetota > Actinomycetes > Kitasatosporales > Streptomycetaceae > Streptomyces > Streptomyces sp. NBC_01268. The sequence goes on along the minus strand of NZ_CP108454.1, from coordinate 18,794 downwards.
GGACTGCACCTCGGGAAGCTGGAGGATCGCCTCCAGGATGGCTGCGTATGCCAGCTGACCAGTTGCGATGGAGCCGCCACGCCTTCGGGCCGAGGCCAGCTGACAGATGGCATATACCTTGTCTGCGAAGGCGGCAATGCGTTGACGGCCCAGTCCTACGGTGCTGCGCTGGGCCTGGCGGAAGGCGAGCATCGACTCATGCTGACGCTCGGCTTCGGCTTCAAGTACGCCGGCGGGACGAAGCTTCTGTTGGAGGGTCATCAGGCGCTCGGTGGAGCCGTCACTGCGCAAGCCTGTGACCTTGCGAATACAGCCGTCCAGGATGGCTCGGAAGTCCTCAGCGGTGTGACTTCGCGGACGTAGCTCGGCTGCGCTTCGCGCGATGTACTGGGCCAGGCCGCTCAGCACCTCGTCGACCTCAGTCACCAAGGGTTCCTGCCCAAGGTAGTCCTTGATCAGCGGAACCAAGCGCCGGTGGGCCTCGCTCTCGACGTGCTCCGTAGTCCGGGCTGTGATCAGGACATCCAGGCGATCGACGCACCATCCGACGTCCCGGCCGTCACGCAGGCTCAGCCCCGAGAGCTTCCCGACCACTTTGGTGTGGGTCGCACTGCTCACCGGCTCACGCTTGCCGCCGCGCTCGCAGGCGAAGGGGTACAGGTCCGCAAAGGGGGTCTCGTTAACTATGAGGGTGAACCGCGTGCCCTCAGGGAGTGGCTTCCCCATGAACAGCTTGCCGAGGTAGCTCGACTCCGCTGTTCTGTTCGCTTCTTTCTTGGACATGTCGGGACGGCAGACGTCGGCGATGCTGTGGCGCTTTCCGGGACCCTCTACCGTCTTCACCTGACGATAGACAGGCACGTCTCCGCGAAGGCAGAGGATGTCTTCCAGATCCTCCCAGGAGACTTCCGTCCAGTGGCCATCCAGCATGTCGAGGCAGTCCAGTAGCGTGACCGCGTCCTGGTAGAGGAAGCCGCGCCGACTTCGGCGCCCTCCATCAGCAGGTGCAAGCGTCACCGGCGCTCCTGCTGCGTCGCCGACTGGACATAACCGCGACAGCGGTACTGGTTCCTATTCGCACAGTGCCCCCCAACGGCGTGTGGAGAGTGCAGTAGATCACCCAGTGGATACGGATCGCAACGGTCCGTTCGGATAGATCGGAAGGTGTGAAGTGCCCAGAACTGCGCACCCTTGAGCCCCTTCAGCTCGGCCACGTGCTCCCAGCATCCGCCCCGCCCGAGTTGCGCGCCGTCGTTCCGAAAGGGCCGCCCCGAAGATGGATCTTTGCTCGGCGCCTACGACCAGGCAGCGACTTCCTCGATGGTGTCCGCGATTAGTACGGGCAGGTGCTCCATGGCCCGTTCCAGAATCTTCTCGATGGGCACCGCGTGTCGGCTGCCGTCCACGTTGATGTGGTTCGCCCACTGGGCGGGCTGGTAGCGAGCGAGCATTGACAGCGCGTACAGCACCGCCCACCACGCCATCAGCGGGTGGAGTTCACGTGGCAGGTCCGCGACGGTGGGGAGGAAATAGCAATGCCCGGCGTAGCTTCGAGTCATCCCGGACAGGCGTTCCAGACGCTCCTCTTTGGTGCCTGCCCCTGCTGGCATCTTCCAGTGCATGTAGAGCCAGCCGGCGTTCGGGTGGTGACGCACGTAATCTGGCTCGGCATTGGCTCCCGTCCGGCGACGGGCGAACTCCTCGTACCCAGCGGTGCCGGGGTAGCTCTGCAGGAACTCATCCAGTGCCGCGCGACTGCCGTCGTCCATGACGCGGTCCAAGATGTCGCCGACGTGCAGGGTGAGCAGCGGGTGAAAGTCAGTGCCGTCGATTGAGTCCGCGCCGGCGTAGAGGGGCGTGAACCGCTCCCGGCCTGTCAGCGGGTACTGCAAATTGGCAGGGAGCGTGTCCCAGACTTCTTCCAACCGCACGACCGTGTCGTTGCCCCAGACCGGTGACCGCAGCAGCTCGCTCAGCCGTACGAAACTCCCAGCAGTGCCAGCAGGATCCGTGCGGATCTCGATGTCGGCGAAGTCCAGGTGATAGCCCGAGGCATGGATGCCGTGCGAGATCAGGTTCCAGTCCTCGCCCTTGAGGTCGACGGCCGCGGCCGCGATTGCTCTGCCAGCCTGACTCAGGCCGTAGAACACCAGCAGGGGGCGGGTTTGCGGACCCACGCCCTCAGCCGCCCTGAACATCTGCTGCGCCTGCTCCAGCGCCGTGGAGTACGTCTTGGCCCGCGCCCCACCGCTTGCTCTACCGGGCCGGCTGGAACGGCTGGCCCGCAGCCTCTCCCAAGCCTCAAGTGGATCGATCCGCATGTACATGGTGGGACGCTATCCAACAGCCGGTGCCGTCGGAGGGCGTTCCCACGGGCAGCCGACTCGACCAGCGAGTGCAACGTACCCGCTCGGCCGTGCAACAGCGGCACTGCAACCCGCCGGCGCGTTGCACCCTGTGTTCCACCCCACCCGCTGCCGGAAGACGAGACGAAGTCCCTGGGGTCACGACGTCCCGAGGCCTCCACTTCGCTGACCTCCCAGCTCAACGATGGGCGAGGTGGCGTGTCACGCCCAGTCCACACCCAGCTTCGCGAGCGACACGAGCTGGTCGGCTGCGCGAGTGCCGCCAGCCTCCGCTGGAACGCCTGCTGCGCCTCGCTTGGCCCTTCGGGCCCCGCGACTGGCTGCAGGGGAGGGAGAGGGCGTTTGGTCGGGCTGCACGCCGAGAGCCGTCAGCCGTGCCTGCCGCTCGGGCAGGAGCCGTGCTCAGATGGGCCGGAGCCACTTGGCGACGTCGCTGCCGTCGAAGACGACGCCCGGTGCGCGATGTGGGGCAGGACGCCGTCGGCGTCGACCAGGTCCCGCCAGGACGCGGTATTGCCGCTGCGAGTCCAGCGCCCACGGGCAGTCTCACTGCTCGTCGAACGCGGTCAGCTGGGCCGCACGGTCCGAAGCACGTTGTGGGTCCTGCAGGGTGAGTGTCGTGGTGCGGTGCACTCGCCGTCCTTCGTGCGACCGCCCTACTCGCGCTGGAGGAGGTTGGGAAGGAGGCGGGGCACCTCGTAGTGCAAAGCGGATGGTCAGGACCGGGTGGGTCTGTCCGGCTCCCGTTCTGCGGGGAAACAGTGGCCGTGCAGGCGGAACACCATTTCGTCAGGTGCCGAGATCATGCGTGCGCGACGCCAAGCGGCGTCGAAGCTCACCGGAGTGGCGGTCGGGTCTCCGTGGCGCATGCGGAGCGCCCGCCAGGAGGTGACGGGGTCGAGTAGGACACGTAACAGCGTCAGTCTCATGCCCGTGGTCCCCCTGCGTGTGCCGGTGGCAGCGGGTCCGGGGGCTGGGCCGGCCCGTCCTTTCCCTTCAGGGTTTCGAGTGCGTCGTGGAGCGCGAGCATGGCCCGGTTCTGCAGGTCGACGTCGGTGAACCCTCGGCCAACGCTCTCCCATTGGGCGAGCACGGGTTCCCACCACTGGCCGGCCGCGGCGATGGACCGGGCCAGCCGGTGCCAGTCCGCCACCTGCTCGGGCCCGGGGCACCCTCCGTGCCGCTCGATCCGGTCGAGGACGAAAAGGTCGGGATGGTCATAGAGGTGGGTGCGCAGGAACCGCAGGCGCTGGACGCGCTCCTCGTCCGCCTGTCGCTGCGCCACAGTGGCACGTGCCGCCGCCGGGAGCCCGAGCTCAGTGCGGGCGGTCAGGTAGCGGTACGGGGCGCCGCGCGTGGGCTGTTCGGCGCCGAGCTCCGCGTTGACGGCGTCCTGTGCGCTGCGTACTTCCATTGCCGGGAACTGCCGTGCGATCTCGCGGGCCCGCGCGACGGTGCGGCTGACGACGAGTTCTTCGAGGCCGGGGCGGGTGCGCAGGGCGGGACGCCATGTGATGGTGAACGTCGCCTCGAAGCAGATGCCCGGTGTGGCACAGGGCAGCAGCCGGGGCTCGGCGCACCGGACGGTACACACCGAGCGTTGCCAGGGCCACCTCATACGGAGGCCCTGGTGAGCGGGAACACGGTGCGTACGCGCGGGTCGACGAGGCGGTCCCAGAAGTCCTCGTCGGCGGTCGCGCCCTCTTCGAGGGTGACGTCGGCCAGAGCCTTCATCAGAGCCATGGAAGCCTTGAACATTCTCTGTCCACGCAGAGCGGGGAGCAGCCGATCCCGGAGCCGGGCGTAAGCGGCGGGATCGGCCGACGCGGCCCTGACCCAGTCGGTGATCCGGGTGATGGCGTCAGGCGCCGTCGCGACACTGCCCAGCAGTGCGCGCAGGGCCGCTTCCACGTCGACCTTCGACCGGGCGTCGTCAGTGAGGAGCCACGGTCCGGAATCGCCTGCCACCGGCATCAGGGCGAGGAAGGCCAGCGGACCGGCCTTGCCGGACTTCCCAGGCTGCTGCCAGGAACGGACCTCAAAGACCAACCGTTCCATGCCGTCGGGCTGCTTCGCCAGTTCCTCGAAGGCGTCGAGGACCTCCGCGAGAGCCGCCTCGTCGCGCGTGTGGTTGGCGACGCGGCGCAGCCGGACCATGGCCATCCTGGCCTGGGACGAGGTGGCGTCCGCGGCGCTGAGGACGCCGCGGCAGATGGAGATCACCGTCGAGGCGTACTCGGCACCCGACGCCCATCCGTACAGCGTGCCCCAGGCTTGGCGCCCCGCGTGCTCGTCGCGCACGGCCCGCGTCATCACCGCGCTGAGCACTTCCTTTTTGCCGGTGCGGGCGAGGGGGCCGAGCTGACCGAAGCGAGGGGTGCTGCCGTGCCGCAGGGTCAGGACGGAGAGCGCGTCGACAACGCGCTCTCCGTCGCCGGCGCCTTCTCTGCCGCCCACCAGCCACTTCAGCAGGGGGTCGCGCATGATCTCGTAGTTGTCCCAGACATAGGTGAGGACGGCCCCGCCGTAGCCGGGCTGGTCGAACACCACGTTGTCCTGGGTGTCGACACGGGCTCCAGCGTCGACTACGCGGCGACGCAACCCTCGTCCCGCGAAGACGGCCTCGGGCGTCGACGTGAAGCCGCCCTTGTCCGCGTCGTTGGTGGTGATGATGTTCTGAAGGCTGCGGGCGGCCACGGCCACTTGAGGCATCGACGCGGACTGGCGCACGGCGAGGGCGAGCAGCAGGCAGCGGTCCTCGAGGGGCAGGGATGCGTCCTTGCCGCGGTGCGTAGAGGTCGTCTCGCCGAACAGGAGGTCGAGCTTGTCCCGCCAGTCGGAGAGGGCGGCGGTGATCCGTGCCGAGAGTCCGGCGTCGACCTTGCTCCAGGAGACTTCGTCCATGGGCAGCTCGGTGCTCGTCAGCCGGACGTGCTCCTGCCATGCGAGCACGATGGTGTCGGTCGCGCGGACCGCTTCCACGGCGTCCCGGCCGTCGAGCGAGTCCTTCGCCGCGCCGCCGGAATGGAGGTATGGGACAAGACCGGGAACGTGTCGGGCCCGCAGATGGGCCTCGACCACCTCCCGTGCCGGGGGAGGTTCGGTCAGGTGGACAACATGGATCCCCGTACGGGCCGGCGCGTAGCGCTCGTTCCAGAGGTTCTTGTCGACGGCCAGCACCAGAGTGGAACCGAGATCACCCAGCTTCTTCGAGTGGTGGGCGAGATTGTCAAGGAAATCCGGCGAGATCCTGTCGTGCTCGGCGTCCTTGAGATCCAGCTGATAGGCATGGCGGAGCTCCAGGGGGAGCCGTCCCGCCTTAGGCGTGTTCCAGTCGGCGTCCAGCTTGACGAGGGGAACGCGATCGTCCGTGGTCTCGGCGAGCAGATGCAGGGCGAGCGTGGTCGAACCGTATGAACGGGGGGACACGATGATCAGCACCGGCTCGCGCAACCGCGCCGGCGCCGCCTCGGGCTCCAGCGCCTGCGCCCACACCTGGTTCCACTGCCCCGCGCGAACCAGCGGGCCGCGTCGGATGGCCTCACGGGACTGGACGACACCCTCCAGAACGTCCTTCTTACGGGTCTCCAGGTGCATGTGGTCGACCTTGCCCACGACCATCTCGGGGCGGTTCACCGTGACCGGGACCTGTGCCGAGCCCGCCGTCAGGGACGGCACGACCACGACCGGCGGATCGGTGCGTCGTCCAACGAGCGGGTCCTCCGTGTGCCGGGAGGGGGCGGGGGGTGCGAACGAGGGAGGGGCGGGAACACCGGGCGGAGGCGCCTGACCGCCGTCGGCATCGGTGACATCACCGGTAGCGGGATCGCCGGTGCCGGTTTCGTCACCGGCAGGGAAGCCACTGGCAGGCGAGCCACCGGCGCGGAAGCCGTTCCCGGGTCCGGACGGTACCGAATCAGGGGATACGAGCGGGTCGTGCGAGGTCATGCGGGGGATGCCTTTCCACGAGGCGGACAGGGTCGGTACGGCAACGGGCAGGGGGGGCACGGGCACAGACACGGGCTCGCGCACGGGTACGGCCAGGTACGCGCGTGTCAGATGCCGCGCCGGTCGATGCGCATGTGGTCGACGTGGTTGATGAGCGTCGGGTCGGACATGGCACCGTTGATCTGGAAGACCGACGAGGAGCCCCCTGACGGGGTGTGCGGCGGGGCGTCGGCTGGGGCCGTTGCGCAGACATCGGCGGTACCGCCCGTCTCCTCGGTAGCCTCGGTCGCCTTCGCGGACATCGCCAGGCTGAGGAGGTACGGGGTCAGACCCGGTACGTAAAGCCGGCACCGCTCCTCGAAGCCGGGCTTCCCCTCGACCCGCGCCACCGCAGGCAGAAAGTGCCTCTCGGACGGCTCCGCCGTCCGGCCCGCACCCACGGTGCACCGGTACGCCGGCTCCGAGACGATGGCCGCCAGGAACCCGCCCTCGTGCTCGCCAGCAGCGGCTAGCGCCTGGCGGACGGCGCCGCTGTCCAACAGCCGGCACACCTCGTTGATGGCGTCGCCGCGATGATCGGGCAGGGAAAGTGACCCGATGTGCACGGCGGCGCGCAGCCGGATCGAGGGGCCGTCGGGGAGACGCTCCCGGTCGTAACGGACGAGCGCCGCGTGCAGGTGGCCGAGTAGAGGATCGATCAGCCGGCCGGTGTCCTTGGCGGGCAGCACGAGGATCGCGCCATCGCCTGTGTCCTTGAACGTGCCGGGCACGGACCGAGGGTCCGCGATCCCGCTATGGGCCAGCACGGTGGTGAGGACATCGTCCAGGTCGGACCGCACCGGCGCCATCATGGCCTCGGGGAGCCTGCTGTAGCCCTGCATGTCGACGGCCAGCAGGGCCTGTTGGGGCGGGACGTCGGACGACGCGTACGGGGAATCGGGCATGACGCCACGGGCCTTTCGGTCAGGAGCGGGAAGCGGTCGCATCATGGTCAGCGGTCCGTTCGCACCGCGGTGCCCACTACTGGGCACCGCGCGTGTGTGCCCCGTCACTCGGTGCCGCTGGCCTGAACCTCGATCGCCTCGATGTCGTGGATCAGCAGACCGCCGCCCGGCTCGGTCTCCAGCCACCCCCGCTCCCGCCACGGCTTGATCGCTGCCCCCACGGCGTTGCGGGAAGCCCCGATCATCTGCGAGAGCTCGGCCTGAGTCAGGCGTACGACGAGTCCGGCCCGGCCCGCCGGAGCCGCCCGCGCGAGCCGGCCTAGCGCATTCGCCAGCCGTACGGGCACACATGCGGTGGCAAGCTCGAGCCGGACCGCCTCGCCCTCCCGGATGCGTGCGATCGCATGCCGGAGCAGCGAGTCGAGCAGGCTGTATCGTTCGACGAACTGAAGGAATTCAGGCGCGGGAACGAGGTGGACACGGCAGGTCTCCGCCGCGATCACGGACGCCGAACGCGGCTGCGCGTCCAGGACCGCCAGTTCACCCAGTAACTCGCCGGACCCCCGCACCGACAAAAGCGTTCGCTCCCCGCCGGAACCTGTCAGGGTCACCAGCGCCGACCCTTCCGACAGGACGATCACATGCGTACCCGGATCACCCTGGCGCAGCAGCACGCTACGCGCGGGACGTACCCGCTCGGGGGCGAGGGCACGCAACAGCGCCCACAGCCGCTCGCCCATCACGTTCCTGTGTGGTTGATACATATCCCCCCAGACCCGCGGCTCTACCAAACCGGACGAAGGTTGTCAGGGAGCGAGAAGAGCGATCAACAGTCCCATTCCGGCCATAGCCAACGCCGCGATGACGAAATCGACGGACCAACGGACGGCACCGAACTTCCGACGGGCTAGCACCTCGAACACAGCCAGCCGGCCGACCTCCTGATGCGTCAACGACTCGACATCCGTCCGCTGCGCGACGCCCGCGGCCCCCCACCCGAAGGCGGCCCCACGGGGAAGCACCGGCCGCAGCGCCATGAGCGCCGTGCCCACGGCCGATCCCAGCAGGACCGCTATGGCCATCAGCACCGGCTCGATCGGACCACCGCCCGGCGACGTCACCCACACCCCTGCGATCAGGGCCAGGAGACCACCGGCCACCCCGCACAGGGCCGTCGCCTTCGTATCTGCCCGCTGCACCTCCACGAACAACTCAGCGTTGCGCGTCCGCAGCATGCTCAGTGCCTCCTCACCCTCCCCGGCACGTCCATGAATCCGCCGCTTCCCCACGAGTAGCCCCTCTCCTCAGCCTCTGGCTTCGACCTCCACCTTCGTCCTACGGCGCCCCGCCCGCCGCCCTCAGCAGGGCACCGGACACGAGCGCTTCCTCACACCCCATGCGCGGACGACTCCTTGGAACGCCTCCGCACCTACCACTCGCCAGACGCAGTTGATGCAGGCGCCGCTGCAAGATCGCCCCTGTTCCCAGCCAAAGTTGCTTCCACCATCGCGCCACCACCGCATGGCCAGAGCGAACACCCGCTCCGGCTCCACCCCCGCCCGCACCGCCCGCCGCCTCGGTCGTCGGACAAAGCCGGCGACGGACGGGATCTTCGCGAGCAGGGCCATCAACTGGGTGACGTCGTTGCGATTGCCGCCGGTCAGCGACACGGAGAGCGGGATGCCGTGGCTGCGATCTCTCGTTTTGGTGGCAGTGGTGTGAGGGGCAGCGGGTTGTGAGGGTGTTGATGCTGGTCATGGATTGTTTTGGGGTTGAAAGGTCACTGTCCTGGAAGTGAGAGATCTATAGAGCATGGCTGTCGTGGAGTGTTTTCGCATGGGGGGTGATGCTGTGTCAGTTTCGTGAGTTCTGATCCGCTGGCGGGTGGGTGCTGGTGTGCTCGAGGGTGTGGATCGGACAGAGCAGGACCTGACTCCGGAAGGGGCGGGTGGTGATGTGGGTGGGGTGTTGCCGGCCGTGTCGGTTCGGGCGTTGCGGTCACCGGCGGTGCGTCGTCTGCTGGCCCTGCGGCGAGAGGGGAAACTCACCACTGGGCAGGTGAGGTCGGTGGCGGACGTGCTGGAGGTGCGGGAGCGTGCGGTGTGGCGGTGGCTGGCCGCGGCTGAGGGGGACGAGGCCGCGGCTGCGGCGCCGGGTGAGCGGGCCGCGTATCCCGGCCGGTTCACGGTTACTGATGAGATCCGGGTTCTGTTGGGGCTGTGGAAGGGCAACGTCGCGGCGGTTCATCGTGAGTTGACCGCTCGCGCGGCCAGGGGTGAGGGGGAGTCGCCTCCGTCGATTCCGACGTTGCACCGTGCGATCCGTCGTGATCTGACACCGGGGGAGCGGGTGGGGCTTGCGGGCGGGGAGCGGGCGGCGCGTAAGCATGATGTGTTCCTGGCCCGGCCGCGGGGCTGGCGTAACAAGGTGTGGGAGACCGACCATGTGCAGGCCCCGGTGCTGGTCGACGTTGATGGCAAAGCCCGCCGGCCGTGGATCACCTGGTTCACCGACTGCGCCACGAACGCGATCACCGGCGTTGCCGTCACCCCGGTGTATCCGTCGCGGGAGTCGGTACTGGCCGCGCTGCGCTCCGCCGTGGTGCGCGAGGACCCCTACGGCCCGTTCGGCGGTCTACCAGAGAAGGTGCGGGTGGACCGTGGCAAGGACTTCCTGTCCCGGACGGTGACCGCCGCGTTCACTCTCCTCGACGTCACCGTGGAGGATCTGCCCGCCTACACCCCTCATCTCAAAGGCACGTGGAGGGCTTGAACCGTGCGGTGGAGAGCATGTTCCTGGCCGCGCTGCCCGGCTACGCCCGCCAGCCGCGCCCCGGCAAACGAGCTGCCCGTGCGAAGGACGAGGTACTGCTCAGTTTCGAGGACTTCACCGCCCGGCTGCTGGACTGGACCCGGTGGTGGAACGCCGAGCACCGCCCCGCACCCCTGCAGGGCAGGACTCCGCTTGAGGCGTGGCAGGACGATCTCACCCCGCTGCGGGACGTACCGGCCGTGGACCTGTGGACGTTCACCCTGGAAGACGCCGGCACCCGCACGCTGACCACCCGCGGCATCCGTTTCAGGAGACGTGACTACGTCGGGGCGTGGATGACCGGCCAGGCCGGTGTCCCCGTCCGTATCCGTTTCATGCCCCACCACGACCACCGCGTCGAGGTCTACCACGCCACCACCGGCCGCTACCTCGGCCCCGCGGACCTGGCCGACCGGGCCACCGATGAACAGATCAGCGCCGTACGCAAGGCACGAGCGGCCCGTACCCGCCGCCTGAAGAAGGACCTCCAGGCTTCCCAGCGCGAGCGCTACGCCGCCGTCAATCAGCCCGAGGCACCCCAGCGGCTCGGCGCGCTGACCGGTGCGCAGGCCGACGCCGAGCTCGCCCTGAGTGCCGGCGCCAGCCTGTCGCAGCTCGCGCTGCCGGACATCGTCCCGCCCGCCGTACCCCCGGCCGGGTGGCGTACTCCTGCTTCCCTGGCCGCGCTGACCGGTCCCGGCCGGCCCGGGCCGGCATCACTCGCTCACAACGGTGCCTCACCCGCTTCAAGCGGTGCCTGCGCCCCCGAAGCCCCTCACGAGCTGACGGAACCTGCCTGCGCCGACGACGCAGACGCTTCGTCGCCTCGCTCCACCGACGAACATGGAGATGCCTCGTGACCGCGGTCACCTACCAGTACGTCGACCTACCTGGCTTTGTTCACTTCAACCGACAGCGTTTGTTCGTGAGTTCCGGCGGCGTTCGGTGATGATCGGCGCTTGGAATGTTCACGGGAAATAGCGGCAGCGTCTTGGTCGTGCCGCTCGTCGACGTGCGTCTCCGATCGGCGTGATCGGTCAGCGAAAAAGGAGCCGTGCTGTCTGGGGCAGAGGTGGCACCATGCGGTGTCATGGCAGATGACAGCACCAGTGCGTTTCAGGCGGGCCAGACGGGGCTCATCGTCCGGATTCCGGAGGCGGAGCCGGCCGTCCGTGGGTGGCGTGAACGGCTCGACCCCTCAGCTCGGGCCGGGGTTCCAGCCCATGTCACCGTGCTTTTCCCGTTCCTCGACGAGAGCCGAATAGATGCGCTCGTCTACTCGGCTCTCGCGAGCGTGCTGGGAAGTCACCAGACCTTTGACCTGCGGTTCGAGAGATGTGGACGGCTCCCGGGAGTGCTGTATCTCGTCCCCGAGCCTGATACGCAGTTGCGGCAGCTCACGGAGGCGATCGCTGATCGTTGGCCTGAGGCTCCGCCGTATGGCGGCCGGTTCGCCGAGGTCGTGCCGCACCTGACCATCGCTCAAGGTCAGGAAGACGTGGTCCTGGAGGAGATCGAGGCTGACCTCGCCAGCAGGCTCCCGTTCACGTCTCAGGTCTCGTCGGTTGAACTCATCGTGCACGACGGCACGAAGTGGCAAGAACGGGCGTCGTTCGCACTCGGAGAATGAAGCAGGTCATGAGGCTTGGCTGGTCCGCTGCCCCTTGGGGCAGCGGACCAGCAGAGGACTCCGGTCAGCCGGCTTCAGCGTGCTCGGCGCGGGCTCGGGTGCTGGCGAGGCGGTAGGAGTCGGTGCCGGTCTCGATGATGGTGCCGTTGAAGGTGAGGCGGTCGACGATGGCCGCGCAGAGGCGAGGGTCGGTGAACGTCTTGGTCCAGCCGCCGAACGACTCGTTGGAGGCGATGGCGACGCTGTTCTTTTCCTCGCGTTCGGTCAGGACCTGGAAGAGGAGTTCGGCGCCGCGGCGGTCGAGTTCCATGTAGCCGAGTTCATCGATGCACAAAAGATCGACCCGGCCGTAGCGGGCGATCGTCTTGGAGAGTTGCTTCTCGTCGGCGGCCTCGACGAGCTCGTTGACCAGCTTCGTCGCGAGCACGTACTTGACCCGGTAGCCGGCCATGGCCGCCTCGGTTCCCAGGGCGATCAGCATGTGCGACTTGCCGGTTCCGGAGTCGCCGATCAGGCAGAGGGGCTGGCTCTTCTTGATCCATTCGCAGCTGGCGAGGGTGTGGATGGTGGCGGCGTCGATGTTCGGGTTCGCGTCGAAGTCGAAAGTCCGCAGGGACTTGTCCCGGGGGAAGCCGGCTGCCTTGATCCGCCGTTCCGAACGGCGCCGGGACTGGTCGTCGCACTCGGCCATCAGCAGTTCGGCGAGGAAGCCGCGGTAGGTCATCTGGTCCTTCAGCGCCCGGTCGGCGATGTCGGCAAACTCGTTTCTGATCGAGGGGAGCCGTAGCAGGCGGCAGGCGGTGTCGATGGCCGTGGTGGCGGCCTGCTCGGTCAGTCCTCGCTGGCGGGGCAGGGTCACTGTGTTTCTCCCTCGCGTTGTTCACCGGCGCTGGCGCGACGGCGTCGGAGCAGTTGGTCGTAGTGGGTCACCGAGGGCAGCGGCCTGGTGTCCGGGGGAAAATGCGCGAGCCGCCACTCGTGCAGAAACGTCACGGTGGCCGCGCCCGGGGTTCCGTCCGGCTCGTCCTCGGCCTGGGCGATTTTGCGGGCTTCCAGTGCGACCGTGTCCGCGGTCAGGGCTCCTGCCCGCAAGGCCATCGCGAGTCCGGCGACCAGGTGCTCGTGCGGGAGGTGGCGGGCCAGCAGCAGCACCTCGATCAGCGCTCTCGTCCCGGCTGTGTCTCCGTGGGCCTTGACCGCCGCGGCCCACCAGGCGTCATGGACCGGGGTGAACTTGCCCGCCGAGCGGGCCTGTTCGAGCGCGGTGGCGCCGGGGAAGGCACCTGGCTTGCGGATCAGGGCCTCCAGGTAGTGGTCCAGATCCAGGCGGCAGCCGTCCTTAGCGATCAGCCGCTCGTGTCGGGCCCCTTCCACGTTCCGGTCGTAAACCACCAGGTGAGAGGCGTGCAGCACGACACGGACCCGTTTGCCGATCAGCCGGACCGGCACCGAGTAGCGGTTCGTGCGGACCGCGATCTGGCTGTAGCGGTCGACCCTCGGAGTGAAGAGCCGGCCCGTCTCAAAGGACTCTTCCGGCAGCGGCATCAGCAGCGGTCGCTCGACCTCTCCGTTCGTACGTCAGCGACAAGGTCAGCCGAGACGGCTCCGTCGCGTCGCCCGTGGGGATGGCTCAGTCGAAGAAGAGGGACAGGTCTTCCAACGAGCCGGGGCCGGTGAAGAAGCCCTCCGCGGTGGCCAGGTCTCTGGCGAATCGGGGCTCGCGCTCGGCCAGTGCCTGGTCGAGGTCTTGTCGTTGCTGCAGAGGCTGGTCCCGGGCCGTGGCGTTGAGGTCGGAGATGGTTGCCAACATCAGTTGTTGCCACCGCTCGCCCTGTTCGGCGAGCGCGTAAATGCCAGAGAGCAGGTCGGCCATGCCGACCGGGCGAGAGAGTGATGAGGGTTTCGTGCCCACGACAGGATGAAGTTCCCAGCCCCCGGCCCGTGCCGCGAGCCGCAGCACACCAGCCCAGTTCCTGATGCGTCCAAGGCGCACGTATACGGACTCGTCGTCGTGCGGCGGCAAATGGCCACCGTGCAGGGGATTGGTGGCCGCCTCCACGTCGGCCAGGATCTGGCGTTCCGCTCCAGTCAGGACCCACTGTCCCTCTTGCTGCGCTTCCACAGCGGCACTGGTCCAGTCCTCGGCCGCAGCCAGTAGCGACGCGAAGTCAGCTGGGTCATTGACGGGTGAGGGCGAGGGCTCAGTGATCACACTGGTCAGTATCCGATGCTGTCTTGCTGCAGCACGAGCTTGGGTCAGCAACCGACAGCGTCAGGCGAGACAGACCTGCCGATCTGCCGCCCAGCGGCAACATCGACTGAGACTGGCCGCCCAGCACCTCTCACCACTGATTGCATCGGCCCAGGGCACTGGACGGCTCACCGGCAATGATCAACTGAGACAGGACAGTGGTACTCAGAACCCGTCGCCCCATCCGAAGGTGACGTTGTACGCGCGCTGGAGTGCGTGCCGGCCATGGTCCCCGTCGGCGTAGGCCCACGCGAGGGCTGCGGAGAACCAAAGCAGAAAGACTCCGCTGACGATGCCCAGAGCTACCAGCTTGCCGTACCAGCTGAGGAGGACCAAGGCGATAGTCACGATTGCCGCGCCGAGGTGGGCTCCCCGCGAGTCGAGCGACGCAGCCTTTCGCGCCGCTCCGCCCTCGGCTCGTTCTGCGGCGAACCGTTCCTCTCGAACAGACTCAGGTTCGTTCTCGTCGAAGTTCATCTCATCCCCCTGGCCGTGACGCTACATGGACCCGGACCACGTCGGCAGAGGAGCACCGCGAGGGATATGGATCAGGTACTCACCAGGGTTAGACCTGTTGGGGCTGCTCCCCGCCTGCGCGGGGATGGTCCCAAGGCGTAGGGTCCCGAGACAAGAGTGAAGCCCTGCTCCCCGCGCCCGCGGGGATGGTCCCTTCGCCATCCACTTGGCGGTCTCGTTGTCGAGCTGCTCCCCGCGCTGGCGGGGATGGTCCCGCGGGCGCGGCCACCCGGCTCGCCGAGGTCCTCTGCTCCTGGCGTGTGTGGGGATGGTTCTTCGTCGGCGTCCCGTCAGTCCTTGGCGTGTGGCTCTTTCTTGCTCGTGCGGGGATGGTTGCTCTCTCATCGGTCGGCGGCTGCCGTTGAGGTTCTGCTTCATGTGTCTGTGGGTGTGGTGAGTGGGTTTTACCGCGGGGGTGGGGCCGGCTTGGCCTGTGTGGCTTGCAGGCTGTTGTTCGTGTTGGGTGGGCGTGTTGTGAGTTGTGAGGCGGGTGCCTGGCGGTCGTTCCGGTTTCCTGCGGGTGCGGGGGAGTGCTGTCTGGTTTGTCGGTTTCGGTGAACTGGTTCAGATGGCCTGGGGCGTGGGGTAGAACTGCAGGTCAGGAAGTCTGCTCCCCGCCTGCGCGGGGATGGTCCCCCCGGGCGGCGTCCCGCCGCCCGGCCACGGGCCTGCTCCCCGCGCCCGCGGGGATGGTCCCCACGCCAGCCCGGTCTCGTTGCGCGCTGTCTGCTGCTCCCGCGCCTGCGGGGATGGTCCCTCGCGGAACCACCTGACGTGCGGCTTGACGTTGCTGCTCCCCGCGCCTGCGGGGCTGGTCCCGCCCTGCCCCAGAGGGCGGGTTCGGAGTCGTCCTGCTCCCCGCGCCCGCGGGGATGGTCCCCGGCACTCGGCGTTCCACGCCTCGAAGCCGAGCTGCTGCCCGCGCCCGCGGGGATGGTCCCTCCACCGGCACCAACCTCACCGGCGCCAGCCTCTGCTCCCCGCTCGCGCGGGGATGGTCCCAATCCGAGCGTTCAGGGCACGAAAGGCTGGTCCTGCTCCCCGCTCGCGTGGGGATGGTCCCATCGCGGTGCCGGACTTGTTCGGCAGCGACGCCTGCTCCCCACGCCCGCGGGGATGGTCCCAGAAGACGCGACAGCGCCGCGCACGGCGGTACCTGCTCCCCGCGCCCGCGGGGATGGTCCCGCCCCGTCCGTCGATGCGGACTACACCCTCGGCTGCTCCCCGTGCCGGCGAGGATGGTCGTCCGGTGTCCCGGCCGTGGCCGTCGGCTACGTCTTGCTCCCCGCACCCGCGGGGATGGTCCCGCCTGCATGGTGACAGCGTCAGCGGCGTCGTACTGCTCCCCGCACCGCGGTGATGGTCCCCACAGCCGCAGATCAGTCAGGGCGTCCGCCAGCTGCTCCCCGCGCACGCGGGGATGGTCCCTCGACCGGGGCGGGGCCGAAGCCGAGGAAAGACTGTTCCCCGTTTGCGCCGGGATGGTCCCCCCACCGGGCCCCGCACCGAACCGACCGCCACTGTTCCCCGCGTCTGCGGGGATGGTCCCTACCTCTGGCGCGAGATCATGGACGCTGGCCTCTGCTCCCCGCACCCGCGGGGATGGTCCCACGCGCTACAGCCTCGCCGACGCCGCGAGGGTCTGCTCCCCGCCCGCGCGGGGATGGCCCCCGAGGCCGTCTGACGGCCCGGCAGGACCAGGGCTGCTCCCCGCGTCCGCGGGGGATGGTCCCCCGCAGAAGCTGCGGTACGGCGTCGTCGTCGACTGCTCCCCGCGCCCGCGGGGTTGGTCCCTCCTGGCACGGCACGCACACCGACAGCACGGACTGCTCGCCGCCCGCGCGGGGATGGCCCCGAGTGAGCCAGCAGACGGACCAGCCGAAGCCCTGCTCGCCGCCCGCGCGGGGATGGTCCCGGCCGGGCCGGGTGGGCGTACACCCCGCCGGCTGCTCCCTGTGTCCGTGGGGATGGCCCCAATGGGTGGAACTCGGTGACGGGCATCTGGACCTGCTCCCCGTACGCGAGGGGGGATGCTCCGCAGTGCTCGCTACTGGGGTCTGCGCCTCGATCTGTTCCCCGCGCCTGCGGGGATGGTCCCAGACCGCACTCCTCGCCGTCGTGTCATGCGTCCTGCTCCCCGCGCCCGCGGGGATGGTCCCGCGGCTTGATCAGCAGTACGGGACGGCCGTCCCTGCTCCCCGCGTGTGCGGGAGGTTGGTCCCGGGCCCGTAGGTGTAGGCGAGCCAGGCGTCGGGCTGCTCTCCGCGCTTGCGGGGATGGTCTCGAGATCAAGGGGTACCCGTGACGGGTACGTGACTTGTTCCCCACGTACGTGGAGTTCTGGTCGCTTGGGTCGCTGTGTTGGGCGAGTGTTGCGGTGTGCTGGCTTGGCTGTGTCTGCGGCTTACCACCGTGCTTACCAACGACTGTGTCTCGCGCCTGCGGGGATGGTCCCGCCCAGGCGCCCGTGTAGTAGGCGTAGCCGTTCTGCTCCCCGCGCCCGCGGGGATGGTCCCACCGTGTAGCCGTCCAGCAGGTGCTGCTCCACCTGCTCCCCGCGCCTGCGGGGATGGCCCCCGGGCCTGATCCTTGGTCGTCGCCGCGGCGAGCTGCTCCCCGTGCCCGCGGGGATGGTCCCGCGGCCTACTCTCCGCGATGAAGGCGTGGCTCTGCTCCCCGTGCACGCCGGGATGGTCCCTGCTTGGCCTGGGCGAGGCGGATGGACAGGTTCTGCTCCCCGTGCACGCGGGGATGGTCCCGACGACCGGCCCCTGACGCGCGCCGGCGCGCAGTGCTCCCCGCGCTGGCGGGGATGGTCCCGGCAGGATGAAAACGCCGGAGTCGCGGCCACCCTGCTCCCAGCGCCCGCGGGGATGGTCCCGAGGACCAGCCGCGCGAGACCTTCAACGAGGACTGAGCCCCGTACCCGCGGGGATGGTCCCCACTATCGGCTTGTCGGTCTCTCCCCCCGCACACTGCTCCCCGCGCCTGCGGGGATGGTCCCGTCTCCATCCCGGCCTGCAGCGTCAGCAGGACCTGCTCCCCACGCGTGCGGGGATGGCCCCTATGCCCACTGCGCGCTGGTCCGGCTCTATCTGCTCCCCGCGTGTGCGGGGATGGTCCCATGCCAGAGCTGCTGTGGATCTGGCGGACCGTCTGCTCCCGGTTGCCGCGGGGATGGCTCGATGCCTGCTCATGTCGCGGCCGAGCTGCGGCATCGCTCCCCGTACCCTGCGGGGTTGGTCCGGACGAGGCTGCTATGCACGGCATCCACGGCCCGTGTTCCTCGTGCTCGCGTGGGGATGGTCCCCTCAACGGGCGCCGGCCTCTGGGCCCGGGGCCTGCTTCCCGCCTGCGGGGATGGTCCCATCCTGCTCTCCGCCGTCGGCGTGAGCGCCTTCTGCTCCCGGCTGTGCGGGGGTGGCCCCTCGTCGACGAAGACGACGGCGGCGGGGGTGTTCCTGCTCGTGTGGGGATGGTTCCAGGTAATGGGCGTCAGAGCCCAGGTCCGCGCGCTGCTCCCTGCCTGCGCGGGGATGGTCCTGTGGAGCGTGAGCGGCACACGATCACCAGCTCCTGTTCCCTGCTCGTGTGGGGATGGCTTCTGCATCCTGGCGAAGGGGGACAGGTGGCCGTGTCTGTTCCGTGTTCGTGTGGGGATGGTCTCAGGCCGGGTGGCCTGCGCCCGCGCCTGCGTCCTTTGGGATTCGGTATGCGGAATCTGTATTTGGCTGTTCTTCGTGTCTGCGGGGTGTTTCTTTCCGCGTGTTTCGGGGCGTCGGCGAGGTCGGCTGCTCCGCGCGGGGGATGGTCCCGGCTCGGGTTTGGCTGGTGGTGAGTTGGTGCTCATTGCAGGGTTGGTGGGGTGTTGGTCTGTGAGGTTGGGGGTGTTTCCTCGGGTGAGGGGGGAGTGCTGTGAGTGGTGAGGTTGGCGTCTGGTGGTGCCGGCTGTGGGTTTGGGCTGAGCGAGGGCTTGTGTCGTCTGTTCGCCTGTGTGACGGCTCAGGTCTGGCGTCAGCGGTGTGACGGCTGTGCGTGCCCGGCGGTGTTCCTGGTCGTGGATGCCTGGGCGGGACCGGTTTACCGTGGGTGCTCGGTATGTGCTGTTAGGTGTGTCTGGTTTGCCGGTTTCGGTGAAAGTGGTTCAGACGGCAGTGAGTGTGGGGTAGGACTGCAGGTCACGGAGTCTGCTCCCCGCCTGCGCGGGGATGGTCCCGGCGGGATCGGGTACGTCACCGAGCGACGCCACTGCTCCCCGCCTGCGCGGGGATGGTCCCACCGACCGGCGGGCCAAGTCGTCGGCCGTCTTCTGCTCCCCGCCTGCGCGG